>NZ_JBGNXB010000001.1:0-4111630 GCF_041678305.1 Pantoea sp. WEP
CGTAAAAAAGCCCCGGACTCTCGTCCGGGGCTTCTTCACGGGTTTGATGCCTGGCAGTTCCCTACTCTCGCATGGGGAGGCCCCACACTACCATCGGCGCTACGGCGTTTCACTTCTGAGTTCGGCATGGGGTCAGGTGGGACCACCGCGCTGTTGCCGCCAGGCAAATTCTGTTTTCGTCCGCGTCTTTCGCGCTCTGACTGCGTTACCCCGCTCGCGCCGCTCAGTCACATACTCGTGTATGCTCCTTCACGTCGTCTCGCGTGCCGCCTTGTCACAGCACAAAATCCACTGGACGTAATCCGGTGAACAAAGCTGAAAATTCTTTCGGTCTCTCAGACCAAAACGCCTCTGGCGTTGTAAGGTTAAGCCTCACGGGTCATTAGTACCGGTTAGCTCAACGCATCGCTGCGCTTACACACCCGGCCTATCAACGTCGTCGTCTTCAACGTCCCTTCAGGACCCTTAAAGGGTCAGGGAGAACTCATCTCGGGGCAAGTTTCGTGCTTAGATGCTTTCAGCACTTATCTCTTCCGCACTTAGCTACCGGGCAGTGCCATTGGCATGACAACCCGAACACCAGCGGTGCGTTCACTCCGGTCCTCTCGTACTAGGAGCAACCCCCCTCAATTCTCCAGCGCCCACGGCAGATAGGGACCGAACTGTCTCACGACGTTCTAAACCCAGCTCGCGTACCACTTTAAACGGCGAACAGCCGTACCCTTGGGACCTACTTCAGCCCCAGGATGTGATGAGCCGACATCGAGGTGCCAAACACCGCCGTCGATATGAACTCTTGGGCGGTATCAGCCTGTTATCCCCGGAGTACCTTTTATCCGTTGAGCGATGGCCCTTCCATTCAGAACCACCGGATCACTATGACCTGCTTTCGCACCTGCTCGAGCCGTCACTCTCGCAGTCAAGCTGGCTTATGCCATTGCACTAACCTCCTGATGTCCGACCAGGATTAGCCAACCTTCGTGCTCCTCCGTTACGCTTTGGGAGGAGACCGCCCCAGTCAAACTACCCACCAGACACTGTCCGCAGCCCGGATTACGGGCCTACGTTAGAACATCAAACATTAAAGGGTGGTATTTCAAGGTTGGCTCCACGCAGACTGGCGTCCGCGCTTCAAAGCCTCCCACCTATCCTACACATCAAGGCTCAATGTTCAGTGTCAAGCTATAGTAAAGGTTCACGGGGTCTTTCCGTCTTGCCGCGGGTACACTGCATCTTCACAGCGATTTCAATTTCACTGAGTCTCGGGTGGAGACAGCCTGGCCATCATTACGCCATTCGTGCAGGTCGGAACTTACCCGACAAGGAATTTCGCTACCTTAGGACCGTTATAGTTACGGCCGCCGTTTACCGGGGCTTCGATCAAGAGCTTCTCCTTGCGGATAACCCCATCAATTAACCTTCCGGCACCGGGCAGGCGTCACACCGTATACGTCCACTTTCGTGTTTGCACAGTGCTGTGTTTTTAATAAACAGTTGCAGCCAGCTGGTATCTTCGACTGGCCTCGGCTCCGGGAGCAAGTCCCTTCACCTACGCGCCAGCGTGCCTTCTCCCGAAGTTACGGCACCATTTTGCCTAGTTCCTTCACCCGAGTTCTCTCAAGCGCCTTGGTATTCTCTACCTGACCACCTGTGTCGGTTTGGGGTACGATTTCGTGTTACCTGGAGCTTAGAGGCTTTTCCTGGAAGCAGGGCATCAGTTACTTCACCGCCGTAGCGGCTCGTCATCGCGCCTCAGTGTTAAAGAAGACCGGATTTGCCTGGTCTTCACACCTGCACGCTTAAACCGGGACAACCGTCGCCCGGATAACCTAGCCTTCTCCGTCCCCCCTTCGCAGTAACACCAAGTACAGGAATATTAACCTGTTTCCCATCGACTACGCTTTTCAGCCTCGCCTTAGGGGTCGACTCACCCTGCCCCGATTAACGTTGGACAGGAACCCTTGGTCTTCCGGCGAGCGGGCTTTTCACCCGCTTTATCGTTACTTATGTCAGCATTCGCACTTCTGATACCTCCAGCATGCCTCACAGCACACCTTCAGCGGCTTACAGAACGCTCCCCTACCCAACAACACATAGTGTCGCTGCCGCAGCTTCGGTGCATGGTTTAGCCCCGTTACATCTTCCGCGCAGGCCGACTCGACCAGTGAGCTATTACGCTTTCTTTAAATGATGGCTGCTTCTAAGCCAACATCCTGGCTGTCTGTGCCTTCCCACATCGTTTCCCACTTAACCATGACTTTGGGACCTTAGCTGGCGGTCTGGGTTGTTTCCCTCTTCACGACGGACGTTAGCACCCGCCGTGTGTCTCCCGTGATAACATTCTCCGGTATTCGCAGTTTGCATCGGGTTGGTAAGCCGGGATGGCCCCCTAGCCGAAACAGTGCTCTACCCCCGGAGATGAGTTCACGAGGCGCTACCTAAATAGCTTTCGGGGAGAACCAGCTATCTCCCGGTTTGATTGGCCTTTCACCCCCAGCCACAAGTCATCCGCTAATTTTTCAACATTAGTCGGTTCGGTCCTCCAGTTAGTGTTACCCAACCTTCAACCTGCCCATGGCTAGATCACCGGGTTTCGGGTCTATACCCTGCAACTTAACGCCCAATTAAGACTCGGTTTCCCTTCGGCTCCCCTATGCGGTTAACCTTGCTACAGAATATAAGTCGCTGACCCATTATACAAAAGGTACGCAGTCACCTAACAAGTAGGCTCCCACTGCTTGTACGTACACGGTTTCAGGTTCTGTTTCACTCCCCTCGCCGGGGTTCTTTTCGCCTTTCCCTCACGGTACTGGTTCACTATCGGTCAGTCAGGAGTATTTAGCCTTGGAGGATGGTCCCCCCATGTTCAGACAGGATACCACGTGTCCCGCCCTACTCGTCGGACTCACAACTCATGCATCTTCGTGTACGGGGCTGTCACCCGGTATCGCGCGACTTTCCAGACGCTTCCACTGATGCACAAGCTGATTCAGGTCCTGGGCTGCTCCCCGTTCGCTCGCCGCTACTGGGGGAATCTCGGTTGATTTCTTTTCCTCGGGGTACTTAGATGTTTCAGTTCCCCCGGTTCGCCTCGTTAACCTATGTATTCAGTTAACGATGATGCACAGAGTGCACCGGGTTTCCCCATTCGGACATCGACGGCTGTAGCGGTTCATATCACCTTACCGTCGCTTTTCGCAGATTAGCACGTCCTTCATCGCCTCTGACTGCCAGGGCATCCACCGTGTACGCTTAGTCGCTTAACCTCACAACCCACAGGCGTTTTGCAACGCTGTCTGTTGTAAGCATTTGAGAGACCCGAACGCATCGTAAATTTCATTCTTATTACGGAGAATGAATACGACGCGTCGTTTCAAATTTTCAGCTTGTTCCGGATTGTTAAAGAGCAATATCTCAAACACGACGTTACCGTCAGTTTTGAGATATTCTGTGGAGACACCTTTCACCTGTCACCAAGCAGTGGCGTCCCCTAGGGGATTCGAACCCCTGTTGCCGCCGTGAAAGGGCGGAGTCCTAACCGCTAGACGAAGGGGACACAAAGTGTCACGACTTCGCAGCCGTCCTGCTCGTTACTTTTCTATCAGACAATCTGTGTGAGCACTTCGCGGGAAGGTATCTTCAGGTAAGGAGGTGATCCAACCGCAGGTTCCCCTACGGTTACCTTGTTACGACTTCACCCCAGTCATGAATCACAAAGTGGTAAGCGCCCTCCCGAAGGTTAAGCTACCTACTTCTTTTGCAACCCACTCCCATGGTGTGACGGGCGGTGTGTACAAGGCCCGGGAACGTATTCACCGTAGCATTCTGATCTACGATTACTAGCGATTCCGACTTCATGGAGTCGAGTTGCAGACTCCAATCCGGACTACGACGCACTTTATGAGGTCCGCTTGCTCTCGCGAGGTCGCTTCTCTTTGTATGCGCCATTGTAGCACGTGTGTAGCCCTGGCCGTAAGGGCCATGATGACTTGACGTCATCCCCACCTTCCTCCGGTTTATCACCGGCAGTCTCCTTTGAGTTCCCGGCCGAACCGCTGGCAACAAAGGATAAGGGTTGCGCTCGTTGCGGGACTTAACCCAACATTTCACAACACGAGCTGACGACAGCCATGCAGCACCTGTCTCAGAGTTCCCGAAGGCACCAAAGCATCTCTGCTAAGTTCTCTGGATGTCAAGGCCAGGTAAGGTTCTTCGCGTTGCATCGAATTAAACCACATGCTCCACCGCTTGTGCGGGCCCCCGTCAATTCATTTGAGTTTTAACCTTGCGGCCGTACTCCCCAGGCGGTCGACTTAACGCGTTAGCTCCGGAAGCCACGCCTCAAGGGCACAACCTCCAAGTCGACATCGTTTACGGCGTGGACTACCAGGGTATCTAATCCTGTTTGCTCCCCACGCTTTCGCACCTGAGCGTCAGTCTTCGTCCAGGGGGCCGCCTTCGCCACCGGTATTCCTCCAGATCTCTACGCATTTCACCGCTACACCTGGAATTCTACCCCCCTCTACGAGACTCAAGCCTGCCAGTTTCAAATGCAGTTCCCAGGTTAAGCCCGGGGATTTCACATCTGACTTAACAGACCGCCTGCGTGCGCTTTACGCCCAGTAATTCCGATTAACGCTTGCACCCTCCGTATTACCGCGGCTGCTGGCACGGAGTTAGCCGGTGCTTCTTCTGCGGGTAACGTCAATCGGCAAGGTTATTAACCTCACCGCCTTCCTCCCCGCTGAAAGTACTTTACAACCCGAAGGCCTTCTTCATACACGCGGCATGGCTGCATCAGGCTTGCGCCCATTGTGCAATATTCCCCACTGCTGCCTCCCGTAGGAGTCTGGACCGTGTCTCAGTTCCAGTGTGGCTGGTCATCCTCTCAGACCAGCTAGGGATCGTCGCCTAGGTGAGCCATTACCCCACCTACTAGCTAATCCCATCTGGGCACATCCGATGGTGTGAGGCCCGAAGGTCCCCCACTTTGGTCTTGCGACGTTATGCGGTATTAGCTACCGTTTCCAGTAGTTATCCCCCTCCATCGGGCAGTTTCCCAGACATTACTCACCCGTCCGCCACTCGCCACCCAAAGAGCAAGCTCTTCTGTGCTGCCGTTCGACTTGCATGTGTTAGGCCTGCCGCCAGCGTTCAATCTGAGCCATGATCAAACTCTTCAATTTAAAGTTTGATTTGCTGCAACGAGTGCAGCGATGCTCTGTGAATTAAACTTCGTAATGAATTACGTGTTCACTCAGCAAAGACTTGATATTTTTTACGTCCGGAGACGCTGATATCAATCCTGCGAGTGCCCACACAGATTGTCTGATAAATTGTTAAAGAGCGGTGCGACGCGGCGTTCGGCCTGCTGTCGCGAGGTGGCGTATATTACGCTTTCCTCCTTCAGAGTCAAACACTTTTTTCAGCGTTTTTCTCCGGCGGGGTGAATCGCTTCACGCCCTGCTGAGCCGCCTGCGTTGCCGCTTTGCCGTCTCAGTGGTGGCGCATTATAGGGAGTTAATCTGAAGTGACAAGCATTTCCTGAAAAAAATTGACCGAAAGCTACTTTTTTATACGAACGCGGTAAAAACAGACATTTCCCGTCTAATAATCAGGCAAATCAGCTCTCACAGCGGCACAAATCAGCGCCATCGTCGCAGCGACCGATGCTATCCTGTTTAACTTACGCTCTTTGCTGACCGATTTTCTTCAAGAAGGATTTTCAATGATTCGCTCCGCGCGCAGTATGGCCGGCCTGCCCTGGATCGCCGCCATGGCGTTTTTTATGCAGGCTCTCGACGCCACCATCCTGAATACCGCGCTTCCCGCCATTGCCACCAGCCTTGAACGTTCCCCACTCGCCATGCAGTCCGCCGTCATCAGTTATACGCTCACGGTCGCGATGTTGATTCCGGTCAGCGGCTGGCTGGCCGATCGCTTTGGCACGCGTAAGGTGTTTATTGTGGCGGTTTCCCTGTTCACGCTTGGCTCACTGGCCTGTGCGCTGTCCGGATCGCTGAGCATGCTGGTGGTTTCGCGCGTGGTGCAAGGCGTTGGCGGAGCAATGATGATGCCGGTAGCGCGTCTGGCGCTGCTGCGCGCCTATCCGCGCAGCGAACTGCTGCCGGTACTCAACTTTGTCACCATGCCCGGCCTGGTCGGACCGATTCTTGGCCCTATGCTCGGTGGTCTGCTGGTCACCTACGCCAGCTGGCACTGGATCTTCCTGATTAATATTCCTATCGGCATCGCCGGCATCTTCTATGCGCGCAAATATATGCCAGACTTCACCACGCCAAAACGCCGCTTCGATTTCGGCGGTTTTATGCTGTTTGGTTTTGGTCTGGTGCTGATCTCCATCGGTATTGAGCTGTTTGGCGAGCGTATCGTATCGCCGTGGCAGGCAGTGCTGGTGCTGGTCAGCGGCGTGGTATTGCTGCTGCTCTATATTATGCATGCGCGCCGCCATCCGGCTCCGCTGATTAGTCTGCCGATGTTTAAGACACGCACGTTCTCCGTCGGGATTATCGGTAATATTGCCGCGCGTCTCGGTACCGGCTGTATTCCGTTCCTAATGCCGCTGATGTTACAGGTAGGATTTGGCTATCCGGCGATCATCGCCGGCTGCATGATGGGGCCCACGGCGATTGGCTCGCTGCTGGCTAAATCCACCGTGACTCAGGTGCTGCGCCGCTTTGGCTATCGTAAAACGCTGGTGGGCATTACGGTTATCATCGGCGTGCTGGTCGCCAGCTTCGCGCTGCAGTCGCCGGACGGAAGCATCATCATGCTGCTGGTGGCGCTGTTTGTACTGGGCATGGCGATGTCGACCCAGTTTACCGCCATGAATACCATTACACTGGCGGATTTGAATGATGAGAACGCCAGCGGCGGCAATAGCGTGCTGGCGGTAACGCAGCAGGTGTCGATCAGTTTTGGCGTGGCGGTCAGCGCCGCCGTGCTGCGCTTTTACCAGGATTTTGAGAGCACCACGGTGCAGCAGTTCCACGCCACCTTCTTTACCATGGGCGTGATTACCGTGCTGTCGGCGCTGGCGTTTCTGATGTTACGGCCGGGGGATGGCCGTAACCTGATCGCCAACCGCGAGAAAACGCGTAAAAGCAGTTAAACCGAACCGCGCTCCACCAGCTCCGGCGTCAGCACCAGCGTTTGCTGGCTGGCGTCGGGATCGCTCATACGATGAATCAGCGTATCAATGGCCAGCTCGCCCAGCTCATCTTTCGGCTGATGAATGGTACTGAGCGGCGGCGTCAGATAGCGCGCCAGCTCAATGTTGTCATAGCCCATCACCGCCATATCCTGCGGCACGCGCAGTCCCGCCTGATACAGGGCGTGATAGACGCCTACCGCCATCGCATCGTTGCTGGTAAACACCGCCTGCGGTGGCGGATCGAGCGCCAGCAGCTGATTCATGGCGTTAAAACCGCCCTGAAATTCGAAATCGCCGTCCACCACATAGCCCGGCGGCACCGCCAGCCCACTGGCAGCCATCGCCTGATGAAAACCGTCCAGACGCAGGCGCGCCGGGGTTTTATCCAGCGGCCCGGCAATACAGGCGATGCGGGTGTAACCGCGATCAATCAGATACTGCGTAGCCAGTTCGCCGCCCAGCAGCGCGTTATCCTGAATAATATCGCCGCGCCCTTCAAACGGCGCCCAGTCCATCATCACCATCGGCACCGAAGGATAGCGATTAAGGATGTCGGCGGAGGGCAGATGGGTTTCCGTGCACATCATCAGCAGGCCATCCACGCGCTTCTGCATCAGCGTTTCAAGGCTGCGATTCATGCGCTCTTCATCGCCTTCGGTATTGCACAGAATCAGGCTGTAGCCGCGTTCATAGCAGCTGTTCTCTACACCGCGTACCACCTCCGAGTAGAACGGGTTGCTGCTGGCGGTCAGTAACATGCCAATGGTGCGTGTTTGCTTGATCTTCAGGCTGCGCGCCAGCGCCGACGGCGCGTAGTTTAATTCGCGAATCGCCTGTTCCACTCTGTCGCGCACCTGCTCGCTAACAAAACGGTTGTTGTTGATAACGTGCGAAACGGTGGAGGTGGAGACGCCCGCCAGACGGGCGACATCTTTCATGGTAGCCAAGCGCTTAACCCTGTTGCTGCAGGAATGCGTCAATCTCAGTGCGCCATGGCACTGAGGGCTGTGCGCCCGGGCGCGTCACGGCAATGGCTGCCGCCGCATGGGCAAAACGGACCGCATCCTGCATCGCCACGCCTTCCAGCCGCGCGGTAATGAAGGCCCCGTTGAAGGTATCACCGGCAGCAATGGTATCCACCGCCTGCACGCTGAAGCCGGGAATACGCTGTCCCTGGCCCTGCTCGCTGAGCCATACGCCGCGCCGGCCCAGCGTAATCAATACGGTATCAATGCCTTTGGCGTGCAGCGCCTGGGCTGCCCGCGCCGCGTCGTCGTCGTCGTTGACGGCGATGCCGGTGAGGATTTCCGCTTCGGTCTCATTCGGCGTAATAATGTCGATCAGCGCCAGCAACTCATCAGAGAGCTGGGTCGCCGGCGCCGGGTTGAGGATCACCTGAGTGTGACTGGCGCGCGCGATGCGGGCCGCGGCCAGCACGCTGTCCAGCGGCGACTCCAGCTGCATCAGCAGCGCATCGGCCGAACGAATTACCTGCTGGTGGCGCTCCACACAGGCTGGCGTCAGCGCCGCGTTCGCGCCTGAGTAGATGCCAATGTTATTTTCGCCTTCGCCATTCACGAAGATCATCGCCACGCCGGTGGCTTCTTGCGCCACGGTTTCCACCGGAGCGGTATCAATCTGGTCCTGCTGCAGCTGCTGGCGAATACGTTCGCCGATGTCATCTGCACCCACGCAGGCAATAAAAGCAATGTCAGCACCGGCCCGGCCAGCCGCGACGGCCTGGTTGGCCCCTTTACCGCCAAAGGCAACCTGATACTGTTTCCCGATCACCGTTTCACCCGGACGGGGAAAATGGGCGAGGTTGAGGATGTGGTCGGCGTTGATGCTGCCGAGTACCGCCAGTTTTGCGCTTTTGCTCATAGGGAGTTATCCAGGAAGTTGCGCCACCACGAGGGTGGCGCGTTGCCATGCTTTTCTTTGGGTTTTATTTAGTAACCAATTTCAGGTCAACCGGGTTGATCGCCTGCACTTTCTCGCCCTTCAGAACTTTATCTGCGGTATCGACGCCAATCATACCAATCTTGTCTGGCATCTGTGCAACGGTCGCGCTGAGTTTACCGGATTCTACCGCCTTCACGCCGTCCGCGGTGCCATCAAAGCCCACCACCAGCACGTCGGTTTTGCCTGCGGTCTGCAGCGCACGCAGCGCGCCCAGCGCCATTTCGTCGTTCTGGGCAAAGACTGCCTGCACGTCCGGATGCGCCTGCAGCAGGTTCTGCATCACGTTCAGGCCTTTAGTACGATCAAAATCGGCCGGCTGGCTGGCCAGCACGTTGAATTTGTGCGCGTCAGCGGCCTGCTTAAAGCCTTCGCCACGCTCGCGGGCAGCGGAGGTGCCGGCAATGCCCTGCAGCTCGATGATTTTCGCACCGTCGCCCAGTTTCTTCGCGATGAAATCGCCGGCCATTTTGCCGCCGAAGCGGTTATCAGACGCCACGTGGCTGACAACTTTACCCTGCGCCGCCATACGGTCCAGCGTAATCACCGGGATGTTTGCCTGGTTAGCCATTTTCACGGCGTTACCGACCGCGTCAGAATCCGTTGGGTTGATCAGCAGCAGTTTGGTGCCGCGCACGGTGAGATCCTGCACGTTTGCCAGCTCTTTTGCCGGGTTGTTCTGTGAGTCGAGCACCACCAGGTTATAGCCCAGCTTATCGGCTTCTTTCTGTGCGCCATCTTTCAGCGACACAAAGAACGGGTTATTGAGGGTTGAGACCACCAGCGCAATCGTATCCTTAGCCATCGCGCCAGCACTGAGGGTGGCGCCAAGGATGACGGCCAATGCAGTTAACTTTTTCATTTCTTTAATCCTGTGTGAAGGTCAGAGTTACTTACTGCTTTTGTTATCCACCAGCACCGCCAGCAGAATGACGACGGCTTTGACAATCATCTGGTAGTAAGACGATACGCCCATCAGGTTGAGGCCGTTATTGAGGAAGCCGAGAATCAGCGCACCGATCAGCGTGCCCATAATGCGCCCTTTACCGCCCGCGAGGCTGGTCCCACCCAGCACCACCGCAGCAATCGCATCCAGTTCATAACCGGTGCCCGCCGTCGGCTGCGCGGAAGAGAGACGCGCCACTTCGATGGTGCCCGCCAGCGCCGCCAGCAGGCCGCACAGCGAATAGACGATGACTTTAACGCGGTTAACGTTGATGCCGGACAGGCGCGTAGCCGCTTCGTTACCGCCCAGCGCATAGATATAGCGGCCGAGGCGGGTGTGATGCAGCATGTACCACGCCAGCGCGAACACCACCGCCATCAGCCATACCGGCGTCGGAATGCCCAGCGGACGGCCAATGCCGAACCAGCCAAACAGATCGGCGTTATCGCTGAAGCCGGTGTTGATCGGACTGCCGTTGGTGTAAACCATGGTGACGCCGCGCAGCAGCAGCATCATCACCAGCGTAGCGATAAACGCCTGCACCTTGCCGCGCGCCACAATCACGCCGGTAATGGCACCAATAAAAGCACCGAGCGCCAGCGATGCCGCCACGGCCACCAGCGCATTAACTTCCAGCCCGACAATTGATGCCGCTACCGCGCCGGTCAGCGCCAGCAGCGAGCCGACCGAAAGGTCGATGCCTGAGGTCAGAATCACCAGCGTCATGCCCACCGCCATGATGGCGTTGACCGACGTCTGCTGCAGGATGTTGAACATGTTGGGCAGCGTGAAGAAGTTCGGGCTCTGGCTGGCGACCACGGCGATCAGCACAATCAGTGCGATCAGCGATTTCTGCTCCAGCAGCCAGGCTTTGCTGAACCAGCGACGGCTGGCAGGTAAGGTTTGGGTACTCATACAACTAACTCCTCGCTGTGTTGCTTACCGACCGCCGCTGCCATCAGGGATTCCTGGGTAGCCTGCTCACGGGAAAATTCGCCACTCAGATGGCCTTCATGCATCACCAGAATGCGGTCGCTCATGCCCAGCACTTCCGGCATTTCCGACGACACCAGGATGATGCTCAGCCCTTCGGCTTTAAACTGGTTAATTAACTGATAGATCTCTTTTTTCGCCCCGACATCGACGCCGCGCGTCGGCTCGTCGAGGATTAGCACATCCGGGCGCGTCATCAGGCCACGCGCAATCGCCACTTTTTGCTGATTACCGCCAGACAGCAGACCGATCGGCTGCATCATTGACGGCGTTTTCACATTGAACAGGCGGATAAAATCGCCCACCGCCAGCTGCTCTTCGGCGTGCTTCAGGCCGCCATCGGCGCGGCTGAAGTAGCGCAGCGCGGTCAGCGACATGTTCTCTTTGACCGACATACCGAGCACCAGTCCGTCACGCTTACGGTCTTCCGAGATATAGACGATGCCGTTGGCCAGGCCGTCCTGCGGCGAGCGGGTGACAATCTCGCGGCCGTTGAGCGTCACTTTGCCGTGCGTACGCGGCAGCGCGCCGTACAGCACCTTCATTAATTCGGTGCGGCCCGCGCCCATCAGACCGGAGATGCCCAGAATTTCGCCCTTACGCAGGGTAAAGCTGACATCTTCTACGCCCGGTCCGCTAACGTGCTCGACCCGCAGCCGCACCTCGCCCGGTGTCTGATCGAGATGCGGATACTGATCCTCAAGCTTGCGGCCGACCATCATTTCGATCAGGCCCTCTTCGCTGAGATCGCCTACCGCGCGCTCGGCAATAAACTGGCCGTCACGGAACACGGTGACGTCATCGCAAATCTCAAAGATCTCTTTCATGCGGTGGGAGATATAAACAATGCCGCAGCCCTGCGCTTTCAGCTCATTGATGACGCGGAACAGCGACAGGGTTTCGGTATCGGTCAGCGCGTCGGTCGGTTCATCCATAATGATGACCTGCGACTCGAAGCTGAGCACTTTGGCGATCTCCACCATTTGCTGGTCGCCAATCGACAGATCACCCACCAGCTTGTGGCTGCTGAAGCGCAGATTGAGGCGCTTTAACAGCGCATCCGCCGCGGCATACATCTGTTTCCAGTCGATGCGGCCAAAGCGGTTAACGAATTCACGGCCGAGGAAAATATTCTCCGCAACGGTCAGCTGCGGGATCAGGTTCAGCTCCTGATGGATGATGCCGATGCCGGCTTCCTGAGACGCTTTCGGCCCGGAGAACGTCACTTCTTTGCCCAGCCAGTGCAGCGAACCGGCGTCCATGCTGTAGATGCCGGTCAGCACCTTCATCATGGTGGATTTGCCCGCGCCGTTCTCTCCCACTAACGCCATCACGCGCCCGGGATAAACCGCCAGCGACGCGCCGTTGAGCGCCTTCACGCCGGGAAATGATTTTTCAATTCCCCTGAGTTGCAATAACGGTTGCATAGCGGCCTCAGAAAGTGACGCCCGCGCTCAGGATGACATTCGCATACGGAGAGCACTCTCCGCTGCGAATGACCGCCTGACTGCGCTGAGTGTGTTGTTTGAACTGTTCATGGCTGGTGTAACGAACGCTAATGACATTCCCCTGGTGCTGTTGCAAGGCTTCGAGCACGGCGATCAGCTGGCTGTGGAGTTGCGGATTGTGTTGTTGGATCTCTTCCGCTATCAGGGCGCTCTCAACCTGCATCTCCTGCGTGATGACCTCCACCACCTGTAAAAAATCGGGCGTACCGGGCGTAAGCGCCAGATCGATGCGCTGTGGACCGGCCGGGATCGGCAAGCCCGCATCGGCAATCGTCAGCGTATCGGTATGCCCGAGGCGGGCAATCACATGAGAGACTTCAGCGTTTAACAGGCGACCTTTTTTCATTTATTCCACTCCACAGCGAAACGTTTCGCTGTCAGGCAGTGTATTAAATGTACATGGCAACTCAATGACGGCATCACGGAAATGTGATCGCCATCGAAACGTTTCGCCTGGGCCGGGGAAAATTTGAGTTTGGCGGGATGGCGGAGCCCGCGACGTGGCTCCGCAGGGGAGGTTAAGGCAGTTTACGCACCTGTTTAACGTCCAGTTCAATCGAATTGAAATCCTTATCCAGTTCGCCGGTCAGCTCGACCTGATCCTTCGGCGTAATGGTCTGGCCGTTCCAGCGTTTGTGGTCGATCTCCACTTTCATACTGCCGCTGCTGTCGCGGAACAGATAATCTTCATCGCCGATCTGCTTATCAAGCTGGCCGCGCACGGTGATCCAGCTGTCATCCTTCATCTCTTCGGCCTGTTTTACCGTCACCACACTGCTGTTATCGGCCTTAAAACCGCCGGCTTTAGCCTGAACGGCTGGCGCGTTAGGGTCGACAAAGCCACCCTGCTGGGCGGCTAACACCGGGGTTGCCGCCAGGGCGATAATGGCGAACAGCGCTGCACTTTTTTTCATTTTTCACCTCATTTCCATGTCTGTGCGGATTACGGGAGCTATTTCACCACAGGGTTCTTAACAGGATCTTAAGGGAAAAAAAGAGGAGAAAAATAAGCCAACACAGGCGAATGACGCTGTACAAGCGCGCATCTGCTTCGTATAAACCCCCAGATAACCGGGAGAAACGCATGCGCATTTTATTAATTGAAGACGATACGCTGATTGGCGATGGCCTGAAGGTCGGCCTGACCAAACTGGGTTTCAGCGTCGACTGGTTTGTCAGCGGCGAAGCCGGATTTCAGGCGCTCAACGCGGCGCCATGGGATGCCGTGGTGCTAGATCTGTCGCTGCCGCAACGTGACGGGCTGGACATCCTGCGCCAGTGGCGTGAGCAGGGCGCGGATGTCCCGGTGCTGATCCTCACCGCACGCGATGCGCTGGACGAGCGCGTGCAGGGCCTGCAACTCGGTGCCGACGACTATCTGTGCAAGCCATTTGCGCTGACGGAGGTGGCCGCGCGTCTGCAGGCGCTGATTCGTCGCCGTCACGGTCAGCTGCAGCCAGAGCTGCGTCACGGTAGGCTGGTGATGGCTCCCGGCAGCCACAGCGTGACGTTGGATGGCGAACCGCTCAGCCTGAAAAGCCGTGAGCTGGCGCTGCTGGAGCTGTTCCTGCGCAATCCCGGTCGCGTGCTGACGCGCGCGCAGCTGGAGGAGAAACTGTACAGCTGGGACGACGACGTCTCCAGTAACGCGGTCGAAGTGCACATCCACCATCTGCGTAAAAAGCTTGGCAGTCAGTTCATCCGCACCGTGCACGGCATTGGTTACACGCTGGGAGCGGCAGAATGAGTCTGTTCCTGCGACTGGCCATCGGCTTTCTGCTGTTAATAATTCTGTGTGGTGCCAGCGCCACCTTTAGCGCATGGCAGCAGACGCGCGACACCGTTAATGAGCTGTTTGATACCCAGCAGATGCTGTTCGCCAAACGCCTGCTGGCGCTGGATGCCAGTCGCCTGCAGGCCGCCTCGCTGCCAAAAACCAAAGCGATTTTGCGCCACCATCGCGGCGATCAGGATGACGACGCGCTGGCCTTTGCGCTGTTCAGCGCCGACGGCAAACCGCTGCTGAACGACGGCGAAAACGGCCGCGATTTGCTGTTTACAGCGGATCGTGACGGCTTCCACGATGGTCGCCTGCGTGGCGATGACGATCGCTGGCGGCTGCTGTGGCTGACGTCAGCCGATAAGCAGTGGCGCGTGGTGGTCGGACAGGAGTGGGAATATCGTGATGATATGACGCGCGATCTGGCACTGAGCAGCCTGCTGCCGTGGCTGGTGGCCATGCCGCTGATGCTGCTGTTGCTGCTGGCGCTGGTGTGGTTTGAGCTGCGTCCGCTGAAACGCCTGACTGCATCGCTGCAGCAACGCGCGCCGGATGATGCCACCCCGCTGACGCCGCAACGCCTGCCGCTGGAGGTGAAGCCGCTGGTGGCGGCGCTGAATGGCCTGTTTGCCCGCATGGCACAGCTGGTCCAGCGCGAGCGACGGTTTACCTCCGATGCGGCGCACGAGCTGCGCAGCCCGCTGGCGGCGCTGCGCGTACAGAGCGAGGTGATTCAGCTGGCCGGCGATGACGAGGCGATGCGTAACCATGCGCTGCAGCAGCTCGATAGCGGCATCCTGCGCGCCACGCGGCTGGTCGATCAGCTGCTGACGCTGTCGCGCGTCGAAGCAGACGATCTGCGCAGCGAATTTCAGCCGGTCCCCCTCGCGCCGTTGCTGCACCAGCTGGTGACCGAACATCAGGCACAGGCGGCAGCGCAGCACACCAGGCTGACGCTGACGTCTGACGCGGAACCGGTGATGAACGGTCATCCACTGCTGCTGGGTTTACTGCTGCGCAATCTGCTGGATAACGCGCTGCGCTACACGCCGTCCGGCAGTGAGATTCAGCTGCAGCTCAGCGCGCGCAGGCTGGAGGTGGTGGATAACGGACCGGGCGTCAGCGCAGAGCAGCTGGCGCGGCTGGGTGAACGCTTCTGGCGACCGCCGGGGCAGGCGCAAACCGGCAGCGGGCTTGGCTTGTCGATTGTGAAAAATGTGGCTCAGCTGCACGGCATCCGGCTGACCTTCAGCGCGGTGCAGCCGCAGGGGCTGCGCGTCACCCTCAGCTGGTGACGCGCGATGCGTCAGATTTCGACCTGAGTACCGAGCTCGATTACCCGGTTCGGCGGAATTTCAAACTGATCCGGCGCGCGCAGGGCGTTGCGCTGCAGCGCAAGGAATAGCTTGCCGCGCAGACGCAGATACCACGGGCGTTTGCCGATGATCAGCGACTCGTGTGACATAAAGAACGAGGTTTCCATCATGCGGCAGTTGAGCCCTTCGAGGCCGCAGCGGTGGAAAATCTCCTCGACGTTCGGCGTTTCGCGCCAGCCGTAGCTTGCCACCACGCGCCAGAAGGTGGGCGACAGCTGCTCAATGGTCACGCGACGCACGTTGTGCACATAAGGCGCATCTTCGGTACGCAGCGTCAGCAGCACCACGCGCTCGTGCAGCACCTTGTTGTGCTTCAGGTTATGCAGCATGGCAAAGGGGATGACATTGAGCGCCCGCGACATGTAGACCGCCGTGCCCGGCACGCGCACCGGCGGCGATTTCTCCAGCGAGGCGATCATCGCCTCCAGCGAATTGCCATGCTCATGCATACGACGCAGCAGGCGGAAGCGCTCGCTCTTCCACGTGGTCATCACGATAAACATCATCAGCGCCAGCGTCAGCGGCAGCCAACCGCCGGAGAACACTTTGACCAGGTTGGCGGAGAACAGCGAAACGTCGATGCACAGCATCGCGATGAGAATCAGCACCACCAGATAGCGATTCCAGTGCCAGTTCTGAATCGCCACCGTTGAACACAGAATGGCGGTCAGCACCATGGTACCGGTCACCGCAATCCCGTAGGCGGCCGCCAGATTACTGGAGTGCTCAAAGCCGACGATCACAATCACCACAGAGAAATAAAGCAGCCAGTTGATCACCGGAATATAAATCTGGCCGGATTCCTCTTCGGACGTGTGCACGATGCGCATCGGCGGCAGATAGCCAAGACGCACCGCCTGGCGCGTCAGCGAGAATACGCCGGAGATCACCGCCTGCGAGGCGATCACCGTGGCCAGCGTCGCGAGAATCAGCATCGGAATCAGCGCCCAGTCCGGTGCCAGCAGGAAGAACGGGTTTTTGATGGCCTCCGGATGCTCCAGCAGCAGCGCGCCCTGGCCGAAATAGTTGAGCACCAGCGACGGCAGCACCACCACAAACCATGCCAGGCGAATCGGAAACTTACCAAAGTGGCCCATATCGGCATACAGCGCTTCAACGCCGGTGATCGCCAGCACCACCGCGCCCAGCGCGAAGAACGATACCGTTTTGTACTGAATGAAGAAGTGCAGCGCCCAGTACGGGTTCATGGCGTGCAGCACCTCAGGATTATTGATGATACTGCGCGCGCCCAGCACCGCCAGAATGATGAACCACAGCAGCATCACCGGCGCGAACAGCTTACCGACAATGCCGGTGCCGTGTTTCTGAATCACAAACAGCAGCGTCAGTACCGCAATCGCCAGCGGCACAATGTAGCTATCAAGGCTCGGTGCGGCGATCTCCAGCCCTTCGATGGCCGAAAGCACGGATACCGCTGGCGTGATCACTACTTCCCCGTAGAAGAAGCTGCCGCCAATCAGCCCCATGATCACCAGAATCGCCGTGGCGCGTGCGCCGGTATTGCGGCCCGCCAGTGACATCAGCGTCAGGATCCCGCCTTCACCGGCGTTGTCGGCGCGCATCACATAACTGATGTATTTAAGCGAAACCACCAGAATCAGCAGCCAGAAGATCAGCGACAGAAAGCCAAACACCGCCTCGCGTTCCACGCCAAAGCCGAACTGACCAGAGAGACACTCGCGCAGGGTATAGAGCGGGCTGGTGCCGATATCGCCATACACCACGCCGATCGCCGCCAGAGTGACTGCGCCAAGGGACTGTTTCTTATCCGAGCTCATAAGTTGTCTTTTGTTGGAGCCGCGCAGGCCTCAGCCCGGCGCTCAGATCATCAAAAAGCGCACAGTATGCACATATTCCCGAAAAAACCTACTTTTACCGTCTGGCATTACGCCGTCTGTGCAGCGTTTTTTCGCCGAAAATCGGCGCGAAATGCGCTGAAAACCCGCGATTTGCCTCACCTCAACCTTCTGAAACAAAAAAGCTGACGGCTATCAACGCTTTCACGCATGATAAACAGTAGAGTATTGCGCTCGCCAGAATATGACGGCACCAGGATCAGAAGGACAATGATGTGATTATGGCTCAACCCCATCTTTTGGCAGAAAGAATTTCTCGCCTCAGCAATGCCCTGGAGAAAGGGCTGTATGAACGGCATCATGCCATTCGTCTCTGCCTGCTGGCAGCGCTGAGCGGCGAAAGCGTATTTCTGCTTGGGCCACCGGGCATCGCCAAGAGTCTGATTGCCCGCCGCCTGAAATACGCCTTCCAGCACGCCCGTGCCTTTGAATACCTGATGACCCGTTTTTCCACGCCTGAAGAGGTGTTTGGCCCGCTGTCGATTCAGGCGCTGAAAGATGAAGGACGCTATCAGCGTCTGACCAAAGGCTATCTGCCGGATGCCGAAATTGTCTTTCTGGATGAGATCTGGAAAGCCGGTCCGGCGATTCTCAATACGCTGCTCACCGCCATCAACGAACGTCGCTTCCGCAACGGCGACAGCGAAGAGCCGATCCCGATGCGTCTGCTGGTCACCGCCTCCAACGAACTGCCGGAGGCTGACAGCGGTCTGGAAGCGCTGTACGACCGTATGCTGATTCGGCTGTGGCTCGACAACGTGCATGAAAAGCAGAACTTCCGCAGCATGCTGACCCACCAGCAGGATGAAAACGCCAACCCGGTGGCGGAATCGCTGTGCATCAGCGATGAAGAGTATCAGCAGTGGCAGAAAGGCATCAGCCAGGTCAGCCTGCCCGATCATGTGTTTGAACTGATCTATCAGCTGCGCCAGCAGCTGGAGAACCTGCCAGAGGCGCCGTATATCTCCGATCGCCGTTGGAAAAAAGCCATCCATCTGCTGCAGGCCAGCGCGTTTTACAGCGGCCGCGTGGCGATTGCCCCGCTTGATCTGATCCTGCTGAAAGATTGCCTGTGGCACGACGTGGCTTCCATGCAGCTGCTGGATCGTGAAATCGATGCGCTGATGACGCAGCACGCGTGGCAGCAGCAGGCGATGCTGCACACGCTGCAGCAGATCAAAGCGCGCCGGCTGGCGCTGCAACAGCAGCAGAGCGTGGCGCAGGCGCTGACGCTGGAGAAGCACAGCGGCATGTTCAGCCGCAAACCGCACTATGAATTACCGGCCTCGATCACGGACGAACAACTGACTCTGATGCTGCAGCAGCCGCTGATGCTGCACGACATGCAGGTCACGCACGTGGTGGTGGCACGCGATGCGCTCAATCAGTGGCTGCTGAAAGCGGGCGAGATCCGCGGCAAGCTCAACGGCATCGGCTTTGGCCAGACGCTCGACCTGCTGGTGGATGCGCACCACTGTCTGACGCTGCGCGACGTCAGCCTGCAGTCCACGCGCCTGACGCTGCCGGGTGCCGCAAGCAGCAGCGACGTGCCGCAGGAAATCATTGAAGAGTACGACGCGCTGGAGGCCCAGCTGCGCGCGCAGCGCACGCTGTTTAGCCAGCACCAGCGCTGCCTGTTTATCAGCGACGACTGGCTGGCACGCGTCGAAACCAGCCTGCAGGATGTGGCGGAACAGCTGAAACAGGCGAGAAAATGATCTCGCTGGAGACGCTCAGCACGCTGTTGTCGATTGGCGAAACCGAGCTGATCGAAGAGCTGATTGTGGCACTGCTGGCCTCGCCGCAGCTGGCGCTGTTCTTTGAAAAATTTCCGCGCCTGAAACAGGCGATGATGGGCGAGCTGCCGCGCTGGCGCGCCGAGATTGCCGCCCAGATGAAAACCACGCCGGTGCCGGACGCGCTGGCGCGCGAATTTCAGCTCTTCCAGCAGATGCAGCTGCTTAGCAGCCACGCCTTCAGTGAGCAACTGCCCGCCATCATGACGCAGCTGAAAGCGCTGCCGTCCCCGTTTATCGAAGAAGCCAGCAAACTGCTGCTGCATACCGACAGCGCCCAGCTGAGCAATGCGCAGCACACGCTGTTCCTGCAGCGCTGGCGCCTGAGCCTGACGCTGCAAACCCTGACGCTGAACGAAACCCTGCTGGAAGAGCAGCGGGAACGCCTGATGGCCGAGCTGCAGCAGCGCATGGCCATCAGCGGCCAGCTGGCGCCGATTCTGACTGATGACGACGAAGCCGCCGCCGGACGCCTGTGGGATCTGAGCAAAGCGCCGCTGCAGCATGGCGACTATGAGTTGATTGTGCAGTACGGCGATTTCCTCGCCCAGCAGCCGGAACTGATGAAACTGGCGCAGCAGCTGGGACGCAGCCGCGAAGCGAAATCGGTACCGTCCCAGGATGCGCCGCTGGAAGCGTTTCATCAGCTGGTGCGCGAGCCGGACAACGTGCCGGAAGAGGTCAGCGGCATCCATCAGAGCGACGATGTGCTGCGTCTGTTGCCGCCGGAGCTGGCGGCGCTGAGCATCAGCGAACTGGAGCTGGAGTTTTATCGCCGGCTGGTGGAGAAACGCCTGCTGACCTACCGGTTACAGGGCGATGCCTGGCACGAGAAAGTGACGCTGCGCCCGGCCAGCCATCAGCAGCACGAAGCGCAGCCGCGCGGCCCGTTCATCGTCTGCGTGGATACGTCTGGTTCGATGGGCGGTTTCAATGAACGCTGCGCCAAAGCGTTTTGTCTGGCGCTGCTGAAGGTGGCGCTGGCCGACAGGCGGCGCTGCTACATCATGCTGTTCGCTCACGAAGTGATTGGCTACGAGCTGACCGCTGATAACGGCATCGAGCAGGCAATCCGTTTTCTCAGCCAGCGTTTTCGCGGCGGCACCGATCTGGCCGCCTGCCTGTCTGCGGTGGTCACGCGTATGGAGGGCAGTCAGTGGCAGGAAGCCGATGCGGTGATCGTTTCCGATTTTATCGCCCAGCGTCTGCCGGACGACATCGTCAGCACCATTAAACAGCGCCAGCGTCACCATCAGCAACGCTTCCACGCCGTGGCGATGTCGGCGCACGGCAAACCCGGCATTCTGCGCATTTTCGATCACATCTGGCGCTTCGATACCGGCCTGAAAAGCCGCCTGCTGCGCCGCTGGAAACGCTAATTCATCAGGCAGAAATGCTAATTTGCTATAGTGAATTACCCGCTGTGTTTAATCAGCTTACGGAGTTCACTGTGACAACCGCTCATCTTCACGATCAATTGCCTGCGCCCACCCGCACCGTCCGGCTTTCCGGCAGCAGCAGCGACGCCAAACGCGCCGAACTGCTGGCCTATTTCACCCAGACCTGGGAGCTGTACGAAAGCCTGTTCGACTGCCTCGCTGATGAGCGCGCGTACTTTAATAAAGCCATCACCCTGCGCCATCCGCTGATCTTCTACTTTGGCCATACCGCTACTTTCTACATTAATAAGCTGATGGCGGGCGGTTATCTGCAGCAGCGCATTGACGATCGCATCGAGGCGATGATGGCGATCGGCGTGGATGAGATGAGCTGGGACGATCTCGACGACAGCCATTACAGCTGGCCGGACGTAGCCGAAGTGCGCGACTACCGCGGCAAAGTGAAAACCGTGGTAAGTGAATTTATCCGCACCATGCCGCTGGAGCTGCCGATTGACTGGGACAGCCCGGCGTGGGTGATTCTGATGGGTATTGAGCATGAGCGTATTCAC
Source organism: Pantoea sp. WEP (assembly GCF_041678305.1). Lineage (NCBI taxonomy): Bacteria > Pseudomonadati > Pseudomonadota > Gammaproteobacteria > Enterobacterales > Erwiniaceae > Pantoea > Pantoea sp. WEP. Next base: position 21,361 of record NZ_JBGNXB010000001.1, read on the forward strand.
CTCGAAACCTCCAGCGTGCTGATCCGCCAGTTGCCGCTTGAGTGGGTAAAACCGCAGCCGCACTGGCCGGCGTGTCCGCTGGCGCGCCACGATCGTGCCTCGGTACCGGCCAATACATTGGTGGCGATGCCAGGCGGACGCGTCACGCAGGGTAAAACCGATGATACCTACGGCTGGGACAACGAATACGGCAGCCTCTCAACGGAGCTGAAACCGTTCAAAGCCAGCAAAATGCTGGTGAGCAACGCCGAGTTCTTTCATTTTATTGCCGCCAACGGCTATAACGAACGCCGCTGGTGGGATGACGAAGGCTGGGGCTGGCGCGAGTTTGCCCAGGCGCAGATGCCGACTTTCTGGGTGGGTGACATCGCGCAACCTGACGATCTCCGGCTGCGCCTGATGACCGAAGAAGTGGCGATGCCGTGGGACTGGCCCGCCGAAGTGAATCAGCTGGAAGCGGCGGCGTTCTGCCGCTGGCTGGCGGAAGAAAGCGGCAAAGCGATCCAGCTGCCGTGCGAAGCCGAGTGGATGCAGCTGCGCGAGCAGGTTGCCGGCGATCAGCCGGACTGGATCGACGCGCCGGGCAACATCAACCTTGCCCGCTGGGCCTCTTCCTGCCCGGTAGACCATTTTGCCCAGGGTGACTTCTTCGACATCGTCGGCAACGTCTGGCAGTGGACCACCACGCCGACCAACGGCTTTGAAGGCTTCAGGGTACATCCGCTGTATGACGATTTCTCCACGCCCACCTTTGACGGCAAACATGCGCTGATCAAAGGCGGCAGCTGGATCTCCACCGGCAACGAAGCGCTGAAATCCTCACGCTACGCCTTCCGGCGCCACTTCTTCCAGCATGCCGGTTTCCGCTACGTGGTTTCCTCGCATCAGGAGAGCATGGCGCTGAATCCGTATGAAACCGACAGCATGGTGTCGCAGTACCTCGACTTCCAGTACGGCCCCGGCTATTACGGTGTGCCGAACTACGCGGCGGCGCTGGTCGACATCGTGCTGCCGCACTGCGCGCAGCGCGGCCACGCGCTGGATATCGGCTGCGCCACCGGTCGTGCCAGCTTTGAACTGGCGCGCCATTTTGCTGCGGTCACCGGCATGGATTACTCGGCGCGCTTTATCGACGTGGCGCTGCAGCTGACCTCGGGCGAGGATTTCCGTTACGTGGTGCCGGAAGAGGGAGAGCTGGTGGAGTATCGCCAGGTGCGGCTGAAAGAGTTTGGTTTCGATGAGACCCTGGCGCAGCGCATTCAGTTTGTGCAGGGCGATGCCTGTAACCTGAAACCGCAGCCCGATGGCTACGATCTGGTACTGGCCTCTAACCTGATCGATCGCCTGCGCCAGCCGAAGCGCTTCCTGCAGGACATCACGCCGATGATCCGCGCCGGCGGTTTGCTGGCCATCTCCTCACCTTACACCTGGCTGGAAGAGTTCACACCGAAGGAGAACTGGCTGGGCGGTTTCCGTGAAAACGGTGAAGCGCTCACCACCTGGCAGGCGCTGCAACGGCTGCTGCGTGATGCCTTTGAGGAAGTTGCGCCGCCGCAGGACGTGCCGTTTGTGATTCGCGAAACCGCGCGTAAATTCCAGCACACACAGGCCCAGCTGACGCTGTGGCGTAAGCGCTAAAAAGCGTGCAGACAGCGGCAGCTCCGCTGTCTGCGCCTTGCCTGTCCCGCTAATTTGCTGCACATTCTCCCTGTTCAGAGAAGAAGAACCTAATGAGGATGGATGATGGCGGAACACCTGCAACTGGATAATCTCGACCGCGGCATTTTAAATGCGCTGCTGCAAAACGCGCGCACCGCGTACGCCGAACTCGCCAAGCAGTTCAACGTCAGCCCCGGCACGATTCACGTGCGCGTCGAGAAAATGCGTCAGGCGGGGATTATTCTGGGTACGCGCGTGGAGATCGATCCACGGCAGCTCGGATTTGATGTCTGCTGTTTTATCGGCATCATTTTGAAAAGCGCGCGCGACTATCCGGCAGCGCTCAGCAAACTGGAAGCGCTGGATGAAGTGGTGGAAGCCTGGTATACCACCGGCCACTACAGCATTTTTATTAAAGTGATGTGCCGCTCCATTGATGCGTTGCAGCAGGTGCTGATCAACAAGATCCAGACCATTGATGAAATCCAGTCCACCGAAACGCTGATCTCCCTGCAAAACCCGATCATGCGCACCATCAAGCCGTGATCGGCTTCCCCGCTGTGCATAACCTTATCCCGGGCGGATCGCTTTTGTGATGCGCCTTGTCGCCTGATGCTATCGGCGATTAACCCTGTTTTCCACAGGTGGATCACCGCTTGATCACAGCGTACAATGCTCGCCTTTAGTGCGGGAGAGCATCATGGCCGATATTACCTTAATCAGTGGCAGTACCCTTGGCAGCGCCGAATATGTCGCTGAACATCTGGAAGAGAAACTGCAGGAAGCGGGCTTTTCAACCGAACTGCTGCACGGACCCGAGCTGGATGAGGTGCCGCAGGAAGGCGTCTGGCTGATTGTCAGCTCAACGCACGGTGCCGGCGAACTGCCGGACAACCTGCTGCCGTTTTATGAAGCGCTGCAGGAGAGCCAGCCGGATCTGTCAGGCGTCCGCTTTGGCGCAGTGGGTATCGGTAATCATGAATACGATCTGTTCTGCGGTGCGATCAAACTGCTGGACACGACGTTAACGCAGCTGGGCGCCAAACGTATTGGCGATCGGCTGGAGATCGACGTGCTGGAACATGAGATTCCGGAAGATCCGGCGGAAGTGTGGGTTGCCAGCTGGCACCCGCAGATTTAAGACGATCTTTGCTGGTCGGGGATCGGGTATTTGTGTCGATCCCCAGTTGATTCCGCTGTTTTATCGCCTTTTACCTGCGTCGCTCTGTGGATAAGATCCGTTATTTCATGCGTATAACCAGTAGTTATCCAAAGAACAACCGCTGATGCTTTTTTACGCTGTGCATAAGTAGCAAAGTTGATCTCAGCTTATACGGATCAGGGTCACCGATCATTCACAGTAAACGATCCTCGCTAATCCCCTGTTGCCACAGCGCTTTTCCGGGTTATCAACAGACAGGGGCGATCCTAATAAGAGATCTAACAGAGAGATCATATAAAAGACTTAAGATCCTTTCTTTTAAACCGCAGGATCCCGCGACTTTCGCCCTGAACAGAATTTCAGTAGAATCCACCGCCCAGGGCAACGATCCCTGTCCGAACACTAACGAGGACCCACTTCATGTTTTATCCAGATCCTTTTGACGTCATCGTAATCGGTGGTGGTCATGCGGGCACAGAAGCCGCGATGGCCGCTGCCCGAATGGGTCAGCAAACCCTGTTACTCACCCATAATATTGATACGCTGGGACAAATGTCCTGTAACCCGGCGATCGGTGGCATTGGGAAAGGACACCTGGTTAAGGAAGTGGATGCCTTAGGCGGTTTGATGGCCAGCGCGATCGATCAGGCCGGTATTCAGTTTAGGATACTAAACGCCAGCAAAGGCCCGGCGGTGCGTGCCACGCGTGCACAGGCAGACCGGGTACTGTATCGCCAGGCGGTACGCACTGCGCTGGAAAACCAGCCGAACCTGATGATCTTCCAGCAGGCGGTTGACGATCTGATTGTGGAGAACGATCGCGTTGTCGGCGCCGTGACCCAGATGGGCCTGAAGTTCCGGGCGAAAACCGTCGTTCTGACGGTGGGCACCTTCCTGGACGGCAAAATCCACATCGGCCTCGATAACTACAGCGGTGGTCGGGCAGGCGATCCTCCGTCGATTCCGCTGGCTAAACGTCTGCGTGCGCTGCCGTTGCGCGTAAACCGCCTGAAAACCGGTACGCCACCGCGTATCGATGCCCGCACCATCGACTTTTCGGTGCTCACGCCGCAGCACGGGGATGACCCGATGCCGGTGTTCTCGTTTATGGGCCATGCCGGACAGCATCCGCAGCAGGTGCCATGCTGGATCACCCACACCAACGAGCAGACGCATGAAGTGATCCGCAATAACCTCGATCGCAGCCCGATGTATGCCGGGATCATCGAGGGGATCGGGCCACGCTACTGCCCGTCGATTGAAGACAAAGTGATGCGCTTTGCCGATCGTAACGCGCATCAGATTTTCCTTGAGCCGGAAGGGCTCACCAGCAACGAAATCTACCCGAACGGTATCTCCACCAGCCTGCCGTTTGATGTGCAGATGCAGATCGTGCGCTCGATGAAAGGTCTGGAGAACGCGAAGATCGTGCGTCCGGGCTACGCCATCGAGTATGACTTCTTCGATCCGCGCGATCTCAAGCCGACGCTGGAGAGTAAATTTATCCACGGCCTGTTCTTCGCCGGCCAGATCAACGGCACCACCGGTTATGAAGAAGCGGCAGCGCAGGGGCTGCTGGCCGGCCTTAACGCTGCGCGTCAGTCTGCGGACAAAGAGGGCTGGGCGCCGCGTCGCGATCAGGCCTATCTTGGCGTGCTGGTCGACGATCTGTGTACGCTGGGCACCAAAGAGCCGTATCGCATGTTTACCTCGCGCGCCGAGTATCGTCTGATGCTGCGTGAAGATAACGCCGATCTGCGCCTGACCGAAACCGGACGTGAACTCGGCCTGGTCGACGACGCGCGCTGGGCTCGCTATAACCAGAAGCTGGAAGCGATTGAGCAGGAGCGTCAGCGTCTGCGTGACCTGTGGGTGCATCCGAAGTCTGAAAACGTCAGCGAAGTGAACACGGTAATCAGCGCGCCGCTCACCAAAGAGGCCAGCGCGGAAGATCTGCTGCGTCGTCCGGAGATGACCTACGAACTGCTGATGTCGCTGCCGAGCTACGGTCCGGCGCTGGCGGATGAGCAGGCCGCAGAGCAGGTAGAGATTCAGGTGAAGTATGAAGGTTACATCGCGCGTCAGCAGGAGGAGATCGATCGCCAGCAGCGCAATGAAAACACCTTACTCCCGGCCGACCTCGACTATCGCCAGGTAAATGGACTGTCGAATGAAGTGATCGCCAAACTCAACGACCACAAACCGACCTCTATCGGCCAGGCATCGCGTATTTCCGGCATCACGCCGGCGGCGATTTCAATTCTGCTGATTTACCTGAAAAAACAGGGCCTGCTGCGTAAAAGCGCCTGATCGACCCCCGGGGCGGGCACGCTCGCCCCTGTTAATGGAATTCTCGTCGTGATTAATAAACTCTCCCGGCTGCTGCAAGCGGCAAACATTTCCCTCTCCGATCAGCAAAAACAGCAGCTGGTGGGTTATGTCGAACTGCTGCACAAGTGGAATAAAGCCTACAACCTGACCTCGGTGCGCGATCCGCAGCAGATGCTGGTGCGCCACATTCTCGACAGCATCGTGGTAGAACCCCACCTGCAGGGTGAGCGCTTTATTGATGTCGGTACCGGACCGGGCCTGCCGGGGATCCCGCTGGCGATTGTTTGCCCGCAGGCGCACTTTACGCTGCTGGACAGCCTCGGGAAACGCGTGCGTTTCCTGCGTCAGGTGCAACATGAGTTAGGGCTTACTAACGTCACGCCGGTGCAGAGCCGGGTGGAAGAGTTCCCGGCTGAGCCGCCGTTTGACGGGGTGATCAGCCGCGCCTTTGCATCGCTGGAGGACATGCTGAACTGGTGCCACCATCTGCCGGGAGCAACAGGCCACTTCTATGCGCTGAAAGGCGTCAGGCCGGATGACGAAATTGCCGCGCTGCCTGCCGGCTTCGCCATCGAAAAAATTGAGCCACTGCGGGTGCCGGAACTGGAAGGTGAGCGTCATCTGGTGGTGATCAGGCGGCAATAGTCGCGCAAACGGTGTGGATTTATCGTGATTCATGCCGTTTGGCTTAGCGCAGCAGCCGGCTAAAAAAACAGCGGTTGAACGCGTCACGATAAACGCTTTTATTCAACAGGGCAGGGGAAGCGGGTTAACATCCGCCGCGGAAATTATCCGAAAACCTCTGTTACATTTAACGAATAATTCACATTTCATTATCAGTTACATCACTTTAACCGCTATATTTACTGTGCCGAATAGTCACGGCGGAAAATATAACTCTGCAATAAATCGGCGGACGTAATATCAGTTTTACGTTTTTATTGCGGTGGGTGATGTCAATAGAGTGTTTTTATCGAAAATCTGGCGCTAATCCTGGAACAATAATTCTATCTCACTGATAGAAAAGTAAATTACGGGTTTGATTAATTGCGCGGCAGGGGTTAAAAAGCAAATTATCGCTGCCGGGGGTGCTTATAATGTGATCTGAAGCACGCTTTAAAAGCAAGTCTGCCGGGCAATTTCAAGCCTGTTTCGTCAGGCAGGCCGAAGCGGATGTTTTGAAAAATAGCCCTCCAGAAAGAAATTTAAATAATTGTTCACCTTTTCGCTACTTACCGATTGAAATCGCAGGTGCGGCCCGTATAATTTGCACGGCTTTTGCTGCTTGACTCAAAAGAGTAAAGGCAGTCTTATACGACACGCGACATACCCCGTTCGGGGCAGGAGAGTTAAGCGTCATGTCAGTGTCTCTTTACAGTGTGAAATTAGCCCGAACCGTGCTGGTGATCCAGCTGGTGACCTTTGTCGTAATCGGTGCGCTGTTTGCCCTGAAAGATGTCACCTGGGGCGCCTCTGCCATCGCGGGTGGTGCGGCAGCCTGGCTGCCAAACGTACTGTTTATGTTTTTAGCCTGGCGCCTGCAGGATCAAACTCCGGCAAAAGGGCGTGTCGCCTGGAGCTTCGCCTTTGGTGAAGTGCTCAAGGTGTTTGCCACCGTTGTTTTTCTCGTTGTGGCGTTAGGTGGATTTGGAGCGGTCTTCTGGCCACTCGCAATCACCTGGTTATCGGTGCTGGTGGTACAAATCGTCGCGCCGGCTGTAATTAACAACAAAGGGTAAGAGGCATCATGGCCGCAGGAGAGATCTCAACGCCGCAGGAATACATAGGTCATCATCTGACACATCTTCAGATGGACCTGCGTACTTTCGAGCTGGTGAATGCACACGACGCGCCAGCAACGTTCTGGACGTTAAACCTGGACTCCATGTTTTTCTCTGTTGTACTGGGACTGGTGTTCCTGGTGCTGTTCCGTAAAGTGGCAAAAAGCGCCACCAGCGGTGTGCCAGGGAAAATGCAGGCGGCTATCGAGCTGGTCGTTGGCTTTGTTGATAGCAACGTCCGCGACATGTACCACGGTAAGAGTAAAGTTATCGCCCCGCTGGCTCTGACGATTTTCGTCTGGGTCTTCCTGATGAACTTCATGGATCTGCTGCCTATCGATTTGCTGCCGTTTATCGGCGAGCACTATCTGGGCCTGCCGGCGCTGCGCGTCGTGCCGTCTGCAGACGTGAACATCACGCTGTCTATGGCGCTGGGCGTATTTATTTTGATTCTGTTCTACAGCATCAAAATGAAAGGTGTAGGTGGCTTCGCCAAAGAGCTGACGCTGCAGCCTTTTAATCACCCGATCTTCATCCCCATCAACCTGATTCTTGAAGGTGTTAGCCTGCTGTCTAAACCGGTTTCGCTCGGTCTGCGACTGTTCGGCAACATGTATGCGGGTGAGCTGATCTTTATCCTGATTGCCGGTCTGCTGCCGTGGTGGTCGCAGTGGGTGCTGAATGTGCCATGGGCCATTTTCCACATCCTGATTATTTCGCTGCAGGCTTTCATTTTCATGGTCCTCACGATTGTCTATCTGTCGATGGCATCTGAAGAGCATTGATTTTTATCTCAACAACTTAGCTTTTAACTGAAACAAACTGGAGACTGTCATGGAAAACCTGAATATGGATCTGCTGTACATGGCTGCCGCTGTGATGATGGGTCTGGCGGCAATCGGTGCTGCGATCGGTATCGGCATCCTCGGAGGTAAATTCCTGGAAGGCGCAGCGCGTCAGCCGGATCTGATTCCTCTGCTGCGTACGCAGTTCTTTGTTGTAATGGGTCTGGTGGATGCAATCCCAATGATCGCTGTTGGTCTGGGTCTCTACGTGATGTTTGCTGTCGCCTAAAGCCTGTAGCCGTGGTTCACTCATGGCACGCAGTGTGATGAGGAACGGATTCTGCCGTTTATCGCTGATAGCGGCAGAGCAAGTTAACTTAATAAGAGGCATTGTGCTGTGAACATTAATGCAACAATCCTCGGCCAGGCCATCGCGTTCATCCTGTTTGTCGCGTTCTGCATGAAGTACGTATGGCCGCCGATTATGGCTGCCATCGAAAAGCGCCAGAAAGAAATTGCTGAAGGCCTTGCTTCTGCTGAACGCGCGAAGAAAGATTTGGATCTCGCGCAGGCCAATGCGACCGACCAGCTGAAAAAAGCCAAAGAAGAAGCTCAGGTCATTATCGAGCAGGCGAACAAACGCCGTGCCCAGATTCTGGACGAAGCCAAAACTGAAGCTGAGACTGAACGTAACCGCATCGTGTCTCAGGCGCAGGCAGAAATCGAAGCCGAGCGCTCACGTGCACGTGAAGAGCTGCGTAAGCAAGTCGCGCTGCTGGCCTTAGCTGGCGCCGAGAAGATCATCGAACGTTCCGTGGATGAAGCTGCTAACAGCGACATCGTTGATAAACTGGTCGCTGAACTGTAAGGAGGGAGGGGCTGATGTCTGATCTGATTACTGTAGCTCGCCCCTACGCCAAAGCAGCTTTTGACTTTGCTGTTGAGCATCAAAGTATCGACCGCTGGCAGACCATGCTGGCGTTTGCCGCAGAAGTGGCTCGCAACGAACAGATGGCAGAACTCCTTTCCGGTGCATTAGCACCGGAAGCCTTGTCTGCTTCTTTCAACGCAGTCTGTGGTGATCAACTTGATGAACACGCTCAGAACCTGATTAAGGTTATGGCGGAGAACGGACGTTTGACAGCGCTTCCAGCGGTACTGGAACAGTTCATTCAACTGCGTGACGCTTATGAAGCGACAGCCGAAGTTGATGTGATCTCCGCCAGTGCGCTGAGTGACAGCCAGCTGAGTAAAATCAGCGCCGCGATGGAAAAACGTCTGTCACGCAAAGTTAAGCTGAATTGCAAAATTGATAAGTCTGTAATGGCAGGTGTGGTTATCCGTGCGGGTGACCTGGTGATTGATGGCAGCGTGCGCGGCCGTCTTGACCGTCTGGCAGACGTCTTGCAGTCTTAAGGGGACTGGAGCATATGCAACTGAATTCCACCGAAATCAGCGAACTGATCAAGCAGCGCATTGCTCAGTTCAATGTCGTGAGCGAAGCTCACAACGAAGGTACTATTGTTTCTGTAAGTGACGGTATCATCCGCGTACACGGCCTGGCCGATGTAATGCAGGGTGAGATGATTGCTCTGCCGGGCAACCGTTACGCTATCGCACTGAACCTCGAGCGTGACTCTGTAGGTGCAGTAGTGATGGGTCCGTACGCTGACCTCGCCGAAGGCATGAAGGTGAAGTGTACTGGCCGTATCCTGGAAGTGCCGGTTGGCCGTGGCCTGCTGGGCCGCGTGGTTAACACCCTGGGTGCACCGATCGACGGTAAAGGCGCTATCGACAACGATGGCTTCTCACCGGTTGAAGTGATTGCACCAGGCGTTATCGACCGTCAGTCAGTCGACCAGCCTGTTCAGACCGGTTACAAATCTGTCGATGCGATGATTCCAATCGGCCGTGGCCAGCGTGAGCTGATCATCGGTGACCGTCAGACCGGTAAAACTGCGATGGCCATCGACGCCATCATCAACCAGCGCGATTCTGGCATCAAGTGTGTCTACGTCGCGATCGGTCAGAAAGCCTCTACCATCTCTAACGTGGTACGTAAGCTGGAAGAGCACGGTGCGCTGTCTAACACCATCGTGGTTGTCGCTTCCGCTTCTGAATCCGCTGCGCTGCAGTACCTGGCTCCGTATGCCGGTTGCGCGATGGGTGAATACTTCCGTGACCGCGGTGAAGATGCGCTGATCGTTTATGATGACCTGTCTAAGCAGGCTGTTGCTTACCGTCAGATTTCTCTGCTGCTGCGCCGTCCGCCGGGTCGTGAAGCATTCCCGGGCGACGTGTTCTACCTCCACTCTCGTCTGCTGGAGCGTGCATCACGCGTTAGCGCTGACTACGTTGAGCGTTTCACCAACGGTGAAGTGAAAGGCCAGACCGGTTCTCTGACCGCGCTGCCGATCATCGAAACCCAGGCGGGTGACGTTTCTGCGTTCGTTCCGACCAACGTAATCTCGATTACAGATGGTCAGATCTTCCTGGAATCGAACCTGTTCAACTCCGGTATCCGTCCAGCCGTTAACCCGGGTATTTCGGTATCCCGTGTTGGTGGTGCTGCACAGACCAAGATCATCAAGAAACTGTCTGGTGGTATCCGTACCGCGCTGGCACAGTATCGTGAACTGGCAGCGTTCTCTCAGTTCGCTTCCGATCTGGACGATGCAACGCGCAAACAGCTGAGCCACGGTCAGAAAGTGACCGAGCTGCTGAAGCAGAAACAGTATGCACCGATGTCTGTTGCACAACAGGGTCTGGTACTGTTCGCTGCCGAGCGCGGCTTCCTGAACGACATTGAACTGGCGAAAATCGGCAGCTTCGAAGCCGCTCTGCTGGCGTTCGCCGATCGCGAACACGCGGAGCTGATGGCTGAAATCAACCAGGCGGGTAACTACAACAACGAAATCGAAGAGAAGCTGAAAGGCCTCCTCGAAACGTTTAAAGCAACCCAGTCCTGGTAATGTCTGGCGGCTTGTCTGAAAAGGCAGGCCGCAAGGCTTTGAGGAGAAGCTAATGGCCGGCGCAAAAGAAATACGTACCAAGATCGGAAGCGTGAAAAACACGCAGAAGATCACCAAAGCGATGGAAATGGTCGCCGCCTCCAAAATGCGTAAAACGCAGGAACGCATGGCGGCCAGCCGTCCGTATGCAGATACCATGCGCAAAGTGATTGGTCACCTTGCTCTGGGTAATCTGGAATACAAGCACCCTTACCTGGATGAGCGCGACGTTAAGCGCGTCGGCTACCTGGTCGTTTCGACTGACCGCGGGCTTTGTGGTGGTTTGAACGTTAACCTGTTCAAAAAATTGCTGGCAGAAATGAAAGGCTGGTCTGATAAAGGCGTGCAGAGCGATCTGGCGATTATCGGTTCCAAAGGCGTTTCTTTCTTCGGCTCTGTAGGTGGCAACGTCGTGGCTCAGGTTACCGGCATGGGCGATAAGCCTGCGCTGTCCGACCTGATCGGCCCGGTAAAAGTGATGTTGCAGGCTTATGATGAAGGCCGCATCGACAAGCTGTATATCGTCAGCAATAAGTTTAATAACACCATGTCTCAGACTCCGACCATTACCCAACTGCTGCCGTTACCGCCAGCGGAAGGTGAAGAAGAGATGAAGGCGAAGACCTGGGATTACCTGTACGAACCCGATCCGAAAGCGCTGCTGGATACCCTGCTGCGTCGTTATGTCGAATCGCAGGTTTATCAGGGTGTGGTGGAAAACCTGGCCAGTGAGCAGGCTGCACGTATGGTGGCCATGAAAGCGGCAACCGATAACGGCGGAAACCTGATCAAAGAGCTGCAGTTGGTGTACAACAAAGCTCGTCAGGCCAGCATCACTCAGGAACTTACCGAGATCGTCTCGGGAGCCTCCGCGGTTTAACCAGGCATATATCCCGTCGCGCGAGCGCGGCCGGATATTCTCGTATTAGGTAGAGGATTCAAGATGGCAGCTGGAAAGATTGTCCAGATTATCGGCGCCGTAGTTGACGTCGAATTCCCTCAGGACGCGGTACCGCAGGTATACAGCGCTCTCGAGGTAAAAAATGGTGATGCTCGTCTGGTGCTGGAAGTTCAGCAGCAGCTGGGCGGTGGCGTGGTGCGTACCATCGCCATGGGTTCTTCTGACGGCCTGAAGCGCGGTCTGGAAGTCACCGACCTGAAAAAACCTATCCAGGTTCCGGTTGGTAAAGCAACACTCGGCCGTATCATGAACGTGCTGGGTGAGCCAATCGACATGAAAGGCGACCTGAAAGAAGAAGACGGCAGCGCTGTAGAGGTTTCCTCTATTCACCGCGCAGCGCCTTCTTATGAAGATCAGTCAAACTCGCAGGAACTGCTGGAAACCGGCATCAAGGTTATCGACCTGATGTGTCCGTTCGCGAAGGGCGGTAAAGTCGGTCTGTTCGGTGGTGCGGGTGTGGGTAAAACCGTAAACATGATGGAGCTGATCCGTAACATCGCGGCTGAGCACTCAGGTTATTCGGTCTTTGCCGGCGTGGGTGAGCGTACTCGTGAGGGTAACGACTTCTACCACGAAATGACGGACTCCAACGTTATCGATAAAGTAGCGCTGGTGTATGGCCAGATGAACGAGCCGCCGGGTAACCGTCTGCGCGTGGCACTGACCGGTCTGACCATGGCGGAAAAATTCCGTGATGAAGGCCGTGACGTTCTGTTGTTCATCGACAACATCTACCGTTACACCCTGGCCGGTACAGAGGTTTCTGCACTGCTGGGTCGTATGCCATCGGCGGTAGGTTATCAGCCAACGCTGGCTGAAGAGATGGGTGTGCTGCAGGAGCGTATTACCTCCACCAAGACCGGTTCAATCACCTCCGTACAGGCCGTTTACGTTCCTGCGGATGACCTGACTGACCCGTCACCAGCAACCACCTTTGCTCACTTAGACTCAACCGTTACGCTGAGCCGTCAGATCGCGTCACTGGGTATCTACCCGGCCGTTGACCCGCTGGACTCTACCAGCCGTCAGCTGGATCCGCTGATCGTCGGTCAGGAGCACTACGACGTCGCGCGTGGCGTTCAGTCGCTGCTGCAGCGTTACCAGGAGCTGAAAGACATCATCGCCATCCTTGGTATGGACGAGCTGTCTGAAGAAGACAAACTGCTGGTGGCACGTGCGCGTAAGATTCAGCGCTTCCTGTCTCAGCCGTTCTTCGTAGCAGAAGTCTTCACCGGTTCTCCGGGTAAATACGTGACGCTGAAAGACACCATCCGTGGCTTCAAAGGCATCATGGAAGGCGAATTCGACCACCTGCCAGAGCAGGCGTTCTACATGGTCGGCGCGATCGAAGAAGCTGTCGAAAAAGCGAAGAAACTGTAATAACGGTTTCCCAGGAGGAGTGGTATGGCTATGACTTATCATCTGGACGTGGTCAGCGCGGAGCAGCAAATGTTCTCCGGTCTGGTGCAGCGTATCCAGGTGTCAGGTAGCGAAGGTGAGCTGGGTATTTACCCGGGCCACGCCCCGCTGCTGACTGCCATCAAGCCTGGTATGATTCGCATCGTTAAACAGCACGGCGAAGAGGAGTATATCTACCTCTCTGGCGGCGTGCTGGAAGTACAGCCGGGCAGCACGACCGTTCTGGCCGACACTGCAATTCGCGGTGAAGACCTCGACGAAGCGCGCGCGCTGGAAGCGAAACGTAAAGCAGAAGAGCACATGAACAGCAGCCACGGCGACGTGGACTATGCTCAGGCCTCTGCGGAGCTGGCGAAAGCTATCGCGAAACTGCGCGTCATCGAGCTGACCAAAAAAGCGATGTAATCAGGCTTTATGCGTCACGAAATGCCAGCCCCCGGGCTGGCATTTTTTTTGCCTGCTGCCGGTGCGCATAAATGCGCACCCTACGAATAGCTTTGCTGGTGCCCTGTATGATCGTCATTCATGGCGACCAAATGTCGGTGCGCATAAATGCGCATGCTGTCCAAAACCGCACAATTACCCGCAGGGGCGCCATTGATGGCGACCGAAAATGGCACAACGCCCTTACCTTATGCCCTCCCCGGCGACCCGTGCTGGCCACTCACCGCCGCTCATCCTCTTCCGCTAATTTCGCACGGAGAAAAATGTAGTAATCTCAGGGGTAAACCTTACACTTTCGAAAGCTAAATTGAGTCAGGATAGTTATGTCGACAAGCGCAATGAGCGTGGTGATCCTCGCCGCTGGCAAAGGCACCCGCATGTATTCCGATCTGCCCAAGGTGCTGCACAGCCTGGCAGGTAAACCGATGGTGCAACACGTTATTGATGCCGCTACCGGCCTCGGCGCACAGCAGGTGCATCTGGTCTACGGCCACGGCGGTGAATTGCTGCAGGAGAAACTGGCGCATAACCCGCTGAACTGGGTATTGCAGGCGGAACAGCTCGGCACCGGCCATGCCATGCAGCAGGCGGCACCGTTCTTCGCCGATGACGAAGATATCCTGATGCTGTACGGCGATGTCCCGCTGATCGCCCAGGAAACCCTGCAGCGTCTGCGCGACGCCAAACCCGCGGGCGGCATCGGGCTGCTCACCGTGGTGCTGGATAACCCCACCGGCTACGGACGCATTGTGCGTGAAAACGGCACCATCACCGGCATCGTGGAGCAAAAAGATGCGTCAGCCGAACAGCTGAAGATTCAGGAGATCAACACCGGCATCCTGATTGCCAACGGTGCCGATCTGAAGCGCTGGCTGGCGCAGCTCAACAACCACAATGCGCAGGGCGAATTTTACATCACCGATATCATCGCTATGGCGCATCAGGAAGGCCGCGTGATCAACGCAGTACACCCGGCGCGTATCAGCGAAACCGACGGCGTGAACAATCGTCTGCAGCTTTCCACTCTGGAGCGCACTTATCAACGCGAGCAGGCAGAAAAGCTGCTGCTGGCTGGCGTCATGCTGCGCGATCCGGCGCGCTTCGATCTGCGCGGTACGCTGCAGCACGGTCGTGATGTTGATATCGATACCAACGTGATCATTGAAGGTAACGTCACGCTGGGCCATCGGGTAAAAATTGGCGCTGGCTGCATCATCAAAAACAGCGTGATTGCCGATGACTGCGAAATCAGTCCTTATTCGGTGATTGAAGATGCCACGCTGGCCGCCGCCTGCACCGTCGGGCCGTTTGCGCGCCTGCGTCCGGGCAGCGAACTGGCCGAACAGGCGCACGTCGGCAACTTCGTCGAGATGAAAAAAGCGACGCTGGGCAAAGGCTCGAAGGCCGGCCATTTGTCCTATCTCGGGGATGCGGAGATTGGCGCGGGCGTAAATATCGGTGCTGGCACCATTACCTGCAACTACGACGGTGCCAATAAGTTTAAAACCATTATCGGCGACAACGTGTTTGTCGGCTCGGACACCCAGCTGGTGGCTCCGGTCAGCGTGGCGGCGGGCGCCACCATCGCCGCCGGCACGACGGTGATGAAAGACGTTACCGCTGCCGATCTGGTCTATAACCGCAAAGAGCAAAATCAGAAGTCTGGCTGGCAGCGTCCGGTTAAGAAAAAATAAATGTCAGGGCCGGCAAAGATCGGCCCGGTATTAAAAACCCGACATATTCCGGTTTTCAGGCAGCTAACGCACCTGCAACCTGGAATAGGAAGGGATCTCCCCACTCTCTACAAGGCTCGGGGAACAATCAGGTCAGATGACAACGCAATGGCCGAAAGCCATGACGTCAGGAAATTACTATGTGTGGAATTGTTGGTGCAGTAGCGCAGCGTGATATCGCAGAAATTCTGCTGGAAGGGCTGCGTCGTCTTGAGTATCGCGGTTATGACTCTGCCGGTCTGGCGGTCGTCGATCGCCAGGGCCACATGACGCGATTGCGTCGTCTGGGTAAAGTGGCCAATCTGGCAGAAGCGGCGGAGCAGCAGCCGCTGATTGGCGGAACCGGCATCGCGCACACCCGTTGGGCGACGCACGGTGAGCCGTCGGAAGCGAATGCGCATCCGCACGTCTCAGAGCATATTATTATTGTGCACAACGGCATCATTGAGAACCACGAACCGCTGCGTGAGCAGATGATCGCACGCGGTTACCGCTTTGCCTCCGAAACCGACACCGAAGTGGTGGCACACCTGGTGCACTGGGAGCAGAAACAGGGCGGTACGCTGCGCGAAGTGGTACTGCGGGTGATCCCGCAGCTGCGCGGGGCGTATGGTATGGTGATCATGGACAGCCGCGATCCGTCAGTGCTGGTGGCTGCGCGTTCCGGCAGCCCGCTGGTGATTGGCCGCGGCGTGGGCGAAAACTTTATCGCTTCCGATCAGCTGGCGCTGCTGCCGGTGACCCGCCGCTTTGTCTACCTCGAAGAGGGGGATATTGCCGAAATTACCCGCCGCGAAGTGGCGATTATCGATCGCCACGGTAACCAGGCACAGCGCGCAGAGATCGAATCTAATGCGCAGTACGATGCCGGCGACAAAGGCGTCTACCGCCATTACATGCAGAAAGAGATTTACGAACAGCCGAACGCCATCAAAAACACGCTGGCCGGCCGCTTCCATGACGGCATTGTTGATCTCAGCGAGCTGGGCGCTAACGCGGAAACGCTGCTGAGCCAGGTGGAACATATCCAGATCATCGCCTGTGGCACCTCCTACAACTCCGGCATGGTGTCGCGTTACTGGTTTGAGTCGCTGGCCAACATCCCGTGTGACGTGGAGATCGCCTCCGAATTCCGCTATCGCAAATCGGCGGTGCGTAAAAACAGCCTGCTGATCACCCTGTCGCAATCCGGTGAAACCGCCGATACGCTGGCAGCGCTGCGCCTGTCCAAAGAGCTGGGCTATCTCGGTTCGCTGGCCATCTGCAACGTGGCGGGTTCGTCGCTGGTGCGTGAGTCAGATCTGGCGCTGATGACCAAAGCCGGCACCGAAATCGGCGTGGCCTCGACCAAAGCGTTCACCACTCAGCTGACGGTACTGCTGATGCTGGTGGCGAAGCTGGGCCGTCTGCGCGGCATGCGCGCTGACACCGAGCACGAGATCGTCCATGCACTACAGGCGTTGCCGAGCCGCATTGAACAGATGCTGGCGCAGGATAAAGTGATCGAGAACCTCGCCGAAGGCTTCTCTGACAAGCATCACGCGCTGTTCCTCGGCCGTGGCGATCAGTATCCGATTGCCATGGAAGGGGCGCTGAAGCTGAAAGAGATCTCCTACATCCACGCCGAAGCCTATGCGGCGGGCGAGCTGAAGCACGGTCCGCTGGCGCTGATTGATGCCGATATGCCGGTGATTGTGGTGGCACCAAACAACGAACTGCTGGAGAAGCTGAAATCCAACATCGAAGAGGTGCGCGCGCGCGGCGGTCTGCTGTATGTGTTTGCCGACCAGGATGCCGGTTTCAGCGACAGCGAAGGCATGAAAATCATCCCGCTGCCGCACGTTGAAGAGGTAATTGCCCCAATCTTCTACACCGTGCCGCTGCAGTTGCTCTCCTACCACGTGGCGCTGATCAAAGGCACCGACGTCGACCAGCCGCGTAACCTGGCGAAATCGGTGACGGTGGAATAAGCGCCGCATCGTCAGTCAATACAAACCACAGCCTGCCAGCATGAGCGGCAGGCTTTTTTTTAGAAAAAAATCTTCCGCGTTCATTTTTTTGCAATATGTTTCATGCACTATGGCTTGCAATAAAAGGAAGTGACTTTACGATTTATTACCTGACGGTTGCATAATTATTTAACCGTCTGTGCTAAAACTCCTTTTTCAGGCCGCTTACCACCGGTTTATTGTTCTCATGTTTTAATTCCCCTTCGCAGTACAGATAATTTTTCATAAAAACACCCTTCCAATAACCTTATGATTGTAAAGGTTTAATTTTTTCTTGATAAAAAATAAGGAATATTCACAACTGTTTTTATTTCCTTCACGCAACTTATCGCGTATAGGATGGCCCAGCTTTATATCCACGCGGAGGCGAGGGTCTCTTATAAAGCCTCGTGCTTAAAAAGGAGCTGTTGTGAATATCTATCTTATTAATGATGACGTCATTTTTGATAGTGCAGCGGGTATACTGAAATCGATATCTCAGCCAGAAAATGACATCACGCTGCCGACATCTGCCGTCAGCTGTCTTGAGTTACTGCTTGTTAGCCAGGGAGAGCCGGTTAAAAAAAGCACGCTTCTTGAAGGAGCATGGCACCAGCGCGGATTTTTTGTGTCGGACAACAGCCTGAATCAGGTTATTGCCCTGTTACGTAAAAGCTTTACCCAGCTCCATCAGGATAAAAACCTGATTGTAACGGTGCCGCGGGTGGGCTACCAGTTCAGCTATGGTGTCAGCGTGGAGCTACTGGATAAACAGCGCCACGAGGAAACCCTGCAGCGCGTCAGCGTCGGGGATGCGCAGAAAGTGACGGTGGCAATACCCGACAGTAACTGCGAGCAGTATCGCCAGTCCGCTCAGCGTAATAAATTAAAGCTGTGTCTGGTCACGGTTTTATTGCTGGGAACGCTAGGGCTATTGTGGGACAGTCAGCCTTTTCACCGCTGGGTTGCCGAAGAGCAGGTGTTCATCCGGGAAGGCTTTTTAATCAATGATGTAGAGTTGTACGTCAGCGAAAAGATCATCAGAGACAGTACAAAAATCGCGCAGGCTAAGTCGTTAATACACCAGAACGAAGCGTTTAATCACCTGCTGGAAAACAAAAAAGAGATGAAGAAGGTCTACGTTGAAGATGCGATAGAAGCTAACGCATTTAGCTATTTTCTTTGTGATAGCGATATTCATCGCGTCAGGGCGCTTTGCCAGAACATCATCATATTGCAGCATCAGTAACCAGCCCGTTTTTACTGCACACAGCGGGAAGAGCTGTGTGCAGTTCCTCTCAAAACCATTCTAATTTCATTTTGGCCAGCGTTGAATTGCCCTCAATTCCCAGCTTTCTGAAAGCTGAGTATTTATAGCTGGCTGCCGTTTTGACATTGATAGCATGTTTATAGGCGATCTTGCTCAGTGAAATACCGGTTAACAGTTCGCGAATCACCGTATGCTCCCGGCGGGAAAGGCTGGATATCTTGCGGGCCAGCGCATCCTGATGCGGATCGGCATTTAATTGCTGCTCCAGGCGCGGACTGAGTGCGGTTTGTCCCTGAATACTGCTCTGCAACATCTCATTGACGGTGGTCAGCGGCTCGCGCTTGGAGATGACAGAATAAAAGGTGCGTTCACTCATCTTACGTGCAACAAAACTATCAATCGAGGTAAAGACGACGCCCCGGATGCTCGGGCATGCCGTTGAGAAGCTTAAAATGAAGTTCTTCTCTTTCGCGAAGTTTTTCGCTTCATCAGAAAAATAAAAGATGACGGCATGCGGTCGATTGCGCGATTTGCGGCAGTAGTCAATCAGCTCGATCAATTCAACCGGATGATGCCAGATATTCACTTTGCAGTGCTTTAAGTGGCTATTGGTGAAGGTATATAAGGCTGGTGCCATATAACCACTGAAATCAACGATAGCAACGCGGTAATTTTTCATCTGGATTCCTTTTGGTGAAATTACCGCTCCATAGTGTTTTTGCCCGGCAATTAACACAAGTTAATAGCTGTGATAAATGCTGAAGCGCCGGGAAATCCATTTGCCCGGGTACACATCTATAAAAAAAAGTAGTCAGAACCGGTTTGGTCTTTTTGCCAGAATTGCACCTTAGGTAACTAAAGTTATTACCCGCAAAACAGACCTGTCGTGTTTTATGTTATGGTGAGTTGTGTTTGTTTTTTGTTGCAATTAACAATGCGATAATATTAATTTGATTATTATTTACATATCCCCGCTTAATTCCGAAAAAACCCAGCGCGATTAATGCCCTCATAACTGATCTGCATCATTCCATTCCTGTGGGGTTGTGAATCACAAATTGTAAAAACACTATAAAAACAGGCGGTTAAGTTGTTAATTTTGTCAATAATTGTTTTTGCTCTCTGAGTTTGTGAATAGTTGTTTTTGATCTGGGATGTGTATTGCTTAACTTTCTCGTTTATCGAAAATGGGCGCCGAAGCAAACGGCATTGCTGTTGCGATTTAAATAAAACTTGATGACTCACTTTACTTAAACGGGAATTTATAAAAATGAAACTGAACAAAATCATGCTGGCTTCTGTAATGGCATTTGGTGTAGTAGCAGGCGCTCAGGCTGCAGGTAATGGTGCAGGTACCGTAACCTTCACCGGTTCTATTATTGATGCGCCTTGCTCAATCACCCCTGAAACCGTTGATCAGACTGTAGAACTGGGTCAGGTATCTAAAGCTCAGCTGGAAACCGCGAACAAAACCGGTAGCTCTAACCCGCGTCCTTTCCAGATCAAACTGGAAAACTGCGATACCGCGACGCTGAAAACCGTTACCACCACTTTCACCGGTGCCAGCTCACAGTATGACAAAGACCTGCTGGGCATGACCGGTACTGCTACCGGCGCCAGCATCGCCATCACCGACGGTTCTGGTAAGAAAATCGCACTGGGCCAGGCAACGGATGCACAGACTTTACAGGATGGTAACAACACCCTGAGCTTCGCAGCCTTCCTGCAGGGCGGCGGTGCTTCTGCCACCATCAATCCAGGTGAATTCCAGTCTATCGCTGACTTCTCTCTGGCCTACCAGTAATTCAGCACCCTTAGCTGGGGTGTGGCGTGTGGTTATTCACACGCCCGATATAATCAGGCGGAAATTATGAAAGCGTTTATCACTTTTGCCCTCAGTTCAGCGTTGTTGTCTCTTCCGGTATTTGCCACTGAAAGTGATAATGATAATGGTCGGGTAAAAATGCGCGGCGCGATCATTGTTTCCGCCTGTACCATTGATGCAGGTAATCAGGATCAGACGGTTGATTTTGAACAGACCTCAATTACCGATGTGGTGCGCGATCAGCGTAATGCCACGCAGGTATTTTCGCTGCGCCTGACCAACTGTATCCTGAGCGATACACTGATTAATTATAATAAGCGCAACTTTGACATTTCTTTTGATGGTGAAAAGCGTGACGGGCTATTTAATGTCAGCGGCAAAAGCCGCGGCCTTGCTTTTAGCATTGATGATGCGCAATCCCATCAACTTCAGCACTATTTAAGCAGCCACACCGTGGATGATTCCGGTATGGCGCTGAACTATATCGTACACTTTCAGCATAATCATCAAGCGCTGGTTGAAGCGGGTGATTATTACAGCTCAGTACGCATGAAAATGGATTATCACTAATGCATCAGGTTGCGAATAATAGCCCGCGCTTCCGCTTATCTGGTGCGCACATTCTCAGCGTATTAATCAGCGTTGCCCTATTCCGGCCGGATTGTGCTCTGAGCGCCGAACTGCAATTTAACACCGACATGCTGGATATTAAGGAACGCGAGAATATCAATATTCAGCAGTTTTCGCAGAAAGGTTATATTCTGCCGGGTACTTACCCGATGGTGGTGTATCTCAACCAGAGTGAACTGCCAGAACAGGACATCATCTTTTTAGCTCCCGAAAATGATCCTGCCGGCAGTGAAGCCTGTATTACCCCTGCGCTGGTGGAACAGTGGGGGTTGCGCCCGGATGCGCAAAAGAAACTCAGCTGGTGGCATAACGGCCAGTGCCTGACCCTGAGCAGCCTGGAAGGCGCAGAAGCACGCGGCGATCTGGGTAACTCGGCGCTGCGCATCAACCTGCCACAGGCTTATCTGGAATACAGCTCGCCAGACTGGGATCCGCCTGCGCGCTGGGATGAGGGCGTGCCCGGCGTTTTGTTTGATTACAACCTGTATGCCCAGGCCAGCCGTCAGCAGGCCAGCGGCAGCAAATATTACAACCTGAGCGGTAACGGCACCAGTGGCGCTAACGTTGGGCCGTGGCGCGTGCGCGCCGACTGGCAGGCGTCGCACGTGCAGAACTCTACCGGCATGTCAGACACCCGCTGGGACTGGAGCCGCTTTTATGCCTATCGCGCGCTGCCGCACCTGCGTGCGCAGCTGTCGCTGGGCGAGAATTACCTCTATTCAGACGTGTTTGACAGTTTCCGTTTTACCGGCGTCAGCCTGAACTCCAACGATAATATGCTGCCACCGAACCTGCGTGGCTATGCGCCCGAGGTAACCGGGATTGCCAAAACCAATGCCAAAGTGGTGATCAGCCAGCAGGGACGTGTCATTTATGAAACGCACGTCGCCACCGGACCGTTCCGCATTCAGGACATTAACGATGCGGTGAACGGTACGCTGGACGTGCGCGTTGAGGAGCAGGACGGCACGGTACAGAAATTTACCGTCAATACGGCGTCGGTGCCGTACTTAACCCGCCCGGGACGCGTGCGCTACAAATTAGCCACCGGCAGACCGTCGGATTTCCGCCATCACATTAACGGCCCAACCTTTGCTGCCGGTGAGTATTCGTGGGGGATCAATAACGGCTGGTCGCTGTACGGCGGCGGTATCGCCAGTGCGCGCTACGGCGCGGTTTCCGTGGGGCTGGGGCGTGACCTGCTGTTCCTCGGCGCGCTGTCGTTTGACGCCACCCAGTCGCAGGCAAAGCTGCCGCACACTGGTACCCAGAGCGGTCGCTCCTACCGCCTGAGCTACTCCAAGCGGTTTGAAGAGTATGACAGCCAGGTGACGTTTGCCGGCTACCGCTTCTCACAGCGCAACTTTATGACCATGGGCGATTATCTCAATGCGCAGCGTGATGCGCGCCGTAACGGGCGCAACAAAGAGATGTACACCGTGACGCTGAACAAATCGTTTCGTGATTTGGGTGTTACCGCTTACCTCAGTTACACCCATCAGAGCTACTGGAACCGTCCGGCGAGCGATAACTTCAGCCTGTCGATGTCGCGCTACTTTGACATTGGCCGCCTGAAAAACGTCAGCGTTTCGCTGGCGGCCTATCGCAACAAATTTAATAAAGTCACCGATGATGGCGCTTATATTTCGCTGTCGTTCCCGTTCGGCAACAGCAGCAATATCAGCTACAGCGCTGATGTGAAGCGCGATGACACCAGTCACGACGTCAGTTATTACGATCGCGTTAACGAAAACAGCAGTTATCAGCTGCGCGCAGGCCACAGCCGGCGCGGTAACAGCATGGGCGGTTACGTGTCGCATCACGGCGATATCGCTGATACCACCGCCAGCATCAACTATCAGGAAGGGCAGTACAGCAGCCTGAGCGTGTCTGCCCAGGGCGGCGCGGTGCTGACCCCTGAAGGCGGCGCGCTGCACCGCAACATGATGCTGGGCGGAACCCGACTGTTAGTGGATACCAGCGGCGTGCCTGACGTGCCGGTGCGCGGCTTTGGTGCACCGGTATACACCAACCGCTTTGGTAAAGCGGTGATCAGCGATGTCAACAGCTATTACCGCAGCAGCGCCCGCATTGACTTTGGCAAACTGGATGACAACGCCGAAGCCACCCGTTCGGTGGTGCAAACCACCCTGACTGAAGGCGCCATAGGCTACCGTCGCTTTAACGTAATTGCCGGTGCTAAAGCGATGGCGATCATTCGCCTGGCAGACGGCTCGGTGCCGCCGTTCGGTGCCAGCGTGATGAACAGTAAAAAGCAGGAAACCGGCATCATTTACGATCAGGGCAACATCTATTTGAGCGGTGTCCATCCGGCGGAACGGATGGACGTTAGCTGGAATGGCCAGGTGCAGTGTTCCGTCACGCTGCCTGCCACGCTGCCTGATGACCTGTACAGCGGATTACTTTTACCGTGCCTGCGGGAAGACGAAAAAATTTAATTCTTTAAAGGGGCAAAGTTAACCATGCATACCTCAGTAAAAACAGTTCTGGCGACGCTGCTCACGCTGGCGACCGCACAGCAGGCGCTGGCCGCGGTGGCGCTGGATCGTACCCGGGTGATCTATAACGGTAATGAAAAGGCGGTCAGCCTGACCATTCGTAACCAGAACGAGAAATTACCCTATCTGGCGCAGGGCTGGATTGAAGATGAGCAGGGCAATAAGCTGAATGGCCCGCTGGTGCTGCTGCCGCCGGTGCAGCGCATCGAGCCGGGTGAAAAGAGCCAGATGAAGGTGCAGGCGCTGCCGGCGGCGGCACAGCTGCCGCAGGATCGTGAGACCGTTTACTACTTTAATCTGCGCGAAATCCCACCGCGCAGTGAAAAGCCCAACGTGCTGCAGATTGCGCTCCAAACCCGTGTGAAGCTGTTCTACCGGCCGGCGGCAATCGTGCCGGACCGTAAGGCGATGGAGAATCCGTGGCAGGAACAGCTGACGTTGACCCGTCAGGGCGATAGCTACATGGCACACAACCCGACGCCGTATTACATTACCCTGGTTGATGCCACGACGCACAAGGAAGGCAAAACGGTGGCGGGCTTTGCGCCGCTGATGGTACCGCCGAAGGGCAGCATTAAGCTGGGCGGCAGCGCCAGCGCGCTGGGCAACGCGCCGGTGTTAACCTACATCAACGACTACGGTGGCCGTCCGGCGCTGACCTTCCGCTGCGCCAGCGACTGCCGTGTGGTGCCGGAAAAGCGCCAGCAGTAATCACGCGGACGAGAAAACGATGCCGTTCATCACCGCAGAGCGCAGCAGGCGAAATTATGAAGCGTAAATTAACGGGCCTGACCCTGATGCTGGCCGCACTGAACGCGACTGGGCCTTTATTCAGCCACGCCGAGACGGCTTCCACCGAAATAAGAATCAGTGGAACCGTTCAGGCCGGGTCGGGCTGCGTCATTAATAATAATCAGCCGATTACCGTTGAATTTGGCCGGGTAAATATCGATGAAATAAATGGGTTTAATTATCTGCAGCCGGTCCCGTTTACTATGAATTGTAATGAGATACCCAGTAATAGTATGAGGATTCAGGTTACCGGGACGATCTCGAGCTTTCATCCCAGCCTGCTGGCAACTACAAAAGCGAATCTCGGGATTGCTTTTTATGATCCTGATGATTACAACCTTGCGGTGAATAATAGCTGGTACAGTTTCACCTATCCTGATGTACCGAAAATTACGGCTGCGCCCTATAAGCGAAGGAGTGCGACGTTAACCAGTGGGGATTTTACTGCAACGGCGTTGCTGGTAATTGAATTACAATAACCACAGTTAAAGGATAACTAATGAATAAATTGATTTTGCTGGCGATCTTGTTTAACGCGTTTGTATTACCGGTTCACGCGTTCGATATTCAGGCTCAGTTTCACGGTACGCTGGTTGAACCCCCTTCGTGTGAGGTGAATGGAGCCAAACCGATCGATGTGGATTTTGGTAGCCAGGTGGTCACTACCGAAGTTGACGGCGTCAATTATATCAAGCCGGTGACTTTTACCCTGGACTGTAAAAATAACCCGAAAAATACCATGCGCATGCAGTTCAGCGGCACCGCGCCGTCATGGGATACCAAAGTGCTGACCACCAATAATACTAACCTGGGGATCAAACTGCTGCAGGGCAGCGGCTCCGGCACCCAGCTGAGCCTCAATACCTGGCTCAGCTTTACCTATCCGACGCTGCCGGTACTGCAGGCGGTGCCGGTGAAAAAAACCGGCAGCACGCTGACGGCCGGCGCGTTCAACGGCAACGCCACGCTAAAAGTGGAATTCATCTGATATGCAACCGCTGACGCTTCTAATGTTGCTGGCGCTGCTCGCCTGCTCTGCGCGCGCAGAGGAGGTGAGCTTTTACGGTGTGTTGGTGCCGCCGCCGCAGTGCACCATCAGCGGCGGCAATACGCTGGAAATTGATTTTGGCGATAAGCTCGGCGTCAACAAAATCGACGGCGTCAACTACCGCAAACAGGTGGAGTACCAGCTGGAGTGTCCGCCGCTCGATCCTGAGGCGCCGCCCATGCAGCTGCAGCTGGCGGTGAACGGCGTGGCCACTGCCTTTGACAACGCGGCTTTGCAAACTAACGTGGCCGATTTGGGCCTGCGGCTGACCGCTGACGATAAGCCGCTGCCGCTCAACACGCGCATTCCCCTTGATCCGCTGCGCCCGCCAGCACTGTGGGCGGTGCCGGTGAAAGATCCTAACGGCATCCTGCAGGAAGGGGCGTTTGAAGCCAGCGCCACCCTGCTGGCGGAGTATCAGTAATGAATCCTTTAATCAACGTGGCGCTGCTGTGGCTGCTGGTCGGGCACGCAGCGGCGCAGGCGGCGGATAACCTGCATTTCACCGGCGCGCTGGTGCAGGAAGCCTGCACCATCCGGCCGGGTGATGAAGAGCTACAGATCGATCTCGGCGCAATGCCGGATAAATACCTGTATCTCAATCAGCGCACGCGCGGTAAGCCGTTTAGCCTGCATCTCGAGAACTGCGATCCCGCGCTCGGCAATACACTGGAGATCACCTTCAGCGGTAACGAGAGCGCGGCGCTGCCCGGACTGCTGACGCCGGATGCCGGCAGCCAGGCGCGTGGCATCGCCATCGGGCTGGAAACGCCGCAGGGCCAGGCGCTGCCGTTTAACCAGCCGGCCAGCTTTGCCGTGCAGGCGGGGACGACTCAGCTGGATTTTGTCAGCTATATCGCCGCAGAACCTGATGCTGTCGAAAATAAAAATATCGTCAGGGGGCTATTTACGGCGTCCGGCACCTTTGCCATCCTGTATCATTAGATTTTAGGTAGTCATAATGAAAATAAATTTTTGTTGTTTGTTTTTTCTGGTTTTTTTATTTCCGTTAAGAACGGAAGCAGGTGTTAAAATACCCATTGTTGTTACTCCTCGCGAGTACTGTCCTTACGATAGCTTCCCAGATAATAATAACAATAATAAACCAGGAAGTGGGTACTGTAGCTTTAATATTACCCCTACTGGGATTATCGGCAGCGATGATACATATATTGAAGCCACCCATGGTTATTTTTATATTGTGGTGGTGGTAGTGTATAAACATGGTGATATTATTCGAGTAGATAGTAAAGCTATTAACGAAAAAGAAGGCACGGTAAATGAAATAGCTGCATTGGCAATTAAATCATGGGGGCTTGGATATTCGAATATAGCCACGTATTCTAGTGATCCTATTGATAAAATTTGTTTTAGCATTAGTGAAGTTACTCATGATTATTGGACACGTCCGGAATTTGGTAATGAATGTGGAACTGCCGGTCCCGGTCCCGGCCCCGATCCTGAACCGGACCCCGGCAGCTGCGATCTCGGCGGCCCCTATTATTTAAGCCATGGTTCGATGGACGTTTACGACGTCAACGGTAACGAAGCGCGCGTCAACATTAACGTCACCTGCAGCGAGGATGCCACCCTGACCTTTACGGCGCCCAACGAGCTGGATCTCGGCCAGAATATTGTCAGTCAAATAACGCTGGACGGACAACAGCCGGACGGATTACAGCTGGGTTTTACAGCACCGGGCCGCCCGCTGGTATTCGCCTCAAAACTGCAAACTATCGGGACGCCCGAAGCCGGCACCTTTGACAAGGTTTACCTGCTGCAGGCCACCATTCAGTAACCCGCTTCCTTTATAGTGATGACAATCGCCGTGCCGGCGATTGTCATATTACTGTCACAATTCGTACATTTCACTGTCATCAAACTGTCCTATTTTGCCTCCAGCAGCAATCACTGACTCTTACTAAAACGGCGTCAAGCCTGATTTTTAATCCCCTGGAGGGAACATGACACTGATGCGTAGCACCGTAGCCCGAATTCTCGCCGCCACCTTCGCAGTAAGCGCGGTTTCTGCTTTTGCAGCCACCGACCTGACAGGCGCAGGCGGGACGTTCCCGGCACCGGTTTATGCCAAGTGGGCAGCAGAGTATCAGCAAGCCACCGGTAGCAAAATCAACTATCAGGGTATTGGTTCCTCGGGTGGCGTGAAGCAAATTATCGCCAAAACCGTGGATTTCGGTGCGTCCGATGCGCCGATGAAAGAGGAAGATCTGCAGAAAAATGGCCTGTTCCAGTTCCCGACGGTGATCGGTGGCGTGGTGCTGGCGGTGAACATTCCCGGCGTTAAATCCGGTGAGCTGACGCTCGACGGTAAAACGGTCGGCGACATCTATCTCGGTACCATCAAAAAGTGGAACGATCCGGCGATCACCAAACTGAACCCGGGCGTGAAGCTGCCAGACACCAACATCAACGTGGTGCGCCGCGCGGATGGTTCCGGCACCTCTTTCGTCTTCACCAGCTACCTGTCTAAAGTGAACGAGACCTGGAACAGCAAAATCGGTAAAGGCAACACCGTCAACTGGCCAACCGGCCTGGGCGGTAAAGGTAACGACGGCGTGGCCGCGTTTGTACAGCGTCTGCCGGGCTCGATTGGCTACGTAGAGTATGCCTACGCCAAACAGAACAACCTGACTTACACCAAACTGGTTGATGCCGACGGCAAACCAGTGGCTCCGAGCGAAGCCAGCTTTGCTAACGCCGCCAAAGGCGCTGACTGGAGCAAAACCTTTGCCCAGGATCTGACCTTCCAGAAAGGCAACGATGCATGGCCGATCACCTCAACCACCTTCATCCTGATCTATAAAGAGCAGGCGAATGCGGAGAAGGGCAGTGAAGTGCTGAAGTTCTTTGACTGGGCGTACAAAGGCGGTAGCAAAACTGCCACGGCGCTGGATTACGCAGCGCTGCCAGAGAGCGTAGCGAATCAGATTCGTGCTGCCTGGAAAGCCAACATCAAAGACAGTTCCGGTAAAGCGCTGTACCAGTAAGTGTATGACCCGGCCAGCGCCCGCGCTGGCCAGCCTGATGGGCGGCCTTGTTGCCGCCCTGATTACCCTCTGAGATCGAGAATTCTATGGCTGCCACTAAGCCGACGTTTAAAGCACCGGGCAAGCAGGGCGACATGATATTCGGCGCGCTGGTGAAGCTCTCCGCGCTGATTGTGTTACTGCTGCTGGGTGGCATTATCGTCTCCCTGATTTTCTCCTCCTGGCCGAGCATCCAGAAATTTGGCTTCTCCTTTCTGTGGACCAAAACCTGGGATGCGCCAAACGAAGAATTTGGTGCGCTGGTGCCGATTTACGGCACCCTCGTAACCTCACTGATTGCCTTAATCATTGCGGTGCCGGTGAGTTTCGGTATCGCCCTGTTTCTGACCGAACTGGCGCCAAACTGGCTGCGCCGTCCGCTGGGTACCGCGATTGAGCTGCTGGCGGCCATTCCCAGCATCGTGTACGGCATGTGGGGCCTGTTTATCTTTGCTCCGCTGTTCGCGGAGTATTTCCAGACGCCGGTTGGCGAGGTGCTGGCAAATATCCCGATCGTCGGCGCGCTGTTCTCCGGTCCGGCCTTCGGCATCGGCATTCTGGCGGCGGGCGTGATCCTCGCCATCATGATCATCCCTTACATCGCCTCGGTGATGCGCGATGTGTTCGAACAGACGCCGGTGATGATGAAAGAGTCGGCCTACGGCATCGGCTGTACCACCTGGGAAGTGATCTGGCGCATCGTGCTGCCGTTCACCAAAAACGGCGTGATCGGCGGCGTGATGCTGGGTCTCGGCCGCGCGCTGGGCGAAACCATGGCGGTCACCTTTATCATCGGTAATACCTACCAGCTGGACAGCGCGTCGCTGTTTATGCCCGGCAACAGTATCACCTCAGCGCTGGCGAACGAGTTCGCCGAAGCCGAATCCGGCGTGCACGTGGCGGCGCTGATGGAGCTGGGCCTGATTCTGTTCGTGATTACCTTTATCGTTCTGGCGATCTCCAAACTGATGATCCTGCGTCTGGCGAAGAGTGAAGGAGCCCGTTCATGACAGCAATTGAAATGCAGGCGCGCGCCGAGCTGGAAGCCTCGCGCCGTAAAATGCAGGCGTGGCGCAGCACCAAAAACAAAATTGCCCTGACGCTCTCGCTGCTGACCATGGCGTTTGGCCTGTTCTGGCTGATCTGGATTCTGTTCACCACCGTCACGAAAGGGATCGACGGCCTGAGCTGGACGTTGTTTACCGAATCCACGCCGCCGCCCAACACCGCGGGCGGTGGTCTGGCGAACGCCCTGGCGGGCAGCGGCCTGCTGATTTTCTGGTCCACCTTCTTTGGCACGCCGCTGGGCATTCTGGCGGGTATCTACCTGGCAGAATATGGCCGCAAGCACTGGCTGGCGGAAGTGATTCGCTTCATTAACGACATCCTGCTGTCCGCACCGTCAATTGTGGTCGGCCTGTTCGTGTACACCATCGTGGTGGCGCAGATGCGGCACTTCTCCGGCTGGGCCGGTGTGATAGCGCTGGCGCTGCTGCAGGTGCCCATCGTGATTCGTACCACCGAGAACATGCTGCGGCTGGTGCCGGACAGCATGCGTGAAGCGGCTTATGCGCTGGGCACGCCAAAGTGGAAGATGATCTCGGCGATTACGCTGAAAGCCTCGGTCTCCGGCATCATTACCGGTGTGCTGCTGGCGATTGCGCGCATTGCCGGTGAAACCGCACCGCTGCTGTTCACCGCGCTGTCGAACCAGTTCTGGAGCACCGACATGATGCAGCCGCTGGCCAACCTGCCAGTGACCATCTTCAAATTCGCCATGAGCCCGTTTGCCGAATGGCAGAGCCTGGCGTGGGCGGGTGTGCTGATAATTACGCTGTGCGTGCTGCTGCTGAACATCGTGGCGCGCGTGATTTTCGCCAAAGGCAAACACTAATTTTCCGGCGCGGCTTCGGCGGCGCTGCACATGAGAGATGAGCAATGAGTATGGCAACTCCTTCTGCCGGTAAAATTCAGGTGCGCAATCTGAACTTCCACTACGGTAAGTTCCACGCGCTGAAGAACATTAATCTGGATATCGCCAAAAACCAGGTGACGGCGTTTATCGGTCCGTCGGGCTGCGGCAAATCCACCCTGCTGCGCACCTTCAACAAAATGTACTCGCTCTATCCGGAGCAGCGTGCTGAGGGTGAAATTCTGCTGGATGGCGACAACATTCTGGCATCGCATCAGGATATTGCCCTGCTGCGCGCGCGCGTCGGCATGGTGTTCCAGAAGCCGACGCCGTTTCCGATGTCGATTTATGACAACATCGCCTTTGGCGTGCGGCTGTTTGAGAAGCTGTCGCGTGCCGATATGGACGAGCGCGTGCAGTGGGCGCTGAGCAAAGCCGCGCTGTGGAATGAAACCAAAGACAAGCTGCACCAGAGCGGTTACAGTCTCTCCGGCGGTCAGCAGCAGCGCCTGTGCATCGCGCGCGGCATCGCGATTCGCCCGGAAGTGCTGCTGCTGGATGAGCCATGTTCGGCGCTGGACCCGATCTCTACCGGACGCATCGAAGAGCTGATCACCGAGCTAAAGCAGGATTACACCGTGGTCATCGTGACTCATAACATGCAGCAGGCGGCGCGCTGTTCCGATCACACGGCGTTTATGTATCTGGGCGAGCTGATTGAGTTCAGCGACACCGACACGCTGTTTACCAAGCCAGCGCAGAAGCAGACAGAAGATTACATCACCGGTCGTTACGGCTGATTCAGGAGAGAAACATGGATAATTTAAATCTGAACAAACATATCTCCGGTCAGTTCAACGCGGAGCTGGAGCACATTCGTACTCAGGTGATGATCATGGGTGGCATGGTGGAGCAGCAGCTTACCGATGCCATCACCGCGATGCATAACCAGGATGGCGAACTGGCGCGCCGGGTGATCGACGGTGACCAGAAGGTCAACATGATGGAAGTGGAGATCGATGAAGCCTGTGTGCGCATCATCGCCAAGCGTCAGCCTACCGCCAGCGACCTGCGTCTGGTGATGGCGATCATCAAAACCATTTCGGAACTGGAACGCATCGGCGACGTGGCGGAGAAGATCAGCCGTACCGCGCTGGAGAAGTTCGGTCAGCAGCATCTGCCGCTGCTGGTGAGCCTCGAGTCGCTCGGGCATCACACCGTGCAGATGCTGCACGATGTGCTGGATGCCTTCGCGCGCATGGATCTCAACGAAGCCATCAAGATCTACCGCGAAGACAAAAAGGTGGATAAAGAGTACGAAGGTATTGTGCGCCAGCTGATGACCTACATGATGGAAGATCCGCGCACCATTCCCAGCGTGCTCACCGCGCTGTTCTGCGCGCGCGCCATCGAGCGCATCGGTGACCGCTGCCAGAACATCTGCGAAATTATCTTCTATTTCGTGAAAGGTCAGGATTTCCGACACGTGGGCGGTGACAAGCTGGATGAACTGCTGTCGGGCGACGACGGCAGCAATAAACCCTCCTGATTGACGTGATGACTGCCTGTTAGCGCTGAGGCTGACAGGCAGTGCGCTTGATTTCTGCCTGTTCTCAACCTGCCGCTCTCTTTATACTTGGCGCACATTTTTCTGCCAGGTGCTGTTTTATGTCCTCTGCAAATAACAACAAAACCGCCGTTACGCCGGCGAAAGCGATGGTGGCTGCCGTCAGCGGCTATGCCATGGATGGATTTGATCTGCTGATTCTGGGATTTATGCTGCCGGCGATCAGCGTGTCGCTGGCGCTGGATGCGTCGCAGGCCGGTTCGCTGGTGACCTGGACGCTGATCGGCGCGGTGGTCGGCGGCATTGTGTTTGGTCATCTGAGCGATCGCTATGGCCGCATCCGCATTCTGACCGTGACGATCCTGATGTTCTCACTGTTCACCGGGCTGTGCGCCGTGGCGCAGGGCTACTGGGATCTGCTGGCGTATCGTACGCTGGCCGGCATGGGACTGGGCGGTGAGTTTGGCATCGGCATGGCGCTGATTGCCGAAGCCTGGCCGAAGGAGAAGCGTAACCGCGCCTCGGCGTGGGTCGGTATCGGCTGGCAGCTCGGCGTATTGCTGGCGGCCTTTATCACGCCGCCGCTGCTGAGCGTGATTGGCTGGCGCGGTATGTTCCTGGTTGGCCTGCTGCCAGCGCTGGTGTCGTTTGTGATTCGCCGCAGCATGGGCGAGCCGGAAGCCTTCACCCGCCATGTGGAAAAAGCCCCGCAGCTCTCCTTTTCCGCGCGCATTAAACTGCTGTTTGCCGATCGCGCCACCAGCAAAGCCAGCCTCGGCATTCTGATTCTTTGTTCGGTGCAGAATTTTGGCTATTACGGCCTGATGATCTGGATGCCAAGTTATCTCTCTTCCAGCTTCGGCTTCAGCCTGACCAAATCCGGCCTGTGGACGGCCGTTACGGTA
This sequence comes from Pantoea sp. WEP, assembly GCF_041678305.1. Taxonomy (NCBI): domain Bacteria; kingdom Pseudomonadati; phylum Pseudomonadota; class Gammaproteobacteria; order Enterobacterales; family Erwiniaceae; genus Pantoea; species Pantoea sp. WEP. The sequence goes on from NZ_JBGNXB010000001.1 coordinate 54,150, forward strand.
GTGGGCATGACGTTCGGCATCTGGCTGTTCGGCGTGCTGGCGGACCGCTTTGCGCGCTGGAAGATTTTCCTGCTGTACCAGTTTGGCGCCGTGGCGATGGTGGTGGTTTACGCCCAGCTGCGCGACCCGACGGTAATGCTGTTTACCGGTGCCATCATGGGGATGTTTGTTAACGGCATGATTGGCGGCTACGGCGCGCTGATCTCGGACACTTTCCCACCGCAGGCGCGCGCCACCGCGCAGAATGTGTTGTTCAACCTCGGCCGCGGCGTCGGCGGTTTCGGCCCGCTGGTGATCGGCATGCTGGCCACGCATATTTCGTTCACCGCTGCGATTACGCTGCTGGCGCTGATTTATCTGCTGGATATCGTCGCCACGCTGTTCCTGCTGCCAAAAAACCAGGGCAATGAGGATTCGCTGGGCGCGATTGGGTGATTTTTCCCCTCACCCTAACCCTCTCCCGCAAACGGGAGAGGGAACCGCTCAGTGCGGTTTCACAAACCTGTGCTTCACCTTAACACCCGCTCGATCGGCCCCTCTCCCGCAAACGGGAGAGGGAACCGTTCAGTGCGGTTTTACAAACCTGTGCTTCACCTTAACACCCGCTCGATCGGCCCCTTCTCCCGCTTGCGGGAGAGGGAACTGTCTGGTGCGGTATGTGGGTGGGCACTTTTGTTCAATTCCGCTCGATCGGCCCCTTCTCCCGCTGGCGGGAGAAGGCTGGGATGAGGGGGCTGCGCGCACTTACCTGACCAAATCCCAGCCACGTGCACGCCACAGCGCTGGCAGCTGCGCCATATCGTCAAAACGCGTCACCAGCGGGTGATCAATCACCGGATTGTGTGCATCGGCACAGTAGTAAAACACCGGTATGCCAGCGGCGATGCCAGCCCGCGCACCAGCCTCTGAATCATCCACCAGAATGCACTTTTCAATCGGCACCTGCATCTGTTCCGCCGCGTGATACATCAGCTCCGGATCCGGCTTCCAGTGATTAATGTCATAGCCACTATACAGGCGTCCGATCAGATACGGCAGCATGCCGGTCAGCCCCAGTGAATGCTCCATCTTCTTCACCGTACCGTTCGACACCACGCACATCGGCACCTTCACGCGCTCCACCAGCGCTCTGGCGCCGGCAATCGGCTGCAGATCAAGATCAAACAGGCGCGCCACTTCCGCGCGGTAGGCACTCTCCACCTCAGCCAGCGGCAGCGTCACCTGATGCTGTGCCGTCACATCGCGGATGATGTCGTAAAGCTTCACCCCTTTGTACTGCTCAAACATCTGCTGCAGCGAGAGTTCGATACCGTAACGGGCAAAGGTGTTGACGTAGGACTGCGTGCAGATCACTTCGCTGTCGACCAGCGTGCCGTCGCAATCAAAAAAGATACATTCAACTGACATCGCGCCTCATCCTTTTAGTAAACAATAAGCTGTCACTCTAGCGCACTCAGCGCAGAAAGCGACCCCAGGCAACCGGTTGCGAAAAATCAGTGTTTTGCGGCGCTAAAGTCTATAGGATACGCGGCGATAAATTTTTCATCGGAACAGCGAAATGAACGAGCAGGGCCTTTTGCAGCGTATTTTCAGGCTGCAGGAACACGGAACCACCGCACGCACCGAAGTGATTGCCGGTTTCACTACTTTCCTGACGATGGTGTACATCGTCTTCGTTAACCCGCAGATTCTTGGTGCCGCAGGCATGGACACCCAGGCGGTGTTTGTCACCACCTGCCTGATTGCTGCGTTCGGCAGCATCCTGATGGGGCTGGTGGCCAATCTGCCGGTGGCGCTGGCACCGGCCATGGGCCTCAACGCCTTCTTTGCCTTTGTGGTGGTAGGTGCGATGGGCTACTCGTGGCAGGTTGGCATGGGCGCGATCTTCTGGGGCGCGCTGGGGCTGCTGATCCTGACGCTGCTGCGCGTACGCTACTGGATGATCGCCAATATTCCGCTCAGCCTGCGCGTGGGCATCACCGCCGGTATTGGTCTGTTCATCGCCATGATGGGGCTGAAAAACGCCGGTATTATTGTGCCCAACGCGGACACCATCGTGACCGTCGGCAACCTGGCCTCGCACAACGTGCTGCTCGGCGCGCTCGGCTTCTTTATCATTGCGATTCTGGCGTCGCGCAACATCCACGCGGCGGTGCTGGTTTCTATCGTCGTGACCACCGCGATCGGTCTGCTGCTGGGCGACGTGAAGTTTACCGGGCTGTTCGCCGCGCCGCCGGCCATCACCTCGGTGGTCGGCCAGGTCGATATCAAAGGCGCGTTCAACGTGAGCATGGCGGGCGTGATCTTCGCCTTCATGCTGGTCAATCTGTTTGACTCATCCGGTACGCTGATTGGCGTAACCGATAAAGCGGGCCTGACCGATGAGAAAGGTACTTTTCCGCGCATGAAACAGGCGCTGTACGTGGATAGCATCAGCTCCGTCACCGGTTCGCTGATCGGCACCTCTTCGGTGACGGCGTACATCGAAAGCTCATCCGGCGTGGCGATTGGTGGCCGTACCGGCCTGATGGCGGTAGTGACCGGCATCCTGTTCCTGCTGGTGATGTTCCTGTCGCCGCTGGCTGCCATGGTGCCCGCCTATGCGGCGGCTGGCGCGCTGATTTATGTTGGCGTACTGATGACGGCTTCGCTGGCGCGCGTGCGCTGGGACGATCTCACCGAAGCGGTGCCGGCGTTTGTCACGGCGGCGATGATGCCGTTCAGCTTCTCGATCACCGAAGGTATTGCGCTCGGTTTTATCTCTTACTGCGTGATGAAACTCGGTACCGGACGCTGGCGTGAAATCAGCCCGTGCGTGGTGGTGGTGGCGCTGCTATTTGTGCTGAAAATCGCTTTTATCGACGCGCACTAAACGCAACAGGCCGCGGGTGTGGCCTGGTTATCCGGGATGCCTGACTTCCGGCTGGCTGGCGACACGCTCGCCGGGCAGGCTGGTGAGGCGCAGGGTGCGCGGCCCGATGTTGGGTTTGCTCATCTCCACATCGCGCAGCGACTGCCACTGCTGCTGCGCATCAATCTCCCACAGCCGTAAACGTTCAGTGCCGGGCGACAGCGCGCAGGACCACACCAGCGTCGGCTCGGCATCACACACCGCCTGAATATCGGGATAGACGCTGGATCGCAGCCGGCCGGCCGCCGGATGCAGCCGCAGCGCATCAATACCGCTGTTGGCTTCGCCGGTCAGTTTGAGGATGCTCTGGCGTAGCGTCCAGATCTGCGTCACCGCTTCCATAAAATCCTGCTGGGCGTTAATCCACGCCTTTTCACCCGATGACAGCCCCTGCGTGAGGGCATCCTGCGCCTGGCGGCTATGCGCCCGAACGATTTCCATATCCAGGCCAGCGCGCCCGCCTTCTTCCGCCAGCAGCACGCCGACCATGTTACCGGCATAGGAGATACTGAAGTCAGGCAGATTAGGATCGGCAAAGCAGGGGCGACCGCTGCTGCTGGCGATCAGCGGTGGCAGGTCACGAATACCATAGACGCGCAACATCAGCTGGGCCAGCAGCGCGCGTGCGGCAAGAAAGCGGCCGCGGCGCTTATCAGGCAGGTGCCCGGCGCTGGTCATCACATCCTGTGGAACCCGCATGGTCTCTGGGGTGAGGGGCGGGTTAACCACCCAACGAACAAAATGACTAGCCATCTGTCGCTCCGTGAAAATGGTCGGATAATCATCAGGGCTATTGTAAGAATTTTCTCATGGGTTTGCATCCGGCTTACGCTGGATAGCCAGTAAATTCAGATAAGGACGAGGCGAATCTCATTGCCATGAGCTGCAATTGAATATGAGGCTTTTGCACATTGGTGTCGGATGGGGTGCCGAAGCGGCGGATGTGGTGTAGGATTTGGACAGGAAAGAGCTGCACAATGAAGTGCTTAAATTATTCACCTATCTGCCAATCGTGCGCATCGCAAACCATGCACGTCGGAGTTGTTATGTCTGTTACCTCTCTTGCTCGCCAGGAATCGATCTCGCTGGATGAATTTCGTCACGGCATGCGCCGTCTCACTGCCGGTGTCTCGCTGGTGACCACCTCATCCAGCGGAGAAAAGTTCGGGCTGATCGCCACCTCGGTCAGCTCGCTGGCAGCGGAACCGCCCAGCCTGCTGGTCTGCGTTAACCGCAGCGCATCAAGCCATGATGCCATTCTGCAGGCGGGCTACTTTGCCGTGAACGTTCTGCGCGAGCAGCACGATGACCTGTGCGCGCAGTTCAGCTCGCCGACGCGACGCGCTGAGCGTTTCCAGAGTGGTGAATGGCAAACCCTGAATACGGGCGCGCCCGTGCTGGCTGATGCGCTGGTGAGCTTCGATTGTCAGCTGGAAAAAACGGTGGAGTGGAACACCCACAGCGTGCTGCTGGCGCGTATCGTGGGTATTGCGCTGCCGGGCGAAGCGACAGCGCCGATGGTCTACTTCAACAGCGGTTTTCACTCGCTGGGCTAAGTCATGGCGCAGCGCGTCGTGCGGCTGCGCTGCTTAACGTATCAGGCAAATTTGCTGGCTTCGTCAAAGCTCAGACGCGGCAGGCGCGGATGCAGCTTGCTGGCTTCGCCATAGCCGAGGTTGATCAGTAAGTTGACCTGCCAGTTATTTTCGCTGAAGAACGCGGCGTTAACTTTAGCCGGATCAAAACCGGACATCGGGCCGGCATCGAGTCCCAGTGAGCGGGCCGCCAGAATCAGATAGCCCGCCTGCAGGCTGCTGTTGCGAAACGCGGTCTCTTTGGCCAAATCCGGGCTGCTGGTAAACCAGCTGCGTGCATCGCCATGCGGGAACAGTTTTGGCAGTGCTTCATAAAAGGTCGGATCCCACGCCACAATCACCGTCACCGGTGCCGCCATGGTCTTATCCACATTGCCTGAGGAGAGCGCCGGCTTCAGCTTCTCTTTACCTTCCTGAGACGTCACGAACACAAAGCGGCCCGGCGAGCAGTTGGCTGAGGTTGGCCCCAGCGCCGTCAGCGCATAGAGCTGCTTCAGCACCTCCTGCGAAATCGGTTTATCCTGCCAGTAGCTATGGGTGCGGGCTTCAGTAAACAGCGCGTTCAGCGCCACGCTGTCGAGCGGTGTACTCATGTTTCTCTCCTGTTCAGGCAACAACCTGCGCCTGATTTTTAGCATGAATAATGGATGGGGCCGCTGCGTTTACGCGGCGACCCTCAACCGTTATACGACAAAGGCGAGGGCGCGCCAAATAACAAAGATGTATGTTGGTAGCGATCCCGGTGCGCCTGAATGCGCACCCTGCAGCATCGCATGAATCCCCTGTAGGGGCGCCATTCATGGCGACCTGTGACGGTGACTATTTACCAATACAAAAGCTGGAGAAAATCCGGCCCAGCAGATCGTCGGAGGTAAACTCGCCGGTGATTTCGCTCAGCGCCTGCTGCGCCAGCCGCAGCTCTTCGGCCAGCAGTTCGCCCGCCCAGGCTCCCAGCAACTGCTCTTTGCCCTGCTGTAAGTGAGTGGCTGCTAACTCCAGAGCCTGCAGGTGGCGGCGACGCGCGAGGAAGCCGCCTTCCATATTGCCGGCGAAGCCCATGCTCTGTTTCAGGTGCTCGCGCAGCGTATCGACGCCAGCACCGGTGCGCGCCGACAGGCGAATAAGTGAGTGGCCATTTACTTCTGTCAGGCCCAGCGTTTCACCGGTCATGTCCGCTTTATTACGTACCACGGTAATTGGCAACGCGGCCGGTAAGCGCGCCACGAAATCAGGCCAGATGGCGGCGGCTTCAGTGGCGTCAGTGGTGGTGCCATCCACCATGAACAGGACGCGATCCGCCTGCTCAATCTCCTGCCAGGCGCGTTCAATGCCGATACGTTCCACTTCGTCGCTGGCTTCACGCAAACCGGCGGTATCGATGATGTGCAGCGGCATGCCGTCGATGTGGATGTGCTCGCGCAGCACGTCACGCGTGGTGCCGGCGATATCAGTGACAATCGCTGCTTCGCGTCCGGCCAGTGCGTTGAGCAGGCTCGATTTCCCGGCGTTGGGACGACCGGCAATCACCACTTTCATCCCTTCACGCAGCAGGCTGCCCTGACGCGCTTCGGCGCGCACGCCGTTGAGATCGCCGATCACCGCATTCAGCTGCGCTTCGATTTTGCCGTCGGAAAGGAAGTCGATCTCCTCATCCGGAAAATCAATCGCCGCTTCCACATAGATGCGCAGGTGAGTAAGTGCTTCCACTAACGCATTAACGCGCAGTGAAAAGGCACCCTGCAGCGAGTTGACGGCGGAGCGGGCGGCCTGCTCGGAGCTGGCATCAATCAGATCGGCAATCGCTTCAGCCTGCGCCAGGTCGAGCTTGTCATTCAGAAAGGCGCGTTCCGAGAACTCGCCCGGCTGCGCAATGCGCACACCCGGCAGCGCCACGATGCGCTTCAGCAGCAGATCGAGAATCACCGGGCCGCCGTGGCCCTGCAACTCCAGCACATCTTCGCCGGTAAAGGAGTTCGGACCCGGGAACCACAGCGCGATGCCCTGATCCAGCACGCTGCCATCAGCATCGTTAAAGGGCAGATAGTCGGCGTAGCGCGGCTTCGGCAGCTTGCCCAGCACGGCCTGCGCCACCTCAGCGGCTTTGCCACCGGAAATACGCAGAATACCGACGCCACCACGGCCGGGAGGCGTCGCCTGGGCAACAATAGTGTCACTGTGGCTCATAAGTACCTTCTTCCAAAAAAAACAGGGCGGCATAAATGCCGCCCCTGGAGATGTTGCGTCCTGCTCAGCGTTGCCGGGCGTTACGCTTTCTTCTTGTCGCGGCTGTGTAAACCACGCTTTTCCAGCCCGCGATAAATCAGCTGCTGCTGGAGAATGGTTACCAGGTTGCTGACGATGTAGTACAGCACCAGACCTGATGGGAACCACAGGAAGAACACGGTAAAGATAACCGGCATGTAAGTCATGATCTTCTGCTGCATCGGATCGGTCACGGTGGTCGGTGACATCTTCTGAATGAAGAACATGGTGATACCCATGATGACCGGCAGAATGTAGTACGGGTCCTGCGCGGACAGGTCATGGATCCACAGTACAAACGGAGCATGACGCAGTTCAACGGAACCGGACAGCATGTAGTAAAGCGCCAGGAAGATTGGCATCTGGATAACCAGTGGCAGACAGCCGCCCAGCGGGTTCACTTTCTCCGCCTTATACAGCGCCATCATCTCCTGGCTCTGCTTCTGCTTATCATCACCCAGACGCTCACGCATGGCCTGAATCTTCGGCTGCAGCATACGCATCTTGGCCATCGAGGTGTACTGCGCTTTGGTCAGCGGGTACATGATGCCACGCACGATGAAGGTGATAACGATAATGGAGAAGCCCCAGTTACCGATAAAGCTGTGCAGGAATTTCAGCAGCTTAAACAGCGGCTGAGAGATGAACCACAGCCAGCCGTAATCCACGGTCAGATCGAGGTGCGGCGCGATAGCGGCCATTTTGTCCTGGATTTCCGGACCCACCCACAGAGTGGCACCGAGATCCTGCTGCGCGCCGGCGGCGATGGTCACAGGCGCCGACTTATAGCCGATTGCCGCCACACCGTTGCCGAGATTGCTGGTGTACAGCGTATTGTTACCCTGAGTGCGCGGCACCCATGCGGTCGCAAAGTACTGCTGCAGCATCGCCACCCAGCCGTTGCTGGTGGTGGTGTTCAGGTTCTCGTTATCAGCGATGGTATCGAATTTGTATTTTTCATACTTCGCATCGCTGGTCGAGTAAGCGGCACCACGGAAAGTGTGCAGCGCAAAGTTATTGCTGCCGGTATCGCGATGCTTCGGCAGATCGATCGTCTGCTTCAGCTGACCAAACATCGCCACTTCCAGCGGCTGCTGCGAGGCGTTATTGATGTTGTAGTCGACGTTAACCGCGAATTCGCCACGTTTGAACACGAAGGTTTTGGTGTAAACCACGCCGTTCTCACCGGTCCAGCTCAGCGGCACGCGCAGCTCGGTCTGGCCATCGGCCATCTCGAAGTGATCCTGGGAAGCGGTATACAGCGGACGTGCGCCGTTGTTCGGGTTATCCGGACCGTTACGGCCGGTTAAGCCGCTCTGCGCCTGATAAACGAAGGCCGGAGTGGTTTCCAGCAGCTGGAACGGTGCATCTGAACCCAGTTTGTCCGGGTAAGTCAGCAGCTGTGCCTGCTCGATATCACCGCCGCGGGTATTAATGTTAAGTGACAGGACATCAGTCTTAACGGTGATCGTTTTGCCCTGGCCGCTAGCCGGCACGCCGGAAGAGGCGGCATCACCCGCTGCGCTGCTTGTGTTCTGCGTGGTCTGGGTCTGCTGTGGCTGCGGAGCGTGGTCCGTCTGCCAGGCTTGCCAGATCATAAAAGACACGAACAGAAAAGCGATGAGAAAGAGATTGCGTTGCGAATCCATCGTTAATGTTCTCTGGTATCAAAGGTTTTTGGCGGCACCGGATCGTCGCCACCCGGGTTCAAAGGGTGGCATTTTAATACGCGTTTAATCGTCAACCAACTGCCTTTTAACATGCCGAAGCGGCGTACAGCTTCCACCCCATACTGCGAGCAGGTGGGATGGAACCGGCAATGAGGTCCCAGCAGTGGGCTGATGGCGCGTTGATAAACGCGTATCAGGGCGATCAGGAGCCGCGCGCCAGGCGACAGTGACGACGCCATAATTTCTCCAACGCTTCCGTCAGTGCACGGTTATCGAGGTCAGCAATCCCTTTTTTCGCCACGATGACAAAATCCATCGGCGGCAGCTCGTGTTGACGCAAACGAAAGCTTTCGCGGGTCAATCGCTTGATCCGGTTGCGTTCATGGGCGCGTTTCACGTGCTTCTTGGCGACGGTAAGACCGATGCGGGGATGCCCCAGCGAATTAAGGCGGCCGAGGATGGTGATTTGCGGCGTGCCAGCCCGAAGAGGTTGCTGGAAGACGAAAGTGAAATGAGCGGGAGTTAACAAACGTAACTCCCTGGGAAATGCGAGCTTAACCACGAGGGTTAGCTTTTATTACTTAGAAACGGTCAGACGAGCACGGCCTTTAGCACGACGACGTGCCAGAACCTGACGACCATTTTTAGTAGCCATACGAGCACGGAAGCCGTGAGAACGGTTGCGCTTCAGTACGGACGGTTGAAAAGTGCGTTTCATGGCGATTTCTACCTAAACTTGAAAAATTTCACTGGGTGACGCGTTTTCGGGCCAGTAAAACGACCGACGCCTCAATGTGTCTTTAATAAAGAGGCGGGATTGTAATAATTGTACAGTCCGGAGTCAATTTACTTCGCTGGGCGCGAGACCTGAAAACTCTGATACAGCCCGCTAATTCCGGGCATCAAAGCTTCACGCGCCAATGCCGGGTGGGGAATTATACGGGCTATAAAGGAAAGCGCAAGGATCGTCCAGGATCTTCTTGCGATCGCCGCGCCGATCGTAACGGCAAAAATGCGAGCGCGGCGGAAAATTTCTCGCTTTCAGCCTGATCCCCGCTCGCTTTTTCCGCAGACGGCGTAAACTGATGCATGCCTGGACACCCTGTGGATAAAATGGATCAAAACTGTGTAGAAAGGGAAGATCTCTGAGGCGCTTTGCGCTATGATCCGCCCTTCCGCTGACGATCCTCCTTGCGATCGCCGGGGATGACTACCGCGGATAGCGGTCGCAGGCGCTTTCTGACCGCCTGTGTCAAAAAAGACAGTTTCTATTATTAGCGCCTGAAATTCTTATCGATTTTGTACGAGTGGAGTCCGCCGTGTCACTTACGCTTTGGCAACAGTGTCTTGCCCGTTTGCAGGATGAGCTTCCTGCCACCGAATTCAGCATGTGGATTCGTCCGCTGCAGGCTGAATTGAACGACAATACGCTGGCCTTGTATGCACCAAATCGGTTTGTACTCGACTGGGTTCGGGATAAATATCTCAATAGTATCAATGGGCTGCTGAATGAATTCTGCGGTGCGAACGTGCCGCTGCTGCGTTTTGAGGTCGGTACGCGCCCGGCTGCGCCGGTGGCTGCTACGCAACCCGCCATGGCCAGCAGCGTCAGCGCGCCCGCACCGGCTGAGAATCGTCCGGCACCGGCACAGCCGCTGCGCCCGAGCTGGGATTCGGTTCCGGCACCGGCTGATGTGACCTACCGCTCGAACGTGAATAATCGCCACAACTTCGACAACTTCGTTGAGGGTAAATCCAACCAGCTGGCGCGCGCGGCGGCACGTCAGGTGGCGGATAATCCTGGCGGCGCTTATAACCCGCTGTTCCTGTATGGCGGCACTGGCCTCGGCAAAACGCACCTGCTGCACGCGGTGGGCAATGGCATCATCGCGCGCAAGCCGAATGCCAAAGTGGTTTATATGCACTCTGAACGCTTCGTGCAGGATATGGTGAAAGCGCTGCAGAACAACGCCATCGAGGAGTTTAAGCGCTACTACCGTTCGGTGGACGCGCTGCTGATCGATGATATTCAGTTCTTTGCCAATAAAGAGCGCTCGCAGGAAGAGTTTTTCCACACCTTCAACGCGCTGCTGGAAGGTAATCAGCAGATCATCCTGACCTCGGATCGTTACCCGAAAGAGATCAACGGGGTGGAAGATCGTCTGAAATCACGCTTTGGCTGGGGATTAACCGTGGCGATCGAGCCGCCTGAGCTGGAGACGCGTGTCGCGATCCTGATGAAAAAGGCGGACGAAAACGACATCCGTCTGCCGGGCGAAGTGGCTTTCTTTATTGCCAAGCGTCTGCGCTCTAACGTGCGTGAGCTGGAAGGGGCACTGAATCGCGTGATTGCCAATGCCAACTTTACCGGCCGTGCCATCACCATCGATTTTGTGCGCGAAGCGCTGCGCGACCTGCTGGCACTGCAGGAAAAGCTGGTGACCATCGACAACATCCAGAAGACGGTGGCCGAGTACTACAAAATTAAAGTGGCGGATTTGCTGTCGAAGCGCCGTTCGCGCTCGGTGGCGCGTCCGCGTCAAATGGCGATGGCGATGGCCAAAGAGCTCACCAACCACAGCCTGCCGGAAATTGGCGATGCGTTTGGTGGCCGTGACCATACCACCGTGCTTCATGCCTGCCGTAAAATCGAGCAGCTGCGTGAAGAGAGCCACGACATCAAAGAAGATTTCTCTAACCTCATTCGAACATTATCTTCCTGACGCATATGAAATTTATTGTTGAACGTGAGCAGTTGCTGAAGCCACTGCAACAGGTGAGTGGCCCGCTTGGCGGACGCCCGACGCTGCCGATCCTCGGAAATTTACTGCTGCAGGTGAATGAAGGCACGCTGCTGCTGACCGGTACCGATCTTGAGATGGAGATGGTGGCGCGCGTGGCGCTGACCCAGCCGCACGAATCGGGCGCGACCACCGTCCCGGCGCGTAAGTTTCTTGATATCTGCCGTGGTCTGCCTGAAGGCGCAGAGATCAGTCTGACGCTGGAAGGTGACCGCATGCTGGTGCGCTCCGGCCGCAGCCGCTTTTCGCTGTCGACGCTGCCAGCCAGCGACTTCCCAAATCTCGACGACTGGCAGAGCGAAGTGGAATTCACGTTGCCGCAGGCCACGCTCAAACGCCTGATTGAAGCCACGCAGTTCTCCATGGCGCATCAGGATGTGCGTTACTATCTCAACGGCATGCTGTTTGAGACCGAAGGCGAAGAGTTGCGCACCGTTGCCACTGACGGTCACCGTCTGGCGGTCTGTTCGATGCCTGTCGGCCAGGCGCTGCCGAACCATTCGGTGATCGTACCGCGTAAAGGTGTGATTGAGCTGGTTCGTCTGCTGGACGGCGGTGAAACGCCGCTGCAGGTGCAGATTGGCAGCAGCAACATTCGCGCGCATGTCGGCGACTTCATCTTTACGTCGAAGCTGGTTGATGGCCGTTTCCCGGATTATCGCCGTGTGTTGCCGAAGAATCCTGACAAAGCGCTGGAAGCGGGCTGCGATCTGCTGAAACAGGCTTTTGCCCGCGCGGCAATCCTGTCGAACGAGAAGTTCCGCGGCGTTCGCATCTATATCACCGAAAATCAGCTGCGCATCACCGCCAATAACCCGGAGCAGGAAGAGGCGGAAGAGATGCTGGACGTGTCGTACAGCGGCACCGAGCTGGAGATTGGTTTTAACGTCAGCTACGTGCTGGATGTGCTGAACGCGCTGAAGTGCGAAAACGTGCGTCTGCTGCTGACGGATTCGGTTTCCAGCGTGCAGATTGAAGATGTAGCCAGTCCGGCTGCGGCCTACGTCGTGATGCCCATGCGCCTGTGATCGTCTGGCGGGCTAACTTACTCGCTATTTTGCACCCGGGCAGTGCTCGCCCCTGGTCACATACTTCAGTATGCTCCCAGGGTCTGTGCGCTGGCCGTGCGCAAACTAGCTTCGCCGTTAACGCCCTCGATTGCAGGGTTAGGTGAACACCACTTCTTAATGCGCAGCTGGATTCGTTCATGGCTTTAACCCGCCTCCTGATTAAAGATTTTCGTAATATCGAGCAGGCCGATCTCACGCTGGCGCCGGGCTTTAATTTTCTTGTGGGCGCCAACGGCAGCGGTAAAACCAGCGTGCTGGAGGCGATTTATACGCTGGGCCACGGCCGCGCATTCCGCAGTTTGCAGGCCGGACGCGTAATTCGTCACGATCAGGACGCGTTTGTGTTGCACGGGCGGATTGAAGGCAGCGAGCGCGAGCTGGCGGTCGGCCTGAGTAAAAACCGCGCCGGCGACAGCAAAGTCCGCATCGACGGCAGCGACGGCCATAAAGTTGCCGAGCTGGCGCAGCTGCTGCCGATGCAGCTGATTACGCCAGAGGGGTTTACTTTGCTCAACGGCGGCCCCAAATACCGTAGAGCCTACATCGACTGGGGCTGCTTTCATGCTTATCCCGGTTTCTTTCTGGCCTGGAGCAATCTGCGTCGCCTGCTGAAACAGCGCAACGCGGCGCTGCGCCAGGTCGCGCGCTACAGCCAGATCCGGCCATGGGATCAGGAGCTGGTGCCGCTGGCAGAACAGATCAGCGCCTGGCGCGCGGAATACAGCGCAGCCATTGCCAGCGAAATCACCGCCACCTGCAGCCAGTTTTTACCGGAGTTTGCGCTGAGCTTCTCCTTCCAGCGCGGCTGGGACAAAGAGAGCGACTTCGGCGAGTTGCTGGAGCGCAACTTCGAGCGCGATCGTGCGCTCACCTACACCGCCAGCGGTCCGCACAAAGCCGATTTTCGGATTCGTGCTGAAGGCACGCCGGTGGAAGATTTACTCTCACGCGGTCAGTTAAAGCTGCTGATGTGTGCGTTGCGGTTAGCGCAGGGCGAGTACCTGACGCGCAGCAGCGGACGTCGCTGTTTGTACCTGATTGATGACTTCGCCTCCGAGCTGGATGACACCCGTCGTCGCCTGCTGGCGGAACGCCTGAAAGCCACGCAGGCTCAGGTGTTTGTCAGCGCCATTGGTGTCGAGCATGTAATCGATATGAGTGACGAAAAGGGCAAGATGTTCCGCGTGGAACAGGGTAAAATAGCGGTTCAACCTGAAGATTAAATGAGCGAGAAACGTTGATGTCGAATTCTTATGACTCCTCAAGTATCAAAGTCCTGAAAGGGCTTGATGCGGTACGCAAACGCCCGGGTATGTACATCGGCGATACGGATGACGGCACCGGTCTGCATCACATGGTATTCGAGGTCGTGGATAACGCCATCGACGAAGCGCTCGCCGGCCACTGTAGTGATATCGTGGTCACCATCCATGCCGACAACTCTGTCTCCGTACAGGATGACGGCCGTGGTATTCCGACCGGTATCCACCCGGAAGAGGGAGTCTCTGCTGCCGAAGTGATCATGACCGTACTGCATGCCGGCGGTAAGTTTGATGACAACTCTTATAAAGTTTCCGGTGGTCTGCACGGCGTCGGCGTATCGGTGGTGAACGCCCTGTCGCAGAAGCTGGAACTGACCATTCGTCGCGACGGCAAAGTGCATCAGCAAACCTACGTGCACGGTGTGCCGCAGGCGCCGCTGGCGGTGACCGGCGATACCGACGCTACCGGTACGCGCGTGCGTTTCTGGCCGAGCCACGATACGTTCACCAACGTCACCGATTTTGAATATGAAATCCTGGCGAAGCGTCTGCGCGAGCTGTCATTCCTTAACTCCGGCGTGTCGATTCGCCTGGAAGACAAGCGCGACGATAAAAACGATCACTACCACTACGAAGGTGGTATCAAAGCGTTCGTTGAATATCTCAACCGCAACAAGAACCCGATTCACCCGAATGTGTTCTACTTCTCCACCGAAAAAGACGGTATCGGCGTCGAAGTTGCGCTGCAGTGGAACGACGGTTTCCAGGAAAACATCTACTGCTTCACCAACAATATTCCGCAGCGCGACGGCGGAACGCACCTTGCCGGTTTCCGCGCGGCGATGACGCGTACGCTCAACGCCTACATGGATAAAGAAGGTTACAGCAAAAAAGCCAAAGTCAGCGCTACCGGTGACGACGCGCGTGAAGGGCTGGTGGCAGTGGTTTCGGTGAAGGTGCCGGATCCGAAATTCTCCTCTCAGACCAAAGACAAGCTGGTCTCTTCCGAGGTGAAATCGGCGGTGGAACAGCAGATGAACGAACTGCTGAGCGAATACCTGCTGGAAAATCCGTCTGACGCCAAAATCGTGGTCGGTAAAATCATCGATGCCGCGCGTGCGCGTGAAGCCGCACGTCGTGCACGTGAAATGACCCGCCGTAAAGGCGCGCTGGACCTGGCGGGCCTGCCGGGCAAGCTGGCGGACTGTCAGGAGCGCGATCCGGCGCTGTCTGAAATCTACCTGGTGGAGGGTGACTCTGCAGGCGGTTCCGCCAAGCAGGGACGTAACCGTAAGAACCAGGCGATTCTGCCGCTGAAAGGTAAAATCCTTAACGTGGAGAAAGCGCGTTTCGACAAAATGCTCTCTTCACAGGAAGTTGCCACGCTGATCACCGCGCTGGGCTGCGGTATCGGACGCGATGAGTACAACCCGGACAAGCTGCGCTATCACAGCATCATCATCATGACCGATGCGGACGTCGATGGTTCGCACATCCGTACGCTGCTGCTGACCTTCTTCTATCGCCAGATGCCGGAAATCATCGAGCGTGGCCACGTCTACATCGCGCAGCCACCGCTGTACAAGGTGAAGAAGGGCAAGCAGGAGCAGTACATTAAAGATGACGACGCGATGGATCAGTATCAGATTGCCATCGCGCTGGACGGCGCAACGCTGCACACCAACGCCAGCGCACCGGCACTGGGCGGCGAGCCGCTGGAAAGCCTGGTGGCGGAATACAACAGCACCCAGAAGATGATCAAACGTATGGAGCGCCGCTTCCCGTCTGCGCTGCTGCGCGCGCTGGTTTATCATCCAACCCTGAGCGATCTCAGCGATCAGGCTGCAGTGACCGCATGGCTGGAGAGCCTGGTGGCTTACCTGAACGAGCGCGAAGCGCATGGCAGCAGCTATGTGGCCCAGGTGCGGGAAAACCGCGAACAGCAGCGCTTTGAGCCGGTGCTGCGCGTGCGTACTCACGGCGTTGATACCGATTATCCGCTGGACAGCGAGTTCATTGACGGCGCGGAATACCGCAAAATCTGTGCACTCGGCGCGCACCTGCGTGGTTTGATTGAAGAGGATGCCTATATCGAGCGCGGCGAGCGCCGTCAGCCGGTTGCCAGCTTCGAGCAGGCAATTGACTGGCTGGTGAAAGAGTCGCGCCGCGGTCTGTCAGTGCAGCGCTATAAAGGTCTGGGCGAGATGAACCCGGATCAGCTGTGGGAAACCACCATGGATCCGGACAGCCGCCGCATGCTGCGCGTCACCATCAAAGACGCCATCGCCGCCGACCAGCTGTTCACCACGCTGATGGGCGATGCGGTTGAACCGCGCCGCGCCTTCATCGAAGAGAACGCGCTGAAAGCCGCCAACATCGATATCTGATATCGCAAAACCCTTCCCAAACGGGAAGGGTTTTTTGTTTTATTAAACGCGCAGAATTCTTCCACCCGAGCCGTCCGGCATTTCAATCAGCAGGCTTAGCTTGCCGCCCATCGCTTCAATGTAGCGCTTAATGGTGATCAGACGCTGATCGGCGCCGCCCTGCTCAATTTGCGTGATACGCGGCTGCTTAACACCCATCGCTTCCGCAACGGTTCTCTGCGATAACGCTAACTCTTCCCGCAGCAGTTGCAGGCCGGTTTCGAGAATCAGCTCATCTGCCATCAGCTGAATGTCAGCTTGCTCAGCTTCAGTAAACTCACTCTCGATAAATTTTTGTAAGTCGTTCATGAATGATTTTCCTCTGCGTTATTGAGGTAAGCCGTGAACAATTGATCTGCAAGGCATATCATCCGCGCATAAAATTGTTTGTCTCCGGATTTATTGCCAGCACACAAAATGACCGCTTTGCGTTGCGTGTCGAATGCGTATAGCGCCCGAATTGGCTGACCAGCGTACTGTATTCTCAGTTCTTTCATGTTGTGGAAGCGTGATCCGTTAACCGTATCGGCATAGGGCCGTGGCAGCAACGGGCCATAATGCTGCAGGTTTAACAGGGCCGCAGCGATGCGTTTTTTCAGTTTGTTGTCCTGTGCCCGCAACCATTCCCGGAAGGTGTCGGTAAAAATGATTTCCCACATAACGCAATTTCCATATAAGTGATTGCTTATAGTAATTTATAAGCAATCACTTATATGATCAAGCGAATCAGCAGAAGTAAAACACCAAATGCTCAAACTGGATAATGCTGCACAAAGCATGACAGGCGTTATCTGCCGATTAACTGGTCAATGTGAGCTGAATCGCGCTAGCATTAAAGCCAGACCCTGAATTAACCGAGGACGTTATGGCGATAAAACTGATTGCGATCGATATGGACGGCACGCTGCTGAATCCGCAGCACGAAATCACGGCGGGCGTCAAAGCGGCGATTGGCCGGGCGCGGGATAAAGGTGTGTCGATCGTGCTGGCCACCGGACGCCCGTTTGTTGGTGTGGAGCGCTATCTGATGGAGCTGGATCTGCGTCAGCCGGGGCAGTATTGCATCAGCAACAACGGCGCACTGGCGCACAGCGCGGACAGCGGTGAGGTGGTGGCTGAGAAGACGCTTGGCTTTGATGACTATCTCTACCTGGAGCAGCTGGCGCGCGACCTTGGGGTACATTTTCAGGCGTTCGACAAATCCTTCCTCTACACGCCAAATAAAGACATCAGTGAATACACCATTCACGAAGCCAGCCTGACCGGCATTCCGGTGCGCTATCGCGCCGTAGAGGAGATGGATCCGGCGACGCGTTTCCCGAAACTGATGATGATCGATAAACCGGAGCTGCTGGATAAAGCCATCGCCGCCTTACCGGCGCGCGCCCGCGACAGTTATACCATTCTGAAAAGTGCACCTTACTATCTCGAAATCCTTAATCCGCTGGTCAACAAAGGCTACGGCGTAAAAATGCTGGCGGAGAAACTCGGCCTGCAGCCGTCAGAAGTGATGGCGATTGGCGATCAGGAAAACGATCTGGCGATGATTGAATACGCCGGCACCGGCGTGGCGATGGGCAATGCGATTGATTCCGTGAAGCAGATTGCGCAGTTCGTGACCAAGACCAATATGGAAGATGGTGTCGCGCACGCCATTGAAGAGCTAGTGCTGTAACCCTCCTCTGATGCGGGCGGCGTTCTGCTGCCCGTCACTTCTCTGCTGAATTTTTGCTGTCAGCGCGCCGATGGGTTGTCTGTTTTGTGATCCATATTGTAGTACAAACAATATATATGGTACTACAATCGCCGCTACAGAATGCGTCAGGGATTGGGCTTTGCACTACGAAAGCAGTAATCTGATTTCTCACGCCTTTCATGGAATCGAACACGATGACGCAGGAACCACTGAGTAAAACAGAGCGCATCATCCAGACGCTGGGTGAAGAGATTGTTGCCGGAAAATATGTGCCGGGCGCCGCGCTGCCGGCGGAAGCGGAGCTGTGCGAGCGATTTTCAACCTCGCGCAATATTATCCGCGAAGTGTATCGCTCCCTGATGGCTAAACGCCTGATGGAGATGAAGCGCTACCGCGGCGCGTTTGTCACCTCACGTAACCAGTGGAATTATCTCGACAGCGATGTACTGCAGTGGGCGCTGGCGCACGATCACGATCCGCGTCTGATCGCGGCCATGAACGAGGTGCGCGTGCTGGTGGAGCCGCAGATTGCGCGCTGGTCGGCCGAGCGGGCAACGTCGACCGATCTGGCGGCGATTGAGCTGGCCTACAACGAGATGGTGGCCAACCACCTCAACCGTGATGCCTTTAACGACGCAGATATCCGCTATCACGAAGCGGTGATGGCCTCGGTGCATAACCCGGTGCTGCAGCAACTCAATGTGGCGATCAGCCAGCTGCAAAAAGCGGTGTTTGCGCAAACCTACATGGCGGACTCCGGCAACATGCCGCGCACGTTAGCCGAACATAAAGCGCTGTTCGATGCCATTCGTCACCAGGATGGCGATGCGGCGGAACAGGCGGCGAAGGCGATGATTGCCAGCTCAACCGCCCGACTCAAGGAGATTTTGTGACGCGTTATATCGCCATTGACTGGGGCTCCACCAACCTGCGCGCCTGGTATTACCGCGCCGGTGAATGCGTCGATGAGCGCCGTTCGGAAGCGGGCGTGACGCGCCTCGGCGACCGCACGCCTGCTCAGGTGTTTGCCACCATTACCGACGGCTGGCCGGTGGCCGAAGTCCCGGTGATCATGGCCGGCATGGTGGGCAGCAACGCTGGCTGGCTGGCAGTGCCTTATCTCGCCTGCCCGGTGGCGCTCAATGCATTAAGCGATCGCCTGACCTGCGTGGAAGGAAAAGCGTGGATTGTGCCGGGACTGAGCGTCGAACGTGACGACAACTACAACGTAATGCGCGGTGAAGAAACCCAGCTGCTCGGCGCGGTCACGCTGCAGCCCGCGCCGCTGTATGTCATGCCGGGCACGCACGCCAAGTGGGTGCAGATGGAACAGGATCGCGTCATCGATTTCCGCACCGTGATGACCGGCGAGCTGCACCATTTACTGCTGAAGCAGTCGCTGATTGGCGCCGGTTTACCCGCGCAGGAAGCCAGTCCGGACGCGTTCCGGGACGGTTTGCAGATTGGCAGCCACGACCCATCAATTCTGGCGCGCCTGTTTGAAGTGCGTGCCGCCCACGTGCTTGGCGCGCGCGATCGTCGCCATATCAGTGATTTTCTCTCTGGCCTGTTAATCGGCCAAGAAGTGGCGCAGATGACGCAGCAGTTAACGCATAGCCGCCAGCCGATTGTCATTATCGCCGGCAGCGCGCTGGCACAGCGTTATCAGCAGGCGCTGGCCTTTATCGGAACAGATTCAGTCACGCTGGAGGGCGATCGCGCTTTCCAGCACGGAATAAGGAGTATTGCGCATGTCCTGGCCCACTAAACTTCCGCTGATCGCCATTCTGCGTGGCATCACGCCGGATGAAGCTGAAGCGCACGTCGCGGCGTTAATCGACGCCGGTTTCGATGCGATTGAAATTCCGCTCAACTCGCCAGAGTGGGCGAAAAGTATCGGCGCGATGGTGCAAACCTTCGGCGATAAAGCGCTGATCGGTGCCGGCACCGTGCTGCAGGTGACGCAGGTCGATCAGCTGGCGGCGCTCAACAGCAAGCTGGTGGTGACGCCCAATACCGATGCTGCGGTGATTCGCCAGGCCGTGGCGCACGGCATGCTGGTTGCCGCAGGCTGTGCCACCGCCAGCGAGGCCTTTACCGCGCTGCAGGCTGGGGCACAGGCGCTGAAAATTTTCCCGTCGTCGGCGTTTGGTCCGGGCTACATCAAAGCGCTGAAAGCGGTGCTGCCGCCGGAGGTGCCGGTCTTTGCCGTGGGCGGCGTTACGCCGGAAAACCTGCATGAATTTATCGCCGCCGGTTGCGTCGGAGCTGGCCTGGGCAGCGATCTCTATCGCGCCGGTCAGCCGCTGTCGCGCACCGTGGAGAAGGCCCGCGCATTTATTGCTGCCTATAAGGACGCTGTACGATGAAAATTACTAAACTGACCACTTATCGCCTGCCGCCGCGCTGGATGTTCCTGAAAATTGAAACCGACGAAGGCATCATCGGCTGGGGTGAGCCGGTGATTGAAGGGCGCGCGCGCAGCGTCGAAGCGGCGGTGCATGAGCTGTCGGAATATCTGATTGGGCAGGATCCGGCGCGGATTAATGATCTGTGGCAGGTGATGTATCGCGGCGGTTTTTACCGCGGCGGCCCGATTTTAATGAGCGCCATTGCCGGTATCGATCAGGCGCTGTGGGATATTAAAGGCAAAGCGCTGGGCGTGCCGGTGTATCAGCTGCTGGGCGGTCTGGTGCGTGACAGCATCAAAGCCTATAGCTGGGTAGGCGGCGATCGTCCGGCTGAAGTGATTGATGGCATTAAGAAATTACGTGGTATCGGCTTTGATACCTTCAAACTCAACGGCTGTGAAGAGATGGGCATCATTGACAATTCTCGTCAGGTCGATGCCGCTGTTAACACCGTAGCGCAGATCCGCGAAGCCTTTGGCAATGATATTGAGTTTGGCCTCGATTTCCACGGTCGCGTCAGCGCGCCGATGGCCAAAGTGCTGATCAAAGAGCTGGAGCCGTATCGTCCGCTGTTTATTGAAGAACCGGTGCTGGCCGAGCAGGCAGAATACTATCCGCGCCTGGCGGCGCAGACACATCTGCCGATTGCCGCAGGCGAACGCATGTTCTCCCGCTTCGAGTTCAAGCGCGTGCTGGAAGCCGGTGGGCTGGCGATTCTGCAGCCGGATCTGTCACACGCCGGCGGCATCACCGAATGCTACAAAATCGCGGCGATGGCCGAGTCCTACGACGTGGCGCTGGCGCCGCACTGTCCGCTGGGGCCGATTGCGCTGGCTGCCTGTCTGCATGTCGACTTCGTGTCGCGTAACGCGGTGTTCCAGGAGCAGAGCATGGGCATTCACTATAATCAGGGCGCTGAACTGCTCGATTACGTGATCAATAAAGATGATTTTAAAATGAATGACGGCCATTTCTATCCGTTAAATAAACCCGGCCTCGGTGTGGAAATTAATGAAGAGCTGGTGATTGCGCGCAGTAAAAATGCGCCAGACTGGCGTAACCCATTATGGCGCTTTCCGGATGGATCGGTAGCCGAGTGGTAATGGCGGTGGTATTGCGCCCGGTCGCTACGTTTACCGCTTTATAACAGCACCGATTACCAAGCGATTAAACATCTGACTATTTAAACCATGTGCGGAATATATAAGGCACAGGGCAGCGCTCAACCTGTTTTCACCGCGCTGCCAGTTTGCCGCAGCTGCGGCTTTTATCTTCGATAACCTTACCCTGCGTTGGCTGCGGCGTGTTTCGGCACGTCCGCCAGCTGACATCTGACGGAGAAACACCATGGATCTCTCTGCTGTTCAGGCGAAACCTACGCGTCGCCGTTATATTACGCTGCTGATGATTTTTATTACGGTGGTCATTTGTTATGTCGATCGCGCTAATTTAGCCGTGGCCTCGGCGCATATTCAGCAGGAATTTGGCATCAGCAAAGCAGAAATGGGGTATGTGTTTTCTGCTTTTGCCTGGTTATATACGCTGTGCCAGATTCCCGGCGGCTGGTTTCTCGATCGCGTAGGCTCACGCCTGACCTATTTTATCGCTATTCTCGGCTGGTCGGTGGCGACATTATTGCAGGGATTCGCCAGCGGCTTATTATCGCTGATAGGTCTGCGCGCCATTACCGGTATTTTTGAAGCGCCGGCTTTCCCGACCAATAACCGCCTGGTTACCAGCTGGTTCCCGGAACAGGAGCGCGCTTCGGCCGTCGGTTTTTACACCTCCGGTCAGTTTGTCGGCCTGGCGTTTCTCACGCCGCTGCTGATCTGGATTCAGGAACTGCTGAGCTGGCACTGGGTGTTTATCATCACCGGCGGGATTGGCATTGTCTGGTCGCTGGTGTGGATGAAGGTTTACCAGGCACCGAGCCAGAGCAAAGGCATCAATCAGGCCGAGCTGGATTACATTCGTGCCGGTGGCGCGATGGTCGACGGCGATGCGCCCAGCGAGAAAAAAGCACGCGTTAAACTCACCGCGGCCGACTGGAAACTGGTGTTTCATCGCAAGCTGTGCGGCGTGTATCTCGGCCAGTTCGCGGTGACCTCAACGCTGTGGTTTTTCCTTACCTGGTTCCCCAACTACCTGACGCAGGAGAAACATATTGCCGCGCTGACGGCCGGCTTTATGACTACCGTGCCGTTTCTCGCCGCCTTTATTGGCGTGATCCTCTCCGGGATGGTGGCCGATCGTCTGGTGCGCAGCGGCCGCTCGCTCGGCTTTGCCCGCAAGACGCCGATCATCTGCGGCCTGCTGATCTCCACCTGCATTATGGGCGCAAACTACACCAACGATCCGCTGTGGATTATGGTGCTGATGGCGCTGGCCTTTTTCGGCAACGGGTTCGCGTCCATCACCTGGTCGCTGGTCTCGTCGCTGGCGCCGGTACGCCTGATCGGCCTGACCGGCGGCATGTTTAACTTTATCGGCGGCCTCGGTGGCATCACGGTACCGCTGGTGGTGGGGTATCTGGCGCAGGATTACGGCTTTGCGCCCGCGCTGGTGTACATCTCCGCCGTTGCGCTGATTGGCGCGCTCTCTTACATCCTGCTGGTGGGGGATGTGAAGCGCGTGGGCTAAGCTTCCGGGTGCGCATGCCTGCGCACCCGCATTAGCTGCTCAGCTTTTGCTTAACTGAACGGCATCACGTAATTTGTCCGGCAACGGTTACATCTGAGGTTGCCCCATGTCAGAAAAACAACTCACCTTTACTCAGCGCCATCATCAGCTGACCAATATCAACGTCTGGACCGCCGACAGCCAGTGGCTGGCATTTGATGTGCGGCCGTCCGGCGCCTCGTTTACCAGCCTGACCATTGAGCGCGTCAACGTGCACAGCGGCGCGGTCGAGGTGCTTTATCAGGCGCGCGATGGCGCGTACGTCGGCGTGGTGACCGTGAGTCCGGATCTGCCGCCGCGCTATGTCTGTATTCATGGGCCGGAGCATCCCGATGCGCACTGGCATTATGACTTTCATCACCGGCGCGGCGTGATTGTTCAGCAGGGCATCGCAGAGAACCTCGACGCCTGCGATATCACCGCGCCCTATACGCCAGGTGCGCTGCGTGGTGGCTCGCACGTGCATGTGTTCAGTCCGGATGGCTCGCGGCTGAGCTTTACCTATAACGATCACGTGATGCATGAGCGCGATGTGCGTGACGACCTGCGCAACGTCGGCGTGGCGGTGCCGCTGCATCCGGTGTGCCCGCCGAAGCAGCATCCGCGCGAATATGACGGCAGCCACTACTGCGTGCTGGTGAGCCACACCCGGCGCGATCCACAACCGGGCAGCGATCAGATTGACCGCGCTTATGAAGAGTGCTGGATCGGTGAGCGTGGCTATCAGAAAGCGGACGGCAGCTGGCAGCGCTGGGCCATCGCCTTTATCGGCGATACGCGCAATGCCAGTGGTGAAAAAGTGCCGGAAGTGTTTGTGGTCGATCTGCCTGAGGCGCTGGCGGACTATGCCAGAGCCGGCAATGCACCGCTGCAGGGCACGGCAGAGCAGCTGCCGGCACCGCCGGCTGGCGTGCAGCAGCGGCGCATCACGCACGGTAAAGGGCTGGCGCTGCAGCCGCGCCACTGGTTGCGCGCTGCGCCGGATGGCAGCGCAATCGCCTTTTTGCAGGCTGACGAGCAGGGCATTGTGCAGCTGTGGACAGTCTCACCCAACGGTGGCGCGGCGCGTCAGATCACCTCACTGCGCAGCAGCATTCAGTCTGCTTTCAGCTGGCAGCCGGACGGCGCAGCCATCGCCTTTATCTGTGATAACAGCGTGATGCGTTGTGAGATAGCCAGCGGACAGTGTACGCGCCTTACCGCGCGCAGCGCGCAACCGCCGGGCGGCGACGCGGTGGTGTGGTCGCCGGACGGGAAGCAGATCGCCTACATGCGCGAGGTTGACGGCTGGCGACAGCTGTTCTGCGTCAGTGCGATTCCGCCGGCATAGCCGCCGCGGTGGCCAGGCTGGCCTGGGTGCCAGCCATCTTCTCGCTCTGCAGCACGCGTTCGCGCGGCGAATCTTTGGTTTTATCGTCGTCGGCGCGGAAGTAATCCCACGGCAGCAGCAGCGTATCCATCACCGCCGAAAAGGGCAGATCGATCAGCGCCAGCGGTTTAATCGCCCAGCTGGTATTGTCATCGGTCAGCATCTCTGCGCTGGCGCGCGTGCCGGGGTAGTAACCCTGGCTGGCACCGGTATGCGACATCACGCTGGAGCAGCCTGATGTGGCACAGGCGCAGCAGACCAGCAGGCCGGTGAGCGGAAAGCGTTTCATCATTTTCATCATCATCATCCCTACAGTCATGGCATGGCCCTGGCTGGAGTGTGTCACCTGACATCCGCATAACTCTGTGGTTATGTCCTTCCCGTCAGGCGAAGCGTCCCCTGAGTGTATGCCATATCGTCAGAATTGCTGCAAAAAAAAGCGCATTGCCCCTTGAAAGCGACCTGAGCGCACCCATCTTTAAGCTACGGTCACGACGCGGTCGCCGACAGGGACACCGACGGGCCGGACAACCTGTCCATGGTGGAAGGTTGCCAAAACTTGCTGATTATCAGGAGTCTTATTATGCGTAACTTTGATCTCTCTCCGCTTTATCGTTCTGCTATTGGTTTCGACCGTCTGTTTAACCTGCTTGAGTCCAATCAAAACCAGGCCAACGGCGGCTACCCTCCGTACAACGTCGAGCTGGTAGACGAAAACCACTATCGCATCACCATTGCCGTCGCCGGCTTTGCGCAGAGCGAACTGGATATCACCGCCCATGACAACATGCTGGTGGTGCGCGGCGCCCACCCTGAAGAGCAGCAGGAACGTAAATACCTGTACCAGGGCATCGCAGAACGTAACTTCGAACGCAAATTCCAGCTGGCCGATCACATCGTGGTGCGCGATGCGCGTCTCGAACTGGGCCTGCTGAGTATCGATCTGGAACGCATCGTCCCGGAAGAGGCGAAACCACGCCGGATTGAAATCCTGAAATAAGGCTAACGAAGTAAAGAAAAACGCCGCTGCAACGCGGCGTTTTTTTATGGCTGCATCATCAGGTACGTACCAGCAGGCGCTGGCTCACCATACCGCCAAACACATTCACCAGCAGCCCGAGAATGATCACCGACGCGCCGAGAATCTCCTGTGCCGACAGAGTTTCACCGAGGATCAGCGCGGCGCTGAGAATGCCGACCACCGGCACCAGCAGCGACAGCGGCGCCACGCGCCAGGTTTCGTAGCGGCTGAGCAGATTGCCCCAGATGGCGTAGCCAATGATGGTGGCGAAAAACGCCAGATAGAGTAGCGCCAGCACCGTCTGCAGCGAAATATCCAGCAGGCTGGTGACAATGGCGGATTCGCCCTCGAACCACCACGAACAGGCAAAGAACGGCGCAATCGGTACCAGCGCGCTCCACACCACCAGCGACATCACCGGCACCTTGCGGTTGCGCAGGATAATCTTGTTAGTGATATTGCCCAGCCCCCACGACAGCGCTGCCGCCAGCGTCAGCATCATGGTGGTCAGCGTGATGCCCGCGGTTGTCTGGCCCTCCATACCGGCGGTTGCCAGCATAAACATGCCGAGCGTGGCGACCAGAATGCCGGCGATGTGGTTCCAGCGCAGCTTCTCGGCCAGCAGCAGCGCGCCGAGCAGCAGGGTGAAAAATGCCTGCGCCTGCAGCACCAGCGAAGCCAGCCCGGCTGGCATGCCAAGCTTGATGGCGAGGAACAGAAACGCGAACTGACCAAAGCTGATGGTCATGCCATACACCACCAGCCAGCGCAGCGGAATTGCCGGACGACGCACGAAAAAGATCGCCGGAAACGCCACCAGCGTAAAACGCAGTCCCGCCAGCAAAAAGGGCGGCATGCCCTGCAAACCCAGCTTAATCACCACAAAATTTACGCCCCACGCCACCACGACGCACAGGGCTAACAACATATCTTTCACGGACATACGCATTCCTCAGCGCGGCAATCAGGCGGTTGCCGTCACCGGTGTGGCGATCTCTGCACCGCAGTCGTCGCCGATCAGTCGAAAATAATCATCCACATCCAACGCTACCGAGCGGTCCAGCGCGCCGGCGTTAAACCACAGCGTCCCGACATCACGCAGCCGCGTATCCACGCGCAGCGCCAGTCGGTCATCAAAACTAAACGGCGGCACCGCGCCCATCACACACTGCGTCAGCGCTTGTGCCTGCTCAGGGGTGGCAAACGTCGACTTCTTACCGCCAATGGCACGCGCGGCGTGTTTGAAGTTGATTTTGCAGTCGCCGGGTACGATCGCCAGCAGATAGCGCGGCGCGGCGCCGTCCGGCATGGTGACTTCCAGCACCATCGCTTTGGCTGCCTGCTGGAGATCGTTTCCGCGGATGGCGCTGATCACCTCGGTCTGGCCGATGGCCTCATGCTCCACCACGCGGTAGCGGGCCTGCTGCGTATCCAGCAGCGCGATCACTTTGTCATAGGTTGTCATACTGTCTTCCTCGTCTAAGGCCGGGATTAACTCCAGGCAATGGCGTGCTTCATTTTTTTGTCGGTCAGGCCAAAGAAAAAGCCCATGGTGATGCGCGTGTCGCCCTCAACGCGATCGATTTCATGATAAAACGCGGGATTAAACAGATAGATATCGCCACTGCGCGGCGCGAATTCGCAAGTCTCGCTGCCGGCGATGACGCCGCTCTGGTAGCCCAGCTCGCCGGGCGTTTTAAAGCGCTCGTCTTCCGGCTGCCATTTCTTATTGAAGATGCGCAGCGCGCCGCCGGCGTTGCACTCCTGCAGGCACACGACGCAGCTCAGCTGATGCAGAATGTGCGTCACCGCCAGACCGCTGCCAGCGGCATCGCGCACGATGTTGTCGTTATGCAGCGGATTAGCGACGCCGTCAGCGTGGAAACGCACAATCGAGCCGGCGTAATCACCCAGTGCCGGTTCGGTGGCGGTTTGCAGACTCTCAAGGCGCAGCGCATGCTGCACCCAGTGGTAAATCTGCGCGCGCAGGGCGTGCAGCGAGGCCGGCAGCGCCGGCTGGATGTCGCGCAGTTCGGTGAAATAGTTTTCCGGCGCGGCGGTGTGCTTCGCCAGATACGGGCCGAGCGTGGTCAGCGCGCCATTTGGATAGTGAGAAACCCGTACCTGCTCGCGGCACTGCTGGAGATCAGCCACCACCGCGTTGCGCACCTCTGGCGTGAGGAAATTGCGCAGCACCAGCAGCGGCACGCGCGCGGTGACGATGTCATCCAGCCAGGTGCTTTCGACGAACATGTTGGGGTTAATGACGCGAATCTGATTGAAAATGGCCATGGGTTCACTCTCCAAATGGAATTTCATGAAGTTCATGGTTGCTCATACGGTGCCATGCTGACGCCGTGCCCAGTGTTGAAACAGGTTCAGAGGAGATAAAGGTGCTGTTGTTCTGCTGACAACGATGCAGGGTGAAATAGTCGGGGTAAGGCGTGTCATCAGGATGCCATTGCCACGCCCAGGCCTTCTCGCGGGTGACGAAAATGGCGTTTGCCGCGCTGCCACCCGGCGCCACCCGGGCCATTTTTTCGCGCAGATAGTCGCGGGTGAAATCGGTGGGCGTGACGCGGTCGACGATATATTCCAGATATTCAGCGGAATCAAAGCGCGACTGCGCCATGCCAAGCTGCGCATAGACGGTCGGCAAAAAGCCGTTGTGCATCATGTACCACTGGGTGGTGCCGCTGGTGCGCCGCAGCGGATGGGAGAACGCAATGCCCTGGTTTTTGCTGAGCGTGGCGTGACGCACGTGCACCGCCAGAAAGCGGCTGTGCTGTATGCGCGTGACGTCAATGCCTGGTAGTGCTTCGGCAAAGGTGCCGCTGCCATGCAGCGTACGGATCTGACCGTGCTCCAGCCACAGACAGCCCCAGCCGTTGGGATGTTGTTTAATCGGGCCATCGTGCGCGGCGGTTTCACCGCAGCTCATGGCGCGTGCGGCGTCCAGTACCGCAGCGGCGTCAAACTGGCCGTGTGCCAGAATCATTCTGCACATAGTAAATCTCTCCGTGAGGTCAAAGCGGGAACAGCAAGAAGGGCGTGAAACACCGCCAGAATTTCGTCGCGGCTGGTGGCAGGCAGACGCAGCGTAGCGAGAATCCCGGCGTGGCGCGTCAGATCGGCGTACAGCGATGAGCGCGGCGAGACCTCCAGCGCCGGTAAGTTGAGCGGTGGCAACAGCTGGCCGCGCTGGTGCTCGGCAATCCAGCGCTCGGCGGCGTCATACTGCAGCCGCTGGCGCAACCGCAGCCGGCCGACGGCCTGTGAGGGTGAAGCGAAGTGCAGTTCAGGCAGGCCGCGTCCGGCTTCAACCTGAAAGGCCACCTCGGCCCAGTTGATGCCGGTGACCTCTTCCACCAGGTTCACCACGCCCATGCCGGACAGGCGAAAGCCCATTTCGAGAAAGTGCGGCTCGCCGTTCACCATAATGAAATCAATGTGGAAAGCGCCGCGCCGGTAGCCGAAGGTTTCACAGCAGAAACTCATCAGGCTGGTGAAGGCGGCGGGCAGCTGCTGCGCCGCCATCGCCACATGGCCGGATTCGTAAAAGCTGATACAGCCGTCGGCCTCGGTATGCTGCTCAATCACCTTCTGGCAGCAGGTCAGCGCCACCGCGTGTCCATTCTCCACCACGCCCTGCAGCGAATATTCGTCACCGGCCAGCCAGCTTTCGACGATAAAGCCGGTAAAGCCGCGTCCGCCATAGTTCATGGTGTCGAGCAGCCGGGCAATCACCGCATCCAGCTGGCTGGCCTCTTCCACCAGCCAGATGCCCAGCCCGCCGCCGCCGTCGACCGGTTTGATCACACAGGGGTAGAGCAGCGCATCCCGCGCATCGCCAATGCTGAGCGGTGAGGCAAAAAAGCGAAACTCCGGCTGCGGAAAACGCGGCCAGGCTTTGCGCAGCGCCATGCGCTGAGCATATTTATCCGGCGGGATAAAACCCGGACCGGCATCCGGGCCGGCCAGCAGTTCACGCACCCGGCCAGCGCTGGCGTTGTAAGCCTCAAAACCGGCCAGCACCACCTGTGGATGCTCCAGCAGACCGGCGTGCAGACAGGCATTGAGGACATCCCACGGATTTTCCGGGCGATCGAGACGCACAATCAGATCGAACGGCAGGGCGATGCTGAGCGATTGATAGTCGACAAAATCCCCCATTTCGGCCAGTACGGTAAAATAGCCTTCGCGTTTTGCCACCGCGCAGTAGGGATTTTGCCCGTCGCGCGTGGCGCCAATCTGCAGAAAAATCTTTCTCATCGCGTCGCCTTACCGGGTTAACGCCCGGAAATCACTTCAGTAACGATGTCCTGTAACGCACCGTTGTTAACCTGAATCACCGCTTTGTGCGGGTCGAAACGCAACACGCGCGACAGCGCATCGCCGCGCGCGCCGTCCAGCAGCGAACTTACCGCCGCGCTGCGCCAGCAGTGCCGCATCTGTGCCACGCTGAGGCCAGACAGCTGCGTGAGCTGCTGCGCCAGCGCCACATCCTCGCTCTCTCCGCTCAGCAAGGCGCGCACCGCGGCTTCTTCCGGCGCGGCCGGCAGCTGCAACAGCCAGGCTTTAAGCTGCTGGCCGGCGGCGATAAACGGTGAATAGATCATGCATACCAGCTGGGTTTCACTGAGGCCGAAAGCGTCGAGTGCGAACTGCGCGGCGCGCTGGCGTGCGCGGGCAATCGCGGCATCATCCTGATAGCGCGCGGCCATCTCATCGATCAGCTGCGGTGGAAAGTCCTTCTGCACCATCAGGCCGAGCGCAAAGCGCACATATTCGCGAATGCCTTCGGCGTAGCTGCGCTGCAACAGCGTCTCCGCACGCAGACCGCGAATATGTGCCATTAACGTCGGGTTGCCGCAGTCCGACTCGGAGAAGCTGAACATCAGCTCGTCGAAGCGGAAATGCATGAACTCGGTCAGCAGCGCCCAGTGCGCGCCGGCCTCATAAGCGGTGTCCTGATAGATGTTGAAGAACAGCGGGTCGCGCGCCAGCTGCCAGGTAATGCGATGTGCCGGCGTGACCTGGTCAGCGCCGTAAATGTCGGCGAAGTAACGCGCCGCCACGCCGTCCAGCGTGTGCAGAAAGCCGCTGAAGCCGCGCGACTTATCGGCCATCGGCGCATCAAACAGTTTTGACAGGTGGCGCGCCCACGCAAGGTAAGCGGTCTGCTCCTGCGGCGAATCGCCGGTGATGATCACATCGACGCCGCCATCGTAGTGCGCCGCCAGGCCAAACGAATTCACCATGCTCAGGTTGCAGGCGTTGCAGAAGGTGGAGCGCGCGTCGGCACGGAAGCGGTGACCATTCATCAGCACATCGTCGCGGTTCTGCTGACGCACGCTTCTGCGGCATCGGCAAATGGCGATCGAAGGGACGAATCTGCAGCCCGTCGGTCACCAGGCACTCGGTGAACGCGTCGTCATGGATACGCAGCGCACGATAGACGCGGTCGATGTTTTCCATCACGCTGTCGTTCATGGCGGCATGGCGGTTAGTGCTGATGCGCAGCTGAAACGTGCTGTTGCGCTGTTGCCAGATTAACCCCTGAATGTAACGTACGTAGGCCACCATATAGCTGCTGTCTTTGCCGCCGCCATAGGCCAGCAGCACGCGGTTACGTTCGGGATGGTCGGGATCGGGCAGGGCGGCGAGCAGGCGCTGAGCACAGTGCTGGGCGGAATCGAGAATCGCGGGCGTCAGGTATTCTTCAATTTCACTCATCATCGCGGACAGATTATTCATTTTTCACTTCATCCTTTGGCTAATAAAATCGCCGCTGCCGTGCGGGCGACAACGGGCTGGAAAACGGGCCACGAAGGTGCTGCGTGAAGCTGAATTAACAGATGCAGCCTAAAGTACTTTGAATGTAATCTGATGAATACGCACAGATCAGCACGATATGGGGTGGAACAGATGGCGGGTGAAACGCAGGAACAGGAGAGTCAGAGCAGTCGTTACCGTCAGATCGCTGAGCAGATAAAACAGGCCATTCACAGCGGATCGCTGCCGCCCGACAGCCGTTTGCCGTCGGTGCGCACGCTGGCGACGCAGTATCGCGTCAGCATGACCACTGCGCTGAAAACATTACGCACGCTGGAGGATGAGCACTACGCGGTGGCGCGGCCGAAGTCCGGCTTTTTTGTCGCACCGCGTCCCACAGAGAAAAAAGTGCCGGCGGTATTCAGCGAGCAGCCGCGCGAAGTGGCGCCGCTGGATGAGCAAACCGAACTGCACCTGGCGATGCTGGGATCGGACTGCCGCGTGCGGCTCGATCTGGCCAACGGCGACATCTCGCTCTATCCGGTGAAAAAAATTGGCCTGCTGATGCGGCAGATGGGTTACAGCAAACCGGCGCTGCTCGGTAATACGGTGAAAGGCACCGGCTATGCGCCGCTCAAGGCGGAAATTGCCCGGCGCGCGGTGGATTATGGCTGCAATATCAGCGCCGATGACATCCTGGTCACTAACGGCTGCATTGAGGCGATTTCGCTGGCGCTGCGCGCCACCACGCGGCCTGGCGATATCGTGGCGGTGGAGTCGCCGTGCTACTTCGTGCTGCTACAGATGCTGCACAACCTCAACCTGCGCGTCATTGAAGTGGAAGCCGGGCCGGAGGGTTACGTTAACGTCGCGAAACTCACCGGGCTGTTCCGGCGTAAAGCGGTGCAGGCCTATCTCACCATCAACAACATCAATAATCCGCTGGGCAAAAGCATTCCCAACGAGCACAAGGCGTATATCGCGCGCCAGGCCGATGAGAATGATGTGGTGATCATTGAGGACGATATCTTTGGCGATACGGCTTTCGGTGAGCGCCGGCCGTTTCCGATGCGCGCCTTCAGCCCGAATGCCATCCTGTGCAGCGGCTTCTCCAAAACCGTGGCGCCTGGCATTCGTATTGGCTGGGTGCACAGCACCAAGTACATGCGCAAAATCGCCTCGCTGAAGTACACCACCAGCATGGGCACGTCGGTGCTGTCGCAGGCGGCGATTGCCGAACTGCTGCGCAGCGGCGGTTACGATGCGCACCTGCGCAAGCTGCGGCGCGAGCTGAAAAATCAGATCCACCATATGCGCCAGGCGGTGCTGCGCTACTTCCCGGCGGGCACGCGTGTGTCGGATCCGGAGGGCGGTTACGTGCTGTGGGTGGAGATGCCGCAACAGGCGCTGAACGTGCGCGCACTGTTTCTCAAGGCGCGCAACGCGGGCATCGGCATCGCGCCCGGGCACATCTTTGCCACCGATCACCGCTACGATCACTGCTTCCGGCTCAACGCCGGTTTTGGCTGGAATGCCGAAGTCGAACAGGCAATTCAGCAGCTGGCGCAGTGGTGCCAGCTGTCGTTAAGCGCGGATTAAGCATTCCAGGCGTTATCCAGCTCTTCCGCCAGAATCTGTACCGCACGCTCAATCTTGTCGCTGTCCGGTACGTAATTCATGCGCATGCACTGATGGGTGTGCGGCCAGGCCTGCTCCAGCCCCGGGAAGAAGAAGTGGCCCGGCACCATCAGCACGCCGCGCGCTTTCAGACGCTGATACAGCGCTTCGGTGCTGATCGGCAGGTCGCGGAACCACAGCCACAGGAAGATAGCGCCTTCCGGTTTGTGGATCAGGCAGCGATCTTCGCTAATATAGCGGCGAATAATCGCGATAGTTTCGCTAACCTTGGCCTGATAGAACGGTTTAATCACTTCCTGCGACAGGCGCAGCAGATCGCCACGCACAATCATCTCAGTAGCAATCGCCGGACCGATGCTGCCTGGCGCCAGGCTGATAATGCCATTCATATTGCCAATGGCACCGATCGTGCTCTCATCGGCAACGATAATCCCGCAACGTGCGCCCGGCAGGCCCAGCTTCGACAGGCTCATGCACAGAATGGTGTTGGGGTTCCACAGCGGACGTGCCTCACTGAAGATGATGCCGGGGAGCGGTACGCCGTAGGCGTTATCGATTAGCAGCGGGACGCCGTGCTGCTGTGCCAGCGCATCCAGCTGCAGCAGTTCGTCATCGGTGATGACGTTGCCGGTTGGATTGGTCGGACGCGACACGCAAATCAGGCCAGTCTCATCATTCAGCGGCAGATGGTCGAAATCGACGTGGTATTTGAACTGGCCTTCCGGCAGCAGTTCAATGTTGGGTTTGGCGGAGATGAACAGATCTTCCTCCAGCCCGGCATCGGCATAGCCGAGGTATTCCGGCGCCAGCGGGAACAGCACGCGCTTTTTGCTGCCGTCGGCGCGGCGGCCGGCGAACAGATTAAACAGGTAAAAGAACGCGCTCTGGCTGCCGTTGGTGAGCGCGATATTTTGTGGCGTCACCGGCCAGCCGAGCTCCTCGCGCAGTAGCGTAGCCAGCGCCTCCAGCAGCAGCGCTTTGCCGCGCGGGCCGTCGTAGTTGCACAACGCTTCGTTCAGCTTGCCGTCCTGATGCATCTGCAGCAGCAGCTGACTGAAATAATCATTGATGGCCGGAATCTGCGCCGGATTACCGCCGCCCAGCATGATCGTGCCAGGCGTGCGCAGCCCTTCGCCCATATCTTCCATCAGACGAGAGATGCCGGAATGTTGCGTAAATTTGTCGCCGAACTGAGAAAAAGCCATAGGAGGTAAAAACATTGTTATCAGGGGGAAGACCACCATAGCGCCCGCAACCGGCAGGCGCAATGGCTAAAGCCGTGCGATCAAGCCTGGACCTGCGGGTTAACGCAGTTTTTCTCCACTTTACCGCTCAGTGCGGCGATCAGGTTGTCGACCGCATCGCGCGCCATGCCGTAGCGCGTTTCATGCGTGGCGGAGCCGATGTGCGGCAGTGCGACCACGTTCGGCAGCGTGAGGATTTCCGCATCGGCCGGCACCGGCTCGACTTCAAACACATCCAGTCCGGCGGCGTGAATGGTGCCGTCTTTCAGTGCGGCGGTCAGCGCCTGCTCATCGACCACCGGACCGCGTCCGGCGTTGATCAGAATCGCGCTCGGCTTCATCAGTTTCAGCTGTTCCGCACCGATCATATGGTGCGTCTGCTCGGTCAGCGGCAGGCTGATGCAGACAAAATCGCTCTCTTTCAGCAGCGTTTCCAGATCGCAGGCGCGCGCGCCAAAGCGGGTTTCCGCCTCTTCATGCTGGCGGCGGGCGTTATACAGAATGTTCATACCAAAGCCAAAGTGCGCGCGCTGCGCCAGTGCCAGACCAATACGGCCCATGCCGAGAATGCCCAGCGTCTTGTGGTGTACGTCAATACCGAAGTGCTCAGCGTCGATACTCTTTTTCCACTCACCGGCTTTGACCCATTTATCCAGCTCGGTGACGCGACGCGCGGTGCTCAGCACCAGCGCCATCATGGTATCGGCCACGGTTTCGGTCAGTACGGTGGGCGTGTGCATCAGCAGAACGTTGCGCTGGTTGAGCGCATCAACGTCAAAGTTGTCATAGCCGACGGAGACGGTAGAACAGGCACGCAGCGCCGGCATGCTGGCCAGCAGCTCATCATTCACTTTGCCGCCGGAGCCCAGCAGACCCTGCGCTGCGGCGAACTGCGCCGCATGCTGTTTCACCGTCTCCGGCGAGACATCTTTCACTTCCGTGACGCTGAAGTGCTGGTCCAGCTTGGCACGCAGGTCATCGGGCAGGCTCTTGTACAGAATCACAGCAGGTTTCATTATTTGCTCCCTGTAGAACGTGTGACGGGCGACCTGAGTCGCCCGGAAAAGTCATCGCTTACGCTTTCAGGCGTGCTTCGCCCCGTGAATCGGCGGCGGCGTTTTGTTGGCCGCCGGTTTAACAATCAGCGTCAGCCACACCGACGCCAGTAGCGCAGCACCCATAAAGACATAGGAGGCGGCAGGACTGCCGGTCGCCCCATTAAGATAGCCTACGATCCATGAACCGATGAAGGAACCCAGTGCGCCCATACTGTTAATCAGCGCCATGGCACCGCCGGAAACATTGCGCGGCAGCATCTCCGGAATGATGGCGAAGAACGGGCCATACGGGGCGTACATTGCCCCGCCGGCAATCACCAACAGCGCATACGACAGCCAGAAGTTGCTGGAGCCCACCATCCACGAGCCGAGGAACGCCAGTGCGCCAATCAGCAGCAGCGGCCAGACAAACAGCTTACGGTTTTGCGTCTTGTCCGACGCCCACGACACTACCAGCATGGCGATGGTCGCCACCAGATACGGTACCGCCGACAGCCAGCCCGCTTCGACCATGCCCATCTGCGTGCCGTTACGCAGAATCGACGGCAGCCACAGCACGAAACCGTACACGCCGATGCTCCAGGCAAAATATTGCAGGCACAGCAGGATAACGTTGCGGTTGCGGAAGGCTTCGCTGTAGTTGCGCACCGCTTTAATGTTCTCCTGCTCCTTCTGCAGCTGTGCCTGCAGCGCCGCTTTCTCTTCGTCGCTCATCCATTTGGCCTGGGCCGGTTTATCCTGCACCATAAACCACCAGGCAATTGCCCAGATCACCGCCGGGAAGCCCTCGATGATGAACATCTCGCGCCAGCCAAAGGAGTTAATCAGGTAGCCGGACACCACCGACATCCACAGCACCGTCACCGGGTTGCCGAGGATCAGGAAGGTATTCGCGCGGGAGCGCTCGGATTTGGTAAACCAGTTGCTGATGTAGATCAGCATCGCCGGCATCACCGCCGCTTCCACCACGCCGAGGACAAAGCGGATGGCGGCCAGCATCGGAATATTGCTGACGATACCGGTCAGCGAGGCGCAGCCGCCCCACAGAATCAGACACCAGAAAATCAGTTTTTTTACGCTGCGGCGCTCGGCATAGACCGCGCCGGGGATCTGAAAGAAGAAGTAGCCAAGGAAGAACAGGGCACCGAGCAGCGATGACATGCCTTTGGTGATACCGAGATCCTCATTTATCCCTGCGGCAGAGGCGAAGCTAAAGTTCGCCCGGTCCAGATACGCCAGACTGTAGGTGATAAACACGATGGGCATGATATACCACCAGCGTTTTGGCGCGATTGTCTGCGATTTCATGGGTGACTCCTCTGGTTGAGGCGGG
Organism: Pantoea sp. WEP; assembly: GCF_041678305.1. Lineage (NCBI taxonomy): Bacteria > Pseudomonadati > Pseudomonadota > Gammaproteobacteria > Enterobacterales > Erwiniaceae > Pantoea > Pantoea sp. WEP. The sequence goes on from NZ_JBGNXB010000001.1 coordinate 90,371, forward strand.
CGCATTCTGTGGATGCGTCTCGAAATTAGGGTGTAGAGACAGTTTTTTTCGGTGCGCATGAATGCGCACCCTACGTTGGGTCGCCATTGATGGCGACCTGGTTTTAATAATCGCCGAGCGCTGCGCGCGTCGGCAGACCTTCGCTGTCGCCGGCAACCTGAATCGCCAGCGAACCAATTTTGTTACCGCGCAGAATCGCCTGCGGCAGCGATTTCCCTTCCAGCAGCGCGCTGATCAGCCCGACTGCAAAGCCATCGCCCGCGCCGACGGTATCCACCACATTCTCCACGTGGATCGGCGCAATCTGGCCCTGTTCGCCCGCGGCGGTTTTATACCAGGCGCCGTCGCTGCCGGTTTTGATCACCACCGCCCGCACGCCTTTATCGAGGTAGAAATCCGCGATCGCTTCAGGCTGACGGTAGCCGGTCAGAATCAGCCCCTCTTTTTCACCTGGCAGCACCCAGTCGGCATATTCTGCCAGCAAATTCAGCTGCTTACGCATCTCTTCTTCACTGCGCCACAGCACCGGACGCAGATTAGGATCAAAGGAGATGGTTTTGCCGCGGGCGCGCATCTCTTTTGCCGCGTGTTTAGCCAGTGCCAGCGAGCTATCGGAAAGCGCGGCGGCTACGCCGCTCAGATGCAGATGGCGCGCGCTGCCGAAATAGCTTTCGTCGAAATCATCCGGTGACAGGTGGCTGGCGGCGGAGCCTTTACGGAAATACTCCACTTCCGGATCGGAGCCGTCGTCCACGCGCGCTTTGAGCTGAAAACCGGTGCGATAGCGGTTATCAATGGTCACGCAGCGGTGGTCGACATGCTCTTTCGCCAGCTGCTGCAGGGTAAAACGGCCGAAGCTGTCGTCGCCGACGCGGCTGACCCAGCCCACCTGCAAACCGAGGCGCGCCAGACCAATCGCCACGTTAAGTTCGGCACCGGCAATGCGCTTCGTGAACTGATCGGCTGCGGCGAGATCGCCGGTTTGCCCGGCGATAAACATCGCCATCGCTTCACCAATGGTGACGACATCCAGCTGAGAGGTGTGTGTCATGCTCAACTCCTTACACCGCGCGCAGCAGATCGACGTAGTGGCGGGTCACCGCCAGTAAATCTGCGCCGGCTAATGGGAACTCAATACCGCGCGGTGCATCGGCCGGCAGCGCCTGCAACAGCGTGCGCCAGCTGTCGTCGGCGTCATCCAGCGCAATGGCGCGGAAGCTGTCACCGAGCGGCACCGCCGCCTTAACATGAATGTAGCTCACGTAGCGACTGAGCTGCGCCGCTGCCTGCAGGGCGTCTTCGCCGGTCCAGCGCCAGTTGCCCATGTCGAAAGTCATATCCAGCGGCAGCGCGGCATCGCAGGCGTGATGGAAGAAGTGCAGCATCGGCGTCAGCTTACTGTCCGGCGTCTGATCGTTTTCGATGACCAGCGTGACGCGCGAGCCGGCCAGCACCTCGACCAGCTGGCGATCGGCCAGCGAGACATAGTGACCCAGTGCCAGCTTGAGGCGCTGAGCGCCCAGCAACTCAGCCTCCTGCAGGAACTGCGCCAGACGTGGATTGAGCGCACCGTCCGCCTGCCACAGCGCTTCCGGCACTGAATAGCTGACGCTGAGCTGATGCTGACGCAGCGCGTCGCTAAGCGTATGCAGCTGGCACAATTCGTCGTCGCTGAACAGCTCGCGGCGGATCTCGACGCCATCGGCACCGGCCGCTTTAATCAGCGGCAGCAGCGCTGCCTGGCCGCCCAGTTCTGCCACCTTGTGCGCGCCGTAGGCGGCCGTGACCACAATAATTTCCGCTTTCGACATCTTTCCTCCAGCCTGTCTCGCTGTACTGCCCGCCGCACCGTTATGCGCCGGACAGCACGTTAATGTGCTGTAAAAAGCTTAATGGAACCGGTTCCAAAGGAAAGTAGCAGAGTGCGGAATTATGATCCTGCTCACGAAGTGAGCCGTGAAAAGCGGGATTAGCGCAGCGGCTGGCTGGAGCCGCGCACAATCAGTTCGCCGGAGAAAACCTGCTCGCGAATCGGCTGTTCGCTGCCTTCGATACGCGCGATCACCTGCTCCAGCGCGGCATAGCCGATCTGCCAGGTGGGCTGCTTCAGCGTGGTGATACCGACGCCAGCCAGCGCCGCCCACTCCAGTTCGTCGAAGCCCAGCAGGCCAATGCTCTCGCCCCAGCGCAGCGTCAGGCGCTGTAACGCCCGCGCCACCTGTAGCGTCAGCGCACCGTTGGCCGCCATCACCGCGCAGCGTTTGCCCGGATGGCGCTGATGAAACGCCTGCAGCACCTGTTCCAGCTGCGCCGGCTGATGCAACACCACTTCGGCATTCTCCGCCACCACCTGTGGCGCGCTGCTGATGGTGTCAAAGAAGGCGGCGAGACGTTCGCGGCGGGTATTGACGCTGCCGAGCGGTTCACTGAGAAACAGCAGCGCTTCATAGCCGTTATCCAGCAGATGCCGGGTGGCGATGCGGGCGGCCTCCGGGTTGTTGAGCCCGACCACGTCGCAGGCGAAGTCGGGAATTTTGCGGTCAATCAGCACCATCGGCAGCATCGACTGCTGCAGACGGTTGAGCACCTCTTCATGCATCCCGACCGCATTCACCACAATGCCTTCCACCTGATAGCTGCTGAGCAGCTGCAGGTAGTGCTGTTCGAGGTCAACTTCGTTGTTGGTATTACACATCAGCAGCGTGAAGCCGCGCGCGCGGCAGGCGGCTTCAATGCCGCTCAGCACATCCACCGAGTAGGGATTGGTGATATCGGCAATGATCAGGCCTATCAGCCGGGTGCGGCCGCGTTTGAGTCCGCGCGCCATCTGGCTGGGGCGGTAGTTGAGGTCGGCAATCGCCTGTTCGATACGGGCTTTCAGATCCGGCGAAAGCAGATGTACTTCGCCATTCAGATAGCGGGAAACGCTGGTTTTACCGGTTTTTGCCGTGCGGGCAACGTCACTGATTGTGGCTCGTGGCGGCCTGGTTTTCATCACATACACCTGATTAATTGCATCAGGCGAAGACTATCACAGCGCGGCACCCGCGCAATCACTGTGCGTCAGAAGTGAGGCGCAGCATTGGCTGCCACAGCGTCTGTAACTGCGCGGGCGGCGCGCCCTCCAGCAGCTGCAGCACCATTTCGGCGACGCGTTCGCCAATCCGCTGCTGTGATGATTGCAGAATCGCGTTGACCGGTTGCGTGATAATGGAGTCGTGCGGCAAACCATCGTACACGTACAGGGGAATCGCCTGCGCGCCGCTCAGACGCCCGGCCTGCTGCAGGGCAATCGCTGCGCCTTCGCCGAGCGGGCTGCAGTCGATAATGATGGCGTCAGGCTGGATAACGTGCGCCAGCCAGGCACGGGTTTGCTGATAGCCCGCGCGGCGCGAGGGCGGCAGCGCGGCCATCCAGCCAGCCTGCTGCGCGCAGGGCGTGGCGGGCAGCGCGTCGATAAACCCCTGCCGGCGGTCAAGAATGTAGGTGCTGGGCTCGTTACCGCCGAGATAAGCGATGCGCGTATAGCCCTGCTGCTGGCAGTGCTGCGCCGCCAGTAGCGTTCCGGCATGGTTATCATAATCAAACCAGGCGTAAGGCTGCGGCAGCTGACTGCGCCCCAGCGTAAGAAAGCGAAAACCCTTCTGCTGCAGGCGCTGCAATCGCACATCCTGCGGCGTGGTATGGGTGACTATCAGTGCGTCCAGCACGCCGCTGCGCAGCATACGCAGCAAATTGCGCTGCTGATCCTGCGGTTTGTCGGGGAGCAACAGCAGATCGATCTCGTGCAGGGCAAGGCGCTGATCGAGCGTCAACAGCATTTCACTGTAGTAGCTGTCGTTGAGTGAGGCATTGCTAACCGGAAACACCAGCCCAACCGCATTGGCACGGCCGGTCTTAAGGCGGCGCGCGGCAGCATTCGGGCGATAACCGCGCCGGTCAGCTTCCTCTTCGATGCGTTTGCGGGTAGCAGCGGCGACATCATCAAACCCATTCAGCGCGCGGCTCACGGTGGTCACAGAGAGGCCAAGGGCGGAGGCGATAGCTTTGAGTGACATGATGGCTTTCCACTGATCAAATTTTGATCACGCTAGCATAAAGTCATCGCTGGCTCTATCGTCCGGCGACGTTTACGCGTTATCTGCTGCTTTGCGCGTCAATAAGCGCGTAAAAGCGCGTCAAAAGCCGGCCTGCAGCGGCAGACCGGCCTGTGCCTTAGCCCAGCGGACTCAGGGTGATTTCGACGCGACGGTTTTGGGCTTTACCGGCTTCGGTGCTGTTGCTGGCGACCGGGTTATCCGGGCCCATGCCCTGGGTGCGCAGGCGGTTCTGCGCCACGCCCTGCACGATCAGCGCGCTGGCAACGCTTTCTGCTCGCTGCTGCGACAGGCGCATGTTCAGTGCGCGTGTGCCGGTGCTGTCGGTAAAGCCGACCACGTTGACGGCGGTTTTCGGATACTCTTTCAGCACCATCGCCACGCCAGTCAGCGTATTTGCGCCGGCCGGTTTCAGGTTGGCGCTGCTGGAGTCAAAAGTCACGTTGTTCGGCATGTTCAGTACGATGTTATCGCCCTGACGCGTTACGCTGACGCCGGTGCCGCGCATCTTGTCGCGCAGTTTGGCTTCCTGCACATCCATGTAATAGCCGACGCCGCCGCCCAGTGCCGCACCGGACGCTGCGCCAATCAGCGCACCTTTACCGCGATCTTTCTTCGACGAAGAGAGCACGCCCACGCCAGCGCCCAGCACCGCGCCCAGACCCGCGCCGATGCCCGATTTCCCGGCCTGCGATTCGCCGGTATAAGGATTGGTGGTACAACCCGACAGCGCCACGCTGCCGCTCATTAACAAGGCCAGCGCCAGTACACGCTTTTTCATGAAAAAGTCCCTCATACGGAAACGGGGAAAACGCCCCAAAACGGCACTATTATGCCGTTCAATGATGGGGAAATTCGTGAGGCGCAGTCTTAATTTGTAAACTTTTGCCTTAAAGATTATCGGGATGGCAGAAACAGCTGGTTTGATGATCGTTGATCAGCCCGCAGGCCTGTAAAAAAGAGTGGCAGGTTGTAGGCCCGACGAATTTAAAACCACGCTTCTTAAGCGCCTTAGACAGCGCAATGGCCGGTTCGGAGGTGGTAGGCGCCAGTTTATAATCCGCGTAACGGTGCAAAATCGGCTGGTTATCGACAAATGACCAGATAAAGCGGGAAAAGTCTTCGCCGGTGGCCTCCAGCGCCAGCAGTGCTTTGGCATTATTGATGATGGCTTCCAGCTTGCCGCGATGGCGGATCAAACCGCTGTTCTGCAGCAGGCGCAGCAGATCGGCCTCATCCATCAGCGCCACCGCCTGCGGATCAAAATCATGAAACGCCTGGCGATAGTTCTCGCGCTTTTTCAGCACGGTGATCCATGACAGGCCAGCCTGTTGCCCCTCCAGACACAGCATCTCAAATAAGGCGCGCTTATCGGTCTGCGGCACGCCCCATTCCGTGTCGTGGTACGCCAGATAAAGCGCATCCTGTGTTACCCAGCCACATCGCTGCATTGCATCACTCCCTAAGCATGAGGAAAAAGCGGTCAGTCGCTTGACGTTTGAAAGAATCGATTAATAGTTAATCAATGGGTGCCGATAATAACGTCATGGACGTTCGCGCTGCAACCGCGTGAACGCTTCAGGATGATCATCAATTTCAAGGCCAACCCGATCCCTTCCGGCTCGTCAGGAGTCTTCCATGTGGCAGAACAGTCAGCGGACCGGCCAGCGTCTCCTTGCGCTGGCCTTTAGCGGTGGGTGGCTCCTGGTGGCGGCCCTGCCAGCGCACGCGTGGGATCAGGCCAGCGAGAGCAGCGCGCCGGATTACAATGCGATACTTGCCGAAAAAATTTCCAGTAATCATCTGATGTTGACAGAAAACCGCGACAGCGATCTGCTTGATGCCGCGCTCAATCCGCCCGGCGGCGGCATGGCGCTGCACAGCGAAACGGCCAGCGTCGGCAACTCGCCGCTGGTGAACCGCTACTCGGCAGGCTGGAACCTGCCGATGAATGACCGCCTGCGCACCGGTCCGGTGGCGCAGTTTGCCGTCGATGATTCCACCCTGAGCTGCGCCGCCTGCGCGCCGGTCGATCGTAACAACGCCGAACACATCGCTTCACTGGGCTGGCGCGTGGATTCCAGTTTTGGCTGGATATCGCCGTGGGCACAGGTGAGTTACAGCCATCAGCTCAGCTTAGACGGCACGGCCGTGCCGCGCGATCGGCCGGAAGAGATGAACCGGGAAACGAACTGGATGGATGTCAGCGTCGGTGCCCGTCTGCCGCTCGGCCAGAACATGGCGGCGTTCGCCTCCTTCGCCCAGACCGGCGCGGTCAGCAGCGGCGAACAGTTCATTTACAACCTCGGCGTCAGCGCCAGCTTCTGAAGCGGCATGAAATGAGAAGTGGTGCCAGCCAGCAGAAATATAATAAGCGCGCTAATTATTTTCTGATTTGGTATCACAATGCGCGAAAACATTATTCTTATTAGCCGCGAACTGGCGGCCTTTATCATCAGTGGATTGGTGCTGGTCTTCTGTATGGCGATGATCTACATCGACGTCAACTGGATGAACGATGCACTGCACGAAACCTCTTTCACCGAAGCGACACAGGAGCTGATGCTGGCGGTCATTGCCGCACTGTTCTTCCTCGCCGCCTGGCAACGACCGCAGCAGCGCAGCGCGCTGATTCTGGTCGGTGGCTTCTTCAGCTGCATGCTGATTCGTGAAATGGATTTTCTGTTCGACGTGGTGCAGCACGGCGCATGGCTGTGGTTTGCGCTGGCAACGACCGCGGCCTCGCTGGCGATGGCGCTGCGTCAGCCGCGGCAAATCCTGCCGGGCCTGGCGGCACTGCTGCAGCATCGCAGCTGGCAAATGATGGCCGCCGGGCTGCTGGCGGTGCTGGTGTTCTCGCGGCTGTTTGGCATGCATGAGCTGTGGCAGCAACTGATGCTGGATGGCTATAACCGCGTGGTGAAGAACATGGCGGAAGAGGGCAGCGAGCTGTTTGGCTACAGCCTGTGTCTGGTGGCATCGCTGCGCTATCTGTGGCAAACCCGCCCGGCGCTGGCAGCAGCACGCGCCAGCCGTCGCGTGGTCAGCATTGAGGCGGCTGAACCGCACTTCGCCTCGCGCTAAATCCGCGCGGTTTTATGGCGATCCCCGGTGCTAAAACAGGTACACTGACCGCTTAGCACCGGGTCGCCGGTGCACCGGGTGAGTCAACGTCAGGTTTCTTCATGTCAGTCAAAATCTTATCTTCAACGCTGGTGGGGCTGGACGGCTTTTGCCACGATCCCCTCACCACGCTGCAGCAGGCCGATAACGGCACGCTGGCGGTGCTGCACAACAATGTTCCGGCGTTTTACGCGATCACGCCGCAGCGCCTCGCGCACCTGCTGGCGCTGGAAGCGGCGGCGCAGCAGCCGAATGATGTCACGCTGGACGACAGCCTGTTTCACAGCGACGCCGCGCCAATCGCCGTGCCGGTGGGCAAGTTCGCCATGTATCCGGGCTGGCAGCCGGACAGCGACTTCCAGCGCCAGGCGGCGATCTGGGGCGTGGCGCTGAGCGAGCCGGTGACCGCCGCAGAGCTGGCGGCTTTTGTCGCTTACTGGCAGGCGGAAGGTCGGCTCTTTCACCATGTGCAGTGGCAGCAGAAACTGGCGCGCAGCGTGCAGATGAACCGTGCCGCCAACGGCGGTCAGCCAAAGCGCGATATCACCCAGATCAGCAATACTGATTATGATATTCCCGATGGATTCCGAGGTGAGTAATGAAAACGCCGAACGATCTTTTCAGTCGCCTGAAAAAAATTATGCCCGCGGATGTGCAGCCAAAGTTTAAAAACGGCGCCGAGCTGCTGGCGTGGAATCAGGAGCAGGGCCGGCTGCGCTCAGAAGCGATTGTGCGCGAAAACCGCGCCATGAAGATGCAGCGCATCATGGGCCGCTCCGGCATTCGTGAGTTGCACATGAACTGCTCGTTCGACAACTACCGCGTCGAAAATGACGGCCAGCGCAAGGCGCTCAGTCTGGCGCGTGAATACGCCGCCGGGTTTGAGAACAGCATCGCCAGCTTTGTCTTCTCCGGCCGTCCTGGCACCGGTAAAAACCATCTGGCGGCGGCGATTGGTAACGATCTGATTCTGCGCGGCAAAAGCGTGCTGATTGTCACGGTGGCCGATCTGATGTCGAGCATGAAAGGCACCTTCAGCGGCGGCAGCGACCTGACCGAAGAGCGGCTGCTGCAGGATCTCAGCCATGTCGATCTGCTGGTGATCGATGAGATCGGCATGCAGAGCGAATCGCGCTACGAGAAAGTGATCATCAATCAGATTGTCGATCGCCGTTCGTCGTCAAAGCGGCCGACCGGCATGCTCTCCAACCTCGATCCGGCCGGCATGAACACGCTGCTTGGCGAACGGGTGATGGATCGCATGCGCCTCGGTAATAGCCTGTGGGTGCGTTTTGACTGGGAAAGTTACCGCAGCCGCGTGCGCGGTGACGAGTACTGATACGCGGCAGAAGCGGTAAAAACCCGGTTTTACCGGCGATTAACCGCCGGTGCGGGCTGCTAAACTTACACCTATTACTCTTTGTCAGGTGAGGGTGCGATGAAAGCAGCCGGGAAAGGACCAGCGGTACTTCGACTGAACAACCTCAAGCGGGTGATGACGCAGCTGCGTACCACCCGCATCACTTCCCGCCAGGATCTGGCGCTGGCGCTCGACCTGAGCAAAAACACCGTTTCCCTGATTATCGATGACCTGCTGGCGCAGGGGCTGATTCACGAGCTTGGCCCGGTCAGCGTGGCTGCGGCCGGCCGGCCCAAAATTGAGATCGAACTGCGCGCGGGTCAGCTGAAAAGCGCGGGCATCATGGTGGAGCGCCAGGCGATTCACTGGCGCGTGTGCGACTACTTTTCGCGCGTGGTGGCCGAGCAAACCTGGCGCACCGAAACGGCCGATGCCGACGGGCTGCTGCACGAACTGACGGAAGTGTGTCAGACGCTGCGCGCGGCGCATCCGGCGCTGCTGGGCGTGGCCATCGGTTTTCCCGGCATCATTGATTCTCAGCGCGGACGGGTGCACTTTTCTGCGCCGCTCGGCTGGCAGGATGTCGATGTGCTGACGCCGCTGCGGCGCGGCGTTGAGCTGCCGCTGCGCATCATGAATAACGTCAAAGCGGCCGCGCTGCTGGCGGTGCAGCAGCTGGAGCTCAATAAAGCGCAAAGCCACTTCTATCTGCGCATCGCCGATGGCGTGGGCGGCGCGCTGGTGGAGCGCGGCGAGGTGTTCAGCGGCAGCAGCTGGACCGCCGGTGAGATCGGCCATCTGAGCGTGCAGCCCAACGGCGCGCGCTGCAGCTGCGGGCGACAGGGTTGTCTGGAGACGCTGGTGAGCCTGCCGGCGATCCAGCAGCAGCTGGCCCGGCGTAAGCCCGGCTTACGCTGGCAGTCTGGCGACAGCGAGCCGGAGATCGTGTATGAGCTGATGGCGCAGACCGGCCGCTATCTCGGCCATGCGCTGAGCCAGGTGATGCAGCTGGTCAATCCGGCCAGCATCATCATTGACGGCCCGTGGAATGCGCAACCGGCGTTTGTGCAGGCGGTACAGCAGGCGGCACAGGCCGGCACGCTGGCGTTTACCTTTGCCCATACCGCGCTGCACTTTCTGCCGCAGCGCATCGATCCGGCCAACGGTCTGGCGCTGGCGGTGATTGAGCACTATGAACGAGCGGTATGACCGGCGGAGCAGCGTTTCTTTTTTGACTCGCCAGCGGGCATAATACGTTGATTGACAGGCTCTCTTTGCGGACCGCGCAATGAAAACGCAGCGCATCACTCTGGACGATATTGCGACTCTCGCAGGGGTCACCAAGATGACGGTGAGCCGCTATCTGCGCACGCCGGAAAAGGTCAGGGCGGAAACGGCGGCGAAAATCGCCAACGTCATGGCCGAAATCGGCTACGTCGCCGAACAGGAAAACACCGCGGCGTCGCGGCACCCGCCGCCGCGCATCGGCGTACTCATCCCCTCATTCAATAATCAAATCTTTGCCGATCTGCTGGCCGGTATCGAATCGGTCACCAGCGCCCACGGCTATCAGACGCTGGTGGTCAACTACGACTACAATCCGCAGCGCGAAGAGGAGCAGATTGCCACGGTACTGGCTTTTAACGTGCAGGGATTGATCCTGACCGAGTCGGTGCACACCGTGCGCGCGGAAAAGTATCTTAACGCGGCCACCATTCCGGTCGCCGAAGTGATGGGACTGAGCGAGACGCGCGGGCGCATTAACGTCGGCTTTGATAATTACCGCGCCGGCTACGACATGACCGCGATGCTGCTGGCCAGCGGTAAACAGCGGGTGATTTATTTTGGCTCGATGTCCGATCGCCGTGACCAGCAGCGCTACGCCGGCTATTGCGATGCCGTGGCGGCGGCCGGATTGCCGGCCGGACGCATCGTACCGAACAAAGTCTCTTCGGTGTCGATTGGCACTGGCATGATGACGCTGGCGCGCCAGCTCTATCCGCAGATGGATGCCATTCTCTGTACCAACGATGATCTGGCGGTCGGCGTGCTGCAGGAGTGTCAGGCGGCAGGCATTGCAGTGCCGCAGGCGCTGGCGATTGCCGGATTCCACGGACTGGAGATTGGTCAGGCGACAACGCCGCGGCTGGCCAGTGTGATTACACCGCGCTTCGAGATGGGCAAAGTGGCAACGGAAATTGTGCTGAAGAAGATTAACCAGCAGCCCACCATTGAACAGGTGGATTTGCATTATCAGCTGTCGATGGGCGCCACCATTTGAGCGGTGGCGCTCTGGTGCAGGCGCGACGTGCGCCTGCATAATTAACGCTTAGTCGCGTGCAGCGGTGGGCGGCACAATCGACGGCTGAGCGTGATGGGTGCGCTTCAGGAAACGGCTCTCCAGCAAATTCCACGAGGTGTAAGCCAGCGCCAGCGTCATTACAATTGTCAGCCCCAGGCCAGCAAACGCGTTGGCATCGAATACACCGAAATGCTGCAGCACCTGAATAATCGGCCAGTGATAGAGGTACATGCCGTAAGAGAGATCGCCGTACTGGCTGATTTTAATCTCTTTACACAGGTTGTTGCAGAACAGAATCACTACCGCCGAAAACGCCACCGGCTCAACGATAAACGCGTAATCCGTGCTCTTGAACAGCAGGAACACCACCAGTGACACAATGGTGATCTCTTTCAGGCGGTCAAAGGTTGGCTGATGCACCGCCAGCAGGCTGCCAAAGAAGAAGTAAGACGACAGCGCAATAAACTGCTTGGCCAGCGTATCGGCTTTCGGGCCGCTGTACAGCGCGGTGAAGTAGAAGTACCAGGCGCAGGAGATAATAAAAATCACGCTCCACACTTTCAGCGGGCTTCGTTTCAGCAACGGCACGATAAAGGGCAGCAGCACGTAGAGCGTCAGCTCGGCTTTGATGGTCCACAGTGAACCATCCAGCGGCTGATTGGGGTTGTTGGTAAACACGCCCGGCAGCGACGGCTGAATAAAGTTAAGAAACGAGAAGTTGGCGACCAGATATTTAAGGGTTTCTTTATTTTTCAGGAAATCCATCAGCGGCAGGGTGGTAAGACACATGCCAATCACAAAACACATGATGATGGTGAAAATATAAGCCGGCAATATACGTTGTGCGCGCTTAATAAAATAGGACGTCAGCGATTTACTTCTTAAGTAACTTTTTGCAATAAGAAAACCACTTATTGCGAAAAATCCTTTGACGGCAAAATCACTATTGAGAAAATGCGCCAGGAAACGGATATCGGCGTTTCTCGTCACCTCAGCGGAATGCACCAGCATTACGATAAAGGCGAGGGAAAGTCGTACGATGTCAAAATTGTTTTTTTCGTTCATGTCAGCATTCTTTCATTGAGTGACGACGTGCCAGGAAAAGCCATGAAAGACTTTGCATGGTTGCTTCGGAATATTCTTATCACAGGTGTTCTGCGTGAGCAGATGCAATCTATTAGAATTTTAATCCTCATAAAAAGCAAGCAATGTTCAGGACCAGTAAAATATTCGGATTTTCCCTGGATGACGATGATAAAGGGCTTATTAATGAAAAAACGCTAACCAGTTGGCTAGCGTTATTTCTGGACCTAACGGAACAGCTGGAAGGTGCGTGACACCTCATAGCCGACAATCGACTGCTTGCTCGATACGGTGTTGTAGTAGAGATAGTATAGCACCATCAGAATGGTGACAGCCACGGCAAGTACCTTCTTCAGCTTCCGGGTTTCCCAGATACACAGCGAAATAAGCACCGGCTCAACCTGCAGCAAATAGTTCGCCAGACGACCACCAGAAGCGTAATCCTGTAGCGCCATCCTCAGGCCACTGCCGATGGCAAAAGTGATCACCAGAATGTAATAGGTATTAAACTTTTCCGGGTCGAAATTTTTAATTTTATCGCTCAGCAACATGTAGCTGAAGATAAAGACGAAGCCGATATTCTTCAGGTTCGACAGGGTCAGAATGCCCTGCTCCTGGCGTGAATCGGCATCGGCATAGCCCATGGCCCTGTCGCCCAGCGCACCGAGGTGGCTTGAGAGCGCGGCGATCAGCGCTGAACTGCCGAGAAACGCCAGCGGCAGGCTGGCGACCACGATAGCAATCGGGATGTATTTGTTTTTACGCACAATCATCGCCAGCGGAATCAGCAGCGCGACAATCGCGGTGGCGTGGCTGATAAACGACAGGATGAAGGTGGTGATCATGCCAGACTTGCTGCGCCGCGACATGTGCCAGACGAAGCCCATTAAAAACGCCGAACATAAACCGAAGCGAATCTGGTTCATGTCTTTGTTGATAAACAGGTGCGCAGAGTAGACGGCGAGGGCCACCAGCGGCAGCGGTGTCAGCTTACGGAAGTAGTGCGCGTTGACACCAACAGCGATGACCGCGAAGACAAAGATGAAAATGTCCGGATTAGCGGTAAAGATGCGTGTCGCACCGGCAATGGCGTAAATGGCTGGTTCATAACGGAATTCCACGACCGCACGCCAGAAACCTTCGATAATAATTTTATCGATAAACTGGGCATAGAAGTCGCGATACTGGAAGTCATCAAGGCCGGTTCCCAGGCCACGAATACCGCCAAAAGTAAAAAGTACTACAACGGCAACAAAATAAAGCCACGTCCTGATTTGCGCTGTGTTTTCATTTTTACTTAACATGATTTCGACAATAGCGACGAAAGTCAGGCTAAGACTTATGATCCAGTAAATTCCCATGGTCACAGATTCTTATAGTTTAAAATTCACTTATAACATACGGCCTTGTTAACGTAAACATGAGAAAAGTCTAATTTTTCCTGGTCCGATATTATATTGAATAGGTTTTGCCATATTTATTTGCTACCGTTTCCACAGACATTTTTCGATGAGTATGTTTTTTTCATTATCTCGCGGGGAGCCGGAGCGTCACTGAGCGATTTTATCCGTTCAGTTTGACTTTTGTTACTGTTTTTATTCAGGATTTGGAGCCAGTGCGATGAGAGGGTTGCGGATATTTAGCCTGTTTTTTTTACTGTATCTTCCGGCCGCGTTTGCCAATAAGGAAATTCCGATCTGGCCAAATGAAGTGTCAGCAAATAATAAATTTATTAATTTTAGTAAAAACCCGGCCATTAATAACCGGGCTGTTACCCACGTCGATGCGCCACAAATGATTTATGTTCCGGCAACAGGAAAAAATAATCATGCGGCGGTGCTAATCATTCCCGGTGGGGGTTTTTCTTATATTATGAAAGATCTCGAAGGGCTGGATGTGGCCAACGTGCTCAGCAAGCAGGGCTACGCTTCATTTGTGTTAATTTATCGTCTGCCACACGACGGTTCAGCGCAGTATCGCCAGCAGGCTTTTGCCGACACCCAGCGAGCGCTGCGGCTGATTCGGGCCAATGCGCAGCAGTACCAGGTGGAGCCTGACCGCATTGGCGTGATGGGCTTTTCCGCCGGTGCCTTTCTCGCCGCCAATCTGAGCAACACTCCCGATGAAGCTAACTATCAGGCCGTCGATGCGCAGGATAAGGTGTCGGCGCGCCCGGATTTCAGCGCGCTTATCTATCCGGTGCTGTCGCTGAAACAGGGCGTGACCCACCCAGGCACGCGCGCGGCGCTGTACGGAAAAGATCTCACTGCCCAACAAATGGCACAGCTTTCGCAGGAAGATCGCGTCAGCGCACACACGCCGCCGACTTTTCTGGTGCAGGCGCTGAACGATGGCACCGCCTCACCGCAAAACGCGCTGGACATGTTCAGCGCACTGCGGCAGAACAAGGTCAATGTGGAGCTGCATCTGTTCCAGCAGGGCGGTCACGGCTTTGGCACCGGGCAGAAGCAACATCTGCCGGTGCAAAACTGGCTCACCCTGTTCCATGCCTGGCAAAGCAGCCTGATGAAGCAGTAAGCGGGATATTTATTGCTTTACAACATGATTGAACGGCAGCCAGCAATCAATGGCCAGCTGTAGCTGGTCAATACGCGAGGCCAGGCCAGCCAGACCCACGCTGAGCAGGTCGCCATCGCGCGCATCGACGCAGGCCTGCTCAAGCTGCTGGCACAGCTGATTGATATCTGCTGCATAGATAATTTGAGCTGCCCCGGCCAGCCGGTGCAGCGTGCGTGCCAGCGCCGGCCACTGCTGCTGCGCCAGTTCCTGCTGGGCCTGTTGCAAATCGCGCTGATTCTCTTCGCATACCCTGAGCAGCAGTTTTGCCACCATATCGTCATCGTGGTGCACCATGGCGCGCAGCTGCGGCAACGACAGCAATGCCGGCAGGGTAGCAGGCTGCGCCAGGGCAGCGTTAAGCTGATCCGGATGCAGCGGCTTAAACAGGCACGCATCCATACCAGCCGCGAGGCCGCGTTCGCGCGTCTCAGCCAGTGCACTGCCGGTAAGTCCGATGATTTTGTGACGATAACCACGGCGACGTAACATACTGGTCAGCGTAAAACCATCCATCTGCGGCATATGGCAATCGGTGATTACCGCGTCAATTTGCTGTGTTGCGATGATCTCAGGTGCGAGGTCAGGCTGGCCGATCGCGGTAACACGATGCTGCAGCGCTTCCAGCTGACGGGTCAGCAGCAAACAATTCGCCGGATGATCGTCAACCACCAGGATATGCAGTGCCGGCACGGCGGGCGGCGCACCAGTCGCGCACAGGGTTACCGGCGGCGGTGCGCGACTCGGTAGCGGCAGCGTGACGTGAACCAGGGTGCCTTCACCCGGCTCGCTGTGCAGCCGCATGCTGCCCTGCATCTGTTGCAGCAGCTGCGCGCTGATCACCAGCCCCAGTCCGCAGCCGGTTTGCTGACGGCCGGCTGCGGCCTGCGCAAACGGCTGAAACAGCTGTTGTTGCTCCTGTTCGCTGATGCCAATGCCGCTATCCTGTACTTCAATTTCCAGCACCAGTTCGCCAGCGGCGTTTTGCTCACCGCTGAGATACACCGCCACGTTTCCCTGCGGCGTGAATTTAATGGCGTTGCTGATGTAATTGGCGATCACCTGACGCAGGCGCGGCGCATCAACCCAGACTTCAAGATCAGGCAGCGTAGTGTGATAGCTAAGCGTAAGGTTTTTTTCATGCGCCAGCCCCTGATAGAGCTGCAGTACCGGCTGGCACAGGGTCGCGATGCTGTGCCACTGCGGTGCCAGCGTCAGCTGCCCACGCTCAATCTTCGCCATATCCAGAATGTCGCCCACCAGGCCGCTTAATGCCTGTGCCGATTGCCATGCAGTCAGCAGCGCCTCGCTGGCACCGGCCTTACGCGCTTCCAGCGCCAGCAGGCCGATGATCGCGTTGACCGGATTGCGAATCTCATGGCTCACGGTAGCAACCCAGCGGCTTTTGGCCTGATTTTCACGGTCGGCACGATCGCGGGCGATCTGCAATTGCCGCTGCGCCCGGCGGCGGCGGCGGATTTCCCGGCCGCGCTGATACACCCAGAGCAGGCAGGCGAGGGAGACGAAGGCTGCCACGCCCGCCAGCGCATAAAATGGCGCGCGATACAGTGGCCAGCTGCTGGCCGTCACCTCGGGCGTACCCTGCCAGCGGCTGGTGAGCTGCGAGATCTCACTGGGTAATATTTCATTCAGGGCTTTATTCATGATGCTTAGCAGCTCGGGATCGCCAGCGTGCACGGCGAAACTGATGTGAGCGGGCTGGGTGCCGACGCGCTGGACAATACGCATCCGTCCGGAAAAATAGCGTTTGATCAGGTAAGCGGCGCCCAGCTGGTTATGCACCATGCCATCGGCTTTGCCTTCCACCACTTGCTGCATGCCGAGACTGGCGTTGTCCACCAGCTGTAGCTGTACTTCAGGATAGTGTTGCTGCAGCCAGCCAATGACCGGGCTGCCTTTCATTACGCTGATACGTAAGCCCGAGTGCAGCGCGGCGGGTGCACCCGCGTTAGCGGCAGTAATCAGCACAAACGGCGTGTGCAGCCACGGCTGGGTAAAACGGCCTGGCCACTGCGCGTTATAGGAGAGTGCGGCTACCATGTCGATTTTATGCTGTTGAAGCTGCATCAGGAGCGTGTCTTCGTGATACTCCGGCACGGCGACAAAATTGATACCGGTGCGCAGGTGGATTTGGTGCAGCAGTTCGGCACTGATGCCCTGAAACTGGTTACGCCCATCCAGCAGTGCCAGTGGCGCAAAAAACGGATTAAAACCCACGCGCACGCTGCCGTGCTGCTGTAGCCAGCGCTGTTCAGCAGCCGTAAGCGCCAGCGGCTGCTGCAGACGCCAGATGTCCGGGCGCTGTGTCCACTGGCGTGAGATCGCGCGATGCTGCTCTGCGGGGATCGCCGCGATGACGCGATTTATTGCACGCAGCAGTACCGGCCTGCGCTGACTGACCAGTAGCCGACTGGCATCCTGCGCGCGTGGGGCGAGAATGTCGGCCAGCGCCAGCTGATTGAGGTAGTTGCGTTCAATTAAAAAGCTGGCGGAGGTCAGATTATCGAGCACGTAATCCGCCTCGCCGGTCGCCAGCGCCGACAGCGCGACGCGACTGGAGGCATAACGCATGATGTGCGCCTGAGGAAATTGCGCCCGGATTACGCTGTCGCTGAGATAGTGCTGGTCCACCGCCAGTCTGACTGGCGCTGCATAAGGCACCGGCTGCATGGCGCGATCGCGCTGGGTCACCACCACCGGTCGGTTGATCAGCAGATTCTGTGAGGCGTCCAGCTGGGCGTTGGCGGGCACAGTGTTCCCGGCTTTGCTAAACAGCATATCAGCCTGGTCGGCAGCGATAGCGGCCAGCGCCGCGTCACGATCGGTATAGCGCAGCATCTCTATCCGCATGCCAAGTGCCTGGCTAATCAGCCGGGCGTAATCAGCAAATACGCCTTCCACGTTTTTTTCCTCAGATGACATATCAAGGAAGGTGAGATAAGGCGGAATATCGGGCGCCCACAGCGCAATGCGCAGCGTGGGCGACTGACGCAATGCCTGCCAGTCGTCCTGCGACAGTTGCGGTATCAGCGGTGCCAGCGGTTCCCGCTCCAGCGGAATATAGAGCTGTGGCATCGGCTGCGCCACCGTGGAGCTGCAGCACAGCACCAGTCCGATAAACATCAGCAGACGGATCATGAGGCTTCCATTTGATTGCGGTGCACGAAAGCAAATAAATCACTCATGGTTTTGCAGTGCAGTTTATCCATTAACCGGCTTTTATAAGTGCTGACGGTTTTATTACTGACGCCCATCCGCGCCGCGATGCGCATATTATTCAGGCCCTTAATAATGTGATGGAAAACCTGAAACTCCTGTGGTGACAATGATTCAATCATTTTTTTCTCCGCCAGCGTGCTATCCTGCTCCATTTGCTGCATAAAACCGCCCAGCGGGAAATAACCGTAACCACGTTGTGTCACCTGAATAGCACTGACGATCTCTGGCATATCGGTTTTTTTACTGACAAAGCCATTGGCACCGCTGCGCAGGCTCTGCACGGCATACACGTTTTCATTTTTTCCGGAGATAACAATGATTTTTCCTGGAAAACTCTGCTCGCGCAATGACTTAACCACTTCAATTCCGTCCAGCGACGGCAGGTCGATATCAATGATGACGATATCCGGCTGCTGCTGCTGAATCAGCGTTACCGCTTCCCGGCCATCGGCGCTTTCGGCCAGCACCGTATGTCCATTTTGTTCCAGCAAATAACGAACGGCCATCCGCGCGATCGGATGGTCATCAACCACAACGACCTGAGCCATAGTTAACCTTTTCCTGATGAGTGAATGACAGGTCAAACTTTAGCCGCTCGTTTAATTTTATATATTGCGTATGATCAAGAACAATAAAGTAATTATTTGTAGTCCATGTCCTACAAGATAAATTTAATTTTAAAAGGGAAGGGTTTATTCCGCTCTGGGGCGTTGTCTTTCCTTCTGGGAAATAAATTTTCCCTTTCTGTCACTCAGTTATTTAATTAATTAACCGATGCCCAATCGCCTTTTCACCGTAATTTCTTTTACTGTGGCGGTTTGCCTTTTCCTATTGGCAGCATGATTAATACGAATGTCTGGTCAGGGCGCCATCCACTCTCAGCCGGGATAAATTGTTGCCGCCAGCGTGGTTTGCTACAGTAGCGGGAATTTCAGAGGAAACGTCCATGCCACGCGATAACCGCCTGTCCCGCTCGCTGCACGCGCTCATTCATCTTGATCGTCACGTTAAACGCGCTACTTCCGATGCCATGGCAAAAATGCTCGGCACCAATCCGGTGGTGGTGCGTCGCATGATGTCGGGGCTGCGTGAAAAGGGGTATCTGGTGTCGGAAAAGGGGCACGGCGGCGGCTGGGAGCTGCGCGCGGACCTGCGCGATATCACGCTACTGGATGTGTACCAGGCTATCGGCTCACCGGCGCTGTTCAGCATTGGCCCGGCGGCCGATCCTTCGCCCTGCCTGGTGGAACATGCGGTGGACGCCCGGCTTGACCAGGCGCTGGGTGAAGCCGAAGCGCTACTGCTGCAGCGCTTCAGCCAGATTACCGTGGCGGACATCGCCGACGATTACCTGCAAAAAATGGCCAGCCTTGGGCTGGATCCGCACATCTTTCCGCGCTGCAGCGACTAAACAGCGCGGCTGTTAATCCTGCTTCTGCAATTTGATCTGCGCGTCATGCTTCATCACATGCGTGGTGACGGCGGCCTGAAACACTTTAAACATCATACCGCTGACAAACGTGGTCAGCGTCAGCGTGATGAAGGCTGTCATGATCCAGTCGACCAGCGGCCAACCGCTGTTCAGCAGCGTCGGGTGGTAAATCAGTATCGCGGCAAACACCACCCAATGGCTCAGGCAATAGAAACAGTGAAACAGATGGCCGAGTAAGGCGTGTTTGCGTGCGGTCCAGGCGCGCAAACCTGCAAACAGTTCGGTCTGCGTCATGGTCATCGCGATGCTGGCTGAGGCCAGCGCAATCGCCAGGCACACACCCGTGTCAGAGAGTAAAAAGGCATGCATAGATTTTCTCCTTTGTGACGATTGGCGCAGCGGAAAGAACGGCGGCTTATCTATCATGTAACTTAAAATATTACATGATGTGCGCTGACGCAACAGCGTGTTCTCCCCGCCAGAGTAGTGACATGTAAATTGGCGAGTTATCGCTATTTTTTGGCTTTATGCGCAAACACAGCCAGTCGTCCTGTTTTTACAATGTCGCAGATTGAGTCGCACCACGGCATCAGGAGGAGAGGATGGATATTCACGCAGCCTTTATGCATCAGCTGATGATGTGGATAGAGGCGAATATTGAACAAAAGCTCATGCTGGAGACGGTTGCACAGCGGGCCGGTTATTCGCAGTGGCATTTGCAGCGGCTGTTCCGCAGCTACACTGGCGTGGCGCTGGGAGCCTATATCCGTGAACGTAAGCTAACGGCTTCCGTCATCACCCTGCTCAGCAGTAATACGTCGCTGATGCAGATTGCGCTGCAGTTTGGCTTCGATTCACAGCAAACCTACTGCCGCACCTTTCGGCGCATGTTTGACCTGCCACCCGGCGCGTTTCGCCGCAAATACCGGCACAGCCTGCCACCGATTGACGGTCCGGCTAGCCTGCTGATGCTGCATTCGCAGAGTCGGCTGGCGTCGTAAAATATTTGCCTGGCGTTGAGCCGAAGGCGGCGCGAAACGCGCTGATATAGCTGCTGACGCTGTCGAAGCCCACCTGCCAGGCAACCTGCTGCACGCTGTGGCCTGCCGCCAGCCCTTCCAGCGATTTGAGCAGGCGCGATACCTGACGATATTTACTCAGGCTCATGCCAACCGCGCTGGACCAGTGGCGACTCAGACTGCGCGCGCTCAGACCAGCCCACTGCGCCAGCTCCGGCCCGGTGCGTGTATCAGCCGGATCGTCCATCAGCAGGCGTGCAATCTGCCGCAGCCGCGGCTCATCCGGCAGCGGCAGGGTGAGTTCCTGCGGCGTGGATTCGTACAGTTCATCAAGAAACACCTGACCCAGCCGGGCATAGCGCGCGCTGCTCCACAGTTCAGGCTCCAGCACCGCCAGCCGTTCTGCCAGCGGCTCCAGCACTGTCGGGCAGGAGAGCAGCACCGGCCGATCCGGCAGCGGCGCAGCCAGCGCTTCGTCAATCAGTACCGTCCAGCCCAGCACGCGCCCCGGCCCGACAAGGGCATGGTCAAACCACGGCGGAATCCAGCCAACCAGCCGCGGCGGATTAGCAAAAATGCCCGACGAGGTGTTCACCGTCATCAATCCCTGGCGCAGACAAAACAGCTGACCGGCGGCATGACGATGCGTGCGTCGCTCGCGATCCAGCTCCTTCGACAGTGACACGGCAATGACTTTGGGCGCATCCGGCCGCAGCAGCCGCTGGCGCAGTTCTTCCTTACGCGGATCGCCAGAGAACGGAAGGTTGTCGGATGGATGGATGAGCATGGCTGGGCCTGAGTGGTGAGTGGCGGAAGATCACAGGAGTCGAACCTGCCCGGGACCGCTGGCGGCCCCAACCGGATTTGAAATCCGGCCGCCTCACCGGAGACGACGATCTTCCTTTGAAGATGCCGCGCAGTATAGCGGCAATTGGCGGCAAAATCTTGATCGCAGCGGGGCGTTATTGCACCTTCTCGCCGTGATGCTGCCGATACTCCTTAGGCGTGGTGGCGTAGCTTTTCTTAAACACCGAATAGAAGTACTGCAGGGAAGGATAGCCGCACATCTGCGAAATTTCATTAATATTCAATGAAGAGCAGGCCAGCAGTTCACGCGCTTTCTCCAGCTTCTCGCGGTGAATCATGGCGTGAATGGTGTCGCCGGTCTCGTCGCGAAAACGTTTTTCCAGATTGGAGCGCGACATGCCAATCGCATCCAGCACCTGTTCGACCTTGATGCCTTTACAGGCGTTAAAGCGGATGTAATGCATCGCCTGAATCACCGCCGGATCGCGCAGCGAGCGAAAATCGGTAGAGCGGCGGGCAATGACTTTCACCGGCGGCACCAGAATGCGTTGCAGCGGCAGCGTTTGCCGATCGAGCAGACGATGCAACAGCTTGGCGGCCTGATAACCCATCTGGCGTGTGCCCTGGGCTACCGAAGAGAGCGCCACACGGGACAGATAGCGCGTCAGCTCTTCATTATCGATGCCGATTACGCTGAGCTTCTCCGGCACCGGAATTTTCAGGTATTCACAAGCCTGCAGCAAATGACGTGCACGCGCGTCGGTCACCGCGATAATGCCGGTCTGCGGCGGCAGCGTTTGCAGCCAGTCGGCGAGGCGGTTTTGCGCGTGCTGCCAGTTTTCCGGCGCGGTTTCCATCCCCTGATACACCACACCCTGGTAGCGCTCGCGCATCACCAGCTGGCGAAACGCCTGCTCGCGCTCCTGCGCCCAGCGTTTGCCGCTGGCGGCGGGCAGGCCGTAAAACGCAAAGCGATGAATGCCTTTCTCTTTCAGGTGCAGAAAGGCACTCTCCACCAGCGCAGCGTTGTCGGTGGCGATGTAGTGCACCGGCGGATAATCCTGCTGGCGGTGATAGGAGCCACCAACGCCGACAATCGGCACCGGCACATTGCTGAGCAGGCTCTCGATCGAGCTGTCGTCGTAATCCGCAATGACGCCGTCCCCCAGCCATTCGCGGATGTTGTCGATGCGGCAGCGGAAATCCTCTTCAATGAAGATATCCCAGTCGGTTTGCGAAGCCTGCAGATACTCGCCGACCCCCTCCACTACCTGGCGGTCATATACCTTGTTGGCGTTAAACAGCAGCGTAATACGGTAACGTTTTTCGTGCATCGTGGCGCGCTCCCTTAAACCTGTTGCGCATTGCATAGCACGGCGGAAAAGGCAGCAGAAATTGTTTGCGCCACATTGTGATCGCCCACGCGATTACACCCGGCGGCGCGTGGCCGTATCCATCCACACCGCCAGCAGTAAAATCGCCCCTTTGACGATGTACTGCCAGAAGGTCGGCACGTCCATCATGCTCATGCCGTTATCCAGAGACGCCATGATGAAGGCGCCCATCACCGCGCCAGCCACCGAACCGACGCCGCCGGCCAGGCTGGTGCCGCCAATCACGCAGGCAGCGATGGCGTCCAGTTCGGCAATATTGCCCGCCGAGGGCGAGCCAGCACCAAGACGTGAGCTGAGGATCAGGCCGGCGATAGCCACCATTACGCCGTTGATGGCGAACACCGCCAGCTTGGTGCGCGCCACGTTGATGCCCGACAGGCGCGCCGCATCAATGTTGCCGCCGATGGCGTAAATCCGTCGTCCGAAGGCGGTGCGCGTGGCCATAAACATGCCGCCGAGCAGCAGCAGTGCCAGCAGCAGGACTGGTGTCGGCACCCCGCGGTAATCGTTCAGTAACCAGATGGCACCCAGCACCAGAACAGCGGTAATCGCCTGGCGTGCCACCGTGCCGCTGGCGGCCGGTTGTGATAACCCCAGCTGCTGGCGACGCAGCCGCAGCCGCCATTGCCAGAGAATAAACAGCGCCAGACCGGCGAAGCCAAAGCCAAAGCCAACACCGCCGGGCAAATAGCTTTGCCCGATCTGCGACATCGCCGGCGTCGTTGGCGCAACGGTGGTGCCATCGGTAATACCAACCAGAATGCCGCGAAACGCCAGCATGCCCGCCAGCGTGACGATGAACGAGGGTACCTTACGGTATGCGACCCACCAGCCATTCCAGGTGCCCAATAACAGGCCAAGCACCAGCGTTACCACGATGGTCAGCGGCAGCGGCCAGCCGAGCCAGACGTCAAAGATGGCTGCGGCACCGCCCAGCAGGCCCATCATCGAACCGACGGAAAGGTCGATCTCCGCCGAGATAATGACAAACACCATGCCCACCGCGAGGATGCCGGTGATGGCGGTCTGGCGCAGCAGGTTAGAGACGTTGCGTGGGCTAAGCCAGGCACCGTCGGTGGTCCAGGTGAAGAACAGAGCGATAAGCACAATCGCTCCCAGCATCACCAGCACCTGCAGATTGAAGCGCGGAAACTTGCCCGGCGCTGGCTTGCCCGGGGTACCGGACAGGCTCTGGCTACTTTCAGTTTTAAGCATAATGTTCGCTCCGCAGGGCAGCTTCCATGACCTGCTCCTGAGTCAGGTTGTCGTTAATCAGATCGGCTTTGATTTGCCCTTCGTGCATCACCAATACGCGGTCACTCAGACCCAGCACTTCAGGCAGTTCGGAGGAGATAACAATCACCGCGATGCCCTGCTGCACCAGCGCGTTAATCAGCAGATAGATCTCCTGGCGAGCGCCGACGTCGATGCCGCGCGTCGGTTCATCCAGAATCAAAATGCGCGGATTGAGCAGCAGGCATTTGGCGAGGATCGCTTTTTGCTGATTGCCCCCGCTGAGTCGGCCAATCGCCAGCTCGGGTGAGGAGGTTTTGACACGCAGACGGCGGATAGCATCGTTGATCGCCTGCTGCTCCTGGGCTTCATCCAGCGTGGAGAAGCGATGACTGTAGTGATCCAGCGCGGCCAGCGTGATGTTTTTCCCCACGCCCATCAGTGGCACGATGCCATCTTTTTTCCGGTCTTCCGGCACCATGGCGATGCCGTGCGCAATCGCTGCCCGGCAATCGTCGATCTTCACCTGCTGGCCATCAATCCAGATTTCGCCCTGCCAGCGACCGGGCCAGACACCAAACAGGCACTGGACCGTTTCGGTGCGTCCTGCGCCCACCAGCCCGGCAATACCGAGAATTTCGCCGCGCTTCAGGCTGAACGACACATTATTGACGCGGCGCACGTGGCGGTTGACCGGATGCCAGGCGGTGAGGTTTTCCACTTTCAGCACCGTTTCGCCGATCTCGTGCGGCTGGTGCGGATAGAGCGCGGTGAGTTCGCGGCCCACCATCATCGTGATGATGTCATCTTCACTCAGCCCGGCTGCTGGCCGTGTGGCGATGTGCTGACCATCACGGATCACACAGATGGTGTCCGAAATTGCTTTGACCTCATTAAGCTTGTGGGAGATGTAGATGCAGGCAATACCGTGCTCGCGCAGGTTAGTGATAATCCCAAGCAGCACTTCGGTTTCCTGTTCGGTGAGCGACGAGGTCGGCTCATCAAGGATTAGCAATCGCACCTGCTTATTCAGCGCCCGCGCGATCTCTACCAGCTGCTGCTGGCCGAGGCCGAGCTCGCCAACTTTGGTGGCAGGCGAAACCTTAAGTTTGACCCGCTCCAGCAGCTGCTGGCAGCGCAGCGTCATGGTTTCATCATCGACCATACCGAAGCGACCCAGCTCGGCACCGAGGAAAATGTTCTCCATGACCGTAAGCTGCCGCACCAGCGCCAGCTCCTGATGAATAATCACAATGCCTTTGCGCTCGGTGTCGCGGATGGTTTGCGCCTCAATGCGATCGCCGGCAAAGCGAATTTCGCCGTCAAATTCGCCGTGCGGATAAAGCCCGCACAGCACTTTCATCAGCGTCGATTTGCCCGAGCCGTTCTCACCGCACAGCGACATGACTTCACCGGCTTCGAGCCGCAGGCTGACCGCATCCAGCGCTTTCACCGCGCCAAAGCGCTTGGTGATGTTGTTCATTTCCAGCAGCATCGATCTGCTCCTTCGCGTTTCAGGCGCTTAGAGTTCGCTCTGTTTATGGAAGCCGTCTTTCACCACGGTGCTTTCGATGTTGTCTTTATTGACCGGAATCGGCTTCAGCAGGCGCGACGGCACCTCTTTCAGGCCATTATTCAGCTTGCTGTTGCTGGCGGGCGTTTTGCCGTCGCCCAGTTCCACCGCAATTTTTGCCGCTTCGGTGGCGAGTTCGGTGATGGGTTTGTACACCGTCATGGTTTGCGTGCCGTTCATGATGCGTTTGATGGCGGCGAGATCGGCATCCTGACCGGAAATGGCGACTTTGCCCGCCAGTCCCTGCGCGCTCAGCGCCTGGATGGCCCCACCGGCGGTGGCATCGTTGGAGGCAACGACAGCATCAATGTGGTTGCTGTTAGCGGTCAGCGCGTTTTCCATGATTTTCAGCGCATTCTCTGGCAGCCAGGCATCAACCCATTGATCGCCCACCACTTTAATGCTGCCGTTATCGATGTAAGGTTTTAACACTTTCATCTGGCCGGCACGGAACAGACGCGCGTTATTATCCACCGGCGATCCGCCCATCAAAAAGTAGTTCCCTTTAGGTACCTGTTTAACCAGACTTTCGGCCTGCAGCTCGCCGACCTTTTCATTATCAAACGAGATATAAAAATCGATGTCGGCATTATTAATCATGCGGTCATAAGCGAGGACTTTTATGCCTTCGCGTTTCGCTTCGGCCACCACATTACTCAATACCTGACCGTTATAAGGAATGATGACCAGCACATCGACACCGCGGTTGATCATATTTTCAATCTGTGAGATTTGCGTCTCTTCATTGCCGTTGGCCGACTGGACAAATACTTTGGCCCCAGACTTTTCCGCCTGGCTGACAAAAATGTCCCGGTCTTTCTGCCAGCGTTCCAGACGTAAATCATCGATCGCCATACCGATTTTCACTTCTTTCGCCAGCCCGGCGTGGCTGAACAGGGCCAGTGCAGCGCTGAGGGCTAACAGCGTGTGTCTCATTTTCATCATGGTCATCCTGTAGGTTGAGGCTATTGTCGTTGTAAGGCTATGAACCAGGGCGGATGAATTGTTGCCCCGCGACGTGAACAACATCAATTACTGATTTTTATCCTGCTATTACGTTTTTTTGTTTATTTGTGATTCTTTGAGCGCGATCGAAATTTTACGCGCCCATCTGTTAAATCTTGCAGCGGCGCTGCGCGCCGGTACGCGATGTAATTAAATACATGGATTTGCGAGCTGCCGCACAAATAATAATTATCTTAAGTTCAGTGTGAAATATCGTAATTGAGCTGAACGCTTACGCCTCCGCAAAATAACGCTTCACTGCTGACCATTCGGGTCTGATGCTAAGGAGCACAACATGCACGCTTATTTCGACCAGCTTGAGCGCGTTGGTTATGAAGGGGCCAATACCACTAACGCACTGGCGTTTCGTCATTACAATCCGCAGGAAGTGATTCTGGGTAAAACCATGGCGGAACACCTGCGTTTTGCCGCCTGTTACTGGCACACGTTCTGCTGGAACGGGGCGGATATGTTCGGCGTGGGGGCCTTTGATCGCCCGTGGCAGAAAAATGGCGATGCGCTGCAGCTGGCGAAGCTCAAAGCGGATGTCGCGTTCGAGTTCTTTTACAAACTCAACGTGCCTTATTACTGCTTCCATGATGTCGATGTGTCACCGGAAGGTGATTCACTGCGCAGCTACCAGGAAAACCTGGCGGTAATGACCGATAAACTGCTGGAAAAACAGCAGGAAACCGGCGTCAGATTGCTGTGGGGCACCGCGAACTGCTTTACGCATCCCCGCTATGCGGCCGGCGCGGCGACCAGCCCGGATCCGGAAATTTTCGCCTGGGCAGCCAGCCAGGTGTGCAGCGCGATGCAGGCGACGCAGACGCTGGGCGGTGAAAACTATGTGCTGTGGGGCGGACGCGAAGGGTACGAAACGCTGCTGAATACCGATTTGCGGCAGGAGCGCGAGCAGATCGGGCGCTTCATGCAGATGGTGGTGGAGCACAAGCATAAAATCGGTTTCCAGGGGATGTTGCTGATTGAGCCGAAGCCGCAGGAACCGACTAAACACCAGTACG
This sequence comes from Pantoea sp. WEP, assembly GCF_041678305.1. Classification (NCBI taxonomy): domain Bacteria; kingdom Pseudomonadati; phylum Pseudomonadota; class Gammaproteobacteria; order Enterobacterales; family Erwiniaceae; genus Pantoea; species Pantoea sp. WEP. The sequence continues at coordinate 117,641 of NZ_JBGNXB010000001.1, forward strand.
ACTTTGATGTCGCGACGGTCTACGGTTTCCTCCGGCAGTTTGGCCTGGAAAAAGAGATCAAAGTGAATGTGGAAGCCAACCATGCCACGCTGGCGGGTCACTCTTTCCATCATGAAATTGCGACGGCGATTGCACTGGGCATCTTCGGTTCGGTCGATGCCAACCGCGGTGACAGCCAGTGCGGCTGGGATACCGACCAGTTCCCGAACAGCGTCGAAGAAAACGCGCTGGTGATGTACGAAATCCTCAAAGCGGGCGGATTCACCACCGGCGGCTTAAACTTTGATGCCAAAGTACGGCGCCAGAGCACCGACAAATACGATCTGTTTTATGGCCACATTGGCGCGATGGATACCATGGCGCTGGCGCTGAAAGTGGCGGCGCGTATGGTGAACGATGGTGAGCTGGATAAGCGTGTGGCGCAGCGCTATAGCGGCTGGAATGGTGAGTTCGGCCAGCAAATTCTGAAAGGCGAGTTTTCTCTTGCCTCGCTGGCGGCGCATGCTCAGCAACAGCAACTCAATCCGCAGCATCGCAGCGGACGCCAGGAGCAGCTGGAAAATCTGGTGAATCACTATTTGTATAATTTCTAATCCATCGGGAGCGAAGCATGGTTATCGGGATCGATTTAGGCACCTCCGGCGTTAAAGTGGCGCTGCTGGATGCGCACGGCCAGGTTCAGGCAACGGCCAGCGCGCCGCTGCAGGTGACGCGTCCGCAGCCGCTATGGAGCGAACAGGATCCCGAAAGCTGGTGGCAGGCCACCGATAGTGCCATGCAGGCGCTGGCGCAGCAGCACGATTTACGCCACGTCAGCGCCATCGGCTTTAGCGGCCAGATGCACGGCGCGACGCTGCTGGACGCCGCGCATCAGGTGCTGCGTCCGGCGATATTGTGGAACGACGGGCGCAGTAGCGCGCAGTGCCACGAGCTGGAGCAGCGCGTACCGTCGTCGCGTCAGATTACCGGCAACCTGATGATGCCGGGTTTTACCGCGCCCAAATTGTTGTGGGTGCAGCAGCATGAACCGGCGATATTTGCGCAGGTAGCAAAAGTGCTGCTGCCGAAAGATTATCTGCGCTGGCGGATGAGCGGCGATTTCGCCACCGATATGTCAGATGCGGCGGGAACGATGTGGCTGGATGTGGCACAGCGCGACTGGAGCGATGCAATGCTGGCGGCGTGCGGACTGAACCGCAGCCACATGCCGCAGCTGTTTGAAGGCAACCAGATTACCGGCACGCTGCTGCCGGAAATTGCGGCGCGCTGGGGGATGGAGCCGGTGCCGCTGGTGGCCGGCGGCGGCGACAATGCGGCTGGCGCTGTGGGCGTTGGCATGGTTGAGCCAGGACAGGGCATGCTGTCGCTCGGCACCTCCGGCGTCTATTTTCTGGTGAGCGAAGGCTATCTCAGCAATCCGCAACGCGCCGTGCACAGTTTCTGTCATGCGCTGCCGCAGCGCTGGCATCTGATGTCGGTGATGCTGAGTGCCGCCGCCTGTCTGGACTGGGCCGCTGCGCTGACCGGCTGCGACGACGTGCCGCACCTGCTGGCCGAAGCTGAACGCGCCAGCGCGCAGGCCACGCCGGTGTGGTTTTTGCCTTACCTTTCCGGCGAGCGCACGCCGCACAATAATCCGCAGGCACAGGGGGCTTTCTTTGGCCTGACGCACCAGCACGGCCGGCCGGAACTGGCGCGCGCGGTGCTGGAAGGTGTGGGCTTTGCGCTGGCGGAAGGCATGGATGCGGTGCATGAGTGTGGCGTACTGCCCAACGCGGTGATGCTGATTGGCGGCGGTGCGCGCAGCGCGTACTGGCGGCAGATGCTGGCGGACATCAGTGGACTGACGCTGGATTATTGTCACGGCGGCGAGGTGGGGCCGGCGCTCGGTGCCGCACGTCTGGCGCAGCTGGCGGTGGACCCGGCCAGCGAATGGCCGGCACCGGCGTTAGTGCAGCGCCATCAGCCGGACGCCGCGCAGCATCAGGCCTATCAGCCGCGCCGTGCGCGCTTTGCGCAGCTATATCAGCAGCTGTTACCACTGATGTCCTGATTTGGCTGACGCATGGCCGGATGAGGTCGCAAGGCGTGAACAGAGTCGGGTATGATGGGAAGAATCGATGAAGATACGTGGCCGGATTTGGCTGCGCATCTTCGCCCATCGTTACCCTTCATCGCCTGAGGAACCCACCATGCCGCAGCCCGTCTATTTTCTTGTCCTGCCGGGCGTCATGGCGCTCGACCTCACCGGGCCGGCAGAGACGCTGCAGCTGGCGGGCGGACATTTTGCGCTGCACTACATCGGCCCACAGGCGAGCGTCACCTGCTCGACCGGCATGACCATTGCTGATATTGCACCGCTGCCCGCCACGCTACCCGATAACAGTCTGCTGATTGTGCCCGGCGTGTTCGATTCCCGCATCTGGTTCGATACCGGGGCAGCCGGGCAGGCGCGTGACTGGCTGCGCCAGCAACACGGCGCGATTCATACGCGGCGCATTACCCTCGTGTGTATTTGCTCCGGCGCGCTGCTCTCCGCGCAGGCTGGTCTGCTGGATGGCGTACAGTGCACCACGCACCATGATGTGTTGCCGCGCCTGAAAGCTGCCGCGCCGGCTGCGCTGGTGAAAGACAACCGCGTGTTTGTGGAAGATGCCGGCATCTGGACCAGCGCGGGAATTACTGCGGGTATCGATCTGGCGCTGCACCTGATCAACCGTCTGTGCGGCGCGCGGCAGGCGCTAACGGTGGCGCGGGAGATGGTGGTGTGGTTCCGCCGCTCGGGTGACGATCCGCAACTCTCGCCGTGGCTGCGTTATCGTAATCATCTGCATCCGGCGATTCATCGCGCGCAGGACGCGATGATTGCACATCCGGAACATGACTGGTCGCTGAGCGCGCTGGCCGAACGCGCCCACGTCAGCGAGCGCCATCTGACGCGCCTGTTTCGCCAGCATTTGGGTATCAGCGTGCGGGAATACCACGAGCAGCTGCGGCTGGTGATTGCGCGCCAGCGCCAGCAGCAGGGGGAAGCGGCGGAGAAAGCGGCGCTGGCCGCCGGCTTCTCCTCGGCACGCCAGCTGCGTCGCGCCCGGCAGCGCTGGGACGATCAGCTCACCAGATGATGCTTGTCCACGCGTTTCAGCAACATCGCCAGCAGCAGGCTGCCCAGCAGGGTTACGCCAAAGACCCACGGCAGATCCAGCCACGGCCGCGACATATCGTCGTAATGATGGGTGCGCAGATAGTGAATGAATAGCGCATGGAAACCATAAATCGGCAGCGAATAGCGTGAAATGGTTGCCAGCAGCGGCAGCGGCCGGTGGTTCAGCACATTTTTAAACAGCACCAGCAGGCTTATCGCCGCGATAAACACCAGAGGGCCACAGTAAAGATACCAGGTGTCATTAAACGCGCCGTTAATCTTCAGCATCTGTCTGGTGCCAAGCGCGATACCGATGACGCAGGCGATAAAACTCAGCCCGGCCAGCCAGCTGATGCCGCGCCTGTCGGTATCCATCACGCCAATCGCCCGTCCAAGCAGCGCGTATAGCAGGTAGTAAATCGAGTCGCCGCTGACATACAGATTGACCGGCAGCCAGTGGAACGGCCCCAGCGACTGGCTGACGGTGTTCGGATTGGCGATCACCGCGAGGACCAGCACCAGCAGCGCCACATAGCGCGGCGGCACGTTTTTCACCTGAATCAGCGGAGACAGCAGGTAGATGCCGATAATGGCGAAGAAGAACCACAGATGGTAGAACACCGGCTTCTGCAACAGCTTCAGCAGCGAACGGCCTTCGCTGATCGGCGTCAGCCAGGTGATGTAGGCTAGCGCGACGGCGCTGTAGAACAGCAGGCACAGCACAATGCGCAGCAGATGGCGGCCCTGCGCGCTGCGTTCGCCAAAGAACAGATAACCGGAAATCATGAAGAACAGCGGCACGCAGACGCGCGAAGCCGAGTTAAGCAGATTGGCGACGTCCCAGCTGGGTCCGGTGACTGCCATCGGTCCGGTGATGTACCAGGTGGTGGTGTGAATGACGATCACCATCAGACAGGCGACCGCGCGTAAGTTATCAATCCAGCAGATTTTTTGCGACATGGCTTCCTCGTGCGTACTCCGTGCGAAGAAGGGTAGCCAGTGCACAGCGGGCCAACAACCCCCGCAGCCTGGATTTCGGAGCTCTCTGTTAACCGCCGCACAACCGCAGCCGCCTGCGCCAGGATTTCCGGCTGCACAATGCGCGGTCAAAGGGTATACTGTCGCACTCTTTTTAAATCCACCCGTATCGCGTGCGAATTCAACATGCAAAAGTTTGATACCAAGACCTTTCAGGGCCTGATCCTGACCTTGCAGGATTACTGGGCGCGTCAGGGCTGCACCATCGTCCAGCCGCTGGACATGGAAGTGGGCGCTGGCACTTCTCACCCTATGACTTGCCTGCGTGCTCTCGGGCCAGAGCCGATGGCGAGCGCCTACGTGCAGCCATCGCGCCGTCCCACCGATGGCCGCTACGGTGAAAACCCGAACCGTTTACAGCACTACTACCAGTTCCAGGTGGTGATTAAGCCGAACCCGGACAACCTTCAGGAGCTGTACCTCGGATCGCTGAAAGAGCTCGGTATCGACCCTGGCGTGCATGACATTCGCTTCGTCGAAGATAACTGGGAAAACCCAACGCTGGGTGCCTGGGGACTCGGCTGGGAAGTGTGGCTGAACGGCATGGAAGTCACGCAGTTCACCTACTTCCAGCAGGTCGGCGGCCTGGAGTGTAAGCCGGTGACCGGCGAGATCACCTACGGTCTGGAGCGCCTGGCGATGTACATCCAGGGCGTGGACAGCGTGTACGATCTTACCTGGAGCGACGGCGCGTTCGGCAAAACCACCTACGGTGACGTGTTCCACCAGAACGAAGTGGAGCAGTCGACCTACAACTTTGAGTACGCCGACGTCGATTTCCTGTTCAGCTGCTTCGAGCAGTATGAAAAAGAGGCACAGCAGCTGCTGGCGCTGGAAAAACCGCTGCCGCTGCCGGCCTATGAGCGCATTCTCAAAGCCGCGCACAGCTTCAACCTGCTTGATGCGCGCAAGGCGATCTCAGTGACCGAGCGCCAGCGCTATATCCTGCGTATCCGCACCCTGACGAAAGCCGTGGCGGAAGCCTATTATGCCTCCCGCGAGGCGCTCGGCTTCCCTATGTGCAACCGTAATAAGTAAGAGGCAGCCATGACCGATAAAACTTTCCTGGTGGAAATTGGCACCGAAGAGTTGCCTCCGAAAGCCCTGCGCAGCCTGGCAGAAGCCTTTGCTGCGCACTTTACCGCTGAGCTCGACAGCGCCGGTCTGGCGCATGGCGACGTCAGCTGGTTTGCGGCACCGCGTCGTCTGGCGCTGAAAGTGGCACAGCTGGCGGCCGCGCAGCCCGATCGCGAAGTAGAAAAGCGTGGCCCGGCTGTCGCTGCGGCGTTTGATGCCGAAGGCAAGCCGACTAAAGCGGCAGAAGGCTGGGCACGTGGCAACGGCATCACCGTAGAGCAGGCTGAGCGTCTCAGCACTGACAAAGGCGAGTGGCTGGTGCATCGTGCTGCAGTAAAAGGCGAAAGCGCGCAGGCGCTGCTGCCGGCGATGGTCGCGACCGCGCTAAGCAAGCTGCCGATTCCAAAACTGATGCGCTGGGGCGCCAGCGACGTGCAGTTCGTGCGTCCGGTGCACACCGTGACGCTGCTGCTGGGTGATGAGCTGATTCCGGCCACCATCCTCGGTATTCAGTCCGATCGCGTTATTCGCGGCCACCGCTTCATGGGCGAGCCGGAGTTGACGCTGGACAATGCCGATCAATATCCGCAGCTGCTGCAGGAGCGCGGTAAAGTGATCGCCGATTACGCCACGCGTAAAGCCAAAATCAAAGCCGATGCCGAAGCCGCCGCGCAGCAGCTGGGCGGTAAAGCCGACCTGAGCGACAGCCTGCTGGAAGAGGTGGCTTCGCTGGTGGAGTGGCCGGTGGTGCTGACGGCGAAGTTTGAAGAGAAGTTCCTCGCGGTACCGGCTGAAGCGCTGGTGTACACCATGAAAGGGGATCAGAAATACTTCCCGGTGTACGCCGAAGACGGCCAGCTGCTGCCCAACTTCATCTTCGTCACCAACATTGAATCGCGCGATCCGCAGCAGATCATTGCCGGTAATGAAAAAGTGGTGCGTCCGCGTCTGGCCGATGCCGAGTTCTTCTTCAACACCGACCGCAAAAAGCGTCTGGAAGATAACCTGCCGCGTCTGGAAACCGTGCTGTTCCAGAAAGAGCTGGGTACGCTGCGTGACAAAACCGACCGTATTCAGGCGCTGGCCGGCTGGATTGCCGCGCAGATTGGCGCTGATGTCAATCACGCCACGCGCGCTGGCCTGCTGTCGAAGTGCGACCTGATGACCAATATGGTGTTCGAGTTCACCGACACCCAGGGTGTGATGGGCATGCACTACGCGCGCCACGATGGTGAAGCGGAAGATGTGGCGGTCGCACTTAACGAGCAGTACCAGCCGCGTTTCGCCGGTGACGATCTGCCGTCCAGTCCGGTGGCCTGCGCCGTGGCGATTGCCGATAAAATGGATACCCTGGCCGGTATCTTCGGCATCGGACAGCATCCGAAAGGCGATAAAGACCCGTTTGCGCTGCGTCGTGCCGCGCTGGGCGTGCTGCGTATCATCGTTGAGAAGAACCTGCCGCTCGATCTGCAAACCCTGACGGAAGAAGCGGTGCGCCTGTACGGCAGCAAGCTGAGCAACGCCAACGTGGTTGATGATGTCATCGACTTCATGCTGGGTCGTTTCCGCGCCTGGTATCAGGAAGAGGGCCACAGCGTTGACACCATTCAGGCGGTGCTGGCGCGTCGTCCAACCCGTCCGGCCGATTTCAATGCACGTATGAAGGCGGTTTCGCACTTCCGTACGCTGGAAGCGGCCTCGGCACTGGCGGCGGCTAACAAGCGCGTGTCGAATATCCTGGCGAAAGCCACCGAAACCCTGAACGACAGCGTGCAGGCGTCCCTGCTGAAAGAGAACGCTGAAATTCAGCTGGCGACCTTTGTCACCGCGCTGGGCGACAAGCTGCAGCCGTACTTTGCGGAAGGCCGCTATCAGGATGCTCTGGTGGAGCTGGCGCAGCTGCGCGAAGCGGTGGATAACTTCTTCGACAACGTCATGGTGAATGCCGATGACGAAGCGGTGCGTATCAATCGCCTGACGCTGCTGGCGCAACTGCGCGAACTGTTCCTGCAGGTGGCGGACATTTCGCTGCTGCAGTAAGCGATGGGCAGAAGTGAACCGAAGGGACGAGCAATCGTCCCTTTTTTTGTTTCAGGCGGCAGAAGGGGTGAACAGGCGCGCGTCGCGAAGCAGGTGATCGTTACCGCGACGGCGGGTAAAGCCGCTGCGGTCAAAGAATTCCAGAATCTGCACCGCGACTTTGCGGCCGGTACCCAGCTGGTTGCGGAAGTCAGCGGCGCTGGTGCTGCCTCCGGCGGCCGCACGCTGACGAATCAGATCGGCGAAGATCTGGATCTGCGCGCTGCGGTAGTAGCGATCGCGCACGATCGCTGTGATATGGCCGAGACGCGCCGCGGTGAGTAATAAACCGCGAATCTGCTCTTCATCCTGCTGCAGCGCATCGGCAATATCGCGCACCCACAGCGGCTGGTCGCTGAACAGCGGCTCGACCTGCTGCCACAGCGTGGCTTCCTGCGGATTAAAGCGCGGCGCGAAGTCGGGCAGGTGCAGCCAGCCCTGTTTCTGCCGCAGCTCGCCTTGTGCCAGCATCTGATCGATTAATCCCGGCACCAGCGGTGCCGGCGCATGCGGCAGCGCCACACGGCGCAGGCGATCGTGGCCGATGCCCGGCAGCTCAGGGTGCTGCTGGTGGAAGGCGCTCAGCGCTTCCCGTAAACGCTGCTGCCAGGCGCTGGCCATTGTGTCGCTCATCAGGCTGGTACCCAGCCGTACCGGATTCAGCGGCAGCAGCAGCGCGTCCAGCGCCGGCGCAGTGAGCTGGCGCGCCCAGCCGAGCTCGTCATACGCGGCCGGTTGATACGCCAGATGCGCCTGCAGGCTGGCGCTGTCATCGCGCGCCGCGGCCAGCTGCTGTAGCCACTGCAGATAGTCCGGCTGGCGTTTACCGCGCTTTTTGCTGTCGCACAGCAGTACGCATCCGCCGCCCAGCGTGTGCTGCGCATTGCTGTCGCGGATAATTATCCGATCGTTTTCCGCCAGCCACAGCGGCTGGCTGAGCACCAGTTCAGCCACATCGTCCGTGAGCTGCGTTAAGCGGCCGGTGACGTGGCTGGCCGCGTGATGCAGATGCACCGGCTGCGAGGCCGTTTTCAGCGGCTGCAGCAGGCGCAGTGCGACGATCAGCCGCTGCGTGCCGGCGGGACGCGGCTGCGCCAGCAGCCAGTCGCCGCGCGTAATCTGTGCTTTCTCCACGTCACCGACGATATTCAGCGCGATGCGCTCGCCCGCCTGCGCGCGCGTCACCGGCTGGTTCTGCGCATGCAGCGCCCGCACGCGCAGCGGCAGGTTCAGGCTGCTGAGCCACAGCGTGTCGCCCACCCTGACTTCACCGCTCAGCGCGGTGCCGGTGACCACCAGCCCGGTGCCTTTCAGCGTGAAAGCGCGGTCGATGGCGAGCCGGAAACGGCGGCCAGGCTCAAACGCCGGTGCGTTCAGGCTGCAGAGGTGCTGGCGCAGCGTTTCAATGCCCTGCAGCGTATGGCTGCTGGTAACAAACTGCGCTGCCGCTGGCCAGCCGAGCTGCTGCGTGAGCTGCGCGACCTGCTGCTGCACCTCCGCGATGCGTGCGGCGTCAACGCGGTCGGCTTTGGTCAGCGCCACGCTCAGCGGCGGCTGTCCGGCGAGGCTCAGCAGCTGTAAATGCTCACGCGTCTGCGGCATCACGCCATCGTCACAGGCCACCACCAGCAGCGCATGATGGATGCCGCCGATGCCGGCCAGCATGTTGGCGAGAAATTTTTCATGGCCAGGCACATCAATGAAGCCCAGCGTGCGGCCATCGGGCTGCGGCCAGTAGGCATAACCGAGATCGATGGTCATGCCGCGCCGTTTCTCTTCCGGCAGGCGATCGGCATCAATCCCGGTCAGGGCCTGCAACAGCGCAGTTTTACCGTGATCGACATGTCCGGCCGTGGCAATAATCATGGTACTAAAGTCCGTATCAGGGCGGCTTCGTCATCAAGGCAGCGCAAATCCAGCCACAGTTTGCCCTCCTGCAGGCGGCCGATCACCGGGCGTGCCAGCTGGCGCCAGCGCTGCGCCAGGGCGTTGAGCTGGCTGCCGTGACCGTCGCGTGGCGTGAAGGTGATAGCAAAGCTGGGCAGACGTTCGACTGGCAGCGAACCGCTGCCAATTTGCGAGGAACAGGCAGCGATCGCCAGCAAAAAATCGGCGCTGAAGGCGTGCTCCAGCGCCGGCATCAGACGTTCAGCCTGTTGCAGAATATCGTGCGCGCTGCGCGTCAGCAGGCGCAGTGTTGGCAGCGCCTCGTGCAGGGTTTCCGGCTGACGGTAGAGCTGCAGCGTCGCTTCCAGCGCCGCCAGCGTCATTTTATCGACGCGCAGTGCGCGCTTCAGCGGATGCTGTTGCAGCTGGTCAATCAGCGCTTTTTTGCCGACGATAATCCCGGCCTGCGGGCCACCCAGCAGTTTGTCACCGGAGAAACTCACCAGGCTCACGCCGGCCGCAATCAGCTGCTGCGGCATCGGTTCAGGCGGCAACCCGTACGCCGTCATATCCACCAGCGAACCGCTGCCGAGATCGCTGATCACCGGCAGGCCGTGCGCGTCGCCTAACTGCACCAGCTCGGCTTCAGACACGGCATGGGTAAAGCCCTGAATCTGGTAATTACTGGTGTGTACCTTCATCAGCAGGCCGCTATCCCCGGCGATGGCGCCGCGATAATCCTTCAGATGGGTGCGATTGGTGGTGCCAACCTCCACCAATCGGCAGCCCGCCTGGCGCATCACGTCAGGGATACGGAATGCGCCGCCGATCTCCACCAGTTCGCCGCGCGACATAATCACGTCGCGACCCGCTGCCAGGCTGGCCAGCATCAGCAGTACCGCAGCGGCATTGTTATTGACGATACAGGCAGCTTCGGCGCCGGTTAGCTCGCACAGCAGTGCGCTGACTGCGCGATCGCGATGACCGCGCGCCGCGTCGTCCAGCGCATACTCCAGCGTTACCGGCTGGCGCAGACAGGCGCTGACCGCCGCGATGGCGCGATCGCTGAGCTGCGCGCGCCCCAGATTGGTGTGCAGCACGGTGCCGGTCAGGTTAAACACCGGGCGCAGCGCGCTTTGCTGCTGCTGCTGTGCGCGGCGCAGCGCTTCATCCGGCCAGCTGGCGTGCCAGTGCGGTAACGATTGATGTTGCTGAATGTGGTCGCGCGCCTCCTGCTGCATGCCGCGCAGCTGGCGCGTGATAAAGGCGGTACCGGATTGTGCCAGCAGCGGCTGCAGCGCCGGAGCGCGCAGCAGGCTGTCGATGGCAGGGAGCTGACTGTAGAGGGCTTTCATCACATCACTTAGTGGGTGGGCGGAACCGTACGGGCAAAGCTTTCCCGCTCGAACAGCGTTTCTGCCAGTTTAACCAGCGCCGGGCGATTGACGCACCAGTTGGGCAGCACGCGGCGAAAATTGAGATAGCCCAGGGTGCAGCCGGTAGCGATATCGGCGAGGTTGAGCGTGCCGCTGTTGAGCAACTCGCCCTGTGCGGCGGCGGTTTCCAGCGCGTCGAGGCCGCGCGCGATTTTCTCGCGATTACGCAGCAGCACCTCTTCCGATTGCCGATCGCCGGGACGCATCTGTTCGCGCACGATCATCACCGCCGCATCATTGATGCCGTCGGCCAGCTTCTCCAGCTGGCGGATCTGCAGGGCGCGCAGCGCGTCGTCGGGCAGCAGGGCAGGCGCATCGCCACGCAGCTCAATCACCTGAGCAATAATTGAGGAGTCAAACCAGGTCAGCTGCTGGTCATCAATGAAGGCCGGCACTTTACCCAGCGGATTGTACTGCGGGACGTGGCTGTCAGGCTCCCACGGAGAGTGGTTGACGAATTCAAACACCAGGCCCTTTTCCAGCAGGATCACTGAGATTTTGCGCACAAACGGGCTGGTATAGCTGCCAATCAGTTTCATCAGGTGTCTCCGTTGCGATAAATGCCAGGCTCCACATTGTAGCGGCGCGATTTATCGCGCAGGGTTTGATGGTGCAAAACCGCGCGATAAATCGCGCCGCTACAAATCGCAGAATGAGTAAATTTACTGCACATCAATCCCCGGGAAACATAAACGGATTCAGGCTGCTGCGCGCGAATCCTTCCTGCTCCATGCGGGCATCCAGCACCAGCGAGGCGAGATCGTCGGCCACCGGTTCCAGCGCCGGATCTTTCTCCTGGTATAGCATCTTCAGATAGGTACCGCAGTCGCCGCAGCTTTCGGCTTTCACGGCGGCCTGCTCGCTGTCCAGCGACCAGTAATGCAGATCGCGCGTTTGCTCGCAGTTCGAGCACTTGCTGCGCACCACGTACCACTCGCTTTCGCACAGATTACAGTGCAGATAGCGCAGACCCTGCTGGCCAACGTCCATGTGCACCACGCTGGCGACCGGCACGCTGGCGCACACCGGGCAGAACTGACGGTGCTCGCCATATTCGGCCCGCGCTTTGCCGGGGATCATCGCTGCCATCTGCGCCCAGTAAATTGACAGCGCCGCCCAGATGAACGGGGCTTTATCACTGCTGACCTGGGCGAATTCGCCCTCCAGCAGCGCGCTGGCAAGGGTTTCCAGCTCGGTGGACGAGGCCTTCTCCAGATTCTCCAGCACCGCCAGCGCCTGGCCGCTCATCTCTGGCTTCAGCTCGGCGATCAGCGAATGCAGCAGCCGCTGCCAGTGCACATCGCGCGGGTAAGTGTGAATATCCAGCGGCGGTTTGCCCTGCTGCGCGCTCTCGGCCAGCCGCTGATGCAGATCGATCTGCAGCGGATGGTCATACAGCACGATTTCCTGGGCCTGCGCGATCACCGCGGCAAAACGCAGGTAGTCGCCCAGCGGATTTTTCGCCGCCAGATCACGCAACCGCGCCGCACGGCGGCTGTAGAGATTTTTCAGCCGGGGGAAAAGTAACGGCGGAACTTGCTCCGCCGTGTTCTTTTCGCTCTTCTCCAGCTGCTCCTGCGGGATGATGCGAATACTCATCAGGGACGTTTTTCCTGTTGTGTTTGGCGTTGGCGCTGCTCGCGATACCAGCGTGGGTGATGTTTCTTCGCCCACGCGGCCGGTACCCAGCCCTCAACCATGGCGGTAATGGTGCCTTTCACCCACAGGGCGGCATAAATATGCACCATAATCGTCATGATCAGTGCCACAGCCGAGACCGAATGCACCACCAGCGCGGCGCGAATCAGCGGAATGGTGAAGTACCCGGCGAACCAGGGGCGCCAGATGACAATTCCGCTCGCCAGCAGCAAGACTAAGCTGATGATAGCAGCCCAGAACACACACTTCTGCCCGAAGTTGTATTTCCCGGTATCGCCCACCTCTTCATTACGCACGATTTTGCGGATATTTTTCGCCCATACCAGATCGTCGCGCTGGATAAGATTGTGCTTCCAGTAGCGTAAGAACATGATAATAAAGGCTGCAAACATCACCACGCCGACGAACGGGTGCAGAATACGCGCCAGCTGTGGCGTACCGAGCACGTGCATCAGCCAGTTAAACGACGGGAAAAAGAAACCCAGTCCGCTGAGCGCGGCAAACACAAAACAGAACGCGACAATCCAGTGATTGATGCGTTCCGGCGCGCTGTAGCGCACCAGACGATCGCGCTTTTTCATCATTCGCGCTCCTCTTTTTCATGCAGGTTTTCGTCGTCGTCCTCTTCCACCCGGTTCGGACCGACACCAACGTAGTGGAACACCGCGGCGGCGAAGGTGGCGGCAAAGCCGATAGCAGCCAGCGGTTTCCAGACGCCTTTCCAGAAGGTGACCGCCGGGCTGATGCTCGGGTTGGCCGGCAGGCCGTGATACAGCTGCGGTTTGTCGGCGTGGTGCAGCACGTACATGACGTGCGTGCCGCCGACGCCAGCCGGATCGTACAGCCCGGCGTTGGCATAGCCGCGCGTGTTTAGCTCGGCGACGCGATCGGCAGCCAGCTGCTGCATATCGCTTTTGCTGCCGAAGTGAATCGCCCCGGTCGGACAGGTTTTCACGCACGCCGGTTCCTGACCGACGTTAACGCGATCGACGCACAGCGTGCATTTATACACGCGGTTGTCGTCTTTATTCAGCCGCGGCACGTCAAACGGACAGCCGGCGATGCAGTAGCCGCAGCCAATGCACTGTTCCGATTGAAAATCGACGATCCCGTTCGCGTACTGAATAATCGCGCCTTCCGACGGACAGGCTTTCAGGCAGCCGGGGTCGGCGCAGTGCATACAGCCATCCTTGCGGATCAGCCACTCCAGCTTGCCGTTCTCCTCGACTTCCGAGAAACGCATCACCGTCCAGGATTTGGCGGTCAAATCCGCCGGGTTGTCATACACCCCGACGTTATGACCGACCTCGTCACGGATGTCGTTCCACTCTGAACACGCGACCTGACACGCCTTACAGCCGATGCAGGTGGTGACGTCGATCAGTTTCGCCACTTCCTGCTGATGGTCACGCGCCTGCGGGGCAGGCGTGAAACCATTGGTGGCGGAGCGGCGGATAATGTCTTGCGATTGATAAGCCATCTTCGTTCTCCGTTACACCTTCTCGACGTTAACCAGGAACGCCTTAAACTCCGGCGTTTGCGTGTTGGCGTCACCGACAAACGGCGTCAGGGTATTGGCGATAAAGCCTTTTTTCGCCACGCCCTGATAGCCCCAGTGAATCGGGATGCCAATGGTATCGACAGTTTTGCCATCGACGTTGAGCGGACGCAGGCGCTTGGTGACCACCGCTTTGGCTTTGATATAGCCGCGGTTGGAGCTCACCTTCACCGTGTCGCCCTGAGCGATGCCGAGCTTGTTCGCCAGCTTCTCGCCAATCTCCACAAACTGTTCCGGCTGCGCGATGGCGTTAAGCAACGCGTGTTTGGTCCAGTAATGGAAATGCTCGGTCAGACGATACGTGGTGCCGACATACGGGAACTGCTCCGCTTTGCCCATCGCCGCCAGATCGTCTTTGAACACGCGCGCGGCCGGGTTGGAGACCACGTCAGGATGCAGCGGGTTGGTGCCGAGCGGCGTTTCAAACGGCTCGTAGTGCTCCGGGAACGGTCCTTCTGCCATTTTGTCGATGGCGAACAGGCGACCCATGCCTTCCGGCTGCATGATAAACGGCCCGACGTTACTGCCCGGCGCGGCCGTGCTGTAGTCCGGAATATCCATACCGCCCCACTTGCTGCCATCCCATTTGAGGATCTGGCGTTTCGGATCCCACGGGTTGCCCTGTGGGTCGGCGGAGGCGCGGTTATACAGGATGCGGCGGTTCAGCGGCCACGCCCAGCTCCAGTTCAGCGTATTGCCCAGCCCGCTCGGATCGGTGTTATCGCGACGCGCCATCTGGTTACCGTCCGGTGTCCAGCTACCGGCGAAAATCCAGCAGCCGCTGCTGGTGCTGCCGTCATCTTTCAGATGGGCAAAGGTGCTGAGCTGCTGGCCTTTTTTCACCAGTAGCGTGCCTTTGTCATCGTAGATGTCCGCCAGCGCCTTGCCGTTGCTCTCCATCGCCACCTCTTCCGAGGCCGGATTGTCGGGCGTCAGGTAGTTCCAGGTCATGTTCAGCACCGGCTCTGGCTGTGCACCGCCTTCGCGCGCATACATCTCACGCAGACGCAGATAGATACCGGAAAGAATTTCACCGTCGTTGAGCGCTTCGCCCGGCGCATCCTGACCTTTCCAGTGCCACTGCAGCCAGCGGCCGGAGTTAACGATTGAGCCGTTCTCCTCGGCAAAGCAGGTTGACGGCAGACGGAACACTTCGGTCTGAATCTGCGCCGGATCGACATCGTTAAACTCGCCGTGGTTTTGCCAGAAGGTCGAGGTTTCGGTGTTGAGCGGGTCGATGGTGACGAGGAACTTCAGCTTCGACAGCGAATCGATCACTTTGCGCTTGTTCGGGAACGACGCCACCGGGTTAAAGCCCTGGCACAGATAGCCGTTAACCTTGCCCTGCGACATCATCTCGAAGTACTGCAGCACGTCGTAGCCTTTGTCCCACTTCGGCAGCCAGTCAAAGCCCCAGCTGTTCTCCGCCTGCGCTTTATCGCCAAAGAAGGCTTTCATCATGCTGACGAAGAATTTCGGGTAGTTGCCCCAGTAATTCACCTGGCCCGGCAGCGTCGGCTTCGGCGTGTTCGCCGCCAGATAGCTGGTGAGATCGGTCTGTTTTTCCGACGGCAGCGTCATATAGCCCGGCAGGCTTTGCGACAGCAGGCCGAGATCGGTCAGACCCTGAATATTGGAGTGTCCGCGCAGCGCATTGACGCCACCGCCGGCCATCCCCATATTGCCCAGCAGCAGCTGAATCATCGCCATGGTGCGAATGTTTTGCGCCCCGACCGAATGCTGTGTCCAGCCCAGCGCATACAGGAACGAGGTGGTGCGGTCGCGTGCGCTGGTTTCGCCAATCAGCTCACAGACGTGCAGGAAATCCGCCTTTGGCGTGCCGCAGATGCGCTCGACCATTTCCGGCGTATAACGGCTGACGTGCTGCTTCAGCAGATTCCAGACGCAGCGCGGATGGCTCAGGCTGTCATCGCGTTTGGCAAAGCCGTCGTCGCCCAGCTCGTAGTTCCAGCTGGTTTTGTCATATTTGCGATTGGCTTCGTCGTAGCCGCTGAACAGGCCATCGTCGAAATGGTAATCCTCCCGCACAATCAGGCTGGCATTGGTATACGCCTGCACATATTCATGCTGAATTTTGTCATTCTGCAGCAGCCACAGCAGCACACCCGACAGGAAGGCAATGTCGGTGCCGGGGCGGATAGGCGTGTAAAAGTCTGCCACCGATGCCGTGCGGGTGAAGCGCGGATCGATAACAATCAGTTTGGCTTTGTTGTGAATTTTGGCTTCCATCGCCCAGCGGAAACCGACCGGATGCGCCTCAGCAGCGTTTCCGCCCATCACCACAACCAGATTGGCATTACGGATGTCGACCCAGTGGTTGGTCATCGCACCGCGACCAAATGTTGGAGCAAGACTTGCTACCGTTGGTCCGTGTCAGACGCGTGCCTGGTTGTCGACCGCCAGCATACCGAGCGATCGGGTAAATTTTTGCGTTAAGTAGCCGGTTTCGTTGCTGGAGGCCGAAGCGCACAGCATGCCGGTAGAGAGCCAGCGGTTTACCGTCACGCCGGCGGCGTTCTGCGCGATAAAGTTGGCGTCGCGATCGGCTTTCATCAGCTGCGCGATGCGCGTAAAGGCGTCATCCCAGCTGATGCGCTGCCATTTGTCGGAGCCTGGCGCACGGTATTCCGGATATTTCAGACGGCTGTCGCTGTGGACAAAATCAAGCAGGCCCGCGCCTTTCGGACAGAGCGCGCCGCGGCTCACCGGATGGTCCGGATCCCCTTCGATGTGGAAAATGGTCTCTTTGGCGTTTTTCGCGCCATCGCCGAGGCTGTACATTAACAGGCCACAGCCGACTGAGCAGTAAGTGCAGGTATTACGGGTTTCGCGGGCACGCAGCAACTTATACTGCCGTGTTTCCGCCAGCGCGGCTTCCGGCGTAAAGCCGAGCAGTGCTGCCGTGGTTCCTGCCATACCGCCAGCGCAGATCTTGAAGAATTTTCTTCGGCTGACGTTCATGGGTAATCCTTGAGTCGACATTGCTGTAATAATTTTTTTGCGCTGGATGGAGCCGGGGTTCAGAATGGCTCCACGCAGGATTGCGTCAAAAGCGACCTGATATTACCACTACTTTAATGTGGTTGTTATGCGAGACGAGAGAAGTGAAAGCGAAACAGCAAAAAAGTAACCAGAATGTGAATGAGATCGCAGGACTGAGCCAGACCACCGTATGGCAGCGCCACGCGATTACTGAAGCGGAAAGCGACTGGCTGGCGCAGGAAGTGCCGGTGGCGCTGGTCTACAACGGTATTTCACACGTGGTGATGATGGCGACGCCGGATAATCTGCAGGCTTTTGCGCTCGGTTTTTCGCTTTCCGAAGGCATTATTGAGCAACCCGGCGAGATCTATGGCATGGATGTGGTGCCGGGCTGCAATGGGTTCGAAGTGCAGATCGAACTCTCCAGCCGGCGTTTTATGGCGCTGAAGGCGCAGCGTCGCGCCATGGCGGGCCGCACCGGTTGCGGCGTGTGCGGGGTGGAGCAGCTGGATCAAATCGGCAAGCCGGTGCAGCCGCTGCCGTTTACGCAGACCTTCGATCTGGCCTGCCTCGATAACGGGCTGGCACAGCTGCGCGATTTCCAGCCCATCGGCAATCTGACCGGTTGTACGCACGCCGCCGCGTGGATGTCGCCGCAGGGCGAACTGCAGGGCGGCTGCGAAGACGTGGGGCGCCACGTGGCGCTGGATAAGCTGCTGGGCCAGCGCAGCCAGCAGCACTGGCAGCAGGGCGCGGTGCTGGTTTCCAGCCGCGCCAGCTATGAGATGGTGCAAAAATCTGCCATGTGCGGCGTAGAGATTCTGTTTGCCGTCTCGGCCGCCACCCAGCTGGCCGTTGAGGTGGCCGAGCGCTGTAACCTGACGCTGGTCGGTTTTTCTAAACCGGGACGCGCCACGGTGTACAGCCATCCGCAGCGTCTGATTAACGGTTGATGTGCGATACATGCCGGGAATTTCATCGTTCGCGGCATGCGGCGTACCGGGAGGTGTCAGGCAATCTTTTATTACGCCGCGCTTTTCTGGTTAGCCTGCTAAATAATATGCATGCAATAGTTTTTAATGTGACATTCTTTTTGATAGGAATGAAGAAGTTGATGCGCTATCATTAACGTCTCAATCAATAATAATATATCCATTATGGCTTTAATTAAAAAGCTGCGGCAGCTGAATCGCAGGCGTAATTATTTAAAGAAAGAGATTAAATATTCTCTTGATCTTTATTTTGCAGCAAGGAAATGGAAAAAGTCTTCATGCCACAAACAGAATAAACAGGATATCAAATCCATTCTGCTGGTTCGCAATGAAGGTAAAATCGGCGATGCCATTGTTTCTACGTGTTTTCTCAGAGCGCTGTTTGAAGCCGGGTATCGTGTAGATATTCTGGCGGTAAAGGAGAATGAGAGCCTTTTCCGACATAACCCGTATATTCACAACATCTATCTCTCGGACAGTTTCTGCGATTGTCATCAGCGCGATAAATATGACACCGCCATCGGGAGTGAGGTCGTTACCCTCCTGAGAGACAATGCTTACGATTTATTGATCGATACGGCTATCTGGCAAACCGCGCTGTATATGCCCAAAATGATTGCCGATATCAATCCTAAAATGACGCTGGGTTTCAACAAGCCTGGCTGGCTTAAACCTTACGATATCAACATTCAGTTCGATCACCTTAATAACCACGTTAAAAATATCTATCGTGCGGTTCTTGACTATCTTCAGGTTGAGACGGTTGATGGACTGAATTATGAAATATTTTACCCTGAGCGAATTGATGCCGAAATTCACCAGTCCGGCATGTTTTCCGCTGATGAGCACAATATTTTAATCAATATTTATGCCAGTCATGCCGATCGTGACCTCTCTGAGCAGCAGCTGAAAGAGCTAATCGGGGCGATTGTCAGGCACAATGCGGCCACCAATATCGTGGTGCTCGATCACAAAGGCGCGCTGGAACAGGCGTCGCTGCACCCCGCGAAGTTATACCGCGTTCCCTCGCTGTATCACGCTTTCGCTGCGGTTAAGAAAAGTGATTGCGTGATTACTCCCGATACCGCCGTGGTGCATATCTCGGCGGCTTATAACAAAGCCCTGGTTGGCATCTATCAGGACTCACTGAAAAATAATCAGCTGTGGTCGCCTGGCTACAGTAACGGCCATCAGATATTTTCCGATGAGTTTGTTTTTAAAAATGACGGACGGCTGGTTGAGAAAATAAGCCAAAAAATCCACACGCTGGTTCAGCCATAATCGATGAGGTCACCGTGCCGTCAGTACGGTGACCGTGCATCGGGCAGTTCCTTACACCACCTGCACCGCTAACGCCTGCTGCAGAGCGCTGAGCGCACCGGGCTTTGCCGCGCCGCCGTCGCAAATCAACAGATCGATATCGCCGACAGGGGCGTACTGGGTACGGCTGATCACGCCGAGTTTACTGTGATCCGCCAGCAGCAGGGTGCGGCTGGCCTGCTGTACCATGGCGTGCGCGATGGCGGCTTCATGCGGATGGAAGCTGCTGGCGCCGTTTCGGGCATCGATGCCGACCGGTGACAGCAGCGCCACGTCGGCGCGATATCGATAAATTTCCCCCACCGTCATTTCTCCCCGCGTCTGCTGCGCGCCGGCCATCATCATGCCGCCCAGCAGCAGCACCTGGTTATTCAGGGTTTCATGCTCTTCGGCCGCGCTAAGCGCCAGTGCCGCCTGCAGACTGTTAGTGATGATGGTCAGGCCGGACATGGTGCGCAGCTCTTCAGCCAGCAGCGTGGTGGTGGTGCCGGCATCGAGGAACAGCGTCTGGCCGGGTTGCAGATGTTGTACCGCCGCGGCGGCAATCGCGCGTTTCTCTCTGGCCTGTGCGTTACGGCGCACCTGCAGCGGTGGCTCCGGCGGGCTCTCCAGCGCCACCAGACCGCCATGTACGCGGCGCGCCAGCCCCTGCGCCTCAAGCGAAATGATATCGCGCCGTGCCGTTTCCCGCGAAATGCCCAGCTCTTTGATGATGCGTTCAGTGCTGAGCTGATGTTGCGTGCTCAGCAGCGCGCGGATGCGATGTAAACGGGTTTCCTGCAGCATGACGTTTCCCTGTGGCAGAGCGAAGCTGGGCCTAAGCTTACCTGAGTGTCATCGTGGCGTCATGTGTATTTGGTTGTATTTGTGTATTTGGTTGCATTTTTCACTAAAGCAGGCATGATGTTCGCAGAGATCAGGCTGCAAACACCCCTTTCACCTTCGCAACGGGAGTTACCATGGTTACACGTTCCACCATCATGGATACCAACAGTTTTCGCGCCGAACACGCCGACGCGCTGGATCCGGCCACCCGCACTCTGACGGACAAGCGCAGCAAAGTGCTGGGCGAATCGTATCGTCTGTTTTATCGCAAGCCGGTGCATCTGGTGCGCGGCGAAGGGCAGTATTTATGGGATGCGGCGGGTAATAAATATCTGGATGTGTATAACAATGTGGCGAGTATCGGCCACTGCCATCCGGCGGTCATTGAGGCGGTGAATCAGCAGATGAAGATGCTGAACACGCACACGCGTTATCTGCATGAGCGCATTCTTGACTACAGCGAAGCGTTGCTGGCGACTACGCCGGAAGCCATCGATCGCGCCATGTATATGTGTACCGGCTCAGAAGCCAACGATTTGGCGATTCGCGTGGCGCGCGCCTGGAGCGGTGGCACCGGCATTATTGTCTCGCAGGAGGCGTACCACGGTACCAGTGATTTGACCTCTGGCGCGTCACCGGCGCTGGGTAGCGGTCAGCCGCTGGCCGCGACCACCCGTCTGGTGCCACCGCCGGATGCTTATCGCGTCGATGCGCCCGACCTCGGGGCATGGTTCGCCGATCAGATTCAGCAGCAGATTGATGACATGAAAGCGCACGGCATTAAATTCGCCGGTTTCCTCGCCGACTCGATCTTCTCCTCCGACGGCGTGCTGCCTAATCCGCGCGGATTCCTGCAGCAAGCGGTAGATGTGGTGCATGCTAACGGCGGCATTTTTATCGCTGATGAAGTGCAGCCCGGCTTTGCCCGTACCGGCGATGCCTTCTGGGGCTTTGCCCGTCACGGCGTGGTGCCGGATGTGGTCACCACCGGTAAGCCGATGGGCAACGGTATTCCGGTTTCCGGCCTGCTGGCGAAAAGCGACGTGCTGGCCGCGTTCAGCGATGAGATCCCTTATTTCAATACTTTCGGCGGCAATCCGGTGGCGATGGCCGCTGCGCAGGCGGTGCTGACGGTGATTCAGGAAGAGGGGCTGCAGGAGCATAGCCGCGTGGTCGGCGCACAGCTGCTGGCGGAGCTGCAGAAGCTGATGGACAGCCATGA
Source organism: Pantoea sp. WEP (assembly GCF_041678305.1). Lineage (NCBI taxonomy): Bacteria > Pseudomonadati > Pseudomonadota > Gammaproteobacteria > Enterobacterales > Erwiniaceae > Pantoea > Pantoea sp. WEP. Next base: position 138,882 of record NZ_JBGNXB010000001.1, read on the forward strand.
CTGCATTGGTGATGTGCGCGGTGCCGGGCTGTTTATTGGGTTTGAGCTGGTGCAGGATCGCAGCAGTAAGACGCCGGACAAAGCGCTGGCGCTGGACTTGATCGAGAAGCTGCGCGATCACCATGTGCTGACGTCGGTGGCCGGGCCGTACGGCAACGTGCTGAAACTGCGTCCGCCGCTGGCGTTCCAGAGCGGTGATATCGACTGGCTGGTGGGAGCGCTGGATAAGTCGCTGACCGAGCTGGGGCGTTAATTACTCAGATATCAGGTCGCCATGAATGGCGACCCTTCAGCATAATGTGCCAGATGCGCGTTGATGCGCATCTGGCAGGGCGTGAAAGAACATCACGCTGCGGCAGTTTCCTGCATAAAAATCTGCTCCATCTTCTGCCACGCCTGTGCCACATCATCATCGAGATTGAACAGGCCGGAGGTACCGACAATAAACACGTCGACGCCCGAGGCGGCAATCTGCTTAAAGGTGCGCGCATTGCACGACCCATCGATTTCGGTCAGATAGTGATAACCGTGCGTTTCCCGCATGGCGATCAGCTGGCGAATTTTGTTCAGCGTTTCCGGAATAAATTTCTGCCCGGCGAAACCGGGATCGACGGACATCACCGTCACTTTATCCAGCAGATGCGCATATTCACGAATGCTGTCGGCTGGCGTCGCCGGATTCAGCACCACGCCGCAACGACGGCCGGCCTCTTTAATTTGCGTCAGCAAACGGAAAATTTTGTTATTCGCCGTCTCCGGATGGAAGCTGATAATATCCGCGCCGGCGTCAATGCACATCGGAATAATATCTTCCGGGTGGTTCACCATTAAATGCACATCAATCGGCACATCGGTAATTTTACGCAGGTTCTCAATAAAGAACGGCGACAGCGTAATATTCTTAACATAGCTGCCATCCATAATATCGACATGATAGAACGAGGCGCTGGCGTTCATCGCTTCGATCTGCTCGCGGAAGCGGGTCAAATCCATGCACATCAGGGACGGTGAAAAGCGGGCGTTCATGCTGATTTCCTCATTACGCAAACAGCGCCCGCAGGCGCTGTCTGTGACATCAATGGAAGAACGAAATAATATGGCCGAGCACAATGCCGACGATACCGAAGTCCGCATCACCAAAGGTGGTGGACGCGAAGCCAAGGTCACCCATCAGCGGCAGCAGAATGGCGGGCAGGAAGGAGATCAGCAGCCCCTGGACAAAGGAACCGATGATGGCGCCGCGCCGTCCGCCGGTGATATTGCCGTAGACGCCAGCGGTCGCGCCGCAGAAGAAGTGCGGCACCAGACCCGGCACAATCACGCTCAGACCGAACAGCGGACACAGGAACATGCTGATCAGCCCGGCGGCGAAGCTGCACAGGAAGCCGATGATCACGGCGTTCGGCGCGAACGGGAAGACCGTCGGGCAATCCAGCGCCGGTTTTGCGTTGGGCACCAGTTTATCGGCGATGCCTTTGAACGCCGGGACGATCTCGGCAATCACCATGCGTACACCGGCAAGAATGATGTAAACACCCGCAGCAAAGGTGATTGACTGGATAATGGCAAAGACGATGAAGTTCTGGCCGCCGCTCACCTGGCTTTCGGTAAACTCTTTACCGGCGACCAGTACCAGCGCGACAAATAGAATCATCATGGTCAGCGAAATTGCCACGGACGAGTCGCGCAGGAAGTTGAGCGTTTTGGGTACTTTCAGCTCTTCAATTGACGGGCTGCCTTTGCCCACCGCTTTGCCAACCAGCGCTGACAACAGGTAGCCGGTGGAGCCAAAGTGGCCCAGCGCCAGATCGTCCGAGTTGGTGATTTTGCGGGTGAACGGCTGCAGAATCGCCGGACATACCACCATCATGGTGCCGAGGATCAGCGAGCCGATCAGCACCAGCCAGAAGCCGTGCACGCCGCCCACCGACAGGATCACCGCCAGCATGGCCGACATATACAGCGTATGGTGCCCGGTCAGGAAGATGTATTTCAGCGGCGTGATGCGCGCCAGCACAATATTCACCAGCATACCGAACACCATGATCATCGCGGTTTCGGTACCGTAGTTTTTCTGTGCCAGCGCGGCCATCGCATCGGTATTCGGCACTACGCCCTGAATATTGAACGAGTGCTCGAATAGCTGGCTAAAGATTGTCAGGGTGGCCGCAATTAAGTTGGCCCCGGCGATAAGAATAACAAAACCCATGATGGTTTTTAGCGTACCGGAAATCACATCGGATACCGGTTTCTTTTGCAGTAATAAACCAATCAGGGAAAAAAGGCCGACAAGTATAGCGGGTGTTCCAAGAACATCCTTAATTATAAATTGCAGCATAAATTACTCCGTGTGAGTAAATTTCGTCGGGTCAATTACAGGTTGTCGGCGAGAATTTCTTTAATTCTGGCGTTATCCAGTAAATTGCTCAGGCCAAATACCTGGGCGCTGTGGCTCGACAGCTGGTCAGCGATATCTTTAGCGCTGATGATAATATCGGCCTGCTCGGATTTGGCTGAGGTTAAATCGGTATGACCCACTTCAGCCTCTTTACCCAGCTCCTTAATAATTTTCTTCACGTTCATTTCCACAATGAAGCTGCTGCCTAAACCGTTTCCACACACAATCAGTACTTTTTTCATTTTCAGGTTTCTCTGGTGATTAATCTTTAATGACAGCTTCAATCGCTGGCAGGGTCGATGCCGACAGCAACTGCTGCAGGCGGGATTCGTCGCTGAACACCTCAGCCAGCGCGGTGATCATCTGAATATGATCGTCGCCAGACAGGGCGCACAGCATAATAACGACAAACACCGGGTCGTTTTCATCGGCGGCAAAATTCACGCCTTGTTTTACGTGCAGCAGCGACAGGCCGTTTTTGCGCGCACCCTGTTCCGGACGCGCATGCGGCATCGCCAGACCCGGCGCCAGCACATAATAGGGCCCCAGCTCAGCGTGCGACGTAAAGATTGCATCCAGATAAGCCGGGGTAATTGCCCCCTCCGCCAGCAGCGGCTCGGCCGATAAACGCACCGCTTCCTGCCAGTCGCTAACGTCGTCTACTATCCGGATATGTTGCGGTGTCAGCCATTGAGTGAGCATCAGTAATTCCTGTTTATTCGTCGATGCGGTGCACTGTAGGTGATTTTATCGCCTGGGTTCTGTGATGTTGCTCGCAAAAGTTAGCGCTAACATGAATGATGTTAAAAAGTGTGTTAGCGATAACATTTTTGCGCGCGCGGTTTGTCACGCTGAGACCGGGGTGACATGCTCAGGCCAGCGAAAATCACGCAGCCAATGAGACATGCCCGATTCTGTGGTTTTTAACATGGCACCAATTTGCTTTTGGTTTTAAGCTGCGTGCGGATAAATCGAGCGCTACCCGGAACCAGCAGGGTAGAGACAGGAGAACGCATGACAGAAAAACGACGGCGCAGTACCGGCAAAAGCACGCTGGCCGATGTTGCCCGTTTGGTCGGTGTCAGCGCCATGACGGCGTCGCGCGCTTTGCGTATGCCGGAGAAAGTGTCGCCCGAAATTCGCGCAAGGATCGACGCGGCCGTCGCGGAACTGGCCTATGTGCCCAACGTGCAGGCGCGTAACCTGGCGTCAGCCTCGTCGCGGCTGATCACCATGGTGGTACCCTCATTTGCTACGCCGGGCAGCGCGATTGTGTCAGAGGCGCTGCAGGAGGTGCTGCGGCCGCAGGGCTATAACATGATGCTGGCCGAAGCCAATCACTCGGCGGCGGAGGAGAGCGAGCTGATTGAGATGCTACTCTCTTACAACCCGGCCGCGATGGTGCACTTCAATTTCGACAATGCCGCCGAAGCGCAGCGCCTGCTGAGCAACTCCGGCCTGCCGGTGATGGACATCGGCGGCGTGCATCAGGATTCTGCCGGCATCAGCATCGGCGTGGACTATGCGAAAGCCATTCGTCAGCTGGTAAACAGCCTGGTGGAGCGCGGCTATCGCCATCCCGGCCTGCTGTGCACACAAACGCATAGCACTATTTTCCGTCAGCTGCTCAATGGCTGGCACAGCGGGATGCTGGCGCTGAATCTGGCACCGCACCGCGTGGTGACCTCACCAAAAATGCCCACCTTTGCCGCCGGCCACAGCCTGCTGGCAGAGATCCGTCTCACCTGGCCGGAACTGGACGTCCTGATCTGTACCAGCGATGAAGTGGCGTGCGGCGCCATCATGGCCTGTCACGCAGCCGGCGTCTCGGTGCCCAGCCAGCTGGCGATTGCCAGCATCGGCGGTGGCCCGCTGGCGGCGGTATGTTCGCCGCCGCTGACCAGCATTGTGCTGCCGTACGAGGAGATGGGGCGCATGGCCGGTAAACGCCTGCTGGCGGCACTCAACGGCGACGAGCCGCCTGCCATCAATGAGCTGCCGGTGCAGCTTAAGCTGCGCGCCAGTACGCACAAGGTGTAGCCGTGTGTGCGCACCTTTTGCCAGATTGATCAAATCCTTATCATTACTAAGGCATTGATAACCCTTTTCCGGATCATGATTTTAACTATAATGATCCGACTGCTTATGCGGCACACCAGCAAGGTTGTGCTGCCAAACACTAAATGGAGAGGAAGAACATGAGTTATTCACTGCCATCCCTGCCGTACGCCTACGACGCACTGGAACCGCACTTCGACAAGCAGACGATGGAAATCCATCACACTAAACATCACCAGACCTACGTTAACAACGCCAACGCGGCGCTGGAAGGTACCGAATTCGCAAACCTGCCGGTTGATGAACTGATCACCAAACTGGATCAGCTGCCAGCAGACAAAAAAGGCCCACTGCGTAACAACGCTGGCGGCCACGCTAACCACAGCCTGTTCTGGAAAGGCCTGAAAACCGGCACCACGCTGCAGGGCGACCTGAAAGCGGCAATCGAAAAAGATTTCGGTAGCGTTGAGAAATTCCAGGAAGAGTTCGAGAAAGCGGCCGCGACCCGTTTTGGCTCTGGCTGGGCGTGGCTGGTGAAAAAAGGCGACAAGCTGGCGGTCGTTTCAACCGCTAACCAGGACAACCCACTGATGGGCGAAGCCATCGCTGGCGTGTCTGGTTTCCCAATCATCGGTCTGGATGTGTGGGAGCACGCTTACTATCTGAAGTATCAGAACAAGCGCCCTGACTACATCAAAGCGTTCTGGAGCGTGGTGAACTGGGACGAAGCAGCGGCACGTTTCGCCTCGGCAAAATAAGTTCTGGCTTACGCTATGTGAATAACCGGTGCCTGCGTGCACCGGTTTTTTTATCGCCATCTTAAACCGCAGCTCAACAAACTCCACGTCATGACCAGGCTAAAGTGGTTATTAACGCGCCGTTGATAATTTGGGGCATACAGTAGCCTTCAGTTATCTCGCGACGTAAAAATAATCATGTCTATTATTACACATTCTGAGCCGGACTCCGTTTCGTCGGCCGCGCTGTTTATACCTTTAGTCAGTGGAAAGCTGCGGCCAAATAAGCTGTGGAATAGCCAGCAATTTCGCCTGAAATTTGCCTTAAGGTCAGCGGTATTTCCACTGACTACCTTTAATTATCTCCATCAGCTGGCCAAACTCTCTTTTCTGCCGCAGCTGTTAAACAGCCAGGGCTTACTGCCGGCTAAGCCGCATCGCCCGTATTTGCGCGCAGGTTTCAGCGTGGCGCAGCGTGCGCAGGCGATTCTCGATCATTATCAATTAATGGATCGGCTGGCGAATAATCAGCTGCGCCAGTTGCTGCTGAGCCCGAGCGGTAATCTCCTTGCCCGTTTCACCGGCAAAAACGAGGAGCAGTTTGCGATTTATTGCTGCTCCGGCCATTACGACCGGGAAGGGGAAATTACGCTGCTGCTTAATTATCAGGATATGACGCTGGCCTCGCTGTCATTCTCTATTATTCAGGAACAGCAGCAGCGCACGCTATTAATTGGGGGCTTGCAGGGGCCGCGGAAACATATTTCCAGTGACGTTATTCGCGATGCCACCAAAGCCGCGCACGGCGTATTTCCCAAGCGTCTGCTGATGGAAGCAGTATTTATTCTGGCGGCACAGTGCGGCGTAGAGGCCATTACCGCCGTCGGCGATACCACCCATGTTTTCCGCAGTCTGCGCTACCGTCACAGCAAAGGTGATAAATTCTTTGCCAGCTATAGCGAGTTCTGGCTGTCACTGGGCGGGGAAATGCGGGGTGATGAGCTGTTTACGCTGCCGCTGAGCATGGCACGTAAAGATCTGGAAGAGATTGCCAGCAAGAAGCGCGCGGAGTATCGCCGCCGCTATGCCTTGCTGGATACGCTGGCGCAGCAGGTGCTGCAGGCTGCCGGGGCAGAACGCGACGTGGCCCACGCCGCGTAACGGTAATCAGAACGGCTGCTTCGCGTAGCCGGTCATCACCTTCAGCCCCATCTCGCGTCCCAGCGCGGTCATCGGGTGTACCACCACCAGGCCGCGCACGCTTTTCTTCAGCGCGCCCATGTTCGCCTGCTCTTTTTTGGTGATTTCACGGCTGAACGGCAGCTTTTTCAGCTGCTGGGCTTCTTTGCTCAGCTTCTCTTCGCGCACGTTGCGCAGACGTTCAATTTCCTGCACCAGCGTCTCTTTCTCTTTCAGCAGCGCGCCAAGCTTTTCGGCATCGCCCGCTTCCAGCAGCTGCGGTTCTTTGCGATTCAGCGCGTCCAGCTGGTCGCTGAGACGTTTAATCTCGGCTTTTTCTTGTTCTTTCATTGGGAAAACTCATTAAGGAAAACAGGCAAAGGATACATCAAATCCGCCCGCTTTTGCAGCGCAGCGACAACAGAGGCAACGGGATAATCGGGTGCAGCGGGCGGGCGGGCAAAAAAATACCCAGCGCAAGGCTGGGTATTGACTGGAATTACAGAATGAAGCGGCTGAGATCTTCGTCGGCCACCAGTTCATCCAGATGCTGACCAACGTATTCGGCATCGATGGTGATCGATTCGCCGTGGCGATCGCTGGCGTCGTAGGAGATGTCTTCCATCAGACGCTCCAGCACGGTGTGCAGACGACGTGCACCGATGTTCTCGGTGGTTTCGTTCACCTGCCACGCCGCTTCGGCGATGCGACGGATGCCGTCATCGGTGAATTCAACGTTAACGCCTTCGGTGCCCATCAGCGCTTTGTACTGCACGGTCACGGACGCGTTCGGCTCGGTCAGGATGCGTTCGAAATCATTGACCGTCAGCGCCTGCAGCTCAACGCGAATCGGCAGACGACCCTGCAGCTCCGGAATCAGATCCGACGGGCTGGCCACCTGGAACGCACCGGAGGCGATAAACAGGATATGGTCGGTTTTGACCATGCCGTGTTTAGTGGACACGGTGCAGCCTTCCACCAGTGGCAGCAGATCGCGCTGTACGCCCTCACGTGACACATCCGGGCCCGACGACTGGCCGCCGCGCTTACAGATTTTGTCGATTTCGTCGATGAACACGATACCGTGCTGTTCAACCGCGTCGATGGCATCCTGCTTCAGCTCTTCCGGGTTCACCAGCTTGGCCGCTTCTTCTTCAATCAGCAGCTTCATCGCATCTTTGATTTTCAGCTTACGCGGTTTCTGCTTCTGGCCGCCGAGGTTCTGGAACATCGACTGCAGCTGGCTGGTCATCTCTTCCATGCCCGGAGGCGCCATGATTTCAACGCCCATCGGTGCAGCAGCCAGATCGATCTCAATCTCTTTGTCATCCAGCTGGCCTTCGCGCAGTTTTTTGCGGAACGACTGGCGCGCAGCGGACGGCTCAGCGCTCTGCTCCGGCTGCCCCCAGTTGTTTTTCGCTGGCGGGATCAGCACATCCAGAATGCGATCTTCTGCCATCTCTTCAGCGCGGTATTTGTTTTTCTCGATCGCCTGGCTGCGCACCATCTTGATGGCGGAGTCCGTCAGATCGCGAATAATCGAATCCACTTCTTTCCCGACATAGCCCACTTCGGTGAATTTAGTGGCTTCAACTTTGATGAACGGCGCATTGGCCAGCTTCGCCAGACGGCGGGCGATTTCGGTTTTACCGACGCCGGTCGGGCCGATCATCAGGATGTTTTTTGGGGTCACTTCATGGCGCAGCTCTTCGTCAAGCTGCATGCGGCGCCAGCGGTTACGCAGCGCAATGGCGACCGCTTTTTTGGCGCCGTCCTGGCCGATGATGAAGCGGTTAAGCTCGCTGACAATCTCGCGTGGAGTCATCTCAGACATGGTTTTGGTCCTTACGCCTTAGACGGTAATTCTTCGTAGTTAATGTTGTGGTTGGTGTAGATGCAGATATCACCGGCGATATTCAGCGCTTTGGCTACGATATCGTGCGCACCCATCTCCGTGTTCTCCAGCAGCGCGCGGGCGGCTGCCTGGGCGTAAGGCCCGCCGGAACCGATGGCAATCAGGTCATTTTCCGGCTGAATCACGTCACCGTTACCGCTGATGATCAGAGAGGAGTTCTCATCGGCAACCGCCAGCAGCGCTTCAAGGCGGCGCAGCATCCGGTCAGTACGCCAGTCTTTCGCCAGTTCGACCGCGGCTTTCACCAGATGGCCCTGATGCATCTCCAGTTTACGTTCGAACAGTTCAAACAGGGTAAAGGCATCTGCGGTGCCGCCAGCAAAGCCCGCGATCACTTTGTCGTTGTAAAGACGACGCACCTTTTTAACATTGCCTTTCATTACGGTATTGCCGAGCGTCGCCTGGCCATCACCGCCGATCACGACCCGGCCGTTGCGTCGTACACTTACTATTGTTGTCACGGGCAGACCCCTTGTTGCAGTGGAAAAAAGACACCGCGCAGCGGGCGCGGCGTATCATGCAACCAGATATGGGGTAATCCTGTGGGGTTTCAACCCCCGGCAATATCTGATGCTGCAAATTGCCGGGGGCGAGCAGGGAGGGTTAAGGCAGGGCGAGCGGGATACAGCTGCTGTGGCCGGAGCTGTGCAGGCGCTTCACGGTGCTGTCTGCGCTGCTGCGGTCTTTAAACGGCCCAATCACCACGCGATTCCAGCCGCCGCCAGTCGTGATGCGGCTTTCGAAACCTTCAAACGCCAGACCGGCGCGTACCGATTCCGCCTGATCGGTACCTTTAAACGAGCCACACTGCACCATCCAGCGCTGGGTGCTCGCTTTCTCTTCCGTTTTGGCTTTGGCGCTCTCCTGCGGCTTCGCCGGCTCGCGAGTGATCGGTGCGGCCTGTTGCTGCTGCTGGCGTGCCGCCTGCTGCTGCAATTCCTGCTGGCGCTGCTGCTGCAACTGTTGCTGACGCTGCTGCTGTAACTGCTGTTGCTGACGCTGCAACTGCTGTTGTTGCTGTTGTGCCTGCTGCTGACGCTGCAGGGTTTGCTGGCGCTGAGCCGGGGTTTGTTCGTTCCACGGCACTTCATTCAGCTGGGTTGGCTGCTGGCGCATATCGGCCTGCATCTGCTCCAGCAGCTGACGCTGTTCGTCGGTCAGCTGAGTTTGCGACTTGATTTCGCCCCCGGCAGACGGCTCGGTGGGCGACGGCACGGTCACCTGACGATTTTCCAGCTCTTTGATGTACTTCCAGCGCTCTTCCGGCTTCGGCGGCAGGCCATTACCGTTGGCTTTATGATTCGGAATCACCGGTGTTTCTTCTTTTTTGTGATGCGAGATGAACCATAAACCACCGGCAAAGGTCACCAGCACTGCCACGGCCAGTACTATCATCAGCTTTGAAGTGCCGGAGCCGCCTTTGCTTTTCTTGCTGCGGCCTGCGGGTTTTTTGCGACGCGTCCCTGTTGAACGCCCGCGGCCTACGTAATCTCTCTGTGCCACTTTCGTTCTGATACCCTTCAAAAAAATGCCACTGGGCGTGTAAATGGGGTGTTAATTTTGCCCGGCAAGGAATGCGTCATGTTACTCAAGGGCTGGAACTTTGACCAGCACAGTCTGCCTTCAGAATCTGCTGAAAATGCAGGGTTCCCGCATTCATTTTTCGCGTTTTGCTGCCGGTGCGGTACTACCGCGGACGCGGAGTTCGGCGTCGAGCAGGCGTGAACCGTTATTGACCCGTTTGCCCTGCAGCTCATCCAGCAGCAGCAGCATCGCTTCGCGGCCAATGGCAAAACGCGGCTGTGCCACGGTGGTCAGGGGCGGATCGTAGTATTGTGCCAGCTCGATATCATCGAAGCCGACCACCGACAGATCCTGCGGAATACGCATTCCCAGCTTACGCGCCTGGTTCATCGCGCCCAGCGCCATCAGATCGCTATGGCAAAACAGGGCTTTCGGCGGCTGCGGCAGGCTCATCAGCTGCTTCAGCGCGCTGGCACCGGCTTCAAAGGTAAAGTCGCCGTGCACAATCAGCGTGGGATCGATGGCGATATTGCTGCGGCGCAACGCCTGGATATAACCCTGCAGACGATACTGGCTGAGCGGGATATGTTCCGGTCCGGTGATGCAGGCGATCTGCCGATGGCCCAGCTGTAACAGGTGATTCACCGCTTCAAAGGCCGCGGTCAGGTTATCGATATGCACCGTGGGCAGCGCCATCTCCGGCGCGAACTCGTTGCCCATCACCATGGGCGGCAAATTACGCTGATCTTCAATGCCGGCGTCGAACGGCAGCTGCGAACCCAGCAGTACCATGCCGTCAATCTGGCGCGTCAGCATCAGGTTAAGGAAGGTTTTCTCCTGCTGATCCTGATGCGCGCAGTCACCAATCAGCACCAGATAGCCTTCCTGCGCGGCAGTCACTTCCACGCCGCGGATAATCTCGCTGAAGAAAGGGTCACAGATGTCCGGCACAATCACCAGAATGGTTTGCGTGTCGCCGCGTTTAGCGTTGCGCGCCAGACCGTGCGGCGCATAGCCGACCGCCTGCACCGCCTGTTCCACTTTCTGCCGGGTCGCGGCGGAGACTTTTTCCGGATTCATCAGCGCGCGCGAAACCGTGGCGGTGGAGACGCCAGCCTGCTCGGCCACATCTTTCATGGTGGCTGCCGATGAGGGTTGCTTCTGATCCAACGTTAACTCCTGACGCGGTACAGCGCATAGATATTCACACATAGCCGGCCCAGTGCCGGGACGGGCACTATTGTTAACCCAACGCCGTGTGAGGTTGTTACTTAATTTGCATAAAAATTGTGACTTGTGCGACTTTTTTCGATCTGGCTCGCAGATGTGGCGCGGCTTAACTCTCGGTGGGGTCGATATCCAGCGTCCATTTGACTTTACGCGCGGCGGGCAGGGTGGTGACCAGCGGCAGTGAACTGCTCAGCAACTGCTGCAGCCGCTTGCGCGATGGATGCTGTAGCAGCAGTTGCCAGCGCCAGCGTCCGCTGCGCTTCGGTGCCAGCGCCGGGACCGGCCCCATCAGCCACATCGCCTCATCTTTGAGCGGGCTGGCTTCCAGCAGGTTACGCAGCTGAGTAAGGAACTCCGCCGCCTGCGCATTATCCAGATCTTCAGCGCGAAACAGTGCGTGGCTGGTCCACGGCGGCAGCTGCACTGACTGGCGCTCCAGCAGCGTCTGATCGGCAAACGCAAAATAGCCGCGATGCAGCAGCGTTTGCAGCAGTGGATGCTCCGGATGGTGCGTCTGTAGTAACACTTCGCCCTGCTTACCGGCCCGGCCGGCGCGGCCGGCGACCTGTGTGTAGAGCTGGGCAAAGCGCTCGGCGGCCCGGAAATCCGCAGAAAACAGCGCGCCATCAACATCCAGCAGCGATACCAGCGTCACGTCCGGGAAGTGATGGCCTTTGGCCAGCATCTGCGTGCCGACCAGAATGCGCGCCCCGCCGCGATGCACATCGGCCAGATGCTGTTCCAGCGCGCCTTTGCGGCTGGTGGTATCGCGATCGATGCGCGACACCGGTACGCCAGGAAACAGCGTGCTGAGCTGCTGCTCCAGCTGTTCCGTGCCCACGCCGACCGGCAGCAGATGGGTGGAACCGCAGCCCGGACACTGATGCGGCAGCGGACGCTGGCTGTCGCAGTGGTGGCAGCGCAGCTGACGATGCTGCTGATGCAGCGTGTAATAACTGTCGCAACGCTGGCACTCCGCCAGCCAGCCGCAGTCGTGGCACATCAGCGCTGGCGAAAAGCCGCGGCGATTGAGAAACAGCAGAACCTGATTATCCGCCTGCAGGTGTTGGCGCATCTTGCCCAGCAGCGCCGGCGCGAGGCCGCCTTTCAGCTGCTGCCCCTTTAGATCGATTAGCTGCTGCAGCGCCGGTTTGGCGTTACCGGCACGTTTGGTCAGGTTGAGCTGGCGATATTTGCCGACACGCACGTTGTGCAGCGTCTCCAGCGCCGGTGTCGCCGAGCCCATCACAATCGGCACATCTTCTTCGTGAGCGCGGAATACCGCCAGATCGCGCGCCTGGTAGCGCCAGCCTTCCTGCTGTTTGTAGGAGCTGTCGTGTTCTTCATCAATGATGATCACGCCCGGCCGCGCCAGCGGTGTGAACAGCGCGGATCGTGTGCCGATGACGATGGCGGTCTCGCCGCTGCGCGCGCGCAACCAGACCGCCAGACGCTCGCTGTCATTGAGCGCCGAGTGCAGCACATCAATCGGCGCATCGAAGCGTTCACGAAAGCGGGCAATGGTTTGCGGCGTCAGGCCAATTTCCGGCACCAGCACCAGCGCCTGTTTGCCGCGCGCCAGCACATTCTCCAGCACGCTGAGATAGACCTCGGTTTTACCCGATCCGGTAATGCCTGCCAGCAGCCACGCGGCGTAATGTTCGTCCTCGCTGCGAATGGCGCCCACCGCCATCGCCTGATCGGTATTCAGCCGCAGCCGTTCACCTTTCACCGCGAAACTGGTGCGCCAGTCGTGCTGCTGTGGCGCATGTTCGCGCAGGTCGCACAGGCCTTTGGCACGCAGCGCCTGCAGCGCGGCATCGGTAAAATCCTGCTCGCCGATCTGATGCCGATACAGCGGCCGCTGACGCAACGCCGCCAGCGCCTGCTGCTGTTTCGGCGCGCGCTTCAGGCTTTCCAGCGCCACTTCGCGCCCGGCTTCGTTCACTACCCACTGCCACAGCGGCGCTTCCTGGGCCGGCTTGCCCTGACGCAGCAGCACCGGCAGCGCATGGCTGAGCACTTCGCCGAGCGGAGAGTGATAGTAGCCGGCGGCCCAGTTGAGGATGCGCCACAGCGCGGGTGAGAACAGCGAGCGGTCGTCGAGCAACGCATCAATCTGCTTCAGCTGGGCAAGGGGGAGATCGCTGGTGGCGCGCGTGCTAACCACGATGCCAGTCATTTTCCGGTTGCCGAACGGTACGCTCACGCGCGCGCCGGCCACCGGCTGCGGCGCATCGGCGGGCAACAGGTAGTCAAACAGGCGAGGCAGCGGAACGGGCAGGGCAACCTGAACAACGGGCATGTCGATCTCTATCCGGTTCTGTAAAAAGGAGAAGTAGTGTACACGCTGGCGTCACCCCCGTCATACTTCAGCGCGCGGCGGCGCTGTCTGCAGGCGTTTCCCCGGCATGGCAGAGCACGGCGCATTGCGCGGATTTGATCAATGCGCTCATTTTCTGTATACTATGCCGCCTTTGATGAGATGACTCGTCAGAGATACAACATTTATTAACCGCGTGTGGTGCTGTGCAGGTTCGCCTGGCACGGAGAGCGACACGGCCTTTTATGAGGTTCTCCCATGAAACAAGGTATTCACCCGAAATACGAAGCTGTGACCATCACCTGCTCTTGCGGCAACGTGATCAACACCCGTTCAACCATGACTGGTACCCTGAACCTGGACGTGTGCGGCAAATGCCACCCGCTCTACACCGGTAAGCAGCGTGTTGTTGACTCTGGTGGTCGTGTTGATCGCTTCAACAAGCGTTTCAGCATCCCAGGCAGCAAGAAATAAGATTATTTGCCGGCGAATCTTCACGATTCGGTTGCAAGAAAAAACCCAGCCTCGGCTGGGTTTTTTTATTTCTGGCCTCAGTATTCCCAGCTGTCGGGATCGATGCCCATCTCACGCATAATCTGTTTTGCTTCTTCCGGAATCTCGTCGCTGCGCTCTTTACGCAGATCAACATCATTCGGCAGCGGTTGCCCGGTGAAGGCATGCAAAAAGGCTTCGCACAGCAGTTCGCTGTTGGTGGCGTGACGCAGATTGTTCACCTGACGGCGGGTACGCTCATCCGTTAAAATCTTCAGCACTTTCAGCGGGATAGAAACTGTAATCTTCTTAACCTGCTCGCTCTTCTTACCGTGTTCAGCGTAAGGGCTGATATATTCGCCGTTCCATTCAGCCATGGGTTACCTTAATCAATAAAAAGTTGAATATGGGGAAATCCGTTGATTATGCCCGATTTTTCGATGCCTGACCGCTTAAACTGCCGGTTTTATGCTTACACATCGCGTTTCACAGGAAAGCGCGCTGAACACCAGGCGATGACGCGTAATTTTAGCGGGTATTGCGGCTTTGCTCAATCTATACGCAAAGACATTTAGATGTCCAGATGTATTGACGTCCAGTTGCGGAATGTTATTCTGTTGCCACTTTTTTATTACACTTCAGGAACAGTAAGCACCATGACGCGTAAACAGGCAACCATCGCAGTACGCAGCGGTTTGAATGATGACGAGCAATATGGCTGCGTTGTCCCACCGATTCACCTCTCCAGCACCTATAACTTCCTCGATTTCAACGAGCCGCGCGCGCATGACTATTCACGCCGTGGTAACCCGACGCGCGATGTGGTCCAGCGCGCGCTGGCTGAGCTGGAAGGGGGCGCGGGCGCGGTGCTGACCAACACCGGGATGTCGGCGATTCATCTGGTGACGACGGTGTTCCTGAAGCCAGGCGATCTGCTGGTGGCGCCGCACGACTGCTACGGCGGCAGCTATCGTCTGTTTGACAGCCTGAGCAAGCGCGGCGCTTACCGCGTGAAGTTTGTCGATCAGGGCGATGAAGCGGCGCTGGCGGCGGCGCTGGCGGAAAAACCAAAGCTGGTGCTGGTCGAAAGCCCGAGCAATCCGCTGCTGCGCGTGGTGGATATTGCGGCCATCTGCGCCGCCGCGCGTGCTGCCGGTGCGGTGAGCGTAGTGGACAATACCTTCCTCAGCCCGGCGCTGCAGAACCCGCTGGCGCTGGGTGCCGATCTGGTGATCCACTCCTGCACCAAATATCTCAATGGTCACTCGGACGTGGTGGCCGGTGCGGTCATCGCTAAAGATCCGGCGCTGGTCACGGAACTCGCCTGGTGGGCGAATAACATTGGCGTCACCGGCGCGGCGTTTGACAGCTACCTGCTGCTGCGCGGCCTGCGCACGCTGGCACCGCGCATGGCGGCGGCGCAGCGTAACGCCCTGGCGATTGTTGATTACCTGAAGCAACAACCGCTGGTGAAAAAGCTGTATCATCCGTCTCTGCCAGAGAATGCCGGACACCAGTTTGCCGCCCGTCAGCAGCGCGGTTTTGGCGCCATGCTCAGTTTTGAACTCGACGCCGATGAGGCGCGGCTGCGCCGCTTCCTGAAAGCGCTGCAGCTGTTCACGCTGGCGGAGTCGCTGGGCGGCGTGGAAAGTCTGATTTCGCACACCGCCACCATGACGCACGCCGGCATGTCGGCGGACGCGCGTGCCGCAGCGGGCATTTCCGACTCGCTGCTGCGTATTTCTGTCGGAATTGAAGATCACGAAGATTTAATCGCCGACCTGGATAATGCATTCAGGATCGCAGCCGAGGGGTAACCATGACGATTTCAGCAGGCGCGGGAACGCCGATCAAGCAGTTGCATAAATTTGGTGGCAGTAGCCTGGCCGACGCGCGCTGTTATCAGCGCGTCGCCGGTATCATGGCCGATTACAGCCAGCCGGGCGACTTAATGGTGGTCTCAGCCGCAGGCAGCACCACTAACCAGCTGATCAGCTGGCTCAAGCTGAGCCAGAGCGATCGCTTATCGGCCCATCAGGTGCAACAGGCGTTACGCCGTTTTCACAGCGAACTGATCGCTGCACTGCTGCCTGCTGAATATGCAGAAACCCTGACCGCAGCCTTCATCCGCGATCTTGAACGCCTGGCGGCGCTGCTCGACGGCGCCATCACCGATGCGGTGTACGCCGAAGTGGTTGGCCACGGCGAAATCTGGTCGGCGCGCCTGATGGCGGCGGTGCTCAGCCAGCGCGATATCGAAGCGGCGTGGCTGGACGCACGCGACTTCCTGCGTGCCGAACGTGCGGCACAGCCGCAGGTAGATGAAGGCAAATCCTGGCCGCTGCTGCAGGCGCTGCTGGCGCAGCATCCGCATAAGCGTCTGGTGGTGACGGGTTTTATCAGCCGCAGCGAAGCGGGCGAAACCGTACTGCTCGGCCGTAACGGCTCTGACTACTCGGCAACGCAGATTGGCGCGCTGGCGGGCGTGAACCGCGTCACCATCTGGAGCGACGTGGCTGGCGTTTACAGCGCGGACCCGCGCAAGGTCTCCGATGCCTGCCTGCTGCCGCTGCTGCGGCTGGATGAGGCCAGCGAGCTGGCCCGACTGGCGGCGCCGGTGCTGCACACGCGTACGCTGCAGCCGGTCTCCAACAGCGACATCGATTTACAGCTGCGCTGCAGCTATCAGCCGGAGCAGGGCTCAACGCGCATTGAGCGTGTGCTGGCGTCCGGCACCGGCGCGCGCATTGTCACCAGCCACGACGATGTCTGCCTGGTTGAGATTCAGATTCCCGATAGCCACGATTTTGCCACCCAGCAGAAAGAGATTGATCTGCTGCTGAAGCGCGCGCAGCTGCGTCCGCTGGCGATGGGTATCCATCCGGATCGTCGCCTGCTGCAGCTGTGTTACACCTCGGAAGTGGTCAACAGCGCCTTTAACCTGCTGCAGGACGCGGCGCTGCCCGGTCATCTGCAGCTGCGCGACGGTCTGGCGCTGGTGGCGCTGGTCGGTGCTGGCGTAACGCGTAATCCGCTGCACAGCCATCGCTTCTGGCAGCAGATCAAAGACCAGCCGGTCGAATTCGTCTGGCAGTCAGAAGATCACATCAGCCTGGTAGCGGTGCTGCGCGTCGGCCCGACCCAGCATCTGATTCAGGGACTGCACCAGTCGTTGTTCCGCGCCGAGAAGCGCATCGGCCTGATTCTGTTCGGCAAAGGCAATATCGGCTCACGCTGGCTGGAGCTGTTCGCGCGCGAGCAGGAGACGCTGTCGGCGCGTACCGGGTTTGAATTTGTGCTGGCGGGCGTGGCGGACAGTAGCCGCAGCCTGCTGAGCTACGACGGCCTCGACGCCAGCCGGGCGCTGGCCTTCTTTGATGATGAAGCCGAAGCGCGCGACGAAGAGTCGCTGTTCCTGTGGATGCGCGCGCACCCGTTTGACGATCTGGTGGTGCTCGACGTCACCGCCAGTGATTCGCTGGCGCAGCAGTATCACGATTTTGCCAGCCACGGCTTCCACGTCATCAGCGCCAACAAAGTGGCCGGCGCTGCCAGCGGCCAGAGCTGGCGTCAGGTACGCGATGCCTTCGCCAAAACCGGTCGCCACTGGCTGTATAACGCGACCGTGGGTGCCGGATTGCCGGTCAATCACACGGTGCGCGACCTGCGTGAAAGCGGCGACAGCATTCTGGCGATCAGCGGTATCTTCTCCGGCACGCTGTCGTGGCTGTTCCTGCAGTTTGACGGCACGGTGCCGTTCAGCGAGCTGGTCGATCAGGCGTGGCAGCAGGGCTTAACCGAGCCCGACCCGCGCGTCGATCTCTCCGGTCAGGACGTGATGCGCAAACTGGTGATTCTGGCGCGCGAAGCCGGTTACGACATCGAACCGGATCAGGTGCGGGTTGAATCGCTGGTGCCGTCACAGTGCGAGGGCGAATCCATCGACCACTTCTTCGAAAACGCCGACGAGCTGAACGAGCAGATGCTGCAGCGCTTCGAAGCCGCACAGGAGATGGGGCTGGTGCTGCGCTACGTGGCGCGTTTCGATGCCAACGGTAAAGCGCGCGTCGGCGTGGAAGCAGTGCGTCCGGAACATCCGCTGGCGGCGCTGCTGCCGTGCGATAACGTGTTTGCCATCGAAAGCCGCTGGTATCGCGACAATCCGCTGGTGATCCGTGGGCCGGGTGCCGGCCGGGATGTCACCGCCGGGGCGCTCCAGTCTGATATCAATCGTCTCGCCCAACTGCTGTAAACCTGCTGCGCAGACGGCGTCTGCTGTCTGCGTTTTTCCCTCTGCTTCCCCGTCAGGTGAATCCCTTTCACTTTGGTTGAATATTTGTCACGCCCGGCAAGCAATTTTATGTTGACGCTAAGCTGAAGATCGTTCATTTTGTGCATCTGGACGTCTAAACGTATGGATGTTCGCGGTTCGCAAATTAATCGATATGTGATGATGAGGTAACAGGATGAGTTTCTTTCATGCCAATCAGCGCGAAGCGCTGAACCAGAGCCTGGCTGAGCTGAACGGGCAAATTAATGTCTCTTTTGAGTTTTTCCCGCCCCGCACCAGCGAAATGGAAACAACCCTGTGGAACTCCATCGACCGCCTGAGCAGCCTGAAACCCAAATTCGTCTCGGTCACTTACGGAGCCAACTCCGGCGAGCGCGACCGCACTCACAGCATCATCAAAGGCATTAAAGAGCGCACCGGACTGGAAGCGGCACCGCATCTCACCTGTATTGATGCGACGCGCGATGAACTGCGCGCCATTGCGCGTGACTACTGGAATAACGGCATTCGCCATATCGTGGCGCTGCGCGGCGATTTACCACCGGGCGGCGGCAAACCGGACATGTACGGCAGCGATCTGGTGTCGCTGCTGAAAGAGGTCGGTGATTTCGACATCTCGGTAGCGGCCTATCCCGAAGTGCATCCGGAAGCGAAGAGTGCGCAGGCGGATCTGATCAATCTGAAGCGAAAAATTGATGCCGGCGCCAGTCGCGCGATTACCCAGTTTTTCTTCGACGTGGAGAGCTATCTGCGCTTTCGCGATCGCTGCGTGGCCACCGGTATCGACGTGGAGATCGTGCCGGGCATTCTGCCGGTCTCCAACTTTAAACAGCTGCAACGTTTCGCCACCATGACCAACGTGCGCGTACCGGGCTGGATGAACGCCATGTTCGACGGGCTGGATGATGATGCGGAGACGCGCAAAATGGTCGGTGCCAACATCGCCATGGACATGGTGAAAATCCTGTCGCGCGAAGGGGTGAAGGACTTTCACTTCTACACGCTGAACCGCGCCGAGATGAGCTACGCCATCTGCCACACGCTGGGTGTTCGCCCGACGCTGGCGGCATAAGCGTGAAAGGATAAAAAAGAGAAGGGGGCCTCAGGGCCCCCTTCTTGCTGTGATGCGCTGCCAGCCGTTAGCCGGTGTTACGCATGCCGGCCGCGACGCCAGCGATAGTGACCATCAGCGCCTGTTCTACGCGCGCATCAGGTTCATCGCCGCGCTCTTCCTGCGCACGCGCACGCTGCAGCAGTTCCGCCTGCAGCACGTTGAGCGGATCGGTGTAGACGTTACGCAGCGCGATGGATTCGGCGATCCACGGCTGGTCCGCCATCAGATGCGCATCGTTCGCGATGGTCAGTACCGCTTTGATGTCGGCATCGAGCTGATCGCGCAGCTGTTTGCCGAGCGGCCACAGCGATTTATCCACCAGACGCTGATCGTAATACTCCGCCAGCCACAGGTCAGCCTTCGAGAACACCATCTCCAGCATGCCGAGGCGCGTGGCGAAGAACGGCCATTCGCTGCACATGGTTTCCAGCTGATCCTGATGGCCTTCGTCCATCGCTTTCTGCAGCGCCGCGCCGGCCCCCAGCCACGCGGGCAGCATCAGGCGGTTCTGCGTCCAGGCAAAGATCCACGGAATGGCGCGCAGCGACTCTACGCCGCCGGTCGGACGCCGTTTCGCCGGGCGCGATCCGAGCGGCAGTTTACCCAGCTCCTGCTCTGGCGTCGCCGAGCGGAAGTAGGGTACGAAGTCCGGATTTTCACGCACATAGCCGCGGTACATGGCGCACGAATAGGCTGACAGGCCGTTCATGATCTCCTGCCATTCGCGTTTTGGTTCTGGCGGTGGCAGCAGGTTGGCTTCCAGAATCGCCCCGGTGTAAAGCGACAGGCTGGCGATGGTGACTTCCGGCAGGCCATATTTGAAGCGGATCATTTCGCCCTGTTCGGTCACGCGCAGGCCGCCTTTCAGGCTGCCCGGCGGCTGTGACAGCAGAGCTGCATGCGCCGGTGCGCCACCGCGGCCAATCGAACCGCCGCGTCCGTGGAACAGCGTCAGGGTAATGCCGGCTTTGTCGCAGGTTTTAATCAGCGCATCCTGGGCCTGATACTGTGCCCAGCTGGCTGCCATCACGCCGGCATCTTTTGCCGAGTCGGAATAGCCAATCATCACCATCTGCTTGCCGTTGATGAAGCCGCGATACCAGTCGATATTCAGCAGCTGGCTCATCACGTCATTGGCGTTGTTGAGGTCGTCGAGGGTTTCAAACAGCGGCGCCACCGGCATTGCGTAAGGGATGCCGGCCTCTTTCAGCAGCAGGTGCACCGCCAGCACATCAGACGGCGTTTTGGCCATCGAAATCACATAGGCGGCAATCGAGCCCTGCGGCGCTTCTGCCGCCACTTTGCAGGTATCCAGCACTTCACGCGTATTGTCGCTGGGCTCCCACTGCCGCGGCAGCAGCGGCCGCTTGGAATTCAGTTCACGGATCAGAAACGCCTGCTTGTCGGCTTCTGACCAGCTTTCGTAGTCGCCCAGTCCGAGATAGCGCGTCACTTCGGCAATCGCTTCGGTGTGGCGGGTGCTCTCCTGACGGATATCGATACGCACCAGCGGCACGCCGAAGCACTTCACGCGGCGCAGCGTATCCAGCAGCTGGCCGTTGGCGATGATGCCCATGCCGCACTGCTGCAGCGACTGGTAAATAGCAAACAGCGGCTGCCACAGTTGATCGTTAGAAACCAGCAGATCGGCCGGACGCGGCAGGCGCTCGCCCTTCAGGCGGCGCTCCAGATAGCTCTGGGTGCTCATCAGCTGGCTGCGGATACGCTTCAGAATCACACGATACGGCTCCAGCGCCTCCGCATCGCCACACAGTTCGCGCACTTCGTCGCTGCACTCGGACATTGACAGCTCGGACACCAGCACGCCGATGTCGCGCAGGAACAGGTCGGCGGCTTTCCAGCGGCTTAGCTGCATTACGTGGCGGGTAATCGGTGCGGTGACGTTCGGGTTACCGTCACGGTCGCCGCCCATCCACGAGGTAAATTTGATTGGCACAAAATCCACCGGCAGCTGGATGCCGAAGCTCTCTTCCACCTGCTGGTTCAGCTCGCGCAGAAACGCCGGCACGCCTTCCCACAGGCTGTTCTCCACCACCGCGAAGCCCCATTTGGCTTCATCTACCGGCGTCGGGCGATATTTACGGATCTCATCGGTGTGCCATGCCTGCGCTACCAGCTGACGCAGACGGCGCATAACCTGGTTGCGTTCGTAGTCGGTGATGTCACTGTGGTCGAGCTGCTGCAGACAGCTGTTCACTTCGCCCAGCTTGTGGATCAGCGTGCGGCGGGTAATTTCGGTCGGGTGGGCGGTGAGCACCAGCTCCAGCGACAGCTCCTCAATCGCCTGGCGGATGGCCGGCTCGCTGAGATCGCTCTGCTGCTTCAGGCGCTCGAAGGTCTTTTTCAGCAGCTCCGGATGGTTAGCACCGTCGCCACTGCGCGAAATGGTTTGATACTGTTCTGCCACGTTGGTGAGGTTAAGGAACTGGCTGAACGCGCGTGCCACCGGCAGCAGCTCGTCGTTAGACAGGTTTTGCAGCGTGGAGAGCAGTTCCTTACGATGAGTGTCATTTCCTGCACGGGATGACTTAGAGAGCTTGCGGATGGTCTCCACCCGATCGAGGATGTTCTCTCCCAGTGCATCCTTTATCGTATCCCCGAGCAGTTTGCCGAGCATACTGACATTACTTCGCATTGCGGAATATTGTTCGTTCATGTGACCCTGACACCCTTATCGTCTTAAATATAAAACCTCTATACCCAACGGGCATAACATCGTCTTTTATCTAGCCACGGTTCTTCCTGTTCGTCAATTGACTTAAATTGCCGGTATCGTGCTGCTAACTATCGGAAATTCATCGAATTTAATTGACAGGAGGTGGGATAAGTTATTCTTATTATCAAATCCCGGATAATGACGGGGCAATTTGCTGATTTCGCAGTGAAATGCCCCATCTTTTAATCATCAATGGCAAAAATGCTGCACAACCTGAGTGATAAGCGCATGAGTTGGCTTAATAAATGCGGTATCAATAAACTCATCTGGCTGGTGCGCCTGATTGATGGATCCAGGCCCTAACACCAGCGTCGGGCACAACTGCTGGATAAACGGCGCTTCGGTGCAGTAATTCACCACTTCTGTCGGCACGCCCAGCAGCTTCTCCACCACTTTGACCAGTTCATGATCGGCCGGGCATTCGTAACCGGGAATCGGCGGATGCAGCTCACCGACAGTCAGACGGCCCGGCCAGCGCGCGCTCACCGGTGCCAGCGCTTCATTGAGTAAACCGTCGAGATCGCTCAGCGTCAGTCCCGGCAGCGGACGAATATCCATATGCAGCTCACAGCAGGCGCAGATGCGGTTCGCCGCGTCGCCGCCGTGGATATGGCCAAAGTTCATGGTCGGATACGGAATGGCGAAGCCGTCATGGTGATAGCGCTCTTTCAGCGTATTACGCAGCTGCATCAGCTGAGTAATGGATTCATGCATCAGCTCGATCGCGTTCACGCCGCGCGCCGGATCGCTGGAGTGCCCGGACTGACCCTGAATGCGGATGGCGTGCGACAGATGGCCTTTGTGGGCACGCACCGGTTTCAGCGACGTCGGTTCGCCGATGATGGCGCAGTCCGGCCGCAGCTGGGTCGATTCAGAGAAGTATTTCGCGCCGGCCATCGTGGTCTCTTCATCGGCGGTGGCGAGGATGTACAGCGGTTTGCTGAGCTTCGTCACGTCAACGTCACGCAGCGCATCAAGAATAAAGGCAAAGAAGCCTTTCATGTCGGCGGTGCCTAAGCCGTACAGCTTGTTATCGTGTTCGGTCAGGGTAAAGGGATCGCGCGTCCAGCGGCCATCGTCATACGGCACGGTGTCAGTATGGCCCGCCAGCAGCAGGCCACCTGCGCCGCTGCCGCTGCGCGCCAGCAGGTTGAATTTGTGGCGCGTACCCGGCACCGGCTGGACTTCCACGCTGAAGCCGAGATCGCGGAACCAGCCCGCCAGCAAATTGATTAAAGTTTCATTGCTCTGATCCAGCGCGCTGTCGGTGGCGCTGATCGACGGTGTTGCAATCAGCTGGCGGTAGAGTTCGATAAAAGGTGGAATTTTTGTCTTCACTGTTGACGGTCCCTGGGTTAGGATGTATCAATATTAATGCATTAATAGTGAATAAAAATACATTAACGTCGTCTGCATGTGAACTGAAAAAAGCTGCAAACGGCATCGTGGGCAACGGGGCAATGCCGCGACCCGATACGTGTGACTGTAATAAGGTATACAGCCTGATGTTGAATACGCTGATCGTTGGTGCCAGTGGTTATGCTGGCGTAGAGCTTGCCACCTACCTGAATCGCCACCCGCATATGAACATAACCGCTTTGGCGGTTTCAGCGCAAAGCCCGGATGCCGGAAAGTTACTCTCCGATCTCCATCCGCAGCTGAAAGGCAGGGTCGATTTGCCATTGCAGCCGCTGGGTGATGCCGCAGAGTGGGCCGGC
Organism: Pantoea sp. WEP; assembly: GCF_041678305.1. Classification (NCBI taxonomy): domain Bacteria; kingdom Pseudomonadati; phylum Pseudomonadota; class Gammaproteobacteria; order Enterobacterales; family Erwiniaceae; genus Pantoea; species Pantoea sp. WEP. The sequence goes on from NZ_JBGNXB010000001.1 coordinate 162,598, forward strand.
AAGGTCGATGTGGTGTTCCTCGCCACCGCACACGAAGTCAGCCACGATCTGGCCCCGGAATTCCTGAAAGCCGGCTGCGTGGTGTTCGACCTCTCAGGCGCGTTCCGCGTTAACGACGACGGCTTTTATCAACAGTATTACGGTTTCAGCCATCAGCACCAGGCGTGGCTCGACAAAGCCGTTTACGGCCTGGCCGAATGGAACCACGAGCAGATTAAAGACGCGCAGCTGGTGGCGGTGCCGGGTTGCTATCCGACCGCCGCGCAGCTGGCGCTTAAACCGCTGATTAAGGCTGGCCTGCTTAATCCGGCTCAGTGGCCGGTCATCAATGCCACCAGCGGCGTCAGCGGTGCCGGACGTAAAGCCAGCGTCACCACCAGCTTCTGTGAGGTCAGCCTGCAGCCGTACGGTCTCTTCAATCACCGCCACCATCCGGAGATTGTGGCCCACCTCGGCACGCCGGTGATCTTCACGCCGCATCTCGGTAATTTCCCGCGCGGCATTCTGGAAACCATCACCTGCCGTCTGAACGCCGGTGTGAGCCAGCAGGATGTGGCGGCGGCGTTCCACAGCGCTTACCACGATAAACCACTGGTGCGGCTGTACGACAAAGGCGTACCGGCGCTGAAAGGGGTGGTTGGCCTGCCGTTCTGCGATATCGGCTTTGCCGTGCAGGGCGAGCACCTGATTGTTGTCGCAGCGGAAGACAACCTGCTGAAAGGCGCCTCCTCACAGGCGGTGCAGTGTCTCAATATTCGTTTCGGCTTCCCCGAAACGCTGTCTCTGATTTAACGGACGGATAACCTGACCATGAGCAATCCTCTGATCATTAAGCTGGGCGGCGTACTGCTGGATAGCGAAGAAGCGCTGGCGCGTCTGTTTGATGCCCTGCTGGCGTACCGCACGCAGTATCAGCGTCCGCTGATCATCGTCCACGGCGGTGGCTGCCTGGTGGACGAGCTGATGAAGAAACTGGCGCTGCCGGTGAAAAAGAAGAACGGTTTGCGCGTGACGCCAGCCGATCAGATCGACATTATTACCGGTGCGCTGGCCGGCACCGCCAACAAAACGCTGCTGGCATGGGCGAAGAAGTACGGCATTGGCGCAGTGGGTTTATGCCTCGGCGATGCCGGCCTGGTGAACGTGGCACAGTTCGATGAGGAACTGGGGCATGTTGGCAACGCCACGCCGGGTAATCCGCAGCTGCTCAATACGCTGCTGGATGCAGGCTATATGCCGGTGATCAGCTCGATTGGCATCACCGACGGCGGCGAACTGATGAACGTCAACGCCGACCAGGCCGCGACCGCGCTGGCGGCGACGATCGGTGCCGATCTGGTGCTGCTGTCGGACGTCAGCGGTATTCTCGACGGCAAAGGTCAGCGCATCGCCGAGATGACTGCAGCCAAAGCCGAGCAGCTGATTGCCCAGGGCATTATTACCGATGGCATGATTGTGAAAGTGCATGCGGCGCTCGACGCGGCGCGTACGCTGGGCCGCCCGGTGGATATCGCCAGCTGGCGTCATGCTGAACAGCTGCCAACCCTTTTCAACGGCGTGTCGATTGGCACCCGGATTCTCGCATAATCAAGGATTACGACATGAGCACGCAAAACATCAAAAAAATCGTTCTGGCTTACTCGGGCGGTCTGGATACCTCGGCCATCATTCCCTGGCTGAAAGAGAACTACGGTGGTTGTGAAGTGGTGGCGTTCGTGGCCAACATTGGTCAGGATCCGGCCGATCTGGAAGGCGTAGAGAAGAAAGCGCTGCAGTCGGGCGCGTCTGAGTGCCACGTGGTCGATCTGCGTGAAGAGTTTATCAGCGAATACGTTTACCCGGTGCTGCAGACCGGTGCGCTGTACGAAGGCACCTATCTGCTGGGCACCTCAATGGCGCGTCCTATCATCGCCAAAGCGCAGGTTGAACTGGCGCTGAAAGTGGGCGCAGACGCGCTGTGCCACGGCGCAACCGGTAAAGGCAACGATCAGGTGCGTTTCGAAACCACCTATACCGCGCTGGCACCGCAGCTTAAAGTGGTGGCGCCATGGCGTGAGTGGAACCTGCGTTCGCGTGAAGCGCTGCTGGATTACCTGAAAGAGCGCAATATCCCGACCACCGCATCGCTGGAAAAAATCTACAGCCGTGATGAGAACGCCTGGCACATCTCGACCGAAGGTGGCGTGCTGGAGAGCCCGTGGAACGCGCCAAACAAAGATTGCTGGGTGTGGACCGTCGATCCGCTGGAAGCGCCGGATCAGCCCGAAAACGTCACCGTCAGCGTGGAGAAAGGCCAGGTTGTTGCGGTGAACGGTGAGAAACTGAGCCCGTTCCAGTGTCTGGAAAAACTCAATGCGCTGGGGGCGAAACACGGCGTAGGCCGGATTGATATCGTGGAAAACCGTCTGGTGGGCATCAAATCACGCGGCTGCTACGAAACCCCTGGCGGCACCATCATGGTTAACGCGCTGCGTGCGGTTGAGCAGCTGGTACTGGATCGCGACAGCTTTAAATGGCGTGAACAGCTGGGTCAGGAGATGTCTTACGTGGTGTATGACGGCCGCTGGTTCGCACCGCTGCGTCAGTCAATCCAGGCCGCTGCCGCATCGCTGGCAGAGCTGGTGAACGGTGAAGTGGTACTGCAGCTGTATAAAGGCCAGGCCACGGCGATCCAGAAAAAATCGGCGAACAGCCTGTACTCAGAAGAGTTTGCCACCTTCGGCGAAGACGAAGTGTACGATCACCGTCACGCGGGCGGCTTTATCCGTCTGTTCTCGCTCTCTTCACGCATTCGCGCGCTGAACGAGCAGAAGAAGTAATACCGGCGGCAGGCGACATATTTTGCAGGGGCGGCTTCGGGCCGCCCTTTGTTTAACAGATTCAGGAGCAAGCAGATGGCACTTTGGGGCGGACGTTTTTCGCAGGCGGCAGATCAACGGTTTAAACAGTTCAACGACTCACTGCGGTTTGACTACCGCCTGGCGGAGCAGGACATCATCGGTTCGGTGGCCTGGTCAAAAGCGCTGGTCACGGTAAACGTGCTGAGCAGTGAAGAGCAGCAGCAGCTGGAAGCCGCGCTGAATGCGCTGCTGGAAGAGGTTCGCGCCAATCCGCAGCAGATTCTGCAGAGCGATGCCGAGGATATTCACAGCTGGGTGGAAGGCAAGCTGATCGATAAAGTCGGCGCGCTGGGCAAAAAGCTGCACACCGGGCGCAGCCGTAACGACCAGGTGGCGACCGATCTCAAACTGTGGTGTAAAACGCAGGTGGCACTGCTGCTGGAAGCCACGCGCGAGCTGCAGTCGGCGCTGGTAGCCACGGCTGAGGCCAATCAGGATGCCGTGATGCCGGGCTACACCCACCTGCAGCGGGCGCAGCCGGTGACGTTTGCCCACTGGTGTCTGGCCTACGTTGAGATGCTGGCGCGCGACGAGAGCCGTCTGCAGGATACGCTGAAGCGGCTGGACGTCAGCCCGCTGGGCTGCGGCGCGCTGGCCGGTACTGCTTATGAGATCGACCGTGAGCAGCTGGCCGGCTGGCTCGGCTTCGCCTCTGCCACGCGTAACAGCCTGGATACCGTGTCCGACCGCGATCACGTGCTGGAGCTGCTGTCTGATGCCTCGATTGGCATGGTGCACCTATCGCGCTTCGCTGAAGACATGATCTTCTTCAACACCGGTGAAGCCGGCTTTATTGAGCTGTCCGATAAAGTGACGTCGGGCTCATCGCTGATGCCGCAGAAGAAAAATCCGGACGCGCTGGAGCTGATCCGCGGCAAGTGCGGTCGCGTGCAGGGCGCACTGACCGGCATGATGATGACGCTGAAAGGGCTGCCGCTGGCGTACAACAAAGATATGCAGGAAGACAAAGAAGGGCTGTTCGATGCGCTCGATACCTGGCTTGACTGCCTGCATATGTCAGCGCTGGTGCTGGATGGCATTCAGGTGAAGCGTCCGCGCTGTCAGGAAGCCGCCGAGCAGGGTTACGCCAACTCGACCGAACTGGCCGATTATCTGGTAGCCAAAGGCGTGCCGTTCCGCGAAGCGCACCATATCGTCGGCGAAACCGTGGTGGAAGCGATCAAACAAGGCGTCGCGCTGGAAGCATTAAGTCTGGCGCAGTTTAAGCAGTTTAGCGCGGCGATCGGGGAAGATGTTTATCCGGTGCTGTCGCTGCAGTCTTGTCTCGATAAGCGTAACGCGCGCGGCGGCGTAGCACCACAGCAGGTGGCGCTGGCGATTGGCGAAGCGAAGCAGCGCTTAAACCTGGCGTAATGCGCGCCAGGAAATTTCTTTCGTAAAAAAGAGACAATTCTTGATCGGCCTGGCGTGAAGAGTTCTTAAAGTGTGCTCGCAGTTAATTTGGAGAACATAAATGAGCACTTCACGCTTTGGCTACCCTTTCTTTCCTCTGGAGCCGGCCGTTGAAAACCAGGTTCCTGTCACCTTCGATTCCGCCTCGGTGAATGACGGCGGTTTTATTGTCGATGGCGAGATCACCCGCGATACGCGCCCTGCGCTGAACGGCTATGCCGGCCGTGGCGTCACGCTTGAGTGTTACCATCACGGCGAGTTAGTGGGCAGCACGCTCAGCGATGCTCAGACCGGCTACTTCAGTTTTACGCTGCCTGCCGCGCTGGCGGGCGGGAGTCATCAGTTCGTGGCACAGGTGGCGGCAATGCCGCAGAGCGCCAGCGCCCCCTTTACGCTGATCGTCGAAGACGCCGGTTTTGTGCCGGTCACGCTAACCGCCATGCACAGCGGCACGCAGTTTATCTGGCCGGAAGAGAGCACCACGCAAACCCAGCCGACCTTTTCCGGTAAAGGCCAGCCTGGCAGCCGGGTTGAGCTGTTTGATAACGATGAGCCGCTCGGCAGCGCGCTGGTCGATAGCGATCACAAATGGACCTTTACGCCGTCTTATGCGCTGGCCGCTGGCGAGCATCAGATCGTGGTGACATGCGGCGCAGGGAATGTCAGTGCGCCGGTCAGCCTGATCGTCGCGGATGATATTACGGGAGATGTGGCCCGGCCGGAGGCACTCAGCGGCCTGCATCTGCATGATCTGCTGGCCAGCGTGCCGGTTAACCTGTTCCAGGACGCGGAGCTTAACCCGGCCACGCAGCAGTATGAGCTGGTGCTGAATAATGACGATCTGCAGCAGGAGCTGACGCAGTCCGGTATCGTTGGCCACTCTCTGGTGCTGACGGAGCAGGATTTGCAGCAGTTGCTGGGTGATGTGCCACTGTGATGCAGAGGCAAAAAAAAAGCGGGCTTTAAGTAGCCCGCCAACCTCTAGCTTCGGAATTACATATAGTTATAGGCACATCATCAAAGGGCTGGCACTCCCGGCCAACTCAGTGATTTCGTGAGCAGGTTGCAGGTGCTGCTCCAGATTGTTGTTGTTGCGTGTCTGCGTTAGCCGCTTTAACAATCTGTGGTCTTAATCAGATGGCCGGTATTATTCCTGTTCACCGCTTGATAGGGCTAATCGTTCATTGCTATTCTATCTATCGCCACGGGCTATCGTGGTTTGGAGGCTATCAATGAACATTCGTGATCTGGAATATCTGGTTTCGCTGGCGGAACATCGCCACTTTCGTCGTGCCGCTGATGCCTGTCATGTCAGCCAGCCGACCCTGAGCGGGCAGATTCGCAAGCTGGAAGATGAACTGGGTGTGATGCTGCTGGAACGGACCAGCCGTAAGGTGCTGTTTACTCAGGCTGGACTGCTGCTGGTGGATCAGGCGCGAACCGTGCTGCGTGAAGTGAAGGTACTGAAGGAGATGGCCAGCCAGCAGGGCGAAACCATGTCCGGGCCGCTGCACATTGGTCTGATTCCGACTACCGGTCCCTATCTGCTGCCGCATATTATTCCGATGCTGCATCAGACCTTCCCGAAACTCGAGATGTATCTGCACGAGGCGCAAACGCAGCAGCTGCTGGCGCAGCTCGACAGCGGTAAGCTCGACTGCGCGATTCTGGCGCTGGTAAAAGAGAGCGAAGCTTTTATTGAAGTGCCGCTGTTTGATGAGCCGATGAAGCTGGCGATCTACCAGGATCACCCGTGGCACGATCGCGATCGTGTGCCGATGTCGGATCTGGCTGGTGAGAAACTGCTGATGCTGGAAGATGGTCATTGTTTGCGCGATCAGGCGATGGGCTTCTGCTTCGAAGCCGGCGCTGATGAAGATACCCATTTCCGCGCGACCAGCCTGGAAACGCTGCGCAACATGGTAGCAGCCGGCAGCGGTATCACTTTGCTGCCGTCGCTGGCGGTGCCGAATGAGCGCGTGCGTGATGGCGTGTGCTATCTGCCGTGTTACAAACCGGTGCCGCAGCGCACCATCGCGTTGGTGTATCGTCCGGGATCGCCTCTGCGCAGCCGCTATGAGCAGCTGGCAGAAGCAATTAAAACCCACATGCAGGGTTACCTGGACCGTTCGTTAAAACAGGCGGTTTAAGCCGTTTAACGCCGCCACGCGGTAGGCTTCGGCCATGGTGGGGTAGTTGAAGGTGGTGTTCACGAAATACTCAATCGTGTTACCGCCGTTCTTCTGCTCCATGATGGCCTGGCCGATGTGGATGATCTCCGCCGCACGCTCGCCAAAGCAGTGAATACCCAGAATCTCTTTGGTTTCGCGGTGGAACAGGATCTTCAGACTGCCGACGTGCATGCCGACAATCTGCGCGCGTGCCAGATGCTTAAACTGTGCACGGCCCACTTCATACGGCACTTTCATCGCCGTCAGCTGCTGTTCGGTTTTGCCGACGGAGCTGATTTCCGGAATGGTGTAAATCCCGGTCGGGATATCTTCAATCAGGTGCGCGGTGGCTTCCCCTTTGATGATCGCCTGCGCGGCAATGCGGCCCTGATCGTAAGCGGCAGAGGCCAGGCTCGGGTAGCCAATCACGTCGCCCACCGCATAGATATGCGGCTGCGCGGTCTGATACATACTGTTCACTTTCAGCAGTCCACGGCCATCAGCTTCCAGCCCGACGTTTTCCAGCGCCAGTGAATCGGTATTACCGGTACGGCCGTTAGCGTACAGCAGGCAATCGGCTTTGACCTTTTTGCCGGACTTGAGGTGCATGATGACGCCATCGCTGACACCTTCAATCTTCTCAAACTCTTCGTTGTGACGAATCACCACGCCGCTGTTCCAGAAGTGATAAGAGAGCGAATCGGACATCTCCTGATCGAGGAACGCCAGCAGGCGATCGCGGGTGTTGATCAGGTCAACCTTGACGTTAAGGCCGCGGAAAATCGACGCATATTCACAGCCAATCACGCCCGCACCATAAATGATGACGTGGCCGGGTTCATGATGCAGGTTGAGGATGGAGTCGGAGTCGTAAATGCGCGGATGGGTAAAATCGACGTCCGCCGGGTGATACGGGCGGGAACCACAGGCGATGACAAACTTCTCTGCGGTTAAGCGCTCCCGCGTGCCGTCTGGCTGTTCCACTTCGATGGTGTTGGCATCAACAAAATGGGCGTCGCCCTGATAAAGCTCACAGCGGTTACGCTCGTAAAAGCCCTGACGCATGGCAGTCTGCTGGCTGATGACGTTCTCAGTATGATTCAGAATGTCGGCGAACGAGGAGCGCAGGAGTCGGGTGTGATCGCTATAGAGAGGGTTTTGATTGAACTCGATGATACGGCTGACAGCGTGACGCAGAGCTTTGGAAGGGATGGTTCCCCAGTGAGTACAACCGCCGCCGATGTTGTGGTAGCGTTCGATCACTGCAATGCGCGCTCCCTGCTTCACCAGCCCCATCGCCGCACCTTCGCCGCCCGGACCGGAGCCAATCACAATGGCATCGTAATCGTAAGACTTTTGCATACCAGTACGTCCTATGTTTCTATACATTTTTACAACGAGATTCTAACATCTCGCCGCGCACATCTGAATTCTAACAGCGTAAATTGGCAAAGTTTGACAATCAGTGAGGTTAACAGGCGGTCACAAACTTTGCGCCGCTGTACGCTGAAAAGTTTGTTATAGTGCCTGCCTGATTACTCACAAGGCCGGGAAAATGGGCGTTCGAGCGCAACAAAAAGAACGTACACGACGTTCACTGATTGAAGCGGCATTCAGTCAGTTAAGTGCAGAAAGGAGTTTTGCCAGCCTGAGTTTACGCGAAGTGGCACGCGAAGCCGGCATTGCACCGACCTCGTTTTACCGTCACTTTCGCGATGTGGATGAGCTCGGCCTGACGATGGTCGATGAAAGTGGCCTGATGCTGCGCCAGCTGATGCGCCAGGCGCGCCAGCGCATTGCCAAAGGCGGCAGCATTATCAAAACCTCGGTCGCCACGTTTATGGAGTTCATCGGGAACAATCCCAACGCTTTTCGTCTCTTACTACGCGAGCGCTCCGGCACCTCAGCGGCTTTTCGTGCGGCGGTCGCGCGGGAGATTCAGCACTTTATCGCTGAACTGGCCGACTACCTTGAGCTGGAAAACCGCATGCCGCGCAGCTTTACCGAAGCGCAGGCGGAAGCGATGGTGACGATTGTGTTCAGCGCCGGCGCGGAAGCGCTGGATGTGGATATCGAACAGCGGCGCAAACTGGAAGAGCGTCTGGTGCTGCAGCTGCGAATGATCGCCAAAGGCGCGTATTACTGGTATCGCCGGGAGCAAGAGCGCCTGGCGGTTACCCTGGAAACCCCCGAAGAGTAATGTGATAAGGATAATGAAATGATTGAGCAAAACCCTCGCGATAAAGGAACGCTGTTACTGGCTTTTATCACCGGTTTAGCTATCAACGGCTCCTTTTCGGTGCTGTTCAGCACCTTTGTTCCCTTTTCGATTTTCCCGCTGATCGCCCTTGGCCTTGCCGCGTGGTGTCTGCATCAGCGCTATCTCAACCGCAATATGCCGGACGGCATGCCTTCGCTGGCGGCGGCATTTTTTCTGCTGGGGATTCTGGTGTACAGCGCGCTGGTGCGTGCCGAATATCCGGATATCGGGTCTAACTTCATCCCGACCATTCTGATGGTGGCGCTGGTGTTCTGGATCGCCATGCGCTTCCGCCGCAGCAAGAACAAGCACTGAAAACAATCACGGGAACCGCAGGGTTCCCGTTTTTTCAGGCTTTGCGCGTCAGTAACACACCGCATTCCATATGGTGGGTGTAAGGGAACTGGTCAAACAGCGCCAGCCGCGTGATGTTATGCGTGGCACTCAGTACGCTGAGGTTGTCGCACAGCGTCTGCGGATTACAGGAAATATAGAGAATACGCGGATAGGCCTGCACCATCTTCACCGTCTCGTCATCCAGCCCGCTGCGCGGCGGATCGACAAAGATGGTCTCGCACTGATAGCTGTTGAGATCGATGCCTTCCAGACGGTTAAAGCTGCGCACGCCGTTCATCGCCTGGGTAAACTCTTCGGCCGCCATACGGATAATTTGCACGTTGTCGATGTGGTTGGCCGCGATGTTGTACTGCGCCGAAGCCACCGACGGTTTGGCGATTTCCGTCGCCAGTACGCGACGGAAGTTACGCGCCAGCGCCAGCGAAAAGTTGCCATTACCACAGTACAGCTCCAGCAGATCGCCGCGCGAATCTTGCGTCACGTCCAGCGCCCACTCCAGCATCTGAATATTCATCGCCGCATTCGGCTGGGTGAAGCTGTTCTCCACCTGACGATAGATCATCTCCTGGCCGGCTACCGGCAGGCGCTCATCGACGTAATCGCGATCGAGGCAGATTTTGGTTTTCGTGGCACGGCCAATCAGCTGCACATCAAACCCTTCTGCACGCAGACTATCGCGCAGCGCAGTCGCGGCTTCGGTCCAGTCGGCTTCCAGCTTGCGGTGATACAGCAGTGAAATCACGATCTGGTTGCTGAGGGTGGAGAGATAATCGATCTGGAACAGTTTGAAACGCAGCGCGCGATTATCGCGGATCGCGGCGATCAACTTTGGCATCAGCGTGTTGATCAACTGGCTGGCCGCCGGAAACTGATCGACGCGGATACGCTGTTTAGTCTCTTGATCGAAGATGATGTGATAAAGATCGTCACCGTCGTGCCAGATGCGGAATTCGGCGCGCATACGATAGTGGCTGACCGGCGAGCGGAACACCTCCACGTCGGGCGCTGCGTAGGGGGCCATCATCGCCTGTAAGCGGCTGACTTTTTCCGCCAGTTGCGCGTCGTATTGTTCAATCGGGAGTTGTTCGGGTGTCATCTTCAATCCTGGTGTTAAGCCTGCCTGCCGGGCGATTGTAGGCATTCACCTGCTGATGTCCAGTCCCGGACGGTGCAGGAAGGCTGGCAGTCTGGATTTCCGGCCTTCTTAAACGTAGACTGCGGCTGCCGGCCTCCTTGAGTTAAAAGGGAATCCAGTGTGAATCTGGAGCTGACGCGCAGCGGTAAAAGAATGTCGTGGTGATTGCAATTGCAGACACTGTCCTCGCGGATGGGAAGTCTTCACCACTTATGATTCCCAGCCCGAAGACCTGCCGGTGTGACGTCGCAACTTCTGAGATCATCGCGTGCTATCGATCCCGGACCTGCGGCATCCTGCTTCGTCTTTTGGATGCTATAACAATGAAAACAACACACGCTTCGCTGTTTGCCTTTAGTGCAACGGCGTTGTCGCTCTGGGCGCAATCTGGCTACGCGCAGCAGAATGATGATACGCAAATCGTTACCGCCAACCGGTTTTTGCAGCCGGTCTCCTCCGTTCTCGCGCCGACGACAGTCGTGACCCGCGACGATATCGATCGCTGGCAGGCGAAAAGCCTGACGGACGTCATGCGTCGCCTGCCTGGCGTGGATATCGCGCAAAACGGTGGCCTCGGCCAGTTGAGCTCGCTGTTTGTGCGCGGTACCAACTCCAGCCACGTACTTATACTCATCGACGGTATCCGGCTAAACCAGGCGGGTGTGTCCGGATCGTCCGATTTAAGCCAGATTCCGCTTTCTCTGGTCCAGCGCATCGAATATGTGCGCGGTGCGCGCTCGGCGGTGTATGGCTCCGATGCAATTGGCGGCGTGGTGAACATCATCACCGGTCGTGATAAGCCGGGCACGACGCTGAGCGCGGGCGTGGGCTCGAAAGGCTATCAAAACTATGAAGGTTCTACCCAGCAGCAGCTGGGGGCAGCCACGACGCTGACCATGGCGGGCAACTACACCTATACGCGCGGCTATGATGTGGTGGCGAACCTGCCGGATGTGTATGGCGATCCGGCGCAGAAAGATCGCGATGGCTTCATGAACAAGACACTGTATGGCGCGCTGGAGCATCAGTTCAGTGACGGGTTGAGCGGCTTTGTCCGCGGCTACGGTTTTGACAACCGTACGGCCTACGACGGCACCTACAGCTACGATAACAGTTTCAACATCAATGGATTAAACGATACCCGTCAGCTCTACAGCCAGACCTGGGACAGCGGCCTGCGTTACAGCAACGACATTTATTCGACGCAGCTGATCGCCAGTTACAGCCGCAGCAAAGACTATAACTATGATCCGCGTACAGGCCGCTACGGCCCGTCGACCACGCTGGATGACAGCAAGCAGTACAATGTGCAGTGGGGCAATACGTTGCAGGTGGCGCAGGGCAGCGTAAGCGCGGGCGTGGACTGGCAGAAACAGACCACGGAACCCGGCACCGCTTACGTGGCTGACAGCACCGAACTGCGTAACACCGGCATTTATGCCACCACCCAGCAGCAGCTGGGCAGCGTAACGCTGGAAGGCGCGGTACGCGGGGACGACAACAGCCAGTTTGGCTGGCACGGCACCTGGCAGGGCGGGGCGTCGTGGGCGTTTGTTGATGGCTATAGCGTGTTTGCCAATTACGCGACGGCGTATAAAGCGCCTCGTCTCGGCCAGTTGTATGGTTCTTATGGCAACAGCGACCTGAAGCCGGAAGAGAGTAAACAGTGGGAAGCGGGCTTCTCTGGCCTGACCGGGCCGGTAAACTGGCGCGTATCCGGTTATCGTAACGATATCGATAATCTGATTGATAGCGATCCCACCACCTATATCTATTACAACATCGATAAAGCGCGCATTAAGGGCGTAGAAGCCACGGCGTCGTTCGATACCGGTCCGCTTAGCCATCAGATTTCTTACGATTATGTTGATGCGCGCGATGCTGAAACCGATCAACCGCTGGTGCGCCGTGCGAAGCAGCAGGTGAAATACCAGCTCGACTGGACGATTTATGAGTTTGACTGGTCACTGACCTATCATTATCTCGGCGATCGCTATGATACGGATTACAACCACGCCTTTACCCCGCAACGCGTCAAACTGGGCGGTGTAAGTTTATGGGATCTGGCAGTTTCGTATCCGGTCACATCACAGCTCACCGTTCGTGGTAGAATTGCCAACCTGTTCGATAAAGACTACGAGACAGTGTATGGCTATCAAACTCCAGGAACGGAGTACTATCTCAGCGCCAGCTACAGCTTCTGATCTGCGCCCCACCGTGCTGGTGTTTGACTCCGGCGTCGGTGGGCTCTCCGTCTATGATGAGGTCCGGCAACTGCTGCCGGGCCTGCACTATCTCTATGCCTTCGATAATGCCGGTTTCCCTTACGGTGAAAAAAGCGAAGAGTACATTGTTGAGCGGGTCGTGGCGGTGGTGGAGGCTATCGTACAGCGCGTGCCGCTGGCATTAGTGGTCATCGCCTGTAACTCCGCCAGTACCGTCTCCCTGCCAGCGTTGCGTCAGCGCTTTGAGTTCCCGGTCGTCGGCGTCGTGCCGGCGATTAAGCCTGCGGCCCGTCTGACGCGTAACGGCGTGGTCGGCCTGCTGGCCACGCGCGGCACGGTGAAACGGCCTTACACCCATGAGCTGGTGGCGCAGTTTGCGCGCGAATGTAAAATCGAAATGCTGGGCTCGGCGGAACTGGTTGAACTGGCCGAAGCCAAACTGCACGGAGAAACGGTGTCGCTGGACGATGTGCGTCGTGCAGTACAACCGTGGCTGCGTATGAAAGAACCGCCGGATACCGTGGTGCTGGGTTGTACCCATTTCCCGCTGTTACGTGAAGAGCTGCAGCAGGTGTTGCCTGACGGCACCCGGCTGGTGGATTCGGGCGCAGCCATTGCACGGCGCACCGCCTGGTTGTTAGAGCACGAAGCGCCTCAGGCGCGTTCCAGCGGACAGAATGTGGCATTTTGTACGCGTATGGATGACGAAGTGGTGCAATTATCACCGGTTTTGCAGCGTTATGGCTTCCCGCTGCTGGAAAAACTGGCGATTTGACGGGCTTTCGCCGAAAAAAACAGCACTCGAAAATTAATTTGCATTTAGCCCTTGTCAGCCCGAAAGAACTCCCTATAATGCGCCTCCACTGACACGGCACAACGGCTTACGAAGCGCCCTGTTAGTGAGGTGGCCCTTAACGGCAACCTTCAGAAAAGCAAAAATAAATGCTTGACTGAGAAAGCGGAAAGCGTAATATACGCATCCCGCGCCGCTTGAGAAATCGCGGCACTGCTCTTTAACAATTTATCAGACAATCTGTGTGGGCACTCGCAGGATTGATATCAGCGTCTCCGGACGTAAAAAATATCAAGTCTTTGCTGAGTGAACACGTAATTCATTACGAAGTTTAATTCACAGAGCATCGCTGCACTCGTTGCAGCAAATCAAACTTTAAATTGAAGAGTTTGATCATGGCTCAGATTGAACGCTGGCGGCAGGCCTAACACATGCAAGTCGAACGGCAGCACAGAAGAGCTTGCTCTTTGGGTGGCGAGTGGCGGACGGGTGAGTAATGTCTGGGAAACTGCCCGATGGAGGGGGATAACTACTGGAAACGGTAGCTAATACCGCATAACGTCGCAAGACCAAAGTGGGGGACCTTCGGGCCTCACACCATCGGATGTGCCCAGATGGGATTAGCTAGTAGGTGGGGTAATGGCTCACCTAGGCGACGATCCCTAGCTGGTCTGAGAGGATGACCAGCCACACTGGAACTGAGACACGGTCCAGACTCCTACGGGAGGCAGCAGTGGGGAATATTGCACAATGGGCGCAAGCCTGATGCAGCCATGCCGCGTGTATGAAGAAGGCCTTCGGGTTGTAAAGTACTTTCAGCGGGGAGGAAGGCGGTGAGGTTAATAACCTTGCCGATTGACGTTACCCGCAGAAGAAGCACCGGCTAACTCCGTGCCAGCAGCCGCGGTAATACGGAGGGTGCAAGCGTTAATCGGAATTACTGGGCGTAAAGCGCACGCAGGCGGTCTGTTAAGTCAGATGTGAAATCCCCGGGCTTAACCTGGGAACTGCATTTGAAACTGGCAGGCTTGAGTCTCGTAGAGGGGGGTAGAATTCCAGGTGTAGCGGTGAAATGCGTAGAGATCTGGAGGAATACCGGTGGCGAAGGCGGCCCCCTGGACGAAGACTGACGCTCAGGTGCGAAAGCGTGGGGAGCAAACAGGATTAGATACCCTGGTAGTCCACGCCGTAAACGATGTCGACTTGGAGGTTGTGCCCTTGAGGCGTGGCTTCCGGAGCTAACGCGTTAAGTCGACCGCCTGGGGAGTACGGCCGCAAGGTTAAAACTCAAATGAATTGACGGGGGCCCGCACAAGCGGTGGAGCATGTGGTTTAATTCGATGCAACGCGAAGAACCTTACCTGGCCTTGACATCCAGAGAACTTAGCAGAGATGCTTTGGTGCCTTCGGGAACTCTGAGACAGGTGCTGCATGGCTGTCGTCAGCTCGTGTTGTGAAATGTTGGGTTAAGTCCCGCAACGAGCGCAACCCTTATCCTTTGTTGCCAGCGGTTCGGCCGGGAACTCAAAGGAGACTGCCGGTGATAAACCGGAGGAAGGTGGGGATGACGTCAAGTCATCATGGCCCTTACGGCCAGGGCTACACACGTGCTACAATGGCGCATACAAAGAGAAGCGACCTCGCGAGAGCAAGCGGACCTCATAAAGTGCGTCGTAGTCCGGATTGGAGTCTGCAACTCGACTCCATGAAGTCGGAATCGCTAGTAATCGTAGATCAGAATGCTACGGTGAATACGTTCCCGGGCCTTGTACACACCGCCCGTCACACCATGGGAGTGGGTTGCAAAAGAAGTAGGTAGCTTAACCTTCGGGAGGGCGCTTACCACTTTGTGATTCATGACTGGGGTGAAGTCGTAACAAGGTAACCGTAGGGGAACCTGCGGTTGGATCACCTCCTTACCTGAAGATACCTTCCCGCGAAGTGCTCACACAGATTGTCTGATAGAAAAGTAACGAGCAGAAAAAACCTCTACAGGCTTGTAGCTCAGGTGGTTAGAGCGCACCCCTGATAAGGGTGAGGTCGGTGGTTCAAGTCCACTCAGGCCTACCAGATTTCTTCTCATGCCGCGTTATGTTTCCGGCTCGCATAGTTCACTATGCTTCGCGAAAACATGCCTTGCCTGAGACGAAATCACATTTCCCGTGTGAGAAACGTGACTCCTGGTGAGTGGATGTAGATGGTCTCTGCAGTGACTGTATGGGGCTATAGCTCAGCTGGGAGAGCGCCTGCCTTGCACGCAGGAGGTCAGCGGTTCGATCCCGCTTAGCTCCACCATTACAGTACTGAAACTTACTTCAGAGTATACCGGCGACGGTGTGCTGCGAAGTATTTGCTCTTTAACAATCCGGAACAAGCTGAAAATTTGAAACGACGTGTCGTATTCATTCTCCGTAATAAGAATGAAATGACGATGCGTTCGAGTCTCTCAAAAGCTTACAGCTTACAAGCAACTGTGATGCAGTAGCGAGCGAGCAGTAAAGAAGGCAAGGCGCGACGGCGCACAGCCAGCGGAGCGTACTGAAGTACGTGAGCATGGCGAGCACCGCGCAACGACGCATTCTTTACGCGCAGCCGTTACGGCAGACAGATAAACGCCTGTGGGTTGTGAGGTTAAGCGACTAAGCGTACACGGTGGATGCCCTGGCAGTCAGAGGCGATGAAGGACGTGCTAATCTGCGAAAAGCGACGGTAAGGTGATATGAACCGCTACAGCCGTCGATGTCCGAATGGGGAAACCCAGTGCACTTGTGCATTATCGTTAACTGAATACATAGGTTAACGAGGCGAACCGGGGGAACTGAAACATCTAAGTACCCCGAGGAAAAGAAATCAACCGAGATTCCCCCAGTAGCGGCGAGCGAACGGGGAGCAGCCCAGGACCTGAATCAGCTTGTGCATCAGTGGAAGCGTCTGGAAAGTCGCGCGATACCGGGTGACAGCCCCGTACACGAAGATGCATGAGTTGTGAGTCCGACGAGTAGGGCGGGACACGTGGTATCCTGTCTGAACATGGGGGGACCATCCTCCAAGGCTAAATACTCCTGACTGACCGATAGTGAACCAGTACCGTGAGGGAAAGGCGAAAAGAACCCCGGCGAGGGGAGTGAAACAGAACCTGAAACCGTGTACGTACAAGCAGTGGGAGCCTACTTGTTAGGTGACTGCGTACCTTTTGTATAATGGGTCAGCGACTTATATTCTGTAGCAAGGTTAACCGCATAGGGGAGCCGAAGGGAAACCGAGTCTTAATTGGGCGTTAAGTTGCAGGGTATAGACCCGAAACCCGGTGATCTAGCCATGGGCAGGTTGAAGGTTGGGTAACACTAACTGGAGGACCGAACCGACTAATGTTGAAAAATTAGCGGATGACTTGTGGCTGGGGGTGAAAGGCCAATCAAACCGGGAGATAGCTGGTTCTCCCCGAAAGCTATTTAGGTAGCGCCTCGTGAACTCATCTCCGGGGGTAGAGCACTGTTTCGGCTAGGGGGCCATCCCGGCTTACCAACCCGATGCAAACTGCGAATACCGGAGAATGTTATCACGGGAGACACACGGCGGGTGCTAACGTCCGTCGTGAAGAGGGAAACAACCCAGACCGCCAGCTAAGGTCCCAAAGTCATGGTTAAGTGGGAAACGATGTGGGAAGGCACAGACAGCCAGGATGTTGGCTTAGAAGCAGCCATCATTTAAAGAAAGCGTAATAGCTCACTGGTCGAGTCGGCCTGCGCGGAAGATGTAACGGGGCTAAACCATGCACCGAAGCTGCGGCAGCGACACTATGTGTTGTTGGGTAGGGGAGCGTTCTGTAAGCCGCTGAAGGTGTGCTGTGAGGCATGCTGGAGGTATCAGAAGTGCGAATGCTGACATAAGTAACGATAAAGCGGGTGAAAAGCCCGCTCGCCGGAAGACCAAGGGTTCCTGTCCAACGTTAATC
This sequence comes from Pantoea sp. WEP, assembly GCF_041678305.1. NCBI lineage: Bacteria > Pseudomonadati > Pseudomonadota > Gammaproteobacteria > Enterobacterales > Erwiniaceae > Pantoea > Pantoea sp. WEP. The sequence continues at coordinate 179,807 of NZ_JBGNXB010000001.1, forward strand.
GGGGCAGGGTGAGTCGACCCCTAAGGCGAGGCTGAAAAGCGTAGTCGATGGGAAACAGGTTAATATTCCTGTACTTGGTGTTACTGCGAAGGGGGGACGGAGAAGGCTAGGTTATCCGGGCGACGGTTGTCCCGGTTTAAGCGTGCAGGTGTGAAGACCAGGCAAATCCGGTCTTCTTTAACACTGAGGCGTGATGACGAGCCGCTACGGCGGTGAAGTAACTGATGCCCTGCTTCCAGGAAAAGCCTCTAAGCTCCAGGTAACACGAAATCGTACCCCAAACCGACACAGGTGGTCAGGTAGAGAATACCAAGGCGCTTGAGAGAACTCGGGTGAAGGAACTAGGCAAAATGGTGCCGTAACTTCGGGAGAAGGCACGCTGGCGCGTAGGTGAAGGGACTTGCTCCCGGAGCCGAGGCCAGTCGAAGATACCAGCTGGCTGCAACTGTTTATTAAAAACACAGCACTGTGCAAACACGAAAGTGGACGTATACGGTGTGACGCCTGCCCGGTGCCGGAAGGTTAATTGATGGGGTTATCCGCAAGGAGAAGCTCTTGATCGAAGCCCCGGTAAACGGCGGCCGTAACTATAACGGTCCTAAGGTAGCGAAATTCCTTGTCGGGTAAGTTCCGACCTGCACGAATGGCGTAATGATGGCCAGGCTGTCTCCACCCGAGACTCAGTGAAATTGAAATCGCTGTGAAGATGCAGTGTACCCGCGGCAAGACGGAAAGACCCCGTGAACCTTTACTATAGCTTGACACTGAACATTGAGCCTTGATGTGTAGGATAGGTGGGAGGCTTTGAAGCGTGGACGCCAGTCTGCGTGGAGCCAACCTTGAAATACCACCCTTTAATGTTTGATGTTCTAACGTAGGCCCGTAATCCGGGCTGCGGACAGTGTCTGGTGGGTAGTTTGACTGGGGCGGTCTCCTCCCAAAGCGTAACGGAGGAGCACGAAGGTTGGCTAATCCTGGTCGGACATCAGGAGGTTAGTGCAATGGCATAAGCCAGCTTGACTGCGAGAGTGACGGCTCGAGCAGGTGCGAAAGCAGGTCATAGTGATCCGGTGGTTCTGAATGGAAGGGCCATCGCTCAACGGATAAAAGGTACTCCGGGGATAACAGGCTGATACCGCCCAAGAGTTCATATCGACGGCGGTGTTTGGCACCTCGATGTCGGCTCATCACATCCTGGGGCTGAAGTAGGTCCCAAGGGTACGGCTGTTCGCCGTTTAAAGTGGTACGCGAGCTGGGTTTAGAACGTCGTGAGACAGTTCGGTCCCTATCTGCCGTGGGCGCTGGAGAATTGAGGGGGGTTGCTCCTAGTACGAGAGGACCGGAGTGAACGCACCGCTGGTGTTCGGGTTGTCATGCCAATGGCACTGCCCGGTAGCTAAGTGCGGAAGAGATAAGTGCTGAAAGCATCTAAGCACGAAACTTGCCCCGAGATGAGTTCTCCCTGACCCTTTAAGGGTCCTGAAGGGACGTTGAAGACGACGACGTTGATAGGCCGGGTGTGTAAGCGCAGCGATGCGTTGAGCTAACCGGTACTAATGACCCGTGAGGCTTAACCTTACAACGCCAGAGGCGTTTTGGTCTGAGAGACAGAAAGAATTTTCAGCTTGTGACGGATAAAGAATCAGCTTTGTTCTGCGGACGCGAGTCCGGAGGATTTTGCGCTGAGGCGAGGCGGCAAGCGAAGGAAAGGAAGGAGCATACACGAGTATGTGACTGACTTTGCGAGCGCGGCCAACGCGGCATCAGCGCGAAAGACGCAGGACAGGGCACAAAGAATTTGCCTGGCGGCAACAGCGCGGTGGTCCCACCTGACCCCATGCCGAACTCAGAAGTGAAACGCCGTAGCGCCGATGGTAGTGTGGGGCCTCCCCATGCGAGAGTAGGGAACTGCCAGGCATCAATTTAAGACCCCTAATCGGGTCGTGACCTTCCCGGTGACGCGGAAAGGGCGAAACACCTGAAATCAGCGACGGTCTGATATCAGTACAGAATCGGTGGAGCGGTAGTTCAGTTGGTTAGAATACCTGCCTGTCACGCAGGGGGTCGCGGGTTCGAGCCCCGTCCGTTCCGCCACCCTAATTAGGGGCGTAGTTCAATTGGTAGAGCACCGGTCTCCAAAACCGGGTGTTGGGGGTTCGAGTCCCTCCGCCCCTGCCAGAAAATAATCCTTTGCTTCGGCAAAGGATTTTTTTTTGCCTGAAATTCGGCACAGGCAAGAGCCTGAGTTTCATTTCTTCCACTCAAACTCCCTCAATTATTGCTTCAGTGAGTCAGGACCGGATATTTAAGCAGCTGACGAATGTGTGCCTGTTGATCGCTATTCTGCAGCCATACCGCATATAACGGTCGCACTGCGACAGGTGTGTCTGGAATAACCATCAAATCACTGTAAATGCCATGCCAGAAATCAGGTAAAAAAGCGCAGGCTCCCGTGGTATGCAGCAATTCGCGGGTCACATGTGCAGAAGTGGTAGTTAATACCGGTACGTCATCACTGGAAAGATAACTTTCATGCTGATGGAAATCCGCGCCCCACTCGAGTTTGATGTAATCATATTTTTCACGCTTTTCAGTTTTGCGTGCGCGAAAGAGCGCGAGTGAAATATGACCGATCTGCTGACTGGTGAGTTCATCCATTTTTGGCGCTTCGGTGGTGATCAGCAAATCGAGCTGACGCTCATGTAACTGCTTGACCAGCAAATGGCGCTGAGCAATACGTGCTTCCAGATGCAGGCTCTCCCGGTTCTCGTATAGCGTCTGCAGCCAGGGCGTAAGATACGCTTCCCAGAGCGATGCACTGGCACCGATTGATAGCTCATGGTGCTGCTGGGTATGCGAAACCTCCTTCTTTGCCATCAGCCAGGTACTCATCAGGCTCTCAGCGTAGGGCAATAAGCGCTCGCCTGCTGAAGTCAGCCGGATATTATTGCGGTGACGGGTAAAAAGATTAACGCCCAGCTGATTTTCCAGCTGACGGATGCGAAAACTAACGGCAGATTGCGTGAGGTAAAGCGCTTCAGCAGCACGCCCGAAATGACGCGTTCTGCTCACTTCGAGGAAAGTTTTCAGTAATTCCGTATCCACAGCATTCTCCCAAAAAATGTTTGTCGTACTGATTTAAATGTTTTGTTTTACACTCTGTCAAGCCTATCTAATACTCCGCGCCATAAATAGCACGGCCATATGAGAATCAGGAGCGTGTAAGATGGCGGACAGCTTCGCAACAACTAATCGTTTCTTTGATAACAAACATTACCCTCGTGGTTTTTCGCGTCATGGTGACTTCACCATTAAAGAAGCTCAGCTTCTGGAACGCCACGGATACGCTTTCAACGAACTGGATCTCGCTAAGCGCGATCCGGAGACCGAAGAAGAGCGTCTGTTTATTGAAGTCTGTCGTGGTCTGCGTGAGCCGCAGACTGAGGCTGAACGTGTCTGGTCAAAATACACTGCACGTATCAAGCGTCCGAAACGTTTTCATACCTTGTCCGGCGGTAAACCGCAGATGGACACGGTGGAAGACTTCAGCGATAGCGACGATTAACATGACGGGGCTGATTTCAGCCCCGTTGTCATTCCAGGCTTTTATGCAGGTAAATCAGTAAACGATCGATACTGCGATATCCCACCGCCTCCTGCAGATGCTGACGCGTAACCTGCCGTTCACCCGCTAAATCTGCGATGGTTCTCGCCACCTTTAAGATGCGCTGCCACGCACGCACCGATAATCCCAGTGCATTCAGGATCTCCTCCAGCCATTCCGCATCCTGCTGCTGTAACACACAATCACGCGCGATCTCCGGATTCGACAACTGCGCATTCACTTTGCCCGCGCGTGCCATCTGTATCGCCCGGGCGGCCAGTACGCGGGCGCGCACCTGCGCGCTGGTTTCGCTGTGCTGCTGCTTCTGGCTGAGCGAGCCGCCCGGTAGCAGCGGAATCTCCAGCGACAGATCGAAGCGATCCAGAAACGGGCCAGACAGCCGGCTGAGATAGCGCAGCACCTGCTGCGGCGTGCAGCGATTATGATTCCCCTGATAATGGCCCGTCGGGCTGGGATTCATTGCACCAATCAGCTGAAAGCGTGCAGGGAAAGTGACTTTGGCGCGGGAACGGGAAATGGCGATTTCTCCGGACTCAATCGGCTCGCGTAACGCATCCAGTGCTTTGCGCTCAAACTCGGGCAGTTCATCAAGAAACAGCACCCCGTTGTGCGCCAGCGAAATTTCGCCCGGCCGCGGTAGTGATCCTCCGCCGACCAGCGCATACAACGATGCGCTGTGATGAGGCGCTCTGAACGGCCGTTTACGCCACTGATGATGTAGCGTACCGCTGCTGACCAGGCTGGCAATTGCGGCGCACTCCAGCGCTTCCTGGTCGTCCAGCGGCGGCATAATGCCGGGCAATCGGGTTGCCAGCATGGTCTTACCGGTGCCGGGCGGGCCCAGCAGCAACAGGTTATGGCCACCGGCGGCGGTAATTTCCAGCGCGCGCCGTCCCTGCTGCTGGCCAATAATATCGCTCAGGTCCTGCTGCTCGTGCGGCACCGTTTCAGGCTGGTAGTGGGCGACCGTCAGCGCCGTCTGGTTATGCAGGAAAGCGCAGATCTCCACCAGATGCTTGCCCACCAGCGTTTCGCCCTGTTGTATCAGGCCGACATCCTGTTGATTCTGCTCCGCTAAGACCATCTGACGTCCGGCCTGCAGCGCCGCCATGGCAGCAGGAATCGCGGCCTGAACGCCACACAGCGCGCCGTTTAGCGCCAGCTCACCCAGGAACTCATAATGGGCCAGCTTATCGCCTGGCAGCTGCTCTGAGGCCGCGAGAATGGCGATAGCGATCGGCAGGTCGTAGCGCCCACCCTCTTTAGGTAAATCAGCTGGCGCGAGGTTAATGGTGACGCGCTTCGCCGGAAAGGTGAAACCGCTATTGATAATGGCGCTGCGCACGCGTTCGCGGGCTTCTTTGACGGTGGTTTCCGGCAGACCTACCAGCGTCAATGCTGGCAGACCGTTGCTGATATGCACTTCAATCGTCACCAGTGGAGCCTGCACTCCGAGCGCCGCGCGTGTTAATACTTTCGATAAAGACATAACCGCTCCTTGTTGCCTTTATCCTTGCTAAAAAAAATCCACACGGCGACCGCTGAAACTATCATCCTGAAGCGGTATTCATGAAAATCGCTGCGCTTTTCATCCTGTTCATTAATTTTCGCAGCCAGATCGCAAAAGCAAAATAACGGTTGCGTCGCGGGCGTAATGAATAATTATCACAAATGCGAATAACCTTTTACTTACAAAGCGATAACGCCCGTCAGCTGCGCGCGTCATAAAATTTTCCGATGAAAATTATTGTAAATCCCCTGCTAACTATGGTAACTCTGTAGGTATTACTTCGAACTAACGAAAAAACAGACGACACATGAAAGCCCTTCTACAAGTGATTAGCCTAGTTGTGATTAGCGTGGTGGTGATTATTAACCCACCGTGCGGGGCTACGCTTGGAGAAAGAAAGGCTTAAAAATCAAGCCTGGAATTCGAAAAACCCCCGCACCGTAAGGTCCGGGGGTTTTTTTTCGACCAGACGAAATATCAGCGAATCAGCGAGGAACAGATTATGAGCAGTAGCATAAAATTCTGTTGTTCCAGCAGGAATACAGGAGAATAACCATGACAGGTGCACAGTGGGTAGTTCAGGCTTTACGCGCGCAGGGTGTCGACACAGTGTTTGGTTATCCTGGCGGAGCAATCATGCCAGTGTACGATGCGCTCTACGATGGCGGCGTGGAACATCTACTGTGTCGTCATGAACAAGGTGCAGTGATGGCAGCGATCGGTTATGCGCGTGCGACCGGCAAAACCGGGGTTTGCATTGCGACTTCCGGACCGGGCGCCACCAACCTGATCACCGGGCTGGCCGATGCGATGATGGATTCCGTTCCGGTTGTCGCCATCACCGGACAGGTCTCTTCAGCGTTTATCGGTACCGACGCCTTTCAGGAAATCGACGTTCTTGGCCTGTCATTAGCCTGTACTAAACACAGCTTCCTCGTTGAATCGCTGGATGATTTACCCTCGGTGATGGCGGAAGCTTTCGCCATCGCGCAGTCCGGCCGTCCGGGACCCGTGCTGGTCGACATTCCCAAAGATATTCAGATTGCCAGCGGTGACCTGACGCCGCACCTGCTGCCGGTTGAAGAGGCACTGAGCCACTCACCGCACCACATTGCCGAAGCGCGCGCGCTGATGGCGCAGGCGCAAAAACCGATGCTGTATATCGGCGGCGGTGTCGGCATGGCGCAGGCCGTCCCGGCGCTGCGGGCTATGGCGCAGGAGACCGGCATCCCGATGGTTTCTACCCTGAAAGGGCTGGGCAGCGCCGAAGCCAGCAGCGATCTCTATCTCGGTATGCTCGGCATGCATGGCACCAAAGCGGCCAACCTGGCGGTGCAATCCTGTGATTTGCTGATTGCCGTCGGCGCGCGCTTCGACGACCGCGTCACCGGTAAGCTGGATACCTTCGCGCCGCACGCCAGCGTCATTCATATCGATATCGATCCGGCGGAATTGAACAAACTGCGTCGCGCTCACGTTTCGCTGCAGGGCGATCTCAACCAGGTGTTGCCGGCGCTGAGCATGCCGCTGCAGATCGACGGCTGGCGTACTGAAGTTAAAGCGATGAACGCGGAGTTCGCGTGGCGTTACGACCATCCCGGCGAGGCGATCTACGCGCCGCTGCTGCTGAAGCAATTGTCAGATCGTAAACCTGACAGCGCGGTGGTAACCACCGACGTTGGCCAGCACCAGATGTGGGCGGCGCAGCACATGCGCTTCAGCGCGCCGGAAAACTTCATCACCTCCAGCGGTCTGGGCACCATGGGCTTTGGGCTGCCGGCTGCGGTAGGCGCGCAGGTTGCCCGTCCGGATGACACCGTTATCTGCGTGTCCGGTGACGGCTCAATCATGATGAATATTCAGGAGCTGGGCACCATCAAGCGTAAGCAGCTGCCGGTAAAAATCCTGCTGCTGGATAACCAGCGTCTTGGCATGGTTCGCCAGTGGCAGCAGCTGTTCTTTGATGGTCGCTACAGCGAAACCATCCTCACCGATAACCCCGATTTCCTCACGCTGGCCAGCGCCTTTGATATTCCGGGCCAGCGCATTAGCCGTAAAGATCAGGTCGACGCCGCGATTGATGCTCTGCTGAACAGTGAAGGTCCTTACTTCCTGCATGTTGCGATTGATGAGCATGAAAACGTCTGGCCACTGGTACCGCCGGGTGCCAGCAACGCAAACATGATGGAGAAAACCGTATGAACCAGCATCAATTGTCTATCGAAGCCCGCTTTCGCCCTGAAATATTGGAGCGCATTTTGCGCGTCGTGCGTCACCGTGGCTTCCAGGTCTGCGCGATGAATATGGCGTCCGCCGTCAATGCGGAGAACATTAATATCGAAATGACCGTTGCCAGCCAGCGCTCTGTCGATTTACTGTCTTCGCAGTTAAGCAAACTTATGGATGTCGCCTGTGTCGAGATCCAGCAACAGACAACACAACAAATCCGCGCCTAGTCGCCAAAGGAAATAACAATGAGTACGAAGAAAGCAGACTTTATCTGGTTCAATGGAGAGATGGTTAAGTGGGAAGACGCTAAGGTTAGCGTTATGTCTCACGCACTGCATTACGGCACCTCTGTGTTCGAAGGCGTTCGCTGCTACGACTCACACAAAGGTCCGGTGGTGTTCCGTCACCGTGAACACATGCAGCGTCTGCACGACTCCGCCAAAATTTACCGTTTCCCGATCAAAGCCAGCGTGGATGAGTTGATGGAAGCGTGCCGCGAAGTCATCCGCGTCAATAAACTGAAGAGTGCCTACATTCGTCCGCTGGCCTTTGTCGGCGACGTGGGTCTCGGCGTTAACCCGCCAGACGGCTTCACCACCGATGTGATCATCGCTGCGTTCCCGTGGGGGGCTTATCTGGGTGCCGAAGCGCTGGAGCAGGGCATCAACGCCATGGTTTCTTCCTGGAATCGCGTGGCGCCAAATACCCTGCCAACCGCGGCGAAAGCAGGCGGTAACTATCTCTCTTCCCTGCTGGTTGGCAGCGAAGCGCGCCGCCACGGTTATCAGGAAGGTATCGCGCTGGATACCCAGGGTTATATCTCCGAAGGTGCTGGCGAAAACCTGTTTGAAGTGAAAGACGGCATCCTGTTCACCCCGCCGTTCACCTCTTCAGCGCTGCCGGGCATCACCCGCGACGCCATCATCAAGCTGGCGAAGGATCTCGGTATCGAAGTGCGCGAGCAGGTGCTGTCTCGCGAATCACTGTACCTGGCGGATGAAGTGTTCATGTCCGGTACTGCCGCAGAGATCACGCCGGTACGCAGCGTGGACGGCATCCAGGTGGGTGAGGGCAAACGTGGCCCGGTGACCACCAAAATCCAGCAGGCGTTCTTTGGCCTGTTCACCGGCGAAACCGAAGATAAGTACGGCTGGCTGGATCAGGTGAATCCATAACAAGACAGTAACGCGGGTGCAGCAGCGCCCGCGTCATTTTTCAGACTGGAGTAAATAGAGCATGCCTAAGTACCGTTCCGCCACCACCACCCATGGTCGTAACATGGCGGGTGCCCGTGCCCTGTGGCGCGCCACCGGAATGACCGACGACGATTTCGGTAAGCCGATTATCGCCGTGGTTAACTCCTTCACCCAATTCGTACCGGGCCACGTGCACCTGCGCGATCTTGGCAAACTGGTCGCTGAGCAAATCGAAGCCGCGGGTGGTGTAGCCAAAGAGTTCAACACCATCGCGGTGGATGACGGTATCGCCATGGGTCATGGCGGCATGCTGTATTCACTGCCTTCACGCGAGCTGATTGCCGACTCCGTGGAATATATGGTGAACGCCCACTGCGCCGACGCCATGGTGTGTATCTCCAACTGCGACAAAATCACCCCCGGCATGCTGATGGCCTCGCTGCGCCTCAACATTCCGGTGATCTTTGTCTCCGGCGGTCCGATGGAAGCCGGTAAAACCAAGCTGTCAGACAAAATCATCAAGCTGGATCTGGTGGACGCGATGATTCAGGGGGCGAACCCGAACGTCAGCGATGCCGACAGCGAACAGATTGAACGTTCCGCCTGCCCGACCTGCGGCTCGTGCTCTGGCATGTTCACCGCCAACTCCATGAACTGTCTGACCGAAGCGCTGGGCCTGTCGCAGCCGGGCAACGGCTCGCTGCTGGCAACCCACGCCGATCGTAAAGACCTGTTCATCAACGCCGGCAAGCGCATCGTTAACCTGACCAAACAGTACTACGAGCAGGATGATGCGCGCGTGCTGCCGCGTAACATCGCCAGCAAAGCTGCGTTCGAAAACGCCATGACACTGGATATCGCCATGGGCGGTTCCACCAATACCGTGCTGCACCTGCTGGCCGCCGCGCAGGAAGGCGAGATCGATTTCAACATTTCCGACATCGATCGCCTGTCACGTAAAGTGCCGCACCTGTGCAAAGTGGCGCCGAGCACACAGAAATATCATATGGAAGATGTGCACCGCGCGGGCGGGGTAATCGGTATTCTTGGCGAGCTGGATCGTGCCGGCCTGCTGCACACCGACGTACGCAACGTGCTGGGTCTCAATCTGCGCGAAACCCTCGATCAGTACGACATCATGCTGACCAAAGACGAAGCGGTGAAGAAGATGTTCCGCGCCGGCCCGGCGGGCATCCGTACTACCCAGGCGTTCTCACAGGATTGCCGCTGGGACACGCTGGATGACGATCGCCAGGAGGGCTGTATCCGTACGCGCGAACACGCGTTCTCTCAGGATGGCGGTCTGGCAGTGCTGTACGGCAACATGGCGGAAGATGGCTGCATCGTGAAAACCGCCGGCGTCGACAAAGAGATCCTCACCTTTAAAGGTCCGGCAAAAGTGTATGAAAGCCAGGACGATGCGGTGGAAGCGATTCTCGGCGGCAAAGTGGTCGCCGGTGACGTGGTGGTGATCCGCTACGAAGGGCCGAAAGGCGGTCCGGGCATGCAGGAAATGCTCTATCCGACCACTTATCTGAAATCGATGGGCCTTGGCAAAAGCTGTGCGCTGATCACTGACGGACGCTTCTCGGGTGGCACCTCGGGTCTCTCCATTGGCCACGCATCGCCGGAAGCGGCGAACGGCGGCACCATCGCGCTGGTCAAAGATGGCGACATCATTGAAATCGATATCCCGAATCGCGGCATTAAGCTGGCGGTACCGGATAACGAACTGCATGCCCGCCGTGAAGAAGAGGAAGCGCGTGGCGAAGCGGCTTATACGCCGCACGGTCGTGTGCGTCAGGTCTCCTTCGCACTGCGTGCTTATGCATCGCTCGCCACCAGCGCTGACAAGGGCGCGGTGCGCGATAAGTCTAAGCTGGGAGGCTAATCTCTGATGGCTGAGTCTCAACCGCTTTCCGCGTCGCCCAATGGCGCGGAGTATCTGCGCGCGGTGCTGCGTGCGCCTGTGTACGAAATTGCCCAGGTGACGCCGCTGCAAAAAATGGAAAAAATTTCGTCGCGTCTTGGCAACACCATTCTGGTGAAGCGCGAAGATCGCCAGCCGGTGCACAGCTTCAAGCTGCGCGGTGCTTACGCCATGATCGCCGGCCTGACGGAAGAGCAGAAAGCGCGCGGCGTGGTTACTGCTTCGGCGGGCAACCACGCGCAGGGCGTGGCGCTCTCGGCCAGCACGCTCGGCATCAAGTCACTGATTGTGATGCCAGTGGCGACGGCGGACATCAAGGTTGATGCAGTGCGCGCGTTTGGCGGTGAGGCTTACCTGTTTGGCGCCAATTTTGACGAGGCAAAAGCCAAAGCGATTGAACTGGCGGAGCAGCAGGGTTACACCTTCGTGCCGCCGTTTGATCATCCGGCGGTGATTGCCGGACAGGGCACGCTGGCGATGGAGCTGTTGCAGCAGGATGCGCATCTCGATCGCGTGTTTGTGCCGGTAGGCGGCGGCGGCTTAGCGGCGGGTGTGGCGGTACTGATTAAACAGCTGATGCCGCAAATCAAGGTTATCGCGGTCGAGTCGCAGGACTCTGCCTGCCTGAAGGCGGCGCTTGATGCCGGCGAGCCGGTGGATTTGCCGCGCGTCGGGCTGTTTGCCGAAGGCGTGGCGGTCAAGCGTATCGGCAGCGAAACCTTCCGCCTGTGCAAAGAATACCTCGACGACATCATCACCGTGGACAGCGATGCCATCTGCGCAGCGATGAAGGATCTGTTCGAGGATGTGCGTGCGGTGGCGGAGCCTTCCGGCGCGCTGGCGCTGGCGGGCATGAAGAAGTACATCCAGCAGCACGACATCAAAGGCGAGCGGCTGGCGCACGTGCTGTCGGGCGCCAACGTTAACTTCCACGGTCTGCGCTATGTCTCCGAGCGCTGTGAACTGGGTGAGCAGCGTGAAGCGCTGCTGGCGGTGACCATTCCTGAGCAGCAGGGCAGCTTCCTGCGTTTCTGCCAGACGCTGGGCGGCCGCGCGGTAACCGAGTTCAACTACCGTTATGCCGATGCCGACAACGCCTGCATCTTTGTTGGCGTGCGTTTAACGCGCGGCCTTGAGGAGCGCAGCGAAATCATCAGCCAGCTGGCTGAAGGCGGCTATCAGGTGGTGGATTTGTCGGACGATGAGATGGCGAAGCTGCACGTGCGCTACATGGTGGGCGGACGCCCGTCAAAACCGCTGCGCGAGCGGCTGTTCAGCTTCGAATTCCCGGAAGCGCCGGGCGCGCTGCTGAAGTTCCTGCAGACGCTGGGCGCGCACTGGAACATTTCGCTGTTCCACTATCGCAGCCACGGCACCGATTTTGGTCGCGTGCTGGCGGCGTTCGAGATCAACGACAAAGAGCCGGATTTCGACACTCACCTCAACGCGCTCGGCTATGAGTGGCACGACGAGGCCAGCAATCCGGCGTTTCGCTTCTTCCTCGCCGGCTGAATTACAGCAGGTGCCAGAAAGCATTAATCAGCGGCTCCCCGAGCCGCTTTTTTTGTACGCATACGCCGAGCTCCAGCGGCGCCACCGACTCGACATTCTCCAGCGTCAGCACGCGATTGCGCACCGGTTCCGGACTGTTTTCCAGCACCACATCCGGCAGCAGCGCGATGCCGCAGCCGAGCGCCACCATCGACACAATCGCCTCATGGCCTGACACCGTGGCGTAAATCTGCGGGTTGGCAATGCGATGGCGGCGAAACCATACATCAATACCGCGCCGCGCCGGCCCCTGATCCGGCAGGATAAAGGGAATCTGCGACCAGTCCGGCTGTTCCTGCGTTGCCTGGCTGCGCACCGGGCAGGGCAGCGCCGGGGCGATCAGCACCAGCGGGATCAAACCCAGCGGTGTAAAATCGATACTGGCGGGCAGCGACTCCGGCCGGCCGGCGATGGCCAGATCCGCTTCACCGGACTGCACCATTTCAATGGCATCGGCGGCGTCGCCGGTGGTGAGTTTAATTTCCACCTGCGGATGCTCCGCGCGAAAGCGGTCGAGAATCGGCGGCAGATGGCTGTAGGCGGCGGTTACCGAGCAGAACAGGCGCAGCTCGCCGCTCAGCGACGGACCGTTCAGGTCCATGACATGGCGCAGCTGCTGATACTGCAGCAGGGTCTGCTGGGCGAACTGACGCAGCCGCTCGCCGGCTTCGGTCAGCGTCACGGTGCGGTTGTCGCGCAGGAACAGCGCGTGTCCGACATCCTCTTCCAGCCGCTGAATCTGGCGTGATAATGTCGACGGGCTGACGTGCATGGCGCGCGCGGTGCGGCCAAAGTGGCAGCTTTCCGCCAGGTGAAGAAACAGTTTCAGGTCTCGTAAATCCATGCGCGTTTTGCCCTCAGCGTGATGTTGCAAATTCTGCAATGTGACGTTGTTAATATATCAATTTAAGCAACAGATTTCCTGTCATATGATGGGGTCATTCGCGGCGCTAAATCCGGCGCCGTTACTGAACAAAAGCAAACACAACATCTGAGCGGAGTACCCATGGCTAACTACTTCAACACATTGAATCTGCGCAATCAGTTAGCGCAGTTAGGCAAATGTCGCTTCATGTCGCGCGATGAATTCGCGGATGGCGCTAGCTTCCTGAAAGGTAAGAAAGTGGTCATCGTCGGCTGCGGCGCGCAGGGCCTGAACCAGGGTCTGAACATGCGTGACTCTGGCCTTGATGTGTCTTACGCACTGCGCGCTGAAGCCATCGCTGAGAAGCGTGCGTCGTTCCGTAAAGCCACCGAAAACGGTTTTAAAGTGGGTACTTACGAAGAGCTGATCCCGCAGGCGGATCTGGTAGTTAACCTGACGCCGGACAAGCAGCACTCTGCCGTTGTGCAGGCCGTTCAGCCGCTGATGAAAGACGGTGCCGCGCTGGGTTACTCTCACGGTTTCAACATCGTCGAAGTGGGCGAGACCATCCGTAAAGACATCACCGTGGTGATGGTGGCACCGAAGTGCCCGGGTACCGAAGTGCGTGAAGAGTACAAACGTGGCTTCGGCGTTCCAACGCTGATCGCTGTTCACCCGGAAAACGATCCAAAAGGCGAAGGCATGGCGATTGCCAAAGCCTGGGCTGCAGCCACCGGCGGCGACCGTGCAGGCGTGCTGGAATCGTCCTTCGTGGCAGAAGTCAAATCAGACCTGATGGGCGAGCAGACCATTCTGTGCGGTATGCTGCAGGCCGGTTCACTGCTGTGCTTCGACAAGCTGGTGGCTGAAGGTCACGACGCGGCTTACACCGAAAAACTGATTCAGTTCGGCTGGGAAACCATCACCGAATCGCTGAAGTTTGGCGGCATCACGCTGATGATGGATCGTCTGTCTAATCCGGCAAAAATCCGCGCTTACGCGCTGTCTGAGCAGCTGAAAACCATCATGGCCCCGCTGTTCCAGAAGCACATGGATGACATCATCTCGGGTGAATTCTCTTCCGGTATGATGGCTGACTGGGCGAACGACGACAAAAACCTGCTGACCTGGCGTGAAGAGACCGGTAAAACCGCGTTCGAAAATGCCCCGCAGTTCGAAGGCAAAATCGACGAGCAGGAGTACTACGACAAAGGCGTGGTCATGGTCGCGATGGTGAAAGCGGGCGTTGAGCTGGCATTTGAAACCATGGTTGACGCGGGCATCATCGAAGAGTCGGCTTACTATGAATCGCTGCACGAGCTGCCGCTGATTGCCAACACCATCGCCCGTAAGCGTCTGTATGAAATGAACGTGGTAATTTCCGATACCGCAGAATACGGTAACTACCTGTTCTCCTTCGCAGCCGTTCCGCTGCTGAAAGAGTTCATGACCACGCTGCAGCCTGGCGACCTGGGCAAAGCGGTGGAAGGCACGCAGGTGGATAACGCGCAGCTGCGCGACGTGAACGAAGCGATCCGCCAGCATCCAATCGAAGCCGTTGGCCGCAAACTGCGTGGCTATATGACCGACATGAAACGCATCGCCGTCGCGGGCTAAGGCACGCGAGACACAGTTTTCAGCCCAATCAAACCCCGGCTTGCCGGGGTTTTTTTATGTCTTGTGTCTGGGGCAGAAGGGTTTTTCTCACCCTCACCCTGGCCCTCTCCCGCTGGCGGGAGAGGGAACCGTTTGGTGCGGGCTGATGTTTCTGCACTTATTCATCAACACCGCGCGGATACTCCCTCTCCCGTAAACGGGAGAGGGAACCGTTTGGTGCGGGCTGATGTTTCTACACTTATCTATCAACATCGCGCGGACGCTCCCTCTCCCGTTTACGGGAGAGGGCCGGGGTGAGGGCCAGGGTGAGGGAAACACCGTACCATCCCCACACCGCCAATAAAAAACCCGGCCGGAGCCGGGTTCTGTCAACACGCAATCAATCACACCGCTTCATACAGCGTCTGATGGCGTGTCTCTTTACAGGCGATCAGCGCGATCAGCGTCAGCACTGCCATGGAGGCCAGATAGAAGCCCACCGCCTGCAAGCCGTAGTTCGCATTCAGCCAGGTCGCAATATAAGGCGCTACCGAGGCACCAAGTATTGACGACAGGTTGTAAGAGAACGACGCACCGGTATAACGAACTTCGGTCGGGAACAGTTCTGGCAGCAGCGCGCCCATCGGGCCGAATGTCAGACCCATAATACTCAGGCCGATCAGCAGGAAGCCCATCACCAGAATCTGCGAGCCGGAGCCGAGCAGCAGCGGGAACATCAGCGCAAAGGCGATGATCATCAGCGTAATGGTGATCATCGTTTTGCGACGGCCAAAACGGTCCGCCAGCAGGCCGGCAATCGGCACCATCACGCCAAAACCGATGACCGCCACCATCAGCATCCACAGGAAGCTGTTACGCGAATAGCCGAGACCAACAGGCGCCGGCGCGGTGCCGTAGCTCATCGAATACACCGTCATAATGTAGAACAGCGTATAGGTCGCCAGCATGATAAACGTGCCGAGGATGGTCGCCGTCATATGCTTGCTCAGCAGCGTACCGATAGGGATCCGCACCTGTTTCTTCTCTTTCTGCACTTTGGCAAACACCGGGCTCTCATGCAGCGATACGCGCACATACAGGCCGATAATCACCAGTACCGCAGAAAGCACAAACGGTACGCGCCAGCCCCAGTTCATGAACTGCTCATCGGTCAGCAGCCACGAGAGCAGCAGGAACGTGCCGTTGGCAAAGAAGAAGCCAATCGGTGCGCCCAGCTGCGGGAACGAGCCGTACAGCGCGCGTTTCTTCGCCGGGGCGTTCTCGGTGGCCAGCAGCGCCGCGCCGCCCCATTCGCCACCCAGTCCCAGGCCCTGACCAAAACGCGCCAGCGCCAGCAGCAGCGGTGCCGCCACGCCAATGGTCTGATAACCCGGCAGCAGGCCGATCAGTACGGTAGAGACGCCCATGGTCAGCAGCGAGGCAACCAGCGTCGCTTTACGGCCCACGCGGTCACCAAAGTGACCAAACAGCGCGGAGCCAATAGGGCGCGCAACAAAGGCGATAGCGAAGGTGGCCAGCGACTGCAGTGTGGCAACCGTAGCGTCACCCTGCGGGAAGAAGATATGCGGAAAAACAATTACCGCGGCGGTGGCATAGATATAGAAATCGAAGAATTCGATCGCAGTGCCGACCAGCGAGGCAACTACCACTTTACTGCGTGAGTTAACCGGTGTGCCGTCGTGTGGTTGGTCGGGTGTTTCGGAGATGGAGGCTTGCATAACTGTTTCTTAATTGTAAATGTAAACAAAGAATCTTACGCACCTGTTTTGCCGCATTCAATGACGAAAAACCGCGTCACACCGGGCTTTGGCGGCGAAAAAGAGGATAATTTCTGAGTTACGGCAATCGGCGGCGGATGGGAAGGGGAAGCGCGGCTTTTCTGGCGTGATTCTCTGCAAAAGGGCCAAATAAAAGTGACCCTTTAGCGTTTCCTGCTGGTTTTTGCTGCTTTAGTAGCCAGCAGGAAACATTTTTTGCTGTTGCGGCAAATGTAACTGAATTGTCGCGTTAGGCAGAGTGATGCGGCTGCGACATCTCGGGATCATCCTTGTATTTTGCGGTGGCGATCCACGCGGCGCAGAACAGCGTCAGACGCGCGAAAAAGTAGAAGAAGGCCATCAGCCCCAGCACCGATCCAAAGGCGGCACCGGAGGGCGACGTCGCCAGCTTCGGCAGCGTCAGCGTCATAACAAACTTGATCACCTCAAACCCAATCGCCGCCAGCAGCGTTCCGCGCAGCAGCGCTTTTTTGCGCGGCTTATGGCGCGGCAGGATCCAGAAAATCCACAGGAACAGCAGATAGTTGGCGAAGATGGAGATCGACAGCGCGATGATGGTCATCGCCGGCCGCAGCCACTCAATATCGCCCAGCCCCAGCGCATTCACGATCGCCGCCTGCGCTGCGCCGGCAATCGAGGTCAGCGACAGCGTAATCACCAGCGCCAGCATCAGACCCAGCAGCGAAACCAGGTCGCGCAGATACTTCTTCCACCACTTTTCCTGGTCATCGGGCGTGCGCTCCCATACGTCACGCGACTGGGCGCGCACCGCTTCGCGCAGGTTACCCATCCAGTTAATGCCGGAGTAGAGCGCCAGCAGCAAACCGGTCAGGCCCACGGTCGCGCGCTGCTGAATCGCGGTATTCACGGTATTTTTCAGCGTGGTGGCCAGCGTCGGGTCGCTGATGCTGTTAACGATTTTGTTGATCAACTCAGAAAGCAGGTCCTGATTGGACGCCAGCACAAAGCCGACCGCCGCAAAGGAGACCATCAAAATCGGTATCAGCGAAAGAAATGAAAAATAGGTGATCGCCGCACCAAACTGGCTGCCGAGGCGATCGTTAAAGCGCTCCAGCGCGCGCAAAAAGTGCGCCACTGCCGGGATCGCCTGAAACCAGGCGGCAAAGCGTGAGACGCGCCTGATCGAGCCATCCACCGTTTTGTTCCCGGTTTTGATATCAATCAGCGGCTTAGCTTCAGCCGCTGAGGCTTTTGTGGTTTTGTCCGTCATAGACCTTCTGCATCCTGTTCACAGCGAAAATAAAATTATAGCCTGCCCGTTCAGGTCACGTATTCCTGCAGCACCTGACTCAGCCACTCCATAAACACCCGCACGCGGCGCGCCACGTTGCGACGGTGAGGATAGAGCAGGGAAATCGGCATCGGTTTGGCCGGGAAGTGGTGCAGCACTTCGACCAGCTGGCCGGATTCCAGCAGCGGCTGCACGCCAATCGCCGGTACCTGAATAATGCCCAGCCCGGCGATACAGGCGGCGCGATAGGTTTCGGTGCTGTTTACCGTCACCACGCCGCCGGTCTGCACGTAGTGGCACTGTTTGCCATCAAAGTACTCAAAGCCCGGCGAGGGCTGCCCCAGCTGTTGGGTATAGTGCACCATGGCGTGCTGGCCGAGATCGTCCAGCCGCACCGGCATGCCGAAGCGGGAAAGGTAGCCAGGGCTGGCGCAGTTGATCAAGGCGTGCGAGCCAATTTTTCGCGCAATCAGGCCGGAATCTTTCAGTTCGCCAACGCGCAACACGCAGTCAAAGCCCTCGCGAATCACATCAACCTGGCGATCGCTGCTGCTCAGTTCAATCTCCACGCCCGGATAGTGCTGCAAAAACTCCGGCAGGCGCGGCAGGATAAAACCGGTCGCCATTGCCACCGACATATCGACGCGCAGCTTGCCGCTCAGCGTGGCAGGATCGTGCTGGAACAGGCTGTCCATATCATCCAGCATCGACAGCAAATCCAGGCAGCGATCGTAATACACCAGCCCATCCTGGGTGAGATGCACACGGCGCGTGGTACGGTGCAGCAAACGTGTGCCCATCTGGTTTTCCAGCGCCTGCAGCTGGCGGGACACGCTGCCCTTGGGTAAACCCAGACTCTCAGCCGCGCGGGTAAAACTGCCCATTTCTGCCACCCGCACAAACACCTGCATAGCGTGAATTTTATCCATGTTGTTCACCGATTGTTGTTGTTAGTGAAACAGTGCTGTGTATTCCCCTGCGTTTATAGATCAATTATTCGCGAATATCCTTAATCCGTGTTCAATTTTCCAACCGGAGCGAAACATGTCTCATAAAATTGCATTGATTACCGGCGGTAACCGCGGTCTGGGCAAGAATGGCGCGCTAAAACTGGCCGCTAAGGGCGTCGATATTCTGTTTACCTGGCGCGGTCATGCTGAAGAAGCGCAGGCGGTAGTAAAGGAGATAGAGGCGCTGGGCGCGCGTGCGGTGGCGCTGCAGCTGGATGTGGGCGACAGTAAGCAGTTCGATGACTTTGCGGCGCGGGTCAAAGCAACGCTGAACGAGACCTGGCAGCGCGACAGCTTTGATTATTTAGTGAACAACGCTGGCCACGGTCATTACAAGCTGCTGGCCGAAACCAGTGAAGATGAGTTTGATGCGCTGGTGAATGTGCATTTTAAAGGGCCGTATTTCCTGACGCAGAAACTGCTGCCGCTGATCGCCGATGGTGGACGCATCCTGAACATTTCCAGCGGTCTGACGCGCATGACGCTGCCGGGTTCAGGTACTTACGCCGCCATGAAAGGGGCGATGGAAGTGCTGACGCGCTATCAGGCGAAAGAGCTGGGCGAGCGCCGCATTCGCGTCAACATTCTGGCGCCGGGGGCGATTGAAACCGACTTTGGCGGCGGTCGCGTGCGCGACACGAAAGATCTGAACGCGCATATCGCTTCAGTGACCGCGCTGGGCCGCGTTGGTCTGCCGGATGATATCGGTGATGCCATTAGCGCGATCCTGAGCGACGAAACCGGCTGGATTACCGCCCAGCGTATCGAGGCCTCCGGCGGTCAGGCACTGTAAAAACATCGCGCTGCGACCGGATCGTGTAAACGAACGGAGCAGCGCCCGTTTTACACCTCAATCGTGCCATCAATCAGGGTGACGGTTTGCCCGCCGATCCAGATTGTCTCACCGGCAAAACGCACCACAATGCGACCGGCACGCTGGATGGCGCTGCCTTGACGCGCGCAGTAATCCTGCCGCTGGCCCTGCGCCGCCAGATAGCGTGCCAGACAGGCGTTGGCGCTGCCGGTGACCGGATCTTCGGCCAGGCTACCGTTCTCGACCAGCAGCGCGCGCACCTCGTACTGCGCCTCTGCATCCTGCGGCAGCGGGCCAAACAGGGCGATGCCGTTCACGCCCGCATGCTGCTGCAGCCGCAGTAAATCGTCCGCCTGGGTGACCACCTCCAGCACCGCCTGCGCGCTGCTCATCGGAATTAACAGCCAGCGAATCCCCATATCCGCCACGGCTGGCGTCTGGCTGAGATCGAACGCGTCACTGTGCAGTGCGCTGCTCATGAGTGCATCACTGAACGGCGTCAGGCTGGCGTCCGGCGCGGCAAAGGCCAGCGTACCGTCAGCGCCAATCTGTACCTCAACCAGGCCCACGCCGCACTCCTGCACAATCTTACCCGCTGTTTTCAGGGGCCAGCCAGCTTCCAGCAAGGCATGCGCGGTGCCAAGCGTGGGATGTCCGGCAAACGGCAGCTCGCCGCCGGGCGTAAAAATGCGCACACGATAGTCGGCTGTGGCATCCTGTGGTGGCAGCACGAAGGTGGTTTCCGACAGATTGGTCCAGCGTGCGATGGCCGCCAGCTGTGCGTCACTCAGACCCCGGGCATCCATGATCACCGCCAGCGGATTGCCGCTGAACGCGCCTGTGGAGAACACATCCACTTGTTTAAACGCCACCTGCATGTTCGCTCCTTTCCTCATTGAGGTTGTCTGAAATCCGGATTTACATCCTGCTGATTGCTTAAGGCGTCTAACAGGACTATGAATAGATTAACAATTCTGCCAGCGGAGTCCGCTATGTTAAAAATTCTGGGCCGTAACTCGTCAATCAACGTTCGTAAAGTGCTGTGGCTCTGTTCAGAGCTGGATATTGCCTGGGAGCACGAGCCGTGGGGCGAAGACCCGCAGTCGTTGCACTCATCGCAGTTTATGGCGCTCAATCCCAACGCTATGGTGCCGGTGATCATCGAAGATGACTTCGTGATGTGGGAGTCCAACGCGATTCTGCGCTATCTCGCCAACAGCAACGGCGGTGAATGGCTCTACCCGGATAATCCGCGCGCGCGTGCGCCGGTCGATCAGTGGATGGACTGGCAGGCCACCGAGCTCAACACCTCATGGCGCTATGCTTTTATGTCGCTGGTGCGCAATTCGCCAGCCCATCAGGATCCGCGCCTGCTGGCTGCCGCCATCAAAGGCTGGAGCCACACCATGGGTATTCTTAATCAGCAGCTGGAAAAAACAGGGCGCTACGTCGCGGGCCGTAACTTTACCCTGGCCGATATTCCGGTTGGCCTGGCGGTGAACCGCTGGTTTGAAACCCCGCTCGACCATCCGGACTTTCCTGCCGTGCAAACCTATTATGAGCGGCTGACCGAACGCGAGGGTTACACTACCTGGGGCCGCAACGGTAAGCCCTGATCCTGACCCGGCGCGATACCGGTGATTTCACAGGCCAGCGCGCCGGTGCGTTTCAGTGCCCAGGTGTAACGCTCATCAAACGGATAGCAGCAGGAGAGACGCAGCGCATGGCGATAGCGATCGCTCAGCGAATAGAGCGCGCCCGGCGTGACGCAAATCTGCTCCTGCAACAGGCGATGGAACATCTCCACCGTGTCAACTTTGCCCGGCAGCTCGACCCAAAACACAAAGCCGCCGCGCGGCAGGGTAGCGCGCGTGCCCTGCGGGAAGTGACGGGCAATGATGCCGCGCGCCGCATCCAGATTGGCGGCATAGCGACGCCGCAGCGAACGCAGATGGTGATCATAACCGCCGCTGGCAAGGAATTCGGCCAGCGTTTCGCTCAGCAGTTTTGATTCGGTCATCGACGATACCGCTTTCAGCCGCGCAATCGCCGGGTGGAAGCGGCCAGCAGCCGTCCAGCCCACGCGAAAATCGGGCGCGACGGTTTTGGTGAAGCTGGTGCAGTAAATCACCCAGCCGTCGCGGTCAAAGGCTTTGACCGGTGGCGACAGCGGCCAGTCAAACTGCAATTCGTCATACAGCCCATCTTCCAGCAGCGGAACGTGGTAAGTATTCACTAACTTCGCGAGACGCTTTTTATTCTCCAGCGGCATCACGTAGCCCAGCGGATTCTGCGCGCCCGGCATGGCGATCAGCGCCTGAATGCGCTGCTCCTGCAGCAGCATCTCTAGGGCGTCCAGCGACAGGCCGTTTTGCGGATCGGTGGGGATTTCCAGCGCCTTCAGCCCGAGTGAGGCCAGCAGCGGGAACAAAAAGAAGTAGGTCGGCGATTCCAGCCCGACGCAGTCGCCCGGCTTCGTCACCGCACGCAGCGCCAGCTGCAGCGCTTCCATGCAGCCGTGGGTCAGGGTGATGTCCGCGACAGTGAGATTCAGGCCGGTGTGCAGGCTACGGCGCGCAATCTCCTCCCGTAAGCGCTCACTACCCGGCGGAAGCGCATAACGACCAATGATGTCGTTATCGCGGCGAATAAGGGAGGCGGTAATGCGTCCCAGTTTCGCCGCCGGAAACAGTTCGCTATCCTGCGGGCAGGCCAGCGAAATATTGGTGTAGTCGGGGTGATTCTGCGCGGCGAACACCTGCTCGATCAGTTCCAGTTTTTGCGTGCTGGGGTCATTGACGCTGGCGCTCATCGGCCTGAGCGGTCGCGTTACCGCGGGCAGCACGCCACGCACGTAGTAGCCCGACTGCGGACGGGCTTCTATCAGGCCGCGATCTTCAAGAATATGCCAGGCACTTAGCACCGTATTGATGCTGACCTGGTGCGACTGTGCCACGCGCCGGATGGCCGGCAGGCGCTTACCCGGCTTCAGCGTGCCCTGATGGATAGATTCGGCAAAACTGTCCGCCAGCTGCTGGTACAGCGTCTGGCCGGATGAGAGAGGAAGGGACACAAAAGCCTCCGCGCGTAATAGGTACAATTTAAAATTGCCTTAACTGTATCCATCACAATAGTGATTTTGTGTCTCTGTTGCCATTGTAATTTGCGCATTAGCATGGTGCTTCGTTGATTCTCAGGGAAACGCACCATGCTCGATCCATCCTTCTTTAGCTACGTTACGGTGATGTCGATTACACCGGGTCCGAACAACTTGTTACTGGCAACGTCCGGCGTTAATTTTGGCTTCCGGCGCACGCTGCCGATGCTGTTTGGCATCCTGCTCGGCTGTGCGTTACAGATGCTGCTGGCGAGCGTGGCGCTGGAGCTGCTATTGCACTGGATGGCGTCGGTGCGGTTGCCGCTGACGGTGGTGGGATGCAGCTATCTGCTGTGGCTGTCGTGGAAAATCTTCCGCGCCGGTGCGCCGCAGCTGCGCGAGCGTCCGCGTCCGATGACCCTGCTGGGCGGCGTGTGTTTCCAGGCGGTGAATCCCAAAGCCTGGCTGATGGTCACCAACGTGGCGCTGATGTACGCCAACAGTAACGGTGTGCTGGCGGTGCTGCTCGGCTTTGCCGCCCTCAACCTGCCGTGTATTTTAATCTGGGCAGCGCTGGGCGACCGGCTGCGCCATCACCTGCAGATTGCGTGGAAACGTCAGGCGTTCAACACGCTAATGGCGCTGTCGCTGGTGGCGACCACCGGCTGGATGCTGTATGACGCGCTGCTATTGAGCTGATGCCATGACGTTGGATGGCGCGGTAAGCAGGGGCACAATATGGGGGCTGGTCAGTTAACGAAGCCGTACGACGCACCCTGATGTAGCGGCGCGATTTATCGCGCAATGTGCAATGTATTGTGCCGCTAACAAACGCGCGCTTCCTGGTGAATAAATCCCAGGCTGAACCGTCAGAGATTGCGTCATCCAAAGGGCGACACCGTAATCAAAAAAAGAGGCCGCGATTGCGGCCTCAGTCAGGTCTGTATTTGCCGGTGAAGGGACAGGCGTCGCCGCTTACTTGCCCACCACATGGGCGGTTTCACGGCCTTCGTCGTTGGCAGCTTCCGGCGTGATGACCGGTGCGTAATCCAGCTGCAGCACGCGACTGGTTTCGGCCAGCACCTTCTCGGTCAGCGCCACGTCGCCGTTCAGCTTGCGGCCCCACGACGGGATTACCGCGCGGATTTTGGTTTGCCACTCTGGCGAGCGCATCTGCTCCGGAAACACTTTCGCCATCAGCTCCAGCATAATCGGTGCTGCGGTGGAGGCGCCCGGTGACGCGCCCAGCAGCGCAGAGATCGAGCCGTCGGCCGAGGTGACCACTTCGGTACCGAGACGCAGCACGCCGCCCTCTTTCTCATCATTTTTGATGATTTGCACGCGCTGACCGGCCGTGACCAGCTTCCAGTCTTCCTGTTTTGCCTGCGGCACATAAGCGCGTAGCGCCTCCATACGATCGTCATCGCTCTGCAGCACCTGATCGACCAGATATTTCACCAGATCGAAGCTTTTCAGCCCAACCTGCATCATCGGCAGCAGGTTACTGCTGTTCATCGCGCCGAACATATCCAGCAGCGAGCCCTGCTTGAGGAATTTGGTGGAGAAGGTCGCAAACGGGCCAAACAGCAGCACCTGCTTGCCATCCAGCACGCGGGTATCAACGTGCGGTACCGACATCGGTGGTGCGCCCACGCTGGCTTTGCCGTACACCTTCGCCATGTGCTGCGCCACCACGTCCGGGTTTTCCGTGACGAGGAACGAGCCGCCCACCGGGAAACCGGCGTAGCCTTTTACTTCCGGGATGCCGGTTTTTTGCAGCAGCGGCAGCGCGGCACCGCCGGCACCGATAAACAGCTGGCGCGCAGTCAGCACCCGCGACTCACCGCTGGCGAGGTTGTGCAGGCTTACCTGCCAGCGCCCATCGCTCAGGCGCTTGATATCGCGCACTTCCTGACGCAGACGCAGGCGGAAATTCTCTTTCTTCTCCAGCGCGGCAATCAGCTGGCGCGTCACTTCACCGAAGTTAACGTCGGTGCCCATGTCGGTCCAGGTGGCCGCCACTTTCTGCTTGCGGTCGCGTCCATTCATCACCAGCGGAATCCACTCAGCGATTTGGTCACGATCTTCGGAATAGTTCATGCCGCGGAACAGGGTGCTTTTCTGCAGCGCCTGGAAGCGCTTACGCAGGAAAGCGACGTTGGCCTCGCCCCAGACAAAACTCATGTGCGGCGTGCTGTGAATAAAGCTTTGTGGATTACTCAGGTTGCCTTTCTGTACGTGATACGCCCAGAACTGGCGGGAAATCTGGAAGGATTCGTTAATCGCCACCGCTTTGGCAATGTCGATGCTGCCATCCGCTCTTTCGGGCGTATAGTTCAGCTCGGCCAGCGCCGCGTGGCCGGTGCCGGCATTGTTCCAGCCGTTAGAGGATTCGACCGCGACATCATCCAGCCGCTCGACCATCTCAATCGACCAGTCTGGCTCGAGATCCTGCAGCCAGGTGCCTAAGGTAGCACTCATCACGCCTGCGCCGATCAGCAGGACATCTACGTCTTTTCGTTCCTGAAGGTGTGTGCTTTCCATGCCAGCGGCGGCTAGCGCCAGATTTACCGCAGTGTTGCTCATGAGGCGACATCTCCTCTCTGTTGCCCTGAAGCTCAACAGGTTCGCAGGCGAAACAGCCACGCTTTTTGCAAGCGCGTTGCGCTATTTCTCAAAGGTTAAGACTCAGGTTTAAGCCATAGGTGTGATAACGGTTAACTGCACGTTATGCATATGCATTCGAATATAACATTCTCGTATCGGAATTAAACGTTTGTTTATTTTTTAAATGCAGAAATGATTCAGCATAAGAATTAATCAGCCCGACGGCGCTGTCATAAGGGATTTTTATCCCCTAATCAGGCAGTTATAGTAACGTAGTTGTTGCGGCAGTGTGAGGGAAATGGAGAGGGTTGATTTCACACGGTGAGCTGGATCACAAATTAACGCATTGAAAACAATAGGTTTTAGCGAAATTGATTTTTTATGCGGATTTTATGTTGCCTGATGTTTCGCCAGATCGTGTAAAAATAATGTTACATTTGTGTGACTTTTAATTTGGGCACCGTGTCAGGCGCCCGTCAGAAGAAAAATGCATCACGTACACCGTTCAGCGCAGCTGGAACCAGCGGCGCCAGACGAAGCGGATAATGAAAAACTCAACGGTACCCAGCAGCAAAAACCAGACGCAGAACACCATGGTGTACAGCTGATTCACATCCTGCAGATGCAGAGCCTGCTGCAGCTGTTTTGCCAGCGCCACGCCAAACGAAGGGGCGGGCAGCAGTAGCGCCGAAAGAAAGCCCAGCAGCAGAATGCCGCCCGGGATGATCAGCGTTTCAAATGGGTTTTTCATCGCATCATTCCAAAATCAGTTAGCGCGGGCATTAGCGCATAAAACCGCGGCGCGGTGCAATCCCCGCAGCAGCGTACGCTAAGAAATTTCTTCTATTCCATCTACTTAGCTGCAGAAATAGCGGCAGTTAAGAGTTATAGCCTTTGCTATACTTAAACCCATGATTTTGTTGTCTTTTTTTTGGCGGATTGGCGTGCTAGACTGCGCGCACTTTTTCATTACTGAACCCGATATGCGGACAAAGTGCAGGCTTAATCGTCTTATTTCACCGCATTGACTGAAAACCATGACATTTATCGCAACCCTGATTCTGGCCTTTGGTATGTCGATGGACGCTTTCGCTGCAGCACTGGGCAAAGGCGCGTCGCTGTATCGTCCGGGCTTCAAAGAAGCATTACGCACAGGGCTGATTTTTGGCGTCATTGAAATGCTGACGCCGCTGGTGGGGTGGGCCATCGGGTTGGCTGCCAGCCACTACATTATGGCGTGGGATCACTGGGTGGCATTTGGTCTGCTGGGCATTCTTGGCGGGCGGATGATCATGGAAGGTTTCCGTCAGACGGCCGACGAGCCGTGCGAAGCGCCGCAGCGCCACGGCTTTATGGTACTGGCGCTGACGGCGGTAGCGACCAGCCTTGATGCGCTGGCGGTGGGCGTTGGCCTCGCGTTCCTGCAGGTTAACATTGTGCTCACCGCGCTCATCATTGGTGCGGCTACCACCATCATGGCGACCACCGGTGTGCTGGTCGGCCGCTTTATCGGTCCGGTAATGGGCAAATGGGCGGAAGTGCTGGGCGGCGTGGTACTGATCAGCATTGGCTGCACCATCCTGATTGAGCACTTAGGGCTGTTCCGTTAACGTCTGGCACGATTTTGTGATCTGGTTCAAAAATAATTGCGTGAAAAATGCGCGGGCGTTATAATTTTCGCGTAATTCTTCAACAATTTTTGTATCAGGTGCACCATGAAACGTTTTTTCCGCTCCGTGTTTCGCTCTTATGTTGAGACCTTCAAACACGTACCGCCGGGCGCCTTAAACTAAGCGCTCCGCCAGAAACCCTCGATAATCGCGGTCAGGGATCGACCTGTGGTTATCACCCGGCGCCGTTCCCCTCTGCGCACCTCTGTCACCAAAACTCACAAACATTAATTACTTTACCCTCAGGTCATACCGCTTTTCCGTCTGGCTTTTGATAACCTGCGCGCAAATTCTCTATAACATTGAGGCCATCATGCAGCTGTGCAGTTTTTCTCTTATTGACCAGGCAAGAAAAAGTTATGGCATCGTGCAACCCGACGGCGTGATCGATCTCGGTACGCGGCTGGGCGACAGCTGTCCGGATTTGAAAACCCTGCTGCAGCGCGGTGGCCTGAGTGACCTGCAGGGGTACCTGAGCGAGCCGGTGGACTATGCCTTCAGCGCGATTCGCTTCCTGCCGGTGGTGGAAAACCCAGGCAAAGTCTTCTGCGTTGGCATGAACTATGCCGACAAGCGTCAGGAGTTTGCCGCCACGCTCGACGCGCCGACGCTGTTCGTGCGCTTTGCCGATTCGCTGGCAGCACACGAGCAGCCCCTGCTGAAACCGGCGACCACGGCTGAATTTGATTACGAAGGCGAGCTGGCGGTGATCATCGGCAAGGCGGCTTATCAGGTAAAAGCCGCCGATGCGCTACAGCATGTAGCGGGCTACAGCTGCTTTATGGATGCCACGGTGCGCGACATGCAGTTCACCTGGTTTACCGCAGGCAAAAACTGGCAGCAAACCGGCGGCTTTGGCCCGTGGATGACCACCGCCGACGACATCCCGGACCCGCAGCAGCTGGCGATCAAAACCTGGCTGAATCAGCGCGAAGTGCAGAACGATACCACGGCCAGCATGGTGCATCCGGTGGCGAAGATCATTGAATACATCTCGGCGTTTAGTCCGCTGTCACCGGGCGATGTCATCATCACCGGCTCACCAGGCGGCGTGGGGAAAAAGCGTACGCCACCGCTGTTTATGTTCCCTGGCGATGAGATCGAAGTGGAAATTGAGAAGATTGGTCGTCTGCGCCACCGCATCGTCTGACGCATTATTGCGCGGTGGCGAAATTTGCACTGCCACCGCGCTACCGTTTAAATAAATATTCAACAATACGAAATGTCCCGAATTTATATTTAAATGGCGCAAATTTAGTTATCAGGTTAAATAATTATTGTTAAGTTAATTTTCCTGCGATGTATTGCGTAAATATTTTTGTGATCGCCAACTAATTCCCTCGTTTTGCTATGGTTAAAATTAAAAGTAGCGGCGTATTATCGTCCACTGCCGATTCCGGCATGGAAATAAGGGATGATAATGAAAACCATCAGTCGCGAGATCATTAACGATCTCATTGACCGCGTGGGCGGTCGGGAAAATATTCTGTCACTTTCGCACTGTATTACCCGCCTGCGCTTTGTGCTGCAGGATGTCGACAAAGCCGATCCGGCGGCCATCCGCGCCACGCCCGGCGTTAAAGGATGCTTTAACGCTGCCGGACAGTTTCAGGTAATTATTGGAACCGAAGTTGACACTTATTATAAAGCGTTAGTTGAAGCACTAAATATTAGTGAGACCTCTAAGGAGCAGATTAAATCTGCGGCGCGCAGCCAGATGAAATGGCACGAGGCATTATTATCCCATTTTGCTGAGATATTTTTCCCGTTATTACCGGCGTTAATTAGCGGCGGTTTAATTCTCGGTTTCCGTAACGTGCTCGGCGATATTGCCGTGGCGGATGATAAAACCCTGGTGCAGCTCTATCCCGGTGTGAAAGGGCTGTACGATTTCCTCTGGCTGATTGGCGAAGCGATCTTCTTCTATTTGCCGGTGGGGATTTGCTGGTCGGTGGTGCGCAAGCTGGGTGGTACGCCAATCCTGGGGATTGTGCTGGGCATTACGCTGGTTTCACCGCAGCTGATGAATGCGTATCTGATTGGCAGCCAGGTGCCGGAAGTGTGGAACTTCGGCTGGTTCAGTATTGATCGGGTCGGCTATCAGGCGCAGGTGATCCCGGCGTTGCTGGCCGGGCTGGCGCTGGCGAAAATCGAACTGGCGCTAAAACGTATCGTGCCCGCCTATCTGACGCTGGTGGTGGTGCCGGTGTGTGCGCTGCTGCTGTCGGTTTTCCTCGCCCACAGTCTGATTGGCCCGTTTGGCCGTCTGATTGGCGACGGCATCGCTTTTGCGGTGCGTCACCTGATGACCGGCAGCTTCGCGCCGATTGGTGCCGCGCTGTTTGGCTTCCTGTATGCGCCGATGGTGATCACCGGCGTGCATCAGACCACGCTGGCGGTTGATCTGCAGATGATTCAGAGCATGGGCGGCACGCCGGTGTGGCCGCTGATTGCGCTGTCCAATATTGCACAGGGTGCTGCGGTGGTCGGCATCATTATCGCTAACAAAGATCGTGCTGAACGCGACCTCACCGTGCCGGCCGCCATTTCAGCGTGGCTCGGCGTAACGGAGCCGGCGATGTACGGCGTCAACCTCAAGTACCGCTACCCCATGCTGTGCGCCATGATTGGCTCTGCACTGGCGGCGCTGCTGTGCGGCCTCAACGGCGTGATGGCCAACGGCATCGGCGTAGGTGGCTTGCCGGGCATCCTCTCGATTCAGCCACAGTACTGGACGGTTTACTCGCTGGCGATTCTGGTGGCGATTCTGGTTCCGCTGCTGCTGACCATCATCATCACCAAACGTAAAGCGGCAACCGCCATCATCAGCCAGGCAGAGGTGCAACATGAACAGGCACGCTGAATATCCCTGGTGGCGCCAGGCGGTGATCTACCAAATCTATCCCAAAAGTTTTCAGGACAGCGGGGCGCGCGGCACCGGCGATCTCAACGGTGTGATTCAGCGGCTGGATTATCTGCAGCAGCTGGGCGTCGATGCGCTGTGGCTGACGCCGATCTATGTGTCGCCGCAGATCGATAACGGTTACGACGTGGCGGATTACACCGCCATCGATCCCGCCTATGGCACCATGGCCGACTTTGACCACCTGCTGGCGGAGACGCACCGGCGCGGTATGTGCATGGTGCTGGATATGGTGTTTAACCACACCTCGACCGAGCACGACTGGTTTAAGCGTGCCGAAGCCGGTGAACAGCCGTACGTCGATTTCTATATCTGGCGCGACGGGGTGCCCGGTACGCCACCCAACAACTGGCAGTCTAAGTTTGGCGGCAGCGCCTGGGCGTGGAACGAACGGCGTCAGCAATACTATCTGCACCTGTACGCGCCGGAGCAGGCCGATCTCAACTGGGAAAATCCGGCGGTGCGCGAGGCGTTAAAGCAGGTGTGCCACTTCTGGGCGGATCGAGGCGTCGATGGATTGCGGCTTGATGTGATCAACCTGGTGTCGAAGCACCAGGATTTTAGCGACGATCTACCCGGCCATGACGGGCGGCGCTTCTACACCGATGGCCCGCGCATCCATGACTACCTGCAGGAGTTCAACCGCGATGTGTTCACACCGCGCGGGCTGATGACGGTGGGGGAAATGTCCTCGACCACGCTGGCCAACTGCCAGCGCTATGCTTCGCTGGCGCAAAACGAGCTGTCGATGACCTTTAACTTCCACCATCTCAAGGTGGATTATCCCCAGGGCGACAAATGGACGCTGGCGGCACCGGACTTCGTTCAGCTCAAGGCAATTTTTGCGGAGTGGCAGCGCGGGATGCACGACGTGGCGTGGAATGCGCTGTTCTGGTGTAACCACGATCAGCCGCGTATCGTCACGCGCTTCGGTGATGAAGGCGCGCTGCGCATCGCCTCGGCAAAATGCTTTGCGATGTTGCTGCACGGCATGCAGGGCACGCCCTATATCTATCAGGGCGAAGAGCTGGGAATGACCAACCCCCATTTCACTCGCATTGAGCAGTATCAGGACATCGAGAGCCATAACATCCACACTGCATGGCTGGCGCAGGGCAAGCCGGAGGCGGCAATCCTGGCGATTCTGGCCAGTAAATCGCGCGATAACAGCCGCTCGCCGATGCTGTGGGACAGCAGCGCCAATGCCGGCTTCACGCGGGGTGAGCCGTGGATAGGCGTGGCGGATAACTCTACGCTGATCAACGCGGCTAATGCGCTGCTCGACAGCAACTCGGTGTTCTATGGCTACCAAACGCTGATTCGGCTGCGTAAGCGTTACGCTATCTTCACCGAGGGCGATTATCAGGATCTGGCACCGGAAGCGTCACACATCTGGTGTTATCGTCGCAATTCGTCGCGTGAAAGCCTGCTGGTGGTGGCGAACCTGAGTCACAGCGCGCAGCCACTGCTGCTGCCGGAAGTTGAAGGCAACTGGCAGGTGCTGATGAGTAATTACAGTGAGGCATCGCCGCCTGGGGCATTGACGCACCTGCGGCCTTTTGAAGCGGTGTATTACTACCAGTCGTAACGGAGAAAACCGGCGGCGCGTTACAGCCGTAAGCAGAACGCGCCGCCAGCACTCACTTCAGCATGCCACATTCCGCCACGGCGAGATAATCGGTATACAGCTGCGGCGAACCGGAAAAGGACGCCAGCTGCTTCCACTCTTCATACATCTGTTTGGTATCCCGGTGCGTGCGCGCAAAGTCAGCCGCGCTGGCGGTGGCGATATCAGGCTGCGGATAAAACACATTCAGCGCCGCTTCACTCTCAATCTCCATCATCACCACATAGCCGTCCAGCCGGTTGCCGCTGTGGCCTTTCAGCAGATGAAACTTCCAGCCGGGATAATCAACGATACGCGCGGCATTCTGCGCGATGAATTGCTCAAATTCCTGCGGCTGCACGCCCGGTCGCAGCGCCAGATAGTGAGTACCGAGAATGCGCGCGGTGCCGCTGCGGGCATCAAAGCGCGGGCCACCCGGCAGCGTACTGTGAGGATTCTCTGCCAGCAGATCGAAATGGGTGAAAATTGTCGGGCGCCGCGCGAAGGTTGCCAGCTGGCGCCACTCGCTGAGCAGCGCGTCCGCGTCGGGATGCAGATGCCAGAAGTGCTCTGCCTCGGCGGTAAGTTCACCGTCATCCTGCATAAAGCGCGCGCGCTGTGCCGCATCTTTCATTTCAAACAGCATAAGGTATTGATCGACGCGCTCGCCGCGCAGACCGCGAAACAGCGTCCAGCGCCAGCCGGGATAGCAGGGGAGATGCACGCCTTTTTCGCGCACGAAGGTTTCAAACTGTTCAGCGGTGACGCCCGCTTCGGTGTCGATGGCGATATAAAAAAAGCTATAAACAGACTGGGACATAACAGGCTCCAGGCACGCCGTCGCGTGCCGTTGAGAGGTAAGGGCGGTTTAGTCGAACTGGGTGTTGATGATGGCTTCTACCAGCACGCGGCCGGTGGGGGTTAGCGTGACGTAGCGGCCATCGCTGTGTACTAACTCGCGCTGCTGCAACTCACGCAGCGCACGGGCGATGGTCGGCTGGGCAAACAGGCTGACGCCAAACTTCTGCTGAAACAGCACATCGTCGAGCGGAATCAGCGTTGACAGCGCCATCTTGCAGCCGTTGATGGCCTGCTGATCCGGCGACATACCGCGCACCGAGGCAATCGGCAGCTCACCGTTATCCAGTGCGCGCTGATAATCGGCGTAGTCGGTCAGGTTAATCAGCTCCGCGCCGGCACATTTGGAGCTGCCGCCAAGGCCAATCGCTACTTCCGGCGCCTGCTGGTCGAGATCGGTAATGATCGCTTTCCACTTCTCCGGCGGTGCGTTGCGATGGTGGAAATACATGGTGGGATGTTCAAGGTAATCGCCATCCAGCCACTGCTCGGCCAGCGCGCGCATCTGATACTGCTGACCCAGACTGGGCATCGCCGCATTCTTACGCTGCCAGGCATTTTCTCCCTCCGCCGACACGCCGGTGCGGCTCTCGGCGAACGGCTTCATGTGCAGCTTGGTGAACACCAGATGCGACAGGTCAAGCGCGCGCGCCTGCTGCAGATCGTCACGCACGTCGTCCACCGTTTGTCCCAGCAGGCCATACATCAGGTCGACGCTGACCAGGGCGAAGCCCAGCTCGCGCGCATCACGAATCACCTTGTAGCAGGCATCCGCGCTGTGCAGGCGACCACAGCCTTTGATCAGGCGGTCCGAGAATGACTGCGCGCCAAACGACAGTTTGCTGAAGCCCAGTTCGCGCAGCTGCGCGAGGAATTCGCGCGTCAGCGTGCCGGGCTCACCTTCGAAGCGCAGCGTGGCCTCGCGGAAGTTGAAATGGTTGCGGTAAAAATCCATTAAGCGCCGCAGCTCATCCGGTGGCAGCAGCGATGGCGTGCCGCCGAACAGGTTGAACTCACCCACCGGCACTTCACCCAGTGCCGGCAGCTGCGCCAGCCACAGTTTCGCCTCCTGAATGTTGCGATCGACGATATCGCGGAACAGCTCAGGCGCGCGCGGCGACTGCGGATTTACAATCACCGTAGGAAACTGGCAGAAATGGCACTTGTAGCGGCAGGTAGGGATATACGCCCACAGATGAATTTGCGGCGCATGGCTCAGGCTGTGCTGCATGGCGCGGAAAAAATTCGGCAGCGGAAAATCGTCGATATCACCGGGAAACACATGGCAGCCAAAAGGATCATGCACCACGTATTCCAGCAAATCGGCGTTTTCCGGCCGGCTAAGCACCTCGCATATGGCCGGGCGAGGATAGTGACGATCGATATCCTGCAGGGATTGCAGCCAGGCAGCACGCATCAGAACACCCCGCCGTTTGCAAAGTAGTTATGCGCCTCACCGGATTCGCGATCTTCGCAGTAATACCAGACAAAGCGGGCGAAATCATTTTCCGTCACCCGGGCAAAGCAGGCCGGCAGCGGCGGTGGCTCGCCAATCTCTGCGCCGACGGCACGACGCAGCGCGGCAAACAGCTCATGGCAGAATTCAAAATAGAGGCGAAACGCCGGGGTTTTGTAGCTGTGAATCGGCAGGAAATCGGTCACGCTCATCTCCAGCATTATGCTGTGAATGCGGTCGAACAGGCGTTCAGCCACCTCTGGCGTGAAGAAATCAATCACCGCGGCATCGTCGCGCAGCAGCGACGGATTCAGCAACACCGGCAGCACCAGATTTTTTGGCACGTAATCTTTAATCGAGTAGTGCCACGCCTGCTGCGCCTGCTCTGCGCTGACATCGGTGAACGGCGTCAGCGCGGTGAGCGTGGGTCGCACATCCTTCATGATGATGGTGCCGTTATGGCCGTAGGCCACGCCTTCAATCACTTCGTGCAGCAGGTTATCCACCCGGCGGCTGTTGATCTGCACGCGGGAATTGGGCGCATACACCGGTTTGCCGCCAGCGGCGATCACCTTGATGCCAAAATCCCAGTCGTCTGACAGATGTTCAACAAACTCACCGTTTTTCAGCTGGTAAAAAATCTCGATGCCGCCCACTTCGTCGTACAGCTGCTTTTCGACGCCAAAGCCTTTGCCGTCCGGAAAGCCGCCAAACAGGGAGAAGGAAGCGTGGCGGCAGCGCAGCGTTTTATCAATCTCCGCATACAGCCGCGGGCGCTCGTGGAAATCCGCGGTTTCGTAGTAGTAGTTACAGGTGCCCAGATCGCCGTTTTGCGCAATCATGGTGCCGACCAGTTCGTCGATCCACAGTGCATCAACGGTGCAGTCCGCATCGGCCGAAAGGATGTAGTGCTTGCGCTGAAAGCCGCTGGCCTCGTCGCGCAGACCGGCGCGCTGTGAGGCGAAATCCATGCCTTTTTTCCGCGCCGAAGAGACGCCCTGCACCGTCTCCTGCAGCTGATGAATTGTCAGCTGCGGATGCTGCGCGGCAAAGGCTTCAATCAGCGCGACCGAGTTATCTGTGGAATTATTATCCACCATGATCACTTCCAGATTATCAAAATTAAACAATCCGCCGGGTGAACGCTGCTGCAATATTGATTCCAGCACCGCGTTAATACGTGCTGCCTCGTTATAAACCGGCAGCACGACAGAAATAAAACAACGGTTATCCATAGTCACTCCTTAACTACACATTAAATATCTGCCGGAAGATGTGATCCGACAGCAGGGATTTTCCTTTCTGATAATTGCGCGTGGCGATGGCGTCACGGCGCGCGTCATCCCGTAATAAAGCACTGACGCGCTGAATAAAATCGGCATCCGGCAGGCCATCATGGCTGGCGGAAATCGCCATCAGTTCGCCTTCAAAACCGTACTGGCCATACACCTCGTGATAATATTCATAGCGGGTGGCGATATAACAGCGCTGATGGCTGATCGCCTCGCCAATCGGATTACCGTAGCTGTCGTAATCCCATGCGGTTAAAAACGACACCACATCGCAGGCGTGATAAAGATCCTGAATGGTGGTGGCCTGTGGATTACGCTCCATAAAGTCGTGATTTAACGCGCCAAAAAAGATGACGTAACGCTCCAGCTGGAACCGGCTAATTAATTGCTTTAATGCGTGATAATGCACGCTGTCTTCCAGCGGATCGCCGGCGACCATTAAATAAACGCGCTGTGGCTGATGCTGTGCGATAAGTTCACTGTTCAGCGCATGCAACAGGTGAATATCCCGATCGAGTCGCTTAGCCGGAATAATTCGCGTGGTGCGGGCAATCACCTTGTCCTGCGCCAGCAACCCAAACTGGCGGCGTAAATCTTTGCGCGGATGGCTCGGGTCAAAAGGATAGGTATTACGCATCACCTCAATTTCGACCTGATGTTCGCACCAGGCCGCCAGCTGTGAGGCTAGCGCCTGGTTCAGCGTGACGTAGGTAATATGCGGCGAGGGCTGCGGCCTGACGGCATGTGGCCAGGGCGCGCTGCCGTAACGCGATGAAGTGGATTCGCTGTTCCACATCAGGTCATGGTCGCGCCACAACACAAACCGGCCGAGCTGTTTTGCGGCTCCGTATTGCGCTATCGCCAGATAGAGCGCGCGGGTAAAAATAATATTATCCGGCAGCGTCCCGTTCTCAATGATTAAATAATTGATATCCAGCGCCTGCCATTTTGCGCACAGCGCGTTTGCCACCGCCTGTGCCATCTTTTCCGTCTGCTGCACCAGGATTTTCTCTGCGGCGGCATCCAGCGTCTGGCTATGATTAATCAGTACGTCATGAATATATTGCAGAAAGGCCGGGTTATAACCTTCCACCTGACGAATTTCATCGTGCCGGACTAATGTAAAATGATGCTTCAGCGAATTAATCTCATTTTCGGAATAGGGACGTCCGAAGTTTCCCTTATCAATTTTTATGTCGTAGCCGATATCAAGAAAGGAGGTGATTCCCTGCTCGCGTAAACGAACGGCAATTTTAGTGGCTTCTACTGTAATACCCGATAATGCCACGGCATCAAAAGAGATAAAAAGGGCCTTGCGTTGTAAATCCATTTGGTCACCACGCTCATACCTGAACATTAATAGTGACTGAACGGTAAGTTAAATTATCCGGTCAAACTTTGATCCAATCCACAAAAGTTTACTGTAGCTAATTAATTCACCTTCGTTAATGCATTAATGGATAATAATGCACTGAGGATGGTGATACATAATATTCGTCTTTGAGTTTTGTCTTAAAATAATAACTATTACCGACGTGTTTAGCGGTATATTTTCCTTATTTCGGGCTTAATAGTGCTGGATAGTGATTGCCATCATGCAGTTTAATTTATCTGATCAGACCCGGACTCAGGCGATAACGCGGCGGCTGGAATAGGTGTGGCGGGCGGATGAAGCAAGGGTGCGCATAACCTGCGCACCCGGAGAAGAGAATTAAGCAGAAACCCTGGTGTTACACCCCATCGGTGATCGGTTTTCTGACCAGCAGCAGGTAAGCCAGCGCGCCGACCACCGTGACGCCCGCACATATCATCAGCGCGAGGCTGAACGATTTGGTGGTATCCAGCACCCAGCCGGTAATTACTGGCGCAAAAGAGGCGAAAACGAAGCTGGCAAAGTTCTGGATACTGCCCACTGACGCCGTCATGCGCGCCGTGACGTTAGCATGGATCAGGCCCCAGCATGAGGTACCGGCAAAGTGAATGCAGAACAGCGCCATACCAATCAGCGTTACCGCGCTGGTGGTGTCGGTGGCGCGCGTCACAAAGGTGGTAAAGGCCGCAGAGAGCAGCATGCCGCTGACAATCGACACTTTACGTACTTTCACCGCGTCGAAACCGCGACGCACCAGCGCATCCACCACGTAACCGTTGAGCAGCATGCCCGCCGCGCCGAACAGGAAAGGAATGGCGGCCAGCAGGCCGGTGCTTTTCAGGTCCAGATGATAGGTCGACTGCAGATAGCCCGGCAGCCAGGCGATGTACAGCCACGCGGTATAGTTGATGCCGCTGAAGCCAATCATCATGCCCCACATGGTGCGCTGCTTAAACAGCCCACGCCACTCGGCGAAACTCAGCGGCTCTTTGCGTGATGCCACGCTGCCCGCCTGCAGATAGTGAATCTCTTCGCCGCTCAGTTTGTTGTTATCCCGGTCGCGATAGGTGAGATACCAGCCAATGGCGAGAAACATACCCAGCACGCCGATGGTGACAAACATGCCGCGCCAGCCCATCACCAGCATCATCGCCGCCAGAATCGGCGGTGCCACCGAGAGACCAATCATCGACGCCGCGTTAAACATCCCCATCGGCATACCGCGATCTTTGATGTTGAACCAGTCGTTGATTACCTTCACGCCGCACGGGTTCATCGGCGCTTCGCCAATGCCCAGCCCGATGCGCACCAGCACAAACTGCGTGAAGTTATGCACCAGCCCGGCCGCCGCCTGGAACAGTGACCAGAAAAACATGCCGATGGCCAGCATAATGCGCGGGCCTTTGCGATCGAGCAGCGCGCCGCACGGCAGCTGGGCTAAACCGTAGGCCAGCGAAAACGCCGACAGCAGCACGCCAATCTCGGTGGCCGATAAGCCCAGCTCCTCGCGGATGGTCATGTTGGCCACCGACAGCGAGCTGCGGTCAAGGTAGTTGATGATGGCGGCGAACAGCAGCAACAGCATGGCGGTGATTTGAATCTTACGGATGCGCGGAGAGCGCACCACATCGGCGCGCGCTGGCACATAATCCTGCCCGGCGTGCTCGGGTGCTGGCGCGGTGGTGCCGCCGCGCGTTGATGTATTTTCCATTGCAACCTCCCAGGTTCGGGTACTTATCGTTATCAGTCTTGGGGTTCCTGCGGCAGCGAAACGGGCTGCCCTAAGGGGCTGCCTTCGAGACTAGAAGTAAACCGCGGGAGATGTTGCAAACATGTTTCTGATTCGTGCGGGCGCTTATGCTTTGTGGTTTTTAATCGGTTTTTAATTGTACTGCCGGATAGAGCGGATCATTGAGTGTTTGGCGGTTCTGAGATGCGCATGCAGCGCACACAGCGCGTCCACATCCTGGCGGCTGATGAGCGCGGTAAGAATCGCCATATGCTCCTCCAGCGCGACAATGTTGCGTTGTTTCAGGTCGCTTTCATCCCATTGATAATGCGAGTGAAAAATCACAGAGATAATTTCCAGTGACTGATTGAAAAACGGGTTGTTGGCGGCGGAGAGAATCAGCGTATGCATCTCTTTATCCAGCGCGGCAAACTGGCGGTAGTTGCTGGCGATGGTGTCGCGCAGCGCGCGATGACGATCCAGCAGATCGCGCGCCTGCACCCAGCGTTCATCACCGGCGGCGAGGTTAAGAAAGCGGGTCAGCGCGTGCGTCTCCAGCATTTCGCGCAGTTCAAACAGCTTTTCGGCGTACTCCTGATCGAATTTCTTCATTCGCCAGTGGCCGCGTTTAACCGGTTCCAGCAGGTTATAGCGCATAAAGCGCAGCAGGAACTCGCGCACCACCACCGGGCTGACCCGCACCTGCTGCGCCAGCTGCAGCTCGGTGAAACTGTCGCCTGGCATCAGCAAGCGCTGGTTAATCAGGTTAAAAAACGCCTGCTCAAAGTGCACCGCCTGTTGGTCGATCGGTGGGCTGAGTACGCTAAACCCATCCTCCTCGCAGGGATCGCGCACGATCACGTAGGTCTCAGCCACTTTTTCCAGCACGCCGCGCTGATGCAGATGCTGCAGCGTGTGCCGCACCGTGGTGCGGCTGATATTAAACATCTCGGCCAGCGCTGCCTGCGGGGGCAGCGGCGAGCGCACATGGCGGCGGGTAATGGCTTCCAGCATTTGATTGATGACGTTCTGGCGCAGATTCTGGCTTCGGCTCATACGGCCCTCCGGTTTTTTATGCATTAAAAACCACACAAAGCCCAAAAAAATCGCGCTGACTCACACTTCGTACAGCGCAACCTCCCGCCGCGGTCGATTTTCGCCATAACTGCGTGAACAGCCCAGGAGGAAACGATGACGAACATGAAAACGCTGGTGGTCGCCGAACCGCGCAGCATGGTGTGGCAGCAGCGCAGCGTACCGACGCCTGCCGCGCACGAAGTCCTGATTAAACCAATTGCCGCCGGCATTTGCGGCACCGATATTCACGCCTGGGCCGGCAATCAGCCGTTTTTCTCCTATCCGCGCGTACTCGGCCATGAGCTGTGCGGTGAAGTGGTGGCGCTGGGCGCG
Source organism: Pantoea sp. WEP (assembly GCF_041678305.1). Taxonomy (NCBI): domain Bacteria; kingdom Pseudomonadati; phylum Pseudomonadota; class Gammaproteobacteria; order Enterobacterales; family Erwiniaceae; genus Pantoea; species Pantoea sp. WEP. The sequence goes on from NZ_JBGNXB010000001.1 coordinate 219,204, forward strand.
GCGGCGCAGGGATTTCAGCCAGGGCAGCGCGTGGCGCTGATTCCTTACGTGGCCTGTCAGCGTTGCGACGCCTGCTTAAGCGGCAAAACCAACTGCTGTGAACAGATTTCAGTGATTGGCGTGCATCAGGACGGGGGTTTTTGCGAGTTTCTCAGCGTGCCGGACACTAATTTGCTGGCGGTTGACGATGTGGCGCCCGAAGCAGCGGCGCTGATCGAGCCCTTTGCCATCAGCGCCCATGCGGTGCGACGCGCGGCGCTGGTCGCCGATGAGCAGGTGCTGGTGGTCGGAGCCGGACCGATTGGCCTGGGCGTCGCGGCGATTGCCGCCGCAGCCGGTGCACAGGTGGTGGTGGCCGATACCAGCGCTCAGCGGCGCGCGCACGTTGCGCAGCAGTTGCAGCTGGCGACGATCGATCCGCTGGCCGATGATTTTATCGCCGCGCTGCGTGCAGAGTTTGGCGGGCGGCTGGCCGCGAAAGTGATTGACGCCACCGGCAGTCCGGCGGCGATGAACAGCGCCGTGCAGCTGATTCGTCACGGCGGCACCATCGTGTTTGTTGGCCTGCACAAAGGCGATCTGGTGATCCCCGACACCGAGTTTCACAAAAAGGAGACCACGCTGCTGGGCAGCCGCAACGCCACGCGGGAAGACTTCGACAAGGTGCGCGCCCTGATGGCCAGCGGTCAGCTGCGGGCCGATATGATGCTCAACCGCCATTACGACTTCTCGACGCTGGCCGAGACTTTTGAGCCCGGGGTGATCAACAACCCTGAGCTGATCAAAGGCGTCATCCATTTCGCCCGCTAGAGAGCGTGTCAGGCGCGCAGCGTGGCAAAAAAATGTTGCCGTACCGCCTCGGCGTCGACGCCCAGACACAACCGCTGGGCGCGCAGGCCGGCGAACGGATCGTCGCGCGAGGCGAGAGTGCTCACGCGCTGCAGCGTCTGGCCGCGGCTGATGCCTTCGGTCACCACGCGCACCGGCGCTGTCGTCACGCTGAACGCCTGCGGCAGCGCCAGCCACGACAGCGTCAGGGTATCGTGCAGCGCCATGCCATCAAATCCTTCTTTTTGCAGGCTATAAGCCAGATAAGGCCGGCAGATGGCACTCAACACCGGCTGATTCAGCTGGCGCACTTCCTCTCCACTGATCAGCACCTTGTGCGTCACATCCAGCGGCAGCATCACCACCGGCAGCGCCGAGGCCAGTACCTGATCGGCGGCATGCGGATCTTTCCAGATATTGAACTCGGCGAACGGCGTCACGTTGCCGGCGTGGCCGTCGGTGCCAAACGCACCGCCCATGATCACCAGCTCTTTCACCAGCGGAATGATGTCTGGCGCCTGGTTGATGGCGCAGGCGATGTTGGTCAGCGGCCCGATTGCTACCAGGGTAATCGCGTGCGGCTGCGCGCGTACGCTATCAATGATGAACTGCACCGCGCTGTCGGCGGCATCGCTATACGGGTTATCGAAGGCATCGCCGAGACCGTCTGCGCCGTGCAGGGTGGCCGGTGCGGAAGGGGCCAGCGCCAGCGGACGCGAACAGCCGCGATACACCGGCGCGCTGATGTTCATCTTTGCACAGAACAGCCGGGCGTTTTTTACCGCCTGGCCAACCGCGACATTGCCAAACACCGTGGTGATGCCCAGCAGCCGCTGCGTGCGCGCCGCATACGCCAGCGCAAAGGCGTCATCCACGCCGATATCAGTATCAAAAATCAGGGTACGCATCGGAATCTCCTTGCTGATGATGTCTGCCACGGTAAAACATAATCGTCCCCGACGATACGCTGACGGCAGGTGAATATTGTCACCTCCGCCGCGCCAGCGTATTATCGTGCCTCTAAGGTGATGGCGTGCCACCTTACCCAACCGCCCTCTGGTTACAGACGGCTGATGACGCCTGACAACTTGCTTATCCCTGCGCGGGAGACGGCGGTGTGTCAGGTGTAGTTTCTGTCCTGCCGCGGCCCTGCGCGTATCTCAATTCAGGAGCTCCAGACTATGCTGAAGTCGCTGTTCGCGGTCATGATCGGTGGTGCCATCGGTTGCACGCTGCGCTGGCTTATCTCTTTACGTTTCAATACGTTATTCCCCAACCTGCCGCCAGGGACGCTGATCGTTAATCTGGTCGGTGGCTTTATTATTGGCGCGGCGATGGCGTGGTTTGTGCGCAATCCGCACATCGATCCCGTATGGAAACTGCTGATCGTCACCGGCCTGTGCGGCGGGCTGACGACGTTTTCGACCTTCTCGGCCGAGATCGTGGTGTTGCTACAATCAGGAAAATACCTGTGGGCAATGTCGAGCGTGATGGTGCATGTCATCGGTTCATTGCTGATGACCTTTGCCGGTTTTGCCGTGGTGAACCTGCTGGGCTAAACGACACGCTTGAAATCACCCTTAAGAGGGGGATACTGATCAGGATGCTGTGCGGGTGGCGCACAGCCTCTGTCACCGCTTTATCCGGACGATTAAGGAGCTGTTGATGTCTGCAAACCCGAAATTCCTTAACCTGGTGCTGTTAAACGGTGAATCGGCGCATAAGCTGCAGGCGGCGCGTGCCGCCGGGTTCGATCAGGTTGAAATGTGGCGGGAAGAGGTTACTGAGCACACGGCGGCGCTGGCCGCGCAGCTAAACCTGGGCTTTACCAATCTGCAGGTGCTGCGTGACTTTACCGGCGCGCCGGACAGCGAACGGCTGCAAAAGCGCGCCGAACTGCGTGATTTCATTCGCGTCGCGCAATCGCTGGGCTGCGATACCATTCAGGCGCCGGCGACCACGCGCGAAGACTGCGTTGCGGAGCGCATTGATGAAGATCTGCGCTGGCTGGCCTCGGAAGCCGCGCGCTATAACATGCGCATCATGTATGAACCGATGGCGTGGTGCAGCGTCGACAATACGCTGCCGCTGGCGTGGCAGCGTTTGCAGCGGCTGGATCAGCCCAATATCGGGCTGGTGGTCGATCTGTTCCACATCTGCGCACGCGGTGGCGATGCCTCTCAGCTCGACGGCATTCCGGCCGACCGCATTTATGAAGTGCAGCTGTGCGATATGGCGCAGATGCCACCGCAGGAAAAGCAGGCGCTGAGCGACTATGCGCGCCATCAGCGCTTACTGCCCGGCGACGGCATCATTGAAGTGGAACGCTTTGTCGATAAGCTGAAAAGTGCAGGCTATCGCGGTCCGGTGGGCATCGAAGTGTTTAATGATCGCCTCAAAGCACAGCCGCCGGAAGCGGCCGCGCGTCAGGCGTGGCAGGCGCTGCAGCGCTACTGGCCTTAATCCTGCAGGCACTGGGCGATGTAGGCCGCTGCCTGCATCGCGCCGTGGCTGGAAATGGTGTGACCGGTGGCGGGTTCATACTGTGCGGTGACCGCGACGCCCGCGCTCTGCAGGCGCTGCGCGGCGGAGACAGTTTCGCTGAACGGAATCACCTCATCGGCTTTACCGTGAATTAGCAGCGCGGAGGCATGCGGCGGCGGCGTGAGCGCCTCGTCAAAGGCCAGGCGACCGGAGAAGGCCACCACACCAGCCAGCGGATAGCGTCCGGAGGCCAGCGCATCCAGCGCCATGATCGAGCCCTGCGAGAATCCCACCAGAATCACCTTTTGCCACGCGCCGGCCATCGCGTGCTGCGCCATCAGCTGCTGCAGCGTGGCGTCAAAGGCGTCGCGCGCAGCCCGTACGCGTGCCGGACGGTTTTCCGGCGTGATGCCGGTCAGGCTGAACCACTGATAGCCCATGGCGTGTTCAAAGGGAAAGGGCGCATCGGGCGCGGCAAATGCCACGTCGGGCAGCAGCGCTGACCAGTGTTGCCCCAGCACCGCCAAATCCGCGCCATTACTGCCGACGCCATGTAAAAACACCACTAACGCTTTTGCCATTGCCCTGCTCCTTAAAAACCGTAGTCCGCCATATCCGGTCCCGCTGGCACGATGCCGTTGGGATTCAGCGCTTTAATCGAATAATAGCCCTGTTTGATGTGGTCGATGTTCACCGTTTGCCGCACGCCGGAGACCGCCAGCACACTCTTCAGATAACGATCGAGCAGCGGGTAATCGCGCAGGCGGCGCAGGTTGCATTTGAACAGGCCGTGATAGGCGACGTCAAAGCGTATCAGGGTCACGAACAGGCGGATATCGGCTTCGGTCAGTCGTTCACCCAGCAGAAAAGTGCGGCCATCTTTCAGCCGTTGCTCCAGCTCATCCAGCTGCTCAAACACCTCATTAAACGCCTGCTGATAGCTCACCTGGGTGGTGGCGAAACCGGTGCGATAAACGCCGTTATTGAGACGCGGATAGATCGTTGCGTTCAGCGCGTCGATCTCCTGGCGCAGATCCTCAGGGTAGAGATCGAGCCGGTTGTCTGCCAGATCGCCAAAGCCGCTGTTGAACATGCGCAGAATATCCGCCGACTCATTGTTAACGATGGTCTGGGTTTTTTTATCCCACAGCACCGGCACGGTGGCGCGCCCGGTGAAGTCGGCGTCGGCGCGGGTATACAGCTGGTGGAGATACTCAGCGTTGTTCAGCGGGTCGCGATCGGCACCGGGATAATCGCCGAAGCGCCAGCCCTGCGCGCCAAGCTGCGGCTCAACCACCGACACGCTGACAATCTGCTCCAGCCCTTTCAGGCTGCGTGCAATGAGCGTGCGCGAGGCCCACGGGCAGATCAGCGCGACGTACAGATGATAGCGATCCGGCTCGGCGGCAAATTCGCTGCTGCCATCGGCGCTAATCCAGTGACGAAAGCTGGAAGTCTGGCGTACAAAGCCGCCCTGTTTATCGGTGGCCTGAACCGGATGCCACTCTGCGCTCCACTTACCGTTTACCAACATCGCTCTGCTCCTCTGAAGTGATGTCAGCAGCTTACCGTGCTGCCGTTATGCTGATAATCCGGGCAAAACGGCTTTGATTGTTTCCATAATGGAAGGAATCAGCCGGGCGGATGCAGGCGGAAGTGCTCGGCCAGAAAGTCGATCAGCAGGCGGGTTTTCTGCGCCAGATGGCGCGCGGGCGGATACAGGGCAAACAGGCCCATGGCTGGCGGCGCAAAGTCCTCCAGCAGCGTGACGATTTCGCCCTGCTGCAGCGCCGGTGCAGCGATAAAACCGGGCAGACGCGCAATGCCGAGGCCGGCCAGCGCCGCCTGCAGGCAGGCTTCGGTATTGGAGAAGCACAGGCGGCCGCGAATCGGCATGCTGACGCTGTCGCCGCACGGCGTGACGAACGGCCAGTGCCACGGATCGCGAAAGTTGGTGTCGCTGATGCACTGATGCGTCGCCAGATCGCGCCAGTGCTGCGGCGTGCCGTGCTGCAGCAGATAGCCGGGCGCGGCGGCGAGGCGAATCGGCACCTCGCCCAGACGGCGCGCAATCAGGCTGCTGTCGTCCAGCTTGCCGATGCGGATCGCCACATCGAAGCCTTCATCGACGATATTCACGGTGCGGTCGGAGAAGTTGACGTCCAGCTCAATCAGCGGATAGTGACGCGCGAACGCCACCAGCACGCTGGCCAGCACCGCGGTGCCGAAGGTGCCGGGTGCGCTGATCTTCAGGCGACCGGTGGGTGAGCGGGCATTTTCCTGCACCGTGGCATCCAGCGCGTCGAACGCCTCCAGCAGGGTTTTCACCCGCTCGTAATAGGCGCGGCCGATCTCGGTGGGCGACAGCGCCCGTGTGCTGCGCTTGAACAGCTGCACGCCAAGCTGCTGCTCCAGACGCGACACCAGCTTTGATGCCTGGCCGCTGCTGGTGCCCAGCCGGGCAGCGGCACCGGCAAAGCTGCCGACTTCGAGTACGGCGACAAACATGCGATCACAATCAAGACGATCCATGGCATTTCCTGCAAGGGAAAAGGGTGAGTATACACAGGCGAAGTGAAAAATCGTGGCACGGGCCGCGGCAGCAATGTGCGCAGCATGGCGCAACGATCCGCTTTACATTCAGTGCGCCGCACCTTTCGCACGGCGGCAAAACCTGCTGAACTAGGCGTTCGCCTTAAGCTGGCCGGGAGCCACCAATGCCTTTGCTTCACCTGTCATCGCTGGCGGAGATCACCGCTGCCGAATGGGATGCGCTGTTACCTGACAATCAACCTTTTTTGCGTCACGCCTTCCTGCTCGCGCTGGAAGAGAGTGGCAGCGTGCGCGCGGAAAACGGCTGGCAGCCGGATCATCTGCTGTGGCGCCAAGACGGCAGGCTGCGGGCAGCGCTGCCGGGCTACCGTAAACGCAACTCGTGGGGCGAATATGTGTTCGATCACGCGTGGGCCGATGCCTGCCAGCGTGCTGGTATTCCTTATTACCCCAAATGGCTCGGCGCCATTCCGTTCAGCCCGGTGACCGGTGCGCGGCTGCTGGGTGACGAGACGGCCATTATTCCGATGCTGGAAGCGCTGCCCGATGCGTTGCAGCGGCACGGCTTAAGTGGGGCACATATCAATTTCACCACGCCGCACGCCAACGCGCTGCTGGCAACCCAGCCGGACTGGCTGGCGCGCCTCGGCGTGCAGTATCACTGGCACAATCGCGGCTACCGCGATTTTCACGACTTTCTCGACACGCTGATGTCGCGCAAACGCAAGCAGCTGCGCAAAGAGCGCGAACAGGTGGCCAGCAGCGGCTTTGCGTTTAACTGGTATCGCGGCGATGAGCTGCGTGAAGATCAGTGGGATTTTGTGTATACCTGCTACGCCAACACCTACGCGGTGCGCGGCCAGCATCCCTATCTGACGCGCTCCTTCTTCAGCCTGCTGGCGGAGCGGATGCCGCAGGCGATTCGCGTGGTGATCGCCACGCTACAGCAGCAGCCCGCGGCCATGGCCTTCTGTCTGGTGGATGACGACACGCTGTATGGCCGCTACTGGGGCTGTCTGGCAGAGTTTGACCGGCTGCACTTCGAGACCTGTTTCTACCAGGGCATGGATTTCGCCATCGCCGAAGGGCTGCAGCGCTTTGATGCCGGTGCGCAGGGCGAGCACAAGCTGGTGCGCGGCTTTGAACCGCAACTCACCCATTCCTGGCACTATCTGTGCCATCCGGGGCTGCGTGATGCGGTCGGGGATTTTCTGCAGCAGGAGCGGGCAGGGGTACGCGCCTGGGCACAGGAAGCGCGCGACGCCCTGCCTTACCGGCGCGGCGATTAATCGACGCCGACAAATCCGCCGGTCTGATGCTGCCACAGGCGCGCGTACAGCCCGCCGTGCGCCAGCAGTTCGCGATGGTTACCCATCTCAACAATGCCGCCGTTCTCCAGCACCACCAGCCGGTCCATTTTCGCGATGGTCGACAGGCGATGGGCGATGGCGATCACCGTTTTGCCCTGCATCAGCGTCTCCAGGCTCTCCTGAATCGCCGCTTCCACTTCCGAGTCGAGCGCCGACGTGGCTTCATCCATGATCAGAACCGGCGCATCTTTCAGCAGCACGCGGGCGATGGCAATACGCTGGCGCTGGCCGCCAGAGAGTTTGACGCCGCGCTCGCCGACGTGCGCATCCAGCCCGGTACGGCCCTGCGGATCGGAGAGCAGCGGGATAAACTCGTCGGCGCGGGCGCGCACAATCGCCGCCTGCAGTTCGGCTTCGCTGGCATCCGGGCGACCGTACAGCAGGTTTTCGCGAATCGAGCGGTGCAGCAGCGACGTATCCTGGGTGATCATGCCAATCTGACTGCGCAGGCTCGCCTGCGTGACCTGCGCGATGTCCTGATCGTCAATCAGGATGCGCCCGCCGTTGATGTCATACAGCCGCAGCAGCAGGTTCACGAGGGTCGATTTACCGGCGCCGGAGGGGCCAATCAGACCGATTTTCTCGCCAGGCTTGATATTGAGATTCAGGCGGTTAATCACCTGGCGGCCGCCGCCGTAGTCAAAACGCACATCCTCAAAGCGGATCTGGCCGCGCGTCACCTGCAGCTTTTTCGCCTGCGGCGCATCCTGCACGCTGAGCGGTTGTGCAATGGTGTTCAGGCCATCCTGCACCATGCCGATGTTTTCGAAGATGCCGTTCACCACCCACATGATCCAGCCGGACATGTTCACCAGGCGAATCACCAGCCCGGTGGCCAGCGCGATGGCACCTACGCTGATCAGCGACTGGCTCCACAGCCACAGCGCGAGGCCGGAGGTGCTGACAATCAGCAGGCCATTGAGTGTCGACAGCGTGATATCCATGCTGGTCACCATGCGGCTGGCGTGCTGGGTTTTGTCGGTCTGTTCCTGAATGGCGTCGCGCGCGTAGCGTTTTTCCAGATCGTTATGGGCAAACAGTTTCAGGGTAGCGATGTTGGTGTAACCGTCAACGATAGTGCCCATCAGCTTCGAGCGCGCCTCGGATGACACCACCGAGCGCTGCTTGACGCGCGGCACAAAGAAGCGCAGCGACAAACTGTACGCCACAATCCAGATGATCAGCGGAATCATCAGGCGCCAGTCGGCTTCCGCGAACAGCACCAGTGAGGTCACGGCGTAAATCACCACGTGCCAGATGGCATCCACCAGCTGAACCGCCGAGTCACGCAGCGAGTTACCGGTTTGCATGATGCGCTGGGCGATACGGCCGGCAAAATCGTTCTGGAAGAAATTGAGGCTCTGCCGCAGCACATAGTTGTGATGCTGCCAGCGAATCATGCTGGTCATGCTGGGGTTAATGCTTTGATGTACCAGCATATCGTGCAGCGCGATTACTACCGGCCGCAGAATCAGTGCCACTGCCGCCATCCACAGCAGAATCGGCCAGTTATCGCTGAACAGCGTGGCGGGCGTGGTGTGATTGACCAGATCGATAATACGGCTGAGATAGCTAAACAGCGCCACTTCGATCAGCGCCTGCGCCAGTCCGACAATCAGCAGCGCGACAAAACCTGGCCACACCTGACGCAGATAATAGAGGTAAAACGGCCACACGCTGGCGGGTGGGGAATCGGTGGGGGCATCCTGAAAAATATTGATAAAACGTTCAAAACGACGATACAACATAAGGCCACTCTTTCCGATCGGTGAGAGTTAACAGCTTAGTGCAACTGAACAGGGATTATCGACATGGATTTGCAGATTCGCGGACGTGAACCGGGCGATGCCGCCGCCTATCAACGTTTATACAGTCATCCCGAGGTGTATCGCTGGACCACGCAGCTGCCGTTTCCCAGCGTCGCCACCTGGCAGAAAAAATTCGAGCCGATGAACAGCGAAGGCCATATCGGCTTTGTGGCGGAAATCGACGGGCAGATGGTGGGCGAGCTGACGCTGTTTACCGAACAGCGGCCGCGTACGCGCCACAGCATCAGCTTTGGTATTGGCGTCGATCCGGCGTTTAGCGGTCGCGGCATCGGTGAGCGGCTGATCCGCACCGGTATCGACTATGCCTTTAACTGGCTGGGCGTAATACGCGTTGAGCTGGAAGTGTTTCACGACAACCAGCGCGCGCTGCGTCTGTATCAGCGCCTGGGCTTTGAGCAGGAAGGCGTGAAGCGCAAAGCCTGCCTGCGCGAGGGCGAGTACCACGACATTATCGTCATGGCGATACTGCGCGAGTGATGGTTGCGGTCGTAAACCCACTGTAATGAATCAAAGAGTAAACATCGTGATGCTGTCGCACTACTGATTGGCCAAAATGGAATTTTTTCAAACGGAGATGCGTTTTATGGATGAAAATGATGGATTGAAAATTGCTGTATCGCCTGTGCACATGGCGGCTGTGCTATCAGACAAAAATATCAGCGAAGGAGAAACACTCAGCAATCGTCTTTTTGGTGGACTGGGACTTATCGGTGGTGTGGCAGAAATGTTCGGTGCTGGTGCTATGTGCGTGGTTCCAGAACCCACGATGTTGACCAAAGCTGGTTGTATTGTTGTCGGTACACATGGACTTGATACCATACAGGCCTCATTACGACAGGTCTGGACAGGTCGCAATGTCAGCACTGATACGTATCATTCAGCCGTGAAGCTCGCAGAAACCTTAGGGGCGGATAGCCAAACCGCCCTACATGTAGGCATGACGGTGGATGTTGCGATTCCCATGAGTTTCGCGTTTGCGGCAGGAGCCGTGCGCGTTGCTGCTGTTCGCTCTGGTCGCATCAACCTGGCGGTTCATGAAGCGCTAGCGGGCAGCACTGGCGGACACACGCTTGAACGCCATATTGGTAAAACAGCTGAAGAGTTAGTTGCCAGGCTGGAACGCAGGCCCTCTCTTTACGCGACCAGTAGCTTCAGGACAGTGAATGAGGCGGAGCAGCTAATTAGTCAGGTAATCAGGGACAATAGCCACCAGATAGAAATGTGGGTAAAACATCTCCCTCCCGGAATGAATGCCAAAATGGAGCTGGAGAGAATTTTTGCCACTCAGACAGGTATCATGATTCGTCGTGGTTCCCCGGACGTTATTCGCTGCTATAGGGTTCGGCTGGTGCTTCGTTTTGAGCAGTGGCATGGAAAACCCTATTTTATTCTTACTGCGTTTCCTAAGGCCTGACATGAACCGTTCAAATTTCAATGAGCTAGGCTGTTTCATTACGATATATTTTGGTCAGGACTATGACCTTATAGATGATAGTGATGAAATCGAGCCAAAAATTGATGCGTTTTTACGCAACGAGCATCCCGCCAGTTGGCAGGGGCTAGCGGCGGATATTGATCTTTTTTTGAGTGAAAGTTCGGATCCAGAAACGACATTCGAAGCGTATTTTCAGGACGAGTTTGATCCTCATTTATGGGGCACCACTGCTGTCGATTTTCTGCATAGGGTACGCACAAACCTACGCAAAGCGCTGGCTGAACAATCCGATCAGCTCAGCTAAGACTGCTGGAAGTGGCCCCACCATCTGAACTACGAATAAGGTCGCCATAAATGGCGACCCTACAGGTAGCCCGTAGGGTGCGCATTGATGCGCACCAGGCAACTCAGCTCGCCACAATCGCGCCCCGGCAGAGTCTGTCGGCTACTGGCTGCGCTCGACGTACTTTTGCATATTCTCTTTGGTCACCAGCTCGAACGGGATCCACACGTGTGAAGCCACTTTTTCGCCTTTAATCAGCTTCTGCGCCACGTCTACCGAGGTTTTGCCCTGACCGATGGCGTCCTGAAACACCGTCACCTGCATCTTATCCTGCGCCAGAGCCTTCAGGCCGTCCGGCGTGGCGTCGATGCCGCCCACCAGAATCTTTTTATTGCTCTTTGCCAGCGCCATTGCCGCACCAATCGCCATCTCATCGTTATTGGCCGCGACGATATCGATCGCTTCACCGTTGCCAATCCAGTTGAGCATCAGGTCCATGCCTTCGTTGCGCGCATAGTTTGCTGGCTGCTTCTGTACCACTTTCATGCCCGGGTATTTCGCCACCACCTGCTCGACATCTTTGGTGCGCTGCAGCGCGCCGGCATCGGTCAGGTTGCCGATCATGATCGCCACGTTACCTTTATAATTCGCCAGCTTAGCCAGCGCCTCCATTTGCAGCGTGCCGGATTCGCGTTCGTCCGAACCGACAAACACTACGCCGGGTGGCAGGGTTTTATCGCCTGGCGTGCGGTTGACGTACACCAGCGGAATTTTCGCCTGCTGCGCCAGTCTGGTCAGCTGCGGTGTGCTGGCGGAATCCACTGGATCGACGATGATGGCATCCACGCCGGCGCTGATAAAACTCTGCACCTGGTCGGTCTGGCGGCCGACGTCGCCGCGCGCATCTTCAAACTGGGCATCCAGCCCGCGCGCTTTAGCTTCTTTATCAATGGCATGACGAATAATGGTAAGGAAGTTCTGGTCAAAATAGGCCATCGACACGCCGATCTTCTCCGCCAGCGCGGAGGCCGAACTGGTCAGCAGGCCAAGTAACAGTATCGCCTTGAGGGTTTTCATCGCAGACTCCAGAGTAAGCTGTTTATTAGAATAAATTTTTCATTGGTGTTGAAAATGGCTCAATGAAATCATTTTCAGCCTACGAGCCGGCAGCAGAGCTGGCAATCTGCTGCGTGGTAATTTGCTGTGCAGCGCACAATTTGCCCGACGCGCATGGATGCTTTGCCTGCTCATAGTGATCGCGCAAACTCTTTTCTCAGCGCTGGCGCACATTCCGCGGCGAAAGCCAGCACGGATTAAAGATTTTGTGCGCTACCGCACCCGGCTTTGTGTCAGCGACCAAAACCCGCGCCGTTTCGCCGCGCGGATTCCTTCATTCGCACAATGACCAGAGCAACACTGGCTTCCTATAGTTGCTGAACAGGGAAATCTGCGCGGTATTCCTGACCATCATCGCTTCGGGGCAGGATGCTCCTCCATCAAGGAATTCAGCCTATGTTGCAACGCAAAAACCGCAGCCAGAACAGCCATGTGCGTATCTGGATCCTTTGCCTGATTCTGTTCCTGTCAGTGGTCGCTTATGCCGATCGCTCGATCCTGTCGATCTCCGGCTCAGCGATCAAACAGGAGTTTGGCCTGTCGGCGATCCAGCTCGGCCTGATCCTTTCGGCCTTCAGCTGGGCGTATGTTATCGGTCAGATCCCCGGCGGATTGATTCTCGATCGCTTCGGCACCAAAAAGGTCTACGGCGTGACGCTGGCGCTGTGGTCGGTTTCGACCCTGCTGATGGGATTTGTCGGTGAGTTTTCCAGTGGCATGACCATGGCGCTGACGCTGATGTTTGCGCTGCGCTTCGCGCTGGGCCTGATTGAGGCGCCGAGCTTTCCCGCCAACGCGCGCGCAGTCATTATGTGGTTCCCGGGCGCAGAGCGCGGACGCGCATCGTCGCTGTTTGCCTCGGCACAATACTTTGCCGTGGCGATATTCTCACCGCTCTCCGGCTGGCTGGTGTCGCGTTATGGCTGGGAATGGCCATTCTTTGTGCTTGGCGGCATCGGCGTGCTGGCGGTGTTTGTCTGGGCGGGCTATATGCGCAGCCCGCGTCAGCATCCGCACGTTTCCGCCAGCGAGTTGCATTACATTGAACAGGGGGGCGCGCTGGTGGATATCGACGCTGCGCAAACGCTGCGCGCACGGCCACCGGTCAGCAAAGCGATGTTCAAAACATTGCTTACCAACCGCATGCTGTGGTGCGCCTACCTCGGCCAGTATTGCACCATCGCGCTTAGCTACTTCTTCATTACCTGGTTCCCGATCTATCTGGTGCAGGCGCGCGGCATGAACATTCTGGATGCCGGTTTCGCCACCATTGCACCGGCGCTGTTTGGCTTTCTGGGCGGCATCAGCGGTGGCTACATCTCAGATAAGCTGCTGGCGCGCGGCTGGAGCCTGTCGTGGGCGCGCAAAACGCCGTACATCGTTGGCATGCTGATGGCCGCCTCGCTGATTCTGGCGGCGGTGATCCCTTCCAACGCCGGCATTATCGCCATCATGTCGTTTGCCTTCTTCGGCAAAGGCGTGGCGGCGGGCGCAGGCACCTGGACCGTGGTTAGCGATACGGCACCCAAAGAGGCGGTTGGCCTCGCCGGCGCGATCTTCAACGGCATCGGTAACATGGCGGGTTTTATCACGCCGCTGTTGTTTGGCGTGATCGTTGGCCTGACCGGCAGCTACAGCATTGGCCTGGTGTTCGTCGGTGCGCACTGTGTCGTCGCGGCACTGCTGTTCCTGCTGGTGATGGGCCCGATTGAGCGCGTAGGCGATCGGTCTGAGGTTGCCGATCTGGAATCCCGATCGGAAATAAACTATGATGTTAAAAAGTGCACTTGAGCACTGTGCGTAAGTGCACTATTTTACCTGCTGGTTCGTAAGACAGGCAGGGAAGCAGGATGGGTTCAATCAGGGCGTTTCGTCAGGCCTGGCTGGCACAATTTTATACCCATGGGACACCGCATGCGCAGATTCCGCGTGCGATTGAATCAGCGCTGGCGCGTAAGCTGGATATCATTCATGCCGCCACTTCGCATCAGGATTTGCGTTCGCCGCCGGGTAACCGTTTTGAAGCGTTAAAGCCGCCGCTGCTGGGTTATTATTCGATTCGGGTTAACGCGCAGTATCGGCTAATTTTCCAGTGGGCAAAAGGCGAAGCCTGGGATCTGTATCTGGATCCGCACCGCTACAAAAAATAGCGCTAACGATCCCTTCTGGCCCGCTACCCGTACCAAAGAGAGCACCTTATGAAACAAGCAATGCGCAAACCCACCAGCGTGGGGGACGTCCTGCAGTATGAATTTCTCGAACCGCTCAACCTCAAAGTGAATGATCTGGCGGAGATGCTGAATGTGCATCGCAACACCGTCAGCGCGCTGGTGAATAACAACCGTAAACTCAGCACTGAGATGGCCTACCGGCTGGCACGGGTTTTCGCCACCTCGATTGAATTCTGGCTTAACCTGCAGCGTCATCTCGATCAGTGGGAAGTGGAAAATGACGCCAGAACGCAGGAGGAGTTAAGCCGTGTCATGACGCTGAGTGCCTTTTTAGCCCAGCGCGGCACGCAGGTTGCCTGAACCTGTCCCGACCAGTCACGCCGCCCTGAAGATTTTTTGCTCAGCTGCCGATATCACTCCTTACCATCCACTGATATTAAGGAGCGATATCGTGATAAAGCTGATTACCGTTGACGAGCTGCGGCCAGGCATGTTTATCCACAAGCTTGAGGTCTGGTGGATCAAGGACAAACGCATTCGCAACCAGATGCTGATCACCGATAAGCGTCAGATCGCCCTGATCCGTAACGAGGGGATCCAGCAGGTATGGATCGATCCCGAGCGGTCGGTGCGCGCGCCTGCCACGCCGCAGCCGAAAAAAGACATTCCGCAGACGCCGTTTTTCCGCGAGATGGATCAGGCGCAGTGCATCTTCAACCAGGGCAAGCCGCAGGTGCTGGCGATGTTCAACGAAGCGCGCATGGGGCAGGGCCTCGATCTTGCCTTTACCCTTGAGCTGGTCGATGAAATTGCCGGATCGATTACCCGCGAGCCAACCGCGCTGCTCAGCGTGGCGCGGCTGAAAAATCATGACGATTACACTTACCTGCACTCCATGGCGGTGTGCGGTCTGATGATTTCGCTGGGCAAGAAAATGGGGCTGGATGAGCAGCAGCTGCGGCGCGTGGGCATGGGCGGATTGCTGCATGACGTCGGTAAAGCCGCGGTGCCGCTGACCATCCTCAACAAGCCGGATAAGCTCACCGACGAAGAGTTTACGATTATGCGCCAGCATCCAATCGTCGGTGCGCAAATGCTGATGGAAGCCCATGCGGATGAAGATTTGCTGGATATTGCGCTGCATCACCATGAAAAATTCGATGGCAGCGGCTATCCGCATCGGCTGCAGGGCGAAGAGATCTCGCTCTACGCACGCATGGCGGCGGTGTGTGACGTTTACGACGCGGTGACCTCCGATCGCCCGTATCGCAAAGGCTGGACGCCGTCGGAGGCGATGCACAATATGCTGAGCTGGCGCGGCCACTTTGACAGTGCGCTGCTGCACACGTTTGTGCGTACCATCGGTATTTATCCGGTGGGCTCGCTGGTGCGACTGGCCTCCGGGCGCGTGGCGCTGGTGGTGCAGGCCGGGGAAAAATCGCTGCTGAAACCCAAAGTGCATGTGTTCTGGTCGCTGCATTCGCAGCGCGAGGTCAAACCGGAAGCGCTGGACCTCGGCGACAGCTTCTGCACCGATACCATCACCGGCGCTGAGGACAGCGGCTTGTGGCACAACGTTGACCTGAATCGCATCTGGGCGCTGGAAAGCGCCTGATCTGCCCGCGTTTTTATACTTTCTTTACGCCCGCTCTGCGCCTTTTTACCCCTTCTTTATGCCGCGCCGCGCATGCTTGCTGCACTACCAAATCCTCTGGAGGTTGCTGTGAGTGTGGGCGTGATAGCCGGCATCGTGCTGGTATTTTTATTACTGGGCTACCTGATTTATGCCCTGCTTAATGCGGAGGCATTCTGATGGCGGCGAATGCGTTTTTACTGATTGCGTGCTATCTGCTGGTGTTGATGGTGCTGGCGCAGCCGCTGGGCCGCTTGCTGGCGCTGATGGTGGCGGATAAACCCCTGCTGGCGCGCAGCGAACGCGTGCTGTGGCGTCTGGCCGGCGTTGACGGCGCGGCGATGCGCTGGCCGCACTATCTGCTGGCCATCCTGCTGTTTAACGCGCTCGGCTTTGTGCTGCTGCTGGCGATGCTGATGGGGCAAGGCGCGCTGCCGCTCAATCCTCAGCATCTGCCTGGCCTGAGCTGGGATCTGGCGCTCAATACGGCGATCAGCTTTGTCACCAACACCAACTGGCAGGCGTACGCGGGCGAGAGCACGCTGAGTTACTTCAGCCAGATGGCGGGCTTAACGGTGCAAAACTTCCTTTCGGCGGCAACCGGTATTGCGGTGGCGTTTGCACTGATGCGCGGTTTTGCCAACCGTTCGCTGGAAACGCTCGGCAATGCCTGGCGCGACCTGACGCGCATCACCGTCTACGTGCTGCTGCCGATTAGCCTGCTGATGGCACTGTTTTTTGTCAGCCAGGGCAGCATTCAGAACTTTGAACCCTATCATGCCTTCACCACGCTGGAAGGCGCGCAGCAAACGCTGCCGCTCGGGCCGGTGGCTTCGCAGGAAGCGATCAAAATGCTCGGCACCAACGGCGGCGGTTTCTTCAACGCCAACTCGGCGCATCCGTTTGAAAACCCGACGGCACTGACCAACTTTGTGCAGATGCTGAGCATCTTCCTGATCCCGGCCGCGCTGTGTTTTGCCTTTGGTCAGCAGCTGGGCGATCGCCGTCAGGGCCATATGCTGCTGTGGGCCATGAGCATCATGTTTGTGCTGGCGGTGGTCGCGGTGATGTGGGCTGAGCTGCGCGGCAATCCGCACTTTCTGACCCTGGGCGCCGATAGCGCGATCAACATGGAAGGCAAGGAGACACGCTTCGGCATTCTCAACTCCAGCCTGTTTGCGGTGATCACCACTGCGGCGTCGTGCGGCGCGGTAAATGCCATGCATGACTCCTTCACTGCGCTGGGCGGCATGGTGCCGATGTGGCTGATGCAGCTGGGCGAAGTGGTGTTTGGCGGCGTCGGTGCCGGCTTGTACGGCATGCTGCTGTTCGTGCTGCTCGGGGTGTTTATCGCCGGTCTGATGATTGGCCGTACGCCGGAGTACATGGGCAAAAAGATCGACGTGTGGGAGATGAAAATGACCGCGCTGGCGATTCTGGTGACGCCGACGCTGGTGCTGCTGGGTACTGCGCTGGCGATGATGACCGAAGCCGGACGCGCCGGTATGGCTAACCCTGGCATTCACGGCTTCAGTGAGGTGCTGTATGCGGTGTCGTCGGCGGCCAACAACAACGGTAGCGCCTTCGCCGGTCTCAGCGCCAACACCCCGTTCTGGAACCTGCTGCTGGGCTTCTGCATGCTGGTCGGCCGCTTCGGCATCATCATTCCGGTGCTGGCCATTGCCGGTTCGCTGGCGGCGAAGAAAATTCAGCCGGTCGGCAACGGCACGCTGCCGACTCACGGCCCGCTGTTTATCGCACTGCTGGTGGGCACCGTGCTGCTGGTGGGTGCGCTGACCTTCGTTCCCGCGCTGGCGCTTGGCCCGGTGGCGGAACATCTGCAACTTATTCAGGGATAACGGAATCATGAGTCGTCAACAACTGGCGCTGTTTGATGCGGCGCTGACGCGCACCGCGATGCTGGATGCGGTGAAAAAACTCGATCCGCGCGTACAGTTTCGCAACCCGGTGATGTTTCTGGTGTGGATCGGCAGCGTGCTCACCTCACTGCTGGCCATCGGTATGGCGGCGGGGCAGCTGAACGGCAGCGCCGGCTTTACCGCGGCGGTCGCTATCTGGCTGTGGTTTACCGTGCTGTTCGCTAACTTCGCCGAAGCACTGGCGGAAGGGCGCAGCAAGGCGCAGGCCAACAGCCTGAAAGGGGTGAACAAGCACAGCGATGCGAAGAAACTGGCGGAACCGTTTCACGGTGCGCAGTGGCGGCCGGTGGCGGCCGATACGCTGCGCAAAGGCGATGTGGTGCTGGTGGAAGCCGGGGACATCATCCCGTGCGACGGTGAAGTGCTGGAGGGCGGCGCATCGGTCGATGAGAGCGCCATTACCGGCGAATCGGCACCGGTGATTCGTGAATCCGGCGGGGATTTTGCCTCGGTAACCGGCGGGACGCGCATCCTGTCGGACTGGCTGGTGATTCAGTGCAGCGTCAATCCGGGCGAAACCTTTCTCGACCGCATGATCGCCATGGTGGAAGGCGCGAAACGCCGCAAAACGCCCAACGAAATCGCCCTGACCATCCTGCTGGTGTCGCTGACCATTGTGTTCCTGCTGGCGACCGCCACGCTGTGGCCGTTTTCCGCCTGGGGCGGCACGCCGGTTAGCGTGACGGTGCTGGTGGCGCTGCTGGTGTGCCTGATTCCCACCACCATCGGCGGACTGCTGTCGGCGATTGGCGTGGCGGGCATGAGCCGCATGCTGGGAGCCAACGTGATTGCCACCAGCGGGCGCGCCGTGGAGGCCGCCGGTGACGTGGATGTGCTGATGCTGGACAAAACCGGCACCATCACGCTCGGTAACCGCCAGGCAACGCAGTTCCTGCCTGCGCCGGGCGTCAGCGAGCAGCAGCTGGCCGATGCGGCGCAGCTGGCATCGCTGGCCGATGAAACGCCGGAAGGGCGCAGCATCGTGGTACTGGCGAAGCAGAAATTTAACCTGCGCGAACGCGATCTCAGCAGCATGGGCGCCAGCTTTATCCCGTTCTCCGCGCAGACGCGCATGAGCGGCGTCAACGTGCAGGATCGCCTGATCCGCAAAGGCGCGGTGGATGCGGTACGCCGTCATATCGAAGCCAGCCACGGCAGCTTCCCGGCTGAGGTCAATGCCCGGGTGGAAGAGGTGGCGCGCGCCGGCGGTACGCCGCTGGTGGTGGCTGAAGGCGCGCAGGTGCTGGGCGTGGTGGCGTTAAAGGACATCGTTAAAGGCGGCATTAAGGAGCGTTTCGCCGAGCTGCGCAAGATGGGCATCAAAACGGTGATGATCACCGGTGATAACCCGTTAACCGCCGCGGCGATTGCGGCGGAAGCCGGTGTCGATGACTTCCTGTCGGAAGCGACGCCGGAAGCCAAGCTGGCGCTGATTCGCCAGTATCAGGCGGAAGGGCGCCTGGTGGCGATGACCGGCGACGGCACCAACGATGCGCCCGCACTGGCGCAGGCTGACGTGGCGGTGGCGATGAACTCCGGCACCCAGGCGGCGAAAGAGGCGGGCAACATGGTCGATCTTGACTCCAACCCGACCAAACTGCTGGAAGTGGTGCACATCGGCAAACAGATGCTGATGACGCGCGGTTCGCTTACCACCTTCAGTATCGCCAACGATGTGGCGAAATACTTCGCCATCATCCCGGCGGCGTTTGCCGTGACCTATCCGCAGCTCAATATGCTGAACGTGATGGCGTTGCATTCACCGGCCTCGGCGATTCTGTCGGCGGTGATCTTTAACGCGCTGGTAATTGTGTTTTTGATTCCGCTGGCGCTGAAAGGCGTGAGCTATCGGCCGATGAGCGCGGCAGCGCTGCTGCGCCGCAATCTGTGGATTTATGGCGCAGGCGGTTTAGTGGTGCCGTTTATTGGCATTAAAGCGATCGACCTGCTGCTGACGCTGTCGGGCCTGGTGTAAGGAGAAGAGAAATGAGTCAGTTACGTCCGGCTATAGTATTGTTAATCCTGCTTACCCTGCTGACCGGCGCGGTCTATCCGCTGCTGACCACCGGCCTGGCGCAGTGGTGGTTTCCGTCGCAGGCCAACGGTTCGCTGATTGAGCGCGACGGCGCGGTGCGCGGCTCAGAGCAGATCGGTCAGGCGTTCAGCCAGCCGGGGCACTTCTGGGGCCGTCCATCGGCCACCAGCGACGTGCCGTACAACGCGCAGGCGTCAGGCGGCAGCAACCTTGCCGCCAGTAATCCGGCGCTGGATAAAGCGGTGGCGGAGCGGGTCGCTGCGCTGCGCGCTGCCAACCCGCAGGCGCCGGCAGCGGTGCCGGTGGAGCTGGTAACCGCTTCAGGCAGCGGCCTGGATCCGGATATCTCCCCTGAAGCGGCGCTGTGGCAGGCACCGCGCGTTGCGGCAGCGCGCAACATGACGCTGAAAGACGTTGAGGCGCTGATTGCGCGCAACACCGAGCGCCCGCTGCTGCCGTTTATCGGCGAAGAAACGGTGAACGTGCTGCGGCTGAATATGGCGCTGGATGATTTGCAGGGATAGTTTCAAACCGCGCGAAGAATCGTGCCGCTACAAAAATGTGCACATACCGTAGCGGCGCAATTTATTGCGCAATGCCACATTGGTGCACGCGATAAAAATGGACCTCGCATGAACGACGAATTACCGCGCCCCGATCCCGATGCCCTGCTGCTCAATCACAGCGACAGCCATCGCGGTAAACTGAAAATCTACTTCGGCGCCTGCGCGGGCGTAGGGAAAACCTACGCCATGCTGCAGGAGGCGCAGCGCCTGCGTGCGCAGGGGCTGGACGTGCTGGCTGGCGTGGTCGAAACCCACGGCCGTGAAGAGACCGCCGCGCTGCTGCAGGGACTGGCGGTGCTGGCGCGGCGCGCCACTGGTCGGTCGCGCCATGCGGAATTCGACCTCGACGCCGCGCTGGCGCGCCATCCGGCGGTGATCCTGATGGATGAACTGGCGCACACCAACGTACAGGGCTCGCGCCATCCCAAGCGCTGGCAGGACATTGAAGAGCTGCTGGATGCCGGTATCGACGTGATTACCACCGTCAACGTGCAGCATCTGGAGAGCCTGAATGACGTGGTGGGCGGCGTCACCGGCATTCAGGTGCGCGAAACCGTACCCGATCCCTTTTTCGACAGCGCCGACGAAGTGGTGCTGGTGGATCTGCCGCCGGACGATCTGCGTCAGCGGCTGAAAGAGGGCAAAGTGTACGTCGGCGACCGCGCCGAGCGCGCCATCGAAAATTTCTTCCGCAAAGGCAACCTGTTCGCGCTGCGTGAACTGGCGCTGCGTCGCACGGCCGACCGGGTAGACGATCAGATGCGCGCCTGGCGCGATCAGCAGGGGCGCGACAAAGTGTGGCACACGCGCGACGCGATTCTGCTGTGCATCGGTGACGACACCGGCAGTGAAAAGCTGGTACGCACCGCCGCCCGTCTTGCTGCCCGGCTCGGCAGCGAGTGGCATGCGGTGTATGTGGAAACGCCGCGCCTCAACCGACTGCCGGAAGCGCAGAGGCGCGCCATTCTGCGCACGCTGCAGCTGGCGCAGGAGCTGGGCGCGGAGACCGCCACGCTGTCCGATCCGGACGAGGCGCGCGCAGTGCTGCGCTATGCGCGCGAGCACAATCTCGGCAAAATTGTTACCGGCCGGCAGCCGCAGCGGCGCTGGCGACGCGACAGCTTTGCCCAGCGTCTCGGCGAGCTGGGGCCGGACCTCGACCTGCTGGTGGTGGCGCTGGATGAGCCGGTGCGCGATGTGCCAGCGGCCCTGAGCGGCCAGCGTGCCAGCGGCGAGAAATGGCGGCTGCACCTGCGCGGGTGTCTGATGGCGATCGCGCTGTGCGTGCTGGTGACGCTGATTGGTCGCTGGTGGCTGGTGGAGTTTGATACCGCCAACGCGGTGATGATCTATCTGCTGGCGGTGGTGCTGGTGGCGCTGCGCTTTGGCCGCTGGCCGTCGGTGTTCGCCACGGTAATCAATATTCTGGCCTTCGATCTGGTGTTTGTGGCTCCTACCGGCACGGTGGCGGTATCGGATCTGCAATATCTGGTGACCTTTGCGGTGATGCTGGCGGTCGGGGTAATTGTCGGCAATCTCACCGCCGGCGTGCGCTATCAGGCGCGGGTGGCGCGCTACCGTGAACAGCGCGCGCGTCATCTGTATGAGATGGCGAAATCGCTCGGCAGCGCGCTGACGCCGCAGGATATCGCTGCTACCAGCCAGCGCGTTATTGAGGTGACGCTGCAGGCGCGCAGCCAGCTGCTGCTGCCCGACGAACAGGGTGAGCTGCAGTCGGCGGGTGAAAGCACCATCGGGACGCCGCCCGACCTCGGCATTGCTAAATGGAGCTACAGCAAAGGGCAACCTGCCGGTGCCGGCACCGATACGTTACCGGCGGTGCCGTACCAGATTCTGCCACTGAAAAGCGGGGCGCACTGCCGCGGCCTGCTGGTGGTTGAGCCGGACAACCTGCGCCAGCTGATGATTCCCGAACAGCAGCGGCTGGTGGAGACCTTTACGGTGCTGATTGCCAACGCGCTGGAACGCATGGCGCTGTCGCACAGCGAAGCCGCGTCACGGCTGGCCGCCGAGCGCGAGCAGCTGCGTAATGCGCTGCTGTCGGCGCTGTCCCACGATCTGCGCACGCCGCTGACGGTGCTGTTTGGCCAGGCAGAGATGCTGATGCTGGACCTCGCCAGCGAGCAGTCGAAATACGTCGGCCAGGCCAATCAGATCCGCGAACAGACGCTGAGCACCATCCGGCTGGTGAGTAACATGCTGGATATGGCGCGCATTCAGTCCGGCGGGCTCAACCTGCGCGAAGAGTGGGTGGCGCTGGACGAGGTGATTGGCGGCGCGCTAAGCAGCATGGGACCGTCGCTGAAAGGGCACGACTTTACGCTGGATTTACCGCCGGAGCTGGTGCTGATCAAAGGCGACAGCGCGATGCTGGAGCGGGTGTTTACTAACCTGATCGAAAACAGCCTGAAGTATGCCGGCAATGCCGCGCAGCACGGCATTCGCGCCTGGCGCGATAAAGCGCGGCTGGAGATCGCCGTCTGGGATAACGGACCGGGCATTGCGCCAGAGAATCTGACGCGCATTTTTGACAAGTTTGCCCGCGGCGACAAGGAGTCGGCCGTGCCGGGCGTCGGGCTGGGGCTGGCCATCAGCAAAACCATTATTGAGTCGCATCGCGGACGCATCTGGGCGGAAAACCGGCCGCAGGGCGGGGCGGTGTTTCGCCTGTCGCTGCCGCTGCCGGCCGCGCCTGAAATTTCTGAAGAAGCACTGAAATAACTTCACATAAGTTCGGTTATACTCGATGGCTTGTCTGTTGATAAATGGGAACTTATGGAACGTTTTACCGAAAACCTGATGTATGCATCGCGCTGGCTGCTGGCACCGGTTTACATTGGACTTTCGCTGGGGCTGCTGGCGCTGACGGTTAAATTTTTTCAGGAAATTTTTCACCTGTTGCCCAACATTCTCAGCATCGCGGAAAACGATCTGATTCTGCTGCTGCTGTCGCTGGTGGACATGACGCTGGTCGGTGGCCTGCTGGTCATGGTGATGCTGTCCGGCTATGAGAACTTTGTCTCCAAGCTGGATATCGATGAAAGCAAAGAGAAGCTGAGCTGGCTCGGCAAGATGGATTCCGGCTCGCTGAAAAACAAAGTGGCAGCTTCGATTGTGGCGATCTCATCGATTCACCTGCTGCGTATTTTTATGGACGCGCGTAACGTCGCCAACGAAAAGCTGATGTGGTACGTGATCATCCACCTGACCTTCGTGCTGTCGGCCTTTGTGATGGGCTGGCTGGATAATATGTCGAAGGTTGAAAAGAAATCGTGACCTTTACGCACGAGCTGACCGATTACATCAGGTGCGCATCAATGCGCACCCTGTAAAAACCGCAATGCCCGTAGGGTCGCCATTCATGGCGACCTGGCCAGTCGTACCCTGTGCACATGAATGCGCACCCTGTAAAAAACCGCAGTGTCCCGTAGGGTCGCCATTCATGGCGACTTGGCCCATCACCGCACCGGCTGCGTGCCGGTCAGCTGCGGCATCACGTCCCTGATCATCGCGAAAAAATGCTGCAGGCGGGCCGGATAATAACTGGCCCACGGGTAGGTCAGCCACACCGGCAGCGGCGGCGCCTGCCAGTCGGGCACCAGCTGTACCAGCGCGCCGCTGGCTAAATCCTCCTGCACCACCCATGACGACACAATCGCGGCGCCCATGCCCGCCAGCGCGGCTTTGCGCACCGCGTACAGGCTATCGCTGGCGAGGCGCGGGGCAATCGCCAGGTTGATTGGCTGGCCGTCGCTGAGACGCTGCAGCGCAATTTCATTACGATAAAAACTGGTCAGCGCCAGCCACGGCAACTGCGTCAGTTGGGTAACCTCTTGCACCGGCGCATGAGCTGCCAGCAGCGCCGGTGCCGCGACGACAAAGCGCGGCACTTCTGCCAGCAGCACCGCCACCACCGACGGATCGGTGGGCGCGCCGACCTGAATGGCGCAGTCAACGTTTTCACTGACAAAGTCCGGCGTGCGGTCGTTGAGCATCCACTCCACTGCCAGGCGCGGATAGCGCTGCAGATAATCCATCAGCGGCGCAATCAACTGATCCTGACCAAACGCATGCGGCGCACGCACACGCAGGGTGCCGATCGGGTCGTCATTCGCGCCGGTTAACTCATCTTCCAGCGCGTGCCAGGTGGCCACCAGCTGCCGTGCCTGGGCATAGCAGCGCTCTCCGTCGTCGGTGAGTTTCAGCGCATGGGTGGTGCGTAAAATCAGTTTCAGGCCGAGCCGCTGCTCCAGCGCCTGCAGACGGCGACTCACGGTGGGTTGGGTGGTGCCGAGCTGCGCCGCGGCCGCCGACAGCGAACCGCTTTCAACAATGCGGATAAACGTCTGCATCAGTTCGATGCGGTCAACGCTGGTGAGTGTGCTCATACGTACCATGCATAACAGTTCTGTGTCATAGCAGTCTACCGCGTATGGCCGCAACGCGCTTTAATAAGCGCATTATCACGGGGGAAAACCACTATGTCTGCCATGTCTCAATCTTCTGCCATGCCTGCTGAAAAGCTGCCGGCACCGTTGGTGTTTACGCTGGCGGCCGGTGCCGGTCTCAGCGTGGCATCGATTTACTACAGCCAGCCGATGCTGGATATCATCAGTAAACAGTTCAATGTGGGCATTGGCAGCGTTGGTATGGTACCGATGCTGACCCAGGCCGGTTACGCGCTGGGGATTCTGCTGCTGGCCCCGCTCGGTGACCGCCACGATCGCCGCACCATCATTCTGGTTAAAGGCTTGCTGCTGGTCGCCGCGCTGCTGCTGTGCGGCTTTTCCGGCGGCATCAATGCGTTGCTGATCGCCAGCTTTGTTACCGGATTAACCGCTACCGTGGCGCAGGACATTGTGCCAGCGTCGGCGGCGCTGGCACCGGAGCGCAGCCGTGGCAAAACCGTCGGCACGGTGATGACCGGGCTGCTGGTCGGCATTCTGCTGTCGCGCGTGGTGAGCGGCGTGGTGGCGGAGTATCTGGGCTGGCGCACCATGTACATGATGGCGGCGGCGGCGGTGCTGCTGAGCAGTCTGGCGCTGTGGCGCGCGCTGCCACGCTTTACGCCGGGCACCACGGTGAGCTATCCGCGTCTGCTGCTGTCGCTGGCGCATCTGTGGCAGCATCACCAGACGCTGCGCCGTGCGGCGCTGGCGCAGGGCCTGCTGTCGGTAAGTTTCAGCGCCTTCTGGTCTACCCTGGCGCTGATGCTGAGCGATCGCTTCCATCTCGACAGCGCCGTGGCAGGGGCCTTCGGTCTGGCCGGTGCCGCCGGTGCGCTGGCCGCGCCACTGGCGGGCAGTTTTGCCGACCGCATCGGCCCGGCGCGTGTCACCCAGTATGGCGCCACGCTGGTGATGGTGTCGTTTGCCCTGATGTTCCTGCTGCCGGTACTGCCGGTGCCGGCGCAGCTCGGCCTGATTATCCTCAGCACCATCGGCTTTGACCTTGGCGTGCAGGCCACGCTGGTGGCGCATCAGACGCTGGTCTACAGCCTGGCGCCGGAAGCGCGCAGCCGCCTCAATGCGCTGATGTTCACCGTGGTGTTTATCGGTATGGCGACCGGCGCGGCGCTCGGCAGCCTGGCGCTGGCCCATTTCGGCTGGAATGGCGTGGTCAGCCTTGCGACGGCTGCCGCTGTGCTTGCGCTGCTGATTCGTCTCGCCAGTCGCCATCTGCAAAACTAATTCACGATCCTGTGCCAGGCTTAAAGGAGAATGTTATTTAAAAACGGAGCGTTATGAACTTCCTGGCCTGGACCGCCCTTACTGGCGGTCTGCTACTTTTGATGTCACTGGCTTCCGGCTGGATTCACCGGGGGCCGGTGACGTCGTTTGGTCTCTACCTGATCGCGGGCATTCTGTGCGGCCCGTGGATGCTTAATCTGCTGCAAATCGACATTATCGGCCACGCCGAGCTCGCCGCCCATATCACCGAAATCACCATGGCCGCCTCGCTGTTTATCACCGGGCTCAAGCTGCGTCTGCCGATGAGCGCGCACGCGTGGCGCGTCGGGCTGCGGCTGGCTTTTCCGGCGATGCTGCTGACCGTCGGCGGCATGGCCTGCCTGATTCACTGGATTACCGGCTTTGGCTGGCCGCTGTCGCTGGCGTTTGGTGCCATTGTTGCCCCGACCGACCCGGTGCTTGCCAGCCTGATCTCCGTTAACGATGCGCGCGATGACGATGCGCTGCGCGTGGCGCTCTCCAGCGAGGCCGGCATGAACGACGGTTCAGCGCTGCCGCTGCTGATGCTGGCGCTGCTGCTGATGCATCCGGGCGCCTTCAGTCTGCAGCTGCTGGGCGGCTGGGCGGCGCGCGATGTGGTGTGGGCGATTGGCGGCGGGCTGGCGATTGGTTACCTGCTCGGACGGCTGATCGGCCAGCTGGCGACCCATCTGCGCAGCGCGCATCACGACGTGGCGCCCAATGATTTCCTCGCGCTGGCGCTGATCGCCCTGAGCTACGCGGCGGCGCAGTCGGTGGATGCGTCTGGCTTCCTAGCCACCTTTGCGGCAGGCGTCGGCTTACGCCGCGCCGAGCTGCGCGTGACTAAACGCTTTCCACTGGAAGATTTACCGGAAGAGAAGCGCTACCTGCCGGCAGAGGTGCTGGTCAATCCTAACCAGCGCCTGAAACAGGGGGGCGGCAGCCCGGTAAAATCGGTCGGCCTGGTGGTCGGCGATGCGCTGTCGTTTGGTGATACTATCGAACGCCTGCTGGCGGCAGCGATGATGGTGGTGCTGGGCATCACGCTGGCGCATCACTGGAATCTCACCGGCATCGGCCTGGCGCTGCTGCTGTTTGTGGTGGTGCGACCGCTGGCGGTATGGCTGACCACCTGGCGCTGCGAGATGCCGTTTATGCGGCGGATGCTGATTGGCTGGCTGGGGATTCGCGGCATCGGCAGTATCAATTATATTGCTTATGCCTGGGTGCACGGCCTGCAGGGCCCGCAGGCGGAACAGATGATGGACATGGCGCTGACGCTGGTGGTGTGCAGCATTGTGCTGCACGGCATCACGGTGACGCCGCTACTGAACTGGCGTGCTGCCCGGCAGGCGGCACGCGCGCAGCAAGACGAAACGTGATTTTCTGGAAATAACGGGAGCTTATTATGAAAGCATTGCTTATCGCCCTGGTAGGGCTGTCGCTGTCTGCCAGCGCGCTGGCGGATGATACGGATGCCGACGCGCAGGAGAATATCTACGCCAGCCAGCTGTGCCACATTGTTAGCGGGGAGCAGAAAACCGGTGACATGCAGAGTTACACTGAGAAAATGAAGTCACAGCTGGCGGCCAGCCAGTCACCGTCGGCCATGAACAAACCCTCCTTTAACGAGGAAACCGCGCAGGAAGTGGTCAACGGCTGGCTGGAGCTGGGCGAAGAAGAGCGGGCGAAGCTGCGTCACGATCAGCAGCAGTGTGAGCAGACGGTGATGACTCAATTCCAGCAGCAGGATTAATTTTCCCTTCTCTTCGTGAATACGCGCCTTTTCTGGCGCGTTTTTTTATGGCTTTTTTGTACGAAATGCGTACATTATCGCCAGATTGAAACAGGACCTGCATCACATAATGAGACGCCGCCTCCGGGCTGGCGCATTTTCCATACCGGCTACTGGGCAAGATGATTACACGGCGTCGTTTTCTGTTGGCTAGCGGAGCAACCGTACTCTCCATGACGGCGGGCAAACTGTTTGCCCGGGATGACATTATTCCGCTCTGGCCGGACGACCCACCGGGTGGCGGCGGTCCGTCTGGCTTGCTGAAAGTCAGCGCTAACGGTTCATGGACCAATATCGTTTCTCCAGCCATTCAGCGCTTTCGTCCGGAGAATCCCAACGGCGAAGCGGTGATCGTTGCGGCTGGTGGTGGCTACCGTTTTATCGGCATGGGGCGCGAAGCCTGGCCGGTCGCGCGCTGGCTTAATGCCAACGGGTATACCGCCTATGTACTGAGCTACCGACTGCCGGGTGAAAAGTGGCAGGCCGGCAGACTGGCGCCGCTGCAGGATGCGCAGCGCGCGATCCGCATGGTGCGCGCGATGGAAAACAAGGTGCACCTGCTGGGCTTTTCGGCTGGCGGCCATCTGCTCGGCATGGCGGCAGCGCGGCCTGACTTCGTCACCTATTCACCGCAGGATTCGCTGGATGACATCCGGCCAACCGCAGACAGCGTCGGGCTGATTTACCCGGTTATCACCCTTGAAGCGCCGTATCAGCACACCCGTACTCACCAGATGATCGTGGGCAATGACGCCACGCCGACCCAGGAAGCCAACTGGTCAGTGCAAAATTACGTTACCCGCGCCTATCCGCCAACCTTCCTGGCGCAGGCGGAGGACGATCATACGTCCAACCCCCACAACACCGAGCTGATGCGCGACGCCTGCCGCCGTATGCGCGTGCCGGTTGAGCTGATTGAACTGAGCAGCGGCGGCCACGGCTTTGGCCTCGGTAAAGCCGGCACCCCCGCCGCGCTGTGGGACCAGGCGTATGTCCGCTGGCTGGATAAGCTGGGTTAACTTCTTTACTGGCGCATCAATCCAGGAGTGCTTGCAACGGCGCTGCAGTAACCCTCCGCACGAACCGTAGCGGCGCAATTTATTGCGCAAAAAAACAGCGGCGCAGCGGTCGAATTAGCGCGATAAATCGCGCCGCTACAATGTGTGCAGGATGATGGTGCAGAAATAAAATGCCGCACGAATCGTAGCGGCGCAATTTATTGCGCAAAAAACAGCAGTGCAGCGGTCGGATTAGCGCGATAAATCGCGCCGCTACAATGCGGTGCGCTCAGCGGGCATGGCGATTGAATCAGTTCGTGCTGCCACGTCAGATTAAAATACCGGTCCCAATCGAGGAGCGCTTGCAATGGCGCTGCAATAACCTTCCGCACAAACCGTAGCGGCGCAATTTATTGCGCAAAAAACAGCAGTGCAGCGGTCGGATTAGCGCGATAAATCGCGCCGCTACGATGTGGTGCGCTTAGCGAGCATGGCGATTGAATCAGCCCGTGCCGTCACGTCAGATTAAAATACCGGTCCGGCTGGCTCGCTGCCGGCAGCGGGAAATCGTTGTTCATCGCTTTCAGATTGCGTTCGATATTCACGCACAGCGCGTCCAGCGGCAGATGATTGGGCGCGGTGCCGAACGGATCTTCCAGCTCCTCCGCCAGCGACTCCAGCGACAAAAAGGTATACGAAATAAACACCGACACCAGCGGCGTCATCAGGTGCAAATCCGCCACCAGCGCGAACGGTAGCAGGGTGCAGAACAGATACACCGTGCGGTGCAGAATCAGGCTGTAGGCGAAGGGAATCGGTGTGCTGGCCAGCCGGTCGCAGCCACCCAGATACGCCGACAGATGGTTGAGGTTGTCATCAATACTCTGCCAGACGATATCCGTCACTAATCCCTCATCACGCCGCTGCGCCAGCCATTCGCCCATGCATAACATGATTTGTGAGGTCGGCATCGGATGGCCGAGCACCGCGGCGTGCCACGCGGGCGGCAGCAGCCGCTGCAGATCGGCCTGGGCATCGGTTTTACGCAGCCGGTGTTTCAGGCTCCAGCTAAACGCCAGCTGCAGCCCGATAAACTCCTGCACCTGTTCCGCACGCAGTCCGCGCAGCGTTTTCACCAGGCGCAGCAGCGAGCGCTGAGTGATGTGCATATTGCCCCACAGCGTGCGCGCCTCGATAAAGCGCGCGTAGCTGGCGTTATTGCGAAAGCCAAGAAAGATGGCGATCGACACGCCAATCAGGCTGAACGGTGCGGTGGTCAGGTGAATGCCGAGCGTGGAATACCAGGGATAACCCAGAATGGCGATCACTGACATCAGCAGGTTAAGCGACAGGCGGAACGCAATGCGAGACAGCACTGAGCCGTGCCAGTCAAACAACCGGAGAAACCAGTGTTGATGAGGACGTACGATCATTTTGCGATGGTGTTTTTTATGATTTTGTCGCCACAGATTACGCCCGTCGCAGGCGCAGAATCAACGCCGGTGAGCCGCTGTTTTACCATCAAAAACGCTGCGCTTTGGCTAATTAATCTATTTAAATCAATCTTCTAAAAACGCTTTGAACAAGTTGTAAAATTCTTTGCGTTATCTCTTTGTCCGCGCTTTCTCTAAAGTTTATTCCAGCAGCACAACACACAAATTTAAAACCACTTTAGAGGAAACTATCATGTCTAAACTCGACCTGCTTGACCCACAGAACTCAACCCTGATCTTCATCGACCATCAGCCACAGATGGCGTTTGGTGTCGCCAATATTGACCGCCAGCAGCTCAAAAATAACACCGTCGCCCTGGCGAAAGCGGGGAAAATTTTCGACGTGCCGGTGATTTACACCTCGGTAGAAACGGAAAGCTTCAGCGGCTACATCTGGCCAGAACTGCTGGCGGTGCACCCGGAATCGAAGCCGATTGAGCGTACCTCCATGAACTCCTGGGAAGACGCGAAATTTGTCGAGGCGGTAGAGAAAACCGGTCGTAAAAAACTGATCATCTCGGCGCTGTGGACCGAAGTGTGCCTGACTTTCCCGGCCCTGATGGCGCTGAAAGCCGGTTATGAAGTGTATGTGGTGACCGATACCTCCGGCGGCACCAGTGTTGATGCGCACGAACGTTCCGTGCAGCGCATGGTGCAGGCGGGTGCGGTGCCGGTGACCTGGCAGCAGGTGCTGCTGGAGTACCAGCGCGACTGGTCACGCAAAGAGACCTACGATGCGGTGATGGATCTGGTGCGTGAGCACAGCGGTGCCTACGGCATGGGCGTCGACTACGCCTACACCATGGTGCACAAAGCGCCGCAGCGTCAGGGCTGATTCAGCGGTGGTGCGGCAGGCGGGCTTTCAATGCGTCGATAAACAGCCGCAGCGCCATCGACTGATGCCGGTTCGGCGGGAACCACAGCGCGATTCCCGCCGACTGAATGCGCCAGTCGGCCAGCAGCTCCACTAATTTCCCCTGCTGCAGTGCCTCGCTAACGTACAGCGAAGGCACGAACGCAATCCCTGAACCGTTGATGGCCGCGCGCGCCATCAGCGCGTTATTGTCTAACGTCAGCGTACCCGGCACGTCAATCTCCAGGCTTTCTTCCGCTCGCTGATACTCCCAGCGATAGCGTTTGCCCCCGGGCAGGCGATGACGAATACACTGCTGCTGCAGTAAATCCTGCGGCTGACGCACCGGCGCGTGCGCCGCCAGATAGTCGGGCGAGGCCACGGTAACGAAGGTCAGCGGGCCGCCGAGCGCAATCGCCACCATATCCTGCGGCACATCTTCAATCAGCCGGATGCCGGCATCAAACCCGGCGGCGGTGATATCCACCAGCGCGCCCTGGGCGGAGAAATCAAGCTGAATACCGGGATAGCGCGCGCTGAACTCGGGCACCACCTGATCCAGCAGCAGGCCAATCACCACATCGCTGGCGCTGATGCGCAGCGTACCGTACTGCTGCTGGCGGCTCAGGCTGACGTCGTGCAGCACCTCATCCATCTGATTGAGCAGCGGCGCGAGGCGCTGTAATAGCTGCTCACCAGCGTCGGTCAGCGACACGCTGCGTGTGGTGCGCTGAAACAGCTGCACGCCGAGGTTGTGCTCCAGCGTTTTCACCAGGTGGCTGAGCGAAGAGCGCTTCAGGCCAAGCAGCTCGGCGGCGCGCCGGAAGCTGCGCTGCTCGCCCAGCGTTTTGATCGCCTGCAGTTCGTGCCAGGAAGGGCGTTTCATTGGTGGTATTTCCTCACCAGGTCATGTGCGATTGGGGAGATTATGACCACCAGTAAAGCGATCTATCATCAGGTTTTCAACATGAGGAGCGCAAAATGAAAACCTGGTTAATTACCGGTGCCAGCAGCGGACTGGGCCGACTGATGAGTGAACGTTTACTTGAGCGCGGCGATCGCGTGGTGGCAACGGTGCGCCGCGAGCAGGCGCTGGCCGATTTGCAGCAGCAATATAGCGATCGGCTGCTGGTGATGCGGCTGGATCTGGCCGAAACGGCCAGTATCGCACCGGCCATCGCCACCGCCTTTGCCCGCGTCGGGCGTATTGATGTGGTGGTAAGCAACGCCGCTTACGGTCTGTTTGGCGCGGCGGAAGAGCTCAGCGATGCGCAGATTGCACGCCAGATCGCCACCAATCTCACCGGATCGATCCAGCTGATTCGCGCCGTCATCCCGCATTTGCGCCAGCAGGGCGGGGGCCGCATTGCGCAGATCTCGTCCGAGGGCGGTCAGGTGGCGTATCCCAATTTCAGCCTGTATCACGCCAGCAAATGGGGCATTGAAGGTTTTGTCGAAGCGGTGCGCCAGGAAGTGGCCAGCTTTGGTATTGAGCTGCTGCTGGTGGAGCCGGGCCCGACCGTCACCAACTTCGCCAGCGGGCTGGATATCGCCGCGCCGCTCGATGCCTATCGTGACAACGCATCCGGTCAGTTGCGTCGGGCGATTGAAGCGGGTGACTTTGCTATATTGGGTGATGCCGGAAAATGCGTGGCGGCCACGCTGGCGACGCTGGATCAGGAAACGATGCCGCTGCGGCTGGCGCTGGGCAGCACGGCCTATCAGCACATCGAAGCCGCGCTGGAAGCCCGGCTGGCAGAGCTGCGCGCGCAGAAAGCGCTGGCGTTTGGCGCGGATGCGTAAGTCTGTTGCTGCGGCAAAATCCTGACCGGTAAACCGGCATCAGAACAGCAGGCTGTGCGCCGTGGCGCGCAACGCAATGCCGAGCAAAATGCCGGGCACGGCGAAGCGGAACAGGCGCGGAAAACGGCTGGAGAGACCGAGGAAAATGCCGATGCCGGGCAGGTCGAAGGTCTGAATCAGCAGGCCTGCGGAGGCGTTGATGTTGTGCGCACTGTACTGCCCCTGTTCGACCAGACCGGCAACCACGCCGTAATAGGCGGTGCCGCCGGCCAGGCATTTGGTCAGCGCGGGCAGCACATACACCTCGGCGATATGCAGTTTGTTTAACAGCGGTGCCAGCAGCTGCGTCAGCAGCTCAATGGCGCCGGCACTCTTCAGGATGCCCACCACCGACAGCGAAAGGATCAGCATCGGCAGCGAACCGAGCGCGAGGCGAATGGCGTCGGCACCCGAGGTGTTGATGATGGCGATCAGCCCCGGCTTCGTGTCGCTGTTCTCCACTCCCTGGTCTTCATCGCGCAGCGCGACGTCGGAAAGTTTGCGGGCAAAAAAATGATAGGTTGAGGCGGCCGCCAGCACGCCGCCGCTGATGGAGAACAGCAGCGCGGCGCTCCAGTTGAGCCCGTCAGGAATCAGCGGATAAAAGGCGTTGGCCTGGCCCATCGCAAACAGCATCGCCAGCGTGGCTGCCATGTGGCGGTCTGACGTGCCGCGCTTCTCCATGATCGCCAGCGCGGCGAGCGGTGCGGCAAAGCTGACAAAATTTAACTGGATGAGTGCGAACAGTGCCAGGCCGGTAATCCCCAGCGGCTTCAATAACGGCGTGGCGTGGCGTACGACAAAATCCAGCACGCCTTTCACTTCGAGGTATTTCATGATGAATAGCATCACCACCATGATGGGAATCAGGGTGTAAAGCGCGACGTCGACCGCGGCTTTGCCCGACTCCATAATTATGCTGATGATATTCACGTGCTGACGTCGTCCCGTTACCGCAAAACGCTGGCCGTCGGGCCAGCAAAGCAAAAATCATAGCGGGTATGCGCGCTGTTGAGTAGTCAGCAAACAAAAAAGCCCCCAGGCGGGGGCTGCGATGATGGCGCTGAAGCGGTGTTAGCGCATGGTGACGAACTCTTCTGCCGCCGTCGGATGAATCGCCACGGTGTTGTCGAAGTCTTTTTTGGTGGCGCCCATCTTCAGCGCCACCGCAAAGCCCTGCAGCATCTCATCCATGCCGTTGCCGATACCGTGAATACCCACAATCTTCTCTTCCGGCCCCACGCATACCAGCTTCATGCGGCACGGCTGACGGTGCTGGGTCACGGCGGTATACATGGCGGTGAACGACGATTTGTACACTTTCACCTGATCGTCGCCATACTGCTCACGCGCCTGCGGCTCGGTCAGACCGACGGTGCCAATCGGCGGATGGCTGAACACCACGGTGGGAACGTTGCTGTAGTCGAGATGCTCGTCCGGCTTGTTATTAAACAGGCGTTCGGACAGGCGACGGCCTGCCGCCACGGCCACCGGCGTCAGCTCGACCGCACCGGTGTTATCACCTACCGCATAGATGCCTTTGACGTTAGTGTTCTGGAACTTGTCGACCTGAATGTAGCCTTTGTCATTCAGCGCCACACCGGTCACCGCCAGGTTGAGATTATCGGTAGCGGGCTCGCGGCCAATTGCCCATACCAGGCAATCCACCGTCTGCTGCTGGCCGTTTTCCAGCTGCAGCGTCAGGCTGCCGTCAGCATTCCTGATCACCGCTTTCGGGATCGATTCGGTGTGCAGCGTCGGACCTTCCGCCTGCATCACTTCTACCAGTGTCTCAACAATCAGCGGGTCGAAGCTGCGCAGCGGCGCATGCTGACGCACAAACAGGTGAGTTTCTGCGCCCAGCGCATTCACCACGCCGGCCAGCTCTACCGCAATGTAGCCTGCGCCGACTACCGCAACGCGTTTTGGCAGCGCCTCCAGCTCAAAGAAGCCGTCGGAATCGATGCCGTACTCTGCGCCCGGCACCTGTGGATGGCTGGGACGCCCGCCGGTGGCGATCAGGATATGGTCGGCGGTAATGGTCTCGCCGTTCACTTCCACCGTGTGGGCATCGACAAAGCGCGCGAACCCTTTGATCACTTCCACCTGGTTTTTACCCAGCACGTTGTCGTACGAGGTGTGGATACGGTCGATGTAGGCGCTGCGATTTTTCACCAGCGTTGACCAGTCAAAGCGATTAACGGTGGTATCAAAGCCGTAATCCGGACCGTACAGGTGAATTGCTTCGGCGATTTGCGCCGCATGCCACATCACTTTCTTCGGTACACAGCCGACGTTGACGCAGGTGCCGCCCAGCTCTTTCGCTTCGATCAGCGCGCACTTCTGGCCATACATCGCCGCACGGTTAATGGAGGCGATACCGCCGCTGCCGCCGCCAATGGCGAGGTAATCAAAATGTCTGGTCATCCGTTGTGTCCATCTGTTGGAGGAAAACTGGCATAGAGTGTAACGCCGCTTCAGTTACCGGCGCAAAGTTTGCACCTATGTATGTAATAGGGTTGAATGCCGGCAAGGGGTTGGCTTAAAGGAACTTATCATGCACCTGACATTTCTTGGTACCGGCGCGGGCGCGCCCAGCCTGCAGCGCAACGTCACCGCCATTGCGCTGACGCTGTCGAAACGCGGTGAGACCTGGCTGTTCGACTGTGGCGAAGCGACGCAGCATCAGTTTATGCGATCGGCGCTTAAGCCCGGCAAGCTGGAAAAAATCTTTATTACCCATTTGCATGGCGATCACATCTTTGGCCTGCCGGGTCTGCTCACCAGCCGTTCGATGGCGGGCCTGACCGAGCCGATGACGCTGTACGGTCCGAAAGGATTGCGCCAGTTTGTCGACACCGCGCTCAGCCTGAGTGGCTCTTATACCGGCTATCCACTGGAGATTGTCGAGATCGAAGCCGGTCCGGTGCTGGATAACGGTGAGTTTCGCGTCACTGCTTATGCGCTGAACCACGTGGTCGAGTGCTATGGCTACCGCATCGAACAGCATGATAAGCCAGGCTTCCTTGACGCACCGCGCCTGAAGGCGGAAGGCGTGCCGCGCGGCCCGTGGTATCAGGATCTGAAACAGGGCAAACGCATCACGCTGGAAGATGGCCGCGAGATCAACGGCGCCGACTATCTTGGCCCGGCCACCAAAGGCAAAGTGCTGGCGATCTTCGGCGATACCGGCCCTACCGAGGTGGCGTTGCAGCTGGCGGCGAACGCCGATGTGATGGTGCATGAAACCACGCTGGAAGCGGCGATGGCGGAAAAAGCCAACGGGCGCGGCCACTCCACGACAGTGCAGGCGGCCAGCGTGGCACAGCGCGCTGGCGCAAAACGCATGATCGCTACGCACTTTAGCTCGCGCTATTTGTCACAGGATCGGGAAAGGCTGCTGGCTGAGTGCCAGTCGGTGTTTCCGGCCACCGAACTGGCCCATGATTTTGCGATATTTGAGGTGTAGCGCTTATTCCGGCACGATTTGCGTCACGCTGTAGTGACCGGTGCCGGCGGGCACCAGCTTCTGGTGCAGCCACGGCAGCAGCTCTTCCATCTGCGCTTTCAGCTTCCACGGCGGGTTGATGACAATCATCCCGGACGCGGTCATGCCGCGCTGATCGCTGTCCGGACGTACTGCCAGCTCGATCTGCAGAATATTGCGGATGCCGGTGGCTTCCAGATCCTTCAGCATGTGCTTGATCTGCTGGCGCAACACCACCGGATACCACAGCGCATAGACACCGGTGGCGAAACGTTTGTGACCTTCCTGAATGCCTTTCACCACATCCTGATAATCGCTTTTCATTTCGTACGGCGGGTCGATAAGGATCAGGCCGCGACGGGTCGGTGGCGGCAGTTTGGCCTTCAGCTGCTGATAACCATCCGCGCGTTCAACGCGGGCGCGCGCATCTTTACTGAACTCACTGCGCAGCAGCGGGTAATCGGTCGGATGCAGTTCGGTGAGCTGCAGCTTATCCTCGTCGCGCAGCAGATGGCGGGCGATCAGCGGCGAGCCAGGGTAATAGCGCAGCGTACCGGTTGGGTTGAGGTTGCGAATCGCCGCCAGATAGGGCTTCAGCAGCGCCGGTGCGTCCGGCTGTTGCCAGATACGCGCAATGCCTTCCAGATATTCGCCGGTACGTTCGGCGTGCTCACCGCTCAGCTGGTAACGTCCGGCACCGGCGTGGGTGTCCAGATAGAGGAAAGGTTTCTCCTTCTCCATCAGGGCGGTGAGGATCAGGCTTTCAACGGTGTGTTTCAGCACGTCGGCGTGGTTGCCGGCATGAAAACTGTGGCGATAACTCAGCATAAAAAAGAGGGGTCCGCGGTTGGATCAATG
The DNA here is from genome assembly GCF_041678305.1 of Pantoea sp. WEP. Lineage (NCBI taxonomy): Bacteria > Pseudomonadati > Pseudomonadota > Gammaproteobacteria > Enterobacterales > Erwiniaceae > Pantoea > Pantoea sp. WEP. Next base: position 256,505 of record NZ_JBGNXB010000001.1, read on the forward strand.
AAGTCGAATAGATCGTGTGTGGCGCGATTATAGCCGCGCCGCATAAAAATTGCTGACGTTTTACCATCCGCTTAAGTTTTCAGCGCCCGGGTCGCTTTAGCGGAATGCGACCGGTCTGGTAGAGAACTAATTTCACTTAGGGATAATTCGACTCTCGAAATTTTACCGCAGATTAAGTAAGTTAGTAGCCGAAAACGAAGCGGTCGCGAGCGAAATGCCAGGAATGCGTCTCTGGCAAGGAAACTTTTCGGCCATGGCCGTATAATTTTTTGCTTCAAGCATCCTTAATAACTCCTGGTGACAATAATGAAAAAAATGACTGGTATCGCGGTGGCAAGCCTGCTGGCACTGGCCGGCTGCGCGAAACAACAGCCTGTTCATAGCCTGGTAACGCCGCCCGCCGCCGACGCTCAGCCGATGGCTGAATCCGCTGCACGGCCTGACGGCCAGCCGTTTGTAACCGAAGCGCCAGCCCAGCCGGCCGCTGCCTCGTTCGCTGACGATCGCGCCAGCAACATTCAGCAGTGCCGTAAAGAGCTGGATGCGATGCGTCTCTACAGCCAGGCGTCTTACGACAGCTACCAGGCGGAATTCCAGAAAATTGGCGCGCAGACCAACAAATATCTGCAGATTAAAGATTCGATCGGCGCGGATATTAACGATTTAGTCATGCCGCGCTATCAGTTCCAGATCCGTGAACTGTGCTTCCGCATTAAAACCCGTCTGTCACAGCTGATTATTCGCCAGGCCGGTTAACAATAACGGCGTAAGCCGACCCCTTTTTTAACAGCGCGACAACCTCGCGCGGTGGATGGCTTCATCTCAATTAACATATTGAGATGAGGCCTTTTGTTTTCTTAGCGGCAAGGAGCCGCGACTGGAGGTTTTGATGACACAGCGTCATCTGCTGGCGGTGCTGATTAGTGCGGCCTTACTGCTACCCGGACAGGCCGCGTCAGCGGCTGATGATGACATGCTGCGCGCGTTTAGCGAAGCAGCGCGCACCCTGCCGCCGGCACCGGCAGCAAAACCACAGCCACCTGCAAAACCGGCCGCTAAACCGGCGGCGAAAACCGTCAGCAAGGCAGAGAAAAAAGCCGCAACAGCGCCCGATCACAGTGCGGAACTGACGCGTCTGCGCGCCCGCGTGGCGGAACTCGAAAAGCTGTCTGCGGCACCTGCGGTGAAAGCGGATGATGTGTTAAAGGCGCAGCTGGCCGCCAGCGACAAAAAACTGGCAGCGCTCAGCGCGGAGAAGCAGCTGCAGGAGAAAAACATTGCCACGCTGCAGCAGGCGCTGAAAGAGGCACAGCAGCAGCAAAGCACCGGCAGCGCCCAACTGATGAAGCAGCTCAACGACGCGCGCGCGGCGGCCACCCAGAGCGCCGACGCGCTGAAGGCGCTGAAAGCGGAAAACGACAAGGCGCTGGCGGCGCTGCAGGCAGAGAGCAAAAAGCAGCTCAGCGCCCAGCAGGCGGCAAGCGACAAAAAGCTGGCGGCGCTCAGCGCGGAGAAGCAGCAGCAGGAGAAAAACATCGCCACGCTGCAGCAGGCGCTGAAAGAGGCACAGCAGCAGCAAAGCTCCGGCAGCGCCCAGCTGACGAAACAGCTCAGTGACGCGCGCACGGCCGCCACCCAGAGCGCCGACGCGCTGAAAGCGCTGAAAGCGGAAAACGACAAGGCACTGGCGGCGCTGCAGGCAGAGAGCAAAAAGCAGCTCAGCGCCCAGCAGGCCGGGAACGACAAAAAGCTGGCAGCGCTCAGCGCGGAGAAGCAGCAGCAGGAGAAAAACATTGCCACGCTGCAGCAGGCGCTGAAAGAGGCTCAGCAGCAGCAAAGCACCGGCAGCGCCCAGCTGACGAAACAGCTCAGCGACGCGCGCGCGGCGGCCACCCAGAGCGCCGATGCGCTGAAGACGCTGAAAACGGAAAACGACAAGGCGCTGGCGGCGTTGCAGGCTGAGAGCAAAAAGCAGCTCAGCGCCCAGCAGGCGGCAAGTGACAAAAAGCTGGCGGCCTTACAGGCAGAAAACGACAAGGCGCTGGCGGCGCTGCAGTCTGAGAGTAAAAAGCAGCTCAGTGCTCAGCAGGCGGAAAGCGATAAAAAACTGGCGGCATTACAGGCTGAAAGCAAACAGCAGCTCAGCGCACAGCAGGCTGAGAGCGCCCAAAAACTGGCCGCGCAGCAGACTGCAAGCGACAAACAGCTGAAAGCGTTACAGTCTCAGCAGACGGAAAGCGAGAAGAAGCTCACCGCGCTGCAGACGCAGCAGGCCGAGCGTGAAAAACAACTCGCCGCGCTGGATAGCGAAAAACAGCAGCAGGCGCACAACCTGGCGCAGCTGACGCGGGAACTGGAGGCGGCGAAGCAGCAACCGGCCGCCGCACCAAAACTTTCTGCCCCGAAAAGCGATGCTGAACGCGATGGTTACACGCTGGGTCAGTTCATCGCCAGCAATGCGGTGGTGCAGTTGCAGATGGTCAAAGACATCGGCCTCAGCATCAGTATGGATCAGCTGATTGCCGGCTTAACCACCCAGCTGCAAAGCGGTGATTCGCTGCTTGATGGCGAAGAGATGGCGCGCCGTTACGCCACCATGCAGGCCTCCATTGGCAAAGGACTGAACGCACTGATTGAAAAAGGTTACGCGCAGCTGGACAAGAAAGTGGCGAAGCGTAAAGCGCTGAAGAAAGATCTCGGCATGCAGTGGTTTGCGGTGAAAAGCGTGAAAGGCAAACTGCTGCCGGACCAGCAGGCGGCGGTCAGCGTCCGCGTCACCACCCTGAGCGGCAAGGTAATCAATGATTTTTCGCACGATCAGGTGCCGTTCAACGACAGCCTGCCGCCACTGTTGCAGGAAGGCATGTCGCTGACCGGTAAAGGCGGCGCAGTGGAAGGCTGGGCGCTGGCGAAAGATATTTACGAGCGCGAGCCGCTGCCACCGTGGGTCGCGCCGTATGATGTGATCCATTATCAGCTGACCATCAAATAACCTCTGGCCCGCCGTCTGGCGGGCTTTTTTTTCAACATTGCGCAATAAATCGCGCCGCTACCGATACGTGCACTTATTGTAGCGGCGCGATTCATCGCGCGTTTTTCTCTCTGCCCTTGCGGGTGGCATTGATTTTCCCCTCGTCTGGCCGCATGTTAGTAAAATTGCGTCGCGCCCCTGCGCGCGGCCCCACTCCATGATGAAAGGACTGCGCTTATGACCAATCCGTTACTCACGCCTTTTACGCTACCGCCTTTTTCCGCCATCAAACCTGAGCACGTGGTTCCCGCTGTAACTGAAGCGCTGAACGACTGTCGCGCGGCGGTGGAGCGCGTAGTGGCGCAGGGCGCGCCTTACACCTGGGAAAATTTAGTCCAGCCGCTGGCAGAAGTGGACGATCGCCTGGGCCGCATCTTCTCGCCGGTCAGCCACCTCAACTCGGTAAAAAACAGCCCGGAACTGCGCGAAGCCTATGAGCAGACGCTGCCGCTGCTGTCCGAATACAGCACCTGGGTGGGCCAGCACGAAGGCCTGTATCAGGCGTATCGCAACCTGCGTGAGGGCGAGAGCTACGCACAGCTGGATACCGCGCAGAAGAAAGCGGTGGATAACAGCCTGCGCGACTTTGAGCTGTCCGGTATCGGCCTCGATAAACAGAAACAGAAACGCTATGGCGACATCGCCGCGCGCCTCTCCGAACTGGGATCGGCTTACAGCAACAACGTGCTGGACGCCACCATGGGCTGGAGCAAACTGATCACCGACGAAGCCGAGCTGGCGGGCATGCCGGAGAGCGCACTGGCCGCAGCCAAAGCGCAGGCGGAAGCCAAACAGCAGGAAGGCTGGCTGCTGACGCTGGATATCCCGAGCTATCTGCCGGTGATGACCTACTGTGACAACGCCGCGCTGCGTGAAGAGATGTATCGCGCCTATTCCACCCGTGCCTCCGATCAGGGCCCGAACGCCGGTAAATGGGACAATGGCCCAATCATGGCGGAAGAGCTGGCACTGCGCCACGAGCTGGCCGAGCTGCTGGGCTTTGACTCGTTCGCCGACAAATCGCTGGCGACCAAAATGGCGGAAAGCCCGTCTCAGGTGATCGACTTCCTGAACGATCTCGCTAAACGCGCGCGTCCGCAGGGTGAAAAAGAGCTGGCGCAGCTGCGTGCCTTTGCCAAAAAAGAGTTTGGCGTGGATGACATGAATCCGTGGGATCTCACCTATTACGGCGAGAAGCAGAAGCAGCATCTGTACACCATCAGCGACGAACAGCTGCGTCCGTACTTCCCGGAATCACGCGCGGTGAACGGTCTGTTTGAAGTGGTGAAGCGTATTTATGGCATCACCGCCAAAGAGCGTACCGATGTGGATGTTTACCATCCGGACGTGCGTTTCTTCGACCTGTTCGACGAAAGCGGCGAGCTGCGTGGCAGCTTCTACCTCGACCTTTACGCGCGCGAGCACAAGCGCGGCGGCGCGTGGATGGATGACTGCGTCGGGCAGATGCGTAAAGCCGACGGCAGCCTGCAGAAGCCGGTGGCGTACCTGACCTGTAACTTCAACCGTCCGGTCCAGGGCAAACCGGCGCTGTTCACTCACGATGAAGTGACCACGCTGTTCCATGAGTTCGGCCACGGTCTGCACCACATGCTGACGCGCATCGAAGCGCCGGGCGTGTCCGGCATCAACGGCGTGCCGTGGGATGCGGTCGAGTTGCCGAGCCAGTTTATGGAAAACTGGTGCTGGGAGCCGGAAGCGCTGGCGTTTATCTCTGGCCATTACGAAACCGGTGAGCCGCTGCCGAAAGCGCTGCTGGATAAAATGCTGGCGGCGAAGAACTATCAGGCGGCGCTGTTCATTCTGCGTCAGCTGGAGTTCGGCCTGTTCGATTTCCGTCTGCATACCGAGTTTGATCCGGCGCAGGGCGCGCAAATCCTCGAAACCCTGCGCGAAGTGAAAAAACAGGTTGCCGTGGTGCCGAGTCCGGAGTGGGGCCGCTTCCCGCACGCCTTCAGCCACGTGTTTGCCGGTGGCTACGCGGCGGGTTACTACAGCTATCTGTGGGCCGACGTGCTGGCTGCCGATGCCTATTCGCGCTTCGAAGAAGAGGGCATCTTCAACCGTCAGACCGGTCAGTCGTTCCTCGACAACATCCTGACGCGCGGCGGTTCTGAAGAGCCGATGGAGCTGTTCAAACGCTTCCGCGGCCGTGAACCGCAGCTGGATGCGATGCTGGAACACTACGGAATTCAGGGATAAGCCTGCTTGTGAAGATCGGTTTAGTGGATGAAACAGGCGCCGGAGACGGCGCCTTATTACATTTGGCGCAGCGCTGGGGGCTGGAGCAGGACGACAGCGCCACGCTGGCGCTGGTGCTGACAGCGCAGCATCTGGAGCTGCGTAAAGTGGACGAGCCAAAGCTTGGCGGCATCTTTGTCGATTTCGTTTCCGGCGCGATGGCGCACCGGCGCAAATTTGGCGGCGGACGCGGCGAAGCGGTGGCGAAAGCGGTGGGCATCAAAGGGGATTACCTGCCCGACGTGGTGGATGCAACGGCAGGACTGGGGCGTGATGCCTTTGTGCTGGCCGCGCTGGGCTGTCGCGTGCGCATGCTGGAGCGCCATCCGGTGGTCGCGGCGCTGCTGGAAGATGGTTTGCGGCGTGGCTATGAAGATGCGGAGATCGGCGGCTGGCTGCGCGAGCGCCTGACGCTGCTGCATGTGGTCAGTCAGCAGGCGCTGAGTGATATCACGCCGGCACCGGACGTAGTGTATCTCGATCCGATGTATCCGCACCGGCAGAAAAGCGCGCTGGTGAAGAAGGAGATGCGGGTGTTTCAGTCGCTGGTGGGGCCGGACGAGGATGCCGATGCGTTGCTCGAACCGGCGCGCCGTCTGGCGAAGAAGCGCATCGTGGTGAAGCGCCCGGATTACGCACCGCCGCTGGCCGGCGTCGCCACCCAATCGGCGGTGGTGACCAAAAGCCACCGTTTCGATATTTATCCGCCGTTGGTTTAGGCGGTGCGGCAATAAAACAGGTCGGCATCAATGCCGACCCTACAGCGTTTATGTTCATTGCAGGGGCGCCATTGAGGGCGACCGAATCCGGTCCCGGCGACCCCACGCCTCGTGATTATTCCTCTTCCTCGTCGCGCAGCGGCACAATCAGCATATCGATATGCACGGTATTGATCAGCTGGCGCGCTGACGACATCAGCTTGCTCCAGAAATCCTGATGATGGCCGCACACCACCAAATCGACATCGTATTTTTTAATCGCGTCCACCAGCACCTGGCCGAGATCGCCGCTGCCGCTCAGGGTTTCGCTAATCGGATAACCGGCGTTGGTGGAAAGCTCGCGCAGCGCGGTGTGTGTCTCTTCCGAAATACGCTTCTGCATATCGCCGAGGTTGACGTCAATCAGCCCGGTGTAGAGATCTGAATAGTTCACATCAACGTGAATCAGCGAGATTTTTGCATCATAAGGACGGGCCAGTGATACCGCTTTATCAACCAGTAACTGGCTTTCCGGGGAAAGGTCTACTGCAATCAGGATGTGTTTATAAGCCATGATAAAACTCCTTTCTCAAGATTCTGGGGCAACCCGAATTTCTGCCGTTCGGCTGGCGTAATCCTTTGCGCGTAACGGCGATGAAGCGCCACCAACCACAATGTCAGCCACGCAGGCGAATAATTGTTATATCCCGAGTATAGCCAGAGTGGGTAGCAAATGCTGCAAACCGAAGCCCGGCTGTGAGTCAGATCATGGGTTATCGCTTTTTTCGCTCGCGCTGAACGAAAATCATCGCTGGAAAAAATTTAAACAGATCTCCTACACTGAAAATGAGGGCCACTCCCGTCCGGGTAGCGCGCTCAGGTCCGCATAACAACAATGCAATTCGATTCATCTGTGGCTGGCTTATTTCCCGTGGGGCGTCTGCAGCTTTTCCCCGCTGCAGGTAACGTCATTGCGGCTCCAGCCGGGAGGGGAACATGATCAGCACTATCGCGCTTTTTTGGGCTCTGTGTGTGGTTTGTCTGGTGAATATGGCGCGTTACTTCTCATCGTTGCGCTCACTGCTGGCGGTGCTGCGCGGGTGCGATCCGTTGCTGTATCAGTATGTTGATGGTGCCGGTTTCTTTACATCCCACGGTCAGCCGAGCAAGCAGGTGCGGCTGGTGCGCTATATCTGGGAGAAACGCTATCGCGATCATCACGACGATGAATTCATTCGTCGCTGCGAGCGGGTGCGCGGTCAGTTTGTTCTGACCAGCGGGCTGTGTTTTCTGGTGGTGGTGAGCCTGATCGCTTTAGCGATTTGGCACTGAGAGGGGGAGCGGGTTCTGTCGCGGCGCGCTGTGTTGTATTCGCAACGCACCACTACAGAACCCTGCAACGCTGAAGCGTTAAATCAGCTTCAGCGCAATCCAGTACAGCGAGCCAGACAGCAAAATACACACTGGCAGGGTGAATACCCAGGCCATTGCGATATTTTTGATGGTGCGGCTTTGCAGACCGCCGCCATCCACCAGCATGGTACCGGCAACCGACGATGACAGAATGTGCGTGGTCGAAACCGGCATCCCGGTGTAGCTGGCGATACCAATCGACACCGCAGCCGTTACCTGGGCCGACATGCCCTGCGCATACGTCATGCCTTTTTTACCGATCTTCTCGCCGATGGTGGTCGCCACGCGGCGCCAGCCAATCATGGTACCGATGCCGAGCGCCAGCGCGACCGCCACGATAATCCATACCGGCGCATACTCGATGGTGCCGAGCAGATCACCTTTCAGCTTATTGAGGAAGCGCTTATCGTCCGCGCTGGTCTCCGGCAGCTTAGCGGCTTTGTCCGCGGTGTCGGAGATGCACAGCAGCAGACGACGCATCTGACCGCGCTGGTCAGGCGTGAGATCGCTGTAGCTCTGCAGATTACCCAGCAGACCCTGCGCACGGTTAATCGCATCGAGCGCACGGGAGCTATCACAATGGAACTCCTGCGGGCCGCCGAGCGACTCTTCCGGCGTCGGCACCGCCGGTGGTGCCATCTGCACGATGTGCGTCAGCGACTGGCCGTGCTGCTGGTAATACTGCTCAAGATGATTCACCGCATCGCGCGTACGGGTGATGTCATAACCGGAGGCATTCATATTCACCACAAAGCCCGCCGGCGCGACGCCAATCAGCACCAGCATGATCAGGCCGATGCCTTTCTGACCGTCGTTGGCACCGTGCGAATAGCTCACGCCAATGGCGGAGACAATCAGCGCGATACGCGTCCAGAACGGCGGCTTTTTCTTGCCGTCGATCTTCTCGCGGTCAGCAGGCGTCATGTGGATGCGAGCCCGTTTTTTGGTGCTGCTCCAGTAGCGACGCAGCAGGAAAATCAGGCCACCCGCAATGATCAGACCAACAATCGGCGACAGAATCAGGGAGAGGAAAATATTGATGACTTTCGGCAGATTCAGCGCATCCACCACCGATGTGCCGGTCATCAGCGCATTGGTGAGACCAATACCGATGATGGCGCCGATCAGCGTGTGCGAACTGGACGCCGGTAAGCCGAGATACCAGGTACCGAGGTTCCAGATAATCGCCGCCAGCAGCATGGAGAACACCATGGCGAGCCCATGCGCCGAACCGACATTCAACAGCAAATCGGTTGGCAGCATATGCACGATGGCATAGGCCACGCTCAAACCGCCGAGTAGCACACCTAAGAAGTTGAACACACCGGCCATCACAACCGCCAGTTGCGCCCGCATCGCACGGGTGTAAATGACTGTAGCGACCGCGTTGGCAGTGTCGTGAAAGCCGTTGATTGCTTCGTAAAACAACACAAACAGCAGAGCAAGAACCAATAACAGGCCGGTGCTTAGGTCAAGACCAGCAAACAGATGTAGCATAAACGTTACGCCATTTTGGAGGACATGAACGCGGCGCATTATCTGCGACAACGTGCGCTATGGGAAAGAAAAATATAGCTCTTTTTTGTCTTAAATTTGTCATCCGGCAGGTAATTAATGGCAAAAAGACCGCAAAATGAGCAAGTTACAATATGACACATTTACGGCAATTTTTTGTCGCTGGCGCGAAAAGCCGCAGATCTCTACAATCAGCGCCTTTCAATCAGGTGGGTTAAGGCAGTGGAAAAGTTTGACGTTATCATTATTGGTGCAGGCGCGGCCGGCATGTTCTGCGCGGCGCAGGCCGGGCAATTAGGCCGTCGCGTGCTGCTGCTGGATAACGGCAAGAAGGCAGGGCGCAAAATTCTGATGTCCGGCGGCGGCCGCTGCAACTTCACTAATCTGTACACCGAACCGGCGGCGTATCTGTCGCATAATCCGCACTTCTGCAAATCGGCGCTGGCGCGCTACACCCAGTGGGATTTTATCGATCTGGTTAATCGTCACGGCATCGCCTGGCACGAGAAAACTCTCGGCCAGCTGTTCTGCGATGATTCGGCGCAGCAGATTGTTGATCTGCTGCTGAAGGAGTGTGAAGCCGGCCAGGTGACGCTGCGACTGCGCAGCGAAGTGCTGAGCGTGGCGCGCGACGACGACGGTTACACGCTGCAGCTGAATGGCTCGGCGGTGCAGGCGAAAAAGTTGGTGATCGCCAGCGGTGGTCTGTCAATGCCGGGACTGGGGGCAACGCCGTTCGGATATAAGGTGGCGGAACAGTTTGGCCTGCGCGTCCATCCGACGCGCGCCGCGCTGGTGCCATTTACGCTGCATAAGCCGCTGCTGGAGCAGCTGAACACACTTTCCGGCGTGGCGCTGCCGACCACCATCACCGCTCAGGACGGCACGCTGTTTAAAGAGGCGATGCTGTTTACCCACCGCGGCCTGTCCGGTCCGGCGGTGCTGCAGATCTCCAGCTACTGGCAGCCGGGCGAGTTTGTCACCGTCAACCTGTCGCCGGAGACGCCGCTGGACGATTTTATCGACGTGCAGCGCGCGGCGCATCCCAACCTCAGCCTGAAAAACAGCCTGGCGAAGATCCTGCCGAAGCGGCTGGTGGAAGTGCTGCAGGAGCTGCAGCAGATTCCGGACGTAACGCTGAAGCAGCTTAACAGCAAGCAGCAGAGCGAGCTGGTGACTACGCTGCACCAGTGGCGCGTGCAGCCAAACGGCACCGAAGGCTATCGTACCGCCGAAGTGACGCTGGGCGGCGTGGATACCACGCAGCTGTCGTCTAAGACCATGGAAGCACGTGATGTGCCGGGGCTCTATTTCATTGGCGAAGTGGTGGACGTGACGGGCTGGCTCGGCGGCTACAATTTCCAGTGGGCGTGGAGCTCGGCGTGGGCGTGCGCGCAGGCGGTTTAATTTTTTATAGTCGAGTGGTTTTTCCCTCACCCTAACCCTCTCCCGCAAGCGGGAGAGGGAACTGGCCAGTGCCGGTTGAGGAAAGGGAGCTGGGCGGTGCATACCTTTCACACTTTCCACCCGCTGCGCCTTCCTGGTTAACTCATGTGATGCACTGCATTCCCCACCCGCAGCGGACAACTCCCTCGCCCGCTTGCGGGAGAGGGCCGGGGTGAGGGCAAACCCAAACCCAAACGACTAAGAATCTCCCCCATTTGTCAGACTGCACTGACCGGCGCGTAGGCCTGGTCTCATTAACCTTAAACCTGCCAGTCCTTAAAATAGCCTGAGGCCAGCCGGTCAGCACAGGGGAAGCGCAGGGATGAAAGACGCATACATGGATTGGTTTATTCACCACTTTATTCAGCCGCCGCGCCAGGCGCGCGTGCGTTTGCTGGCTTATACCGGCGGGCCGGTGGCCGCGCATCAGCTGGCGAACAGCCTGCCGCGCTGGCTCAATAACGATGTGCAGCACCTGCGACGCGGCATGATGCGCGAGTATCGCGCGCAGATTAACGGCATGGCGCATTTTCCGGCGCTGGTGACGGATTTCAATGACGCGCGCACGCTGGCGCTGGCGGAACTGCAGCCGCAAAAGGGAGGACGTCTGCTGGTGATCAGTCCCGGCGCCGGGCTGTTCTTTCTGTTTCAGCCGCAGGGCGGTGGACGCGTAGGGCGTGTCGCTTAACGCGCTGCGGCACCCTGTCAGCCAGACAGTGGTGCCGCAGCAAAAGGCACGCTGAATGCGTGCCAGATGAGGATCAGAACTGCCAGCGCAGGCCCGCGCTGCCGCTCCACGGTGATGTCAGCTTATCGCCGTGGCTCCAGCTGGCGTCCGCATACAGCGCAACATCGCGCGTCAGTGAGACGTTAACGCCCGCGCCCAGCTCCAGTCGTTGGCCCGCCAGATTGCTGTTCATGCGTTGATCGTTAACGCTGACGGCATTATCGCGCACCAGCTCCTGCGCCAGCGCGGCACGCAGCCACGGCTGCACTTTGCCGCCGTTCTCCAGCGCCAGCTCGCGTCCACCGGTCAGGTTCAGCGTTGCCAGACGCGATCCGCCAGACGCCGCCTTCGCCGCCAGATCGTTACTCAGGCGATATGCTTTGCCCTGCACCCTCAGCGAGGAGAACTGCAGTGATGGCTCGGCGAACCAGCCGTTCTGATAGTTAAACTTGCGGCCCAGCTCCAGCGAGGCGCCAAATCCGGCGGTCTGATAGCTGCCGCTGGCCTTGCTGCCATCGGACATACGCGCGTCGGCGCGGTTGCTGAAGTTGTTGGCTTTCACTACCGCATCGGCGAACCAGCCGTCATTCAACAGCCAGGTGTGATAGCCACCAATATAGAAACTGTTGATGGTGCCCTGGCTGCCGCCGCTGAGGGCCAGCCGGCTTTTGCTGATGCCGCTGAACACGCCGAGCAGGCGCTGGCCATAACCGGTGGTTTTGGCGCTATCGACGCCCATCGCTACGCCCTGCATCTGCTGGCGCCACGCCACGCCGCTGCGCGCATTGATACGCCAGTCATTGCCGATGACGCGCGTCCAGGCGCCGCCCTGCGCTGCGCTGTTGCGCACTTCGCCAAGACGGGTACGCAGATTAGTTAGCTCGCTGTACCAGGCGATCGGCGCGGCGTTAAACAGTGCGGTGACTGTGGCGGCGGAAGGCGTTGGTAACGGCTGCTTGTCCTCATCGTGCTTCTGCGCCAGCACCCAGTCCTGGCCGCGCTGCTCCAGCTGATACTGCCACGCGCCGGCATCCACCACGCCGTGCTCCAGCGCAAAGTGGGCATCGCCGCCGCCGGTAGTCACCACCGTCAGCGCCGCGTCGCTCTGCTGCGGTTCGCGCCCGCTGTTACTAATCCCCAGCCGATGATCGCCGCTGGCAGCGCCCACAACACGAATCAGATCGCCCTGCAATGCTGCCAGATCGGTGTTCAGGTGATAGCTGCCGTTGCCGCTCAGCGTTTGCACATCCAGCGTGCTGAAGCCGCTGGCCTGCGGGGCAAAGCTCACGTTACCGTCGCTGTGCAGCGTATTAAGCGTTGAGCTGGCGCTGAGCTGCCACTGGCTGCTGGCGTCGAGCGTCAGACTATCGGCACCCTGAACGCTGCCGCTCAGCTGTGAGGCGTTGCTTAGCGCCAGCGCCACCCGGCTGGCGGCGTCGGCGCGCACGTCGCCTTGCAGCCGTACATGGTTATCCGCGTTCAGCATGACTTCTGACGGCAGCGTGCCGCTCGCCACGTCCAGCAGCGCGTCGCCGCCCTGCAGCTGGCTGCCGTTGGTCAGCGTAATGTCAGCGCTGCTGTTGGTCACTTTGATGGCCGCACCCTGCTGGCTGACGATGTGCGTACTGTCGAGCGTTACCGTGCTGCTGTCGCCGTTGCTGTTGGCGTTCACCAGCAAACCCGCTGCCTGCTGGCCTGCGGTGCTGAACGTGCTGTGCTGCAGCTGCATACTGCCAGAGCGCACCCAGGCGCCGTGCGCGCCAGCGCCTTCTGTTTTGACATCCACCTGCTTACCGCTGATCGCCGAGCCCGGATAGGCCAGCAGGCCGGTGGCGGAATCACCGGCGGTGCGCACCTGAGTATTGGCCAGATTGATGTTGCCGCCGCGCGCGGCAAACACGCCGATGGCGCCGGAGCCGTGGGTTTCCACCGTCAGATGCAGCGCATCAACCTGCGCTTCGCTGTACAGACCATAGCTGCCAGCTCCCTGCGTGCTGAGCGCGACATTTTCCAGCGTGGCGTTGCCAAACTGCGCGTGAAATGCGTGTGCGTTGTTGCCCTCGCTGCTAAAGCGACTGTCCTGCGCGTGGGCGGAGGCGCTCTCCGAGGCGATCCACAGCGTGTGCGCGTTATCGGCGTGCGTGTTAAAGCTGCCGCCGAGTAGCGTGGCGGTCGAGCGATTGTTGACGTTGACCGCCATACCGCTTTGCGTGTCGACCGTAACGTTATTGAGCAGCACATCGCCGCCCAGCGTGTAAACGCCGTCACCGGCGTCAGTCACGATCTGGCTGTCACTCAGCGTCACGCTGCCGCGTCCGCTGCTGCCCTGCGGGTTATAGATCTCAATGCCGCGATGACGGTCACTGACGTTGATCGCTACCTGACTGCCGTTCAGCGTACCGTTGCCCAGCTCGATTGCCGCACGCGTGCCGGCACCGCTCAGTTCAATGGTCACATCGCTGAGCGCCGCGCGCGCATTGCCGCGTCCGCCCCCGCCCAGCGCTAATCCGCCGCCATTTTCACCGCTGGCGCTGATGCGGCTGTCGCGCAGCGTCAGCTGGCCCTGGCTGAGGGTAACGCCGGTGGCATCGCGCCCGCGGCTGCTGAGCGTGACATCCGTCAGGGTGACCTCGCTGTCGCCGCTGGCCATCACGCCGGCGCTGCTGTCGCCCAGCGTGCTGATGCTGCCGCCGCGCATCACTAATTGTCCGTCGCTGAGGTTCGCGCCGTGCGCCATCACGCCGTCAGTGGCGAGATGGGCACCATCCAGTTCGATGCGTCCGCCGTTCAGTGCCTGCGCCGCATACAGCAGGCTACCGGTGGTGACGAAGTTCAGGCCGGGCACGGCGGTGGTGAGCAGACTGCTGGCGCCGCTGGCCAGCAGCGGATAGTCACGCGCGCTGCGTGATTCGTAGCCGCTGGTCGCCGCGACTTTGGCACCGTCGAGCGCCTGCCACGCCGAGGCCGCCTGCGCACCGCTGGCAACCAGCAGCGCCAGCGCGCAGCTGTAAGAGAGAGGGGAAAGTCGGAAGTGTGCCATGTCTGTTCTCCTTTTTATGGCGTAAAAAAACGGGCGCATCAGTGCGCCCGTTGCGGGAATGGCGGAGCGGTGCAGCGCGGAGTTAGCGCAGCAGCTCCAGGGTCAGTCGTGCTTCGTTGTCGGTTTGCAGCGCCACGCGTGATGCGCTCTCCGGCAGCAGTGGCACAATTTCCAGCTGCGCGGTAAAGGCTTTCCCTTCCACCACATTGCCGTTCTGCACCGCGCTGAACGGCTCGCCGGGACGCAGCAGCAGGCTTTCGCTGCTCTGGCCACTTTGCTCCTGAAGCAGCGCGACCGGCTGGCCGTCGAGCCGCGCGTCGTACAGCCGCAGCCGCACGCTGCCGTGCTCACCCCAGCGCAGTGCGCCATCCAGCGCGCGATCGCCACGCAGTGCCAGTTTCATCGGCTGGCTATACGGACACACCACGCCGAGCAGCAGCTCGCGTTTGCCGGGCGAAAGCTGACCGCCGCCAGCGTCCGTCAGCTGATAGCGCGTCTGGCGACCATAGTTTACTTCCTGCGTGCCGAGCGACAGCGAGCAGGGCGTATCCTGCGCCACCTGGGGCAGTGTAGGCAGGCTGGCCAGTGCGTTCTGGCACAGCAGCAGTGTCAGCCCGAGCGGGTAAAACAGATGCTTCATCTTCTTCTCTCCTGTTAGCTGCACTGCGCGCTGGCGTTTTCAAACAGTCCGGCGTCCTGCGGCTTTGCGGGCAACTTCAGATCGAAGCTGCAAATAGTTTTGCCGCCCAGCTGCACTTCCATGCGGCCACCGTCACCGGCATCGGAAATAAAGATGCTGCCGTCGCTGCCCACTGCCGTCACGAAGTTATCTTTGGCGTCGAACACGCTGGCGCCATACGGCAGGACTTTGCCGACGTTATCCTTCACGTCGACCAGTACGCGGCGGCTGCGTACGATATCGAACGCCAGATAACTCACTGACCCGCGTGCGGCGCTGGTTTCCTGTACGCCGTTGGCGATATCAACGTTCTTCTTCAGGCTGCGTGCATCAATCTGCACCTGAGAACGGCGATAGCTACTGAGTGATGGAATGACCGCATAGCCGCGTCCGTCCGTCCAGGTTGGGCCGCCTGGCGTATCCAGCCGCACGCCGCGCTCGTCGCCAACTTTGGCAATGCCGAAGGTATCGCCGATGCGATACGGCGACAGCGTGACGCCACCGCCGTGCACCACTGCGCCACCGCTGGCACGCAGCGACCAGCTGGTGCTGTCTTCCGCGTAACGGCTCAGGCTGCCGCTCAGCTGGCTGACCGGCGTCACCATATCCATACCGGCGCTCAGGCTGTCGCGCTGCTGGCGGAAGTCGCGCTCGGCCGACAGGCTCCAGCTGCGATCCTGCGACAGCCGGTCGTTGTAACGCGCACCGGCACGGGCACCATTTTTATCGCTGTGGTTGAGGTAGCTGCTGACGGTTTTTGAATCACCAAATGGCACATTGAGCGCCATATAAACGCGCTGCTCTGGCGTGTTGTTGCGTCCACCACCGCTGCGTTCGACGTTGAGGCTGAGGTAAGCGCGGTCAAACGATTTGCTCCAGCCGCCGCGCAGATACGAGATGCTGTCGCCGTTAAACGTGCGGCTGCGTGCCCAGCCGAGTGAGAAAGTACCGACATCGCCACCGGCCCAGCTGATGCCAGCGCCAATCTGGTCGCGGCTGCTGTAATCACGCTGACGACGCTCATTCTGCTGCGCATCGCCCATATCGCTGTAACCCTTGCTTTGGGTGGCGGCGTTGAGACTCAGGCTGATGCGCTCGCTGACTTTCTGGCTCACTGCGCTATACACCGACACGCCGCGATCGCCGTGGCGCGCATCCTGGCTGGCGGTGATTTGCAGCTGGGTTTGCGTACGGTTGAACGGCTGGCTGTTGAGGCTGATGGCGGCGGCGCGCCACTGCGCGGTGGTCATCAGACCGGCGGTGAAAATATTGCGCGCGTTCAGTTCCCAGCCGCGCGACAGCGTGGCCACCCACGGCGAACCGGCGTTGCTCGCCAGCTGCGTCATTTTACCCACGCCAATCGACAGGCCCGGTGCGCTGCCGCTGCTCATTGGCAGCGACGCAGCCGGCACCACGAACTCCTGCTTATTGCCTTGGGTATCCGTGAGCGTTACCTGCAAATCGTTGCGGGTATTGAGCAGGGAGAAACCCTGCAGTTTGAACGGACCGGCCGGCACGCTGGTGCTGTACACCAGCACGCCCGCCTGGCGTACTTCGACCACCGACGCGCTGTTCGCGATGCCTTCCACCAGCCCGGCGCCGCCGCGCTTCTCCAGACCGAGCTCAGGAAAAAGCTGCACCCCCAGCACCTGGCCGGTGCCGAACAGCGAGTTTTGCAGGTTGATCTGGCCCACCTGCAGCACCTGTTTAGTCTGGGTAAAACTACGCTGGGCATAGGCACCCTGATGGTTGAGTGAGACTTCACCGTTGAAGCGCGATACCGTCTGACGGCTGCGCACAATCCAGTCGCTGACGTTAAATCCGCCTTCCAGCCCAACCTGCATGAAGTTGAGCCCGGCGTTTTTGCCAATCGAATCGAGGTATTGCGCGTCGTAGCTCAGCATGCCGGCGGCACCGCCGTGCTGCCAGCTATCATGCTGATCCGGCGCGGCCAGCGCCTGTTGTGGCACCAGCAGCGACAGCCGCTCTTCGCCAGGATCAGCGCTGATTTCCGCCTGCTGCCAGGCGCTTTTCAGATCAAAACAGCCGTCGTCGCTGACGCCGCGCGGCACCAGCAGGCCGGCGGCTTTCAGGAAGGTGCGATCGATACAAGGCTCGCCCTGCTCATCGAAGGTGACTCGCACCCGACCGCGTTCAGCGCCGTTGACGCGCAGTGCCACCGTGGTCGCGCCGGGCAGGAAGCGCGGCGCATTTTTAAACAGCGCCGCAAGTTTCGGGTCGATACCGCGCGCGGCCAGCGCGGCGCTATCAAACTCCAGCTCCTCAGCACCGTAAGCGGAGAAGCAGCAGAGCGCCGGGAACAGTACCGCGCACAGCAGGCGCGGGCGCGGCAGCAGACGTCGTGTCGTGTTAATTCCAGGCACGGCTCACTCCATTAGCGCGCGAGCGGCGCGTCGTAGGTGTCGACGCTGTAACCCCAGGTGGTGGCCGGAGAGATGCGTACCTGTTGTGCATTTCCGGCTTTTTTGCCGTCCTGCGCCGTCAGGGTAAATGTCTGGCCCGGCAGCACGTAGCTGTTCGGCAGCATGTAGACGTTGCGGTTGGGCAGCGTCTGCACCGCCTGGTTCAGGCGCACCACGTACGGTGAGTCATTGCTGACGGTCAGCTGGTCGCCCTGCATTTTCCAGTTCAGGCGTTTCCACGGTGCCATCTCTTTGGCCAGACCGGCCGGACGGATGATCACCGGCAGGTTCTGCCGCACCGTCATGCGCACTTCGCTGGAGTCTTTTTTCTGCGGCGGCACGCCTTCCACCACCACGCGCTTCAGGCGTTCGGTTTTCAGCGGCTCTTTGGTGGTAAGAATAAAACGTACGCGCTGCGATTTGCCCGGCTCGACGCGCGCCGCCGGCGGCGTCACGGTCAGCAGCGGTTCTTTATCGTCTGGCGTGTCCTGCAGCGTGGTCAGTAGCAAAACGGGGGTAGCATCCGTATTTTTAATATTAATCGCCCCTTCACCATCGCTTTGTTCAACAATTACTACTGAGCTATCTGGCACCATACCGGTGGCAAATGTGGAAGAGTATGGGATTAGTAAAGCAGCAATGAGCAGCCAATAACGTAAAGTTGAGTTAGACATAATTTTCTCCCGGCTAAAAATGAATAAAACATTAAAAATGGCCGGAGGTTTTCCGGCCTTTACTTTTAGAGGTAAACCATTTCCAGAGTGGTTAATCCATCCAGCTTGATTGGTTTGGAAATATCAAGTTCAGAGGATTTGTTTAAATATGAATATACATTAATAGTTGCACTCATGGTTTCAAATGAAGATGGGATCGCTTCTTCACCGGTGTACCAGGTATCAAATTTAATTCTTCCTTGGTTATCATAAATTGAATTGTTAGTGCTTTTAGACCATGCTGTTTTATCAAAACTTGAAGATACATTAGCAACTACACCATCTAGTGTAACGTTACTATAAGTTAAAGCATAAGCACCGATACGTTTTTCACCGTCGAGACCGAATCCTACAAAACCAGCATAAGAAGGAGATCCAGGCTTGATAAAACCATTGCCTGAGCCCGCTGCGCCCTCTGCATTATAATATACTAATGCTGAACCCTTGCGGCCACTGATTGCGCTCAAGGCAACTTTTGCTGGTGCAGTACATGCAATCGTTAGGCTAATTTCTTTAGCTGGCAGAGCATTATAATTATCAGCAGATAAGCCATTGGCAGCGATTGTGCCATAGTCTACCGTTCCATTGCCGCTTAAGTTAGGTGTACACGCTGCAGGAGATATTGCACCAATAACACGCATGTCGGTACTTTCCGCCATAGTCGCGAATGAGGCAGCCATAACTGCTACTGCGCAGGCATTTTTTATCATCTTTTTCATGGTTTATTTCCTTATTGATTATTTTGATTGTGATTATTTGAGTTGTTGTTTCTTAATGCAGCTAGCTGATAACTTATAAAGTTACAGGTAAACCAGTTCGATTGTCGTCAAACCATCAAGATTTACTGGTTTGGTAAGATCGAGCTCTGAAGACTTATTCAGATAAGTTTTCACCGTCAGCTTGGCATTCATATTTTCAAAAGAAAGTGGCGCGACGTCAGTACCGTTACTCCATGTGATGAAATTGTCATTGCCACTAGCCTGATAAAGGCCGTTTGCATTGCTGTCGGACCAGGTCTGCTTATCTTCGGATTTAATTGGCCGACCGTTGACACCGTCTACTACTACATCGCTCACTACCACGCCGTAGGCACCAATTTTTTTCTCGCCGTCCATGCCCAAACCGGCCACGCCGAAGTCGGCTGACTGACCCAGATTCACCAGCGGTTTCGCTGCGCCGTTAGTGCCTTCGGCACCATCTGATAAAGTGGTATTTTTACGTCCGCTAACCGCTTTAATCGCCACTTTTGCAGGTGCATCACACACGATATTCAGCGTGGTCTCTTTATCCGCTAGGACGGTATAATTGTCTTTACTGAGAGACGCTGGCGCGATAGTACCAAAATCAACCGTACCGCTACCGGCAAGCATCGGCTTACACGCTGGCGGAGTAATCGTTCCGATTACTTTCAGCTCTATGCTTTCAGCCATTACGTTGGCCGAGGCCGCCAGCACAGCGAGGGCGCAGGCGGTTTTCATCATTTTGTTCATCATGGTTTATTTCCTTCGTTGTGTTTAATAACCTTCTTCCCTGATAAATAAAACGGAGAAGGCGATGGGCATTATCCCGATAGTGTGCTGGGTTAATGTCCTTTAAAAATAATGTGGCTGTCTTCTCTTACAGGCTATTAGTGATAACAGCGCAGGTAATCAGATTATTGCTTTATTATCTTTTAGCGGTGTTGCTGCTAAGCGATGAAGTTATAATAGAGCGAAAGTTCCTGTGTCACTATGCGAATGTTCATCGGTGTTCTGTAGTCCCTGTCTTAAGAATTAAATTAAAAAATGTCTGAGACAGTGGTTAATATTTTAAAGGTTACGTGTCAATTAAGACCGGTCTGTAATTTTTATTATCCTGCGAATTAATGATTGTGTAATTATTTTGCCGCGCTGTTTGGTGCGCGGTGTTATTACTGCGCTGTCCAGGTGCGCATGAATGCGCACCCTACGGATTTATAACCGCTTTGCGACGTGCGGTTTATTGCGTGAATCTGGCTGTCGCACCGCTGTCAATTGCGCAATAAATTGCGCCGCTACGGTTGGTGCGTGTTGTTATTGCTGTGCCGTCCGGGTGGCAGAGTGTGCAGTCGCGCCGGTTGCAGCGGTTTATGGCTGCGCCATTCATGTGCCCGGTTTCCAGACCGCAGGTGTCGTAGCGGCGCGATTTATCGCGCGAGTCCGCCAGCCGCAACGCGGTAGATTGCGCAATAAATTGCGCCGCTACGGTTGGTGCGTGTTGTTATTGCTGTGCCGTCCGGGTGGCAGAGTGTTCAGTCGCACCGGTTGCAGCGATGATATGGCTGCGCCATTCAGGTGCCTGGTTTACAGACCGCAGGTGTCGTAGCGGCGCGATTTATCGCGCGAATCCGCCAGCCGCACCGCGGTAGATTGCGCAATGAGTTGCGCCGCTACGGTTGGTGCAAAGAGTTATTGCTGCACCGTCCGGATGGCAGATTGTTCAGTCGCAGCGGTTGTAGCGGTGTTATGGCTGCGCCATTCAGCTGCCCGGTTTCCAGACCGCAGGTGCCGTAGCGGCGCGATTTATCGCGCGAGTCCGCCAGCCGCACCGCAGTAGATTGCGCAATAAATTACGCCGCTACGGTTGGTGCACGGTTTTATTACTGCGCTATCCAGGTGCGCATGAATGCGCACCCTAAGGATTTATATACGCTTTTGCGACGTGCGCTTTCCCACAATTAAATCGGGCGGCGGCCGGTACAGGCCAGCATCGCGCTCAGCGAGGGAAACCCGCTGCGCGCCAGGCTGTTGACCTTGCTGCGGCTAATCTCACGCGGGTGCAGGCCCATTTCACGCGCAATGCGTGCTGGCTTCATGCCGCGCAGCAGGGCGCACATTACGCGTTTTTCGCGTGCCAGCGCATTGCGGCCCGGTGCGGCGTAATCGTAGCGCGACGGTTTACGCTGCAGCTGCTGGCCAATGCTGCGCTGCAGTACCTCAGCCCGATCGTTTTTGCTCATCACCGCAGAGAACCCGGCGGCCACCAGCGTCTGACGCATCGGCTCGGTCTCTTCATCCAGCAGAATCAGCGTATGGCCTTTAAACCACTCGGGAATCAGCAGCAGCTCGGCCAGGCCGGCGGCGTCACGCGGCAGTTCGGTAATCAGTAAATCGGCGTGGTTGAACATCAGCTCTTCCGCTACCGTTTCCGGCGCAATCTGCAGCGTTTGTACGCTGCAATCCTTCAGCGGCTGGCACAACGCACGTAAACCGGTCAGTGCAAAATGGCAGCTGAGCGCAATAATGATTCTCTTCGGCTTATTATCACTGCCTGCTTTCACTGGAATCTCCTTTCCCATATTTACGCCCTTACATTTAAATACAACTCATATTGTTCGCAGAGTAATTAATTCGCGATAGTGAGATCTTACGATTAAATTCCGCACAGGGATATGGGAATGTTCATCGGTGACGTGTAGGACGCGACCTACGTTTTGTTATTTGATTGTGGTTGATTCAGGGTTGAATTTATTAGTCTAATAGTCAGGTAATTAACTTTTCTCTTTAAGGTCACGTCAGGAAATAAAACATGGCGAAATTTATTGTCGTCGACGATCATCCTATGGCCCGCATGGCGGTAAGCTTTCTTCTTGAAAAAGAAGGGCATAGTATGGTCGCCGAAACCGATGATGGTTATGAAGCGCTGCAGCTTATCGATCAGCATTATCCGGATATCGTGGTGATGGATATTGATATTCACTCGCTGAACGGCATCGAAGTGGTTAAAGCGCTGCGTGCTAAGAGTTTTCCGGGTATTATTATTATCGTCTCAGGTAAGAATCAGAACTTTTATGCGGTACAGAGTGTGCGCTGCGGAGCGAATGGTTTTATCAGTAAAAAAGACAATTTGCCGGAAATCATCACCGCAATCCGTGCAGCGCAAAGTGGCTATGGCTACTTCCCGCTGGCCGGTATTAATGTGCCGGCGGAAGAGAATCACATCCACTCTGACAAGCAGCTGCTGGAATCGCTGTCGCCGCAGGAATTTCAGGTCTTCACTTATCTGTTGAAGGGGCTGGATAACATGCGCATTGCTAACCGCATGAATCTCAGCAATAAAACCGTTTCAACTTACAAAGGCCGTCTGCTGGAGAAATTGCAGTGCAAAAGCCTGCGCGATCTCTTTGCCTTCGCCAATCGTAATCATATGGAGTAGCGATGCTGCGCCTGGTCACTCTGCTTCTGCTGCTGTTGAGCCCGCTGCTGGCCGCCCAGCCGCAGCCCGAGATATTTCAGTTGTTCAGCCGTGAAAAGCTGGCACCCCTGCATATTGAGTTGAGCGGTGATGAGTGGCGCTGGCTGCGCATTAAACATGAGCTGCGCATCGCGGTGTGGACACCGGAGCTGCCGCCTTACCTGATCTATCAGGAAGCTGCGGGCAGCGGCAACAGCGTGGAAGGCATCTACACCGATTATCTGCAACTGCTGGCGCGTAATCTTGGCGTGCAGGCGGTGATGGTGCGTTATCCCAGCCAGGCGGCGGCGCAGGCGGCGGTAAAAAGCGGCGCGGCGGATGCGCTGTTTAGCTCGCCGGGCCGCGAACTGCACGATGCGGCGGCCTTCAGGGCAACAGACAGTTTTCTCATCAACCGTCCGGTGGTGATCGCCGCGGAGAAGCAGGCCTCACAGCCGGTGCCGTACGATGCGCCGCTGCGCCTCGCCATGCGTGAAGGCTTTCTTACCGATGCTCAAATCAAACAGCATTTCCCTGACGCCACCATCGTGCGTTATCCCTCCAGCCAGGCGGCGCTGGCGGCGGTAGCGAGTGGTGAAGCGGACTATGCGCTCGGCAGCCTGCAGGCGGCGACGTTTTTGATTGAGCGCAGCTATGTCAATCAGCTGGCGCTGGCCGCGATTTTGCCGGAAGACGCACTATACGGCAGCCGTCTGGTGGTGAAAGCCGATAATCAGCCGCTGTTGCAAGCGCTGAATGCCGCCATCGCCGCCATTCCCGGCGAACAGCATCGGCTGATTTCGCGACAGTGGTCGCAGCGGCCGGACGTCTGGCGACTGCAGGATCCGCTCAGTCTGACGCCGCGCGAGCAGCAGTGGCTGCAGCATGCGCAGGTGAAGGTGGCGTTCAATCCGTTCTCCGCACCGCTGGCGCTGCTGGATGAGCAGGGTGAATTTCAGGGGATCAGCGCCGATCTGCTGCATCTGATCCAGCTGCGCACCGGGCTGTTTTTCACCCCGGTGCCGGCGTATTCGTGGCATGACGGCCTACAGCAGCTGGAGCAACATCAGGTAGCGATGCTGGCGGCGGTGGCGCAGGATGGCGGCCATCAGGAGGCGGTGCGCTTTACCCGACCTTACCTGAAGGTGCCGCTGGTGCTGCTGGTGCCGGACCAGCCCGATGCGCCGCAGGCGCTCTATCCCGGCATGAAGCTCAGTATCGTCAAAGGCAATCCGGCGCGTCGGGCGCTGCTGGATCGCTTCCCCACGCTGCAGCTGTCTGAAGTGGATAACGCCAGCCTGGCGCTGCAACTGTTGCAGGAGGGCAAGGTTGCCGGGCTGATCGATAACCAGCTGAGCGTGAACACGTTACTGGCGCGCTACGCGCAGCAGCCGCTGAAGATCGTGTCGCGCCTGTCGCTGCCGCCGGTGGAGCTGAGCTTTGCCGTCAGCCGCGATCAGCCGGAGCTGCTGAGCATTATTGATAAGGCGCTGGCCGACATTCAGCCGAGCGAAATCTCGCTGATTGCCAGCCGCTGGCAGGGCACACCACAGACCACGCGCACCACCTGGCAGCTGTACCGCGCGCAGTTTTACGCCATCACTCTGCTGACCGCGCTGCTGCTAATCGCCTGTCTGGCGTGGGTTTACTATCGCGGCAAAGAGGTGAAGCATCGCCGTCGCGCAGAAGCTGACCTGCAGGCCGAACTGCGCTTTCGCGATGCGCTGCTGAATGGCCTGCCAACACCGGTCTATGTGCTGGATCGCAACTGGAACGTGGTCAGTGCTAACGGTGCGTTTCAGCGCTTTTTTGCCGGCGTCGACGCGCAGCGCCTGAGCTTTTCGCTTTACGATCAGCGTCATCCGCTGTCGCCGCTCATCAGCAAACTCTATCCGCTGATGAGCCCGGAAGCGGTCAACGATCCGGAACTGGTGGCGCTGGCGCACAACAGTCTGTGGGGCGATACCGCCCAGGATCTGGAAATTGAGATCGAGAACGGCAGCGAAGCGCGCATGGTGCACCACTGGGCGCAGGAGCAGCGCGATGCGCAGGGCAATATCACCGGGCTGATCTGCGGCTGGCAGGATGTTACCGCCTACGAACTGCTGATGCTGGCGCTGCAGGCGGAGAAAAAGGTGGCGGATGAAGCCAACCGCGCCAAGAGTTCGTTTCTCGCCACCATGAGCCACGAGATCCGCACGCCGATCAGCGCCATCATCGGGCTGCTGGAGCTGGAAGGTCGCAAACAGCGCGATAACGAAGCCATTCAAATCGCCTACGAGTCGGCCAACACGCTGCTGGGGCTGATTGGCGATATCCTCGACATGGCCAAGATTGAGAGCGGTCAGCTGGAGCTGATGCCGGAGTGGGTCAGCACCGAGCAGCTGGTGCTGCCGGTGGTGCGGTTATTTGACGGCATGGCCAGCGGCAAAAATCTGACGCTGCACTATCACAGCGACACGCCGCCGGGGCTGGAAGTGTTTATTGATGCCGCGCGCTTCCGCCAGGTGATCGCCAATTACATCAATAACGCCATCAAGTTTACCCACGAAGGCGGCGTGGAAGTGCGGGTGATCGGCCATGAGTGGGAAGACGGTTCGCTGGAGCTGGAAATTGAGATCGAAGACAGCGGCGTGGGCATCAGCGCTGCCGATCAGGCCAAACTGTTTCAGCCGTTTGCCCAGACCGAAGAGGGACGCAAGCAGACCGGCACCGGCCTTGGCCTGGTGATCAGCGCCCAGCTGCTGGAGAAGATGCAGGGCACCATGAACCTCAACAGCCAGCCGGGACGCGGCACGCTGATTCAGCTTAATGTAATGATGCCGGCACGCCGGGCGCGCAAGCTGCTGGAGAAAACCCGCGTGGCGCGCAGCCGTGCGCTGCCACAGCTGAATATTCTGGTGGTCGACGATCATCCGGCCAACCGCCTGCTGCTGCGAAGCCAGCTCAGCGAGCTGGGCCAGCAGATCAGCGAAGCCAGCAGCGGCGAAGAGGCGCTGGCGCTGCTGGCGCATCAGGCGTTCGATCTGATTATTACCGACTGCAATATGCCGGGCATGAGCGGCATCGAACTGACGCAGACCCTGCGCCGCAGCGGCAACGCGGTGAAAATTTTTGGCCTGACGGCGAATGCGCAGTCGGACGTGCGCGTGCGCTGTCTTGAAGCGGGCATGAACGCCTGCCTGTTTAAGCCGCTGAAAATTGACAAGCTGGCTGAGCTGCTGAGCAGCAACGAGCCGGCCGCCGAAGTGCCGGCGCTGGATGCGCTGCTGTCGCTCGAATCGCTGCGCGCCATGGTGTATCACGACGATGCGATGGTGGCGAAGATGCTGGAGAAGGTCGGCGAGGAGAGCCGCAACGATATGCAGCAGTGCTGGCGTTATTTTGATGCGCAGGACTGGCCGGCGCTGGCCTCATCGCTGCATCGGCTGGGCGGATCGGCGCAGATCATTTATGCCGGCGAGATCGATGATCTGTGCGGGCAGATCGAGCGCGCCTGCCAAAGCGCTGAAGATCAGGAGGTCATCCGCGAAGGGCTTCTCCTGCTGGAAGAGAAGCTGGATACGCTGAACCAGTCGGTAGTGCATTATTTGCAGGCGTCGTAATGGCGCGGTGCGGTAATTGAAATTGCACGATAAATCGCGCCGCTACGGTTTGTGCGACTGGATAATGCAGATATCCCTTCCATGTGTTGCCGCTGATAACCGCACGGATGGTAGCGGCGCAATTTATTGCGCAATGACGTTTATCTAAGAAAACATTTTCATGCCGGTGCGCATGAATGCGCACCCTACGATGCTGTGCAACCTTGCCACAGATGCGCATGAATGCGCCTGACGACAAAACCTGTCCCGCATCGTTGTAGGGGCGCCATTTATGGCGACCAAACCATCCATCGCCAGCCATTCACCACCGCTTCCCTTATTATTAATTTAAAACGCCACTTTCACTCCGCTCAGCACATTCCAGTCGCTCACGCCGGGGCGATCCAGCCGCTGCTGCACCTGCAACTGCGTGCCGATCTCGACGCTTCTCATGCAGCTGCCAGCGGACGTAACCGCCCAGCTGGGCGCTGTGGCGGGCGCGCTCAATCGGCAAGCCGCGCATATCGCCGGCATCCAGCGTATTCTGCCTGCCGCTGTGCCAGACATAACGCGCCTCCAGCCCAATCTTCACTGACGACAGCGGCTGATAATCATACTTAACCCCGCCAGCCAGGCTGAACTGCGGCGCCAGCTGATAGTTCACCTGCGCACCCTGCTGCTCGGTGAAATCCGCAACATGCAGCCACTGCACACCGGCTGCGGCCAGCGGCATCAGGCTATGCGCATCCTGCAGCCAGCGCCAGCCCGCTTCTGCGCCGATATTGCCGCTAACGGCACTGATCCGCGCCACTTCACCCTGGGTTTCATGGCGTAAGGTGCCGCGATAATGCGTCAGCCCCAGCGGTATCTCCAGCTGCCAACCCTCAGGCGGCTGAATGCCGATCAGCGCATTAATACCCTGGGTTTGCATACGCAGCTGGCTGCGCCCGGCCGCCGTATTCGACAGCATAGTCGCTACGCCTTTGTGCACGCCCGCACTGAAGGCCAGCGGGCTCTGTTCCGCTTCAGGCGTCCAGCGCGCACCCAGCATCCAGCCCTGATAGCGGCTGGTGGCATCGCTATCGCCCTGCGCACTGCGATAACGCTCGCCGCCGCTATAGCCATACACAAACAGGTTGTGATGATCATCCATGCTCATCTGTTGGGCAGCGAAGTGGAAGCGGGTTTGCATGGCGTCGTTGAGGGCATACAGCATGTTGGGCAGGGCGAGGTAGGTCGGGATTTGTGGCGCAGGTGTGAGCTGTGGCGGTTCCGGCTCAGGCGGGGGTGGCGGCGGCAATATGACAGCTTCGCCTTTACCGGGGTCGGGTATCGGAGCCACGATGCCAGGATTATTAATATTCGGCAATCCTTCATCTTTCTCCCCGGTCAGGACCATGGTCTGTAACCGGTAATACCACAAATGATGGCTGTTATTGCCGGCCAGCACATTGGATCGCACCAGGCCTGAGGTTGCCGGATTGATCTCATCAAACCATGAGCCGCGGGCGATCATTTTCCCAAGCTGTTTAATCCCTTCGCCAGTCTGGCGGCTGACCTGGGCAAGCAGCGGCAGCTCAGGGATTTCCTGGGTTGTCTGGCCAGACGAAGGCTCTGGCAGAAACGGAATATTCGCAGCGTTAACGTTATTTTTTTGTAATGGTGAAAATGCAGGGTAGCGCTCATCAGCGAATGCAGGAAGGCTATAACAGAACGTACTGATCACCAGCGTCAGCGGGGTAAGTTTCATATTCTCTTCCATGGATGAAAATAGCGAGAATCGCAAACCTAAAGCGACCGACTAACGTGGCAATTAAGTTTTGTCTGGTTTTTTTTCAGAAAAGCATAAAAAAGCCCGGTAAGACATGTCCCGGGCTGATGCGTGATGAGAGCCGTGATTAAAAACTGATTTTCACACCGGCCTGCAGATTCCAGTCGCTGATGCCTTCCTGCGTCAGGCGCTGCTGGCCCTGAAGCTGGGTGTTGAGCTCCAGATTATCCAGCACCTGCCAGCCGGCGTAACCGCTGTACTGCAGGCTGTTGCCGCCGCGTCCGGTAGCAAAGTACGCCGCCTGCTGGCCGTCACCAATCGCTACCCGATCGCGCTGGCTGATGCGCTGCACGTAGCGCGTTTCCGCGCCCAGCTTCAGCTTCTCGTTGAGGCGGAAGTCGTATTTTACGCCGCCGGAGAGCTGCCACTGCAGCGGATTCCGGTAGCTGACCTGTGCGCCATCGCTGTCGGTGAAATCATTGATATCGAGCCACTGCGCATTCACGCCGGCCACCGGCGTTAGCGCATGCGCGCCGGACTGCCAGCGCCAGCCGCTGTCGAGCCCGAGGTTCGCGCCGCGCGCTTTCAGCTGCGTCACGTTACCGCGCAGGTCAGTGCTGACGCTGCCGCGATACTGCATCACGCCTGCTGGCACGGCCAGCTGCAGGCCCTGATCCGGCTGCCAGCTCAGTAGCGCACTGGCGCCCAGCGTATCAATGCGGGCGTGACTGTTGCCGTCGCGCGCTTCCGGCGTGATGCTCAGGTTGCCTTTATTGACGCCGACGCTCAGCGCCAGCGCGGACTGCAGCGGGAAGCGGCTGCCAATCATCCAGCCCTGATAACGGCTGTGGAAATCGTAGCCGTAATCCATAAAGCCGCCCGCGCTGTGATAGCGGTCGTCGCCGGTGTAGCCGGACACAAACAGATCCGGACGCCCCTCTGCGCCCGCCTGCTGCGCGCTGCTGCTGAACAGTGCTTGCAGGTTATGCGTCACGCTGTGGAAGGCTGCAGGCAGCGAGATGTAGGCCGGCACCTGCGGAATCACCGCCGCGCGCACCTTGCCCGGCTCCGGTTTTGGCTCTGGCTGCGGCACCTGCGGATTTTCCGGTTCCGGCTGTGGTTCTGGATCGGGTTGCGGTTCAGGCTCCGGCTCCGGCTCCGGCAGATAAGGTTCGCGGTTATCCCCTTCCGCCAGCAGAATGTTTTGCAGGCGGTAATCCCAGAACTGGTCCCCTTCGCCCGCCACCAGACGCTCATCGCCACTGGCGCGGCCCGGTGCGAAGGCGTACAGACCGTAAGCCCAGGCGCCGCGCGCCACATAGCTGCCAGCCAGCTGAACGCTGTCGGCGTGCGCCTGGCCGCCGACCTGCACCAGCGACACACCTTCATTGTTATCCGCTGCGCCGTTGTGGTTGCGATCGCTATCGATCCAGCTGGCCTGGGGTTTTACCGTCAGCCACAGCGGCGCATCGTCCGGCTGTTGCAGATCGCCATCGATCAGCAGGCGATCGCTGGCGTCGTGGCGGAACGCGGAGTTCAGCACCAGCGCCGTATCACGCCCGTGGCGCAGATCGCCAAGGCGCATGACTGACCAGCTGTCCGGCGCATTGTTCCAGCCCGGTGCCAGCGTGACGTTGTCGGCGAGGCTGGCGTGATTGATGACACCGCCGCCGGAGAGCAGCGTGCCGGCGGCCATGTTCAGCGGCGTGTGCAGCCGGCCGCTCACTTCCAGCTCGCCCTGCTGCACCTCAACGCCTTGCTGGTTGCTGACGTCACCGCTCAGCGTCAGCCGCCCGTCACCGCTTTTAATCACGCTGCCCTGGCCACTGATATTGGCGCTGATGGTGGAAGCCAGCTCGCCCAGCGTGCTGACGTACTGCGCGATATCGGCAATCAGGCTGGAAGCGGTGCCGCTCAGGTTGATGTCGCCGGCCAGCGTGGATCGGCCCAGTACGTTAAGCGTGGCCTCGTCGGCCAACGTGATATCGCCGGTAACGTGGGCGTGCTCAGCAACGGTTAGCGCGGCGTCCGGCGCCACCTGCAACTGATTGATATGATACGTTTTGTCCTGCCAGTCATTGGCAAAGAACACTTTCCCGGCATGCTCAACCTGTTCGCCGCTCAGCGTCAGTACACCGTCGGCCACCGCCAGCTGATTAAGCTGCGCGCCGCCGGCCAGCTGCCAGCGCTGATGGGTGGTCACGTTGAGGTTATCGCGTGAGTCCGCTTCGCCCAGCTCGCCGAGGAACAGGCGGTTATCGCCGGTGAGATCGAGATGCGCCAGCGTCTGGCTACGGTTAACGATGCGCGCGCCGCTGTCGTTGTGCAGGATATTGTCGAAGGTCAAATCGTGGCCGTTAACGTCCAGCGTACCGCCGCGGTAGCCGAAGCGGATGTTGTCGGTGCTTAACTGATCGGCGCTGTTGAGCACCACGGTCGGGCGGCCGCTGAACAGGGTGACGGTGGAGAACGCCTGTTTGCGTCCCTGCACGTCGGCCTGCTGGTCGAGGATTACCGTGCCGTCGCCGACGTTAAGCGCGCCGGGATTGATGCCGCTGGCGTTAACGTGCAGCGTGCCGGCGCCGATTTTGTGCAACGCATCGTCCTGCAGGCCGTTAACCTGCCACAGCACAGTTTTGTCTTGATCGACCTCGACGCCGCCGCCGACCCAGCTGAAGTTGCCGTCGCCTGCGGCGCGCAGGGTGTAGTCGTTCGAGAAACGCAGCAAGCCCGCGCCGAGGTTGACCGACTGCGCCAGCTCGATGATGCCGCCGTCGCCGTTAAAGCGCAGATCTTTGGTGGCATTGAGCTGTTCGTTGCTGGCTTTGGCGGGTGCGGTTTCAGACTGAGCCTGATTAAGCCCGTGCCATTGCCAGCTTTTGCCATCCTGCATAATGCTATCACCGCGCCATTCGAGGGTGCCGGCGCCACTGTCCTCAACATCGGCATCCCTGGCGGAATCCAGCATCTCCTGAACATATGTTCCATTAATTAATTCACTGGCAAAGTGATAGTTGTAGGTGGTGCCGCCGCCATAGCCGCCAGAGTGAACTGCGAACTGTACCCAGCGTTTCTCGATATTATCCCAGGCGAAGAGCGGACTAGCGCTATCACCTCCACGAGTGCCAATGCTTAACAGAGAGAATGCCGGATGATTAGGAGCAAAAATTCTCCATTTTATGAATTTAGAAAATATATTCGTGATAGCTTCGGGCTTGAATGTCCCACCTGTGTTATAGACATAGGCACCCTCGATGGGTATCAATTTACCGCTTTCGGGATCGTCAATTTGCTGATAACCCGCCCCCACGCGGGCAAATGCAGTATAGCGACTGGGGTTAGCATTAAACTCTTCACCGCCGATGTAAGGCGTAGGCGCGCTTTCGACAATCACCTTGTGCATGCGCGGTAAGTTAAAATCGCGCGAGGGATCATTATTTATGGCAATACTACGGTAAGTTGGCGAAAATTTTGCCTTATTCCCTAAGTTCACCAATCTGTGGGACTGCATATGTTTGACGCCTGTGACAAACGAGGGCGAGATAAATGAGCTGAAACCCTTATCACTGACCATACTGAAGTCCGGCATGGGGACATTCATTAAATAGCCTTCAAAGGTGCCATCTTTGCGGTAGATGGGAATGTCGGTGGCGCCGACAGCATATTTACCCCGGTTCTCGGCAAAATCGCGGTATTCCTGCACGTCAATGTCATAGCGCAGGATCCCGGCATAAGGCGAACTGCTAAGGCACAAGGCACCCATCAGCAGTGCCAGCTGGCTTTTTCTCATGATTTTCTTCCCTGAATAATGAAGCAAATGAAGTGGGCTACTTTATAAGCGCATCGGCGTTATTCACGGTTAAGCCTCGTCTCAATCTGCCGGAGAAAAGCCTGAAAATGGCGTGCGGCATGGCGCGGCGAATCTGTTAAGATCGCGGCGTTTTCTTTTTCAGCTGGTCAATAAACCCATGTTAAAAATCAAATTCCTGCTGCCGCTGTTGCTGGTTGTCAGTGCGCTGGTCTGGTGGCTGATGCCGCATTACAGCGATGAGGACAAGGCTTATTACATCGCGACCTTTTGTACGCTGACCCATGACGGGCGTGATAACAGCGCGCAGGCGATGCAGCAGATTATTGAAGGCGGTAATTCGGATTACGCGCTGCAGAAGATTCATTTCCAGTCCGGGCTGGCAGAGCATCTGCAGACGGTGTGGCAGGATTTGTCGCCGCAACAGCAGCAGCAGGCACGGCAGGACGCGTTTGTTTGTCGCCAGTTGATGTCAGATAAGCTGCTGCCGGGCCAGCCGGTGCGCTGAGAAATAACAGGGTTTCACCGGCCGGCAAATAATCGGCGGGTGTTTCTGTTTGCAATGCCGAAAGGTCGCCATAAATGGCGACCCTACAAGATCGTTGCACGGTTTTGTCGGGTGCGCATTTATCCGCACCGCGACAGGATAATTGCACGGTTTGTAGGGTGCGCATTTATCCGCACCGCGACAGGATAATTGCACGGTTGTCGGGTGCGCATTTATCCGCACCGCGCCAGGATAATTGCACTGTTTGTAGGGTGCGAATTTATGCGCACCGTAAAAAGGTAATTGCACGGTTTTGTAGGGTGCGCATTTATGCGCACCGCCCGGATGGGCGCGGTGCACCTGAACATCAGCGCAATAAATCGCGCCGCTTCTACTCACGCGGTTATAAATATTTTCCCGACATATCAGACGTGATTAACGCACCGCGCAGCTAATACGCGCTGGAAACTTCCCATTATTTTCGCTTACCGGATTAACAACCTGTTTTTCCTGCTCGCTGCGATTAAACCCGACTTTGCGACACAGCGCGCAGGGATCGTCACTGCTGCGCAACAGGGCTTCAGCAGCATCGCTCAGCTGGCGTTTGCGGCAGAACAGCGGCGTGCAGCCCATCACCTGTTTAAACGAGCGGGTAAAGGATTGCTGACTTTCGAAATGGTATTTAACCGCCAGACTAATAATCGGTGTGCGGCTGAATTTCAGCTCATTCACGCAACAAATCAGTTTCTTTTTGCGAATATAACGCGCCAGCGTTTCGTTATGGTAACGGGCAAACAGTTTCTGTAAATACCATTTGGAATAGCCAGATTTCAGTGCAATATCATCAATGCTCAAACGTTGATCCAGGTTGGCCATAATCCATTCGGTCACCGAATCAATCACCCCTTGGTTGTATTTTTGCTGCATCATTATGGTCCTCCAATAACTCGACACAGTGTAATTAAATTAAACTTTTTAAGCACTGTCGTAACGTAAAGTTTTATCAGGAAATGGCTTTTTTATTAATTGTCATCAAGACTGGTCTTGTTTATCGTGAAATTAATCACCGACATGTTGTGATGATGTTGAATAGTTACCGTAATTACGGCCGTTATTATTAACGCAAATGGGTTATCGCTTTGCGCGGCTTAACAGTCAAAGGTGTGACGGGCGGCGGCACGGCGCATCAATATCCACCGGCGGTTTTCGTGCCAGACTGAGGGTTTTTCCCCTGTACAGAAGAGGTCACATGACGTTTCGTTTTCGATTAAAACCGTTACTGAGCGTAGCGCTGGCGTCAGCGATGCTGTGCGGCACGCTCAGTGCGCAGGCCGCTGAGGCCGTGTATGGCGAGCAGCTGGAGGGATTTCACTATCCGCATCCGCTGCAGCATTTTGCCTTCTCCTCCCAGCAGCAGTCGCTCAGCATGGGCTATATGGACGTGAAGCCGGCGCAGCAGGCCAATGGTCAGACAGTGGTGCTGATGCACGGTAAAAACTTCTGCGCTGCCACCTGGGAAGACACCATCAACGCGCTGAGCCAGCAGGGCTATCGCGTGATTGCGCCGGATCAGATTGGTTTCTGCACCTCCACCAAACCCGCCCGCTATCAGTACAGCTTCCAGCAGCTGGCGCAAAACACCCATCAGCTGTTAGCGCAGCTCGGCGTTGAGAAAGCGGTGATCGTTGGTCATTCGACCGGCGGTATGCTGGCGACGCGTTACGCACTAATGTATCCGCAGCAGACGCAGAAGCTGGTGCTGGTCAATCCGATTGGCCTTGAGGACTGGAAGGCGAAGGGCGCGCCGTGGCGCTCGGTGGATCAGTGGTATCAGCGCGAGCTGAAGCTCGACGCGGCGGGCATTAAGAAATATGAGCAGCACACCTATTACAGCGGCCAGTGGAAGCCGGAATATGACAAATGGGTGCAGATGCTGGCCGGGCTGAATAAAGGACCGGGGCATGAGAAAGTGGCGTGGAACTCGGCGCTGATCTACGACATGATTTTCACCCAGCCGGTCTATTACGAGTTTAAAGACCTGAAGGTGCCGACCACGCTGATGATCGGCACGGCCGATACCACAGCGATTGGCAGCGATATCGCTTCACCGGCGGTGAAAGCGCAGCTCGGCCA
This sequence comes from Pantoea sp. WEP, assembly GCF_041678305.1. Classification (NCBI taxonomy): domain Bacteria; kingdom Pseudomonadati; phylum Pseudomonadota; class Gammaproteobacteria; order Enterobacterales; family Erwiniaceae; genus Pantoea; species Pantoea sp. WEP. The sequence continues at coordinate 290,423 of NZ_JBGNXB010000001.1, forward strand.
TTACAATGTGCTGGGCAAACAAGTGGCACAGCTGATTCCCGGCGCGCGACTGATTGAGTTCCCCGGCATGGGGCACGCGCCGCAGATGGAAGCGCCAGCGAAGTTTAATCAGACGCTGATTGACGATCTGGCGCATTAAGGAGCGGCTATCTGCGCGGCTGCCTTTTCTGGTACTTGGCGGCGTACATGCGTGCGTCGCTGCTTTCCAGCAGCTGCTCCAGCGATTGCGGCTGCTGCGGATCGAATTCCACAATGCCCGATGAAAACTGCAGCGTGTAGCGCCGCTCCAGATCCTGCATCTGTTTATGCAGATAGTGGGCGAAGCGCGCCAGCGTCGCTTCCGCTTCGTCCTGACAAATGCCGTTCAGCAGCACCACAAACTCATCGCCGCCGAGCCGGGCAAAGATATCGGCATGGCGAAAACTCACCTTCATGGCATCGGCAAAGTCCATCAGCGCGCGGTCGCCCTCGCGGTGGCCATGCCGGTCGTTGATGGCCTTGAAGCCGTCGAGATCGAGAAACGTCAGGCTGGCGGGCAGCTGTTTTAGCTGGCACTCATTCAGCGCCATCTGTCCCAGCGTCATAAAGCCGCGCCGGTTGGTGATTTGCGTCAGCTCATCGGACGTCGCGGTCTGAAACGCTACCAGCTCGGCTTCGGCCATGGCCGCCAGATCGCGCAGCGCGTGCAGATCCTCCGCGTTGAACTGGCGCGCATGATTATCGATGATGCACAGCGTACCGACTTTGGCGCCGGACGGCGTGCGCAGCGGATAGCCCGCGTAGAAACGCACCGGATTGTCTGCATCGGTAACCAGCGGATTATCGCTGAAGCGCGTGTCGGCCAGCGCGTCCTCAACCACCATCACCTCATCCTGCAGGATGGTATGACCGCAAAAAGAGATGTTACGCGCGGTGGTTGGCCGATCAAAACCGTCGCTGGATTTAAACCATTGATAGTCATTCTCCAGCAGACTGACCATCGCGACCGGAACGTCAAACAGACGTCGGGCAAGGCGGGTTAAACGATCAAAACGCTCTTCTGTGGGTGTATGCAGAATGTTGAGCGCACGTAACTGGGTCAGACGCTGTGATTCGTCCTCAGGCAGTGCAGGTGCTTTCATCGCGTAACTCTTGTTAATGATGGATGTGTTACAGCAAACCGGATGTCGTGCCCGCGCAAGGGCAGAGAGCACTAAACAACCGCGGCAATCCGCGATTGTTTAGCGTAACGAGAGGATCAGAGCACTTTTTGCTCGGCAAGATCAAGGGCGAAATAGCTGAAAATGAGATCGGCACCGGCACGTTTTATGGCACCTAAACTCTCCAGCACTACGTTGCGTTCATCAATGGCACCCGCCTGGGCGGCAAATTTGATCATCGCGTACTCACCGCTCACCTGGTAAGCCGCCAGCGGCAGCGTGGTGCGCTCGCGGATATCACGCAGGATATCGAGGTAAGCGCCTGCCGGTTTGACCATCAGCGAATCTGCACCTTCCGCTTCATCAATCAGCGACTCGCGAATCGCTTCACGACGGTTCATCGGGTTCATCTGATAGGTTTTGCGGTCACCTTTCAGCGCGGTGCCCGCCGCTTCACGGAACGGACCGTAGAACGACGAGGCGAATTTGGTGGAGTAGGACATGATAGCGGTATCGGTAAAACCGGCCGCGTCCAGCGCCTGGCGAATCGCTTTCACCTGGCCATCCATTGCTGCTGACGGCGCGATGAAGTCGGCACCGGCCTGCGCAGCAACCACCGCCTGTTTGCCGAGGTTAATCAGCGTCTGGTCGTTGTCGACGCCGTGATCGCACAGCACGCCGCAGTGGCCGTGGCTGGTGTATTCACAGAAGCAGGTATCGGACATGACAATCATTTCCGGCACCGTGTCTTTGCAGATGCGCGACATGCGCGCCACGAGGCCGTTTTCGTTCCACGCATCGCTGCCGGTGGCATCGGTGTGGTGCGAGATACCAAAGGTCATGACCGAACGGATACCGGCTTTGGCGATGCGTTCGATTTCGTACGCCAGACGTTTTTCCGGAATGCGCATCACGCCCGGCATGGCGTTGATTGGCACGTAATCATCCACGCCTTCTTCAACGAAGATCGGCAGGGCCAGATCGTTCAGGCTGAGGTGGGATTCCTGGAACAGTTCGCGCATCGACGCGCTTTTGCGCAGTCTTCTTGGGCGCTGAATGAGATTGAAATCAGACATGCTCGGTTAACTTATGCTGGTGAAAAAAGTGGCGACAGTTTACCCCTTTTCGCCGGGTAGCATGAAGGATTGTGTGCGGTGCGGGCCGGGCGTTGTTGCCGGGCGTTGTTGCCGGTCGAATGCCGACCCTACAGCGCACCCGGCAACCGCCGAATCCCAACCCGCCGTTACCCGCAGGGTGCGCATTGATGCGCACCAGGCAACCGCAGAATCACAACCCGCAGCACACTCGTAGGGTGCGCATTCATGCGCACCTGGAAGCATCACCGTAGCACACACATTCTCACGCACCAGGCAACCGCAGAAACAAAACTCCCGCCAGGTGGCGGGAGTGAAAGGGCAGACTACTCGTTGATGTCCGGGTGCTGCTGCACCAGGTTTTTGCGCTTCGCCTCAAGGCGGGCGATCTCTTCATCAATATCTTCAATCTTCTGCTCGATATTGTCGTGATGCTCCTGCAGGATCTCGCGCGCTTCTTCGAGGTCCGATGCCGCCGGTGTCGCGCCGCGCAGCGGTTTGTTGGCGGTCTCTTTCATGTACAGACCGGTCACCAGACCGACCACCGCCACCACCATCAGGTAGTAAGCCGGCATATACAGATTGTTGCTGGCCTCCACCGCCCAGGCGGTCACGGTTGGCGTCAGACCGGCAATCAGAATCGAGATGTTAAAGGCGCTGGCCAGCGCACTGTAACGAATGTGCGTCGGGAACATCGCCGGCAGCGACGAGGCCATCACGCCGGTGAAGGCGTTGAGGATCACCGCCAGCAGCAGCAGACCGGCAAAAATCAGCCCCAGCACGTTACTGTTGATCAGCATAAAGGCCGGAATCGCACAGAAGAACAGGGCGATACTGCCGACGATCACGAACGGACGGCGGCCGAAGCGGTCGCTCAGCATGCCCATCACTGGCTGCACAAACAGCATCCCCATCATGATGGCGATGATAATCAGCACGCCGTGATCTTCCGAGTAGTGCAGGTTATGCGACAGATAGCTCGGCATGTAGGTCAGCAGCATGTAATAGGTCACGTTGGTGGCAAGTACCAGACCGATACAGGCCAGCAGGCTTTTCCAGTGTTTGCTGGCAATCTCTTTAAACGACACTTTCGGGCCGTCGCGCAGACCTTCGCGGTCGCCTTGCTCCAGCTTATCGACATGCTGCTGGAACGCTGGCGTCTCTTCCAGTGCGTGACGCAGATACAGGCCGATAATGCCCAGCGGCAGCGCGAGGAAGAACGGAATACGCCAGCCCCAGTCGAGGAATTTCTGCTCGCCAATCACCGTTGAGATCAGCACCACTACGCCCGCGCCCAGCACGAAGCCGGCAATCGAACCGAAGTCCAGCCAGCTTCCCATGAAGCCGCGCTTACGGTCCGGCGAATATTCGGCGACGAAGATTGACGCACCGGTATATTCCCCGCCCACCGAGAAGCCCTGCGCCATTTTCGCCAGCAGCAGCAGTATCGGTGCCCAGATGCCAATCGAGGCGTAAGACGGTATCAGGCCGATACAGAAGGTACTGATCGACATGATGACAATGGTGATCGACAGGATTTTCTGGCGACCGTATTTATCGCCCAGCATGCCGAAGAACAGGCCGCCCAGCGGACGGATCAGGAACGGTACCGAGAAGGTCCCGAGTGCGGCAATCATCTGCACGCCAGGCGAGGCGTCCGGGAAGAACACTTTACCCAGCGCGTAGGCCACAAAGCCATAAACACCGAAATCGAACCATTCCATCGCGTTACCGAGTGACGCGGCGGTAATGGCCTTACGTAAACGAGCGTCATCGATAATCGTGACGTCATCCAGCCCAATAGGTTTTACACGCTTCCTACGTAATTTCATGAGGTTACCCTGTATTGGAATTCAAAAAGTCCTCAACGCTGCGGACTCGGTGGAGCGTTCAGTCCGCGGCGTTGAGAAAATTAAAGCATAGCCGTGAAAGTGGTTTTTTCCCTGGCCTGCCAAAGCAATTATTACTCAGGTAATTATTGCATCCCGCGACAGAGTATACCGTTTAAATGTGATATTTGTCATGTTTCCGCCAATAACTGGCTATTTTTTGGCTAAAACTATGGCCGTTTTGGTCCGCAATCGCGGCAAAAAAATTGTCTGAATCGCGACGCAGGCCGCAGCGCAGATGCGCGGGCGAGCGAAAATATCTATACTTGCGCCAGTTTCTCTGCCGGAGATCGGGCGCCGCATGGCACGCTTTGTTTTATTTGCAAAAAGTCTCTGTTTTGACGTTGACCAGCAGGTCCTCTTTCCGGTGCAGTCGCCCGCGCACCGCGTGGCACTGACGCCGCTGCAAACCGCCATTCTGCGGCGCGTGATTGATGCGGATGGCAAACTGGTGCGCAACCAGACCCTGCATGCGCTGTTCCAGCGCGTCCCCAGCGACACACCGTTCGCCGAACGTCTGACGGCCACCATTGCCGCCATCAATCAGCAGGCGCAGCTGGCACACGCGCCGGGGCCGCTGGTGCATCAGGTGCCGCTGATTGGCTGCGTGCTGGCCGATCAGGTCGATGTGGCGCCGCTGAGCGATGAGCCGGTGGCTGCGCCAGCGGCAGCGGTGGTCAGTCCGCTACCCGCGCCCGCGCCGGCCAGCGTAAAGAAGAAGCGGCCTGTGCTGCGCTGGGCGATCGTTGCGCTGCTGCTGGTGAATGTCGCGCTGGCGCTGCTGGCACGTCAGATGTTTGCGCCGGTGCAGCACGATGCGCTGGATTTCCGACCGCTGCTGCGCATTCATAACAGCCAGGTGTTTATCCCCAGCCACCTGAAAGCCGATTCGTGGGTGGTGCAGGACGCGCTGCGGCGTTATCGGCAGTGGCAGCCGCGCCTGCCGGATGGCTCTGCGCCGCCGATGGTGTACATCAACCCGGTGCGCACCCGACTCTTTTCCAGCACCTTTCTGTGCGCCAAACCGATCGCGCAGAAGGACAACGAATGTATTTCATGGATGGTGTCAGCGCAGGAGATACCCGATGCGTAAAGCGATAATCACCACGGCAGTGGTGCTGGCCTTTGTGCTGCCGTGGGCGCTGGCGCTGCTGCTGCGGCCGGCAGAACCGGTGCCGGAGTGGTGTGAAGTACCGTATCGTATTGATCATGAAGGCGCGCCGGCTGGCGCGATTGATGCCACCATTCGCACGCGCTTTAAGGCGGACGGCAGCGGCAGCTCAACGCTGACCGGCACCGTCACGGTACGCGATCGCCACTATCGCCTGCATCGCGTATCCGATACCACCTGGCGCCGCCAGGGCGATTTCATGCTTAGCACCACGCGCAACGTACGTATCCTGGCAGACGACACCGTACCGCCCGCACTGGCGGCGCAGATCGTGTTTTCGCCAGCGCGCGAGGGCAATAACGATTATTACCAGATGTACCAGCTGCCCAATGGCGACCAGATGATTAATTATGCCGGGCTGCCGCGCCTGTACTGCCACAGCTAACCCCGGTGCTGTCGACGCGCCGGGGGCTTAAAGCAGCGAGCGCAGCGGCGCGCCGTGCAGCCAGCCAGCAATATCTTCCACCGCCTCGCTGAAGTAGGTGCGGTAATTGGTGTCGGCGACATAGCCCAGATGCGGCGTCGCCAGCACGTTCGGCAGCTGACGCAGCGGATGATCGGCAGGGAGCGGCTCCTGTTCAAAGACATCCAGCCCGGCGCCCGCCAGCTGACCAGACTGCAGTGCGCTGATCATTGCCTGCTGATCGACAATCCCGGCGCGCGAGGTGTTAATCAGCAGCGCGCCTGGCTTCATGTGCGCCAGTGCCGCGCCGTCCAGCAGATGACGGGTGCGCTCACTCAGCACCAGATGAATCGATACCACATCGCTCGCCCCGAGCAGCGCCGGCAGCGAAGCCATCTTCTCTGCGCCGCACGCCGCTGCGCGTGCTTCGCTCAGGTTCTGGCTCCAGGCGCACACGCGCATGCCAAAAGCGCGCGCCACGTTAGCCATCTCACCGCCAATCTTGCCCAGCCCAAGCAGGCCGAGGGTTTTGCCGTGCAGCGCCATGCCCAGCGTATGCTGCCACGCACCGTTGCTGCGCAACGCCTGGCTCTCCGCCGGGATGTGGCGTGCCAGACCGAGCAGCAGCCCCCAGCTCAGTTCCAGCGGCGCCGCGCTGCTACTGGCGGTGCCGCACACCGCAATCAGCCGTTCGGCACAGGCGTGCAGATCAATTGAGGCATTGCGCATACCGGAGGTGACAATCAGCTTCAGATTGGGCAGGCGGCCTATCAGCCGGGCGCTGAGCGGCGTGCGTTCGCGCATCACCACCAGAATGTCGGCGTGCGCGATGTGAGCGACCAGTTCATCTTCGTTGGCGTAGTGGCGGTGCAGCGCGGTAGTTTGTACCTGCGGTTGCAGCGATGCCCAGTCGGCCAGCGACAGGGCAACATTTTGATAATCATCAAGAATGATGCAGTTCAGGCTCATGGTGGTCCTCAACGGGAAGCGGTTGGCGCCCCTGCTGATTAAGCCAGGCGCGAAGCTGGTTATTGTCCATCGGACGGGCGTAATAATAGCCCTGAATAAACACCACGCCACGCTGCTGCAGATACTGAAATTGTAACGCGGTTTCTACCCCTTCACCCAGTACCTCGAGCTGCAGCTTGTGGCACAGATTGATGATGGCATCCAGCACCGGGGTTTCGATCTCCAGTCCTTCAATGGCGTTGATAAAGCCGCGGTCAATCTTCAGGTAATCGAGCGGGAAGGTCATCAGATAGGAGAGCGCGCAGTGGCCGGTGCCGAAGTCGTCAATCGCCACCTTCATGCCGTGCGACTGCAAATAGCGCAGCTTGCGCGACACCGCGTCGCCGTCCTCGATCAGGCTGCGCTCGGTAAGCTCCAGCGTGATCAGCATCTGTTTGTCACGAATGTTGCGGGCAAAACGCATCATGTCCTGCACAAAATCGGGGTGTTGCAGATGCTCAGCCGCGAGGTTAAAGCCAATGTGGAAGCCCGGTTCAACCTGCCAGCTCTTGATATCTTCCGCCATCATCGCCAGCAAATGCTGGGTCAGCGGCACGATCATGCCTTCCGCTTCGGCATGGCTGATGAAGATATCCGGGCGGATCATTTCGCCGTTGGGCCGCTGCCAGCGCATCAGCGCTTCCGCACCGGTGCAGCGCTGAATCCCGGTGCTGTACACCGGCTGATAGTGCACCGTGAACTCACGGTTGCGTATCGCCCGGCGAATTTCATCCGCCCATGAGAGGCGGCGGCGCAGCCAGTTGGCGGTCAGCACCATCAGCAATATCGAAAAGATGGCGGCCATCGGCAGGAAAATAAGCAGCGCCTGACGCCAGGCTTTGATCAGCTCGGCAGCGGGTACCGTCACGCTGACGCTGATCGGATAGCGGCTGGACTCCGCCTGATAGTTGGCGCTGCTGAGGTACAGCAGCTCTGGCTGGTCGTCCGGACCGCTGGCGATGGGGCTGCCGCCGTTGAAGCGCAGGCTCATCTGATAACGGTTCGACTCACCGATGGCGCGCATGAAGTCCATCAGATACTGGCCATCAATCACCGCCCAGAAACCGCTGCTGTCCGGCAGGTGACGCACGAAAATCACCGCCGGGCGATCCGGTACGCCGGAGGTGCCGCGAATCGACAGGCTCCACCAGGCTTTGCCGGTCACCGGCGGTGACTGCATCATCATCCCGGCCAGCGTGTCGTGCTGCAGCCCGTAAGCCGACGAGCAGGTGATTTCGCTGCCCTGCAGGGTGCCAATCGAGCGGAAATAGGCATTAAGGGTGCCGGCGCGCTGCAAATCTTCATCAATATCGGCGCAGCGACGATTCTGGTACTGACGCAGGCGGGTCACCATATCCCAGGCGCTGTCGCTCATCTTTTCTGCCTGCGTCAGCAGGGCATTGGCGGTGGCAATTTGCTGCTGGCTGACCGTATGGCGCGCCTCAATGGCTGTGCAAAATATGCCCAGCACCAGCGGTAATAACCCGGCACAGACAATCAACAGCCAGCCAAAATCGCGTTGTCGTTTTTGCAGAGGCACCAGACTTTCCTCGGTCGGTTTAAGCAGCATTCAGGAAGCGCGTTACGGCGTCAGCAGCATAACACTTTCCCGCGGCCGTGCATGTTAGCGTTTTGATTTTCCACCAATCTGATACAAGTCAATTATGGTTTGCGCTTTGCGTTTATTGACAATGTTTTGCCGTTACTGGCATTTCCCGGCAGGAAAAGCCTGTGGCACGAGATGAGTAAGAGTGTTGCGCCAGACTCATCAGGTATGGCGATGCGCGCTGACGCCATACGGCGGCAGCGTCACTGCGCAGGGAAGTTGCCAGACGATCGGCAAATACGCATCGTCTGGCATCGTGGCGTGGTAAGACGTTACGGGCGCGGCGCGGGCCGGTTATTTTTGACGCGCAGGCGCGGTTTGGGGCGGCCATTACCCAGCATTATCGCCAGCCGGCTGCCGCCCGGCGTGGTTTCCATCAGGATTTTGGTAACGCTGGTCAGCGGCACCGACAGCAGCATCCCGACCGGACCGAGCAGCCAGCCCCAGAAAATCAGCGACAGAAACACCACCAGCGTTGACAGTCCCAGCCCACGTCCCATCAGGCGCGGTTCCAGCATATTGCCAAACACCATGTGAATGGCACTGAACAGCACCGCCACCAGCACGGCGTCATACACATCATTCAGCACCAGCGCCTGAATAAACGGCGGCACACCGGCGATAATCGGGCCGATATTGGGGATAAAATTGAGGATAAAGGCGACAACACCCCAGAACAGCGCAAATTTGACGTCCAGCAGCATCAGCACCAGCCACACCGCCAGCCCGGTAATCAGGCTGACCAGCGTTTTCAGTGCCAGATAGTGCGTGACGCCCTTCAGCGCCTTGTGCAATCCGGCGATGCGGATCTGCGGATTCATCATCGCATTGCGCAATTTGTACGGCAGATGGTGCACCTCAAACAGCATGAACACCACGGTCAGAATCAACAGCACCACATTGGTCATGGCACCGGAGAACTGCGCCAGCAGCGTGGTGGCCATGTTCATAATCACATTGGGATCGAGCCGTGCTGCCAGTGCGCTGGTGGAGATATTGATATGAAACTGTGCGGCGAAATGCTGCAGCACCGTCAGCTTCTGTTCCAGCAGGCTGCGGATTTGCGGATAGGTATCGCTGAACTCACTTACCGAACTGGCCAGCACCCCGACCAGCAGCAGCATCACAATGAAGATCACCGTGATAACCAGCGAGATCGCCACGCCGCGCCGCAGACCCCGGCGCATCAGCAGGGTCACCAGCGGATTAAGCACAATCGCCAGGAAACTGGCGAGTAAGAAGGGCACCAGAATATCCGACGCGGCACGAATGCCCGCCAGAATAATCACTAACATCGCCAGCTTGACCAGGATGTTCTGGCCAATTTTCTCCTGTGGCTTTTCGTTCATTCCCTCTCCTGAATGGTGGTTCGCTGTGGAAAGTGTAGTTGAACGCCAGTAAGTAATTGTTTGTTTAGGAGTAAGCGAAGCGAACCCGATAAGCACCGCCGGAGATACCGCCATCGGCCCGCCGCGAATCGACGGTGCGCACGGCGAGAAAAGGCGTATAGTGAAGCTTCAGCTATAAAAATTCCGTCAAACACGAGCGCAATCACTCATGCCTGACCAGCCCGCCGCGGCCGAATACAGCCGCTTTCGTCTGAATTTACAGATTCTCTCCATCGTGAAGTTCAACTTCGCCACCTATCTCACCATTGGCTTGCCGCTGGCGGTGCTGCCGGGCTTTGTCCATGACGGCCTGGGCTACAGCGCCTTCTGGGCCGGCGTGGTGATCAGCCTGCAATATGTCGCCACGCTGCTGAGCCGGCCGCATGCCGGTCGCTATGCCGACAGCTGGGGACCCAAAAAGGTGGTGGTGCTTGGGCTGTTTGGCAGCCTGGTGAGCGGGCTGTGTATTTTGCTGTCGGCGCTGATAGAGGAGCAGGAGGTGCTCAGCCTCGCGCTGCTGTGCCTCGGGCGCGTGCTGCTGGGCGTCGGGCAGAGTTTCTGCGGCACCGGCACCTCGCTGTGGGGCGTGGCGAAAGTCGGCTCGCTGCATATTGGTCGGGTGATCTCCTGGAACGGCATTGTCACCTATGGCGCAATGGCGATTGGCGCACCGCTTGGGGTGATGATCTTTCGCAGCGGCGGCCTGCTGCTGCTCTCCAGCGTGATTATCGCCATCAGCGTGCTGGCGATAGTGCTGGCGCTGCCCCGTGCGCCGGTGAAAGGTAGCAAGGCCAAACCGCTGCCGTTCCGTGCGGTGCTCGGTAAGGTGTACGGTTTTGGCCTGCTGCTGGCGATGGGCTCGGCGGGCTTTGGCGTGATCGCCACCTTTATCACCCTGTTTTATCAGGAGCAGGGCTGGGACGGTGCCGCCTTCGCGCTGACGCTGTTCAGCGCTGCGTTCGTTGGCATGCGCCTGCTGTTTCCCAACGCCATTAATAAGCTCGGCGGACTGCGCGTCGCCAGCCTGTGTTTTGCCGTCGAGGCGATTGGCCTGCTGCTGGTGGCGGGCGCGTTCGATCCGTGGATGGCGAAGTTCGGCGCTTTTCTCACTGGCGCCGGTTTCTCGCTGGTGTTCCCGGCGATTGGCGTGGTCGCAGTTAAAGTGGTGCCGCAGCAGAACCAGGGCAGCGCGCTGGCCACCTACACCGCGTTTATGGATCTGTCGCTCGGCATCACCGGTCCGATCGCGGGCTTTATCATGAGCTTCGCCGGTGTACAGCTGGTCTACCTGCTGACTGCGCTGCTGGTGGGATTTGCGCTGCTTTGTACCCTGCGGATGATCAAGCGTCAGGCTGGGATGCCAGCCGAGGATGCTGCGTCCAGGTCGCCATAAATGGCGCCCCTACAGCATGACAGAGCGCGCATTGATGCGCACCGGGTAATCACGCATGGGGTGGGTAACAGGTGAAAAAAAGGCCTCCGACCGAGGCCAACACTAACAAAAGCGTGTCGCTAAGACACAGATAAGGGTTCGTTTCACATCGCATTGTCTGCAGATGCTGCAAAGAAAACATTTATTTCGTTTTAATTGAATTATGAAATAATGGATATTGGATCTGCCTCGCAAAAATTTCATATTTCGTTTCATCCAGCCACGCTCCGGCGCTGACCCTCTCGCTGACGGATCGTCCTGCTAATCTCCCTGCTGCTGATTACGGGCGCAGGCCGCATCGGTATTGTCATCAGGCCCGCACTTTGCGCCAGTCCGCTAACGCTGGCGGAAAAATGCGATCCAGGCCGCTAAAAGTAAATTTTCCAAAAAGAACTATTTGAAAAATTTATTTCACTGTAATAGCTTCATAGCACGCTTTCCGTATTGCCTGATCGGGCGCGACCCAGACTGACCCGCGGCCTGCAGGGACCTTACACATCAAAGAGGCAACGACATGACTATCGTAGGAAACTTTATCGGCGGCAAAATCACGCACAGCGCCAGCAACGAAACCATTCCGGTCTACGATCCGGCGACCGGCAAAGTGATCCGCGAACTGACGCAAAGCACGGCGGCAGAAGTGGCGCAGGCCATTGAGGTCGCCCATGCGGCGTTTCCGGAATGGTCGAAAACGGCGCCGCTGCGTCGTGCCCGCGTCATGTTCAACTTCAAAGCGCTGATGGAAAAACATCGCGATGAACTGGCGGCGCTGATTGTTTCTGAGCACGGTAAAGTCTGGTCCGATGCGCTGGGTGAGCTGACGCGCGGCATCGAAGTGATCGAATTTGCCTGCGGCATTCCGCACCTGATCAAAGGGGAAAACTCACCGAACGTCGGTTCCGGCGTTGACAGCTATTCGCTGATGCAGCCGGTGGGCGTGGTCGCGGGCATTACGCCGTTCAACTTCCCGGCGATGGTGCCGCTGTGGATGTTCCCCATCGCGCTGGCGTGCGGTAATACCTTTGTGCTGAAGCCGCCGGCGCTCGATCCTTCTGCCTCGGTACGCATGGCTGAACTGCTGAAAGAAGCGGGGCTGCCGGATGGTGTGTTCAACGTGGTGCACTCCTCAAACGAAGACGCCGAGCAGCTGTATAAAGATCCGCGCATCGCGGCGGTCAGCTTCGTTGGTTCGTCCGGCGTGGCCGAGCACATCTACAAAACCGCCAGCGCGCATGGCAAACGCGTGCAGGCCTTCGGCGCCGCGAAAAACCACGCCATTGTGATGCCGGATGCCGATCTGGATGCCACTGTGAACGCCATCATGGGCGGTGCTTTCGGTTCTGCCGGGGAACGCTGCATGGCGCTGCCGGTGGTGGTGGCGGTTGGCGACGATACAGCCGATAAACTGATTTCGCGCCTGACGCCGCTGATCAAAGCGCTGCGCGTGGGGCCGGGCATGCAGCAGGGTGCCGAAGAGAATGAAATGGGGCCAGTGGTATCCGCTGCGCACCAGAAGAAAGTGCTGGGCTACATCGACAAAGGTGAGCAGGAAGGCGCGACGCTGGTGGTTGACGGACGCGGCGTGAAAGTCGCGGGCCATGAAGAGGGCTACTACGTTGGCGGTACGTTGTTCGATAACGTCACGCCGAAGATGGTGATTTGGCGCGAAGAGATTTTCGGACCGGTGCTGAGCATCATGCGCGCCAGCGACTTCGACAGCGCGCTGCAGCTGGTAAATAGCCACGAATTTGGTAACGGCAGCGCCATCTTTACCAGCAACGGCCACACCGCCCGTGAGTTTGTGCATAACGTGGAAGCGGGCATGGTGGGCGTCAATGTGCCGGTGCCCGTGCCGATGGCGTTCCACAGCTTTGGCGGCTGGAAGCGTTCGGTGTTTGGTGCGCTCAACGTGCACGGTCCGGACGGAGTGCGTTTCTACACCCGCATGAAAACGGCAACCGTGCGCTGGCCGAGCGGTCAGCAGACCGTTTCTGAATTCAGCATGCCAACGCTGGGTTAATGTCGCGCAACAGGAGAAACAGGATGTCACTGATTTCAAAAGTGCAGCAGCCGGACAGCCACGGGCGTATCCAGCACGTGACGCCCGAGAGCGCCGGCTGGGAATATGTGGGCTTTGACGCTTATCTGCTGAAAAAGGGCCAGACGCTGCGGTTAAGCAGCGGCGAGAGAGAGCTGTGCCTGGTGCTGGTGGCCGGTCTGGCGTCGGTGAAAACCCGCGACGCAGAATTCCCTGGCATCGGTAAGCGCCTGTCGCCGTTTGAGCGCACGCCGCCTTACTCGGTTTACGTGCCGCATCATGATGAGGTTGAAGTCACTGCCGACAGCGATCTGGAGCTGGCGGTATGCAGTGCGCCGGGCAGTGGCAACCTGCCGGCGCGGCTGATTGCACCGCAGGATGTTGGCGTGGAGCACCGTGGCAAAGGGCGCAACCAGCGCCTGGTGCATAACATTCTGCCGGATAATCAACCGGCCGACAGCCTGCTGGTGGTCGAGGTGTATACCGACGAGGGCGCGACCAGTTCGTATCCCAGCCACAAGCATGATGAGAAGGACAGCCCGGACGAAACCTATCTGGAAGAGACCTATTATCACCGTTTCGATCCCGAGCCCGGTTTCGCCATGCAGCGCGTCTATACCGACGACCGTTCGCTCGACGAGTGTATGGCCCCGTATAACCGCGATGTGGTGACGGTGCCGCGCGGGTATCATCCGGTGGCGACGCTGGCCGGTTACGATAACTATTATCTGAACGTGATGGCCGGGCCGGTGCGGCTGTGGAAATTTACCTGGGAGAAGGATCACGCCTGGGTGAACAGCGAGCAGTATCCACGCCGTTAATCGGGTCTCCGCGCGGTCGCCGGAAATGCGCACCAGGTTAAACGGCGCACGCAATCACTGATGCGCACAGATAAAAAAGGCAGCCAGATGGCTGCCTTTGTTCCATTCGGTACCCGGGGTTTATTCGCTGCTGCTGTTATTCAGTGCCAGCGACACCGCCAGGGTTTGCGCCAGGCACAGCGAGGCCACCTGCGAGCGGAAGCCATCCACCTGCGCTTCGCGCACTACAAAACAGACATCGCTGAACGCCGCCAGCGGACTCACCTGGCTGTCGGTGATGGCGATCTGATGCGCGCCACGTTTAGCGCCCAGCTCCACCAGTTCCACCGCTTCACGCGCATACGGCGAGTAGCTGATAGCGATGACCACGTCTTTCGGATTCACCATGCTGAGCTGTTCAGTGAACATGCCGCCCAGGCCATCAATCAGAAAAGCGCGACGCTCCAGATGGCGCAGCGCATACACCAGATACGAGGCCACGCTGAACGAGCGGCGCAGACCGATGATGTAGATGTTCTCCGCCTCGTTGAGCATTTTCACCGCTTTATTCAGCTGGTCGGGATTCACCTGCATCGCCAGCTGCTGCAGCGCCTGGCTATTGACCATAGTAAAGACGTTGAGGATCTCCACCGGGCTCTCCGGTGAGCTGGCGCTGTCGTCGGTGGCCGTCTGGCGGAACAGGCGCGCCCGTTCGGTATAGTTCACGGTCTCTTCCATCAGGTGCTGACGAAAGACCTGTTTCATTTCGTTGAAGCCGCTAAAGCCGAATGCGTTGGCGAAGCGGATCAGCGTGGAGGGCGGAACATCCGCCTGCTGGGCGATAGAGGCGACGGTATCAAACGCGATGCTGTTGCTGTTATCAAGGATATAACGAGCCACCTGCTTCAGGCGTTTACTCAGCGTCTCGTAGCGACGACGGATATCGTCCTGTAACAAGGTTAATTGCGTTGGGTTATTGGTCATTACTTCGGCCCGTCAGAAAAGGAAATATGGCTGGATAATGAGCGCTATAGTACCAGATGGATGGAAAATTTCATTTGTTTGACGCTATCGTGAAGGCTATTTCATCGGTTTATGAATTGCCTCACAAAACTCAGGGGGTTGAGGGCTTTCCCTCACCCTAACCCTCTCCCGCAGGCGGGAGAGGGGACAGTCCGGAGCGGTCTGATCGGTCTGACAGGGCTGGTACAATGCTTAACGACCTGCCTGAACGGCTCCCTCACCCTAACCCTCTCCCGCAGGCGGGAGAGGGAACAGTCCGGAGCGGTTTATGAGACAGGTCGCAAGGTTTTGCTTCTTCATTCAGTGAGAGAGGGGACAGTCCGGAGCGGTCTGACCGGTCTGACAGGACTGGCACAATGCTTAACGACCTGCCTGAACGGCTCCCTCTCCCGGTGGGAGAGGGCGGGGGTGAGGGCATCCGCTCGCAACACACTAAAAAGCGGCCCGTCAGGCCGCTTCTCAGTACATCCTCTTCAAATCCGTCAGCCGCGCGCGGCGCGCCAGTAGCCAATCAGGCGCAGATAATTGCCTTTCACGGTCTCAATCAGCCCCTTATCATCCAGCTCACCGTTCAGCCACTGGCGTGACGGCTGGCCAAAAATGGTGCGACCCACGGCAAAACCTTTCACCCACGTCGCCTGCGCGGCGGCGGCGAAGCCGGCTTTCAGCTTCTCTTCCGGCGCATCAAGGCCGAGTAACAGAATGCCGCGACAGTGCGGATCCTGCTGCTCAATCAGCTCGCCGATCGCCTGCCAGCTCTCCGCCGTCAGCGGTGGTAGCTTCCACCAGTCCGGCTGCACGCCCAGGCTATAGAAGTGGCTCAGCATGTCGTAATAGTAGGACTCGTTACGGTCCGGGTTGCTCTCCGGCAGAATCACTTCCAGCAGCAGCTCGTGCCCGCTTTTGTTACAGCTGCGCCACACGTCAAGAACCAGCTCGTCCTGCTCTTTACGCAGTTCAGCACTGTCATGGGGATGATAAAACACCAGGCACTTGACGACGTGTTCGGCCGGCCAGTCCACCAGCTGAGAGCCAATATTGCCGTGCTCAAGACGCAGTGGTCGTGAGCTCGGCAGCTCGATGGGCCGCCCAATCCACCAGTGCTTGCCGGTGATGGCGTTGAGCGCTTTCTGGCCGTACGTGGTATCCGCCAGGATGCCACTCTTCTCATTGAGACCGGCTTCGTTAGCCGCCTCCTGTGCCGCCTGCAGCAGCAGCAGTTTCAGTTGCGGAATGCGCTCCTCGCTGACACCCGCTTCGCGCGCCATATCGGCCAGCTGTTTACGGTGGTCAAAGGCGAACACATTCAGCTCCGGCCACTGCTGCTTACGCGTGGTAACGCGATGCAGATGATTGAGGCGCGCGTCCAGATCCGGGCGTTTCACCGCGTTATCGCGGCTGAGGAAATCGTCCAGCTCTTCTTTCGTTGGCATCGCCGGCGCACAGCCGTGACGGGATACCACCAGCGCGCCACAGGCGTTGGCGTAGCGGCACGCCTGCTCCCAGCTCTCATCGTTGAGCCAGCCGCGCAGCAGGCCCGACATAAACGCATCGCCGGCGCCCAGCACGTTGAGCACCTCAACGCGCACGCCGCTGTGCAGGCGCGTCTGTTCCCAGCTATCGGGAATCTCGCCCTCAAACACCACACAACCCAGCGGCCCGCGTTTGCAGACCAGCGTGGCGCTGCTGGCCTTACGTACATTTTTCAGCGCGGTCAGCGTATCGGTACTGCCACCGGCGATATGGAACTCTTCTTCCGTTCCGACGATCAGATCGAAATAGTGCACTACTTCCTGCAGCTGCTGCGTCACCTGGCCGGATTCGATGAAACGCGTTTCACCGTCACCCAGTGACGTAAGACCCCATAGCACCGGGCGATAATCGATATCCAGCGCGGTGCGCAGGCCGTTGCGCCGGGCGATATCCAGCGCTTTCAGCACCGCCGCCCGCGTGTCCGGATGCGACAGGTGGGTGCCGGTTACCGCCACGGCGCGGGACGAGGTAATGAACTCTTCGCGAATGTCCTCGGGAACCAGCCCCATATCCGCACAGTTGTCGCGATAGAAAATCAGCGGAAAGGTCTCTTCGTCTTTGATGCCGAGAATCACCAGCCCGGTCAGGCGCTGCTTATCGGTGATCAGCCCGTCAGTATTGCAGCCCACGCGCTGCAGCTCTTCACGCAGGAAGCGGCCATTATGTTCGTCACCGACGCGTGCCAGCATCGCCGACTTCAGCCCCTGAATCGCGGTGCCATAGGCTACGTTGCCGGAAGAGCCGCCGAGGTATTTGTTAAAGCTGTTCATATCTTCCAGGCGCGAGCCAATTTGCTGGCCGTAAAGATCGACGGCGATGCGTCCAATACAAATCACATCAAGCCGCTTCTGTTGTGTACTCATACTGATGGTTTCCTTCTGTGATAAGCAGACACGGCGGGCGCTGCCGCCCACTATCAAGCGCAATGCTTCCGGGGTCTCAGGGTGCCTGACTGGCTATGTGGGCAGTATGAGGAATAAAAATTCCAAAAACAATATGAAATGAAACATCCATCGCGATTTTGTGAGCCAGGTAAAACTCTTGTGTCGCTACCTTTCCCGCCCTTTACGGCTTGCCCGTCTCGCGGTTGCTCTGGCTTGTGAGCCAGCTCGCAGGAAATGATGACGGATGAGAGGAAGCTGCTGACGTGAAATGAAATTTCGTTATGATGGCTGAGGCACAGCAGGCTGTTTCACTTTGCTGTCATCCCGTCCCGTCATCGCCCGCGTTTCAGCGCCGAATTTGATCTTCATCGCAAAATGAAATGTTTCTTCTGTAATCAGGTTTAATGGAAAAAACATTTGTTTATAATCGCCACACGTTTCACTTAGCGTCGGGCGCGTTTTCACCGCCGACCCGAACTGCGTCGTACCCCCTGAGCGGGTACCACATGTAAAGGAAGAAGCATATGGGCACTATCAGACTGACTACCGCACAGGCGCTGGTGAAATTTCTGGATAACCAGTACCTGAACGTTGACGGCGTTGAAACCAAATTCGTGCACGGCATCTTTGCTATTTTCGGCCACGGCAATGTGCTCGGCCTCGGCCAGGCGCTGGAGCAGGACAGCGGCGATTTACAGGTGTATCAGGGCCGTAACGAGCAGGGTATGGCGCACGCTGCCATCGGTTTTGCCCGGCAGTCGCTGCGCCGTCAAATCATTGCCTGTACCTCTTCCGTCGGACCGGGTGCCGCCAACATGATTACCGCGGCAGCCACGGCAACAGCCAACCGGATTCCACTGCTGCTGCTGCCGGGCGATGTGTTCGCCACGCGCCAGCCGGACCCGGTGCTGCAGCAGATCGAGCAGAGTCACGATCTCAGCATCAGCACCAACGATGCCTTCCGCGCAGTGAGTAAATACTGGGACCGCGTGAGCCGTCCGGAACAGCTGATGACCGCCTGTATCAATGCGCTGCGCGTGCTGACCGATCCGGCGGAAACCGGGGCGGTAACGCTGGCGCTGCCGCAGGATGTGCAGGGCGAAGCCTGGGATTTCCCGGAATACTTCTTCCAGAAACGCGTGCATTTGCTTGACCGGCGTCTGCCGACGGCGGCCCAGCTGGACGCGGCGCTGGCATTGATTGCGCGTAAGCACAAGCCGCTGATTGTAGTGGGTGGCGGCGTGAAATACTCCGATGCCGGTCAGGCGCTGCTGAGCTTTGCCGAGCGTTTCAATATTCCATTTGCCGAAACGCAGGCCGGCAAAGGCACCATCGTTTCCGACCATCCGCTGAACGTGGGCGGCGTGGGTGAAACCGGCTGTCTGGCGGCGAACCTGCTGGCTAAAGAGGCCGATCTAGTGATCGGTATTGGTACGCGCTATACCGATTTCACTACGGCTTCAAAATGGATCTTCCAGCATCCGGAAATCAGCTACCTCAACATTAACGTCAACAACTTCGACAGCTACAAGCTGGATGGCGTGCAGCTGCTGGCGGATGCACGCGAAGGATTAACCGCGCTGGAAGCCGGACTGAACGGCTTTGAGAATCACTGGGGTGGTCAGATTGAACAGGCGCAGAGCAAGCTGCTGAAAGAGACGCAGCGCGTGTACGCCGCCACTTTCAACACCGACGACTTTATTCCGGAAATCGCTGACCACATCGATCGCACCGCGCTGTTCGCCGAGTTTGAGCGTTTGACAAAGTCGGTGCTGACGCAGAGCAGCGTGCTGGGCACCTTAAACGAACAGCTGCCAAAGGATGCGGTTATTGTCGCCGCCGCCGGCAGTCTGCCGGGTGACCTGCAGCGCGTATGGCGCACCAAAGATTACAACGCGTATCACGTTGAGTACGGCTACTCGTGCATGGGTTACGAAGTGAATGCCGCGCTGGGCGTGAAGCTGGCACAGCCGCAGCGCGAAGTCTACGCCATGGTGGGTGACGGCTCGTTCATGATGCTGCACTCCGAGCTGGTCACCTCGATTCAGGAAGGGGCGAAAATCAACGTCATCCTGCTGGATAACATGACCAATGGCTGCATCAACAACCTGCAGATGGAACACGGCATGGACAGTTTCAACACCGAGTTCCGCTTCCGTAATCCGCAGGGCGGCAAGCTGGATGGCGGCTTCGTGCCGGTTGATTTCGCGGCGATAGCCGCCGGCTACGGCTGTAAAACCTACCGTGTCACCACGCTGGAGCAGCTGAAGGCGGCGCTGGAAGATGCGCAGCAGCAGACGGTTTCGACCCTGATTGACATCAAAGTGCTGCCAAAAACCATGGTGCACAAATACTTCAGCTGGTGGCACGTCGGCGTGGCGCAGGCTTCCACCTCAGAGCGGACGCAGCAGGTGGCCGACAAGCTCAATCAGCATATTCAACAGGCGCGTAAGTACTAACCCTTTTCAGGCCGGCGCTGCCCGGCCGTTTTACCCTACTTATCCGACTCTACAGGTGTAATTATGACGCTCAAACTCGGTGTAATCGGTACCGGCGCAATTGGTCAGGAACATATTCGTCGCTGCAACAACGTGCTGCAGGGCGCAAAAGTGGTGGCGGTTTCAGACATCAATGTGGAAGGTGCACGCGCGGCGCTGCAGCGGCTGAATATCCAGGCCGAAGTGTATCAGGATGGTCATCAGGTGATTAACTCGCCGGAAGTGGATGCCGTGCTGGTGACCTCGTGGGACCCGACGCATGAAGAGTTCACGCTGGCCGCGATTGCCGCCGGGAAACCGGTGTTCTGCGAGAAGCCGCTGGCGCTGAGCGCGGAGGGCTGCCGTCGCATTGTCGACGCCGAGATCGCGCACGGCAAACGTCTGGTGCAGGTAGGGTTTATGCGCCCGTATGATGCCGGCTATCGCGCGCTGAAAAAGGTGATCACCGACGGTGACATCGGCGAGCCGCTGATGCTGCACTGCGCGCACCGTAATCAGAGCGTCGGCGAGAATTACACCACCGACATGGCCATCACCAACACCCTGATTCACGAGCTGGATGTCCTGCGCTGGCTGACCGAGGACGATTACAAGAGCGTGCAGGTGGTGTTCCCGCGCACGACCTCAAAGTCACACGCGAAGCTGAAAGATCCGCAGATCGTGCTGTTTGAAACGCAGAAGGGCATCCGCATCGATGTGGAGATCTTTGTGAACTGCGCGTACGGCTATGACATTCAGTGTGAAGTGGTGGGCGAAGAGGGCATCGCCAGACTGCCGGAGCCATCGGCCATTCAGATGCGCAAAGATGCCCGCCTTGGCAACGCGCTGCTGACCGACTGGAAAGATCGCTTTATCGACGCCTACGACGTTGAGCTGCAGGCGTTTATCAATGATGTGAAAGCAGGCCAGCTGAGCGGGCCTTCCGCCTGGGATGGCTTTGCCGCCTCGGTGGCTGCCGATGCCTGCCTGAAGGCGCAAACAAGCGGCGCGATTGAGCCCGTTGCCATGCCGCCGCGTCCGGCGTTTTACCAGAAATAATCAGGCGCGTGCGCTAAACCTATCCACGGCAGCGGATTACCGCTGCCTCTCTGTATCAGGGAGCTGAAAATGAACCAAGAGAACGTCAAACTGGCGATTGCGCCGATTGGCTGGACCAACGACGACATGCCGGAACTCGGCAGCGAAAATACTTTCCAGCAAACGGTCAGCGAGATGGCGCTGGCGGGTTTCACCGGTAGCGAAGTGGGCAGCAAGTATCCGCGCGATCCGGCGGTGCTGAAGCCGATGCTGGATATCCGCGGTATGCAGATTTGTAACGCCTGGTTTAGTACCTTTTTTGCCAACGGTGACAAAGCGAAAACCATCGATCAGTTCATCAATCACATGAATTTCCTGCACGCCATGGGCGCGCGCGTGATTGGCTGCTCGGAACAGAGCAAAAGCATTCAGGGCACGTCGCTGCCGGTGCTGGAGCAGAAGCCGGTTTTCACGGACGAAGAGTGGCGCCTGACGGCAGAAGGTTACAACGAACTGGCGGCGATCGCAGCGCAGAAAGGGATGCGCGTGACGCTGCATCATCACATGGGCACCGGCATTCAGACGCCAGCCGAGATCGACCGTTTTATGGCAATGACCAACGATAACGTCGGTCTGCTGTACGACACCGGCCACATTTACTACTCCGAAGGATCACAGCAGGTGATGCTGGATGTGCTGACCCAGCATCTGCCGCGTATTTTCCACGTGCATCTGAAGGATGTGCGTGACAGCGTGGTGGCAGAGGTGCGCGCAAACTCGCTGTCGTTCCTCGACGGAGTGAAGAAAGGCACCTTCACCGTACCAGGCGATGGCGTGATCGATTTCAAACCGGTATTCAAAATCCTCGATGATTACGGCTACAAAGGCTGGATGGTCGTCGAAGCGGAGCAGGATCCGGCCATCGCTAACCCATTCGAATATGCAGTGAAAGCCCGTAAATATATTCGTGACAATGCCGGGCTGTAAGTTTGCGTGTTAATTAGCGCAATGAATTGCGCCGCTACGGTAAATTCGGCAGTGACTTTCGTCATTATCGACCGCACACACTGTAGCGGCGCGATTTATCGCGCTATGTATCAATTGCTCTTCTGCAATCGACTCATTTCATTTTCTTTATTCACTGTGTAATCTCCTGAATCCAGTGAGAACATCACGCCACCATCCTGCGTCCGCTGAATTTTCATCAGTAAATTTTTATCCAGACAATTAGCAGGAGGCTGCATTTGCTTAAAACAAATACGGTCTTCTTTTTCCAATGGCTGATATCCTACACCTGATGCATAAAAATAGTAGGTGATGGGGCCATTTTGATTAAAGGCTTTAATATTGTATTTTAATGTTATTTGCTGCTGGTGACTCAACCACCACCTTATTTTTTTATCGTCAGAGTAAGGCAGGTGATCGACGATAATTGATGCAGAATAGTAATCCTGGTGAACGTCAATGACGTTAACTTCCCTGAAGTTCAGGTAGCAATATATGCCACTGGCTAATGCAACAAGCAGAATTAATCCTGCCCATGTCTTCCTGTTCATTAACGGCCGCCTTCAATATCTATCACAGCATCCATGTTCGTCAGAAAAGGACGAAAGCCAAATTTATCATAACGTTGTAAGGTGAACCATATCTTAAAAAACTGAAACTGTCTGAATTTATGCTTGTGAATATCATGCGTATCCAGACCGAAATGATCCTGTCCGCTGAAGCGCATTTTTGCCCTCCAGCGCGCACCATTAACGTCAAGACTCAATATGTCAATTTTGGTAGCATAAACATCATGAACAGTAATGCCTAAACCATTTATTTTATCCATGATTAATGAATCGAACTTAGGCAGGATTGAGTTATTAATGGCAGAATTAATATCACCTATATTTTTCAATGGCAGGCCTTTGATACCAAAATCAATATTAACATTGAGGGTGTCGATTATGGCTTTGTGTGTGCTGTTTATGCTTCTGTCGTTCATAATTTTGTCCCGATAT
Organism: Pantoea sp. WEP; assembly: GCF_041678305.1. NCBI lineage: Bacteria > Pseudomonadati > Pseudomonadota > Gammaproteobacteria > Enterobacterales > Erwiniaceae > Pantoea > Pantoea sp. WEP. Next base: position 313,352 of record NZ_JBGNXB010000001.1, read on the forward strand.
GCCATATCCAGCGACAAATCCCGAAACGGCAGGCCGCTGGAGCGCATAAAATGCTCCAGCATCTTATTTATCAGGAAACGTTGCGGGCCAACAAGCGCGAAAGGTAATGACGTGGTTTGCATCTCAGCAAACAGCAGCCTGGCGCACTCCAGCGGTGAAAGCTTTTCGCCAGGTTTCGCATAAGCACCAGCAAAGCGCGACTGGGGATTATGGAAGGGATGCAGCCGCGTCATGTTCCACGGGTCGATCACATTGGAAATGTGGGTGAGGCCGAATTCGTTTTTCATCCGGCGTTCACAGATATCGCCGTAGCGCATATCGTCAGCGCCATAGTCATTAAACATGCGCTGTGTGGTGAAGATATTGAGCGGAAAAGTGGCTAAATCCATGCGTGATACTCCCTGTCACTGACGAGTCCGTTAATCCAGTCGCGGATTATTTAGTCAGTAAGCGGAGCGGTTAGAATTGATCTGGTGCAGTGCCTTGTGTGAATAACCTCTCGCCGACACAAAAAGAGAAAAAATAAAAACCCCGCGCGGTGGCGGGGTTGAGGACAATGCTTAAGGCGATTACGAAGCCAGCGACAGCGCCGGTTTCTGGCCGTTTTCCGCCAGCCAGTCGCGGATGCGCGCCTGTTCGGCTTCGCTCAGCCACATACCCTGCTTGGTACGGCGCCAGATGGCGTCGTCCAGCTCGCGCACCCACTCGTGTTTCACCAGGTAACGCAGTTCGGCTTCATAGAATTCGTGGCCAAAGTTTTCACCCAGATCTTCACGGCTCTTCGCGCCTTCCAGCAGCACTTCAGTACGGCTGCCGTAGGTGCGGGCAAAGTGACGCGCCATGCCTTCGCTGATGAACGGATAGCGACGGCGCAGGCTGGCAGCGTAATCTTCACGCGTACCGGAGAAATCACCGCCTGGCAGCACGGCGTTTTTGGTCCACGCCGGACCGGCATCAGGGTAGTATTTCGCCAGTTTCTCCAGCGCATGCTCCGCCAGCTTGCGATAGGTGGTCAGCTTGCCGCCGAACACGGAAAGCAGCGGTGCCTGGCCATTGTCGTCGTGCACGTCCAGCGTGTAATCACGGGTGATCGCCTGCGGTGAATCGGATTCATCATCGCACAGCGGACGCACGCCGGAGTAGGTCCAGACGATGTCGTCACTGGTCAGTTGCTTTTTAAAGTGCGCGTTATACACCTTCAGCAGGTAGCTGATTTCATTGTCATCGATTTTGACATTTTTCGGATCGCCTTGGTATTCGACGTCGGTGGTACCGATGATTGAAAACTCATCCATCCACGGAATCACAAACACGATACGGTTATCTTCGTTCTGCAGAATGTAAGCCTGCTTTTCGGTGTGCACGCGCGGCACCACGATATGGCTGCCTTTGATCAGGCGAATACCGTACGGCGATTTCAGCTTCAGGCCATCGTCAAAGAACTGTTTCACCCACGGACCGGCGGCGTTAACCAGCCCTTTGGCGCGCCAGGTGTAGGTTTTGCCGGTATCGACGTCTTCCGCTTCCACCATCCACAGGCCGGCTTCACGCCAGGCGCGGGTAACGCGGGTGCGGGTGCGTACTTCGCCGCCCTGTTTCACCACTTCCTGCGCGTTAAGCACCACCATGCGCGCATCGTCTACCCAGCAGTCGGAATATTCGAAACCGCGCGTAATTTCAGGCTTCAGGGCCGATTCCGCGCCAAAACGCAGACCTTTACTGCCTGGCAGCGTAGTGCGCTTACCGAGGCGATCGTACATAAACAGGCCCATGCGGATCATCCACGCCGGACGCAGATGCGGGCGGTGTGGCAGACGGAAACGCATCGGGAAGGCGATGTGCGGCGCCATTTTCAGCAGCACTTCACGTTCGGCCAGCGCTTCGCCCACCAAACGGAATTCGTAATGTTCCAGATAGCGCAGGCCACCGTGAATCAGCTTGGAACTGGCAGAGGAGGTTGCACAGGCCAAATCCCGCGCCTCCAGCATTAGCACTGACAGGCCGCGTCCTGCAGCATCCACTGCAATGCCGGCACCGTTGATGCCGCCGCCGATCACGATCAGGTCTTTGGTTTCCACGTCATCTCCTCCGATGTTCGGAATAGTTCTAAAATGTTCGTTTTCGAGCGTAATAATAATCGGAAACCAACATTGACGCCAGCGCTTAACTCAATAAAAACATTCTTGCGTGATATAGCTAACATTTCGGCAGGAAAAAAATCACATATCCACAGGATTTGTCAGGTTATGGCGGCGGCTTATCAGGGTAAACTAACGCCAATTGATGACGAGGTAATGAGAGACCCATGGAAACCTTCGAGTGTATTAACGTCCTGCAGGCTAACGAGCATCTGGCACAGGGAGCGCAACTGGTAGATATCCGCGATCCGCAAAGCTTCGCCATGGGCCATGCCACCGGTGCCCAACATCTGACCAATGACAACCTGGCGACGTTTATCGCCGGCGCCCGGCACGACCAGCCGGTGCTGGTGATGTGCTATCACGGTAACAGCAGTAAAGGCGCGGCGCAGTTCCTGTTAAGCCAGGGCTTTAGCGACGTCTACAGCATCGACGGCGGTTTTGATGCCTGGCGCGCGGCGTTTCCGACGCAGGTCGCCACCGGCAGCCTCTGATTGACCGATTAAAGGAAGGAGAGCACCGCATGATGCGCATCACCCAGTTTAACCAGCCGCGCATGGCGCAGGCGTTTGTGGATTACATGGCGACGCGTGGCGTCACGCTGCGCATTGAGCGCGAAAGTCACTGTGTCATTGTGCTGGATGACGACAGCAAGCTGGAGATGGTCGAAAACGAACTCGCGCAGTTCGTGCGCGATCCCAACCATCCACGCTATCAGGCGGCGAGCTGGCACAGCGGTACCACCGACAGCGGTCTGCGTTATGAGCGTGGCAATATCTGGGCAAACATTCGCGAACGCGCAGGTCCGCTCACACTGACCATCATGATCGCCTGCGTGGCGGTGTTTATCCTGATGCAGATTGTCGGCGACGATGTGGTACTCGGCTGGCTGGCCTGGCCGGCGGATTCCTCCCAGTATTTTCAGGTGTGGCGCTGGTTCAGCCACGCGCTGCTGCACTTCTCGCTGCTGCACATTCTGTTCAACCTGATGTGGTGGTGGTATCTCGGCGGTGCGGTAGAGAAGCGTCTCGGCAGCGGCAAGCTGTTCGTTATCATGCTGATTTCAGCGCTGCTGAGCGGCTGGATGCAGGCGAAATTCAGCGGCGTGCTGTTTGGCGGGCTGTCCGGCGTGGTCTATGCGCTGATGGGCTACTGCTGGCTGCGCGGCGAGCGCGATCCCGAAAGTGGCATTTATCTCGAGCGCGGCCTGATTGGCTTCGCTATTGTATGGCTGGTGATTGGCTGGTACGGCGCCTTTGGCCTGTCGATCGCGAACGCTGCGCACGTCACCGGTTTGCTGGTGGGGCTGGCAATGGCGTTCGTTGATACGCGCAAACGCGCACGTCGCTAGCAGCAGGATAAAAAGAACACGGCCTTGAGCCGAGGAGAGAGATGTGAAGCAGACGCAACGTCATGACGCCATTATCGATCTGGTCCGGCGTCAGGGGTATGTCAGTACGGAAGAGCTGGTGGATCACTTTGAGGTCAGCCCGCAGACTATCCGGCGCGATCTGAACGATCTGGCCGATCAAAACAAAATTCAGCGTCATCACGGCGGCGCAGCGCTGCCTTCCAGCTCGGAAAACACCGCGTGGCAGGATCGCAAAATGATGTGGTCGGCGGAAAAGGCACGCATCGCCGAGCGCGTGGCGAGCCAGATCCCGGACGGCGCAACGCTGTTTATTGATATCGGCACCACGCCGGAAGCGGTGGCGCATGCGCTGCTCAACCACAACAATCTGCGTATCGTCACCAACAACCTCAACGTGGCGATTTTGCTGATGGGCAAGCCGGATTTCCGCGTGATTATTGCCGGCGGTGAAGTGCGCACGCGCGACGGCGGTATCATGGGGGAAGCCACGCTCGATTTTATCTCTCAGTTCCGGCTCGATTACGGCATTCTCGGCATCAGCGGTATTGATATGGACGGTTCGCTGCTGGAGTTCGACTATCACGAAGTGCGCACCAAACGCGCCATTATCGAGAACTCGCGCTGCGTGATGCTGGTGGTGGATCACTCGAAGTTTGGCCGTAACGCCATGGTTAACCTTGGCAACATGAGCCTGATTGATTACCTGTATACCGATCAAACCCCGCCGTTAAGCGTACTGAAGGTGATTGAACAGCACGAAGTGCATCTGGAGCTGTGCTGATTTCCCAGGTGCGCATCAATGCGCACCCTGTGAGGCACCAGGTCATCGCGCTTATTGTAGGGTCGCCATTGATGGCGACCAGGCCGCAGCGGCACGCCTTTTTTCACTGCATCTTCATTTCCCTGTCGCTTTTTTCAGCGTCCCCGGCTTAACTTACTCTTTCAGATTTGCGCTTGCCCGTGTTTACCGTTTCGGATGCAAAGGGATGCACTATGTCGCCGCTAAAATTCAATAAAACCCGCTTTGACGCCGCGCTGACCCGCCAGTGGCAGCAGCTCGGACTGACTTCCGCCCGGCAGATGACGCCGCATCAATGGTGGCAGGCGCTCAGCCGGGCGCTGATGGAACTGCTCGCCGCACAGCCACCCGTGCCGCCGAAAAGCGCTCAGCGCCACGTTAATTATCTCTCGATGGAGTTTCTGCCCGGCCGGCTGACCGGCAATAACCTGCTCAATCTCGGCTGGTATAACGAGGTGGCTGCCGCGCTGGCAGAGCACGAGGTTGAGCTGAATGAACTGCTGGAGGAGGAGGTCGATCCGGCGCTGGGCAACGGCGGACTGGGACGGCTCGCGGCCTGCTACATGGATGCGATGGCGACGGTCGGCCAGCCGGCGATGGGGCACGGCCTCAACTATCAGTACGGCCTGTTTCGTCAGTCGTTCGTGGCCGGACAGCAGCACGAAGCGCCGGATGACTGGCAGCGCGATCGCTATCCGTGGTTCCGCCACAACGCGGCGCTGGATGTGCCGGTGGGGCTGGGCGGTAAGGTCAAAAAGCGCGACGACGGCAGCGTCGAGTGGCGTCCGGCACAGCAGCTGATCGGCCAGGCCTGGGATCTGCCGGTAATCGGCTATCGCAACGACATCACGCTGCCGCTGCGCCTGTGGCAAGCCACCAGTGCGCAGCCGTTTGACCTGACGCTGTTTAACGCCGGGAAATTCCTGCAGGCGGAGCAGCCGGGCATTGAAGCCGACAAGCTGACCAAAGTGCTCTATCCCAATGACAACCATGCGCCAGGTAAACGTCTCCGGCTGATGCAGCAGTATTTCCAGTGCGCCTGCGCGGTGAGCGACATACTGCGTCGTCACCGGCTGGCGGGCCGTGCGCTGCATACGCTGCCGGATTTCGAAGTGATTCAGCTCAACGATACCCATCCCACCATCGCTATTCCGGAGCTGCTGCGTCTGCTGCTGGATGAGCATGGCCTGAGCTGGGACGACGCCTGGCACATTACCAGCCGCACCTTTGCGTATACCAACCATACGCTGATGCCGGAGGCGCTGGAGCGCTGGCCGGCGAGCCTGCTGCGCGAACTGCTGCCGCGCCATCTGCAAATCATCAAACAGATCAATCGCCAGCTGAAGCAGCAGGTCAAACAGCGCTGGCCGAACGACAGTGCCCTCTGGCACAAGCTGGCGGTGGTGAGCGAAGGCGAAGTGCGCATGGCCAATCTGTGCGTGGTGAGCTGTTTCGCCGTCAACGGTGTGGCAGCGCTGCACTCGCAGCTGGTGGTTAACGATCTGTTCCCGGAATATCACCAGCTGTGGCCACACAAGTTTCATAACGTCACCAACGGCATTACGCCGCGCCGCTGGCTGAAGCAGTGCAACCCCCTGCTGTCCGCACTGATTGACGACAGCCTGCAGGTGGAGTGGGCCAACGATCTCGACGCGCTGGAATGGCTGGCGCCGCTGGCGAAGAAGAAAAGCTTTCGCCAGCAGTTCCGCACCATCAAGCAGCAAAACAAACTGCGGCTGACGGTGTACATCAAACGCGTGACCGGCATCGATATCAATCCGGACGCGCTATTTGATGTGCAGATCAAGCGCCTGCACGAATACAAACGCCAGCATCTCAGTCTGCTGCACATCCTGCACTGCTATCGCCAGCTGCGCGATAACCCGGACAATCCCGACTTCGTGCCGCGCGTCTTTCTGTTTGGCGCCAAGGCGGCGCCCGGCTATTTGCTGGCAAAAAACATTATCTGTGCCATCAATAAAGTCGCGGAGGTGATCAACAACGACCCGCTGGTGGGCGATCGCCTGAAGGTGGTGTTTGTGCCGGATTACCGGATTACCGCCGCCGAGCTGATGATTCCGGCAGCCGATCTCTCGGAGCAGATCTCCACGGCCGGTTACGAAGCCTCCGGTACCGGCAACATGAAGCTGGCGCTCAACGGCGCGCTGACGATTGGCACGCTGGACGGGGCTAACGTGGAGATTGCCGAGGCAGTCGGTGAGAAAAATATCTTTATCTTTGGCAACACGGTGGATGAGGTGAAAGCACTGAAGGCCGACGGTTACAGTCCGAAGAAACTGCGTAAGCACGATCGCTATCTCGACGGTTTGCTGAAGGAGCTGGAAAAGGGCAAATTCAGCGACGGCGACCGGCAGGTATTTGCGCCGCTGCTGGAGAGCCTGAGCAAACAGGGCGATCCGTGGCTGGTACTGGCCGATTTCGCCGCTTACATCGCGGCACAGCAGCGCGTCGAAGCGCTGTGGCGCGATCCGGAAGCGTGGACCAAAGCGGCGATTCTCAACACGGCGCATACCGGCCGCTTCAGTGCCGATCGTTCGATTCGCGATTATCAACAGCGTATCTGGCAGGCGGCGCGCTGAGCCGCCGGAAAATGACGCTGCATGCGTAATGTGCGCACGGCAACGAAGGAGACAACATGGCCATGAAGAAACTGGATCAGGCTGCACGGGATGCCGGTATCGCACTGAGTTTTATCAACAATAAAGGTGAGTCACAGACCATCAGCGACGACACCAAACGCGCGCTGCTGGCGCTGATGGACGCCCCGACGGGCAACGCGCCACCGCTGCCGTCGGTGCTGGTGTTCACGCCGCCCGGGCAGCCTGAACTGACGCCGCAGGGCAGCGACGACTACCGCTGGCAGCTGGTGAGCGAGCAGGGGCAGCACTACGACGGCACGCTGAGCGCGGGAGAAAGCCTGGCGCTGCCGGCAGAATCTGCCCGAGGGCTACCATCAGCTCACGCTGAGCACTTCACGCCAGCAGTGGCAGACGCGCATTATCATCGCACCGGCGCGCTGTTATCTGCCGCCAGCGCTGGCGCAGGGGGAGAAGCGCTGGGGCGCGCTGGTGCAGCTCTACACGCTGCGCTCGGCGCGTAACTGGGGCATCGGCGACTTTGGCGATCTGATGCAGATGCTGGAGCAGGTCGCCGCTCACGGCGGCGATTTCATCGGTCTCAACCCGCTGCATGCGCTCTATCCGGCGCAGCCGGAGCACGTCAGCCCGTACAGCCCGAGTTCGCGCCGCTGGCTCAACGTGCTGTACATCGACATCAATCAAATCGACGAATTCACCCACAGTGACGCCGCCCAGCGCTGGTGGCACAGCGCGCCAACGCGCAAAGCGCTAAAACAGGCGCGCAGCGCAGCGTTTGTCGATTATCGCGCGGTGACGACGCTCAAGCTGACTGCGCTGCGTTTTGTCTGGCAGCACGCACAGCCGCAGCTGACCCGGCAGCCGGCGTTTCAGCAGTTTCTGGCTGAAGGCGGCGATGCGCTGCGCTATCAGGCGGCGTTTGACGCCATCGTAGCGGCGCGCAGCCAGCAGCATCCCGATGAGTGGGGCTGGGAAAAGTGGCCGTCAGGCTGGCAGCAGGCGCAGCAGCCGGAGGTGCAGCAGTGGTGCGCGCAGCATGAGGACGACATCCTGTTCTGGAGCTGGCTGCAGTGGCTGGCGCAGCAGCAGTTTGCCGCCTGCTGGCAGCGTAGCCAGCAGCTGGGGATGGCGGTCGGTTTATATCGCGATTTGGCGGTTGGCGTGGCACAGCACAGCGCGGAAACCTGGCAGGATCCGCAGCTGTATAAGCTGGGCGCATCGGTGGGGGCACCGCCGGATCCGCTTGGCCCGCTCGGGCAGAACTGGGCGCTGCCGCCGCTCGATCCACATGTGCTGCGCGCGCGGGGCTATCAGCCGTTTATCGATCTGCTGCGCGCCAATATGCGCGATTGCGGGGCGCTGCGCATCGATCACGTTATGGCGCTACTGCGTTTGTGGTGGATTCCCTATGGCGAAGGTGCCGACAAAGGCGCGTATGTTGCCTATCCGGTGCACGACCTGCTGGCGATCCTTGCGCTGGAGAGTCAGCGCCAGCGATGTATGGTGATCGGTGAAGATCTCGGTACCGTACCGCAGGAGATCGTCAGCCTGCTGCGCGACCGCGGCATTTTTTCGTGGAAGGTGCTGATGTTCGAATGCGGGGAGGAGGGGCAGTTCCGGCCACCGGCAGCCTATCCGCGCCAGTCGATTGCCAGTGCCAGTACCCATGATTTACCGACGCTGAGCGGATTCTGGCATGCCGCCGATCTGCAATTGCGCAATCAGCTGGGATTGTTCGCCAGACGCAGCATGCTGAACGCGGCCATCGCCGAACGCGATGGGCAGAGAAAAGCGCTGCTGAAGGCGATGAGCGAGGCGCAGGCGATTGACGCACGCAGCAAAAACAGTGCGGGTCAGCGGCTGACGCCCGCGCTGAATCAGGGCGTGCACCGCTTTCTGGCATTTACCGACAGCGCCCTGCTGGGGCTGCAGCCGGAGGACTGGCTGGGAATGGAGACGCCGGTCAACGTGCCGGGCACGGTAGCCGAATACCCCAACTGGCGGCGCAAACTGCGCGTACCATTGGAGAAGTTGTTTAGTTACCGGAAAGTGCAGCGGCTGCTGGCGATCGTCAATGAAGGGCGTAAGAAGCAGTAAAACACGCGGCAGCCGGGGTGGCTGCCGCATCTTCTATCAGTAGTAGGAGTGCTCGCCGCGCTGATGCTCGGTGAGATCGCGCACGCCTTTCAGTTCCGGGAAGGCGGCCAGCAGCTCTTTCTCGATGCCGTCTTTCAGCGTCACGTCAATCATCGAGCAACCGTTACAGCCGCCGCCGAACTGCAGAATGGCATAGCCCTCGTCGGTGATCTCCATCAGCGAGACGCGCCCGCCGTGGCTGGCCAGCTGCGGGTTGATCTGCGCCTGCAGCAGATACTCCACGCGCTCAACCATCGGTGCATCGTCCGACACTTTACGCATCTTGGCGTTCGGCGCTTTCAGCGTCAGCTGTGAACCGAGGTTATCAGTCACGAAGTCGATCTCCGCATCTTCGAGGTACGGCGCGCTCAGCTCATCGACATACGCAGACAGCTTGTCGAACTTCAGTTCGGTATCGGTGGCTTCGACCGCGTCCGGCGGGCAGTAGGAGACGCCGCACTCGGCGGTTGGCGTACCCGGGTTAATAACGAATACGCGAATCTGGGTGCCATCTTCCTGTTTTGACAGCAGTTTTGCGAAGTGCTCTTGCGCAGTATCAGTAATACGGATCATGGCGATTGCTCAATAGTTGACTAAAATACCTGGTTATAATACGCCCAACGCCGACGCTCTACAAGGTACGGCACAGGCATCCTATGTGTACGCTGGCCGCGCCCTGCGCCAGTAATAAGCGGCTGATTTCCCCCACCGTGCTGCCGGTGGTCACCACATCATCGATAAGCAGGATGTGGCGTCCGCGCACCGCCATTTCAAGGCGAAACGCGCCACGCAGGTTGCTTTTCCGGGCGCGGGCGCTGAGCGCATGCTGCACCGCACCGTGACGCACCCGGCGCAGCCCTTCGCGGTATTCACAGCCGAGCCAGCGCGCCAGCGGTTTAGCCAGCAGCGCGGCCTGATTATAACCGCGCTGCCACGCGCGGCGGCGATGCAGCGGCACGCTCAGCACCAAATCGATACGCGGCAACGGCTGCTGGCGGCGCTTTGTTAATAATTTTAACAAAAGCAGCCGCGCCAGCATCACCCTGAGTGCGGTTGCGCGCGAGAATTTGAGCTGCTGCACCCATTCGCTCAGCGGCGGCACATAATCACTCACGCAAGTGAGAGCGTGCCACGGCGGCGGCCGGCGCAGACAGCGTCCGCACGGCTGATCGCCGCTGGCCGGCAGTCCGCAGCAGGGACAGAGCGCCGGCAGTGCCGGTAGCTGACGCAGGCATACGCTGCACAGGCCGTGCCGGGCGATACGCAGCGGCAGACGGCATAGCCAACACAGGGCCGGGATTGCTAGCATAGCGACCTCCTTTTCACTTTTCGGGAGTGTAACCGATGAGTTCGCTTTACTGGCACACCACAGGCACAGGCGATCGCGATCTTGTGCTGCTGCACGGCTGGGGATTGAACGCCGAAGTGTGGCAACACATTGTTCCGCGACTCAGCCCGCATTTTCGTCTGCACCTGGTGGACCTGCCGGGATTTGGCCGCAGCCAGGGATTTGGGCCGCTGAGCCTGGCGCAGATGGCGCAGCAGCTATTACCGCAGTTGCCAGCGCGCGCCGTGCTGCTCGGCTGGTCGCTGGGCGGCTTAGTGGCCAGCCAGCTGGCGCTGAGCCAGTCCGATCGCGTGGCGGCATTGATTAGCGTGGCGTCGTCGCCGTGCTTTACCGCCCGGGATGAATGGCCGGGCATCCAGCCTGAGACGCTGGCGACGTTCCAGCAGCAATTGAGCAGCGATTTCCAGCGCACCGTGGAGCGTTTTCTCGCGCTGCAAACTATGGGGACGGAAAATGCGCGTCAGGATGCGCGCCAGCTGAAAGAGGTAGTGCTGTCGCAGCCGATGCCGTCGGTAGCGGTACTGGAAGGGGGATTGAACATTCTGCGCCACGATGATTTGCGCAGCGCACTGGATGGGCTGACGCTGCCGTTCCTGCGTATCTATGGCGCGCTGGATGGCCTGGTGCCGCGCCGCATTGCGCCGCAGCTGGATGCGCGCTGGCCGCATTCGCAGTCGGTTGTCATCGCGAAGGCCGCGCACGCGCCGTTTATTTCGCACCCGGAGGCGTTCTGCCAGCAGGTGCAGCAGTTCATCCACGCAGCCACATAAACTGCCAGGCGGCCAGCACCAGCGGCTGGCTGCCATCCACGCGCTGCCCGCTGATCACATCCTGAAAAGGGCGCGCCTGCGGCAGCGTGGTGCTGATTTCGCGGCTGCTGAGATTGAACACGCACAGTAACCCTTCGTCGCTGTCCGCCGCGTGACGGCGCAGCAGCAGCACCGCGTTGTCGCTCTCCAGTAGCGTCATCCGATTGTCCGGATGGAACGCCGGCTGCCGGGTGCGCAGCTGAATCAGCGCGCTAAGCCGCTCAAACACCTGCTGACGCAGCGGGTTGCCGCCGCTGATTTGCTGTTCGATATCGCGCAGGCTGTACTTCTCACGGTTGATGGCGCGGTTGTGTCCGGCAGCGCGCACGCCCTCGTTGTCATTGCGCGAGCCGAGAATACTTTGAATATAGATGGCGGGCACGCCGGGAAAGGCCAGCAGAATCGCGTGCGCCAGCAGGAAGCGACGCAGGCGCGTGTCGTCATCGTCGGTCTGGTGATTGAGCGCATCCAGATACGTTACGTTGATTTCATACGGGCTGGTGCTGCCGTCCGGGTTGTTTTTATAGGACACCAGCGCGCCCTCCAGCGCCAGTTCACGCACCAGCGCCACAATCTCCACTTCCGACAAAATGCCGCGTGCCGGATTGAGGCCAATGCCGTCGTGCGAGGCGAGAAAATTAAAGAAGGTGGTGCCGCCATTCCCGGGCTCAAGCGTGCTGGCCCACTGGCGCAGCGCGCGCGCCGAGCCGGAGTGAATGGCGTGCAGCACCAGCGGCGGCAGCGAAAACTGGTAGACCATCTGCGCTTCGTCGTGGCCGTTGCCGAAATAGCTGATGTTATCCTGATGCGGCACGTTGGTTTCGGTCACGATCACCGTACCTGGCGCGACTTCGTTGGCGATGGCGCGAAACAGCTTCACCAGCTGATGGGTTTTGGTCAGATGGATACAGCGTGTGCCCGGCGTTTTCCACATGTAGCCCACCGCGTCCAGCCGCACGTAATCCGCGCCTTTGTTGAGATAATCCAGCAGCACGCCCACCATGCGGATCAGCACCTGCGGATTGGCGAAGTTGAGATCGATTTGGTCGGCGCTGAAGGTGGTCCAGATAAAGCGCGTGTCGCCGTTAGCGAGGGTAAACGGCGTCAGCAGCGGTGAGGTGCGCGGGCGCGTCACGGCACTGAGATCGGTGGCAGGCGGCATGCTGATAAAGAAGTCGTCCCAGCCGGCATCCTGCGCCAGAAAGTGGCGAAACCACGCGCTGTGCGCCGACATGTGGTTACAGACGAAATCGAACATCAGCCGGGTTTCGCTGTGCAGCGCCGTAATGTGCTGCCAGTCACCGCAGATCGGGTTCACTTTGTGGTAATCGATAACCGAGAAGCCATCGTCGGACGAGTAGGGGAAAAATGGCAGCAGATGCACCAGGCTGAAGGTGGACTGCAGATGCTGCTGATAAAAGCGCGTAAAGCTGGCGAGCGTGGGCTGCTCGGGTTCGCGGAACTGGTCGGCGTAACTGATCAGCACCACGTCTTTTTCATCCCAGTGCGCTTTACGCGGCAGCTTTACCGTGTCGCGCGCCGCGCGGATGTGCGAAAGCAGGCGCTCGCGCGCCGCGACGGGGAAGCTACCTTCATAAATCTCATCGAGCAGGAAGTTGATAATGTCCATCGGATCGCCGGATTACGCGGAAGGCCATTTTTTCACACGGTTTTTTCAGCGTAGTCCGCCAGGACAATTTATCAACCTCCTGTACTCGTGCGCTGCTTAGCGTTTCTTCCCAAACGCGGCCGCCAGCGCATCGCCCATCGCACTGTTACCGACGCTGGCGCTGGCAGGTTTGCCGCGGCCTTTGGCACCGGCGGCTGGCCGCGCGGCCTCTTTGCCTGCGCCACGGTTGCCGCCGCTGCGCGCGTTGCTCTCACCCGGCTGCTCATCCAGACGCATGGTCAGCGCGATACGCTTACGCTGCAGATCGACTTCCATCACCTTCACTTTGACGATATCGCCGGCTTTCACCACCTGATGCGGATCGTCTACGAATTTGTCCGACAGCGAAGAGATGTGCACCAGGCCGTCCTGATGCACGCCGATATCGACAAACGCGCCGAAGTTGGTCACGTTGGTCACCGCACCTTCCAGCACCATGCCCGGCAGCAGGTCGTTGAGCGTCTCCACGCCTTCGGCAAACTGCGCGGTTTTGAACTCCGGACGCGGATCGCGGCCCGGTTTCTCCAGCTCTTTGATGATATCGGTGACGGTCGGCAGCCCGAAACGCTCATCGGTGAAGTCGCGCGCATTCAGGTCGCGCAGGCTACCCGGATTGCCCATCAGTTCATTCAGCGCCTGTTCCGTAGCGGCGAGAATGCGCTCCACCAGCGGATAGGCTTCCGGATGCACCGTTGAGGCATCCAGCGGATTATCGCCGTGGTTGATGCGCAGGAAGCCGGCGCACTGTTCAAAGGCTTTCGGCCCAAGGCGGCTCACCTTCAGCAACTGCTGGCGGTTCTGGAAACGGCCGTTTTCGTCACGCCAGCTGACAATGTTCTGCGCCATCATGCGCGTCAGGCCGGCGACGCGCGTCAGCAGCGCCACCGAAGCGGTATTCAGATCGACGCCCACGGCGTTCACACAATCTTCCACCACCGCATCGAGTTTTTTCGCCAGCTGGCTCTGGCTGACATCGTGCTGATACTGGCCAACGCCAATCGATTTCGGGTCAATTTTGACCAGCTCTGCCAGCGGATCCTGCAGACGACGGGCGATAGACACCGCACCGCGCAGCGAAACGTCGAGATCGGGGAACTCCTGCGCCGCCAGTTCGGAAGCGGAATAGACCGATGCTCCGGCCTCACTGACAATCACTTTTTGCGCTTTGATTTGCGGGAACTGCTTCTGTACGTCGAGGAAGAAACGCTCGGTTTCACGTGAAGCGGTGCCGTTGCCGATCGCCACCAGTTCAACCTGATGTTTCGCGCACAGTGCCGCCACCGAGGTCGCGGCTTTGGCCGCCTGGCCGGTATGCGGATAGATGGTATCGGTCGCGACCAGCTTGCCGGTGGCATCGACCACCGCCACTTTGACCCCGGTGCGCAGGCCAGGATCGAGGCCCATGGTGGCGCGCATGCCGGCCGGGGCCGCCATCAGCAGATCGTGCAGATTACGGGCAAACACGTTGATCGCTTCGTCTTCCGCCCGTTCGCGGATGGTGCCCATCAGTTCGGTTTCGAGGTGCAGCAGGACCTTGATGCGCCAGGTCCAGCTGACCACGGCTTTGCGCCAGCTGTCGGCCGGTGCGTTGTTCAGGCGCAGACCAAGGTGGTCGGCGATCAGCGTTTCACCGTAGCTTTCGCGCGGCGCTTCATCAAACTGCGGATCGGCGTTGAGCGACAGCTGTAAAATGCCTTCGTTACGGCCACGGAACATGGCCAGCGCGCGGTGCGACGGCACGCTGCTCAGCGCTTCGTGATGATCGAAGTAGTCGCGGAATTTAGCGCCTTCTTCCTCTTTGCCTTCCACCACGCGCGCAACCAGATGGGCGTTCTTCCACAGGTAATCACGCACTTTCGCCAGCAGCGTGGCGTCTTCGGCGAAGCGCTCCATCAGGATATAGCGTGCGCCATCCAGCGCGGCACGCACATCGGCGACGCCTTTGTCCGCGTCGACATAACGCGCTGCCAGCTGCTCGGGGTCCTGAGACGCATCGTTCCACAGCGTCTCAGCCAGCGGTTCCAGCCCGGCTTCGATAGCGATCTGCCCGCGCGTGCGGCGCTTCTGCTTATAAGGCAGATAGAGATCTTCCAGCTCGGTTTTGTTCAGCGTGCCGTTGATGGCAGTGGCTAATTCCGGTGTCAGTTTGCCCTGGTCATCAATGGATTTCAGAATCGACTGGCGGCGTTCCTCCAGCTCACGCAGATAGCCGAGACGGCTCTCCAGCGTACGCAGCTGGGTATCATCCAGCCCGCCGGTCACTTCCTTACGGTAACGTGCGATAAACGGCACTGTGTTCCCTTCATCCAGCAAGCGAATGGCGGCGTCAACCTGGTCGGCGCGTGCCTTCAGCTCACCTGCGATAATCTGGCTCAGCGAATCTTTCATCATCAGTAACGGTCTTGCTTACACAGGGTTAGAAATAGGGGACAGTTATACGGACTGAGGCCGCAAATTGCCAGCCGCTGACCGGTGAATCCGTCTTTTTCTGAATGCAGCGCGCAACTCAGAGAAACTTAGCCACCTATGTGTTAAACCCCAGCGCAATGGCGTGCCGGTTGCTGCCAGGCTCGCCCCGCCTCTGCCCTATAATCCGCGGCAAACCACGGAAGGAGGGTGAAGCAATGATCAAATTACTGCTGCTGCTGGCCGGACGCGAGCTGCTGGTGCGTTATCGTCTGCTGATTTATGGCCTGGCGCTGTGCGGCGTGCTGCTGGCCGGCATGATCGTGGCGGACGTGCTGGTCGATGGGCATATCAATCTGTCGCTACAGGTGCTGGCGCTCTTACTGTCGCTGTCGCTGCTGTTTAACCTGCTGAGCGGCGAGGTGTCGCTGCAGCGCTGGCTCAATCTGCTGTTTTCCCTGATTTTTGTCGGCACGCTGCTGGCCGGCGCGCTGTGGCACGGGGACGAAAGGCAGCTGAAGAAACTGCTGCTGACGGTGATGGAAATCTGCCTGTTGTTTAACGGCCTGTTTCGCTGCCTGAGCGCGGCGCTGATTCAGCGTCAGCGCTGGGTGCGACATTTTATGCTGGGCTGCGGCGAGATGGTGCTGAGCGTGGTGCTGTTTTTCAATGACAACCTGCATACCTGCGTGTTGCTGGGCAGCTGGCTGGTACTGTTGCTGCTGTCGTTCAGCCTGACGGTATGGCGCGTCTGGCGCCAGTGGCAGCGCCTGCCGGCGGGTCAGTCCGTTACGCTGCTGCCGTGGTTTTGTCGCGGCCATCGTCATATCGCGCGGCTCCGGCCGTGGCAGCAGGCCCGCTTTCCGCCGGACGCTGCGGCATTTCCTCTCTGTGTCCACGTCTGGCAGGCGCAGTCTGAAGCCAGTCAACAGCCGAAGCGCTATGTGATTGACCGTTACATCGGCGTGATTAACGGTGAAGGGCACTTTTGTACCGGCCACGCGGCACTGAGCTTTGGCGAGCGCGGCTACATCAGCCTTTATCCGCAGCAGGAGATCGATCCGCAACCGCACGAGCTGCCGCGTCTGCTGCTGGCCGGACAGATTAACGATCGCCCCGGCCGGTTTCTCCCCTCGCTGGCGGCAGAGATTGCCGACTGGCGCAGCCCGGATTTAACCTTCAGTTTTCAGCACTACAACGGGCAGGCGCTCGCCAGCTACTGGCAGGCCAACCGTGGTGACAGCCTGTATAATCTGACGGCAAAAAACTGTTCGACCACCGTGGTGGATGCGCTGGACGTGGCGTTTGAAGGCTATTACGGCCAGCGGCTGCAGCAGGTGTTTGCGCTGCTGTTGCAGCCGGCATTCTGGGGCGCCTGCGTGCTGCGCGAACGGGCAGAAATCATGACCTGGACGCC
Source organism: Pantoea sp. WEP (assembly GCF_041678305.1). Taxonomy (NCBI): domain Bacteria; kingdom Pseudomonadati; phylum Pseudomonadota; class Gammaproteobacteria; order Enterobacterales; family Erwiniaceae; genus Pantoea; species Pantoea sp. WEP. The sequence goes on from NZ_JBGNXB010000001.1 coordinate 330,064, forward strand.
CGGCCTGGTCGCCGATTATGTGCGCCTGATGAAAAAGACGCTGGGTGCCTGTCCGGGCAGGTAAGGCTTTGTGATAGCCTCTGTGCAGTGAACAGGGCTGTAACCACGAGTGAAGCGATGAAAACCCAACTGATTACCCGCGAAGGCTATAACAAGCTGCGTGCTGAGCACGACCATCTGTGGAATGAGAAGCGGCCGGAAATCACCCGCATTGTCTCCTGGGCCGCCAGCCTGGGCGATCGCTCTGAAAACGCCGATTACACCTATAACAAGCGCCTGCTGCGCCAGATTGATCGCCGCGTGCGCTATCTGCGTAAATGCCTCGCCGAGCTGAAAATTGTTGATTATGCGCCGCAGCAGGAGGGCAAAGTGTTCTTCGGTGCCTGGGTGGAAGTAGAGAATGAGCAGGGCGACGTGAAGCGTTTTCGCATCGTCGGACCGGACGAGATCTATGGCGATACGGTGAAAGATTACATCTCCATCGACTCGCCGATGGCGCGCGCGCTGATCAAAAAAGAGGTGGATGACGAGGTGACGGTAAACACGCCGGAAGGACAGAAGGTGTGGTTTGTGAACCGCATTGAGTACGTCACGGAAAGTGAGGAAAAAAGAGGCGGAGAGTAATGGCCTGGTGAAACAAGCCGGGGCGCAACTTATTCTCCGCTGGCGAAAGGGCTGGCAGTATAAGAGGGGGGAAGCGCCGCAGCCTTGCCGCGCCAGATAAGCGTTATTTGCCCGGCGTGGTCGCCGTGGTCGTTGAGGTACTGCTGCCGCCGTGATCGCCGCCGCCCATGGTGGCCAGCGCGACGCCGAGCAGGGCACCCACCGCACCGATGCCGATAGCATCGGAATTACCTTTGGCCGTGGTCGACGCCTGAGCGCCGGCGGCTTCGCCCGCTGGCGTAGCGGCCTGAACCTGTGTGAGGCTGGTGAGTACCAGAGCGCTCAGCAGAACAACGGTTTTTTTCATCTTTCTTCTCCACATGAACTCAGTAAGCAGGTACCGATGCAGTGTCGGAGATCATTTGCGCAGAGGAAAGGGGAGTTTACTGACTGATTTAAATCACTTTATTTAACGCTGGCCTTATTTTGCGCGCGCACTGGCACTGTTCCGAGCGCGGATACGCAGTCAGCGGCGAAAACGCGATATTTTATGCTGCTGAGCGTGGCCGCTGGCTTATCCTGCAGGCGAAACTTAAGCCAAATGGCGCGCCCCGCCTGACGGCGGAAGCGGGACGGCCTGGCTGGACCACTCGCCGGCAGAAAACGCCGCTGATTTTCAGACAAGCGCTAAACGGCGTCAAAATCAGTCAGAAAAGCGCGAGCGGAGCCGCAGTTCGCGGTTAAAATTAAAGATAAGCTGCTGTTTAATATGCTTTGTAACAATTTCGGCTAGAATATAAACCATTAATGACTGTCACAGACAGGCATCTTTTTTACACAATATCGGCTCAGGCAATGGCGCCTTTGGGAGTTGAACATGCAAGAGAACTACAAAATTCTGGTCGTCGATGATGATATGCGTCTGCGCGCACTGCTCGAACGCTATCTCACCGAACAGGGCTTTCAGGTGCGCAGCGTCGCCAACGCCGAACAGATGGATCGTCTGCTGACCCGCGAATCATTCCATTTAATGGTGCTCGATTTAATGCTGCCGGGCGAAGATGGCCTGTCAATTTGCCGTCGTCTGCGTAGCCAGAGTAACCCGATGCCGATCATTATGGTCACCGCGAAAGGTGAAGAGGTCGATCGTATCGTGGGGCTGGAAATCGGCGCCGATGACTACATTCCAAAACCGTTCAACCCGCGTGAGCTGCTGGCGCGAATTCGTGCTGTGCTGCGTCGTCAGGCCAATGAGCTGCCGGGCGCGCCGTCGCAGGAAGAAGCGGTCATCGCCTTCGGTAAGTTCAAACTGAACCTCGGCACGCGTGAAATGTTCCGTGAAGATGAGCCGATGCCGCTGACCAGCGGAGAGTTCGCCGTGCTGAAAGCGCTGGTGAGCCATCCGCGTGAGCCGCTGTCGCGCGATAAGCTGATGAACCTGGCGCGCGGGCGTGAGTACAGTGCGATGGAGCGTTCTATCGACGTGCAGATCTCTCGTCTGCGCCGCATGGTCGAAGAAGATCCGGCGCATCCGCGCTACATCCAGACCGTCTGGGGCCTTGGCTACGTGTTCGTTCCGGACGGCAGTAAAGCATGAGGCGATTGCGCTTCTCACCCCGCAGTTCGTTTGCCCGCACCCTGTTGTTGATCGTTACCTTGCTGTTCGTCAGCCTGGTAACGACCTACCTGGTGGTGCTCAATTTCGCCATTCTTCCCAGCCTGCAGCAGTTCAACAAAGTCCTCGCCTACGAAGTGCGTATGCTGATGACCGATCGGCTGCAGCTGGAGGATGGTACGCAGCTGGAAGTGCCGCCGGCCTTCCGGCGCGAAATTTATCGTGAGCTGGGCATCTCGTTGTACACCAACGCGGCGGCGGAAGAGAGCGGGCTGCGCTGGGCGCAGCATTATGAATTCCTCAGTGAACAGATGGCGCAGCAGCTGGGCGGGCCGACCGACGTGCGGGTTGAGGTTAACAAAAACTCGCCGGTGGTCTGGCTGAAAACCTGGCTGTCGCCGGATATCTGGGTGCGCGTACCGCTGACCGAAATCCATCAGGGCGACTTCTCGCCGCTGTTCCGCTATACCCTGGCGATTATGCTGCTGGCGATTGGCGGCGCCTGGCTGTTTATCCGTATACAAAACCGACCCTTAGTCGATCTTGAACACGCTGCGTTGCAGGTGGGGAAAGGCATTATTCCGCCACCGCTGCGCGAATACGGTGCTTCGGAAGTGCGTTCGGTGACGCGTGCTTTCAACCAGATGGCGGCGGGCGTGAAGCAACTGGCCGATGACCGTACGCTGCTGATGGCCGGCGTCAGCCATGATCTACGCACGCCTCTGACGCGCATCCGTCTCGCCACCGAGATGATGGGCGAGGAAGATGGCTACCTGGCCGAGTCGATCAACAAAGACATCGAAGAGTGTAACGCCATCATCGAGCAGTTCATCGATTACCTGCGCACCGGGCAGGAGATGCAAACCGAGCGCGCCGATCTGAATAGCGTGCTGGGCGAAGTGGTGGCGGCGGAGAGCGGCTACGAGCGCGAGATTGAGAATGCGGTGATGGACGCGGAGCTGATGCTGGATATTAATCCGCTGTCGATTAAACGCGCGGTAGCGAATCTGGTAGTTAACGCGGCGCGCTACGGGAACGGCTGGATCAAGGTCAGCAGCGGTCAGGAATTGAATCGCGCGTGGTTCCAGGTGGAGGATGATGGTCCGGGTATTAAGCCGGATCAGTTACAGCATCTGTTCCAGCCGTTTGTGCGTGGCGATAGCGCGCGCAGCACTAGCGGCACCGGTCTGGGCCTGGCGATTGTGCAGCGTATTATCGATGCGCATGACGGATCGCTGGAGATTGGCGACAGTGAACGCGGCGGATTACGTATCCGTGCGTGGTTACCGATTCCGGAAAACAGCGCCACGACGGCAGTTAGCAGTAACGTTAGTTAAATTTCCGCACCAACCGTCGCGGCGCAATCTATTGCGCATCCATCAGCGATATTGCCGCTGCAGGCATGCGCGATAAATCGCGCCGCGACGAAATGTGCCTTAGCTAAGCCGCCGTTGTGGCGGCTGGGCTACTTCACAGCTGCGGGCCGGCCTGCACCAGCGCTTTGCCGGCATCGTTGTCGGTGTACTTCTCGAAATTGGTGATAAAGCGCTGCGCCAGCGCTTCGGCAGCCTGCTGCCAGGCGGCGGCGTCAGGCCAGCTGCGGCGCGGATCGAGAATGGCATCGTCTACCTGTGCCAGCGTGGTTGGCACCTGCAGATTAAACACCGGCAGCGTCACGGTCTCCGCTTCATCCAGCTCACCGGCCAGAATCGCGTTGATGATAGCGCGCGTGTCTTTCAGCGAAATGCGCTTGCCGCTGCCGTTCCAGCCGGTATTCACCAGATAGGCCTGCGCGCCGGACGCCTGCATACGTTTCACCAGCACATCCGAGTACTGCGTTGGATGCAGCGTCAGGAACGCCGCGCCAAAACAGGCGGAGAAGGTTGGGGTGGGCTGCGTCACACCGCGCTCGGTGCCGGCCAGCTTGGCGGTAAAGCCGGACAGGAAGTGGTACTGGGTTTGCTCTGGCGTCAGACGCGAAACCGGTGGCAGTACGCCAAAGGCATCGGCGGTCAGGAAGATGACCTTCTTCGCGTGGCCCGCTTTCGACACCGGCTGCACGATGTTTTCGATGTGCTCGATCGGGTAAGACACGCGGGTGTTTTCCGTCTTGCTGGCGTCGGCGTAATCGACCGTGCCGTCGGCGCGCACCACCACGTTCTCCAGCAGCGCATCGCGGCGAATCGCGCGGTAAATCTCCGGCTCGGCCTGCTCTGACAGATTGATGGTTTTGGCGTAGCAGCCGCCTTCGAAGTTAAAGACGCCGTCGTCGTCCCAGCCGTGCTCATCATCGCCGATCAGCTGACGATCCGGATCGGTAGAGAGCGTGGTTTTACCGGTACCGGACAGGCCAAAGAACACCGCCACGTCGCCCGCTTTGCCGACGTTGGCCGAGCAGTGCATTGAGGCGATACCCTTCAGCGGCAGCAGATAGTTCATGATGGCGAACAGGCCTTTTTTCATCTCGCCGCCGTACCAGGTACCGCCGATCAGCTGCATGCGTTCGGTCAGGTTAAAGGCGACAAAATTCTCGGAATGTAGTCCCTGCGCCTGCCAGTCCGGATTGGTGCACTGCGCTGCGTTCATCACCACGAAATCCGGCGTAAACTCAGCCAGTTCGGCCTCAGTCGGACGGATAAACATGTTTTTGACGAAATGCGCCTGCCACGCCACTTCCATCACGAAACGCACGCTGAGGCGGGTGTCCGGGTTGGCGCCGCAGAAGGCGTCAATCACAAACAGACGCTTGCCGGAAAGCTGTTGCGTGCAGCGATCTTTGAGCGCCTGCCAGGTTTCCTGTGACAGCGGCTGGTTGTCGTTCTTGCCGTTGCCAACATCGTTCCACCACAGCGTGTCACGCGTGGTGTCATCCCGCACGATGTATTTATCTTTCGGCGAACGTCCGGTGAAGATGCCGGTATCCACGGCAATGGCACCGCTCTGCGTCAGGGTGCCGCGCGCGTAACCTTCCAGCTCCGGGCGGGTTTCTTCCTGAAATAACGTGGCGTAATCAGGGTTGTACACCACCTCGGTGGTGCCGCTAATTCCGAGCGTTTCGAGGTCTTGCGATGTCAGGCCGTTAACGCGCATGTGACTGCTCCTTAAATCGGTACTTCATGGCATTTTTTATGAGGGTTTCTGCGTCCTGCTGCGCATAGCCGCACAGGGCAGATCGCGCGCAGTGTACACGTCTGAGCGAGGTGGAAAAGTGAAGAGAGTTAAAAATGCGAGCTGGAACGTGACAAGTAGAGAAATCTGCCACTTATGAAACTAAAGTTAGCGTAAATTAGTTAATTTCCGTGAAAAATCATAGCGCTACGCCGGCGGAAAATACGGGCGGCGTCACCGCCCGTTTGCTGATTAATGCAGTTGATCGCTATTGCCGGAGGGAGCGTTACGGATAGCAGCAATATCCACGGCGTCGTACACGTAGTGTGTGCCGCAGTAGTCGCAGTGCATATCGATTTTGCCGTCTTCGGCCAGAATCTCATCCACTTCCTCTGGCGGCAGCGTTTTCAGCACTTCACCGCAGCGTTCGCGCGAGCAGGTGCATTTGAAGCTGACCGGCGCCGGATCGTAAACCGTGGCTTCTTCCTGATGATAGAGACGCCACAGTACGTCAGTCGCGGGCAGCTCAATCAGCTCTTCGCTCTTCACGGTTTCGGTTAACGTGGCCAGATGGTTGAAGTCATCCAGGTTGGGCTCCTGCGCGGGCAGCACCTGCAGCAGAATACCGGCTGCGCCTTTCTCGCTGGTGCGAATGAACAGGCGGGTTGGCAGCTGCTCGGAACGCATGAAGTAATCTTCCAGACAGCCCGCCAGCGTATCGGCTTCCAGGCCAACCACGCCCTGATAGCGCTCGCCTTTCTCAGGCGAAATGGTGATCACCAGATAACCGTTACCCACCATCTGCTTCAGGCTGCTGCCGGCGGCGATCTCCGCATCCTCTTTCAGCCGCGCCACGCCGCGCAGCTCCTGGCGATTATTCCCGTTGATCACCGCCATGCTCAGCGGGCCATCGCCCTGCAGCTGCACGGTGATGTCGCCGTCAAATTTCAGCGTAGCGGTGAGCAGGCTGGTGGCAACCAGCAGTTCGCCCAGCAGCGTTTTGACCGGCTCGGCGTAGTCGTGGTTCTGCACGATGTCGCGCCAGGTTTGAGATGCGTTGACCAGCTCGCCGCGCACGGCGACGTTTTCAAACAGGTAACGATGCAGTTGATCTTGAACAGACATAAGGTTTCTCTCGTTGGGGCGCGAGTTATTCATCGCCCGACAATTTAAATTTCAGCAGATCGCGGCGCTCCTTTTTATCCGGGCGGCGATCGGGATGCGGCATGGTCAGGGCATTCATTTTGCGCGCCAGCGCGTTCTTTTCGCGCTTTTCGATGCTGGCGGCCGTCTCCGCGTACATCTGCTGCGCTTCGCTGGCCGGACGCCGCTGGTCGCCGATGGCGGTGATGATCACCGTGCGCTCATCGTTGCCCTGACGCAGCGTCAGCTCGGCCTGCAGTTCGACCACTTTGCCCGGTTTGCTGCGCTGACCGTTGTAATGCACTTTGCCGCCTTCAATCATGTCGCGAGCCAGCGCGCGGGTTTTATAGAAGCGCGCGGCCCACAGCCATTTATCAAGGCGGACGCCTTCACTGGTTTTCTCTTTCATTGCGGCTCCTGCTGTTACGCTGCGTCGCGCCGTGTGGCGATCGGTCGCACATGGTCGCATGACGCCGGAAAGATGGACCGGGCCGGTGCCGGATACCCAAAGGTATGGGTACAACGTGATAAATCAAGGGCGAGGTGCCGTTGCGGGCTGCCGATCCATCGCCAATCCCTTAAGCGTAATCGGCATTTTGTTTTCCGCCCTGAAAAACAGGGCGACAGGGTAGCACAGAAGGCGGAGGGTCAGAACAGCGAGCGCACGCTCTGCATAGTGCTGAGGTTGTGGTTAAAGCACTTGTCGTAATACTGCTGAATCTGCGCCATACGCAGGCGGTTGCGGTGGATACGGCGCAGCGCCAGCAGGCCGTTGCTGACGGCGCTGACAATCAGCACCAGCATCAGCAGCGCGGTGCCCAGATAGCGCCACTGCGCCATGGCATCGGGCTCGTTGTGCAGGGCGATATGGCGCGTGCCGTTGGCATCGGTGGTAATGCTGGTAATGATACCGCTGGCGGCAAACGGCGTGTGCAGCAGCATGCCGGACAGGCGCTGCAGTTCGTGCCATTGTGAAGGGGCGTCGAGATCGAACAGCGCCACCGACGGCTGCGGCTGGTTCACCATCTGCCGGCCTTCGTCGCTAATGATCAGGAATCCGCCCGGCGGCGGGCTGTTCAGGGTTTCCGCCGCGCGACGCGTCTCCCGCGAGAAGAAGGTTGAGGTGGCGGTGTTCACCAGATTCTCCAGCGCTTCGGCGCTTACCGGGCGCAGCAGCACATTCATGCCGTTGAGCTTGCCGGAATCCGCACGGTGAATCAGCGTATCCCAGTCTTTGGCGTTACCGAGGTTGACCAGCGCATTTTTCAGGCGCACGCAGTCCTGCTGCTGGCTGCACAGCTGCTGGGTTTTCAGCACCAGATCGGAGAAATCATCCAGCAGAATCATGCCTGATTTCTGAATCGCGGACGCCAGCTGCGGGTTCAGTTTCGGGTCGGTGTTGGTTTCCGGATGCAGCTGCTGCGTGGTGGTCTCCAGCAGCGCGGCGGCTTTGTCGATGATGTCGGACTGCGGCAGCGGCAGCGGCGCAGCGTTGTTCCAGTAAATCGCCGAGCAGTCGAACGGCATGTAGCCGTAGCTGCGGTTGCTCTGGTAATTGCCCGGAACCGAGCACATGCCGGTGCCGCTCACTTTCAGGCTATCGCCAATGTGCAGCGGCAGGGCAGTGAGTTTATCGACGCTGTTCACTTCCACACTTTCGGTGCCTTTCAGCCAGGCGAGGCTGAGTTTGATCGGCATGCTGAGCGGAATCCAGCTCACCAGCATCACCAGCACCAGCAGCGAACCGCACGCCAGCACCAGGTTTTTACGCCAGCGCTGTACCGGGAAGTTGCGGACTTCATCCTGCAGCGACAGGAAGCGCCCCTGGCGTACCACCTGACGATTCAGGTAGATATCCACATCTGTCACCTGGCCCAGGTCGTGTGCCACATAAGGCTGCCAGTGTGCCGGATAGATTAAGTCGATGATGCCGAGCGAAATGTTGCTCTGCTCCTGATTGGATTCGCCAAACAGGCCCCAGCGCTTCGGTGCGCCGCGCAGACAGTGCACATCGCGCAGCCCTTTTTCACCGGGGAATCGGTACATAAACCACAGGCTGACAGCGACGATCGCGCCGGCGGGCAGCGCAATCCACAGCATCAGGCTGCCGGGCAGCACCAGGCTGAGGAAAAACAGCAGGAAGGCGCAGCAAATAGCGCTGGCTTCACGCGTGCCGTCGGCGCGCGACAGCTGATACTCTTCCGGCGACTCTTTGCGCACCTGCAGCAGCTCAACGTTTTCGCTCTCCTCTTTACGAATCGAAGCGTTGGTCGACATCGGCCGCACCAGCGGCGGTAGCGCCGGTTGTTCTACCGCATAGTTCACCAGCGAGTGGCCGTTGAGCGAGATCACCAGCGGCAGGGTCTGGGTGCGGATCAGCTCGACGTAGTTTTCTTCAGCGATGTACTGCTCCCACAGCGGCGGCAGATGCACCTCGACTTCATCCAGGTAGTAGCGCCATTTGTGGGGATCGTCAGTGGAAAGGCCGTAACGGGTGATGGAGCGGGTAACGGGATAAACATTATTGCTCTGTGCGGTCAGCGCCAGCGCTTCGGGTTCCCGTGACGATCGGGTCGATCGCCCGCTGCTGTGCTGACGCGCTTTACCCAGCGACGCAATATACTTCTCAACGGCAGCGCGTTCTTCATCGGTGAGTTTACGGCAGGGCGGACTGATAAACGGCAGTGGTTTCGCCAACGGCGGACGATGCCGCATAGCGTACCAGTAGCCGATTCCGGCCACTAACGAACAGGCCAGCATGACAGCCAGAATGACGATAAGAGTGCTCATGCTTTGCTCAATCCAGCCAAAAAACTGCCGTCACGTTTACGATGTGCTCCCGGTAAAACCTGCAATACGAGTCAATTTTGGCGAGCAGAAGTCATTCTGACAAGAGGCAAATGAAACAAAATACCGCGCAAAATCATTGTATTATAAATTTGTTAGATTATTCCTTAACGGGATGGTACTCACAAGCCCCTCAATTAAACATCGGTATTATCCGAATTTGCTGCTACCCCGTTGACTTATTGTGAAAATCTTACTGTGCAGATAACAAGAAGTTGTTAGCGGCAGCGGACAAATGTATGTCACCATGATTGACCCGCGCTGCGTGTCGCACAATGCCGCGGGCTTCGGTATGCTGACGTCATCGCGTTTCACAAGGCTGTGCTAAGTTTGAGGCTGATATGACCACTCCCCTGAAAAAACCTGACATCCTCAACGTGGAAGCGGTGGCCCGCTCCCGCCTGTTTACCATCGAAGCGGTTGATCTCGCCTTCAGCAACGGTGCGCGTCGCGTCTATGAGCGCATGAAGCCCTCCGATCGTGAAGCGGTGATGATTGTGCCGATCATTGGCGATGACGTGATCCTGATCCAGGAGTACGCCGTCGGACTGGAAACCTATGAGCTGGGCTTCCCGAAAGGTTTAATCGATCCGGGTGAAAGCGTTTTTGAAGCCGCCAACCGTGAGCTGAAAGAAGAAGTGGGCTTTGGCGCGCACCTGCTGGAAGCGCTGGGCAAACTCACCATGGCGCCATCCTATTTCTCCAGCAAGATGAATATCGTGGTAGCTGAAGGGTTGTACGAAGAGAAGCTGGAAGGGGATGAGCCGGAGCCGCTGATTGTACGCCGCTGGCCGCTCAGCAATCTGCTGGCGCTGCTGGAAGAGCCGGATTTTCGCGAGGCGCGTAACGTCAGCGCGCTTTTTATGGTGCGTGAGTGGCTGGTGAAGCAGGGGCGGTTGAGTTATTGAGGACACCTGGCGGCGCAATAAAAGGCGCGGACAGTCGCACGGGGCAAAAACAATAAGCCGGGGATTTCCCCCGGCTTTTTTGATCAAAACAGTTCGTGGCTTTCACCGTTGTCCATGATGGTGGTGCCCACATCATGCACCGAATATTCGGTCGGCTGGGTGCCGTTGATGAAGTACTCCTGACGGGTGTTGCCGCCACCGTTGGCCAGCTTGCCGGTGCTGCGGTCAATGGTCACCGTCACCACGCCGTCCGGCGGTGTCAGCGGCTGCACCGGCACACCATCCAGCGCCACTTTCATGTAATCATCCCATGCCGGCTGCGCACTCTTCGCGCCGCCTTCGTAGCCGGAGATCTGATCCGGAATTGCACCCGATACCGTGGTGCGACCCAGCGCGCGCGAATCATCGAAGCCAATCCACACCGACGTCACCACGCCCGGACCATAACCGGAGAACCAGGCGTCTTTGGAACTGTTGGTGGTACCGGTTTTGCCGCCGATATCGTTACGCTTCAGATCGCGACCGGCACGCCAGCCGGTTCCCATCCAGCCCGGTTCACCGAAGATGTTGGAGTTCAGCGCGCTCTTAATCAGGAACGCCAGCGGCGTGTTGATCACGTGCGGCGCGTACTGCTGATCGCCGGCCGGCTGCGGCTGCGCCGGTACCTGTTCGAGCTCGGGCTGCGGCACGGTCTGATTCTGCTGCTGATTCGAGGTGGCGACGTTTTCCACGCTCTCTTCATTCAGCGCCACCGACTTTTTGGTGTCGCCATAGATCACCGGCAGATTGCACTGCGGGCAGGCGATCTTCGGCTGCGCCTGGAAAATCACGCCGCCCTGTTCATTCTCAATCTTGGCGATGAAGTAAGGATCGACCAGGAAGCCACCGTTAGCCATCACCGCATAGCCGCGCGCCACCTGCATTGGCGTGAAGGATGCGGCGCCCAGTGCCAGCGACTCGGTATGGATAATGTTCTGCGCCGGGAAGCCAAAGCGCTGCAGATACTCAGCGGCGTAATCAACGCCCATGGCACGCATCGCGCGCACCATCACCACGTTTTTCGACTCACCCAGCCCCTGGCGTAAACGAATCGGACCCGCATAAGTCGGCGGCGAGTTCTTGGGTCGCCAGTCTGCGCCGGCGCCGGCATCCCAGCGTGAAATCGGCACGTCGTTGAGGATGGAGGCCAGCGTCAGGCCGCGGTCCATGGCGGCGGTATACAGGAACGGCTTGATGTTCGAGCCGACCTGACGCAGCGCCTGGGTGGCGCGGTTGAACATACTCTGGTTGAAGTCAAAACCACCGACCAGCGCGCGTACCGCACCGTCTTCCGGATTAAGCGACACCAGCGCCGAGTTCACCAGCGGCACCTGTCCCAGCCACCATGCATCCCCGACTTTACGTACCCAAATCTGCTGGCCAGCCTGCAGCACCTGAGTGACGCTGCGCGGCGTCGGGCCCTGCAGGGTGTCGGATTTATACGGACGCGCCCAGCGCACGCCGGCTAAGGTCAGCGAAACGCTGCTGCCATCTTTCAGCATGGCGGTGGCTTCGTCGGCGCTGGCGCTGGTGACCACGGCGGCATTCAGCGGACCGTAGACCGGCAGATCTTTCAGCGCGTTGACGATGCGGGTGTGATCCCAGCTGGCTTCGCCCACTTTCCACAGCACGTTGGTCGGACCGCGATAGCCGTGACGCATATCGTACGCCATCACGTTGTTACGCACCGCCTGCTGTGCGGCTTCCTGCAGATGGCGGGTCACGGTGGTATACACCTTGTAGCCATCGTCATAGGCGCTGTCGCCGTAGCGTTTCACCATCTCCTGACGCACGAGCTCGGTGAGATACGGTGCAGAGAAGGCAATTTCCGGGCCGTGGTAGCTGGCGGTCAGCGGCGTGTTGCGCGCGTCATTATACTGCTGCTGCGTGATGTAGTTCTGATCCAGCATGCGAGCCAGCACCACATTACGGCGCGCCAGCGCACGGGCGTGTGAATAGAGCGGGTTAAAGGTCGACGGCGCTTTCGGCAGGCCGGCGATCATCGCCATCTCACTCAGCGACAGCTGATCGACCGGTTTACCGAAGTACACCTGCGCCGCCGCACCGACGCCGTAAGCGCGATAGCCGAGATAGATTTTATTCAGATACAGCTCAAGGATTTCATCCTTACTCAGCAACTGCTCGATGCGAATCGCCAGGAAGGCTTCCTTGATTTTACGCATCAGCGTGCGTTCAGGGCTGAGGAAGAAGTTACGCGCCAGCTGCTGCGTAATGGTACTGGCGCCCTGCGAGGCGTGGCCGGAGACCAGCGCGATGCTGGCGGCGCGGAAAATCCCCACCGGGTCGACGCCGTGATGCTCATAAAAGCGGCTGTCTTCGGTGGCGATAAACGCTTTGATTAGCTCAGGCGGCATCTGTTGCAGGGTGAGCGGGATACGGCGCTTTTCACCGTACTGGGCGATCAGCTCGCCATCCGCGCTGTAAACCTGCATCGGGGTTTGCAGGCGCACATCTTTCAATGTGTTCACATCAGGCAGCTGCGGCTCTATGTATTTGTACAAACCATAAACCGTGCCGGCTCCCAGCAAAATGCAACACACTGCAAGGATCAATAAATACTTTACGAACTTCACCTGAGAATTCCCATCTGTTGGCGTTTGGGCAGTTTATAAACAATCGCGCGGTAGTATAAAGGCAAGCCTGACGCTTTGATATACCCGTCATTCTTCATGCAATGCGGGTAATCATCCTTTTTCCTGTAACGATAAGGAGATCGCGCGCATGGCTTTTCAGCGCTGGCAAATTGGACTGGACATCCAGAACGGGCAACTCTGCGCCCTTGGCATTGAACGACGCCGTCACGGATGGCAGCTGCGACACTGGTGGCAGCAGCCGCTGCCGCACGATACGTTACGCAACGGCGTGTTGCAAACCTCGCCAGTGTTACAGGAGATGTTGGTGCGCTGGCAGCGTCATTTACCCAGGCGCTACTCACTGCGCGTTGGCCTGCCGCCGCAGCTGGTGCTGCAGCGTACGCTGCCGTTGCCAGAGACCTCATTACGCGAGCCGGCGCTCAGCCGCTACGTTAACGCGTCCGCATCACGCCTGTTCCCGGTCGAAGCCGCCTCGCTGTCGCTGGATTACCGGCTGGGTGGCAGCGCCAGCCAGCTGCACGTCACCGCCGCGCGCCGCGACGTCATCGCCCAGTGGCTGGCGCCGCTGCAGCAGGCCGGACTGCGCCCCGACGTGTTTGAGCTGAGCAGTCTGGCGCTGACGCAGATCGCCATGCGCGTTCCGCTGCGCCCGCATCAGCTGCTGATCCATCCGCTCTGCGACCACTGGCTGTGGACGCTGGCCGGCGAAAATAGCGCCTGCGGCGCGGCGACCGAACCCCTGACGCTCGCTCATCTGCGTGACACCTTTCCCCAGGCACAAACGGTGTTCTGCACCTCACCGCAGGCGTTGCCGGAGGCGGAAGTGCAGCGCTGCAAGCCGCTGGCGCTGCTGCACTATCTGCAACCGCCGCTACCGGCAGAGGCGGGCGCGCTGGCGATTGCGCTTGGCCTGGCACTGCGTCCGGAGGATTACTGATGCTGGCGGTCAATTTGCTCCCGTGGCGGGCACAGCAGTTGCTGCTACGCCGCCAGCACAGTGTGGCGTTGCTGGTTGTCGTGCTGCTGGTAACGCTGTTACTCACGCTGCTGCTGTGGTGGCGCGCTGAACAGCGGCTCCAGCAGGCAGCCCGGCAGCACACCGATATGACCATGCAGCTCCAGCAGATACAGCAGCGGCTGACGCAACAGCAAACGCTGATGGCGCAGCGGGATGATCTGTTACGCAGGCAGCAGGCGCAGCAACAGCGGCTGCTGCAGCATCAACGCTGGCAGCAGTTCTGGCAGCAACTGCCCGCGCTGATGCCGGAGACGCTGTGGCTGAGTCGCGTGGAGCGGCGACAGGGGCAACTGGTGCTGGACGGCCTGGCGCAAAGCCTGGCTGATGTCAGTGCGTTCCGCCATCAACTGCAGACGCAACCGCTATTTGCGGCGGTGAAGCAGGGCAGCGTACAGCGTCAGGCGCAGGGAGATTACCGCTTCGCGCTGCGTGCCTGGCTGCAGGAGGCGACCGATGAATGAGCTCATCCAGCGCTGGCTGCAGCTGGCACTGACGTGGCGAATAGCCAGCCTGCAACTGCTGGCGCTGCTGTTACTCGGGCTGGCGTGGCTACTGCTGCTGCGTCCGCAACAGCAGCAATTCATCACGCTGCAACAGCAGCTGTCACAACTGGCGCAGCAGCACCAGCAACGTCAGCAGCAGCTGGACGCGCGACCGGCCATCGGACAGCTCCAGGCGGAGATCGCAACGCTGCAGCCAGCGGCAACGGCGGCGTCCGTATCGTTAGAGCAACTGGTGGCGGCGCGCGGCAATCAGCTCGAGGCCTGGCATCCGGACAGCCAGCCACAGCAGCTGGCGCTGCGTCTGAGCTGGCCGCAGTTTCTGCCGCTGTTCAGCGGGCTGGCTGCGACGGCGTTAGCGGTGCCACAGCGTTTTCAGCTGCAGGCGGAGCAGGGCGTGTTACACAGCGAGTTCTGGCTGGAGAGTGACGATGCGGAGTAGCGCACTGGTATTACTGCTGTGCAGCAGCTGGGCGCTGGCGCGCGATCCGTTCCAGCCGCTGGCTGCCAGCCAGTGTCAGGCGCCCGCTGCCGTACCGCACGGCTGGCGATTACAGGGCATCATTGGTCGCGCGCCGCACTTTGTGGCCTGGCTGGTTTCACCGCAGGGCAAACGTCAGCGGCTGAGCGCACCGGCTGCTTTTCCGGTGGCACCGTGGCAGGTGACCCAGCTCAGTGCACATACGCTGGTACTGAGCGCCACGCAGAGCTGTCCGCCGCAGCACATCACATGGGTAATAAAAGGAGGATTTTATGAAAAGGATGACGCTGCTGCTGTGGCTGGCGCTGAGCAGTCCGCTGCACGCCGCTGATCAGCCCCTGAGCCTGGTATTTGATGATGCGCCGGTCGAGCGCATTCTGCAGGCGCTGGCTGACTATCAGCAAACTAATCTGCTGATCGCGCCGGGCGTGGAGGGGCGGCTGTCGCTGCGACTCGATGACGTCGGCTGGGAGCGCGCACTGGCGCTGGTCACGCGGCTGGCGAAACTCACCGTGATCCAGGAGGAGGGCGTGCTGCTGGTCTATCCGGAGAGCTGGCAGCAGCGACAGGCACAGCAGGCACAGGCGGAGCGTGAAGAGAAGCAGCTGCAGGCGCCGCTTGAGCAGCGCACCGTCACGCTGCACTACGCCAGCGCCAGCGATGTCTACCGCAGCCTGCAGGCGGAACGCTCGCTGATGACGCCGCGCGGCAGCGTGACGGTGGATAGCCGTACCAACAGCCTGTTGCTGCGGGACAGCGCGCAGGCGCTGCGCGATACCGAGCGCTGGCTGCAGGCGCTGGATCTGCCGCTGGAGCAGGTGGAGCTGTCAGCGCACATTGTTACCATCAATGAAGAGCATCTGCGCGAGCTCGGCGTCAGCTGGAGCACCGCACCCGGCGATGTCGTCACCGGGGCGCTGCGCAATCCGCAGCTGCTGGTGCCGCTGGCGGTGAGCAATCCGGCGATACGCGCCGGCGTCACGCTCGGACCGATGAACGGCGAACTGCTTAATCTGGAGCTGAGTGCGCTGGAGCAGGAGAACCAGATCGAAATCATCGCCAGCCCGCGACTGTTTACCTCACACCAGCAGACCGCCACCATCAAGCAGGGCACCGAAATTCCCTACGAGGTGAAATCCGGTAACAGCGGTGCGACGGCGATTGAGTTCAAAGAGGCGGTGCTGGGCATGGAGGTGACGCCAGTAGTATTGGGCAACGGGCGCATTCAGCTCACGCTGCGGCTGAGCCAGAATATGCCGGGTCGCAGCCTGACGATGGGGGAAAGTCAGGTGCTGAGCATCGATAAGCAGGAAATCGCCACTCAGGTGACGCTGCGCGACGGTGAAACGCTGGCGCTGGGCGGTATTTTCCAGCAGCAGCGCACTCAGGGCGAAAAGCGCGTGCCGTGGCTGGGCGAGGTGCCGCTGCTCGGCAGTCTGTTTCGTCAGCAGACCGACGAGCGCAAAAAACGTGAGCTGGTGATCTTCATCACGCCGCGACTGGTCAGGGAAGCAGCGCTTACCGCCGGATAAAGCGGAAAATTCGCTCCATATGACCAACTGCGTTGACGCAGGGCAGGAATTAGCATACAAGGTTTAGCGATTTTAAAACGGTGTAACGGAACGCGGCAGGATAACCTTCCGGCGGGTGTCAGTGACAAGCGATACTGACATCGAAAGAAATATGCCCGAATTTTGGGTGGTACAGGACGTCAGCAACGGCACCTATTCCACAGTTTACGCAGGTAAGCTGTCGGGAGCGACAGGCCCAGCCAGCGCACCTGTAGCGCGCACAAGGATGGCAAAAAAGGAAGAGCGTTACCGTCTCGCGAACCACAGACCGGTCCTGTTTGAAGGTCGCCGGGGGCAATTTATTCGGTTGCCAAACGGCCATGAGTGTTGAGATAATTTTCCGTCTGACTCTTGCTAACGCTCATGAGGTCTCAGTTCCTGTCCCGCCAGCAATGTGCTGAACGCGGGGTATCATCAACGAATTCTTAGTAATACCGACAAAATGGCAGAGAAACGCAATATCTTTCTGGTTGGGCCGATGGGTGCCGGCAAAAGCACTATTGGTCGTCAGTTAGCTCAGCAACTCAATATGGAATTTTTCGATTCCGATCAGGAAATTGAGCGACGTACCGGAGCGGATGTAGGCTGGGTATTTGATGTGGAAGGCGAAGCCGGTTTTCGCGATCGTGAAGAGAAAATCATCAACGAGCTGACCGAGAAACAGGGCATTGTCCTGGCGACCGGTGGCGGCTCCGTCAAATCCCGTGAAACCCGTAATCGTCTCTCCGCCCGCGGTGTGGTCGTCTACCTCGAAACCACCATCGAAAAGCAACTTGCCCGCACTCAGCGTGATAAAAAGCGTCCGCTGCTGCAGGTTGACGAACCGCCGCGCGAAGTACTGGAAGCGCTGGCTGGCGAACGTAATCCGCTTTATGAAGAGATCGCTGACGTCACCATTCGCACTGACGATCAAAGTGCAAAAGTTGTCGCCAATCAGATCATCAACATGCTGGAAAAAAATTAATCCAGCACCCTGAGGGCTCAGCAATAGGTATCGGTCATCATGGAGAAGATCACTGTCTCACTGGGGGATCGCAGTTACCCCATCACCATCGCTGCCGGACTGTTTAACGATCCGGCTTCTTTTTGGCCGCTGAAAGCCGGCGACAATGCCATGCTGGTGACGAATCAGACGCTGGCACCGATCTATCTGGACAAACTCGCGACGCTGCTGAGCAACGCCGGGGTGAAAGTGGATCAGGTGATTCTGCCCGACGGTGAGCAGTACAAAACGCTGGCGGTGATGGACGAGGTTTTCACCGCGCTACTGCAGAAGCCGCACGGCCGTGACACCACGCTGATTGCGCTGGGCGGTGGCGTGATTGGCGATCTGACCGGTTTTGCTGCCGCCAGCTACCAGCGCGGCGTACGCTTTATTCAGGTGCCGACCACCTTGCTGTCGCAGGTTGACTCCTCGGTCGGGGGCAAAACCGCGGTGAACCATCCCCTCGGTAAAAACATGATCGGTGCTTTCTACCAGCCGGCTTCGGTGATCGTGGATACCGACTGCCTCACTACGCTGCCGCCGCGCGAGCTGGCCTCCGGTCTGGCGGAAGTGATCAAATACGGCATCATTCTCGACGGTGAATTTTTCCAGTGGCTGGAGCAGAATCTTGATGCGCTGCTGGCGCTGGATAACACCGCCATGGCTTACTGCATTCGCCGCTGCTGCGAGCTGAAAGCCGACGTGGTGGCGGCCGATGAGCGTGAAACCGGCCTGCGTGCGCTGCTCAATCTCGGTCATACTTTTGGCCATGCGATTGAAGCGCATATGGGTTACGGCAACTGGTTGCACGGTGAAGCGGTTGCGGCGGGCATGGTAATGGCGGCGCGCACTGCTGAGCGTCTGGGTCAGTTCAGCGCTGCCGATACTGACCGCATTATTGCGCTGCTGCAGCGTGCTGGCCTGCCGGTTAACGGCCCGGCCAGCATGACGGCAGAAGCTTATCTGCCGCACATGATGCGCGATAAAAAAGTGCTCGGCGGCGAGCTGCGTCTGGTGCTGCCTCTCGCTATTGGCCGCTCCGAAGTGCGTGGCGGCGTGGCGCATGATATGGTGCTGGCTGCGATTAACGATTGCAAAGTATCTTGATTATCCCCGGACTACGTCGGGCTGCTGTCCGGCGGGGGAACAGTGAGCAGTGATGCGGCACGTGGGAAGCGTGCCGTTTTACGGAGGAGGCTAAATGGATGAGTTCAAACCGGAAGACGAGTTAAAACCTGACGCCAGTGACCGCCGTCCCACGCGGCCTCGCAAATCGTCTTCTGCGCCGAAAGCGAAAGTACCGGTTTCCCGTCAGCATATGATGATGGGCATCGGCATTCTGGTGCTGCTGATTCTGGTGCTGGGCATTGGCTCCGCGCTGACCGGCCCGGACGAGAAAAAACCGGCCAGCAACAGCGCCAGCACCGGTAGCGCGGCACCGGCTGGCGGCGGCAGTGAAAAGAATATCGACCTGTCAGGTTCAACCGCCATGAGCGGCCAGCAGAATGCCACGCCGTCGGCTGAGGGCAGTGCGCCGCAGAATACCGCTGGTAACGCCGCACCCGCCAGCAGTGACGGTCAGTCAATCTCCATGCCGTCTGTCTCCTCCACGCCGACTCAGGCAGCACCGGTTGACACACCGGCCAACCAGCAGCGCGTAACGCTGCCGGGCGATCTCAATACCGCGCTGAATAATCAGCAGGGTTCCGTTGATGCCGCGGCGCAGGGCGCACAGGGCAACAGTTCGCTGCCTACCGCACCGGCAACGGTCAGCGGCAGCGCCGGCAAAGCGGTCACGCCGCCGGCGGTACGCGCTGAGACGCCACCGCGCAGCCCTGGTGCCAGCAGCGGCAGCAGCCACAAAACCCCGGCTGCCAGCAAACCGGCCGCAGTGAAAGAGAACAAAACGCACACCACCACCGCGCACAACAGCGCACCGGCCAGCAGTGGCGGTGCCAGCAAGTCGCTGCCATCGGGCGGCAACTACACGCTGCAGCTGAGCGGGGCGTCGAAAGAAGCGAGCCTGAACGCCTGGGCGAAGAAACAGAATCTGAGCGGTTATCACGTGTATAAAACCACGCGTAACGGCCAGCCGTGGTACGTGCTGGTGAGCGGCACTTATGCCACACCTGCCGAAGCCAAACGTGCGGTAGCTTCACTGCCGGCGGAAGTGCGTGCGGCGAACCCGTGGGTTAAACCGCTCAGCCAGGTGAAGAAAGAGAGCCAGTAAGTGATGTGGGGTCGCGTTGCTGCGGCCCCGTTCTAAGCGCAGATCTGCTGTCGGTTTCGCCACAGCCAATAATTAAGATGTAATAGCCACGACAGCATGAAGAAAAATCGCGCTTTCCTGAAATGGGCCGGAGGGAAATACCCGCTGCTTGACGATATCCGTCGTCATCTGCCACAAGGTGATTGTTTAATCGAACCTTTTGTCGGCGCCGGTTCCGTATTCCTCAACACCGATTATGACCGTTATCACCTGGCGGACATCAACGGTGATCTGATCAATCTCTACAATATCGTCAAAACGCGCACCGCCTCGTTTATTGAAGACGCGCGCCAGCTGTTCAGCGCCAGCGGCAATACGGCGGAAACCTATTACGCCCAGCGTACGGCGTTCAACGCCAGCACGGATACCTATCAGCGCGCCGTGCTGTTTCTTTATCTTAACCGCCACGGTTACAACGGCCTGTGCCGTTACAATCTGCGCGGTGAATTTAATGTGCCCTTTGGTCGCTATCGTAAGCCGTACTTCCCGGAAGCCGAACTGTTATGGTTCGCCGAGCGCGCGCAAAAAGCCACCTTTGTCTGTGAATCGTACGATGTTACTCTGGGCAACGCCCCTGCAGGCTCAGTGGTTTATTGCGATCCGCCGTACGCGCCGCTGTCGGCGACGGCTAATTTTACCGCTTACCACACCAACAGCTTTAGCCTGCGCGAGCAGCAGCATCTGGCGGAACTGGCCAGTAAGCTGGCGCAGGAGAGCCGCATCCCGGTACTGATTTCAAACCACGATACCCTGCTGACGCGCGAGTGGTATCAGCATGCGGATTTACACGTAGTTAAAGCCCGGCGTTCCATCAGCCGAAGCATAAGTGGTCGCACTCAGGTTGACGAACTGCTGGCGCTTTTCCGCTAGCCTGTTTCGTCCGCGACCAACGCATCACGCCAGCTCCGGCTGGCGCACAAAATTGGGAGATTCGGATGAAACAATTTTTACTGGCCCCATCAATCCTTGCCGCTGATTTTGCCCGCCTGGGCGAAGATACCGCTAAAGCGCTGGAAGCCGGTGGCGACGTGGTGCATTTCGATGTGATGGATAACCACTATGTTCCCAATCTGACCATGGGGCCAATGGTGCTGAAAGCGCTGCGCGATTACGGCATCACCGCGCCCATCGATGTGCATCTGATGGTCAAACCGGTCGATGCGCTGATCCCGGAATTCGCCAAAGCGGGTGCCAGCTTCATTACTTTCCATCCCGAAGCCAGCGAGCACGTTGACCGTACGCTGCAGCTGATCAAAGAGCACGGCTGTAAAGCCGGTCTGGTGTTCAATCCGGCAACGCCGCTCAGCTATCTCGATTACGTGATGGATAAGCTCGACATCATTCTGCTGATGTCGGTCAACCCAGGTTTCGGCGGCCAGTCCTTTATTCCGGGCACGCTGGATAAACTGCGCGAAGCGCGTCGTCGCATTGACCAGAGCGGTTATCAAATCCGTCTGGAAGTGGATGGCGGCGTGAAGATCGATAACATCGGTCAGATCGCGGCGGCCGGTGCCGATATGTTTGTTGCCGGCTCGGCGATCTTCGGTCATCCGGATTACAAGAAGGTGATCGATGAGATGCGCAGCGAACTGGAGAAAGTTAATGGCTCATTTCACTGATATCCGCGCGCTGGCGTTCGATCTCGATGGCACGCTGGTGCACAGCGCGCCAGGCCTGGCACAGGCGATCGATCTGGCGCTGGCCGATTTGCAGCTGCCGCCCGCGGGCGTTGAGCGCGTCTCAACCTGGATTGGCAACGGTGCGGACATCATGATGGCGCGGGCGCTCAGCTGGGCGCTGGGCCGTGAGCCGCAGGCCGACGAGCAGCGCGACGCGCGTGCGCTGTTCGACAAGCATTACGCCGCAACGGTGGAAGCCGGCAGTACGCTGTTTCCACAGGTGCAGGAGACGCTGGCTGCGCTGCATGCCAGCGGTCTGCCGCTGGCCATCGTCACCAACAAACCCACACCGTTTGTTGCTCCGCTGCTGCAGTCGCTCGGCATTGCCGACTACTTTTCTCTGATCATCGGCGGCGACGATGTTGTGGTGAAAAAACCACATCCGGCGGCGATTTTCCTCGTTCTCGGCCGTTTCGGCGTGCTTCCAGGACAATTGCTGTTTGTCGGTGATTCGCGCAATGATATTCTCGCTGCCCAGGCGGCGGGCGTGCCAAACGTTGCGATGACCTTCGGCTACAACTACGGTGAGCCGATTGCCACCAGCCAGCCCGATTTAACACTCGATACTTTTAGCGAACTTTTGCCCGTTCTCGGGCTGTGATTATCAGGACATAACATGAGCAAACCCATCGTTTTCAGCGGCGCCCAGCCTTCCGGTGAACTGACCATTGGCAACTACATGGGTGCGCTGCGTCAGTGGGTGCAGATGCAGGATGATTTCCACTGCATTTACTGCATCGTCGATCTGCACGCCATCACCGTTCGTCAGGACCCGGCCGCGCTGCGCAAAGCCACGCTGGATACGCTGGCGCTGTACCTTGCCTGCGGTATCGATCCGGAAAAAAGCACCATCTTCGTGCAGTCGCACGTACCGGAGCACGCCCAGCTGAGCTGGGTGCTGAACTGCTACGCCTACTTCGGCGAGCTGAGCCGCATGACGCAGTTCAAGGACAAATCGGCACGTTACGAAGAGAACATCAACGCCGGCCTGTTCGATTATCCGGTGCTGATGGCGGCCGATATTCTGCTGTATCAGACTAACCAGGTGCCGGTCGGCGAAGACCAGAAGCAGCACCTTGAGCTGAGCCGCGATATCGCCGCGCGCTTCAATGCGCTGTATGGCGACGTGTTTAAAATTCCTGAACCGTTTATTCCGAAGTCCGGCGCGCGCGTGATGTCACTGCTGGAGCCGACGAAGAAGATGTCGAAATCCGATGACAACCGCAACAACGTGATTGGTCTGCTGGAAGACACCAAATCGGTGGTGAAGAAGATTAAGCGTGCAGTGACCGACTCGGAAGAGCCGCCGGTGGTGCGTTACGACATCAAAGAGAAAGCGGGCGTGTCTAACCTGCTGGATATCCTGTCAGGCGTGACCGGTAAGTCGATTGCGCAGCTGGAGCAGGAGTTCGAAGGCAAAATGTATGGTCACCTGAAAGGCGCGGTGGCAGATGCTGTGTCTGAGATGCTGACTGAGCTGCAGGAGCGTTATCATCGTTTCCGCAATGACGAAGCGTTCCTCAACCAGGTAATGCGCGATGGCGCAGCGAAAGCCCGTGCGCATGCCCAGGAAACGCTGAAGAAAGTGTATGACGCCGTAGGCTTCGTGGCGCAGCCATAAGCCGGTTTGCCGGGGCGCAGCACAACGCGCCCCGCAGGCTTTACTTCACCCGATGCAGCGTCAGCTCTGCGCCATCCCAGAATAGCCGCGCGTTGCCGTCGGCCAGCACGCTCAGTACCGCGCCCGGTGCCGGTCCCCACGCCTGATTGCCACAGTGCACGTTGAAGCCATAGCGAAAGCTGAAATCACGATCCTGTCCGGCCCCGCTGGCGGCACTCAGGCGCGGTTTGCCCTGGCAATTGTCGGTCGCCGGATTGATGCCGCGTTCGGCAGTACCGCGCGTCCAGCTAATCGCATTGGGTTTAAACGCCACGCGCGCGCCCATAAACTGCGGATCGTTTTTGATGTAAATCTGGCCGTTCTCCTTTTTCGGCGTCACGGCAACCACCTGCCATTCGCCCGTGACCGTTGACCACGTCACCGGGGCGGCACTCACCGCCACGCTCAGCGGCATCAGCAGCGCCGCGGCCAGAGAAATAATGCGCATGGAAACTCCTTGTGATTGATTTGGCTGCTCAGTCTGGCGGCAAAGCGCAGCGCTGTACAGTGTTTTACCGCATCAGAACCAGCGCAGCTGCGTGCGCAGGCTGACCACGCGGCCCACAATGATCAGCGCCGGACTGGCAAACTGCTGTGCCAGCGTCGCCAGCTCCTGCAGCGTGGCGCAGGCGACGCGCTGCTGCGGCGTGGTGCCGTGCTGCACGATAGCCACCGGCATCGCTGCGTCCATCCCGTGCCGTAACAGCTGCTGCTGAATGTCGGCCGCCTGGCTGAGGCCCATATAAAACACCAGCGTCTGCTGTTCCGCCGCCAGTTTGCCCCACTCCATTTCGCCGTGCTGCTGCAGATGGCCGGTGACGAAGCGCACGCTCTGGGCATGGTCGCGGTGGGTGAGGGGAATACCGCTGTAGGCGGCACAGCCGGAGGCGGCGGTGATGCCCGGCACCACGCTGAATGGGATGTTATGCTGCGCCAGCACCTCCAGCTCTTCGCCGCCGCGGCCAAAAATAAAGGGATCGCCGCCTTTGAGGCGCACCACACGCTTGCCGCGCTGCGCCTGCTCCAGCAGCAGCTGGTTGATTTGTTCCTGCGGCACGCAGTGATGGCCCGCCTGTTTACCCACGAAGAGGCGTTCGGCATCGCGCCGCACCAGATTAAGAATCGGCTCCGATACCAGCCGGTCATACACCACCACATCAGCCTGCTGGATAGCCTGCAACCCTTTCAGCGTCAGCAGACCGGCATCACCCGGCCCGGCACCCACCAGCACGACTTCGCCCTGCTGCGTCAGCGGCGCCGCAAACAAGGCATCGACCTGTGCGGCCGCGCGTGCCCGATCGCCGTTGGCCAGCGTTTGGGCCAGCCGATCGCTGGTAAAGAAGCGCTCCCAGAAGGCGCGGCGTGGCGCCATGGCGCTAAAATGCTGCTTCACGCGCTCGCGCAGTGAGCCCGCCAGCGCAGCCAGTTCGCCGAGATGCTGGGGCAGCATCGCCTCCAGCTTCTCGCGCAGCAGACGCGCCAGCACCGGCGCGCGACCACCGGAAGAGACGGCGATCATCAGCGGCGAGCGGTCGACGATCGACGGCATAATGGCGCTGGCCTGCTGCGGCGCATCCACCAGGTTACAGAAGAGGCGGCGCTGTTCGGCGGCGTCAGCCACCTGCTGATTGACGGCATCATCGCTGGTGGCCGCAATCGCCAGCCAGCATTCATTCAGCCAGTCATCGGTGAATGCGCCGTGCAGTAACGTCACTTTTCCCTGTTGAGCCCACAGCTGAAACGCCGGGGAAAAATCCCGCGCGCCGACGTACAGCTCTGCGCCGGCCTCCAGCAGCAAACGCGCTTTACGTTCAGCCACATCGCCTGCGCCAACCAGTAAACAACGCTTGCCTTGCAGCCGACAAAACAGCGGAAAGTAATCCATAGCGAATCCTGAAAAAAAGCCCGCACGGTGCGGGCTGTGGAAGGGATTATACCGATTTCAGCGGCGAAGCCTGGGCTTGCGTCTGCGGGCGCTGCGCCTGCGGCGTGGCATACCAGTAGCCCAGGCCCATCAGCACCATGCCGGAGAACATATTGCCGAGCGTCACCCACAGCAGGTTGTGGCCGATGCCGCTCAGCGTCAGGTCGGCGCTGTGCTGACCAAACCACGACAGCGCAAATACCGTCATGTTGGCGATGGAGTGCTCGTAACCGGAGGCGATAAACGCCAGCAGGCACCACCAGATAGCGATGAACTTCGCGGCCCCTTCGCTGCGCACCGCCATCCAGATCGCCAGACACACCAGCCAGTTGCACAGCGCGCCTTTAAAGAACAGCGCCATCGCCGTCTGCGTGGTTTTTGCCAGCGCTACGCTGTGGATCAGCGAGCCGGCGTTCGGCAGCAGCGCACCAGCGGCGTAGTAGTAGAGCAGGGCGACAAACACTGAGCCGATCAGGTTACCCAGCCAGGTTTGCGGCAGCACGCACCACATCTGGCCGTGGCTGATGGTGCCGGCTTTGACGCCCACGGTGAGGAACATGGTATGACCGGTAAACAGCTCGGAACCGGCGATGATCACCAGCGTCAGGGCAATACCGAAGGTGGCGCCCATCAGCAGTGGACGATATGCCGGGTCCGCCAGGTTACCGAGGGTGAAGATCAGGATGATCGCCAGGCCAACGTAAGCGCCGGCCATCGCCGATCCGATCCAGAAGGCCAGCGGGCTGTGCTGCGCGGTGCGTACAATGCGCGCCGCATTGGCGGCGCAGGTGTTCAGGGTGTCAGAAAACATAGTGACGTCTCATAAAGTGTAGGAATTCTGTCAGGCGCAGACTTCGACCTGGCCGTTGCTGACGCGCACCGCATAGCTCGCCACCGAGCGGCTTTCATCTTCCAGACAAACGCCATCGCTCAGGCGAAAACGCTGTTTTTTCAGCGGGCTGGCGACCCACAGCGTGTGCTGGTGTTCGGCGATCAGGCCGCGCGATAACACGCTGGCCTCAGCAAACGGGTCGATGTTGCTCAGGGCGTACAGCTGCGCATCGTCGCGCAGGCGAAAGATGGCGATCTGCTGGCCGTTAACCAGCGCGCACACGCCGGTAGCGGGCAGGATTTGTGTGAGTTCACATACGGTGTACCACTGGCTCATGCGTCAGCCTCCTCGATCAGGGTAATCGCGATGCGCTCCGCCGGACGCGCCGGGCGATGCTGCTCGCGTTCACTGACGTGCTGCACCAGCGGGTCGCGCTGCGGGCTGTTAATAAACGTGGCGAAGTGCGCCTGCTGCTGCGGGTCGTTAACCGTGGCGGTCCATTCACAGCGGACGTCAGCGCGCAGACGCGTCAGCTCCTGCTCCAGCTGCGCGTTAAGGCCGAGCCGATCGTCGATAATCACGCTGCGCAGATAGTCGATGCCGCCGTCCATGCTCTCCAGCCACAGCGAAGTGCGCTGCAGGCGGTCGCCGGTGCGGATGTAAAACATCATGAAGCGGTCGAGATACTGCAGCAGCGTGTCGCGGTCGAGGTCAGCCGCCAGCAGATCGGCGTGGCGCGGTTTCATGCCGCCGTTGCCGCACACGTACAGGTTCCAGCCTTTTTCGGTGGCGATGACGCCGACATCTTTGCCCTGCGCTTCGGCGCATTCACGGGTACAGCCAGAGACGCCAAACTTCATCTTGTGCGGCGTGCGGATGCCTTTGTAGCGATTTTCCAGCTCAATGCCGAAGCCGAGGCTGTCGCCAACGCCATAGCGGCACCAGCTGCTGCCGACGCAGGTTTTCGCCATGCGCAGCGCTTTGGCATAAGCCTGTCCGGTTTCAAAGCCGGCGGCAATCAGCTGTGACCAGATCGCCGGCAGGTCGTCGCGCTGCGCCCCGAACAGGCCGATGCGCTGTGAGCCGGTGATTTTGGTGTAAAGATTGTATTGCCGCGCCACTTCGCCCAGCGTCATCAGCCCCTGCGGCGTGATTTCACCGCCGGCGGTGCGCGGAATCACCGAGTAGGTGCCATCTTTCTGGATGTTGCCGAGATAGAGATCGTTGCTGTCTTGCAGCGGCGTATGCTGCGGCTTGAGGATGTATTCGTTCCAGCAGGAGGCCAGCAGCGATCCGACGGTCGGTTTACACACTTCACAGCCGTAACCCTGGCCATACTTCGCCAGCAGCGCGTCAAACGACTTGATCTCCTCCACGCGGATCAGGTGATACAGCTCCTGGCGCGAATAGGCGAAATGCTCGCACAGGTGATGATTGACTTCGATGCCCTGACGGCTCAGCTCAGCGTTCAGCACTTGCGTAATCAACGGGATACAGCCGCCGCAGCCGGTACCGGCGCGGGTTTCGGCTTTCAGCGCCGCCACGGTGTGGCAACCCGCCTGCACCGCGTTAACGATATCGCCTTTGCTGACGTCAAAGCAGGAGCAGATCTGCGCGCTGTCCGGCAGCGAATCGACGCCCAGCGCCGGTTTTTCGCCGCTGCCCGCCGGCAGAATCAGCAGCGCCGGGTTTTCCGGTAAGGCGATGTGATTGAGCGCCAGCTGCAGCAGATTGCCGTAGTCGCTGGTGTCGCCCACCAGCACCGCGCCGAGCAGAGTTTTGTTGTCTTCGCTGACGATCAGGCGCTTATACACGTGCTGCTGTTCATCGAGCCAGATGTAACTGCGCGCGCCCGGCGTGCGGCCATGTGCATCGCCAATGCCGCCGACATCCACGCCCAGCAGCTTGAGTTTGGCGCTCATATCGGCTCCGGCAAAGACGCTGTCACGCCCGACCAGCGCATCGCTGGCGACCTGCGCCATTTTGTAGCCCGGCGCCACCAGACCGTAAATCCGATCCTGCCAGGCGGCGCATTCCCCAATCGCGTAGATCGCCGCATCGCTGGTCTGGCAGCGATCGTTGATGGCAACGCCACCGCGCTGGCCGAGCGCCAGGCCGCACTGTTGCGCCAGCTTATCCTGCGGGCGAATGCCGGTGGAGAACACGATAAAGTCGACGTCGAGCGCGCTGCCATCGGCGAACGCCAGCGTTTTACCGCCTTTAGCGTGATGCACAATCTGCCGGGTATTTTTGCCGGTATGGACCTGCACGCCCATCTGTTCGATCTTACGCCGCAGCTGTTCGCCGCCCTGTGTATCCAGCTGTTCCGCCATCAGCACCGGCGCATATTCAATCACGTGCGTTTCAATGCCGAGATTTTTCAGCGCGCCCGCCGCTTCCAGTCCGAGCAGACCGCCGCCAATCACCGCACCGCGTTTGCTGCGGCGCGCGCAGGCTTCAATGGCGTTGAGATCTTCGATGGTGCGATAGACAAAGCAGTCGCTGCCCTCCGCGCCGGCGATCGGCGGGATCCACGGATAAGAACCGGTGGCCAGAATCAGCGTGTCGTAATGCACCGCACGACCGGTGTTGGAGTGAATCAGCTTTTCCTCACGGTTGAGGGTAATGGCGCGCTCGCCGAGCAGCAGATTGACCTGATGCTTTTCGTAGTAGCCTTCGCGCACCAGTGAGAGTTCTTCGGCGGTGTGGTGGGAAAAATAGGCGGAGAGATGGACGCGGTCATAGGCGACGCGGGGCTCTTCACAGAAAACGGTTATCGCGAACTGCTCAGGGGCGGCTTTGTCGATCAGTTCTTCGATAAAGCGGTGGCCAACCATGCCGTTGCCAATAATAACGACACTGTGCTTGCTCATGCTTGCCTCAAAATTTGCGGGATCTGCGCCTACCTTAGCGCGCTGTTTCTGGCGCTTATTGACGTACATCAACTGCGGCTTTATATACCCATTTAGAGGTATGTTGCTGATTTTACGCGTTTTTATCTAAGTCTTTTATTTGGTTGAAAATTACCCAATGGCGGCAGAAAAGTTGCCAGCGGCGCGGCCGTTTTTCGTGCTAGCTTAAGATGTTGCGTTTTCAGCGGAGAAGGATATGACCCAGCAAGCGTTTAAGTGGATAAACAACCTGCGCCTGGCAGGCCAACCGGGTTTATGGCAGATCGAAATTCGCCACGGCAACATCAGCGCCATTATTCCGCAGCCGCCGCACGCGGCCGCCCAGCCGGATGCGCTGGATGCCGCCGGTGGCCTGGCGAGCGCGCCGTTTATCGAGCCGCATATTCATCTCGACACCACGCAAACCGCTGGCGAACCGGCGTGGAATCAGTCCGGCACGCTGTTTGAAGGCATTGAGCGCTGGGCTGAACGCAAGGCACTGCTCAGCCATGAGGATGTGAAGCAGCGCGCGCGGCAGACGCTGAAGTGGCAAATTGCCAACGGCATTCAGCACGTGCGTACCCACGTGGATGTGTCCGATCCCACGCTGACCGCCTTAACCGCGATGCTGGAGGTGAAAGCGGAGATGGCGCCGTGGATCGATATCCAGATCGTGGCCTTTCCGCAGGAGGGCATTCTCTCTTATCCCAACGGCGAAGCGCTGCTGGAAGAGGCGCTGCGCCTCGGTGCTGACGTGGTGGGCGCGATCCCGCATTATGAATTTACCCGCGAATATGGCGTCGAATCGCTGCACAAGGCGTTTGCGCTGGCGCAGCGCTATGACCGGCTGGTGGACGTGCACTGTGACGAGATTGATGATGAGCAGTCACGCTTTGTCGAAACCGTGGCGGCGCTGGCGCACCGCGAGGGCATGGGCGCGCGCGTCACCGCCAGCCACACCACGGCGATGCATTCGTACAATAACGCCTATACCTCGCGGCTGTTCCGCCTGCTGAAGCTGTCGCAGATTAACTTTGTCGCCAATCCGCTGGTGAATATTCATCTGCAGGGACGCTTTGACAGCTACCCGAAACGGCGCGGCGTGACGCGGGTGAAAGAGCTGCTGGAGGCGGGTATCAACGTCTGCTTCGGCCATGATGATGTGTTCGATCCCTGGTATCCGCTCGGCACCGCCAGCATGCTGCAGGTGCTGCACATGGGGCTGCACGTCTGTCAGTTGATGGGCTATGAGCAGATCGACAGCGGTCTGCAACTCATCACGCACAACAGTGCCAAAACCATGCAGCTGGCGGATTATGGCGTGCAGGTGGGCAACGCGGCCAGCCTGATTATTTTGCCTGCTGATAACGGGTTCGATGCGCTGCGCCGTCAGGTGCCGGTGCGCTATTCGCTGCGTAAGGGCGTGCTGGTGGCGGCCACACAGCCGGCAAGCAGTGAAATTTATCTCGGCGCTACCGAAGCGGTGACGTTCCGGCGTTAAGGGAGCGGGAAGGGGAATAGCGGCGCGAGGCTTCGCGCCGCTCGGGGATCAGGCGGTCTGGTGAGCGTGCTGGCGATGTTTGGTGACAAAGCCGAGCAGCACACACATCACGAACACCACCGCGTACAGCGCGTTCGCGGTGGACAGCGCCGCGTGGGCACCGCCTTTCGCCACGATCGGGCCGGTGACCACGAAGGTCAGCATGGTGCCGACGGTGCCGCAGGTGAGGATGAAGTTCACCAGCTTCGGCGATGACGCTTTGGTCTGCAGCGAGCCCAGCGTGATGATGGTGGTGTAAATGGCGCTGGAGAAGAAGCCAAGCGACATAATGATCCAGTGCAGCATGCTGGCATCGGTGGTTTTCACGAACCAGAACATCAGGCCGGTGGCCAGCAGCGCCAGCACCACCAGAATGCGTTGCAGGTCGAAGAAGCGCAGCAGGAAGCTGAACGCCCACATGCCGACCATATAGGCGGTCCAGAAGTTACCGACCAGCTGACCGGCGGCGGCGATATCCATGCCCATTGATTTGGTGGCGTATTCCGGCACCCAGGAGATGAAGCCGAGCTGGCCGAGGATGTAGCACAGTGCCGCGATCGACAGGAACAGCACGCCGATGCCCCACTTCTCTTTTTCGCCGCCCTGCACCGCGGCTTCGCTCTTCAGTACCGGGAACTCGACCATCAGCGTCAGGATGAAGATCGCCACGTAGATCACGCCAATGCAGGCGTAAACCCAGTACCACGGCAGCGCGCGCGCCAGCAGAATGCCCGCGATAATCGGGAAGATGGTGCCCGCCATGCTAAAGAACGAGTCGGTAAATAGCAGACGGGAACCGCGCTGGCGACCATCGTACAGATGGGTAATCAGGAAGGTGCCGATCGACATGGTGATACCGCTGACCACGCCGAGCACGAACATGCACAGCGAGAACACCGTGAGGTTATGGCTGGTCATCAGCCCGGCCACGGCGAGGATCATCAGCACAAAGCCAAAGATCAGCTGGCGCTTGAGTGGCACAATCACCATCAGCCAGGCGTTCAGGAACACCGCCGCCAGAATACCAGCGTTAAGGAAAGTGAAGGTGTTGCTCATCTCGGAGATGGGCAGCTGGAAATACTGGGCAATATTATCCAGCACCATACCGGTAACGATCACCAGTGCGCCGGTGAGCGCATAGGAGAAAAAGCTGATCCAGGTAAGGCCAATGCGATTACGGTTTGTCATGTTCTGAACCTGTGATGCGCCGACGTGGCAAAAAGTGTCATGAATTGTAAATGGATCTGTGATCGTAATAAACAAGCAGTGAAACGTGCGAGAAATATTTCATTAATAGTGTGATTTTCGTCACGCAAATGATTGCGCGATGGGAAAAGTATGACGATAGCAACATCAGCGTAAATATAGGTAAAACGCTGGCTCTTGTATTACATGCTCTTTACAATCAATCTCGTTTTTGAGCTTGCTCTCCAAGGTAAGGAATCTTTCATGCTTAAACGTACTTTGACAGCGGCGGTTGCCCTGTTAGCGCTCTCTTCTGTATCTGCTTCGGCTCTGGCGGCGAAAGGGGATACGCACGTGCTGCTCACCACCTCTGCGGGCAATATCGAACTTGAACTGGATAATCAGAAAGCCCCGGTTTCAGTAAAAAACTTTGTGGATTACGTGAATAACGGCTTCTACAACAACACCATTTTCCATCGTGTGATCCCGGGTTTCATGATTCAGGGCGGCGGCTTCACGGCGGATATGCAGCAGAAGCAGACCAACGCGCCGATCAAAAACGAAGCGGATAACGGCCTGCGCAACCTGCGTGGCACCATTTCCATGGCGCGTACCGCTGAGAAAGACAGTGCGACCAGCCAGTTCTTCCTGAACGTGGCGGACAACGCTTTTCTTGACCATGGCCAGCGCGACTTCGGCTATGCGGTGTTTGGTAAAGTGGTGAAAGGCATGGATGTGATCGACAAGATCGCCCAGGTGCCGACCAAAGATGTCGGGCCATACCAGAATGTGCCGTCAAAACCGATTGTTATCACTTCCGCGAAAGTCCTGCCGTAATCCCTCTGCGCGCCACCTCTGGGTGGCGCCGTCTGCCGCGCTCCGGCAAAGCTGAAATTTGCTCTTATACTTAGGGCACATCCTGCTTGCCGGAGGCGCTATGAGCAGCAAACTCACCGAAAAACAGAAAATCACGTTGTGGCAGCAAACCCGTGCGGCCAATTATCAGGCCAGCTGCAAACTGGCCGGTTACACGCTGAATGAACCTGCCGTCGAGAGCGCCCAGGCGGATGATCGTCTGGCATCGCTGAGGAGGCAATATGGCGGATAACAGCCTGGCGGTGCGCGATCCCTATTTGTGGCACAACGATGACGTGCTGAAAAACCTGCTGGAAATTCACGACGTGGCGCAATTGCGTAAAGCCGAGCTGGCATTCAGCGCGGCGCGGCTGGCCACGCTGGCGCTCGGACCGGCCACGCCTGGCCTGCCGCACCTGCGTCATATTCACCGCACGCTGTTTCAGGATATCTACAGCTGGGCCGGTGAACTGCGTACCATCGACATCTGGCGCGACGACACGCCCTATTGCCACTGTGAGTACATCGAGAACGAGGGCAATGCGCTGATGAGCGCACTGGAGGAGGAAGAGGGACTGTGCGACCTCGACCCGCAGACCTTCGTGGCACGCATCGCGCATTACTACTGTGAAATCTACGTCCTGCATCCGTTCCGTGCCGGTAACGGGCGGGCACAGCGCATCTTTTTCGAACAGCTGGCGCTGCACGCGGGCTATCTGCTGAACTGGGATACGCTGGAGCCTGAAAGCTGGCACCAGGCCATCGTCGCCGGCGTCGGCGGCGATCTCGCGCCGCTCAATGCGCAGTTTGCGAAAGTGGTGAGGCCGGCCTCACCGCTAAAGTAATATTTCCAGCCCGTGCTTTTGCACGATGTGGAGCAATTTGAGTGAAATGCCGCCCGGGCGTTTTACTCCGCTCTCCCATTTCTGCACCGTGGAAACGCTGGTGTTGAGGTAGCGGGCAAAAACGGGCTGACTCACGTTAAGGTTTTCGCGCAGCGCTTTGATATCTCCGGCCTCCAGCGCTTTAACCTCTTCCAGACAGCATTGGTCAAAATCCCGCATGCTCTGTTTATTCAGGGCTCCGGCTTCAAACAGGCCTGTTGCTGCACTGTGAATTGCCTCCAGGGCTGGGCTTTTTATTTTTTGCATGTGTATTGTCATCACAGCTCCGTTAGATCTAGCACCTGGTGCGAGAGTAATCAGATTCTTTTTTGACAGCTAGCGGGGATTGAGGTCGAAGGTGGTAACATTGCTTTTTTGCGACCTTTCTTGCTTGTCGCCCACCGACAGCACCCACTCAATTCATCTGTAATGTATGCTGCTGCTAATTGATAACTACGACTCCTTTACCTGGAATATCTACCAGTACTTCTGTGAACTGGGCGCGCAGGTGCGCGTGGTGCGCAACGATGCGATGACGCTGGAAGAGATGACGGCGCTGCCGCTGAGTCATCTGGTGATCTCGCCGGGCCCCTGCACGCCGGATCAGTCCGGCATTTCGCTCGAAGCCATTCGCCACTTTGCCGGACGGTTGCCGGTTCTCGGGGTATGCCTGGGCCATCAGGCCATCGCCCAGGCCTACGGTGCGCAGGTGGTGCGCGCGCGCAAGGTGATGCATGGCAAAACCTCTGCGGTGCAGCACACCGGCCAGGGCGTGTTCCGCAACCTGAATAATCCGCTAACCGTCACGCGCTATCACTCGCTGATTGTGGCGCGCGACACGCTGCCGCCTGAGTTTGAAGTCACCGCCTGGAGCCTGCGCGACGGCGTTGCCGATGAGATCATGGGCTTCCGCCATCGTACGCTGCCGCTCGAGGGCGTGCAGTTCCATCCGGAGAGCATTCTCAGCGAGCAGGGGCATCAGCTGCTGGCGAATTTCCTCAATACGTAACTTCCGTTTGCCATTGCATGATTTTTTATGCATATTTTGTGATTATAATTTCACATCAGCTCAACAAATAACCCGATGAGGTCATCAATGGCAGCGGAAAATCTAGCGGTAAGCCGGGAAACGTTCGATAACGTTATTTTGCCTGTTTATGCACCTGCGCAGTTTGTGCCGGTCAAAGGCAAAGGCAGCCGCGTATGGGATCAGCAGGGCAAAGAGTATATCGACTTCTCCGGTGGTATCGCGGTCACTGCGCTTGGCCATTGTCATCCGGCGCTGGTGGAAACGCTGAAAAGCCAGGGCGAAACCCTGTGGCACACCAGTAACGTGTTCACCAATGAGCCGGCGCTGCGCCTCGCCAGTAAACTGATCGCGGCGACCTTCGCCGAGCGGGTATTCTTCGGTAACTCCGGTGCCGAAGCGAACGAAGCGGCGTTCAAACTGGCGCGCTACTACGCCTGCAAAAAGCACAGCCCGTTCAAAAGCAAAATTATCGCTTTCCACAACGCCTTCCACGGCCGCACGCTGTTCACCGTCTCGGTGGGCGGTCAGCCAAAATACTCCGATGGCTTTGGCCCGAAGCCGGCGGATATCGTCCATGTGCCGTTTAACGATCTGGCCGCGGTGAAGGCGGTAATTGACGACCACACCTGCGCGATTGTGGTGGAGCCGATTCAGGGGGAAGGCGGCGTGATGCCGGCAACGCCGGAATTCATGCAGGGATTGCGTGCGCTGTGCGATCAGCACAACGCGCTGCTGGTGCTGGATGAAGTGCAGAGCGGCATGGGCCGCAGCGGTAAGCTGTTTGCTTACGAACACTATGGTATCAAGCCAGATATCATCACCACCGCTAAAGCGCTGGGCGGCGGTTTCCCGGTGAGCGCGATGCTGACCACTCATGAAATCGCCTCGGTGATGGCGCCGGGCGTGCACGGCACCACCTACGGCGGCAACCCGCTGGCCTGTGCGATTGCCGAAACCGCGCTGGATATCATCAATACGCCCGAGGTACTGAATGGTGTCGACGCGCGTCGTGAGCAGTTTGTCTCGGCGCTGCAGAAGATCAATCAGCAGTTCGATATCTTCAGTGAAATTCGGGGCAAAGGGCTGCTGCTGGGTGCCGTACTCAACGCGCAGCACGCCAGCAAAGCGCGCGATATCCTCAACGCTTCCGCCGCTGAAGGTCTGATGGTACTGACCGCCGGCAGCGATGTGATTCGCTTTGTGCCGTCGCTGGTGATTGAGCCAACCGATATCGCAGAAGGCATGGCGCGCTTCGCCCGGGCGATCGCGAAAGTCCTGAACTAACCTTTCGGCTTCAGCACGCTGAGCCAGCGGCCGTGATGCGGGCGCTGGCTCCACGCCAGTGAAGAAATGGTGTGCATCACATTGAGGTGCTGCAGAATGCGCTTCACATGCTGTTCGACAATCGTCACCGGCCCCTCATTCAGATTCTCCGGCGCTTCCAGAATATTGCTGTCGTTGCCCGGCCCGTCGTAAGCCAGCCGCTGCTGACAGCGCTGCAGCGCGATTTCACAGGACTGCAAATAGCGCTCCGCCAGCTTTGGCGTCAGCATGGTGTGCTCGCGCGCCAGAATGGTCATGGCGTTGATGTGCTCGACGATAAACTGGCTGTGAGTCACCCACAGGCGCATATCTTTCAGATACTGGAAGTTAAAGCCCGGCTCGGTGGACGCCTGGTTGAGCGAGTTAAACAGCGCGTTGTGCGCCTGGTTAACCTTGACGCGCTGATACGCCAGCTTCTCCGGCGCCTGCTCCGGACCGAGCAGCAGGCGCAGCGCCTCCTGATACGCTTCCAGCGCGTCGTGCGCGTTATTGCGCAGCAGCCCGCTCTGCCATTGCGGCCATAGCCAGATCATGCCGGCGAAGGCAATCAGGCAGCCCATCAGCGTATCCATCATGCGCGGCAGCAGAAACTGCGCGCCGTTCAGCGACAGCAGCTGCAGCGAATACACCGCCGTTACGGTAAAGCCAATCATCGACCAGCCATAATATTTACGCGTGATCAGATAGCTGGCGAGCGTGATGACCAGCATGGTCAGCAGGGCAATCGACTCCGGAACAGCAAAGCGCAGCGACGCCGCGGCGATCAGCAAGCCGGCGAAGGTGCCGAGCGCGCGGTGCTGAATGCGCACGCGCGTGGCGCTGTAGCCGTTCTGGCTGACAAACATGATGGTCATCAGAATCCAGTAGGGCTTGGGAATATTGAAGAACAGCGCCAGCGCGCTGCCGAACATCAGCATCACGGCGAAGCGCGCCGCCGTCCGCAGCGCGGCAGATTTTAGCGACAGGTAGCTGCGCAGCGCCGGCAACAGCGGCAGGCGGCGCTGGCGATCGGCCATCAGGTCGCGGGTATACAGCGGCTTCTGCGTGCGCAGCACGCGCGCAATGCGGCTGAAATGGTAGAGGCAGAAATTACCGACCGGATTATCCGGGTGCTGCCGGGCAATTTTCTCCAGCGCGCCGAGCGGCTTCTCCATGTGGAAGCGTTCCGGCAGCTGGTGATAGAGAATGGCATCGGCCAGCACGCGCAGCCGTGCCGAAATGATTTTCGCGTTCCAGCGGATCACCGCCTCGGCATGGCTTTGCTCCACCAGCTTTTGCACCTCTTCCGGCTGGTGCAGGCTGACCGAGATATGCTCCTGCAGATCGAGCGCGACCTGGAAAGCGCGCGTCAGTCGTTTATGACTGTTATCACGGCTGGCGGACAGCATATGCATCTGCTGATAACAGGTGGTGATCAGATCGACCGCTTTCTGCTGACGCGCCAGTAATGGTGGCAGCGCTTTTTCCGGATCGGTCAGCTGCGTCAGCAAGGTGTATTTGGCGTCGCAGTAATCGGCCAGCTCGCGGTACAGCAGGCTGAGGGTCTCGCGCATCGGCTGCTCTTTCCACAGCCAGAACCAGAACCAGTTAAACAGCCCGTACCACAGCGTCCCGCCGATATACAGCAGCGGCGGGACCCACATTGGCATACGGCCGACGAGGCTTAAGGTAAAGATGGCGGCGATCAGCGTGCCGGGCAGTAAACGACCATGCAGCGGGCTGATTTCACCGGTCACGCCCACCAGCAGCGGCAACACCAGCAGAATCAGCGGCAGCGGCACAGCGTAAGCCGTGAGGTACTGAATCAGAAAACTGCCGCTGGCGAACAGTGCGCCGCCGACAATCAGCCGTTTGAAGAACCGCTTGTGTGGCGTATCCAGACCGGCGATGTTGCAGCAGGCCGGCACCAGGGAGAACAGCAGCCCTTTTTGCAGATCGCCAAACAGCCAGCCGAGCGCCACAGGCAGGCACAGCACCAGCGTTTGCCGCAGCGCATAGTTAACTTCCGGATGATAGATGATTCGACGCCACATCAGCTCATCGTAAACAGAAACGGCGCGATGTTGCCATCACGCCGTGGGTGAGAAGAAATCAGCGGGTGCCGTAAACGACGATGGTTTTGCCGTGTGCGGAGATCAGGTTCTGATCTTCCAGCATTTTCAGGATACGACCCACGGTTTCGCGTGAGCAGCCCACGATCTGACCAATCTCCTGACGGGTGATTTTAATCTGCATACCGTCCGGGTGGGTCATGGCATCAGGCTGTTTCGCCAGGTTGAGCAGCGTTTGCGCGATACGGCCGGTCACATCGAGGAAGGCAAGGTTGCCGACTTTTTCAGATGTTACCTGCAGGCGACGCGCCATCTGCGCCGACAGGCGCATTAAAATATCCGGATTGACCTGAATCAGCTGACGGAATTTTTTGTAGGAAATTTCAGCCACTTCGCAGGCGGTTTTCGCACGTACCCAGGCGCTACGCTCCTGGCCCTCTTCAAACAGGCCGAGCTCACCGATGAAATCCCCCTGATTGAGGTAGGAGAGAATCATCTCTTTGCCTTCTTCATCTTTAATCAGTACCGCGACGGAACCTTTCACGATGTAGTACAGCGTTTCCGCTTTCTCACCCTGATGGATGAGGGTGCTTTTGGATGGATATTTGTGAATATGGCAATGGGACAGGAACCATTCGAGTGTAGGGTCTGTTTGCGGTTTGCCGAGAACCATTCGCTATTATCCTCTGTTGTAATCGTGCCCAAAATACAGGGGGCAGTTTTCCCTGTCAGGCGGTGAAATCGTCCAGCGTTTCCCGTGAGGGACAGTTATTCGGGGGTGGATTCGTAAGCGATGCTTTTGATTCGTCCCGCTTTCGTCTTTCGTGACGAAAATATTTTCAGCACTGTTTGTAGCATAGCTTTTGCAACCTGTCTCCTGTTGTCTCGCTTCAGCAGGTGGGGGATGCGTCTGCATTGCTGTTTGTCAGGTGAAAGCGTACTCTGGCGGCAAAACCGCCGCTTCAGGAGAAAGAATAATGCAGGCACGAGTGAAATGGGTGGAAGGGCTGACCTTTCTCGGAGAATCCTCATCCGGTCATCAGGTATTAATGGACGGCAATTCCGGTGATAAAGCGCCCAGCCCGATGGAGATGGTGTTGATGGCTGCGGGCGGCTGCAGCGCGATTGACGTGGTGTCGATTCTGCAAAAGGGGCGCAACGATGTCGCCGATTGTGAAGTCAAACTGACCTCGGAACGCCGCGAAGAAGCGCCACGCATTTTTACGCATATCAATCTGCATTTTATTGTCAGCGGCAAAGCGCTGAGCGATAAAGCGGTGGCGCGCGCGGTGGATCTGTCCGCGGAGAAGTACTGTTCGGTGGCGATCATGCTGGGCAAGGGCGTCGAGATAACGCACAGCTACGAAGTGGTGGAGCTGTAATCCAGCCGGGAGCGCGGGCCTGCGCTCCCGATCTCAGCTCCTCCCGCCGACACTGGCGCGTTAGCCTGCGCTATTCAATGCGTTTTCCTTCAATCAACCGCTGCACCAGCGGCGTCATGATCAACTCCATCGCCAGTCCCATCTTGCCGCCCGGCACCACCAGCGTATTCATGTGGGAAATAAACGAGCCCTGGATCATCGCCAGTAAATAAGGAAAAGCGATGCCCTCCAGGCCGCGAAAATGGATCACCACAAAGCTCTCATCCAGCGACGGGATCTCACGCGCGGCAAACGGGTTCGAGGTATCCACGGTCGGCACGCGCTGGAAGTTGAGGTGCGTGCGGGAAAACTGCGGCGTGATGTAGTTGATGTAGTCTTCCATCGAACGCACCACCGAATCCATCACCGCTTCGCGCGAATGGCCGCGCTCGCTGGTGTCGCGCACCAGTTTCTGAATCCACTCCAGATTAACAATCGGTACCACGCCAACCAGCAGATCGACATGTTCCGCCACGTTATGCTGCTGCGTCACCACGCCGCCGTGCAGGCCTTCATAGAACAGCACATCGGTGTTTTCCGGCAGAGGCTGCCAGGGCGTAAAGGTGCCCGGCACCTGATTCCACGGCACCGCTTCATCGTAGGTGTGCAGATATTTGCGCGACTGGCCGAGTCCGCTCTGACCATAGTCGCGGAAAGTCTGCTCCAGCAGGCCGAAGTCGTTGGCTTCCGGACCAAAGTAGCTGATGTGACGCCCGAGGTCGCGCGCCTTACGAATCGCCATGTCCATTTCCGGACGGGTATAGCGATGGAAACTGTCGCCTTCTACTTCCGCCGCGTGCAGATCCAGCTGCTGGAAAATTTTACGGAAGGCGAGACTGGTGGTGGTGGTTCCGGCGCCGCTGGAACCGGTAACGGCTATGACTGGATGCCTGGCTGACATAACAGCGCTCCCTGTGAAGTCCGGCGATGAGCATTGTTACCACGAATTGTCGCCTGACGCATTAGCCGCGAAATTCACGCCGCGGCATAATATTGACCGATTCATGCAATTCTGACCACACCAGTACCACCTCGCCCTGCTCGAGCTGGCGGCGCACGTCGGCCACTTTCTGCGTCAGGCTGCGCTCCTGCTCGCCATAATCGGTGCCTTCACGCAGCACAAAACTTTCTATCAGGTTTTCCAGCGTTGTCGGGTCGAGTTCTTGCCAGGGAATAATCACAATTACATATCCAGATAAGTTGAGAGCCAGTCCGGCACGCGCTGCTCCAGCCACATTTTGGGTCGCAGCAGGCTGCCGCCCACGAAGCCGACGTGACCGCCTTGCTGCGTCAGCTGATACTCAATTGTGGCAGACAACTGCTGCGGCTGCGGGATCACCGCATCGGTCATGAAGGGATCGTCTTTGGCATGGATGATCAGCAGCGGCTTGCGCACGCCGGTCAGCAATGGCATGGCGCTGGCGCGCTGATAATAGTCGCGCGCATCAATAAAACCGTGGGCGCGGGCGGTAATCGCATCATCAAACTCACGCAGCCGGCGGAAGGCGCGCAGCTGCGTCAGATCGACCGGCAGCGTGCCCGGCCAGGCGCGCAGTTTGCGCGTGGCGTTTTTCTTCAGCTGGGTCAGCAGGTAGTGTTGATAAAAGCGTGAAAAGCCCACGTCCAGCTTCTGGCTGCATGGCTCCAGCGCCAGCGGCGCGGAGATGGCGACCGCGGCATCCAGCGGGGCCGACGTACCCTGCAGCCCCAGCAGACAGGCCAGCATATTGCCGCCAAGCGAAACGCCGACCGCCGCCGTCGGCACCGTGCCCCATTCGCGCTGCAGCCAGTGCAGAAAATAGGTCGCATCTTCAGTTTCACCGGAGTGATAGATGCGCTGCAGACGGTTAGGCTCGCCGCTGCAGCCGCGGAAGTGCATGATCACCGCCAGCCAGCCGCGCGCCTGACACGCCTGCATCAGCCCATGGGCATACGGGCTGCGGAAACTGCCTTCCAGCCCGTGGAACAGCACCATGCGCGGCTTGTGACGTGCCTGTGCCGGATCTTCGCTCCACGCCAGATCGACGAAGTCGCCGTCCGGCAGATCGAGGCGCTGCCAGTGCGGGCGCAGCGTGACGCGCCGGCGCAGCAGGCGCGGCAGCAGCGTTTGCAGATGCGCATTGCCGAAGCCGCGCAGCGGGGTAAAGCGCTCGCCGCTCGGGCGATCAAAATAGCCTGGGATAGTACTTGTCTGATGCATAACTCGCTGATAGCTTCGATGGGTTGTTCGCTTTTCTGGGTGAGGAGCACCCGAATATACATGGAACTGAGTCTTTTTTTATCAATGCTGGGCTTTCTCTGGGTCGCGGCCATCACGCCAGGGCCCAATAATATGTTACTTACCGCCTCAGGTGCTAATTTTGGCTTCCTGCGCACCTTTCCACTGCTGATTGGTATCATGATTGGCATGCAGGTGATGTTGCTGATGGTGGCGTTTGGCATCGGCAGCCTGATTCTGCTCTATCCCTCACTGCATCTGGTACTGAAAGTGGCCGGTAGCCTCTATCTGCTGTGGCTGGCGTGGAAAATTGCCACCGCCGAATACGAAACGCTGGAAACCGACGATGCCAGCGTGAAGCAGATGCCTTTCTGGCAGGGCGGGTTACTGCAACTGATCAACCCGAAAGCCTGGCTGATGGCGCTGGGTGCGGTCGCCAGCTTCAGCCTTGCCGGCAGCGCCTATCTGCATTCCGTGGTGGCGATCAGCATCGGCATGGCGCTGGTGAACGTGGTTTCCGGCGTGATCTGGATGGGTTTTGGCTCGCTGATTGGCCGCCTGCTGCGCAGCCCGCGCGCGTGGAAAATCTTCAACCTCGCCATGGGTGCGCTGACCGCAGCCTGCGTGCTGTTGATCTGGCATTGAGTCAGCTGGAGGCGCGCTCAATGCGCGTCCACGGCAGCACTTCATGCACCACTGCCGCCTGGCGCTGACGGATGCGCGCCAGCAGCAGCTGCACGCTGCGCGCACCCATCTGGTTCATCGGCTGGGCAATGGTGGTCAGCGGCGGGTTGATGCTACTGGTGAACGGAATGCCGTCAAAGCCGACCACCGCCAGATCCTCTGGCACGCGCAGTCCGGCCTCCAGAGCAGCGTGAATCACGCCAACCGCCAGCACGTCTGATACCGCAAACACCGCGTCCGGCCGCTCTGGCTGTGTTAGCAGTTCGCGCAGCGCCGCGCTGCCCGCTTCGCAGGAGATGTCGCTGGCGTAAGCGACGCCGTGCCAGTCAAGCCCCAGCTGCGTGATGGCATCGCGATAGCCGCTTTCTCGCTGGTGCGAATAGAGATAGCGCATATCACAGTTGACCAGCGCAATGCGCTGACGCCCTTTGCCAGCCAGATAATGCACCGTGTCATAGGCCGCCTGACGGTTATCGATGGTGACGCTGGAGGCGTTCACCGAGGGATCGTACTCCGCACACTGCACCCACGGCGCATCACCAATTAACTCTTTCAGTCCCTGCAAGCAGGCCGCGGCGTCCATGGTGATCACCCCATCCACCACTTTGCCGGCCAGCAGCGCCAGATAGGCGGTTTCCCGCCGCAGCTGTGAGGCGGAATTACATAACAGGATGTGATAGCCGTGCGCTTCGGCCTCCGCCTCGATGCCCTGCACCACCCGTGAACAGAACGGATTGGTGATATCGGAAATCAGCACCAGCAACATGTTGCTTTGCGCGGTACGCAGCTGGCGCGCCAGCAGGTTGGGCTGGTATTCGCACACATTAATGGCGGCCAGCACCCGTTTACGCGTATCTGGCCGGACGCCAGGATGCTGGTTTAACACCCGTGAAACCGTGGCTTTCGACACGCCCGCGAGGCGCGCAACTTTCTCAATCGACATGGAGGCCAGTACCGCTGTAAAAGGGGGAAAAAATCAAGACGAGATCAATACCACAGTCGGCATGTGAGCGCCTGACATATTTCTTCCACACCAGCGGTTTTGTATTTGCACTTTTTGCATAGCGTTACCCGATGTTGATCTAAGAACCGATTTTTATTAGGGATAATTTTTAATTCCTTTATGAAATCATTGCTGCTGGCGACACTGCCGTCACGACTCAACATTGGGGTGCATGATGATGGCAGTAACCAAAACAATAAGCGCGGTAGCAGCCGCGTTAGCGCTGATGACTTTTCAGGCGCAGGCGGTCAATGTGACCGTGGCTTATCAGACGTCGGCGGAACCGGCCAAAGTGGCGCAGGCTGACAATACCTTTGCCAAAGAGAGCGGTGCCACGGTTGACTGGCGCAAATTCGACAGCGGCGCCAGCGTCCTGCGTGCGTTAGCCTCGGGCGATGTGCAAATTGGCAACATTGGTTCCAGCCCGCTGGCGGTGGCCGCCACGCAGCAGCTGCCGATTGAAGCTTTCCTGCTGGCTTCACAGCTGGGCAATTCTGAAGCGCTGGTGGTGAAAAAAGGCATCAGCTCGCCCAAAGATTTGATCGGCAAACGCATTGCCGTTCCCTTCATCTCCACCACCCATTACAGCCTGCTGGCCGCGCTGAAACACTGGGGCATCAAACCGACCCAGGTGCAACTGGTTAATCTGCAGCCGCCGGCGATCATTGCTGCCTGGCAGCGCGGTGATATCGACGGCGCCTATGTCTGGGCGCCCGCCGTCAATGAACTGGAGAAAGACGGCAAGGTGCTGACCGACTCGTCGCAGGTCGGGCAGTGGGGCTCACCGACGCTCGACGTCTGGGTGGTGCGCAAGGATTTTGCCCGGCAGCATCCTGAAGTAGTCACCGCTTTCGCCCGTAGCGCGATTGCCGCGCAGCAGGCTTATATCGCCAACCCGGAACAGTGGCTGCAGCAACCGGATAACCTCAGTAAGCTGTCGCGCCTGAGCGGCGTGCCGGAAAGTGACGTCCCCGGACTGGTGAAAGGCAATACCTACCTGACGGCGCAGCAGCAGGTGGAACAGCTGGGCAAACCGGTCAACAAGGCGATTGTCGATACCGCACAGTTTCTGAAAGAGCAGGGCAAAGTGCCGGATGCCGCCAGTGACTACAGCAGCTTTGTCACCACGCGCTTTGTTGCCCCCTTAGCCAAATAACGGAGGCCTTATGCTCAGCATCACCCATCTCAACGCACGTTACGCCGGACAACCGGCGCTGCAGGATATCAATCTGCAGCTGGCCAGCCGCGAATTGCTGGTGGTGCTGGGGCCGTCCGGCTGTGGCAAAACCACGCTGCTGAACTTGATCGCCGGCTTTCTGCCGCTGGAGTCCGGCAGTATCACGCTGGATGGCAAGCCGGTACGCGGACCGGGCGCAGAGCGCGGCGTGGTCTTTCAGAACGAAGGGCTACTGCCGTGGCGTAACGTTATCGATAACGTGGCGTTCGGCCTGCAGCTGGCGGGCATGGCAAAAGCTGAACGGCACGCGATCGCCCGCCGTCTGATCCGTAAGGTCGGGCTCGAGGGCGCAGAGAAGCGTTTTATCTGGCAGCTCTCTGGGGGTCAGCGTCAGCGCGTGGGGATTGCCCGTGCGCTGGCCGCTGATCCGCAGCTGCTGCTGTTAGATGAGCCGTTCGGTGCGCTGGATGCCTTCACGCGCGAGCAGATGCAGACGCTGCTGCTGACGTTATGGCGCGATACCGGCAAGCAGATTCTGCTGATCACCCATGACATCGAAGAAGCCGTCTTTCTCGCCAGCGAACTGGTGCTGCTGTCGCCGGGTCCGGGTCGCGTAGTGGAACGCCTGAAGCTCGACTTTGGCCAGCGCTTCGCCGCAGGCGAGCCGTGCCGCAGCATCAAATCCGATCCGGCATTTATCGAACGACGTGAGTATGTCCTGAACCAGGTGTTCGCGCAGCGGGAGGCGTTTGTATGAGTGCCGTTATTGATGACAAGCGCCGGACGTCCCGCGTTCGTCGCCTGCGCTGGCCCTTTTCCCGCCAGCTGTCGCTGAGCCTGCTGAGCGTGGCCGTGCTGCTGCTGCTGTGGTGGGGGGTGACCGCGCTGGGGCTGATTGCGCCCTTGTTTCTGCCG
The DNA here is from genome assembly GCF_041678305.1 of Pantoea sp. WEP. NCBI lineage: Bacteria > Pseudomonadati > Pseudomonadota > Gammaproteobacteria > Enterobacterales > Erwiniaceae > Pantoea > Pantoea sp. WEP. The sequence goes on from NZ_JBGNXB010000001.1 coordinate 375,038, forward strand.
CCGCCGCAGCAGGTGCTGCATAAGCTGCTGGTTATTGCTGGTCCGCAGGGTTTTATGGATGCCACGCTATGGCAGCACCTTGGTGCCAGCCTGACGCGCATGCTGGTGGCGCTGTTCTTTGCCGCACTGATCGGCATTCCGGTGGGCATTGCTATGGGGCTTAGCCCGGCGGTGCGCGGGCTGCTCGATCCGCTTATTGAACTCTATCGACCGGTGCCGCCGCTGGCCTATTTGCCGCTGATGGTGATTTGGTTTGGCATTGGCGAAACTTCAAAGATTTTACTGATTTATCTGGCAATTTTCGCGCCGGTGACTTTGTCTACCCTGGCCGGCGTGAAGAATACGCAGCAGGTGCGGATCCGTGCGGCTCAGGCGCTGGGGGCGACGCGCGGGCAGCTGCTGCGTTTTGTCATTCTGCCCGGAGCGTTGCCGGAGATTCTCACCGGTCTGCGCATCGGTCTTGGTGTGGGCTGGTCCACGCTGGTGGCGGCTGAACTGATTGCCGCGACGCGCGGACTGGGCTTTATGGTGCAGTCGGCTGGGGAGTTTCTCGCCACCGATGTGGTGCTGGCGGGCATCGCGGTGATCGCCCTGATTGCCTTTAGTTTAGAACTGGGTTTACGTGCGCTACAGCGCCGACTGACCCCCTGGAATGGAGAACAGCAATGAACGAACGAGTGAATTTTACCGCGCTGGGTCCGTATATCGGGGCGCAGGTCAGCGATGTCGATCTCAGCCGTCCGCTGAGTGACGCGCAGTTTGAGCAGCTTTACCACGGTCTGCTGCGTCATCAGGTGCTGTTTCTGCGCGATCAGCGCATTACGCCGGAGCAGCAGCGCGCGCTGGCGATCCGCTTCGGCGATCTGCACATTCATCCGGTTTATCCGCATGCCGAAGGCGTTGAAGAGATTATCGTGCTGGATACGCATCAGGATAATCCGCCGGACAATGATAACTGGCATACCGACGTCACCTTTATTCAGACGCCGCCGGCGATCGCTATTCTGGCCTCAAAGCTGCTGCCGGAGAGCGGTGGCGATACGCTGTGGACCAGCGGGATTGCCGCTTACGAGGCGCTGTCAGAGCCGTTCAAACAGCTGCTGAGTGGCCTGCAGGCGGAGCACGACTTTAAGAAATCGTTCCAGGAGTATAAGTACCGTAAGACGGAAGAGGAGCATCAGCGCTGGCAGCAGGCCGTGGCGAAGCATCCGCCGGTGCAGCATCCGGTGATCCGCACCCATCCGGTGAGCGGACGCAAGGCGCTGTTTGTTAATGAAGGTTTTACCACCAGGCTGCTGGGCGTAAGCGAGAAGGAGAGTGAGGCGCTGCTGGGCTATCTGTTTGCGCACGCCACCAAACCGGAGTTTCAGGTGCGCTGGCGCTGGCAGCCGAACGACGTGGCAATCTGGGATAACCGCGTGACGCAGCATTATGCCAACGCGGATTATTATCCGGCGCGGCGCGTGATGCATCGCGCGACGGTGTTAGGGGATATGCCGGTGTGATTTCGGAGCGTGGATTGCCCTCACCCCAACCCTCTCCCGCCAGCGGGAGAGGGGGCCGACCATGCGTAGCCGGTAAGGCGGATTAAGGTTTGTTCCCTCTCCCGGGGGAGGAGGCTGTTCCAGCGCGGGAGTAAGGTTTATTCCCTCTCCCTATGGGAGAGGGTCAGGGTGAGGGCATCATCGCGCACCTTACCCCGCGAGCATCTGCTCCAGCTGCTCCTGCGCCTCCAGCCACGCCATTTCGACCTCTTCCAGCGCCGATTTGCTCTCCGCCTGGCGCTGCAGGGCGGCGGTTAAATCGGCCTTACGGCTCTGCTCGTAAATGGCGCTGTCGGCCAGCTGTGCTTCGGCTTCGCTGAGCTGTGTCTGCCATTTGGCCATCTGCTTCTCCAGCTTTTCGATCTCTTTGCGCAGCGGCTGCGTCTGCGCGCGCAGCTCGGCGTCGCGGCGCTTCTGATCTTTGCGGGACTGCGCGCTGTTGGCGTTGTCCTGCTTCGGCGCGGCATCCTGCTGCGTTTCCTGCTTCTGCAGGTCGCTCAGCCACTGCTGATAATCGTCCAGATCGCCCTCGAACACGTCCACTTTGCGGTCGTGCACCAGGTAAAGATCGTCGGTGGTCGAACGCAGAAGATGACGATCGTGCGACACCACCACCAGTGCGCCTTCAAAGTCGATCAGCGCTTCGGTCAGCGCCTGGCGCATATCCAAATCGAGGTGGTTGGTCGGTTCGTCGAGCAGCAGCAGATTCGGCCGCTGCCAGACGATCAGCGCCAGCACCAGCCGCGCTTTCTCGCCACCGGAAAAACGCTCGGTGGCTTCGCTGACTTTATCGCCCTGGAAACCAAAGCCGCCCAGGTAGTCACGCAGCTGCTGCTCCAGCGTTTTCGGGGCGATGCGCGCCAGATGCTGCAGCGGCGACTCATCGGCGCGCAGATACTCAAGCTGATGCTGCGCGAAGTAACCCAGCTTGATCCCTTTCGCCAGACCCACCTTGCCCGCCAGCGGCTCCAGCTCGCCCGCCAGCAGTTTGATCAGCGTGGACTTACCGGCGCCGTTACGCCCCAGCAGGCCGATGCGTGAGCCCGGCACCAGGTTGAGTTTGATGGCATCCAGAATCACCCGCTCACCGTACCCCGCCGAAACCTGCTCCATTTTCAGGATTGGGTTAGGCAGACTCTCCGGCGCGCGGAAGCTGAAGCTGAACGGGTTATCGACGTGCGCTGGGGCAATCAGCTCCATGCGCTCCAGCATCTTGATGCGGCTCTGCGCCTGTTTGGCTTTGGTGGCCTGCGCGCGGAAGCGATCGATGTACTTTTGCAGGTGGGTGACTTTTTCCTGCTGGCTCTGGTACAGCGCCTGCTGCTGCGCCAGTTTGGCTACGCGCTGACGCTCGAACGAGCTGTAGTTGCCGGTGTATTCGAACATCGTCTGCTGTTCGATATGGATGATTTTGTCCACCACCGGGTCGAGGAAGTCGCGGTCGTGCGAGATCAGGATCAGCGTGCCGGTATAGCTCTTCAGCCAGCGCTCCAGCCAGATCACCGCGTCGAGATCGAGGTGGTTAGTCGGTTCATCGAGCAGCAGCAGGTCGGAACGGCATACCAGCGCCTGAGCAAGGTTGAGACGCATACGCCAGCCGCCGGAGAAATCGCTCACCGGCCGCATTAATTGTTCCTGGCTGAAGCCCAATCCGTGCAGCAGACTGGCGGCGCGTGCGTGTATGCTCCACGCCTGTATAGCGTCCAGCTTGCCGTGCAGCAGCGCAATGGCGTTGCCATCGTCGCGCGCATTGGCTGCCGCTAATTCGGATTCGAGCTGACGATATTCGCGGTCGCCGTCGATAACATATTCCAGCGCGGCTTTACTCAGCGCCGGGGTTTCCTGATTCACCCACGCCAGCGCCCAGTTGCCGGGAAAGGTGACGTTGCCGGCATCGCTGCTGATTTCACCCTTCAGCAGTGACAGCAGCGTGGATTTACCGCAGCCGTTTTTACCCACCAGGCCGACTTTTTGCCCCGGGTTAATGGTGGCCGTTGCGTTATCCAGCAGCACATTAGTGCCGCGACGGATTTGTAATGCGGAAAAGACAATCATAAGCGCCGTATCGTCAGAATATGTTAATTTATCGGCAACATAATTCGATAATGTTTGTTGCGTCGAGCATGGTAGCGGAATTCCGCCGCGGTGACGACGCTTTGGAGGGGAACGATGTCGCAGCCGCCCAAAATATTGCTGCTTTATGCCCATCCGGAATCACAGGATTCGATTGCTAATCGGGTTTTGCTGCAGTCGGCTATGGAACTGGACCACGTCACGGTGCACGATTTATACGCCCACTATCCGGATTTCTTTATTGATATTCATTACGAGCAGCAACTGCTGCGCGACCATCAAATCGTGGTGTTTCAGCATCCACTTTATACCTATAGCTGTCCGGCACTGCTGAAAGAGTGGCTGGATCGCGTGCTGTCGCGCGGCTTTGCCAGTGGGCAGGACGGTAATGCGCTGGAAGGCAAATACTGGCGCAGCGTGGTGACCACCGGTGAGCCGGAGACGGCGTATCACCACAGCGGCCTCAATCGCTACCCGATGAGCGACATTATGCGACCGTTTGAGCTGACGGCGCAGATGTGTCGCATGCACTGGCTGACGCCGATGGTAATTTACTGGGCGCGTCGTCAGACACCCGAGGTGCTGCGCAACTTTGCGCGCGCCTATGGCGACTGGCTGGCGTCACCGCTGCCGAACGGAGGAGTGTGATGCAAGGCGAAACGTTACTCACCGCCGGCGTGATTTATCTGGTGGCGGCGGTGCTGGTGGTGCCGATTGCCGCCCGGCTCGGCATTGGTGCGGTGCTGGGCTATCTGCTGGCCGGTATCGCCATCGGTCCGTGGGGACTGGGCTTCATCAGCGATGTGGACGAGATTCTGCACTTCTCGGAGCTTGGCGTGGTGTTCCTGATGTTCATCATCGGGCTGGAGCTGAACCCGGCCAAGCTGTGGGCGCTGCGGCGCTCTATTTTTGGCGTCGGTGCCGCGCAGGTGCTGGTTTCGGCAGCGATTCTCGGCGTGCTGCTGTGGCTGACCGACTTCAGCTGGCAGGCCGCGGTGATTGGCGGTATTGGCCTGGCGATGTCCTCGACCGCCATGGCGCTGCAGCTGATGCGCGACAAAGGCATGAACCGCAGCGAAGCGGGGCAGCTGGGCTTCTCAGTGCTGCTGTTCCAGGACCTGGCGGTGATTCCGGCGCTGGCGCTGGTGCCGCTGCTGGCCGGCAGCGACAGTGGCCACGTTGACTGGCTCAAGGTGGGCATGAAGGTGCTGGCGTTCGCCGGTATGCTGGTGGGCGGACGCTATTTGCTGCGGCCGATTTTCCGTTTCATTGCCGCGTCCGGCGTGCGGGAAGTGTTTACCGCCGCCTCGCTGCTGCTGGTGCTCGGTTCCGCGCTGTTTATGGATGCGCTGGGCCTGTCGATGGCGCTGGGGACGTTCATCGCCGGTATTCTGCTGGCAGAGAGTGAGTATCGCCACGAACTGGAAGTGGCCATTGAACCGTTTAAAGGGTTGCTGCTCGGGCTGTTCTTTATTTCGGTGGGCATGGCGCTCAACCTCGGCGTGCTTTATACCCACATCCTCGAAATTCTGATCGGCGTGGTACTGCTGGTGGCGGTGAAAACGCTGGTGCTCTATGTGCTGGCGCGCATTTATGGTCTGCGCAGTTCGGAGCGTCTGCAGTTTGCCGGCGTGCTGAGTCAGGGCGGTGAATTCGCCTTCGTGCTGTTTTCGGCGGCGTCGTCGGCAAAACTGTTCAGCGGCGATCAGCTGCCGCTGCTGCTGGTCACGGTGACGCTGTCGATGATGACCACGCCGCTGCTGATGCAGGGCGTGGATAAGATTCTGGCGCGCCGCTTCAACGAACCGGAAGAGGACGGCGAAAAGCCGTTTGTCGAGGACGATCAGCCCCAGGTGATTGTGGTGGGCTTTGGCCGTTTTGGTCAGGTGGTCGGGCGTTTGCTGATGGCCAACAACAAGCGCATCACCGTGCTGGAGCGCGATATCTCGGCGGTCAGCCTGATGCGCAAATATGGCTACAAGGTTTACTATGGCGATGCCACCGAGCTCGAGCTGCTGCGTGCCGCCGGCGCGGAGAATGCGCAGTCGATTGTCATTACCTGTAACGATCCGGAAGATTCGATGACCATCGTGCACTTGTGCCAGCAGCACTTCCCGCAGCTGGAGATTCTGGCGCGGGCGCGCGGTCGTGTCGAGGCGCATGAGCTGCTGCAGGCGGGCGTCACGCTGTTCTCGCGTGAAACCTTCTCCAGTGCGCTGGAGTTAGGCCGCAAAGCGCTGATATCGCTGGGTATGCATCCGCATCAGGCGCAGCGCGCGCAGCAGCACTTCCGCCGGCTGGATATGCGCATGCTGCGTGAGCTGGTGCCGAGCCACGACGACAGCGTGCAGGTTTCACGCGTGCGTGAGGCGCGACGCGAGCTGGAGGACATTTTCCAGCGTGAAATGCAGCATGAAAAACGGCAGTTTGACGGCTGGGATGATGAGTAAGGCTACACTTAACGTATCCGTTCTGATAACGGGCAGGAAAGACTATGCGTAAACGTTTTATTGCCGGTGCGGTTTGTCCGCACTGTCAGGAGAAAGACACGCTGGCGATGTGGCGTGAAAACAATGTCGATGTGGTGGAGTGCGTGAAGTGCGGCCACCAGATGCGTGAGGCGGACAAGCAGGCGCGCGATCAGGTTCGCAGCACTGAGCAAGTGATTGGCATTTTTCATCCGGAGTAGCGCGATGGCGCAGCTTTTTTTAAGCTTAGCCTTACAGCGGTATTGAATTCCGCTACAATCGGCGCCATTAACGCTGAGCAGTATGGTCCAACAGCACTGTTGGCATCCTCAGTACTGAACCTTTCTGGTTGGTTATTGCACGCGAGAATAGACCAATGAGACGGGATTCTTTGTTCTCAACGGTTAGGAGATATCATGAAAGTAGCAAAAGACCTGGTGGTGAGCCTGGCGTATCAGGTTCGTACCGAAGACGGTGTGTTGGTTGACGAGTCACCGGTGAGTGCGCCGTTGGATTATCTGCACGGTCATGGTTCCCTGATTTCTGGTCTGGAAAAAGCGCTGGAAAATCACGCGGTCGGCGACAAGTTTGACGTGCATATCCCGGCAAACGATGCGTACGGCCAGTACGATGACAACCTGGTGCAGCGTGTACCGAAAGACGTGTTCATGGGCGTTGACGAGCTGCAGGTTGGCATGCGCTTCCTGGCAGAAACCGACCAGGGCCCGGTGCCGGTCGAGATCACCGAAGTGGAAGATGAGCACGTGGTGGTTGACGGTAACCACATGCTGGCGGGTCAGAACCTGAACTTCAATGTAGAAGTGGTTGCTATCCGTGAAGCCACGGAAGAAGAGATCGCTCACGGCCACGTTCATGGCGCTGACGGCCATCATCACGATCATGACCACGACCATGGTCACGATCATGAGCACGGTCACGGCGGCTGCGGCGGCCACGGTGGTTGTGGCTGCAACCACTAAGCGTAAAAAGGCCACCTGCGGGTGGCCTTTTTATTGGGCAGCAAAGCACGCGATGTTAATAGTGCGGCGGCGGGGTCTCTTCCGCTTGCGAAGCGACCATGGACGGGGCGGCGGCCTTCACTTTATCCACCAGCAGACGCACCTGCTCACGCAGTTTACTCATTTCCAGCTCGTGCTGAACCACCGTCTGATTGAGCTGCTCAATGGTATGTTCCTGGAAAGCCAGTTTGCTCTCCAGCGCCTCAAGGCGTTGATCCCATTCTGGTTGTTGCATCATCACTCCTCCTGTCACGGTGCTGCGCGTTGATCTTGTCGGGCGTGATTCTACGGTCTTTCGTGTCAGAATCACCTGATATTTCACCTTCGGTCTGGCGTATGCATTGAATTCCCGCGTTGCGCCTATATCTCTGATGAAACTTCCTGAAGCAAAAAAGGTCGGAGGTTGACCGGGTAATTACACTGTGGGAGTGTTCGCCACTGCCACGTAAAGTTATAGTGTGGGCCACTGTCCGCAATGATTCCCGAGGTTTTGAAGCTTCGGTTTTGGAGAAAGGATGAAATCACTGTTTAAAGTCACATTGTTAGCTACCACCATGGCCGTCGCGCTGAATGCACCGCTGGCAATGGCAGCAGAAACCACTGCGGCACCGGCTGACGCAGCGCAGGCTGCGCCACAGGCGCCGAAAAATGCTGCCTTCAAAAACGAAGACCAGCAGTCAGCCTATGCGCTGGGCGCCTCCCTGGGTCGCTACATGGACAACTCTCTGAAGGAGCAGGAGAAACTGGGTATCAAACTGGACAAAGACCAGCTGATTGCCGGTGTTCAGGATGCGTTTGGCGGCAAGAGCAAGCTGTCTGACGAAGAAATTGAGCAGACGCTGCAGGCGTTTGAAGGCCGCGTGAAAGGGGCCGCTCAGGCGAAGATGGAAAAAGACGCGAAAGAGAATGCCGACAAAGGCACCGCTTACGCGGACAAGTTCGCCAAAGAGAAGGGCGTGAAGAAAACCGAATCTGGCCTGCTGTATCAGGTAGAGAAAGAGGGCAGCGGTGAGACCCCGAAAGACAGCGATACCGTAGTGGTTAACTACAAAGGTACGCTGATTGACGGCACCGAGTTCGACAACTCTTACACGCGCGGCGAGCCGCTGTCGTTCCGTCTGGACGGCGTAATCCCGGGCTGGACCGAAGGTCTGAAGCACGTGAAGAAAGGCGGTAAGATCAAGCTGGTGATCCCACCGAACCTGGCTTACGGCAAAAACGGCGTGCCGGGTATTCCGGCCAACTCCACGCTGGTGTTCGATGTTGAGCTGCTCGACATCAAGCCGGCGCCGAAAGCCGATGAGAAAGCGCAGGCTCCGGCCGCCGCTGACAAGAAAGCGCAGTAAGCTGACTTGCACCGCCGCCTTCGGGCGGCGGTTTTGTTTTCGCTCATCCTGAATTTGCGGCGCGATGAGTAAAGCTCTGGCTAAAAACGGCGACATTTGCCAGACTAGCGCCTGCACAATGATCATAAGATGAGTCTGCCCCAATGCTGTCGAGACAGGCTCCAGCCATTTAGGGTAATGTCTTCGATGTCTAATCCATTCAATCCCGGCGAACTGACTGACTTCGATTTACTGGAGCAGCGTCCGTTCGAACAAGCAGACTACGATATTCTTAAATCCTACGAAGCGGTGGTCGACGGTCTGGCGATGCTGATTGGCTCGCACTGCGAAATCGTGCTGCACTCTCTGGAAGATCTTAAATGCTCCGCCGTGCGTATCGCCAACGGCGAACATACCGGCCGCAAAGTGGGTTCCCCGATTACCGATCTGGCGCTGCGCATGCTGCATGATATGCACGGCGCGGAGAGCAATGTGTCGCGCGCCTACTTCACGCGGGCCAAAAGTGGCGTGCTGATGAAGTCGGTAACCATTGCGATTCGTAACCGGCAGCAGCGGGTGATTGGCCTGCTGTGCATCAATATGAACCTGGACGTACCGTTTTCGCAGATTATGTCGACGTTCATGCCGCCGGAGACGCAGCAGGTGGATTCCAACGTCAACTTTGCCAGCTCGGTAGAGGATCTGGTCACCCAGACGCTGGAGTTCACTATTGAAGAGGTGAGCGCCGATCGCAACGTGTCGAATAACGCCAAGAATCGCCAGATCGTCCTCAATCTGTACGAGAAGGGCATTTTCGATATCAAGGACGCCATTAACCAGGTGGCCGATCGCCTCAATATTTCTAAGCACACCGTGTATCTGTATATCCGCCAGTTTAAGAGTGGCGATCTGCAGGGGCAGGATCGCTAATGCGCTACACGCTGCTGGTGACCGGGCCGGCTTACGGCACACAGCACGCCAGTAGCGCGCTGCTGTTTGCCCGTGCGCTGCTGGCGCAGGGACATCAGCTGGAAAGCGTGTTCTTTTACCGCGAAGGCGTGCTGAATGCTAACCAGCTCAGCGCGCCGGCCAGCGATGAAGTGGACATGGTGCGCGCCTGGCAGCAGCTGCGCGACAACAGTGGCGCGGCGCTGAATATCTGTGTGGCAGCCGCGTTGCGGCGCGGCGTGACCGATGCGCAGGAGGCGGCACGCCTGCAGCTGGCGGGCAGCAATCTGCAGCCCGGATTTACTCTTAGCGGCCTGGGCGCGCTGGCGGAAGCCGCGCTGAGCTGCGATCGCCTGGTGCAGTTCTGATGAACCGCGTGGCGTTTCTGTTTACGCAGGCTCCGCACGGCAGCAGTGCTGGCCGGGAAGGGCTGGATGCCGTGCTGGCGACCGGCGCGCTGAGCGAGGACATCGGCCTGTTCTTTATTGGCGACGGCGTGCTGCAGCTCAACCGCGATCAGCAGCCGGCGCTGATTCTGGCGCGTGACTATATTGCGACCTTTGGCGTGCTGGCGCTATACGACATCGATCGCTGCTATATCTGTCAGGCGTCTCTGCTGGCACGTGGCCAGAGTCTCACGGCAGCGCGCGTGCTGGATGCGCAGCTGCTGGAACCTGCCGCGCTGCGCCAGACGCTGGCAACTTATGACCGTATCCTCCGTTTCTGAGAACTGACCATGCTCTACACCCTGCTGCACTCTCCCTGGCAATGCGATTTCGATAGCCTGCTGCTGCTGTTGCAGGAGGGCGATGACGTGCTGCTGTTACAGGATGGTGTGACGGCCGCGCTGGCAGGCAGTCAGAAGCTGCAGCAGCTGCTGGCGTCGCCCGCCACGCTGTGGGTATTAGAAGAAGACGTGATGGCGCGCGGGCTGACTGCGCAAATTTCGACCAATGTGTCGCGTCTGAACTATACTGGTTTCGTTACGCTGACGACGAAGCACCCACAACAAGTGGCCTGGTGAAGGGTAAAACCTGGTTATTTCTTGACACCCTATGGGCACAGCCCTAAAATTCTGCCTCCTCGTAGTAATACGAGGCGATTTATTACGTGTTTACGAAGCAAAAGCTAAATCCAGGAGCTATTTAATGGCAACAGTTAACCAGCTGGTTCGCAAACCACGCGTTCGTCAGGTTGCTAAAAGCAACGTGCCGGCGCTGGAAGCTTGCCCGCAAAAACGTGGTGTTTGTACTCGTGTTTACACCACTACCCCGAAAAAACCAAACTCCGCACTGCGTAAAGTCTGCCGTGTGCGTTTGACTAACGGTTTTGAAGTCACCTCCTACATCGGCGGTGAAGGTCATAACCTGCAGGAGCACTCCGTGATCCTGATCCGTGGCGGTCGTGTAAAAGACCTGCCAGGTGTGCGTTACCACACCGTTCGTGGCGCGCTGGACTGCTCAGGTGTTAAAGACCGTAAGCAGGCTCGCTCCAAGTACGGCGTGAAGAAGCCAAAGGCTTAATGGTTCTCCGTTAAGTAAGGCCAAACGTTTTAACTTTAATGTCAAAATAAACTCGTAGAGTTTTGGACAATCCTGAATTAACAACGGAGTATTTCCATGCCACGTCGTCGCGTCATTGGTCAGCGTAAAATTCTGCCGGATCCTAAGTTCGGATCAGAGCTGCTGGCTAAATTTGTAAATATCCTGATGGTAGATGGTAAAAAATCTACTGCTGAATCAATCGTCTATACCGCACTTGATACCCTGGCTCAACGTGCTGGTAAAGATGGTCTGGAAGCTTTCGAAGTTGCACTCGAAAACGTACGTCCGACTGTCGAAGTTAAGTCACGTCGCGTTGGTGGTTCAACCTACCAGGTTCCAGTTGAAGTCCGTCCGGTTCGTCGTAATGCCCTGGCAATGCGTTGGATCGTAGAAGCTGCTCGTAAACGCGGTGATAAATCGATGGCTCTCCGCCTGGCGAACGAACTTTCTGACGCTGCAGAAAACAAAGGTACTGCAGTGAAGAAACGTGAAGACGTTCACCGTATGGCTGAAGCCAACAAGGCGTTCGCACACTACCGCTGGTAATCGCCACGTAGTTGTTGTTAAACCAGCGGGCGCTCATTCAGCCAACCCGCTGGGGTCGACTTACATTGAACGTCCGAGAATCAGAGGAATCAAATGGCTCGTACAACACCCATTGCGCGCTACCGTAACATCGGTATCAGCGCACACATTGACGCCGGTAAAACCACTACCACCGAGCGTATCCTGTTCTACACCGGTGTTAACCACAAAATCGGTGAAGTGCACGATGGCGCTGCAACCATGGACTGGATGGCGCAGGAGCAGGAGCGTGGTATTACCATCACCTCTGCAGCGACCACTGCGTTCTGGTCAGGTATGGCGAAGCAGTTTGAGCCGCACCGCATCAACATCATCGACACCCCGGGACACGTTGACTTCACCATCGAAGTAGAACGTTCTATGCGTGTGCTCGACGGCGCAGTAATGGTTTACTGTGCAGTAGGTGGCGTGCAGCCGCAGTCTGAAACCGTATGGCGTCAGGCAAACAAATATAAAGTTCCACGTATCGCGTTCGTTAACAAAATGGACCGTATGGGTGCGAACTTCCTGAAAGTTGTTGGTCAGATCGAATCACGTCTGGGCGCGACTCCGGTTCCACTGCAGCTGGCTATCGGCGCAGAAGAGAACTTCACCGGTGTTGTTGACCTGATCAAGATGAAAGAGATCAACTGGAACGACGCCGATCAGGGTACTACCTTCGTTTACGAAGATATCCGTGCTGAGTTGCAGGAACTGGCTGAAGAGTGGCGTGGCAAGCTGATTGAAGCAGCTGCTGAAGCTTCTGAAGAGCTGATGGAGAAATTCTTTAGCGGTGAAGAACTGTCTGAAGAAGAGATCAAATCTGCTCTGCGTAAGCGCGTACTGAACAACGAGATCATCCTCGTGACCTGTGGTTCTGCATTTAAGAACAAAGGTGTTCAGGCGATGCTGGATGCAGTGGTTGAATATCTGCCAGCACCAACTGACGTTCCGGCGATCAACGGTATCCTGGACGACGGTAAAGATACCCCGGCTGAGCGTCACGCAACTGACGACGAGCCGTTCTCTGCGCTGGCGTTCAAAATTGCCAACGACCCGTTCGTAGGTAACCTGACCTTCTTCCGCGTTTACTCGGGTGTGGTTAACTCGGGCGATACCGTACTGAACTCCGTGAAATCTGCACGTGAGCGTTTCGGTCGTATCGTTCAGATGCACGCCAACAAACGTGAAGAGATCAGCGAAGTTCGCGCAGGTGACATCGCTGCAGCAATCGGTCTGAAAGACGTGATCACCGGTGATACCCTGTGTGATCCATCTAACCCGATCATTCTGGAGCGTATGGAATTCCCTGAGCCGGTAATTTCTATCGCCGTTGAGCCGAAAACCAAAGCTGACCAGGAAAAAATGGGTCTGGCTCTGGGTCGTCTGGCGAAAGAAGACCCGTCATTCCGCGTATGGACTGACGAAGAGTCTAACCAGACCATCATCGCTGGTATGGGTGAGCTGCACCTCGACATCATCGTTGACCGCATGAAGCGTGAATTCAACGTTGAAGCGAACGTCGGTAAACCTCAGGTTGCTTACCGCGAAGCGATTCGCTCTAAAGTTACCGATATCGAAGGTAAACACGCCAAGCAGTCTGGTGGTCGTGGTCAGTACGGTCATGTTGTTATCGACATGTACCCACTGGAGCCGGGTTCGAATCCGAAAGGCTACGAATTTGTCAACGATATCAAAGGTGGTGTGATTCCTGGTGAATACATCCCTGCGGTTGATAAAGGTATCCAGGAGCAGCTGAAGTCTGGTCCACTGGCCGGTTACCCGGTAGTTGACCTGGGCGTGCGACTGCACTTCGGTTCTTACCATGACGTTGACTCCTCTGAGCTGGCGTTTAAACTGGCCGCTTCTATCGCCTTCAAAGATGGCTTTAAGAAAGCACAGCCGGTTCTGCTTGAGCCAATCATGAAGGTTGAAGTAGAAACACCAGAAGAGAACACCGGTGACGTTATCGGTGACCTGAGCCGCCGTCGTGGTATGCTGAAAGGTCAGGAATCTAACGCGACTGGCGTTCAGATTCACGCTGAAGTTCCGCTGTCTGAAATGTTCGGATACGCGACTCAGTTGCGTTCTCTGACCAAAGGCCGTGCTTCTTACTCCATGGAGTTCCTGAAGTACGATGATGCGCCGAACAACGTCGCTCAGGCCGTTATTGAAGCTCGTAGCAAATAAGGCTACGGTTTAAAAATTGTGAACTGATGCCTTCATCACTGATGAAGGCATAACGTAAGGATTATCGCCATGGCGAAAGAGCAATTTCAACGTAACAAACTGCACGTAAACGTGGGCACCATCGGTCACGTTGACCACGGTAAAACCACCCTGACTGCAGCCATCACCACCGTTCTGGCTAAAACCTACGGCGGCCAGGCTCGTGCATTCGATCAGATCGATAACGCGCCAGAAGAGAAGGCTCGTGGTATCACCATCAACACCTCTCACGTTGAATATGAAACCCCGTCCCGTCACTACGCACACGTTGACTGCCCAGGCCACGCCGACTATGTGAAAAACATGATCACCGGTGCTGCGCAGATGGACGGCGCGATCCTGGTTGTTGCTGCGACTGATGGCCCAATGCCTCAGACCCGTGAGCACATCCTGCTGGGCCGTCAGGTTGGCGTTCCTTACATCATCGTGTTCCTGAACAAGTGTGACATGGTTGATGACGAAGAGCTGCTGGAACTGGTTGAGATGGAAGTTCGCGATCTGCTGTCTCAGTACGACTTCCCAGGCGACGATACCCCAATCGTACGCGGTTCTGCGCTGAAAGCGCTGGAAGGCGACGCTGAGTGGGAAGCGAAAGTCGTTGAGCTGGCTGGTCACCTGGATACTTACATTCCAGATCCAGTACGTGCTATCGATCTGCCGTTCCTGCTGCCAATCGAAGACGTATTCTCAATCTCTGGCCGTGGTACCGTTGTTACCGGTCGTGTTGAGCGCGGCATCGTGAAAGTGGGCGACGAAGTAGAAATCGTTGGTATCAAAGCGACTGCCAAGTCTACCTGTACCGGTGTTGAAATGTTCCGCAAACTGCTGGACCAGGGTCAGGCAGGCGAGAACTGTGGTGTTCTGCTGCGCGGTATCAAGCGTGAAGAGATCCAGCGTGGTCAGGTTCTGGCTAAGCCAGGCACCATCAAGCCACACACCAAGTTCGTATCAGAAGTGTACGTACTGTCTAAAGACGAAGGCGGCCGTCATACTCCGTTCTTCAAAGGCTACCGTCCACAGTTCTACTTCCGTACTACTGATGTGACCGGCAATATCGAACTGCCAGAAGGCGTTGAGATGGTAATGCCAGGCGACAACATTAAAATGACCGTTGAGCTGATCCACCCAATCGCGATGGACCAGGGTCTGCGTTTCGCAATCCGCGAAGGCGGCCGTACCGTTGGCGCGGGCGTTGTTGCTGAAGTTCTCGCTTAATTGCGTTAATAACGGTGGTAACTCCGGTTGCCACCGCAGCATGAAAAAGAGCACTTCGGTGCTCTTTTTTTTGCTTTGCATTGACCGGCACGCCTAATCCCACACAAAAGCTACGTTGAAATAAAAACCATTCTCATTTACACTTTGATCAGAAATTGTACTGGAGTGGGCTGTAAATGTACGTCTGTCTGTGTAATGCCGTAAGCGATCGAACCCTGCGTGAAGTTGTCCGCCGTTATCAACCCAAATCGATTCAGCAACTGCGCCAGCTGGTGCCTGTCGGCAAGCAGTGCGGCAAGTGTATTCGCGTGGCGCGCGAGATTATGAATGATGAAATGCAAAACGTGCCGCTTTACAAAGAGATAGCGTAACTACGCATCCGCTTCGCCTGAATAACCCCAAAAACTGTCGCGTTTTTTTGACTTCTTTTTATCCGCATCTACGCTCTATTTATCTGCAAGCGGAGGAAGCAAAATGAAGGGCGACGGCAAAATCATTACTCACCTCAATAAATTGCTGGGAAATGAACTGGTTGCAATCAATCAGTACTTTCTACATGCGCGCATGTTCAAAAACTGGGGCCTGATACGCCTCAACGATGTCGAATACCATGAATCCATTGATGAAATGAAACATGCGGATAAGTACATCGAGCGCATTTTGTTTCTCGAAGGCATTCCTAATCTGCAGGATCTCGGCCGGCTGCGCATTGGTGAAGACGTACCGGAAATGCTGCAGTCGGACCTGACGCTCGAACTGGAAGGGGCGAAAGACTTACGCGAGGCGATTGCGTACGCCGATAAAGTTCATGATTACGTCAGCCGCGACATGATGATCGAGATTCTGGCAGATGAAGAGCACCATATCGACTGGCTGGAAACTGAGCTCGACCTGATTCAGAAATTGGGTCTGCAAAACTATCTGCAGGCCCAGCTGAAAGAAGAGGGCGATAAGTAGCGTTTGCCGTGCCGTTCCACCTGTTGATTGCAGCCCGCCCCGTGCGGGCTTTTTTACTGGTGCGCGCTTTTGCGGTTAAAAACGCAGCATGGGTTGCTTCCTGAACAGATTTGCGTATAATGCGCGGGCCTGCCGATATTGGTGTGGCGCGATTCGAGCAGAATCGCAGGCGATAGCGATTAGTGTATCGCCTGACAATACTCCCGATTGGGGAGTTATATGCTGAACGATTACACTCCCCCATCAATCGTAATGGGTGCGGGTAGTAATTTTTTTCGTTTATAAAATGTTTGGAGCCTTGGTCTCATGTCGAACCAAAGAATCCGTATCCGTCTTAAAGCGTTTGATCATCGCCTGATCGATCAATCAACCGCGGAAATCGTCGAGACTGCCAAGCGCACTGGTGCGCAGGTACGTGGTCCGATCCCGCTGCCGACTCGCAAAGAGCGCTTCACCCGTTCTGATCTCTCCGCACGTTAACAAAGATGCGCGTGATCAGTACGAAATCCGCACTCACAAGCGTCTGGTAGACATCGTTGAGCCAACTGAAAAAACCGTTGATGCTCTGATGCGTCTGGATCTGGCTGCCGGTGTTGACGTGCAGATCAGCCTGGGTTAATCAGGTCATCGAGCGATTGAGAGGTTGATACAATGATTGGTTTAGTCGGTAAAAAAGTGGGCATGACGCGCATCTTCACTGAAGAAGGCGTTTCAATCCCAGTAACCGTAATCGAAGTTGAAGCAAACCGCGTTACCCAGGTCAAAGGTCTGGAAAACGATGGTTACCAGGCGATCCAGGTTACCACCGGTGCGAAAAAAGCAAACCGTGTTGGTAAGCCGGAAGCAGGTCATTTTGCTAAAGCTGGCGTTGAAGCTGGCCGTGGTCTGTGGGAATTCCGCACCGAAGGTGAAGAATACTCTGTTGGCCAGAGCATCAGTGTTGAAATTTTCGCTGACGTTAAAAAAGTAGACGTTACCGGTACCTCTAAAGGTAAAGGTTTCGCTGGTACCGTTAAGCGCTGGAACTTCCGTACCCAGGACGCTACACACGGTAACTCCTTGTCTCACCGCGTTCCGGGTTCAATCGGTCAGAACCAGACTCCGGGCAAAGTGTTCAAAGGCAAGAAAATGGCTGGTCAGCTGGGTAATGAGCGCGTAACCGTTCAGAGCCTGGAAGTAGTACGTGTTGACGCTGAGCGCAACCTGCTGCTGGTCAAAGGTGCTGTCCCGGGTGCAACCGGCAGCGACCTGATTGTTAAACCAGCTGTGAAGGCGTAAGGGGATAGCAATGGAATTAGTACTGAAAGACGCGCAGAGCGCGCTGACTGTTTCCGAAACTACCTTCGGTCGTGATTTCAACGAAGCGCTGGTTCACCAGGTTGTTGTTGCTTACGCTGCAGGTGCTCGTCAGGGTACTCGCGCGCAGAAAACTCGTGCTGAAGTAACTGGTTCAGGCAAAAAGCCATGGCGTCAGAAAGGCACCGGCCGTGCGCGTTCAGGTTCTATCAAGAGCCCGATCTGGCGTTCAGGTGGCGTGACCTTCGCTGCGCGTCCACAGGACCACAGTCAAAAAGTTAACAAAAAGATGTACCGCGGCGCGCTGAAAAGCATCCTGTCCGAGCTGGTACGTCAGGACCGTCTGATCGTTGTCGAGTCGTTCTCTGTTGAAGCGCCTAAAACTAAGCTGCTGGTACAGAAACTGAAAGACATGGCGCTGGAAGACGTGCTGATCATCACCGGTGAACTGGATGAGAATCTGTTCCTGGCTGCGCGTAACCTGTACAAGGTTGACGTGCGTGATGCAGCGGGTATCGACCCAGTTAGCCTGATCGCCTTCGACAAAGTCGTTATGACTGCAGAAGCAGTTAAGCAAGTTGAGGAGATGCTGGCATGATCCGTGAAGAACGTCTGCTGAAAGTACTGCGCGCGCCGCACGTATCTGAAAAAGCATCAACCGCGATGGAAAAAACCAATACCATCGTTCTCAAAGTTGCCAAAGACGCGACCAAAGCAGAGATCGTTGCTGCTGTTGAGAAACTGTTCGAAGTAGAAGTGAAAGACGTAAACACCCTGGTTGTTAAGGGTAAAGTTAAGCGTCACGGACAGCGTATCGGTCGTCGTAGCGACTGGAAAAAAGCTTACGTCACCCTGAAAGAAGGCCAGAACCTGGACTTCGTCGGCGGCGCTGAGTAAGTCGGAGGAGAAAGACAATGGCAGTTGTTAAATGTAAACCGACATCTCCGGGTCGTCGTCACGTTGTTAAAGTGGTGAACCCTGAGCTGCACAAAGGCAAGCCTTTTGCCGCGCTGGTTGAAAAAAACAGCAAATCCGGTGGTCGTAACAACAATGGTCGTATCACTACCCGTCATATCGGTGGTGGTCACAAGCAGGCTTACCGTATTGTTGACTTCAAACGCAACAAAGATGGTATCCCGGCAGTTGTTGAGCGTCTTGAGTACGATCCGAACCGTTCTGCGAACATCGCACTGGTTCTGTACAAAGATGGCGAGCGCCGTTACATCCTGGCCCCTAAAGGCCTGAAAGCTGGCGACCAGATTCAGTCTGGCGTTGATGCTGCGATCAAAGCAGGTAACACCCTGCCGATGCGTAACATCCCGGTTGGTTCAACCGTGCACAACGTAGAAATGAAACCAGGTAAAGGCGGTCAGATTGCCCGTTCTGCTGGTGCTTACGTGCAGATCGTTGCGCGTGAAGGTTCCTACGTTACCCTGCGTCTGCGTTCAGGCGAAATGCGTAAAGTCGAAGCTGACTGCCGCGCAACCCTGGGCGAAGTCGGTAACGCTGAGCACATGCTGCGCGTTCTGGGTAAAGCCGGTGCAACCCGTTGGCGTGGTGTTCGTCCTACCGTTCGCGGTACTGCGATGAACCCAGTCGATCACCCGCACGGTGGTGGTGAAGGTCGTAACTTTGGTAAGCACCCGGTAACTCCGTGGGGCGTTCAGACCAAAGGTAAGAAGACCCGTAGCAACAAGCGTACTGATAAATTTATCGTACGTCGCCGTAGCAAATAATTTTAGAGGATAAGCCATGCCACGTTCTCTCAAGAAAGGTCCTTTTATTGACCTGCACTTGCTGAAGAAGGTAGAGAAAGCGGTGGAAAGCGGTGACAAGAAGCCCCTGCGCACTTGGTCCCGTCGTTCAACGATCTTCCCTAACATGATCGGTTTGACCATCGCTGTCCATAATGGTCGTCAGCACGTTCCTGTCTTTGTTTCCGACGAAATGGTCGGCCACAAGCTGGGTGAATTTGCACCGACACGTACTTATCGCGGCCACGCTGCTGATAAGAAAGCCAAGAAGAAATAAGTAGGAGGAAGAGATGGAAACTATTGCTCAACATCGCCATGCTCGTTCTTCTGCTCAGAAGGTTCGCCTTGTTGCTGACCTGATTCGCGGTAAGAAAGTGTCGCAGGCTCTGGATATTCTGACTTACACCAACAAGAAAGCGGCTGTACTGGTTAAGAAAGTCCTGGAATCTGCCATTGCTAACGCCGAACACAACGATGGCGCTGATATCGACGATCTGAAAGTTGCGAAAATTTTCGTAGATGAAGGCCCTAGCATGAAGCGCATTATGCCGCGTGCTAAAGGTCGTGCAGATCGCATCCTGAAGCGCACCAGCCACATTACTGTGGTTGTGTCCGATCGCTGAGACTCTGGAGACTAGCAATGGGTCAGAAAGTACATCCTAATGGTATTCGCCTGGGTATTGTAAAACCATGGAACTCTACCTGGTTTGCGAACACCAAAGAATTCGCTGACAACCTGGACAGCGACTTTAAAGTACGTCAGTTCCTGAACAAAGAACTGGCAAAAGCGTCTGTATCTCGCATCGTTATCGAGCGTCCGGCTAAGAGCATCCGTGTGACCATTCACACCGCTCGCCCGGGTATCGTTATCGGTAAAAAAGGTGAAGACGTTGAAAAACTGCGCACGGTCGTAGCGAACATCGCTGGCGTTCCTGCACAGATCAATATCGCCGAAGTCCGTAAACCGGAACTGGACGCAAAACTGGTTGCTGACAGCATCACTTCACAGCTGGAGCGTCGTGTGATGTTCCGTCGTGCGATGAAGCGTGCTGTACAGAACGCAATGCGTCTGGGCGCTAAAGGTATCAAAGTTGAAGTTAGCGGCCGTCTGGGCGGTGCTGAGATCGCACGTACCGAATGGTACCGTGAAGGTCGTGTACCGCTGCACACTCTGCGTGCTGACATTGACTACAACACCTCTGAAGCGCACACCACTTATGGTGTAATCGGCGTTAAGGTATGGATCTTCAAAGGTGAGATCCTGGGTGGTATGGCTGCTGTTGAACAACCGGAACCGGCTGCTCAACCTAAAAAGCAGCAGCGTAAAGGCCGTAAGTAAGGAGAGTCGCTGATGTTACAACCAAAGCGTACGAAATTCCGTAAAGTGCACAAAGGCCGTAACCGCGGTCTGGCGCAGGGTACGGATGTTAGCTTCGGTACTTTCGGTCTGAAAGCTGTTGGCCGTGGTCGTCTGACTGCTCGTCAGATCGAAGCAGCACGTCGTGCTATGACCCGTGCAGTTAAGCGTCAAGGTAAGATTTGGATCCGTGTATTCCCGGACAAACCAATCACCGAGAAGCCGCTGGAAGTGCGTATGGGTAAAGGTAAGGGTAACGTGGAGTATTGGGTTGCCCTGATCCAGCCTGGTAAAGTCCTGTATGAAATGGACGGTGTACCGGAAGAGCTGGCCCGTGAAGCATTCAAGCTGGCAGCAGCAAAACTGCCTATCAAAACCACCTTTGTAACTAAGACGGTGATGTAATGAAAGCAACTGAGCTGCGTGAAAAAAGCGTTGAAGAGCTGAACACTGAGCTGCTTAACCTCCTGCGCGAGCAGTTTAACCTGCGCATGCAGGCAGCATCTGGCCAGCTGCAGCAGACCCATCTGCTGAAGCAAGTTCGCCGTGATGTTGCACGCGTTAAGACTTTACTGACTGAGAAGGCGGCGTAATGACCGATAAAATCCGTACTCTGCAGGGTCGTGTTGTTAGTGACAAAATGCAGAAATCTGCTGTTGTTGCTATCGAGCGTTTCGTGAAGCACCCGATCTACGGTAAATTCATTAAGCGTACGACTAAGCTGCACATCCATGACGAGAACAACGAGTGTGGAATTGGTGACGTGGTTGAAATCCGCGAAACCCGTCCACTGTCCAAGACTAAGTCCTGGACTCTGGTTCGCGTTGTAGAGAAAGCGATTCTGTAATAGAATCCGCTTCCTCTAAAAACAAAATGAACGGCTCTATGGAGCCGTTCATTTTTTCTACCCATCTGCGAGAACCGGTGTTATAATGCCGCGCCCTCAATTATGGGGCTTTTTAACGACCTGAGGTTTGGGTCCCGAAGTAGTAGTTGACATTAGCGGAGCACTAAAATGATCCAAGAACAGACTATGCTGAACGTCGCCGACAACTCCGGTGCACGTCGCGTAATGTGTATCAAGGTTCTGGGTGGCTCGCACCGTCGCTACGCAGGCGTCGGCGATATCATCAAAGTGACCATCAAGGAAGCAATTCCGCGTGGCAAGGTGAAAAAAGGTGATGTCCTGAAAGCGGTAGTGGTGCGCACCAGGAAGGGTGTTCGTCGCCCGGACGGTTCTGTCATTCGCTTCGATGGTAATGCATGCGTTATTCTGAACAATAACAGCGAGCAGCCTATCGGAACGCGTATTTTTGGGCCGGTAACTCGTGAACTTCGTACTGAAAAGTTCATGAAAATTATCTCTCTGGCACCAGAAGTACTCTAAGGAGCGAACAATGGCAGCGAAAATCCGTCGTAACGACGAAGTTATCGTGCTTACCGGTAAAGACAAAGGTAAACGCGGTAAAGTAAAGAATGTCCTGACTTCTGGTAAGGTCATCGTTGAAGGTATCAACCTGGTTAAGAAACACCAGAAGCCGGTTCCGGCTCTGAACCAACCAGGCGGCATCGTTGAAAAAGAAGCTGCTATTCAGGTTTCTAACGTTGCAATCTTCAATGCGGCAACCGGCAAGGCTGACCGTGTAGGCTTTAGATTCGAAGACGGTAAAAAAGTCCGTTTCTTCAAGTCTAACAGCGAAACTATCAAGTAATTTGGAGTAGTACGATGGCGAAACTGCATGATTACTACAAAGACGAAGTAGTCCAGAAACTCATGACAGAGTTTGGCTACAATTCTGTCATGCAAGTCCCTCGGGTCGAGAAGATCACCCTGAACATGGGTGTTGGTGAAGCGATCGCTGACAAGAAACTGCTGGATAACGCAGCAGCTGACCTGGCAGCAATCTCCGGTCAAAAACCGCTGATCACCAAAGCACGCAAATCAGTTGCAGGCTTCAAAATCCGTCAGGGCTATCCGATCGGCTGTAAAGTAACTCTGCGTGGCGAGCGCATGTGGGAGTTCTTTGAGCGTCTGATCACTATTGCTGTACCGCGTATCCGTGACTTCCGTGGTCTGTCCGCGAAGTCTTTCGACGGTCGTGGTAACTACAGCATGGGCGTTCGTGAGCAGATCATCTTCCCAGAAATCGACTACGACAAAGTCGATCGCGTTCGTGGTTTGGATATCACCATTACCACTACTGCGAAATCTGATGATGAAGGCCGTGCTCTGCTGGCTGCCTTTGACTTCCCGTTCCGCAAGTAAGGTAGGGTTACTTAATGGCTAAGCAATCTATGAAAGCACGCGAAGTTAAGCGTGTGAAATTAGCAGACAAGTTCTTCGCAAAACGCGCTGAACTGAAAGCGATCATTTCTGATGTGAACGCATCCGACGAAGACCGTTGGAACGCCGTTCTCAAGCTGCAGAGTCTGCCGCGTGATTCCAGCCCTTCACGTCAGCGTAACCGCTGCCGTCAGACAGGTCGTCCGCACGGTTTCCTGCGGAAGTTTGGGTTGAGCCGTATCAAGGTCCGTGAAGCCGCTATGCGCGGTGAAATCCCGGGTCTGAAAAAGGCTAGCTGGTAATTGTCACCATTTGAATCACGGGAGTAACACAGATGAGCATGCAAGATCCGATCGCGGATATGCTGACCCGTATCCGTAACGGTCAGGCCGCGAACAAAGTTGCGGTCTCTATGCCTTCCTCCAAGCTGAAAGTGGCAATTGCCAACGTGCTGAAGGAAGAAGGCTATATTCAAGATTTTAAAATCGAAGGCGACATCAAGCCGGAACTGGAACTGACTCTTAAGTACTTCCAGGGTAAAGCTGTTGTAGAAAGCATTCAGCGTGTTAGCCGTCCAGGTCTGCGCATCTATAAGAAAAAAGATGAGCTGCCAAAAGTTATGGCCGGTCTGGGCATTGCTGTAATTTCTACCTCTAAAGGTGTCATGACTGATCGTGCAGCGCGCCAGGCTGGTCTTGGTGGCGAAATTATCTGCTACGTAGCGTAATCGGAGGATAAAATGTCTCGTGTTGCAAAAGCACCTGTCGTTGTTCCTGCCGGCGTAGAGGTAAAACTCAACGGTCAGGAAGTTTCGATCAAAGGCAAAAACGGCGAGCTGACTCGTACTATCAACAGTGCTGTAGAAGTTAAGCATGCAGACAACGCCCTGACTTTCGCTCCACGCGAAGGTTATGCGGATGGTTGGGCACAGGCAGGTACTGCCCGTGCGCTGCTGAACGGCATGGTTATCGGTGTTACCGAAGGCTTCACCAAGAAGCTGCAACTGGTTGGTGTTGGTTATCGTGCAGCTGTTAAAGGCAACTCTGTGAGTCTGGCCCTGGGCTTCTCTCACCCGGTTGACCATGCACTGCCGGCCGGCATCACTGCTGAATGTCCAACTCAGACTGAGATCGTGCTGAAAGGCGCTGATAAACAGCTGATTGGTCAGGTTGCAGCTGATCTGCGCGCCTACCGTCGTCCTGAGCCTTACAAAGGCAAGGGTGTTCGTTACGCCGACGAAGTCGTGCGTACCAAAGAGGCTAAGAAGAAGTAAGGTAACACTATGGATAAGAAATCTGCTCGTATCCGTCGTGCGACCCGTGCACGTCGCAAGCTCAAAGAGCTGGGTGCTACTCGCCTGGTGGTACATCGTACCCCGCGTCACATTTACGCACAGGTAATCGCCCCGAACGGTTCCGAAGTTCTGGTTGCTGCTTCTACTGTAGAAAAAGCTATCGCTGAACAACTGAAGTATACCGGTAACAAAGACGCCGCTGCAGCTGTAGGTAAAGCTCTGGCTGAGCGCGCTATCGAAAAAGGCATCAAAGATGTTTCTTTCGACCGTTCCGGTTTCCAATATCATGGTCGCGTCCAGGCACTTGCAGATGCTGCTCGTGAAGCTGGCCTTCAGTTCTAAGGTAGAGGTCTAAGATGGCACACATCGAGAAACAAGCTGGCGACCTGCAGGAAAAACTGATCGCGGTAAACCGTGTCTCTAAAACTGTGAAAGGTGGTCGTATTTTCTCCTTCACCGCTCTGACTGTAGTGGGTGATGGTAACGGCCGCGTTGGTTTTGGTTACGGTAAAGCGCGTGAAGTTCCAGCAGCGATCCAGAAAGCGATGGAAAAAGCTCGTCGCAATATGGTTAATGTCGCGCTGACTCACGGCACCCTGCAGCACCCGGTTAAAGGTGCGCACACGGGTTCTCGTGTGTTCATGCAGCCGGCTTCTGAAGGTACCGGTATCATCGCCGGCGGTGCAATGCGCGCCGTTCTGGAAGTCGCTGGAGTTCATAACGTTCTGGCTAAAGCCTATGGTTCCACCAACCCGATCAACGTGGTTCGTGCAACTATCGACGGCCTGGGCAATATGAAGTCTCCGGATATGGTTGCTGCCAAGCGTGGTAAATCCGTTGAAGAAATTCTGGGGTAATCACGATGGCTAAGACAATCAAAATTACACAAACCCGTAGCTCAATCGGCCGCCTGCCTAAGCACAAAGCCACTCTGGTTGGTCTGGGTCTGCGTCGTATTGGTCACACCGTTGAGCGTGAAGACACGCCAGCTGTACGCGGTATGATCAACGCGATTTCTTACATGCTGAAAGTGGAGGAGTAAGAGATGCGTTTAAACACTCTGTCTCCGGCCGAAGGGTCTAAACACGCTTCCAAGCGTCTGGGCCGTGGTATCGGTTCTGGCCTCGGTAAAACCGGCGGTCGTGGTCACAAAGGTCAGAAGTCTCGTTCTGGCGGTGGCGTACGTCGTGGTTTCGAGGGTGGTCAGATGCCTCTGTACCGTCGTCTGCCGAAGTTCGGCTTCACCTCGCGCAAATCATTCGTGACTGCAGAAGTGCGTCTGTCTGATCTGGCGAAAGTGGAAGGCGGTATCGTCGACCTGAACACGCTGAAAGCAGCTAACATCATCGGTGTACAGATTGAGTTCGCGAAAGTGATCCTGTCTGGTGAAGTATCTGCACCTGTTACGATTCGTGGTCTGCGTGTCACCAAAGGTGCTCGTGCTGCAATCGAAGCTGCTGGCGGTAAAATCGAGGAATAAGTAGCAGATGGCAAAGCAACCGGGATTAGATTTTCAAAGTGCCAAAGGTGGCTTTGGTGAACTGAAGCGCAGACTGTTGTTTGTAATCGGTGCACTGATTGTCTTCCGTATTGGCTCTTTTATTCCAATCCCCGGTATCGATGCCACTGTACTTGCCAAACTGCTTGAGCAACAGCGTGGCACCATCATTGAAATGTTTAACATGTTCTCTGGTGGTGCTCTCAGTCGTGCCTCAATCTTCGCGCTGGGTATTATGCCGTATATTTCGGCCTCTATTATTATCCAGCTGCTGACGGTGGTTCATCCCGCGTTGGCCGAGATTAAGAAAGAGGGTGAAGCTGGTCGTCGTAAGATCAGCCAGTACACTCGCTACGGCACACTGGTTCTGGCTATATTCCAGTCGATCGGTATTGCTACCGGTCTGCCGAATATGCCTGGAATGCAGGGCCTGGTATTAAATCCAGGCTTTGCTTTCTACTTTACCGCTGTTGTAAGTCTGGTCACCGGAACCATGTTCCTGATGTGGCTGGGCGAACAGATTACTGAACGAGGTATCGGTAACGGTATTTCAATCATTATCTTCGCGGGTATTGTTGCGGGTTTACCGCCGGCCATTGGCCATACCATCGAGCAAGCGCGGCAAGGCGACCTGCACTTCCTTCTGTTGCTGTTGGTTGCAGTTCTTGTATTTGCAGTGACGTTCTTTGTTATTTTCGTTGAGCGTGGCCAGCGCCGCATTGTGGTCAACTACGCTAAACGTCAGCAAGGTCGTCGTGTATATGCTGCACAGAGCACACATTTACCGTTGAAAGTGAACATGGCGGGCGTAATCCCAGCCATCTTTGCTTCCAGCATTATCCTGTTCCCGGCGACGATAGCATCCTGGTTCGGGGGCGGTACCGGTTGGAACTGGCTGACAACAATTTCGCTGTATTTGCAGCCAGGACAGCCGCTTTATGTGCTACTCTATGCGACTGCAATCATCTTCTTCTGTTTCTTCTACACGGCGTTGGTTTTCAACCCGCGTGAAACAGCAGATAACCTGAAGAAGTCTGGTGCATTCGTACCGGGAATTCGTCCGGGAGAGCAAACGGCGAAGTACATCGATAAAGTAATGACACGTCTGACCTTAATCGGCGCACTGTATATTACTTTTATCTGCCTGATCCCGGAGTTCATGCGTGATGCCATGAAGGTTCCCTTCTACTTTGGCGGCACCTCGCTGCTGATTGTAGTGGTTGTCATCATGGACTTTATGGCTCAAGTGCAAACTCTGATGATGTCCAGTCAGTACGAGTCTGCATTGAAGAAAGCTAACCTGAAAGGCTATGGCCGTTAATTCAGTAGCTTGAGAAGTTACGGAGAGTAAAAATGAAAGTTCGTGCTTCCGTCAAGAAATTATGTCGTAACTGCAAAATCATTCGTCGCGACGGTGTCGTACGTGTGATCTGCAGCTCCGAGCCTAAGCATAAACAGCGCCAGGGCTGATTAAGTCACATATTTTTCTTGCAAAGTCGGGTTGAGCTGGCTAGATTAGCCAGCCAATCTTTTGTATGTCGATGCGTTTCCATTTGAGTATCCTGAAAACGGGCTTTTCAGCATGGTACGCATTTATTTAATTATAGGAGTGCATAGTGGCCCGTATAGCAGGCATTAACATTCCTGATCAAAAACATACCGTTATCGCATTAACTTCGATCTTCGGTATCGGCAAAACCCGTTCTAAAGCCATCTGTGCTGAAACGGGCATCGCTGAAAATGTTAAGATCAGTGAGCTGTCTGAAGAACAAATTGATCAGCTGCGTGAAGCAGTTGGTAAATTCGTTGTTGAAGGTGATCTGCGCCGTGAAATCACCCTGAGCATCAAGCGTCTGATGGACCTTGGTTGCTACCGTGGTTTACGTCATCGTCGTGGTCTGCCGGTGCGCGGTCAGCGTACTAAGACCAACGCACGTACCCGTAAGGGTCCGCGTAAACCGATCAAGAAATAATCGGGGTGAGTAAATAATGGCAAAGGCACCAGTTCGTGCACGTAAGCGTGTAAGAAAACAAGTCTCAGATGGCGTGGCTCATGTCCATGCGTCTTTTAACAACACCATCGTTACTATTACTGATCGTCAGGGTAACGCACTGGGTTGGGCAACCGCCGGTGGTTCCGGTTTCCGCGGTTCACGTAAATCTACTCCGTTTGCTGCTCAGGTCGCTGCAGAGCGCTGTGCAGAAGCCGTGAAAGATTACGGTATTAAGAACCTGGAAGTTATGGTTAAGGGTCCGGGTCCAGGCCGCGAATCTACTATTCGTGCTCTGAACGCCGCTGGTTTCCGCATCACTAATATTACTGATGTGACTCCGATCCCTCACAACGGTTGTCGTCCGCCGAAAAAACGTCGCGTTTAACGTTCCGTTTTTTAGGTTAGTTGGAGAAAGAAAATGGCAAGATATTTGGGTCCTAAGCTCAAGCTGAGCCGTCGTGAGGGCACCGACTTATTCCTTAAGTCTGGCGTTCGCGCGATTGATTCCAAGTGCAAAATTGAACAAGCCCCTGGTCAGCATGGTGCGCGTAAACCGCGTCTGTCTGATTACGGCGGCCAGTTACGTGAAAAGCAAAAAGTTCGTCGTATCTACGGCGTGCTGGAGCGTCAGTTCCGTAACTACTATAAAGAAGCAGCGCGTCTGAAAGGCAACACCGGTGAAAACCTGTTAGCTCTGCTGGAAGGTCGTCTGGATAACGTAGTTTACCGTATGGGCTTTGGTGCCACTCGTGCAGAAGCACGTCAGCTGGTTAGCCACAAATCTGTAATGGTAAACGGTCGCGTTGTTAACATCGCTTCTTATCAGGTATCTCCGAATGATGTCGTAAGCATCCGTGAGAAAGCCAAAAAGCAATCTCGCGTGAAGGCCGCTCTGGAGCTGGCTGAGCAGCGTGAAAAGCCAACCTGGCTGGAAGTTGATGCGACTAAGATGGAAGGTGTGTTCAAGCGTATTCCTGAGCGTACCGATCTGTCTGCGGACATTAACGAACACCTGATCGTCGAGCTTTACTCTAAGTAAAGCTTAGTACCAAAGAGAGGACACAATGCAGGGTTCTGTGACAGAGTTTCTAAAACCGCGCCTGGTAGATATCGAGCAAGTGAGTTCGACGCACGCCAAGGTGACCCTTGAGCCGTTAGAGCGTGGCTTTGGCCATACTCTTGGTAACGCACTGCGCCGTATTCTGCTTTCTTCCATGCCGGGTTGCGCGGTGACCGAGGTTGAGATTGATGGCGTGCTGCACGAGTACTCCACCAAAGAGGGCGTACAGGAAGATATCCTGGAAATCCTGCTCAATCTGAAAGGGCTGGCGGTAAGAGTTCAGGGTAAAGATGAAGTCATCCTCACTCTGAATAAATCTGGCATTGGCCCTGTGACTGCAGCCGACATTACCCACGACGGTGATGTCGAAATCGTCAAGCCGCAGCATGTGATCTGCCATCTGACCGATGAGAACGCGTCTATTAGCATGCGTATCAAAGTTCAGCGTGGTCGTGGTTATGTGCCGGCTTCTGCCCGAATTCATTCGGAAGAAGATGAGCGCCCAATCGGCCGTCTGTTGGTTGACGCTTGCTACAGCCCTGTAGACCGTATCGCCTACAATGTTGAAGCAGCGCGTGTAGAACAGCGCACCGACCTGGACAAGCTGGTCATCGAAATGGAAACCAACGGCACAATCGATCCTGAAGAGGCGATTCGTCGTGCGGCTACCATCCTGGCAGAACAACTGGAAGCTTTCGTTGACTTACGTGATGTACGTCAGCCGGAAGTCAAAGAAGAGAAACCAGAATTCGATCCGATCCTGCTGCGCCCTGTTGACGATCTGGAATTGACTGTCCGCTCTGCTAACTGCCTCAAGGCAGAAGCTATCCACTACATCGGTGATCTGGTACAGCGTACCGAGGTTGAGCTGCTTAAAACGCCTAACCTGGGTAAAAAATCTCTTACCGAGATTAAAGACGTGCTCGCATCACGTGGTCTGTCTCTGGGCATGCGCCTGGAAAACTGGCCACCGGCAAGCATTGCTGATGAATAACCGGATCGCAGGTTAAGGTTTCACTGAGAAGGATAAGGTCATGCGCCATCGTAAGAGTGGTCGTCAACTGAACCGCAACAGCAGCCATCGTCAGGCTATGTTCCGCAACATGGCTGATTCTCTGGTTCGTCATGAGATCATTAAGACGACTCTGCCGAAAGCCAAAGAGCTGCGTCGCGTAGTTGAGCCGCTGATTACTCTTGCCAAGACCGACAGCGTAGCTAATCGTCGTCTGGCATTCGCCCGTACTCGTGATAACGAGATCGTGGCAAAACTGTTTAACGAGCTGGGCCCGCGTTTCGCGAGCCGTGCCGGTGGTTACACTCGCATTCTGAAGTGTGGCTTCCGTGCTGGTGACAACGCTCCGATGGCATACATCGAGCTGGTTGATCGTCCAGAAGCTCAAGCAGAAGCTGCTGCAGAGTAATTTGCAGTAACGTAAAAAACCCGCTTCGGCGGGTTTTTTATTGCCTGTCATTTCTTCCCATTTCCCCTCCATTCGCTATGCTGTTGGCAGACATGCCTGCAGGAGGTTTCTATGTGGCTTATCGATCAGCTGGCTGAGCAACACATCCGCGCCGCTCAGGAAAAGGGCGAGCTGAGCAATCTGCCTGGTGAAGGTGCGCCGCTCACGCTGGACGATGACAGTGGTGTGCCGGCGGAATTGCGCAGTGCCTGGCGACTGCTGAAAAACGCCGGCTATCTCCCTCCGGAACTGGAGATGCGCCGTGACGCGCTGGCACTGAGCGATCTGCTTCGCGAACTCGATCCTGATGACTGCGAGGCGCGCGAACTGGCCAAACGCCTGACGCTGCTGGAGATGAAGCTGCAGCAGGCTGGCATGAGCACCGATTTTCTGCGTGGCGAATACCGCCCGGCGATCGGTCAGCGGCTACAGCAGGAGAAATAGTATGTATCGCATTGGCCAGCTGGCAAAACTGGCGGACGTGACGCCGGACACCATCCGCTTTTATGAAAAGCAGCAGATGATGGATCATGAGGTACGCACCGAGGGCGGCTTCCGCCTGTACAGCGATAACGATCTGCAGCGCCTGCGTTTTATCCGTTACGGCCGGCAGCTTGGTTTCAGCCTGGAATCGATCCGCGACCTGCTGTCGATCCGCATCGATCCAGAGCATCATACCTGTGAAGAGTCAAAAGCGATCGTGGCGAAACGGCTGGATGAGGTGAACAGTATGATTGGCGAACTGCAAACCATTCAGCGCTCACTGCAACGGCTGGCGGAAACCTGCTGTGGCGACCGCCACAGTAGCGCCTGCTGTTCGATCCTCGAGGCACTGGAAACCGGTGAAGATCCGCATCCTGAAATTTGTTGTAGCAAGGATTGAATTCTGGCGCACAGGGACTATAGTTGCGCCATCACTAACCGGAGGACGATATGAGTCACTATCAGCATCGAAAAGGCAAAATTAACGATAACGCCCTGGAAGCCCTGTTACACGATCCGCTGTATCGCCAGCGAGTTGAGCGCAATCAGAAGGGGAAAGGCAGCTACCGGCGTAAAGATAAACACGCGAAGGGAGCGAATCAGGAGGCCAGCGGTAAGCAACAGTGTTTACCTCTGGCCTTCTGCTTTAGTGACAAAAAAGCCGCCTGAAACGGGCGGCTTTTATTTATCACACTTTATTATTTTGTTGCTTAAGCAGGTCGCGAATCTCGGTCAGCAGCACTTCTTCATTGGTCGGTTTAGGCGCTGGTTTTTCCACTTCTTTCTTTTTATACAGTTTATTCATTACTTTGATGGCAATGAAGATAGCAAACGCCACGATGATGAAATCAAATACCGTCTGAATAAAGTTACCGTATTCCATCACCACCGCGGGGATATCGCCTTCTGCTGGCTTGAGTACCCATTTAAACTGCTTAAAGTCGACGCCGCCAATCAGTAAACCGAGCGGTGGCATAATGATGTTCGCAACCAGTGACGATACGATCTTACCGAACGCAGCACCGATGATCACACCGACCGCCAGGTCCACCACGTTGCCACGCATCGCAAAATCACGAAACTCTTTGAATAAACTCATTGTTATCTCCTTGCCTTGGCCAATGGCTAAAGTCTAACAAACCTTCGTGTAATTGCCATTATAACAATGGATTAAACACCACTCTCACTGCAGCCCAATCACAACGCGTTACAGGAAGAACGGGCTCGGCTGGAACAGACGCTCAACGTCCGGCACAAACTTTTTGTCGGTGAGGAACATGATCACGTGGTCGCCTTGCTCAATACGCACATTATCATTGGCGATGATCACGTCATCACCACGCACCACCGCGCCGATAATGGTGCCCGGCGGCAGTTTAATATCTTCAATCAGGCGGCCGACCACGCGCGAAGTGGTTTCATCACCGTGGGCAATGGCCTCGATGGCTTCTGCAATACCGCGGCGCAGTGAAGAGACGCCGACAATATCGGCTTTGCGCACGTGGCCAAGCAGCGCAGAAATCGTGGCCTGCTGCGGTGAGATAGCAATATCGATCACGCTGCCCTGCACCAGATCGACATAGGCGCGACGCTGGATCAGCACCATTACCTTTTTCGCGCCCATCTTTTTGGCCAGCATCGCTGACATGATATTGGCTTCATCGTCGTTGGTGACGGCGATAAACAGATCGACCTGATCGACATGCTCTTCTGCCAGCAATTCCTGATCCGAGGCATCGCCATAGAACACGATGGTATCCTGCAGATGTTCAGCCAGTTCAGCTGCGCGCTGCTGATTACGTTCAATCAGTTTAACGCTGTACTGCTTCTCAAGCCGCTGCGCCAGGCCAAAGCCGATATTACCGCCGCCGACCAGCATAATGCGTTTATAGGGCTTTTCGAGCCGCTGCATCTCGCTCATCACCGCACGAATATGCTGACTGGCGGCAATAAAAAACACTTCATCGCCAGCTTCGACGATCGTCGATCCCTGCGGGCGGATCGGGCGATCCTGACGGAAAATGGCGGCTACGCGGGTATCGATATGCGGCATGTGTTCACGCAGGATCGACAGTGGATTGCCCACCAGCGGTCCACCGTAATAGGCTTTGACCACTGCCAGGCTGACTTTGCCCTCGGCAAAATTCACCACCTGCAGCGCGCCAGGGTACTGAATCAGCCGATAGATGTTGTCGATCACCAGCTGCTCGGGCGAGATCAAATGGTCGATGGGCACCGCTTCCGGCACAAACAGCTTTTCCGCATCGCGCAGATAATCGGCGGCGCGGATACGGGCAATGCGGTTTGGCGTGTTAAACAGCGAGTAAGCAATCTGACAGGCAATCATGTTGGTTTCGTCAGAACTGGTGACCGCCACCAGCATATCCGCATCTTCGGCGCCGGCTTCACGCAACACGCGCGGGTGCGAACCATGGCCCTGCACCACGCGCAGGTCAAACTTATCCTGCAGCACGCGTAAGCGTGAGGGATCGCTATCAACCACGGTGATGTCATTGTTTTCGCCCACCAGGTTTTCGGCGAGCGTGCCGCCCACCTGGCCGGCGCCGAGGATAATAATTTTCATGGATACGTTGCTCTTGTCACTGTGCGCTGCACTATTTTTTCATCAGCTTAGCGTAGAAGAAACCGTCGCCGCCATCGATGGCAGGGAAAACCTGCCAGCCGTTAAGTTGCCCCTGTGGCAGTGCCTGCGGCACCGCATCGTCATGCGTCGCGAGGAAAGCATCGATCTGCTGCTGGTTCTCCTGCGGCAGCACTGAGCAGGTGGCATAAAGCAGCGTACCGCCCGATTTCAGGCGTGGCCAGATGGCCGCCAGAATCTCACGCTGTAGCGCGGCGAGTTCGTCGATATCGCGATCGCGGCGTAGCCATTTGATATCCGGATGGCGTCGAATAACGCCGGTGGCCGAGCAGGGCGCATCCAGCAGGATGCGGTCGAATTGCTGCTCGCCGCACCAGGCCGCTGGCGTGCGGCCATCGCCCTGACGCACGTCAGCCTGCATCCCCAGACGCTGCAGGTTTTCCGTCACGCGCGACAGGCGCTGCGCATCGATATCCACCGCCATCACGCGGGCCTGCGGCGCAATTTCGAGAATATGGGTGGTTTTGCCGCCGGGCGCAGCGCACAGGTCGAGAATGGTTTCGCCGTTTTCCGGCGCCAGCAGCAGGGCACAACGCTGAGCAGAGAGATCCTGCACCGTCACCCAGCCCTGCTCAAAGCCTGGCAGCTGACTGACCGGAGCCGGTGCTTCAAGACGCAGCGCATCCGGCGCGTCAGCACTAAACGCATTTTGATTCTGCTGGGTTAATAGCGCCAGCCAGGCGTCACGGCTGTGATGCTGACGATTCACGCGCAGCCACATTGGCGGTCGCTGATTGTTGGCTTCCACAATCTGCTGCCACTGCTCCGGCCACGCGGTCTGCAGCCGTTTCAGCAGCCAGCCCGGATGCCAGTAGCGCTGCGGGCCCTGATTGACCTCCGCCAGCAGTGCGTCCTGCTGGCGCTGGAACTGACGCAGCACGCCGTTAAGCAAGCCTTTCAGATTTGCCCGCTTCAGTGCTTCAGCCCCGGCTACGGTTTCGGCCAGCGCGGCGTGCGGCGGAACGCGGGTATACAGCAGCTGATACAGGCCCACCATGATCAGATAGTGCAGCACGCGCTGTTTGCCGGTTAACGGCCGCGCCATCAGCTTATTAATCAACGCTTCCAGCTGCGGCAGCGTGCGCGTCACGCCAAAACACAACTCCTGCAGCAGCGCGCCATCGTTGTTTGCCAGCGTTTTTTGCGCAGCGG
Source organism: Pantoea sp. WEP (assembly GCF_041678305.1). Taxonomy (NCBI): domain Bacteria; kingdom Pseudomonadati; phylum Pseudomonadota; class Gammaproteobacteria; order Enterobacterales; family Erwiniaceae; genus Pantoea; species Pantoea sp. WEP. The sequence continues at coordinate 409,218 of NZ_JBGNXB010000001.1, forward strand.
GCAGAATCGCGCTCAGCGATTCCCCTTTATCCACCACGCGTTCAATTAGTTGCGCGGCAAAGCTGCGCAGGTTGGTCGCTTTTTTCATATTCATTCATCAAACAAAAAGCCCGGCGGAGACCGGGCTGGAGAATCAGGCCAGAACGGTGCCGGGTGTAAACCATTCACGACGCGAATTGAGCAGATCCTGCGCCGCCATGGCTTTTTTGCCGGCAGGCTGCAGTGAGAGCAGATTCAGCACGCCGTCGACGGTAGCAATCTGGATGCCGTGTTTGTCAGCCTGCAGGATTTCTCCCGGCTGGGCGGTGCGGTGCGGTAATACGCTGGCCTGCCAGACTTTGACCGGCTGATCGTCAATGAGGAAATAACTCACCGGCCACGGATTGAAGGCGCGAATGCACCGTTCCAGCTGAACAGCGGAGAGCGACCAGTCAAGACGTGCCTCTTCTTTGCTGAGCTTTTCCGCGTAAGTTACCAGGGTCTCATCCTGCACTTCGGACTGCGCGCTGCCGGCGGCCAGCAGACTGAGCGTGGTCAGCATCCCCTGCGGGCCCAGCTGCGCCAGCTTGTCGTACAGCGATGCGCTGGTATCGTCGGCATTAATCGGGCAGGTTATTTTGTGCAGCATATCGCCGGTATCCAGACCCACGTCCATCTGCATGATGGTCACACCGGTTTCGTTATCGCCGGCCCACAGTGAGCGCTGAATCGGCGCCGCACCGCGCCAGCGCGGCAGCAGCGAGCCGTGTACGTTGATGCAGCCAAGGCGCGGCATCGTCAGCACCGCCTGAGGCAGGATCAGACCATAAGCGACGACCACCATCACATCAGCCTGCAGTCCGGCAACCAGCTGCTGATTCTCTTCCGGCTTCAGGGACTTTGGCTGAAACACGGGGATATCATGCGCCTGAGCCAGCACTTTTACCGGGCCCGGCGTGAGTTTATTGCCACGTCCGGCAGGGCGGTCGGGCTGAGTAAAGACGCCAACCACCTGATGCTCAGAAGCAAGCAGCGCGTCGAGATGACGCGCTGCGAAGTCAGGAGTACCGGCAAAGATGATTTTTAACGGTGCAGACACAGTTCAACCTTCTGTTCGCTATCAGGATGCGCGCGCATTCTGGCGGGCCAGTTTTTCCAGTTTCTGTTTAATACGCTGACGCTTCAGCGGCGACAGATAATCAATAAACAGTTTACCGTCGAGATGGTCGATCTCATGCTGAATGCAGATCGCCAGCAGACCGTCGGTTTCCAGCTCGAAGCTGTTACCGTCGCGATCCAGCGCGCGCACTTTGACCCGCTCGGCACGCGGCACAAACGCCCGCTGTTCCGGGATCGACAGGCAACCCTCTTCGATACCGGTTTCGCCGCTTTTTTCCAGCAGCTCCGGGTTAATCAGCACCAGGCGCTCTTCGCGGCTTTCAGAAACATCAATCACGATGATGCGCTGGTGAATATCCACCTGCGTCGCCGCCAGACCAATGCCTTCTTCGGCGTACATGGTCTCAAACATATCGTCGACAATACGCTGAACGTCAGCATTCACAGCCGCAACGGGTGCAGCAATTTTGCGAAGGCGATCGTCAGGGAAATGTAATACCTGCAAAACTGACATAAATATCCAGATCTGTATGCGTTAAAGAAAAGATTACTGCCTCATATTGTAGACTTTTTGGGGCCTGATTGACAGCATTGTGCCGCATCAGAGCACGGCTGACAGGGAGCGCAGCATGGAACGCAGTGAAAGGATTATCAGGCTGACTTACGTCTGGGGTTTAAGCGGTGAGCGCGCCCGTCAGTTCATCATGGCGCTTCTGGCCGCCAGCCACATTGACGACGCGTGGCTGCAGCAGCACGGGCTGGACGACACGCAGCGGCAGCAGTTTCTCGCCCTCTGTCCACGCCAGCTGGAAAAAACGCAGCGCTGGCTGCAACAGGCGCAACATCATCTGATTGCCTGCACCGATGCACATTATCCCGCCCGTTTGCGGGAAATCAGCCGCTATCCGGCTGCCCTTTATATAGCGGGTGACCTCTCTGCACTCGCGACACCGCAACTGGCGGTGGTCGGCAGTCGTCACTGTTCGCCGTATGGCAGAGAATGGGGCAGCTGGTTTACCCAGCAGCTGGCGCTAAGCGGTTTGACCATCACCAGCGGGCTGGCGCGCGGTATTGATGGCGTGGCGCATCGTGCCGCGCTGGAAGTGCAGGGCAAAACTCTGGCCGTGCTGGGCAGCGGGCTGAATCATCTCTATCCGAAAAGCCATCAGCCGCTGGCACAGGAGATCATCGCCAGCGGCGGCGCGCTGGTTTCAGAATTGCCGCTGTCGATGGCGCCCCATGCGGTAAATTTCCCGCGGCGTAATCGTATTATCAGCGGCCTGAGTCATGGCGTGCTGGTGGTTGAAGCGTCGCTGAAGAGTGGCTCGCTGGTAACGGCGCGCTATGCGCTGGAACAAAACCGTAACGTGTATGCGCTGCCTGGCGCACTGGGTAACCCTGGCTGTGAAGGCACGCACTGGCTGATTCAGCAGGGGGCGCTGCTGGTGGCGCATCCCAACAATATCCTTGAGGATTTGCATTCTGCCCTGCAATGGTTGCCGGCCAGCATCTCAGAAACAATATATTCACAACTCAGTGATGATGTGCCATTGCCATTTCCCAGCGTGTTGGCTAACGTAGGTGATGAGGTTACACCTGTTGACGTCGTCGCTGAACGTGCCGGCCAACCTGTGCCAGTTATCGCAGCGCAATTGCTGGAGCTGGAGTTAGCAGGATGGATCGCAGCTGTACCCGGCGGCTATGTCCGATTGAGGAGGGCATGCCATGTTCGACGTACTTATGTACTTGTTTGAGACGTATATCCACAACGAGGCTGAAATGCGCGTTGACCAGGATAAATTGACCGATGACTTAACCGATGCCGGTTTTCATCGCGAAGATATCTATAATGCGTTGAATTGGCTTGAGCGGTTAGCGGATTATCAGGATGGCCTGGTCGCGCCAGTGTTGCTGGCTAACGATCCGCTCTCCATGCGAATCTACACGGAAGAAGAGAGCCAGCGTTTAGATGCCGAGTGTCGTGGTTTTATTCTGTTCCTGGAGCAAATCCAGGTGCTGAATATGGAAACGCGCGAAATGGTCATCGAACGGGTTATGGCGCTTGATACGCTGGAATTCGATCTGGAAGATCTCAAATGGGTGGTGCTGATGGTGCTATTTAACATCCCCGGCTGTGAAAATGCCTATCAGCAGATGGAAGAACTGTTATTCGACGTCAATGAAGGTATGCTGCATTAATTTGCGATTAATGCATTCGGTAATATGAGTAAACCAGCACTATTTACCGTGCGTAAACACGATCCCTGCCCCGCCTGCGGGGCAGAATTAGTGATACGTGCCGGCAAACACGGGCCTTTTCTCGGCTGTGTGAATTATCCAACCTGCGACTATATCCGCCCGCTGAAAAGTCAGGGTGATGGCCATATTGTCAAAGTGCTGGAAGGCCATGCCTGCCCGCAGTGTGGTGCGGACAAAGTGCTGCGCCAGGGGCGATTCGGCATGTTTGTCGGCTGTAGCCACTATCCGGAGTGTGATTACACGGAAACCATCGATAAGCCGGACGAAACCGCAATTGCCTGCCCGCAGTGCGCCAGCGGCAAGCTGGTGCAGCGCCGTTCACGCTATGGCAAAACCTTCCATGCCTGCGATCGTTATCCCGACTGCCAGTTCGCGATCAACGCCACGCCGCTGGAAGGTGTCTGCCCCCATTGCCAGTTCCCGTTATTAATAGAAAAGAAAACCGCACAGGGCATGAAGCGCTTCTGCGCCAGCAAACGCTGCGGCAAGCCCATCGCCCAGGATGAAGAGTGATCATGAACCAGAGCCAGCATGCACCCGGAAGCCTCGACTTCTGCATCGAACAACTTCAGCAACAGCAAGTGATTGCTTACCCTACCGAAGCCGTATTCGGCCTTGGCTGCGATCCGGACAGCGAAAGCGCGGTGATGGCCCTGCTGGCACTGAAACAGCGCCCGGTAGAAAAGGGTCTGATCCTGATCGCCGCTGATTATGCGCAGCTCGAGCCTTATATTGCCGATCGCGAACTCACCGTGCTGCAGCGCGAACGTATGTTTGCCAGCTGGCCGGGTCCGGTCACCTATGTGGTGCCTGCTTCGCCGCATACGCCGCGCTGGTTAACCGGCCGCTTTGATTCGCTGGCGATTCGCGTCAGCGATCATCCGCAGGTTCAGGCGCTGTGTCGCGGATTTGGCAAGCCGCTGGTCTCGACCAGCGCGAATTTAACCGGTCAGCCGCCGTGCCGCAGCGCCGCCGAAGTGGCAGAGCAGTTTGGCTCGCAGTTTCCGGTATTGCAGGCGGCCACCGGCGGTCGCCTGAATCCTTCTGAAATCCGCGATGCCATCAGCGGTGAACTCATTCGTCAGGGCTGATTATGGAAAAGTTTGCCGTTTTTGGTCATCCCATCGCCCACAGCAAATCTCCGTTTATTCACGCCGCTTTTGCTGAGCAGACCGGTATTGAACATCCTTACGGACGCATCTGCGCACCGCTGGAAGGGTTCCCGCAGGCGATAGAGGCGTTTTTTGCGGCCGGTGGCAAAGGCGCCAATGTTACGCTGCCGTTTAAACAGCAGGCATGGGAATTCGCGGATGAGCTCAGCGAGCGCGCGGCATTATCCGGCGCGGTAAATACCTTAAAGAAGAGAGCCGATGGTTCGATTCTGGGTGATAACACGGACGGCATCGGCCTGCTGAGCGATCTGCAACGGCTGCTGCTGATCCGGCCGGGCGATCGCATTCTGCTGGTGGGTGCGGGCGGAGCGGCGCGTGGGGTGATCCTGCCGCTGCTCTCGACGGGCTGCGCGCTGGTGGTAGTTAACCGCACGGCAGAACGCGCGCAACAGCTGGCTGAGCTTTTCCAGCACAGTGGGGCGATCCAGGCGATGAGTTTTGATCAACTGGCCGGCGAACGTTTTGATCTGATCATCAATGCCACCTCCAGCGGCGTAGCGGGCGACGTGCCGCCGCTGCCGGTTACGCTGATTGATGCGCAGGTGCGCTGTTACGACATGTTTTATCAGCAGGGGCTGACGCCATTTCTGGCGTGGTGCCAGCAGCACGGCACACAGCAGCTGGCGGATGGACTTGGCATGCTGGTGGGCCAGGCGGCGCATGCGTTTCAGCTGTGGCATGGTGTTATGCCGGAGATCGCGCCGGTCATCGATCAACTTAAACAGGCGATGCAGGCATGAACCAGGCTATCCAGTTTCCCGATCGGGAAAGCTGGGACGCAGTCCGGCAGGCGGTGCTGTTCCCGGTATTAGTGAATGGTATGGGACTGACCTGCGCAATATCGCTGCCGGCGCTGCAGCAGCGTTTTGGTGCCGGAGAGGCGATGGCGCTGTTTAGCGCGCATCGCTGGGATCTGGAGGAAGAGGCCGAGCAGTTGCTCCGGGCGGAACAGGCCGACGATCAGGGCTGGCTGTGGCTGCCCTGAGCCAGATATTCATCTTTCCAGCCGACATAATTGCTGGCGGAGTAAAGCAGTCCGGCTATTTCCGCTTCGCTTAGTGGTCTGATCTGCTTCACCGGGCTGCCTAAATAGAGATAGCCGCTTTGCAGGCGTTTACCGGGTGGCACCAGGCTGCCGGCGCCAATCATCACCTCATCTTCGACGATCGCACCATCCAGCAGGATCGAGCCCATACCCACCAGTACGCGGTTGCCAATGGTGCAGCCATGCAGCATTGCTTTATGGCCCACCGTTACGTCTTCACCGATGATCAATGGAAAGCCATCGGGATTACTGCTGGATTTATGCGTAACGTGCAGCACGCTGCCATCCTGGATATTGCTGCGTTTACCAATCACCACTTTATTCACGTCACCGCGAATTGCTACCAGTGGCCAGATGCTGACATCATCAGCCAGCTCGACTTCGCCAACGACCACGCTGCTGCTATCCACCATCACGCGCTCACCGGTGTGGGGAATATGTTGCTTATAAGGGCGCAGGGCTACAGACATTCTATTTCTCCTTTTCTGATGTTTCCCGCTAGCCTGCGGCTTCCGGTGCGGGTAAACAAGCTGATTTTTGCGCGGATCGCTCGCGATCGCAGCGAAAAGAGTGAAAACTCGCCAGTCGATAAAAAAGATCGAAAAAAGGGGTTGTGCAAAAAATCCGGATCCCTATAATGCGCCACCACTGAGACGGCAAAGCGGCAACGCAGGCGGCTCAGCAGGGCGTGAAGCGATTCACCCCGCCGGAGAAAAACGCTGAAAAAAGTGTTTGACTCTGAAGGAGGAAAGCGTAATATACGCCACCTCGCGACAGCAGGCCGAACGCCGCGTCGCACCGCTCTTTAACAATTTATCAGACAATCTGTGTGGGCACTCGCAGGATTGATATCAGCGTCTCCGGACGTAAAAAATATCAAGTCTTTGCTGAGTGAACACGTAATTCATTACGAAGTTTAATTCACAGAGCATCGCTGCACTCGTTGCAGCAAATCAAACTTAAATTGAAGAGTTTGATCATGGCTCAGATTGAACGCTGGCGGCAGGCCTAACACATGCAAGTCGAACGGCAGCACAGAAGAGCTTGCTCTTTGGGTGGCGAGTGGCGGACGGGTGAGTAATGTCTGGGAAACTGCCCGATGGAGGGGGATAACTACTGGAAACGGTAGCTAATACCGCATAACGTCGCAAGACCAAAGTGGGGGACCTTCGGGCCTCACACCATCGGATGTGCCCAGATGGGATTAGCTAGTAGGTGGGGTAATGGCTCACCTAGGCGACGATCCCTAGCTGGTCTGAGAGGATGACCAGCCACACTGGAACTGAGACACGGTCCAGACTCCTACGGGAGGCAGCAGTGGGGAATATTGCACAATGGGCGCAAGCCTGATGCAGCCATGCCGCGTGTATGAAGAAGGCCTTCGGGTTGTAAAGTACTTTCAGCGGGGAGGAAGGCGGTGAGGTTAATAACCTTGCCGATTGACGTTACCCGCAGAAGAAGCACCGGCTAACTCCGTGCCAGCAGCCGCGGTAATACGGAGGGTGCAAGCGTTAATCGGAATTACTGGGCGTAAAGCGCACGCAGGCGGTCTGTTAAGTCAGATGTGAAATCCCCGGGCTTAACCTGGGAACTGCATTTGAAACTGGCAGGCTTGAGTCTCGTAGAGGGGGGTAGAATTCCAGGTGTAGCGGTGAAATGCGTAGAGATCTGGAGGAATACCGGTGGCGAAGGCGGCCCCCTGGACGAAGACTGACGCTCAGGTGCGAAAGCGTGGGGAGCAAACAGGATTAGATACCCTGGTAGTCCACGCCGTAAACGATGTCGACTTGGAGGTTGTGCCCTTGAGGCGTGGCTTCCGGAGCTAACGCGTTAAGTCGACCGCCTGGGGAGTACGGCCGCAAGGTTAAAACTCAAATGAATTGACGGGGGCCCGCACAAGCGGTGGAGCATGTGGTTTAATTCGATGCAACGCGAAGAACCTTACCTGGCCTTGACATCCAGAGAACTTAGCAGAGATGCTTTGGTGCCTTCGGGAACTCTGAGACAGGTGCTGCATGGCTGTCGTCAGCTCGTGTTGTGAAATGTTGGGTTAAGTCCCGCAACGAGCGCAACCCTTATCCTTTGTTGCCAGCGGTTCGGCCGGGAACTCAAAGGAGACTGCCGGTGATAAACCGGAGGAAGGTGGGGATGACGTCAAGTCATCATGGCCCTTACGGCCAGGGCTACACACGTGCTACAATGGCGCATACAAAGAGAAGCGACCTCGCGAGAGCAAGCGGACCTCATAAAGTGCGTCGTAGTCCGGATTGGAGTCTGCAACTCGACTCCATGAAGTCGGAATCGCTAGTAATCGTAGATCAGAATGCTACGGTGAATACGTTCCCGGGCCTTGTACACACCGCCCGTCACACCATGGGAGTGGGTTGCAAAAGAAGTAGGTAGCTTAACCTTCGGGAGGGCGCTTACCACTTTGTGATTCATGACTGGGGTGAAGTCGTAACAAGGTAACCGTAGGGGAACCTGCGGTTGGATCACCTCCTTACCTGAAGATACCTTCCCGCGAAGTGCTCACACAGATTGTCTGATGAACTTAGAGAAGAGCGTAAAACGCCTGCAGGCTTGTAGCTCAGGTGGTTAGAGCGCACCCCTGATAAGGGTGAGGTCGGTGGTTCAAGTCCACTCAGGCCTACCAAATCATTTCTCATGCTGCGTTACAGCGCCGCTCGCATAGAAGACTATGCGTCGCGACACTGCGCCTTGCCTGAAAAATGATTCTCCTTGGTACTCATGCGTTTTACAACACTCATCGGGGCTATAGCTCAGCTGGGAGAGCGCCTGCCTTGCACGCAGGAGGTCAGCGGTTCGATCCCGCTTAGCTCCACCATCAACGAACCCGCGTTGATACAACTTCAGAATGCATTTACTGAATGCATTGCGAAGTTATTGCTCTTTAACAATCCGGAACAAGCTGAAAATTGAAACGACACGTCGTGTTCATTCTCCGTAATAAGAATGAAATTTACGATGTGTTCGGGTCTCTCAAATGCTTGCAGTCTGCAGCGTTGCAAAACGCCTGTGGGTTGTGAGGTTAAGCGACTAAGCGTACACGGTGGATGCCCTGGCAGTCAGAGGCGATGAAGGACGTGCTAATCTGCGAAAAGCGACGGTAAGGTGATATGAACCGCTACAGCCGTCGATGTCCGAATGGGGAAACCCGGTGCACTCTGTGCATCATCGTTAACTGAATACATAGGTTAACGAGGCGAACCGGGGGAACTGAAACATCTAAGTACCCCGAGGAAAAGAAATCAACCGAGATTCCCCCAGTAGCGGCGAGCGAACGGGGAGCAGCCCAGGACCTGAATCAGCTTGTGCATCAGTGGAAGCGTCTGGAAAGTCGCGCGATACCGGGTGACAGCCCCGTACACGAAGATGCATGAGTTGTGAGTCCGACGAGTAGGGCGGGACACGTGGTATCCTGTCTGAATATGGGGGGACCATCCTCCAAGGCTAAATACTCCTGACTGACCGATAGTGAACCAGTACCGTGAGGGAAAGGCGAAAAGAACCCCGGCGAGGGGAGTGAAACAGAACCTGAAACCGTGTACGTACAAGCAGTGGGAGCCTACTTGTTAGGTGACTGCGTACCTTTTGTATAATGGGTCAGCGACTTATATTCTGTAGCAAGGTTAACCGCATAGGGGAGCCGAAGGGAAACCGAGTCTTAATTGGGCGTTAAGTTGCAGGGTATAGACCCGAAACCCGGTGATCTAGCCATGGGCAGGTTGAAGGTTGGGTAACACTAACTGGAGGACCGAACCGACTAATGTTGAAAAATTAGCGGATGACTTGTGGCTGGGGGTGAAAGGCCAATCAAACCGGGAGATAGCTGGTTCTCCCCGAAAGCTATTTAGGTAGCGCCTCGTGAATTCATCTCCGGGGGTAGAGCACTGTTTCGGCTAGGGGGCCATCCCGGCTTACCAACCCGATGCAAACTGCGAATACCGGAGAATGTTATCACGGGAGACACACGGCGGGTGCTAACGTCCGTCGTGAAGAGGGAAACAACCCAGACCGCCAGCTAAGGTCCCAAAGTCATGGTTAAGTGGGAAACGATGTGGGAAGGCACAGACAGCCAGGATGTTGGCTTAGAAGCAGCCATCATTTAAAGAAAGCGTAATAGCTCACTGGTCGAGTCGGCCTGCGCGGAAGATGTAACGGGGCTAAACCATGCACCGAAGCTGCGGCAGCGACACTATGTGTTGTTGGGTAGGGGAGCGTTCTGTAAGCCGCTGAAGGTGTGCTGTGAGGCACGCTGGAGGTATCAGAAGTGCGAATGCTGACATAAGTAACGATAAAGCGGGTGAAAAGCCCGCTCGCCGGAAGACCAAGGGTTCCTGTCCAACGTTAATCGGGGCAGGGTGAGTCGACCCCTAAGGCGAGGCTGAAAAGCGTAGTCGATGGGAAACAGGTTAATATTCCTGTACTTGGTGTTACTGCGAAGGGGGGACGGAGAAGGCTAGGTTATCCGGGCGACGGTTGTCCCGGTTTAAGCGTGCAGGTGTGAAGACCAGGCAAATCCGGTCTTCTTTAACACTGAGGCGTGATGACGAGCCGCTACGGCGGTGAAGTAACTGATGCCCTGCTTCCAGGAAAAGCCTCTAAGCTCCAGGTAACACGAAATCGTACCCCAAACCGACACAGGTGGTCAGGTAGAGAATACCAAGGCGCTTGAGAGAACTCGGGTGAAGGAACTAGGCAAAATGGTGCCGTAACTTCGGGAGAAGGCACGCTGGCGCGTAGGTGAAGGGACTTGCTCCCGGAGCCGAGGCCAGTCGAAGATACCAGCTGGCTGCAACTGTTTATTAAAAACACAGCACTGTGCAAACACGAAAGTGGACGTATACGGTGTGACGCCTGCCCGGTGCCGGAAGGTTAATTGATGGGGTTATCCGCAAGGAGAAGCTCTTGATCGAAGCCCCGGTAAACGGCGGCCGTAACTATAACGGTCCTAAGGTAGCGAAATTCCTTGTCGGGTAAGTTCCGACCTGCACGAATGGCGTAATGATGGCCAGGCTGTCTCCACCCGAGACTCAGTGAAATTGAAATCGCTGTGAAGATGCAGTGTACCCGCGGCAAGACGGAAAGACCCCGTGAACCTTTACTATAGCTTGACACTGAACATTGAGCCTTGATGTGTAGGATAGGTGGGAGGCTTTGAAGCGTGGACGCCAGTCTGCGTGGAGCCAACCTTGAAATACCACCCTTTAATGTTTGATGTTCTAACGTAGGCCCGTAATCCGGGCTGCGGACAGTGTCTGGTGGGTAGTTTGACTGGGGCGGTCTCCTCCCAAAGCGTAACGGAGGAGCACGAAGGTTGGCTAATCCTGGTCGGACATCAGGAGGTTAGTGCAATGGCATAAGCCAGCTTGACTGCGAGAGTGACGGCTCGAGCAGGTGCGAAAGCAGGTCATAGTGATCCGGTGGTTCTGAATGGAAGGGCCATCGCTCAACGGATAAAAGGTACTCCGGGGATAACAGGCTGATACCGCCCAAGAGTTCATATCGACGGCGGTGTTTGGCACCTCGATGTCGGCTCATCACATCCTGGGGCTGAAGTAGGTCCCAAGGGTACGGCTGTTCGCCGTTTAAAGTGGTACGCGAGCTGGGTTTAGAACGTCGTGAGACAGTTCGGTCCCTATCTGCCGTGGGCGCTGGAGAATTGAGGGGGGTTGCTCCTAGTACGAGAGGACCGGAGTGAACGCACCGCTGGTGTTCGGGTTGTCATGCCAATGGCACTGCCCGGTAGCTAAGTGCGGAAGAGATAAGTGCTGAAAGCATCTAAGCACGAAACTTGCCCCGAGATGAGTTCTCCCTGACCCTTTAAGGGTCCTGAAGGGACGTTGAAGACGACGACGTTGATAGGCCGGGTGTGTAAGCGCAGCGATGCGTTGAGCTAACCGGTACTAATGACCCGTGAGGCTTAACCTTACAACGCCAGAGGCGTTTTGGTCTGAGAGACCGGAGAATTTTCAGCTTGTGACGGAAAAATTAGCGGAAACGAAAGATTTTGCGCTGAGGCGAGGCGCCGGACGAGACGGTACGAGGGAGCATACAGAAGTATGTGACTGAGTAGCGCGAGGACGGGCAACGCGGCATCAGTGAAAAAGATTCGTTTCGTGCACAAAGAATTTGCCTGGCGGCAACAGCGCGGTGGTCCCACCTGACCCCATGCCGAACTCAGAAGTGAAACGCCGTAGCGCCGATGGTAGTGTGGGGCCTCCCCATGCGAGAGTAGGGAACTGCCAGGCATCAAATTTAGTGTGCTGATATGGCTCAGTTGGTAGAGCGCACCCTTGGTAAGGGTGAGGTCCCCAGTTCGACTCTGGGTATCAGCACCAGTTATGGCATGAGTTCGGTTTAAAAGAATTTGCCTGGCGGCAACAGCGCGGTGGTCCCACCTGACCCCATGCCGAACTCAGAAGTGAAACGCCGTAGCGCCGATGGTAGTGTGGGGCCTCCCCATGCGAGAGTAGGGAACTGCCAGGCATCAAACACGAAAGCCCTGAACATCTGTTCAGGGCTTTTTTGTTTTTCGTGGTGACCTTTATCGCAATAAAAACCCTCAATAAAATCCACAGACATAAAAAAGCCCCTGCCATGCTGGCAAGGGCTGAATGATGCGGCGAATCGGGTTCGTTTAGTGGATAACCTGCGACAGAAACGCCCGGGTCCGCTCGGATTTCGGATTCGCAAAGAACTCTTCCGGCGGCGCCATCTCCACGATTTCACCGCGATCCATAAAGATCACCCGATCGGCAACCGTACGCGCAAAGCCCATCTCATGCGTCACACACAGCATCGTCATCCCGTCTTCCGCCAGGCCGATCATGGTATCCAGCACCTCTTTAACCATCTCAGGATCGAGCGCGGAGGTGGGTTCATCGAATAACATAATCTTCGGCTTCATACACAGCGAACGGGCGATGGCCACGCGCTGCTGCTGTCCGCCAGAGAGCTGCCCGGGAAACTTATGGGCATGCTCAGCAATGCGCACGCGCTGCAGATAGTGCATCGCCAGTTCTTCGGCCTCTTTCTTTGGCATCTTGCGTACCCACATCGGTGCCAGCGTGCAGTTCTGCAGAACGGTCAGATGCGGGAAAAGATTGAAGTGCTGAAATACCATGCCGACTTCGGTGCGCACGCGTTCAATATTGCGTACATCATCATTCAGGTGGATGCCGTCTACGACAATCCGTCCCTGCTGATGCTCTTCCAGATGGTTGATGCAGCGAATGGTGGTGGATTTACCGGAACCCGAAGGACCGCACAGCACGATACGCTCGCGCGGTTTCACCTGCAGGTTGATATCTTTCAGCACGTGGAATTGCCCGTACCATTTGTTCACGTTTTCGAGCGTAATCATCATGGCGTTAGCCGCCGTTGTCATTGTTTGTGTCATGTAAAACCTCAGTGCGATTTACGCCCGGTGTGGAAGCGCTTTTCCAGATACTGGCTATAGCGCGACATGCTAAAACAGAAAATCCAGTAAACCAGTGCAGCGAAGACATAGCCTTCGGTCGACATACCCAGCCATGTAGGGTCGACGGTTGCCTGCTGCACGCTACTGAACAGATCGAACAGGCCGATAATGATCACCAGGCTGGTATCTTTAAACAGCGCGATGATGGTGTTCACCAGACCGGGAATGGTCAGCTTGAGCGCCTGCGGTAAAATCACCAGCGCCTGGGTTTTCCAGTAGCCGAGCGCCAGCGACTCTGCCGCTTCGTACTGGCCTTTAGGCAGGGCCTGCAGCCCGCCACGTACCACTTCGGCGACATACGCCGACTGGAACAGGATCACGCCAACCAGCGCACGCACCAGTTTGTCTATCGTGGTGCCTTCCGCCATAAACAGCGGCAGCATCACTGAAGACATGAACAGCACGGTAATCAGCGGTACGCCACGCCAGAACTCAATGAAAATCACTGACAGGGTGCGCACCACCGGCATTTTAGAGCGACGGCCCAGCGCCAGCAGAATGCCGAGCGGCAGCGCCCCGGCAATGCCGACAGATGCGATAATCAGCGTCAGCGTCAGGCCGCCCCACTGGCGCGTTTCCACGCGATCCAGCCCGAAATAGCCGCCATACAGCAGCAGCCAGACGACGACCGGATAGATCACCGCCCAGCAGGCGATATAGCGGCCGCGGCGCGGCATGGATTTGATAAACATCGGCACAATCGACAGCAGGCCAATCACCAGCGTCAGATTGATGCGCCAGCGCAGCTCATGCGGATAGAGCCCGTACATGAACTGGCCAAAGCGCGCGTGGATAAAGACCCAGCAGGCGCCCGCTTTCGTACAGTCCGCACGGGTTTCGCCAATCCAGTTAGCCTGGAAGATCAACCAGTTCAGCGCCGGCGGGATAACGCTCCAGATAATCCACAGGCTGAGTAACGTGAGCAGCGTATTCAGCCAGCTGGAGAACAGGTTTTTACGCGCCCAGAGCCAGGCTTTACCCAGTGGATTGCCCGACACCGGCGGCGTTTCGTGTGTGGTCACAGACATAATGGTTCCGTTCTCTTAACGCTCAACCAGCGCAATTTTGCGGTTATAGAGGTTCATCAGCAGCGAAATGAGCAGACTGATAATCAGATAAACCGCCATGGTGATGGCAATGGTTTCAATTGCCTGGCCTGTCTGATTCAGTACGGTGCCGGCAAACAGCGACACCATATCCGGATAGCCGATCGCGGCCGCCAGCGAGGAGTTTTTTACGATGTTAAGGTACTGGCTGGTGAGCGGCGGGATAATCACGCGCATCGCCTGCGGAATGATCACCTGACGCAGCGTAACCGGGTTGGGCAGCCCGAGCGAACGTGCCGCTTCGCTCTGGCCATGCGGTACTGACTGAATCCCGGCGCGAATCACCTCAGCAATAAAGGAAGAGGTGTAGATCGACAGTGCCAGCGTCAGCGCTGCCAGTTCCGGAATCATGGCAAAGCCACCGCGGAAGTTGAAGCCGCGCAGCTCGGGCACATCCCAGTGCGTGGCGGCACCAAACAGCGTATGGGCGATCAGCGGCAGCAGCACAATTAAACCGGCCGCAGCGGGCCAGGTGCGGCGCAGCTGACCGGTTTTCAGCTGATGCTTGCGGTTAAAGCGGAACAGCGCGGCGCTGGCGGCGATGGCAATCGCCAGCGCGATCAGGAATGGCCAGGTGCCGGGTGCATACTCCGGCCACGGTATATACAAACCGCGGTTGCTGACAAAAGCCAGATCGAACGCGTTCAGCGCCTGACGCGGGCCCGGCAGATTGCGCAGCACGGCAAAGTACCAGAAGAAGATTTGCAGCAGCGGCGGGATATTACGGAACGTCTCGATATAAATGGTCGACAGCTTGCGCAGCAGCCAGTTATCCGACAGGCGCGCCAGACCGATGGCGAAGCCGAGGATCGAGGCGAAGACAATACAGAGCGCGGAGACCAGCAGGGTGTTGGTTAACCCGACCATAAACACACGCGCGTAGGTATCGCCTTCGCTGTAATCGATCAGATGCTGGACGATGCCGAAACCGGCGTTGCGCTCAAGAAAGCCAAAGCCGGAGGTAATACCGCGATTGGCAAGGTTGATCACCGTGTTGTGGATCAGATAACCCACCACAGCAAACACCGCCACAATCGCGACAATCTGGTAAAGCCAGGCGCGAACCGTAGGATTACCGAACGAAAAATCCCTTTTCACGGTTGGGCGTTGCGACATGTTAAAACCTCAGTGAAGAATACGCGTGGGCACCGCAGGATGCGGTGCCCGACTGGCAGGAGACAATTAACGCACTGGTGGAGCGTACTGGATGCCGCCCTGGTTCCAGAGCGCATTCTGGCCACGTGCAATTTTCAGCGCGCTGTCTTTACCAACGTTACGATCGAACACTTCCTGATAGTTGCCAACCTGCTTGATGATGTTGTACGCCCACTTGTTGTCGAGCTTCAGGTCTTTACCGAAATCACCCTCTGCGCCCAGCAGGTGTGCCATATCTGGCGTGGTTGGCTTCGCCGCCATCTCATCAACGTTCTTCGAGCTAATGCCCATCTCTTCCGCATTCAGCATGGCGAACAGCGACCATTTCACGATGGTGAACCAGTCATCATCACCGCGACGCACGACCGGGCCCAGCGGCTCTTTCGAAATCACTTCTGGCAGTACGATAAAGTCATCCGGCTTGCCCAGCTTGATGCGCAGCGCATACAGCTGTGACTGGTCAGAAGAGAGGGTATCGCAGCGGCCGCTATCCAGCGCTTTAGCGGACTCATCAGAGCGGTCGAAGGTGACCGGCGTGTACTGCATTTTGTTGGCTTTAAAGTAGTCGGCCACGTTCAGCTCGGTATCGGTCCCGGCCTGGATACACACGGTGGCACCATCCAGCTCTTTGGCGCTTTTCAGACCGGCTTTCTTATGGGTCAGGAAGCCGATGCCGTCATAGTAGTTTACGCCGGCGAACAGGAAGCCCATGCCGCCATCGCGTGATGAGGTCCAGGTGGTGTTACGCGACAGGATATCCACCTCGCCTGACTGCAGCGCGGTGAAGCGCTCTTTGGCGGTCAGCGGGGTGTATTTTACTTTGCTGGCATCGCCAAAGACCGCAGCAGCAGCGGCGCGGCACACGTCAACATCGATACCGGTGAATTTGCCGCTGGCGTCAGCGTAAGAGAACCCTGGCAGACCATCGCTGATACCGCACTGTATAAACCCTTTCTTCTTAATGGCGTCCAGCGTGGTGCCTGCGTGCGCCTGCTGGGTCACGGCGAACAGCGAGGCGGCAGCAATCAGGGTGGAAAGCATCATCTTTTTCATAAAGCATCCTGTGTGGCGAGATCGTGTGTTGTTATGTTTGCGCGCACTTTACTGTGCGCTTATTTCTTTCTGTGGCGTTCAGCCATCCACGACACTGCAAAGCTGATGCCAGGTTTGCAGAATCCTGAATTCACTGGAAAGATCTTTTAATAAACGGACGTATCCGGAAAGTTGTCGCTACTATCGCGCACCAAAAGGCAGCATGACGAGTCGCCACGATCACAAATAGTGCAAAAAGTTTCACTATATGGAAGCAGTGTGAGCTAACGCTCATGAACAGGTGTACGGCAAAGTGGAATTACCGCTGAAGCGGTTCAGGATCACAAACAAAGCGGGCTGAGGGGCGATCAGGAGGACTTTTCCTGCGCAAAAACAGGGCAGGGCAACGGCCCTGAGAGAGATGAGCTATCACGCCGGCGATTGCAACTATCGTTACCATTTTGACGATAATCGTTTCACGCGGTGTTAACAGGCGGGAAATACAAACAAAAACGCCAGCCCAAAGGCTGGCGTTATCGCAGCAAGGAACCAGAACGCTTAGTTCATGCCGTATTTTTTCAGCTTCTTACGCAGCGTACCGCGGTTGATGCCCATCATCAGGGCAGCGCGGGTCTGGTTGCCACGGGTATACTGCATCACCATGTCCAACAGAGGCTGCTCGACTTCAGCCAGTACCAGCTCATACAGGTCACTTACATCCTGACCGTTCAGTTGAGCAAAATAGTTCTTCAGTGCCTGTTTAACCGAATCACGCAGAGGCTTTTGCGTCACCTGATCCTGTGAGTTAACGGTAGAAACGGTCAGTACGTCAGAATTTACGCGTTGTTCGAACATAGTTCTTTCAGCTCTTTATTTCGTTTACGCAAGATTTTCGAAGTATGCCTCCAACGCCTCCAGCTGTTCGCTGGCATCCTCTATGGCGTTGAATGTGCGCCGAAACTGGTCGTCAGGGGCACTTTCCTGCAAATACCAGGAAACGTGTTTTCGGGCAATACGGTATCCCTTGCGCTGACCGTAAAAGTCGTGCAGCTCCCGTATGTGTCCAATCAGCATATGCTTCACTTCAGCCAGCGGCTTCGGTGCCAGCAGCTCCCCTGTGTCCAGATAATGCTGGATTTCCCGGAAGATCCACGGTCTTCCCTGAGCAGCGCGTCCCACCATCAGAGCATCGGCTCCGGTGTAGTCGAGCACTGCCCTGGCTTTGTGCGGGTCAGTAATGTCACCATTCGCGATAATCGGAATAGCGACGCTCTGCTTAACTGTCCGAATGCTGTCGTATTCAGCTTGCCCTTCAAACAAACAGGCGCGCGTGCGGCCATGAATGGTCAGGGCCTGAATACCACAGCGTTCAGCCAATTGGGCAATCTCTACACAATTACGATTTTCTTTGTCCCAGCCGGTGCGAATCTTCAGCGTAACCGGTACATCGACTGCGTTCACCACCGCACGGAGGATTGACTCCACCAGCTGCGGATGCTGCAGCAGCGCTGAACCTGCCATCTTACGATTCACTTTTTTAGCCGGGCAGCCCATGTTGATGTCGATAACCTGTGCACCGGACGCAACATTAATGCGCGCGGCGGCGGCCATCTCATCGGGATCGCAACCCGCAATTTGCACGGCGCGAATACCGGGCTCGTCACTATGCACCATACGCAAACGCGATTTGTCACTGGCCCAGACTTCCGGGTTCGATGACAGCATCTCGGAGACAGTCATACCGGCGCCGTTGTCATAACACAGGGTGCGAAATGGCTTGTCGGATACTCCGGCCATAGGCGCAGCGATGAGTCGATTACGTAGCTGGTGATGTCCAATGCGCATGAAAAAGAAGTGACCCTAACTGTTCGCAAGGCGGCGTATATTACGCATTTTTTCCGAAAGATGAAAGGCCAAACTTTGAACAATTCGCCGTTTAAGATCAGGGAAATGGGGCTTAGCAGCGGGGTATTCATCATTACTTGTTTAAATTCAGTGCATTACAAAAATACGCTGAAATTGTGAGCAAAAGTTTTTCCAAAAATATGCGCTGAATCACAACATAAAAACCGCCACTTCCGCGAATCGGCAAGAGAAATGGCGGTGATTTGATTGAAAAGTGAACGCTTTATTTACGTTTAGTGAGTATTTCGTTACTCAACCACCAGCCGGCCATTGAGCGGCTGCACCGGGCGGCTGTTACCGTGTTCACCCAGCACCGCGCTGAAGGCCTGCAGCTGCTGTGCGGAAGCCGTTACCGGTTGCTTCATCACCAGCCAGCGCACGCCTTCACTGCACGGAGGCGTGGTGAGTGAACCGCTGAAGCGGTAGTAACGGCGATCGGCGGGCAGCAGTGGCGTAATATCGACATCCTGCTGCAGCGTAGCTGGCTGATTGACCTGCGCCGGCAGCGTATCCAGCAGCGTCGTCAGTACCGGATTTGCCGCACCGGCTTCGAACATCACCCCGATCACCGCCAGCTGCTGCTGCTCGTCACTGAATACAAAGTGGCCCTCAAGCGGATAGCGTTTGCCGTCGATCAGGTTTTCGCTCGGGGTATGGAAGTGAAACTGCTTCAGTGTGAAGGTCTCGCCGTCCAGCGTCAGCGTATCACCCTGCTGCAGGTTGATCTGCACGGTGTGGCCGTTGTTAACAATGGCGGCCTGGCGCGCCTGCAGTTCCAGCGTCAGCGCCGGCAGACTGGCATGCAGCGCCTGGCGAATATCAATCGGCGACTGATTCACGCCCTGCTTGCAGACGTGAAAATCAGGGGACAGGTCGCCCCACTGCTGTGGCTGAGCATAATCCCAGGCGGCAGCCTGAACGTGAGCAAAAGGCGCTGCTGCCAGCAGCAGAGCGATCAATGTGTGTTTGCTTTTCATCATCATTTATTCACTAAGCGATATATCAATGTTATGTGCCGCGCACGGCACGGTTAACAGGGATAGCGCTATCGCCTGGTGCAGCAGTCTACTGATTTCAATGTAAAGAAACGGCAGGAAAACGGGGCTGGCGGGGATTTGAGACAGGTCTCAGGCGGGGGAAATCGGGCCAGCAGTCGCTGGCCCATGCGTCGGTTAGCGGCGCACGCCAGTGATGCGGCACCACTCCTCTTTTTCCGCCACGGCGTCCAGTGCAAAACGCTCCGCATAGGCTTCACACACGCTTTCCGCCTGGCTGGCCAGCACGCCGGACAGACCAAGATGGCCGCCGGCTTTCGGCAGCACGCTAATCAGCGGCGCCAGTTCGCGCAGCGGACCGGCGAGGATATTGGCGACCACCACATCCGCCTGCAGGTTTTCCGGCTGCTGGTGCGGCAGATACAGCGACAGGCGGTCGGCAACGCCGTTGCGCTCGGCGTTATCGCGGCTGGCCTGGATCGCCTGCGGATCGATATCAATGCCGATCGCCCGGTCTGCACCGAGTTTCAGCGCGGCGATGGCCAGAATGCCGGAGCCACAGCCGAAATCGATCACCGTTTTGCCCTGCAGATCGAGACCATCCAGCCAGCTCAGGCACAGCGACGTGGTGGGATGGGTGCCGGTACCAAAGGCCAGACCGGGATCAAGCATCACGTTGACTGCATCCGGATCCGGCACGTCGCGCCAGCTGGGGCAGATCCACAGGCGTTCACCGAAACGCATGGGATGGAAGTTATCCATCCATTCGCGCTCCCAGTCTTTATCCTCGATCTGTTCGATCTTATGGCGGAAACCCGATCCCAGCAGCGGATGCTGGCTCAGTTCGGCCACCACATCGTCCATGGCGGTTTCCGCGTCGAACAGGCCAGTCACATCGGTATCGCCCCACAGCCGGGTTTCACCTGGCAGCGGCTCATACACCGGGTTGTCGTGCGTGTCCTGAAAGGTGACCGACACCGCACCGGCGTCCATCAGCACGTCGCTGAGGGTTTCGGCGTGCTCGCCGGTGCTGTTAATTTTGATTTGAATCCATGGCATAGCGTTTCTCTTTTATTCCAGGGCAGCATCGCGTGCGTCAGGCGCGCTGCCGAACAGATTACCCACCAGGAAGGCCAGCAGGCTTAATGTCAACGATGGCACGATAGGGTGAAAGCCCCACAGTTCGATTTTCAGGCTGGCAAGCAGCGTATAGCATCCGGCTCCCACCACCATGCCACTGATGGCGCCCGCCGCATTGGCGCGCTCCCAGTACAGTCCCAGCACCAGCGGCCACAGAAAGACCGCTTCAAGGCCACCGAACGCCAGCAGGTTGAGCCAGATAATCATATCTGGCGGATTCCAGGCCGCCAGCAGCAGCAGCAGGCCGAGCACAAAGGTGATGGTGCCGGAGAGCAGCCGCAAACGCGCCTCGTTCTCGCTGTGCTGCGGCGCAATGCGCAGGTAAAGATCTTTGATCAGCGTAGCGGACGATTGCAGCAGCTGCGCGTTAATCGTCGACATGATCGCCGCCATTGGCGCCGCGAGGAACACGCCAGCCGCCATCGGTGGCAGCACGGTGATCATCAGCGTCGGGATCACGCGATCCGGAATCGCCAGATCCGGCAGTACCGCGCGACCGAGTGCGCCGGCCAGATGCATACCGAGCATCAGTATCACCACCACGATGGTGCCGAGGATGATACCGCGATGCATCGCTTTGCTGTCTTTGTAGGAGATGCAGCGCACGGCGGTATGCGGCAGCCCAATCACGCCAAAGCACACCAGTACGGCAAACGAACTGAGGAAGGTTGGATTGATGACGTTGCCGACGCCTTCCGGTGACACCAGCTGCGGATCGATGCTACGCAGTTTGGTGACCGCCGTTGCCAGACCGCCCGCCTGGTGGATGACGGCAAACAGCAGCAGGAAGGTGCCAATCAGCATCACCAGCCCTTGCATGGCATCGTTGAGCACGCTGGCGCGAAAGCCGCCGAACGCGGTATACAGCGCGATGGTGCCGCCAAAAATCAGCAGTCCGGTGTCATAAGGAATACCGGCGGCCGTCTCCAGCAGGCGCGCGCCGCCGATGAACTGTACCGTCATGGCACCAATAAACGCCACCAGCAGGCTGATACTGGCCAGCCAGATGAGCAGCGGGCTGCGGTAGCGACCGTACAGCATGTCATTGAGCGTCACCGCGTTGTAGCGTCGTGCCAGAATCGCGAATTTTTTGCCCAGCACGCCGAGTGACAGCCAGACCGCCGGCACCTGGATCATCGCCAGCAGTACCCAGCCCAGCCCGTATTTATACGCCGCGCCTGGCCCGCCAATAAATGAGCTGGCGCTGATGTAAGTAGTGGTGATGGTCATCGCCAGCACAAAACCGCCCATCGAGCGACTGCCGAGGAAATACTCACTCAGGAAGTTGCCGTGGCGCTGTTTGCGCATGGCAAACACCGACAGCCCGGCAATCAGCACCAGATAGGCCAGCAGTGGCAGAATGATTTCAGTTTCCATCGTGGTCCTCCAGAGACATATCGCGGAACACCACGCGCACCATCAGCCAGCACAGGCCAATGAACAGCACGGGCGCGAACACGCAGGAGAGCTCAAACCAGCGCGGTAAACCGGTGAAACCGCTTTGTGTGCCGCCGAGCCACGCGGACACGCCCCAGAGGGCGAGGTACGCCAGCGTCAGGTACAGCGACCAGCGCGCCTCTTTATTAGCTTGCAAAAAACGCCCATCCATCATGCAACCTCAAAGGCAACAAAAATGAAAAAGGCCGGTTTAACCGGCCTCTGCATTGCTCTGCGCTGCGCTTACTTCTCGTGCAGGCCGAGTTTCTTCTCCAGATAGTGGATGTTAGTACCACCCTGCTGGAAGTTTTCGTCGGTCATGATGCGCATCTGCAGATCGACGTTAGTCTTGATGCCGTCGATGATCAGTTCCGCCAGCGCATTTTTCATGCGCGCGATAGCCACGTCACGGTTTTCGCCGTAGGTGATCAGCTTACCAATCATTGAGTCGTAATACGGCGGCACGCTGTAGCCGGCATAGATGTGCGATTCCCAGCGCACGCCAAAACCGCCTGGCGCGTGGAAACGGGTGATCTTGCCCGGGCTCGGCAGGAAGGTGTTCGGGTCTTCGGCGTTGATACGGCACTCGACCGCATGACCGCGCACCACCACATCTTCCTGTTTGATTGACAGCGGCTGACCGGCAGCAATACGCAGCTGCTCTTTGATCAGGTCGACGCCGGTGATCATCTCGGTGACCGGATGTTCCACCTGAATACGGGTGTTCATCTCGATGAAGTAGAACTCACCGTTTTCATACAGGAACTCGAACGTACCGGCACCGCGATAGCCGATTTCCACACAGGCGTTAGAGCAGCGCTCGCCGATGTAGCGACGCAGTTCCGGCGTGATGCCCGGTGCTGGTGCTTCTTCGACCACTTTCTGGTGGCGACGCTGCATGGAGCAGTCACG
Source organism: Pantoea sp. WEP (assembly GCF_041678305.1). Taxonomy (NCBI): domain Bacteria; kingdom Pseudomonadati; phylum Pseudomonadota; class Gammaproteobacteria; order Enterobacterales; family Erwiniaceae; genus Pantoea; species Pantoea sp. WEP. The sequence goes on from NZ_JBGNXB010000001.1 coordinate 431,978, forward strand.
CTCGGCCAGATAGATGGCGTTGCCCTGACCATCGGCCAGAACCTGAATCTCGATGTGGCGTGGATTCTCGAGGAATTTCTCCATGTACACCATGTCGTTGTTGAAAGCCGCTTTGGCTTCCGCTTTCGTCATGTTGATGGACTGCTCAAGATCCTTGTCGCTGCGCACAACGCGCATACCGCGACCGCCGCCGCCGCCAGAGGCTTTGATGATCACCGGATAGCCGATGCGCTTAGCGATGGCACGGTTTTTCTCCATGTCGTCGGTCAGCGAACCGTCAGAGCCTGGTACGGTCGGTACGCCGGCTTTTTTCATCGCGTTGATTGCTGACACTTTGTCGCCCATCAGGCGAATGGTGTCGGCTTTCGGACCGATGAAGATAAAGCCAGAGCGCTCAACCTGCTCGGCGAAATCGGCGTTCTCAGAAAGGAAGCCGTAGCCCGGGTGGATCGCAACCGCGCCGGTGATTTCGGCGGCGGAGATCAGCGCCGGGATATTAAGATAACTTTTGACCGACTGCGCCGGGCCGATGCAGACGGTTTCGTCCGCCAGCAGCACGTGCTTCAGATCGCGGTCTGCCGTGGAGTGAACCGCCACAGTCTTGATGCCCAGTTCTTTACAGGCACGCAGAATGCGCAGCGCAATCTCACCACGGTTAGCAATGACAATTTTATCCAGCATGCTTCGCCTCGTTATTCGATGACGACCAGCGGCTCGTCGAATTCAACCGGCTGGCCGCTTTCCACCAGGATCGCCTTCACAACGCCGGATTTATCGGCTTCGATCTGGTTCATCATTTTCATCGCTTCAACGATGCACAGGGTGTCGCCAGCGTTCACTTTCTGACCCACTTCCACAAACGCTTTGGCGTCCGGGCTTGGGGTGCGATAGAAGGTACCGACCATCGGCGAACGCACGATGTGGCCGCTGACTTCAGGTTTAGCCGCTTCTGCAGCGACAGGCGCAGCAGCAGGTGCAACCGCAGCAGCCAGCGCAGGCTGTGGAGCCGGAACAGCATAAGCCTGCTGCATCATAGGGTAACCGACATTGGCAGGTGAACGGCTGATGCGAACTGACTCTTCGCCTTCAGAGATTTCCAGCTCAGCGATGCCGGACTCTTCAACCAGTTCGATCAGTTTCTTAATTTTACGAATATCCATGAGTGTGGTTCCGTACTCTGTTTAATTGGAATGTGACAGGCGTTTTACGGCCGTTTGTAAAGCCCACGAGTAGCCATCGGCGCCCAGTCCACAGATGACGCCGGCAGATACATCGGAAAGATAGGAGTGGTGTCGGAACGGTTCGCGTGCATGCACATTAGAGAGATGCACCTCAATAAAAGGAATGCTAACCGCCAACAGCGCATCGCGCAGGGCAACGCTGGTGTGCGTAAACGCAGCCGGGTTAATGATGATGTAATCGACGTTGCCGCGGGCTTCGTGAATACGATCAATCAGCTGGTATTCCGCATTCGATTGCAGATGACTCAATTTCACATGGTGCTGGTCGGCCTGTTGCGTCAGATCGCTGACAATCTGCGCCAGCGTCGTGTGACCATACTTGTCAGGCTCGCGCGTTCCCAACAGGTTCAGGTTGGGTCCGTTTAACAGCAGTATGTGAAATTTATGCGCCATCTTGCGGCTATCTCCTGCAATCAGTGAGGCATCGCGTAAAATACCGCGACATCCTTCATTTGTCACTCTTCAGAGTGAAAAAGAAGACTTCGCTTGCAATAAAGCCGGGCATTATATCCGTTTCGAGGCAATTCGCAGCAAAATACTGGTCTTATCTGCGAAGTTGATCCGGCGAGGCCCGAAGGCCACACCTTTTAACAGATCTCGCAGCAGGAAAACAACCTTGCGGGGATTATCGGCGCAGAAGTTTACGCAACTTATTGTAACGCCAGCCTAACAGCGCCAGCGCCAGTAGTGCATAAATCCACGGCTGCGGTGACAGCACTTTCACTGACCAAAGATAGTGGACAGGCGCGAGGATCGCGACCAGATAGATGCCGTTGTGCAGCGTTTGCCAGCGGCGTCCCAGTTTGCGCTGGGCGCGCTGAAAAGAGGTGATGGCGAGAGCAAACAGAATAATCCAGCTGATCATGCCCAGTAACAAATAGGGGCGCGAGACAATCTCACTGCCGAGTAATCGCAGATGATCGTAACCCAGTTCCAGCAGATAGTAGCTGGTGAGATGCAGACAGGCCCAGGCAAAGCACCACAGGCCGAGCAGCCGGCGGGTACGAATCAGCAGCGGCTGCTTCAGATAACGCGTCAGCGGGCTTACCAGCAGCGTCGCCAGCAGCAGCTTCAGCGCCATGCGGCCGGTAAAATGCTGGATATCTTTCGCCGGATCGGCGCTCAGCCAGCCCTGATTTGCCGCCAGAAACAGGTACACCAGCGGCAGAAACGCCGCCAGATGCAGCACCACTTTCAGCAGCGTAACGTGGCGTAATGTCAGGCGCACTCAGTAGTTCTCCCGTAAATCGAGACCGCGATACAGCGAGGCCACCTCTTTAGCATAACCGTTGAACAGCAGCGTCGGCTGGCGTTCCACCTTGAGAATGCCGCCCGCACCGATAAAGCGCTCAGTGGCCTGCGACCAGCGCGGGTGGTTGACGTGCGGATTCACGTTAGCGTAGAAGCCATACTCGTTAGCGGCGATCTGGCTCCAGGTGGTAGGCGGACGATCGTGCGTCAGGGTAATTTTGACGATCGACTTAATCCCTTTAAAGCCATATTTCCACGGCACCGTCAGGCGAATCGGCGCGCCGTTTTGCGGCGGCAGCGCTTTGCCGTAAACGCCGGTGCTGAGCAGCGTCAGCGGATGCATCGCTTCGTCCAGCCGCAAGCCTTCAACATAGGGATAATCCAGCCCGCCGCCGATAAAGCGGTCCTTTTGTCCCGGCATCTGATCGGGCGCGTATAACGTCTGGAAAGCGACATAGCGGGCATTGCTGGTGGGTTCAGCCAGCTTCAGCAGCTTGTTGAGTTCGAAGCCTACCCAGGGAATCACCATCGACCAGGCCTCAACGCAGCGCATGCGATAGATACGCTGCTCCATGGCGAAACGTTTGAAGATGTCGTCCATATCCAGCGTCATCGGCTTCGCCACTTCGCCCTCAATGCGCAATTGCCACGGGTCGGTTTTCAGCGTGCCGGCATTGGCGGCAGGATCGGCTTTGTCGAGACCAAATTCGTAGAAGTTGTTGTAGCCAGCGACTTTATCAAACGGCGTCAGCGGCAGGTCCGCCTGCCACTGGGCGGGTTTACTGAACTGCAGATCGCGTCCGGCAGGCGCCGGCGGCCTGTCATTGCCCTTAAACCAGCTCAGCACATCGGCCTGTGCGCCGCCGGGCAGACTGGCCGCGGCAGCGCCTAGCCCCAGCGCTTTCAGCACCTGGCGGCGGCGCAGATTAAAAATGCTTTCCGGCGTAACATCGGCTTCGGTAAGGATGTGCGTGCGCTTCATGGCTTTCTCCGGCAAATCGATTAACTGCAGCTAGCATGATCAAACGCTGCCCGGCGCGCCACTTTCGCTGGCAAAATGTGAAATTTCCTGGCCGGTGCGTTCTGTTGAGAATAGGCCGAAAAAGCCGCCCCGGAAGGCAGCGCTGCACACTTTGACGTTATACTCGCGCCGCAGGGTGGCGAAACCCGCCGCCGGGCGGGCGCTGATTTGGATCGGTAATTGTGATAATTTGCTCAGGTTTGCACCAGCGCGGCTGGCGCGAACCGTGGGCTGGCGTTCATAAACCGCAGTGATACAGGCACAGGGATGCGATTAACAACCAAGTTTTCTGCGTTTATTACCTTATTAAGCTTACTGGCGATGTTACTGATGCTGGTAGGCTGCGCTTTTAGTTTTATCTGGCTGTCGCAGCAGCGCGTAGAGAACCGTGTGCAGACGCTGGCGACGGAAGTCGATAAAGCGCTGGCCAGCCAGTCACCGCAGGAACTGACGCAGTGGCTGACGCGCCTGATGCCCGTCATCAATGCCGAACAGCTGGAACTGCATCACGATGATACCGTGCTGTTCCGCCTCGCGCGCCATGAAAATCCGATGCTGGAAGACGAGCCCAATCGTTTCATTCAACTGGATGTGCCGCTGGTGCACGCGCCGGGCATGGCGCTGCGCGTGGTGGTGCTCGATCCCGCCAAAACCTGGTTCCGCTCGTTCACCGGTGCCTACACGCTGATTATCCTGCTGACGGTGGTGGCGATCATGTCGGCACTGCTGGTGATGACGCACCGCTGGCTTAACCGCCGCTGGCAGCATATGGAGCGGCTGGAGGCGCGCGCGGAGCGTATTCTGGCTGGCGAGCGCGCGCCGCGCAGCGATACCATCGCCGAATGGCCGCCGAAAGCCAGCCGCGCTATTGATCTGCTGCTGGGGGATTTACAGGAAGCCGGCGAGCAGCGTCTGCGTATCGACACCTTAATCCGCACTTTTGCCGCGCAGGATTCGCGTACCGGCCTGAATAATCGCCTGTTTTTCGATAACCAACTGGCCACGTTGCTGGAAGACCAGGAAGACGTTGGTACGCACGGTGTGGTGATGATGGTGCGGCTGCCGGACCTCGACACGCTACATGAAACCCTCGGGCCGACGCTGGTCGATGAATACCTGTTCGACCTGGTGAATATGCTCTCCACCTTCGTGCTGCGCTATCCGGGTGCGCTGCTGGCGCGCTATTTCCGCAGCGACTTTGCCGTACTGCTGCCGCACCGCACTTTGAAAGAGGCCAACAGCATTGCTGACCAGCTGATAAATGCAGTGGATTCGCTGCCGCCGATGCGCATGGTGGATCGTGATGATCTGATCCACATTGGCATCAGCGCCTGGCGCAGCGGCGAGTCGGTGTCGCAGGTGATGGAGAACGTCGAACTGGCCACGCGCCGGGCGGCGCTGCAGGGCGGCAACAACTGGTCGGTGGGCGAGGGCAATACGCTGGAGATGGGGCGCGGCAGCGTGCGCTGGCGCACCCTGCTGGAAAACACCGTAAACCGCGGCGGCCCGCGTCTGTACCAGAAACCTGCGGTGCTGCTGGACGGCAAAGTGCATCACCGTGAAATGCTGGCGCGCGTGTTCGACGGCGATAAAGAGGTGGTGTCGGCAGAGTTCATGCCGCTGGTGCTGCAGCTCGGCATGGCCGACAGCTGGGATCGCCAACTGGTCATGCGTATTGCGGCGCTGTCGGAGGTCTGGCCGGATGAAACGCTGGCGCTGCCGGTGAATATCGATTCACTGCTGCAACGGCCGTTCCAGCGCTGGCTGCAAAAATTGCTGCTGCAGTGCAGTAAATCGCAAAGAAAACGATTTTTATTTGAACTTGCTGAGGCGGATGTTTGTCAACACATCAATCGTTTAGTGCCGGTTTTCCGTATGCTGACCGCGTTTGGCTGTCGGATTGCGGTAGATCAGGCCGGATTAACGGTGGTGAGTAGCGCTTACATCAAGCAGTTCCCGATTGAGCTGATTAAGCTCGACCCGGGCCTGATTCGCAACATTGAGCGCCGTACAGAAAATCAGCTGTTCGTGCAAAGTTTGCTGGAAGTGTGTAAATCCACGCCCACCAAAGTCTTTGCCGCCGGTGTACGCACGCGCGCGGAGTGGCAAACGCTGGCCGGGCTGGGCGTCGCGGGCGGCCAGGGCGACTTTTTTGCCCCTTCGCTGCCGGTGAACAGTAACGTGAAGAAACACTCGCAACGTTACCGGATTTAGCGCGTCAGCCACAGATACGGCAGCAGGCGGCTATTTTTCGCCTTTATGCCGTGCGCAGCCAGCGCGATCGGCGGCGGGAAATGTTAGATTTTATGTCGGAATTCACCCGCGACCGGCGGGTGAATTTGCGTTTAGAGCGGCTGCTTAGCGCCGTTTAACGCCGGTGTCGGACGGCAGCACCGCCGCGAAAAATTATTCAGCCTGGTTTTTCACCGAAGCAGAACGTTTTTGCGCCTTGTAGCGGCTTCGCGTGGTTGGTAAAGTAGGCGGATTTTATTTTCCGCCCCCAGCTTGCAGGATTATCCCTTAGTATGTTTAAAAAATTTCGTGGCATGTTTTCCAATGACTTGTCCATTGACCTGGGTACCGCGAATACCCTGATTTACGTAAAAGGACAAGGCATCGTGCTGAACGAGCCTTCTGTGGTTGCCATTCGTCAGGATCGCGCCGGCTCCCCAAAGAGCGTAGCGGCTGTTGGTCATGATGCAAAGCAGATGCTTGGCCGTACGCCGGGTAACATCGCAGCTATCCGTCCGATGAAAGATGGCGTTATCGCCGACTTCTTCGTGACTGAAAAAATGCTCCAGCACTTCATCAAGCAAGTGCACAGCAACAGCTTTATGCGCCCCAGCCCACGCGTGCTGGTGTGCGTGCCGGTCGGTGCGACCCAGGTTGAGCGCCGTGCCATCCGCGAATCGGCGCAGGGCGCCGGTGCCCGTGAAGTGTTCCTGATTGAAGAACCCATGGCCGCGGCGATCGGCGCGGGTCTGCCAGTGTCAGAAGCGACCGGCTCGATGGTGGTGGATATCGGTGGCGGTACGACCGAAGTCGCGGTTATCTCCCTGAACGGCGTGGTTTACTCTTCTTCTGTGCGTATTGGTGGCGATCGCTTCGATGAAGCTATCATTAACTACGTGCGCCGTAATTACGGCTCGCTGATTGGTGAAGCCACCGCAGAGCGTATCAAGCATGAGATCGGTTCTGCTTATCCGGGTGACGAAGTGCGCGAGATCGAAGTGCGCGGCCGTAACCTGGCTGAGGGCGTGCCGCGTGGCTTTACGCTGAACTCGAATGAAATCCTGGAAGCGCTGCAGGAGCCACTGACCGGTATCGTCAGTGCCGTGATGGTCGCGCTGGAGCAGTGCCCGCCGGAGCTGGCGTCTGACATCTCCGAGCGCGGTATGGTGCTGACCGGTGGCGGCGCGCTGCTGCGTAACCTTGATCGTCTGCTGATGGAAGAGACCGGTATTCCGGTGGTAGTCGCAGAAGATCCGCTGACCTGCGTAGCGCGCGGCGGCGGTAAAGCACTGGAAATGATCGACATGCATGGCGGCGATTTGTTCAGCGAGGAGTAATTCCTCTCCGGCTGAGACCGTGGTCAAATTGCGCAGGGAATAGCGACGATACCCAAAATCAGCACAACGGCAGGACGATGGCCATCGCATGCCGCACGGCAGCCTCAGCAGCAGGCACCGGGCAGCAGCGGCACAACGTCGTCACTGCGGTTTGCAGGATGCGGGGTAACTGGCGACGCTGCGCACGACGGCGTATAGCGTCCAGCCCTGGAGGCGTGAGTGCTGACACTCACGCTTCTTCCCTGATGTCGAGGAATTCGCAGAATTTATGAAGCCGATTTTTAGCAGGGGACCTTCCCTGCAGTTGCGCCTGTTTCTGGCCGTGATTGTGGCTATCGCGATTATTGTCGCCGATAGCCGGATCAGCACGTTCTCCCAGATCCGCAACTACCTGGACACGTCGGTCAGTCCATTTTACTTCCTGGCCAACGGGCCACGACAGCTTCTTGACGGCGTTTCCGAAACGCTGGCCTCGCGCCAGCAGCTGGAGCTGGAAAACAAAGCGCTGCGCCGTGAGCTCTTCCTGAAAAACAGTGACCTGCTGATGCTGGGGCAATACAAGCAGGAAAACGCGCGTCTGCGCGAGCTGCTCGGCTCGCCGCTGCGTCAGGATGAGCACAAAATGGTGACCCAGGTGATCTCCACCGGCACCGATCCTTACACCGATCAGGTGATCATCGATAAAGGCAGCGTCAACGGCGTGTATGAAGGCCAGCCGGTGATCAGCGATAAAGGCGTGGTCGGCCAGGTGGTGGCGGTAGGGCAGATGACCAGCCGCGTGCTGCTGATCTGCGATGCCTCGCACGCCCTGCCGATTCAGGTGCTGCGTAACGATATTCGCGTCATCGCCGCCGGTAACGGCTGCAGCGAAGATCTGCAACTGGAGCATCTGCCGGGCAATACGGATATTCGCGTCGGTGATGTGCTGGTGACGTCAGGCCTGGGCGGACGCTTCCCGGAAGGGTATCCGGTCGGCGTGGTGTCGTCAGTGAAAGTGGATACGCAGCGTGCCTATACCGTGATTCAGGCGCGTCCGACCGCCGGTCTGCAGCGTCTGCGCTACCTGCTGCTGCTGTGGGGTGCGGATAAGAACGGGCGACATGCCGATGGCACCGGACGAAGTACATCGCGTGGCCAACGAACGCCTGATGCAGATGATGCCGCAGGTGCTGCCGCCCGCGGGCGAAATGGGGCCGCCGGCACCCGCCATGATGCAGCAAAATCAGCAGATGGGGCCGCCACAGCCCGCCGCCAGCAGCCGTTCGCAGGGTAATCCGGCGAACTCGCGCGGAGGCCAGCCTTGAGTCGATATCGCAGCCAGGGGCGTTGGGTGATCTGGCTGTCCTTCCTTGTTGCGCTTATCCTGCAAATTATGCCGTGGCCGGATCAGATTTACATGTTCCGGCCATCGTGGCTGTTGCTGATCCTGATCTACTGGGTGCTGGCGCTGCCGCACCGGGTCAACGTGGGCACCGGCTTTTTCCTTGGCGCCATTATGGATTTGGTCGCCGGCTCAACGCTGGGCGTGCGTGCGCTGGCGTTCAGCATTATCGCCTATCTGGTGGCCTTTAAATTTCAGCTATTCCGCAATCTGGCGTTGTGGCAGCAGGCATTAATGGTTATGGTGCTGTCGCTGGCGGTTGATGTGATTGTTTTCTGGGCAGAATTTCTGGTCATCAACGTCTCCTTCCGCCCGGAAATCTTCTGGAGTAGCGTGGTCGACGGTATCCTGTGGCCCTGGCTATTCTTACTGATGAGAAAGATTCGCCGTCAGTTTGCTGTGCAATAAGGAATACAATGATAACCCTCTACCTGGCTTCCGGCTCACCGCGTCGGCGCGAGCTGTTAACGCAGCTTGGCCTGCAGTTTGAGCGCCTGATTACCGATGTTGAAGAACAGCGTCAGCCGGGCGAAGCGGCGGAGTCTTATGTGCGGCGTCTGGCCAGCGATAAGGCGCGAGCCGGCGTGCGGATAGCACCACAGGATCTGCCGGTGCTGGGCGCTGACACCATCGTGGTGCTGAATGGCGAAGTGCTGGAGAAACCGCGCGATACGGCGCATGCCGCGCAGATGCTGGGTAAACTGGCCGGGCAAACCCATCAGGTCATGACGGCCGTGGCGCTGGCCGATGCGCAGGGCGAGCTGGATTGCCTGGTGACCACAGACGTGACATTCCGCACTATCACGGCAGAGGAAATTTCGCACTATATCGCCAGCGGCGAGCCGATGGATAAAGCCGGCGCGTACGGTATTCAGGGCCTGGGCGGCAACTTTGTGCGCCGCATCAATGGAAGTTATCACGCCGTAGTGGGATTGCCGCTGGTGGAAACCAGCGAACTGCTGAGCCATTTTCAGTCGCTGCGTGCGTTAAGGGGACAAGATGACGGCTGAACTGCTGGTAAATGTGACACCTTCTGAAACCCGTGTTGCCTATATTGACGGCGGCATTCTGCAGGAAATCCATATTGAGCGCGAAGCGCGGCGCGGTATTGTCGGCAATATCTACAAAGGGCGCGTCAGCCGGGTACTGCCGGGCATGCAGGCGGCATTTGTCGATATTGGGATGGACAAAGCGGCCTTTCTGCACGCCTCGGACATCATGCCGCACACCGAATGCGTGGCGGGTGATGAGAAGAAGAACTTTATCGTGCGCGATATCGCCGAGCTGGTGCGTCAGGGACAGGATTTAATGGTGCAGGTGGTGAAAGATCCGCTCGGCACCAAAGGCGCCCGCCTCACCACCGATATTACGCTGCCGTCGCGCTACCTGGTCTTTATGCCGGGGGCTTCGCACGTGGGCGTCTCACAGCGCATTGAAAGCGAAGCCGAACGTGAGCGGCTGAAAGCGGTGGTTGCCGCTTACTGTGACGATCTCGGCGGCTTTATTATTCGTACCGCCGCAGAAGGCATTGGCGCAGAAGAGCTGGCGCAGGACGCGGCATTTTTAAAGCGCCTGTGGACCAAAGTCAGCGAGCGTAAGAAGCGCAACCAGACGCGCTGCCTGCTTTACGGCGAGCTGGCGCTGGCGCAGCGCGTGCTGCGCGATTTCGCCGGCGCAGCGCTGGATCGCATTCGTGTCGATTCGCGCCTGACCTACGATCTGCTGGTGGAATTTACCAGCGAATATATTCCGGAGATGGCCAGCAAGCTGGAGCTGTACAACGGCAAGCAGCCGATTTTCGATCTCTATGATGTGGAGAACGAGATTCAGCGCTCGCTCGAGCGCAAGGTTGAACTGAAATCTGGCGGTTACCTGATTATCGACCAGACCGAAGCGATGACCACGGTGGACATTAACACCGGTGCGTTTGTCGGCCACCGTAACCTCGACGAAACCATTTTTAATACTAATATCGAAGCCACGCAGGCGATTGCGCGCCAGCTGCGGCTGCGTAATCTCGGCGGCATTATCATCATCGACTTTATCGACATGAATAATGACGATCATCGCCGGCGCGTGCTGCACTCGCTGGAGAGCGCGCTGAGCAAAGATCGCGTTAAAACCAGCATCAACGGCTTCTCCGCGCTGGGGCTGGTCGAGATGACGCGCAAACGCACGCGCGAAAGCATTGAGCATGTGCTGTGTGCCGATTGCCCGGTGTGCCAGGGACGCGGTTCGCTGAAGACGGTAGAAACCGTGTGCTATGAAATCATGCGTGAAATCGTCCGCGTCCATCACGCTTACGACTCCGACAGCTTCCTGGTGTACGTGTCGCCCGCAGTGGGTGAAGCGCTGAAAAGCGATGAGTCGCACGCGCTGGCCGAAGTGGAAATTTTTGTCGGCAAGCAGGTCAAAGTACAGGTTGAACCGCTCTACACGCAGGAGCAGTTTGACGTCGTCATGATGTAAGTCGTGAGGTTGAACGCCGTAACCCAACGGAAAGCAAGGAGAGGTGTGTGAGGCGGTTGCCGGGGATTTTGTTACTGCTGCTCGCCGCAATCATCGTCATTGTGGCGCTGCTGGTCAGCGGGCTGCGCCTTGTGATGCCGCATCTCAACAGCTATCGCGGCGAGGTGCTGCACACCCTTTCGCGCGTCAGCGGCGTCACCATCGATGCCAGTGAAATTCAGGGAAAATGGGAGAATTTTGGCCCGACCCTGCAGGTGCGCGATCTGCGTATCGACATGGATAAAGATGGCGAGCTGCAGATTGGCCGCGTTACGCTGGCGCTCAATGTGTGGCAGTCGCTGCTGCACTGGCGCTGGCAGTTTCGCGATCTCACCTTCTGGCAGCTGCGGCTGGCAACCAACCGTCCGTTGCTCACCAGCGACGAGCAAAAAAACAGCTTCAAACCGGCCCAAATCAACGATCTGTTCTTACGCCAGTTTGACCATTTCGATCTGCGCGACAGCAGCATCCGTTTTCTCACGCCTTCCGGCCAGCATGCCGAACTGGCGATTCCCCGCCTTACCTGGCTGAACGAGGACAACCGCCATCGCGCCGAAGGCGAAGTGAGCCTGTCCAGCTTCACCGGCCAGCACGGCGTGGTGCAGGTACGGCTCGATCTTAACGATACCAATGGGTTACTTAACGACGGCCGCATCTGGATGCAGGCCGATGACGTGGACGTGCGCCCGTGGATTGGCCGCTGGCTGCGAGATAATACCAGCCTGCAAAGCGCGCGTTTCAGCCTGGCTGCGTGGGTCAACCTGCGCGACGGTGAGGTGTACGCAGGCGATCTGCTGCTGAGCAAAGGCGGCGCACGCTGGCGCGGCGAGCAGGGTGATCACCAGCTGCAGGTGGATGGCCTGACCGCGCATCTGGCGCGCTACCAGAATGGCTGGAGCCTGACGGTGCCGCAAACCCGGCTGATGACTGACGGCGTGGCCTGGGATGCCGGCCATATCGCCCTGCTGTGGAAGCCGGAAGATAAACAGATGATCGGCGCGAACAGTGCAGCGGAAGTGCGGGTGCGCGCCACCCGGCTCGATCTGCAGCGTCTGGCACCGCTGGTGCCGCTGTTTGCGCCGCTCTCGCCTACGCTGCTGGACAACTGGCGGGCGCTGCAGCCGCGCGGCTATATCGACGCGCTGGCGCTGGATATTCCGCTGGCGCAGCCGGAGCAGACGCGTTTGCAGGCGCGCTGGCGCGATCTGGCGTGGCAGCACTGGCAGCTTTTGCCGGGCATCAGCAATCTGAGCGGCAGCGCCAGCGGCAGTCTGAACCACGGCCAGCTGGATGTGCAGATGGGCCAGGCGGAAGTGCCGTACGGCGATATGTTCCAGGCGCCGTTACAGATTCAGCAGGTCACCGGCAGGATTAACTGGCTGCGCGATGGCAACGGCCTGACGCTGGATGGCCAGCAGCTGGACGTGCAGGCACGTTCGCTATGGGCGCGCGGCGATTTCCGCTATCAGCAAAATGTCGGTAAAGCGTCGCGCCTCGACATTCTTGCCGGGATTCGCGTCACCGACGCCGGTGATGCCTGGCGCTACTTCCCTGAGCCGCTGATGGGCCACGATCTGACGCAGTATCTCAGCGAAGCGGTCAAAGGCGGCCAGGTGGAGAATGCCACGCTGCTGTTTGCCGGCGATCCGCGTCTGTTCCCGTTCAAACACCACGACGGCATGTTTGAAGTGGCCGTGCCGGTGCGCAATGCTACCTTCCAGTTCCAGCCAGGCTGGCCGGCGCTGCAAAACCTCGATATCGACCTCGATTTTATCAACGATGGTCTGTGGATGAAGGCGGCGCAAACCCGGCTGGGCGCGGTGGACGCGCGCAACGTCAGTGCGGTAATCCCGGATTACCTGAAAGAGAAGCTGATCATTGACGGTGATTTGAGCGGCGAAGGTAAAGATATCGCCGACTATTTCGCCCGCACGCCACTCAAATCCACGCTGGGTGCAGCGCTGGAGCAGCTGCAGATTGGCGGCAACGTGCGTGGTTCGCTCAACCTGGATATCCCGCTGGATGGGGAACTGGTGCACGCCAGCGGTAACGTGGTGCTGAATAACAACAGCCTGCACATTAAGCCGCTTAACACCACGCTGAAAAACCTGACCGGACGTTTCCGCTACAACAACGGGAACCTGAAGAGTGAAGAGCTGCAGGCCAACTGGTTCGGTCAGCCCACCGGCGTGCGTTTCAGCACCACGGAAAATCCCGATGATTTTGGCGTTAACGTCAAACTGCTGGGTGACTGGCAGCCGGCAAAACTGGCCATGCTGCCTGCCAGCGTAAGCAGTAAGCTGGGCGGCAGTCTGGCGTGGCAGGGCAATGTCGACATCACGCTGCCACATCAGGGTGGGGCGCGCTACAAGGTTGATATCAACGGTGACGGCAAGACAGTGAGCAGTCACTTACCCCCACCACTGGATAAAGAGGCCGGTGAGGCACTGCCTATCGCCATTAATGCCAGCGGCGATTTGCACAGTTTTAACCTCAGCGGCAGCGTGCGTGAGCACCATCGCTTTAACAGCCGCTGGCTGCTGGAGCCGCAGCTGCGCGTCGATCGCGGTATCTGGCTGAATGATGCCAAAAGCACGCCGGCGCTACCGGAGCGGCGCGGGATGGTGCTTAATCTGCCGGCGCTGGACGGCGAAGCCTGGCTGGGGCTGATGACCGGCACGACGGGTTCACGCAATGCGCAGGGCGAAACGGACATCGGCGGCGCACTGCTGCCGGGCGATGTGACGTTGCGTACCCCGGCCCTGACGCTCGGCGGCCAGCAGTGGCACGATGTTAATGCCACGGTGACCCAGGGCGCGGGCGGCAGCACGCAGCTGCAGCTGGAGAGCCGCGAAGCGCGCGGCAGCCTGCGAACCGCACAACGCGCGCCGTGGCAAATCGACCTGAGCTATCTTTATTACAATCCGCAATGGAGTGACGGTGAAGCGGGCAAGGCCTCCTCGCCGTTCAGCGGGGACAGTGGCATTGATTTCCGCAGCTGGCCAGCGCTGCAGCTCAACTGCGCTGAGTGCTGGCTGCGCGGCCAGAAGTTCGGCCACATTCAGGCCAGGCTCCAGCCGCAGGGAGAGACGTTAGCACTCACTAACGGCAGCGTCGACACCGGCAGCTCGAAGCTCAATGTCGCGGGTGAATGGGTGAACAAAGCGGGCGAGCAGCGCACCTCGCTAAAAGGCAGCCTGAGCGGCAAAAATATCAATGATGCCACCAACTGGTTTGGCATGAACACGCCGCTGCGCGATGCGCCGTTTAAAATTGATTATGACCTGCACTGGCGCTCCGCACCGTGGCAGCCTTCAGAAAAGACGCTGAGCGGCACGCTGAAAACCCATTTCGGCAAAGGGCAGATTGCGGATGTGAACACCGGTCGTGCCGGACAGTTGTTGCGGCTGGTGAGCTTCGATGCCCTGCTGCGTAAGCTGCGCTTCGATTTTAGCGATACCTTTAATGAAGGTTTCTGGTTTGATTCGATCAACGGCACGGCGTGGATTGAAAACGGCGTGATGCGCACCGATAACCTGCTGGTGGATGGCCTCGAAGCGGATATCGCCATGCAGGGCAAAGTAGATCTGGTGCAGCGGCAAATCGACATGGAAGCGGTGGTGGCACCGGAGATCGGCGCCTCGGTTGGCGTGGCCACCGCGTTTGTAATTAACCCGGTGGTCGGCGCGGCGGTTTTTGCCGCCAGCAAGGTGCTGGCACCGTTGTGGAATAAGATTTCGCTGCTGCGCTATCACATCAGCGGACCGCTGGATAAGCCGGAGATCAATGAAGTGCTGCGCAAACCGCGCGAAGCCGATAAGAAGTGAATTTGACGCCGTCGGGGAATTGCCGCAGGCTATGACTATCCGAGCACATAATGAGTGAGAAACGATGACTCTGAATCTGGTAAGTGAGCAGTTACTAGCTGCGAACAGCATTAATCAGCAGGACCTTTTTTCCCTGTTAGGGCAGCTTTCAGAACGTCGTCTGGACTATGCCGATCTCTATTTTCAGTCCAGCTTCCATGAATCCTGGGTGCTGGAAGACAAAATCATTAAAGATGGCTCTTATCATATCGACCAGGGCGTGGGCGTCCGCGCGGTAAGCGGGGAGAAAACCGGTTTTGCCTATGCCGATCAAATCAGCCTCAATGCCCTGCGCCAGTCGTCCGAAGCGGCGCGCAGTATCGTGCGCGAGCAGGGCAATGGCAAAGCGCACGCGCTCTCCGCGGTGCTTAACCGTTCGCTGTACGCGCCGGTCAATCCGCTGGACAGCCTGACGCGCGAAGACAAAATCGCGCTGCTGCACCGGGTTGATAAAGTGGCACGCGCCGCCGATCCGCGCGTGCAGGAAGTGAATGCCAGCCTGAGCGGCGTCTACGAGCAGGTGCTGGTCGCCGCCACTGACGGTACGCTGGCGGCGGATATTCGTCCGCTGGTGCGCCTGTCCATTAGCGTTCAGGTGGAAGATCAGGGTAAACGCGAGCGCGGCGCCAGCGGCGGCGGTGCGCGTACCGGCTACGAATTTTTCCTCGCCGATGAGAGCGGCGACGTACGGGCCGATGTCTGGGCGCGCGAAGCGGTGCGCATGGCGCTGGTTAACCTGTCCGCCGTCGCGGCGCCAGCCGGTACGCTTTCGGTGGTGCTGGGGGCGGGCTGGCCAGGCGTGCTGCTGCACGAAGCGGTGGGCCACGGTCTGGAAGGGGATTTCAACCGCCGCGAGACTTCCGTCTTCAGCGGTAAGATGGGCCAGCTGGTGGCGTCCGAACTCTGCACCGTGGTTGACGACGGTACCCTGCAGGGGCTGCGTGGTTCGCTGGCGGTGGATGATGAAGGCGTGCCGGGACAGTACAACGTGCTGATCGAGAACGGCGTGCTGAAAGGCTATATGCAGGACAAGCTCAATGCGCGTCTGATGGGCGTGCCGCCTACCGGTAACGGTCGTCGTGAATCCTATGCGCACCTGCCGATGCCGCGCATGACCAACACCTATATGCTGGCGGGCAAATCGACGCCGCAGGAGATCATTGAGAGTGTGGAGTATGGTCTGTATGCCCCTAACTTTGGCGGCGGCCAGGTCGATATCACCTCCGGCAAGTTTGTGTTCTCGACCTCCGAGGCTTATCTGATCGAGAACGGCAAAGTCACTAAACCGGTGAAAGGCGCGACGCTGATCGGCTCCGGCATTGAGGCGATGCAGCAGATTTCCATGGTCGGTAACGATCTGGCGCTGGATAAGGGCGTCGGCGTGTGCGGTAAAGAGGGCCAGAGCGTGCCGGTCGGCGTAGGTCAGCCCACGCTGAAGCTGGATAAAATTACCGTGGGCGGAACGGCTTAAGGTTCATGCTGGTGCGCATCAGTGCGCACCCTGTCAAAACCGCGCAATGGGTTTGTACAATGCTTGTCAGTTATGAGTAAACAGCACGCACACTTTGGTAGCGGCGCAATTTATTGCGCGAAGCATGGATGGGAACGGTGCTGCTAGTAGTACGCGCGATTAATCGCGCCGCTACGAAATCTGCGGTAATTGAATTTGGTACTTAACTGATCGGCATTACGCAATTGTTTTGCCAGGTCACCTTTCAGGGTGACCTGGCATGCATAACTGCCCCGCATTTTCCCGTGTGCGCCCTTCAGGCCGGCCACACCAGCGCCAGACGGCGGCTAACTTTTGCGGTGCTGCTGATACTGCCTTGACACCTGCCTGAAATACTCGGTCAGATAATTGATACACACCTGCACCTTGAGCGGCAGCTTATCCTTCTCGGTATAGACGGCATACACCGGGCGCGGCTCCGAGTGATACTGCGGGAACAAAATATCGATCTCACCGGCGTTAATCTCATCAATCACCCACATCAGCGGCACATAGGCGATACCGCAGCCCGCTTTCAGCCAGCGAATCAGCGTCTGAGAATCATTGGTGACAAAACGTCCCTGCGGCGTCAGGCGCGTCACCTGGCCTTCTGGCGCCACCAGCTCGAAGGTGTTATCCGGGCGCACGCTGTACTCCAGCCAGGAAAAGTTGTCGATTTCAGCCGGCTTTTCCGGCGTGCCGTGCTGGGCCAGGTAGCTCTTCGCCGCGCATACCACCATCGGCATGGCACCCAGCCGGCGCGAGAACAGGTTGGAATCCTGCAGCTCACCGACGCGTATCACCACATCCAGCCCGTTAGCAATCAGGTCCGGCGCCGGTATGCCGGTCATCAGGTTGACGCTCAGTCCCGGGTATTCGTGCAGCATCTCGCTGGTCATGGCGGAGAGGACATTTTGCGCCATGGTGGTTGAGCAGCCGATGCGTAAAATCCCGATCGGCGTGTTGTTGAAGGCGTACAGCTGTTCGTGCACCTGCGAGGCCTCAGCCAGCATGCGGCGGCAGCCCTGATAATAAATCTTACCGGCTTCGGTCAGGCCCAGACTGCGGGTGCTGCGGTTAAGCAGTTTCACCTGCAGCTCATCTTCCAGTCTGGCAACAATCTGGCTGATGGACGAGACGCTAAGCTGCAGCTGGCGTGCGGCGGCGGTAAATGAGCCCAATTCAACCACTTTGGCGAAAATGGACATGCCTTTGAGTCGTTCCATTGTTTACTCTGGCTAAAAAGTGATTTAGCTCACAATATGTAGAAAACGTATAGTCAAGCGCGTTACTATACGCACGCTGGGTCTCTTCACCGCACCTGAACACGGCAGTGTTTACCCGATGATACGCTATGATTAGCTCAACGCGGCCTGAATGTTGTCATCAGATTATCCGTCATCCCACTATCATCAACCCGACGTGCCAGAGGGCATGAGGGCAGGTATCGGTGCAATCCGGCAAGGTCGAACTAAGGAACCGAAATGAGTGTGCTTCCGGTATTTGTCGTATTCGGGCTGTCTTTTCCGCCCATCTTCATTGAACTACTGGTTTCGCTGGCGCTGTTCTGGCTGGTGAAACGCGTGCTGACGCCCAGCGGGATTTACGATCTGGTGTGGCATCCGGCACTTTTTAACACAGCGCTGTATTGCTGTGTGTTTTACCTTGTATCCCGTCTATTCGTCTGAGGTTTTAAGTGAAAGCGCTTATAAGAAAAATCGCGCGTTACGCCATTACGCTCCTGCTGGTTATCATCGCTGTTGTTATCATCTTCCGCGCCTGGGTGTTCTATACCGAGTCGCCGTGGACGCGTGACGCCAAATTCTCCGCCGACGTGGTGGCGATCTCCCCGGACGTGACCGGACTGATCACCGACGTCCCGGTACACGACAACCAGCTGGTGAAAAAAGGCGATACGCTGTTTATCGTCGACCGTCCGCGCTACCAGAAAGCGCTGGATGAGGCGCAGGCGGATGTCGAATATTACCAGGCGCTGGTTAGTGAAAAACGCCGTGAAGCGGCGCGCCGTAACCAGCTCGGTACCAGCGCGATGTCGCGTGAAGCCATTGAGCAGTCGAATAGCGACCTGCAGACCAGTGAACATCAGCTGGCCAAAGCGGTGGCGACGCGCGATCTGGCGGTGATCGACCTCGATCGCACCACCATCAAAGCGCCGTCCGACGGCTGGGTCACCAACCTCAACGTCTATCAGGGTGAATTCATCACGCGCGGCTCGGTGGCCGTGGCGCTGGTGCAGCAGCACTCGTTCTACGTGCTGGCCTACATGGAAGAGACCAAGCTGGATGGCGTGCGTCCCGGCTTCCGCGCGGAAATTACTCCGCTGGGCAGCAACACGGTGCTGCGCGGCACGGTTGACAGCATCGCGGCTGGCGTGACCAACAGCAGCAGCAGCGTTGACAGTAAAGGCATGGCCACCGTGGACTCCAACCTCGAGTGGGTGCGTCTGGCGCAGCGCGTACCGGTGCGTATTCGCCTTGACGATCAACCCGGCAACCGCTTCCCGGCGGGGACCACCGCCACCGTGGTGATCACCGGTGATAAAGACCGCCAGACCAAAGTGTCGCCGATGGCGCAGCTGTTCAACCGCCTGCGTGAGTTTGGTTAAGCGGGGGCGTTATGATTGAGTTTTTGCGTTTCCCGGTAAAGCTGACCTTCGCGTTGGTGGCGGCGCTGATGATTGGCTTTCACTTCAATCTGGAAACGCCGCGCTGGGCGGTGATGACCGCCGGCATCGTGGCTGGCGGCACCGCCTTTGCCGCGGGCGGCGATCCCTACTCTGGCGCGCTGCGCTACCGTGGCGTTCTGCGTATTATCGGCACCTTTATCGGCTGTATCGCTGCACTCACCATCATGATTGCGACGGTGCGCGCGCCGGTGGTGATGCTGCTGCTGTGCTGCCTGTGGGCCGGCATGTGCGTCTGGCTCTCATCGCTGATTAAAGTCGAAAACTCCTACGCGCTGGGCCTCGCCGGCTACACCGCGCTGATCATCGTGGTGACCGCGGATGCCAGCGGCGGCCTGACGCTGGCGCCGCAGTTCGCCGTGGAGCGCTGCAGCGAAATTGTGCTCGGTATTCTGTGCGCCATTCTCGCCGACATGCTGTTCTCTCCGCGCTCGATCAAGAAAGTGATTGATGCGGAAGTGGATGCGCTGCTGGTAGCGCACTACCGCCTGCTGCAGCTGTGCGTGGCGCACGAGGATAAAGAGGAAGTCGACAAAGCCTGGAGCGCGCTGGTGCGCCGCACGACCGCGCTCAACGGCATGCGTAGCCAGCTGCTGATGGAGTCGTCGCGCTGGAGCAACACCAGCCGCCGGCTGCAAATGCTCAACACGCTATCGCTGACGCTGATTACTCAGGCCGCTGAGACCTTCCTGATTCAGAATTCGCGCCCGGATTACATCCCGCCGCAGTATCGCCTGCTGATTGAAAAAGAGGTAACCAGCGTCAGCGACGTGCATAAGCGCATGAAGCTGATGCGCCGCGTTATTGGCGTCAGCAGTAAAAGCGTGCCGTTTACCCTGGCCAGCTGGGTCGGCGCGGCGACCGAATATCTGCTGCTGATCAATGGCGTCAAAAGTAACAGCCGTATCACCACGCTGGAGGAGAGCATTCTGCAGCGTGAAGTGGTGATCCAGGCGCGTTCAGCGGAGACGCATCATGCGATGATCAATGGCGTGCGCACCTTTGTCGCCACCGCGCTCGGTTCGCTGTTCTGGCTGTATACCGGCTGGACTTCCGGCAGCGGCTGCATGGTGATGCTGGCGGTGATTACCGCGCTGGCGATGCGTATGCCGAATCCGCTGATGATGGCGAAAGATTTCTTCTACGGCATGGCCTTTGCGGTGCCGCTGGGCATGCTCTACTTCATCTGGGTATTGCCGGGCACTCAGCAAAGTGCCTTGCTGTTGTGTATCGCGATTGGCGCACTTGGCTTTATCGGCGGCATCTTTGTACAGCGGCGGCAGATTGGTACGCTGGGCGCGCTGATCGGCACCATCAACGTGCTGGTGCTGGATAACCCGATGAAGTTTGAATTCAACGTGTTTCTCGACAACGCGCTCGGCCAGTGGATTGGCAGCTTTGTGGCGATGATGGTGATTTTGCTGATTCGTGACAAATCCAAAGCCCGCACCGGACGCAAGCTGCTGAATCGCTTTATGTATGCTGCGGTGGCCGCGCTGACCACCAATCAGGCGCGCCGGCGGGAAAACCATTTACCGGCGCTTTATCAGCAGCTGTTCCTGCTGCTTAACCTGTTCCCGGGCGATATCGACAAATACCGGATTGCGCTCACGCTGATTATTGGTCATCAGCGCCTGCGCAACGCAGAGGTGCCGGTCAATGCCGACCTGTCGGCGTATCACCGCCAGCTGCGCGCCACCGCCGACCGCATTATTGCGGCCAGCAGCGATGATAAACGGCGCTACTACTTTGAGCGCCTGCTGCAGGAGCTGGACGTTTATCAGCAGAAGCTGCAGCACTATGCCGCCCCGGCCAGCGTGACGGAACCGGTGAAACGGCTGTCGATGATGCTGGATAAGTACCAGAACACCCTCATCCAAATCTGAAACTGGCCGCTGCCTGGCGCAGCGGCTGGCCTGATGCCACGCTGACCCTCATTGCCCGATTATTGCCATCTATACTTTCCTGACAGGATGCTCACTGACAGGAGAATAACGATGTCCACTTCCCTGCAACAACACGAACTGTTCAACACTGGCTACTTCGCTGACGGCCAGTGGCACACCGCCAGCAGCACCTTTGATGTCACCAATCCGGCCACCGGCGAGGTACTGGCGCAGGTGGCGAAAGCCGGCAAGGCTGAAACCGAACAGGCGATTGCCGCCGCGCAGCGCGCCTTTCCGGCGTGGCGCGACAAAACCGCCAAACAGCGCAGCGAAATCCTTTATCGCTGGTACCAGCTGATCATTGAACACAAAAGCTGGCTGGGCCAGCTGATGACCGCCGAGCAGGGCAAACCGCTGCAGGAAGCCGAGGGTGAAGTAGAGTACGCCGCCAGCTTTATTCAATGGTTTGCCGAGCAGGCGAAGCGCGCCAACGGCGAAATTATCCCGCCGGCCAAAGCCGGTTCACGCATTCTGGCGACGCGCGAGCCGATTGGCGTCGTCGCTGCCATCACGCCGTGGAATTTCCCGATGGCGATGCTGACGCGCAAACTCGGCCCGGCGCTGGCGGCCGGCTGCACCGGCATCATCAAGCCGGCCAATAACACCCCGCTCAGCGCCTTTGCGCTGGTGGCGCTGGCACAAAAAGCGGGCGTGCCGGACGGCGTGCTGAACGCGGTAGCTGGCGACACGCACGCCATCAGCGACGCCATTATGGCTTCCCGCGCGGTGCGTAAAATCTCTTTTACCGGTTCCACCGCAGTGGGGAAAACGCTGATGCGGAACGCGGCCGAAACCATGAAGAAAGTCTCGATGGAGCTGGGCGGCAACGCGCCCTATATCGTATTTGACGATGCCGATATCGACGCGGCGGTGCAGGGGGCTATCGCCAACAAATTCCGCAACGCCGGCCAGGTGTGCGTCAGCGTTAACCGCTTCTATATCCACAACGCAATATACGACCGCTTTGTGCATCAGTTGGCTGAGGCGGTGGGCAAACTAAAAGTGGGCAATGGCGTGGAGCCGGGCGTGGTGGTCGGGCCGCTGATTGAGCCGTCTGCGGTGGAGAAAGTGGCGGAGCATGTCAAAGATGCGCTGAGCAAAGGCGGGAAACTGCTGGTGGGCGGCGAGCGCCATCCGCTGGGCGGCAACTTCTGGCAGCCGACGGTGATTGCCGATGCGCATGAAGAGATGCAGCTGGCGCAGGAAGAGACCTTCGGTCCGGTGGCCGCCTGCTTCCGCTTTGACGATGAAGCTGAGGTAATCGCGCGCGCCAACAACACCGAATACGGTCTGGCGGCTTACTTCTATACGCAGAATCTGCAGCGCGTGTTTCGCGTTTCGGCGGCGCTGGAAGCCGGCATGATTGGGATCAACGAGTGCGCGGTCTCGACCGAGCTGGCGCCGTTTGGCGGCGTGAAAGAGTCCGGGCTGGGACGCGAAGGATCGGTGCTGGGCATGGAAGAGTATCTGGAAGTCAAAGCGCTGCACCTCGGCGGTCTGGCGTAGCGAGAGGATGTCACCATGAGAACCGAGCGTTTCGACTTCAATGAAATCGTCGATCAGGCTCATTTCTACCGTCAGTTTTGCGAACGTTTCGCGCTGGCGGATCGCACCATTCACGATCTGGACGATCTGTGGGACATGATCCTCGGCGAGCAGATCCCGTTGCCGCTGGAAATTGCGTTCATCAATCTGGGGAAAGGGCAGAAACGCCGCTATGGTGCGCTGATATTGCTATTCGATGAGGCAGAAGAGGAGCTGGAAGGCCAGCTCCGCTTTAATGTTCAGTAGCACAACCAAAAAGGGCCCCGGCAGGCGGGGCCAAAGGGTTCGTCAGAATTGACGAGGAATTATTTGTACAGCTCTGCAGTCAGGTGATAGCTGTCACCGGTGCGCGCTTCAATCACTTTATACGCGCTGGCACCCTGCTCATCGGCTTTCTGAGAAAGCTGAGCGCGGTAATCCATAGGTGAGCCGCCTGTTCCGCTAACGGTAATGGTCTGGCCGGTAGATTGCAGATTCTGCGCGGATTCATCCGTTACCAGTTGGGCAGCCGAAGCGCCAAAAGCAAACAGAGAAAGCAGCGTAGCGGTTGCGATGGTTGTTTTGATTTTCATAATTCGTCTCCTCATTAGAATCAACAACCTGCGGCACGAAGAGGGTAAGCGGGTCGTCGATCTTCTCCCGGCGACTGCATAACGCCGGATCGATAGTTAAAGTTTATTTGTACAGTTCAGCCGTCACGTGGAAGGTGTTGTCCTGATTGTTCTCAATGATGCGGTAATGGCTGGCACCCTGAGCATCGGCTTTCTGGGACAGTTCCTGACGGATATTGGTCTGGTCGCCGTCGACGCCGCTCACGCTAATGGTCTGATTCAGCGGCTGCAGATTTTCAGCCTGGGTGTTGGTTACCAGGGTGGCAGCACTGGCGCCAAAAGACAGAACGGAAGCCAGACTCAGTACAGCAATAGATAATTTGGTTTTCATGATTCACTCTCCTGAAATGGGGTGGGCAACCTGAGAGGCAAACGCCTCTCAAACGGGTCGCCGTTCACACTGCATCTTGTTCCGGCAAACTTATTTATAAAGTTCCGCGGTTGCGTGGTAGCTGTTGTCGTTATAAGCCTCAACAACGCGATAGGCTTTAGCACCTTGCGCTTCAGCTTTGGCGTTCAGCTGCTGATGGATATCCATCGGGGAGCCGCCAATGCCGCTGACGCTAATGGTGCCGACCGGCTGCAGGTTCGCTGCCTGTTCGGCGTTGATAGAATCTGCGGCGAAAACACCAAATGACAGGGCAGATAGAACACTCAGGGTGGCGATAGTAGTTTTAACGTTCATGGTATTTTTCCTCGTCTTCTGTTTTTCTCTTTTTGATTTCGTGTGATTTGCATCACGAAAAGAAGTATAGATCTAATCACCCATGAAATTAATATCCCGCTAATAATGATTGGTTGTAATTCTTTATCCTTATGGCACATTTTTATAACGCAAAGTTATTAAAACCGCCTGGATCTTAACCAGGAGGGTGTATTTCCATGCAAAAACAATGATCTGCATCAAATTATCTTTTTGTGCGAAACAATGTGGTTGATCAAGCTGGCTGTGCGCTAAAAGCAAGAGATAACCGCTAAGCACTAATTGTAAAGCAGCGTAAAATAGCGCAAAGGGTTAAGCAGGCGAAAAGGTCGTACCAATAGTTCCCCGCATTGAGAACCCGGCGGAATATGGTTAAGCGGTTATTTTGTAAGGTGTTGGCGCTTAAACAGCGGGAGAAACGCGGGCGGGCAGGCAAGGTTACCGGCAGGTGAACCGCCGGTAACAGACAGGGTTTTATAGTTCCTGTTCGAATAACACCAGCACGGCGTCATGCAGCTGTTTCACCGTAAAGGCACGCGCTGGCGTAATAAAGATGGTGTCGTCACCGGCGATGGTGCCGAGAATGCCTTCGGCTTTGCCGAGGGAGTCGAGCAGGCGGGCGATCAGCTGGGCCGCGCCCGGGCTGGTATGAATCACTACCAGCGCATCGTTATAGTCAATATCCAGCACCAGATTCTTCAGCGGACTGGTGGTGGTGGGCACGCCCAGTTCGGCTGGCAGGCAGTACACCATCTCCATTTTGGCGTTACGCGTGCGCACCGCACCAAACTTGGTCAGCATACGAGAAACTTTTGACTGGTTGATGTTGCCGAAGCCGTCTTCCTGCAGCGCCTGGACAATTTCGCCCTGAGAGCTGAACTTTTCTTCTTTCAGTAAGGCTTTAAACGCCTTTATCAGATCGTCTTGTTTAGATGGGTTTCGCATAAGCTACCAATAAAAGAGGGTTGCAGCAGGCAACAGGCCCGTCGCAGATAAATTATTATGCATTTAGATGAATTTTTATGCAATAAGCGGATGCGTGAATTCACGGCATGCGCGTGTGGGGCGGGCATGATAACAGAGTTTTATCCTGCACCAAAATCGCGCGCTGGCGCGCAAAGCGAAGGTTGCAAAGTTGTTATATTATTGAAGTGGTAACAACAAAACGATGATCATTGCCGTCCATAGTCTTCTGGCTGCGACTGGATCATTCAGGCGACTTCTGAAGTGGAGATGTCTCGGGAGCCGATTGCGGCGTAATGTTATTGCGCGACAGGTGTGTCGCTATCGCCTGAGAAGTTGATTAAACTCGTAACCTGATGGATTTCCGGCATATCTCTGCCCCACCTTAATAAGGAGTTCAGGATGAAAGTTGCCGTTCTCGGTGCAGCTGGTGGTATTGGCCAGGCACTCGCTCTGCTGCTCAAGACCCAATTACCCGCAGGTTCAGCCCTCTCACTGTATGACATTGCCCCGGTGACACCAGGCGTCGCGGTTGATCTCAGCCACATTCCTACTGCCGTGAAAGTCGAAGGGTTCAGTGGCGAAGATGCCACGCCGGCTCTGCACGGCGCCGATGTGGTGCTGATCTCGGCCGGTGTGGCACGCAAACCTGGCATGGACCGCGCCGATCTGTTTAACGTCAACGCCGGTATCGTGCGTAACCTGATTGAACAGGTGGCGACCACCGCGCCAAAAGCGCTGATTGGCGTCATCACTAACCCGGTAAATACCACGGTGGCGATTGCCGCCGAAGTGCTGAAAAAAGCCGGGGTGTACGATAAAAACCGGCTGTTTGGCGTCTCAACGCTGGATGTGATTCGCGCCAACACCTTTGTCGCTGCCCTGAAGGGCAAACAGCCTACGGAGATTGAAGTGCCGGTGGTCGGCGGGCATTCAGGCGTGACCATTCTGCCGTTGCTGTCGCAGGTTAAAGGCGTCAGCTTCAGCGAGCAGGAGATCGCCGACCTGACGAAACGTATTCAGAATGCCGGTACCGAAGTGGTGGAAGCCAAAGCCGGTGGCGGCTCGGCGACGCTGTCGATGGGCCAGGCGGCTGCGCGCTTTGGTCTGTCGCTGATTCGTGCACTGCAGGGCGAAGCCAATGTCGTAGAGTGCGCCTATGTGGAAGGCGACGGCGAGTACGCGCGCTTCTTCTCGCAGCCGCTGCTGCTGGGCAAAAACGGTATCGCCGAACGCCGTCCGCTCGGGCCGCTCAGTGATTTCGAACAGCAGGCGCTCAACGGCATGCTGGAGACGCTGAAAAAAGATATCGCGCAGGGCGAAGAGTTTGTGAAGTAACCCGCGCGTAAAGAAAAAACGCCCGGCGCATGCCGGGCGTTTTGTTTTACAGGCCACCGGATTTGAAAGTCCGGCTGGCAGCCGAACCGTTGCTGGCCGGCGTTTTGCGCCCCAGCGTTTCCATCCGTACCTGGAACGGCGGGAACGGCATCTCAATGCCATGCTCTTCAAAGCCGCGCAGAATAAGCTGATGCAGCTCATGACGCAGCGGCATACGATGGCCCATCTCCGCCGCGTGCACGCGCAGCTCAAACAGCTGAATGCCCTGCTGCAAGTCCACCAGGAACACATCCGGCGCCGGCATATCCAGCACGTAGGTGCAGCGATCGGCCGCCTGCTTCAGGATGGTCGTCACCTCTTCGCTGTTAACGTGGGCCGGTGCCGGAATGGTCAGCACCACGCGCGTCACCGAATCCGACAGCGACCAGTTGACGAACTGCTCGGTGATAAAGGCCTTGTTCGGCACAATAATCTCTTTGCGGTCCCAGTCGGTAATGGTGGTGGCGCGCGTATTGATGCGGGTGATGCTGCCGGTCAAATCGCGAATGGTCACGGTATCGCCGATACGAATGGGTTTCTCAAACAGGATGATCAGACCGGAGATAAAGTTGGCAAAGATCTCCTGCATCCCGAAGCCCAGCCCCAGACCCAGCGCCGCTACCAGCCACTGCAGTTTTGACCACTCCACGCCAATAATCGAAAAGCCAATCAGACCGCCGACCAGCATCAGCGCGTATTTGGTCAGGGTGGTAATGGCGTAACCGGTGCCGGGCGACAGGCTGAGGTGTTGCAGCAGCGCCAGCTCCAGCAGCGCCGGCATATTGCGCACCAGCTGGGTGGTAATGATAAAGATCAGGATGGCGATCAGCACGGCACCCAGCGTAATGGGCTGTACGCTCTCGACGCCCTGCACCGTGGTGCTGGCATCCCACAGCGGAATGTTGTCGAGGAAGCTGAACGCGGAGTGAATCTCAGACCACAGCACAATCACCGACACCAGCGCAATCAGCGTCAGAATCGAGCGGACCAGCCGCAGCGACTGCGCGCTGATCGCATCCAGATCGATAATCGGCTCTTCGACTTCCACGGTATCGGTGCTGACGGCAGACTGCTGCTCTTTTTCCTCTTCGCTGCGCGCGCGGTTGGCCAGCATATCGGCACGACGCTGGCGCGCGCGGTCAAAGGCGATGCGGCGGCGCTGAATCAGCATCCAGCGGCGAATGATGTGGTAAATCACCAGCAGGAAGAACCAGATGCCGACCGAGGTTTCCAGACGCGCCAGCAGCGCCTGCGCGGTGGCCAGATAGCCAATGCAGGAGGCCAGCGCCGCCACCAGCGGAATGGCGATCATCAGGTTCCACAGAATCCGGTTAACGAAGTTGTCGCCGTTGCCCTCTTTATCCAAATAGAGCGGGATACCGGCGCGTTTCAGACTGACGGTGACAATGCTCAGCGCCCCGCAGATCAGAATAAAGCACAGGCGCCCCAGCGTGGCGGAGAACTGCGGATCGTCGAGGTTGGCGAAAGCAATCAGCAGCATAATCAGCGGTACGATCAGGCCGACCGTCAGCGAGTAATAACGCATGGCGCGCGCGACCCGCGCCTGCGGCCAGCGGAAGTGCACGACAAACAGGCCGTCAGGACGGGCAAACGCCGCGCTGATCATGAACGCCCACAGCAGCGGCAGGGTGGCAGTGATGCCATCGCCAATCGCTACGGCAAACGGGTAAGGCCAGGCGTGCTGCAGGCCAAAGCCGAGCGCGGCCCACAGTACCGGCAGCGGCACCGCGACCAGAATCGACCAGAAGACGGTGCGCAGCGTCAGGCTGAAGCGGTCCTGCGTTACTTTCCCCACGCGGCTGGCCGCGCGCGCCATAAAGGCGTTGTAGTGACGACGCGTGCTGATGCTAAAGCCCACCAGCAGAATGGCGCCGATGATCGGCAGCACCGTTTCGCGGTTAGTGAACATCATCGCCAGCGCTTTGCCCAACTGGCCCAGCGTGTCCAGCGACAGCAGGCGCGTCAGATCGGTGGCCACGTCCAGCGGATATTTCAGGCCAACCGGGCTGACGTCGGCGGTCCAGAACAGATAGCGGTGCGTCGCCTCTTTGACTTCACTCAGCGCGTCCTGCAGCTGCGTATTGGAAACCTTCAGCTTGGTGATTTCCAGAATCAGCGTGTCGCAGCCGGAAATCAGTGAGTTCAGCAGTTCACGCTGGGTTTTCAGCTGGGCATCCAGAATGCGCGTCTGTTCACTGGTGAACGGCGTGCCGTCCGCCTGTTTCTCTTTGCGCAGCGCCTGCTGGCGCTCCAGCAGGTCTTCATAATGCAGCCGCTGCACGCGCAGCTGGCCCATTTCACTGTCGATCTGCTGGGATTTCGGCATCTCCGGCAGGCGCGCCACCTGCGCGCGCAGCGCTTCACCCAACAGATTCGACACGCCCAGCCACTGTGACTGCTCGCGCAGCGTGCTCAGCGCCTGGCGCACCTGCAATGTCTGATTGGTGGCGAGACGCTGCTGCGAGGCCACCAGATCCATACGCTGCGCCTGCTGATTCAGATCGGCGGAGAGCTCGCGGTTAACGCGGAACTGATCGCTGATGGAGGCCGGCAGATCGCCGCTGTTTTCCGCCAGCTGTTCGGTGCGCTCCAGCGCCAGTTCGGCTTCGCGCTGACGCTGGTTGTTGAGCTGATTGCGCAGCGCCTGCAGATAGTTATCCAGCTGGGTGGCTTTGCGCTGATGCACTTCCGCGCGCATACGCGCCAGCTCCTGACGGTTATTGGCGGACAGCTGCGCCAGCTCCAGCTCATCTACCCGCGCTTTACTGGCAGCGCTCTCGGTCTGACGCGCATAAATCTGCGCCTGTGCCAGCGGGCTAGCGGCAGCCGCCACGCCCTGTGCGCGCCGTTCGCTTTCGGTCATGGCGCGCCGCGCATCGGTCTGCTGCTGCGGCAGCTGCGACAGAGAATCGCTGATTTCGCGGGCGCGATCCTGCTCTTGCTGCGCCTGGCGGCTCTCTTCCAGCAGCTGGCTGCTAACCTGCAGGATCTCCTGATCCAGCTCGGCATTGCTCATGTTGCTGCGCACTGGCTTGCTGCTGTCGGTCAGCGTGGCGATTTGCTGACGCAGCTCGCGGGCCAGCCGCGGGAAATCATCGATTACCTGCTGATACTGTTTCGCCCGTTCCAGCGAGTCGTCGCGTTCGGACAGGAAGTTAATTGCTGCTTCCAGCGCCTGCACCTGTTCGGCCTGGCTGGGCGAGCTTTTCGCGGATTTCGCCGTTTCCAGATCCTGTTTGAGCTGGCTGGCGGGTGGAACGGTGGCGGCAAAGACGGTGCTGCTGAGCACCAGGCTCAGCAGCAGAAAAAGAGAGGCGCGCACGGCGGTGTTTCCCGGAATTAGTCGATGAGCGGAGCGCTGTCGCCGGGCTGCGGCAGGGCGATAGCCAGCGGCTGACCCAGGCGGGTTTTGCTTTCGGCTTCAAGGCTTTCAGCCAGCTTAACGCGGTTCGGCGCAAACAGGTTGATCACCGTCGAGCCCAGCTTAAAGCGGCCCATCTCCTGACCTTTCAGCAGCACGACCGCGCCATCATGATCGGCCGATGGGTAGCGCCAGCGTTTGATCACCCCTTCGCGCGGCGGCGTCACGGTGCCGGCCCAGACGGTTTCGATGCTGCCGACAATGGTGGCGCCCACGAGGATCTGCACCATCGGGCCATGATCGGTATCGAATACGCAGATCACGCGTTCGTTACGGGCAAACAGGTTCGGGATGTTGCGCGCGGTCAGCGGGTTAACCGAGTAGAGATCGCCCGGCACGTAGATCATTTCGCGCAGGATGCCGTTACACGGCATGTGCACGCGGTGGTAGTCGCGCGGCGCAAGGTAAGTGGTAACGAACTCACCGTCGACAAATTTTTCCGCCAGATCGTCATTGCCGGCCAGCAGCGCCTGCAGCGAGTAGGTGTGGCCTTTGGCCTGGAAGATCTGATCGCCAGCAATACGGCCCAGCTGGCTGATGGCGCCATCGGCTGGCAAGGCCAGCAGCGAAGCGTCCGGATCGATAGGGCGCGCACCCTCTTTTAACGGGCGTACAAAGAAGTCATTAAAGGTGCGGTAGCTGCCGGTGTGCGGCTTACTGGCTTCCGCCATATCCACTTTGTAGAACCAGACAAAAATGTCGATGACCGCTTTGGTCAGCCAGCCAGCGCGGCGGCTGGCGCCCCAACCGGCGAGTTCGGTCAGCGCTTTTTTAGGCAGAATGTGATTCAGGCCGAGTTTAAAACGATCAAACACCGTTGCCTCCTGGCTTAATAACGTTTGGTTTACACAAAAGGGGGCGGATTGTAGCAGCGCCCCGGTCAGTTGGCGAATGTGCCGTTGTACCCGTTAATCTTCGCTGGCGGAAAAGTTTTTACGCGTTTTTACCTGCGCCATGCTCTCCAGAATACGGTGGTAATTATCGAAGCGAGAAATGTCGATGATCCCGTTCTCCACCGCTTCGCGGATGGCGCAGCCAGGGTCGTTGTCGTGCTTGCAGTCACGGAACTTGCAACCGCCTAGAAATTCACGGAATTCGACAAATCCCTGGGTAATTTGTTCCGGCTCCAGATGCCACAAACCGAACTCGCGCACGCCAGGCGAATCGATGACATCGCCGCCGTGCGGGAAGTGATACAGCCGTGAGGCGGTGGTGGTGTGCTGGCCGAGGCCGGACACATCCGACACATCATTGGTCAGGATCTCATCGCCTGCCAGGTCGAGGCCGAGCAGGTTGTTCAGCAGGCTGGATTTACCCACGCCCGACTGACCGGCAAAAATGCTGACCCGGCCGGTGAGCGCCGCTTCCAGATCCTTCAGTCCATCTTTGGCGCGGCTCGACACCATCAGTACGCGATAGCCAATGTGGCGATAGATATCCATCTGCTCATCGACAAACGCCCGCGCGTCGTCATCCAGCAGATCGGTTTTATTCAATACCAGCAGCGGCTCCACGCCGAGCGTTTCGCTGGCCACCAGATAGCGATCGATAATGTTCAGCGACAGCTCCGGCAGGATCGCCGACACAATAATGATCTGATCAATGTTAGCGGCGATCGGTTTTACGCCGTCATAGAAGTCCGGGCGCGTCAGCACCGTCTGGCGCGGGTGTACGGCTTCAACAATACCTTTGCCGCCGTTTTCGCCGGCGGCGCGCCACACCACGCGGTCACCGGTGACCAGCGAGCGAATGGTGCGGCGAATATTACAGCGATGCACCTCGCCGGCGCTGTCTTCCACATCCGCGTGCATGCCAAAGCGGCTGATCACTACGCCCTCAGAGGCTTCACCAAACAGGCTATCGTCCGGTTCCGGCTTTTCGTTCCGTTGCTGCAGACGACGCTGATGGTTGGCGCTGACGCGACGTTGTTGACCCTTCGACAATTTATTTTTGCTCACGCATCCTCTCACGCTTTCGCCAGGCTTCGCCCCGCTGGGCAAAACGTCTATGATACACCTTAATTCAGGCTAATGACGACTTTGGCAACAGGCGGGAAATGCATGACAGCGGGAAATGAAAACAATCTGATTTGGATCGACCTGGAAATGACCGGACTGGATCCGGAGCGCGATCGCATTATTGAGATCGCCACCATTGTAACGGACGCCAACCTCAACATTCTGGCCGAAGGGCCGGTGCTGGCGGTGCATCAGTCCGATGCGCAGCTGGCGCTGATGGATGACTGGAACGTGCGCACCCACACCAATAGCGGGCTGGTTGCGCGCGTAAAGGCCAGCCAGCATGACGATCGCGCAGCGGAGCAGGCGACGATTGCGTTTCTGCAACAGTGGGTTCCGGCCAACACCTCGCCGATTTGCGGCAACAGCATTGGCCAGGATCGCCGCTTCCTGTTTAAGTACATGCCGGCGCTGGAAGCCTATTTCCACTACCGCTATCTGGATGTCAGCACGCTGAAAGAGCTGGCGCGCCGCTGGAAGCCAGAGATTCTGCCAGGCTTTAAAAAGGCCGGTACGCATCAGGCGCTGGACGACATTCGTGAGTCCATTGCCGAGCTGGCCTACTACCGCGAGCACTTCCTGCAGCTGTAAATCAACGCGGGTGCGCAGGAAAGCAGCAGTTTGCCGATTAAAACAGCAAACGCGCGCAAAGCGCAAAATTTTGCTTTGCAACGCTTGCGGCGGGAAGGATTTCTCGTATAATGCGCACCCCGTACCGGTGAAGAATTTACAACAGGTACGGAGCAGTAAAAGTAACAAATGTTCTGAATCAGGTAGTTCAGTTGCGCTAAGGCGGTCAACGCCGCAGCAGATTGAAAGACAATGATGCGGGAATAGCTCAGTTGGTAGAGCACGACCTTGCCAAGGTCGGGGTCGCGAGTTCGAGTCTCGTTTCCCGCTCCAGAACATGCAGTAAAAAGTAATGCATCAGAATCAAGGATTTCAACTGCGTCCAGGCCGTTAACGCCGCAGCGCAATGAAAGACGACGATTATGCGGGAATAGCTCAGTTGGTAGAGCACGACCTTGCCAAGGTCGGGGTCGCGAGTTCGAGTCTCGTTTCCCGCTCCAGTCTCTGTTGCAGTACGCCATCCAAATCACGGATTTAGTCTTTTTGCGGTTGTTGTGACTTAAGAATGCCGGTACATAATCGAGTATTTGAGTTTGCAACAAGGCGGCAACTGAGCGAATCCCTGGGAGCTTACACGAGTAAGTGACCTGGGTGAGTGAAGGCAGCCAACGCCGTGGCAGACTAAAATACGAAGATTATGCGGGAATAGCTCAGTTGGTAGAGCACGACCTTGCCAAGGTCGGGGTCGCGAGTTCGAGTCTCGTTTCCCGCTCCAGATTTTCATATTCACTAAAGTTATTTGCCCCCGGGCGCAATCAGACATACAACTGCTGCAGTCGTTTTACCTGTGCGGTTCCGTTTGTTATCTGGAAATTTTGCACGCTGCGTGAGTGCCGAAGATGTCTGCGTCTGTTGCAGTAATCTTACAGGTTATCCACAATGCGCCCGCAACGTGCTGACGGCGTTTTACCCTATCTGCAAAACCGTTTTGAACAGAGTTATCCACAAGCTCTGGACAAGCCCCTGCGCGCAAAACCCGACGTAAATGTTTACAGTAATTATCTAACTATATGTTTTTTATTGGGTAAATGATATTTCAGACTGTGAATGCCCCTTTTAGACGAAATAACGATCCACGTCACTATTCGGGGAAATAATTTTATTCACAGCATGTGGAAAAGCATAATATCCTGCGCGATTGCTCAATCATGCATCACGCGGTAACCCTTTCTCGACGGCGCGCACCAGCCGCTGCTGCTGTGCCGATTGCACCTCTATCGCCTGCGCCGCGCGCTTTTGCCGCTGCTGCGCTATCGCCCAGTCAATGTGCTCATCCAGCAGCGGATGTTCACCGCGCCGCTGTTCTAATACCGTAAGATTCTCGGGTGCCCAGGGCGCATTACCCAGCGCCACCGCTACGTTACGCAGCCAGCGCAGATGGCCGATGCGGCGAATGGCAGAGCCTTCCGTGACGCGCAGAAAACGGGCTTCATCCCAGCCGAACAGTTCGACCAGCTGCGGCGCGTGCAGCACCGCGCGCGGCGAAAAATCCTCCTCATCGGTCAGCTGACCATAGCGGTTCCACGGACAGATCAGCTGGCAGTCGTCACAGCCGTAAATGCGGTTGCCGATCAGCGGACGCAGCGCTTCGGGAATGGCGCCTTCCAGTTCAATGGTGAGATAGGAGATGCAGCGGCGCGCATCGACGACATAAGGTTCGACGATGGCGCCGGTCGGGCAGATGGTCATACAGGCGACGCAGCGGCCGCACTGCTCTTGCTGCGGCTCATCCACCGGCAGCGGTAGATCAATCAGCAGCTCGCCGAGGAAAAACCACGAACCGGCTTCGCGATTCAGCACCAGCGAATGTTTGCCGGTCCAGCCGAGTCCGGCTTTGACGGCAATCGGCCGCTCCAGAATTGGCGCGGAGTCGACAAACGGACGAAAATTGAGTTCGCCGCAGTGGGCCTGGATTTTTTCTCCGAGCTTTTTCAGTCGATTGCGCAATACTTTGTGGTAATCGCGGCCCAGCGCGTAGCGGCTGACATAACCCAGCTGCGGGTTTTTTAGCGTGCTGGCAAACGCGGCTTTGGCCGGAAGATAGTTCATGCGCACGCTGATCACGCGCAGCGTGCCGGGCAGCAGTTCATGCGGGCGGGCGCGCATCATGCCGTGACGCGCCATCCAGTCCATCTCGCCGTGATACTGTTTCTCCAGCCACTGCTGCAGTTTCGGCTCTTCGGCGCTCAGGTCGGTATCGCAAATACCCACCTGCTGAAAGCCGAGTTCGCGCCCCCACTGTTTAATCTGTTGAGCGAGCTGTTGAAGA
Source organism: Pantoea sp. WEP (assembly GCF_041678305.1). Taxonomy (NCBI): domain Bacteria; kingdom Pseudomonadati; phylum Pseudomonadota; class Gammaproteobacteria; order Enterobacterales; family Erwiniaceae; genus Pantoea; species Pantoea sp. WEP. The sequence goes on from NZ_JBGNXB010000001.1 coordinate 466,512, forward strand.
TCGAGAGGGTATGACATGAGAGACCAGGCAATTGAAGCAAACGCACGCAGTTTACCACACTCTGTCTGGCCTGCGCAGGCCATGCCGCAACTGGAGTGCGACGCCGCCGATAGCCTGGGCCTGACGCTGTATGAACTGATGCAGCGCGCCGGGCAGGCCAGCTATGAACGGATTCGCCAGCAGTGGCCGCAGGCGCAGCACTGGCTGATTTTATGCGGCCACGGTAATAACGGCGGCGATGGCTACGTGGTGGCGCGGCTGGCGCAGGCCGCCGGGCTGAGCGTGACGCTGCTGGCCTGTGACAGCCAACGTCCGCTGCCGGAAGAAGCACAGCAGGCGCGCGACGGCTGGCTGGCGGCGGGCGGCGTGATTCATGCCGCCGACGCTGCCTGGCCGGAACACATCGACGTGATTGTTGATGCGCTGCTGGGCACCGGGCTGAATCGCGCGCCTGCCGCGCCTTATCAGTCGCTGATCGAACAGATCAATGCGCACGCCGCGCCGGTGTTTGCCGTCGATATCCCTTCCGGGCTGGTGGCCGCGACCGGCACCACGCCAGGGGCGGCGGTCGTGGCGGACTGCACGTTAAGTATGATTGCGCTGAAGCCTGGTCAGCTCACCTGCAAAGCGCGTGACCACGTCGGCGTGCTGCATTGCGCGACGCTTGGCCTGGACGCGTTTCTGGCTGGCGAGCAGGCACCGATTCATCGCTACGCTGCAGCGGATTTACCGCGCTGGCTGAAGCCGCGCAAAGCCACCTCGCATAAGGGCGATCACGGCCGTTTGCTGGTGGTCGGTGGCGACAGCGGCACGGCCGGCGCGATCCGCATGACCGGCGAAGCGGCGCTGCGCAGCGGTGCCGGGCTTGTGCGGGTGTTAACGCATGAAGATAATATTGGTCCGATTCTCAGCGCACGACCGGAGCTGATGGTGGATGCCCTGAGCGACGCGCGGCTGGACGACGCGCTGGCGTGGGCGGATGTCATCGCCATCGGCCCCGGTCTTGGCCAGCGTGAATGGGCTCAGAAGGCACTGAAAAAGGTGGCACTGAGTGAAAAGCCGATGCTTTGGGATGCTGATGCGCTTAACCTGCTGGCAATCAATGCAGATAACCGTCAGAATCGCATCATTACGCCGCATCCCGGCGAGGCAGCACGCCTGCTCGGGGTGAAAACCGCTGAGATTGAGAGTGACCGCTTACACGCCGCGCAGACCCTGGCAAACCGCTACGGCGGCGTGGTGGTGCTGAAAGGTGCCGGTACGGTAATTGCCAGCGCGACGGGCGACATGGCGATTGCGGATGTCGGCAATGCGGGCATGGCGTCCGGCGGTATGGGCGATGTGCTGAGCGGTATGATCGCCGCCCTGCTGGGCCAGCAGGCCACCCTGTTTGACGCCGCCTGTGCGGGCTGTGTCGCGCACGGTGCCGCGGCGGATGCGGTAGCGCGACAGCGCGGGACGCGCGGCATGTTAGCCACTGATTTGTTCGCACTGCTGTGGCAGTTTGTTAATCCAGAGATGATCCAACAATAAAGCATGAAGACCTGTGTTATTCCTTTGCCCGATGAGGCGGCAACCCTGAATCTGGGTGCGCAACTGGCCCGCGTTTGCAGCAGCGCGGTGGTGATCTATCTGTATGGCGATCTGGGTGCCGGTAAAACCACCTTCAGCCGCGGCTTTTTGCAGGCGCTTGGCCACCAGGGCAACGTCAAAAGTCCAACCTATACGCTGGTTGAGCCCTATCAGCTGGGCGACCGCAGCCTGTACCATTTCGATCTCTATCGCCTCGCCGACCCGGAAGAGCTGGAGTTTATGGGCATCCGTGACTACTTCAGCGGCGACGCGCTGTGCCTGGTTGAGTGGCCGCAGCAGGGCGCGGGTGTGCTGCCAGAGCCGGATCTGGCACTGACGCTAAGCTACGTCGCCAGCGCGCGCGCAGCGGAAATCCGCGCGCATTCGCCGCTCGGCAACACGCTGCTGCAGCAGTTTCAGCAGGGCAGGGAACCGGCATGATGTCACGCGTTACCGGGATGATGCTCGCCCTGCTGTGTCTGTTCTCCTCGTCGGCGCTGGCCGCGACACTATCGGATATCAAAGTCGATAACGGCGACAGCCAGGCGACGGTGACCCTGAGCTTCAACGGCCAGCCGGTGTATGGCTTCTTTCCGCTACACAACCCGAACCGGGTGGTGCTGGATATTCGCCAGAGCGGCAATATTCAGGGGCTGCCGCTCAACTTTAGCGGCGAAAACATCGTTAAACGGATTCGTAATAGCCAGCCGAAGGATAAGCAGAGCATCCGGCTGGTGTTTGAGCTGACTCAGGCGGCAAAAACGCGCGCCAGTACGCAGCGCGACGGCAATCAGTACCGCGTGGTCTTCACCATCAGCGGCACCCAGCCGGCCAGACGCAGCACCGCGGCGGCACCGGTGACGCGTGCGCGCCAGAGCGACAGCGCTACGACCAGCCAGGGTAATCCGTTCAACGCCAATCCGGTGACGGCGGTGACCAGCAGCAACACCACGGTGCGTCCGGGCGGTGCTGTCAGCCGTAATGATGCGGTGATCGTGGCGATTGATGCCGGACACGGCGGTCAGGATCCTGGCGCGTCGGGCCAGCACGGCTTACATGAAAAGAATGTCACCATCGCCATCGCGCGGAAGCTCAAAGCGCTGATGGATCAGGACCCGATGTTTAAACCGGTGCTGACGCGTAACGGCGACTACTTTATTTCGGTGATGGGCCGTTCCGAGGTGGCGCGTAAAGAGAACGCTAACCTGCTGGTATCGATTCACGCCGACGCCGCACCGAATCACTCTGCCACCGGGGCTTCGGTTTGGGTGCTGTCCAACCGTCGCGCCAACAGCGAAATGGCTAACTGGCTGGAGCAGAAAGAGAAACAGTCTGAGCTGCTGGGCGGTGCGGGCGATCTGCTGGCGAACAGCCAGGCCGATCCCTACCTGAGCCAGGCGGTGCTGGATCTGCAGTTTGGCCATTCACAGCGCGTCGGCTATGACGTGGCGGTCAAAGTGCTGCAGCAGCTGCGCGGCGTAACGCCGTTGCACAAGCGTCTGCCGGAACATGCCAGCCTCGGCGTGCTGCGTTCGCCGGACATCCCTTCTTTACTGGTTGAAACCGGCTTTATCAGTAACGCCGGGGAGGAGCGGCTGCTAGGCAGCAGCGCGTATCAGGAAAAGATTGCCCAGTCGATTTACAAAGGACTGCGTAACTATTTCCTCGCGCATCCGCTGCAATCGGTCCCAAAGGAGGAAAACCGGCCGCTGGATCGCGCACCAGCGGTTAGCGTCGCCAGCAACCCGGCCACCGGCACCGTGCAATACACCGGTGCTACCCAGCGCCATACCGTGACGCGCGGCGAGACGCTGTCCGGCATTGCCGCGCGATACGGGGTCAGCATGGCGACGCTGCGCGAGCTGAATAACCTGAAGCGCGATGTGGTTTGGGTCGGCCAGCGGCTGAAAGTGCCGGCCGGTTCCGGCGTCAGCAGCGCGGCCAGCCGTCCGGCGCGGCACAAAGTGGTGCGCGGTGATTCGCTGACGGCGATTGCCGCGAAGTACGGCGTCAGCCCGAAAGCCATCATGCAGGCGAATAACATGAAGTCGAGCAACGTGATGCTGGGGCAAAATTTAAAGATTCCACAATCCTGATGAGGGGCTGCGCGCAGCCCATACCTGATAAGGATCACCACCATGCCAATACAGATTTTACCGCCTCAGCTGGCGAACCAGATTGCCGCTGGCGAAGTGGTTGAGCGCCCGGCCTCGGTCGTAAAAGAGCTGGTGGAAAACAGCCTTGATGCCGGAGCGACGCGCATTGAGGTTGATATTGAGAAAGGCGGTGCAAAGCTGATCCGCATCCGCGACAACGGCTGCGGCATCGCCAGAGATGAACTGGCGATGGCGCTGGCCCGCCACGCCACCAGCAAGATCGCCTCGCTGGATGATCTGGAGGCGATTGTCAGCCTCGGCTTTCGCGGCGAAGCGCTGGCGAGTATCAGCTCGGTGTCGCGCCTGACGCTGACGTCGCGCACCGCCGATCAGCAGGAAGCCTGGCAGGCCTATGCCGAAGGGCGCGATATGGCGGTGACGGTCAAACCCGCCGCCCACCCGGTGGGAACCTCGCTGGAAGTGCTCGATCTGTTCTACAACACGCCTGCCCGCCGTAAATTCATGCGCACCGAAAAGACCGAGTTCACCCATATTGATGAGGTGATTCGCCGCATTGCGCTGGCGCGTTTCGACGTTGCCATTTCGCTGACGCACAACGGCAAGCTGGTGCGTCAGTATCGCGGCGTGACGCAGGAGGCGCAGCGCGAGCGGCGTCTGGGCGCCATCTGCGGGACACCTTTCATGCAGCATGCGCTGCGCATTGACTGGCAGCACGACGATCTGGCGCTGCGCGGCTGGGTGGCCGATCCGGCGGGGTCGCGTCAGGTTACCGACCTGCAGTACTGCTACGTTAACGGTCGCATGATGCGCGATAAGCTGATTAATCACGCCATCCGCCAGGCCTATCAAACCCAGCTCGGTGAAGATCAGCAGCCAGCCTACGTGCTGTATCTGGAGATTGACCCGCACCAGGTGGATGTCAACGTGCATCCCGCGAAGCATGAGGTGCGTTTTCATCAGTCGCGTCTGGTGCATGACTTTATCTGGCAGGGCGTGATGAGCGTGCTGCAGGCCAGTCGCAGCGCCGAATTGCCGCTGGCCCATGCCGAAGAGCCACCGCCGCAGTGGCAGCCTGAGAACCGCCAGGCCGCCGGAGCGAATCACTTTGCCCAGCCGGCAACCGGCGCGCGCAGCGGTGGCAGTGCGGCATCCGGCGGCACGGGCGGCCAGTGGCAGCACAAAGAGCCGGGCTATCGCACGCGTGAAGGGGCGGTTTATCAGCAGCTGATAAAAACACCGGCGGCGGAGACGCCACGCGCACCGGCCGCTGAACCCGCGCCCGCGCCACGACCGGCACCCGCGCGTGAAGCGCCGCTGGCCGCCCATACGCAAAGTTTTGGCCGGGTGCTCAGCGTGGTGCGCGAGCGCTATGCGCTGCTGGAGCGCGGGGAGACGTTGCAGCTGCTGTCATTAAGCGTGGCGGCGCGCTGGCTCAAACAGGCCCAGCTGCAACCCGGCGATGAGGGGCTCAAACCGCAGCCGCTGCTGATCCCGGTACGGCTGAAAATCGCTCACGAAGAGTTAAGCGTGATTGATGCCCAGGCGGCGCTGTTAAGCCAGATGGGCATTGATTTACAACGGGAAGGACAGCATGTGACGCTGCGCGCTGTCCCTTTACCGTTACGAACACAAAATTTACAAATCTTGATTCCAGACCTGTTAGGCTATCTCGCCCGGCAGCAAGAGGTTTCTGCTTCCGCACTGGCCCAGTGGCTGGCGCGACGCGACGATGCGGCAGAACCTCACTGGAATCACTCGCAGGCGATCACGCTGCTGGCAGAGCTCGAACGGCTCTGTCCGCATCTGCTGAAATCGCCGCCTTCAGGTCTGTTACAGACCCTTGAGATTGAGAGCGCGCTAAACGCGTTGAAGCATGAGTGAACTGAACCAGGCTAGCCGGCCAAAGGCAATTTTTTTGATGGGGCCGACCGCCTCCGGTAAGACGGCATTAGCCATTGCGCTGCGTCAGCAACTTCCGGTGGAACTTATTAGCGTTGACTCTGCCTTAATCTATCGCGGGATGGATATTGGCACGGCGAAACCGTCGGCACAGGAGTTGGCGCAGGCACCCCATCGCTTGCTGGACATTCGCGACCCGGCGGAGAGCTATTCCGCTGCTGAGTTTCGTCGCGATGCGCTGGCAGAAATGGCGGAGATTACCCAAAAAGGTAAGATTCCGCTGCTTGTTGGTGGAACCATGCTTTACTTCAAAGCGTTGCTGGAAGGATTGTCGCCGCTGCCCTCGGCGGATCCGGAAGTGCGTCAGCGAATAGAGCAAATGGCGGCGGAAAAAGGCTGGGAAGCCCTGCACCGCCAGCTGTGTGAAATCGATCCGGTCGCCGGTAGTCGTATTCATCCGAATGATCCGCAGAGACTTTCGCGAGCACTGGAAGTTTTTTTTATTTCGGGTAAAACTTTAACGGAACTGACAAAAACGGCCGGTGAAGCGTTACCCTACGATGTGTACCAGTTTGCTATCGCTCCGGCGAGCCGCGAACTGTTACACCAGCGCATCGCGTTGCGTTACGACCAGATGTTAGCGTCAGGTTTTGAAGCGGAGGCTCGGGCACTGTTTGCACGAGGTGATTTGCATACGGACATGCCTTCCATTCGCTGTGTTGGTTACCGTCAGATGTGGTCTTATCTGTCTGGCGAAATCGATTACGACGAAATGGTTTATCGGGGAATTTGCGCCACCCGGCAGCTCGCTAAACGCCAGATGACCTGGTTACGTGGCTGGCCCGACGTCCACTGGTTAGACAGTGACGCGCCAGAATTAGCGCGTAATGCGGTGCTTCAGGTTGTTAGTGCGTAGCAGGGATGATTGTGTACAATTGGTCCGTTATCGTGCGCAAATTTTTACGCAGTTTTTCTGAACCACGGTTCACAAAGTAACAAACAACAAGCATATAAGGAAAAGATAGAATGGCTAAGGGGCAATCATTACAAGACCCGTTTTTGAACGCATTGCGTCGTGAACGTGTACCGGTTTCGATCTATTTGGTGAATGGTATTAAGCTGCAGGGACAAATTGAATCCTTTGATCAGTTCGTCATTCTGTTGAAAAACACGGTAAGCCAGATGGTGTATAAGCACGCCATCTCTACAGTGGTTCCTTCTCGTCCGGTTTCGCACCATAGCAACAACGCGGGCGGCAGCGGTGGCAGTAACTACCACCATGGCGGAAGCAACCAGGGCGCTCAGTCGCAGCCACAACAAGACGGCGATAACGCAGAGTAATTCTGCACGGCCGTAAAGCCAGGGCTGGGGAGCGAGTGCGTTTTCCCGTCCTGGTTATTTTATTTTAGCGAGGTTATAGCTTGTTTGACCGTTATGATGCCGGTGAGCAGGCCGTACTGGTACACATCTGGTTCTCCCAAGACAAAGAGCTGGAAGATTTGCAGGAGTTTGAAACTCTTGTCTCTTCTGCGGGCGTCGATGCGCTGCAAGTGATTACCGGCAGCCGTAAAGCGCCACATCCCAAATATTTTGTCGGTGAAGGAAAGGCAGTTGAAATTGCCGATGCGGTGAAAGCGAGTGGAGCATCGGTCGTTTTATTCGATCATGCCTTATCCCCTGCTCAGGAACGTAATCTTGAGCGGCTGTGCGAATGTCGCGTAATCGATCGCACCGGCTTAATTCTCGATATTTTTGCCCAGCGCGCCCGCACCCATGAAGGGAAATTGCAGGTCGAGCTGGCACAGTTACGCCATCTTGCCACCCGTCTGGTGCGCGGATGGACTCACCTTGAGCGGCAGAAAGGCGGTATCGGCCTGCGTGGACCGGGTGAAACCCAGCTGGAAACCGACCGTCGCTTACTGCGCGGCCGCATCAGCCAGATTCTGTCCCGCCTTGAACGCGTGGAAAAACAGCGTGAGCAGGGACGTCAGGCGCGTGCGAAAGCCGATGTGCCGACCGTCTCCCTGGTGGGCTACACCAACGCCGGCAAATCCACCCTGTTCAACGCCATCACTTCAGCCAACGTATATGCTGCCGACCAGCTGTTCGCCACGCTGGACCCGACGCTGCGCCGCCTGAATGTGGCCGATGTCGGCGAAGTGGTGCTGGCGGATACGGTAGGCTTTATCCGTCACCTGCCGCATGACTTAGTGGCGGCGTTTAAAGCCACCCTGCAGGAAACCCGTCAGGCGTCGCTGCTGCTGCACGTGATTGACGCCGCGGATTTGCGCGTCAATGACAACATCGACGCCGTAAACGAAGTGCTGGCAGAGATTGAAGCCGATGAGATTCCGGTGCTGCTGGTGATGAACAAGATCGATATGCTGGATGGCTTTGAGCCGCGTATCGATCGCGACGAAGAGAACCGGCCGACGCGCGTATGGCTGTCGGCGCAGAGCGGTGCCGGTTTGCCGCTGCTGTGGCAGGCGCTGTCCGAGCGCTTAGCCGGTGAAGTGGCGCAGTATGATTTACGTCTGCCGCCGGAAGCGGGCCGCCTGCGCAGCCGCTTCTATCAGCTGCAGGCGATTGAAAAAGAGTGGAATGAAGAAGATGGCTGCGTAGGTTTGCAGGTGCGAATGCCGATTGTTGACTGGCGCCGCTTGTGCAAGCAGGAACCGCAGCTCGCCAGTTATATTGTTTGACCGTTGCCCAACTCATTTACCCCAAGACGTGCCCGGCACGTGGCAGGGTAAACTTATATACAATAAATGGAGTAGAGACATGGCGTGGAATCAGCCCGGAAATAACGGACAGGACCGCGACCCGTGGGGAAGCAGCAATAACCAAGGCGGCAACTCTGGGGGAAATAAAGGAGGTCGCGATCAGGGACCTCCTGATCTGGATGATATCTTCCGTAAGCTGAGTAAAAAACTCGGCGGACTGGGCGGTGGCAAACAGAGCGATAACGGCCAGCGCAGCGGCGGCAGCGGTGGCAAACTGGTTGGCATTGTCGCCGTGGCGGCAGTGGTCATCTGGGCAGCCAGTGGTTTCTACACCATCAAAGAAGCGGAGCGCGGCGTCGTGACGCGTTTCGGCAAATTCAGCCATCTGGTTGAGCCTGGCCTCAACTGGAAACCGACCTTTATCGATCAGGTGCGGGCCGTCAACGTCGAAGCGGTGCGTGAGCTGGCAGCGTCTGGCGTGATGCTGACTTCGGACGAGAACGTGGTGCGCGTGGAGATGAACGTGCAGTACCGCGTGACCGATCCGGAGCGCTACCTGTATGCGGTGACCAGTGCCGATGACAGCCTGCGTCAGGCCACTGACAGCGCGCTGCGCGGCGTGATTGGCCGCTCGACCATGGACCGTATCCTCACCGAAGGCCGTACCGTCGTGCGTAGCGATACCCAGCGTGAAATCGACGAAACCATTCGTCCTTACAACATGGGTATTACGCTGCTTGACGTCAACTTCCAGGCGGCGCGTCCACCGGAAGAGGTCAAAGCCGCGTTTGACGATGCGATTGCCGCCCGCGAAAACCGCGAGCAGTACGTGCGTGAAGCTGAAGCGTACGCCAACGAAGTGCAGCCGCGTGCTAACGGCCAGGCGCAGCGTATTCTTGAAGAGGCGCGAGCCTACAAAGAGCGTACTGTGCTGGAAGCGCAGGGTGAAGTGGCGCGGTTCGCGCGTCTGCTGCCGGAGTACAAAGCCGCACCGCAGATCACCAAAGAACGTCTCTACATTGAAAGCATGGAGCGCGTGCTCAGCCATACCCGCAAAGTGCTGGTTAACGACCGTGGCAACAGCCTGATGGTGCTGCCGCTGGATCAGCTGATGCGCGGCGGCCAGGCAGGCGGCCAGAGCGGTCAGAACAATGCCAATCTGATGAAGTTACCGTCGTCACCGGGCAGCAATGCCGGCCGTGGCGACACTTCATCCTACAGTCCGGACAGCATCATGGATCAGCGTCGCGCCAATGCGCTGCGTAACGATACCCAGCGCGAAGGGAGGGAGTAATCGATGCGTAAGCCAATCATCGCCGTAATTATTGTTGTTCTGGTGGTGCTGTACGCCTCACTGTTCGTGGTGCAGGAAGGCCAGCGCGGTATCGTGCTGCGCTTTGGTAAAGTACTGCGTGATGATGAGAACAAGCCGCAGGTGTACGCACCGGGTCTGCACTTCAAGATTCCGTTTATCGAAACCGTGAAGTCGCTGGATGCGCGCATCCAGACCATGGATAACCAGGCCGATCGTTTCGTCACCAAAGAGAAGAAAGACCTGATTGTTGACTCTTACATCAAGTGGCGCATCAGCGATTTCAGCCGTTACTACCTCGCGACCGGCGGTGGCGATGTGTCTCAGGCGGAAGTGCTGCTGAAACGTAAGTTCAGCGACCGTCTGCGTTCAGAAATGGGCCGTCTTGATGTGAAAGACATCGTCACCGACTCGCGTGGCCGTCTGACCACCGACGTGCGCGATGCGCTGAACACCGGCAGTGCCGGCAATGACGACGAAGTGCAGACGCCAGCCGCTGACGATGCGATTGCCAGCGCGGCTGCCCGCGTTGAGCGCGAGACCAACAGCAATGAGCCGGCGCCAAACCCGAACAGTATGGCGGCGCTGGGTATTCAGGTGGTCGACGTGCGCATCAAGCAGATCAACCTGCCGACCGAAGTGTCGGACGCGATCTACAATCGTATGCGCGCCGAGCGTGAAGCAGTAGCACGTAGCCAGCGTTCACAGGGTCAGGAAGAGGCAGAAAAACTGCGCGCCCAGGCCGATTATCAGGTAACCCGTACGCTGGCAGAAGCGCAGCGTCAGGCGCTGATCAGCCGTGGTGAAGGGGATGGTGAAGCTGCCAAGCTGTTCGCCGACGCCTTCAGCCAGGATCCTGATTTCTATGCCTTTATCCGCAGCCTGCGTGCCTATGAGAACAGCTTCTCGGACAACCAGGACGTGATGGTGCTGAGCCCGGATAGCGATTTCTTCCGCTATATGAAGGCGCCAACTAACGTCTCGCGTTAATAACTGTTATAACCTTGAGGCCGACACTGATGTCGGCCTTTTTTTTGGGAAAACAGAATGAACACAACCGTCTGGATGGCGCTGGCTTTGGTGCTGGTGCTGGAGGGATTAGGACCGATGCTGTTGCCGCGCCTGTGGCGTCGCATGATTCTGGCGATGACGCAGTTACCGGACCGTATACTGCACCGTTTTGGCGGCGGGCTGGTGGTGGCGGGCGTGGTGATTTACGCCATGCTGAGCACGCACGCGAATGGCTGAGCAAAAATCTGCGCGCTGCCGCCCGGCTAAATTGTGTCTGCTGCAGAGCATTGCCCCCAACATGTTGTAGTGATCAAAACTCAGGCAAAAAACAGCGCAATCGTATGCTAAAAGTGCTGAAAGAGTGAAAATCCGATGGTAGAATCCATTTTTAAGCAATCGGTGATTTTAGAAAATGGGTAAGAACGTCGTCGTACTGGGCACCCAATGGGGTGATGAAGGTAAAGGTAAGATCGTAGACCTTCTGACTGAACGCGCGAAATATGTTGTGCGTTACCAGGGTGGCCACAATGCAGGCCATACACTTGTCATCAACGGTGAGAAAACCGTCCTCCACTTAATTCCCTCTGGCATCCTGCGTGAAAACGTCACCAGCATCATTGGTAATGGTGTTGTGCTGTCGCCTGAAGCCCTGATGAAAGAGATGAACGGTCTGGAAGCGCGCGGTGTGCCGGTACGTGAACGTCTGCTGATCTCTGAAGCTTGTCCGCTGATTCTGCAATACCATGTGGCGATGGACCTGGCGCGTGAAAAAGCGCGCGGTGCCAAAGCTATCGGTACCACCGGTCGTGGTATCGGCCCAGCCTATGAAGATAAAGTTGCCCGTCGCGGTCTGCGCGTCAGCGACCTGTTCAACAAAGAAACCTTCGCCGTGAAGCTGAAAGAGATCGTTGATTTCTACAACTTCCAGCTGGTGAACTACTACAAAGAAGATGCAGTAGACTACGATAAAGTGCTGAGCGATGTACTGGCGGTGGCCGACATCCTGACCGGCATGGTCGTCGACGTGTCTGAACTGCTGGACGGCGCGCGTAAGCGTGGCGACCTGATCATGTTCGAAGGCGCACAGGGTACGCTGCTGGATATCGACCACGGTACGTATCCGTACGTGACTTCGTCCAACACCACTGCCGGTGGCGTGGCGACCGGTTCAGGTATCGGTCCACGCTACGTGGATTACGTGCTGGGCATCGTCAAAGCTTACTCCACCCGCGTTGGTGCCGGTCCATTCCCGACCGAACTGTTTGATGAAACTGGCGAGTTCCTGTGTGAGAAAGGTAATGAGTTCGGTGCCACCACCGGCCGTCGTCGTCGTACCGGCTGGCTGGATGCGGTTGCAGTGCGCCGTGCGGTGCAGATCAACTCCCTGTCCGGCTTCTGCATGACCAAACTGGACGTGCTGGATGGCCTGAAAGAGGTGAAAATCTGCGTCGGTTACCGTATGCCGGATGGCCGCGAGATGACCACCACGCCGCTGGCCGCTGAAGGCTGGGAAGGCATCGAGCCGATTTATGAAACTCTGCCGGGCTGGAGTGAAAACACCTTTGGTGTTAAAACACTGGAAGGCCTGCCGCAGGCAGCACGTGATTACATCAAACGTGTTGAAGAAGTGACTGGCGTGCCGATTGATATTATTTCAACCGGTCCCGACCGTAGTGAGACCATGATTCTGCGCGATCCGTTCGACGCTTAATCACGTTTTGCAGGCCGGACACTGTCCGGCCTTCGTTTATCTGCTCTTTGACTCCGCTCACTTCATTTTTTCCTGCTGGTTTCGGGAGTTGCAGGAAAAAAGCGCTCCGGGTTTTCCACACTGGTTTATCATCAATGTTAATCGAAGCGCTCACGGGCGTTATAACAACAATATCGATGATTCACTGAGGTACATGTGCAGCTAACAAGTTTTACCGATTTCGGTCTGCGCGCCCTGATTTACATGGCGACATTGCCGCAAGGTCAGCAGACCAACATTACCGAAGTCACCGATACCTACGGGGTATCGCGTAACCATATGGTTAAAATCATCAATCAACTGAGCCGGGCCGGCTTTGTTACCGCGACACGCGGTAAAAACGGCGGAATTCGTTTAGGCATGGACCCGGAAAAAATCGTCATTGGCGATGTCGTGAGAAAAATGGAGCCTTTGCAGCTGGTAAACTGTAAAGAGTGTGCGATAAATCCCGCCTGTCGCCTGCGTAGCGCGCTGAATAATGCGGTCCAGCTGTTCCTGCAGGAACTGGATAAATATACGCTCGCCGACCTGGTGCAAAACAACGATTCGCTTTACCACATCTTATTGTCCGAACCGCCGGTGGCAATTCCACATAAATGACATCGGAGGAACCGTAATGTCAAAAGATCCCTTTCAGGATAGAGAAGCTGAAAAGTACGAAAATCCTATTCCCAGTCGGGAATTTATCCTCGCGCTATTAGAAAAGCGTGAAAAGCCGGCGAGTCGCGAAGAGATCGCCGAAGAGTTAAACATCACCAGCGAAGATCAGCTTGAAGCGCTGCGTCGCCGCCTGCGCGCCATGGAGCGTGACGGTCAGCTGGTGTTCACCCGTCGCCAGTGCTACGCCCTGCCGGAGCGTCTGGATTTACTGCGCGGCAAAGTGATTGGCCATCGCGATGGCTACGGCTTCCTGCGCGTTGATGGTCAGAAAGATGACTTCTACCTCTCGGCGGAGCAGATGAAGTTCTGCCTGCACGGTGATGTTATCCTCGCCCAGCCGGGCGGCTCCGACCGCAAAGGGCGGCGTGAAGCGCGCGTGGTCCGCGTGCTGGAACCGCGCAACAGCCAGATTGTTGGCCGCTACTTCACCGATGCCGGCACCGGCTTCGTGGTACCGGACGACAGCCGTCTGAGTTTTGACATTCTGATCCCGGCGGAAGAGACGCTGAATGCGCGTATGGGATCGGTGGTTGTGGTGGAAATCGTGCAGCGCGCGACGCGCCGCAGCAAAGCCATTGGCAAAATTACAGAAATTCTCGGCGACAACATGGGCACTGGTCTGGCCGTGGATATGGCGCTGCGCACCCATGAAATTCCCCACTCATGGCCGGAAGAAGTCGAGAAAGAGATTTCCAGACTGAAAGAGCAGGTACCGGAATCGGCGAAAAAAGGCCGCGTCGACCTGCGTGAACTGCCGCTGGTGACCATCGACGGTGAAGACGCGCGTGACTTCGATGACGCCGTTTACTGCGAGAAAAAACGCGGCGGCGGCTGGCGCCTGTGGGTGGCAATTGCCGACGTCAGCTATTACGTGCGTCCCGGCACCGCGCTGGATAACGAAGCGCAGCAGCGCGGCACCTCGGTCTACTTCCCGTCGCAGGTGATACCGATGCTGCCGGAGACCCTCTCGAACGGCCTGTGCTCGCTCAATCCGCAGGTGGATCGCCTGTGCATGGTGTGCGAGATGACCATCTCGGCCAGCGGTAAACTTACCGGCTTCAAACATTACGAAGCGGTGATGAACTCACATGCGCGTCTGACCTACAACAAAGTGTGGAGCATTCTGCAGGGCAACCCGGAGCTGCGTGAACAGTATGCGGCGCAGGTGAAGCACCTCGAAGAGCTGCACCGCATGTATGAGGTGCTGGAAACCGCCCGTGAACAGCGCGGTGGCATCTCGTTTGAAACCGACGAAGCCAAATTCATCTTCAACGCTGAGCGTCGCATTGAGCGCGTGGAGCGCACCGTACGTAACGATGCGCACAAGCTGATTGAAGAGTGCATGATTCTGGCCAACATCGCCTCCGCGCGTTTCGTTGAGAAACATCAGGAGCCGGCGCTGTTCCGCGATCACGATCGCCCGAGCGAAGACAGCATCACCAGCTTCCGTACCGTGCTGGGCGAGCTGGGTCTCAGCCTGCCGGGTGGGTCGAAACCGCAGCCGATCGATTATGCCGATCTGCTGACGCAGATTGCCGACCGTCCGGATGCTGAAATGCTGCAAACCATGCTGCTGCGTTCGATGAAGCAGGCGGTGTACGATCCGGAAAACCGCGGTCACTTTGGCCTGGCGCTGGCGTCGTATGCGCACTTTACCTCGCCGATCCGTCGCTATCCGGATCTGCTGCTGCACCGTGCCATCAAGTATCTGCTGGCCAAAGAGCAGGGCACGGTAAAAGGCAACACCACGCCAACTGGTGGTTATCACTACGATATGCAGCAGATGCTGCAGCTGGGTCAGCACTGTTCGATGACCGAACGCCGTGCCGACGAAGCGACGCGCGATGTGGCCGACTGGCTGAAGTGTGACTTTATGCAGGATCAGGTGGGTAACGTATTCAACGGCGTGATCTCCAGCGTGACCGGCTTTGGCTTCTTTGTTCGCCTCAACGATCTGTTCATTGATGGTCTGGTGCACGTCTCCACGCTGGACAATGATTACTACCGCTTCGATCCGGTGGGCCAGCGTCTGATTGGCGAATCCGGCGGTCGCACTTACCGTCTGGGTGATGCGGTGGAAGTGCGCGTTGACGCGGTGCACATGGATGAGCGCAAGATCGATTTCGCGCTGATCTCCAGCAAACGCGTACCGCGCGGTGAAGGGAAAACCGCGCGCGAGCGTGAGAAGCGTGGCGGCAAGCCACCGGCGAAGCGGCGTCGCGACGCGGGTCGCAAGGGCAACTTTGAGCCGGACGCCGCTTTCCGCGGTGAGAAGCAGCCGCCTACGGCGAATAAAAGCGAGAAAAAAAGCAAAAAAGTCTCCGAAAAAACCCGTAAAATCGCCGCCGCAACCAAGGCGAAGCGCGCAGTGAAGAAGAAGGCCAGCGAAGCCTGATGGCCTCTTCACCCGCCAGCGGCCAGGTGCGTCAGCGCTGACGCACCTTGCTCAACCTGTTTCGCAGGCTGCGCCCCAACGCGCAGCCTGATTAATGTTCTGTATTCAACGATATACATCCAACCTTGAGCAAAGTAATGAGTGAAATAATTTTTGGCATTCACGCCGTGCAGGCGCTGCTGGAGCGTGATCCCCAGCGTTTTCAGGAAGTCTTTATCCTTAAAGGCCGCGATGACCGCCGCCTGCAGCCGCTGATCGCCGCACTGGAAGCTCAGGGAATTGTGATTCAGCTGGCCAACCGCCAGTGGCTCGACGGCCAGGTCGAAGGCGGCGTGCACCAGGGTATCGTGGCGCGCGTTAAGCCGGGTAAAAACTATCAGGAAGGCGATCTGCCGGATCTGCTGGCTTCACTGGATAAGCCGTTCCTGCTGATTCTGGATGGCGTCACCGATCCGCATAACCTGGGCGCCTGCCTGCGCAGCGCCGATGCGGCCGGTGTGCATGCGGTGATCGTGCCGAAAGACCGTTCGGCACCGCTCAACGCCACGGCGAAAAAAGTCGCCAGCGGGGCGGCGGAAAACGTGCCGCTGATTCGCGTCACCAATCTGGCGCGCACCATGCGTCTGCTGCAGGAGTACAACGTCTGGATCGTCGGCACGGCCGGTGAAGCAGACCACACGCTGTATCAGAGCAAAATGACCGGCGCGATGGCGCTGGTGATGGGTGCGGAAGGAGAAGGCATGCGCCGCCTGACGCGCGAACACTGCGATGAGCTGATCAGCATCCCGATGGCCGGCAGCGTCTCTTCCCTCAACGTTTCGGTGGCCACCGGCGTTTGTCTGTTCGAAGCGGTGCGTCAGCGCCAGGCGTGATCGCCGCCGCAAAACCTCAGCTGTACCAGGCATAACTGCACATCCTCTCCATACTTATAGCCACATCAGTACGGGCAACAGGAGAGGAGAGTGCCATGGCCTGGACCACTCACAGCGTATTCAATCAACCATCTCCGCTCAGCAACAGCAATCTCTTCACCGGCGATAGCGCGCTGTGCGAGGCGGTGGTGCGTGAAGGGGCCGGTTGGGACCGCGAATGGCTGGCGTCCGTCGGCCTGCAGCTCGGCAGCGCGGAGTCACTGGAATTAGGTCGCCTGGCCAATGCACAGCCGCCGGAGCTGCTGCGTTACGACGCGCGCGGTGAGCGGCTCGACGAGGTGCGCTTTCATCCTGCCTGGCATCTGCTGATGCAGGGCGTGTGCGCCAGCCGGTTACATAACCTGAGCTGGCAGCCCGACGTGCAGGGCAGCGCCATGGTGGCGCGCGCGGCGCGTTTCATTCTGCATGCGCAGGTGGAAGCCGGTTCGCTCTGCCCGGTAACCATGACTCACGCCGCGATCCCGCTGTTGCAAACTCATCTGCCCGCTCCCTACGCCGACTGGCACGATCGACTGCTGAGCGACCGGTATGATGCGCATCATCTGCCCGGCAGCCAGAAGCGCGGCCTGCTGATTGGCATGGGCATGACGGAGAAGCAGGGCGGCACCGATGTGCTGAGCAACACCACACGCGCCGAACCGCCTGGCACGCGTGCGCCGGGCGAACCCTGGCGCATCACCGGTCACAAGTGGTTCTTCTCGGTGCCGCAAAGCGACGCGCACCTGATTCTGGCGCAGACCGCCGCCGGGCTGAGCTGCTTCTTTCTGCCGCGCCTGCTGCCGGACGGCACGCGCAACGCCATTCGCCTTGAACGCCTGAAAGACAAGCTGGGCAACCGCGCCAATGCCAGTGCCGAAGTGGAGTTTCAGGATGCCTTCGGCTGGTTGCTGGGTGAGGAGGGCGATGGCGTGCGGCTGATCCTGAAAATGGGCGGTATGACGCGCTTTGACTGCGCGCTCGGCAGCCATGGCCAGATGCGACGCGCGCTGGCGATTGCGCTGCATCACGCCGGTCAGCGCCAGGTGATGGGCAAAAACCTCAGCGATCAGCCGCTGATGCGCGCGGTGCTGGCGCAACAGGCACTGCAGCTGGAGGGACAAACCGCGCTGCTGCTGCGTCTGGCGCGCGCCTGGTCAACGCCGGCCAGCGCGCATGAACGGCTGTATGCACGCCTGTTCACCCCGGCGGCCAAGTTCGTGATCTGCAAAGCCGGCATGCCATTTGTGGCTGAAGCCATGGAGGTGCTGGGCGGCATTGGCTACTGCGAAGAGAGTGAACTGCCGCGCCTGTATCGCGAGATGCCGGTGAACAGCATCTGGGAGGGCTCGGGTAACGTGATGTGCCTGGATGTGCTGCGTGTATTGGGACGGCATGCGGAGGTGCTTAGTATGCTGCAGGATGAGTTTGATGCGGTAAAGGGCAGCAATCGCCACTTCGATCGCTGCTGGCGTCAACTGCGGCTACAGCTCGGCAATCTGCGCGAAGAGCAGGGACGGCAGGTCAGCGACATGCTGATCCGGCTGGCGAGTGCCGCGGTGCTGTTAAAAGCGGCAGAACCGCCGCTGGCAGACAGCTGGTGCGCGCGTTATCTCTCATCGCGCCCGGCGCAGGCGCTGAGTGATGATCTGAACGCACGCTTACTGCAGCGTGCTACTGCCGCCTGAGGGCGGCACCGTACAGAATGGCGGTGGCATACCAGAAGCCAGGCATGGTGGTCTCATCGACCATCAGGATCTGATAGTAAACCGCACCGCTCTGATTGGCGCGTGCAGCGATCGCACGCTGCACATCATCCGGCGAGCCGCGTGAATGGGCGCTGACGGTGCCAAGCTTCGGCAGGCCATAGCTTTGCGCGCGGGTGATCTCCTGCGCCTGAGTGGTGGGCGCTGGCGGGGGTTGTGGCGTGGTGTGCAGTGCGGCACAGCCGCTCAGCAGCAGGCCCAGCAGCAGAATAAGCGTACGCATGGTGGCTCCGGAAAACAGGCAGATGACTCAAGTGTAAGCCATCTGCCCCGGCTCATCAGTCGTTGAGGCGGAAAATACTCACCAGCTGGGTCAGATGATGGCCTTTCTGACTCAGGTGCTGCGCCGTGTGCTCGGACTGGTTAATCATGTCGCTGCTCTGATGGGTCGCATGGCTGATGTGGTTCATCGCCAGATTGACCTGACCAATGCCAGCAGCCTGCTCCTGGGCAGCGATATTGATTTCCCCCATCAGGGTTTTCACCTGTTCGATATGGCTGACAATATGGCTCATGGCGTCACGCGTTTGTTCCGAGAGCGCATGGCCGGCGGCCACTTTGTCGATCGAACTGGCAATCAGCCCGTCGATCTCCTTCGCCGCATTGGCGCTGCGCTGCGCCAGTGCACGCACTTCCGCAGCGACGACCGCGAAGCCTTTGCCGTGTTCACCGGCGCGCGCCGCCTCAACCGCAGCGTTGAGCGCCAGAATATTGGTCTGGAAGGCAATCGACTCGATCACGTGGGTAATGTCGGCGATGCTCTGTGAGGCAATGCGAATCTCCGCCATGGTCTCTACCGAGCGCGCCACGGTGCTGCCGCCCTGGCTGACGGTGCTGGCGGCTTCACCGACCAGCGCCATCGCCTGACGCACGTTAGCGGCGGTTTGCGCCACGGTTGCGCCAAACTGCTCCATGCTGGCCGAGGTCTCTTCGACGCTGCTCGCCTGGCGGCCAATCTGCTCGCTGATGCTGGAACTGCTGGCCGCAATGGTGTCGGTGCCGTCGCTGATCTCACGCGCGGCGGCGCGTACCTGGCCTACCACTTTCTCCAGGCCGTCGCCAATGCCGTTAATCGCGCTCACCAGCTGGCCGATCTCGTCGCGGCGCGCTGAGTCGAGGTGCGCCTGCAGATTACCCGCCGCATATTGCTCGGCCAGATGGATCACCTGCTGCAGCGGCCGGGTAATGGCGCGCCGGCTATACAGCACAAAGCCAATGGCAAAGGCGAGCACCAGCGCCAGGCCAATCAGCATGAACAGATTGCGGCTGTGAGTGATCGGTGCCAGCAGGCTGGCACGGCTGACTTCACCGGCGATAATCCAGTTCCAGCCCGGCAGTTGCTGCCACGCCAGCAGGCGGGTTTCGCCCTGATGCGCGATCTCCAGCAGGCCGTGCGGCTGCGTCAGGATCTGCTGCTGTACGCTGCGATCCCAGTCCGGCAGCTTGCCTTCTGACTGACGGGCAAACAGATACTGGCCCTGTGCGCTGCCCGGCGTGCCGTTCAGCACGAAGAAGCTGCCGCTGTCGCCGAGACGTCGCGCCAGCACTTTGTCCCGCATCAGCGCGTACTGTTTATCAATCTGCACGCCAACAAACAGAATGGCGATGACTGCGCCGCTGTCGTCCTGCACCGGCTGGTATTGGGTGATATAGCGATGGCCGAACAGCGTCGCCAGGCCGCGATACACTTCGCCCTTATTCACGCTGCGCCACGCCGCGCTGCTGCGATCAAGCTGGGTGCCCACCGCGCGGCTGCCATCCTCTTTCTTCAGTGAGGTCGCGATGCGAATGTAATCCTCGCCGTCGCGCACAAAAATGGTGGAGACTGCACCGGTACGATCGAGAAAATCGTCCACGGCGATCTGATCGAGGTTGAGGGTTTTCAGCCCGGCACGCAGCGTCGGCGTGCTGAACGATCCCACCTGAATGCGTGAGCTGTCGTCACGGCTGAATCGCTTAGGTAAAAAGCTCTGAAACAGCCGGGTATAGTTCGCCACTTCTTCCGATAAGGTCGCGTTAAACATCGTGGCCATTTCATTAATGCCGAGCACCTGGTTTTGCATATCGTCGACAGCCAACTGCTCCAGCTGGCGCGCGGCGTTATGGCTGAGCGTTAACGTCAGGGCAAACAGCACGATTGCCACACTGAAAGACGTCAATACAGACAGCTTAATTCCGAGACTCATGGCGCTGAGAGAGAGACGCTTCATAAAGTACCTTTAATAAATAACTGGAGGGGTACAGGATCAACGGCAAAATGCGGTAAATGTTTAGGGCAGAAATTAATCGAAATAAATGTGATGTGGCTCGCGTTTTGGCCGGCAGCACGTACACTGAGACCAGTGATAATCATTCTCAACGGAGACGGTATGATTGAGTTGGCAACGGAGAACCTGGCGGGCATTGAGTGTATTCACGCGGCACCGGCCGGACAGCGGCTGGCGCGCTTACCCACCATCCTGTTTTATCACGGATTTACCTCGTCGAAAGAGGTGTACAGCTACTTTGCCGTGGCGCTGGCGCAGGCCGGTTTCCGTGTGGTGATGCCGGATGCAGAGATGCACGGCGCACGCTACAACGGTGATACCGACGCGCGCATGACGCACTTCTGGGAGATTTTGCGCCAGAACATCGATGAAGTGCCGCTGCTGGAAGCGGCGCTGCGCGACAACGATTGGGTGGCAGATGAGCGTTTCGCCATTGCCGGCGCCTCAATGGGCGGCATGACCGCGCTGGGCGCGATGGCGCGCTATCCACATCTGCACAGCGTTGCCTGTCTGATGGGCTCCGGCTACTTCATGCAGCTCAGTCAGACGCTGTTCCCGCCGCTGGTAGCGCACACGCCAGAGCAAAAAGCGGCGTTACAGGCGCGGCTGGCCCCGCTGGCGGCCTACGATCCCTGTCAGCAGCTGGCGCAGCTGGCTAACCGTCCGCTGCTGTTATGGCACGGTGAAGCGGATGAAGTCGTACCGTTTGCCGAAACGGTACGGCTGGAAAAGGCGTTGCGCGAGGCGCAGCTCGACAGCCGGCTCACCTTTCTGGCTGAAAAGCAGATCGGGCACAAAATCACGCCGCCAGCGCTCACCGCGCTGGTCAGTTTCTTTAAACATCATTTGTAAACGGAACGGGCTGGCGGCGCGAAGCACGCCAGCCCGGGATAACAGGCCGGACTACAGTTGTGACGACAAGCGGTCGGCGGCGCTGGTGTTCGCGCTGACCGGGTTACCGCCTGGCGCATCCAGCCGGTTAACGTAGACATAGCCTGAAGCCGCTTTGCTGCTGTTACTTCTCATCTGCAGCGCCTGGTCAGCGGAGCTGGCAAGAGCGGGGGTAGACAGGAAGAGACCCAGTAAAGTGGCGATAATGACAGCTTTCATAATCGACTCCTCACTCCAGGGATTTCACTCTCAGGCGCGCTGATTAAGCCAAACCGTTGCGCCTGTAGAAAGTTTAGTTCTTCACCAGTACGACGCCAGATCGTCGTGCTGAACGCCTCGTTCAGGGATTTTGAACAATCTCTGACTAACCTGCTGAATCTCAATCCTTAGCACAAAAGGTGTCCCCGCCTGGCACGACAGCGACAATTTGATGAATTGTGCGCTTGAGTTTCCCCGGCGAGGTCAGTATGATTACGCGTCAATTTTTCAGCTGCATTCAGAGGTGTGTTTCATCTTTTGGGTGATTCGCAACCTATAACGTTCCTTGCTTCCGTGGGCCGCAGCTGACCCTGACAGGAGGCTGAATAATCCGTAAGGAGCTATCGATGCGTCATTACGAAATCGTATTTATGGTCCATCCTGACCAGAGCGAGCAGGTTCCGGGCATGATCGAGCGTTACACTGGTGCTATCACTGGTGCACAGGGCACGATCCACCGTCTGGAAGACTGGGGTCGCCGTCAGCTGGCTTACCCGATCAACAAACTGCACAAAGCACACTACGTTCTGCTGAACGTAGAAGCACCGCAGGAAGTGATCGACGAGCTGGAAACTAACTTCCGCTTCAACGACGCCGTTATCCGCAGCATGGTTATGCGCGTTAAGCACGCGGTAACTGAAGCTTCTCCGATGGTTAAAGCGAAAGACGAGCGTCGTGAGCGCCGCGAAGACTTCGCTAACGAATCGGCAGAAGACTCAGATGCTGGGGATTCTGAAGAGTAATCCACGATGACGGCCAATCGGCTGCGCCTGTCTGGCACCGTGTGCAAGACGCCAGTTCGAAAAGTCAGTCCGTCAGGGATTCCTCACTGCCAGTTCGTGCTTGAGCATCGTTCTGTGCAGGAGGAAGCCGGGTTTCACCGGCAAGCCTGGTGTCAGATGCCGGTGATTATCAGCGGCAGCGCCCATCAGGCGATTACTCAACATATAACGGTCGGCACGCAACTCACACTCGAAGGTTTTATTAGCTGCCATCAGGCACGCAATGGCCAGAGCAAACTTGTGTTACATGCCGAGCAGATTGAATTGATAGATTCTGGAGACTAGCCAAATGGCACGTTATTTCCGTCGTCGCAAGTTCTGCCGTTTCACCGCGGAAGGCGTTCAAGAGATCGATTATAAAGATATCGCAACGCTGAAAAACTACATCACTGAAAGCGGCAAGATTGTTCCAAGCCGTATCACCGGTACTCGTGCAAAATACCAGCGTCAGCTGGCTCGTGCTATCAAGCGCGCGCGTTACCTGTCTCTGCTGCCGTACACTGATCGTCATCAGTAATCGGCAACTGTCCATTAACGACTTTAAGAGGATAAGGTAATGCAAGTTATTCTGCTTGATAAAGTAGCAAACCTGGGCAGCCTGGGTGATCAGGTTAACGTTAAAGCGGGCTACGCTCGTAACTTCCTGGTTCCACAGGGTAAAGCTGTTCCTGCTACCAAGAAAAACGTTGAGTTCTTCGAAGCGCGTCGCGCTGAACTGGAAGCCAAACTGGCTGACGCTTCTGGCTGCTGCTAACGCACGTGCAGAGAAAATCAATGCACTGGGCACCGTTACTCTCGCGTCTAAAGCAGGCGACGAAGGTAAACTGTTCGGTTCCATCGGTACCCGCGACATCGCTGATGCAGTTACTGCAGCTGGCGTTGAAGTGGCGAAGAGCGAAGTTCGCCTGCCAAACGGCGTTCTGCGCACCACCGGTGAGCACGAAGTTGACTTCCAGGTTCACAGCGAAGTATTCGCGAAACTGGTTGTGAATGTAGTAGCTGAGTAATTTTTTACTTAGTTTGAAAGCGCCGGCCTTGTGCCGGCGTTTTTGTTTCTGTCGCTTACTGTGCGCGGATAAAGCTGCCGTCCGGCTGGCGGGTAAACAACACCGGACCGTTACTGCTCTCGACCGTTAAGCCGGTCACCACGCCCTGCGCGTTCTGACGAATCTTCACCTGCTGACCACTCTGCAGCGCGCTCAGCGGCTGCCCATCGCCTTCCACCCGCGCCATGGCAAACACATCATTGACTGGCAGATTGTTGTCACGGAACAGCTGTGCCAGCGTCTGGCCCGAGGCCACGGTATAGCTGTGCCATTCGCCCTGGGCATCACTCTTTGGCGTCGTATTCTGCGGCGGCTGCGTATTGTTATCGTAGATTTCCGCCTGCATCGGCACCTCTTTGCCACTGCTCTCTGCCGGACGTTCCACCGGATACTGCGGCGTACTGGCAGGCCAGAGAAACGCCAGCAGCATCACCAGCAGGGCAATAACGATACCGCGTCGGTGCAGCGGCGGCAGCGGATCCATCCAGCGTACGTTATCCAGCAGATGCCAGATGCGCTGCAGCACAGCGGGTATACGCGACGGGGTTTCAGAAGCCATTCTTTCCTCCTCCTCGCTGGCGGTCGTGACGCGCCTGTCAGGCAGCCAGCGTTGCAACCGGGAAAATAAGGTACGCGGTGCGCGCGTCCTGCGACGTCGTGGGGCGATTTGGCCCATGGATGCTCTCTTGTTCTATAGTATGGGCAAAGCGGGCGCGAAGTGCCTGCCAGCATTGAAAAATTTGACCTGCATATTGTTTCTCTTTCCCCGGGAAATGTCATCCGCGGCGCGCGAGATTTTACGCCAGCCGCCTGCGCTGTTATGCTGCCGGTTCTATTTTCTCCGGGATTAAGGAAACAAGATGACGACCCCTTCATTTGACAGCGTCGAATCACAAGCAAGTTACGGTATCGGTTTACAGGTTGGTCAGCAGCTGCAAGAGTCTGGACTGCAGGGTCTGCAGCCAGAAGCGCTGCTTGCGGGCCTGCGCGACGCGCTGGAAGGGAACTCACCGGCAGTTCCGGTTGACGTGGTACACCGTGCGCTGCGTGAAGTCCACGAGCGTGCCGAAGGCGTACGTCGTGAGCGCGTCGAAGCCATGGCGGCCGAAGGTCAGCAGTTCCTCGAGCAGAATGCACAGCGTGAAGGCGTGAGCAGCACCGAATCTGGCCTGCAGTTTAGCGTCATCACCCAGGGCGATGGTCCGATCCCATCACGTCAGGATCGCGTACGCGTGCACTACACCGGTAAGCTGATTGACGGCACCGTGTTTGATAGCTCCGTTGCCCGTGGCGAACCGGCTGAATTCCCGGTCAGCGGCGTGATTGCTGGCTGGATTGAAGCGCTGACCCTGATGCCGGTAGGCTCGAAGTGGGAGCTGGCCATTCCGCACAATCTCGCTTACGGCGAGCGCGGCGCGGGTGCCTCTATCCCACCATTCAGCACCCTGATTTTCGAAGTCGAGCTGCTGGAAATCCTGTAATAAACAGCGGGCGCCGTGTCTGGCGCCCCTGTCACTACTTCTTCTCTGCCTGCTTCTGTAAATCCACCTGCCAGATTGCAAAGCCCGTTTCATCACTGCCGACGGCTTTCATCGGATAATCAGCATACTTCTCAATAAACTGCGTGGCTTTTGCGCCCGGCGCGGTCTCAAAGCGAATATCCAGTGGCGTTGCGCTGGTGATCGGTGCCAGCCGCCAGTTGTGATCGGCCTGTGGCTGCACCGCGCCGTGGGTGCGGGTTTCGCTGCTGATGTAGGCGGCCACCACCGAGCGGTTCTCATCCGGCGAAGCAAACGCGACATACTGCTCGCCGGTACCGGCAAATTTGCCACCCCAGGCACGGTAATTATTGGTGGCAACGAGGAAGGTCGCTTTGGGGTCGATCGGTTTGCCCTGCCAGCGCAGATCCCGAATACGTGATGCCGCCGGGTTAATCAGCTGGCACTCGGCGTCGTAGCGCGCCGGTTGCGTCACATCGATCTGATACTGCACGCCGTCGATCACATCAAAATTGTAGGTGCGGAAATCCCAGTTGATCAGCGACTGCGGCTGACGACGATGCACGTCGATCTGATTAAACTGCGCTGCCGAGCACTCCAGCCACTCTTTCACCTGCGCGCCGCTGACTTTCATCACCACCAGCGTATTCGGGTAGAGATAGAGATCGGCGGCATTACGGAAGGTGAGATCGCCTTTTTCCACTTCAACGTAGCTGGCCGGATCGTTCTTACGGCCGCCGGCTTTAAACGGTGCCGCTGCCGAGAGCACCGGTAAGCGGCCCAGATCGGGATCACCCTGAATGAAGCGTTCGACGTAAGCACGCTGCGCATTATTGACGATCTGCACGGTGGGATCGTCCTGCACCAGCGACAGGTAGCTGTACATCACATCCGCCGACTTGCCGATCGGTTTTGCTACAAATTCACGCGTGGCGCGATGATCGTCGGCCAGCACTTTCACCAGATCGGCATCTTCCGCCGCCAGCGATTTTTTCGCCACCGCATCGTAAACTGGCCGCGCTTCGGCTTTACCCTGGGTCACCTGCCAGCCGCCGCCGTCATTTTTCAGCACCAGGTCAACCACGCCGAGATGATCGCCCCACATGCCGGGCATCACCGCCGGTACGCCGTTAAGCGTGCCCTGAGCGATATCCGCGCCTTTAATCGCCGCAAACTCTTTGCCGGGAAACACCGCGTGCGCATGGCCGAACATGATGGCATTGATACCTGGCACCTGACTGAGGTAATACACCGAGTTTTCCGCCATGGCATGGTAGGGCTCACTGCTCAGACCGGAGTGCGGAATAGCGATGATTATTTCAGCACCTTTTGCGCGCATTTCCGGCACATAGCGCTTCGCTGTCTCGGTGATGTCATCAACGCGCACTTTACCCTGCAGATTGTTGCGATCCCACACCATAATCTGCGGTGGTACGAAGCCGATATAGCCGATTTTCAGCGTGTGCGGCTTGCCGTCGCGGTCTTGTACCATGGTTTCTTTAATTAAATAGGGGGTAAACAGCGGTTTGCCACTGGTTTCATCGATAACGTTGGCGTTGATGTAGGGAAAACGTGCCCCGGCAATTGCCTGCTGCAGATAGGGCAGGCCGTAGTTAAATTCGTGGTTACCCAGATTGCCCACCGCGTAATCCAGCGTATTAAGGGCTTTATACACCGGATGGATTTCTCCCGGCTGCAGGCCTTTGGCCGCCATGTAATCACCCAGCGGGCTGCCCTGAATAATGTCGCCGTTATCCACCAGCACGCTGTTTGCTACTTCGCCGCGCGCCTGCTGGATGAGCGTAGAGGTGCGTACCAGACCAAACTTTTCGGTCGGCGTATCTTTGTAATAATCGAAATCCATCATGTTGCTGTGCAGATCGGTGGTTTCCAGAATGCGTAAATCCACCGTGGCAGCCTGCACCGTGGCGGCTGCAACGCACAGTGCCAGTAACGACATGCTCGCTTTGAACATGGCTTGCTCCTTGTTCGCTTTAATGGGCCTCTCAAAATAATGTAAAACCATGACGAATTATCATTTCAATTTGTGATGGGGCTCGGGATTTTGCCTCTTTCCTGCGCAAGCTGACGGAGTGCCTGCCCTTCAGCATTGCGCCATAGCCGCCACGACCGAACTATGATATTGATAATAAAAGCGAATACGCTTAGCTGCGGCTGTCACAGCGCAGCTGCTAAAATATCTGGAGACGGGCTGCCGGGGTTTCAGCGGCAGCATCAGCCGAAATGAGGTGAACAATGTTAGATAAAATTTGCCAGCTGGCGCGCAGCGCAGGCGATGCCATTATGCAGGTCTACGATGGCGCACAACCGCTGGACGTGACGCGTAAATCGGATGATTCACCGGTCACGGCGGCCGATCTGGCGGCACATCAGGTTATCGTGCAGGGCTTAGCAGCGCTGACGCCTGACGTGCCGGTGCTGTCGGAAGAGGATCCACCCGGCTGGGATGTGCGTCAGCACTGGCAGCAATACTGGCTGGTCGATCCGCTCGACGGCACCAAAGAGTTCATCAAGCGTAACGGCGAGTTCACGGTCAATATCGCGCTGATTGAGCACGGCAAACCGGTGCTGGGCGTGGTGTACGCGCCGGCGCTGGGGGTGATGTATTCTGCGGCCGAAGGCAAAGCGTGGAAAGAAGAGGGCGGCCACACCACGCAGATCCACGTACGTGAAGCGCGACCGCTGCTGGTGGTGGTGAGCCGTTCGCACGCCGATAAAGACGAAGAGCTGAAAGAGTATCTGACCCAGCTGGGCGAGCACCAGACCACCGCTATCGGCTCCTCGCTCAAGTTCTGCCTGGTGGCAGAGGGCAAGGCGCAGCTCTATCCGCGCTTCGGGCCGACCAATATATGGGATACCGGTGCCGGCCATGCGGTGGCGATTGCCGCTGGCGCACACGTGCATGACTGGCAGGGCAAAACCCTCGACTACGCGCCGCGCGAGTCGTTCCTGAATCCGGGCTTCCGCGTCTCGCTGTTCTGATACGCTATGCGCGCCACCCGCTGTGGCGCGATCACGCCTGCAGCAGCTGATGGATCAGTTTCATCGCCTGCTGCACTTCATCCTGCGTCAGCGGACCGTCTTTGGCGTAACGCACATGGCCGGTCTTATCCAGAATCACAATTGCCGAACCGCCTTTCTCCAGCTGCCACGCCTTGCGCGCGTTGCCGTTGCTGTCGACAATAAACTGCGACCACGGATACTGCTGTTTATTGCTCTCAATGCTGCTGCGCACAAACATCCCGGTGCCGGGAATGGCATCATCGGTATTAACCACCGTGGTGGTTTGATAGCGGTCGTGCGGCAGCTGGGCGGCTTTGATGGCTTCAATCAGCGCGGCGTTCTGTTCTTTGGCTGACGAGCGTCCGGCAATGTGCAGGATGACCCGCACTTTGCCACTCAGCTGGGCGCTATTCCATGGCTGGTAGCGAAACTTCTCCTGCTGATACAGCAGTTCTCCTTTGTCGTTAACGCCGACTGCCGGTACGCGCTCGCCAACCTTAAACGCGTGGGCTGAGGCAAGGCTGGGCAGCAGCAGCGCCAGGGCTATCATGGAATGTGCCAAACGCATGGTAATGCTCCTTAGTGATCCGACCAGTTATTCATGTTTTTGCAATATTAGGCGTGGATGATGCGCCTGTCGCGATGAGATAGCAGCTTTGTAACCCATGCCACAATTCCTTAACCAATGAAGGTTTATACTGGATTTTGTGATCGTTATGACAGAGTTCTCTGTAATGATGTGTCAATTCAGTAAAAAATCCATTTTTTCGGAACATCGGCAAGGAATCATGTTCTATAGTTATGCCTCATTTGCGCTTCAAGGGCTCGTACCGAATTTGGCAACGGCGAAGCGTATTACATCTGTTCAGGAGTTAAACAGCATGAAGATCTTCCAGCGCTATAATCCGCTGCAAATTGCGAAATATGTAAAGACGCTATTTAAAGGAAGGTTGTACATCAAGGATGTTGGCGCGTTTGAGTTCGACAAAGGCAAAGTCATGTTGCCGCGCGTCAAGGATAAACAGCACCTTAGCGTGATGTCAGAAATCAACCGCCAGGTGCTGCGGCTGCAAGCCGAGTACAACTAAGCAAAAGAAAGGGCGCCGCTGGCGCCCTGAATCTTTCTGTAACCGCACAATCACTGCTACGCGGCAGGCCCTTCAGACTCATCCAGCGTACTCTTCGACACATTCAGCACCGGCGGGCGATCGTCAATGCGCGTCACCAGCAGCTGGTCGATGCGGTAGCTGTCGATATCCACCACCTCAAATTTGTAGCCGGAGAATTTGACGAAATCGGTGCGTTTGGGGATCTTACGCAGCATATACATCATGAAGCCGCCGATGGTCTCGTAGTTGCCGGACTGCGGGAACTCGTCGATATCCAGCACGCGCATCACGTCATCAATCGGCGTACCGCCTTCCACCAGCCAGGAATTCTCATCACGCGCCACAATCTGCTCTTCCAGCCCCTGACCGACCAGATCGCCCATCAGCGTGGTCATCACGTCGTTAAGCGTGATAATCCCGACCACCAGCGCATATTCGTTCATGATCACCGCGAAGTCTTCGCCGGCGGTTTTAAAGCTCTCCAGCGCCTCTGACAGCGTCAGCGTATCCGGCACAATCAGCGCCGAACGAATCTGCACGCCGCTGTTGAGCGTCATGCTCTGGTTGCCCAGCACGCGCAGCAGCAGCTCTTTGGAATCAACGTAACCAACGATATGGTCGATATCGCCGTCGCACACCAGAAACTTCGAATGCGGGTGTTGCGCGATTTTGGTTTTCAGGCTGGTTTCGTCTTCGTGCAGATCGAACCACACGATGTTTTCACGCGAGGTCATGGACGAAGGCACGGTGCGTGATTCCAGCTCAAACACGTTCTCGATCAGCTCGTGCTCCTGCTTGCGCAGCACGCCGGCCAGCGCGCCCGCTTCTACCACCGCGTAAATGTCATCCGAGGTGATGTCATCTTTACGCACCATCGGCAGCTTAAAGATGCGAAAGAACACGTTGGCCAGGCCATTGAACAGCCATACCAGCGGGCGGAAAACCAGCAGGCAGAAGCGCATCGGATTGATGATGCGCAGCGCGATGGCTTCCGGCGCGATCATGCCGACACGTTTTGGCGTCAGGTCGGCAAACAGAATAAACAGGCTGGTGACGATGGTGAAGGAGCAGATAAAGCTGAGCTGATCCGCCAGTTCCGGCTCCATAAAGCGGTTGAACAGGCTGCTGAAGGCGGGCGAAAACGCCGCATCGCCGACGATACCGCCGAGAATCGCGACGGCGTTGAGGCCAATCTGTACCACGGTGAAGAACATGCCAGGCTG
This sequence comes from Pantoea sp. WEP, assembly GCF_041678305.1. NCBI lineage: Bacteria > Pseudomonadati > Pseudomonadota > Gammaproteobacteria > Enterobacterales > Erwiniaceae > Pantoea > Pantoea sp. WEP. The sequence goes on from NZ_JBGNXB010000001.1 coordinate 496,724, forward strand.
TTCCTGCATCTTCAGCACGCGCTGCGCGTTGATGTTGCCTTCATCGGCCAGCAGTTTCAGTTTGATCTTGCGGGCAGCCGCCAGCGAGATCTCCGACAGAGAAAAAAATGAACTGATTACGATCAGTAAAAGAATGACAAGCAGGCTATCAAGCATAAAAGATCCGTTGGGTTAATCACTTGTCATTTTTGGCCTGGGCAGCGCGAAGAGGCGTACATCCGGTACTTACCCGTCAAACAGGGCTATCCGTGCCAAAAATGTCTGCGCCAGTTCGACAAAGTCACGTTAACGTCGGGGCAGAAATGCGTGCAGGCGAGGCCTGCTGGTCGCTGATTATAGCAGCAGCGCTATTGCTGCCGCCAGCGGCGTGATTGGCCGGCTCGGATTAATCCGAGTGGCGGCTGGCGGTGCGCAGAAGCGCGGCTTCGTTGTTGTATCGGTCCACACATTTACCGACAATAGCAGTCGATTTGGCTTAGCGGCCGTTTTTACGCAGCCGCTCGCAAAAAAGAGCGGCTATGCTGATGGGTATGCAAGGTGTGGTGATACCCTTTCCACCAGAGTTAACGCCCCTGCGGAATAGGGGCAGGCATTATTAACAGGAGTACGCGTGCCGCGATTTCATGCTTATTGCTTGGCCAGCCTGCTGCTTGCCGCACCTGCTGTTGAGGCAGCCAAAGTGCGACTGCAGCTGGAAGGCCTGACCGGGGAGTTACAGAAAAACGTCAGGGCGCGCTTGTCCACTATCGGCAGTGACGAGGTGTCGAACGATGGCCGTTTCCAGGCGCGCGTGGCTGCCGCGATCAAAGAAGGTTTGCGTGCGCTGGGCTATTACGAGCCGCAGATCGACTTTGAATCACGCCCGGCACCGCCGCAGGGTGGCCGTCCAGTGCTGATTGCCCGCGTCACCGCCGGTGAGCCGGTGAAGATTGGCGGCAGCACCATTGTGGTGGAAGGTGCCGCAAAAGACGATCCTGACTATCAGGCGTGGGTGAAGCAGGGCAGGCCGAAAGTCGGCAGCCAGCTCAATCACGGCGACTACGATAAATTCAAAAACGGCTTCTCCAGCCTGGCGCTGCGTAATGGTTACTTCGACGGTGACTTTAAGCAGAGCCAGCTTGGTGTCTCGGTAGAACGGCGCTTAGCGTTCTGGGATATCGACTACGACAGCGGCCCGCGCTATCGCTTCGGCGATGTCAGCTTTGAAGGCTCGCAAATCAATGAAGCCTATCTGCGCAACCTGGTGCCGTTCAAAAAGGGCGATCCCTATAGCTCACGCGATTTGGCCGAACTCAATCGGCGCCTCTCCGCCACCGGCTGGTTTAATTCTGTCGTCGTGGCACCGGAGTTCGATAAAGGGCGCCAGACCAAAGTGCTGCCGCTCAGCGCCGCCGTGTCGCCGCGCGTGGAGAACACCATCGAAGCCGGTGTCGGTTACTCGACGGACGTCGGACCGCGGCTGAAAGGCACGTGGAAAAAGCCGTGGATCAATGACAGCGGCCACAGCCTGACCTCCAGCGCCTATATCTCCGCGCCGGAGCAGCAGCTTGATCTTAGCTATAAAGTGCCGCTGCTGAAAAGTCCGCTGGAGCAGTACTACACCTTCTCCGGCGGCCTGAAACGCACCGATCTCAACGACACCAAATCGGACACCACCACGCTGGCGATGTCGCGTAACTGGGACAGCAGCTCCGGCTGGCAGCGCGCGGTTAACCTGCGCTGGAGTCTCGACCACTTTACTCAGGGCAGCGTCACCAACACCACCATGCTGCTCTATCCGGGCGTCAGCCTGAACCGCACCCGTTCGCGCGGCGGCCTGATGCCGACCTGGGGCGATTCACAGCGCTACTCGGTAGACGTGTCGGACACCACCTGGGGCTCGGACGTCGACTTCCTGATCCTGCAGGCGCAGAACGTGTGGATCCGCACGCTGGGCGAGAAGCATCGCTTTGTGGCGCGCGGTAACCTTGGCTGGATTGAAACCAACGACTTTGAAAAAGTGCCGCCCGATCTGCGCTTCTTCGCCGGCGGTGACCGCAGCATTCGCGGTTACAAATACAAAGATATCTCGCCGCGCGACGACGAAGGCAAACTCACCGGTGCCTCAAAGCTGGCCACCGGCTCGCTTGAGTATCAGTACAACGTCTCCGGCAAATGGTGGGGTGCGGTATTCGTCGACTCCGGTGAAGCGGTCAACGACATCAAGCAGAGTAACGTTAAAACCGGTGCAGGCTTCGGCGTGCGCTGGTCTTCTCCGGTAGGGCCGATCAAGTTTGATATCGCGCGCCCGATTGGTGACGACAAGGAGCATGGATTGCAATTTTATGTAGGACTGGGGCCTGAACTATGAAGCTGTGGAAAAAGGTCCTGATCGGTATTGGTATTTTCCTGCTGGTGCTGTTGGCCAGCGTGGCGTTTCTGGTGGGCACCACGCCCGGATTGCATCTGTTGTTTAAAGGTGCCGATCGCTGGGTGCCGGGCCTGTCGATTAACAAGGTGGAAGGCGGCTGGCGCGATCTGACGCTGAGCGGCGTGAAGTACCAGATGCCGGGCGTCAGCGTGGATGCCGGGCGCTTCCATCTGGCGCTCAACCTCAACTGCCTGCTGCACTCCTCGGTGTGCGTGAACGATATCGCGCTGCAGGATGTCAGCGTGGTGGTCGACAGCAAAAAAATGACGCCCGCCAGTGCGCCGCCGCCGGAAGAGGAGAGCGGCAGCAGCAATCTCAGCACGCCATACCCGATTACCCTGAGCCGGGTCAGCCTGCATAACATCAACGTTAAAGTCGATGACACCGCCATTTCGCTGCTCGATTTCACCAGCGGCCTGCAGTGGCAGGATCGCGCGCTGACGCTCAATCCCACCCATATCCAGAGCCTGCTAATCGCGCTGCCGAAGGCGGCGAAAGTGGCGGACGAACAGGTGGTGCAGCCTAAAGTACAGCAGCCGCAGCCGGATGAAAAACCGCTGGGCGAAACGCTGCAGGCGATGTTTGCCGAGCCGCTGCTGCCGGCACTGCCGGATTTCCAGCTGCCGCTCGACATCAACGTGCAGCAGCTGTTGGGTGAGCAGTTGCGCATCACCGGCGATACGGATGTGGCGATTACGCGTCTGCTGCTGAAGGCCAAAACTACCGACCGGCATGTGCAGCTGGAGACCTTTAACGTCGACTCGCCGCAGGGACAGATCAACGCCAGCGGCGATGCCCGGCTGGCGGATAACTGGCCGGTCAATTTTGTGCTCAACGGCTCGCTGAATCTCGATCCGATTAAAGGCGAGAAGATCAAACTGAACCTCGCCGGGGCAATGCGCGACGAGCTGAAGCTGGGCCTGAATCTCTCGGGGCCGGTGCGTGCCCAGCTGGACGCCGCCGCACAGCCGGCGGTCGCCGGTCTGCCGCTGTCGCTCAAACTCACCAGCCCGCAGCTGCGCTGGCCGCTGACCGGTCCGGTGCAGTATCAGGCGGATAATCTCGACTACCAGTTCAGCGGCAAAGCCACCGACTACGTGATGTCGCTGCGCACTGCGGTGAAGGGCGAAGCGGTGCCGCCGGCCACCATTACGCTGGACGGTAAAGGCAACGTGCAGCAGTTCAGTCTGGATAAACTGCGTGTGGCGGCGCTGCAGGGCAACATTGACCTTAGCGCGCTGGTGGACTGGAGCAAAGCCATCAGCTGGCGCAGCGAACTGACGCTGGCGGGCATCAATACCGCTAAACAGTATCCTGACTGGCCGGCGAAGCTCGACGGTAAAATCACCACGCGAGGTAGCCTGTACGGCGGTAGCTGGCAGCTCAGCGTGCCGCAGCTGGCGCTGAAGGGCAATGTGAAACAGAACGCGGTGAGCGCCGAAGGCTCGCTGACCGGCAACAGTTACAATCAGTGGAAAATCCCCGGCATTGACATCGCGCTGGGGCGCAACCATCTCGACGTGAAGGGCGAACTGGGCGACGCGCTAAATCTGGATGCCAGTGTCGATGCACCGCATCTGGATAACGCGCTGCCGGGCCTCGGCGGCGTAGCCAAAGGCACCATCAAGGCGCGCGGTACGCTGCAGGCGCCCCAGCTGCTGGCCGATCTAACCGCCAGCGGCCTGCGCTGGCAGCAGTTGCAGATCCGCCGTGTCACGCTGCAGAGCGATGTGAAATCCAGCGATCAGGTCGCCGGTAAACTGCAGCTGCGCGTGGAGCAGCTACAGCAGGACGCGCTTAAGATCGGCCTGCTAACGCTCAACGCCGACGGTAACGAGAAGCAGCATCAGCTGAAACTCAACGTGCAGGGCGAGCCGGTCTCCGGCCAGCTGGCGCTCAACGGCAGCTTTGACCGCCAGACGCAGCGCTGGCAGGGTAATCTCAACAATACGCGTTTTGACACGCCGGTGGGCGAATGGCGCCTGACGCGCGCGATGACGATTGACTACCTGAAGAGCAAACAGAGCGCCACCATCGGGCCGCACTGCTGGCAAAACCCCAACGCGCAGCTGTGCGTGCCGGAGCCGATCGAGGCCGGAGCCAGCGGCCATGCGCACGTGGTGCTGAACCGCTTCGATCTGGCGATGGTTAAGCCGTTCCTCACCGATGCCACCCAGCTGAACGGCGTGTTCAGCGGTGATGCGCGCGTGAACTGGACCGCCGACGGCGCGCTGCCGACCGGCACGGTGTCGCTTAAAGGAAACGGCGTAAAAGTGGTGCAGGATGTGCAGGGGAATAACCTGCCGATCGCCTTCGACACGCTCAACCTGAATGCGGCGCTGCGTAATGGACGCGCGCAGCTCGACTGGCTGATTCACATCGTGAATAACGGTCAGCTGAGCGGCAACGTGCAAATCGCCGATCCGGAGAATCGCCGCCAGCTGTCAGGCAACATCGGCATCAGCAACATTTCGCTGGCGATGCTCAACCCGGCGCTGATGCAGGGCGAGAAGATTAAAGGCAACCTCAACAGCAATCTGCGTCTCGGCGGCACGCTGCAGCAGCCGCAGATCTTTGGTCAGCTGGGGCTGAGTGATGTTGATGTGGATGGCAGCTTTATGCCGGTCGATCTCACCTCGGCTAATCTCAACCTGGTGTTTAACGGCATGAGTTCCACGCTCAACGGCCTGATCCAGACGCAGCAGGGTAACCTCAATCTGGGCGGCAACGCGGACTGGAGCCAGCTGGATAACTGGCGCGCGCGCGTTACTGCGCAGGGCAGCCGTATTCGCGTTACCGTTCCGCCGATGGTGCGGATGGACGTTTCGCCGGACCTGGCGTTTGAAGCCACACCGGCGGCGTTCAACCTTGACGGCAAGGTTGATATTCCGTGGGCGCGCATCACGGTGCAGGAAGTGCCGGAGAGCGCTACCGGCGTGTCGTCGGATGAGGTGATGCTGGATGAGAACCTCAAGCCGATTCAGCCGAAAACCGCCGCGATCCCGATCAACAGCAATCTGGTGATCCACGTCGGCAACGATGTGCGCCTCTCGGCCTTTGGCCTGAAAGCGCGACTCAACGGCGATCTCAAACTGGTGCAGGATAAAACCGGCCTGGGCTTAAACGGACAAATCAATATTCCTTCCGGCCGTTTCCACGCGTATGGTCAGGATCTGATTGTGCGTAAAGGCGAGCTGCAGTTCGCCGGTCCGCCGGATCAGCCGTACGTCAACCTGGAGGCGATTCGTAACCCGGAAGCCACCGAGGATGATGTGACAGCCGGTCTGCGCGTCACCGGACTGGCCGACGAGCCGAAGGTGGAGGTCTTCTCCGACCCGGCAATGTCGCAGCAGGAGGCGCTGTCTTACCTGTTACGCGGTCAGGGACTCAGCAGTGATGGCGACAGCAATGCCTTAACCTCGGCGCTGGTTGGACTGGGGGTTGCACAAAGTGGTCAGGTTATGGGTAAAATCGGCGAGACCTTCGGCGTCAGTAACCTTGCGCTTGATACCACCGGTGTCGGCGACAGCCAGCAGGTGCAGGTGAGTGGTTATGTGCTGCCGGGTCTGCAGGTAAAATACGGTGTTGGCATATTTGATTCACTGGCGACGCTCACTTTGCGTTATCGCCTGATGCCCAAACTCTATTTGGAAGCCGTGTCGGGTCTCGATCAGGCACTGGATTTGCTCTATCAGTTTGAGTTTTAGCAATGCGAATAATTGTCTACGGCAGTTTACGGCGCAAACAGGGAAATAGTCATTGGATGACCAATGCGCAATGGCTCGGCGACCATCAGATTGAAGGGTTTGCGCTCTACAATCTCGGTCACTATCCGGGCGTGGTTGAGGGGGACGGCACGGTGTACTGCGAAGTGTATCGCATCGACGCCAGTACCCTCGGCGAGCTGGATGCCTTGCGCAGCAAGAACGGCGAGTATAAGCGCCAGCTGATCCAGACGCCCTACGGCAGCGCCTGGCTGTACGTGTATCAGCGTTCGATTGCCGGTCGCACCCGCATCGCGAGTGGCGACTGGTTACGGCGCGATGACGCCGCAGAAGCGTAAATAAAAACACCGCCCAGTGGGCGGTGTTTTTTTATCTGCCGATCGCCGTATATAGCGATGCGGCAGCGCTGACAGAAAACTTATTTCTTCTGTGCGCGCTCGAAAGAGGAGATGATTTCAGCTTTAGCCGCTTCCGCGTTGTCCCAGCCGTCAACCTTCACCCATTTGCCTTTTTCCAGATCTTTGTAGTGCTCGAAGAAGTGGGTGATCTGCGCTTTCAGCAGTTCTGGCAGGTCGTTCACATCTTTAATGTGATCGTACTCTTTGCTCAGCTTGGTGTGCGGAACCGCTACCAGTTTGGCATCTTCACCTGATTCGTCGGTCATCTTCAGCACGCCCACCGGACGGCAGCGGATCACTGAACCTGGCTGCAGCGGATACGGGGTTGGCACCAGCACGTCAACCGGGTCACCATCCAGAGACAGCGTGTGGTTGATGTAACCGTAGTTGCACGGATAGAACATGGCGGTAGACATGAAACGGTCTACAAACAGGGCGCCAGACTCTTTGTCCACTTCATATTTGATCGGATCGGCGTTGGCCGGGATCTCGATGACGACATAGATATCTTCTGGCAGATCTTTACCTGCAGGCACCTGGTTCAAACTCATCTGGCTTTCCTTCATTAGTCGTAAGTTGAGTGACGGCTATTATAGCCAACTGACTCTGAAAGTATGCCCCCTTTTTGGCGTTTCGGAATGGTCCAGCAGGCTACTTCGTGGTGACAAACAGCGACACAATCCCTGCGGCGATTAGCGGCCCGACCGGCACGCCGCGAAAGAACGCCACACCAATCACCGTGCCAATCAGCAACCCGCCAATCACCGACGGCTGCACGCTCATTAAACTGACGCCGCGACCGCCGAGCCAGGCAACAAACACGCCAACGATAATCGCCACAATGGATTGCCAGTTAGCAAAGGATTTCAGCAGCGACGAGGCCGGCAGCGTGCCGCTTGCCAGCGGTGCCATGACGGCCACGGTGAGAATAATGATACCAATCTGGATGCCTTGCTTTTCGACGTAGGGAAAGAACTGTGCCAGCGGCGTGAGCTTAATCACCAGCAGGATGAGAATCGAAATGGTAACGGCGCTGTTGTGGACGAAGTAGCTCAGGATGGCGAGGCAGATAAGAATGAGGGTCGAGGCGTAGGCAGCCATGGTTTCTCCGTGAATAATGGGCGCGCTGACCGTGGCCAGCGCTAAGCGTGTTTAACGCCCCCATTTATCAACAATCATCGGGATTGGCGCAACTGCCTTTGTTGATTGATTGCAGCATCAGCGCCTGGTTGCGCACCAGACTGACGCCCTGCGCGCCCACTGACAGCGCCGCCATGGAGCCCTGACTGCTGAGGAAATAGCTACGGCTGGCATCGGTCCAGCTATCACGGTAGGCCAGCCAGGCGCGCTGCGCATTGCGCAGTTTGTCTTTGGGCTCACCGGTTAATTTCTTCATCAGCTGGCTATATTGCGCATTCATCTCTTTGTCCCACGCCTTATTGGCCGTGCTGTAGCACTGCGACATGCCGGCGGTGCTGGACTCTTTATTCAGGCATTGATTGAGCTGCTGATCGATAGGGTTTTGCTGTGCCATTGCTACGCTGGACGCGAACAGACAGGCGAGCGGAAGCCATTTTTTCATCGTTACATTCCTTGCTTTTAGCGCTACGAACTTCAGGAAATCTGAAGCGTAGATGATCGTAATCAGGTTGACCATCAATGAAGGATAAAGTTTCCCCCGGTCACTGCCGATAATCTCTCCGTTTTAGGGCTACTGGATTCTCCCTTTTTTAAAGCGCACGGGAATTATCATGATCACACAGCTATCTATACGCACGGCTTTACTCTCTCTTCTGGCCTTTATGACGCTGCTGCTGCTGGCAGTGAGCGGTATGGGCATCTACGCCATCAATTCCGGCAACCAGTCACTTGACGCCATCAACCGTATTCAGGGCATTGAACTTAACAGCCTGTATCAGAGCAACGCCGATCTGATGCGTGCCCGCGCCAGCGCCGCGCTGGCGGTACGCAAAATCGAAATCGGCCTGCTGGACGAGGGCGCGACCGTTACCAAACAGGCGCAGGCGGATGTCGCCAGCTCGCAACGCCATCTGGCCGCGTTTATTGATGCCGGTACCGTCACCGCGCAGGGCAAAAGCCTCGCTGATGCGGTCGCGGCCGCGTTCAGCGCGTATCAGAAAGGTGCCATGGCACCCATGATGGATGCGCTGCAAAAGCAGTATACCGATGAGTATTACCAGGTGCTGGAGGGCAACCTGTCGCAGCTGGCGGCTAACTATTCCAAGGCAGTGAACGACTTCAGCCTGTATGCCGACGAGGTCTCTGCCGCACGTCTGGCGGCAGCGGCGCAAAATGAACTGCAGATGAAGATCATGATTGGCGTCGCCGTCGCGCTGACTCTGTTGCTGATTGCACTGGCCTGGCTGCTGCTGCGCCGCGCGCTATTGCGTCCGCTGGACGGGGCGATCCAGCATCTGGAGCAGATTGCAGCCGGCGATCTGTCGCAGCCGCTGCCGGCAGCGGCCAATAACGAAATCGGCCGTCTGAACCAGGCGCTGACGGGAATGCAGCTGGCGCTGCGCAACTCGGTCAGCCAGGTGCGTGAAGCCAGCCTGCAGATTGACGTCGGCAGCCGCGAGCTGTCCGCGGGCACGGTGCATCTGTCGCAGCGCACGGAAGAGTCGGCGGCCTCGCTGGAGCAGACTGCCGCCAGCATGGAGCAGCTCACGGCTACCGTCCGGCTTAACGCCAGTAACGCGCAGCAGGCCAATCAGCTGGCCAGTAGCGTGTCCGATACCGCCGACCGCGGCGCGGAAGTGGTGTGCTACGTGATGGAGAAGATGCGTGAGATCACCCACAGTTCCGATCGAATCGCCGATATTCTCAGCGTGATCGACGGCATTGCGTTCCAGACCAACATCCTGGCGCTCAACGCCTCGGTGGAAGCGGCGCGTGCCGGTGAGCAGGGGCGCGGTTTTGCCGTGGTTGCCAACGAAGTGCGCACCCTGGCCGGGCGCAGCGCCAGCGCCGCCAAAGAGATTCGTGAGTTGATCAGCGAATCACAGACGCGGGTCAAAGAGGGCAGCGACATGGCCACGCGCGCCGGCGAAACCATGGATGAGATCTCCAGTGAAGTGATGCGGGTGACCGCGCTAATGAAAGAGATCTCCATCGCCTCGGAAGAGCAGAGCCGCGGCATTGAGCAGGTCAATCAGGCGGTGACGCAGATGGATGAAGCCGCGCAGCAAAACGCCGCGCTGGTGGAGCAGGCCAGTGCCGCTACGCAGTCGCTGGAAGCGCAGTCGCAGCAGTTGCAGGCATCTATGGCACAGTTCCGCGTGGCGACAGCATAATCAGGGCGGGGTCAGGGATGACCGGTAACGTTGCCTGCGTTCGCCCTGATGGATGGCGACGCGGGAGAAGATAACGCGGTAATTTACGCGGTGCGCATAAATGCGCACCCAACATAAACCGTGCCATCAACCTGTAGGGTCGCCATTAATGGCGACCGAAAATCATTTACTGGCAGGCATCACATGCAGGCATTTTAAATGCCCGCTTACTTACGCCTGATGTTCGTCCGGGAACTCACGCATAAAGCGTTCAACGTCGTCGACCATCGCATCATTACCGCAGAAGAACGGGCAGCGCTGGTGCAGCGTTTCCGGCTGAATATCGAGGATACGGTTTTTACCGTCGCTGGCTTTACCGCCTGCCTGTTCGGCGAGGAAGGCCATCGGGTTGCACTCATACAGCAGGCGCAGCTTGCCTTTCGGGTGGCTGGCGGTGCTGGGATAGAGATAAATGCCGCCTTTCAGCAGGTTACGGTGGAAATCCGCCACCAGCGAACCGATGTAGCGCGAGGTGTAAGGGCGCTTCGTTGAAACATCTTCTTCCTGGCAGAACTTCAGATACTTTTTCACGCCCTGCGGGAAGCGGATGTAGTTCCCTTCGTTGATTGAGTAGGTGTAGCCTTTTTCCGGGAAGGTCATGCGTTCGTGGCTCAGGCAGAACACACCGAGCGACGGATCGTAAGTGAAGGCATGAACGCCCACGCCGGTGGTGTACACCATCATGGTTGAGGAACCGTACACCACGTAACCTGCGGCAACCTGCTTGTGGCCCGGTTGCATGAAATCGGCTTCAGTGATTGGCGTGCCTGGCTCACTAATACGATGATAAATCGAGAAAATGGTGCCGACGGAAACGTTAACGTCGATGTTCGAGGAACCATCCAGCGGGTCCATCAATACTACGTACTTACCGTTCTCCGAACCTTCAAAGATGACAAACTCATCTTCTTCTTCGGAAGCAATCCCCGCGACCACACCGCGCGCCTTCAGTGCCGCTTTCAGCTTTTCGTTAGCGAACAGATCCAGCTTCATCTGCTGCTCACCCTGCACGTTCTCTACGCCGCTGGCACCAAGAATATCCACCAGACCCGCTTTGTTGATGTCGCGGTGGATGATTTTTGCGCCCAGCTTGATGGAGGAAATCAGCGCCGTCAGTTCACCTGTGGCGTGAGGAAAGTCGTGTTGCTTCTCGACGATGAATTCGCCTAACGTTTTCATAACACATTCCCTGAATCTACGATGGAGTGGCAGCAGCTGTAACAAGCTACCAACGTATGCGTACGCAGTTTAGCCGATTGAACTTCAAAAACCATAGTCCTAATCCGTTTCTTCCCTCCGGACTCGGCGTTACACTGTGCGCCGAACTTTTGAGTAATGGATCTTTTTATGCGCATTCACATCCTTGGGATTTGTGGCACTTTTATGGGCGGACTGGCGATGCTGGCCCGCTCGCTCGGACACGAAGTGACCGGTTCAGATGCCAATGTCTATCCGCCGATGAGCACGCTGCTGCAACAGCAAGGCATTGAATTAACAGAAGGTTACGACGCCTCGCAGCTGGACCCGGCACCGGACCTGGTGATCATCGGCAACGCCATGACGCGCGGCAACCCGTGTGTGGAAGCGGTGCTGGAACGCAACATTCCTTACCTCTCCGGACCGCAATGGCTGCACGAGTTCGTGCTGCGCGATCGCTGGGTGCTGGCGGTGGCCGGTACCCATGGCAAAACCACTACAGCCGGCATGGCAGCGTGGATTCTCGAGGCCTGCGGCCTGGAACCGGGCTTTATTATTGGTGGGGTGCCGGGTAACTTCGACGTATCGGCAAAATTAGGAAAAAGTCCATTCTTCGTCATTGAGGCGGATGAGTACGACTGCGCGTTTTTCGACAAGCGTTCCAAGTTTGTACATTACTGCCCGCGCACCCTGATCCTCAACAATCTTGAGTTCGATCATGCCGACATCTTCGACGATCTGCGGGCGATCCAGAAGCAGTTCCACCATCTGGTGCGCATCGTGCCGGGTCAGGGCAAGATCCTGCTGCCGGAACACGATCACAACATTAAGCAGGTGATGGCGATGGGCTGCTGGAGCGAGCAGGAGAGCGTGGGCGATAACGGTCGCTGGCAGGCGAAGAAGCTGGTGCCGGATGCCTCGCGCTGGGAAGCGTGGCTCGACGGTGAGAGAGTGGCGGAAGTGAACTGGGCGCTGGTCGGCGAACACAACATGCACAACGGCCTGATGGCGATTGCCGCCGCACGTCATGTTGGCGTGAAGCCGTGCGATGCCGGTGAGGCGCTGAACAGCTTCATTAACGCGCGTCGTCGCCTTGAGCTACGCGGCGAAGTGAACGCGATTAAGGTGTATGACGATTTTGCCCATCACCCAACGGCGATTCTCGCTACGCTGGCGGCGCTGCGCAGTAAAGTCGGCGGCACCGCACGCATTCTGGCGGTGCTTGAGCCGCGCTCTAATACCATGAAGATGGGCGTGAGCAAGAACGAACTGGCCCCTTCGTTAGGGCGTGCCGATGAGGTATTCCTGTTCCAGCCGCACCACATTCCGTGGCAGGTCGCCGACGTTGCGGAAGCCTGCATTCAGCCGGCGCACTGGAGCGCGGACATTGATACGCTGGTGGAGATGGTGGCTAAAGCGGCGCAGCCGGGTGATTCGATTCTGGTGATGAGCAACGGCGGCTTTGGCGGGATTCATCAGAAACTGCTGGAGCGGTTAGGTAAGTAATGCGTGGCCGGTTCAGGCCGGCCCTGGTCCGAGAGGCGATCTGCCCTCATCCCAGCCTTCTCCCGCAAGCGGGAGAAGGGGCCGTCCGGTTCGGACGTCACATTCAGCGCTCGTCCTCCGCTACCTCAGCACAATGCTTTAGCTACCCCAACACTGCGCTTCAACTACCTCAGCACTGCGCTTTATATCCCCTCTCCCGCTTGCGGGAGAGGGTTAGGGTGAGGGCGGGGCAACCGTCCGCAGTGGACTTACGCTTCAGCCAGCTCGCGCAGGTACTGGAAAATCTGGCGGGCGGCTTTTGGCGGCTTACTGGCGGCTTTCTCTTTCTGCGCGTTGCGGATCATACTGCGCAGCTGCTGACGGTCAGCGTGCGGATAGAGATTCAGCACTTCCGCCACCGCGTCATCACCCTGCTCGATCAGCCGATCGCGCAGCTGCTCCAGCTTATGGAAAAGTGCAACCTGCTGGTTGTGGCGGTTCTTCAGCTTATCCAGTGCCAGGCGGATTGGTTCTTCGTCGCGCTGACGCAGCATTTTACCAATCAGCTGCAGCTGGCGGCGGCGGCCTTCCTTCTTAATGCGCTGCGCCAGTTCAATGGCGTCACGCAGCTGTTCATCAAGCGGGATCTTATCCAGGGAGTTTTTCCCTAAATCCACTAACTCGGCGCCCAGGCGTTTCAGCTCCTCGGCGTCGCGTTTAATTTCACTTTTACTGACCCAGATAATCTCTTCGTCTTCTTCTTCCTGATTATCCGGCACATCGTCGAGCCAGTCTTCGGGCTGCTTCGTCATCTGTTGGCTCCCTAAAAAAAGAGGCTAATCCTACCAGTTTATCGGGCGACTGCGAAATTGTTCTCTGAGTCTGATAGACTCAATAAATTCATACTTAAGATTAGACGGCAGGTCGATGAACGTATCTACTCAGGTTGCAGAACAACGTAAAGTGTTGGAACAGGCTGTCGCGCAGGCGCTGGAACTGGCGCAAGCCAGCACCGACGGAGCAGAAGTGGCGGTCACCAAAACCACCGGAATCGGTGTCAGTACCCGCTACGGCGAAGTGGAAAACGTCGAATTCAACAGCGATGGCGCGCTTGGCATCACCGTCTATCACCAAAACCGCAAAGGCAGTGCTTCCTCGACCGATCTCAGCCCGGAAGCGATTAAACGCACCGTGCAGGCGGCGATCGATATCGCGCGCTACACCTCGCCCGATCCCTGTGCTGCGCCGGCCGAGCGCGATCTGCTGGCGTTTGAGGCGCCGGATCTCGATCTCTATCACCCGTGGGAGATCGACGCCGATCGCGCCATTGAGCTGGCCGCGCAGGCCGAGCAGGCCGCGCTGCAGGCTGATAAACGCATCACCAATACCGAGGGTGGCAGCTTTAACAGCCACGTCGGCATCAAAGTCTTTGGTAACAGCCACGGCATGCTGCAGAGCTACTGCTCGAGCCGGCATTCGCTGTCGAGCTGCGTCATTGCCGAGCACAATGGTGACATGGAGCGCGACTACGCCTACACCATTGGCCGCGCGATGGGCGATCTGCAAAGCGCCGACTGGGTGGGCGCGGAGTGCGCGCGCCGCGTGCTGGCACGTCTTTCGCCACGTAAGCTGCCGACCATGAAAGCGCCGGTGCTGTTTGCGCCGGAAGTGGCCACCGGCCTGTTCGGCCATCTGGTGGGCATGATCAGCGGCAGCAGCGTTTACCGTAAATCCACCTTCCTGCTCGACGCGCTGGGCCAGCAGATTCTGCCGTCGTGGCTGACGATTGAAGAGAAGCCGCACCTGCTGAAAGGGCTGGCGTCGACGCCGTTCGACAGCGAAGGCGTACGCACCGAAGCGCGCGAAATCGTGAAAGATGGCGTGCTGCAGAACTGGCTGCTGACCAGCTATTCGGCGCGTAAGCTTGGCCTGCAAAGCACCGGCCACGCGGGCGGCATTCATAACTGGCGCATCGCCGGTCAGGGCCACAGCTTTGACGATCTGGTGAAGCAGATGGGGCGCGGTTTGATCGTTACCGAGATGATGGGTTCCAGCGTCAGCGCCATGACCGGCGACTACTCACGCGGTGCGGCTGGCTTCTGGGTTGAAAACGGTGAAATTCAATACCCTGTGAGCGAGATCACAATTGCGGGTAACCTCAAAGATATGTGGCTCAATATGGTAACGGTCGGTAACGACATTGAAACGCGCAGCAATATACAATGCGGATCGGTGCTGCTGCCGGAGATGAAAATCGCCGGACAATAAAGACATCGCTTGATGAAAGCAGCCCACAGCGGCTGCTTTTTTTTCGCCTGATAATAATTAAAGGAAAACGTTATGCGTAAGCATGTGATTGCTATGTTGTCTTTGTCGTTGCTGTTCTCTTCAGCCAGCCTGTTCGCGGCTGACCTGGAGCAGGATATGGATACCCTGAAAGACGGGCTGAGTGTCGTTAAGAAAACCTCTGACGCGCAGGAAATGCACGCTGCACTGGGCAAGATGCGTGCCGCTGCGCAGGATGCAAAAAAATCCACGCCGGAAAAACTGGAAGGTCAGGGCGCTGACAGCGCACAGATTAAGGATTACCACGCCGGTCTGGACTCACTGATTGCCCAGATCGACGTTGTCGACCAGCTGGCGCAGGCCAACAAGCTGGACGAGGCGAAAACCGAAGCGAAGAAACTGGAAGATATCCGTAACGCCAACCATAAGAAATTCCGCTGATAAACCGGGCCAGCCTGCAGGCTGGCCTTATTCCTGCCGCGGCTTCGCGTCATTCCACCGTTTTTATCCCGCTTTTTACCTCATTTCACGCATTTCGTGAGCAATCTCGCATAGTTCGTGCATCGTGCGATCTGGCGCACAGTCGCCCGTGGGATTTCCACTTTGAGGTGGAAATGTTGCGTCTCCACACCGCCAGGCGGACAGCGTAATTTCTTCTCAACGCGAATTATCTGACATTGTCCGCTGTAAACAGGAGTAACAAGGTGAGGAGTGATGCTGTCCCGCTGAAACCGAGCACGCCGGAGGCAATCCAGGCGCTGGCGGATAAGGTGATGAATCAAATCGCGGCGCTGTATGCCGCGCACCACATTGCAGCCAATGCGGTGCAACAGCAAATGCTGGCCTCACATGTCCGCGCCATGGCGGCTCGCTCTCTCACCGGAGAGGCGCTACCGGACGTCGAAGCCGAACTGTTTGAGGACATCTCGCCTGAGACCATGGCGCTGGCGCAGCAGGTGGTGGATCTGTTTGGCAATTTGCCTGTCGAAGAAGCCTGGCTGCTGTCGGTGCATATCGAAGTGGCGAAATCGAACGAAGCATGAATTGAGAGAGGAACGGAATATGGTAACGGTAGTGATTGGCGATCGTCTGGGTAAAGGGCAGAAAGTGGCAGCTGGCGTGGAAAAAGCCGGCGGCCGGGCAGTAGTGGTGCCGGGCGTGGCGGCGGATATGAAACTGGGCGACGTGATGAAAGCGGAAAACGCTGATTTCGGCATCTCCTTCTGCGGCAGCGGCGGCGCCGGTGCCATCACCGCGCAGAACAAGTACGGCTACAAAGCCAAACACGGCATGCGTTCGGTTGACGAAGGGGTAACCGCCATCAACGAAGGCGCCACCGTGCTCGGTTTTGGCTTCATGGATAAAGAAGAGCTGGGTGAGCGTCTGGTTCAGGCCTGGAATAAAAAACACGGCAGCTAAGCATGAAACAACAGTATGAGACGCAGGTCACGGTGCAGGGCAAAGGCGACAGCAAAGCAAAAGCCTTCGCCGATGCGCTCAGCAAGGTGCAGCAGCAGGTGCTGCGCACCAGCCAGAAAATTCTGTTGCGCATTGAACCGCTCGATGTGCGGGTGCTGCGCGCGCAGGAGAGCGTGCGGAAGGAGAAATTTCTGTTCTTCTTCCTCGCGCGTGAACGGCGGAATTACAGCGTGGAGCTGGAAATTACCGTCAGCGTCACTGTGATCGACACCGAGAGCGTGACCTTCACAGCAACGTAAGAATAACGACAACAAGGGTAACATTATGTTTTTAATCATTTTGTTTAAGTCGTTGATCATAGGTGGATTAGTCGGCGTGGGCGTTGGAGCGGGCGCGGCGCGCATGTTCCACGCGCCTGTCACGCAGGGCATGGGTGCCTTCCGTACGCTGGGCGAGCTCAACTCCTGCGAGGGCGATCCGGCTTCGCACTTCTCCTTTGGTCTCGGCTTCTTCTTTAACGCCTGGGCATCCTCCGTTGCCGCGGGCTCCTTCACGCAGGATGTGGATCACCGCATTCTGCCGAACTGGGGCGCGGCCGCACTGATGGTAAAGAACCGCAACGTCGCGGAAACGCTGCATAACCCGAAACGCATGGCGATTGCCTGCGGCATCATCGGCATGATCGTGGTGGCCTTCCTGAACAGTACCGCTTCTGCCGTACCGGCTGCGCTGCAGGTGACTGCGGTAAAAGTGCTGGTGCCGGCGGCGAATCTGCTGGTGAACACGGTGATGCCGGTGATCTTCTGGCTGGCGGCGATAGATGCCGGTAAGAAATCGGGCTTCTGGGCAACCATTTTTGGTGGTCTGGCGCAGTTGATCATGGGTAACGCCGTGCCGGGTCTGGTGCTGGGCATTCTGATCGGTAAAGGCGTGGAAGAGAGCGGCTGGAACAAAGTCACCAAAGTGATGATGGCTGCGATTGTCCTGCTGTTTGTGCTGAGCGGCTTCTTCCGTGGCTTCGATGTGAAACTGCTGCAATCCTTCCAGCTCGGCATCCCTGGCTGGCTCGACATGATCCACAACAGCCTGAGCGGCAAATAAGGAGCCTTCAGCATGAACGAGAACGAAAACAAAGGGTTCTGGTACGCCGACTGGTCTTTCCCGCTGTTTGTCGGCCTGCTCTCCTCCGGCGTATTCGCCGGGACGCACATGTACTACCTGTACGGCATCGGTGCTTTTAACGAAGTGGCATTCGTTTCGATGCTGCGCTCCGGCATGGAAACCGGCGTGTACGGCGCGGTGGCGGCGTTTGGTGCCAGCTTCCTGTTTGCGCGCATCATTGAAGGCTCGCTGGTAGGGATTCTGGATATCGGCGGCGCGATTCAGACCGGCGTCGGCCTCGGTGTGCCAGCGCTGCTGCTGGGAGCCGGTATCGTGTTTCCGGTGGCGAACTTTGCCGCCTCGCTGGCAACCGGGCTGGTGATTGGCGTGGCGATTGGCTACGTGATTATCCTCGCGCGCAAATTCACCATCAACCAGAGCGATTCCACCTACGGCGCGGACGTAATGATGGGAGCCGGTAATGCCTCGGGTCGCTTCCTTGGTCCACTGATTATTCTGTCTGCCATGGCGGCGTCGATTCCGATCGGCCTCGGTTCGCTGGTCGGTGCGCTGCTGTTTTACCTGTGGAACAAGCCGATTACCGGCGGCGCCATTCTCGGTGCCATGGTGCTTGGCGCTATCTTCCCGGTTTCGCTGTAAGCGCTAAATGGCTGCACAATCCCGTAGCGGCGCGATTTATCGCGCAATAAATTGCGCCGCTACGGCATGTGCGCTCTGTAAATGGGGGTTTTATGTTTGATCTGATTCTGCGCCGCGCGCGTCTGTGTGATGAACAGCTGGTGGATATCGCGATTCGCGCCGGCAAAATCGCGGCGGTCGGTAAGGTGGACGGCGCAGCGCAACAGGAGCGCGATCTCGGCGGCCGCTACTACGTCAGCGCGGGCTGGATTGACAGCCACGTACACTGCTATCCCAAATCACCGATTTACCACGACGAAGCCGACGCGATTGGCGTGGCGCAGGGGGTCACCACCGTGGTGGATGCGGGCAGCACCGGTGCCGATCACATCGACGACTTTTATCAGCTGACGCGCAGCGCGAAGACCGAAGTGCGCGCGCTGATCAACATCTCGCGCACCGGCATCGTCACGCAGAACGAACTGGCCGATATGGCGCAGATCGACGGCGAAGCGGTGGTGCAGGCGGTACAGCGTCGCCCGGACTTTATTGTCGGCCTGAAGGCACGCATGAGCAGCAGCGTGGTCGGCGACAACGGCATTCAGCCGCTGGTGCGCGCCAAAGCCATTCAGCAGGCGGCGGGCAATCTGCCGCTGATGGTGCACATCGGTAACAACCCGCCGGTGCTGGAAGAGATCGCCGCGCTGCTCACTTCCGGCGACATTATCACTCACTGCTTCAACGGCAAGCCGAACCGCATTCTGTCACCGCAGGGCGAGCTGAAAGCGGCGGTTAAGCAGGCGATCGCGCGCGGCGTGAAGCTGGATATCGGCCACGGCAGCGCCAGCTTCAGTTTTGCGGTGGCGCGCGAGGCGATTGCCCAGGGCATTCTGCCGGACACCATCAGCTCCGATATCTATTGTCGCAACCGCATCAACGGCCCGGTGCACAGCCTGGCGCACGTGATGTCGAAATTTTTCTCCATCGGCATGACGCTGCCGCAGGTGATCGCCTGCGTCACCGTTAATGCCGCAGCGGGTCTGCGTCTGGCCGGTAAAGGTCATCTGACCGCCGGTTATGACGCCGATCTGACCATTTTTACCGTCAAAGAGGAAGCCCGCCCGTTCGTCGATGCTGAAGGCGAACGGGTCACGGGTGAGCAACATTTGCTGCCGCTGGCCGTGGTGATCGCGGGCCAGTGGCATCTGACTGAGGAAGGGAAAGCGCATCATGTCTTCGATTTATGAGAAATATGACCTGAAACAGGTGATCAACGCCTCCGGCCGTATGACCATTCTCGGCGTGTCGACGCCGTCCGCCGACGTGGTGGATACCGTCAGCTACGGCCTCAATCACTACTTTGAGATCAAAGATCTGGTCAACAAAACCGGTGCTTACATCGCGCGCCTGCTGGAAGTCGAAAACGCGGTGGTGGTGTCCTGCGCCTCGGCCGGTATTGCCCAGTGCGTAGCGGCGGTGATCGTCAAAGATAACGACTGGCTGCTGGATAACCTGCACGCCGCGCCGCTCAGCGTGCCGCACGACATCGTGGTGCCGAAAGGCCATAACGTGAACTACGGCGCGCCAGTGGGCAGCATGGTGGCGCTGGGCGGCGGACGCCTGATTGAGGCCGGCTACAGTAATGAGTGCTCGCCAGAACAGCTGGCGGCGGCCATCACGCCGACCACCGCGGCGCTGCTGTACGTCAAGTCGCATCACTGTGTGCAGAAAAGCCATCTCAGCGTCGAACAGGCGGCGGTGGTCGCGCGCAAACACGGTATTCCGCTGATTGTCGATGCGGCGGCCGAAGAGGATTTGCAGTGCTATTACCAGATGGGGGCCGACCTGGTGATCTACAGCGGTGCCAAAGCCATCGAAGGGCCAACCAGCGGCCTGGTGATTGGCCGCAGCCAGTACGTCGAGTGGGTGAAACGCCAGAGCAACGGCATTGGCCGCGCGATGAAAGTCGGCAAAGAGGGCATTCTCGGTCTGACTCAGGCGATTGAAAACTACCTGCTGCAGAGCAAAACCAGCGGCGCTGACATGGTGGCGAAGATGACGCCCTTTATCGATAACCTCAACACGCTGAACGGCGTCAGCGCGCGCGTGGTGTGGGATGCCGCTGGTCGTGATATCGCCCGCGCTGAGATCAAATTTGATGAAGCGGTGACGGGCTGGCCGACCGGCGAGCTGGTGCAGGCGCTGAAAAACGGCGACATCGCCATCTATTTCCGCGGCTATAAAGCCAACGAAGGCATTATCGAAGCGGATGTGCGCAGCGTCAGCGCGGAACAGCTGCACATCATCTTTAGCCGCATCCAGGCGCTGCTCAGCGGAGGAAAACGCGCATGAATCTCAACCCCAATTTCTATCAGGACCGTCTGTGCCTCAACGTGCTGGCCGGTTCAAAGCAGAATGCGCAGGCGATCTGGCAGGCGGCAGAAGGGCATGTGCTGGTCGGCGTTTTGTCGAAAAACTACGCCTCGAATGAGGCCGCGATTGCCGATATGCGCGAGTACGCGGCGCTGATTGATAATGCGCTGTCGGTCGGGCTGGGCGCGGGCGACCCGAATCAGTCGGCGATGGTCAGTGAAATCTCGGCAGAACTGCAGCCGCAGCACGTTAATCAGGTCTTTACCGGCGTGGCCACCAGCCGCGCGCTGCTCGGACAGTCACACACTATCGTGAACGGTCTGGTTTCACCAACCGGCACGCCGGGCAAGGTGAAAATCTCCACCGGTCCGCGCAGTTCGCAGGCGGCGGACGGTATTGTGCCGATCGCCACGGCGATTGCCATGCTGCAGGATATGGGCGGCAGTTCGGTGAAGTATTTCCCGATGGGCGGCCTGAAAGCGGTGGAGGAGTATCGCGCGGTGGCGGACGCCTGTGCGCGCCATGATTTCTGGCTGGAGCCGACCGGCGGTATCGATCTCAGTAATTTCGAAGAGATTGTGCGGATTGCTCTGGAGGCCGGGGTCAGTAAAGTCATCCCGCACGTTTACAGCTCGATTATTGATAGCGCCAGCGGCGACACGCGCATTGACGATGTGCGTCAGCTTCTGGCAACGTGCAAGAAACTGCTGTAACAAATGAGTAACAGGTGAGGCTCCGTGAGATTTCCCAATCAGCGTTTAGCTCAACTCTTCGCGGCGCTGCAAAGCGAAACGCTGCCACAGGATGAGCTGGCGCGGCGTTTTTCCGTTTCAACGCGCACGGTGCGCACCGACATCACCGCGCTCAATGCGCTGCTGGAACAGCACGGCGCTCAGTTCGTGCTGGCGCGCGGCGCGGGCTATCAGCTAAAAATCGACGACGCGGTGCGCTTCGGCCGCCTGCAGCAGGAGAGTGCGGCACCGCTGCGGGTGCCGCGCACCTCGCAGGATCGGGTGCGCTATTTGCTGAGCCGCTTTCTCACCGCCGCGTATTCGCTCAAGCTGGAAGATCTGTCGGAAGAGTGGTTCGTCAGCCGCGCCACGCTGCAGAGCGACATGGCGGAAGTGCGCGAGTGGCTGGGCCGCTATCATCTCAACATCGAAACCAAGCCGCGCTACGGTATGAAACTGTTTGGCAGCGAGGCGGCGATTCGCACCTGCCTGACCGATCTGCTGTGGCAAATCGACCAGCAGACGCCGGACAGCCCGCTGCTGACGGTCGAGGCGCTGCACAGCGGCATGCTGGCGCAGCTGCAGCCGCTGCTGGCGCAGTGTTTCACGCAGCATGCCATCCGGCTGAGCGATGAAGGCGAGCGCTATCTGCTGATTTACTGCGCGGTGGCGGTGCGTCGCATCAGCGAAGGCTTCCCGCTCAGCGATCCCGGCGCGGAGGATGTCGGCGAGGAGATACGCGAGGCGGCGCACGATCTGGTTAATCTGATGCGTCCGCTGGTGGGCAAAGGCATCTCGCAGGCCGAAGAGAACTGGCTGCGCGTTAATATTGCGGCGCGGCAGATTCAGGCGCTGGCCCCCAGCACCATCAACGCCGATGACGCGGATGCGCTGGTGGATTACCTGCTTAACTACATCAACACCCATTACAACTACCGGCTGCAGCAGGATGAGCAGCTGCGCGCCGATCTGCTCACGCACATCAAAACCATGATCACCCGCGTGCGCTATCAGATCCACATCCCCAATCCGCTGCTGAGTAACATCAAGCAGCACTATCCGATGGCCTACGATGTAACGCTGGCGGCCGTCACCAGCTGGGGCAAATACACGCCGTATACCATCAGCGAAAACGAGATTGGCTTTCTGGTGCTGCACATCGGCGTCGGGCTGGAGCGACATTACGATGTCGGCTATCAGCGACACCCGCAGGTGTTGCTGGTTTGCGACAGCGGCAACTCCACGCTGCGCATGATCGAGGCGCTGCTGCTGCGCAAATACCCGCAGCTGGTGGTGACGGCGCGGCTGTCGCAGCGCGATTACGAAGTGCGTGCACACATTGATGAAGATTTTGTTATTTCAACCGCGCGGCTCAGCGAGAAGAACAAGCCGGTAGTGATGATGTCGCCGTTCCCTACGGAGTTTCAGCTGGAACAGCTCGGCAAGCTGGTGCTGGTGGACCGCACCCGGCCTTACATGCTGGAGAAGTACTTCGACGCGCAGCATTTCATGGTGCTCGACCGGCCAATGAGCCAGTCGGCGCTGTTCCGCCTGCTGTGCGATCGGCTTGAGGCGGAGGGCTATGTCGATGCTGATTTTTATCCTTCGGTTGAAGAGCGTGAAGCGATTGTCAGTACCATGCTGGGCGAAGGGATTGCGCTGCCACACTCGCTGGGATTACTGGCTAAAAAAACCGTGGTTTATACCGTGCTGGCACCGCACGGCGTGAGCTGGGGCGATGAGACGGCTTCGGTAATTTTTCTGCTGGCGATCAGTAAGAGTGAATACGAGGAGGCGATGGCGATTTACGATCTGTTTGTCACCTTCCTGCGCGAAAGAGCGGTGACAAGACTGCGCGACTGCGCTGATTTCGTCAGCTTTAAAGCGGTGGCGATGGATTGTCTGAGCCGGTTGTGATGGGGGATGGGTGCGGTTTGTCCCTCACCCTAACCCTCTCCCGCAAGCGGGCGAGGGGACCGATCCAGCGGTGAGTAAGTTCAGGCGCTGATCCTCAGCGCCCGGTGGATTGACTGAATTCTGGCCCTCAAACCATGCCGGACGGCTCCCTCTCCCGCGTGCGGGAGAGGGCTGGGGTGAGGGCGAAAGGCCGCCAGCCCCGAAATCAGCCGCGTTTCGCCAGCAGTTTCGGAATCTCACGCAGGCACCAGGCTTTGGCTTCACCCATGCTATCGCGGCGCCACGCCATAATAATATCCACCTCACGGGTGTACTCGGCGCTGACGACGCGCAGGCGGCCTTCGGCGATATCTTTCTCTACCATCGGATAGGGCATGGTCGCTACGCCCAGACCGGCCAGCAGCGCGCGGCGTTTATCATCCATGCTGCTTACCGTCAGGCGCTGCTGTTTGTCCAGCAGCTGCACCGTCAATACCGGACGTTCGCGCGCGGTGTCCGCCACAGCGATGCCGCGATACTTAACGCGCGTGACCTCGGACAGCGGCTCCGCTTCCTGATGAATCGGGTGATCCGGACTGGCAACATACACGCTCATAATGCTGTACAGCTTGCGCGTGTTGATTTCGGTGGAGGCGCGAAAATGCAAATCCGGCGCGATCACGATGTCGGCGCGGCCCTGCTCCAGTCGCTCCCACGCGCCCGCCAGCACTTCAGTGACCAGCGAAATCTGCGTATTGGCTTTCTCGGCCAGCTTCTCTACCAGCGGGAACAGCAGCTCGGTCGGGATCAGCGCTTCGGCCACGATGGTCAGATGGGTTTCCCAGCCGCGCGCCAGCGCTTCGGCATCGGTGGTGAGTTTATCGGCGGCTTCCAGCAGCACGCGGCCGCGTTCCAGCAGCATTCGCCCGACGTTGGTGAATTTGGTGCGATGGCCGGAGCGGTCAAACAGCACCACATCCAGCTCCTCTTCCAGCTTCTGCATGGTGTAGCTCAGCGCCGATGGCACGCGTCCCAGCTCGTCGGCCGCCGCGGCGAAGCTGCCGCGACGGTCAATAGCATCCATCACACGTAAAGCTTCCAGGGTTAACGCGCGCTCTTTAGCCATGCCGACTCTCTGTCAGTAAATTTGAATATGCCAGGCAGATTAACTGGCTAACAATCCGGCGTCCAGCCTTTTACCATTGACGTATAAAGCCTGTGGTGGATTCTCACCGCAGTGCGTCGGAGGTAAAGCATGATGACAACCCGCTGCGCGTCCGCATGTGGCCAGGCCGATTTCGGTTGGTTGCAGGCGCGCTATAGCTTCTCATTTGGCCACTATTTTGATCCCCAGCTGATGGGCTACGCCTCGCTGCGCGTGCTGAATCAGGAAGTGCTGGCACCCGGTGCGGCATTTCAGCCGCGCACCTATCCGCAGGTGGATGTGCTCAACCTGGTGCTGCAGGGTGAAGCCGAATACCGCGACAGCGAAGGCAATCACCTGGTGGCGCGCGAGGGCGAAGCGATGCTGCTGTCGGCCCGCCAGGGCGTCAATTACAGCGAACACAATATCAGCAAGGATCGCCCACTGACGCGCATGCAGCTATGGCTGGCCGCCTGTCCGGAACGGGAAAATCCGCTGCTGCAAAAACGCGCGCTGCCGCAGCAAACCCATGTGCTGATTGCGTCACCGGATGGCGCGGACGGCAGTTTGCAGCTGCGCCAGCAGGTGTGGGTACATCAGGTCACGCTGGCACCGGGCGAGCAGTACAGTCTGGCGCTGCATGGACCGCGCGCCTATTTGCAGTCGATTCACGGTGCGCTTGAGGTACGGGCCAGCAGTGCGCATCAGGAGCAGCTGCGCTGTGGCGATGGGGCGTTTGTCAGTGAAGAGGCGCAGATTACGCTGCAGGCGGAAACGCCGCTGCGTGCGCTGGTGATTGATATTCCGGTGTAAAAAAGGCGGCCCTGCTGGCCGCCTGTGGCATTATTTCAGAATGGTAAAGGCGGTGGTGACGTGCTTCACACCGCTGACACGGCTGGCGATATCCGCTGCTGCCTTCGCTTCTTCCTGCGTTACCAGACCCAGCAGGAACACTTCCCCGTTCTCAGTGGTGACTTTCACGTTGGACGATTTCACCTGATCGCTGCCCAGCAGCTGCGAGCGGATTTTGGTGGTGATCCACGTATCTGATGAAGACGTGCCGAGGCTCACTTTCTGCCCGGTGCGAATCTCGTTATACACCTCAGTCGCGCCATCAACGCCCATGGCGATCTGTTTCGCCCGGCTGGCGAGATCGGCTGACGGTGCCTGACCGGTCAGCAGTACTTTGCCCTGATACGCGGTCACGACCACGCGCGCCTGATTTTTGATCTGCTCATCTTTTGCCAGCGCGTTAGTGACGCGCAGCTCCAGCGTGCCGTCATCAACCTGCGTGCCCACGGTACGCGGGTCGGTGGCGGTTTTGGTGGCGACCGCAGCGCCGCCGGCGACAACCGCCACGCAGCCCTGCAGCAGCATGGCGGTTAACAGAATGGCGATAGCGTTCAATGCTTTCATTTGAGCTCCTTCAGTCATTCCTGGTGTGGGAACAAGGTGTTATCAATCAAATCGCACAGGCAGTTCAGCGTCAGCATATGCATCTCCTGAATGCGTGCGCTGCGATGTGACGGAATGCGAATTTCCACATCGTGCGGACCGAGCAGGCCCGCCAGCTCACCGCCGTCATGGCCGGTCAGCGCGACGATAGTCATATCGCGGGTAACCGCAGCTTCCACCGCTTTAACAATATCGCGGGTGTTGCCACGGGTGGAGATGGCCAGCAGAACATCGCCGGCCTGTCCAAGCGCACGAACCTGCTTGGCATAAATTTCGTCGTGCAGACGGTCGTTACCGATTGCCGTCAGCATCACATTGTCCGCACTCAGCGCCAGCGCCGGCAGGCTGGGACGCTCAGTCTCAAAACGGTTAATCATGCTGGCGGCAAAATGCTGGGCGTTAGCCGCCGAGGCGCCGTTACCGCAGCTGAGGATTTTGTTGCCGTTCAGCAGTGACTGCACCAGCGTCATCGCGGCGCGGGAAATCGCATCTGGCAGCGCTTCGGCTGCGGCGATTTGCGTCTGAATACTTTCGGTAAAACACGCTTTAATTCTGTCCTGCACAAGACCACCTGGTTCTATCCATCCGCACGAAAGGCATCGGCCAGCCACACCAGTTCGCGTCCGGTGATGGCGATGATGTCAAAACGGCAATTCACCGTATCAAAACTGCCGCCGCGTGCCAGCAACCACAGCGCAGCGGTACGCAGCAGCTTTCGTTGTTTCTGGCGCGTCACGCTGGCAGCCGCGCCGCCAAAACGTGCATCGCGCCGATAGCGCACTTCAACAAACACCCAGCAATCCGCGTCGCGCATAATCAGGTCGATTTCCCCGCTGCGGCAGCGCACATTGCTGGCTTCCCACTGCAGTCCGGCGCGCTCAAGGTAGCGACGCGCCTGCTGCTCCTGCTCAGCGCCGAGGCGCTGGCGGTTTACTGCACCGGAACGATTTGTCCCTGACGATACTGGTTCCATGCCAACTTCCTGTTGATCACGCAATCCGTGTCGGCGCTCAGCTTGCCGGTGTTGCCATCAATGGCGAAGCCCGGCACCTGGCGCATCTGGTTAAACTGGTTCGCCAGCGTCCAGGCATCAATGCCCATCGCATAGAGGCGTACCAGCGAATAGTCGTTGTTGAAACTGCGCGCCGCCTGCTGCATCAGGCCTGGATTGGCACCGGACAGCAGCGGAATATCGCTGAACTGCAGGCCATCCATCTCCAGCCGGAAGTCCGGACCGGCACCGGCCTGCGCACTGCGCGAGCTGGCATACAGGGCGATGTTATTGCGGCTGCTGGTGCGCATGGCAATCATCGGCTTGATCAGCTGCAGTTCGTCCTGAGTGGCAATAATGTAAACCGCATCAACGCTGCCGCTGCTGCTGGCGCTCTCAGGTGCCGGAGCGCTGGTCTGCGGTGCCGGAATCGTCAGACCGGCGACCGCCACGCCCTGCGGCTGGTCCGGCTGTACCGTCAGCGGCGTGCCGCTCAGTGCAATACCGGCGCCGCTGTTGATGCCCTGTTTCAGCTCGCCCACGCCGCCGAAACGCTGCTGCAACACGGTTGCGCCGCCCAGCTTCTGCCACTCCTGCGCAAACGCTTTGCCCACGCGGTCTCCATAGCTGCTGCGCGGCATCAGCAGCAACGGCTGGCGTTTGCCCTGATCCCAGATATGGTGCGCGGCATCGCGCGCTTCGTCTTCAGGAGAAAGCGCAAAATAGCAAATATTCGGATGGTTCTGGATCTGCTCTGGCTCGTTGAGCGCCAGCACGTTCAGCGGTGTCTGGCTGTTGGCGACCTGTTCCACGTTATTTTTCAGCAGCGGACCGACCACCAGGGTGGCACCATCCTGCTGCGCCTGCTGCATCACCTGAGCAATCGGCTGGCTGCTGGTGTCATACACTTTCACCTGGGCGCTGCTGGCAGGCTGCGCGACGGCTGGCTGTGCGGCGGGCTGCTGCGGCTGTGCGCTGTCTGACGGCGTGATGGCCGCGGCCGCCGGACTGACTACCGCGTTGGCATCGCCATTGGCAGGCGTTGCCGTGCTGGCGGGCTGCTGCGTGGAGGCGCTGGCATCGCTGCTGGCCGGTGCGGCAGGTGCCGCCGGCGCAGTCAGCACACCGTTTTTCGCATCGTTAAAGCCTTTCTGGATGGCACTGGCGAACACCTGCGCCTGACCATTAAGCGGCAGCAGCAGCGCGATTGTGCTGGTCGAGGCTTTAGTAAAGTTCTGCACCTGGCTGAGCTGGGTCGGCAGGGTTTTCGCGCCGGGGTTTTGCGGATAGCGCGTCTGCCAGTCGCTAATGGCGGCTTTCAGCATCTGGGCATCCTGACTGTTGGCATGCCAGGTATTCAGCAGGTCGAGCCAGCCCTGCAGCGTATTTTCGTCGGCATTGATCACCACGCTGTTGAGCTGATCCTGGGTAAGCTGGGTCAGCGCCTGCCAGGTGGCGTCAATATTGCTCTGGTGATCGGCGCCTTTCAGCAGCGGTTCCTGAGCAATATAGGCGCGCAGCAGCGCGAGCGACGGACGATTTTGCGCAGCGGCAATCTGCAGCGCGTAGTAGCGCACCTGCTGATCCTGCGACAGGTCAGCGGCTTTTATCTGTCCCAGCAGCTGCTGAGCACCGTTGAAATCCTGCTGGGCAATTTGCAGCTGGGCGCGCAGCAGCAGCAGTTCCTGCTGTTGTACATCAGAGAGCTGCTGTGGCAGCTGACCGAGCTGATTTTGCGCCTGCGGATACTTTCCTTCCTTCAGCAGGGCACGGATGGCAAGTAATTGCCAGTCGGTCTTGCTATCATCGCTGCTTTGCTGCACCTGCTGCAGATAATAGTCAGAGCGGCCCGTGGCAGGACCCTGCACGTTTACGCTTGAGGTTTGCTGCGGTCCCTGGCCGCTACAGGCGGCCAGAATCAGGCCCGCGAGCAAAACAGGGACCAGGCGTCCTGCTTTATGACGTACGACTTTCGAAGGAAGCATACTGTATCCAGTGATGTTTTTTTCAAGATGCTCAATATTAAATCGGCAATTCGGATGAAACAATGAAACAACTCGATCGGGCAGAGATTTCTGCCAGCACGCTCTATATCGTTCCTACCCCGATCGGTAACCTGGGTGATATCACGCAGCGTGCGCTGACGGTGCTTGCGAGCGTCGATCTGGTCGCTGCGGAAGATACACGTCATACCGGGCTGTTGCTACAACATTTCGCCATCAATGCGCGACTGTTCGCACTTCACGACCATAACGAACAGCAGAAAGCCGACGTGCTGTTAGCGAAGCTGCAGGAGGGCCAGAGCATTGCGCTGGTTTCCGATGCGGGCACGCCGTTAATCAACGATCCGGGCTACCATCTGGTGCGTCGTTGCCGCGAAGCCGGGGTGCGCGTGGTGCCGTTGCCCGGTGCCTGTGCGGCGATCACAGCATTGAGCGCGGCGGGATTACCGTCCGATCGTTTCTGTTACGAAGGGTTTCTGCCGGCCAAAAGTAAAGGACGTTGCGATGCGCTGCGTGCACTGAGTGACGAGCCGCGCACGCTGATTTTCTACGAATCGACCCATCGCGTGCTGGATACGCTACAGGATATGGTCAGCGTATGGGGCGCGGCGCGCTACGTGGTGCTGGCACGAGAGCTGACCAAAACCTGGGAGTCATTGTACGGTGCGCCGGTGGGGGAATTGCTGGCGTGGGTGCAGGCGGATGAGAATCGTCGCAAGGGCGAGATGGTGCTGATTGTCGAGGGCCATAAAGCGGATGAAGAGACGCTGCCGGCAGAGGCGCTGCGCACGCTGGCGCTGCTGCAGGCTGAGCTGCCGCTGAAAAAGGCGGCGGCGCTGACGGCGGAAATTCATGGAGTTAAGAAAAACGCCCTGTACAAGTATGCGCTGGAGCAGCAAGAGGCGTGACAAACGCGGGCGGATCGCCTATTATCCCGCGCCGAAGCTGACCAGACAGTCGCCGCTTTGTCGTCGTCCCTTTCGGGGGAGACGGGCAGAGGGGAGGAAAGTCCGGGCTCCATAGGGCAGGGTGCCAGGTAACGCCTGGGGGGCGCAAGCCTACGACCAGTGCAACAGAGAGCAAACCGCCGATGGCCCAGTAATGGGATCAGGTAAGGGTGAAAGGGTGCGGTAAGAGCGCACCGCGCGGCTGGCAACAGTCCGTGGCACGGTAAACTCCACCCGGAGCAAGGCCAAATAGGGGTTCACATGGTACGGCCCGTACTGAACCCGGGTAGGCTGCTTGAGCCAGTGAGCGATTGCTGGCCTAGATGAATGACTGTCCACGACAGAACCCGGCTTATCGGTCAGTTTCGACTTTTTTAATGAGCGCCCGCAGGTGAAAATCTGCGGGCGTTTTGTTTTTGGGGGTGTGGTGCGTGCTGTCCCTCATCCTAACCTTCTCCCGCAGGCGGGAGAAGGGACCGATTGTGCGTGTGGCGAGTTGAGTACTCGCCCTGCCAGACCGCACTTAACTATTCCCTCTCCCCGCGGGAGAGGGTTAGGGTGAGGGCAGAAAACCGCACGAAGCCAGAAAACCACACAAAACTCCCATTTCCCTGCGTAAAGAAACGCAAATCCGCAAAAATATTCTTTTCCCTGTGCCAGAATAGGCGCGTGTTCAACTACTGAGGACAATTTTTCATCCACACCGGGAAAAGCAACAACGTGGATAAGTTGTAAAATTATGGATAACCATTTCGTTACACTTTACGTATTAACCTCTTCACCCACCTGCGTTTTCTCCTGCTCACTAAGCGATCGGCACTGGCGCTTCGCGCTGTAGTTTTTTCTCTCCTTCTTAACTTTTTATCTTTTTCAGCTATCACGCTGCGGTTTGCGCGTGGATGGCGTTTATTTCTCACAGGAGAGAAATCATGCTGTACTGGATTTTACTAGCGTTAGCGATTGCTGCCGAAATTACGGGCACCGTGTCAATGAAATGGGCCAGCGTTAATGGCGGCAGCGCCGGCTATATTTTTATGCTGTTGATGATCGCCCTGTCATACATCTTCCTCACTTTTGCCGTTAAACGTATTGCCCTTGGCGTGGCTTATGCCATGTGGGAAGGCGTGGGTATTCTGTTTATCACCCTGTTCAGCGTGATGCTGTTTGACGAGGCGCTGTCGGTGATGAAGGCGGCGGTTTTGATCACGCTGATCGCGGGTATCGCGCTGATCAAAGCGGGGACATTCAGCCGTAAGGAGCTGCGTCATGACCACGCTTAACGTCGTGCATCTTGCCTGGCTGGCGCTGGCCATCGTGCTGGAAATTGTGGCGAACATCGCGCTGAAATACGCCAACGGCTTCCGCCGTCCGCTGTATGGCGTGGTATCGCTGGTGGCTGTCCTGGCGGCATTCAGTGCCCTGTCGCAGGCAGTGAAGGGGATCGATCTCTCGGTGGCCTATGCCTTGTGGGGCGGTTTCGGTCTGGTGGCGACCGTAGCGGCAGGCTGGATCCTGTTTGGACAACGCCTGAACACCCGCGGCTGGCTGGGCGTGGCACTGCTGCTGGCCGGGATGGTGTTGATCAAATTTGCCTGAGGCAGCGCGATACTGCCTGCCTTCCTTTTCCAATGGCGGGAGAGAAGGGCAGGCATGCGTAAGCCAGTCGTTAACCGCGGCCGTGCGGCTCATCCCAGTCAAAAGCCGGTCCCAGCGAAATAACGCCGTTCGGATTGATGGTCTTGTGGCTGCAGTAGTAGTGATGGCGGATGTGCGGCAGGTTTACCGTATCGGCAATGCCCGGCATCTGATAAATATCGCGCAGGAAGCCGTTCAGGTTACGGTAATCACTGATGCGATGACGATCGCACTTAAAGTGGGTCACGTAGACCGGGTCAAAGCGCACCAGCGTGGTCCACAGGCGCAGATCGGCTTCGGTGAGGCGATCGCCGGTCAGATAGCGATGCTGACCGAGAATCTGCTCCAGCCGTGCCAGCGAATGGAACAGCGCGGTTACGGCTTCATCATAGGCCGACTGTGACGTGGCAAATCCGCTTTTGTAGACGCCGTTATTGACGGTGTCATAAATCCAGCCGTTGAGTTCGTCGATCTTGTCACGCAGCTCGGGCGGGTAGTAATCGCCGGCGCGCGCGCCCTGCGCGTCGAAGGCGCTGTTGAACATACGGATGATATCGGCGGATTCATTACTGACGATAGTGTGCTGCTTTTTATCCCACAACACTGGCACGGTCACGCGCCCGCTGTACTGCGGATCGGCATGCAGATAGAGCTGATAGAGGAATTCGTTCTGATACAGCGAATCGCCGGTCGCGGCGGGGAAGTCATCGTCGAAGGTCCAGCCGTTCTCCAGCATCAGCGGGTGCACCACTGACACCGAAATCATCTCTTCTAACCCCTTCAGCTGACGCATCAGCAGGGTGCGATGCGCCCACGGGCAGGCCAGCGAAACGTATAAATGATAACGATCGCGCTCGGCGGCAAAGCCGGCTTTCCCGGTTGGCCCGGCGCTGCCGTCTGCCGTGATCCAGTTACGCCAGTCTGCTTCTGTGCGTTTGAAGCGGCCACCGGTTGACTTCGTATCGTACCAGGTGTCATGCCAGACACCGTCAATCAGTTGTCCCATAAGCCCTCCATAAAAAAAACGGGGCGAGGAAAATCCCCGCCCCTGCTATTCAGTATATGTGCTGTTGCACGGCTTGTGTGCTTAGCGTGCTGTTGCTGGCATAAAGCGCTGACGAATCAGGCGGTCAACGCTGTAGGCGCCCGGACCCACCAGACCCAGCACCAGGAAACCACCGGCGATGGACAGGTTTTTCATGAACATCAGCTGGTTAACGCCTTCCGCAAAGTTACTGTGGAACAGGAACGCGGTCAGCAGCGTGAAGCCGGCGGTGAACAGCGCGGTGAAGCGCGTCAGGAAACCGAACAGAATCGCCAGGCCGCCGCCCAGTTCCAGCAGAATCACCAGCGGCAGCAGGAAGCCGGGCACGCCCATCGCCTGCATGTACTGTGCGGTGCCCGCATAGGCGGTGATTTTGCCCCAGCCGGCAGTAATAAACAGGATGGTCATTAATACGCGTGCCAGCAGCAGGCCTGAGTCTTCGAATTTTTTCATCATTTACTCCAACAAGGTTTTTGGCGCAGGTTGTTGGCCTGCCGGGTTATTTTCCCGCTAAACCGCGTTAAACAGTTCGTCGGGCTGATGGAGGGAGATGATAGTCGCGCGCAGCAATAGTTGTAAGCGAGATAAACTGTCGATGTTATTCAGGAATTCTGAAGGAGGAAAACCGAACCTTTTCGATCCGGTTTAAGGTGGGGAAGTTAGCGTGGCGGCATCGCCGATTTGATCATGCGCCAGGTGCTCCACAGACCGAGTCCGCGTTTGGCCCAGCGCATGATGCGGTTGGGGCTGCGGATCGACCAGATGGCGAGCGCGCTGCTGCCAATCGCCAGATAGCGGCGCAGGCTGAGAAACGTCAGCCAGCCGCGATCGTACTGCGCGGTGCTTTCCAGCCAGTCGCGGCGGGCAGCGCTGAGATCCAGCCGCTGCTGCTGTACCTGATTAAGCAATTCATGAATGCGTGCTTCACGTTCACGCTGACTCATGAGCGATGCTCCTCGAGTAAGGTGCGATCGGTGTCCAGCTCTTTGCGCGTATGGCGCAACAGCGTGGACTGCCGGGATTTACGCAACGTCCATAAACCAAAAATCAGCGCCAGCGCGAATAGCACGCCGGTGGTGATGGCAATCGCCATCAGCCGGTACTGCGCATCCACCGCCCAGATAATCAGCACCATCAGGCTCATCAATCCGAAAGCGGTAAACAGCATGGTCAGGCCTATCATGATCAGCATCTGGATCAGATTGGCCTTTTCCTCTTCCAGCTCGGCAACGGCCAGCCGCACGCGTGTCTCGACCATGCCAACCAGCGTTGTCACCACGCGCTGACCTACATTGAAGACCCCTTTGCCTGGGCCGTGGCTCTGATTCTCGCTCATATCAACGGCGTGAAATCAGGATGCCGATCAGCACGCCGACTGCTGCGCCGATACCCACGCCGTGCCACGGATTTTCACGCACGTAGACGTCCGCTTTCTCCGCCGCTTCACGCGTGGTCTGCGCGATGCGTTCGCCGGATTCGCCCAGCCGCTCGCGTGAACTCTCAATGGCACCGCGTGCTTTATGACGCAGTTTATCCAGCTCGCTTTTCGACTTATCAGCCGAGCTGCTCAGCACTTCTTCCAGGGTGTCGGCAAGGTTTTTCAGTTCCGCACGCAGATGTTCAGATGTGGTGTCTTTAGCCATGGTGTTCTCCATTACATCATTTATTTAAGTCCGATTAATAAGGCTCGGCCTGCAGCTTTTTCAGCTCCTGGCGTGCCTCTTCCAGCTTCCGTTCGCGCTTACCAATCTTCTCCTGGTCTTTGCCTTCCTGGCGATCCTGCTGCAGTTCGTGCTCGCGCTCAGCCACTTTATGCTGCTGGGCTTCAATGCGTTCAGCGTGGGCGGATTTCAGTTTCTCGTCAGTGCAGTTAGCGCGGACTTCAGTCAGCGCGCGTTCCAGTCCGGTGACCCGGCGCTGGTTGTCGTGCTGTTTCGCCATCTCAATTTCGCGCTGAATATCCTGCTGTTTTTGCTGACACAGCGATTCCGCTGCCAGCAGTGAACCCGAGAGAGAGAAAAGAATCGCACCCAGCAGTAGTTGTTGTTTCATCAGGTTTTTACCTTCCATTGTTGACGACCTGTCGCAAACCGGACAGGAGGGGCATCCCAGCTTGTCGTCTGCTCGCGCTTACTTAAGAATAGACAGCAGACGAAAAAATTCAAAAAACACGCGGGGATAGCGAGGATTGAGGTGCCGCCGGGCGGTGAACCCGACGGCGGGGATCAGCTATAGGTGGGGCGATTAGCGTCCACCACCTGCTGTGACGCCTGCGGACCCGCCGCCACGACAAAGCCCTGTGGCAGCAGGCGGCGCAGTACTTTCTGCGCGGCCAGGCTCTGCTCTTCATTCTCAAAATGAATGACCAGCGCATCGCCTGCTGAGGTAATACTTTTAATCCGCACGCCCTGCGCCGAAAGCTGCTGGTAGAGATAAAAGCCGTCCGGCAGATTGGTGCCACTGTGTGCCACGCGGATCTTCACCACCGTTTCATGCTGCATCAGTTTGGGCACAATGCCGATAGCCAGCAGCGCCAGCACGCCAGCGCACAGCCAGGGGAGTAAACGCCTGGGGAAATTACGCAACCCTGTCATTACTGTGACTTCCCGTTCTGACCCGCCTGACGTTTACGCCATAGCACTACCAGTGAACCCACCAGACCGATGACCAGCAGCACCAGCGGCAGCAGCATCAGGCAGAACATCAGCTCATCTTCATAGCGGCGGAAAATGGGGGTTTTCCCCAGCGCAAAGCCGAGCACGGTAAGAATCAGCACCCACAGGAAGCCGCTCATCCAGTTAAAGAACTGGAAGCGGGCATTGCTCAGGCCAGAGAGGCCGGCAATGGTCGGCAGCAGGGTACGGACAAAGGCGATAAAGCGGCCAATCAGCAGCGCAGACAAGCCGTGGCGATGGAACAGACTGTGGGCGCGCTGATGATACTGCGCGGGCAGATGGGAGAGCCATTTCTGCACCGTCGGCGTATTGCCAAGCCAGCGGCCCTGAATGTAACTGACCCAGCAGCCGAGGCTGGCACCGGTGGTCAGCACCAGCAGGGTCAGCGGGAAGCTCATGGTGCCTTTCGCGATCAGCACGCCGACCAGAATCAGCAGACTATCACCAGGCAGAAACGCGGCGGGCAGCAGGCCATTTTCGAGAAACAGAATCATGAACAACACGCCATAAATCGCCCACACCAGCGTGGGGTCGGAGAGCATTTCGTAATCCTGCTGCCACAGGGCATGCAGCAATGCTTGCAAAATATCCATCAATCATTCCTGAACATCATTGTTAAACGTGCCCGTGAGGGGCTTAGGCGCAGGCGGGTTAAGTTATACATTTTAGGTATGCCACCTGAGCAGGATTTCCGGATCCATCCAGAATTGATTGTTAAATCAGCGACTTTTTATAGCCCTGTCGCAAAGGGTAAGAAAAGGGCGATAACTGTAACAAAAATCGCGGGATTCAGACAGTCTAAAGTCGCGGTCGCACAGGAGTTTTACCTTTTGACGCAGATGGTCAAAAGGAGCTTTACACGAGCTGACACTATTGCAGATTAACTGACTTTTTAGCCTGAAAATGCAGCGTTTCTGCCATTGCGGCTTCAGGGCAGGATCACCGGATTTTCTGCAAACATGTAGCGGTCAACGTTGAACTCGAAATCATCGGCGGTGGCGTCGAACAGCATCTGTTTAGTATTTTCCAGATGCTGCCACATCGCCAGTTTGCTGGCGGCGGGATCTTTGCGCATCAGCGCTTTTAAGATCTGATCGTGATCGTCGCACCAGCTGGTGATATGGCGTGCGTCAATGTGCTCGTGCAGCTTGAGCCAGTAAGGATTATGCAGCCGGTGCCGCCACATTTTCTCTACGATAGCAGCCAGCGCGCTGTTTTGGGTGGCCTGGGCAATGCGCACGTGAAACTCCATATCCCATGTCGAATCGCGCGCATGATCTTCCTGCCGGGCTTTTTCCTGAATTGCCAGTAGCGCCACGATGTCCTGTGGACGGATCTGCGTGGCGGCAAATTCGGCGACATTGCTCTCAATCAGCTGGCGCGCCTGCAGCAGTTCAAAGGGGCCATAGCTGGCAAACTCCAGCTGATCGGCGGCGCTGTCGCGCGGTTGTGGCTGGTCGCTGATCACATGAATGCCCGACCCTTTGCGCACCTCGACGTAGCCTTCCACCTCCAGCATGATGATCGCTTCCCGCACCACGGTGCGGCTCACCTGGTGCGCCTCCGCAATCATCCGCTCTGCCGGTAACTTTGCCCCCACGGCATAACTGCCCGCTTCGATGCGCTGCTTGAGTTCGCTGGCGAGTTGCTGGTAGAGGCGGCGGGATTCGTTCAGGTCCATGATTTTTCGGTTCTGTGAAAGACGGTAAGTTGTTATACCACTTACCCTGCGATGTCGCAAAGCGCTGAAGCTGTTATACCATCTGGTAAGTTAAGAACCTGCGCGCCTGCTCAGGTTTTATCTTTAATTAATAGAATATACTTATATTTAAGTTGATGGAAATAAGCGGCACGCCGGCTTTCGCCGTATGGCAATGATGGATAATGTGACGCAGTTGGCAAACAAATCTCCCTGCCGCTGAAATTGGTATGATAACTTTTGCGCATTAGCTGACCGATTTCATCTTCAAGGAAGCGACATGTTGCGACTCAACCGCCGCGATTTCCCCGGCGCACGCTATAGCGAACGCGTGATCCAGTTCGGCGAAGGCAACTTTTTGCGTGCCTTTATCGACTGGCAGCTCGACTGGCTCAATGAACATCAGGGCACCGATGCCGGCGTGGTGGTGGTGCGACCGCGCAACCGGATGCAGACGGAGACGCTCAATCAGCAGGATGGCCTCTACACCACGCTGCTGCGCGGCCTGAATGAAGCGGGGCAACCGCTCAGTGAAACCCGGCTGATCCGCAGCCTTAATCGTGAAATCCAGCCTTATCAGCAGTTCGAAGAATTCCTGGCTCTGGCACACGCACCGCAGATGCGTTTTGTGTTCTCCAATACTACCGAGGCCGGCATCGTGTTTGCCGAACAGGATCGGCTGGAGGATCAACCTGCGTCGTCGTTTCCCGGCAAACTGACGCAGCTTTTGTGGGCGCGTTATCAGCACTTTGCCGGTGCCGCCGATAAAGGCTGGCTGATCGTGCCGTGTGAGCTGATCGACCATAACGGCAACACGCTGCGCGCGTTAGTGCTGCGTTACTGCCAGCAGTGGCAGCTGCCAGCGGCCTTTGCGCAGTGGGTGACGCAGCACTGCGCCTTTTACAACACGCTGGTGGATCGCATTGTCAGCGGCTATCCGCCGGATGGCGCACAGATTGCAGCCCAACTGGGCTATGACGACCGCTATCTGGTGGCCGGGGAGCGCTATTACCAGCTGGTGCTTCAGGGACCGGATGCGCTGATGCATGAGCTGCAGCTGACGGCGCTGGCGCCTGCCGTCAGGCGGGTGGATGACATCACGCCGTACAAAGCGCAGAAGGTGGCGATCCTTAACGGGGCGCACACTGCGCTGGTGCCGGTGGCGTTTCAGGCCGGGCTGGCGAGCGTGGGTGAGGCCATGAACGATGCGCAGCTGGCCGCTTTTGTCGATGCGCTACTGCGCGAAGAGGTGATTCCGACGCTGGATTTGCCGCGCGCCGAGCTGCACGCCTTTGCCGATGCGGTGCAGCGCCGCTTTCGCAATCCGTTTATTCACCATGCGCTGCTGGCGATTGCGCTCAACGGCATGACCAAATTCCGCACGCGCCTGCTGCCGGCGCTGTTGCAGGCGCAGCAGCAGGGTGGCGACTGGCCGCCGCGCCTCATCTTTGCCTTTGCCGCGCTGCTGGCGTTTTATCGCGGCCAGCAGGATGACCGGCAGTGGCCGCTGCAGGATGACGCGCACTGGCTGCAGCGTTTTGCCCGGCTGTGGCCGGCGGTCCTCACCGATCAACTCACCCCGCAGCAGCTGGTGAGCGACGTACTGAGCGACGCGCAGCACTGGGGCGAAGATTTAACCCAGCGGCCCGGTCTGGTTACGGCGGTCAGCCAGCAGCTGCACAACATTCTCGTCCACGGCATGCGGACGGCCCTTAGCCAACTGAGATAACGCGATGCAACAGGCAATCAAAATACATTCACGCGACAACGTCGCCGTCGCGCTGCAGGATCTGGCGGCCGGCACCCAGCTTATCGTCGCAGAACAGCGGATTACGCTGCAGCAGGATATCGGGCGCGGCCACAAGTTTGCGCTGCAACCGCTCAACAGTGGCGAGCAGGTGATTAAATATGGGTTGCCGATTGCCCATGCCACTCAGCCGATCGCCGTCGGCGAGCTGATTCACTCCAGCAACGCGCGCACCAATCTGAGCGATGTCGACGAGTACGTATACCAGCCGGAACACCTCACGCTGCCACCGCAGGCGGCGGATCGTGAGGTACAGATCTATCGTCGCGCCACGGGTGAGGTTGGCATTCGTAACGAGCTGTGGATTTTGCCGACCGTCGGCTGCGTAAACGGCATCGCCCGGCAGATTGTGTCACGCTTTCTCCGGGAGAGTGACGACGCGGCCGGTATCGACGGCGTGCACCTGTTCAGCCATCCTTTCGGCTGTTCACAGCTGGGGCAGGATCACGAAAATACCCGCACCATGCTGCAAAATATGGTGCGTCATCCCAATGCCGGCGCGGTGCTGGTGATTGGACTCGGCTGCGAAAACAATCAGGTCGATATCTTTCGCGACACGCTGGGCGGCTTCGACAGCGAACGTGTGCAGTTTATGGAGTGTCAGCAGCAGGATGATGAAGTGGAAGCGGGCCTGCAGCGGTTGCATGCGCTTTACAACGTGATGCGTCACGACCGCCGCCAGCCGGGCAAACTGAGCGAGCTGAAGTTTGGTCTCGAATGCGGTGGCTCGGACGGCTTTTCCGGCATCACCGCCAATCCGCTGCTCGGCTGTTTCTCTGACCAGATGATCGCCAACGGCGGCACCACGGTGCTGACCGAAGTGCCGGAGATGTTTGGTGCCGAGCGCATCCTGATGAGCCGCTGCCGTGATGCGGCGATTTTCGACAAAACGGTGGCGATGATTAACGACTTCAAGCGCTACTTTATCGATCATCAGCAGCCGATTTATGAAAATCCATCGCCGGGCAACAAGGCGGGCGGCATTACCACGCTGGAGGAGAAGTCGCTGGGCTGTACGCAAAAAGCCGGGCAGAGTCAGGTGGTGGATGTGCTGAAATACGGTGAGCGGCTGCGCACGCCGGGGCTCAATTTACTCAGCGCGCCCGGTAACGATGCGGTCGCCACCAGCGCGCTGGCCGGAGCCGGCTGCCATATGGTGCTGTTTACCACCGGACGCGGCACGCCGTACGGCGGCTTCGTGCCCACCGTGAAAATCGCCACCAACACGCCGCTGGCGGAGAAAAAGCCGCACTGGATTGATTTCAATGCCGGACGACTGCTGGAGGGCACCAGCATGGAGACGCTGCTGGCGGAGTTTGTTGAGACTATTGTGGCGATTGCGAACGGCCAGCCGGTGCGCAATGAAGTCAATGATTTCCGCGAGCTGGCGATCTTCAAGAGTGGCGTGACGCTTTAAAGCGGCAGCGGTTAAAGCGCGGCACCGGTGGGTGCCGCGACACGGGTTAACCGGCGGTACGCGGCTGACGTTCCGCTTCTGCCTGACATACGGCGGCGGTAAACAGAATGTCGGTTGAGGAGTTGAGTGCGGTCTCGGCGGAATCCTGCAGTACGCCGATGATAAAACCGACCGCAACCACCTGCATCGCCAGATCGTTAGGAATGCCAAACATGTTGCAGGCAACCGGAATCAGCAGCAGCGAACCGCCCGCCACACCGGACGCGCCACAGGCACACAGCGAGGCGACAAGGCTCAGCAGAATAGCGGTGGGCACGTCCACGGCAATGCCCAGCGTGTGCACCGCGGCCAGCGTCAGTACGGTAATGGTGATTGACGCGCCCGCCATGCTGATGGTCGCGCCCAGCGGAATCGAGACCGAATAAGTATCTTCATCCAGATTCAGGCGTTTGGCCAGCGCCATGTTGACCGGAATATTCGCCGCCGAGCTGCGGGTAAAGAACGCCGTTACGCCGCTTTCGCGCAGGCAGGTAAACACCAGCGGATAAGGATTGCGGCGGATTTTCTGAAACACCAGCATCGGGTTGACCACCAGCGCCATAATCAGCATGCAGCCAATCAGCAACGTCAGCAGGTGGGCATATTGCCACAGCGCACCGAAGCCGGTGGAGGCCAGAATCGATGCCACCAGGCCAAAAATGCCCAGCGGCGCGCAGCGAATCACACAGCGCACCACCCAGGTCGCAGCATTCGACGCGTCATTCAGGAAGGCTTTGCTGCTCGGGCTGGCATGACGAAACGCCAGGCCAAGACCAATCGCCCACACCAGAATGCCAATGTAATTGGCGTTCATCAGCGCTTCAATCGGATTAGCGACCATGCTCATCAGCAGGCCGTGCAGCACTTCGGTGATGCCGGACGGCGGGGTAATTTCGGTCGCGCCGACGTCCATCGACAGCGTCTGCGGGAACAAATGGCTGAAAATCACCGCGACCACCGCCGCGAAGAAGGTACTGAGCAGGTACAGCATAATGATCGGGCGAATATTGGTTTTTTGCCCCTGCTGATGGTTGGCAATCGAGGAGATCACCAGCACCAGTACCAGCAGCGGTGCCACGGCTTTCAGCGCGCGCACGAACAGTTCACCCAGCAGGCCGACGGCCAGCGCGGCATCGCGTGAAAGCCACGCCAGCGCCACGCCGGCAATCAGGCCGATCATGATTTGTTTTACCAGGCTTCCTGAGAACAGCGCACCCAGCGGTCGAAGAAGATTATTTAGCATATTACGGTCTTTTTATCGCGGTATGAGTGTTGTGCGCGGTTGCTCCGCGCCAAACGGTTTGCCCGGCGGAGTATAAGGAAAAGAGCTGACGAGAAAAGAGATAATTCTGCCGGTGCGCGCCAGATCGGTTTTTTGATCTGCTGATGACAGGAAGTGTGACAGAGATATGAAACGCGAAGGTTGGCGCTGGCGAAACAAAGCAGGGGCGATTAGCGCCCCTGCAGAAGATTATCGTGAGATGCCTTTCTGGTCGTTTCTGTGGTTTACCCAGGCGTTAATCAGCAGCGTACCGCCGAGAATCACGCCGACCACCGTCAGCGAGATCGCCACCGGAATGTGGTAGAACTCGACGATCAGCATCTTGATACCGATAAACACCAGTACGATCGCCAGACCGTACTTCAGCATCGAGAAGCGCTCTGCCACGTTGGCCAGCAGGAAATACATAGCGCGCAGGCCAAGGATGGCGAACAGGTTAGAGGTCAGCACGATGAACGGGTCGGTAGTGACGGCAAAAATAGCCGGAATACTGTCGACAGCGAAAATAACATCGCTCAGCTCCACCATAATCAGCACCAGCAGCAGCGGTGTGGCAAACAGCACGCCGTTTTTGCGGATGAAGAACTTTTCGCCATGCAGTTCATCGGTCATGCGCAGATGCTTACGCAGCCAGCGCACCACCGGCTTATCGCCGACGGCAGCATCATCGCCCTCTTTAGCGAAGGCCATTTTGATGCCGGTAAACAGCAGAAAAGCGCCGAAGATGTAGAGGATCCAGCTGAACTGTGTGACCAGCCAGCTGCCGGCAAAGATCATGATGGTACGCAGCACAATCGCGCCCAGCACGCCGTAAATCAGCACGCGGCGCTGAAGATTAGACGGAATGGCGAAGTAGCTGAACAGCATCAGCCAGACGAAGACGTTATCGACCGCCAGCGCTTTTTCCAGTACGTAACCCGTCAGGAAAGCCAGGGTTTGCGCGGTTGCGACTTCGCGCCCGGCGCTGCCGTCGAGATACCACCAGAACGCGGCGGCAAACAGCAGAGAAACGGAGATCCACACCAGCGACCAGACGGCAGCCTGTTTGAATGACATGGTTTGTGCGCCGCGTCGTCCCTGTAAGAAGAGATCGATCGCCAGCATGATGAGCACGACGACAGCGAAGCTGCCCCAGAGTAACGGTGTGCCTACAGAGTGCATAGTCGTATCCTGTCCTGAAAATGAAAAACGGCTGAGTCAGAAGACGTCAGCCGCTTTATAGAGCTGCAAGCAAACCTCGCCTTCCGGCAAGGTCTCACTTACAACACAGAATCAATTCCGGGTTGCCTGACGACCGGATGCGCTACGCATCGTAATGACGATCGGTCAGCTTACAAGTTACTCCCCTTTGCTGCCGCCAACATACGTG
Source organism: Pantoea sp. WEP (assembly GCF_041678305.1). Taxonomy (NCBI): domain Bacteria; kingdom Pseudomonadati; phylum Pseudomonadota; class Gammaproteobacteria; order Enterobacterales; family Erwiniaceae; genus Pantoea; species Pantoea sp. WEP. The sequence continues at coordinate 539,245 of NZ_JBGNXB010000001.1, forward strand.
CAAGCGCGAGCAGATTCAATGGGGGAGCTGTAATATTTTGCAATATTTACACTTCTTTCCGATCCGCCGGAAACACCACGCCGGTCTGGCGACGAATCTCTGTCAGCAACCGGGCGGTAATGCGTGACACCTCCAGCGCAGGGTGCTCCACCTGACGTGTTTCCACCAGCCGGGCAAAGGTCTCTGCTTCATACAGCATAGTATTGATGTGCTGTGGCTGCGTCAGGTTCTGGCTCTCGCCGCCGCGCGGAATCAGGCGCAGCTGCTGGCACTCGGAAATTTTCTCTATCACCAGCGAGCCGGCTTCGCCCTGGATTTCGCTGGGAATCAGGGAATCACTGACTTTTGAGTGCAGCAGCGTGACGTCGAAATCGCCGTAGTCCAGCACTACCACGCCGTGCGCATCGACGCCACTTGCCAGCAGCGAGGCCTCAGCTTTCACCTGCTGCGGCGCACCCCACAGGGTAACGGCAGCCGCGAGGCAGTAGTAGCCAATATCCATGATCGAACCGTTGGACCAGCGCGGGTTAAAGGTATTCGGGTTCTCACCGTCGAGATAGCGCTGATAGCGTGACGAGTACTGACAGTAGTTGAACAGCGCTTTGCGCAGCGTGCCCAACTGCGGCAATGCCTGTTGCAGGCGCAGGAACGTCGGCAGACTGGCGGTTTTGAACGCCTCAAACAGCACCACCTGATGCTGACGCGCACAGGCAATCATCGCCTCAGCTTCACGCAGGTTAGAGGCCAGCGGTTTTTCGCAGATGACGTGTTTGCCGTGCGACATGAACAGCAGCGCCTGCTCACAGTGCAGCGCATTGGGGCTGGCGATATACACCGCGTCGATTTCCGGACTTGCCGCCAGCGCCTCCAGTGAGGTAAAGGTCAGCGGACAGGGATAATCCGCGACAAAGGCGTCGGCCTGCTGCTGGCTGCGTGAATAGACGGCGCTCAGTTTCATTTTGCCGCTCTCATGCGCGGCGTCGATAAACTGGCGGGTGATCCAGTTGGTTCCCACAATGGCAAAATGTATCACGGCTGGCTCTCCTGCACTCTGAAAGCGGCAGAGTAGCATGTTCCCTGGCGGCGCAGGCAGGCGAAATTTGATCCTGCGATCCGCATTCCAATATGATGATGCCAAACCCTTTTTTAACCGACATGCGGGGACGCCGGGTGAGCGGAAGCAAACACGCACTGAACTGGACCACACTGCTGATCGCCATTCCGGTGGGCCTGGTGGCCTCGCTGGTCACGCTGGCGTTTCGCGGCATCATCGATCTCATCAATCATCTGCTGTTTCATAGCGACAGCGAAATCACGGTCGCGATGCACGTCTGGCCGTGGATCTTCTGGCCGCTGCTGGTGGGGGCGGGCGGGCTGCTGGCCGGCTGGTTCCTGCGCTACGCGGTGGCGATTGAGCAGCAGGAGACGGTGAAAACCGATTACCTTGAAGTGATTAACGCGCGGCTGGATGCGGTGCCCACCAAAACCTCGCTGTTTCGCGCGCTGTCGTCGATTGCCAGTATCGGCAGCGGGGCGTCGATTGGTAAAGAGGGGCCGATGGTGCAGCTGTCGGCACTGAGCGGCAGCCTGCTGGGGCGCTGGCTGCCAGCGTCCCTCAATATGCGCAACAGTGACATCGTCGCGATGGCGGCCGCCGCCGGTCTGTCGTCGGTGTATCACGCCCCGCTGGCGTCGGCGATTTTTGTCGCGGAAATTGCGTTTGGTATCTCTGCGCTACAGCGGCTGATTCCGCTGATTATCGCCTCGGCTGTGGCGGTAATGACCATGTGGTCACTGGGCTTTCGCAGCGCACTCTATCCGCTCTCCGACACGCTGTTTCAAATGGATCTCACCAGCCTGCTGATGACGGTAATCATTGGGTTTGCTGCGGGCGTGGCGGGCTGGCTGTTAATCAAGCTGATTGCGCGCAGCAAAGCGTTGTTTAGCCACGTGCGCTCGCTGCCGCTCAGGCTGGGCGCAGGCGGCTTTGCGGTTGGCTTACTGGCGCTGATCTCCACCGATATCCTCGGTAACGGCTATGAAGTGATCGTGAAAATCATTGAAGGAAATTATCTGCTGGCCGGTCTGCTCGGCCTGCTGGTGCTGAAAATGCTGGCGACCACGCTCTCGGTCGGCTCCAACGCGGTAGGCGGCCTGTTCACGCCCTCATTATTGATTGGTGCGCTGCTCGGCGTGGCGCTGGCGCAGACTGGCGTGCTGCTGCATCTGCCGGTGGGCAATACGCTGCTGTATGCGGCGGTGGGCATGGCGGCGGTGCTGGCGGCGGTCAGTCAGGCGCCGCTGATGGCGATGCTGATGGTACTGGAGATGACGCTCAACAGCAGCCTGCTGTTCCCACTGATGATCGCCTCGGTGCTGGCGTCAATGCTGGTCTACCGGCTGCAGTCCGCCAGCACCTATCCGGTGGTAAGCCATCACCTTAATCGTTCAGAAGCGAAATATGATTTTGATAATATGCGGGTTGATCAACTGATCATCCCCGGCGCGGCGCTGCAGCCGGCGGAATCGGTCGGGCAGGCGCTGGCGGTGAGTTCACTCAAGCGCGAGCGCTACGTCTACGTCATTAATCAGGCCGGGCAGTTTCTCGGCGTAGTATCAATTCATGACATTTCGCGCAAAGTGCTGGCACAGGAGATCACGCTGGATTCGCCGGTCAGCAGCGTGATGGATGATAATTTCCCCTGCATTTACCAGCACCAGAGCATGCGTGAAGGCTGGGAGGCGTTCGCGCGCGTGACGCTGGAGCGTTTACCGGTGCTGAATAATGCGCAGGAGCGTCGCTTCCTCGGCGCATTGACCAAAACCAGTCTGATTCAGAAAGCGCAGGAGTTTCTTTAGGCCGCGTTGCCGCGCAGCGCCTGTTCGGTCATCCACAGGCGCGCGTCGAACTCCAGCTGGTGGTAGTCCGGTTCCATGTGGCAGCACAGCTGATAAAAGGCTTTGCTGTGATCTTTCTCTTTCAGGTGCGCCAGTTCGTGCACCACGATCATGCGCAGAAAGGGTTCCGGCGCGAGGCGGAAAAAGGTCGAGATGCGAATTTCGGCCTTGGCTTTCAGGTTACCGCCCTGTACGCGGGAAATGGCGGTATGCAGGCCAAGTGCATGCTTCATCACTTTGATTTTATTATCCCAGATGACCTTGCTGACCGGCGGCGCGCTGCGCATATAGCGGTTTTTCAGCGCCTGCGTGTAGTCATAAAGCGCGCGGTCGCTGACGACGTCGTGCGTATCGGGATAACGCTGCTGCAAAAAGGCGGCTAATCGCTGATTATCAATCAGCACTTGCACCTGTTCGAGGATGTTTTCAGGGTAACCCTGCAGATAGATTAATGACATTGGGATTCCCGACGAAAGACAGTATACTGCGCCCCCTTTTCAGGGCGAAAATCGCGCAAAGTGTACCACGCCGGAGATTCCATGAGCCAACTTGAACTGACCGATCGCACGCTGACGCTTCAGCGCTTCCCGCCGATGCGCGAAGAGAGCCCGCTACAGGCGTGGGACGCCGCAGATGAATATTTGCTGCAGCAGGCGCTGCCGGCAGGCCCGGTGCTGGTATTCAATGACAGCTTTGGCGCGCTGACCTGCGGGCTGAACGATCGGGAAATCTGGCACGTCAGCGACTCGTGGCTCAGCCAGCAGGCCGCCCGGCAGAATCTGCGTCTCAACGGTCTGGATGAAGCATCGGTACACTTTCTTGATAGCCTGGCACCGTTGCCGGCTGCCCCGGCGGCGGTACTGATTAAGCTGCCTAAAGCGCTGGCGCTGCTTGAGCACCAGCTGCGCGCGCTGCGGACGGTCGTCACGCCGGATACCCTGATTCTGGCGGCCGGCAAAGCCAAAGATATCCATAATTCCACGCTGCAGCTGTTTGAACGCATTCTCGGTGAGAGCAAAACCTCGCTGGCGTGGAAAAAAGCGCGTCTGATTTACAGCCATTTCAGCGCTCCGGCACTGGCGGACGTGCCGGCGACCACCGTGTGGCCGCTCGACGAGACGCCGTATCACATCCACAATCACGCCAATGTGTTCGCCCGCGCGGCGCTGGATATTGGCGCGCGCTTCTTTCTGCAACATCTGCCGCACAATATTGAAGGCGAAATCGTCGATCTCGGCTGCGGAAACGGCGTGATCGGCCTGCAGGCGCTGGAACAGAATCCGCAGGCCGAGGTGCTGTTCGTCGATGAATCTTACATGGCGGTGGCTTCCAGCCAGCTTAACGTTGAGCTGAACCGGCCACAGGATCTGGCACGCTGCCAGTTTCGGGTTAACAACGTGCTGAGCGGTTTTCCGTCGGACCGGCTGCATGCGGTGCTGTGCAATCCGCCGTTCCATCAGCAGCACGCGGTGACCGACCACCTGGCATGGCAGATGCTACGTGACGCCAAACGCTGCCTGCAGTATGGCGGCGAGCTGCGCATCGTCGGCAACCGCCACCTTGGCTATCATCAGAAAATGAAGAAGCTGTTTGGCAACTGCGAGCTGGTGGCCTCTAACGCCAAATTTGTGGTGCTGCGTTCGGTCAAGCTGCGTTAATCACAGGCTGAGCGCCAGCTCAGTGGCCTGAGCAATGGCGCGCCGTGCATCCAGCTCCTGCGCGACGTCGGCACCGCCGATCAGCCGCACGGCTTTGCCGCGTGCGGCCAGCGCCTGCGCCAGCGTACGCAGCGGTTCCTGACCGGCGCAAACCACGATGTTATCTACCGCCAGCGTCAGCGCTTCCCCCTGATGGCGCAGGTGCAGCCCGTCATCATCAATCTTCAGATACTCCACATCGCCCCACATCTGCACGCCGTGCGCCTGCAGGCTGGCGCGATGGATCCAGCCGGTGGTTTTCGCCAGTCCGGCGCCCGGTTTGCCGGATTTACGCTGCAGCAGCCAGATCTGGCGGTCGGCAGGAGCCGGCTGTGGACGCACTAAACCGCCGCGCGCCTGCAGGCTGCGATCGATGCCCCAGCTTTGATAGAAGTCTTCCTCGCGAGCGGCGTGCTGCAGCAGAAACTCCGCGGTGTCAAAACCAATGCCGCCGGCACCGATAATCGCCACGCGCTGGCCAACCGGTTTTTTGTCGCGTATCACCTCGAGATAGCTCAGCACGCTGGGGTGATCGATGCCCGGAATCGCCAGCTGGCGCGGTGTGATGCCTGTCGCGATGATAACTTCATCCGCCTGTTCCAGTTCGTCGGCGCTGACGCGATGATTCAGGCACAGCTCAACGCCTGCGGCTGCCAGCTGATGACGGAAATAGCGCAGCGTTTCGCTGAACTCCGCCTTGCCGGGGATCTGGCGGGCAATATTGAACTGGCCGCCTATCTGCGCATCGGCTTCGTACAGGGTGACGCGATGGCCGCGCTGCGCCGCCTGCAGCGCGAACGCCATACCGGCCGGACCGGCACCCACCACCGCCAGCCGTTTTGGCTGCGCGGCGGCGATGACCGGCATCAGCGTTTCATGACAGGCGCGCGGATTGACCAGGCAGGAAGTGACCTTGCCGGCAAAGATTTGATCGAGACAGGCCTGATTACAGGCGATGCAGGTATTGATGGCGTCGGGCTGGCCCGCCTGCGCTTTGCTGACAAACGCGGCATCGGCAAGAAATGGCCGCGCCATCGACACCATGTCGGCAATACCGTCGCGCACAATCTCCTCCGCTACCTGAGGATGATTGATACGGTTGGTGGCGATAACCGGTACGCTGACGTGCTGGCGCAGATGCTGCGTGACCCAGGCGAAACCGGCACGCGGCACGCAGGTGGCAATGGTGGGAATGCGTGCTTCATGCCAGCCAATGCCGCTGTTGAACAGCGTCACGCCGCGCTGCTCCAGCGCCGTGGCAAGCTGCAGCGTCTCCTGCAGCGAGCTGCCGTTATTCACCAGGTCGAGCATCGACAGGCGAAAAATAATAATAAAGGCATCACCGACGGCGGCGCGCACCGCCTGCGTCACTTCCAGTGCAAAGCGCTGCCGCCGCGCCACATCACCGCCCCAGCCGTCGTCGCGCTGATTGGTATGGGCGACCAGGAACTGATTAATCAGGTAGCCTTCCGAACCCATGATTTCGACGCCGTCGTAACCGGCCAGCTGCGCCAGCCGGGCGCAGCGCGCGAAATCCGCGATGATTTGTTCAATCTGCGCTTCGCTCAGTGCCTGCGGTGTAAACGGGTTGATGGGCGCCTGTAACGCCGAGGGCGCCACCAGATCGCGCTGATAGCTGTAACGTCCGGCGTGCAGGATCTGCAGCGCAATTTTGCCCCCCTGAGCATGTACCGCATCGGTTATCTGGCGGTGCCAGCCGCACTGGGTTTCGTCTGTGAGCATGGCTCCGCCCTGCGCCACCACACCCTGCGCATTGGGCGCGATGCCGCCGGTCACAATCAGCGCAACGCCTTCCCGGGCGCGCTCGGCGTAGAAGGCAGCGAGGCGCTGAGCGCCATCGGCATGCTCTTCCAGACCGGTGTGCATTGAGCCCATCAGGAAACGGTTTTTCAGTTGCGTAAAGCCCAGATCCAGCGGGGCAAACAGATGCGGATAACGCTCAGTCATGATCACTTACTCAGTGAGTGGTCGGATGAGTGAACTCTAGCGGGAAAAGTGCGGGCTGGAAATTTGCGGCGCTCAGCCTGTGAGAAACATCAAAAAAAAGCAGGGCGGCAAGTCGCAGACGAAAGTATCGGACCACTTTCGCCAGGCACGGGAAGAAACCTGCGCGCCCTGTAATGGCATGAAGATTGGGCTAATAAATTAGCTCTGTGGTTATAAATTCCTGTATGACTCAATCTCTATAACAATCCCGGGTGAGGACGAGGTGATGATGCCATGCCTCAGTCGAATTAATCCGCAAGACTGGTCTTGATTTTGGCTTCAGCAGGCACCGTTTCGCCGTGCCAGTTCGATAATATCGACCAGATTCTTTGATTCGAGCTTTTGAAAAATTTTAGTTTTATAAGTACTGATGGTTTTGTTATTTAATCCTAATTCACAGGCAATGATTTTATTGGATTTTCCCTGCGCCAGCTGACGTAAAATAAGCGTTTCCCGCTCGGTCAGGCGCGACAGCATATCCTGTTCATTAACATAGCGCTGGCGCCGGTCAAGAATATCGCCGGGCAGATAATTTACATTGTTAAATACGCAGCCAATGGCGGCGATCAGCGTCTGAATCGGATCGTATTTCGACACGAAACCGTTAGCGCCCTGACTAAGCGATTGTATAAGCAGGTGATTGTTACTGCTCTGACTGAGCAGAATGACTTTCATCCAGGTTTTAGATTTTACGATATCGCGTAAAAAGGCGATGCCATTTTTTTCTTTGAAATCAGGATCTAAAATCAGGATGTCGATGTGCTGATGAATAACATCGTCAATACCATCATTAATTGTGTTTGCTGTAGTGACACAATTAAAGCCATTCATTAATAATAAAGCCTGCACCCCAGCCGCAACAAGGCGATGCTCATCAACGATGAGAATTTTTGCATTAAACATAGATCTCCCTTTTACGACACCGATATGATGGCGCTGGCGGACATTATGTCTGGCGGCTTATCCCGGCGAACCGAGAAATGTCTTGATAAGATTATGTTTTTATAAAACCTGCTGATTTTTCAGCCGATATTGTTCAAAGATAATTAATGTTTCATTGACGGTATTTATCTCGCACGCGATGGCGGCAATCAGTCGCGCGACATCGTGCCCTTCCTGCTGGTGTTTCTCCAGCTTGCGCCCCAGCTCCATCAGCGCGCTGGCATTAAGAATGCTGGCACCGCCTTTCAGCTTATGGCCAAGCTGTGACAGCGCGTGAGCATCAGTGGTTTGCTGCAGCGCCGCCAGCAATTCATCGTGGCTGGTGCGAATACTTTCCAGCAGGGTGATGCAGCTGGCAGGATCGCGCTCAGCCAGTTGCATCAGCAGCGGCGCAAAAGTCGGAACCGCCACAGGGGCCGGCAGCGCGGCAGCGGGGATGTCAGCAGCAGGTTGCCCGGTCACGCCGGCGGCAGCCTCGCTGTCAGGCGCGTTTGGCGTGCGGCGCGGACAGTGGGTGATTTGTGCCAGCAGCGTATCCAGATTCAGCGGCTTAAACAGACAGTCGTTCATGCCAGCCTGCAGGCAGCGCTGCATGATGTGCTGCTCGGCGGAGGCGGTCAGGCCGTATAGCGTGATCGGCGGCAGATGATGGTGGCGTTCATGCTGGCGCAGCGCCTGGGCAAATTCAAATCCGTTCATGCCGGGCATATTGCAGTCGGTAATGATCAGGTCAAAACGCAGCGGATCCTGCTGCCACAGCTTCAGCGCTTCGACGGCGCTTTCGCTCACCACCACCTGATGGCCCGCCAGCTCCAGCTGTTTACCCAGCAGCAGGCGATTAGGCGCATGATCATCAATCACCAGCACCGACAGCTTGTCGGTGACCAGCGGCTGTGACAGATGCGGTTGGGTTTGATCGCGCGGTTCGCCGGCCGGCGCGCGGAAGTAGAAGGAGAACACCGATCCTTCACCTGGCGTACTCTCCACAATCAGTTCGCCATCCAGCAGCTCTGCCAGATTGCGGCAGATGCTCAGGCCAAGACCGGTGCCAATCTGCTGCTGCTGACGTTCACCGACCTGGACAAATGGCTCAAAGATCGCCTGCTGCTGCTCCTCGGTCATGCCGCAGCCGTCATCGCTCACTTCAATGACGAACTCACAACCTTCCTCTTCCTGGCCAATCCCCTGCATCAGCACCACGGTTACGCTGCCGCGATCGGTAAATTTAATGGCGTTACTCAACAGGTTAGACAGGATCTGGTTGATCATCAGCGGATCGGTCTGTACCCAGTAGGCCGCGATGTCCATCTCTACGCGCAGATCGATCCCTTTGCTTTCGGCCTTGTTGCGAAACAGCGTCACCGCCTGATCGATCACATCCGGCAGGTAAACGGTTTCCGGCGTGGGTTGATACTGGCCAGATTCGATCTTCGACAGATCGAGGATATCGCCGATCAGCGACAGCAGCGCGCGCGCCGAGCTGTAGGCGACGCGAATATTTTCGGACAGCGTCTCACACGGCTGCGAGCGGGTTTCCAGCTCCAGCAGACCAATGATGGCGTGCAGCGGCGTGCGGATCTCATGACTCATGCTGGCGAGAAACTCACTTTTGGAGCGGTTGGCTTTGTCTGCGGTGTCCTTGGCCAGCTGCAGCTCCTGCAGCAGCGCGTTACGCTCGGTAACATCGACCCAGCCGCCGATCACCCCGGCAACTTCCCCCAGCCGATCGCGAAACGGCAGCGTCCAGTGGTACAGATGGAAGGCCTGCTGGCCAAACATCAGCTGGACGTCGCGCATTACCGCTTCACCATCCAGCAGCGTCTGCTGGTAACCATCTTCGATAGTGTGAATGCTGGCGTTATTGGTGTTGAACACGTCCGACAGTCGTTTGCCAATTACCTCGTCGCGTTTGATGTGCAAAAAGCGCAGATAGGCATTATTACAATCCACCAGCCGCGTTTGCTTATCGCGAATGTACATCGCCACCGGCGAGTCATTAAACAGCGTGTGGGTAAAATTGAGCTGATTTTTCAGCGCATTCTCAGCCTGCATACGCTGCTGAATCACTTTGCGCAGATGGTGGTTCCACAGCAGGATCAGCAGAATCAATCCCAGCGATACCGAAACAATCAGCAGAATCGTTTGCTTATAGTTCTGCCACGAGCCGCTGAGAAACGGCGGTTCCGCCTGACGCCACTGCGCCATCAGCTTAAACAGGGTTTCCGGTGGGATGGCCAGCAGCGCTTTATCGAGAATACTGATCAGCGTCTCATTGCCGGGCTCAACGCGCATCACAAAGCGCGCGGGATCGGCGCCCAGTGTACCCTCGACGATCAGCCCGCTGCCAAAATGGTTGCGCAGATGGTAGTCGGCAAAAATTTTCGGCACGATCACCGCATCGACCTTGCGCGCCAGCAGCTGGCGCAGCGCATCCAGCGGACGATCGGTATCGCTGACCGACAGGTGCGGATAGTGCTCCTGCAGCCAGCTTTTCATTAGCGAATTTTTTAGCATCAGCGCCGAACCAAACGGAAAGGTGTCGCGCGCCATAATGTTTCCCGGCTGCTGATTGCGAATGATCACCCAATGCGATACCAGCCACGGACGCGTAATCAGAGCCGGTTGTGCTTCGAACTGTGGCTCCAGAATTTCCAGCGGAAACAGCTTTGGCAAAGGACGTCCGCCGGGGTGTTCATGGCTGGCGTGCGCTACAAAATTCAGGCCGGTCTGGCTGGTGATCAGCTCCAGCACGTCCGGCGCCATACCGCGAAACTGTTCTGCTGGCGTCCGGCTGCTGAGCGGTGCCTGTGCCAGCGGCAAGGTGGTCTCGATGTGAATGTTGTTTTGCAGCCACTGCTCTTCGTCGGCGGTCAGCGCCAGCGGATTACGTTGCAGTACATGATGGGGATCGAGTTGCCAGCGTTTGGCAATCTGCATGCGGATAGAAAGCGGAATCTGCGGCAGCGCCTGGTTGATGGCGTCGGCCAGCGCAGGATACAGCGGACTGATGCCGAAACCGACGTTGAGCGGAATCGTATGCTCATCGGCCAGAATAGTGAGCGCGTTGGCAAACAGATAGCGGTTGAGGTGCGTCAGCGTCGCCGCATTTCCCCAGACGCGCGCCGTCTGACCATAAACGGTGGCGGCGACGGCATCATAGTAGCCCGGGAAACGCACCAGCTGCGCGTTTTCGTATGTCTCTTCCAGATACTGGCGCTGCAGCGGCGTGCCTGACCAGGCGATTTGCTCGGGCATGCCGTTATTGAGAAAAAGGTCGCTGTCGGTCTTTAGTCCCATCACGCTGTAATCCAGCATCCACGGGGCGCTGGCCAGCAGCGGCTGCGACTGTGACGACGGCTGGGCGACGTAAATCGCCAGCATATGCATTTCGCCTTGCAGTACCGCCTGCTGCGCGGCGCTATGACTGGGGAAGTGATAAAGCTCAATGCTGGTCTCCAGCATGCTTTGAATCAGCGACAGGTAGTCGGCGCTCAGGCCTTCGAAGCGGCGCGTATCGGTATCCATATATATCGGTGGCTGTGATTTACCGGCCACTGCGACTTTAATCACTTTATTTCGAAAGGCAGAAGAGATGGGCTCAGCCAGCTGCAGAGCGGGCTGTGCGGTATCGTAACGCGCTAAAAGCTGCAAAGGTTTGACCTGCGCCTGCAGCGCGCCGCAAAAAAAAATAAACAGGACCACGCCCGCCAGACGGATGAAATTAACAGGATTAAACACCGTGCGTTCCTGAAGAAAATAAAGTCATTAATGCCGATAAGGGAAAAGGAGTATAAAGAGATTTTTCCCGCCTGCCTGATCTAATGCCGCATTAAGGATATTTTGCGACCATTCTCGAATGTTTAACTTATTATTAACATTCTCGGTTTTTTTTAGATATTGCTTTTACTTTGATTTCAAAAATTTCAACGGTTTATCCATAAAATGACCTTTCAAGACAATTCTTATGTGGTCCATTCGCAGAGTTACGTCAGAATTTTCGCAGTTTTTCCGGGGCCGCTAACCGCTGCTGTCCATTCATCCGGTAAAACTACCTTTTAATTAGCGGTAATAAGTTAAACGCGTAAGCAAAATTCTAATTTTTGTTAACCTGGTGACGTTTGGTTTAAACCGTTGCAGGCGATTTTCCCGGCAGCGGTCAGCGCATACTTTCAGGTCATTTTCACTGGTGTGGTTATCAGTACTGGACAAAATTGAGACTGTAATAAAGGAATAAAAGAATGGTATATGCACATAATAAACAGGTGCGTGTCGCTGTCCTTGATGATCACCCGATGGTTCGTACCGTTTTCGAGTTATGCCTGAAACACGAACCCGATATTCATCTGGTCGGGACCTGGTCTTCAAGTAATGAACTGTTTAGTCAGCTGCGCAGCACCACGGTGGATGTGCTGGTGCTGGACTTTTTGCTGGGCGAGCGTGAACTGGATGGCCTGGCCCTGGTGAAACAGCTGCGAAATCACTATCCGCAGCAAAAGATTTTGATCTCATCGTCCATGGAGAGTCCGGCGATTGTCAAAATGGTGCTGAGCGCCGGCGTTAAAGGCTTTATTGGAAAGAGCCACAATATGCAGGAGATCGTCCAGGCAATTCGTCAGGTGGCGCAGGGGCGGCTATTCCTGTCGCAGGAAGTGGCGTACGAGGTGGAAAACCTCTACGTGATGAATGAAGACGCCATCAACGAAAACCTCGATCTCTCCAGCAAAGGCAATATGTATGAGAAGGTCAAAACCCTCAGCCCGCGCGAAGTAGAAGTGGTGCGCTGTTTTCTGGATGGGCTCAGCGTGTCGCAAATTGCCGTGAAGTTTAAACGCAGCCGCAAAACCGTCAGCGGACAAAAGCAGTCGGCGCTGAAAAAGCTCGGCCTGCGCTCAGATTCGGAATTGTTCAAATACAGCCACGACCTGATGTCGGGCAGCTAATCCCTGTTTAAGGCGGTCAGGGATGGCCGCCGTCTGCTTTTCCGACTCTCTGCATCACGTTCCCGGTAACAGCCGTTTTGTAACATCGCTTTGAGTGATGTTCGTCACAGTTTCGCCGGCCGTATCCCGCTGTGATAGCCCCCATTGCTACAGCACTGAAGGGGCTACGATGAACATTGAAACGCAATCCTGCGTCATTACCGGCAAAAAACAGGTCAGCGTCGCACAGCAGCAGGTGCAGTGGGACGGCACCGGCACGCTGGTGCGCATCACGCGCGGCGGCATCTGCGGGTCCGATCTGCATTACTATCAGGAAGGTAAAGTCGGCAGCTTCGAAGTGAAGATGCCGATGATCCTCGGTCATGAAGTGATCGGCTACGTGGTGGAGAGCGACGATCCGCAGCTCCAGCCCAATCAAAAAGTGGCGGTCAATCCCTCAAAGCCGTGCGGCAGCTGTAAATACTGCCTGCGCGAGCAGCAAAATCAGTGCACCTCAATGCGCTTTTTCGGCAGCGCCATGTATCTGCCGCACGTGGATGGCGGCTTCACGCAATACAAGGTGGTCGATAGCGCGCAGTGCGTGCCGTTTCCGCAGGAGGCCGATGACAGCGTAATGGTGTTTGCTGAACCGCTGGCTGTGTGCATCCACGCCACGCAGCAGGCGGGCGATCTGAGCGGCAAAACCGTGTTCATTTCCGGCGTCGGGCCGATTGGCTGTCTGATTGCCGCCGCTGCCAAAGCCCGCGGAGCCGCGGAGATTATTTGCAGCGATATCAGCGAACGCTCGCTCAGCCTGGCGCAGCAGATGGGCGCGACCGGGGTGATCCACGCTGCTGACGGTGATTTCACGCCTTACCTTGCAGATAAAGGCTTCTTCGATGTCGCTTTCGAGGCTTCCGGCCATCCGTCTTCGCTGCAGCGCTGTCTCGACGTGGTATGCGCCAAAGGCACGCTGGTACAGGTTGGCATGGGCGGCACGATTCCGGATTTCCCGCTGATGACGCTGATCGCCAAAGAGATCAATCTGGTCGGTTCTTTCCGTTTCACCCACGAATTCAACACGGCGGTTGACTGGCTGGCACGCGGCGTGGTCAATCCGCTGCCGCTGTTCAGCGGAGAATATGACTTACAGGATATCGACGCGGCGCTGCAGTTTGCCGGAGATAAAACCCGGGCGGCGAAAGTCCAGTTAACGTTTTAAGGAGTCAGTATGAGTCAGCTATTTTCCCTGGCGGGCAAGCGTGTGCTGCTCACCGGTTCGGCGCGCGGCATCGGTTTTCTGCTGGCGCGCGGTCTGGCGGAGGCGGGTGCGGAAGTGATCATCAACGCCACTACCGAGGGCGGCGCAGAGCAGGGCGCGGCGAAGCTGCGCGAGCTGGGTTATCACGCACGGGCGAAGGCCTTTGACGTCACGCAGTCGGCGCAGGTTCAGCAGGCGGTGGAGGAGATTGAAAGTCAGTGGGGCGCGATTGATATCCTGGTGAACAATGCCGGCATTCAGCGCCGCCGGCCGTTTCTCGAGTTTCCTGAGCAGGACTGGAACGACGTGATTGCCGTCAACCAGACAGCGGTGTTTCTGGTGTCACAAACCGTGGCGAAAAGAATGGTGCAGCGTCAGCGCGGAAAAATCATCAACATCGGCTCGATGCAGAGCGAACTGGGCCGCGACACCATCACGCCGTATGCCGCCTCCAAGGGCGCGGTCACCATGCTGACGCGCGGCATGTGCGTGGAGCTGGCGCGCCACAATATTCAGGTTAACGCCATTGCGCCGGGCTATTTCGTCACCGAGATGACCCAGACGCTGGCTGACGATCCGGCCTTCACCGGCTGGCTGACCAAACGTACGCCGGCTGCGCGCTGGGGCAAGCCGGAAGAGCTGATTGGCGCGGCGGTGTTCCTGGCATCGGGCGCATCTGATTTCGTCAATGGCCATCTGCTGTTTGTTGATGGCGGTATGCGCGTCGCCGTGTAATGCCGTGCGCGGCTGGCGTAATTGCCGGCGCGCGCCTAAACCTTAAACACCCCTCTGTCTTCCTAAGGATAATAAAAAATGCCAATAACCATAATTGTGCTGGGTGTGATACTGCTGCTGGTTCTGATGATTGTCTTCAAGGTCAACGGCTTCATTGCGTTGGTGTTTGTCTCGGCGGTGGTAGGTATCGCCGAAGGCATGACGCCGCTCAATGTGATGGCCTCGATTCAGAAAGGCATTGGTTCCACGCTCGGCGGCCTGGCGATGATCCTCGGCTTTGGTGCCATGCTCGGGCGGCTGGTGTCCGATACCGGCGCTGCCCAGCGGGTGGCCACCACGCTGATTGCCGCGTTCGGTAAACAGCGGCTGCAGTGGGCGCTGGTGGTCACCGGACTGATCGTCGGTCTGGCGATGTTCTATGAAGTCGGTTTTGTACTGTTGCTCCCGCTGGTGTTCACCATCGTTGCGGCAGCCGGACTGCCGCTGCTGTACGTCGGCGTGCCAATGGTGGCAGCTCTGTCGGTGACGCACTGCTTCCTGCCGCCGCATCCCGGCCCAACCGCCATTGCCACCATCTTTGGTGCCAATCTCGGCACCACGCTGCTGTACGGCTTGATCATTACCATCCCGACGGTGATCATTGCTGGCCCGATTTTTTCAAAATTTCTCAAAAGCTTCGAAAAGTCGCCGCCGGAAGGGCTGTATAACCCTAAAATCTTCACTGAAGAGGAGATGCCGGGCTTCTTTATCAGCATCTTTGCCGCGGTGATTCCGGTGGTGCTGATGGCGATTGCGGCAGTCTGCGAACTGACGATGCCGAAAGAGAATGCGCTGCGCCAGTTCTTTGAATTTATCGGCAACCCGGCGGTGGCGCTGTTTATCGCCGTGGTAATTGCAGTGTTCACCCTCGGTCTGCGTAACGGGCGCAAAATGGAGCAGGTGATGGATATGTGTGGCGATTCGATTGCCGCCATCGCCATGATCGTCTTTATCATTGCCGGCGGCGGCGCCTTTAAGCAGGTGCTGGTGGATAGCGGTGTCGGTAATTACATCGCCGATCTGATGAAAGGATCGTCGCTGTCACCGCTGCTGATGTGCTGGACGGTGGCGGCAATGCTGCGCATCGCGCTGGGATCGGCCACGGTCGCGGCGATCACCACCGCCGGCATCGTGACGCCGATCATTGCCGCTACCCATACCGATCCGGCGCTGATGGTGCTGGCGGTTGGTTCAGGCAGCGTGATCGCTTCGCACGTGAACGATCCGGGTTTCTGGCTGTTCAAAGGCTATTTCAACCTGAGCGTGGTTGAAACCCTGAAAACCTGGACGGTAATGGAAACGCTGATCTCCATCCTCGGCCTCGCCGGTGTGCTGGCGCTTAACGCCATCATTCACTAAGGCCTGCGCTTCACAGGGAGGTGAAGCGTGCTTACGCGCGGCGGCGAATCCACGAGAAACGTGACTGATAGCCGCTGTCAAAATGGGTGTTATAGCGATAGCTCGAACCCGCCTCCGCCATGCAATAAGTACACACCGCCACGCGATCAATCTGCGCCGCCGGGATGCCGCGCTGTAACAGCAGGCTCTGCGCCAGCTGAGGCAAATCAAACCATACTCCCTGATGATGCGCCTGTGCCTGAGGTCGGATCGCCTGCGGATTATGCGGCTGTTGCTGTGACCAGCGTAGCGCCGGCAGGTCCGGGCGCTGCTGCATCTGTGCGATGCGATCAACGCCCAGCTCGTAGCAGCACGGGCCGATCGCCGGACCGATCGCCACCAGCAGGGATGCCGGCGTCGCGCCACCCGCCAGCAGCCGATCGAGGGCACTGCTCAGCACGCCGCCGAGCGTACCCTGCAAGCCGGCATGCACCGCCGCCACCTGATGCGTTTTCACATCGGCAAACAGCACCGGCAGACAGTCAGCGGTGTAAACCGCAACCGGCTGATGATCGTCACTGATCACCCCATCGGATTCACAACTTTTCGGCGGCCGGTTCTGCCCGGCCAGCACCACTTTTGCGCTGTGCCGCTGCTGTCCGTACGCCGCAGCGGCCGGTGCCGGCTGACCGGCAGGCTGAAAGGCATACTCCAGCCAGCGTTGACTCTCCAGCAGCGCCGAGCGCGGCCCGCGATTATCCATAAGTGTCTCCTGTGACCTGACCCCGGTTTTCCTCTGCCCACAGCTTACGTTAACTGCTACATTTTTAAAGCTTTACAAAAACTGACCATAATCACTTAAGGACGACATGATGAAAAACACCTCCTGGCTGGCCGCGGCGGGCCTGATTGCCCTGACGCTCACCGGCTGTGCCCAACCGCAAAAACAGCTGGCTCAGCAGCAACTTGGTCAGCAGTCGGTGCTGGCAGTCAACTGGTTCCAGCAGTCTGGCGAGTATCAGGCGCTGAGCTGGCAGGCGTTCAACACGGCACGCATGGCGTTTGATAACGCTCCTTCGCTCACCGGCAAACCCAAAGCGGTGATTGTTGATCTGGATGAAACCATGATCGATAACAGCGCCTACAGCGCGTGGCAGGCAAAAAATGGCCAGCCGTTCTCCGGGAAAACCTGGTCAGCGTGGACGCAGGCGCGCCAGGCGACCGCAGTGCCCGGTGCCGTCGAATTTGCCAACTACGTGAATAGCCACGGCGGCACCATGTTCTACGTCTCGAACCGCGATCAGAAAGACTACGCGGCTACGGTCGATAATCTCAACAAGCTGGGCTTCAGCGGCGTAAGCGACAAAACCGTGCGTCTCAGCACCGGTAACTCCAATAAACAGGCGCGTTTCGACGCAATTAAAAATGCCGGCTACAACGTGGTGCTGTATATTGGCGATAACCTGAATGACTTCGGCGGTGCCACCTGGCATCAGGGCAACGCGCAGCGCCAGCAGTTTGTCACGCTCAACCATCAGCGTTTTGGCACCCAGTTCATTGTGCTGCCAAATCCACTGTACGGCGACTGGGAGAGCGGCATGGCTGAAAACTACAATAAGTTAACCCCGGAACAGCAGCTGCAGGTGCGTGAATCCCGCATGAAAGCCTGGAACGGTAAATAATTCGTCAAGCGAAATAGCGCCTGCCCTGGCGGGCGCTTATCGCAGGCAGTCAGCGCCAGTGATATTTACGTTTCTTTGTAATTATTATTCTGCTTATCATTTTCCCGATCTCTTACTTAATCTTTCCGCCGCCTTCAGTGAAATATCACCGCAAATAACGTTAAAACCAGCTGATAACACTATTCATAAATTTAGTAATTAGGATTTTTCTCAGCGAGCAGAGCGTAATCCACCATACCAGCGTAAAGGCGCAAAAGTTTTACGTGTATATATTTGTCAGCGCATCCGAAAGGCGGTTTAAAAACTAATTTTAATAAGCTGATTATATTGGTTTTTAATAAGGGGCTCTCTTTTTGCGTCACTTGCATTAACTTACTTTGCCATGACATTTGCTGACACTTATTTTACATAAGGTCGCTTCTTCTGCCTGGTTGAAATATTCCTGGTGCAAATCAATTCATAAGCGTCTATAACCAATTTCTGTGAGAAAGCGCCGTATTCACCTGCCTCAGAACGCTAAAACCGTGCTGCGCCATGCATTTATTTGCCCGGAAGCGCTATTTGCGGATACAGAGAGAAGATAATTGTGACGACCCTTAAACCCTTATTAGCGAAAAATCGCAGTTGGGCACTCCAGCGCCGCGAGCGTAATCCAGATTACTTTGAACAATATCTGCATCAGCAGAAACCCCACTCCCTGTGGATCGGCTGTTCCGACAGTCGCGTACCGGCAGAAGTGCTGACCGGCTCACATCCGGGCGAGCTATTCGTGCACCGCAATATCGCCAATATGGTACTACCCGATGATGACAACTTTCTCAGCGTGCTGCAGTACGCGATTTTTTATCTCGGCGTCGAGCGCATTGTGCTGTGCGGTCACTACGGCTGCGGCGGCGTGCAGGCGGCGCTGGGTCTGCCTGCCAGCCCGTTAGCACAGGAGGATTCGGCGCTCGCCAGGCGCATTGCCGCGCTGCGCCGCGCGTTGCAGCAGGGATTAGTGGCGTATCACGCCAGTCCCGCGCAGGAAGAGGAGAGCAGCAAGCTTAACCGGCTGGTTGAAGCCAATGTTATCGCCCAGTTTAGCCAGCTGGTGCGCTGCGAGCCGGTGCAACAGGCCTGGCAGGCCGGACAGCAGCTGGATGTATTTGGCTGCGTGTATGACCTGCAGTCCGGCCATCTGAAAGAGTTAATCCAGCAATCGTCAGAGGAACCCTCATCATGAATCTGCAAACGCTTCGTCAGGATATTCCTGCTGGTCTGGTGGTGTTTCTGGTGGCGCTGCCACTGTGTCTGGGCATCGCGCAGGCCAGCGGTCTGCCGCCCTTTGCCGGTCTGCTCACCGGGGTGATCGGCGGTCTGCTGGTTACCGCGCTCAGTCCCTCGCGCTTTGCCGTGAGCGGCCCGGCGGCGGGGCTGGTGACTATTGTTGTGGCGTCAATCCAGACGCTCGGCAGCTTTTCCGCTTTTCTCACCGCGCTGATTCTGGCTGGCGTACTGCAGTGCATGCTCGGCCTGCTGCGCGCCGGCCGTTTTATCTCGCTGGTGCCGGGCAGCGTCATCAAAGGGATGCTGGCGGCCATTGGCCTGCTGTTGATTATGCAGCAGATTCCGGTGGCGCTGGGCGCAGCGAGCGATGCCGGTCTGCAGTCGCTGGTCAGCGGTGAGTTTTCGTTTTCGCTCAGCGCGATGCTGGTGGCCGGTAGCGGGCTGCTGATTCTGTGGCTGTGGACCACGCCCGCGATCAAAGCGGTTAAAGCGCTGAGCTGGATCCCCG
Organism: Pantoea sp. WEP; assembly: GCF_041678305.1. Classification (NCBI taxonomy): domain Bacteria; kingdom Pseudomonadati; phylum Pseudomonadota; class Gammaproteobacteria; order Enterobacterales; family Erwiniaceae; genus Pantoea; species Pantoea sp. WEP. Next base: position 558,537 of record NZ_JBGNXB010000001.1, read on the forward strand.
GCCCGCTGGTGGCGGTGCTGTTTGGCTGCCTCGCCACGGTGTTGGGCGATCGCCTGTTTCCCAGCCTCGGCGAAGGCCTGCCGCGTATCGTACTGCCGGCGTTCGACAGTATGTCGGCGCTGGTGGCGGAGCTGGAAACCCCTGACTGGCTGGCGTGGCAGAATCCGTCGGTGTGGGTGGTAGCGATTACGCTGGCGCTGGTGGCCAGCCTTGAAACGCTGCTCAGCCAGGAGGCGCTGAAAAAACTGCGTCCGCAGCATCCGGCGCCGTCACCGAATAAAGAGATGTTCGCGCAGGGCATCGGTAACCTGACTGCCGGCTTGCTCGGTGCGATGCCCATTACCGCGGTGATTGTGCGCAGCTCGGTCAACGTCAGCGTTGGTGCCCAAACCAAACTGTCGATTCTGCTGCACGGCGTGCTGCTGCTGATTTGTGGCTTGTGGTTCAGCGCCCTGCTTAACGCGATTCCGCTCGCCAGCCTGGCGGCGGTGCTGCTGTATACCGGCTATAAGCTGGCAACGCCGCGCCTGTTCGTCGAACAGATTCGCATGGGCGCGCAGCAGTACGTGCCGTTTCTTGCCACCATCGGCGGCATCATTGTGTTTGGCATGCTGGCCGGGATTGGTATCGGTATCGCGACGCAGATTCTGTGCAGCATCTACCAAAGCCACCGCAACGCGCTGCAGCTTACCCGCTATGACGACCATTACGTGCTGCGCTTTCAGCAAAACCTGACCTTTATGCACAACCCGAAGTTGCAGGGGCTGCTGGCGGAGATCCCGGAAAATAGCGTGGTGATTGTCGATCACGATAACGCCGAGTATATGGATCCGGACGTGAAAGCGGTGCTGCAGGATTTCGGGGATAGCGCCGGTGAGCGCGGCATCCGGCTGAGCCAGTGGCCGGTGGCGGTGAAATAACGTTCCCGCGCACAGTCATGCAGTTTTTTCGCCAGAATCGGATATCCCGGATATCCGATTTTTTTATTTATACGGCATAATTGCCGCTCACTGCGCCTGCCTGTTTCACATGCTGTCGGCGGGGCTGGTAGCTCGTCTCTGGCTTTCATGGCAGAGTGAGCGCCGCTCAGTCGCAGAGCAGGGCGACGAATACCGGGTTAATTAGCGAATTATCGCACGGATTTTTCAGGTTAAATGATTGCTGATGCCAGCGACGGATGGCAGCGATTTCAGGTTACAGGGTTCAGACGTATGCGCGTTAAGCTGTTTGAAGAGAATAATGTTAAAAAGAATGCTCTTTCGCTGTGTCTTATTACGCTGTTCTTCTGCTTTGTTGGCAGCCACCTGCGTATTCCCGAAGAGTTTTCCCTGTTCTGGCCGGTGAATGCCCTCATCGCCGGTTTGATGGTGCGCAACCCGTTTTTACACACCACCTCCAGTTATCTGGTGTGTTTTGCCGCCATGATTTTCAACGATACGGTTTTTTCCGGCTGGGCACTGCCAGCGGTGACGATTAATTTTGCCAATATCCTGTTTATTCTGGTGTCAGTCAGCATGCTGATTAAGCATCTGCAATCGCCAACCGCAAACAGCCAGGTGTTCAACGCCATGCGCATTTTTCCGGCGTGCCTGCTCGGCGCAGCAGCCTGCGCCACCTGGGGCGCATGGGCGCAGGATATCGATTTCAACGCGCGCTTTGTGGTGGCGTGGGCCGACTGGTTCAGCGAGCAGTTCTCCACCTCGCTGATGCTGCTGCCGGTGATGCTGACGCGTCCGTTGCGCAGCGTGCCGCTGCGGACGCTGATTCATCCGGCCAGGCTGCTGCCGCTGCTCGCCGTGGCGCTGTCGCTCACGGTGGGGGCGCTGATTGGTGGCGCGGGCAGTCTGACCTTCCCGGTGCCGGCGCTGATCTGGTGTGCCATTGTTCTGCCGATTCCGATCACCAGCCTGGTGATTCTGTTCACCGGCATCACCGAGATCGTGCTGGTCTCGCACGGCGTGATGAATATTCAGGGCGATGATTCGCTGCTGCCCATCAGCCATCTCACATCTGCACGGCTCGGCGTGGCCACCGTGGCGCTCAGCCCGCTGCTAGTGGCGGTGAGCATGGACGCCATTCGCCAGCTTAACCATCGCCTGGCATTGCGCGCCAATTACGATTTCCTTACCCAGCTACTGTCGCGCTCCGGCCTGTATGAAAACCTGCGCCAGCAGCCGTTTTCCCTGCAGCGTGAAGCCGGCGTGATTATGCTGGATGTCGACTACTTCAAAGCCATTAATGACAATTTCGGCCATGATGCCGGCGATGGCGTGCTGGAGGAAATTGCGCGCCGTATTCAGCACGTGGTCGGCAGTCGCGGCCTGGTGTGCCGCTTTGGCGGCGAAGAGTTCGTGGTGGTGGTATTTGATTACACCCACAGCCAGCTGTTTCAGCTGGCCGAAGTGATTCGTCAGGCAATGGTGAAAGAGAAGTTCTGGATTCAGGGCAACACCGTGACCGTGACGGTCAGCCTCGGCCTGGCGCGCGGCGGTGCGGTTAACGAACGTGAATGGCCGGGGGTAATCAACCGGCTGGTGTCAGCGGCGGATAAACACCTTTACGTTGCCAAGCGCAACGGCCGCAATCAGACCTCACCGGCAATCGCGCCGCGCAGCATGGCGCATGACGTGGCCTGAGCCACGCCATCGCAGGTTACACGCTGCTTTTCAGCTGGCTGGATTGCTGATGACGCTGCTGCGCCAGCTCAATCAGGCGGGTAATCAGATCGCTGTAGCTCAGGCCGGCCGCCTGCCACAGTTTGGGATACATGCTGATGTTGGTGAAGCCGGGTAAAGTATTCACTTCGTTGACAATAATGTCGCCCGTTTCGGTGAGGAACACATCGACGCGCGCCATGCCAAAGCACTCCAGCGCCTGAAACGCGTTAAGAGCTACAGCCCGAATGGCCTCGCTGGCTTCCGCACTGATGTCAGCCGGTACCACCACCTGCGCGCCGCTCTCGCTGATATATTTGGTGTCATACGAGTAGAAGGCGTCGTGCACCACAATTTCACCGCACGGGCTGGCTTCTGGCGCCTCGTTACCCAGCACCGCACACTCAATCTCACGGCCGCTGATGCCCTGTTCAATCAGCACCTTGCGGTCAAAGCGGAACGCCAGATCCAGCGCCGCGTCGAATTCGTCCGGCTGCGTCACTTTGCTCACCCCAACGGATGATCCCTGATTGGCTGGCTTGATAAACAGCGGCAGGCCAAAGCGCGCGATCACCGCCTGCACATCCAGCGCCGCGCGCTGCGTCTGGGTGACGCTTAGCCACGGCGCCACTTTCAGGCCGGCATCGCGCAGCAGGCGTTTGGTGAAATCTTTGTCCATGCTGACCGCGGAACCCAGCACATCCGACCCGACAAACGGCAGATTGGCCATGCGCAGCAGTCCCTGCAGCGAGCCATCTTCGCCCAGCGTGCCGTGTACAATCGGGAAGATGACATCCAGCTGCGACAGCGGCTGCGCCTGCTGCCGCGTAATCAGCTGCTCCGCGCGGCTGCCGGGCACCAGCGCCACGTTTTCACCGGAGCGGTTCAGGGCAATCAGCGCCGGATTGTCGGCGTTGAGCAGAAAGCCTGAAGCGTCATTGAGATGCCACTCGCCCTGTTTGTCGATCCCCAGCAGAACCACGTCGTATTTGTTTTTATCGATCGCCTCAAGAATATTTTTGGCCGACTGTAACGACACTTCATGTTCGGCCGACTTGCCGCCAAATACGATACCTACCCGCTGTTTTGCCATTGCTCTTTGTCCGGTTGCAGTAAAGCGAGCAGCTAAGATAACACGCCCAGGACAGCGCTCAACAGCGCCGCGATTATTCTGCAGTTGATCGGTCGCCAGACCGCATTCAATCGGGCTTTCTCCGCTTTATTCACAAATATTCTCCACCGTTTGAGACAAGTCCTGGACGGCCTGAAAGCTGCCTTCTGTCAGAATTTTCCCAATTCAAAGAAAAGTCTGCGGTGGACGATGCGTCCACCGTTTTTTGTCAGGTTTACAGGAGTCGGGAAATGATGGACCAGAAGCAGAATGCCGTGGAGCAGGATGCGCGTTCTGTTGCTCGTATCGAAACCACCGTGGATGACACGCTGTTAAAAAGCGTGGCGTGGATTTGCAAACACTATAAACGCGAGAAGAGTGAAGAGGCGCTGGTCGCCGGCCTGCCAAAAGCGACGCTGCTGTCGCCGTCGCAGGCGATGACCGCTCTGGAGAACGCTGGCATTACCGGCGGCATGGTTGAACGCCGCCTGCAGGATCTGCCGGAGCAGCTGATGCCGATGATACTGCTGCGGCAGAACGGCGGCGGCTGCATTGTGCTGTCGCGGCGCATTCACACCAATGAGGAGAATCAACGCGAGCTGCGTTTCCAGCTGATCATGCCGGAGGTGAGTGATAAAGCGGTGGAGATGAGCCTGGCGGAGCTCAACGAGATTTACGCCGGCTTTGCGGTGATGGCGAAACCGGCGGCGGTACTGGATGAGCGCGCCAGTGAAATGCTGCCGGAGGTCAAAGGTCACTGGCTGTTCAGCACCCTGTGGCGCTACCGGCGTTACTACCGCAGCGCCGCCATTGCCGCCGTGCTGATCAACGTGCTGGCACTCTCCAGCATCTTCTTCACCATGAACGTCTACGATCGCGTGGTGCCGAATCAGGCCTTTGTTACGCTGTGGTCGCTGGCGATTGGCGTCACCATCGCCATGATCTTCGAAGCCATTACCCGCTTTGTGCGGGCGCATCTGCTGGACATGGCGGGCAAAAAGGCCGACCTGGTGCTGGGCAGCATGCTGTTCCGTCAGGCGTTGTCAATCCAGATGGAGCACAAGCCGGCCTCATCAGGTACTTTCGCCAACCAGATCCGTGAATATGAATCGGTGCGCGATTTTGTTGCTTCGGCGACGCTGGCGGCGATTTCGGATCTGCCGTTTATCCTGATGTTCGTCGGCGTGATCTTCTTTATCAGCGGTCCGCTGGCCATTATCCCGTTGATGATGATCCCGCTGATCATCATCGTCAGCGCCGCGATCCAGTGGCCGCTGGCGCGTATCATGAAGGAGAACCTGCGCGATGCGTCGCTGAAACAGGGCGTGCTGATTGAGTCGGTTGAAGGCATGGAAACGCTGAAAGCCGTGGGCGGTGAAGCGCATATGCAGCGCCGCTGGGAGAACTTCAGCGCGCTGCAGTCGGCTAACTCAATGAAGTCAAAACGCTATTCGACGCTGGCAACCGGCGTGGTGACCTTTCTGCAGCAGTTTCAGACCGTGATGCTGGTGGTGGCCGGGGTTTATCTGATCAACGCCGGCACCTTCACCATGGGTGCGATGATCGCCACCGTGATGCTGGCCAGCCGCGCCACCGGCCCGCTGGGTCAGGTGATTGGTCTGGCGGTGCGTTATCAGCAGGCCAAAGCGGCGCTGACCTCGCTGAATAAGCTGATGGAGATGCCGGTCGATCGCGACAGCAGTAAAACCTACCTGACCGATCCGCCGCTGACCGGCGAGATCTCGCTGAGCAACGTCAGCTTCTCTTATCCGGCACCGCCGATGAAGCCCAATCCGGAAATTCTCAAAGACATCTCGCTGACTATCAAGGCCGGTGAGCGCGTGGCGATTCTTGGCCGCATCGGCAGCGGTAAATCAACGCTGTTACGCGTGATGGCGCGTCTGTATCAGCCGGTGAAAGGCCAGATCTCCGCTGACGGACTCGATGTTAACCAGATCGATCCGGCCGACTGGCGCAAAGCAGTGGGCTTCGTCAGCCAGGATGCGCGCCTGTTCTACGGCACGCTGCGCGAGAACGTGATGATTGGCCGGCCGGATGCCACCGCGAATGAACTGCTGCGTGTGCTGAATTTGACCGGTCTCGATCACGTGGCGGCGCGCCATCCGAGCGGCATCAACCTGTCGGTCGGCGAGGGCGGTGAAGGGCTGTCGGGCGGTCAGCGTCAGTTAGTGTCGCTGGCGCGAACTCTGCTGACGCGGCCCAAAGTGCTGCTGATGGATGAACCGACCAGCGCCATGGACAGCATGACCGAAAGCCAGTTCCTCGCCCATCTGCGTCGCGCCAGTGAAGGCCACACGCTGATCGTCGTGACGCATCGTCCGTCAATTCTGGCGCTGGTCGACCGCATCATCGTGGTTGAGGAAGGAAAAATTGTCGCGGATGGCCCGAAAGAGCAGGTGCTGGCCGCGCTGGAAGGTAAAGGTAAAACCCGCCAGCCGCCGCGTCAGGCGGTAGAGCAGGCGGTGCGCGCACCTGCGCCGGCTAACGATGCTTCGGCAACGTCAGAGCCCGCCGTCGCCGCGGCAGAGGAGGCCGCAGTATGATCAAGTTAATGCCATGGCGCAGCCGCAGCAAAAATCTCTCCGCTGCGGATGCCGAATTCATGAATGACGTGCAGGCGTCACTGCTGTCGCAAACCACGCCGGGATCGAAACTGGTGATGTGGATCATCATCGCAGTGATTGGCATCGGTCTCACCTGGGCAAACTATGCGCGGGTGGAGGAGATCACCAAAGGCGACGGAAAAGTGATTTCCCGCAGCCGCGAGCAGGTGATTCAGAGTCTGGAAGGCGGCATTCTCGCCGAAATGAATGTGCGTGAAGGCACGGTGGTCAACCGGGGCGACGTCCTGCTGAAAATCGATCCGACGCGTGCGCAATCAAGCTATCGTGAGGCGCTGAGCAAGGTGATTGGCCTGAAGGGCAGCATTGCGCGTCTGCGTGCCGAAGCCTACGCGCAGCCATTGACGTTTGACGAGCAGGTGCAGAGCGATCCCGCCGTGGTTGCGCAGGAGACCAAGGCCTATGAATCACGCAAGCGCGCGCTGAATGACAGCATTAACTCACTGCAGCGCAGCTATGCCCTGTCGATGCGTGAAATTCGTCTGGCGGAGCCGCTGGCGGCGAAAGGATTGCTGTCTGAGGTCGAGCTGCTGCGCATGCAGCGCCAGGCGAACGACATCCAGGCGCAGATTGTCGAGCGGCGTAACCGTTACCAGTCTGATGCCAACACCGAACTGGCACGACTGGAGCTGGAACTCAGCCAGGTAAGCGAAAATCTGATTGGCCGCGCGGACGTGGTCGAGCGCACCACCATTACCGCACCGGTGCGCGGCACGGTGAAAAACGTGCGCGTCAACACCATCGGCGGCGTGATTCAGCCCGGTGAGCACATCCTGGAAATCGTGCCGCTGGAAGAGCAACTGCTGGTGGAGGGCAAAATCCGTCCTTCTGATGTCGCCTTCCTGCGTCCGGGGCTGCCGGCCAAAGTGAAAATCACCGCCTACGACTTCGCCATCTACGGCGGACTGGATGGCCATGTGGAATACATCAGTCCGGATACGCTGAAAGACGATCAGAAAGCCGCTTCCGGCCGCCCGGATGACACCTATTACCGCGTGTTGATCCTCACCGATAAAAGCACGCTGCACGCAGGCAACAAAGATCTGCCGATCATTCCCGGCATGGTGGCCACGGTGGAAATCCGCACCGGCGAGAAAACCATCCTTGATTACCTGCTGAAGCCGGTACTTAAGGCGAAAGAAGCCTTCCGCGAGCGTTAATAACCATGAAAAATAATAATATGCACCGTCGCGCAGCGGCGCGGCGCCTCTCTTTGCTTGCCGGTTGCATTACGGTCATGATGGCTCCGGCCATCAGCGTAATGGCCGATTCGACCAGTGAACTGATGATGTTTGCCGAGATGAGCGGACATCGCCCGGCCGCCCCCGCTGCGGCACCGGTACGCAGCGCGCCGGTGCAGCGCGTGCCCGTTGCGCCAGCCCAGCGCTTTGCAACCGCGCCGGCACCGCAACCGATGTTTACGCAACCTCAGGCCGTGCCGGTTGCGCCACCGGTGGCCACGCCACGCGCTCAGCCGGCACCAGCACCGGCACCTTCACCGGCACCTTCACCGGCACCAGCGCCAGCGCCAGCAGCGCCGATTGCCCCGCCGCCGGTGCAGCCGGTACAGGGCGGCGGTTTTCTGACGGAGGAGCAGCGCCAGCCGGAACCAAAGCAGACGAATCCGCTGCTGAAATCGGTACGCACTTTCAACCCGCAGCAGCCTGCGCCGGTGCCGGTGAATGAAGCAGAAGTAAAAGCGCAGAGCGAGTTCAGCTTTGTCAGCCCGCCGGTAGCGGAAACCAGAACCACCGCCGCCGATGCCGCCGTGGCGCGTTCACCGGTCAGCCTGAGCGGCGCGGTGGATGAAACCGTGGCTGAATCCGAGCTGCGGCAGAAATTCCTCTCGGCCGCACGTATCACCTGGCGCATCAGCCCGGCGCTGAAATCGTCCGTGGCGCAGACCGATGCCGCCGCCGCCAGCGTGGATGAGGCGAAAGGGCAGCGCTGGCCGCAGCTGGATGTCAGCGCCAGCTCGGCGACCAAAGAGTTTGGTGGCGGGGTAAAAAGCGACGGTAGTCAGAGCAACGTGCCGGCGCTCGGCGTGTCGATGGCGACCAACCTGATTGATTTCGGTCAGACCAGCCGCACCATCGAGAGCCGCGAAGAGCGCGTGACCTCGGCGCAGCAGGCGGCGCAGGCGCAGCGTGAAGAGCTGGCGATGCAGGTCAGCAACGCGCTGATTGAGTGGAACAAGCAGCAGCGGATCATTGCCATCAGCCAGCAGTACGTGGCGCGCATGACCGAACTGACCACCATGCTGAGCGGCATTGTGCAGTCGGATACCGGCCGTCGCAGCGAGCTGACGCAGGCCAAAGGCCGATTGCTGCAGGCGCAGAGTTATCTGGAGAATGCCGAGTCGCGCGCGCGCGATGTCGAAATCACGCTGAACCGCCTGATGGGCAATAGTCGCGTGACGCTGCCAGCCAGCGATCGCTGGGCGATGAATTTTGGCGATCTCAATCGTCAGCTGGCCAGCCTGGATTATCATCCACTGATCCTGCGCGCCAATGCGGAAACGCGAGCGGCGTTTAAAGAAGCGGAGGCGATCAAAGCTTCCGGCCTGCCAAAGCTCAACTGGACGGTAAGCAAAAGTACGCGTGAGGATCAGCTCGGTCGCCAGCAGGCGTGGCAAACCGGCATCAACGTTAGCTGGGGCTTGTTCCGCGGTGGTTCAACCAACGCGCAGGAGATTGCGGCGATTAAACGCGCCGAAGCCAGTCGTCAGCAGGTGCAGGAGCAGCGGCGCGATCTGGAGAATCGCGTGCGCGCCGCCAGCCAGGATGCGCACTCCATGGCCGATCGCGCCGCGCTGTATAAGAGTCTGATTGTCGAGTCTGACCGCATCCGCAAAGACTTTTTCGATCAGTGGTATCACCTCGGACGCCGCTCGCTGCTGGATGTCCTGAGCGCCGAGAGCGATCTGTATAACAACCAGGTGAGCGAAGTGAGCAATCGCTTTGACAGCTACGCGGCGATCATTCGCGGCTACTCCAGCGCCGGCATCCTCAGCCGCTGGCTCACCACCGGACGTTAAGCGTCAGCCCGCTGCGGCGGGTTAGCCGGTACCAGAAACAGCAGCGCAACCGGGATGGCAGCGAACAGCAGCAGGGCTGTGGCGGCGCTGCTGCTGTAGATCTGCGCAAAGAGTATCGCCCCGCCAATTTGCCCAATCGCCAGCGTCAGAAACGCCGCCGCCACGCCGGAGGCCGCATTCTGTGGCGTGGCAGCGGCACCCGCGACCAGCAGAATACCCGACAGCGTGACGTATCCCGCGCCGCACAGTGCCGCCGCCGGTACCAGCCAGTAGCTAAAGTGGGTGAGCGCCGCCAGCAACAGCAGTGGTGCGGCCATCGACAGCTGCGCCAGCCAGTACACCTGACGTATACCGATGCAGCGTGCCAGCGGGCCGGTCAGCGCGCCGAGAATGCCGGCCGCGCCGCTGACCAGCCACAGCATACTGGCCTGGCCTTCGTTCAGGTGGCTGTGCTGGCGTAACACATCCGGTCCAAAACACCACCACGCCGCGCTGGCGACACCGCTAAGAAAAGCGATGATGATCACCCGCTGCAGCGCGCGATTGTGCAACCGATCGCGCCAGCCAACCGGCGATCCCGGTAGATCGGCACGACCGGCGGGCAGGCAATAGCGTGCCAGCAGCAGGCTGATCAACGCCAGCGCGGCAAAACAGCAGCAGGCCGCGCGCCAGCCGCCGGGCATCAGCATAAAAATGGGCACTGACACAATGATGCCCGCGCCGGTGCCAGCGTTAATGAGCGTGTTAGCGGCGGTTTGCCGCGACGCGTCAAGTTGCTGGCTCACAGCACTGGCGAGCGCCGGGGAAGCCAGTCCGGCACCGAGACCAGCGATAAACAGCCCACCGGCAATCAGCCGTGTGCTGCTGGCAGCGGCCAGCAGCAGTAAGCCGAGCATGGCCGTCAGCGCTGCCAGCATGGCGGTGCTGCGCACGCCCCAGCGCGCCAGCAGCAGCGTGGCGCCGGGCGTGGCCAGGCAGTAAGCCAGATAGCCGCAGGCGGCCAGCATGCCCGATGCGCGCGGGCTGAAGCTGATCTGCTGCGCCACCTGCGGCATCATCATTCCCCACGCAAAACGCGCCAGTCCGTAGGTCACGGCGATCAGCATAAAGCCGCTCAGCGTCAGGCGGAGTGAGGCTTTCATGGCGTATTCGCCATCAGTTGCTCAGCCGCCAGACGCGCACTGACCGCGGCCTGCGGACCGTCAATCAAGCCGGCCATAATCGCCCCTTCAAACAGTATCCAGATGGCATCGGCCAGCGCTGACGGCGAATTTTTGTGCGAGTGCGCCAGGCAGGCACGGATATAGCCGCGCTGCCAGTAGCGATAATCCAGCGCCTGCGCCGCCAGCTCAGCATCCTGCTCCGCATACTCACCGTACGCTTTGGCAAAAAAGCAGCCCAGCGATCCTTCCGCCCGCATCCACTGTTCCAGCACTGAAAACAGCTGGCTGATGGCTGCCGGATCGTCTGGCTGTGACAATAAATCGGCAAAGCGCTGCCGGCGCGCGGTCATCACCGCGGCAGTTAACCGCTCGCGCGACGGAAAGTGCTGATAGAGCGTACGCGTGGAGACCTTCGCCTCACGGCAAATGTAATCGGTGCTGGTGGCATGAAAACCGTTACTGTAGAACAGCCGCTCGGCAGCGTTCAGGATGTGTTGTTTTTTACGCATACCTTAAAAAGTAAACCGATCGTTTTACTTTTGCAAAGTTGCAAAGGTAAAAATCGGGTGCGAGGCGGTTAATCACCGCCTGTTTCGAGGACGCAGCTTTGAAGGAATTATCAATCAGGAAAGGCGCTTAGCCGAGTCGGGCGATGCGCGCTCGGGCCTCATCCAGATGCTGTTGTAACGCGGCGAGGCAGGGCGCAAAACGATCTGAGAAGCCATCGCAACTGTTCGTCATAGACAAAAATTCCTCCGCCAGAGCCAGCGCTTCCCGCCATATATCGCTGCTAACCACTTCTGGCAGTGACGCAGGCCGCAGCGTATTCACGATGGCGCCGCCCGCTCTGGGCGCGAAGCCCATCGGCAGAATGTCATAAGCCGGCGCGAGGTGATAAGGACGGCCATGGCGACTGATGAATGACAGGTTGCCGGCGTGCATGTCGGTATTGCCGATCAGCATGCCGAATGCCCAAAGCCGGGCCGTGCTGCTGGCGGCCTCCGGCTGAACACACTTTTCCGCCACAAGCTGGTTGACGAGGACCGGCCAGCTTGCACTGGCATTGCCGACGAACTCCGCATCAAGTGCCCGCAGCGAAAACACGCCGATACGGCCCATTTTGCCCACCTGATCTTACAGGTGTGGGTGTTTGTAAGAGGCAGGAAGCAGGGGTATGGCGCAGAGCATGGGTAAGCTGCTCAGCAGGTGTTCCGATACTGAAGCGTTATATGGCCTTTCTAAAAGGCTGAATTACATATTCAAAGGCCTCATTTCGAGTATATTCAAACAATTAACTTACTCGTTTTTATGTTTTTTTATACCAAGTCGGAATAGTAAACGTTGAATGGCGTTGTGTTCTTCTGCCACTTTTCTGTCAACTGTATTGCTGTTTGAGATCGGGTAAACTTTGCTTTTTGGATCGTACTGCCAGGCATCTAAAGTTTCATATAGCGTGCCTTCATCATCCATAACCTTAGCTTTTAGTTTCTCAGATATCTGGAGCATTTTTCTATACAGAGCGGTACTGGGCCATTTGGTTTCGATGTTTCCGGCAGACCATTCAAGCCAATCGCCTTCTTCTGCCCCTTCGCCGTTCCATACAGCATGAAAATCGCCATGCTTTGTGTAAAGACTAAGTTCGGAATCGTTATTGATGATTTCTAACCATTCATCTGAACTAATTATATTATCATTGTTTTCAGCCCAATAATCTGCTCGCGTGATATGAAACTCTACGCCCATATTTTTATTCCCCCTTAGCTAATATAGATAGCCAGTCTTCGTTAATGAGTATTCGATAGTAAGGTTCGCACCATTGCTGTACATACATGGTTAATTCATCATCACTCATGCCTGAAGCTCGTGAATTGAATATAGGTATGTCCTCATCATAAAGAACCCAATATAAATTTGATAGTAGTCTCGCTATTCTGGCGAAGGCTCTTGGAGAATAATACATGAAGTAATGAGTAAAAAATGCCAGCCTTTTATTAATCTCGTTCGATGATGAGGCTGTTATTAAATATCCTATCTTTATCCTGAGCCAAACTAATGCACTGTAATTAGGGGTTGGGTTCTGAATGTTTTTCTCACGTTGATAAATGCGCAGGTATTTTTCTACATCATAGCGGTCTGGTATAGGTTCAAGATTCAATGATGCCAGAATAAGAAGCGTGTCTGATTCTTCTCCTGCTAAAATCTCTCTTTCTGCCCAATCTGTTATTGCTTTAGTGAAATCATCCAGGCGAATTACTTCAATTGTCTCACTGAACACTTTTAGGCACAGCAGCTCTTTTAAGCTCAGTTCATCATTTCGGATATCCATTTCCATCATAACTCCCTTATATTCAAAGTGTTTAACTACATCGCTTTAGACAAATTATCTGGTGCATAGTATGCATGTTGCACCGTTACCTTACTATCTGCTTGCCTCAATATCCGCTGAATCACAAGAAGATTGACGCCGTTCATCATGAAGTAAGATGCAAAGATGTGGCGCAAAACATGTGTAACCTGCCCAGCAGGTGTTTCGATACCGGCACGTTGCATGGCCTTTCTAAAGGCAGAGTAACAAGGTTTAAAGAGCACCTGCGCTTTCCTACTGGTTGGCAGTTAAGCCTGTAATTTTACAGTTATCGGCACCGTCTGGCTTACCTTTAGCTCAGTTTTTGTGCAGAAAACCTGACCCGATCGGATCTCAATCAACATAAAACCCCGTTTATGTTCGAATAGGCATCTAGAATTCAAAAGTTATCTCGAAAAAAATATAATCTTCGCCAAAAAATAGGCATGTGACCTCAAGAGAATTATTTATAAAAGTAATATCGAGCTTTCGTTGAGGTGCTTAAAAATCACAAAAAATTAGTTCTTTACGACTAAGTTAATGAAAGAAATCTCAACGAGATTATATTTCATACAGCTGGGTTAATCGCAGTTACACAGTCATTAATTATAGCAAAGATAGCACCTTTACAAAGGTATTAAACCGGCTCTCAGTTGATGAAAATTGGCTGTTAATCTTCTTATCTTCATTTTTCATGCTTTAGAAGGACTGCCAGTATTAAAGAAAGCAGAATCGATATAGAAATATTGACTATTAATATAAAATCAATAACCGATTCATCACCATAGATCTGCAGTGCATTGGCAATTGAATAAAATATTGATGCAGGAACTAATAACGCGATGGCTTTAGAGATTGCCACGCAACAGATGATAAATGTAAAAAAGAGTAAAATAATACGTATTATCAGTACACCTATAACGTTTCATAGACTTTCAATTGACCACCTGGAATATTAAGAGTGGGACCAGCGCGCAGGAACATATCGCACATACACAGAAACTGGATAGGATGAGTAAGAGTAATACAATCCTAACGCAGACCGAGTGGTCCTGTAGGATGTTTACGGCGGTTCAATAACAGATAGCAGCTGTAAGACATAACGATTCCTTTTGTTAAGTCCTTTCATAAGCTTACCAATCACCATTCAATCATTTAAAGCGATTAGTCTGGTCAGGTTTTGCAGTGACAAATATTTAAAGCGGCACCATCCAGAATGAGGACGGAAAAATCACCAGAAAAGTGATTTAAATACATAATTTTATGAAGATTTGGTGGCCCCTGCTGGGTTTGAACCAGCGACCAAGCGATTATGAGTCCCAACTTGAAGTGAGTGAAATCAGTAACTTACTGATTTTTATCTTTTCTTTAGGCCGAATAGTGATGAAAAGTGGCACATAGCGTTGAGCTCTGCTGCCACTTTGCTGCCATTAATATGTGAGGTTGTTTCTGCCTAACAAGAAATAAAACCTTATTTTTGTACTAAGGTAAATGTTTCTCATATTGAAGATAATCTGAAAATGTCAGTTTATATTTTCTGAAGATAGTTTGATCTGCATCACACAATATTGTGTGTGCTTGTATTTAATTTAATATATTCAAAATGTTAATTTCTAGATTGATTCCTTTGCATGCTAACGATTAATTTATTTTTTTAATGCTACTTGAAGTTTACAGTAAGTCAAACTAAATTAATATAGAGTAATAAATCAACGCTCTTCAACACGTAGCTATCTCTTGTTCCTATGAATTTGGGGGCAGCATATGATTTTTTCATTTATATTTAGAATGTTTTCTTTAGCTCTATTGTTTTCTGCTGCCTCTGCATCAGCAGTTACACCTAAAACTGATAATTCTATTCAATTAGAATCAGTTAATTATAGAAATGTTATTACCTCATACCCCGAAGATGGTGTTGAGTTAGGGCAAGGATGGGATATTGTTCATGGTGTTAAAACAAATAATGTTTGTGTTGTTGGTAAACATTCCACGATAAAATCTGATTCATCCTACTCAATTTATAAACTTGTCTTTGATGCTGAACAAGTTAGATATGAGAGGAATATTTCAGCAAGCGCATCATACGGTGGATTTGGATATTCAGCCTATTTAAATACTGCATTGTCTGATAAGAACTTCAATGATCGCTCAAGAACATATATTTTTTCTCAAATATTATCTGACAAAGGAGGTGAGTTCTTGGTTGGGGATTCGGAGACAAAGTTATCTACAACTCTCAGTAAATCGAGAGTTGAAGACTGCGGTGATGGATATGTTTCCGCAATAAAAAAAGGGGGGAATCTTTCTGTAATTTTTGAAGTTAACAGTAATCTTCAGGATATCTCTAAGGTTTTACAAATCAATGCAGGCGCATCAGGCTATGGTGCTAGTTTAAACCTTTCATTTAATGAAAGTATGTTTAATAAAATAACTAATGAGAAAACTACTGTAACTAATATTCAACAGGCGGGGGATCAGTCCATACCTCTTGATGTTGCACAGGTCAAAGAAAAAATAAAAAATTTCCCAAATTTGCCAATCGAGAAAGCAGTGCCTTATCAGATTATAATTACTCCATACAGTAAACTTTTTTACCAGAGGCTTGAAAAAAGGAAGGTCATATCCAGCTATGAAGTTGCATATCAAAGATTAATTCAACTTTATAATGTTTATAATGATGCATTGTTGATACCTTCAAAGTACTACACTCCATTTCAACCAGATAACGAAGTATCAACAAAAAAACAGGAGCAAGACCCTGGAGAGAATAATGTTACGGCACAAACTGTCACCCAAAAGACTCGATTGATAGATGATATGTTGCTGCTAAAAAGAGCAACGTTTTGTATGAAAGTGATCCTTGATAATTGTAGTGTTAACAATAAATTATGCCCGGGAACTATTGATGATGCTAGTTTTGTTAATTTGGTAAGGGAAAATTGTGAATTATCTGATCCTTACTCTGAGAATAAAAATTATTACAAAGATGCATCAGTCTCATTAGTGCTAAATTCAAATGTTTTTTTAAGTGAAAATGTAATGAAGGATTTCCATGAAGCACTTCTGAATAAAAAATCGAAAAATGAGGATTTATCTAAAGAACTTAAGGAATATGATACAGCTATGATTTCTGTACCTCGAAAACCTTCGAATGTTAACGAAGAACGAAAGCTAAAATTTAGCGATTACAATTCTGAGGATAAAGAGGGTGAGAAATTAAAAAGATCAACTATGTTGATCAGTCCTTTCGCTATATATTATAAAATGTTGGCGCGGTCACCATTGCTGAGAAACACAGTTTTTATAGATGGGAATGAGAAGTTATCCAATGGTGATACATTGGATCTTGCAAAAGCATATTGCAAAAGCATCCATGCAAATGCCGAATGTGATTTTGATTTTGAAAATATATTGAGTATTGATTCTGAACGTGAAAAGGCAAAGAATGTAGTAAGGGAGTGGGTTTTGAATATTGTTCTTGCACCATTTTCAAAATCATTTTGTGATATATCTCTCCAACATCCTTTTTGTGCTAATGCAGTTGAGTTAGCATACTTTTTACCTGATTTGAATAATATGTATATGACTTCAGCTAGTGGTTTTTCTTACATCAAGAGTCCTGTCTCTGTATCGACGGAAAAAAGAAGGCCTTCTCGGCCGCCAATTGAACGACCACCAAGAAGGCCGCCTCCTATTTAAATAAAGGTGAATATAATGTTGATTAAAAGTATCAGTAACAGAGTTTTGAAATTAGTAAGGAATGACAGTGGGGAATCAGAATCTATAATTATTTTCGAAAATCACAGATGGGAATCTCCACAAGGTGGTTGGCTTAATGCTACCTCAGGCGGATGGATGTCAGTAAATGGCACTAATTTCGTCAACATTAATTCAGATTCAGGTAAGAGCCTTATAATATTAAAAGGTTTTTACTTTCCAACAGCAGTTGAGGGATTAAAAGGAAATTATTCAACATTAAATGACACCGATGCTGAACTAGGGGATTGGTTAATCGTTTCTACAATCCCTTAAAAGAGTCAAAGTACTTTGCTAATTCTTAATCCAGCAAATTAAGTGGATTTAGTAACATAGCTTCGGCCAAGTGGTCCGGTGCAAAGTGAGCATAACGCATAGTCACCTTGATATCTGTGTGCCCCAATATCCGCTGAAGTACAAGAATATTACCCCCGTTCATCATGAAGTGAGACGCGAAGGTGTGGCGCAAAACATGCGTAAGTTGCCCAGCAGGTGTTTCGATACCGGCGCGTTGCATGGCTTTTCTGAAGGCTGAATAGCATGGTTTAAAGAGCACCTCCGCTTTCCTGCTGGATGGCAGAACAGCCTGTAATTTTTCAGTTATCGGCACCGCTCGGTTTTTCTTGCCTTTAGTTTCCACGTAGATGATCTGACCGGCGCGGATTTGGTTGCCCTTCAAGCCTTCGGCTTCACTCCACCGTGCGCCAGTTGCCAGGCAGATTTTCACAATAGTCGTCAGATCTTTAGATCGGCTGTTCTCACACTCGGCGAGGAGGGTTCTAATTTCCTTAATGGTGAGATACGCCATCTCAAACTCACTGATTTTAAACTCGCGCACGTTTTCTAACGGATTCGGTGCGGTCCATTCATCTAACCGGCGTAACTCATTAAACATCGCCCTGAAATACGCCAGCTCTAAATTTACCGTGCGAGGCGTAACTGTCTTCACTCGAGTGGAGCGTGTGAGCTTTCCGTTTAACCGCTGCTCGCGATAAGACGCAAAAATTTTCGCGTTAAACTCGATTGCGAGTGGGTTTCCCATCGCCTCGCAGGCGAAAGCCATTGTGGTTCGCCGCTTTTCACCATCCGCCAACGTAATGCCATGCGTGTTGAACCATAATTCAATTAGCTCAATTACCCGCCGCTTATCTGCTTTCTCTCCCAGCCAGGGCTTATCTTGAGCCTGTTCTTTTACGAACTTCTCACAGGATTGTGCTTCGCCCTTCGTCGCAAACTGGCGGCGAATCCTTGTTGCCGTCACGGCCGTTTGGGAATTCTGTCAATAACTGTAAGGGGCCGGAGCGCAAACGGTTATAGCTGGAACTAAAAGCCCGTGGTTTTGAGGGGCACGAGGAAGAAATTAGCCTCCTTTCCAGAGGATGCAGCCTAAATGCGGGGGCGAGGCGACGGCTTTTTTATCAGAACGGAAGGCTTCAGGAGGCTGAATTGGACCGATGACAATCTGGAGCAATCCCATTGAAAGATAAAAAAGAGTTTCACATCAATGTGAGTTTTATATACTGTATTTATATACAGTTAATTGTTGAATGGGAGGCAACATGCAGGATTTTCTTTTGGCGTCGGTGAAGCTCCAGCGCATTGATTTGTTTTGAAACTTGTTGCTGTGAGTGACTGCACAGAGTTGGAAAAGAGCGTGGCAATTGAGTGGATCGCAGAACTAACTGATGAGCTTATGGCGCGGTTACGTAATCACGAATACAGTCGGTCAATGCATCAATTAGAGTAGGAATTCGTGGTCCTGATAGCCATTGCGAGCGTGCATGTCTATGCTGCATGAATTCGCATGATCCAAAAAGGATCACATTCCTCTCGGCCCGCCTGTTCTGGCGGGCTTTTGCTTATGTTATGCAGTGCATGAAAACCACTGCGCAAAGCGGGCAGGCGTGGCGGGGGTACGAGCGCGCGGTAGGATATTGTATCAACTCAGAAGTCATTCTAAATCTCCAAGTGTGAGGCTATATTAGCTCTGTGATATATTTACTTAGAGTGCATTGAGATAAATTAAATGTTTACACCGCTGAATGTGATGTCAAACTTTAAAGTAAAGGGATTTTATGATGATTAATGATCATGAGGTAATTGAAAACGATTTTTTTAAAACTGATAAGAAACATGGAAAATTTATAAAAAGAATAAGTAAGTATATTAGGTCATTAATGGAGCGAGGCCGAATTTCAGAGGCTTCATATTATTATGATGTTCTTTATGAAATGAAAAAGGATAATAAAGAAACTGTAGTGTTAGGATATAGTTTAGCTATCAGAAAGTTCGATTATCGTGCTATGCAGAAATTTGATAATTACTTGGTTAGTACAAAATGTGACCCTAAGATTATTTTTCTCTTAAGGCTCGATTATTATTACATTACAAGTAACTTAAATGACTTTGCTGGCGTTGCATGTTCTCTGCTAAAAGATTATCGTTTAAATGTTGATGAGTTGAACTCTTTAGTCGAATGTACCATTTCTCTGAATGCTAAGAAGGTGATTCCATCTTTGTATTCATATCTGAAAAGAATGAAGTTGACTCCTAGTGAACAATTAAACTTAAAATGTAAATCAATGATGATTGAAAGTTTTGTTGATACATTGCGCTTGGTGAATAAATGAAAGATTACCTGGTCGTTAGATTATTAAATGCTCAGGGAGCTTATTTCCCGCATGCTCTATATTATGGAGGTGTTGAGTTACGACCTCCTGTTTCTGATACAACTAAAGAGCTGGATGTTCTTGCATCTTCAGCAAAAAAAGCTAATGTTGATTTTGAACATTTCAAAATTTGTCCACGTATTGCAACAACAGTTAAATCTAATAGTCGGGAGCAAGCGATAGTCAGTGCAGACGGAGAGTTTGCTATTGTTCTTGATTTACTTTCTGCTGATGTACCATTGTCTAGCTTTACATTGTCCGATGTGGGATTTACTAAAGATTTAGGAAATGGAACATTATCAGCAATAATTAATGATAAGTATAAATTCAGTACGTCATTTTTTATGCATCATGGGAGACTGCAAAAATATGATGAAAACAACCACATTTTAAATAATGATAATGAATTATCTGAAAGGTATCTGCGAGCACTACACTGGCGGCGTAACAGTAAAAATGAGACTAATACACAACTAAGCATTCTTTTTGATTACTTTGCCGCCGAAGCTTTATTTAAAGAGAGAGAGGGTGATAATATTGGCGGATTCATTAGATGGTTTATGGGGTTTCCAAACGGTAAAGAGAGCCAGTATGTATCGTCTATCATTATGTCAAAGATTAATTGCAATGAACGATATCTGTATTGGAATAGGAGGTTGAAAGATATTTTCGAAGATATGAGGATTTTTAGAAATAACTCAGTTCATCATGGCTTTAGGTTGAGTGAGTTTGATAATGCTGATATGGAGTTATTCCAACATATAATGATGTACGGTGTGTCAAGGTCACTTGCTGCGGTAAGAATAGCGATAATTAGCGGTATAAATTCAGCGTCTGAGTTCAAAGATTATTTGGTTGAAATTTTTGAGCAGCAAGTCAATCCTAACGATGTTCATGGAAATATCATCTTCACTCTTGATGATAAGTTCCTAAAATGATTCTTTTTTTAAAGGGCTATAGAAATAGCCCTTGAACATGATTATCTATTCTTCAAATGAGTAAGGATTGAATCTAATTATTTCTTCCCCTGCCCATTTATTCAGCTCTTCAAATTGTTTCTGCAAAGGTATAAGCTCATTTCGCACAAATACCCTGCTTGCCTTCTCCACATCCCTAAACCCCCCAACATTATTCGGCATGATCCCCATCATCTGCGGGGGCACACGGTGCGCGGCAAGCATGTCGTCACGGCTCACGTTCTTGATATTCAGAAACTCATATTTAGCTGCGACCTCAGAAAGCGGGATGATCTGACTCCCGTCTTTCTTCCCGTTCGGTGAGTACATAAACAGCTTGCGGAAGTTGCCCGGCCCCTTGGCGCTTTTCATTGCCTGGCGGATATTGTTAACGTCTCCCTGATTCTGCGCCGCGTCGGTCATATACATGATGAAACTGGCGTGGCTGCCGTTCAGGTAGTATTTGCGACGGAACAGCGTTGCTGACTCGTTTAGCAGGGGGGACGGGATCGCCGAAAGGTATTCCGGCAGGCCGTAAACCTCCTGATTTAAATCCGGCTTCATCAGGTGAAACACACTGCCTTTGGTGAACTCATAGGGCTGCGTGTTCATGCCGTACTGCACAAACCAGTAGGTGTCCAAATCGGTACCGCGTCGGGTGAATTTTGCCAGTGCCGGCTCAAGCGCCAGCACACCGCCGAGCCTGTTGGTGCGCTTCTCCAGATAGGCGTTGCCGAACACCAGATAGTCCTGCACAAAACGACTAAACGCCTGCTGGCTCAGCAGCGGATGAGGAATGAAGGTGCTGGTCAGGATGTTGCGCTTCACGTTGATCGGCGAGCTGTGATGCACGGCGGCACGGAACGTGCGCGCTAACGGTGTGCTGTGGCTGGGGCGATTGATGATGGCCAACCCGATTCTGGCGGTGATTGGCCTGATAGCGGCAGGAGCCCTCTACATTTGGCAGAACTGGGAAACGCTGGGGCCAAAACTGGCGACATTATGGGACAGCGTCAGCAGCAAAGTGAGCGCCGTCTGGCAAACGCCGCAAGACTGCCGCGAAGAAGAGGGAGCCGTAAGCAAAGCAGGGTGATTACCTGATTGGCACAGATGAAAACGTGCTGGTGCTGAGCCACACCTATGCCAATCGGGCCAACGTCGAGCGCGCTGCCAAAATGCAATGGGAGCGGCTACAGCGCGGGGTGGTGACGTTCTCAATCCAGCTGGCGCGTGGCCGTGCGGATCTATACACCGAAATGCCTGTGAAGGTGAGCGGGTTCAAACAGCAGATTGATGCGGGGGAATGGATTATCACGACGCTGGCGCATAGCCTGAGCGCTGACAACGGTTATACGACCAGCATTGAGCTTGAAGTGAAAATAAATTCACTTGAAATGGAATAACGCTATCTCAAAATGGTTAAATTGAGTAGTATTTATCTCAATTGGGTTTTGGAGACAACATTATGATGAATTGCCCTTTGTGCGGGAACGCCGCACATACCCGCAGCAGCTTTCAGGTATCAGCAACAACTAAAGAACGTTATAACCAGTGCCAGAACATCAATTGCAGCTGTACCTTCAAATCTCATGAAACGGTTTCTGAGATCATTATGAAACCGGGTAGCGTTAAACCTGTGCCGCCGCATCCGGGAAGAAATCAGCAGCAACCGTTGTGGTTGTGACCACTATTTTGTGAAAATCGCCCGCGCTTTGCAGGTTTTATATCAAAAGTTCACTTTAGATAACTTCAATATTTTTCATCTTGGGCGAAATAAATTATTTGTGAAATTTAATTATTGTTTTTTTATGCTATTTACAAAATCTGCAAAGGCATGTTTATCTTCAGATGTTAGCGAGACATTCAGGAACGTTAAATCAGGCGTTCGAACATCTTCATCGTCAACCATTGCACCTTTTAAATTCACTTCAAGGAATGGCATTTTTTTTGCGTTTTCGATGATTGCCTCAATAAAGCTCTTGTCATTAGCTTGAACCATTCTAGAGATATAGGTTAATTGAGGGTTGTTGTTATTATCTCGCATCAAATATGGAAAAATCATCCCATCGGGAGAGCCATAAGCAGCGCACAAACAAGAATATGCCAATAATTTCATTGATTGTGGCCATACAGCATTTATCTCTAGTACCGCATTTTTTCTTATATCAGGACTCCAGACGGTAAGATAACCTTCAACGATTCTTTCCCATATAGGGTCTGAACTTGGAAATTCATCACCTTTCCAATATTTAAGAGTATTTTCGAACCAATCATGTTTTAATCTACCATCTATGTCAACTATCTGTGATATCCAATTGGAGTCAACCCTAGTAGATCTAGTTGCTGCTACTCCCACATCAGATAAATAATTATCCGAAAAATGTCCTCCCCACGTATTACAGTTCCAAAATCTAGAAATGGACTCTATTTCATCAAATACGAAAAAACCTCTTAATCTCGATACGCACTTAGGAAAAAAAGTCTCTCTAACTTTATCTATGGCTAATTCGCTATAGAGTCTTTCAGGGGTGGTGTTAGATAGCATTCCAGCCATAGCTACGGATAGGAAACTTTGATTATATTCACTTGATGGTAATTCTGATGGGGAAAGAAAAGATCCTCTTGCTATATTCCATGATACAGCAAGATTGTTGTAGTCTAAATAAGCAAATCCTTCAAAGTCTTCATGACTAAAATTATTAAATGCCATTATATATTCTCCAAGGCTAGAGCTTCCCATTGAACATGCATTTTATCTGGGTGAATAAGAATGTAAATAACAGATATTCTTTTGTCGATTTATTATCATTCTGCCGATTGGCGATGATGCATTCCTTTAACATGCTTGTTTTTAAACTAGCTGAGTGGGCCCTTTATGCTTCATAAATGCGAATCATAAAAGAAGGTAGTTGATAATCTGCTGCCACTTTGCTGCCATTGTAAGAAAGCAGATACAAAAAAGCCACCATGAAAGGTGGCTTAACTGCATGATTTTAATCACTAAATTTGGTGGCCCCTGCTGGGTTTGAACCAGCGACCAAGCGATTATGAGTCGCCTGCTCTAACCACTGAGCTAAGGGGCCAGCGGAGCGGGGATTATAAAGTATCTCGGTGGGACGATCCAGCGTTGCTCAATCGGTTGGTGAAAATTCCCGCAATCACTGAGTCCTTGATCTCACAGCAAAAAATTCCCGATCCCCGGCAGAAGCGCGCAATAAGCGCCCAGCGTTGTCGCATTTTTGAGACAAGGCTTGCTGCTGCCTTGTCTCAGGATGCCCAGGTTCAGCGATAGCGCGTGGCGGGCTTATTCAGCGAGATAAACGGCAGGATGGCGCCGCGCGCCTGCTCAAAGCTGTGCCACAGGCCCATATCTTCCACCGAAGGGATAGTGATCGCTTCGCCGTCATCCAGACCGCGCAGCGCAGCGGCGACTAAGTCATCGACCTCCATCACCATCTCTGCCGGCAGGTCATCCACCGAGCGCCCGGTGCGCTGGAAAATCTCGGTGCGCGTCAGGCCCGGCAGCAGCGCCTGCACGCGTACGTTGTGGCCCGCCAGCTCACGCTGCATGTTACGCGTCAGCGAGAGCACAAAAGCTTTCGTCGCATTGTAAGCCCCGTTTGCCTGCTCGTTGACCAGCGCCAGTACCGACGCCACGTTCACGATGGTGCCCGCATTGCGGCTGCGGAAAACCTGCGCGGCCGTGTGAGAGAGCTGCGTCAGCGCCACCACGTTCAGTGCCAGCATGGTTTGCGTCTGGTCGATGCTGGCGTCGATAAACTCGCCTTCCACCGTCATGCCCGCATTGTTGATCAGCGTGGTAATACGCGTATTGTTCCGCAGCTCGCTATCAATACGCACCAGATCCTCATGGCGCGTCAGGTCCGCGGCCAGCACGCTGACTTCCACGCCGTGCGCCTCACGCAGCGACTGCGCCAGTGCACTCAGACGTGCAGCATCGCGCGCCACCAGAATCAGGTCGTTGCCGCGTGCGGCCAGCTGTTTAGCGTAAGTTGCGCCGATACCGCTGGAAGCGCCGGTGATTAAAGCCAGTTGGTGTGACATGGAAAAGCCCTCTTTATGATGGTCGTCATATTTGTGTGCTGATAATATGACGACCATCATATGTATCGTCAAGCTGGAATATGACGATCGTAATAATTACACTGATTGCCATTAACGATGAGCAGGGTAACAACCGATGGAAAAGCTAAGCCATAAGGCGCGCACGCGGCAGCGCATTCTGGAAGAAGCGGCGGTGGTGATGCGCGAATGCGGCACCGAAGGCATTGGCGTGGCAGCGCTGATGAAGCGCGTTGGCCTGACGCACGGTGGGTTTTATGCACACTTTGCCTCGCGTGAAGCGCTGGTCGAAGCGGTGATTAGCGAGATGTTTGCCGACTCGGCGCAGCGTTTTGCCGCCGTGCTGGCGATTGAGGATCCGGCTGAACGGCTGAACCAGTGGATCGACCGCTATCTGTCGGACCAGCACTGTGGCGCGCCGGGCGAGGGCTGTCCGATACCGGCGCTGGTCAGCGAAGTGGCGCATTTACCGCCGGATGCGCGGGCGCTGTTTTCAACGAAGCGCGAAGCGGTGCGGCGCCAGCTGGTGCAGGCGCTGCAGCAGCTGGGGCATGCGCAGGCGGAGAGCATCGCCAGCAGCATGCAGGCCGAAATGGTCGGTGCGCTGGCGCTGGCGCGCGCCTGCACTGACGAGGCGGAAGCGCGCCGGATGCTGGAGGTGACGCGTCAGGCAGTCAAACTGCGCGCCGGGCTGGTGACAGCATGAGCGATCACGACATCCGCGACATTATCGCGCCCGATTTGCAGGTGCTGTTTTGCGGCATCAATCCGGGCAAATCCTCGGCGCATACCGGCTTTCACTTTGCGCATCCCGGCAACCGCTTCTGGAAGGTCATCCATCAGGCCGGATTTACCCGCGAACAGCTGCTG
Organism: Pantoea sp. WEP; assembly: GCF_041678305.1. NCBI lineage: Bacteria > Pseudomonadati > Pseudomonadota > Gammaproteobacteria > Enterobacterales > Erwiniaceae > Pantoea > Pantoea sp. WEP. The sequence goes on from NZ_JBGNXB010000001.1 coordinate 583,822, forward strand.
CCGGAGCAGGAACAGCGGCTGCTGGAGACCGGCTGCGGCATCACCATGCTGGTAGAGCGCCCCACCATTCAGGCCAGCGAGCTGGCGGGCGCGGAGCTGCGTGACGGCGGCGCGCGTCTGCAGGAAAAGGTGCTGCGCTTTCAGCCGCGCGCGCTGGCGGTGCTGGGTAAGGATGCGTTTCAGAAGGCGTTTCGTCAGCGCAACGTGGCATGGGGCGAGCAGCCGCAGTTGCTGGGCGAAACCCATTTATGGGTGCTGCCCAATCCCAGCGGATTAAACCGCGCTTCGCTGGAGGAGATGGTCGCCGCTTATCGCCAGCTTCATGATTGGTTACAGAATAAGGCGTGAGCTGGCTCTGTTTCATCAGGTAATAACGTTGTTCATCGTTTTGTTTCTGGCTACACCGAATGCTCCACGCAAAAAAAGGAGCAGGGAGATGAAGCAACGCACCATGGTTCTGGCGGCACTGCTGCTGGCGGCGCAACCGGGCGTCCAGGCCGCAACGCTGAAGGTATTCAGTTCCGGCGGTATGTACCCGGTGATTGAAAGCCTGAAGCAGGATTATCAGCAGCAGAGCGGTGACAGCATTGAGCTGGAAGCGGCGCCGTCGATGGGTGACACGCCGCAGGCGATTCCGAATCGCCTCAAACGCCATGAAAGCGCCGACGTGCTGGTGATGGTGGATTACGCCATCAAGCCGCTGGAGCAGGCCAAATGGGTGGATAGCGCCAGCCATCAGGTGCTGGCGCACTCGTACATTGCCATGGCGGTGAAGCAGGGCACCACGCCGCCGGATATCAGTACCGTCGCGAAGTTCAAACAGGTGCTGACCTCCGCCTCAAGTATCGCCGTGTCTGACAGCGCCAGCGGCAAATATATTCAGAGCAAGATGCTGGATAAGCTGCAGCTGGGCCCGAAAACGGCGGCGAAGATTACTGTGATTCCGGCCACGCCGGTGGGGGAGGCGGTCGCGCAGGGCAAAGCCGAGCTGGGCTTCCAGCAGAACAGCGAGCTGAAGGCGGTGAAAGGCATTACTATCGTGGGACTGATTCCGCCGGCGGCACAGCAGGATACGCTGTACGGTGCGGTCATCACGCGCAGCAGCCAGCAGCAGCAGGCCGCGGCGAAGTTCGTGAAATACCTGCAGAGCGACAAGGCGCGCAGCGTGATGCAGGAGAAAGGGCTGACGCCATACTGAAGACAATAAAAAACCCCGGCTAGCCGGGGTTTTTACTGACCAGGACGATTAATCGTCGAGGAAGCTACGCAGCACTTCCGAGCGGCTCGGGTGGCGCAGTTTACGCAGCGCTTTGGCTTCAATCTGACGGATACGCTCACGCGTTACGTCAAACTGTTTGCCCACCTCTTCCAGCGTGTGGTCGGTATTCATATCGATACCGAAACGCATACGCAGGACTTTGGCTTCACGCGCGGTCAGGCCAGCCAGCACGTCGTGGGTGGCAGAACGCAGGCTTTCCGAGGTCGCGGAATCCAGCGGCAGCTCCAGCGTGGTGTCTTCGATAAAGTCGCCCAGATGCGAATCTTCATCATCACCAATCGGCGTCTCCATGGAGATCGGCTCTTTAGCGATTTTCAGCACCTTACGGATTTTATCTTCCGGCATCAGCATGCGCTCAGCCAGCTCTTCCGGCGTTGGCTCGCGGCCCATCTCCTGCAGCATCTGGCGCGAAATACGGTTGAGTTTGTTAATGGTCTCAATCATATGCACCGGAATACGGATGGTACGCGCCTGGTCGGCGATGGAACGGGTGATAGCCTGACGGATCCACCAGGTGGCGTAAGTTGAGAACTTATAGCCACGGCGATATTCAAACTTATCCACCGCTTTCATCAGACCGATGTTGCCTTCCTGAATCAGATCGAGGAACTGCAGGCCACGGTTGGTGTACTTCTTGGCGATGGAGATCACCAGACGCAGGTTAGCCTCAACCATCTCTTTCTTCGCACGACGCGCTTTGGCTTCGCCGATCGACATACGACGGTTGATGTCTTTCACCTGCTCAATGGTCAGGCCGGTCTCTTCTTCGATCTGCAGCAGTTTCTGCAGCGAACGCATGACGTCTTCTTCCACTTCCTGCAGTTTTTCCGACCACGGTTTGTTCATGGCCAGTGCCGCTTTGAACCAGCTCTCACTGGTTTCATTACCGGTAAACAGGGTGATGAAGTTTTTCTTCGGCATTTTGCACAGTTCAACACACAGCTTCATGATCAGGCGCTCTTGCGTGCGCACGCGCTCCATCATTTCACGCATGTTGTTCACCAGGTAGTCGAACTGCTTCGGTACCAGGCGGAACTGTTTAAACACTTCAGAGAGATTATTAATCTCGGCCACGGCGTCCGCATGGCTGCGGCCTTTGGCTTTGATCACGGTGCGCGTGGTTTCGTACTGCGTGCGCAGGTCGTTAAACTTCTCGCGCGCCAGTTCCGGATCGATAGAGTTATCGTCGTCGGAGCTGTCGTCGTCGCTCTCTTCGTCTTCCTCTTCGTCGTCGTCGCGGTCTTCTTCTGACAGCTCAGAACCAACGTGGGTTGCGGTCGGTGCCAGATCTTCCTCGGCGTTCGGATCGACGAAACCGGTGATCAGGTCAGACAGGCGTGACTCGCCCGCTTCAACGCGATCGTACTGATCGAGCAGGTAGGTGATTGCTTCCGGGTATTCGGCGACAGAGCATTGCACCTGGTTGATACCGTCTTCGATACGCTTGGCGATGTCGATTTCGCCTTCACGCGTCAGCAGCTCAACGGTACCCATTTCACGCATGTACATGCGTACCGGGTCGGTGGTACGGCCAATTTCAGATTCAACGCTGGATAATACCTGAGCGGCAGCTTCCGCGGCATCTTCGTCAGTATCGGTGCTGTTTTCATTCAGCATCAGATCATCGGCATCCGGGGCTTCTTCCACCACCTGAATACCCATATCGTTGATCATTTGGATGATGTCTTCGATCTGATCGGAGTCGACGATATCTTCCGGCAGATGGTCATTGACCTCAGCATAGGTCAGATAGCCCTGCTCCTTACCACGGGTGACAAGCAGCTTAAGCTGTGACTGCGGGTTTTGCTCCATAAGACGGTATCCACACTTCTGTTAATTAGATTGGTGTCGGTCGGCAGCGAGCCAACTATAACAGTGAAGGCGTTGTATTTTTGCCGCTGCCTTCAACGCGGCCAGGGCTTTGGCCCATCGTAAATCGGCACTTAAGCCGCTTAATATTCTGTCCGGCGCTAACTCACTTGCCATTTTCAATGCTGGCAGTGCTTCCAATCCTCACGTACGCCAGTACGCTCCGGTTGCTGCGCGCTGGCAGCCTTGAAACTGACAGCGACGTTAACGCCTATGGTATGTATGCATTGCTTCCGGCTTCGCTTACAGCGTCCATAAACCAGAAACATCAGGCAAGAACGGCGGCGTTATCAGCCTTCATCATTCTGACCCGGTAAAATCTTATTTTTTGGCTAATGCCTGGCTTAATGCCCAGAATTCACGGCGTTCGGCGGCGCTCAGGCCTTCCGTCCGGTCGCGCGCAATCAGTGCTTCGAGGCGCTGCTCCAGCGCAGCATCATAGATGCTTGCCAGCGAGTCCTGGAACACTTCTTCCGCTTCGTCATCTACGATCATGTGGTTCCAGGTGGCCAGTGTTTCAAGGGGCTGGCTAAATTCTGTCCCGCGATATAACTCTAGTAGCTGTCCGGTGGTCAGGCCAGGATTCTCAGTACAACGGCGGACTAACTCCACAAACAGTGGCAATCCCGCTAATTTAGACTGCTCCAGCCCGTCCAGCGCAGGCACGATGGCGGCAAATTGCGGATTCTGCACCAGCAACGCAATCAGCACGCGCATGGTGGTGCGTTTCATCGGTGGCGCCACCGGCGCGGTACCGCTTTCCGCCTGCTTCGGCATCAGCTTGTCTAACTGGTTATCGTCCAGAATGCCGAGTTTATTACCCAGCGTCTGACGCATATAAATCCGCAGCGTTTCGCCCGGAATCTGGCTAATCAGCGGCAGCGCCAGCGTCGCCAGCTTGGTACGGCCGTCGCGCGTACTCAAATCCACCTGCGGCATCAGGCTGTCGAACAGAAACGTGGAGAGCGGCATAGCCTGCTCCATCCGCGCTTCGAACGCTGCTTTGCCCTCTTTACGCACCAGGGTATCCGGGTCTTCGCCGTCGGGCAAAAACATAAAGCGTAGCTGACGACCGTCATTCATGTAAGGCAATGCGGTTTCCAGCGCACGCCATGCAGCTTCACGACCGGCGCGGTCGCCGTCGTAGCAGCAGATCACGTTATCGGTCGAGCGGAACAAAAGCTGGATATGTTCCGCTGTGGTCGAGGTGCCCAGCGAGGCGACAGCATAATCAATGCCGAACTGCGCCAGCGCAACCACGTCCATATAGCCTTCCACCACCAGCAGACGCGCCGGTTGCGGATGATTTTTTTGCGCTTCATACAGGCCGTACAGCTGGCGGCCTTTATGGAAAATTGGTGTTTCCGGTGAGTTAAGGTACTTGGGCGTATCGTTGCCCAGCACGCGGCCACCAAAACCAATCACGCGTCCGCGTTTGTCGCGAATCGGAAACATCACGCGATCGCGGAAACGATCGTAGGTGCGGCCGCTGTCATTACTGACCAGCATGCCCGCTTCCATCAGCGATTCACGATCTTCTTTCTGCTGACCGAAACGCTTCAGTACGTTGTCCCAGCCGGCTGGCGCATAACCAATGGCAAAGTGATCGATCACCTGCTGGCTCAGCCCGCGTGTGGCAAGATACTGTTGTGCTGATTTCGCCTGCGGATTGCGCAGGCTCTGCTGATAAAAGCTGTCTAAACCTTCCAGCAGCTGATACAGGCTCTGGCGCTGATGGCGCTCCATCGGGCTCGGACCGTTGCCCGCTTCGTACGGCACTTCTAAGCCGTGCTGCGTGGCAAGTTCCTCTACGCTCTCGACGAAATCCAGACGATCGTGATTCATCAGGAAGTCGATGGCGTTGCCTTTGGCACCACAGCCAAAGCAGTAGTAGAACTGCTTCTCACCACTTACGGTGAAAGAGGGGGTTTTTTCGTTATGGAAAGGACAGCACGCGTGATAGTTCTTACCCTGCTTTTTCAGCTTAACGCGGGCATCGATAAGATCCACGATGTCCGTGCGGGCAAGTAAATCATTGATAAATACGCGTGGAATTCGTCCAGCCATAAGCCCCGGTTTTTCAGCTCATAAACGGCAACAAGCCGCGCTTCCTTTCGGAAAGCACGGCCTCTTACTTGACTCTGTCTGCGTTTAACACGCGGCGGAAGCGAACTTCCGAAAAGAAATTAGTACAGACGAGTGCGGCGTGCGTTTTCGCGAGCCAGTTTCTTGGCGTGACGCTTAACAGCAGACGCTTTAGCGCGCTTACGTTCAGTCGTTGGTTTTTCATAGAACTCACGACGACGAACTTCAGCCAGAACGCCTGCTTTCTCGCAGGAACGCTTGAAGCGACGCAGTGCTACGTCGAATGGCTCGTTTTCACGTACTTTAATTACCGGCATGTAACTCTCACCTCGATAAAATTCGGTTTTTGCTGCTGACTGCGGCGCCAGCACTTTTCAAAATGGTGCAGCATTTTACTCCAGGCGCGGCTGGCTTGTAAAGCACCATGGACAATTTAGAACCAACAGGAGCGTTTGCCTGTGCGGCTGCCGGTTTTTTCAGGCCATGGAGTATAGCGCACTCTTTGCGCGACAGAAAAACACTTTTTCGTGTGCGGAAGGGCGCAGGCGTCAGCCGGCCTGTGCTACACTGCGCGCCGCAAGAAGAGGGTGATAAAGCTATGCGAGTTCTGGGTATTGAAACGTCCTGCGATGAAACCGGCATCGCGATTTATGACGATGCGTCCGGTCTGCTGGCGAATCAATTATATAGCCAGGTGAAATTACATGCCGATTACGGCGGCGTGGTGCCGGAACTGGCCTCGCGCGATCACGTGCGGAAAACCGTGCCGCTGATCCAGGCCGCGCTGAAACAGGCGGGCTTGCAGGCCGGAGAGATTGACGCCGTGGCGTACACCGCCGGTCCCGGCCTGGTCGGTGCGCTGCTGGTTGGCGCCACCATTGGCCGCGCGCTGGCGTTCGCCTGGAACGTGCCGGCAGTGCCGGTGCATCACATGGAAGGCCATCTGCTGGCGCCGATGCTGGAAGACAACCCACCGGCATTCCCGTTCGTGGCACTGCTGGTCTCCGGCGGCCACACGCAGCTGATCAGCGTCACCGGCATTGGTGAATATACGCTGCTGGGCGAATCGATTGACGATGCCGCCGGGGAAGCGTTCGATAAAACCGCCAAGCTGCTGGGGCTGGATTATCCGGGCGGCCCGATGCTGTCGCGCATGGCGCAGCAAGGCACGCCGGATCGCTTTAAGTTCCCGCGTCCGATGACCGATCGTCCGGGACTGGACTTCAGCTTCTCCGGCCTGAAAACCTTCGCAGCGAATACCATTCGCGAACATGACGGTGACGAACAGGCGCGCGCCGATATCGCCCGCGCCTTTGAAGATGCGGTAGTGGACACGCTGATGATCAAATGCAAGCGTGCGCTGGAGCAGACCGGCTTTAAACGACTGGTGATTGCCGGCGGCGTGAGCGCCAACCGCACGCTGCGTGAACGCATGGCAACTATGATGAGCGCGCGCGGCGGCGAGGTATTTTATGCCCGTCCGGAGTTCTGCACCGATAACGGCGCGATGATTGCCTATGCCGGCATGGTGCGGCTGAAAGGCGGCACGCGCGGTGAGCTGGGTGTCAGCGTGCGGCCACGCTGGCCGCTGGCGGAATTACCGGCCATCTGATAATAAAAAACCGGCTGCGCGCCGGTTTTTTTATTTCTTCTTTTTACGCTTCCACACGCGGTTTTCCTGACCGCGCCACAGGCGCTGAATATTGTCGTGATGGCGCAGCAAAATCAGGCATGACAGCATCGACACCGGAAAGGTGAACTGCGGCTTAAACCACCAGACATAAAACGGGGCAATTAACGCGCTGACGATCGCGCCCAGCGATGAGTAACCGCTGAGCAGCACTGTCAGTAGCCAGGTGCCGGTCATCAGGCCGGTCAGGTCCCAGCCAATCGGCGCGATGGCCCCAAACGCGGTGGCCACACCTTTGCCGCCACGAAAGCGGAAAAACACCGGATAGATGTGGCCGAGGCAGGCGGCGATGGCCGTGAGGCCAAGATACATCGGCGTGACGTGCAGCCACCAGGCGATCCACACCGGCACCATTCCCTTTGCCACGTCGAAAATCAGTACCGCGGCAGCGGCGGCTTTACCGCCAATACGTAACACGTTGGTGGCGCCTGGATTGCCAGAGCCTGCGCTGCGGGGATCGGGTAAACCAGCGAGTTTACAAACCAGGATCGCACTGGAAATCGAGCCGCAAAGATACGCGAAAATAATCATACCAAGCGCGATAGCACTCATAGCTTCGTACCGTTCCTTTTGGGTCGTTTTGTTCTCGATAAGCGTGGATAATACGCATAATCCGCCGGAAGTGGTATCCGGCTAAGCCAAAAACAGAGAGTGACATCATGGATATCGTATTTATAGAACAACTCACCGTGTTCACCACTATTGGCGTTTACGACTGGGAACAGGGCATGCAGCAGAAGCTGGTGCTCGATGTCGAAATGGCGTGGGACAACCGTCAGGCGGCGGTGAGCGACGATGTGAACCACTGTCTGAGCTACGCCGATGTCACCGAAGCGATCCTCAGTCATCTGCAGGGGCAGCGTTTTGCGCTGGTCGAACGGGTGGCAGAAGAAATCGCCGATCTGTTGATGAATCGTTTCAAAACGCCCGGCGTGCGCGTGAAGGTAGGTAAACCGGGGGCTGTCGCCCAGGCGGCGAGCGTGGGCGTGAGAATTGAGCGCGGGACTATTCCTAAATAAATCCTGCGTGATTGCCATCACAATGAAACCAAACCAAATTATGGTGTGTCTCAGTGGAGGCCGCTGCGCTGATGAAGGGGAAGTGACCGAAATCCTTAAGGTTTCCTTCAGCAAGGTGCAGGCATAATTTCAGGCGGTAGCGGTGCGCGACCGCCTTTTTACTGTTTAAAACGGATAGAGGGTAAAATTTGATGGCAGACATTCATCAGCTATGGGTAGCTGCAATCCTGGGGGTTGTGGAAGGCCTTACGGAGTTCCTGCCGGTCTCATCCACAGGCCACATGATTATTGTTGGCCATTTGCTGGGGTTCGAGGGTGAGAAGGCGGAAACCTTTGAAGTGGTGATCCAGCTGGGCTCCATCCTCGCCGTAGTCGTGATGTTCTGGCGCCGGCTGTTTGGCCTGATCGGCATTCACTTCGGCCAGGAGCGTCACGAAGGCGTCGGCAGCGGAAAACTGACGCTGATTCACATTCTGCTGGGTATGGTGCCGGCGGTGGTGATTGGCCTGGTGCTGCATGACCAGATTAAAACCCTGTTTAACCCGATCAACGTGATGTACGCGCTGGTGGTGGGCGGCGTGCTGCTGCTGGCGGCGGAATATCTCAAGCCAAAGCAGCCGAAGGCGGTGGGCATTGATGACATCACCTATCGCCAGGCGTTTATGATTGGCTGCTTCCAGTGTCTGGCGCTGTGGCCGGGCTTCTCGCGTTCCGGCGCCACCATCTCCGGCGGTATGCTGATGGGCGTCAGCCGCTATGCGGCGTCCGAGTTTTCCTTCATCCTCGCGGTACCGATGATGATCGGTGCTACCGGACTCGATCTCTACAAGAGCATGGGCTTCCTGACGATGCAGGATTTCCCGATGTTTGCCGTGGGCTTCGTGACCGCCTTTATTGTCGCGCTGCTGGCGATCAAAGTGTTCCTTGAGCTGATCAAACGTATCTCGTTTGTGTCGTTTGCCATCTACCGCTTTATCGTCGCGGCAGCGGTTTACGCCATCTTTATGTAATACGCGAGGCGCGGCCGGTTACGCTGGCCGCGCGTCGATTAACCCTTCCTGCAACGCCAGCACGCGCCGACGCGTCAACTCTTCCCGCACCGCCGCGCCTGTGAAACCGGCCTCGACCACCGCTTTGGTGGGCACCGCCTGCGCCAGCGCAAACGCGCGCCGCAGATAATCGCCCTGCGGATAAGCCATGCTCTCCAGCGTCGTGCGCCCGCGTGCATCGGCTTCGCTGGTCAATGCCATCTTTTCCACGCGATCGGGCTTGCGCCAGGCGTCGATGCGGTCAAACAGCGCCACCAGCGCGTCAGCCGGCTGGCGTTCAATGGTGTGCACCACATCGTGAAACTCCGTCACCACCAGGGCCAAATCGCGCACCTGGTTCGGCACGCGCAGCCGCTGGCACAGCGCTTCAACAATCGGTACACCGGCCGGGCCGTGGCCATGATGGCTCGGCCACTTCTCTGGTGGCGTCAGCGCTTTACCCACATCGTGGAACAGCGTGGCGAAACGCACGTCAAGCTGGTCGGAGAGCGCTGCGGCCATGGTCAGCGTCATCAGCGCGTGGACGCCGGTATCGATCTCCGGATGCCACTTAACGGGGGCCGGAATGCCGTACAGGTTGTCGATTTCCGGGAACAGCACCTGCAATGCATCGCAGTCGCGCAGCAGCTGGAAATAGACCTGTGGATTGCGCGTCAGCAGCGCTTTTTCCGTCTCTTTCCACACCCGCTCTGCGGTGAGGTGCGCCAGTTCACCGCTGTGCGCCATCTCGCGCATCAGCGCCTGGGTTTCAGGTGCCACGCGGAAATTGAGATGGGCGAAACGGGCAGCAAAACGCGCCACGCGCAGCACGCGCAGCGGATCTTCATTAAAGGCTGCCGACACGTGACGCAGGGTGCGCTGCTGCAAATCCTGCTGGCCGTGATAAGGGTCGATCAGCGTGCCATCAGCAGCCTGCGCGATGGCATTGATGGTCAGATCGCGACGCTGTAAATCCTGCTCCAGCGTCACGTCCGGCGCGAACTGGGTCACGAAGCCGGTATAACCGTTGCCGCTTTTGCGCTCGGTGCGCGCCAGCGCATACTCTTCGCGGCTATCAGGGTGTAAAAAAACCGGAAAATCCCGGCCCACCTGCTGATAGCCCTGCGCCAGCATGCTGTCGGGCGTTGCGCCCACCACCACCCAATCTCTATCTTTTACCGGCAAACGCAGTAAGGCATCACGCACTGCGCCACCGACCAGAAACGTCTTCACTCAACCACTCCAGAGGCAATCCACTTTTGCGTGCCGCGCACGCTTGTTACGTTATTGTTGCATACTTTGGCGAAAAAGCGGGCATGCCAAAAGGGGCATCTTACGATCCCCTTCAGGCAAACCACAAATGGCGTGGCGGCTTTAATTCATCCAGCGATCGTTTTTCTTGCGGCGCGGCACCATGTGCGGCAGCAGCAGGCCAAGCAGCAGACCCACGCCGAGCACGCCGCCGCCATACATAAACCACTGCATGATGATGGTGCGCTGTTTGTCATCCAGCTGAACGTTAGCGGCGCTGACCTTCTTCTGCGCGACAATCAGCTCGTTGCGCAGCTTCTGATTCTCTTCTTTCAGGCCGTTGATGGTGCCGTCACTGTTGGCCACCTTGTTCTGCATCTCTGACGTACGCTGATTCCAGCTGTTATCAATGTTCGCCAGTTTGTCGGTCAGCTCTTTGACCTGCTGCTCCAGCTGCGGCACGCGGGTGCGCAGGCTGGGAGAGGCGCTGAGCTGCGACAGCGGGATCCAGTTAGTTTTGCCTTCTGCATCGCGGATTTGCGCGTACTGCGAGTCATTATTGGTTTGCAGCAGCGTGACTTCCTCCCCGGCATTCAGCTTGCCAACCAGGCGATACTGATCGCCAGGGCCGCTGCGTACCCAGGTGGATAATTCGTCGGAGATGTAACGTTTTTCATCGGCCGCGTGGGCCGGTGCGATGGCGCTGAAAGCCAGCAAAGAGAGGGCGGCAAGTGTGATTTTTTTCATTCGATATCGTTTTTTCATGATGGGCGTAAATTTACCGGCACAGTCTGGAGTCGCTTCGCATAAATCTGAATGAGAACTATCCTGGTCTCAATGCGGTGCGAAAAGGGTCGTAAAAGCACAAGAAAGCAGAGACAGCAGGCTTGCGGTGCATTACTCTTCGCCAGATTAAACTCGTAAGTGCCAGCAGCGTATTGAATAAAAAATTATGACCATCGAAATCGAATTAAAGTTCATTGCCACCCCGCAAGCCGCCGAAAAACTGGCGCAGACGCTTGCCGCCTGGCCACATCAGCACCACGCCGCGCGTGAGTTGACCAACATCTATTACGAAACCGATGACAACCAGCTGCGCCGCTGGGATATGGGCCTGCGGATTCGCGGCGTGGATCAGCGCTATGAAATGACGCTGAAAACCGCCGGCAAAACGCTGGGCGGCCTGCATCAGCGTCCGGAATACAACGTCGACCTCAGCGAGCCGCAGCTGGACATTGCCCGCCTGCCGGCAGAGATCTGGCCGCAGGGGACCGATGTCGCCGCGCTGCAGCCGCATTTGCAGCCGCTGTTCAGCACCCATTTCCAGCGTGAAACCTGGCTGGTGAGCGTTGGCGACAGCGAAATTGAAGTAGCGTTCGATTGCGGCAGCGTTGCCGCAGGGGAGCTGAGCGAGCCGCTGTATGAAGTGGAGCTGGAGCTTAAGCGTGGAGCGCGCAGCGATATGCTGACCTTCGCCAGTGCGCTGATCGCCACGGGCGGCCTGCGCCTCGGCAGCCTGAGCAAAGCGGCACGCGGTTATCAGCTGGCGCAGGGCAACGCGCCGCGACCATTGCGCGCGCTGCCGCTGCAGAAAATTGCCCCTAAAGCCACGGTGGAGCAGGGCATGGTTCACGCCATGAGCGCGGCGCTCGGCCACTGGCAGTACCATGAAGAAGTCTGGCTGCGCGGTAACGAAGACGCCCGGGCACGGGTAATTGAAGCGCTGGAAACGCTGCGTCAGGCGTTTTCCCTGTTTGGCACGCTGGTGCCGCGCAAGGCCAATAGCGAACTGCGTCAGAAGCTGACCCGGCTGGAAGAGCTGCTGGCGGACAGCGAGGCCAGCGCAGAAACCGTCTGCTTCTCACCGACCTCGGTCGAAGCTCAGTTAGCACTTACTCACTGGCTGGTGGAGTCGCAGTGGCAGCCGTGGCTGGACGAGAAGAACAAAAGCAAGCTACAGGGCTCGTTTAAACGCTTCAGCGACATCATGCTGGGGCGCATCGGCGCGGATCTGCGTGAAACCTTCGTCGACGTGCAGCTGTTCAATGAATTTCAGGACAAAGCTACGCGCCTGAACCGCCAGTTGCTGGCGGTGCATCTGCTGGCGGGGGCGTATCCGGCTGAAGAAGTCAGCCAGTGGCTGGCGGGCTGGCAGGAGTTGCAGCACGCCATTCGTGAAAAACAGGAGCGCGGTCTGATTCAGCTGGTCAATCTGGCGATCCGTCAACCGCCGTTCTGGCTGAATAACGGTGCGAAACGCTAAGGCTACGGCACCATCAATCATCAGGGAGGGAAGATGTCGTTACCGTTACCGACGCTGATGCAGGCGCAGCTCGCCAGCGTGGCAGAACGTCTGGGCCTGCCGCTGACGGCGATCACACCGCAGCAGGCTGGCGCACTGACCTTTAGTGACTTTATCGTGGACAACCTGCAGCAGCATCCGGCGTGGTGGCAACAGCTGCAGCAGCAACCGCCGCAGCCCGAAGAGTGGCAGCACTATGCGACCTGGCTGGCAGCGGCGCTGCAGCCGGTAGATAACGAAGCCTCCCTGATGCGCGAACTGCGCCTGTTCCGCCGCCATATGCTGGTGCGCATCGCGTGGATGCAGGCGCTGGAGCAGGCCAGCACCGGGCAGAGCCTGACGCAGCTCAGCACGCTGGCGGAAGTGCTGATTACCGCCGCGCGCGACTGGGTGTGGCAGGATTGCTGCCGCGATTTCGGCACGCCGTGCAACGCCGCCGGCGAAGCCCAGCCGATGCTGATTCTGGGCATGGGCAAGCTGGGCGGCGGTGAACTCAACTTCTCTTCCGATATTGACCTGATCTTTGCCTGGCCGGAAAACGGCGTCACCCACGGCGGCCGGCGCGAGCTCGACAACGCGCAGTTCTTTACCCGCATGGGGCAGCGGCTGATTAAGGTGCTGGATCAACCTACCGTCGATGGCTTTGTTTATCGAGTGGATATGCGCCTGCGCCCGTTCGGCGACAGCGGCCCGCTGGTGCTAAGCTTTGCCGCGCTGGAAGATTACTACCAGGAGCAGGGCCGTGACTGGGAGCGCTACGCGATGGTGAAAGCGCGCCTGATGGGCGACGATGGCGGCCACTGGAGCCAGGAGCTGCAGCAGATGTTGCGCCCGTTCGTCTATCGCCGCTACATCGATTTCAGCGTGATCCAGTCGCTGCGTAACATGAAAGGCATGATTGCCCGCGAAGTACGGCGGCGCGGCCTGAAGGACAACATCAAACTCGGCGCCGGCGGCATTCGCGAAACCGAATTCATTGTCCAGGTGTTTCAGCTGATTCGAGGTGGACGTGAGCGCTCACTTCAGCTGCGTTCGCTGCTGCCGACGCTGCAGGCCATCGGTGAGCTGGCACTGTTAATGCCGGAGCAGGTTGACCATCTGCGTGACGCCTACCTGTTTTTACGCCGGCTGGAGAATCTGCTGCAGAGCATCAACGATGAGCAGACGCAGACGCTGCCGGAAAATCCGCTCGATCGCCAGCGCCTGGCCTGGGCGATGGGCATGGCGGACTGGGCGACGCTGCTGGCACAGCTGGAACAGCACATGGCCGGCGTGCGCCACATTTTCGACGAGCTGATAGGCGATGATGCGCCGGATATCGACGATCAGCCGCAGCTGGCGGAGTTCGCCAGCCTGTGGCAGGACGCGCTGGAAGAGAGCGATTTGCTGCCGGTGGTACCGCAGCTGCAGGCGGAACAGCGCCATGCGCTGTATCGGGCGCTGAATGATTTCCGTCAGGATGTCAGTCGCCGCACCATCGGCCCGCGCGGCCGGCTGGCGCTCGATCAATTAATGCCGCGCCTGCTAAGCGAAGTGTGCGCGCGTGACGATGCCGATGTGGTGCTGGCGCGCCTGACACCGCTGCTGCTTGGCGTATTAACGCGCAGCACCTATCTCGAGTTATTGACCGAGTATCACGGCGCGCTGCGTCATCTGATTCGCCTGTGTGGCGCTTCGCCGATGATTGCCAGCCAGCTGGCGCGCTATCCGCTGCTGCTGGATGAACTGCTCGATCCGGCCACGTTGTATCAGCCCACTGCCACCGATGCCTATCGTGATGAACTGCGCCAGTATCTGCTGCGCATTCCCACCGATGATGAAGAGCAGCAACTGGAAGCGCTGCGCCAGTTCAAGCAGGCACAGCATCTGCGTATCGCCGCCGCCGACATCGCCGGAACCCTGCCGGTGATGAAAGTGAGCGATCACTTAACGTGGCTGGCGGAAGCGATCATTGAATCGGTGGTGCAGCAGGCGTGGCAGATGATGGTGCAACGCTATGGTCGCCCTTCGCATCTCACCAGCGACAGCGAGCGCGGCTTTGCCGTGGTCGGCTACGGCAAACTGGGCGGCTGGGAACTGGGTTACAGCTCGGATCTCGATCTGGTGTTTCTGCATGACTGTCCGGACGATGCCGAAACCGACGGTGAACGCGTTATCGACGGGCGTCAGTTTTACCTGCGTCTCGCCCAGCGCGTCATGCATCTGTTCAGCACCCGCACCTCGTCCGGCATTTTGTATGAGGTGGACGCGCGCCTGCGCCCCTCTGGCGCGGCCGGCATGCTGGTCAGCACCTTTGCCGCCTTTGACGACTATCAGCGCCATGAAGCCTGGACGTGGGAACATCAGGCGCTGGTGCGCGCGCGCATCGTGTTTGGCGAACCGGCGCTGTGTGAGCGCTTCGATGCGATCCGGCGCGGTATTCTCTGCCTGCCGCGTGAAGGCGCGAAGCTGCAAACCGAAGTGCGTGAGATGCGTGAGAAAATGCGCGCGCACCTCAGTAACAAGCACAAAGGCCGCTGGGAGATTAAAACCGATGAGGGCGGTATCACCGATATTGAATTCATCGCGCAGTATCTGGTCTTAGGTTACGCCGCCAGCCAGCCGGCGCTGACGCGCTGGTCGGATAACGTGCGCATTTTCGAACTGATGGCGCGCCACGGCATCATGGCTGATGAGGAAGCGCAGGCGCTGACGCACGCTTACGTCACGCTGCGCGATGCGCTGCACCATCTGGCGCTACAGGAACTGCCGGGTCATGTCGATCCGGCATCGTTCGCTGACGAACGCGCCGTGGTGCACGCCAGCTGGCAGCGCTGGCTGGCCGCGAGCGACGCGGATGACACGGAGCAGTGAGCCTGGCGGCTTCTATGCTATTATCCGCGCATTATTTTGACTGAACGTTGAAGTCTGGAGTCTCTGCATGAAAGTAACACTGCCCGCGTTTGGCAAGGCCGCTGTGCTGGTTGTCGGCGATGTGATGTTAGACCGCTACTGGTACGGCCCGACCAGCCGGATCTCACCGGAAGCCCCGGTGCCGGTGGTTAAAGTGGATACCATTGAAGAGCGGCCGGGCGGCGCGGCCAACGTGGCGATGAATATCGCTGCACTCGGTGCGGACTCGCGCCTTATCGGCCTGACCGGTGCAGATGACGCTGCGCGCGTGCTGCGCGAAACGCTGGCGCAGGTGAAAGTTGAGTGCGATTTCGTCGCCCTCGATAGCCATCCGACCATCACCAAACTGCGCGTGCTGTCGCGCAACCAGCAGCTGATTCGCCTCGACTTTGAAGAGGGCTTTGAGCAGGTTGATCCGCAGCCGATTCACGATCGCCTGCGTCAGTCGCTGGCACAGGCGGGCGCGCTGGTGCTGTCTGACTATGCCAAAGGCGCGCTGAGCAGCGTGCAGACCATGATTCAGCTGGCGCGTGCGGCGCAGGTGCCGGTACTGATCGACCCGAAAGGTACCGATTTTGAACGTTATCGCGGCGCGACGCTGCTGACGCCCAATCTGTCCGAGTTCGAAGCGGTGGTGGGTAAATGCAAAAGCGAAGAGGAGATTGTCAGCCGCGGTATGCAGCTGATCGCCGATTACGATCTCTCCGCGCTGCTGGTGACGCGTTCGGAAAACGGAATGACCCTGCTGCAGCCGGGCAAAGCGCCGCTGCATTTGCCCACTCAGGCGCAGGAAGTGTATGACGTGACCGGTGCTGGCGATACGGTGATCGGTGTGCTGGCTGCAGTGCTGGCTGCCGGTGAAAGTCTGGAAGATGCCTGCTTCCTCGCCAACGCTGCGGCTGGCGTGGTGGTCGGCAAGCTCGGGACTTCAACCGTCAGTACCGTGGAGCTGGAGAATGCGATTCACGCGCGGCCGGACAGCGGCTTTGGCGTGATGACCGAAGCCGAGCTGAAAGTGGCGGTGGCGCAGGCGCGCCAGCGCGGTGAGAAAGTGGTGATGACCAACGGCGTGTTCGACATTCTGCACGCCGGCCATGTCTCTTATCTGGCCAACGCGCGCAAACTGGGCGATCGCCTGATCGTGGCGGTCAACAGCGATGCTTCCACCAAACGTCTTAAGGGCGAAACCCGCCCGGTGAACCCGCAGGAAAACCGCATGATCGTGCTGGGTGCGCTGGAAGCCGTAGACTGGGTGGTGCTGTTTGAAGAGGATACGCCACAGCGGCTGATTGCCGAAGTGCTGCCGGATCTGCTGGTGAAAGGCGGTGATTATAAGCCGGAAGATATCGCGGGCAGTAAAGAGGTGTGGGCCAACGGCGGTGACGTGCGCGTGCTCAACTTTGAAGACGGTATCTCCACCACCAACATCATCAAAACCATTCGCAATCAGTAAACACGTAGCCGGCGGGAGCGAACTCCCGCCGCGTAAACCTTACTGAGGCGTATCGATTTTGCCTGCCGGATCTGGCGTGATCACCGCCGGAGCCGGGGCCGCCGGACTTTCACTCTCCAGCTTCGCCAGACGCTGCTCCAGCGCCGCCAGTTTTTCACGCGTGCGCAGCAGCACCTGGGTCTGCACGTCAAACTCTTCACGATTAACCAGATCCATGCGGGTTAACTGCGCCTGCAATACCTGACGAATTTTCTTTTCCACATCGTCGCCAAAGTCGCGAATACCTTTTGGCATCGCTTCGTGCACCTGGCGCGCCAGTTGTTCAATTTTTTTCGTGTCGATCATGGTTGTTTCCTGGTTACGGTGGCTGATAACAGCGCGTGTTCCGACTCATCAAACATTAAGTGTAATGCCAGAAACGAAAAGGTTAAACCCGAAATCCGCAACGCATGAAGTGCAAAAGCATTTGCACTTTTGTTGATTGCCCGACCAGGTGATTGGCGCTATAGTAATTTCGCTTATTCTCAGGGCGGGGCGAAATTCCCCACCGGCGGTAAATCAGCTTCGGCTGAAAGCCCGCGAGCGCTTTCGCTGTTCAGTGAAAGGTCAGCAGATCCGGTGTAATTCCGGGGCCGACGGTTAAAGTCCGGATGGGAGAGGGTAACGACATCAGCCGGGCTGCGCCCGCGTCACGTTATTGCCATGTGTTTTCTACGCACTCCTAAGCTCGCCCTGGTTCTGGTAACTCATATTTTATTAATAAGGTTTTTTTACCATGAATCAGACGCTTCTTTCTGAATTTGGCACGCCGGAACAGCGTGTAGAACGCGCCATCGATGCGCTGCGCAACGGGCGCGGCGTGATGGTGCTGGACGATGAAAATCGCGAAAACGAAGGCGATATGATCTTCGCCGCCGAAACCATGACCGTGGAACAGATGGCGCTGAGCATTCGTCACGGCAGCGGCATTGTCTGCCTGTGCATTAACGAAGCGCGCCGCCAGCAACTGGATCTGCCGATGATGGTTGAGAACAACACCAGCTCTTACGGCACCGGTTTTACCGTGACTATTGAAGCGGCCAGCGGCGTGACGACCGGCGTATCGGCCTCCGACCGTATTACCACCATCCGCGCGGCGATTGCCGATGACGCTAAACCGTCCGATCTGAATCGTCCCGGCCACGTATTCCCGCTGCGCGCGCGCGACGGCGGCGTGCTGGCGCGCGGCGGCCACACCGAAGCGACGCTCGATCTGGTGACGCTGGCGGGCTTCAAACCTGCGGGTGTGCTGTGCGAACTGACCAATGATGACGGCAGCATGGCGCACGCGCCGGAAGTGATTGCGTTTGCGAAGCAGCACGCCATGCCGGTGGTGACCATTGAAGACCTGGTGGCCTGGCGCCGCCAGCATGAAACCCGTCAGGCCAGCTAAGCCGACGTGAAATAAATAAGGCCGGATGTGATGCATCCGGCCTTTTTTTATGATTAACGGCTGGCGTAAAAAACGTGATTGCCTATCACCACGGTACGCTGGAAGGCGTGGCGCCACGCGGGTCTGGCGCTGTGCGCATGAAAGAAGGTCGCGCCCTTTGTCACATCCGCCAGCTTACCCTCGACAATCCGCTGGGCCAGGCGCTGCGCGCGCTGCCAGCTTTTGTCATGCTGCGGCGGATGGCGATGGGGATGTTTGTGCAGAGACGTCCAGGAGAACTGTTTGGGTGCGTACACCACCGGACAGATCTCTTTGACGTCCCAGTTAGCCCGATTCATGGTGACAGTGCCGACGGCAATCTGCCCCTTTACCGGTTCGCCGCGCGCTTCATGATAGATATTCATCGCCAGGCATAAAATGGCTCCCTGAATTAACATAACACTCCACTGCTTTCTAAGAGTCGCGTGGAGTGTAATGAGCCCGCAGTCGGGTGTTAACAAGACCCGTCTCGACTACGCCTTAACAAGCCTAAGTCGTTGAGAGTTAAGGCCGAAGTGGTGGTGAATGAGACGAATCTCGCGTCAGCCTACCCCGCTGGTTTGCAGCAACGTCAGGCTCAGGCCCATCACCGTCATGCCGCACAGAACGCCGTAGCTGGGATTGTTATGCGGATCGATTTCGCGCGCCAGCGGCATCAGTTCATCCACGGACAGCGCCACCATAATGCCCGCCACCGCCGCCATGATGGCCGCAATCATCACCGGTGAGACCGCCGGCCCCAGCAGCAGAAAGGCGATGATGCCACCAAGAATCTCCGCCATGCCGGACAGGCAGGCCCAGAACAGCGCTTTGGCTTTCGAGCCGGTGGCGGCGTACATCGGTCCGGCCACCGCCAGCCCTTCCGGAATATTATGAATCGCGACGGCCAGCGCGATGCCCAGCCCCAGTTCCATATCGCTGCTGGCGGTGACAAAGGTGGCAATGCCTTCGGGAAAGTTATGCAGGCTGATACCGAGCGTCAGCAGGATCGCGGTACGTTTCAGGTTAGTGGGGCGGCGATTGACCGCCATCAGATCCTGCGGATGCTGGTGCGGCAGCAGGCGATCCATGGCGAAATAACCCAGCAGACCGAGCATGAACATGCCGTAGCCAAGCACCGGTGACATGCCTTCCGCATGCAGCGCGGCGGGCAGCATCTCCATCAGGGAAATCAGCAACATGATGCCGGCGGCAAAGCCGAGCGCAAAGGCCAGTGCGCGGTTCGACGGCTTCTGACCGAGCACGCCAAAAATCGCGCCGACGAAGGTGGCACCGCCAGCCAGGATGGTTAGCAGCAAAGGTACTGACATGATGGGCTCCTTAATGATAATGATTACCAGTTACAATATAGTTAACCCCATAAAATATCGAGTTATTTAGCGTAAAGTTATGTCGGCAAAATCTTGTTCAAATTTGCTGATAAACATCATCATGCTTATCAGCGTTTTTCCCCTGGCGAAAGCGCGTATCGTGACAGTCATTAACGCGATCCCGACGCCAGAGGATGAATAATGACCCGCATGCCCGCTCTGTTTCTCGGCCACGGCAGCCCGATGAACGTATTAGAAGACAACCGTTATACCCGCGTATGGCAACAGCTGGGCGAAACCCTGCCGCGTCCGCGCGCTATTCTCGCCATCTCGGCGCACTGGTACACGCGCGGCACGGCGGTGACGGCGATGAGCAATCCGCGCACCATCCATGATTTTGGTGGCTTCCCGCAGGCGCTGTTCGACGTGCGCTATCCGGCGCCGGGTTCGCCATCGCTGGCACAGCGCGTTATCGATCTGCTGGCGCCGGTAGCAGTGCAGGCCGATCAGCAGTGGGGCTTTGATCACGGCTCGTGGGGCGTGCTGGCGAAGATGTATCCACAGGCTGACATTCCGCTGATTCAGCTCAGTATTGATGGCACCCAGCCGGCGGCGTGGCATTTTGCGCTGGGACGTAAACTGGCGGCGCTGCGTGACGAAGGCGTGATGCTAGTGGCCAGCGGCAACGTGGTGCATAACCTGCGGATGATTCGCTGGCAGGGTGCGGAAAGCGCTTATCCGTGGGCGGAGAGCTTCAACCAGTTCGTGCGCGATAATCTGGGCTACGAAGGCGAGGCGGCGCAGCATCCGCTGGTGAATTATCAGCAGCATGAAGGCGCGCAGCTGGCTAACCCGACGCCGGAGCACTATCTGCCGCTGCTGTATATTCTCGGCGCGCGAGCTGAAGGTGAGGCGGTGAGCATCCCGGTGGAAGGCATGGATATGGGTTCGATCAGTATGCTGTCGGTGCAGGTTGGCTGACACCTATGCCGACAGCAGACCGGGCGGCACGTGCGTTACTCAATAAAGGTGTGCGGATAGAAACGTGACAGATCCTGGGTGATCAGCGCACGATCTTCCCGCAGACCGATACCGGCAGGCTGATCGTCAATCAGCCAGCTGCCAATCAGCGTGTAGCTGTCGCCAAATTTCGGCAGCGGCCAGAACTGCTGGACGATCATGCCCTCTTCGCCATAAGGGCCGTCGGCACGCGCGATTTCCTGACCGTTTTCCACGATGGTGATGTTGGCACCTTCGCGGGAAAACAGCGGTTTCACCACATATTTGTCCATCTGCGGCGCGCTGGCATCGTCGGCAAACCAGGCGGGCAGCAGGTTAGGATGGTTGGGGAACATCTCCCACAGCAGCGGTAGCAGCGCTTTGTTGGAGAGAATGCTTTTCCACGCCGGCTCCAGCCAGCGCACGCCGGCATCGGCCAGCTTGGTCGAGAACATCTCGCGCAGCATGAATTCCCACGGATAGAGCTTGAACAGGTTGCTGATCACCTGATCGTGCTGATCGGTAAACTGACCTTTTTCGCCCAGCCCGATCTCATCAATGTAAAGAAATTCACTCGGCAGACCGGCTTCAGTGGCGCAATCCTGCAGATACTGTACCGTGGCGCGATCTTCTTCCGTATCGCGACAGCAGGCAAAGTGCAGCCAGTTAAAACCGTGCTGCTGGTGCAGCGTGGCGAAGCGCTCAATCAGCTGCTCCTGCAGGCTGTTGAATTGATCGCTGCCCTGCAGCAGGTTGCCGGCGTTGAGCTGATCCTCCAGCCAGATCCACTGGAAAAACGCCGCTTCGTACAGCGAGGTTGGCGTATCGGCGTTGTTCTCCAGCAGCTTGATCTCGCCTGTGCCATCCCACGCCAGATCGAGGCGTGAATAGAGCGACGGCTGACGCTGCTGCCAGGATTCGCGCACAAAATCCCAGGTGTGTTTCGGAATGCAGAAACGGGTGAGCAGCGCTTCGCTGTTCACCACTTTTTCTACCGCCTGCAGGCACATCTGGTGCAGTTCAGCGGTGGCCGCTTCCAGCTGTTCAATTTGCGCCAGCGTAAACTGGTAATAAGCGTCTTCGCACCAGTAGGGTTCGCCATACATGGTGTGAAACTGAAAGCCGTACTCGGTCGCCTTTTCGCGCCAGTTCGGACGTTCGCTGATAGCAATACGTTGCATGCGCGGGCTTAGCCTCCCAGCGAGCGGCTGCCGGTGCTGGTGGCACTGCTGCGCTGCATGGTGTTCTGTTTGGCTACCGTCTCACCAAAGCCGCCACGGGTGATGGTGGACGTAGTGGCTGGTTTTGGCGCCAGCGCGGTTTTCGGCACGTTGACCGTCCGACCGGAGGTGGCCGCACCGTAGTTCTTACCGGAAGCATCAACAAACTGGCCGTTAGCCGGGCTGTTAGGGGTTTTTGGCGAGAACAGTGGCTGCTGCGCAAAGCTGGCACCGCCGCCCATCAGACGACCCATCATGTAGCCGGCCATCAGAGGCATCCAGAAGCTGCCGCTCTGCTGCGCTTCAGCGTTGTTCGCCGTGGTACCGACGCCCGCCTGTGCCGGAGTTTGCTGACACTGGTTTTCGCCGAATTCCGCGACGCAATCTTCACGCGTGGCGTATTTTGGCGCGGTGCGCTCAGCCTCTTTCAGCGCGTTGTTGTAAGCGGTGGTGCACTGAGCGCTCTGGCCCGGATTGGCTTTCGCACAATCATCGGCGTTCTGGTACATCGAAACCGTTTCATCGCTCTGTTCGCAGCCTGCCAGCATAAACACGGCGGTGACCGCCAGTGCGACCGGCGTTAAATGGCGTGCCTGCCAGCTTTTACGGAAAGCGGCATGACGAATATTTTTTGTCCGTTTCATTATCTTCATCCTGTGCCCAAAGGTGGGGCTTAGGATAGGTGATGAGTGGTGGAAAATGAAGCGGGAAGCCGGGTGGCAAGGGGATCTTTACGTTGTTATACGTTTGAATGCGAAAGGGGCCGCAAGCGGCCCCTTGAAGGCTTAATTAGCGAAAGGATTGGCGCTATTACGTGCCGCGGCCGGACGGGCCTGAGCGGCGGCGGAAGCGGAGGTCGCTTTCGGGCCGTTATCCACGCGCGCGGCCTGCTGGCTGTTTTCCGGCGCGACCACTTCTGGCGAGGTCGTCACTTCTTTGCCCAGCGTGCTGTTCAGCTGTTGCAGATCCTGCTCGTTCAGCGTGCCCAGCGCATATTTGATGTTCAGCTGGTTGATCAGGTAGCTGTAACGCGCATTCGACAGCTGCTGTTTAGCGTTAAACAGCGTGGTGGTCGCGTCTAACACATCAACGATGGTACGCGTACCCACCTGATAACCGGCTTCCGAAGCATCTAATGAGCTCTGCGCCGAGATTACCGACTGTTTGTAAGCGTCGATGCTGCTGATCGAAGCGTTCACGTTGTTGAACGAAGAACGGACGGTCTGAATCGCGCTACGGTGCGCGCCTTCAAGCTGCTCGCTGGCGGCGACGAAGTTATACTGCGCCTGTTTCACCTGCGAGGTCACTGAACCGCCGCTGTACAGAGGCAGTGAGAAGCTCAGGCCAACCTGGTTGGAGCCGGTGATCGAGTCAGTGGTACCGGCGCTCTGATTAGCGCGGCTGCCGCCGTATTTGCTGTTCGACAGACCGGTAGAAGCGGTCAGATCCAGCGTCGGCATGTGGCCGGACTCGGCGGAGCGAATCTGCTCACGCGCCAGATCCTGGCTCAGACGGGCAGACAGCAGGTTGAGGTTACGGCTCTCAGCCTGTTTCAGCAAATTGGACACCGCTTCCGGACGCGCCGTTTTAAAACGATCGATATTCAGTGACGCCAGCGACAGATAATCCATGCCGGTGATCTGACGCAGCGATTCCACCGCGTTATCCAGGTCGTTACGCGCGGTCACTTCGTTGGCCAGCACGCTGTCGTATTGAGCACGGGCGTTCTGCACATCGGTGATGGCCACCAGACCGACGTTAAAACGCTGGGTGGTCTGATCCAGTTCGCGGTAGATCGACTGTTTCTGCGCTTCAGTGTAAGAAAGCGTATCAATGGCCTTCAGCACGTTGAAATAGGCGGTTGCGGTGTTCAGGATCAGATCCTGCTGCGCTACCTGATAAGTAACGTCCTGAATGCCGGCCGTTTTTTCCTGCAGCGTCAGCGCACGCCATTTCGACATGTCGAAAATCGTCTGCGTTAATTGCAGCGAGGCGCTGGTCGTGTTGGAATGGAGACCGCTGTTGTCGCGATAGCCGCTGTTATAGGTATAATCTGCACCCAGACCCAGCTGCGGCAGCAACGGGCTACGCGCTTCGTTAATTTTCTCAAAAGCAGCGTCGCGATCGGCGGCTGAAGCACGCAGATCCGGGTTGCTGAGGCGCGCCTGCTGGTAGACCTGCAACAGGTTTTCTGCCTGGCTGGCAAGGCTGAAACCGCCCAGGCTCAGTCCAATAAAAAGTGGGAGCAGTTTTTTCATTTGCATTCCTTGTGTTGCAGCAAATGCACAGAGAGTGTGCTGCAGGTAAGCCAAAAAATAATCGCCGATTCTACAGAGGCGGCGTCAGAGATAAGTTGGCTGAACGTGCCTTCTCCCCCTAATTTACGTAAATAATTCAGAAAGAACCACTCGGACGGAGCACAAGGGTTGGCTTTTCTTCGCTCCATCCCAATCTGCATAAGGAACCAGATGATGGCGGGTGAAAAAAAATCCCCTGTGACTTTCACAAAAAACGATGTAGAAATTATTGCACGCGATACTCGCTACGATGGTTTTTTTTCCATCGTCAGTTACCGCTTCCGCCACCGCCGTTTCAATGGCGACATGAGCGGTGAAGTGGTGCGCGAAGTTTTTGAGCGCGGACACGCTGCCGTGCTGCTACCCTATGATCCCCTGCGCGACGAAGTAGTGCTGATCGAACAGATCCGCATTCCGGCCTATGACTCCAGCGCCACGCCCTGGCTGCTGGAGATGGTGGCCGGCATTATTGAACCGGGTGAAACGCCGGAAGATGTGGTGCGTCGCGAAGCGGTCGAAGAGGCTGGCCTCAAGGTTGGCCGGGTCAAACCGATAGTGAATTACTTAGCCAGCCCCGGCGGAACCTCTGAGCGTTTGTCGGTGCTGGTGGGCGAAGTGGATGCCAGCCAGGCAGAGGGAAATCACGGGCTGGAGGAAGAGAATGAGGATATTCTTGTGCATGTGGTAAGCCGCGAACAGGCTTACCGCTGGGTGGAAGAGGGGATTATTGATAACGCGGCATCCGTCATCGCTCTGCAATGGCTGGCGTTGCACCATGAGAAACTAAGAGAAGAGTGGAAGCCAACATGAAACAGCGCTATACCCCTGATTTCCCCGAAATGATGCGTCTGTGCGAAACCAATTTCGCTCAGCTGCGCCGCCTGCTGCCGCGCAGTGACGAGGCAGGTGCGTCGGTGATGTATCAGGTGAACGGCGCCAGTTATCAGCTGACTATAGAAGAGTCGACGCGCTACACCACGCTGGTGGAGATCCGCCAGGTGGCACCCGCAGTGAGCTACTGGAGCCTGCCGTCCATGTCGGTGCGGCTCTACCACGATGCGATGGTGGCTGAAGTGTGTTCCACTCAGCAGATCTATCGCTTCAAAGCGCGCTATGATTATCCTAATAAAAAATTGCATCAGCGCGATGAAAAACATCAGATTAACCAGTTCCTTGCCGACTGGTTGCGGTACTGCCTGGCGCACGGCGCGATGGCCGTGCCGGTGTGCTGATAGCGATACCCTGAATCCGCACGGGTATATAACGCAACGATAGCGTGGAGAGAAAGGAAACGCTTTGGATAGCCTGCTAACTCTTCCTGCGGCAAATGGGTCCGATATCAGGATTTTACAAATTACGGATACCCATCTTTTCGCGGGAAAACATCAATCGCTGCTTGGAGTGAATACCTGGTCGAGTTTTGATGCGGTGCTGGACGCCATCGCGGCGCAACAGCGCGATTACGATCTGATTATCGCCACCGGCGATCTCGCCCAGGATCACACCGTCGAAGCTTATCAGCATTTTGTTGCGGGCATTGCGCGTCTGCCGAAGCCGTGCGTCTGGCTGCCGGGCAATCACGATTTTCAGCCGGCGATGGTGGATACACTGGCGCAGGCTGGCATCGCCGCGGACAAGCATGTGCTGCTCGGCGAGCACTGGCAGCTGGTGCTGCTGGACAGCCAGGTTTTTGGCGTGCCGCACGGCATGCTGAGCGACTATCAGCTGGAGTGGCTGGACCGCACGCTGCGTCAGTTCCCCGATCGCTACACGCTGGTGCTGCTGCACCATCATCCGCTGGCCTCTGGCTGTACCTGGCTTGACCAGCACAGCCTGCGCAATCCGCATCAGCTGGATGCGGTGCTGCAAAACTTCCCGCTGGCGCGCCACCTGGTGTGCGGCCACATTCATCAGGAGCTGGATCTCGACTGGCACGGCCGCCGCGTACTGGCGTCGCCTTCGACCTGCGTCCAGTTCAAACCGCACTGCACCAACTTCACTATTGATACCGTGGCGCCCGGCTGGCGCTGGCTGACGCTGCAGGCGGATGGCACGCTGCACACCGAAGTGAATCGTCTGCAGAGCGATCTGTTCCGTCCGGATCTGGATTCCGAGGGCTACTAAACCATGGCGGCGCTGATTTATCTGCACGGATTCAACAGCTCACCGCAGTCGGCTAAAGCGACGCAGTTACAGCAGTGGTGTCAGGCGCAGCATCCGCACATTGAGGTGCTGGTGCCGCAGCTGCCGACTTTTCCCGCTGAGGCTGCCGCGCTGCTGGAAGAGCTGGTGATGCAGTATGCCGGGGAACCGCTCGGGCTGGTGGGGTCATCGCTCGGTGGTTATTTTGCCACCTGGCTGTCGCAGTGTTTCATGCTGCCGGCGGTGGTGGTGAATCCGGCGGTGCGGCCGTTTGAACTGCTGGTGGATTATCTGGGTGAAAACCGGAATCCCTACACCGGCCAGCAATATGTGTTAGAGTCTCGCCACATTTACGATCTGAAAGTGATGCAGATTGACCCTCTGGAAGCGCCCGATCTACTCTGGCTGCTGCAACAAACCGGCGATGAAGTGCTCGACTATCGCCAGGCGCTGGATTACTACAGCGCGTGCCGTCAGACGGTAGAAGAGGGCGGCAATCATGCCTATATCGGATTCGAACGCCATTTTGCGCAGATGATTGATTTTCTGGGACTGAATACTCCCTGATGCTGCGGGATGGGCCCATTTTCCTATTGCTAATCAGACTGTTACGATGAGCCAATCTAGCTATAATGCTGACGCCATTGAGGTTTTAACCGGCCTCGAACCGGTACGTCGCCGTCCGGGCATGTACACCGATACCACACGCCCTAACCATCTGGGCCAGGAAGTGATCGATAACAGCGTCGATGAGGCGCTGGCCGGTCACGCCAAACGCGTGGAAGTCATCCTGCACGCCGATCAGTCGCTGGAAGTGATCGATGATGGCCGTGGTATGCCCGTCGATATCCACCCGGAAGAGGGCGTGCCAGCGGTCGAACTGATTCTCTGTCGCCTGCACGCCGGCGGTAAATTCTCCAACAAAAACTACCAGTTCTCCGGCGGCCTGCACGGCGTAGGGATTTCGGTGGTCAACGCCCTGTCGAAGCGTGTGGAAGTCACGGTGCGCCGCAACGGTGAGATTTACCAGATCGCCTTCGAAAACGGCGATAAAGTGCAGGATCTGGCGGTGATTGGTACGGTAGGCAAACGTAACACCGGCACCAGCGTTCACTTCTGGCCAGACGAAAGCTTCTTTGACAGCCCGCGCTTCTCGGTCTCCCGCCTCAAGCATCTGCTGAAAGCCAAAGCGGTGCTGTGCCCGGGCGTTGAAATTGTCTTTAAAGACAAGGTGAACGATACCGAGCAAACCTGGCTGTATCAGGATGGCCTGACGGATTACCTGAGCGAAGCGGTGAACGGCCTGCCAACGCTGCCGGAAAAACCGTTTGTCGGCAGCTTTGCCGGTGATGTGGAGGCAGTCGACTGGGCGCTGCTGTGGCTGCCGGAGGGCGGCGAGCTGCTGACCGAAAGCTACGTCAACCTGATCCCGACCATGCAGGGCGGAACGCACGTTAACGGCCTGCGTCAGGGCTTGCTCGACGCGATGCGCGAATTCTGTGAATACCGCAATATTCTGCCGCGCGGCGTGAAGCTGTCGGCGGAGGATATCTGGGATCGCTGCGCCTACGTGCTGTCGGTCAAAATGCAGGATCCGCAGTTTGCCGGACAGACTAAAGAGCGTCTCTCCTCACGCCAGTGCGCGGCGTTTGTCTCGGCGGTAGTGAAAGATGCCTTCAGCCTGTGGCTCAACCAGAACGTGCAGGCCGCCGAAATGCTGGCCGAGCTGGCGATCTCCAGCGCACAGCGCCGTATGCGCGCGGCGAAAAAGGTGGTGCGTAAAAAGCTGACCAGCGGACCGGCGCTGCCGGGCAAGCTGGCCGACTGTACCGCGCAGGATCTGAATAAAACCGAACTGTTCCTGGTGGAAGGGGATTCTGCGGGCGGCTCCGCCAAGCAGGCGCGCGACCGTGAATATCAGGCGATAATGCCGCTGAAAGGCAAGATCCTCAACACCTGGGAAGTGTCGTCGGACGAAGTGCTGGCGTCGCAGGAAGTGCATGATATTTCGGTGGCGATCGGTATCGATCCGGACAGTGAAGATCTCAGCCAGTTGCGCTACGGCAAAATCTGTATCCTCGCCGATGCGGACTCCGACGGCCTGCACATTGCCACGCTGCTGTGCGCGCTGTTTGTGAGGCACTTCCGCTCGCTGGTGCAGCAGGGCCACGTCTATGTGGCGATGCCGCCGCTTTACCGCATCGACCTCGGTAAAGAGGTGTATTACGCGCTCGATGAAGACGAAAAAGAGGGCGTGCTGGAGCAACTGAAGCGGAAAAAAGGCAAGCCGAACGTGCAGCGCTTTAAAGGTCTGGGTGAGATGAACCCGCTGCAGCTGCGCGAAACCACGCTCGATCCTAACACCCGTCGTCTGGTGCAACTGACGGTCGACGAAGAAGACGTCGAGCAGACGTTACGGATGATGGACATGCTGCTGGCGAAGAAACGCTCGGAAGACCGCCGCAACTGGCTGCAGGAAAAAGGCGACCTCGCCGACCTCGAAGTGTGATGCAAACGGGACGCTGCGGCGTCCCTTTTTTATGCCGGCAAGGCGTGTCATCGCTGCCCGTCCCGATCTGTCCCATCGCCGCATGCCCGTGAATAAAAACTGCCCTGTGCGCGGCACCCATATGCCGCCTGCTGACCCGGGTCAGCGATAATCCCTGCGTTTTGCTGCATTGTGGTATCCTGCCGCTGCTGAACGTGGAGCAATCTACCTCAGCAGCCGTGAGAACGAGGCTAAGACCGGTCTCGAAGTAGCAATGCGCTGAGGTAGGAAGAGTGAAAATCACACTGGAAGAGTTACGCGCCTGGGTCGCGGTGGTGGACACCGGTTCGATTACCGCTGCAGCGGAACAGCTGGATCAAACCAGCTCCGGCATCAGCCGGGCGCTGAGCCGCCTCGAAAGCAAACTGCAAACCACGCTGCTGCACCGCACCACGCGTCGCCTGGCGCTGACCGAAGAGGGGCTGATTTTTCTCGATCACGCGCGGCAGATCCTTGCCTCGGTGGAGCAGGCCGAAGAGCATATCGCGCAGCGGCGCGACATTCCCTCCGGACGGCTGCGCGTCAACGCCAATACGCCGTTTACCCTGCATGTTATCGTGCCGCTGGTTGCCGAATTTTGCGCGCGCTATCCGCAAATTCAGCTGGAGCTGAACACCGATGACATTGTCATCGACCTGCTTGAGCAGCAAACCGATATCGCTATTCGCATTGGCGAACTGCGCGACTCCACGCTGCGCGCCCGCGTGCTGGGTAGCAGCGCGATTCGCCTGCTGGCCAGTCCGGCCTATCTGGAAAAAGCCGGCGCGCCGCAGAGCGTGGAAGAGCTGCTGACGCACCAGCTGCTGGGATTCAGCCAGCTGGACGCGCACAATGTCTGGCCGGTGTGGCAGCGCGAAGGCGAGTTTTTGCGCATCAAACCCACGCTTTGCGCGTCGAGCGGCGAAACCCTGCGCCAGCTGGCGCTGGCCGGCCAGGGCATTGTGCGGCTATCGGATTTTGTCAGCCGCGAGGATCGCGCCAGCGGCCGGCTGGTACAGGTGCTGGAAAATGACACGCGCGAACTGCGCCTGCCCATTCACGCAGTGTACTATCGCAACCAGTCGCTCAGTTCCCGCATCACCTGTTTTCTGGATTTTTTACGGGAAAAAATTCAGGAAAATCATCTGTTATAGTCCGGTTCTGTTTGAATAACCTTTCCTGTTATGTTCTGCCTTCACTGATAAAAACGCTTTAATTCAATCGGTTAATGATTTAGCTATCTTTCGGTCGCCCATTTAAGAATTTTTTCCTAACGGGACATTTCTTATGTCTCGGATTTATCTCTTTCCGGATTATGTCGCAACTTTGAGCCCACCCAAGGGCAGAGCCAGGGAGATTGCGGCGCTTGCCTGCAAACGCGCAGTCAAAATTAATCGACGGAAGGAAGAATCATGAACGTTTCACCCGTAAGTGTGGCGGTTATCGATAAGAAAACCATAACAAAAGCGGAAGTGCTGCGCGCCGGTAAAGATGGAAAAGTAGTGAAGATTCAGGCAATTACCAACGGTAAATATCTGCTGACGCAGAATCAGGACGGCACCGCGCCTGAAAACATCACCGTTAAACGCGTGGGGAAAAACCTGCTGGTGATGCTGGAAGGCTCAGACGCCAGCAAACCGGATCTGATTATCGAAGATTTCTTCGCTAAATCCGGCACCTTAGTGGGTAAAGCGGAAGACGGCGAAATGCACGCTTACGTCGCGACGGACGGCAATGCCGACCACGAAGCGGCCGCGCTGGCCGACGGCGAAACTACCGCGCTGGCGCTGGGTGAAGGCAGCGTTGATGATAATTCCGGTTACGCACTGGCCAGCGGCTTTGAATGGTCGCCGGCGCTGATTGCGCTCGGCGGTCTGGCGGCTATCGCGGCAGCGGCGGGTCTTGGCTATGTCGCGGCGAAACACCATTACGACAATAACGACGGCAGCCACAGCGGCAAAGGTGAAGGCGGCGGTGGCGGCGGCGGCGGCGATATCAGCAAGCCCACCATCAGCGATGTGATTGATGATATCGGCGACGTAACCGGTTCGGTAGCGAACGGCGGCCGCACCGATGACACCATGCCCACCTTCAACGGCACCGGCACGCCGGGCAACACCATTGAAATATGGGATGGTGAGACGCTGCTGGGTGAAGTGCTGGTGGATGACGAGGGTAACTGGACCTTTACGCCGGAAAAACCGCTGGCGGCAGGCAATCACAGCATCG
The DNA here is from genome assembly GCF_041678305.1 of Pantoea sp. WEP. Classification (NCBI taxonomy): domain Bacteria; kingdom Pseudomonadati; phylum Pseudomonadota; class Gammaproteobacteria; order Enterobacterales; family Erwiniaceae; genus Pantoea; species Pantoea sp. WEP. Next base: position 614,885 of record NZ_JBGNXB010000001.1, read on the forward strand.
TTACCGCCGAGCGTAACGCCGAAGGCGTGGTGGGTGAAGAGAGCGATCCGTGGGAATTCATCATCGATCTGACGGCGCCAGCCAAAGGCACCATTGGCAGCGTGATGGACGATATGCAGGATCCGCCGGTGCTGATCGAAAAAGGTGGCGTGACGAAAGACAATACGCCGACGCTGACCGGTAAAGCTGAAGCGGGCTCGACGGTAGAAATCTGGAACGATGGCGTGAAGCTGGGCACCGCCAGGGTAGACGCCGAAGGCAACTGGACCTTTACGGCTCCGGCACTGCAGGATGGGCGACACGAGCTGAGCATCGTGGTGGTCGATCAGGTGGGTAATAAATCACTGCCATCCGATCCGTTCATCGTTGATGTGGACACCGTGGCGCCGGAAAATCCGGGCATCGGCGTGATTAAAGACAGCGAAGGTAATCCGCTGGAAGACGGTTCCACCACAAAAGATCTGCGTCCGACGCTGGAAGGCAGCGGCAACGACGGCGATATCGTGGTGATTATCGACAACGGCAAGCCCATTGGTTCGGTGATTGTGGAAGACGGCAAGTGGACCTTCACGCCAGAAAACAATCTGCAACCGGGTGAGCACGAGCTGGAGATCGTAGTGCGCGATCCGGCCGGTAACGAATCGCCGGCCTCTGACAAGGTCACGATTGGGTTTGAAGGCGACACGCAAGTGCCGGTCGATCCTGAACCTGTCGATGGCCTGCCCGATCCGGACGTTCCGGTTTCCGGCGTGATTGAGCATATCTTTAAAGACAATAACGACGCCGGCGTGCGTACGCCAATCGAAAACGGCGGCGCGATGAACGATCCGAGCATCATCGTGGCCGGTAAGGGCGTGCCGGGCGAGCTGGTTACCATCTACATTGTCGGTCTGGAGAACAGCTACAGCTTCACTACCACGATTGGGGCTGACGGCAAATGGGAGCTGACGACGACGGATCTGGCAGACGATATCTATCAGCTACGCGGCGTGTTCTCCAGCGATGGCGAAGTGACCGGCAAAACGGACATTTATGAAGTGGAAGTCGACACCATTCCACCGCCGCCGCCAGAAATTAATGCGCTTGAGCTGGCCGGTCTCGATCTTTCGGCTCTGCTTTCGCTGGACAATCATGAACTGTTCAATGAGGCCGACGAGCAGCAGCAGCCGATTAATGCGGAATTAGTGCAGCTTAATAACGATGCGTTTAATGACTGGAATAATCAGGAAAGCCAGAGTGGTGTAATGGCTGAAAATAATTCCCAATCAGATGCGCTGTTCTTACAGAACGAAATCGAACAATTCTAATTTATCTGGAGCATACAGGTGCAATTTATTGCACCTGTGAAACTTAAATGAAAATTGCAAAAAAATTACTTTTAGCTTCACTGGTGTGTGCGCCAGTATTAACGACTTTTTCAACCCAGGCGCAAAATTCATTTGGTGCCGCATGGCGCAGTTTATCGCCAGTATCGGCAGAGCAGGCGCGGGTGGTTTATTATCGTCCGGCTTCATTAACCGGAGAAAAACCGGCGAATATTTATGTCGACGGTGAATTTCAGACGTCATTACTGGCCGGTGGCTATACGGTGTTTTGTGTCGCGCCGGGCACGCATTCGCTGGGCAGTTATGTCAACGATGCGCCAGATTATCAGGGTAAACGCGCGCAATCGTGGAGTGATAAACTGGCTGCCGGTAAAACCTACTACATTCGCGCTAACCTCGATGACAGCGGTCGTCCGCTGGTGGTCAGCCAGCAGCAGGCGCAGCAGGAATTGCTGAGCACCAAACGGCAGGCTCATCTGCTGTCGCGCGCCTCGTCGGTAAAGCGCTGTCAGGAAGGAACGACTGAAGCTTATGATAACTATGCATTTTCATCTGACCTGCTGTTCCGCTTTGGCAGCGCCAACAGCAACGACATCTCCGCACAGGGGCGCGAAGCACTCAGCAGTTTTGCCGGCATGCTGAAAAAGGAAAATGCCGCTCAACGCCACATCATCGTCACCGGCTTTACCGATCCTATTGGTAGCGACAGCAGTAATATGGCGCTCGGCCAGCGTCGCGCCGAGGCGGTGAAAGCACTGCTGATCGCCCAGGGAATGAAGGCGGCCAATATCACCGCGCAAAGCATGGGGGAATCTCAGGTTAATACTAACTGTTCAGGCAACCTGCAGGAGCAGAAAGCATGCTATGCCAGCGAGCGCCGGGTTATTATCAGCGTTGAAAATAAGTGATCTGATTTAATTATTTTAGTAGCACATTCTCACATCTCATATTGATGAGGTGTGAGGCACTGTGCCTCGATAAAGTTATTAATGGTTCATATAACTTAATCAATTAAGACGTTTCTCGTATTGTCTGCAGACATAAAAAGCGAAATTAAACCTGTATTCGGCTGGAAATCCCGAAACATTATTTAACGTAAAAGGAATGCACATCATGGCTAATATTCAAGGTAAATTAGAGAACGCCCGCGTTATCTCGACCAAAGATCAGTTTTATCAATGGATCGATAAGGAAGTAAAAAATGCCAACGGCGGCAAGCTGGAGATCACAATCGATGGTACAGCGCACATTGTTGATATCAGCGAGGACGGCAAATGGTCATTCGACCCGAAAACCAGCTGGTTAGACGGCACCCATGTCATTCAGCTGGTATCAATTGATAAAGCGACTAACCCGAGTAATCCGACTATCTTCATTCTTGATATGGATACTACGCCTCCGGCGAAACCGGAAATCTGGCGCGTGATTGATGACGCTGCGGCGGAAGATCGCTACCTGACGCCGGGTGACGCCACCAGCGATAAAACGCCGGCGCTGTCCGGTGTGGCCGAGCCTGGCACGATTGTTACCCTGTACGATAACGGTAAAGAGATCGGTTCGGTGGTAGCAGACAAAATGGGTGCATGGAGCATCACGCCGGAGCTGGCAGACGGCGAGCACAAACTGACCGTGATGGCGAAAGATAAGGTTGGCCATGAAAGCCCGATTTCTGATGCTTTCAACCTGACGATTGCCGACGGTGTGGTCACTCAGGCAGTGAACGAAGCGGTATCTGAAACGCCAGCAGAATCAGCCTCTGTGGACGCGGCTGCGTTAACTGGTAAACCCGTTAAAACCATCAACACAAAAGTAATTACGATCGGCGGTACAAACGCGGAACCCAATGCATTAGTACAGATAGTAATTGATGATACAGTTTACACTACCCGTGCTGATGCCAGCGGCAAATGGCAGTTTGATTCGCCGGAGCTGAAAGAGGGTTTACACGTTGCGGGCATTCGTTATCTGGACCGTGCGGGCAACTGGGGACCATCAACTCCGCTAATCTACAACATCGACACTTCCGCACCGGAAGCGCCGCAGATTATGCGTGTGATCGATAACGAAGGCAGCGCAGATACCTATCTGACGCCGGGCAACTACACCAATGACAAAACCCCAACCCTGTACGGTGTTGCTCAGCCGGACAGCCTGGTTAAAATCTACGATATTTACTCCAAAGCGATTGGCAGCGTGAAAGCCGGTGCCGATGGTCGCTGGAGCTTCACGCCGGAACTGACCACCGACGGCACCCACGTGTTCAGCGCCAGCTACACCGATCGCTTCGGCGTCGAGAGCCCGCGCTCTGACAACTTCGCGCTGACGCTGGATACCAAAGTGCCGGACGCGCCATCACTGAATGAGGTGTTCGATGACGAAGGTCGCGTTACCGGTCCGCTGAAGTCAGGTGACATCACCGATGACAAAACTCCAACCCTGTCGGGCGTGGCGGATGCGGGCGTAATCGTGCGCGTGTGGGACGGCGACAAACTGATCGGTTCTACTGTAGCGAACAATCGCGGTGAGTGGAAACTGGAGGTTGAACTGGGTGAGGGCGAGCACTCGCTGGTTGTGGACTCCATCAGCAAAGGTGGCACCGTCTCTGAGAAAACCGATCCGTTCAAACTGGTTGTCGACAGCAACATTCTGCCGGCCCCGGTGGTGGATGAGATGGTCGCCAACAACGGTGATGAAGAGCGCGTACTGCAGCCAGGCGATTCCACCAACGACACCACGCCAGTGCTGCGCGGTGAAGGCAACAATGGCGACGTCATTTCCGTGATCGTTGATGGCGAGCCGGTGGCAAGCGTAATCGTTAAAGATGGCAAGTGGGAAATTGAATTGCCAGAACTGGCAGAGGGTTCACACGATATTGAACTGATCGCCAAAGATCCGGCCACCGGCAAAGAGTCACCGACCTCTGATCCAATCAACGTGATTATCGATATTACGCCACCGGATCAGCCAAAACCACCGACGATCATCGATAACGAAGGTGATAAAAACGGTCCGGTTGAGCCAGGTCAGCCCATTGATGACAACCGTCCTGGCTTCGGCGGCGACGGCGGCAACCCGGGCGACAAAGTGGAAGTCATTATCGAAGACGGTACCGGTAATAAAGTGGTGATCGGCACCGGCATTGTCGGCGAAGACGGCAAGTGGGAAGTGAAACCGGAGAACCCAATCGATGACGGTAACTATCAGGTTATCATCGGGATCACCGATCCGGCTGGCAACGAATCGCAGCCCTCCGATCCTATCGATCTGATCATCGACACCAAAAAGCCAGGCTCGATGGAAGGCTCATACGTACTGGAGGATAACGTCGGTCCTATTCAGGGTAACATCGAAAATGGCATGGTTACCGATGATAAACAGCCAACCCTGAAGGGTACCTCACCAGATCTGTCGCAGGTGATCATTTACATCGACGATCTGGAGCCGATTGTAGTTGACGTTATTGACGGCAAGTGGAGCTATGAGCTGCCAGAACTGGGCGAGGGCAACCATAAAGTTGAAGTACAGCCGGTGAGCCAGTCCGGTGTGAAAGGCGACAAAGAAGCCGCCATCAACTTTGACGTGGATACTACCAAGCCGGAGCCAGTAGAAGGTGGCCCTAAGGCTAACTTCGAAGGCGTGTTTGCGGATAAAACCGGCATTGAAATCCCGGTGCGTCCGGACACCAACGATGACACCCTGATTTTCAAAGGTAAGGGGTCAGAAAACGGTTCTATCGTGATGATTTGGGCCGACGAAGCGCGTGAGAATCTGATCGGCTCTACCGTGGTGCAAAACGGCGTGTGGCGCTATGAGTCTGACAAACTGGCAGAAGGCGATTATGCCTTTAACGTCACGATACGCGATGCGGCCGGTAACGAGCTGGTCATTGACCATACCGTTAAGACCAACGTCGACGTTACCCCGCCGCCGCCGCCAGAGATCAACTCGATCTTCGCTGCGGGTGCCACTGATGTAGAAGGACTGATGAGCATGTCGCTCAACGACATCATGGCGCAGGGCCAGGACTCTCTGTTCATCGACAACGGCAAGTCACAGCTGGTGGTGAATGCTAAACAGGGCGAGGCGCTGACGCTGGAAGACATCCTGCCAGCCGGTGAAGATGCCAGCTCCTGGCAGCAGGCCACCGGTACCGTCACCGTCGGTGGCAACGAGTACAACGTCTACAGCAACGGTGATGCGGAACTGCTGGTGCAGAACCTGCACAATGAACAGCACTGATCGTTGATTAGCTGCTAAACAAAAGCCCCGGTCGCAAAACCGGGGCTTTTTTTATGCATGCAGCGGAAAAATCAGGCGGTCGGTTCCAGCACCAGAATTTTCACGTCTACCACGTCATCTTTGATGGTGGCGCGATGCGCATCCATGTGCGGCATCTGCTGATGCTGCTCCAGATGGCGCAGCGATTCCCACTGCTCGAGCATAAAGATCGAGTCTGGCGAGTTCTGCTTCCACGGCACCTGCGCCTGGTGATCGACCAGCGCATCGTACTGATGGCAACCCTCTTCTTCCAGCACGACAGGGATCAGTTTATTAATCGCCTCCAGCACCTCCTGACGGCGGCCCGGCTTAACGCAAATTTCTGCAACCACAGTTAACATAACGCTTCCTTCTGTTTTTTCCCGGTGTGCTTACAGTTAAGCAAAGATCTGGCTGAGATGAGTCCGATAACGTGCGATATCGCGCGGCACGTCCGGCTGTTTAATCACGTCGTTACAGATAAAGGTCGGCAGACTTTCCATACCGAGGAACTGATTGGCTTTATGGAAGTGCAGGTACAGACCGTCCACGCCGACGCCTTCAAAGAACTGGTCGGGATCGGTAAAGGCTTCCAGCGGCGCGTTCCAGGTCAGCGACAGCATGTATTTTTTGCCCTGAATCAGGCCGCCGGAACCGTATTTTTTGCTGGCATCGCTGCGCGAACGGCCATCGCTGGCGTACAGCGCGCCGTGGCCCAGAGTAAACACCTCATCGATGTACTTTTTCACCGTCCACGGCTCGCCCATCCACCAGCCCGGCATCTGATAAATCACCACGTCGCTGTCGAGGTATTTCTGCACTTCGTCCGCCACGTTGTAGTCGCTATCGGCAACGGTCACCTGAACCTCATGGCCCAGATCGCGTAGCTGGCTGGCCGCCACTTCGGTCAGGGTATGGTTCAGTTCGCCTTTGGAATGGGCAAAGGTCTTGCCGCCGTCGATAATCAAAATCTTGCTCATGGATAATTCGCTCCGTTTCTCATAGATGCCGCCCACTCTACGCGCGCGCGCGGGGCAAAAAAATGCGTGATTGATCACAAGACTTTTGCTCTCAAAGCAATAATGCCGTTACTTATGCAACAATCCGCACGCTAACCAACATCCACTTAAAAAGAACACACCATGAAAACTGTGATACTGAGTGCCTTACTTCTGGTGGCCGGCACGGCTCAGGCGCAATCCCACCTTGATGACATTCGCCAGAGCAAAACCCTGAAGGTCTGCACCACCGGCGATTACAAGCCTTACACCTTTCTGCGCAGCGACGGCCAGTATGAAGGGCTGGACATCAGCATGGCGCAGTCGCTGGCCGCCAGCCTCGGCGCAAAAGTAAAGTGGGTGCCAACCACGTGGAAAACCCTGAGCGAAGATTTTGTGGCGAAACAGTGTGATATCGCGCTGGGCGGCGTCTCCGTGACGCTTAAACGTCAGCAGATCGCCTGGTTCGCCCAGCCGCTGGGCGTCGATGGCAAGATTCCGCTGGTGCGCTGCGCGGATAAAGCGAAGTACCAGACGGTTGAGCAGATCAACCAGCCGCAGGTGCGGGTAATCGAGCCGGCTGGTGGCACCAACGAAGCATTTGTGCACCGTCATCTGCCGCAGGCCAGCCTGCAACTGGCGGAGAACACCGGCATTTTCCAGCAGCTGGTGGATAACAAAGCCGACGTAATGATTACCGATGCTTCCGAAGCGCTGTTCCAGCAGCAGCACTATCCGTCGCTGTGCGCCATCAATCCGCAGCAGCCGATGCAGTATGGCGAGAAGGCTTACATGATTCCGCGTGATGATATGAGCTGGAAGCTGTATGTCGATCAGTGGCTGCACCTCAGCACCGCCACCGGCGGATATGCGCAGATCGCCAGACAGTGGCTGGGCGTGGTGAAGTAATCGTTAGCGATAAAGAGTATCGCGACAGGCGTTACCGTCCCGTAGCGGCGCAATTTATTGCGCAATCAGCAGCAGTGCGGCGGGTGAATGCGCGCGATAAATCACGCCGCTACGGTATATGCAATTGTCATCCTGCACTTCCGTAGCGGCCCTATTTACTGTTTTGGAATCAACGATACAACCCGGCTTTACCCAGCCCGCCAAACAGATTCATCTTGTAGCGGATCACCGCTTTCGCGGCGGCGATGGCGTCCGGATAAATCACATTCGGATCCCACCAGCTCTCCCGCGCGAGGATCTCGCGCAGTCGGGCGAAATAGGCGAACTTCATGTCGCTGGAGATATTGATCTTGCCTACGCCCAGCGTCACCGCCTCGGCAATCTCCGCGTCCGGATTGGCCGAACCGCCGTGCAGCACCAGCGGAATATCTACGCGCTGCGAGATATCCTTCAGAATGTGCATCTGCAGCTCCGGTTTCATATCTTTGGGATAGATGCCGTGCGCGGTGCCAATTGCCACAGCCAGCGTATCGACGCCGGTGCGCTGCACAAAATCTTCCGCCTGCGCCGGTTCGGTGTAGATCACCTTGCTCACGCCACCTTCCACCGTAGTGCCGGTATCGCCGATGGTACCGAGTTCGCCTTCCACCGACACGCCCACCGCGTGCGCCAGCTTCACCACCTCTTTGGTCAGCGCCACGTTCTCTTCGTACGGCAGCAGCGAGCCGTCAATCATTACCGAGGTAAAGCCGCACTGAATTGCGCGCAGCACCTGCGCAATTGAAGCGCCGTGATCGAGGTGAATAGTAAACGGCACGCGGCTTTTTAAGGTGCGTTCGCGCACGTAGCCAAAAAATTCATCGGTGACAAATTCCAGTTCGCTCGGATGGATAGAAATAATGGCGGACGTATTGGTGGCTTCGGCTTCTTCCACCACGGCCCGGATAAAGCAGCTGTCAGCGACGTTAAATGCGCCGATGGCGAAGCGATGTTCACGGGTCGGGGCCAGCATCTCTTTCATTGAAATCAACATGTTTATGTTTCCTTAGCGTGAGTTTTACCAGAGCCGGCGCACGCGCCGACCCGATGAGGGATAAAAAGAAACAGTTGGAAATTGCGCCGCGATCGGGGCGTCAGTAGCGGTTTGCCGACCCTGACCAGCTCAGATATTCAATAACCACTTCGCGACAGGCGGACTCCATCAGCGCCAGCACATCAGCCAGCTCAGCCTGCGGGTGCTGGCGCAGCGCCTGCTGCACCGCGTGCTTACCGGCGTCGAACACCGCAGCGCCGACGTTGATCTTGGCGACGCCACAGGCGCTGACGCGGCGTATATCCTCCGCCGGGGTGCCCGAGCCGCCGTGCAGCGCCAGCGGCCGCGTCGTCACCGCGTCCAGCTGCTGCAGTCGCTCGAAGTCGATCTTCGGCTTTACGCCCGGCGGATAAAGTCCGTGCGCGGTACCGACCGAAATCGCCAGCAGATCGATGCCGGTCTGCTCAATAAACGGCAGCACGTCTTCTACCCGCGTCATCTTCACGGCGGCATCGGCCAGTTCATATGTGGGCGCATCGGCGATATGCCCCAGCTCGCCTTCAACGCACACGCCAGCGGTATGCGCCATCTTTACTACCGCTGCGGTCTGACGAATATTGTCCGCCAGCGGTTCGGCCGATGCGTCAATCATCAGCCCGGTAAAGCCGGCGCGAAACGCCTGACCAATCAGCGGAAAAGCTTTGCCGTGGTCGAGCGCCAGCGCTACCGGCACTGCGGCCTGAGCGGCCAGCGCCTGTACCAGCGGCGCCGCCACCGCCGGCGGAAAATGCGCGCTGTGTCCCTGATACAAGTTGAGGATCAGCGGCGCGCGCTGCTGTTCCGCCGCCTGAATCGCCGCGCGGGCGGTTTCGAGGTTGAAGCAGTTGATCGCCAGCACCGCGTACTTGTGCTGGTAGGCGTCCTGAATCAGGTCATTCATCATGGCAAACATGCGGGCTCCTTATTCCAGAGTGAATTTGATCTCTTCATCGCGGACGCCGGGTGCTTCCACGTCATCGAACTCTTCATCCTGCTGCGTGACCGGTTTTTTCATCACCGACAGCATCACGCCGCACACCACGGTGCCAATGCCGAGCGCCAGGCAGAACAGCCACGGTTTGGTGAACAGCGGCACCACGAACATGCCACCGTGCGGCACCGGCGCTTCCACGCCCCACACCATAATCAGTCCGCCGGCCAGCGCTGAGGCCACCACGCAGCTGGCCACCACGCGCAGCAGGTCGCGTGCCGCAATCGGAATCACACCTTCGGTAATCATGCAGATGCCCATCGGGAAGGCGGCTTTCAGCGCCTCTTTCTCTGCTTTGGTGTATTTGTGGCGCGTCAGCAGATAAGAGAGGGTGATGCCGAACGGCGGAATGATGGAGCCGACAAATTTCACCGCTTCCGGACCGTAAATGCCGTCGACCAGCATGCCGTCGGCGAACAGCGACATGGTTTTATTGATCGGCCCGCCAAAGTCGAAGGTGGCCATCGCGCCGAGGATGGCGCCCATCACGAATTTGGAGCCGCCCTGCATGGACTCCAGCAGATGAATCAGCGTCTTTTGCAGCCAGACGATCGGCTGGCCGATAAAGGTCATCATCAGCAGCCCGGCGATGATGGTGCTGAGCAGCGGCAGTACCATGATCGGCATTAGCCCCTGCATCGACTGCGGCAGCCTGATCACCCGGCGTAGCAGCAGCACGATATAGCCGACGAGGAAACCGCCCAGAATCCCGCCGATAAAGCCGGTGCCGATCTGGCCACAGATAAAGCCGACGATCAGGCCAGGCGCAAAGCCGGGACGATCGGCAATTGAGTAGGCGATGGCGGCGCTGATCAGCGGCACAATCAGCCCCATGCCCCAGCCGCCGATCTGGTTCAGCATCCACGCAATGCTGCCGGTCTGCTTGCCGACGTCCGGCCCGCCAATCACCTGGCCGAGCGCAATGCAGATGCCGGCGGCGACGATCAGCGGGATCATCCATGAGATGCCGGTAAGCAGGTGGCCTTTGATCTCCTGGCCGTACTGACGTTTGTGATCGCTCATGATCGATCTCCTCAGGCGCGCGCCAGTGAATCCGCCACTTTTTCGAGGAATTTCACCGGTGACTTGATCACCACTTCGGTTTTCACTCGCACGATGGGTTTGCCCTGAAAGCGCTCTTCGCCGTTGATCTTGACGTCAACCGCGAGGATCACCACGTCAGCGGCGTCAATCTGCTCACGCGTCAGCGGCGTTTCAGTGCCGATGGTGCCCTGGGTTTCGACGTGGATGGTGTGGCCCAGCGCGTGAGCCCCCTTAATCAGTTTTTCGCGCGCAATGTAGGTATGCGCGATGCCTGCGGTGCAGGCCGCTACACAGACGATATTCATGTGGCACCTCAAGGTGTTGGGTGTTAACAGAGGTCGGTTTCGGCGTACTGACTAAACAGCCGGATGATATTGCCGGGGTCATTCTCCGCCAGCAGTCGGGCTATCACCTCATCATCGGCCAGCGCGCTGGCCACCTGCGACAACAGGCGAATATGGGTGGTGTTCTGATCTTCCAGCCGCACGGCGAACAGGATGATGCAGCGCACCTGGCTGCCATCCAGCGTTTCCCACGGAATGTCCTGCTGGGTGCGGCCGATGGCGAGCGTAGTTTGTTTAACCGCCGACGATTTGCCGTGCGGAATCGCGATATGGTTTTCGAAGCCGGTCGAGCCTTCCGCTTCACGCAGCCAGACATCGGCAATAAACGCGGCGCGATCGCTGATGGCGCCGTCGCTCACCAGCAGATCGGTGAGTTCGTTGATCGCCTCTTCTTTACTGGTGGCGCTGAGCGCCAGGTTAACGCGGCGCGGCGTCAGAATGCGGGAAATGTCCATGGTTGCTCCTCATTCAATCAGTGTGCGGCCAACGCGCAGGGCGTGCCGTTGGGCAGCTGGCTGCCAATCATGGCGTCAGTGACCCGCCGGATATCGTCATCATTAAAAAAAGCGCTGACATACACGGCCGGAATGGCACCGGCGTCGAGGTGGATGGTGGTGATCACCAAATCCACCGCGTGGTGCTGACAAAACGCCGCCTGATTGCTGGCTGACACCACGCCAGCAATTTCCCAGTCCGGAAAGGCGCGTAATATGCGGCTCTTCAGCAGGTGCGAGGTGCCCACGCCGCTGGAGCACACCACCAGGATGCGTTTGTGGGCGATCTGCCGCTCCAGTGCCGCCTGGAAATGGACGCACAGATAACCAATTTCATCCTCAGCCACCGGCGACAGGGCGAAGGTGCGCGCGGTCAGCTGCATTGCCTGCTGGGTCAGAGAAAATATCTCTTTCATTTCCTGTTTAATATCATCCAGCAGCGGATTGCGAATATGAATGTGATATTTAAGCCGGTTTAATAATGGCTTTATATGCACCAGTAAACCGTCAAATAATAAACGGTCCTGAGATAAATCCTGCTGAATAAACGCCGAGAAACGATCAATTAATTCGCAGGTTATTTTAACCGACTCGGCAGTGGAAAATTGATTATGCAGCGTCACCTGATCGCCACGCTCTTCCACCACAATGCCGGAGGAGACGATATATTGATAAATAAAACCGACTTCATCGGCCGGCAATGCACAGCCGATGCGCTGCTCAATGCGCGCCACCATCTGCCGGGCAATGGTGAGAATCGACTGATCCAGATCGTGCGCGGTGGTGAGAATGTCCAGCGCCAGCGCGTTGCCCTGCGCCATGCGGTGCATCATGATCAGGATGTGCGTGCACAGATTGAGATACCAGGCATCGCCCAGCGGATAACTCAGCTGCTGCTCCATCTGTTGCAGCAGCGTCTGCACAAAGGCCACATCCTCTTCGCCAAAATAGTGCACCAGCGCCTGCTGGCTGCCGGGATCGAGCCGCGGCAGCAGCGGCGTACCGGCGACCTGTTGCTGCATCACATCGTTGATCAGCGACACCATCGCCTGACGCAGCGCCTGCTCATGGCCCTCTATATGCGTACCGCCCGGGCCGCGCTGCAGCGTTAATCCCAGCGGCTGCAACCACTCTTCAATCACCTTCAGGTCGTTCACAATCGAGGCGTGGCTGATAAAGTAGCGCTCGGACAGCTTGCTGATTGACGTGGCGCGCGGCGCATCGCTCAGGAGCTGGGAGGCGATTTTTATCCGCCGGCTGTTATGGCTGAGCGCGTCGCCGGCCTCATCGCCGTTCAGCTGCTGCTCCAGCTGCAAACGCTGCTGCATATCCTCAACCCGCAGCCGCACGCCGCGGCCAGGGGTTTTCTCCAGCGTCAGCGCCCAGTTGCTGAGCCAGCTCTCCAGCCACTGCAGGTCGCGCTGAATGGTCTTCCCGGAGACGCCGAGCTGTAACGCCAGCTGACCAATCGGCTGCGGCGCCGCCTGTTGCAACAGCAATTTCACTAACCGGTGTTGTCGCGAAGTCAGTATTTGCATTCGGTCACCCTTTATTTTGGTAAAACCTAATGGGATTTTTCCTTGTGGCATTTATTTCATTGCCAGCAAGCCGTCGCGAAAAAGGTGTGTCGTATGGAGTATGAATTTAGAAAAGGATGGCGGCAGCAACAATACTAAATGTTGTCCCGTCAGGCGGACAGCATTAATACACCGCGTTGACGGGAAATTAAATGCGAGTCTGCTCACACAATAATGCGCTAAATAAGTGTGATGATGCTCCCAATCCTTTTTATTTTTTCAACCGGCGTCACGTTATTTAAAGCCGGGAGATTCTTTCTGTCCTCAACGGCTTCCCTGTGACTAAATCCCGCGAATAAGGTACTATCCTCGCCAAATGACCGCCGGATGACCCGCCGTTGCGGGCCACGAAGTGAGGATGCCAGCTTAATGAGTGAAATGACACAGGATGGCGCAGAGCGTCTTGCCCTGCACAAGTTTACTGAAAACGCGTACCTGAACTACTCCATGTACGTGATCATGGACCGTGCGCTGCCGTACATCGGTGACGGTCTCAAGCCGGTGCAGCGCCGCATTGTTTATGCCATGTCCGAGCTGGGGCTTAACGCCAGCGCAAAATTCAAGAAATCGGCGCGTACCGTGGGTGACGTGCTGGGTAAATACCATCCGCACGGCGACAGCGCCTGCTACGAAGCCATGGTGCTGATGGCGCAGCCGTTCTCCTACCGTTATCCGCTGGTGGATGGCCAGGGCAACTGGGGTGCGCCGGACGATCCAAAATCCTTTGCGGCGATGCGTTACACCGAATCGCGCCTGTCGAAATATGCCGAAGTGCTGCTCAGCGAACTGGGGCAGGGCACGGTGGATTACATCCCGAACTTCGACGGCACGCTGCAGGAGCCGAAAATGCTGCCGGCGCGCCTGCCGAACATCCTGCTCAACGGCACCACTGGCATCGCCGTGGGTATGGCGACCGATATTCCGCCGCACAACCTGCGCGAAGTGGCCGAAGCCGCCGTGCGCCTGATCGACAAGCCCAACACCACGCTGGATGAGCTGCTGGAGATCGTGCAGGGGCCGGACTTCCCGACCGAAGCTGAGATCATCACGCCGCGCGACGAGATCCGCAAGATCTACCAGAACGGCCGTGGTTCAATCCGCCAGCGTGCGGTGTGGAAAAAAGAGGACGGCGAAGTGGTGATCACCGCGCTGCCGCACCAGGTGTCGGGCGCGCGCGTGCTGGAGCAGATCGCCAGCCAGATGCGCAATAAAAAGCTGCCGATGGTGGAGGATCTGCGCGATGAATCGGATCACGAAAACCCGACGCGGCTGGTGATTGTGCCGCGCTCCAACCGGGTGGATCTCGATCAGGTGATGAACCACCTGTTTGCCACCACCGATCTGGAGAAGAGCTACCGCGTTAACCTCAACATGATCGGGCTGGATAACCGTCCGGCGGTGAAAAACCTGCTGGAGATCCTCTCGGAATGGCTGGTGTACCGCCGCGATACCGTGACACGCCGTCTCAATCATCGCCTGGAACGCGTGCTGCGTCGTCTGCATATCCTCGAAGGTTTGCTGGTGGCGTTCCTTAATATTGATGAGGTGATTCACATCATCCGCAGCGAGGATGAGCCGAAGCCGGTGCTGATGTCGCGCTTTGACATCAGCGAAACCCAGGCCGAAGCGATTCTGGAACTGAAACTGCGCCATCTCGCCAAACTGGAAGAGATGAAGATTCGCGGTGAACAGGCCGAGCTGGAAAAAGAGCGCGATCAGCTGCAGGCGATCCTCGCCTCTGATCGCAAAATGAGTAACCTGTTGAAGAAAGAACTGCTGGCCGACAGCCAGACCTACGGCGACGATCGCCGTTCACCGCTGCAAGAACGTGAAGAAGCGAAAGCGCTGAGCGAGAACGAACTGGTGAGCGCTGAGCCGGTCACCATTGTGCTGTCGCAGATGGGCTGGGTGCGCAGCGCCAAAGGTCACGATATCGATCCGGCAGGATTAAGCTACAAAGCGGGCGACAGCTACCGTGCCGCCGCGCGCGGCAAGAGCAACCAGCCGGTGGCGTTTATTGACTCCACCGGCCGCAGCTATACGCTGGATCCGACCTCGCTGCCGTCGGCGCGCGGGCAGGGCGAGCCGCTCACCGGCAAGCTGACGCCACCGCCGGGCGCGGTGATTGAGCAGGTGCTGATGGAAGCGGACGATCAGAAGCTGCTGATGGCCTCCGATGCCGGCTACGGCTTCATCTGTACCTTTGCCGATCTGGTGTCGCGCAACCGCGCCGGTAAAGCGCTGCTGACGCTGCCGGAAAACGCCAAAGTGATGACGCCGCTGGCGGTGCACTCTGGCGACGACATGCTGCTGGCCATCACCCAGGCGGGGCGGATGCTGATGTTCCCGGTGGCCGATCTGCCGCAGATGTCGAAAGGCAAGGGCAACAAGATTATCTCGATTCCGTCCGCGGACGCCGCCGCGGGCGTGGACAAGCTGCAGTGGCTGCTGATTCTGCCGCCGGGCAGTTCCATCACTATCTATGTCGGCAAGCGTAAGCTGATCATGCGTGATGAAGATCTGCAGAAAGTGCGTGCTGAGCGCGGCCGTCGCGGTAGCGTATCGCGCGGACTGCAGCGGATCGATAGCGTGGAAGTGAATGCGCCAGCGCGGCCAAAAAGTGACGCGAATAGCGAAGAGTAAGACTGAAAAGGCGAAGGACTGCCACATTTGAGGAAGCTATGTTACTAATTTTACGCACGTTGATCGTTGTGATTTATTCGATTCTGGTTTGTGTGTTTGGCAGCATCTGGTGTCTGTTTTCACCGCGTAATCCGCGCCACGTGGCGACCTTTGGTCACATGTTTGGTCGTCTGTCGACGGTGTTTGGCGTCAAAGTCGAACTGCGTAAACCGGCGGATGCCGAAAGCTACGGCAACGCGATTTACATCGCTAACCATCAGAACAACTACGACATGATCACCGCTGCCAATATCGTACAGCCGACCACGGTCACGGTGGGCAAGAAAAGCCTGCTGTGGATCCCGCTCTTCGGCCAGCTCTACTGGCTGACCGGTAACCTGCTGATTGACCGCGATAACCGCGCCAAAGCGCACGGCACCATCGGCGAGCTGGTGGCGCAGTTTAAAAAGAAGAAAATTTCCTTCTGGATGTTCCCGGAAGGGACGCGCAGCCGCGGACGCGGTCTGCTGCCGTTCAAGACCGGTGCGTTCCATGCGGCGGTGGCGGCGGGCGTGCCGATCATTCCGGTGGTGGTCTCTAACACCCACGGCAAAATCAAACTGAATCGCTGGAACAATGGCTTAGTAATTGTGGAAATGCTGCCGCCAGTGGATACCACGCAGTTTGAAACCACGTCGGTACGCAAACTGGCGACCCACTGCCGTGAATTAATGTCTGCTAAGCTGGAAGAGTTGAACGCTGAAGTCGCCGAACGCGAAAAAAACGGTAAAATCTAGCCGGCAAAAAATGGCTCACCCGCAGCGCGCTATGGCTCGAGCTGTCGGGTGCATTGATGCGCGCCGTGTCCCGCCGTTTGTCGGGTACGCATTGATTTGTTGCGGATCCCGCCATTTGTAGGGTGCGCATTGATATGCAGCAGGTCTCGCCGTTTGTAGGGTGCGCATTCATGCGCACCGCGTCCCGGATGCGCACTGACCTGACCCGGACACACAGCCGCGCCTTTCGGGCGCTTCACAACACGATTAAAAATAACAACATGGACACGGCGTCTTCACGCCACGCTCAAAAGGTCTGAAGTTTTATGTCTTGCAGCAGACGTCAGTTTATTCAGCTTTCTGCCGGTATGGCGCTGGCTTCCAGCGTTATGCCTTACGCCGCCCGCGCCGCCGCGCCATTGGGCGATGTGCCTTTGCCGGTGCCGCCGCTGATCGAATCACGCCGCGGTCAGCCGCTGTTCCTTACGCTGCAGCGCAGCCACTGGTCCTTCAACGGCAACAGCAACAAAGTGCCGGTATGGGGCATTAACGGCCTGTACCTTGGCCCGACGGTGCGCGTTTACAGCGGCGACGATGTCAAACTGATTTACAGCAACCGCCTCAATGAACCGGTGGCGATGACCGTCAGCGGTTTGCAGGTGCCGGGCGCGTTGATGGGCGGTGCGCCGCGCATGATGTCCGCCGGCGTAGACTGGGCGCCGGTGCTGCCGATTCGTCAGGGCGCAGCCACGCTGTGGTATCACGCCAACACGCCAAATCGCATGGCGCCGCACGTCTATAACGGCCTGGCAGGCATGTGGCTGATCGAAGATGACATCAGCAAAGCGCTGCCGCTGCCGAAGCATTACGGCGTCGATGATTTCCCGCTGATTATTCAGGACAAGCGCCTCGATAACTTTGCCACGCCGGTTTATAACCCACCGTCGGACGGCGGGTTCCTCGGCGATACGCTGCTGGTTAACGGCGTGCAAAACCCGTATGTCGAAGTGTCGCGCGGCTGGGTGCGTTTGCGCCTGCTGAATGCGGCCAATGCGCGCCGTTTCGATCTCAGCTTTAGCGACAACCGGCCGTTTACGGTGATTGCCAGCGATCAGGGCTTTCTGCCCGCGCCGGTAGCGGTGCAAACGCTGTCGCTCGCGCCGGGTGAACGTCGCGAAGTGCTGGTGGACATGTCGCAGGGCGATGAAGTGTCGATCACCGCAGGCACGGCGGCAGGCATTATGGATCGTCTGCGCGGGCTGTTTGAGCCGTCATCGATTCTGACCAATACGCTGGTGCTGACGCTGCGTCCAACCGGCCTGCTGCCGCTGGTGACCGACAACCTGCCGATGCGCCTGCTGGCGGATCAGATTCTTGATGGCGTGGCGGTGCGCACGCGTGAATTCCGCCTCGGCGACAGCACGCCGGGCATTAACGGTGTGCTGTGGGACATGAATCGCATCGATACGACGGTGCAGCAGGGCACCTTTGAGCGCTGGATCATTCACGCCGACCGACCGCAGTCGCTGCATATTCAGGGCGTGATGTTCCTGATTAAGAGCGTCAACGGCGCGCAGTCGATGGGAGAAGATCGCGGCTGGAAAGATACGGTCTGGGTGGATGGCGATGTCGAACTGCTGGTGAGTTTCCCGCAGAGTTCGTCAGAGCATTTCCCGTTTGTCTATTACAGCCAGACGCTGGAGCTCGCCGATCGCGGTACGGCAGGGCAGATGGTGGTGAATCCGGTCGGGTGAGGAGCGTTGCTGTTCCCTCACCCTAACCCTCTCCCGCCAGCGGGAGAGGGAACCGTTTTGTGCCGTATTACCCACTGGAACACCGCTTCAGATTCGCGCGGGCATCTCCCTCTCCCGCGTGCGGGAGAGGGCCGGGGTGAGGGGGCCTGGTTGCACAGTATTACCCACTGGCACACCGCTTCAGATTCGCGCGGACACCTCCCTCTCCCGCGTGCGGGAGAGGGCCGGGGTGAGGGGGCAAACCGCACCCTTCACCCATGGCATCCTTCACCCACGTCATCCATTAAACTCTTCCGGATCCGGTCCCAGCCGCTTGCCTTTATCCAGCTTCGCGATCTCGCTCACTTCTGACTTATCCAGCCGGAAATCAAACACCTGGAAGTTCTCCTGAATGCGTGCCGGCGTTACCGACTTCGGAATCACCACCAGGCCGCTGTCCAGATGCCAGCGAATCACAATCTGTGCCGGCGTCTTACTGTACTTCTTCGCCAGCTCGCGAATGATCTCCTGATCAAACACGCCTTCGCCGCCCTGCGCCAGCGGGCTCCACGACTCGGTCTGAATCTGATGCAGTGCATTCCACGCATGCAGCGTGCGCTGCTGCAGCATCGGATGCAGTTCAATCTGATTCACCACCGGCGACACGCCGGTTTCATCAATCAGCCGCTTGAGGTGCGCTTCATGGAAGTTACACACGCCGATGCTTTTCGCCAGGCCCTGCTGTTGCAGTTCTACCATTTTCTTCCACGCATCGACGTAGTGGTCTTTCTGCGGGCACGGCCAGTGCATCAGATACAGATCCACCTGCTCCAGCTGCAGCTTCTTCAGGCTGGTCTCCATCGCCTGTTCAACATTCTGCTGGTCATCATTCCACAGTTTGGTGGTGATAAAGATTTCATCGCGCGCTACGTCGGTTTCCTGCAGCGCCTGGCCAATCGCCTCTTCATTTTTATACGCAGCGGCGGTATCGATGGAGCGATAGCCGACCTTCAGCGCTTCCAGCACCGCATTGCGCGCTTCATCAATGCTGGCCTGCCAGACGCCAAGGCCGAGTTGCGGCATCATGTTGCCGTCGTGCAGTTTAATCCGGGGTTGCTCTGCCATAGTGACTCCTTATCGGTTGCAGTGACTTACCGTAGAAACGATGTGCTTAAGTCTAGTCAACAAACCTGACCTGAGGATCATTGTGGCAACCGAACGGCACTTTCGCCCGGTGCAATCCTGCAAAAATCTTGCCTGATTCTCCAGCCATCTGGAGCTTTATGCAGCAATGCGGCACACTGCGTTTTTTGCTGCCCGAGAGAGTGCCATGCCGAACGATGCCCTTTGCCGCCAGCTGGCGCAGCGCGTGATCACGCTGATGCGCGAGCCACAAAAGCCGCTGTGTGCGGTGGAAAACGTACGGTTGATCTACGCTGAGGAACCGCTGCCGCGCACGCCGATGTTGTATCCGGCGGGCATCGTGATCCTGTTTCAGGGACACAAAACCGGCTACCTCGGCAGCACGGTGTTTCGCTACGACGCCACCAAATATCTGATGCTCACGGTCACGCTGCCGGTGGAGTGCGAAACCGACGCCACGCAGCAGCAGCCGCTGGCCGGCATGAGTCTCACCGTGGATCCGGCCAGTTTGCAGGATCTGCTGTTAAGCATTGGCGATGACGAGCAGTTTCAGCCGCAGCCGCAAACCTCCGGCATTCACTCTGCGTTCCTGAGCGAGGAGATGCTGTGCGCCGCGGAACGGCTGCTGGATGTGATGGATAAACCGCGTGACGCCCGCGTGCTCGGCCCGCAGCTGGTGCGTGAAATCATCTATTACGTACTGACCGGGCCGATTGGCGGCGCGCTGCTGTCACTGGTCAATCGCCAGACGCAGTTCAGCCAGGTGGCCCGGGCGCTGCGCCGCATCGAGAACCACTTTGCCGAAAGCCTGAGCGTGGAAATGCTGGCGGCGGAGGTCAACATGAGCGTCTCGGCGTTTCACCATAACTTTAAGGCGGTGACCCAGACCTCGCCGCTGCAGTATCTCAAGCGTTACCGGCTGCATCAGGCACGGTTAATGATGCTGCAGGATGGGCTGAAGGCCAGCGCCGCCGCCGTGCGCGTCGGCTATGAAAGCCCGTCACAGTTTTCGCGGGAGTTTAAACGGTACTTTGGCGTGACGCCGGGAGAAGAGGCGAGCCGTGCGCGTCAGACCGGGGCGCTGCAGCCGTTTGACGCCGCCTGAAACGGCGGCGCTTTACAGAGGTCAGGCTTTCTGGCGACGCTTTTTCCAGATCACCACAATACTGCCGCCGAGGCCGAGAAACAGCAGCACAATAGGCAGCACCATCAGGATCGCCATCACCTGATCTTCGTGGCGCTTGATAAACGGCACCTGGCTGATGCCGTAGCCCATCGCCACTACAATCCCGACCCACAGCGCGCCGCTCAGCCAGTTGAAGAACTGAAAACGCCCGTTCTGCAAACCCGAAATGCCCGCCATGGTGGGCAGCAGCGTGCGCACGAAGGCCAGAAAGCGGCCAACCAGCAGTGCCATCAGGCCGTGGCGATTGAACAGGTGCCAGGCGCGCTGATGGTACTGCGCTGGCAAATGCATCAGCCAGCTTTTGACGATTTTAGTATTACCAAGCCAGCGCCCCTGCAGATAGCTCAGCCAGCAGCCGAGGCTGGCGGCGGTGGTCAGAATCACCATGGTCGGCACAAAATCCATCACGCCTTTGGCGATCATCGCCCCTGCCAGCAGCAGCAGGCTGTCGCCGGGCAGGAACGAGGCAGGCAGCAAACCGTTTTCCAGGAACAGCGTCAGAAACATCACGCCGTAGACAATCCACACCACATCCGGATTGGCCAGCGCGGCAAAATCCTGATGCCACAGCGCCTGGACAATCTCATGTAAAACACCCATCAGCTATCCCATCGAGTCACAAGGCTTGTATTTTAACCGTCCGGGACGGCGTAATCGTTGATCTCCGCTACGCCGCACCGGATGGTTTAAGTTTGGTTTATCTTTTTACGCATGCAGGCGGGCAAAGCCGGCTTTCAGGTCATCCAGCAGATCGTCAACGTGCTCGAGACCGATATGCAGACGCACCAGCGTGCCGTCAAAATCCACGCCGCCCGCCGGACGAATTGCCGCCAGCTCTTCCGGCTGGTTCGCCAGAATCAGCGATTCAAAGCCGCCCCACGAGTAGGCCATACTGAAATGGTGGAAGCGATCGAGATAATTTGCCAGCTGCGCCGGGGTGAGTTTTTCATGCAGGATGAATGAGAACAGCCCGCTGCTGCCGCTGAAGTCGCGCCGCCAGAACTCGTGGCCTTTGCACTGCGCCAGCGCCGGATGGTTGACGCGCGCCACTTCCGGCTGCGCCGCCAGCCACTCGGCCACGCGCAGGCCGCTCTCTTCGTGCTGACGCAGACGCGTAGCCAGCGTGCGCAGGCCGCGGCTGGCCATGTACGCGGTGTCTGCATCCACCATCTGGCCCATCAGGTAGGAGTTTTCGCGCAGCTGCGCCCAGCAGCGTTCGTTGGCGACCGCAGTGCCGATCATCGCATCGCTGTGGCCGATGATGTATTTAGTGCCGGCCTGGATAGAAATGTCGATACCATGCTCCAGCGCGTTAAACAGCACGCCCGCCGCCCAGGTATTATCAATCATGATCACCGCGTCTGGTGCTTTGGCGCGCACCGCCGCGACAATCGCCGGAATATCCTGCACTTCCATGGTGATGGAAGCCGGTGATTCGAGGAACACCACGCGGGTATTCGGCTGCACCAGCTCGCCGATTTCACTGCCGATGCAGTGATCGAACCAGGTGGTGGTGACGTCAAGCTTCGCGAGAATTTTGGTGCAGAAATCCTGGGTGGGTTCGTACACCGCGCCGCTGACCAGAATGTGATCGCCGCTGGTGACAAACGCGAGGATGGCATTGGCGACCGCGGCCGCACCGCACGGATAGAGCACGCAGCCGGCGCCGCCTTCCAGTTCGGTCATCGCATCCTGGAAGGAAAAATGGGTGAGGGTGCCGCGCCGGCCATAAAACAGTTCACCGCTGGCGCGTCCGGCGGTGGCGCGTTGTTTGTCCGCGACGGAGTCAAAAACCAGTGAGGATGCGCGCTGAATGACGCTGTTAACCGAGCCCTGAGTGTAACGTTTGCTGCGTCCCGCGGTGACAAGCCGGGTATCAATTTTTTTCGTTGCCATCACTGCCTTTCCTGACACGTCTCACAAAGCATCCAACTTACCACGAATCGCGGCGCGGGGTTGAGCCCGTTTGCCGAATATCAGAGTGACGCCAGCACAATCGCGGAAAGAGGCTGGTTGTGGCTTTTATTACGCGGCGGAAAAGCAAAGCGCAATAAATTGCGCCGCTACGACCCGTACGGGATGTTCGTCCGCGCCAGTTGCTCCAGTCCACAAACCGCACCCAACCGTAGCGGCGCGATTTATCGCGCTAAACATTGCGCCGTATCAATTCAGCGGGTTACAGCTTTGTAAATAGTAATGAGAACCACTATCACTTCGGTCGGTTTTTTTGCTATGATCCGCGCTTCAATCGTGAACGGTGCAACAGAAGTCGGAGACGCAGCGTGGTAGCCAGTGACTTGATGCAAACGGACCTCTCCGTTTGGGGCATGTATCAGCATGCCGATATCGTGGTAAAAATTGTGATGATCGGCCTGTTGCTGGCCTCGGTCGTTACCTGGGCGATTTTCTTTGGCAAATATGCAGAGCTGAGCGGGGCGAAACGTCGCCTGAAGCGTGAACAGCTGGCGCTGGGCGAAGCGCGCTCACTGAATGACGCGTATCGCGCGGCCGAAAACTTCAAAGCCAACAGCCACAGTGCCGTGCTGCTCGCCGACACGCGTAACGAACTGGAACTCTCCGCCGGCAGCGAAGACCTTGACGGCATCAAAGAGCGCACCAGCTTCCGCCTTGAGCGTCGCGTCGCGGGCTTCAGCCGCCACGCCGGTCGCGGTAACGGCTTCCTCGCCACCATCGGTTCCGTCGCGCCGTTTATCGGTCTGTTCGGCACCGTGTGGGGCATCATGAACAGCTTTATCGGTATCGCGAAAACCCAGACCACCAACCTCGCGGTAGTGGCACCGGGCATCGCGGAAGCGCTGCTGGCGACGGCGATTGGCCTGGTGGCGGCAATCCCGGCGGTGGTGATCTACAACGTCTTCGCCCGCATGATTGCCAGCTACAAAGCTTCGCTCGGCGACGTGGCGGCGCAGTTGCTGCTGCTGCAGAGCCGCGATCTGGACCTCGGCAATGTCGATACCGCAAAAGAAGTTAACCGTCCGGCGGCGGCCCAGAAACTGCGCGTAGGGTAAGTATTATGGCGATGCGTTTAAACGATGATGCGGTCGGCGATGGCGAAATGCACGAAATCAACGTGACGCCGTTTATCGACGTCATGCTGGTGCTGCTGATCATCTTCATGGTCGCCGCGCCGCTCGCCACGGTGGATGTGCGCGTCAATCTGCCTGCCTCGACCAGCGCGCCGCAGCCGCGTCCGGAGAAGCCGGTTTATCTGTCGATCAAAGCCGATAAACAGATCTACATCGGTAACGATGCGGTGACCAAAGAGACGCTGGTGAACGCGCTCACCGCGCAAACCGAAGGCAACAAAGAGACCACCATCTTCTTCCAGGCGGATAAGTCAGTGGATTATGAAACGCTGATGTCGGTGATGGATCAGCTGCGTGAAGCGGGTTATCTGAAGATTGGTTTGATGGGCATGGAGACGGTGAAGAAATAGTTTCACCGGCGTAAACCCAGCCAGCTTATCTGTAAGGTCGTCAATTATGACGACCTTTTTTATTGCGGCGGCCGGAGCAGGCCGCCATGTCAGGATGCGGTGCCGAACCGCGGTTAAACCAGATTCACCGTTACGCCGTCCTGTACCAGCAGTTCCGCGTCGCCGTGGCTGAACACGTGATACTGGTTCCCGGCGATGGTCACGGTGCCGGTTTGCTCGGTCCATCCCTCCTGCTCGCTGCCTTCAGGCAGGATATCTTCCAGGCGTACGGTGTCGCCCTGATTGCCGTTGACCATCAGCTGGGTTTTGCCGTCGTCGATGAAGAGATCTTTGGTTCCTTTAGAGAAAATTTCTTCTACTGTTAAATTATCCAGTGCAATAAACGCATCGGCGTCAAATGTGGAAATTTCATTTAATGATCCATCAGTGGATTTGACAACATTATCCTTTATACCCCAGTCGAAATTGTCTAAGGAGAAAATGTCATAGTATGATCTTCCAGCATAGTCTGTCCAGGAACTATTGGACGCCGATACTTTACTTATTAATTCTCCTTCTGGGGCAATAAACTCATAAGCATGATGGCCATATTTTTTATCAACTACAATTGACCCTATACGCTCATTTTTTTCATTGTAAAAAGATACTGTATTATATTGGCTGTATCCAAAAGCAGCATCAAACTTAAAGTAGTTTGATTTCTCAATATAAAAATAAACGGCCGATTGTTTGTTAGTAGAAAAGTTAGAGTTATGAAAATCATTTCCGATCGTTAAACTATCCTTTTGATAGGCGAGCCCATAATAATGATATACTTTGATGCCGGAGGCTAAAGTGACTGTGTTACCTGGTATAAGTATAAATGCTCCATTACTAAAATCTTCGCGACTGCTGGTAAAGTCGGTTTCTCTGACGTTTATTTCAAATGTACTCTGTGCTTTTTCGTTTGTATAAGCATTGAAAGTCCAGTTCCCATAATTAAGTCTTGGCGGGGAAAATGTCCATTCTCCATATATATTAGCAGTCACTGAGGCGATGTTTTTACTGCTGTTTCCAAGATAGTATTCTATATAGACAGTGCTGTTGGCTTCGGCATGGCCTTGTAGCTCGGGAGTTGTATCGTCAGTTATACTACCAGATGCTAATTTTCCTTGTGTTTTACCCACATTATCCAGGGCGAAATCAATAGTTGGAGCAAGATTATTATCAATCACATTGAGTTTGAACTTGGGTGTGAATGCGCCACTATTACCACTTTTTGCCCGGAACTCCCAGTTACCATTACCTAATTCGATAGGTAGTGTAAATTCCCAGTTACCATCAGCACCAACCTGAACTGAATAACCTGGAATCCAGGGGGCTCCAGCTTTGCCATATTCAATATAAACAATACTGTTTGCTTCGGCACGCCCATGTAACGTAGGTGTGCGGTCATCTGTCCGGGCGGAATTCCCTAACATGCCAGTGGCAAGACCATAATTATCCCAGGCGTAAGCAATCGTGGTCTCGCTTGCAGGCGCCAAATCAATATTAAGGGTGAATTCGTTACTCCACTCGTCGCCGGCATTTGCTCTGAATTGCCAGTTGCCTTCGCTTAACGCCGGGTTTGGTGTCCAGCTCCAGCTGGTGCCGTTCATTACTGCATTACCGCCATCTACCCATTCACCCTGAGCATTCCGGTACTGAATCCGCACTACGCTGCCTGCTGGCGCGCTGCCGCGCAGCTCTGGCGTGGTATCATCGGTGATACCATCGCTCTTCAATGAGCCGGTCACGTTGCCGACGTTATCAACGGCATCAATGATTTTCGCCACGCCGCCCGGATCGACCGGTACTTCGCCGTCTTTACCTATAATAATTGTGAACTCATCCGACGGCTCACCCTCGCGCACCTTGTCCGCAAAGGTTTCACTCGCCACCAGCGTCAAATCATGCTGACCGTCGGTGAGGTCAATCTCCGGCTCGATCTTCCACATCCCGGTATGTTCATCCGCCTTCGCGCTGCCGATAACCGTATCGCCTTCCTTCAGATAAACAAT
Source organism: Pantoea sp. WEP (assembly GCF_041678305.1). Taxonomy (NCBI): domain Bacteria; kingdom Pseudomonadati; phylum Pseudomonadota; class Gammaproteobacteria; order Enterobacterales; family Erwiniaceae; genus Pantoea; species Pantoea sp. WEP. The sequence continues at coordinate 640,852 of NZ_JBGNXB010000001.1, forward strand.
CACGCCTTTCTCCGCGATGCCGGTCAGGGTCGGACGGCGGTCGTCGGTCATTTTGCCCGCATCGAAGCTGCCGGTGATGGAGCCCTGATCGTCATACAGGTTAAGCAGGGTTGGTGCGACCGGCGGCGTGGTGTCGATGATCAGCGTGCGCTGCGTCGGCGTACTGACGTTACCGGCGGTGTCGATGGTCATAAAGGAGATGCTGTATTCACCATCGGCCAGCGCTTCCGGTGGCGTCCACTTCCAGCTGCCGTCCTGCGGGTTGATATCGACAAAGAAATTCCTGTCGCCGAGGGTAATCATTACCTGGCCGCCTTTACCCGCTTCTGACTTGATTTCACCGAGAAAGGTTGGGGTGTTGGTGTCGCGCTCGAGGTACTTCACCTCTTTAAAATCAAACAGATCCATGGAGATTATTCCTGTATTTTACGTTGGGTCCATTGCAGCGAGGGCCGCTGCGCCTTGTTATAAAGGGCGCATTTTGTAATAGATGACGTAAAACGCTGTATGAGACCTGTCCCGAAGGGAGAAAAGTCCGAGCGGGTGAAAAACCGGGGAAAGAGGGCAGGATGATGCCGTGCTGCGCGCACGGCATCGGGGGGTTATACCAGTTGCAATTGCACGCCGTCCTGCACCAGCAGTTCGGCGTCGCCGTGGCTCCAGACGTGATATTGCGTACCGGCGATGGTCAGCGTGCCGGTCTGCTGCGTCCAGCCGTCGACCGCTTCACCTGCCGGCAGAATATCCTGCAGCTGCACGCTGTCGCCTGGCTTGCCGTTAACCAGAAGCTGGGTGCTGTCATCCTCAACGAACAGGCCTTTGCCACCTTCGCTCAGCAGCTGGTGCAGCGTCAGCGCATCCGGCTGGGCTTCATCCTGCGCCTGCTGATCGAACGCGGCGTCCGGGCTGACGTCGAGCACGAATTTGCTGCTCCAGTTGCTCTTCATCTCGCCGGTTGAGGCGCGCGCCTGATATTCCCACACGCCTGGCTGATGCAGATAGGGTGAGGTAAAGCTCCATTTGCCGTCGGCATCGACCAGCACGCTGCCGGCGTGGCGCAGACCTTCGCCCTGCACGCCATACTCGATCTCAATCACCTGACCCGGCGTGCCGCTGCCGTGCAGCGTGGGCGTGGTGTCATCGGTTGAGTCGTGCTGATAAACCGGCCCCTGCAGCGGGCCCGCGTTGTCCCAGGCGTAGTCGATGGTCGGTTCCAGCGGCGCGCCGGGGATCACCAGCAGTTCGAACTTATCGCTCCACGCGCTGGCTTTGCCATCGGCCACGCCGCGCGAGCGGAAACCCCATTCGCCAAAATAGGTCAGTTCAAAGCCGGCGAACTGCCAGTTGCCCTGCGCATCGACTATCACGCTGCCCGCGCTGTGCCAGCCGCTGTTACTCAGGTTGTACTCAATCTCGACGATGCTGCCCGGTGCACCGCGACCTTCCAGCACCGGCGTTTTATCGTCGGTGGTGCCGCGATGGTACACCTGGCCGGTATGGGCGCCGGTATCGTCACGCGCGCAGTCGATAGCCGGACGCAGATTCTCCAGCGCCGACATATTAAGGCTGAAATCCGGGCGGTAGTCGTCTTTGCTGTTCTCGTAAGAAGCATAGAAGGTGTAGATGCCGTCACCGCTGATCATCGCGCGCGACTGAATCACCCAGTCGCCGTTGGCATCGGTTTTAACGCTGCCTTTATAGCCGATTCCGCCGTGATCGTTCTGCGCGAACAGATAAACGATGCTGTTCGGCTCCGCGCGGCCCACGATCAGCGGCGAGAAGTCGTCGGTGGTGGAACCGCTGGCGAGCTGGCCCTGCACGGTGCCGACATCGTCAATGGCGTAGCTGATGGTTGGCGGCACCGGTCCGCTGGCAACCACAGTGATGTCGAAGTGGTCAGAAGGTTCGCTGACGCGGCCAAACTCGTCGGTGGCGGTGACGGTTAGCTGATGCCCGCCCGCACCCAGCAGCGGCTCCAGCGACCATTCGCCGCTTTTACTGGCCACGGTGCTGCCAATCAGCCTGCCGTGATCGTACAGCCGCACCATGCTGCCCGGCAGCGCATAGCCCTGCACTTTGGGTGTGGTGTCATCAATGGTGTGTCCGCGCCCGACCGGGCCGGTTTCGCTGCCGACGTCGTCAAACAGCGCGGTGATCGCCGGTTTGTCCGGCACCGAGAGCGCGACGTCAACAGAGAACGGATGCGGTTCACCGCTGTTGCCGATGCGCGCCACCATGTCATGGCTGCCTTCGCTCAGCGAGAACGGCGGCTGAAATGACCAGCTGCCGTCGGCGGCAACCGGCGTGCTGTAGCGGTGTTCGTTGATAATGAACTCAATGATTTCACCGGCCTGCGCCGGCAGGCTGCCGCTCAGCAGCGGATAAGGTGTGCCCACTCGTAAGGTATTAATGGATGAAAAGGGGTCAAAGCTGAGAGGTGTTAGCATAAGTATTCTCCACCAAAATCATCAACGGCGTGATTACCGTTGCCTGCCCAGCTTAACGGGGGAGGGGATAGCGCCATGTACCAGAATCGTCTCGTTTCTAAGACTGATCTTAATAAGTTCTGCTAATGAAAAAGGCATTAAAAAGAGCAGGATAAAGCTCATGACATGGCTTGCTTAGGCCTGATGGTGCTGAAGTTATGTCACCGGAAAGGTCGATAGTCTGTCCCGCGCCAGCCAGCGCAAAAGCCCAGAATTATTAACTTTCCTCATAAGCTGATCGGATCGGTCTTGTTAATCCTTTGTTACCTTTGTTTGTACTTTTGTAAAGTGCAATGGTGAACAGGATCACATCTATTCACGCGCCGGCAGGCTAAAACAGGAGAAAAACCAGGAAGGACGATATGAGCTCAAGTCACACTTTACAAAAGTCATCGCAGGGCGGTGCCAAAACCATCTTTAGCGTTACCAGCGGTAACTTTCTTGAGATGTACGATTTTATGGTGTTTGGCTACTACGCCACCGCCATTGCAAAAACCTTTTTCCCGGGCGACGATCCGTTTGCTTCGCTGATGCTGACGTTGATGACCTTTGGCGCCGGCTTCCTGATGCGTCCGCTCGGGGCGATTATACTGGGGGCCTACATTGACCATCACGGCCGGCGCAAAGGGCTGCTGCTGACGCTCGGCCTGATGGCGCTCGGTACGCTGACTATCGCGCTGGTGCCAGGCTACGCCACGCTGGGCGCGGCGGCGCCGATTCTGATTCTGCTGGGCCGCCTGCTGCAGGGCTTCTCGGCGGGCGTGGAGCTGGGTGGCGTCTCGGTTTATCTGTCTGAAGTGGCCCCCAAAGGCCGCAAAGGCTTTTACGTCAGCTGGCAGTCGGGCAGCCAGCAGGTAGCGGTGATCTTCGCCGCGCTGCTGGGGCTGGGGCTTAATCATCTGCTGGCGAAGGACGCGGTGACCGAATGGGGCTGGCGTATTCCGTTTGTGGTCGGCTGTCTGATTGTGCCGTTCCTGTTCTGGATTCGCCGCATGCTGGAAGAGACCGAAGCGTTCAGCCAGCGCAAATCGCATCCGTCTATGGGCCAGATTGTGCGTTCAGTGGGGCAGAACTGGGCGCTGGTGCTGGCCGGCATGCTGATGGTGGTCACCACCACGGTGATGTTTTACATGATTACCGCGTTTACCCCGACCTTTGGTAAAACCGTGCTGATGATGAGTGACAAGCAGAGCTTCCTCGTGACGCTGTTTGTCGGCATCTCGAACCTGTTCTGGCTGCCGGTGATGGGCGCGCTGTCGGACCGCATCGGGCGGCGGCCGCTGCTGATTACCTTTACCGTGTTGATGATCCTGACGACCTGGCCGGTGCTGCACGGACTGGTGGGATCGCCGACCTTTGCGCACCTGGTGGAAGCGGAGCTGTGGTTATCGTTCCTGTACGCCAGCTATAACGGCGCGATGGTGGTGTATCTGGCGGAGATCATGCCGGCTGAAGTGCGCGCTTCGGGCTTTTCGCTGGCCTACAGCCTGGCGACCGCGCTGTTTGGTGGTTTTACGCCGGCGATTTCGAGCTATCTGATTCATGCTACAGGCGATAAAGCGATGCCGGGTGTCTGGCTGTCGTTTGCCGCGGTGTGCGGTCTGGTAGGCACGCTGCTGATCGGCCGCATGGTGAAACAGTACCAGGCGCGGCACAGTGCAACGGTAGTGGGCGCGTCGCTGTAGTTAGAGCTGGTATGCGCTGGTCCTCACTTTAACATTCTCTCACTGGCCCTCACCCTCTCCCGCACGCGGGAGAGGGAACCGTTCAGTGCGGTTTCGCAGACCTGTATTTCACCTCAACGCCCGCTCGATCGGCCCCTTCTCCCGCTGGCCCTCACCCTAACCCTCTCCCGCACGCGGGAGAGGGAACCGCTCGGTGCGGTTTCACAAACCTGCACTTCACCTCGACACCCGCTCGATCAGCCCCTTCTCCCGCTGGCGGGAGAAGGCGGGGGATGAGGGGGCAAGCCAGCTCCTGCTCTGCCTGCTGGCCCTCACCCTAACCCTCTCCCGCACGCGGGAGAGGGAACCGTTCAGTGCGGTTTCGCAGACCTGCACTCCACCTCAACTCCCGCTCGATCAGCCCACTCCTTACCCACCCCGCTAAAACGCCACATCCACCACCACGCTATCGCTGTAATTGCCCGCTGCGGGCGTATTCTGCGTAGTCAGAATCTGCGCCGTATAGGTAAAGTTGCGCGTCACGGTATCCGCGTTGAGCGATGTCGAGGTCGCGCTGCTCCAGCGGTCGCTGCCGCTCGGGCCCCAGCGATTGGTGGTGGTGGTGCCTTTATAAATATCGTACGCCAGCCGGTTGGTGCCGCTCGCCATCTGGCGCGTGGTGCCGCTGTAATAGCTGCCATTACTCAGTCCTACCGTATACGTGCTGCCCTTTGAACACACCACGTTAATTGTCTGCTGCACGGTAGAAAAACTACCGACCAGCGGGGCACTGCCGAAGCTGACGTTCGGCGCCGTAATGGTGGTGCAGTCGTTGGTGATCACCATATTCACGGTGATCGGCATCGCCGTCCCGCTGCTGCTCTGCACCGTGCCGACGCACGCGCCCGCTACGTTCAACCCGGCGCACACGTTATAGCTCACCGTCAGCGTGATGGTGGTGGTGTAACTGCCGGCGGCAATCACCTGGCCAGGCACGGTGCGGAAATAGAGTGGAATGACAAAATTGAGGCTGTTGCCGAGCGCCAGCAGCGCGGAAGAGTTCCAGCGATAGCTGCCGCCCTGGCGCAGTTCGGTGGCACAGGCGCTGTCGATGCACAGCTGAATCGGCACGTTATCGGTGCCGCTGGCAGACGCCTTCATAGTGGCGCGCGTGCCGCTCAGGTAGTTGGCGGTGGTAAACGCATAGGCGACGTAATCGCTGCCCAGCAGGTTGAGCGTGCCGGTGCCGCAGTTAACGTTGGTGTTACTGGAGGTATTGACTGCCGTCGACTGCACGTAAAACGTGGTTTGCGTGCCAAAGCTGGCGCTGGGGGCCGAAAGCGAACAGAGCGCGTAGCTGCTGGCCGGCAGCAGCCACAGCAGTAAGAACAGAAATTTCCTCATGGCGAGATCCCTGACTGTGAGTTGTTGGCGGCATTCACTGCCGTACCGGGCGCGGCAGGCGGCAACGGGCAGGTGAGTGGACCGTAAGTCTGCAGCGCTTTAGGCTGCCCCTCAGCAATAGCCAGCGTGGTCTCGCACTGGCGTCCGTCCGGCGTCACCACGCGCATCGGGTTGCTGGCGCTGAGATCTTCCATCCACACGATGCCGTCCCAGCCGACATATTCGGTGGCGCGATCGCGGCGCAACACCTGGCTGGAGACCGGCAGCGGCTGGCCGTCGCTGTCGTGCAGGATCACGCTGGCGGCGCGCAGGCGCTCCACCGGGAAATTCAGCAGATAGCCACTTTTGCGCTTCACCGCGAAGCGCTGTTCCACTTTGGGCGCGGTCATGTCAGCCGGCAGATCGAGGGTATCGATATCGTACTTCGCGCCGTAATAGCTGCTGATGGACGGCACCAGCAAATAGCCAGCGTCATCGGTGCGGCCCATCGTCTGGTTTTCGTAGCGCACCGTCACGTCCGGATAGCGGGTTTTCACCACCACAAAGGCATCGTTGATGTTGTTGGCGGCGAACACATGGTTGTCCATCAGCACCAGCGAGCCGGTAAAATCGGCCCACTGCGTGGTGTTGTCATCGTCGCCGTAAAAGCCAGCGGAAGTATCGATCTTGTTATTGCGATAGCGCAGGCTGCCCTGACGATAATCGCCGCTGTCGCCGCCCTGATGCGCCCATGACGCATCGTAAGCAAAACCGCCGTCGCTCGGCATGGCGCGTGACACGTACAGGCGCTGATTGCTTTGTCCCTGCTGATCGCGCTCGACGCTGATCGATGCGCTGCTCTGTTCGCCAAACGGAATCACCAGCGAAATCGCGCCGCTCCAGTCGCCCTGTTGCTGGTCGCGGCTGGCGGAGATGTACAGGCTGCTATTGCCCCACAGGTTTTTACTCCACGATAAATTCCACAGGCGGGTGCGATCGCCGCTGCCGCCGGCGATGTCCAGATACGCCAGACCGAGGCTGCCGTACTGGCTGAGCGACAGGCTGGCGGTGTACTGCGCACTGCGTCTGGCGAGCGAATAGCTGGTATTGGCGCTGTCGCCGCGGCTGCCGACCAGCGCCAGGTTGCCGAAATCCGCGCTGCGCAGCGTGTGCTGGGTGCCGAGGCTGAACCAGCTGTTGTTGTACTGGTAACCCCAGCTGTACTGGGTGCCGGGCCTGCCGTCCAGCTGGCTCTGCGCCAGCGCGGCGTTGATGACGCCCAGGCTGCCCAGCTTCACCAGCGCGCCGGCACCGCCCATCGCCACGTCGCTGCTGCCTTCGGCGTGCGATTCGAGCGTTAGCCAGTCGCGCAGGCCGTAGCGATAGGATCCGCTGGCCGCCGCCGCGCCGTAATCAAAGTTTTTGATGCCGTAGTTCTCGCGAATCGCCCCGGCGGAGAAGGCGTAATCAGACAGGCCGGTTTTCAGCAGGCTGCTGGAGACGTAGAACGGCAGCGTCGTCGTCACCTGACGACCGACCGCGTCGGTGGTGGTGATCACCGCATCGCCCGCCCCGTTCACGAATGGCACATTGGTCAGCGACCACGGCCCCGGCTGCACGTTGGCCTGCGCGCTGCGGTAACCATTGATAAACAGATCGACTGACGACGGCACCGCCGCCTGGCCGCTAAAGGCGGGCAGCGGGTAGGTGACCAGATCCGGTCGCACGCTGAAGTCACGCGCGATCTGCACGCCGCCAAGGCGCACGCTGTTGCTCCAGCCCAGCGCATCCGTAATCAAATCCCCGGCGCGCCAGCTCAGCGCGGCGTTCTCGTTCTCGTTGCTGTACCAGGTGTCGTAGCGAATGTAACCCTGCTGCTGGCCGCGGGTGTCACCCGCAAGCTGCTGAATATAGACACCGTTGCTGGAGAACTGGCCGGCCGGGCCGAACAGGCGTAGCTCGTTCCAGCTGGAGAGGCGCGAACCGGCGTTGTCGGTGCGCGTGGCATAAAGGTCGTAGTTGAGCAGCGCGCCGTTGCTGGCCTGGCCGGGATAGCGCGGGCCATTTTGCGGCTGACCGAGCGTCTGCTCTGGCAGCCAGGCGGGCGGTACCGTCAGCAGCAGGCGCTGGCGGCGTTCATCGTATTCCACTTTAACCTCACCCAACTGACCGGGAGCGACCTGTTCGCCAGCCAGCTTCGCCGCCGGAATGCCGGCGCGCTGCAGATCGCCGCTGCGCAGCCAGAACTCACCGTCGCGCCGCTCGACCGGCACAATCTCGCCCCGTTCGCGCTGGTTTACCACTAGTTCCAGCATGTATTGCTGGCCGCTGGCGCTGTGGCTGACGGCAGGCGGCGGTGGCAGCTCAGAGAAAGTCTCTGCGCTGCTCAGCGGGGAAAAGCACAGCACGCTGGTCACCGCCAGCGCGCAGGGAGGCGGCGTCAGCTTCATCAGCGCGCGGCAGCGCTGCGCCAGTGAGTTTTATTCACCTCGGCCGCGAGTTCACCGCTCACCGGGCTGTTCAGCGGCCAGCGGTGGCTGCTGTTAGCCAGCACATAGCCAAACAGGCCGTTGCCGAGCGCGCGACCGCCGACGGTGACGTTGCTCAGGCGCGCGTGGCCGTTGCCGCGATTGGTCAGCTCCAGCCAGCGTTTGCCGTCGCGGCTGACCTGACGCCAGCTGAGATCGGCTTTGGTGCTGTCGCGCGTCAGGCCATCGCCATAGACAAACAGCGGCACCGAGTAGCGCATCTGAAACGTCAGCCCGGCCTGATTCTCGCCCGGCGAGCGCGGCGTCGGGATCTCATCCAGCACCACGCGATAGGCTTGCTCCACGCCGGCGGGCGGCGTGCTCTGGCGAATCAGGCGCACCAGTTGCTTCTGCCCCGGTTCCAGCCGCACCATCGGCGGGCTGGCGACCACCTGCTGCTGCGTTTGATACTGTTCCTGGCCGTCAATCTGCTGCCAGTTGAAGATGCGCACCTGCATGATGGTGGTGGCGTTACCGCGATTCTCCAGCCACAGTTCACTGGCTTTTTCCTGCGGATTGATGGCGGGATCAATCGGCCAGATCATCAGCGAGTTGGCCGCGAAGCTGGCGGGCGAAAGGGCCAGAAGAAACCACAGAAGCAGGGCGCGCAGGCTCATCATCTTTCATCCTTTTTATGCTGCCGTCACCAGCTCAGGGTGACGGTTAACGTATCGGTATAGGTCCCGGCGCGCGTCGGGCCGGGCAGGGTTAACAGGCCATAAATCGGCAGCACGATGTTATTGGCGTTGCTGTAACTCAGCGCCACCGGCGAGTTAACCGGAATCGTTGTGGTGTGCGCTGCGTTGGTATACAGGCTGTACGCCACGGTATCGGTGTTACTGGTGTGTTTGAGATTGCGGCTGCTGGTGTAATTGCTGCCGCCATTGATGCTCATGCTGAGGGCGGTACCCGGCGTGCAGGCGAGGGTGAGGGTGGTGCTTTGCACGTAGCTGGCGCTGACGCTGCTGCTCGCCACGCCCGACTGGGTGCCAAAATTCAGCGTGCCAAACACGCCGGTATTGGTACCGGAAATCACGCAGCCTGCCACCACTGACGCAGAGACCTGGAAGGTGGCCGTCGGCAAACCCCAGGCCGGGACGCTCCCTATCAGCAGGGCCAGGCTGCCAGCGCGCAGCAGCCAGACCATCCTTCTTACCCCACCGCTGGCTTCAGTAATTCACCGCCACGTTAATAGTATCGGTGTAGGTACCGGCCGGAATCAGTGGGTTAAAGCCGCCGCCGACTACCCGACCGTAAATGGCATAGTTGGTGCCGAGCGTCGGATCGGTGGTGCCGCTGGCGGCAATGTTGGTGTTGTTGGCGATGGCGGTGGTAAACGCGGCGTCGCTGTACAGCGTGTAAGCAATGCCCTGCGTATTGTTGGAGCCGAGGATCAGGTAACGCGGCTGGCCGCTCACCGTACCGTAAATAGTGGCCGGTGCCGGATTACTGCTGGTGACCTGCACATTGAAGGTCTGGCCGGTGGTGCAGCGGACAAAAATGCCGTTCCCGGATGCACCCACCAGGGTGGCGTTTAAGGTATCAAAGGTTGCAGCGCTGCTACCGAAGTTCAGGGTACCGAAGTTAACCCCGCTGGTGGCGGACTGACCGTTCACCAGACAGCCGGTGGTGAGCGTCAATGTGGCATTGATGGTTCCCGTTGTGGTGGCAGCAAAAACCGTTGCAGGGGCGAGCGCGGCGCTCAGGCTGGTAGCCAAAAGAAAAAGCTTGAGTTTCATAATCAATCCTTACTGATTATCCAAGGTCAGTGCTTTTTCGCCTGGTGATTTATTAATGAAACGAACCCGTAAATAACAAGACGCCGCGATCGGCAAACGAACTTAATGCCCTGCCACCTAAGAAAATTCTTAAAGGCTGAGTTAGTGATTTATATCAGTTTTATTTACTATAGAACACCCTTTTGCCGCTTGTACAACGCACCGGAGAATTTTCGCTAATCAATTCTCCCTTTTCGCCGATAACGCAGTCATAACAAGGGCTGGCGGCCCGTTAAAAAAACCAAACGGCAAGTGTTTTCCCCCTCTACCGCGACTTCAGGTTCAATGCTATGTTCATGCATTAATCAGATATCATTACTTTTCCCGGCCGCGACAGACGATGAGAATAAAAAATAGCCGTGCAATACCTCCAGTTATTTATGGATCTGTTTTCGTGTCGCCACAGCGCGGGTGGTCATTAGCTGCCTCTCATTGATGTTTCCACTTTTTCTGTTGTTAATTGACGATACCGCACCTGCGCCGCCGCGGGTTGAGTTGAGGAGCGCACATGTTGCTGGTTACCTGGGATAGCGTTCTGGTTGCCGTTTCGCTGATTGTGGCGTTTATCGCGGCGTTTACGGCGCTGGATACCGCCGGGCGCGTCGCCGTGTCGCGCGGCCTGCTGGCGAAACTGTGGCTGGTGGCCGGCGGTACGGCGATGGGCATTGGCATCTGGGCGATGCACTTCATTGGCATGCTGGCGATGATGATGCCGATGACCATGCGCTATGACATTCCGCTCACCGCCTTCTCGCTGCTGATGGCAATTCTCACCAGCATCTTCGCCTTTGCGCAGGGCCTGCAGGGCAGCCATCTGACGCGCCGCCGGCTGCTGCGTGGCACGGTGATCCTCGGCAGCGGCGTGGTTGCCATGCACTATCTCGGCATGCTGGCGCTGCTGATCGAACCCGCCATTCACTGGGATTTGCGCCTGGTGGCGTTGTCGGTACTGATTGCCTACGGCGCATCCGGTGCCGCGCTGTGGCTGGCATTCCATCTGCGCCATGGCGAGAGCCTGCTGCTGATGCGCGCCTGCGCGGCGCTGGCGATGGGGGTGGCGATTGCCGGCATGCACTACACCGGCATGGCGGCCGCGCAGTTCAGCGCGCCCGGCAGCATGCAGCACCACGGCATGGGGCAGGAGGGGCTGGCGGTGTGGGTAACCATCATCACGCTCACCATTCTCGGTCTGACGCTGCTGATCTCGATGCTGGACGCCCAGCTGCGCGCGGCGCGTCTTGCCGCCCGGCTGCGGCGCGCCAACAGCGAGCTGCGCCAGCTGGCGCTGCACGATAATCTCACTGCACTGCCCAATCGCGTCATGCTGGACCAGCAGCTCAGCACGCAAATCAAACACGCGACGCTGTATGACCAGCCCTTTGCCCTGATGTTTATGGATCTCGACGGCTTCAAAGCGGTGAACGATACCTGGGGGCATCACGTCGGCGATCGTTTGCTGGTTGCCGTGGCGGAACGGCTGCGCACCCAGCTGGAAGCGGACATTTTGCTGGCGCGCCTCGGCGGCGATGAGTTTGTCATGCTGTGTCCGCAGTACGCGGCAACGCAGGCTGAAGCGCTGGCGCAGCGGCTGGTGCACAGCATTGATGCACCGTTTGAGCTGGATCGTTACTCGCTGCGCGTCTCGCTCAGCATCGGTATTGTGATCTTCCCGCAGCATGGCCGCAGCCCGCAGGAGATGATGTTCAACGCGGACTCGGCCATGTACCACACCAAGCACAGCGGGCGTAACGGCTGGAGCCTGTTTGAACCGGTGATGAGCGCGGTGGCGCAGCATCAGCTGGCGCTGGCCAACGATTTATGGAACGCGCTGGAGTGCCAGGAGATGCGCCTGTTCTACCAGCCGAAATTTCGCGCGGGCGGGACCATTCTGATGGGTTTTGAGGCGTTACTGCGCTGGCAGCATCCGCGCCGCGGCTTGCTGATGCCGGATATGTTTCTGGCGCGCGCCGAGAAAACCGGCCAGATTGTGGCGCTCGGCAACTGGGTGATCAACGAAGCCTGCCGCCAGCTGCGGCAGTGGCATGACGAGGGCAATCGCGACTGGAGCGTCTCGGTTAACCTCTCCGCACTGCAGTTTCATCAGCGCGATCTGATCGACACGCTGCGCCAGACGCTGCAGCGCTACCAGCTGCCGGAAGGCGCGCTGATGCTGGAAATCACGGAAAACATCGCCATGCGCGATCCGCAGTTCAGCCAGCAGCGCATCGCCGAACTGCAGCGGCTTGGCGTCAAAGTGGCCATCGACAACTTTGGCATTGGCTACGCCAATCTGCTGCACCTCAAGCATCTTGAGGCCAGCGAGCTGAAGATTGATCGCGCCTTTATTAACAGCCTGCGTGCCGACAGTGAGGATGCAACCGTGGTGACCGCCATGCTGACGCTGGCGCAAAGCCTTAACCTGCGCATGGTGGCGGAGGGCGTGGAGACCGAAGAGCAGCAGCGCCTGCTGACCGGTCTCGGCTTTGACACGCTGCAGGGGTATCTGCTGGGCAAACCAACGCCGGCGGAGCGCATCGGCGAATTCACTGCATCAACGCAGATTGCGCCGCACTTTCCTGATAACGTGCTGCCGCTCACCGGCGCCTGACCAGCAATTTTTGTTCTCCTTCACATCGGAAGCTTTCATCGTTCAGTGACTCATATCGGCAGCCGGTCTGCCGATAATTTCAATTATAAAACCAACATTTTCTTTTTCATTTCAACAATACCACAGCTGACTTAACACAGCTTTTTTATATGGGAAATCACTATGTTAGTGACTTCGTACGATGCGTTTACCGTTATCGTTTCGATACTGGTAGCAATGCTGGCCTCGTTTACCGCGCTGGATATGGCGGGGCGCGTCGCTTCCTCCACCGGCCGGGTGGCGCTGGTCTGGCTGCTGGGCGGCGGTTTCGCCATGGGCGTGGGTATCTGGGCCATGCACTTTATCGGCATGCTGTCGATGAGCCTGGATATGGTGATGAGCTACGATCCGCTGCTCACCGCCGCCTCAATGGTGGTGGCGGTTCTCGCCTCCATCTTTGCCCTGTGGCTGGTGTGCTCGTCCGGCGACTTGCCGTGGCGACGGCTGCTGGGCGGCGCGCTGGTGCTGGGTTCCGGCGTGGTGGCGATGCACTACACCGGCATGGCGGCGCTGATGTTTGAGCCGGGCATCAGCTGGAACTGGGGCTGGATTGCGGTTTCGGTGCTGATTGCGCTGGTGGCTTCCGGTGCCGCGCTGTGGCTGGCGTTCAACCTGCGCGAAGGACATGGCCGCGTCACGCTACTGCGCGTCGGGGCGGCCGTGGTGATGGGTTGTGCCATTGCCGGTATGCACTATACCGGCATGGCAGCGGCGAACTTCCCGATGCACAGTCACGCCACCCATCACGGCGTGAACAGCGACTGGCTGGCGATGCTGGTCACGGTGGTGACGCTGGCGATCCTCGGCATTACGCTGCTGGTTTCGATGCTCGACGCGCGTATGCAGGCGCGCACCTCAATCCTTGCACGCTCGCTGGCGGAGGCCAATCGCGAGCTGGCCCAGCTGGCGCTGCACGATAACCTGACGCGACTGCCGAACCGCATCCTGCTGGAGGATCGCCTCGAGCAGGCGATCAACAAGGCCAACCGCGAGCGCTCGCACTTTGCGCTGATGTTTATGGATCTCGACGGCTTCAAAGCGGTCAACGATGCCTTTGGTCACCACGTCGGCGATAACCTGCTGATTGCGGTAACCGAACGCATGACCGACCAGATGAAAGGGCACTACACGCTGGCGCGGCTGGGCGGTGACGAGTTTGTGCTGCTGATTGAGATCGGCGATCCCAATGATGCCGCAGCGGTGGCGGATGCGCTGGTTAAAGCCGTGGATCGCCCGTTTAGCGTGTCACGCTACGAGCTGATGGTGTCGCTGAGTATCGGCATCGCTGTTTATCCCGGTGATGGCAAGGACGAGCGCGAGCTGATGTTTAACGCCGACGCCGCGATGTATCACACCAAGAACAACGGCCGTAACGGCTACAACTTCTTCCAGCCGTCCATGAACACGCTGGCGCAGTCGCAGCTGCAGCTTAATAACGATCTGTGGCAGGCGCTGGATAGCAACGAGCTGCGTCTGTTCTATCAGCCTAAGTACTGCGCGCCGAGCGGGCCGATCATTGGCTTCGAAGCGCTGCTGCGCTGGCAGCACCCGACGCGCGGCCTGCTGACGCCGGACAAGTTTTTACCGATCGCCGAGAAGACCGGCATGATCATTAATATTGGCAACTGGGTGATCAACGAGGCCTGCCGCCAGCTGCACATCTGGCATCAGCAGGGCCATCCGCACTGGTCGGTGGCGGTGAACCTCTCTGCCTTGCAGTTTGAGCAGTGCAACCTGGTCGACACCGTGACGCAGGCGCTGGAACAGCACCAGATCCCGGCCGAGCTGCTGACGCTGGAGGTCACCGAAACCACGGCGATGCGCGATCCGGAAGAGAGCGTGCGCATCCTCACCGAGCTGACCAGCATGGGGGTAAAAGCCTCGATTGATGACTTCGGCACCGGCTACTCCAGCCTGCTGTATCTCAAACGCTTACCGGCCAGCGAGCTGAAAATCGACCGCGCCTTTGTTAACGAACTGCAGGCGAAATCGGAAGACGCAACCATCGTCTCCGCCATCGTCGCGCTGGCGCAGTCGCTGGATCTCAAAGTGGTGGCCGAAGGCGTGGAAACCCAGGATCAGCAGGCGTTCCTCACCGGGCTCGGCTGCGACACCCTGCAGGGCTTCCTGCTGGGCAAACCGCTACCGCCAGAGCGCATCAGCGAGCTACCGGATTTTGTTAAAGACAAACCCGCGGCGCTGACGGCGGCGGAGTAGGGGCTGGTTTCTGCCGCCTGGAGCTCCTCTCTCCCGCGTGCGCGCTGAGTGTTTTTCACCTTCACCCGCGTGCACGCTGTGTGTCTTTTCTCCCTCTCCCGCGTGCACGCTGTGTGTCTTTTCTCCCTCTCCCTCTCCCGCGTGCGCGCTGCGTGTCTTTTCTCCCTCTCCCGCGTACGCGCTGTGTGTCTTTTCTCCCTCTCCCGCGTGCGGGAGAGGGCCGGGGGTGAGGGCCAGACCGCACCTAACCCAACAAAAAAAGCCGCAGCATCCCTGCTACGGCTTTTACCTCAAGCTCACCTAAAAAGGAGGAGAAAAAACTCACACCAGCTCGACTTTCACCCCTTCCTGCACCAGCAGTTCAGCATCATTACCGTTGTGGGAATAGACTTCATACTGCACGCCAGCGATGGTGACGGTGCCGGTTTGTTGGGTCCAGTTCGTAAGCAATTGTTCATCTGGAAGAATATCTTCGAGATGCACAGTGGATCCTTTATCACCATGCACCACTATTTGCGAGTGATCATCATCAATAAAGAGATTTTTCATTCCCTTATTTAATATATCTTCAACACTTAAATTTACCTTTTTGTCATAATTATCGATAAGAATTTCCGATGAATGACAAAGCGAACTGACAACTACATCGCTTTGAATATGTCCGCTTTCGTCATTATTAATGTTGGATTCATTTATAGAGTTATTTTTGTAATCTAAAGCGGTGTATTTAATATTGTCAATATCCAGTCCCGAACCCTCATTTTTTATTATTATTTCAACATGATCGATCATTTTTCCATCTGGTGCAGTATAACTGGTTGTTTTCCATGGACGATCTTGGGTATGTGTCGTAGTATAAATGACATTGTTATATTGATCATAAACCTTGATGGTCGCTGGATTCGATGAGTACTCAAT
The DNA here is from genome assembly GCF_041678305.1 of Pantoea sp. WEP. Lineage (NCBI taxonomy): Bacteria > Pseudomonadati > Pseudomonadota > Gammaproteobacteria > Enterobacterales > Erwiniaceae > Pantoea > Pantoea sp. WEP. The sequence continues at coordinate 656,473 of NZ_JBGNXB010000001.1, forward strand.
TCCTAACAGATCTACGGAAAATGACTTGGCATAATAGTCAAAAACAATGTCAATCGTTGCTGAAACATTCGTTCCAGCCGGACCCGCGTACAGGTGTCGAGAACTATGTGTGTCAGCAATCACTAACGAATTTGGATTGCTCATGTTAGAAAACTTAATCACTGCTCCGTCAATCTGTAGTCCTGATGGAGATACTTTCCCTAAGGGTATTGAAGCGAATGTTTCTGAAAATGTTTTTCCTGTAATATCTGCCTGAATATTGAGATTGAATAGTGAAGATTCTTCACCTGATTCACTCGTTCTGGCTATAAATTGCCATTTGCCACGATGCAAATCTTCTTCAGGAATAAATGACCAGTTGCCTGCGTGATCTGTTTTAACTGAGTGGCCTGTATTCCAGTTGCCATCCTGAGAACGATATTCGACGTATACCACTGAGTTGGCTTCAGCCACACCTCTAATTTCTGGTGTCGCATCGTCAGTTGTCGCGCCGGATTTTAACGCGCCGGTTAATTTACCAAAGTTATCAAACGCACTGGTGATCTGTGGTGTTAAACCCGTATCACTGGCTATCGTCAATGCAAAATCACTGTTGCTGTTGTGCGCCTTAGCATTATCACTGGCCGAGAACTGATAGCTTCCCGGTGAGATACGGTCGGTTTCATACACCCAACTGCCATCCGCGCCAGCCTGCACGCTGCCCAGGACTTCCCAGTCGCTCAACGCGTTACGGAAGTGAATATAGACAATGCTGTTAGCCTCAGCGCGACCGTTCAGCGTTGGCGTGCGGTCATCGGTGATTGCGCCACTGTGTAACAGACCGGTATTGATGCCAAAATCATCCCACGCATGCGTGATTGCGAGTTCGCTCTGCGGCGTTAAATCGATCTCCAGCGTGAACTCGTCGGTCCAGCCGCTGCCGGCGTAAGCGCGGAACTCCCATTTGCCCTCACCCAGTGCCTGATCCGGTGTCCAGATCCACTGGGTGCCGATCAGCGTGGCGTAACCGCCGTCAACCCACTGGCCGTTCACGTCCCGGTACTGAATCAGCACGTGGCTGCCGGCTGGCGCAGTACCGTGCAGCGTTGGCGTGGTGTCATCGGTCAGCGCGCCGTCCAGCAGCTTGCCCTGTGCGGCACCGGCGTCATCCTGCGCGTGGGTGATTTCCACCTTGCCGGGAACCGGGACTACAGAGTCATCGGCAACGGTCAGCGTAAATACCTCCGATGCCTGACTGACGTAGCCACGGCCATCGGTGGCGGTGACATACAGTGAATGCTCACCGTCAGCCAGCGTCGGGGTAATTTCCCAGTAGCCGTTGCTGCTGGCTTTAACGCTGCCAATCAGCTGGTTCTGCGCATTGTACAGGCGCACAATGCTGTCCGGCTCGGCCACGCCTTTCAGGGTCGGCGTACGGTCATCCGTCTGCTGGCCGGAACTGACCAGGCCGGTTTTATCGCCGAAATCATCCCCGGCACCAATAATCAGCGGCTGGTCCGGCGCGGTAAGGTCAACGTTAACGATTAATAGCGATGGAGCACCAATATTTCCGGCGCGATCGATGGTGCGCACGGAGAGGTTATGCGGGCCTTCAGCCAGCGGAAACGGCGGCTGCCAGCTCCAGCTGCCGTCAGCGGCGATGGAGACGGTATAGACGGTGCTGTCCATCACAATTTCCATGATACCGCCGGCTTCGGCTGGTGAGGAGCCGCTAAAGGTGCGCTGCGGATCGGTGGTCCAGAGTTGTCTTGCGTTGGTGAGTGCTGTGCTCATGAGGTTTTCCTGTTTGCTAATAATTAACGTCCTGGTGAATCTGTCCGCATCAAGCGACAGGCGGCGATTATTAGTTGATCGGATAATTCTCCCAACGAGAAAGGTCTTGAAGGAAAACTGGCGGCGCGCGGGAAAAGAACACGGATTTTTAGCCGCAGCAATGGCTGGCAGGCTATACTGGCGCGCACGCAGGTCGCAGGGAATGGAGCCATGGCCAAATACCAGCAGTTGGTAGATCAGCTACGTACGCAAATCGAAGCACGCATCTGGCCGCCGGGTGAAAAGCTGCCGTCGCTGCGCCAGCAGGCGGAGCAGAGCGGACTCAGCCTGATGACGGTGATGCACGCTTACGAGGTGCTGGAGAGCCAGGGCTGGATTGTGTCGAAGCCGCAGTCGGGCTACTACGTGGCACCGCGCGCGGCGGAAAGCCGGCCGCGTTTGCCAACCCAGGCGATCGCTAAAACCGACCAGGCCGATACCAACAGCTTCGTGTTTGATGTTCTGCAGGCGACGCGCGATCCGGCCATCATGCCGTTTGGTTCTGCCTTCCCCGATCCGGAACTGTTTCCCCAGCGCCAGCTGATGCGCTCGCTGGTGAAGGTCTCGCACAATCTTAAACCCACCGATGCCCTGAATAATCTGCCGCCCGGTAATGAAGCGCTGCGAAAAATCCTCGCCCAGCGTTATGCGCAGCAGGGCATTACGCTGTCGCCGGATGACATCGTCATTACTAACGGTGCGATGGAAGCGCTTAACCTCAGTCTGCAGGCGGTGACCGAACCGGGCGACTGGGTGGTGATTGAGAACCCTTCCTTCTATGGCGCGTTGCAGGCGATTGAACGGCTTAAGCTGAACGCGATTGCTATCGCCAGCGATGTGGAGCAGGGCATCGATCTGGATGAGCTGGAGCAGGCGCTGCAGCGCTGGCCGGTGAAAGCCTGCTGGCTGATGACCAACCGGCAGAATCCGCTCGGCTTTACCCTCAGCGCCGGGCGCAAACAGCAGCTGGTGGCACTGCTGACGCGTTATCAGGTGGCAATGATAGAGGACGACGTCTACAGCGACCTGTATCACGGCCACGATAAGCCGTTGCCGGCCAGAGCGTTCGACCGCGAGGGTTACGTGCTGCACTGCGGCAGCTTTTCGAAAAATCTGGTGGCGGGATTTCGCGTGGGCTGGGTCGCGGCGGGGCGCTATGCGCAGCGCGTGCAGCGCATTCAGATGATGAGTACGCTCTCGACCAGCACGCCGATGCAGCTGGCGCTGGCGGATTTTCTCAGCACCCGCAGCTATGACACGCATCTGAAAAAGCTGCGTCAGACGCTGGCGAAGCGCAAACAGCTGGCACAGCAGGCGCTGCGCCGCGTGCTGCCCGCCGAAGCGCACATCAGCGATACGCCTGGAGGCTACTTTTTGTGGATTACCTTGCCGGAGCAGATTAACGCCACGCAGCTGTATCATCTGGCGCTACAGCAGGGCATCAGTATTGCGCCGGGCCAGCTGTTTTCCAGCAGCGAGAGTTTCAGCCACTGCTTCCGTTTCAACACCGCCTGGCCATGGGATGCACGTGCCGAGGCGGCGGTAGAGACGCTGGGGGCGTTAATTGGTCAGCTAGCGCAGGGCGTTGCGGTAGAGAAGTGAGTGGTTTTTCCCTCACAACACCCGCAGCATTCTCACTTCGCAATCCACGTGGCCGGTACAGCCCATCGCGTCCGCAATCTGTTCAAAGCCCAGCGACTGATAGAGTTTAATGGCGCGCGTCAGGCTGCCGGTGGTCTCCAGGTAGCAGCGCCGGAACCCGCGCTGGCGGGCAAAATCCATTGCGCGCAGCGCCAGTTCGCGCGCTAAACCCAGCCCGCGCACCGACGGCAGGAAATACATCTTCTGCAACTCACAGATATCCGGTGCGCTGCAGGCCAGCGGTGCCACGCCGCCGCCGCCGACCACCTGACCTTCATGCTCCACGATCCAGTAGGCGCTGTCCGCCGCACTGTACAGCTCAAACAACCGATCGAGCTGCGGGTCGGACACGGTATAACCTTTATCCGCCGTCAGGCCGAACTCGGCGGAGACATCGCGGATCACCTGCGCAATCCGCGGATTATCGGCGGCGACAATCGGGCGCACCTGCAGGTTAAGTGGCGTGGCGGTGGTCATCATAATCTTCCGATAGAAAAAAGCCGGGCAGTGCCCGGCTTCGATTAAGCGTCAGGACTGAAGCGCTTACAATGCCGCAATCACGCCCTGCTGTTCAATCAGTTTTGCTTTTGATTGCTCCAGCTCGGCTACGCGCTCGCGCTCTTTCGCTACCACCGCTTCCGGTGCGCGCGATACAAAGCCTTCGTTAGCCAGTTTGGTCTGAATCTTCTCGATCTCGACATCCAGCTTCACCAGCTCTTTCGCCAGACGCTCCAGCTCGGCTTCCTTGTTGACCAGATCTGCCATCGGGATCAGCAGCTCCGCGCCATCAACAATCTTGGTCACCGAGACCGGACCTTTCTCGCCGGCTGGCAGAATGGTCAGGCTTTCCAGACGCGCCAGGCGCGACAGGAAGTTGCGGTTCTCTTCAACACGACGCTGCGCCGCCGGCGAGCAGTCGCGCAGCAGCACGTCGAGCGGTTTGCTTGGCGCGATGTTCATTTCGGCACGGATATTACGCACCGCCACAATCGCCTGCTTCATCCACTCGATATCGGCCTTCGCTTCCGCGTCTTCCTTCGCCGCGTCATACTGCGGGAACGGCTGCAGCATGATGGTATCGTGATCGATGTTCTTCAGCACTTTCACGCGCTGCCAGATGGTCTCGGTAATGAACGGGATGATCGGATGCGCCAGGCGCAGTAACGCTTCCAGCACCGTCACCAGCGTGTTGCGCGTGCCGCGCAGCTCCGCTTCGCTGCCGCTGTTCATCACCGGCTTGGTCAGCTCCAGGTACCAGTCACAGAACTGGTTCCAGGTGAAGTCGTACAGAATGTTGGCAGCGATATCAAAGCGATAGCTATCCAGCGCTTCACGGTACGCTTTCACGGTGCTGTTGAATTCCGTCAGGATCCAGCGATCCGCCAGCGACAGCTTCAGCTCGCCGCCATTCTGGCCGCAATCCTGATCTTCGGTGTTCATCAGCACGAAGCGGCTGGCGTTCCACAGCTTGTTACAGAAGTTGCGGTAGCCTTCCAGACGCTTCATATCCCAGTTGATGTCACGACCGGTGGACGCCAGCGCGGCGAGGGTGAAGCGCAGCGCATCGGTGCCGGAAGGCACGATACCGTCCGGGAACTGCTTCTCGGTGCGTTTGCGAATCTTCTCAGCCAGCTGCGGCTGCATCATATTGCCGGTGCGTTTCTCCAGCAGATCTTCCAGCGAAATGCCGTCCACCATATCCAGCGGATCGATGACGTTGCCTTTCGACTTGGACATCTTCTGGCCTTCTTCATCGCGGATCAAACCAGTCATGTAGACGGTTTTAAACGGTACCTGCGGCTTGCCGTTCTCATCTTTGATGAAGTGCATGGTCAGCATGATCATGCGCGCAATCCAGAAGAAGATGATGTCGAAGCCGCTCACCAGCACGCTGGTAGGATGGAAGGTGCGCAGCGCTTCGGTGTTCTCCGGCCAGCCCAGCGTAGAGAATGTCCACAGGCCGGAAGAGAACCAGGTATCAAGCACGTCGTCATCCTGGCGCAGCGTCACGTCGGCGGCCAGATTGTTTTCCTGACGCACTTCTTCTTCGCTGCGGCCAACATAGACGTTACCATTGTTGTCGTACCAGGCCGGAATGCGGTGGCCCCACCACAGCTGACGCGAGATGCACCAGTCCTGGATGTCGCGCATCCACGAGAAGTACATGTTTTCGTACTGCTTCGGCACAAACTGAATGTCGCCGTTTTCTACCGCTTCCACCGCGACTTTCGCCAGCGGGGCCGTGCGCACGTACCACTGATCGGTCAGCATCGGCTCGATCACCACGCCGCCGCGGTCGCCGTAGGGCACCGTCAGATCGTGTGGTTTGATTTCGTCGAGCAGGCCGAGCTCGTCAACGGCGGCGACAATCGCTTTACGCGCGGCAAAACGCTCCATCTTCTGGAACTGCGGCGGAATTTCATCGGAACAGGCATCGCTGACTTCACCGTTGGTGTCGAACACTTCCGCACGCTCGCGGATGTCGCCATCAAAGGTCAGGATGTTGATCATCGGCAGCTTGTGACGACGGCCCACTTCGTAGTCGTTGAAGTCGTGCGCCGGGGTAATCTTCACGCAGCCGGTGCCTTTCTCCATATCGGCGTGTTCGTCGCCGACGATCGGAATACGACGGTTCACCAGCGGCAGGATCACCTCTTTGCCGATCAGATCTTTGTAACGTGGATCTTCCGGGTTGACCGCCACGCCGGTATCGCCCAGCAGGGTTTCCGGACGGGTAGTGGCCACCACCAGGTAATCTTTGCCTTCGGCAGTTTTCACGCCGTCCGCCAGCGGATAGCGAATGTGCCACATTGAGCCTTTGCTCTCGCGGTTTTCCACTTCGAGGTCAGAGATCGCCGTGCGCAGTTTCGGGTCCCAGTTCACCAGGCGCTTGCCACGGTAGATCAGGTTTTCTTTGTACAGACGGACGAAGACTTCTTTCACCGCGTTGGACAGGCCTTCATCCATGGTGAAGCGCTCGCGCTCCCAGTCAACCGAGTTGCCGAGGCGACGCATCTGGCGGGTGATGGTGCCGCCGGATTCAGCCTTCCACTGCCAGATTTTTTCGATAAAGGCGTCACGACCGTAATCCTGACGCGTTTTGCCCTCTTCAGCGGCGATCTTGCGCTCAACCACCATCTGCGTGGCGATACCGGCGTGGTCCGTACCTGCCTGCCACAGGGTGTTTTTACCCTGCATGCGCTGGTAGCGGATCATGGTATCCATGATGGTTTGCTGGAAGGCGTGACCCATATGCAAGCTACCTGTGACGTTCGGCGGCGGGATCATGATGCAAAAGCTTTCCTGGCTGGTATCGCCATTCGGTTTGAAGTAGCCCTGCTGTTCCCAGTGCTCGTAGAGCGGCTGCTCGATATCTTGCGGGTTATATGTCTTTTCCATATCTGCTATGTCGTTTGCGGCGGGGGTGGCGTCGCCGTATTCAATTGGAAACCAACGCTGCGATACGCTTTATAGCGGTCGCGCGCCAGTTGTTTCAGGGATTCTTCATAAGGTACGAAGTCTATCACTTCATGGAAACCGGTAGCAAAATCTGCGAACTGCGGCAGCAGGCTGATCAGCAGATCGCGCGGCGCACTGCCGCGTCGCTGCGGCCAGGCCAGCTCAACCGGCGCGCCGTAGCGCGGGCCTTCGCCGGCCAGGTTGTGCGGCACAAAGGCGTTGGCCGGACGCTGCCACAGTGCTTCATCCAGCCGATTGGCCTGCTGTTCATCTTCGCAGGCAATCAGGATGCGCTTACCGTCTCGCCAGCGGCTGGCGGCCAACTCGCACACCAGCGCTTCGATGGCGCTTAAGCCGTCGCTGGCGCTTTCAGACTCCATCACGAAGAAGGTGGCGTTTTTCATGGCAGGTTATTTCCATCAATGACAGTGGGGCGCATTGTGCGACAGTAAGATTGCGGCGTCCAATAATAAGGTCGCCATGAATGGCGACCCTGTAAACCGTGCGGCTGATAATCAGGTCGCCATCAATGGCGACCCTGTAAACCGGGCTGCTGATAATCAGGTCGCCGTGAACGGCGACCCTACACCGTAGGGTGCGCATTCATGCGCACCGTATCAATGGCCGCACGGTATTTAACGCATTCATGCGCACCGTTTCAATGGCCGCACGGTATTTAACGCATCCATACGCACCGTTGCAGCATTCGCCCCGGCTCTTAATCGTCGCCGTTCAGGCCAGCGCGGTTCAGCAGGAACTGCGACAGCAGCGGCACCGGACGGCCGGTCGCGCCTTTGGCTTTGCCGGAGCGCCAGGCGGTGCCGGCGATATCCAGGTGCGCCCAGTTAAACTTACGCGCAAAGCGTGCCAGGAAGCAGGCGGCGGTAATTGCGCCGCCCGGACGGCCACCGATGTTGGCCATATCGGCAAAGTTAGATTCCAGCTGCTCCTGATACTCGTCGGCCATCGGCAGACGCCACGCGCGGTCGCCCGACTGCTCTGATGCGCTAATCAGCTCGTGCGCCAGCGGATTGTGGTTCGACATCAACCCGCTGACGTGATGGCCCAGCGCGATCACGCAGGCGCCGGTCAGGGTAGCGACGTCAATCACCACTTCCGGATCGAAGCGCTCAACGTAGGTCAGCGCATCGCACAGCACCAGACGGCCCTCGGCATCGGTATTCAGCACTTCAACCGTCTGGCCGGACATGGTGGTCAGCACGTCACCCGGACGCATCGCGCGCCCGTCCGGCATGTTCTCACAGCCCACCAGCACGCCGACCACGTTCAGCGGCAGATTCAGCTCCGCCACCATGCGCATCACGCCGTACACCGACGCCGCGCCGCACATGTCGTATTTCATCTCATCCATCGCCTCGGCAGGTTTGATGGAGATGCCGCCGGAGTCAAAGGTCAGCCCTTTACCTACCAGCACGATAGGGCGCGCATCGGCGTCGCTGCTGCCTTTGTACTCAATCACCGACATCAGCGACTCGTTGTGCGAACCGGCACCGACCGCCAGATAGGCGTTCATGCCCAGCTCTTTCATCTGCTGTTCGCCAATCACGCGGGTGGTGACGTTTTTGCTGTACGCATCGGCCAGCTGACGTGCCTGCGACGCCAGATACGCGGCGTTACAAATATTCGGCGGCATATTGCTCAGGTCTTTCGCCGCTTTGACGCCGGCGGCAACGGCCAGACCGTGCTGAATAGCGCGCTCACCGCTGGTCAGCTCACGGCGGGTCGGCACGTTGAACACCAGCTTGCGCAGCGGACGGCGCGGCTCAACTTTGTTGCTTTTCAGCTGGTCGAAGTTGTACAGCGCCTCTTTAGAGGTTTCTACCGCCTGGCGCACTTTCCAGTAGGTATTGCGCCCTTTAACGTGCAGCTCGGTCAGGAAGCACACCGCTTCCATCGATCCGGTGTCGTTCAGGGTATTGATGGTTTTCTGAATCACCTGTTTGTACTGGCGCTCATCCAGCTCGCGCTCTTTACCACAGCCGATCAGCAGGATACGTTCGGACAGGATATTTGGCACATGGTGCAGCAGCAGCGTCTGGCCCACTTTGCCCTCCAGCTCACCGCGGCGCAGCAGCGCGCTGATGTAGCCATCGCTGATCTTATCCAGCTGCTCGGCAATCGGTGACAGACGACGCGGTTCGAAAACGCCAACCACAATGCAGGCGCTGCGCTGTTTTTCCGGGCTACCGCTTTTTACACTGAACTCCATGCACTCTCCTGAATCTTAAAGACAACGGCCTTAGCTGTCGTTAGAATGTAGCGCGTTCGTAACCCATTAATTTGTTGCGACGCCATGACAATTTAACGCCGGCGGCCATAATGAGTGGGGTGACAATGTGTTGTTTTTTCACCACCCTAACGCGTTCGTCATACTATTTTAGCTACCATGACGGCCATTGATGAAGAAAAATGGCTGATAAGCGTTGAAACTAGCGATTTTCCTGCAAAAAGACAAGTTTTCACAGGCGTACTAAGCGTGATCATCATTAGATATCTGGTTCGGGAAACGCTCAAAAGCCAGCTGGCTATCCTGTTCATCCTGCTACTTATCTTCTTTTGCCAGAAGTTAGTCAGGATTTTGGGTGCGGCGGTGGATGGCGAAATCCCAACAAATCTGGTTCTGACATTGTTAGGACTTGGCGTGCCTGAAATGGCACAACTTATCCTGCCCCTAAGCTTGTTTCTGGCGATTTTAATGACCCTTGGGCGGCTGTACACCGAAAGTGAAATTACGGTGATGCACGCCTGCGGGCTGGGTAAAGGCGTCCTGATTAAAGCGGCGATGATCCTGATGCTGTTCACCTCGCTGGTGGCGGCGGTCAACGTGATCTGGCTTGGCCCGTGGTCCTCGCGCTATCAGGATGAAGTGACACAAAATGCCAAAGCCAACCCGGGAGCGGCGGCGCTGGCGGCGGGGCAGTTCCAGACCTCCAGCGACGGCAATACCGTGCTGTTCGTCGAAGACGTGAAAGGCAACAAGTTCGGCAGCGTGTTCCTGGCGCAGCTGCGGCCGAAGGGCAATGCACGGCCATCGGTGGTGCTGGCCGACAGCGGTCACATGGAGCAGCACAAAGATGGCTCGCAGACGGTGACGCTGGATAAAGGCACGCGCTTCGAAGGCACGGCATTGCTGCGTGACTTCCGCATAACCGACTTCGTCAATTATCAGGCGCTGGTCGGATACAAAGAGGCGGTGCTCGATCCTAACGATGCCGATCAGGCCGATATCAGCACGCTGATAAAAACCAAAACGCCGCAGTTCCAGGCGGAGCTGCACTGGCGTCTGACGCTGGTGTTCGCTGTGCTGGTGATGGCGCTGATGGTGGTGCCGCTCAGCGTGGTTAACCCGCGGCAGGGCCGCGTGCTGTCGATGCTGCCGGCAATGCTGCTCTACCTGATCTTCTTCCTGCTGCAGAGCTCACTGCGCTCCAACGCGGCGAAAGGCCGGTTTGATCCGGCGATCTGGATGTGGGTGGTCAACCTGGCGTATCTGGCGCTGGCGGTGGCGCTCAACGTATGGGATACCGTGCCGATGCGCCGTTTCCGCGCGCGCTTTAGCCGTGGAGGATCCGTGTGATGTTTAAGGTCCTTGACCGCTATATCGGCAAAACCATCTTCAACACCATCATGATGACGCTGTTCATGCTGGTGTCGCTGTCGGGCATCATTAAGTTCGTCGATCAGCTGCGTAAAACCGGGCAGGGCGCGTATACCGCGCTGGATGCCGGTTATTACACGCTGCTCAGCGTGCCGAAAGATATCGAGATCTTCTTCCCGATGGCGGCGCTGCTGGGCGCGCTGCTGGGGCTGGGCACGCTGGCGCAGCGCAGCGAACTGGTGGTGATGCAGGCCTCCGGCTTTACCCGTCTGCAGGTGGCGCTGGCGGTTATGAAAACCGCGATTCCGCTGGTGCTGCTGACCATGGCGGTGGGCGAGTTTGTCGCCCCGCAGGGCGAGCAGATGGCGCGTAACTACCGGGCGCAGCAGCTGTACGGCGGCTCGCTGGTCTCGACGCAAAACGGCCTGTGGGCGAAAGACGGCAACGACTTTATCTACATTGAGCGCATTAAAGGCGACAACGAGATCGACGGCGTCAGTATCTATCGCTTTACCGATCAGCGGCGTCTGCTGAGCGTGCGCTATGCCGCCACCGCGGTCTGGAATAAAGATCGCAAACTGTGGGAGCTGTCGCAGGTGGATGAGTCGGACCTGAAAGATCCGAAGCAGATTACCGGTTCACAGAGCCTGAGCGGCGAATGGAAAACCAATCTGACGCCAGACAAGCTGGGCGTGGTGGCGCTGGACCCGGACGCGCTGTCGATCAGCGGTCTGTATAACTACAGCAAATATCTCAAACAGAGCGGCCAGGAATCCGGGCGCTACCTGCTGAATATGTGGGGCAAAATCTTCCAGCCGCTGTCGGTGGCGGTGATGATGCTGATGGCGCTGTCGTTTATCTTTGGTCCGCTGCGTAGCGTATCGATGGGCGTGCGCGTGGTCACCGGCATCAGCTTTGGCTTCCTGTTCTACGTGCTGGATCAGATCTTCGGGCCGCTGAGTCTGGTGTACGGTTTACCGCCGGTGCTGGGCGCGATTCTGCCGAGCGGCGCATTCTTCGCCATCAGTTTGTACCTGTTGCTGAAACGGCGGTAGTGAGGGTTGCAGGGGCGCGATTCAGGGCGCCCCTGTCATTCCCGCACCGTTACCGTAGGGTCGCCATTCATGGCGACCTTTTTTTATTCATGGCGACCAGGTCGATGCCCGCACCGTTAGCGCAACGTCTGCACCCAACCCGGCAGCTGTGACAGCAAAAACAGCACCAGGCCAATGGTACCGCCCACCAGCGTGCCGTTGATGCGGATAAACTGCAAATCACGACCAATGTTCAGCTCAATCTGTTGCGACATCTCGCGCGCATCCCAGCTCTTCACCGTATCGCTGATGTGACGGGTGAGAAACGCCGCAAACTCGGGCGCGACGCTGCGCGCAGCGTCTTCCAGATGCTGATTCATTGAGGCACGCAGTGCTTCATCGGCGGCGAGCGTTTCGCCCAGCCACAGCGCCGCCAGCCGCACCCGCTCCTGCACGCGCGAATCGTCACTGTTGAGGTCGCTCTTCAGCCAGCGGCGCAGGTCCTGCCACAGCTCGCCGATATAACGGTTAAATGACTCATCCTCTTTCAGCCAGTGTTTGATGGTCTCAGCCCGTTCGGCCATCTCCGGATCGCTTTTCAGTCGCTCTATCAGGCGCTGTACCGCGCGGTTAAAACCGAGGCGAAATTCGTGGCCCTGGTCGCGCGCCACTTCATCCAGAATCGAATCCACCGCGTTGGCGACCAGCTCGGCGCTGTGTTCGCCCAGCCATTCGGTCGGCAGCACTTTGGCTTTGATCGGATGTTCGCGTTTCAGCCAGCGCACAATTTGCAGCGCGATAAACTCGCGCGTGCCGGGTTTGTGCAGCAGACGCAGCAGCTGTTGCACAGCAGCGTCAAGCAGTTCCTGATGGCGATTGTTTTTGGTCAGGCTGTCCAGCAGCAGCGCGCTGGACTGGGTCAGATCGACCTTATCCAGTGCGCGGTGCACCGCGCGGCGCAAAAAGCGCTGAATACGCTGATCGTCAGTAAGATCGAGGAAACCGCGCATCACCTGCAGCAGATGGCGGCCAATGCGATCGGCGTTGCCCGGCATATTGAGCCACTGCGCCAGCAGCTGTGACGGATCGTGGCGGCGAATCAGTGCCAGCAGCGAATCGGTATCGAGAAACTTCTCCTGCACGAAGCGGCCAAGATTCTCGCCGATGCGATCTTTGTTGCGTGGAATGATTGCCGTATGGCGCGAGATAAACGGCACCGGCACGCGACGAAACAGCGCCACCACCGCAAACCAGTCGGCCAGCGCACCGACCATCGCCGCTTCGGCAATCGCCTTCAGCCCCAGCACCCAGAACGTGGGCGGCAGAAACAGCGTCACGACGAAGATCGCGGCGGCAATCAGCAGCAGCGACAGGGCCAGACGCTTGCTCCGTTTTAATTGTTGATATTTATCCATACCACGATCATAGCAGAGGGCGATTAACGGCGGCGTCCACCGAGCAGACTGCCCAGCACGCCGCGGATGATCTGATTGGTCACCTGGCGCGCCGCGCTTTTCGCCACGCTCTGTACCACGCCGTCGCGCTTGCCGCCGCGCGGCCCGGTGCTGCCGAACAGAATCTCTTTCAGCCCACCCAGAATGCCGTCATCCACCGCCACGCTATTGCCTTTGCTGGGCGGCGCATCGGCCTGCTGCGGCGCGGCCTGCACGCCTTGCTGTAACATTTCGAACGCCGATTCGCGATCGACGGCACTGTCGTATTTGCCGTACAGCGGCGAATGGTTGATCAGGCTGTTGCGTTCATCAGGAGTGGCCGGCCCCATGCGCGAGCCCGGCGCGATCACCATGGCGCGCTGCACCATCGACGGGCTGCCTTTCTCATCGAGGAAAGAGATCAGCGCCTCGCCGGTGCCCAGCGCCTGAATCGCCTCCACGGTATTAAACGCCGGGTTGGCGCGCATCGTTTCGGCGGCGCTTTTTACCGCTTTCTGGTCTTTCGGCGTGAAGGCACGCAGCGCATGCTGCACGCGGTTACCCAGCTGACCGAGCACATTATCCGGAATGTCCGCCGGATTCTGCGTGACAAAGTACACACCAACGCCTTTCGAGCGAATCAGGCGAATCACCTGTTCCACTTTTTCCAGCAGCACCGGCGGCGCGTCGTTAAACAGCAGATGCGCTTCGTCAAAGAAGAACACCATCTTCGGTTTGTCCAGATCGCCGGCTTCCGGCAGCTGTTCATACAGTTCCGCCAGCAGCCACAGCAGACTGGTGGCGTAGAGTTTCGGCTGCTGATAAAGCTTTTCCGCCGCCAGGATATTGATGAAGCCTTTGCCGTCAGCATCGCAGCGCATCCAGTCACGGATATCCAGCATTGGTTCACCAAAGAAGTGTTCTGCCCCTTGCTGCTCCAGCGCCAGCAGGCCGCGCTGAATGGCGCCCACCGAGGCGCTGCTGATATTGCCGTACTGCGTCTGAAACGCTTTGGCGTTGTCACCGATGTATTGCGTCATGGCGCGCAAATCTTTGAAGTCCAGCAGCAGCAGGCCCTGATCGTCGGCGATACGGAAGATAATTTGCAGCACGCCGGACTGCACCTCGTTGAGGCTGAGCAGTCGCGCCAGCAGCAGCGGGCCGAGATCGGACACCGTTGCGCGCACCGGATGGCCCTGCTGGCCGAAGATATCCCACAGCATCACCGGATTTTTCTGCGCCTGCCAGTCGGTGACGCCAATCTTCGCCAGCCGCGCCAGCAGCTTTTCCGAGCTGTCGCCCGCGGTCGCAATGCCGGAAAGATCGCCTTTGACATCGGCCATAAACACCGGCACGCCGATGGCGGAGAAGGATTCTGCCAGCTTTTGCAGCGTCACGGTTTTACCGGTGCCGGTCGCACCGGTTATCAGTCCGTGACGGTTAGCCATGGCGGGCAGCAGATGCAGTTGAAGGTCAGGCGTCTGGGCGATCAGCAGTGGGGTAGTCATGATGGTTGCGCTCTCCGGCATTGCGTAATGACTCAAAGAATAGCAAGCGGTGCGCGGGAGAGAGAGGGATATTTGGGTGAAAAATAAGGGGCGTTCCGGTTGCTGCCCGCGCGATTGGCCCTTCTCCCGCGGGCGGGAGAAGGCTGGGATGAGGGGCAGCGCGTACCGACCTACCTCTTCTCTACCGCATCGAAAAACAGCAGGCTCACGCCGATGCCCTGCTGCACGTGACTGACGTTATTACGTACCGCCACCTGCTGTGCGCCCTGCAGCATCACCACGAACGGCGAATCCTGCTGTACGCGCTGTTGCAGTGCGGTATACAGCGTGCGGCGCTGGCTGGCGTCGCTCTCACCGGCTGCGGTGCGCGTCTGCGCGCTCAGTTCGGGAATCTCCCAGCCAACGCGCCACGCCAGCGTTTTCGAGCCGCCCGGCACGTTATAGGCAAAGGCGCTGGCGTTGGTATTCGGATCCACATAGTCGGCGCCCCAGTAAATAAAGATCGACTGGAAATCACGGCCGCGCATTTTGCCCCACAGTTCCGATTCCGCCACCGGCTGCAGCTCAATCTGCACGTCGGCTTTGGCAAAGCTGGCCTGCAGCGCCTGCGCCACGTCGATGTACGGCGGCTGATTGATCACCGTCAGCGAGAATTTGCTGCCGGGCCTGATACCGCCCTGCGCCAGGATCGCTTTAGCTTTGGCCACATCATAATGGAACGGCTGATTCTCCAGCGCGCCATCAAAGCCCTGCGGCAGGAAGCTCTGGTGAATACGGTACTGGCCTTTCAGCAGATCGCGTGAAATGGCGTTGTAATCCACCAGCCAGCGCGCCGCCTGCCACAGCGCCGGATTACCCAGCGCCGGCTGCGCTTTGTTTTGCGTATTAAACGCCAGGTAATAGACCAGGCTCGACGGGAAGGCCTCAATGCGCAACTGCTGGTCGTTTTTCAGCGCATCGATCTGGTCCGGGCCCAGCTGGTAAGCCACATCGACATCGCCCTGCTGAATCAGCAGGCGGCGCGCACCGGCATCGGCCACGCCTTTCAGCAGGATGCGTTTCAGCTGCGGCTGCGGGCTGGCGTGCGGATTTGCGCTCAGCACCAGCGCCTGCTGCGGCACGTATTGCTGGATGCTGAATGCGCCGCTGCCTGCGGAGTGAGTGTGCAGCCAGCCGTTGCCGCTGTCGTTGGCGATGATGTGCTGCTGCACGGTTTTGCTGTCCACCACCGAGGCTACCGGCGCGGTCAGCAGGCGCAGCGCCAGGTCCTGACCAATCTGCGCCGGCCACTGAATCTCCAGCTGATGATCGTTCACCGCCCGCAGCTGGCTGGCGATGTTGTCCGCCGTCCAGCCAAACTCAGCGAGAATAAACGACGGGGCTTTATTGAGCTGCACCGCGCGCGTCAGCGAAAACACCACGTCCTGCGCGGTCACCGGGTTACCGCTAACGAAATGCGCATCCGGTTTCAGATTGAACACCAGGCTGTGCGGCGTGCTGCCGGGCTGCCATGAGGTGGCGAGCAGCGGCGCGAGTTTTTGTGGCGCATCGCGATCGGCCTCTACCAGAGTCTGATAAATATTGCGCTGCACGCTGTTACTGACGGTCTCAAAACTTTCTGCCGGGTCGAAGCTGATAATGCCGTCGAGCGGCACGGCCACCACCAGCGTGTCTTTTGGCGTGGCGGCCTGCAGGGCAAAGGCGCTGCTGAATAAGGTGAAGAACAATAAGAGTGCTCGCATCATGATTATCCTGAGTAATTGATGCGACGACTTTATCGCTGTCGCGCTGCTGGCTAAATGCCGGTTTGTTCTGAGCTGTGCCGGAAATAACAATTAATACCGGCAATTAACTAATCGGTTATTTTGTGCGCGCGCTGTCATATTCAGGAAATAAATCGCTCAGACGTTGCGCATTCAGCCAATAAGCGGTTATTGATAAGCATAAGCTCTGGTATGGAAGTATGATTTTTTCTGATTAATTAAGCTAAGCGACTATTTCTCACGCCGATTTGTTTCAGTCATTTGCCCAGTCTCTGACGCTAATCTCCTTGCATTTGTACGGTTAAAAGCGCAATTCCCGCTGCGAAAGCGCGTCCATAGCCCCTGGCGACTTTTCGTCAGGTTGATGGTTTCTCATCAAAACACATTTATAATTTAATGCTTACATCCTGAAATATTTGTATCCATAAGATTGCCAGCTTGTTTGCCGATTTATAAATCTATTAACAAAAATAATTCCCTTTCTTAGCAAGTGAGAGTCGTCGCGCCATGCTTTTAGAAAAACCGACCACCAGACGTAAGTTTTTACTTGGGTCGTTGCTGGCTTTGCCATTAAGCGACCTGGTTTTAAAAGGACTGACTGCAGCCCAGGCTGCGGAAATGGCAGCACCGGACCTTGCCGACTATAAACCGATCTTTTTTAGCGCTGAGGAGTGGCAATTTATTCTGGCCGCGACCGATCGCCTGATCCCCGCCGGTGGCAACGGCAAAGCGCCGGGTGCGCTGGAAACCAACGTGCCGATCTTCATTGACCAGCAGCTGCACAGCCCGGAGTTCGGCGCAGAGATCTACCTGCAGGGGCCGTTTGATGTGCACGCGCCCGCCACCATGGGCTATCAGATCCCGTTCACGCCGCAGCAGATGTATCGCACCGGCATCAAACTGGTGGAGCAGTGGACGCAGAGCACCTACCACAAAGCGTTCTCGCAGCTGACGCTGGTTGAGAAAGACGCGGTGCTGACCAAAGTGAATAAAAACGACGGTATCGACTTCGCCGCGCTGGGCGAACCGAACCTGAAAGCCTCGCAGTTCTTCAGCCAGCTGCTTTCCGATACCAAACACGGCTACCTCGCTGACCCGATGTACGGCGGCAACAAAGGCATGAAAGCCTGGATCGCCATCGGCTTCCCGGGGGCACGCGCCAGCTTCACCGAGTGGGTGAAGCAGCACAACGTGCCGTATCCGCTCGGACCGGTCAGCCTGATGGGCGAACGCGCCTGAATCCCCGTATTTGGTATGTGAGACAGAAAAACATGGCACAGATTACAAAGAAAGAAGTCGACGTCGTGGTGTGCGGCCTCGGCTGGGCCGGCTCGCTGATGAGCATCGAGCTGGCATTGGCTGGACTGGACGTGCGCGCCCTTGAGCGCGGCGGCGAGCGCGACTACCCGGATTTCGCTTACCCGAAACCGGCCGATGAGTACGCCTATAACGTGCGCAATAAAGTGTTCGCCACGCCGAAAGAAGTGGCGGTCACCGTGCGTTACAACATGGACCAGACGGCGCTGCCGACCCGTAAATGGGGCGCGTTTGCCCCGGGTACCGGCGTCGGCGGCGCGGGCATGCACTGGACGGCGGTACTGATTCGCCCGACGCCGACTGATATCAAACTGAAAACCTATGTCGATCAGGCGTATAAGCCCGGCATCCTGCAGGATGACATGCGCGTGATGGATTTCCCATTCACCTGGGATGAGATCGAGCCGTATTTCTACAAGTTTGAGCTGATTTGCGGCCAGTCAGGCACCACCGGTAACCTGCGCGGGCAGATCCTGGAAGGCGGCGATCCGTTTGAAGGCCCGCGTTCCGAGCCGTATCCGCTGCCGGCGCTGGACGATACGCTGAACAACGTGATGTTCAAAGAGGCGGCAAAGAAGCTCGGCTATCATCCGTTCCCGAACCCGTCAGCCTGCGTCTCACGCGCGTGGAAAAACCCGTACGGCAACCAGATCGCTCCCTGCAACTACTGCGGCTACTGCTCTAAATATCCGTGCCTGAACTACTCAAAAGCCTCGCCGCAGACGGCGGTGATGGATGCGCTGAAGCGCATGCCGAACTTCTCCTATGAAGTGCACGCGGAAGTGTACAAAGTGGTACTGCACGACGACGGCAAAACTGCGAAAGGCGTGCTCTATTTCGACGCTGACGGCAACGAAGTGTTCCAGCCGGCGAAGATTGTGGTGCTCTCCAGCTTCCAGCTGTACAACGTGCGCCTGATGCTGCTGTCCGGCATCGGCAAGCCCTACAACCCGATCACCGAAGAGGGCGTCGTCGGGCGTAACTATGCGTTTCTCTCCAACGGCGGCGCCACACTGTTCTTCAAGGACAAAAACTTCAACGCCTTCGCCACCGCTGGCGCGACCGGTCAGATGTTTAACGACATCTCGCCTGGCAACTTCGACGGTCCGGGACTCGGATTCCTCGGCGGCGCCAAAATCCACAGTTCGCAGGCGACCGGTACGCCAATTGGCACCGCGCTGCCGAAAGGCACACCGAGCTGGGGCATGGGGTACAAAGAGGGGCTGGAGCAGTGGTACAACCATTCGATGAAGATCAGTATTACCACCACCTGCCAGTCGTACCGCGATATCTATCTGGATCTGGATCCGCACTACACCGACCATCGCGGTCAGCCGCTGCTGCGCATGACCTTTAACTGGAAACAGAACGAGCTCAAGCTGCAGCAGCACCTGAAAGGCATCGTTGGCGACATCGCCAAAGAGCTGAATCCGGACAGCATGAGCATGAGCTTCCTGCCGATGGGCGCTGACTTTGACCTGACCAAATACGTCTCTACCCACAACGTGGGCGGCGCGGTGATGGGCGACAACCCGAAAACCTCGGCGCTGAACAAGTACCTGCAAAGCTGGGATGTGCACAACGTGTTTGTGCCGGGCGGTAACGCCTTCCCGCAGAACTTCCAGGCGAACCCGACCGACACCATCGGCGCGATTACCCTGATGGCGGCGCAGGCTATTAAAGAGCACTATTTGCAGAATCCCGGCCCACTGGTACAGGCATAAGCACATGAAATTAAAATCATTGTTAATCGCTCACGCGGTGCTGCTGGGCAGCTGTGCGGTGCAGGCGCAGGCAGCAGATGACGCATCACTGATTAAAAAGGGCGAGTATCTGGCGCGCCTTGGCGACTGTATGGCGTGTCATACCGTAGCCGGCAAAGCGGATTACGCCGGCGGACTGGCGATTGAGTCGAACCTCGGCACCATTTACTCCACCAACATCACGCCGGATAAACAGCACGGCATCGGCAACTACAGTGAGCAGCAGTTCTCGGACGCGGTGCGCAAAGGCGTACTGCCGGACGGCTCGCGCCTCTACCCGGCGATGCCGTACCCGGATTACGCCAAAATCAGCGATGAAGACCTGCACGCGCTGTACGTCTACTTCATGCAGGGCGTGAAGCCGGACAGCGAACAGCCGCCGGAAACCAAGCTGAGCTTCCCGTTCAGCCAGCGCTGGGGCATGCGTTTCTGGAACTGGGCGTTTACTTCGGACAGGCCGTTCCAGCCGATTAGCGGCGCGTCAGCGCAGGTTAATCGTGGTGCTTACATCGTGGAAAGCCTCGGCCACTGCGGCAGTTGCCACACGCCGCGCGGCCTCGGCATGAACGAGAAGGCGCTGGACAGCAGCGACGATCGCTTCCTCGCCGGCGGCAGCCTGAATAACTGGGAGGTGCCATCGCTGCGCGGTGTGCCACGCTGGAGCGAGCAGGAGATTGTCGATTATCTGCAAACCGGACGTAACGATAAAGCCGCAGTGGGCGGCGAGATGACGTCCGTGGTGGAGCACTCCAGCTCGCATATGACGGATGCCGATCTGCAAGCAATTGCCGCTTACCTCAAGTTCCTCGGCGGCAATCCGCCGCTGCAGGCGTACGACGTGCAGGCGCAGCAGAAGACCGAAGCGAAGCTGACGGCGGCGAAGAATCTGAGCGAAGGCGAGCGTCTGTATCTCGACAACTGCGGTGCCTGTCACTTTGTCACCGGCAAAGGCGCACCGGGGATCTTCCCGGAGCTGGATCAGGGCACTATCGTCAATGCGCAGGACCCCAGCGGCTTGATTCACACCATTCTGGCCGGTGCGCAGCAGCCCTCAACGGAGAAAGCGCCGTCGACGCTGGCGATGCCGCCGTTTGCGTATCGTCTGACCGATGATGAAGTGGCGCAGCTGGCCACCTTTATTCGTCAGGGCTGGAGCAACCACGCGCCGGCAGTGACGAAAGAGCAGGTGGCGGATGTGCGGAAAACGCTGCATTAAAACGTAGCGGCGCGACCTGGCGCGCTGTCCTGAGGGCAATGCCCGGCGTCGCGTGAGGTCGGGCATTGCGCGATGAATCGCGCCGCTAACGTAGGGTGCGATTTTTTATTTTTTAATGAAAGGTGTGCGCCACTTCCAGCACGCCGTTGATGACAAACTGCACGCCCATACACACCAGTAAAAACCCCATCAGGCGCGAAATCGCTTCGATGCCGCCTTTGCCGACCAGCTTCATGATGGCGCCGGAGCTGCGCAGCGAAATCCATAAAATCACCGCCACCGCCAGGAACGTCAGCACCGGCGCGATGGCCACCACCCACGCGGGGAAATCGACGCCGGCTTTCACCGTCGAGGCCGAACTGATGATCATCGCGATGGTGCCCGGTCCGGCGGTGCTCGGCATTGCCAGCGGCACAAAGGCGATATTCACCGTTTCGCGCGGATCGTCGCTGGCGTCGAGTTCATCCAGCTTGTGTTTGGCCTCCACCGAATGCCCGACCGGTTTGGCGGGGAACAGCATGCGAAAGCCGATAAAGGCGACAATCAGCCCGCCGGCCATGCGCAGGCCGGGAATCGAGATGCCAAAGGTGTGCAGCACCGCGTTACCGGCGTACCAGGCGACCATCATAATCAGGAACACGTAGATCGACGCCTGCAGCGCCTGGCGATTGCGTTCCTGAAAGTTCATGTCACCCGCGAGGCCGAGAAACAGCGCCACGGTGGTTAACGGGTTAGCAAGCGGCAAAATCACCACCAGGCCGAGCCCGATGGCTTTGAACAGTTCCAGCATGATTTATTCCCTGGTTAATATCAGGCGCGCAGCTGCCAGCGCAACGGTCGCCATGAATGGCGACCCTACAGTATCCTGTGCACCGATTTTTTCGTAGGGTGCGCATTTATGCGCGCAGCTGCCAGCTCAACGGTCGCCATGAATGGCGACCCTACAGTACCCTGTACACCGGTTTTTTCGTAGGGTGCGCATTTATGCGCACCTGGACAGCATCAATGCTTCGGCGTTTCCATCGCTTCCAGCAACTCGGGGAAAAAATCTTCCAGCAGATCCGGCGTCATCAGCTCGGGATAATGAATCAGATGCTCGCGAATGCGTTCATTCACGTCTGGCAACAGGCGCTGGGCGGCGTCGCTGGCGCTGATTTTCTTCTGCTTCATCAGGCGCAGCACGTTATCCGGCAGGTTATCCTCATCTTCCTCGCTCTCCACGCCTTCCAGATCGTCCAGCTCATCCAGCAACTCCATCAGCGCTTCAATCTGCGGCGTGCGTGACTGATACTCTGCCGGCTTCTCGTTCTCCAGATAGCGCAGCAGCGCGCGCACCGGCGAGCCGTCCGGCGTGGCGGGCGGCTCACTGGCGAACCAGCTGAGCAGCGCATGCTGGCTCACCTGATGCACGTGATAACCGTTGTCCACCAGCTCATCGGCGAGGATATCGGCGGTGTCGTGCTCAATCAGGCAAATGTGGGTGCGACCCGGCGTGAACTGCTCCAGCCACTGATAAATCTCCTCAATCACGCTGTCGGCGTAATGAAACGTCTGGCTGAGGTAGCTGTCATCCGGCTGGTGAACGCAGATGCGAATCAGGTCGGGATCGAAGTAAATCGCAATGTTGATGCCTTTCATGCGCGGTGTCCTGTGTGGTGCAAAACTTCACTATAGCGTCAGGGCGCGCAGAAAAACATGCTATCGCCAGCAGCCGCAGCCACTGGCGATAAAAATTACCGCAAATCAGCACGATCCAGCCCGTAAGCGCTGTCGAGCGCGCCGGGTGCCATCTGCGACAGGATCATCAGCCGGTTCCAGGTATTAATCACCGCGACCTTAAAGGTCAGCTCGCTGATCTCCACCTCGGAGAAGTGCGCGCGCAGCTCGCCGTATAGCGCCTCGTCAACGCCGTGCTCGCCAATGCGCGTCAGCGCTTCAGTCAGGGCAAAGGCGGTTTTCTCCCGCGCGCTGAACAGCGGCGATTCACGCCAGATCGCCACATGGTGCAGCCGCAGCTCGTGCTCGCCGTCAATCGCCGCCTGCTTGATGTGCATATCGAGGCAGAACGCGCAGTGGTTGAGCTGCGAGGCGCGGATATCCACCAGATGCCTGAGCGACTTCTCCAGCGACGCGCTGGCGACGCTGTTCGACAAATCCGACATCGCTTTGGCCAGCGCCGGGGTGGTTTTGAAATGGTTAACGCGTTGAGTCATGATTTTCCTCCGTCAGAACAGACGTTCAATGGTTTCGAGTGCTTCGGGTAACGCGCGGGCACGGCTGAGCGGGTCGTGCGTGCCGTCGACGCGGATAAACTGCACATCGCTGATGCCGATGTACGCCAGCGCCGCGCGCACGTACGGCGTGAACTGGTCATCCTGCATAAAGGGCCCGTGGGCAAACACGCTGCCGCTGGCCATCACGCAGTAAACATTTTTGCCGCTCACCAGCCCGATTTTGGTGCCTTCGGGCGTAAAGGCGAAAGTGCGGCCGGCGCGGGTAATATGGTCGAACCAGGCTTTCAGCACCGACGGCAGCCCGAGGTTCCACATTGGCGATGAGATAACCAGGGTGTCGCAGGCAAACAGCTGATCCACCCGCTGTTCCGAGGTGCGAATGGCGTTACGCTGCGCTTCATCACGCGCCTCCGGTGGGGTAAAAAAAGCCCTGATGGTAAAGGCATCCAGATGCGGCAGCGGCTGTTGCGCCAGATCCAGCACCGTCTCGTGCAGATCGTGATGGCGGCTGCGCAGCTTTTCGATCAGACGCGCCGAGGCGATGCGCGACGCCGATCCCGCCAGATCCGGGCTGACTTTAATGTGCAGCACATTCATGCAGTGATTCCTCATACGATAGAGCGATAAAAATGCAGGCCGAGCGCCTGATAGCCGCAGCGCTGATAAAACGCCTGCGCCCGGGTGTTACTGATTGCGGTATCCAGCACCATGCGGCGGCAGCCGTACTCACGCGCCAGCACCGCTAAGCCGTCGAGCAGCGCGGCGCCGAAGCCCTGACCGCGCAGCGCGGGATCGCTCACCAGGTCATCGACGTAGCAGAAGCTGCCATGGATAAAATTCTCCAGCAGGCGATAACCGGCCAGCACCGCCGGCTCTCCCTGATGTTCGATACCGGCGAGGCGATAACCCTGCGCCTGCTGACGCTGCGCCTGAGCGATAAACTGCGCCTCATCCGCCAGCCGCCCGCGCAGCGCACGCATCAGCGGGTAGCAGCGCGCGAGTTGTTCTGCGGTGGCGTAATGCACAATATTCATGGCTGTCATCCGTATTGCGGGGGGAATGCCTGCATCTTAAACTGCTATGTCTGAGCGAACAGGGCCATTACGCGTGAAAACAGGTAGGACATAGCGCAGTGGCTGAGGAAGGAGTGACGCGTGGGTTACAAAGAGATTTACCAGCGTTTCCGGCAGCAGATTCTTGCCGGACAGCTCCGGCCGGGCGATCGCGTACCGGCGATCCGCGTGCTGGCGGGCGAACTGCAGGTGGCGCGTAAAACGGTGGAGGCCGCCTATGAGATCCTCATCGGCGAAGGCTATTTTGTCAGCCAGGGCGCGAAGGGCACGCGCGTTAATCCGCAGCTGAAGCTGGCGAGCGCAGCCACGCCACCGCGCGCACCGGCGACGACGCCCGCGCTGCTGCCGGTGACCGAGGGCAAAGGCGAGCTGCGGCTCGGCATACCGGCGCTGGACGAGTTTCCGCATAAAAAGTGGCGGCTGATGTCGGCGAAAGCGGCGCGCAGCCTGCGGCCGGACGAGATGATGATACCGCCGGTGATGGGATATGCGCCGCTGCGGGCGGCCATCGCCAGCTACCTGAACATTTCGCGCGGCCTCAACTGCCAGCCGGAACAGATCTTCATCACCAGCGGCTACCGCGCCAACCTGCGGCTGATTCTGGCGGTGCTGGCGCAGCCGGGCGACAAAGTGCTGTTCGAAGATCCCGGCTACTTCTTCGGCCAGCAGCTGCTGAAGCGCATCGCACCCAACCTGCACTATGTGCCGGTGGATGGGCAGGGCGTCGACGTGGATTATCTGCTGCGCTATCACGCCGACGCGCGCTTTGCGGTGGTGACGCCAACGCACCAGAGCCCGCTGGCGGTCAGCCTGTCGCTGCCGCGCAAGCATCAGCTGCTGGCGTGGGCGCAGCAGCATGACAGCTGGATTATTGAGGATGATTACGACGGCGAATTTCACTACACGCGTAAGGTGATTCCGGCGCTGAAAAGCCTGGATGTGCACGACCGGGTGATCTACACCGGCACCTTCAGCAAAACCATGATGCCGGCGATGCGCATCGGCTATCTGGTGATGCCGCAGCAGACGCTGGCGCAGTTCGGCGAGCTAGGCGAGATTCTGGAAACCGGCCTGCCGCTGCTGCCGCAGAAGATCCTCGCGCAGTTTCTCAGCGAAGGGCATTTTTATCGCCACATCAAAAAGATGCGCATCCTGTATCAGCAGCGGCGCCGTATGATGCTGGAGGCCATCGAAGCCTGTTTTCCGGGGCTGTTTACCTTTGAACTGACCGACGGCGGTATGCACATCGTGGCGTTTCTGCGGCGCGGCACGCAGGACGTGGCGCTGGCGACGCTGTGGGCGCAGCAGGCGCTATACGTGCGGCCGCTGTCGGGCTGGTACGCGCAGACGCAAAAGCGCTATGGCCTGGTGATTGGCTACACCAATATTCAGTCGTTTGAACAGGCGAGGGCGCTGCTGGCGCGCGTGGCGGATGCGACGCGGACGTTGCTGGCAGTATAGCGGCAGCGTGGGGTGAGAAGAGGGCGCGGGGGACAGCCCGCGCCGGCTGGCATAAGGTGAGCGGCGATTCAGACGGCAGGAAGGCGGCCTCTGAACCCGCGCGAAGGAATCACATGCCGATGTATTTTTTGCCCTGCTTCAGCACTACATCGCAGGCTTTGGTTTTCAGCTTCTCACCCATTGGCGAGTTGCTCAGGCTCTGCAGATTCAGCTGCTGGCCGTTGCCGGTATTCAGCAGGCCCTGAATCCCCTGCTGGTAATCGGTTTTCTGCTGCTGCGCGGTGGTGCTGCTCAGGCCCAGCTTATTCAGCACCTGATCTTTCACCGACTTCACGTTGTTATCCACCACGTTGTGCTGCACGCAATATTCCATCACGCCGGCGGCGTTGGTCATGCTATTGGCGCTCACCGCTTTATCGCCGCCGTTCAGCAGGCCGCTGAGCGAAGAGAGCGACAGGCCGCCGTTCTGCGTGTTGCTGGTGGCGGTGTTGCCGCTGTTCTGCTGCGACAGCTGCGATGCGGCGCTGCTCAGCTGATCCTGCCAGCTCGCCGCCGATGCGCTGCCGGCCACCAGAGCCGCCGCGATACCCCATCCCCAAACTAACCGTTGTGTTGCTTTTTTCATCTCAACCTCGTTGTGCTTATACGTCTGACTGCGTCAGTTGTGGTTAAGAGGCATGCAGCGGCAGAAAGTTCCGGAGAAGTGGCCGCCGCGCGCGAGTTTGGGAGTGTTCCGGAGGCGATTGCCGGGGTTTTGCGCAGCGTTTTTGGCAGCGCTGCTTTTTTCGACGCTTAGCGCACATCCCCATCGATTCCGGTTGCGCCGCAAGCGCGTAACGGTATAATCGCCCACGTTTTCCGCATCCTCTTCAGTGCCGAAGTGGCGAAATCGGTAGACGCAGTTGATTCAAAATCAACCGTAGAAATACGTGCCGGTTCGAGTCCGGCCTTCGGCACCATCTGATGCAACGAAGTCGCTTACTAGCGGCTTTTTTTGTGTCTGGGATTCTGGCTCCGTGAGGCTTTCTTCGCTTTTCATTCAACCTAAGTCAACCTGATTCAATCCACATCAATTTACTGATGTGGTTACGACTGCGAGTGTTTCCCGGTTCGATAATGTTTGTACCCACCTTGTTGATGTTCATTAGCTCTAGCGAATTGCGTTTTGCTCGTTGGTCTGAAATAGATTTTGAAAGGGCAATGTGAGCGATGCCGACAGAACGAGAAGATTTCGAAGGGATTAAACACTCACACTGTGGTTCAAAGACGCGTACACCTCATCTGATGCCGCTATCTCGGTAGGCATTGGACATCCTTAAACAGTTTCATAAGCTCAGTGGCAATCGTGATTTTGTTTTTATTGGCGAGCATAACCCTCGCAAGTCGATGAGCGAAAACATGATGAATCAGGCACTGCGCGTAAAGGGTTATGACACAAAGGTAGAGGTCTGTGGGCATGGTTTCAGGACGATGGCATGTAGTTCATTGATAGAATCGTGATTGTGGTCGAGGGATGCGGTTGAAAGGCAGATGAGTCATATGGAGCGTAACTCTGTGCGTGCGGCTTATATTCATAAGGCCGAGCATCTGGATGAGCGCAGACTGATGTTGCAGTGGTGGGCTGATTTTTTGGATGCGAATTGGGATATGGAGGTAGTCCGTTTGACTAAGCAAAAATCAATCGGGGTAACATCTAGTGTATGTGTTTAATTAATATAAAAATAATTAACCTCTGGATGTGTTTCGTTGGTGGGTGAAAAATGTACGATGCTGAAATTGCTCGTAATGAAAGTGTTAAAGAGCCTATAGATATCAGTAAGTAGCTTTTATAGAATAGGTGTATTCCTACTTTAGAGAACATGAAGTTATGAGCGCAATCACATTACGTAAAGCGTTGGGTGTACTTGCGAAGTCATCTTCGTTTTCCGTCACCACCGTGACACACCGCCAGAAGGATGAGTTAGATCAGTTGAAGGAACAACTCTTTGTTAAACAAGAGATTGAAACTGAATTGCAACGCTATCTGGATGTTGCTAAACCCGGCGAAATCATTTTTTTGTGCGGTAGTAGCGGGGACGGGAAGTCCGAAATTTTAACCCGCTGTCAGTCAGATCCGCGTTATCAGCGGCGATTTAGTTTCCATCTGGATGCGACTCATAGCTTTGCCCCTCGACAATCAGCCATCGATGCTTTGAATGAGTTATTTGTTAATCATCATCAGCAGTCATCTCCTTTGCTCATTGGCATCAACACCGGAATGCTTGCTAACTTTGCCCGAGAAGGCGCTGAATGCCATAAGGTGATTAGGTCTGCAATTGACTCATTTTTATCAGGGCAGCAGGATGCAAGCCGTCCTTACCGTAACGAGAATTGTTCTTTTTTTGATTTTGAACACTATCCTAAATTCCAGTTTAACGAAAATAAAAACTATTCATTATTTATTAAAACCTTATTAGATAACTTAACTCGTGACGATGATAATAATTTATTTCAGTTTATCTTTCGGCGCGATGAGTCAATTAATCCAGATCTAAAAGAGGTCGCAAACTATAAATTGCTTTGCATGTCTGGCGTGCAGAATGTATTAATTACGCAGCTTTTTAAAGCGCGGTTGATCAAAGACCAGTTTGTGACTACCCGAACGCTGTTAGACTTTCTGCACCATCTGTTGATGGGGCCTGGCTACTTATTTGATAACCTGTTCATCGGTGCAGAAAATGATCTGATTAAAAAAGTTTCTGATTTTGACCCCGCCAGATTGCACACCTATGAACTTGATCAATTTGTTTTGCGCTATGAACTGGGACTGGTTGACTCCGAACTTGATGATTTTTTAGCCGCACTTGAGCCGTTGCACATTAAGTTTGATCGCCAGAGCGTTAAGCCCGGTGACGCAACCTCCTTGATCCGTCTTTTCTGGCTGTTGCAGCACGAGTCGTTGGGTAATAATTATCATCGGAAATTCTCCGCGTTTTTTAACGAATCGTTGTTTGAGCGTTACTCAGAAATCTGGCATTTGCATAAAAATTACACAGCAGATTCTGAGCAAAAAAGATCACTGAATCGCTTCTATGCTTTTGAGCTTATCGCGGGTATCCAGCGCTATGCTAATCGCAAAGCACCTGAATTAAGTATGCAAAAAGAAGAGTTCTTTTTGGGTGAGTTTGGTGGGGTAAAAATAACCGCACCGGTAGAGGTGAAGCCTGATTGGGATGCTATCCGTAATAAAAACACGGCTCATCCAACTGGCTTCGATGTCTATTTAAAGGTTGGGCGAAATCCACTGCCGCATATCCATATCGGGCTTAATTTGTTCGAATTATTAGACAAGTTGAATAATGGCTATCGTCCGAATAAATACGATAAAAATGCCATCGTGTTACTGGATGAGATTGTAGAGTTGATCGCGGAGCAGGCTAAATCCAGCAACGAAATCAAATTTTATGATGGCAGACAACGGGTTTATCGTGCAAAGGCGGATGACGATATGATCACGATTAGCGGTATGGAGGGTTAGCAGAATGTACCCTATCGCAAACGAGTTAAAAGTGGGTAATAACCTACTGGATAGTTACCTGCCTGTGCGCAATAAAAATAACGATATTAGCTGGCAATTCGTCACCGGTCTGGTTCTTAGCTACGCCCTGAAACGCAAAATTGAAGCTTACGATCCCGAACAATTCCGTGAAGATTGTAAAACATATCTGCAGGAGCTGCTTGATGAGCCTGCATTCTGGTCCGTGTTGGAACGGATGTATTTTTCCAGTCAGGATATTTACCGTGTATCCCCACTTTTTTTACTGTTCCACGCCCAGTTTAATGGTGAAAAAATAAGTGCGGGTTCAACGGCAGATAAACGACTTGGAACGCTTTTTGCTAATTTGATGGGAGATTTTAGCCTTAGTTATCCCATACAGGACAGACTGAACTTCATCGAGCAGCAAATGCTGAATAAGCTCAATGAAAAAATAAAGCTGTTGGGGAAAGGACCGTTTGCCGAGGAGCAACCGTATCTTCCTTATATGGTAACGTGTTTTCAGTCCGATCTGTCGTTTTTGGCGGAGCACCCACAATACCTTTTACAAGAATTGACTAACACCCTGCGTTTGTACGCCTTCAGCTGGTGTGCTCAGTTGGCGCTCAATCTGGACAACTGGCAGGACGGCGAACCACAAAGCAAATCACTGTTTTTTATTCTTGATAGCGAGAAAGCCAGCTCCGAAAGGGAAAAGGTGAAACGTTATGGCTATAAGCTGTTCGCCAGCCAGAGCGAAAAACTGTTCCCGATACTTTCCGCGCTGGAAGTGTTGCAGGTAAAAGGTGAGAAAAAACGCCCTCTCTGGCAGGCATATCAGGATTGTTTGAATTATTCGGATTCCCCAAATCAAGTGTTAGATCAGATCAATGATTACATACAGAAATTTATTAGTAAGGAAGAACGAGATCTTCCTGCTCGTGATCGCGCAACAAATATGGAAAGTGCTTTCAAACAGCTATTATCCGTTGCCGTAGAGCAATTCCAGGATAAAAAAACTAACCGCGCGGATATAAATAAGAACTACATTAAGGAGCTGGAAAGCCAGATTTGCACTGACTTCATTCAGGTCCGTGGTCGGGCAGGAAAAGTGCTGGTGCTGAATCAGGATCGGCTTCTGTTACTGACTAATCTCACTGTAGGCAAAAATGACAAACTCCGCCTTCATGAACTGTTGCGTGGTTTTGAACAGCGCGGTTTTTATCTGGACAACCAGTCGGCGCAAACGTTGGTGGCGTTTTATGAACGCATGGGAAATGTAGAGCGAATGAGTGATAGTGGAGACGCCGTGTATGTCCGTAAAACAGTATGAAACCTATCTGGCAGAAACCTTCATTGAATGGGTAGGTGGCATCATTCAGCCCGGCGAGCGCTATCAGTTCAAATCTCCCGATCCCGATAATGCCCTAAAACTTTGGGAAGCATTCGTCTCTCTGGCGGACGGCAATCAGTTGGAAATTGCGCCAGGGCAATATATTGATTGCCTCCCCTGCAATGGTGTTCAGCTTATTCCTGTACTGCACGGAGCCGAGGCTCCAGCATTTACAGAAAACTACATTTCTCATTTGCGCGATGAAGTTGCAGGGCGCAGCGGTATTTTTGCCCAAACAGCGCTGTTGATTATTCATAACAGTATGCTCGATACCCTGATTAACAGCACGAAAGACGTAGCTGCACCGGATGCTATCTGGTATCCACAAACTTTCAGTCAGCAACTTGAAAAGCTCATTACCACAGGCAGTAAACGTTCGGAATTGTCCCACTGTTTGCTGGAGGATCAACTGGCGACGGTACTGGATGAAGGCGCGACCGTATTTGGTTTCTCGTCGCTGTATCGCTTGCTGGATGATGGCAATCTGGATTTCTCCGAGCTTCATCTGTTTAAAGATGATGAACTACTGAACTATAGCCAGAAGCAGCTACGCACCCGACTGAATGAAAATCGGAAATTATATCGCCAGATAGAAGATAGTGTTGAACGCTACAGTGGACAGCTGGAGAATGTGCTGCCTGAGTTTAGTTCAAAATTCATTCAGGAGCATTTTTACGATAAAGATGACTGGCGTGAGCTCGATTTCTCCGATTACAGGAAAGAGAAAGAACAGAATAGTGAACAAAAACTTGTGCTGGAGAACGTCTCTGTTGAAAACGGCGAGGTTTGGCAACGGGCGAAAAGCGCCAGTAAGGCAGGCAAACGTGACATCAGCCTGCTGGTGCAGGTACAGCCAGGGCAATCAAAGGCTGAGCTGGAGTTTAGTTTTCAGGGTAATGATCTTCAGGACAACCAGATAAAGATTGCCCATAATCGTCTGTTAAAAAATACACCTTTCTGGCGCACCAGCCGGGCGGGTGGCAAAACTTCCCGCATTATGGCGTCGGTGCCTTTTAGTGGGCATCCCTGCTTCTTAAGTCTCGAACTGACCAACCGCAATAATTCAGCTGAAGAGTATAAATTTCGCCTGCTGTTGGTCGAGCAGGGACAATTCTGGCTAAACGATATTCAGCACTGCTACCGTGTTGAGCCAGGTAAAGATCAAATAACCCTGCAACTGGAAGATAACACGCTGCGTATTGCCGAGTCTGGCAACCTGACCTATACATTGAATGACGAGAGCGAAGACATAGACTGCCAGCATTATGCTCAGGTGAATTTTGAGACGCTGGCAAATCAAAGTGACCTGGTTCAGTTTGCTATCGTTTCTGGCGATTCCCGTCTGTCGTTTAACATAGAGGGACCGGGAGCAGAAGAGGGGCTAACGCTGCCACTGCTTTTTGACCAAAGTCGTTTCAACAAATTGTTTAAGGAAGAGGGCAATGCAACCTGGAACCGACTAAAAGGGCGCATCATACTAGATAATATTGAACACAAGGTCGTCGGTGTACGCCAGCAGTTGTTGATAATGGAAGCCTCATTAATTGAGCAACGTCTGCTGGGTACAGGAAGTGACGATAGCGAGTTTACGCTGGATGAACTTCTTGCAAGCTACCCCGATCTCCATAACGCTTATGAGCAGTTATTTGCCTACTATCATCGTTGTAACACCCTGCCTAGTCTGGTGTCGTGGTCAGCGGAATATCGCGCACTAGTTAGCTACATTGTTACTACATTTGAACAGTCACTCCAGCAAATAGGCCTGAGCAGAGCGCTAACAGCGCATGAGAAACGTCTTCTGCATCTTGGGATCTGTCGCAATGATAGCCATGAGCGCCTCTCTCCGCTGCATCCTCTGGTGCTGGCCTACCATCTACAACTGGCAGAAACTATCGTTGCGGAGTCGGAACAGCACAATTCGGCATCATTTGCCTCACTACCGCCGATCACTCTTGATCGCTTGATGGTTTCCGGGTTAGTGCCGTTTGTTTATCACAGTGAGCATGAATACGCACAACTACAGCCGGTGGATGAAAACCGCTTCTGGATTGATGTGGTTCCCCAGCGGCAGGTCAGCCATGACTACGTTAAACGTCTGGTAAAAGAGAAACTTAATGAGTTCACGGACGCTTACGCCCGGTTGTTCCAGAGCGTTGAAAACAGTGCGTTAATTATCAATGCCATTAATCAAGGGAACGCCAAAGAGCTGTTTCTAGGATTAGTAGAATATTTTAAGCAAGAAAAAGAGAAGGCTATTTCGATTCATGTGAACTGCTACGATGAACGTTTGCAACCAAATATGTTCGATCACTTTGCAGAAAGTGGTAGCTATGAGCAGCTTAAAAACGATCTCGATCTGAACAGCGGCGTATGGCGGGCGGAAGCCGATATGCTGATTGACCTGCTGCGTAGCCGGTTAACGTTCAGCAAGTTTGTCCTGCCGTCAGAAAGCGACAAGCTGGACTATGCACATCTGGCATTTTTCACCAATACAGCACCTGTGGATTGCCGCCAGATCAGCATTGAAGATGCGTCCAGTGGGGTATTGTGTCATGGGTTGATTGCTGGGGAAGGTGCCGAAACTCAGGGGGATGCTTACTTTACCGCGTTTGGACTTCGTAATGTGGATACTGAGTGCTATGGCGCTTTGCGTCTTGCCCGACTAATCGGCTGCCTGTGGCAACCTGCACGTCAAAGCAACAGCCAGTATCATGGACAAGGGATCGGCCTGGCTGTGAGCGGTAATTTTAAACAGCTGCTCAATTACTCCTACAATAGCGCGCTCTGGACCACCATTATTGATCCAAAAGTCACTCTCGACTTTTTCACCAGTCAGAAAGATGTAGTACTTATCCACTATTCTGACCAGTACACCAGTTGTGCAGGCTATGATGCCGTCACCGTCACGAAGCAGGTTGATTTGTTCCTGCGGTTGCTCCAGACCGGAAGCCAGTCAGGGCAACCTGCTGTTGATAGTCAGCATTTGCTGGCTGAATTTAATGCCTTTAACGGCGAATGGCTGCTGAAGATGCTGCGCTCCAATGAACGAGAGCGTAAAGAGAAGCACGGCATTATAGGTGCATACAAATTCGTGCAATCTATGTTGCACCAGTCCGACATTTGCTGGATTCCGTTATCGGTGGCCGAAATGATCCGTGTCTCCGGCAATGTCGGGCTGAAAATGAAAGAGAGCGATTTATCCAGAAATTTACAGGGTTATCGTAACGGCGCGATCTCTGATGATGTGCTCTTTGTGGGTTTCAAAGAAAACCGCCTCTATCTGTTACCGCTGGAAGTTAAAACCGGGGCGCGGCCTGACTACAGCTATGCAGGCCAACAGGCTCGTGAGTTGAAACGCTACTTACAGCAGGACCTTCTGGAACCACAAACGCTGGCATCACAATTGTACCGGGCGCTCTTTATTCGTCAGGTACTGATGCAGGTGGAGAAACTGCGTCTGTACGGTGTGCTGGATAGCAACAAACTGGCTTCCTTGCTGGAACGACGCGAATGGTGGTTAACGGGCGACTATCAATTAGGTGAGTTGGCCGACTATGTGGATGGCTTCGTCGTGGCACATGTCGACAGCGCAACCTGTTTCGATCTCTCTTATAAAGAGACAGCGGAGAATATCTTACAGATTGAAATCCCTTATTCACTGCTGCCTTCGCTGATTGCCGCACAGGGGGATGAATTACCTCTTGCCGAACGTTACCGGGTGCCGGAAAAATATCGGCTTAAGCCAGAGTGTGATGCCAGTCCGTTACAACCCGAAGTCATGGTAGAAGTCACAACGCCGACTACTGCGCAATCCATTTCGGAACCGGACTCGCTACCGCCTGCTGTAACTGTGGCGACTACTGATATTAGCGATACTCCATTACAGATCCTGTTTGGTCATGATGCTGCGCGACAGAGTCCGTTACATTGGGAACCAACTAACACCGCGAAGTTCATGAATACCAATACCGGCATTATTGGAACGATGGGCACCGGTAAAACCCAGTTTACTAAATCGCTGGTCACACAGTTGATGCGTAATCAGTCTTGCAACGTTGATGGTAAACCTATTGGTTTGCTGATCTTCGACTACAAATCAGACTATGTGGACGAGGCTTTTATTGATGCTACGGGGGCCAAAAAGCACAAATTATTTAAGCTGCCTTACAACCCCTTATCTCTGTTTGGCGATACGCCAATGCTACCAATCCACACCGCTGGTGGACTATCGGAAACAATGGCGAAAGCTTATGGGCTGGGCCATAAGCAGCAGCTCAAACTAGAAAATCTAATTTTAGAATGCTACGAAGCGGCAGGTATTTCACCGGAAGATCCGACAACATGGTCAAGGACTGCACCGACGATTGAAGATGTATGGCAGCGATTCCTCGATCAGGAGAAGGTTGAAGAAGATTCACTTTACGCAGCACTTTCTAAACTGGCGCGTTATAAGATATTCGAGACCATCCCGGAGAAGATGACCAGCTTGTACGAATTGATTGACGGCGTCACCGTGATTGAACTGGCTAGCTACCCGCCAGAAGTGCAAAACCTGGTGGTCGCACTCACGCTGGATCTGTTTTACGCTCAGATGCAAAAGCGCGGTAAACCCGTAGTACGGGGGGATTACCGTCAGCTCACGAAAATGATTCTGGTGGATGAAGCCGATAACTTCATGCGCCAGGATTTCTCCAGCCTGCGTAAGATCCTTAAAGAAGGCCGTGAGTATGGCGTTGGTGCGATCCTGTCAACGCAGGAGATCACTCACTTTAAGACCGGGGAAAATAATTATGCTTCCTATATTTTAACATGGGTGATCCATCGTGTTTCTGAGATTCGGAATGCGGATATTAAGGCTGTATTTAATGTCGATGATAAAGGTGAGCAAGAGTCTTTGATGGGACAGATTCGGCAGCTTGAGAAGCATTTTAGCCTGTATGTGGATGGGGATAAGCGGGTTAAGAAGATGCGTGATCGGGCTTTTTGGGAGCTGATATGATTCTAGTTATGATTTATGGAGGTGTTAGATGAGTGATGACTCTAATACTATTACATCAAGTGACAGTTACATTAAGTCTACTGGGATAAGATGTGTAAATGCTGTGTGTGCTCTTTCTTTCTGGCGAGAGTTTATTGCATATTTCTTCCTAGGAAGTATGGGGCTATGGCTTCCTCCTTTTTTAGGGGCTTCTGGCGCGAATGCAGTTTTTGATCCAATGAATGTTTTAACATTTGGTCTTGTGACATTGTTTATAATACTAGAAGCAAGGCTTTTTATGGATAAAAATGATGATGCTAAATCTCCTGGAGTAACTAAATTAATAGTTTTGCTAGGTGTGATATTATTGTGCATCGGATATGTCAAAGGTGTTGTAACAAATGGGATTCCATTATTATGGGGGGTGAGTTGGGTTCACATCTCTTTATTTTTTACAATGTTAGTTTGGCTGCTTAACCATGTTAATACATCAAGATATGATCCAAAAGGCATTAATGAGATGCTTGGGGGGAGCGTATGAGTAATGAAATTAGACTTCCAGCAATTAAAATAGAGCAACCAATTGGATCATTTTATGCAGTTTCTATGCGTTCGGATCTGTTATCAAAAGTTGCTTTTAGCTCTAGAGCTGAATATAAAAAATCCGATCTTCAAGAAGGTATCTTTTCGCTTTTAAAAGGTAACCAGCGTGAGTTGGATTTAAAACGTAGCAAACAAATAGGCCAGTATATTGACAGTGTTGAGTCAACATTCCCAAATTCTATAATTCTTGGTGCCAATTTTGATAAGGACGGGAATTTGATCGAGGATTATGATATTAGATGGCGAGTGGAAAAGAATGGGAATTTATATACCTTAGTTATACCTTCGGAAAACAATATTGTAGCAACAATAATTGATGGGCAGCATCGACTATCAGGGTTTGGGTATTCAGAGCGTGAAAATATGGAGCTTTTATGTTCTGTATTTATTGATCTTCCTGCGCCATATCAGGCATATATTTTCGCTACCATAAATTTTAATCAAAAAAATGTTAACAAAAGCCTTGCATATGATTTATATGGATTTAGAGTTGAAGAAGAAGATAAGAAAGAATGGTCACCAGAAAAATTAGCTGTATTTATAGCTAGAAGATTAAATAAATATTGTGAACCTTTGAAAGATAAAATAAAGCTAGGGGCGCCTTCCGACATTGATGATACTAGTTCCTCTATGAAATTAATTTCTCTATCAACTATTGTTGATGGTGTGATGAAATTGATAACTAATAATCCCAAGAAGGATAGAGATGAACTTCTTAACTTCAAAAATAAAAATGGCCGAAGTGCTCTATCAAGAAAAATGATTTCCCAGCCGTTAAGAGATTTATATATAGAATATAAAGACGATGAAATTGAAGGGGTAATAATAAAATATTTCACTAAAATCAAAGAAATATTATGGATTCATCAATCGGATAACAGCTATTTATTAAAAACAATCGGTTTTCAAACGCAGTTTGAAATTCTTAGGCAATATTTACTGTCGACATCTGATTATGAGCTCAATGGTATTGATGAAAAATTAGAACTGCTTGTGGATATTGATTTTTCTGATATTTTCTTTACTGCATCAGGAATTGGTGCAACACGAATGAAGAACATATCATTGATTAGAATAAAATTGAAATCTCTTACTGATCTAGTTGAACATAAAGATTATAACGATTATGTGAGGTTACTCAAATAGGATGATATATTTCGCAAGGCCTGATATGAAATATAACATTCTCAGACCTTGCGGTTTTTTATAGTACTTGAACCAAATCCTTTAAACTCCGATAATTCCTCAACGCAGTAATCCCATCCTCAACATGCGCAGCCCATGCTTTAATCATTGCCTTCTGCTCCAATTGTGGATAAAGCATCTTCAACACCAGTTCTGTAGTTTGCAATGTTTCCCCTAGCCACGTAATTTTATCCAGCACCAGAGAGCCATCCAGCTTCTTACTATCCCGCTCAGGTGAATAACGAAATGCACTCTCCACTGAGCGGAAAAATGCCAGTCGAGCCGCGATATTGGGCGTAATCCCCGTAAATCCTTTTAGCTTTTTAAGCTGGTCTTCAGTCTGACGACTAAGAGACATTCGATTCGGGAGCATCAGATAGCCTCCTTGGTTAATTCCCAGAAATAGCCAGGCTTCAGCGCAGATGATTTGGTATGTGCATTAAACACTATTTCATAAGCATGAGAAATATCATCACGCAGTCGATCGACGAAATAACGCTCGTCCACTTCGGTATCTGTAGACAGCAACACCACCTGATGACTGGCAAACGGGAAGTAGTGGTTAATCAGTTTATCTCTATGTTGAGAGTCTAAACGGCCTAATGGAGTATCAATGATTACCGGCAAATCACGACCAGAAGTTTTTGCCAGGGCCTCAAGAATCGCAATCGCATAAATCTGTTTCTCTCCGGCAGAGAGTAGCTTGCGATTGATCACCGAGCCGTTTTCATCCACTAATTCCACATCAAACGTTTCAGGGTTGATGTGTGCATTGAGCTGCAAATCCTCTTTACGAGCTAATTTACGGTAAGCACCTTCAAAATTCGCTGATAGCGTTTTCACCCTTGCTTGAGTTAAAAGTTCACTGTAGCGGTCAAGTAGGTTGATTGTTTCTTGAGCATTATTAAATGCACTATCGGAGTTATGTTGATTACGTGCCAGATCGTGTGTTTTTTGTACCTGACGAGCACAGTCCAGTTGCAGCTGTTTAGTTTGTTTTGCTTCTTCCAACAGCGAGCGATACTCCTGCCGTTTACTCTCGCGTTTACGGTCAAGTTCCCGAACTTTTTCAAATATATCGATAAGTTGATCATCTTCCGGTGCACGAGCAATGTTTGCCGCGGCTTGCTCAAGCTGCTCTTCAACTTCAGCCAATTGGTTACGATAAAGATCAAAACGCTGCCACGCTTTCTTACTGTCCTTTTCGATCGATTGTTGGATCATCCCAGCTTCGCGTTCGGAGATGTCAAATAACAGCTCACCTTTAGGTTTTCCAGCCAGATAATCTTTCAGATTATCTTCAATTGATTCGGCAGCAATTTTGCCAGTAGTTCCTGAACGGAATGAAATATCATTTTTCAGCTGCGTAAGAAATTGAGTTAATTCCTTTTCAAAACTGTTTGCCTGCTTAATTTGTATCTCTGCACTAATTTGCTCAAGCAATAGCCCTAGAGTCTTAGGTGCCAGAGCATAAGGTAGTGAGCTATCGCATTCATGGCGCAATGCTTTTTCAAGGCGATCTTTTTCTTTTAACAGAGTGTCAACTTTCTGTTTTTCTTTTGCTTTTGTCTGAGCAAAAGCACCACCTTGCGCATTCAGAAGTGCTTCATATCGGTTGATTTCTTTTGATAGAAAATCAATTCGTATTTTGGCAAAATCAGCTTTTTCTAAAATATGCTCTGTCTGAAAAGCAAACTGCTTAACCTGTTCTTCAAGTTCAGCAAGTTTTTGTTGTTGGGAGTCTGCTAGTTGGCTGGATTGCTGACGCTTAACAAAGATCATCAAATCATTACGAAGTTTCGCGATGAGATCTAAACCTAACAAGCGACGTACGGCTGTACGCAGAACATTACCAGAGTCATCTTCAGCGAGCTCTGCAATTTTTTCACCATCAAAGAAGAACAAATCGGCAATTCCATGCGGAATTAATTCATTCAAGAAACCCTGGCATTGATCATAATCCAACTCTTCAAGAAGTTGGTCATCTTGCTGGAGGGAAAGTTGATCCTTTTTCCCTTTTTTCCATGTGCGCGTGACGGTAAACTCAGCTTCATGCCCGCCTTTATTATAGGTGAAAACAAGTTTAATCGAAGCTTCATTTGGCCGTTCATCAGTCGTTAATCCTTTGTGAATTAATGCGCTGAGTTCTTCAACATACTCTTGTTGTTGAGTTGCTGGGCCGAACGCTAACCGACCATACAATGCCAGGCGGATTGCAGACAGAATTGATGTTTTTCCTGCTCCGTTAAGACCACCGAAAAGAACTATTGGACGCGGGTTATCATCGTTCCGGCGCTTTCTCGGGGCCAAGTCAATGACATGAGTACCATTGAATACACGGAAATTACGCAATACCAGCTGTTTAATTAACACGTTCTTTTTCCTCACTGGTAAGCAGAGTTGGCTCGCTCACTTCGGCAATTCTGCGCTGCAAGATCTGTAGTTCGGCTTCCAATTTTGCTACTTCATCCTGATGAATATCTCGGTCGTTCCGTTTCTGTAAGGCTTGTTGCTGCTGTTTAATCTCCTCGAGACTGCCCCAGTCTTGTTTCAAGATGGTGCCAAGTTTGTCGAAGATACCCTGACGGCGGCTGAGTCCTTCCATAGAAACCTCAAGCTCAATCAGTTTCATAACCATCTCAGGAACTACCTCAAACCCTTGGGCGATCTGCTCAAGCAGTTCCGCATCGCTAGCATTGAAACGTGACTGGTCGTCAATAACCCAGTCCAGGTCTTTCCCGTAAACGTCGCGGTAAATACCTGGCAAAGTATCGTACCAGTCCGGCTCATTAGGGTCTTTCAGCCATTCCTGTCGAATAGCGTGTAGCTCCGGCTGCGTAATTAACGTGATGGTATGGCCCTGATTGTTCAAATCGCGCTCAATTTCAAGCAAATCTTTAAGCCACTTCTGACGATATTTGAGCCAGTAAGGGCCGGGAACATGCTTACGTTCCGCACTGATTTCTTCGCCGTCTTTGGCATATTGATAACTCACTTTACCGGTACGGCGCTTATAATTGCGGAACGTATCTTTATTCACGGGGTCTGTGGTAAATGCCAAAAGATCGCGATATTTCAGCAAAGGGGACATCCACTCTTCGCCATTCTTGATCAGACTTTCCATCGCTTTATCTTTGGTGACTACGGTACAGGTCCAGCAGCCAAAGCGGGAGTTACCACAGGAAGGGGTACTTTCATCGATCACCAGTGGACACTCGCCCTGTGCGGAAGAGTCCATATAGAGTGTCCATAGCGGGCGGTTATTGCCGCCCCAAGGGCTTTCCCACTCAGTAATATCTTCTGGGGCATAGCGAAACGCACCGCGCAGCAGCTTCCAGACATCTTCTACATCCCAGGTATCAATGGGGGTATAGATAAATGCATTTGCCAGCGTAGTGTGCCTGGCAAGGCGAGAGCCATCAATTTTATGCTTTGCTATTACCTGCGCGCGAGAAGCACTTTCGCTACTGCGCGAACCCAACACGACGATAACTTCATCAAACTGGCTGACTTTATCTTTAATAAAGTCACTTACTGGATTGATTTTCATACGCTCAGTGCACCAGCGAAAACTACGGGTTGGGGCCGGATAACCTTTCCCCAGCAAATTGACCCAGAAGGTTTCATTCGTTTTAGGCGTTACTGCATGTTGTGTGATCGGCAGGCCGTTACGTTTTGCGCCTGCTTCAATCTGCAACATTGTTTTCTTAATCAGATCCACGACCACTGGTGTTTCCACCAGTGTATCTGATGACACCAGAAAAACATCTTTGCTGCGCATTTCCGGGGGCAGGCCTAGCAGGGCCAGATACACCAGCGTGATCACTGCGGAAGAATCTTTCCCGCCGCTATAGCCAATTACCCACGGACGCTTATCCGCACAATAAATTCTTTGAACCTCAGCAACATATTCGGCCAGAGGGCGTCCAGCGAACTGCTCCTGATTAATAAAATCTTCGTATTCGGCCAAATCATAGGCCTGAACTAATTTACTCATGAGACAACCATTTGATCTTCAAGCTCCTGTTTCTTCAGGAGTGAGGGGAATTGAGAGCGCGGTTTTTAATGCATTGCAGGTAAGCTGGATCGCCGTACTGGTTTTACTCAGCTTGCCGTGCTGCATCGCGCGTTTGATCAGATCCGGATTGTTTCTGCGCCAGTTAAAGGTTTTGAGTGCAGCAATTTTCTCCGGCCACTGCTCGGAGTAGTCTATCAGCAGGGCATACCCCAGTTGTCCGAGTGCCTGCAAACCAATGCCGTGAGCGTGAACATAGTCCTGACGTAGTTGAACCGGTGATACTTCTTTTTTTGCGGCTAACTGCCAGTCCGGCATTACATGATAAATAGCCTGCCAATAGCGAGTTGCTATCTGGGTACATTCTTCAAAATTTCCCTCTTTAGGATCTTTTCCCAGCAACGCACGGGTAGCTTGTTTGATGCTGCTTAACGTAAATAATTTATTTGATCGCTGACTGATACCGGATTTTTCCAGTTCAGTCATTCCGACAAACGGCTCTACGGACATTGCCAGATAACGTGCCAGATTTGAACTGGCATCCCGATGATCATACAACGATGCCAGTGACGGGCTGGGACGAATAGCGTATTTATTCAGATCGGCAAACATCTGTTGGCTGCGTTTTAATCCTTCATCGACAAAAAAGAGCACCGGAATGTTATCCTGACCCAGCTCTGGGCGTGCTTCTAAAGCATCTTCGATTGCTTTACGACGATGCTGACCGTCATTGATCAGAATTTGCGCATCCATCGGTACGCATAACGTTCCCAGGTTGTTTGTACCTGGGTGCTCATCAAACTGGACGTCAACGGCAATGGATGCTGTAAGCGCGGAGAACACATAATCTTTTGGATTTTCCAGAAGATAACGCACCATTTCGGGGATACGCGATTTATTCAGTGTGCGCTGTGCGCGTAGCTCAGGCGGTACGTCATTTTCATCAAAGCTGAATATCTTGGGAATGATGCGCATCGGGCACGTGGCGATGTAGAAAGGACGACCAGCCTGAATGCCACGTATAGCTGGAAAAGAGTAGCAGTAATCTGCATCAACACTAGCCATGCTGTAATCCGTATAAAAATCGAATGAATTTGATTACGTGATATTTTACGTAACTCAAGGCGAAATTTACAGTTTTTTTACGTAAAAAATTGCGTAACGCCTTCCAAACTCAAAAAATTTTACCTGAAGGTTTGGAAATTCTGTGTACTGTTAATTGGAAAATAACTCTTTTGTGAAGGTATTTTTGTTTTTAATCAGTAGGTTATGTGAGCTTGGTGCTTTATTCACTTTCTCGTTATCCTGTCACATATCTTTTGTCGTGATCCTGATAGGTGCAGACTTAGCTTTGACTGATCGGTTTAGATTACTTCCAACAGCCGGTCGTTGGGGTACACTTCATAGTCAATCCAGCTGGACCAGCAGAACAAACTCACTTATAGATATCGGTTGTTCACCGTAAATTCAATTAATGTCCATCTCTATTATACTTGTAATCCATTAAGATCGCGTAAAACTTGGTGATTATAAGTTTAAAGTTTTAACAAAAGGCTTGAGTTATAATGTTTATGTAGAATATTGACCATTAAATTTTAATTTGAGATATGACAACATGTTTTTGCACCATTCTTTTAAATATACATACACAATGAAAAAGAGAAAGTTATTACCTGTCAGGCTCGAATATATGAGCTGCCTTTACTGTGGCTGTTTAGAAAAGTGTTAGAAGGCAGTAGTGATAAATAGTACGTATTGATAAAGTAATAACGGTGAATGGTTTTCCTGTGCGTATAGGAGATTAGTTTTCTGAAAGGTAATTTTAAAGATAGTGATATTTTATTTAAGGTGGGGTAAAAATTAAACAAAAATATCCATAGTCACTGAAGCCTATCCTTCATGATGTTAGCATAATTCATTGCTTTAGCTATAGATATAAAGCTTTAGCAGGATTTTTTCTGAAGCGCAGATAGATGATATAATAAATTTCACGCGAGAAGAGATACGTATCTGTAATGAATTTTATAGAAAGTGTATAACAATAACTTTTTGCTTGATAAAGGTAATGAAGCTAAAGCATTCGAGTGCACATGTTATCGCTTAGGTTTTTATTTTATGTCGCATTGGTTTTTTTATGCTTAAATTAAATAAACAGCTTTCCTCATCTTTTAATTATAGTAATTTAGGTTTTTCTTTGTTTTGTTTTTTATGTTATTTTAATGACTTTATTTTTGATGTCAAAAAGTAAATGGGGTTGAGAATGAATAAAAATTTGGAAGGAAATTACCGGAGTGATTTCAAATTTTTCATTAAAGGATTGAGAGTTGTGATTCCTTTGTTAGGCCCAATGATAATAATTTATGGAGGAGTGCTGTTATTAAATATTTGCCTATCATATAATATAGACTTTGTTGATATGGTAAAAGTGAATGTTTTGATTGTATTTGGATCGGCATCCTTTATTATCACTATGATAATTTCAGCGTTGTTGACAATAATTATTTTTAGTCAGCATTTCACTGCTCGATTCCTTGTCAAAAATTTAATATATTGTTCTAAGGTTAAATCGATAAGAAGATATCCAATCATTTTTTTGTTTTTAGGATGTTTTTTGTTATCATCCTGGCCATACTTTATCCTGCTAGAAAACTTAACATTGATTATTTTTTCAATGTTCTTAATTGCTGTAGTTGTTGCTATATATATCATGGCATTGACTAAGTATAGGACTAAGAATACTACGCTTTATAAGCGCCTTATCCATGTAACCCATTGTCTAATGGCTTTATTCTCACCAATGTTTTTTGGATGTCTTGGTTTCGCCATAATAGTTATGGTCTTTCAAGATGGCCTTGGAGGCGTCAGTGTGTTTAAAGCTTGCATGACCGTTTCTATCCTATACTACGTGGTGATATTCCTTACTTTCCAAATGGCGCTGGCTTATAAAACACATAAAGAATTGACATTTTATTGCTTGGTTTTTTTTGTTTGCTTTTTCATGGTATTTTCCCTTAAGTTTTCAGATGGTATTTTGATAAAGGTTATAGGCAGGGTGGGGTTAGGTTTTGCATCTGAATGTTATTTAAAATCTGATTATGAAGAGCTTAAAATTCCTGATGTTTTCTCAAGGGCAACGATGAGTGATAAGGTTATTCAACTTTCTGTGGTAACACATTTGGATAATATTTACTACTTAACGAGTAATTTAAGTCCAGCATCTCCAGCACAATTGAGATTTGAATCCGAAAAGCTTAAAAGAATTGGCTGTCCCCCACTTAATAATAAAATCATATCAAATGCGAATGGAAGATAATCCGTTTTTAGTAGATGAAACGTCTTTGATTTATTTGTTAAAGCAAGATGTATTCAAAATGACATCCCTATAGCGGCATTAATTGAGCAAGATCCATCAGGCCCACTCTCCGCCACACGGGCATACTCATTCCCCAGAGAGGATGCTATGCCAGTAAACAAAAATGATCACCGCGAGACCTACCGCAAGCGCTTTGACAAGGTGTTCGACTACATCGAACGCCATCTTGATGAAGCGCTGCTGCTGGAGCAACTGAGTGAAGTGGCGCACTTTTCGCCGTACCACTTTCACCGCCAGTTCAGCGCCTGGTGCGGCATGCCGCCGGGGCGTTACATCCAGCTGATGCGGCTCAAACGGGCGTCGTACCGGCTGGCATTCAATCCGCACGAGAAAATCATTGAGATTGCGCTCGATGCCGGTTTTCAGCATGCCGAATCATTCAGTCGCGCCTTTAAACAGGTATTTGACGTGACGCCGAGTGAATTTCGTCAGCAGCCGGTGTGGATTACCTGGCATCAGCGCATGCCTCAGCCACCCGTCAAACGGAGAGAGAGTA
This sequence comes from Pantoea sp. WEP, assembly GCF_041678305.1. NCBI lineage: Bacteria > Pseudomonadati > Pseudomonadota > Gammaproteobacteria > Enterobacterales > Erwiniaceae > Pantoea > Pantoea sp. WEP. Next base: position 701,363 of record NZ_JBGNXB010000001.1, read on the forward strand.
TGTCAGTTGAGATTAAAATGTTTCCCACCACGCCGGTGGCGATGCTCACGCATCACGGCGATCCGCAGCGCATCAACGAAACGGCGGCGCAGTTTATTGCCTGGCGCAAAAGCAGCGGAGCATCGCCGGTGCGCAGCAGCCAGACGTTCGGCGTCGCGCCGCACGATCCGGCCAGCACGCCAGCCGGGGATTTTCAGTATCACCTTTGCGGCTCGGTGACTGCACCGATCAACGAAGACAACGCTTTTGGCGTCGTCAACAGCACCATTCCCGGCGGACGCTGCGCGGTGCTGCGTCATCACGGCTCGCACAGCGCGTTGACCGAGCTGGCGCGTTCGCTCTACAGCGAATGGTTGCCAGCTAGCGGTGAAGAGCTGCGCGATTTCCCGCTGTTCTTCCACTATCACAACTTCGTGCATGAGGTGGCGGAACATGAATTGCTGACGGATATCTATCTGCCGCTTAAGTGATAAGGGTCCCGGTAGCAATGGCTATCGGGATTTTTATGCAGGATTGCGATACGTATTCACGGCTGGCATTTTTTTCCTCCTGCCTCGCGGCAAGGCATGGCAAAATGCCCTGCGATCCTATCAGCACAGGCGAAGAGGCGACGATGACAGAGCAACTCGAACAGCGTATCTATGAACTGGTGCGGCGCTATGACGGCGTGTATCTGTTCAAGCAGAAAACGCTCACGCCGCAGATTGATATCGACAGCGATCTCAACTTCGAGCGCGACGAAGCCGCCGCGCTGATGGAGGAGTTTTTCAGCGAGTTCGCGGTCGATCGCGCGAATTTCGCTATTGAAACCTACTACCCGGACGAACCGTCACTAGCGCAAATCCTCAACCCGTTCAACAAGCGTGAAGTGCCGGTGGTGCCGGATTTCACGCTGGGCATGCTGATTGCGTCGGCGCAGGCGGGGCGCTGGCTGTTTGAATGACGCGGCAGCGCGCCGCTGCGGTTTGGCGGTCAGCGGCTCAGCGTGCCACGTGAACACCAAATCCGCGCTCACCTTCAGCAAGATCCTCGCGCAGCGTCAGCGCCGGAATCGCATATTCACCGCCGTTCTGGCGACGGAAGGCAATCGGTTGATCCTGCGCTAAGCGATCCAGCCGTTGCGCCAGCGCGGTGCACCAGCCAGCATAGCGTTCCTGCGCCGACTTCTGCACGCGATACAGCACCAGCGGTGGCAGCACGCTGAAGCCGGGATAGAACAGCATGCCGTGCTGGATCGGGAACAGCAGATCCTCAATCGGGCCGTTGATGCCGCGCGGCGCGTAGTGCGACTCCCAGCCGCCGGTGGTTACCACCAGCATGGCGCGCTTGCCGGCGAGCGTGCCTTCGCCGTAGCGATCGCCCCAGTGATGATCGTTATGCTCGCCGACGCCATAGGCAAAACCGTTGGCATACACGCGGTCAAACCAGCCTTTCATGATTGCCGGCATCGAAAACCACCACAGCGGAAACTGAAAAATCACCGTGTCGGCCCAGCGCAACTTCTCCTGCTCGGCTGCAATGTCCGCTGCCTGCAACTGGTTGTCGTAGGCGAAACGCGAATCCAGCGTGGCATCAAAATGCGCGCCCACCGGGGGTGCCAGCGTATCGGCGGCATCCAGCGGCGCTTTCCACTTCATGGCGTACAGATCTGACACCTGCACCTGATGGCCCGCCTGCTGCAGATGATTCACGGCAAAGTCTTTCAGCGATCCGTTCAGCGAGCGCGGTTCCGGATGGGCATACACAATCAAAACATTCATGGCGGTATCCTGTGAGATGAAAACCGCTGCAGGTTAAGCCAGTGCTGGCTATAGTAGAAATCAATTGCTGATATCTCAGGTATAGATGACATGAATATTCACTCGCTGGATTTGAATCTGCTGCACACCTTAGACGTGTTGCTGGTGGAGCAGAACGTGACGCGCGCGGCGCAGCGCCTCAATCTGTCGCAGCCGTCGGTGAGCGCCCAGCTGGCGCGCCTGCGGGTGTTGTTTGACGATCCGTTGATGTTGCCCGGTCCGCGCGGCATGCTGCCCACCGCCCGCGCCGAGGCTCTGCGCGAGCCGCTGCGTCTGGCGCTGGAAGCGCTGGAGCGCGCGGTGGCACCGCCGGCAGCGTTCGATCCGGCGCGCGCGGAGCTCACCTGGCGCATTGCCGCCACCGATTACATGTCATCGGCGCTGATCCTGCCGGCGCTGAAACTCATTCGTGAAGCGGCACCGCGCAGCCGCATGGCGGTATTCGCGCTCAATCCGCCGCAGGTGGCGCAGCAACTGGAGAAGGGCGAGCTGGATGTGGTGTTTCACACCGGCGACAACGCACCGCCGACGCTGCATCAGCGCCGCTTGTTCAGCGAGCGCTACGTGCTGGCCGGCCGGCACGATCATCCGCAGCTGCAGCAGCCCCTGACGCTGGATCGCTTTTGCCAGCTGGAGTTTGTGATGGTTTCGCCAGATGGCGGCGGCTTCAGCGCAGCCACCGATCGCGCGCTGGCAACGCTCGGCCGCACGCGCCGCGTCGCGCTCTCGGTGCCGCATTTTCTGTTTATGCTCGACACGCTGGCCAGCAGTGATTTGGTCGCCGTGCTGCCGGAGCGCCTGGTGCGAAACGCGCCGCAGCTCCGCGTGCTTGCACCGCCGCTGGAGATTGAAGGGTTTGACATCCTGATGCTGTGGCACGAGCGCCTGCATCGCGAGCCCGCCCAGCAATGGCTGCGCCAGCAGATTGTCGCGGCGCTGTAAACCTGAACTCTCGCCGAATAAGTCGCGGTCTTCATGCCCTCAGGCCTTGTCCGACAAGGCTTGCTCCTGCATTGCTGATGCGATTAGCGCCACCGCTCCACAGCACGCATCATATCAACACGACGAAACACTCGCGTTTTAACGTGCAGGAGAGAAGACCATGCAGATATTTGTCACCGGAGCCACCGGCTGGGTGGGTTCAGCGGTGGTGGAAGAGTTGATCGCGGCAGGCCATCAGGTAACAGGGCTGGCGCGTTCGGCGGAAAAAGCCGTGGCGCTGGCCGTCACTGGCGCACAGGTTATTCGCGGTTCGCTGGAAGATGCTGACGTGCTGCGTGACGCCGCGCAATCCGCGGACGCCATCATTCATACCGCGTTCAACCACGATTTCTCGCGCTTCGTGCAGAACTGCGAGCAGGACCGTCAGGTAATCGAGCTGCTCGGCGAGGCGATTGCCGGATCGGATCGCATGCTGCTGGTGACGTCCGGCCTGTCCGGTATGGCGCGCGGGGCGACGGAACTGGATCAGCCGCAGCCGGTGTCACCGCGTCAGTCGGAAGCGGCGGCGCAGGCGCTGTCGCAGCGCGGCGTGCATGTGGCGACAGTGCGGCTGGCGCCGTCAGTGCATGGCCTCGGCGACCATGGTTTTGTGCCGATTCTGGTGCGGCTGGCGCGTGAGAGCGGGATTTCCGCCTGGTGCGGCAGCGGTGAGAACTGCTGGTCCGGCGTGCACCGTCGCGATGCGGCGCGCGTCTATCGGCTGGCGCTGGAGCAGGGCGTCACCGAGCGCGTTTATCACGCGGTGGCCGATGAGGCGGTGCCGTTCCGCGCTATCGCGGAGACGATAGGACGCCAGCTCGGATTACCCAGCGGCGAGCGCGACCGGGCGCACTTTGGCTGGTTCGCCAACATGGCGGCGGGCAACATGGCGGTCTCCAGCCAGCGCACGCGCACGCTGCTGGACTGGTCTGCAACCCGCCCGGACCTGCTGAGCGAGCTCGATACGCCTGCCTATTACACCCATCTCTGATATCACGCTGCCGCTGCGTGCGGCAGTTTTTCTGGATTATATCGATGAAAAATAATGTATTTATCACCTTGCTGCCGGTGACGCTGGCGGTGTTTATCGCTTTTCTCACCATGGGGATGCAGCTGCCGGTGCTGCCGCTGCATCTGCAGCAGAATCTCGGCATGGATACGCTGGCGATCGGCACGGTCATCGGCGCGCAGTTTGTCGCGTCGCTGCTGACGCGTTCGTGGGCGGGCAACTTCGCCGATATGCGCGGCGCGAAACGCGCGGTGCTGGCCGGGCTGTTGGTGGTGGCGAGTTCCGGCGTGATCTACCTGATTTCGCTGCTGTTCATTGATCGGCCTGCCAGCTCGGTAGCCATCCTGCTGCTGGGGCGTGTGGTGCTGGCGCTGGGCGAGAGCCTGCTGGCCACCGGCGCGCTCGGCTGGGGACTCGGGCTGGTGGGACCAGCCAATGCTGGTAAAGTGATGGCGTGGATCGGTATCGCGATTTACGGGGCCTGGGCGCTGGGTGCGCCGCTGGGCGTGGCGATTTATCACGGCTGGCACTTCACCGGCATCGCCATGGCGATCATCGTGGTACCGCTGCTGCCGCTGATGTTTATCACCCAGGTGCGCGCCGTCGCGCCGACCTCGACCAAACGCACGCCGTTCTACAAAGTCATGGGCGCGGTGTGGCGGCCGGGACTGGGTCTGGCGCTCGCCAGCGTCGGCTTTGGCATGATCACCGCGTTTATCGCGCTGCTGTTTGCGGCCAGGGCCTGGGGCAACGCGTCGCTGGCGTTCACCGCGTTTGGCGTGGCGTTTATCGCGGCGCGCCTGTTCTTTGCCCATTTGCCGGATAAGCTGGGCGGCGCGCGCGTCGCGCTGGTGTGCGTGCTGATTGAAGCCTGCGGTCAGCTGCTGATTTGGGGCGCGGATAGCGCGACGCTGGTTTATCTCGGCGCGGCGCTGACCGGTTTTGGCTATTCGCTGGCCTTTCCGGCGTTCGGCGTGGAAGCGGTGCGCCGTGCGCCGCCGCACACCCGCAGCCTGGCGATGGGGGCTTACGTGGCGTTTCTCGATATCGCGCTGGCAGTCACCAGTCCGCTGGCGGGCGCGCTGGCCGCCCACCGCGGCGTGGCTTCGGTGTATCTCGCTGGCGCAATTGCCGTGGCGCTGGCGATGCTGGTGGCGCTGAGCCTGATGGCGCGTCAGCCACAACCACAGGCAGCGATGGAATAAGACCCGCCGCAAAAAATTCACTTCTCCCGCGCCGCAAAAATCATCACACTAGCCACCTTTACCATTAGGGAGAGATGGCATGAAAAGCCGATTGCTGCTGGCGCTGACGCTGTTCGCCAGCCTGAGCACGCCGTTGTGGGCCGACGAAGGCGTCTCGTTTAGCCATAAAGACTGGGAGCTGGCTTGTGATAATACGCTGACCTGCCGCGCCGCCGGCTACAGCGCCGAAGAGGGCGCGGGCGGATCGGTGCTGCTGACACGCGCCGGCGGGCCAGACAGCCTGACGCACGGGCGCGTGGTGCTGGCCGATACCGGCGACGATGATGCGCAGCAGGTGAATGCGCTGGCGCTGTGGATTGACGATCGCGCGCTGGGCGAAGTCAGCAAAGCGGAGAACGATGAGTGGACGCTAAGCGACGCGCAGACCCAGGCGCTGATCGCCGCCATCAAAGGCAGCGCCAGAGTGGAGTTTCGCGGTGCGGCCGAGCCGTTTGAGCTCTCCGGCAACGGGGCCTTTGCCACGCTGTTGAAAATGGATGAGGCGCAGGGACGGCTGAACACGCCGGGCGCGCTGGTGCGTAAAGGCAACCAGCCGGAAGCCAGCGTACCGGCGGCAATGGCGATGCCGGTGATTCAGCAGGTCCATGTGCTGAAAGCCGCGCCGCGCCCGCTGACGCCGGACGAACTGGCGCAGGTCAAGCCAAAGCTGATTGCCTCGCTGACCGATGACGACAGCTGTGACAATCTCGCGCCGTCCGACGATCAGCCGGAAGAGGGCGCAGAACCGCCTACGCTGACGCCGGTGGATGCGCAGCACGTGCTGATTGCCGCGCTGTGCTGGCGCGGGGCTTACAACGAAGGCTATGGTTTCTGGCTGCTGGATAACGCGCTGCAGGGCACGCCGCAGCTGATCACCGATTCCGGATCTGATTATCACGACGGCGTGATCAGCGAAGCACAGAAAGGGCGCGGCATTGGTGACTGCTGGAGCACCGCTGCATGGGTGTGGGATGGCCGCCAGTTCTTGCAGAGCAGCGAGGCCACCACCGGTATGTGTCGTGCCATCCGCGCCGGCGGCGCATGGCAACTGCCAACGCTGGTCACCGAAGTCAAACCGGCGGGGTAATATTCAGCGTGCGTCGCCAGGCGGCTGGGGCGCTTAATCCGTCCCGGATTTTGCCGCATCCCACACGGCCATGACGTGGGCGATGGCGGTATCGATCTGCGCACCGTTGACGCCATCGCGCACCAGCACCGACACGCCCAGCAGAAAAGCGTCGAGGGCGATGGCGAGGGCGGCGGCATCGGTGTCGGCGCGCAGTTCGCCGCTGTCGATGCCGCGCTGCACGCAGGCCGTCATGCCTGCCAGCGTGCGGGCGCGTGAGCGCGCCAGCGGCTGGGTGACATCCGCGTGTTCGGCGGAAGGCGCACTCATCACGCCCAGGCCGACCATACATCCCAGCGGATGACCGGACTCACACTGCATGCTGGCCGAGCGCCGCAGCGCGGTCTCCATTGCGGTACGGGGCGGCAGGCTGTTATCCCACAGCGGCTCCACCACCTGCGCGTAAGTCGACAGATAACGCTGCACACACTCCTGAAACAGCGCCTGCTTCGAGCCAAAAGCCGCGTAAAAGCTCGGTGCAGAAATACCGCCGGCAATTCCCGCCTTCAGCTGTGTTAACGATGTCGACTCATAGCCGTGCTGCCAGAAAATCTTCATCGCCTGTTCAATGGCCGCATCACGATCGAACGTACGCGGCCGTCCCATAGTGGCCATCTCAGTGCTCCGTTAAGCTTAATGCTTAAATACTAATCGATACATAAGTCGTTGACAACGGTCTCGCGCGTCAATTAATGTATCGATCAGTATATATTTGTGCCGGCGGGCGGCGGATAGCGTATCCGCAGGGTTGTTCCTGAACCGTAACAGGTTGTCGCACTTCGCCAATTTATATACTGATCGGTATATATAATTTCAACACCAGGCGCGCGCCTTACCTGCACGCTGATGACATCGGGAACGCTGATTGTGACGACTTTGAATACCGCCGCGGATAAAACCCGGCCGCTACCGCTGGGCGCGCTGCTGGCGCTGGCTATGACCGGTTTTATCTGCATCATCACCGAAACCTTACCGGCCGGACTGCTGCCGCAGATGGCGGCGGGCCTCGGCATTTCCACCGCGCTGGCCGGGCAGACCGTAACCGTTTATGCGCTTGGCTCGCTGCTGGCGGCGATTCCGCTGACCATCGCTACCCAGGGCTGGCGCCGCCGTAACGTGCTGTTGCTGGCTATCGTCGGCTTCCTGATTTTTAACTCCATCACCACGTTCTCGACCCACTTCGCACTGACGCTGGTGGCGCGCTTTTTCGCCGGCGCAGCGGCGGGACTCGCCTGGAGCCTGCTGGCTGGCTATGCGCGGCGCATGGTGCCGGTCCATCAGCAGGGCAAAGCGCTCGCCGTGGCGATGGTCGGCACACCGATTGCGCTGGCGCTGGGCGTTCCCGTCGGCACCTGGCTGGGCACGGCGGTGGGCTGGCGCACGGCGTTCGGCATCATGTCAGCGATGACGCTGCTGCTGATCGGCTGGGTGCTGCTGCGGGTACCTGACTATCCGGGACAAAGCAGCGATCAGCGTCTGCCGCTGCGCACGGTGTTCATGACGCCAGGCGTGCGCCCGGTGCTGGGCGTGGTGCTGGCGTGGATGACGGCGCACAACATTCTCTACACCTACATTGCGCCGTTCGTTACCCAGGCGGGCCTCGCCGGGCAGGTGGACAGCGTGCTGCTGGTGTTTGGCATCGCGGCGCTGGCGGCTATCGGCCTGGCCGGTCGCCTCGTCGATCACCACCTGCGCGTCGCCGTGCTCGGCAGTCTGGCGCTGTTTGCGCTGGTCTCGCTGCTGTTCATCTGGCTGGCGCGCTTGCCGCTGCTGGTTTATGTCGGCGTGGCGCTGTGGGGGCTGACGTTTGGCGGGGCGGCCACGCTGCTGCAAACGGCACTGGCGGATGCGGCGGGCGAGGGCGCGGATGTGGCGTTGTCGATGAACGTGGTGGTGTGGAACAGCGCGATTGCCGGCGGCGGTCTGGCCGGTGGCGTGTTGCTTACTCACTGGGGCGTGGCGTCCTTCCCGCTGGCGCTGCTGTTGCTGCTGGCGGTTGGCTTCCTCATCGCACTGCAGGCGCGTCAGCACGGTTTCCAGGCCGGCGCGCGGCACCAGCGCGTACAAGGTCACTGACCAGCCGTGCGTACATGAAAATTTAATTCACTGTTTTAAATGGCATTATCACAAAATGGAGATCAATCACGTGTTCAAAAAATTACTGTTAACCCTGCTGCTTGCCTCGGCCGCGCTGTTTTCCGCCGCCAGCACCGCCGCGGATGAATTCCCGCTGCCCGCCGGTTTCACCAGCAGCTATCAAACTGTGGATGGCGTGCGCCTGCATTATGTGAAGGGCGGCAGCGGACCGCTGGTGTATCTGGTGCACGGTTTCGGACAGACGTGGTACGAGTGGCACCAGCTGATGCCGGAACTGGCAAAAAACCACACCGTCGTGGCGGTGGATCTGCCGGGGCTGGGGCAGTCTGACGTGCCGCATTCGTATCGCGCCACCGATGTCGCGCCGCTGCTTTATCAGCTGGCACAACAGTTCGCCGGCGGCAAAAAGTTCGATCTGGTGGCGCACGACATTGGCATCTGGAATACCTATCCGCTGCTGGTGAAACATCAGGACCGCATCCGCCGCGCCATCTTTATGGAAGCGCCGATCCCGGATGAGAGCATCTATCAGTTCCCGGCCTTTACGCCCGAAGGCGAATCCCTGGTGTGGCACTTCAGCTTCTTTGCGGCGCAGGGACAGCTCGCTGAACAGCTGATCGCCGGTAAAGAGCGCCTGTTCTTCGAGCATTTCATCAAAGAACATGCCGCCAACAAAGCGGTGTTCACCCCGGCGCTGCTCGATCTTTACAGCAAATCCTATGCAAAACCGCACAGCCTGAACGCCGCCTTTGAATATTACCGGGTGCTGAATCAGGGAGTGGCGGACAATAAAGAGCTCTCCCGCGAGAAAATTGCTGTGCCGATGCTGGCGATTGGCGGTGGCGGTCACGGCGGACTGGGTGCCTATGAGCAGCAGGTGGTCAGCCGCTACGCCTCGCAGGTCACCGGCAAAGTGTTACCTGGCTGCGGTCACTGGTTACCTGAAGAGTGCCCCGCGCCGCTGAATGCGGCGGTAATGGCGTTTCTCGCGTCCGGGAAATAACGCGGTGCGCAGGCCAGTTTTAGCGCTGGCCTGCGTTGAGGTGAGCGTCTCAGGCTTTATTCAGGCAGCACTGCTTAAACTTTTTGCCGCTGCCGCACGGGCAGGGATCGTTGCGGCCGGTTTTTTCACCGGCAAAATGCGGCAGCTGCGGGGCCGGATCGGGCTGCGCCATGCGCTGTTCCTGCCAGTATTCGTGCAGTTCCAGCGCCGCCGGACGAATCGCCTCGATGCTGGCCTCAAACGCGTCCGGGGTGAAGGCTTCACGCTGCGCCAGCTGCGCTTCACTGCCGTGCAGCGCAATCGCCTGCAGCGCCGGTTGCTGTGCCGCCGGCAGCTGCGCCCAGTCCGCATCGAGCGCCACGCCGCGCATGTAGCCGTAGCACCAGTCTTCCACCACGGTAAACAGCTGGCCTTCCATCTCCTGCTCGCCGAACAGCGGATCGAACTGCTCCGGGTACTCCGCCAGCCGCTCGGCGATGTCGTTAAAGTGCTGGAAGGTCAGCGCCATGAAGCGGTCCATTTCGCGCGCGTTCGCCCACTGAGGAATCTTCTTCTCACCGCCCCAAATCGCCACCAGCCATTCGCTCGGTTCGATATCGTTCGGGCCGGAGAGCAGGGCGGTCAGCATGCCGTCCAGTTCGGCGGTGTCCACCACGGAGTGTTCGTTGCCATATTTTTCCAGCATGTCATCAAGCCAGTTCAGCTCTTTTTCGGTTAACGGACCCTGATTCATCCGGCGTCTCCTGCGGTGTGCATTGGTGGGCAAAAATTGCTGGGCGCGATTATAGCGGCAGCGCGCCTGATTTACCGCTTTTTGCATATCGATAGCCGAAGTGCGCCTAAAAAGGAATCGCCATAACTTATCGCGCAACAGTATTGGCGGGAAACGGCGGCGAATGTCAGCGTAAACGCAGGATTTACCGATAGCGAGGAGACAACATCATGGCGGATACCCTGCCAGTACTGGATCTGGCCCTGCTGGAATTACCGGACGCAGAGCAGGCAGCTTACCTGGCGCAGCTGCGCGAGACCGCGCGTGACGTCGGTTTCTTCTATCTGGTCAATCACGGCATCAACCCGCAACTGCTGCACAACGTGCAGAGTATCACGCGGGCGTTTTTTGCCCTGCCGCAGGCGGAGAAGCAGCGCGTGGCAATGATCCACTCGCCGCATTTTCGCGGCTACAACCACGCCGGCGTGGAATACACCCGCGACCAGCGCGATCAGCGTGAACAGTTTGATATCGGTGCCGAACGCGCGGCGCTGACGCTGCAGCCGGGCGATCCGGCGTGGAAACGGCTACAGGGGCCTAACTTATGGCCGGAGGCGTTACCGCAATTGCGTCCGGTGATGCACGCCTGGCAGCAGGCGATGACCGCCATCGCGCTGCGCCTGCTGCGGGCCTTTGCTAAAGCGCTGGCGCTGCCGCCGGATGCGTTCGACGCGCTGTATGGCACCCAGCCCAATGAGCACATCAAGCTGATTCGTTATCCCGGTCAGGCAGCAGAAGCCAGCCAGCAGGGCGTCGGCGCGCACAAAGACTCCGGCTTCCTCACCTTTTTGCTGCAGGACGATCAGCCCGGTTTACAGGTGGAAGTGTCACCCGGTCACTGGGTGGATGCGCTGCCCAAGCCGGGCGCGTTCGTGGTTAACATCGGCGAACTGCTGGAGATTGCCAGCAATGGGTATCTGCGCGCCACCGTGCACCGCGTGGTGTCGCCGCCGGCTAATCGTGAACGCGTGTCGATCGCTTTTTTCCTCGGTGCGCAGCTGGATGCCGAAGTACCGCTGTATCAGCTGCCGCCACAGCTGGCGGCAGAAGCCCACGGCCCGACCAGCGATCCTGACAATCCGCTGCTGCGCGAAGTGGGCTGGAACTACCTCAAAGGGCGTCTGCGTTCCCATCGCGATGTGGCGCAGCGCTATTACGCTGATGCATTAAGCACAGTGAAATCATAAGAAACGTAAGGAAAGCCCATGCAGAAAACGATGATAGCGTCACTGGCCCTGATGGCCCTATTCAGCAGCGTGGCGTCCGCCGCGGCACTGCGCGTGGCCGCCGATCCGGTGCCGCACAGTGAGATTCTCAACTACATCAAACAAACCGACAAACAGCTCGACCTGAAGGTGATCGAGCTTAACGGCAATTTAAACGCCAACGAGCTGCTGGCGCGAGGCGATGTTGATGCCAACTATTTCCAGCATGTGCCTTATCTGCGCGATCAGGAAAAAGCGCTGGGCGAAAAATTTGCCGTGGTAGCGACCGTGCATATTGAGCCACTCGGGATTTACTCGCACAAAGTGAAATCACTGAAAGATCTGCCGGATGGTGCGCAGGTGGCGGTGCCCAACAACGTCACTAACCTGAGCCGCGCGCTCTATCTGCTGCAGGCCAACGGCCTGATTACACTGAAAAGCCGCAGCGCCAGTTCGCTGGTGACCACGGCGGACATTAGCGACAACCCGCATCATCTGAAGATCATTGAAGTTGAAGCGCCGCAGCTGCCGCGCGCGCTGGATGATGCGCAGCTGGCGATTATTAACGGTAACTATGCCCTGCAGGCCGGGCTGGTGCCGTCAAAAGACGCGCTGGCGCTGGAACAGGCAAAGGATAATCCGTATGCCAACGTGCTGGTCACCACGCCAAAGCTGGCCAGCGACCCGCGCATTCTCGCGTTAGCGAAAGATCTCGAATCAAAGCAAACTGCTGAATTTATCAACCAGCACTACAAAGGATCGGTTATCCCGGTTAATCAATAATGCCCGGCGCCACCTGCGGCTGACAGGTGGCGCACCCGCTGTTCTGTGGTATATTTCGCCACCAACACCAGTGGCACCTGCTGCATAACATAAAAAATAACTTATCAATTGATGGCTATTTCCCGCTTCGTCAGACTTCAGCGGCTGACGCTTTCTCGCGCCTGGTTGCACCTGCGGCTGTCAGCCCTGTGTCTGCTGCTCAGCGGCTGCGGAACGCTGTCGCAAACGTCCGCACCGGTGGGCGATCGCGTCTATCTTTCCCACGCCTCCTTCCATGAAAACGTCGATGACATTGTGCGCCACTACATGCAGCAAAAGCAGGTGACCGGCATCAGCATCGCCATTATTCACCAGCGCGGCGCGCCGCAGTTTTACAGCTATGGCGTCACCGATGCGCGCCAGCGTTATCCCATTACGCCGGATACGCTGTTTGCACTGGGCTCGCTGAGTAAAGGCGTTACCGCAGAGGTCATTATCGGGCTGGTGGATCGCGGCGAGCTGCACTGGAACGACACGCTGGCCACGCTACTGCCGCGCGGCGTGCCGCTGAGTGAGGATGCAAAACGTATCACGCTGCTGCAGCTGGTCACGCACACCTCAGGGCTGCCACGTCAGGATATGGATTTGCCGATGTTCCTGAAATTTATGGCTTACCTGCGCAGCGGCGAAAATTTTTACGGCAATCTGGATAGCGATGCCGTGCTGAGTTATCTGGCCGATTTCAGCGCCCCCGCGCACCCGGCGGCGCAGTACTCCAATCTCGGCTATGCGCTGCTGGGCTATATTCTGCAGCATCGCCTGCATCAGGACATTGAAACGCTGGCGCAGCATCAGCTGTTTGGTCCGCTCGGCATGACCAGCAGCAGCTTCCATCCGCAAACTCTGCGCGGCTATCCGTGGCGCGCGCTGGGCCACGCCGGCGATCAGCCGAAACTGATCGCGCGTGGTCAGCTGACGCCGGACTGGGCCTTTCGCGGCAATATGGTGGCGGCCGCCAGCCTGTACAGCAATGCGCGCGATCTGATTCGCTACCTCGATGCGCATCTGCACAGCGATGCGCACGGCGCGCTCGGTCAGGCGCTGGCGCAGGTCAATTATCCTTATGAGCAGCATGGCAACCAGGCGCAGAATATCGCCTGGGTAACCGATACCTATGATCAGCAGCAGATCACTTATCAGGTGGGGTATATTGGCGGTTATGCCAGCTTTATTGGCTACGATCGCGCCCACGGCAATGCCATCGTGGTGCTGCAAAACGCCTTCAACTGGAGCAACTATCTCGGCATTGCGCTGCTGCGTGATTTGGCTCGTAAAGATCGCCGGATGCTGAACACGGTTGCTTGCAATTTTGCTGCTCAGCAAAGCGCGCCGCCTGAGGTATGCTGTGGAGCGAAATTTGACGCGCAAAGCGCGGCGCGGGAACCTTCCGCACGTGGCGCTTGTCAGTAAATGGGACAGTTAAATAATTAACCAGAGTGGAAATCACCAATGCGCAGGACACACGTCACCCTTCTTTCAGCAGGAATTTTTCTGGGCGCTTTAAGCCTGACGCCAGCAGCACTGGCAGAAGGTGAGCAAACCGATAGCGTACCGATGCCGCCACAGGTGCAGCAAACCGCACCGGACGCCTCAGCGCCAGCGGCCACCAGCGATGCGCCCGCCAGCAGTGAACCGGCAGAATCCAGTGGCGATGTCGCGCCGATTCGCCCGTCACAAAACGGTCCGGGTGAAGCGCCATCCGCCGCCAATAATTACGATCTGCACACTATCATCATCGATTACAAAGAGTATAAAGTCGGTGACGTCGTGCCGGATGAGTACCGTAAAAAGCAGTACACCATCGTTGAGTGGCAGCCGCGCCACCTGCCTGCACCGCAGGAAGGCACGCACTGGGCTTACATCAACGCTAACTACATCCTGATCACCGACGACAGCGGCAAGATCGTGATGGGCAAATCCGGCGACATTTTCTTCAAGGGTTGATGCCCGGCAGCAGGCGCGCTAACTGCGCCACGCCTGCCATTATCTGACTGGTGCTGGTATTACCGTATCCCAGCACCAGTCCCTGCTGTTTTTGCTCGCCCAGATAAAAGCCGGACAGCGCGCCAGGCGCATAGCCATGGCGAAACAGCTGCGCCGTCAGCGCCACATCATCCACCGTATCCGCCAGCGGCAACACCAGATGCATACCGCATTCACCGCCCAGCAGCGGCACCTGAGTACCAAATGTCTCCTGTAGCGCAGCCCGCAGCGTGGCCTGCCGCTGACGATACAGGCGGCGCATTTTGCTCAGGTGGCGATTGAAATCCCCGCTGCGTAAAAACAGCGCCAGCGCCTGCTGTTCCGGCCGGTTACCGCCGCGTAACAGCTCATGCAAGGCCGGCCGCAGCCGCGGCAGCAGCGGGGCGGGCAGTACCATGTAGCCGATGCGCAGCGCCGGAAACAGGGTTTTGCTGAAGGAGCCGATGTAAATCACCGGCGTCGGCTGCGCCATGCCCTGCATCGCGGCGATGGGCTCGCCGCTGTAGCGAAAATCGCTGTCGTAATCATCTTCGATAATCCACGCCTGATGCCGCTGTGCCGCCGCCAGCAGCGCCAGCCGGCGCGCGGCGCTCATGATCGCGCCGGTGGGATACTGATGCGTTGGCGTGGTGTAAATCAGCCGCGGCGGGCGCTGCTGCCAGTCCTGCGCTGTCGGTGCCAGTCCCTGCGCATCCACCGCAATCGGCTCGATCTGCAGATCACCGAGGCGCATCGCCGCTTTGGCGCCGCGATAGCCCGGCTCCTCCACCCAGCCGGTGTCACCACGATTGGTGAGCAGCGCGACGCACAGCGTCAGCGCCTGCTGCGCGCCTTCGGTAATCACAATCTGCTGCGGCGCACAGCGCACGCCGCGCGCCAGCGCCAGATGCTGCGCCAGCGCCTCACGCAGCGCCAGCTCACCCAGCGGATCGCCGTAGCCCAGCAGCTGTGCCTGCTGCGCGGTTTGATTGAGTGCGCGACGCCACTGCGCCAGCGGGAAATGCGCCAGCGCCGGCGTGCTCGGGCGCAGCGCCAGCTCCTGACTGGAGAGGCGATGCAGCGAGTGCAACCCGGCAGCGCGCGCGGAAACCGGCCAGTCGGTGCTGTCGTCGGACGCCTGCGCGGGCAGCGGCGTGTGCGCCAGCCGGCTGACGCGGCTTCCCTGGCGGTCGCTGAGGATAAATCCTTCCGCCTGTAGCTGTGACCAGACGGCGATCACCGTATTGCGCGACACCTGCAGTTCAGCCGCCAGCTGGCGGGTCGCCGGCAGGCGTGTGCCCGCCGCCAGCTGACCATTCAGTATCGCCTGGCGCAGCCGCTGATACAGCTGCTGTTGCAGTGTCAGGCTGCCGTCGGCCTCTAGCGGTGCCAGCAGCAGCGAATGCCGGTTTAGTGCGCGCATCGGCGCCTCCGTGGATCTATCGATTTATCACATTGTGGCGCTTTTTCCTGAACCAGCAAAGTGGCACGCTGCACGCTGTCACTCTCACACAGAAGGAATCGCCGTATGTCACCGCAGACCAATCGTTATGGACAACCCATCGGCCCGGCGCTGGAGGCGTGGCAGCCGCGCCCGCTGCCGCAGGGGCAGATTTTCACCGGACAATATTGCCGGCTGGAGCCGCTGGATGCCGCACGTCACGGTCGCGAGCTGTATGCGGCTTATGCGCTGGCGGAAGATGACCGCGACTGGACCTGGCTGCCGGTCGGGCGCTTTGACGATGAAGCGTCTTATCTGGCGTTTGCGCAGCAGTGCCAGCAGAGTCCGGATTACCTGCACTTCGCGGTGATTGACCGGCAAAGCGGGCAGGCGGTCGGCTCGCTGGCGCTGATGCGCATTGAACCGCAGCACGGTGTGATGGAAGTCGGCTTTGTGGTGTTCT
Organism: Pantoea sp. WEP; assembly: GCF_041678305.1. NCBI lineage: Bacteria > Pseudomonadati > Pseudomonadota > Gammaproteobacteria > Enterobacterales > Erwiniaceae > Pantoea > Pantoea sp. WEP. The sequence goes on from NZ_JBGNXB010000001.1 coordinate 717,287, forward strand.
CTCCGCTGCTGAAGCAAACCCGCATGGCCACCGAAGCCCACTATCTGCTGATGCGTTACGCCTTCGAACAACTCGGCTATCGTCGCTACGAGTGGAAATGCGACAGCTGTAACCAGCCGTCGTACAACGCCGCACTGCGGCTGGGCTTCCGTTATGAAGGCACGTTTCGTCAGGTGGTGGTGTATAAAAATCGCAGCCGGGATACCGCCTGGTTCTCTATCATCGACAGCGAATGGCCGCAGGTGAAGCTGGGATTTGAGCGCTGGCTGGCGGCAGACAATTTCGACGCTCGCGGGCAACAACGCGCCAGGCTGGAGACATTACGTCAGGCCTGACGCGCGCGCCGGGCTGGCTGCCCGGCTAACCGGCAAAAATATATTTGGCGGCTGACAACACAAAGGCACTGGCCATCGCCATCATCAGCCGCCGATGCCAGAGATTATCGCGTTTGAGCTCATTGAAACCGAGCTGCATGCGATGGTCGAGATCCAGCAGACGCTCATCCACTTTTTCAAAGCGTTTATCAATTTGCCTGAATCGCTCATCGATTTGTTCAAAACGCTGATCGATTTTCCTGAATTGTTCATCGATTTGCTCAAAACGTTGAGCGATTGTCCTGAATTGCGCATCTACCTTTTCAAAGCGTTTATCGATTTCTCTGAATTGTGCATCTACTTTTTCAAAGCGTTGATCGATTAGCCTGAATTGCTCATCCACTTTTTTGAATCGTTGATCAATTTTCCGGAATTGCTCATCGACGTTATCAAACCGTAGCTCAATGGCTTTAAACGTATGGCGGACCTCATTTTCAAAATGCCTGAGGCTCTGTGCCAGTTTATCGACACGTTGCGCGGTGGCGTGATTTGCCCGCATCACGCCTTCCATGGCCTGCGAAAGGTGCGTTTTAGTCAGGCTGTTTTCCTGCTGCATTTCGGCAAAAATGTCGACCATCACTTCGGCCTGGTGATCGGCCACGCCCGCCTGCTGCAGCGCTTTGAATGCCTTATGGGTGTTCATCATCGTCGGTATCATCCCTGTTGCTCCTGGTCGCCTTTCCTGTTGCCTGCAAGGTTATCCAGGTGGTGATAGTTGCACCATGTGATGATGTGGATTTTGCGCGACGTCTCGAAAAATATCAATTCGTACAATGAGTAACGCTAAGCGGCAATAAAAAGGGCCTGCACGCTGGCAGGCCCTGGTCTGGCACGCATTTTTATCACTTTTCGGGCTGCGGAATTATTTTTATCTCCGCCATGCCGATACCGAGTTTGCGTGGATCCTGACCGGTGATGTTGCCGAGATTAGACAGCTGTGGTTCTGGCGGCGTGATGATCAGGTTGCGGCTGGCGCCGGGGTTGGTGAAATGCAGCGTTTGCGTGGAGAACGCGTCACCCAGATTGAGCTGCTGCACTTGATCGCCGACGCGCACCGGAATCGGTCGATGGGCGTTAGCCCCATAGGCGCGTGCGGTGATCACTACGTCAAAACGCGCCGGCAACGGATCGACATATTCAATGTTCACCTCCGGCGCGAGGTTGGCGTTCGACCAGCGTCCCCAGCTTTCCGGCCGTGAAATACCGCTAAAGCGCTTCACGCTGGCCGGCGCGCCCGGCACGGTCAGCAGGAAGCTGTCCGCCTGGTAGCGAATGGCATTATCCTCGATGCGCATTTGCTGTTCGTTGAGCTGATAGGTCGCCGCGCTGACTTTCACCTGCGGGAACTGCGCTTTGCCCTGCCACACCGGCTGGTCGATGCGCGTCACCGTGGGTTGTCCGCCGGTCTGGCCCATCGCCAGACAGAGATCGGTCGACAGCGCCAGCGCCGGCTGCCACAGCCGGCCCATTTTGAAGCAGCGATCGACCCAGACAAACTTATCGCTGGCGGCAAAATCGGCCAGCTGGAAGCGTAGCGGCGCGGCGTATTCGCCTTCCGGCAGCGGCTCTACCTGATGATCGGATACGCGGAACAGGATCGGCAGCCTGAACGTCGCGCCCGAGAAGCTAAAGGTATTTTTGGGCTGGTCGATGGTGAACGTCTTCATCTGGCTGGGGAAATTCCACAGCTGAATGATATCGGCTTTCCACGCCGTGACCTTCTTCGCCATGTCATCGAACTGGCTGGAGAGCGAGGCCGAAGACAGCCCGCTGCGGCCAAGGCCAATCGCGTTATCACCGCCGAGAATATCCAGCACCGTGGCGCCGTTATCCAGCGTGCTGCGCTTACCGTCCAGCACCTCGGCCTGCGGCTGATCGCCACGGATCACCATAAACAGATCGCGGCGCGGCTGCTTGATCAGATACTGATGCGCCGTGTTATTCATCGCCAGATGATCGGAACTCACCACAATCACGGTGTTTTTAAACCACGGCGAGGCTTTGATGCGGGCAATCAGGCGCGCCACGTGCTCCTGGGAACAGGCCACCGCGCTAAACGACTGGTTGGGTTTACCATCATAGCTGTAACTTTTGCGCTGACAGCTGCGCGAAATAAAGCCGTCCGGATGGTGGGTGTCCACGGTGAGCGTAAACAGCGCAAAGCGTTTCTGCTGACGCGACAGCTCCTCATACTTTTCAAACACTTCATCCATCACCGTATCGTCGTAAAAGCCCCAGTTGTTACGGTAACTGGGGTCGGCGACGCGGCTCTTCAGCTCCTGCGAGCCGTACATATTGGCGGCGTCAAAACCGTGTGACAGCAAAAAAGTGTCTTTACCGGCAAAGCGCAGGTCTGCGCCCTGAATAAACCAGTTCTCATAGCCGGAGTGTTTGAGGATATCGCCGAGGCAGATATTTTGCGGATAGAAGCTGGAAAGCGAAGCCGAGGCGTTGCCGTCGAACGGCGCAAACAGCGGAATTCCGCACTGCGACGCCACCATGCCGGCGATAGTGTAATCGGTGCCGGGCAGTTGCTCGGTGTTGCTGAAGTCAATGCTGTGATCTTTTTCGCGGCTCAGCTCCGGTGCCAGGCCAGGAAACGCCTGCTGATCGAAGTAGGTGCGCTCAAGGCTTTCGCCGTAGATATACACCAGGTTGAGCTTCGGCGCGTTAATCTGCTTGTTCGGCGTTTTGTAATAGGTTTCGAAATCCGAATCGGCCTGACGCGCGTGAGAAGCGATCAGCTCTTTTACCTGGCGAAATGCCGGCGTGGTTTGCACCGAGCCGGCAGCACAGGCGATCGCCAGCAGGCTCCAGCCGAGATGATGCGGACGTTTATGCCGGCGCAGCACCCAGGAGAGAAAACAAAACAGTAAAAACAGGCCGATGATCAAGCCAAGCGCCGGTACCACATATTTGCTCACGCCCGCGCCGGTCAGGCTGTTGGTCAGGGTATAGAGCACCGCATCGTTGATGCCATCGCCGGTAAAATAGTTGCTGGCATACAGCGTGGCGTTGAGCACGATGAACAGGGTGAGCAGCAGCAAGATCAGGATAAACCAGAATTTATTTCGCCCGGCTTTATACGAATAGACTGCGATCGCAGCCAAAAAGAGCACTATTGAAAGCAACTCCAACGGCAGATCCTCACATTAAGTAATAAGAACGCGTTACCTGCGTCTGCGGCCCTCTGCGGGGGTTTTGCGTCAATCTATATTGGCTGTCACAGGGCTGCAACACATCCAACCAGATTTGTGCGATGCATTGCGAATCGTTTAAGGCGGGTTTAGGCGGAGTCTGATTTAGTCTGGCAGCAACCGGCGCGCTGCTGCCAGCCAGGGCGGGCGCGGGTGTTACAGCTTACCGGTGAGATACTGCGCTTCGCCGTCGGCAAAGCTCCAGTCACCTTTGCTGTTGGTGATAAAACTGATCATCAGATCGTTGCCCTGCACGCCACAATTCTCCCGCAACTCGCGCGCTAACTCTGCCATGAAGTGCGTTTTCTGTTCTTCACTTCTTGGGCTGGTGTACACGCGCACCATCACCAGATTGTCGCTGCGCGTAAAGCCCAGCCCGGTATCCTGAAAGACCATCTGATAACGCTTGTTTTCATGAACAATCTGGTAACGATCGCGCGCCGGAACCTTAAATGCCGTGAGTACCGCGCGATGCGCGGCGTCGAGTAAGGTGCGAATCTCTGCTTCAGAACGGCCCTGAATTACATCAAAAGTCAGTAACGGCATCAATAAATCCTCGTTTTTGCCCACGCGGAAAGAGTAGGATGAAACGCTATGCTGCCGCTTGCTGCCGGAAAGAAAAAGCGCGCTGATTAAAATGATTATTTATTATTTTGAACAATTCTGATGAAAGAAATTAAAACCGATGCACTCTGGGTGCATTTGCACTGGCTGACGGTGCTGGCGGAACAGGGCAGTTTTACCCGCGCGGCTGAACGCCTGGATGTCAGTAAAGCGGCGATGAGCCAGAAAATCAAAGAACTGGAGCAGATGGCGGGCGTGGCGCTGGTGCAGCGCACCACGCGCAGCGTGCGGCTGACGTCGGCCGGTGAAAAGCTGGTGGACGACCTGCGCGAGCCGTTTGCGCGCATCGCGCAGAGCTTCTTTAGCGTGCGTGACGAAGCCGGGCCGGTGCGCGGTCTGGTGCGCATCAGCGCGCCGGTGGCGTTTGCCCGGCAGCAGCTGGTGCCGATTATCGGCGACTTTCTGCGCGACTACCCGCAGGTGCGGTTGCAGCTCAACGTCAGCGATCGGCTGGTGTCGCTGGGCAGCGAAGGATTTGATCTCGCCATTCGCCACAGCCAGCAGCTGCCGGAAACGCACGTCGCGCTGCCGCTGTGTGAAACGCGCACGCTGCTGGTGGCCGCGCCGGATTATCTGGCCCGTCACGGCACGCCAGATACGCCGCAGGCGCTGAAGCAGCATAACTGCCTCTATTATCCGCGCGGGCTGGAGTCGCCGCAGTGGCGCTTTCGTCTGCACAGCGATGACAGCGAAACGGTGCAGGTGAAGATTCAGGGTAATTTCGCCACTAATAACAGCGAGTCGATTCGTGACGCTGCGCTGCAGGGGCTGGGCATTGCTATGCTGCCGGACTTCAGCGCCAGCGCGGCGCTGGCCAGCGGCACGCTGCAGCAGGTGCTGCCGGAGTGGCAGGCGGTCGATGCCTTTGCCGACCGCCTGTGGGTGGTGCGGCCTTACGCAGCGCAGGTACCGCGTGCCGTCACCACCTTTATCCACTGGCTACGCACGCGCTTTGTTGATGGGTGAGGCCAGCGGCGCGCTGAGCGGTGCGCTGGGCTGCATCATCGCCCCCAGCAGGCTGCGGCGGTTATAGTTACCGAGACGCAGATTGAAGTCGAGATGTAGCTGCTCAATGCCGCTCAGCTTGATCACCGGCGGCGGCGTATGCGGGCGCTGATGAAATAGCACCGTGTGCGCAAAGGCGTCACTTTGCCAGTTGTTCAGCCGCTGATAGTAATACGCGTTGGCCTCACATTTACGCAGATACAGGTTCACGCGGCGATGTTCGCGCATCGCCGCCTGCTGCGCCAGCGAACCCAGCTGCTGTGCCGGCTCGGCGATTTTCTGCGTCAGCAGGGCAAAATCATCGCGCTTTGCCAGCTCATTAAAATAGTTGTGCGCCCCCAGATGCTTGATCGGCGCGTACTGTTTTTGCCACTCGCGAATAAAAGGATTATTGGGCGCAGCGGCGAGAAACCAGTTTTCAATCACCGGTGCCAGATAGTTGACGGTGGCAATTTCGCGGTAATAGCCAATCACATCCATGCGGCGTTCCTGATGCGCACGGTGCACCCAGCTCAGGTCTTCAAATAACAGCGTGCTGCAGTCAATCGCAATACCGCCGTAGCGTAATAATAATTCGAGGCGAATGACTTCACTTTTTTGCTGCTCGCTTAATTGTGTCGAGGTAAAAATAAAATCCGGCAGGACTTCTTTAAGCGTTAAACGGTTTAATACATACACCTGATGGTCGGGATTATCCTGACGCAGCTGCTGGATATTTAACGCCATCGATTTCGGTAAATATTCATTGTCCCAGTACATCCAGATTTTTTTGGGTATTTCCGGCAGCGCTTTCTCACCCGAAAGCAACACGATATTGTCCTCTTCGCTGGGATCATATTCCGGCGCGCAGAGCGCAGTATGCTGTTTTTTCTGCAGTAATGTCTGGACGGTGAAGGCGATTCTCTGCCAGTGTTGCCAGAGCGTAAGGGCTGGCTGGAGACGTTTTTTTGTCATGATGCACCTGATTATTGTGATTATGGGGAGCAAGGATTCCCTGATGCTGGCGGCTTGAGCGCGCTTATGTGTCCTGACGGCTGTGTGTAAAAAGACTACCCTTGCTTAATAATCGATCCGCAGCGGCAAGGCTACGAATTTTTTTCGCTTTCAGATTTACCGGAAACGCCGGGATCCGGGATGGCTAAAAAGAGGTATCAATAAAATGATGAGGTACGGCGTTTTTTATTTTTAACCGATTAAGATTATTCCTAATATAATAACCTCCTGCAGGCGCAGGCCGCGGCGCGGAATAAAAATGAGCGATCGGCGGTCCGTTAACCGCGCTGTATTTTCCTCTGGCCTCGCCGCTGCTTGCCCAACGCGGAAGCAGGTTAGCTACGCTTAGAGCAGGCAACGAAAAAAAGGAGGCACTATGCAGCCACACAAGCGTGGGTTACTGGCGGTTGATAAGCAGGGCAACCGCGTGCTGTTTCTCAATCCCGATAGCTTCGCCGTTGAGCAGGAGCTGAATGCCTTACCGCCGCGACCGCATGAGCTGCTGATGCTGCCCGCGCTGGAGAAGGCGTATGTGCCGATCTACGGTGATGGCGTCCACGGCGACAATCCGCATCCGGGGCACAAGGTGGCGATTATCGATTTGCGCCGGCGGCAGATTCGCGGTTTTATCGATTTGTCACCGCTCAAGGCGCCGCACAGCGGCCAGCTGGGACGCGATGGCAAAGTGTATCTGTGCTGTGAACACAGTGCCGCGGTGGCGGTGATCGATCCGCACAGCGACACGCTGGAGAAAACCATCCGGCTGCCGTCGCACAACGCGCACCGGCTGACGCTGTCGCCCAGCGGCCGCAAGCTGTTTACCGAAAACGAAGAGGACGCCAGCATCACGGTGGTGGATCTGTGCGAGGCGGAAGGGCGCATCATTGACAACATCCTGCTGCCGGGACCGATTGCCGGCATTGCCGCCTCGCCAAAGCACCCTTACCTGGTGGCCAGCGCGGCAGACGCGCCATTGCTGTATGTGGTGGATCGTCAGAGCCATCGTATCCGCCAGCGCATCACGCTGCCTGGCCATCAGCAGCCGTGCCAGGTGGTGCGCTTCAGCGCCAGCGGTGAGCGGCTGGTGGCGATTGGCGACGGGGAAGGAGTGGTGACGCTGTTTGACGACTTGCTTAATCCGTTGGGTGACGTTGCGGTCGGCAATCAGCCGATGGATGGCTGTTTTAGCGCCGATAACCGCAGCCTGCTGATCGCTAATCAGGGTGACGGTTCGCTTAGCCTGATCGATCTGACGCAGATGAAGGTCATCGCCACGCCGCAGGCTGGCACCGGCTGCGAAGTTCTGAGCTACTTTCAGCTGTCGTCCTGAGTACGACGGCCGCCATCAAATAAACGGCCGGTGATAAATCGCGCTGCTCCAGTGACGGCTGCTGGCGTGTTTTTCTGCCTGCCAGCCGCGCTTGCGCAGTTGGCGCGCAATCAGTTTGTTCATAATACCGTGGCCCACCAGCAGCACCGTGCCCTGTTGCGACAGGGCAATCAGTTTGTCTGCCGCCCGCTGCGCGCGCTGCCGGGCATGCTGCACTGATTCCACGCGCCCGGCGTAACCGCACAGCCATAGCAGGCGCAGCAGCGCCAGCCACAGCGTCAGCGGCAGATGCAGTCGCGCAAACGGCAGCTGCGGCATCGCCACTTCACTGAACACCTCATCCACGTCCTGCGCCTGCAGACCGAGCCGCGCCAGCGACGAACGCGCGCGCGGCAACGGGCTGCAGGCAATCACGCTGGCCATGCGCGCAATCGCCATACTGCGCGGCGGCGGCGCATCACAAATCACTGCCTGGTCGTAGCCTTCACACCAGTCCGCCAGCGCCCGCGCCGTAAAGCGCCCGCTTACCGGATGGTCTGGCTTGCCGTGTCGCATGAGGATAATGGTCATAATGCTCCTGAGTGAAGGTCATCCAGTCTACTGCAGGCGCGCAGGATTTCGCGCGGCCCGGGCGGTTTTAAGAATAATGCCCGGGTGTCATCAAAACTTAACTGAAATGTGCGAAAACGGCGCGGTGAAAGTTTGGTCGCCGTTTTTGCCAATGATAAGCAATAGTCGTTAATCACGCAGCGTGCGTGGATTTTTTAATGACGCTGGCTGTAATGTAATGTCATGAATTAACGCCGTTTTTATCTTTTTCTCCTGCACCATTGTGAAGATAAGTTAATTATTTTCCTGTTGATCACTTGATTTATCTACGCGCGTAGATAGACTGTCTTCACAGTGACAACTCACGGTGACAGAGACGAAGTTGGCCTTGAGATGACCCAGTTACATTTGCCGTGCTAATGCGATCGATGAAAAAAACATCGGCGAAATCAGGCAAATAGATGAATTCCAACACCAGGGAATTCTTTACTGACCTTTCATCCAGGTTTGCCTACTGAACGTCGCCACCGGGGAGTTCCGCTTGTTGCCAGGGAACCGACCCACGGATGGGCGTTTACTGTTTTCACCTCTTTCAGGGAAATGGTTATGACGGTACATCACTCCGTTACGCAACAAGGTTCACATGCTTCCGCCGCCGATGCGCGGCTGGAAACCACCTCCGGGCGCAAAGATTTCTGGCGCGCCACCTTCTCCTGCTGGCTGGGCACCGCGATGGAATACGCGGATTTCGCCCTGTATGGCCTCGCTGCCGGCATCATTTTTGGCGATGTGTTCTTCCCCGAAGCCACCCCGGCGATGGCGCTGCTCTCCAGCTTTGCCACCTGGTCGGTCGGCTTTATTGCACGCCCGATCGGGGCGCTGCTGTTTGGCTGGATTGGCGATCGCAAGGGCCGCAAGGTGGTGATGATCAGCACCATCATTCTGATGGGCGCTTCGACCACGCTGATCGGCCTGATTCCTTCCTATGCAACGATTGGCCTGTGGGCGCCGGCCTGCCTGGTGCTGCTGCGTTTCACGCAGGGGCTGGGCGCCGGCGCTGAGCTCTCGGGCGGCACGGTGATGCTGGGTGAATACGCGCCGGTTGAGCGCCGTGGCCTGGTGTCGTCGGTGATTGCGCTTGGTTCCAACAGCGGCACGCTGATTGCGTCGCTGGTGTGGCTGGCGGTGATTCAGATGGATAAAGCCACGCTGCTCGACTGGGGCTGGCGAATTCCGTTCCTCAGCAGCGTGCTGATTGCTGCGGTCGCGCTGTGGATTCGCCGTCATCTGCGTGAAACGCCGGTGTTTGAGCGTCAGCAGGCGGAACTGCAGGCGCAGCGCCATGAAACGCTGGCGCAAAGCGCGACGCAACCCGACAGCCGCAGCTTCTGGCAGCGCAGCCGCGCCTTCTGGACCATGGTGGGCCTGCGCATCGGTGAGAACGGCCCGTCCTATCTGGCACAGGGCTTTATCGTCGGCTACGTCGCCAAAGTGCTGATGCTGGACAAATCGGTGCCGACCACCGCGGTGTTCATCGCCTCGCTGCTCGGTTTCCTGATCATCCCGTTTGCCGGCTGGCTGTCAGACCGCTTTGGCCGACGCATCACCTATCGCGGCTTCTGCCTGTTACTGATGGTTTACGCCTGGCCCGCCTTTAGCCTGATGGACAGCCGCGAGCCGGCCATCGTGATTCCGGTGATTGTAGTGGGCATGGCGCTGGCGTCGCTGGGCATCTTTGGCGTGCAGGCGGCGTGGGGCGTGGAGATGTTTGGCGTTAAACACCGTTACACCAAAATGGCGGTTGCCAAAGAGCTGGGGTCTATCCTTTCAGGAGGCACCGCACCGCTGGTGGCGGCGGCGCTGCTGTCGTTTACCGGCCACTGGTTGCCAATTGCCGTGTACTTCTCGGCCATGGCGACCATCGGTTTCCTCACCACCTTTGTGGCACCGGAAACGCGCGGACGCGATCTGAATCTGCCGGAGGATGCTATCTGACGCGCAGGATCGTGCAACATTCTTTGATTACGCTGGCCGGTATTTCCGGCCAGCGGCATTAACGCAGAGGCAATATTGGCGAAATCCCCAACCGGAAATGTGACACGCAGTGACGTCGCCAAAGCCGCCGGAACCTCGGTGGCGGTGGTCAGCTATGTGATCAACAACGGACCGCGTCCGGTGGCCGAAGCCACGCGTCAGCGCGTGCTGGCTGCCATCCAGCAAACCGGCTATCGCCCGAATGCGGTGGCGCGCGCACTGGCCTCCGGCAGTACCAAAACCTTTGGCCTGATCGTGCCAAATATCGCAAACCCGTTTGTCGCCTCAATGGCGCACGTGCTGCTGCAGGAGTCGCTGAACCACGGCCACGTGATGCTGCTGGGCGATGCCGGCGACGACCGCCAGCGCGAGCTGGAGCTGATTCAGGGTTTGCTGAATCGTCAGGTTGATGGCCTGTTTTACACCAGCGTCGATCGCCATCCCTATATTGATGTCATCCAGGCGAGCGGAACGCCGCTGGTGATGCTGGACCGCATCGAACCGCGCCCCGGCGTCAGCATGCTGTGCGTGAACGAACGTGAAGCGGCGCGCCAGGTCACGGCGCATCTGCTCAGCCACGGCTATCAGCAGGTCGGCATGATCAGCGGTCCGCGTGAGATGCTTAACGCGCAGGATCGTATTCAGGGCTGGCGCGACGCCATGGCGCAGCACGGGCTGACGATAGATGAAGCGCTGATTTTTCCGGCCGGCTATTCGCGCCAGGGCGGTTACGACGCCGGGCAGCGCATGATTGCCAGCGGCCGGGTGCCGCGCGCGCTGTTTACCAGTAACGAAGGGCAGGCGATTGGCTGTATCCGCGCGCTGTCCGAACATGGCCTGCGCGTGCCGCACGATGTCGCCCTGGTGTGTTTCAACGGTACCGAGCAGTCGGCCTTTCATGTGCCCACGCTCACCACCGTGCGCCAGCCGCTGCGCGAAATGGCACGCAGCGCCATCGCCATGCTGAAAAACGGTCATGGCGAGGCGCAGCTGGCCGAATTTCCTCACCATCTGGAGATCGGTGAGTCCTGTGGCTGCCAGCTATCTCAACAAAAATAAATATATAACATTATGAAAAGACTAATTATTGATTGTGATCCGGGGAATGGTATTGCTGGCGCTAACACCGATGACGGGCTGGCGCTGGCCTTAGCGCTGGCGTCACGCGCGCTGGCCGTTGAGCTGATCACCACCGTGAGCGGCAACACACCGAGCGCGGTGGGAGCGCGGGTGGCTAAAGATCTGCTGCAGCGGCTCGGACTGAACATTCCGGTGGTGCAGGGCGCGCTGCAGGCGCTGCGCGAAGATCCGGCGCCGTGGCGCGCGCGGCTGGATAACGTCGCCGACCCGGCGCAGGGCGAACTGTGGCGCGGCGTGCGTCAGCCGCAGACGGTGTCAGCGGACGGCAACGATGCGGCGGGCGTGATGGGCCAGCTGATTTGTGACAATCCCGGCGAGTTTACGCTGGTGGCGATCGGCCCGCTGACCAACGTGGCGCAGGCGCTGCAGCGCTATCCGCAGATGGCGGATTCCGTAGCGGAGATCGTCATCATGGGCGGCGTATTTGCGCTGGATGACTACATCAAAGACACCAATTTTGGCCTCGATCCGGAAGCGGCGCATCAGGTGCTGCACAGCGGCGCCACCATCACGCTGGTGCCGATGGATGCCACCACGCAGACGCTGCTGACCCATCAGGATCTCACGCGCCTGACCGCCTGCGATCATCCACTGCCGCAGTTTGTGCGTGAAACGCTGCGACCGTGGATTGATTACTCCATCCGCACCCGCCATCTGCCGGGCTGCTGGATCCACGATGCGCTGGTCATTGCCTGGCTGCTCAACCAGCGCGTGGCGGACGGCGTGGATTATCACGTCGATATTGAGCTGCGTCCCGGTGCCACGCGCGGCAAGACCTGGCGCTATCGCACGCCGCTGCGGCTGGACGTCGGCGTGCCGGCGGACGCGGGCGCACTGGTGCATGTGATGCAGAACGTAAACAATCCGCTGCTGCTGGAAGTGATTGAGCAGACGTTCAACGGATTGAAGCGCTGAGATTTTGCCGCGGCGCGCGGTCTCCCGGCCGGAGTACCGTGCGCCGCTTTCCTGCCGACACGCTTCCTTACATCGCGAATCACTCGCTGACAATTCCCCGCCGCGCGGCGCCTTTCTGACATGCTATATACAAATGGTTAACACAATAATAACCAGTGCAACCATTCGCTGGATAACGTTCCAATAAAAATCTGGCCGCGAGCCGGAAGCAATCAGACAGGATACCCTTATGTTTAACTGGACTGCGACCCAGCGCAACGTGGCTTTCGCCAGTTTCGCCAGCTGGACGCTGGATGCGTTCGACTTCTTTATTCTGGTGTTTGTGCTCAGCGATCTTGCGCGCTACTTCAACACCAGCGTCTCCGATGTTTCCATTGCCATTATGCTGACGCTGGCCGTACGGCCGGTAGGCGCATTGATCTTTGGCCGGCTGGCGGAAAAATATGGCCGCCGGCCGATCCTGATGCTCAACATCGTGCTGTTTTCGCTGTTTGAGTTGCTGTCGGCATGGTCACCCAGCTTTGCTGCCTTCCTGACCTTCCGCGTAATTTACGGCGTGGCGATGGGCGGCATCTGGGGCGTGGCGTCTTCGCTGGCGATGGAAACCATTCCCGACCGTTCGCGCGGCCTGATGTCCGGCATCTTCCAGGCTGGTTATCCGTGCGGCTATCTGCTGGCGTCGATAGTGTTTGGCCTGTTCTTCGAACAGGTGGGCTGGCGCGGCATGTTCCTGATTGGCGCGCTGCCGATTCTGCTGCTGCCGTTTATCTATTTTAAAGTGCCGGAATCGCCGGTATGGCTGGCGGCACGCGAGCGTAAAGAAAATCACGCGCTGCTGCCCATCATCCGCCAGCACTGGAAAATCTGTATTTACATGGTGCTGCTGATGGCCTGTTTTAACTTCTTCAGCCACGGCACGCAGGATCTCTACCCGACGTTCCTGAAAGTGCAGCATCAGTTTGACGCCCACACGGTGAGTATTATCGCCATCGGCTATAACATCGCGGCGATGCTCGGCGGCATTACGTTCGGCTCGCTGTCCGAGCGTATCGGGCGTAAAAAAGCCATCATGCTGGCGTCGTTTCTGGCGCTGCCGGTGCTGCCGCTGTGGGCGTTCTCCAGCGGTTCCTGGGCGATTGGTATCGGCGCGTTCCTGATGCAGTTTATGGTGCAGGGCGCATGGGGCGTGGTGCCGACCTACCTGACCGAGCTGGTGCCGGCCAATGCGCGTGCGGTACTGCCGGGCTTCGTTTACCAGCTGGGGAATTTAATTGCTTCGGTCAACGCCACGCTGCAGTCACGCATCGCCGAAGCCCACGGCGGTAACTACGGGCTGGGCATGGTGATTGTCGCCGGCACGGTGGCGGTACTAATTTGCGTGTTCGTGGCGTTTGGCCGCGAGACGCGCGGCATCGAAATATCCGGGGCGGTGGCGAAAGAGACGCGTTAACGCGCCTCGCAGACGTCAATCCATTTCGCCGCCGTGAGTTCAGCCATGCGCTGCGGCGAAATGCGCACCGCGCTGTGAATCGAACCGGCCGCAGGTAACACTTCATCGAAACTGCGCAGCGACACATCGCAATAGACGGTCAGCGGATTTTCCAGCCCGAACGGGCACACGCCGCCGACCGGATGGCCGGTCCAGTTCACCACTTCATCCACGCTCAGCATGCGCGCTTTTGCCCCGAGCGCTGCCTTCAGCTTGCGGTTATCCAGCCGGGCGTCGCCGCGTGTGACAATCAGCACCACGCTCTCTTTCACTTTCAGCGACAGGGTCTTGGCGATTTGCCCCGGCGCCACGCCATGTACGCGTGCGGCCAGTTCTACGGTGGCAGTGCTTTCCGGCATCTCGATGATGTCGATATCCGGTGCGTGTTCGGCAAAGAAGTGCCGTACCGACTCCAGGCTCATTTTTTTCTCCGGTAAAAACAGAGCGTAAAAGCTGCCATAAGGCGGGAAAGCTGTAAACGGGAGAAACGGAGAATCTGTAACAGAATACGCCGCGCTTACACGGCATTTAACGTGCAGTTACCGCAGCGTTCGACGTCCGGAATGCGATAGCGCTGGCAGCAGCTGCGGCGCTCCATCGCGCCGTTACGCGGGATCATGGTGCGATACAGCGGATTATCACTGCCGTCGGACAGGGATTTGCTGAAAAACAGCGCCTGTTCCAGTTGATGCCGGGTGGCCGCAGGCAGCTGCTGCTGCAGTTCGCCAAGGAACCAGTAAAACGAGAAGCCTAAGTTGTTCCAGATCAGCCGAGCGTTGATGTCACCGTGCTGCGCCATGCCGTTAACGGCGGGGATCAGGCCATGCTGAATCAGGCGTTCGATACGCTGCTGCGGAGTGAGATAGCGCGCATCCTCATCCTCCTGCACATCAATCCAGAAGGCGCAGGGATGGCCGTTTTCATGGAACTCAACGTGAATGCGCTGCGGCGAGCAGTCGAGCGCACGCGGCTCCTGCAGCAGCGCCAGCATTAATGGCGGCAGCAGCAGGCCAAAATACCACTGGGCCCACAGCGACTGCAGCGGTTTGGCTTCCTGCGGAACATCAGGATGGTGGCGATAGAGATAGTCACTGTAACGCTGCGTCAGGCGGCGATAGTGAAACGGCGTGGACCATTCGGCCAGCGTCAGGGTGCCTGCGGGGGCCGGCTGGCCCAGCTTCACGTTTTCCCGCATGTAGCTGCGCTGGTCGCACATCAGATCTTCCAGCGCGCTGGCTAAGCTGCGATCGCTCTGCATAAAGATCAGCGGATGCGCGCTAAAGCGATGATCCTGACGCGTGATGATGGCCATGCGGCTCCTGAGTGAAAACGGGAAGCGAAAAACAAATGATAATCGTTCCCGATTCACTGAGCAAGATGCCAGCAGCGCTCACTGCCTGGCCACCGCGCATTTTGCGTGAAATCCCCCGGAGCGGGCGCGGCGTTGTCGCCGCACCGCTTACACCATATCGCTGCTTACCGGCGCCAGTTTCGGTAAATCCTCCCACGCCAGAATGGTGTTACGTCCCTGATTCTTCGCCACATACAGCGCGCGGTCGGCGTTGGCCACCGCCTGGTCGAAGTCTTCTGCGAAAATCGGCGCGATACCGGCGCTGATGGTCACGTGGGTCGAAACTTTATCATTGAAGCGGTGGGGAATTTCCAGATCAACCACATACTGGCGGATGCGTTCGGCCAGCTTCATGGCAATCGAGGCATTAACGTTGGTCATCAGTACCAGAAACTCTTCGCCGCCGTAGCGCGTCACCACATCGCGCGAGCGCACCGCATCGCGAATGGCAACCGACACCCGCGCCAGCGCCTGATCGCCCATGGCATGACCGTAGTTATCGTTGTAGGCCTTGAAGTGATCAATATCCAGCAGCAGCACAAAGTGGCTGCCGGCATGATTTTCCATGATGGTATCCAGCCGGTTCTTCAGCCCGCGCCGGTTATACAGGCCGGTGAGCGGATCAAGCATGCTCAAATCGCTGAAACTTTGCTTCTCCTCATACAGCTGGCGCACCAGCCGCAGAGTGAAGGTGTCGAAGCGGCGGCGCATCAAATGGTGCAGCGAGAAGCCGATCAGCGGCAGCGTAATGGTGAACAGAATGGTCATTAAATGCTGACCATCGTCCAGTAACAGTACGGTTAATACCGGTGGCGTAATATGTAAACAGAACGCAAGCAAATAATCACTCAGGGCAATCGCGCTGATAAAAAATACGCTCAGCAGACTGATTATTAAAAAGCTACCGTCAAAATAAAACACCAGATGGTAACGATGATTGATATGCCAGGCCCACAGCGCGCCTAATAGCAATGCGACAGGATTTAATAACGGGAATTTTAGATTCGGCGCGATTAAACATAGCGCCAGCAGCGTGGTGCTAAAGCCCGCCACCAGTGTTACCGGCAGCGAATTGATGGGATTATCCGTGCCGAAAAACGGCAGCAGACAAAAAAGCGAAACGGCGACATTCAAAAACAAAAATAGCATCAGCGACAGCCGATACTTGCTGTGTTTCAACTCATCATAAGATTGTAATTTCATTATTATTACTCGTGACAGCCCTGAAATATCAAAGCGCTACCCGCAGGAAATAATCCCACAACGCGGATAGTGAGCACGTTTTTGCTGTGTTATCAAAATAGTTATCGGCGGCAATCTATCATTTTCCAGTAATTCTGTCATCCGGCGCGGGCAGGGCAAAAAATTCGCTGCAAGATGAGAAATATTGTCATATGATAATGGGAATATTTATCATTTGAAGGGTTGCGCGATGATCATGGCGATGATGGCCGCCTGCGGCTTGTGGGGCGTAAGCTGGGTGATGGGAAAACGTCTGGATAGCGGCTGGGGCGTATTGCTGCCCTGTGCGGCCATGCCGGTGTTTGCGCTGTGGGAGCCGAGTTTCAGCCAGTGGCGCTTAGTGATGATTGTCGCGCTGCTGCTTACCGTGGTGATGCTGTTCCACCATCGTCTGCGGCATTATCTGCTGCTGCCTTCCTGCCTGGCGCTGGCGGGCGGTCTGGCGGCTATCTCGGTGAATTTTCACGTCATTTAACGGCGAGCAGAAACGACAATATCACGCAAAGGCGTGATAGCAGCGATAACAATCAATGGGAATGTACTGCAGAAGAAGTGTGACAACGTTGGTGCGAAGAGAGGGACTTGAACCCTCACGTCCGTAAGAACACTAACACCTGAAGCTAGCGCGTCTACCAATTCCGCCACCTTCGCATCGTAGTTGTCTGTTTATATCACCGCATGGTGCGAAGAGAGGGACTTGAACCCTCACGTCCGTAAGAACACTAACACCTGAAGCTAGCGCGTCTACCAATTCCGCCACCTTCGCGCAGTGCACGCGATATAAACTCTGTGATTATTGGTGCGAAGAGAGGGACTTGAACCCTCACGTCCGTAAGGACACTAACACCTGAAGCTAGCGCGTCTACCAATTCCGCCACCTTCGCCTGCCTGCAATACATTACAGTATTGCTAACCACGGAGGCGCATTTTAGAGATTTTACTCATTGCGTCAACACATATTTTGCGACGGTGAAACGACTGCTGCAAAAAGCAACGTTTTCCCCGTCGCATCGCGGATTTTACTACGCTTAGCGCGCTTTCGCGCCGCGGCCATATACGGCGCGATACACTTTGAAGCGGCCGGTCTGCGCCAGCACTTCATGGTTACCGAAGGTTTCATCCAGCACCTGCGGATAAGGCAGGAAGGCGTTGGCCACGATGCGCAGCTCGCCGCCGCTGTTAAGATGTTTCACCGCACCGCGAATCAGCGTGTGGGCGGCATCAAGGCTGGTTTGCAGACCATCATGGAACGGCGGGTTAGAGATGATCAGATCAAAACGGCCGCTGACGTCCGAGAACACGTTACTGGCAAACACTTCGCCTTCCAGACCGTTAGCGGCCAGCGTGGCTTTACTCGCCTCGATGGCGGCGGCGTGCACATCGCACAGCCACAGCCGGACTTTCGGCGAATGCTGCGCCAGCGCGGCGGCTAATACGCCACTGCCACAGCCGATATCCAGCACTTTGCCTTTGGTATGCGGCGTAAGAGTGGAAAGCAGCAGATCGCTGCCGATATCCAGCCCGTCGCGGCTGAACACGCCCGGCAGGGTATGAATGGTGAGATCGTCCAGCTGATAGCGATTGCCGAACGCGCTGGCGTCAAAACTGGCCTGCTGCGTCAGCTGGCCGTGATACAGCCCGCAGCGGCGCGCGCTGTCGATCTTCTCCAGCGTGGCCCAGCTCTCCAGCATGCCTTCGGCGCTGCGCACGCCGCTGCGGTTTTCACCGACGACAAAAATATCGCAGCCCAGCGGCAGCAGCGACAGCAGGTTTTGCAGCTGGAACTGCGCTTCCGGTTTGTTCTTCGGCCAGAAATAGACCAGCGTGTCGCAACCGGCTACGTCGGCCGCACCGGCCACCAGCCCGTACACTGCCCGTTCACCGAGGCGGCGGCTGAGGTTCTGCCAGTGATGGTACTGCTGAGTGTGCACGCGGCTCGACGCGGTCTCCAGCTGGGCGGGCAGGTCATCCTGCAGGTCGCCGGCGAACAGTACGTGGCGGGCGGTAAATTCATCACTGTGGCGCAGAATCACTTCGCTGGCCGGGGTAAAAGCAGACATGGAACGCTCCTGTTAAATCAGAGCGGCGATTATAGTGCTTTGTTGGCGCATGTTCGATGGGTTTGCTAGCATAGCGTCGCATTCTGGCAGGATTACAGGTAACAGCATGAGCACAAGGCGCGACTGGCTTCTACAGCAAATGGGGATTACGCAGTATCAGCTGCGACGTCCGCGCGTGCTGCAAGGTGAAATTGCCGTCACGCTAACGCCGGACACGCGGCTGGTGCTGGTCGCTGAGCAGGCGCCGGATCTGCAGGAGCCGCTGGTGCGCGACGTACTGCGGACGCTGAGCATTCAGCCGGGGCAGGTAATGACGCTGACGCCAGAACAGCTGCCGATGCTGCCGGAGCAGGTCGACTGTGCTGGCTGGCTGCTGGGTGTGACCAGCGATCATCCTTTTAACGGCATCACGTTCACCAGCGCCGTTTTCAATGAATTAATCAGCAGCGGCGCGGCCAAACGCGCGCTGTGGCAACAGATGTGTAACCATGACAGCCATCTCTTTCATCACCCCTGATTTACAGCCGCGGCTGCTGGAAATCGAGCGCCGCGCGCATGCGTTTCCGTGGAGCGAGCAGACCTTTGCCAGTAATCAGGGCGAACGTTACGTCAATCTTTGCCTGCACGCGGACGGCCAGCTGGCCGGCTTCGCCATCACCCAGGTGGTGCTGGATGAAGCATCGCTGTTCAACATCGCGGTCGATCCCGCGTTCCAGCGCCGCGGCTATGCGCGTCAGCTGCTACAGCAGCTGATTGCCGAACTGGAGCAGCGTGCGGTGATGACGCTGTGGCTGGAGGTACGCGCCTCCAATCAGCCCGCCATTGCGCTGTATCAGCAGCTGGATTTTCATCAGGTCAGCGTGCGGCCAAACTACTATCCCACCGCCAGCGGGCGCGAGGATGCCATCATCATGGCGCTCACGCTCTGACGTTATTCAAAAGGGGCACTATGTTAAACGACTGGGACTGCATCCTGTTCGATGCGGATGACACACTTTTCCACTTTGACGCCTTCGCCGGCCTGCAGCGCATGTTTGCCAGCTACGACGTGCACTTCAGCGATCAGGATTACGCTGATTATCAGGCCGTCAACAAACCGCTGTGGGTCGATTACCAGAACGGCACCATTTCAGCGTTACAGCTCCAGACGCGCCGCTTCACGCTGTGGGGCGAAAAACTGCGCGTGGCGCCGGAAGTGCTTAACAGCGACTTTCTTAATGCGATGGCCGAGATCTGCCTGCCGCTGGATGGCGCAGCCCGCCTGCTGGATACGCTCAAGGGCAAGGTAAAAATCGCCATCATCACCAACGGTTTTACGGCGCTGCAGCAGGCGCGCCTTGAACGCACCGGCTTCCGTGACTACTTTGACGCGCTGGTGATCTCCGAACAGGTGGGCGTACCCAAGCCGGACGCGGCGATTTTTGACCATACGCTGCAGCTGCTGGGCAATCCCGATCGCCGCCGGGTATTAATGGTCGGCGACACGCCGGAATCGGATATTCTTGGTGGTATGAATGCCGGTGTGAAAACCTGCTGGATCGATCACGGCACGCGTCCGCTGCCGGCGCACATCACGCCCACCTGGCAGGTGAAAACCTTGCCTGAGCTGCAATCTATTCTCACTGCTTAACAATCCCGACACCCGCTATTTTAGCGAATTAAACCAGCCTGGTTCGCCTGGCTGGTTTTTTTAACTGCCAGTTTGCCTTTATCACCCCTTTTTTACCGCCTGCCTGGGTTTTATCGCGCGCAGACAAAATGCATGCCGCTCAGCGCCATTTTTTTTATGACAATTTTTAATGATCGCGCGAGCAAAATTTCATCTTTCATTTACAATCTTTCACATTTTTAATGGATTGCTAAGAATAGTCTTAGGTTTACGGGCAATAGTGACGCAAATTTGCATTAAAAATATTTGTTAACCTTTACTGAACTAATTTCCTCTGCTAGCGGCGCGTTGAAATTTTGTCAGGCTTCTGTAAACTTCCGTCAGACATTAACAAATGGATTGTGATTGCATGCTCACGGGCAGGTTTTACCTGGCTCGTGCGGTAGCTATGATGTTTCCAGTCTTTTATATGTTGTTGATATATCTCAATAAATAGCACTGCTATCAGCGAATGCCGTAAGTTGTTGCTGTTATCCTCTTAATCGTTACCGATTAACCAGATTCATTAAACGTGATAGTTTTTATACCAGGGATGGCATAAGAGAAACCGAGGTTTGGCTGTAGCCGACCCCTTCGCTTAGCAAAAATTGATCATGTTGCTGATCGTTTGTGAAACGATCAGAATTCTTCCGACATCATCCCTGTCACTAATGTTGCATTTTTAATACTTAATTCAGACTGATCAATTTTTGCCTCGCTGGCGCGATGCGTTAGCCACACTCATTAAAGGGTCAACTTTTCAACTGGTACTGAATCGACGTCGGCTCCCGCCGTGCGCACGGTTCATTTTGCTCTTAACCGGCCTCTGGCCACTTTTTAGGCGTTAATGGAACTAAACATGAAGAAAATGGTGAATCTCCGTATGGCGTTGGGCCTGATGTTTGTTTTCGCAGTGGCTGGCTGTAAAGCACCGCCAAAGATGACAGACGACACGATTGTCAGCAGCACCGTTGACGGCGTCACGCTGTCGCACCGTTATGCCGTCCAGCCGCCGGCACAGTTCAGCCCGGTGAACGAGGCTTATCGCGCGCTCTATCCGGCTTCGATCATGACCCGCCCGAGCTTCGGCGGCAAAGTGGTGGATACGCTGAAAAGCGGTGAAACCTACACCGTGATTGGCCAGGTTGAAAACAACTGGCTGGCACTTGGCGAGTCGGCGCAGGCCGCAGACGAAGCGCAGCCTGAGACTGCAACGGCCGATGACAAAAAAGCGCAGCAGCCGGCGGCTCAGCCTGCGGTGCAGCTGATCGGTTATGTCCCGTTCCGCGCGGTGGTGAAAAGTGCGCTGTATGAGCAGACCATCAAAGCGGATCAGCCGAAGCGTCGCGCCCGCGCCAGCAGCAAGAAAAAGACCTGCGTCGCGGTGGATGGCGACAGCAAAGCGTGCCAGAACAGCAACAGCGGCACCTGGATCATCAACTAACACGGTAAGCAGGGAGGGCTGAATGATGACGATGATTTCTCTCCGCCGCGCCGGATTACTGCTGCTGGCTTGCCTGCTGGCCGCCTGCAGCAGCAACAGTCCGGCGCCGGTTGCACGCTACAATCTCGACTTTCAGGCGCATCCGCAGATCAACGCGGGTGCGCCGCTCAAAGTTCGGGTGATGTTGCTGACCTCCGATGCGGAATTCATGTCCGCTGATTTCTACTCCCTGCAGAACCAGCCCGCCACCGCGTTGGGCAGCACGCTGCTCAACAATCAGCAGTTCTTCCTGATGTCAGGTCAGCTGAGTAAAACCCTCAGCGCGAAAAGCCTGCCGGAAGCGCGCTTCATCGGCATCATGGCCGAGTATCAGGCGCTGGACGGTAAAGTCTGGCGTCTCGCGCTGCCCTTCCCGGATGGCGACGACAGCGCATTCTGGCAGTTCTGGAAAAATAACGATGGTGAGTTGAATGCCCGCGTCGTGGCGGATATCAACGGCCTGCGCGTGGTTAAGCAGTAAGGATGCCTATGAACCGAGCCGAAAAGGTTGTCTGGACCGAGGGGATGTTCCTGCGCCCTCACCATTTCCAGCAGTCGGAAAATTTTCTACACAGCACCCTGCGCGAGTGGGGGCAGTCGCAGCGCGCCTACACCTGGGGTTTTTTTGATCTCGAATTTGATGAAGCGCTGTTGCGCCAGGGAAAACTGGCGCTGAGTGCCGCCAGCGGATGTCTGCCTGACGGCACCTTCTTCTCTTTCAGCCAGCCACAGCACGGTCCGGCTCCGCTGGATCTGCCGGCGAATGTCGATCGCAGCAAAGTGGTACTGGCGATCCCGGCCCGGCGCAACGGGCGCGAAGCGGTGGCGTTTCAGGAGACGCAGGATTCACTGGCGCGCTATCTGGCGTGGGAAGCCGAAGTCGAAGATGACAACGCTCAGGCGGTCGGCTCTGCCACCGTTCAGTTCGGCAAACTGCGCCTGCGCCTGATGCTGGAACAGGATCTCACCGCGGAGTGGACGGCGATGGGCGTGGCGCAGGTGATTGAAAAACGCAGCGATAACCACGTGCGCCTCGATACCGATTACATTCCGCCGATGCTGACGCTCAACGCCAGCCGGCCGCTGCAAAGCATGCTCAATGACCTGCACGGCCTGATTCAGCAGCGCAGCCAGCAGCTGAGCCAGCGCACGCCGGGTACCGGCCGTTTTAACAGTGCCGACATGGTCGATTTTATGCTGCTGACCTTGCTCAACCGTCAGCTTGGCCTGCACGCGCACTTACAGCATCTGCCGCTGCTGCACCCGGAAACGCTCTACAGTCACTGGCTGCAGCTGGCCGCTGAATTGAGCAGCTGGATGCCGGCGCGCACCCCGGACGCGCTGCCGCTGTATGACCATGACGATCTGTACAGCTGTTTTGCCCGCTTAACGCTGCTGCTGCGCCAGGGACTGTCGCAGGTGATGGAAGAGAGCGCCATCCAGCTGCCGCTGACGCAGCGCTCGCACGGCCTCAACGTGGCCACGGTGCCGGAAAGCAGCATGGTGCGCGAGTTCGGCTTTGTGCTGGCGGTCAAAGCCAGCGTGCCGGCCGAGGCGCTGAAAACCCACTTCCCGGCGCAGATGAAAGTCGCGCCCGTCACCAAAATCCGCGATCTGGTGCAGCTGCAGCTGCCGGGACTGGCGCTGAAAGCCATGCCGGGCGCGCCGCCGCAAATTCCGTGGCATGCCGGCTACAGCTATTTTGAGCTCGATAAGAACAGCGAGCTGTGGCAGGAGATGGAGCGCTCAGGTGCCTTTGCGCTGCATCTGGCCGGTGAGTTTCCGGGCCTGAACATGGAGTTCTGGGCCATTCGTAGTCAGTCAGAATAATCAAAACTGAGCACGCCGCATGATGCAGGAACAACAGAAACCGAACAGTGACGTCACACAGCAGGATGTCAGCCATCAGAATGTGCTGGTCGCCGCGGCGAATCCGCTGATTAACGCGATCCCGCAGATTCGCCACTCCGTCTCGCACGACGATCCGGCGCGACTGCGCCAGCAGCTGATCGATCAGATCCGTCGCTTTGAGCTCAGCTGCCAGCAGTCGGGGCTGAGTTATGAAGTGATCGTCGGCGCGCGCTACTGCCTGTGCACCGCGCTGGATGAAGCGGCGGCGCTGACGCCGTGGGGCAGCCGCGGCGTGTGGACCAGCAACGGCCTGCTGGTAACGTTTCACAATGAAACCTGGGGCGGTGAGAAGTTCTTCCAGCTGCTGGCCAAGCTGTCGCAAAATCCGCGTCAGCACATCCTGCTGCTGGAGCTGATCTATTTCTGTCTGCTGCTCGGCTTTGAAGGGCGCTACCGCGTGCTGGATAACGGGCGTTCGCAGCTGGAAACCATCAAACAGCGTCTGCTGCAGATGATCAAAAGCGTGCGCGGCAGTTACCCGGCGGCGCTGTCACCGCATCCCACCGATCAGCCGGTGCTGCGCAAGCTGTGGCGGCCGATGATTCCACTGTGGGCCTGTGCGGCGGTGGCCGGCTTTGCTGCCTGCCTGTTCTACATCGTTCTGAACTGGCGTCTCGGCGACTACACCTCGCCGGTGCTGGCCAGCATCTATCAGACCGCGTTGCCGGAAGTCAAAATCAGCAATCCGGCACCGCCGCCGCCCGCCACGCTGAACCTGAAAGCGTTCCTCAAGCCGGAAATTGATGCCGGCCTGGTGGCGGTGCGCGATGAAGCCGACCAGAGCGTGGTCACGCTCAAGGGCGATGGCCTGTTCGCCTCGGCATCCACCGAAGTGCGTGGCCGCTACGATGCGGTGATTCAGCGCATTGCCGCCGCGATGAATAACGTCAGCGGGAAGATTCTGGTGATTGGCTACAGCGACAACGTGCCGATTCGCAGCGCCCGCTTCGCCTCCAACTATGAACTCTCCCTGGCGCGCGCGCAGTCGGTGCAAACCCTGCTGCAGCAGCAGCTGGCACAACCGTCGCGGGTTAAAGCCGAAGGGCGTGGCGAAAGCCATCCGCTGGTGCCGAACACCAGCGCGGAGAATCGCGCCCGCAACCGTCGCGTAGAAATTACTCTGCTGGTCGCGCCGGATGCGACGCAAGCGGAACTCAACGGCCTGGCGAGAGGGAACTAATCCATGCTGAATATGCTTTTTGCGGTGCTGACCAGCCGCCTCGCCTGGGGTTTTGTCGGCATTACCGCGCTCTCCTTTATCATCTGGGTGATTGGCCCGGTGTTTTCCATTGTCGACTCGCGGCCGCTGGAGCCAGAGCAGAACCGCATCATCAGTATTGCGCTGCTCTATCTGGTGTGGGGGCTGAGCCAGGCGATTCCGCGCCTGTATAACTTCTGGCTCAACCGCAAACTGATGTCGAGCCTCGAAACCAGCAAAAGCGATGCGCCGGAGCAGGATCGCAAACGCCTGACCAATGAAGAACAGGTGCTGGCGAGCCGTTTCTCCGAAGCCACCGACATGCTGAAAAAAGCGCACTTCCAGCGCGCCAGCAGCAAGGGCGCGCCTTTCTGGGCGCAGCGCTTCAGCCATCAATACCTCTACCAGCTGCCGTGGTACATGATCATTGGCGCTCCGGGTGCCGGTAAAACCACCGCGCTGGTCAACTCCGGGCTGCAGTTCCCGCTGGCGGACAAGTTCGGCAAAGCGGCGCTGCGCGGCATCGGCGGCACGCGCAACTGCGACTGGTGGTTCACCAACGAAGCGGTGCTGCTGGATACCGCTGGCCGCTATACCACCCAGGAGAGTCAGCAGGAGCGCGACGCCAGCGAGTGGCATCACTTTCTCGACCTGCTGCGTAAATATCGCGGCCGTCAGCCCGTCAATGGCGTGATTGTCACGCTCAGCGTGTCCGATTTACTGACGCAATCGCCGGAAGCGCAGCGCAATCAGGCGATCGCACTGCGTCAGCGGCTGATGGAGCTGCACGATCGCCTTGGCATTCGCTTCCCGGTTTATGTGCTGGTCACCAAAACCGACCTGCTCAAAGGTTTCCGCAGCTATTTCGCTGCGCTGGATAAAACCCAGCGCGAGCAAATCTGGGGCTTTACCTTCCCGTGGGCGCAGGCATCGACCGCAGAGTTTGAGCTCAACAGCCAGTTTCAGCAGGAGTATTCACTGCTGCAGCAGCGTCTGGATGCCGGCCTGGCCGATACGCTGCTGGCGGAAAGCGATGCGCAGGCGCGGGCGGAAAGCTATCTGTTCCCGCAGGAGTTCGCCGCGCTACGCCCGCTGCTGGCGGAGGCGCTGGATACGCTGTTTGCCCGCTCTGATTTCGAAACCCAGTTCGCGCCGCGCGGTATCTATTTCGCCAGCGGGACGCAGGAAGGGCTGCCGTTTGACCGCGTGATGGGCGAGCTGAGCCGCGCCCTGCATCTGCCGGGACAGCGCAGCGGCGAGTCCGGCAGCTGGGACCAGGTCGACAAAGCGTCACCGATCCCGCCGAACAAAGGCCAGAGCTTCTTCCTGAAAGGCGTGCTGGAAAATGTCATCTTCCAGGAGTCAGGCCTGGCAGGCAGTAACCGCTGGTGGGAGCTGCGCAATCGCGCCGGATTGTGGTCCGGCTATCTGGCGCTGCTGGTGCTGGTACTGATTGCCGGAGCGCTGTGGCTCACCAGCTACAGTAAAAACAAAGCCTATTTACAGGAGATGGCGGGTAAAACGCCGCAGATGGAACAGCTGGGACAACAGCTGGAACGGCAGGGCAATGGCGATCTGTTTGCGCTGGTGCCGTATCTCAACACGCTGCTGCAGCTGCCAAAGAGCGCTGACTTCTCGCTGGAAGATCCCCCGCTGACGCGCCGCATGGGCCTGTATCGCGGTACCGAAGTCAGCGATGCCACGCGCACCCTGTATGACAAAGCGCTGAAACAGCTGCTGCTGCCGCAGGTGGCGCAAAACATCACCCGCTGGCTGCGTAACGACAACGGCAGCGATGCGGATTACAGCTACGAAGCGCTGAAAGCTTACCAGATGCTGTATCAGCCAAAACATTATGACGGCAAGTTCCTGCATGCCTGGCTGATGCTGAATATTAGCCGCGAACTGCCGCAAAACGTGACGCAGCAGGAAGTGAAACAGCTGGCGTGGCATCTGCAGCAGCTGCTGGAGACACAGATTCAGTCCTCGCCGTACGCGAAGGATGACGCGCTGGTAAAGCGCGAGCAGGCGCTGATTAACCAAATGCCGCTGTCGCAGCGCGTCTACGGACGTCTGAAGCGCCTGCTGCAGCGTGACGGCAGCCTGCAACCGGTCACCCTCGCGGCGCTGGGCGGGCCGCAGAGTGAGCTGGTGTTTTCACGCAAAAGCGGCAAATCAGTCAATGACGGCGTGGCCGGCCTGTTCACGCCTGACGGTTACTGGCAGCACGTTGATAAACAAATCGCACCGGTCACGCAGGCGCTGTTTCAGGATGATGTCTGGGTGCTGGGCGGCGTTGCCTCGCCGGAGAACAGTCAGCAGACCGATCTCGCGGTGCGCCAGCTCTACGTGCAGGATTACATCAGCCAGTGGGAGCAGTTCCTCAGCGATATCCAGCTCAACAGCAGCGCGGATTTGTCGCAGCGCATCAACACCGCACGTCTGCTGTCGGGCAACCACTCGCCGCTGCGCCAGCTGGTGGTTAACCTCAGTAAGCTGCTGACGCTGAACCGCGCACAGCCGGATGAGCAAAATACCCAGGCACAGCCGGCGACGGGCAACAGCGCCACGCGCACTTTAGAAGCGCTGTTCAGTTCCTCCAAAGCCAGCGCGGCGCCGGGCCAGGGCGCCGCCCAGCAGGCACCGGAGCAGGCGGTGGCGGTGCACTTCGCGCCTGTGCTGGAGCTGGCACAGCCGCTGCAGCAGGGCAGTAAAGTGCTGGCGGTGGATGATTTTCTGCATCAGATCGACGATCTCTACCGCTACCTGACGGCGGTGCAGGACGCCGCCAATAGCGGCATGCCGCCGCCGTCCGGCGATGCCATCAGTCGTCTGCAGGCCAGCGCCGGTCGCTTACCGGGTTCGCTGCAGAATATGGTTTCCAGCATGGCTGTGGGCGCCAGCAGCGATGCACAGCGCCGCGATATGGATAACGTGCGCAAGCGCATCACCATGGAAGTGGGCAGCTTCTGCCGCCAGGCGATTGCCGGCCGTTACCCGCTGGTGCGCAATGCGCGCAGCGAAGTAACGCCGGACGATCTGGCGCGCATGTTCGCGCCGGGCAGTGGGCTGATGGACAGCTTCTTCCGCGACAATCTGGCCAGCAAAGTGGATACCACCAACGCGGCGTGGCGTTTCACGCCAGGCATCGACGGCAAAACGCTGCCGGGCGGTGAGGCGCTGCTGCGTCCGTTCCAGCAGGCGCAGTCGATTCGTGATGCCTTCTTTGCTAACGGGGCGACCACGCCGTCGTTCCGCGTCACGCTGCGTACGGTGAAAATGGATAACGACATTCTCAACCTGACGCTCGACGTCGATGGCCAGATTCTGCGTTACAGCCACGGCCCGCAGGCGGTGCAGATGGTGAGCTGGCCCGGACCGGGCGGCACCAGCCAGGTGCGGATGCAGCTTGGCCTGACCAACGGTACCACCTCAACACTGGTGACCAGCGGTCCGTGGGCGCTGAACCGCTTCTTCGATCGCGCTCGCTTAACCGCGGTCGGTGGCCTGACCCGCGAGGCCAGTTTTAACGTCGATGGCCATCAGGTCACGTTGTCGTTCACCCCTGGCAGTATTCGTAACCCGTTCCAGCTTCCCGGCTTTAGCTGCCCCTGAAACAGGACCTGATAATGACTCATTACGCAGCACCCGGCTGGTACGGCAAATTGCCCAGCTCGGGTGACTTTGTGAAGCGACGCTTCCCCGATGTGCTGTACCGGCAGTGGTCGAACTGGTTTCAGGTCGGACTGCATCACTGGCAAACCAGTGAAGAGAGTAAAAACGCCCCGTCGCGCGCCTTTCTCAAAGCGCCGGTGTGGAATTTTGTCGTGCCGCCGATGCTCGGCAGTCAGCTGATCCAGATGGGCTGCCTGATTGCCGCCCGCGACAGCGTCGGCCGCAACTATCCGCTGTGCGCGCTGCGCCATTTTACTCCTGCCGAGTGGTCACCGGCGCTGCTGGCCCGCTCGGGCGAGTGGTATCAGCAGGTCGGCAATATGCTGCTGCGCGTGGTGCAAAACGGCGGTACGCCAGAGCAGCTCGACCAGGCGCTGCTGAGTATTCCGCAGCCCCAGCAGCCGCAAACTGACGGCGAACAATCGGACATTTTACAGGTGATTGGCGACGGCGAGCCGTCAACGCTCAACTGGAAACTGCCGGGTGACAGCTTCGACCCGCAGTTTTACACCAGCTTCTGGTGGACAAACCAGAGCGACGGTTTCCCGCTTTACACCCAGGTGCACAGCGGCAACTTCACCGCACAGCTGTTCTCACTGCTGTTTGACCCGGCCGGCGGGGCAAAACCCGGACGAAACGGACTTTATCCTCCGATGTTTGAATCCTGAGGCCAACCGCTATGACGATGAATATTGACGCGCTGCTGGCGCCGGTCAGCAGTGATAACCCCTGCGGCGACAACCTGGAGTATCACGCGGATTACCAGGCGATGGAGCAGGCCAGTACCGGTAAAGCCGAACAGCAATTTGGTGAGACCATTATCCCGGCTGAATCAGCCGACTGGAATAAAGTCGAAAAGCTGGCGATTGACTTGCTCAGCCGCAGCAAAGACCTGCGAGTGATGTTAGCGCTTACTCACGCCTGGACCGAGTTGAAAGGGCTGCCGGGCTATGCGCAGGGACTGAAGCTGATTGAGCAGGCGCTGCTGCTGTACTGGGAGCCGCTGTGGCCGCGACTGGAAGAGTACGGCGAACAGGATCCGTTTTACCGCATCAACGCGGTGGCGCTGCTGGGCGATAAATCAGCGCTGAGCAGCGCGGTACGCCAGAGCTGGCTGCTGCGCTACGCCTCGGATGGCATCACGCTGCGCGATGCCGCAGCGCTGTGCGACGGCAGCAAGACCGAAGTCGCGGACTATCCTGGCGGTCTGCCGCGCCTGACCGATGAGCTGGCGCGCGGTGAGCAGCCCGGTATTGAAGCGGTGCTACAGATAAGTGAGCGTTTGCAAACTATTACCGAAACTCTGACCGAACAGCTGGGTGAAGCGGCGGTGCCGGAGCTGTCGCAGCTGCGCAGGCAGATCGCCATGATCGCCGAACGCTGTCAGGCCACTGACCTCAGCGCGCTGCAGCCTGCCGTGGTAACAGAGCCGCCGCCGGAACCGAGCGTCGCCGCGCCCGCCGCAGCGGTTCGCACGGCTGACTGGCGCAGCGTGCAGCTCAGTTCGCGCGCCGATGCGCAGCTGATGCTGGAGAAGGTGAAGCACTACTTTGCTCAGCACGAACCCAGCCATCCGGCACCGCTGATGATCGACCGCGTACAGCGGCTGATTGAACTCGATTTTATGGACATCATCCGCGATCTGGCGCCAGACGGCGTGCATCAGCTGGAAAATATCTTTGGACGCCGCGACTAAGCGAGCGTAACAACTCAACGCAGCGAGACCTGCGCGCCTCCTGCGAAACTTTACCCGCGCACCCTTAATGGAGAAAACCATGGCACCAACGAAATCCAGTGGGCAAAAGTTCATTGCCCGCAATCGCGCGCCTCGCGTTCAGATTGAATATGACGTGGAAATTTATGGCGCGGAACGCAAAATTCAGCTGCCGTTTGTGATGGGCGTCATGGCGGACCTGGTCGGTAAACCACTCGAGCCGCAGGCGAGCCTTGATGAGCGTAAATTCCTGGAAATTGATATCGATAACTTCGATGAGCGCATGAAAGCGCTGAAGCCGCGCGCGGCGTTTCAGGTGGATAACACGCTCAACGGCGAAGGCAAACTTAACGTCGAACTGACCTTTGAGAGCATGGACGATTTCTCACCGGATGCGATTGCCCGCAAAGTCGAACCGCTGAGCAACCTGCTGGAAGCGCGTACCCAGCTTTCGAATCTGCTGACCTACATGGACGGCAAAAACGGTGCGGAAGAGCTGATCGGTAAGATTCTGCAGGATCCAACGCTGTTAAAAGCGCTGACCCATCTGCCGAAGCAGGATGAAAGCGCTGAAGGTAAGGAGGAGTAATCATGACCCAGTCTTCGCATCAGCAGCAACAGGGCGCCGCGCACTACAGCGAGAATGAACTCAGCGCCCTGCTGAACAAAGAATTTCGTCCAACCAGCGATCAGGCGCGTGCAGCCGTCGAAAGTGCCGTGAAGACGCTGGCGCAGCAGGCGCTGGAAAACACCGTCACCATCTCGAATGATACCTATCGCACCATCCAGGCGCTGATCGCTGAGATTGACGACAAGCTGTCACAGCAGATCAACCAGATTATTCATCATGAAGAGTTTCAGCAGCTGGAGAGCGCGTGGCGCGGTCTGAGCTACCTGGTGAATAACACCGAAACCGACGAGATGCTGAAAATCCGTTTCATGAGCATCTCCAAGCAGGAGCTGGGACGTAGCCTGAAGCGTTTTAAAGGCGCTGGCTGGGATCAAAGTCCGCTGTTTAAGAAGATTTATGAGCAGGAGTACGGTCAGTTCGGTGGCGAACCGTTTGGTTGCCTGGTGGGCGATTACTATTTCGATCACAGCCCGCAGGACGTGGAGCTGCTGGGCGAAATGGCGCGTATCAGCGCGGCGGCACACTGCCCGTTCATCACCGGTACCGCGCCGACCGTCATGCAGATGGAGTCATGGCAAGAGCTGGCGAACCCGCGCGATCTAACCAAAATCTTCCAGAACACCGAATATGCCGCCTGGCGCAGCCTGCGTGAATCGGAAGATGCTCGTTATCTCGGCCTGGTCATGCCGCGCTTCCTGGCGCGCCTGCCGTATGGCATTCGCACCAATCCGGTGGATAGCTTTGATTTTGAAGAGCAGACCGATGGCTCAAATCACAACGGCTACACCTGGAGCAACGCCGCCTACGCCATGGCAGCCAACATCAACCGTTCTTTCAAAGAGTACGGCTGGTGCACCGCGATCCGCGGCGTCGAGTCTGGCGGTGCGGTTGAAAACCTGCCGTGCCACACCTTCCCGAGTGATGACGGCGGCGTAGACATGAAATGCCCGACGGAGATTGCCATCAGCGATCGTCGTGAAGCCGAGCTGGCGAAAAACGGCTTCATGCCGCTGGTGCACCGCAAAAACTCTGACTTTGCTGCCTTTATTGGTGCGCAGTCACTGCAAAAGCCTGCGGAATACCATGATGCCGATGCGACCGCCAACGCACGTCTGGCTGCACGCCTGCCGTATCTGTTTGCCTGCTGCCGCTTCGCGCACTACCTCAAGTGCATCGTGCGCGACAAGATCGGTTCATTCCGCGAGCGTGATGAAATGGAGCGCTGGCTGAACGATTGGGTGATGAGCTATGTCGACGGTGACCCGGCGAACTCGTCACAGGAAACCAAATCGCGTAAGCCGCTGGCTGCCGCCGAGGTGAGCGTGGAAGAGCAGGAAGATAACCCGGGCTACTACGCCGCGAAATTCTTCCTGCGTCCGCACTACCAGCTGGAAGGCCTGACGGTGTCACTGCGTCTGGTATCTAAACTGCCTTCACTCAAATCGAACGAGAATTGATTAACTGCATCAGGCCGTCATGTATGGCGGTCTGAATGCTCACAAAGCTTCGCAGTTACCGTGCAGATGCAGAACGCTTATTTGCGAGCCGGCTCCACGTTTAGATATTAATATCGAGGAACTAAAGGATTCACTATTTTTTATTGCTCCATCCAGTGGGACAATAAAAACACTCTCTGAATAAACCATGTAGCAATATTCAGAAAACGAGGCAGAGGTAAAATATGGACTGTTTTATTCAGCCCCATGCTTTCCTGTTTGCCATAACGATGCTTTATCAAAGCAGAACGTAAATCAAGCAAGAGAAGATAATTATGGCTATTGATATGTTTTTAAAAGTTGATGGTGTGACCGGCGAGTCTAAAGACTCCAACCACACCGGCTGGACTGATATTACCTCTTTCAACTGGGGTGCTAACCAGCCGGGTAATATGTCTATTGGCGGCGGCGGCGGTGCAGGTAAAGTGAATTTTGCTGACCTGAGCGTAAATGCACTGATTGACAAATCCACCACTGCAATCCTGAAAAATTGCGCCAGCGGTAAGCATATCAGCAAAGTAGAGCTGTCCGTATGCAAAGCAGGCGGCACACAGATTGAATACGCACGTATCACACTGGAAGATGTGCTGGTGTCAAAAGTTGATTATACCGGTGCTGCTAATGGCGATACCCTGAGCGTGACTTACGCGTTCCAGGCTGCCAAAGTGAAACAGCAATACTGGGAGCAGAGCTCATCAGGTGGTAAAGGCGCTGAAAGCAGCGCTGGCTGGAACATCAAAGAAAATAAAGAAGCGTAATTGCTTTATTAAGCGGCCCTGTGGGGCCGCTATAAATATTTCAGAATACTTATCTGAAAATATAATTGAGCGGGATACAACTTACAGAAGAGATGTTAATAAGATTATCTTTTAACTAAATAAATATTTAACTGCAAAAGGAGATTGTGATGACAGGTAAAACTTCCATCGAACCGGGATTTTGTGTAGTGCAACGCCCTGGAAGCCTCACCGAGCAAGCGATGTGGCTGTACGGTACGCGCAACATGCCGGCGGCAAATTACTTTTTGCAGTTAAATGCTGATGTCGCATGGGCTAAACCGGGACAAATCCTGATCGTTGCTGATCCGGAAGGAAACAATCATCCTGCGGCAATGAGTGCCCTGGCAACGGCAAAAGCGACAACCAACAATAGTCTGGCGCATCTATCCGTTGATGAGGCTAACTTTTTCAACCGGCATTATGCTTCGATCGCTGCTATTACCAATTATATGGATCAAGCTTCGGGTCTGATCGGTGATGCAGGCGAGAAATACTTCTCAGAAATAGCAAATAAACTTACTGCCATTGAAAATGCCTATCGCAACCAGTACCTAACGGCAGGCACACTATTTGGTGAGCAGTTTTTTGTTGAGCGTCGCCGTCTGTTTGGCGAACTCGAACAGCTGCTCAATCGCGTTTCGCGATTGATTCTGAATTTGAGACCCTACGATAAAATTAAACATGCATTGAATTTGTCCAGTTCATCCATTGTGCACGACTGGCAAACCGCTGGAGTGGGAGCAATTCGTGGCTACTCAACCTACGTAGATGGTGCAGCGAAAGCAGCTAAGTTTATGAAAGCCGGGGGGTTGGTAGCTGTAGGATTTGGTGCCTTAAATACGACGAATGAGGTCTATCAGGCTTGTACGGTGGACCGGAAAAATGAGTGTGCTAAAGTTGCCGTAACCGAATACGCTAAATTTGCAGCGAGTACAATGGCAAGCGTTTATGGTGGTACATTTGGTGCAGCCTCAGGTCAGTTTGTTTGCGTTGCTTTGGGAATAGGTACTGGACCGATAGGTTATCTTACATGCTCACTGGTTGGAGCTGCTGTAGGTGGATATGTTGCTGGCGAGGTAGGTGGTTGGCTAACAGGATTTACAATGGATAAAATTTTATGAATTTTCCTGATGCTTTAATTTTTCTATCTGTATTTTCTTTTCTTTTATCGATCGTTTTACAAATTTCTGGCTATGTGATTTTTAGAAGAAATATCAAGAAATTCGAAGTTATTTTGTCTGAATTTCGACAGAGAAATCTTCAGCTAGACATCACGACGAACATTTCCTCTTACTTTAGCTCATCCTTTCATCCGCTTAAAATAGCTTATTTTGCTTATCTTTATAAAGGTGTCATGCTCTATCATAAAAGGAATGAAAGGGTAAACAAGGAAACCTATGATTTCATTCAGTCCCTGCCGAAAGAAAAAATAAACTGGTTGCTGCGTCTGCATACTTTAAACCTGGTTACTGCCTTTTTCATGATTGGGGGAGGCGTGGGGTTTATAATCTGGAGACACTATTATAGTTAATCAGTCGCAGCATCTGCGATGGACATAGCTCCTGAAGCTGGGACAGTCATGATTATGGAAAACTACTGTGGACCTATTACTATCAATATCAGCTGCTTTGATAGGCTCGGGTTGCATTTTGCAAGTATGGGCATTTATCCTGTTCAAGAGTAATCAGCGGAAATTTGATTTTATAATGAGTGAGTTTCAGCGTGTTAACCTGCAGATCGATATTACCACGCAGGTTGCTAATCATTTTCCATCATTATTTCATCATAACAAGGTCTCATATTTCGCACGGCTTTATAAAGGGGTGACCATGTATCATAAGAAAAATGAGCGGGTTAGTGCTGAAACATATAATTTTGTGCAGAATCTCCCATCTGAAAAGATAAAATGGTTGCTCATAGTGCATAACCTAAACTTAATCAGTGCGCTGCTATTATTTTCAGGTGCCGTAACTATTTTAATTTATAAATATACACACTGATTTGTTCAGGAGGCTGCGTGAGGTTCTCAAAGTTATTTCTTTTTACTCTTCTTTTAGTAATGAATAAATCGGCTTTCGCTGCAGTCCTCTGTTCCAGCGAACCCTCAGATAGCGCAGTTTATCAATGCACGCTTCATGAGAAGCAGTTAGCTGAAGACGCGTTGAATCAGGAATACACTGCGGCCAAAAAACGGATTACATCATCATACCGTGCGGATAAAAAACTGGTGGATGATTACCTCAGTACATTAACAAATACCCAACGTGGCTGGCTAAAGTACCGTGATGGACAGTGTAAGCTGGAAGCTTTTGATGCAGAGGAAGGGAGCAACGCTCACGAGGTAGCAACCAATATCTGTATAGTGCGCATCAATAAAGAGCGAACAGTATTACTTAAGCAATTGCCCTATTAACAAACCTGTTTAACATCTGACCTGGCGGTAACGACAATGAAAGGGATTTTCAAATTATTACTCTTAAATTTATTCATAAGCCACTGCGCCCTGGCTGGCAATATTGTTAAATATGGTACGCTACAGGCCTACTGGTTACCTGAATGGCATAACAA
Source organism: Pantoea sp. WEP (assembly GCF_041678305.1). Classification (NCBI taxonomy): domain Bacteria; kingdom Pseudomonadati; phylum Pseudomonadota; class Gammaproteobacteria; order Enterobacterales; family Erwiniaceae; genus Pantoea; species Pantoea sp. WEP. The sequence goes on from NZ_JBGNXB010000001.1 coordinate 752,693, forward strand.
TATTAACTTCCCAAACCTTCAGTTACGCTTCATTGTGGATAATGAAAATAGCTCTCATGAAACTATCAATCTCGAAACATCTAAGATATCGCATGCATTTATCATAAAAAACTTCATGAAAGTTTCAGATGAATTTTTTGAGTATAAAGAAGGGCATGTCGATCAATATGGAATGCTGGAGTTAGATAATCTTAAAGTAACAACTGAATGTGATAATAACGTCTATCAGGCGACATTTATTAACTTTACAGCGCAACAGATTAACAAAGCTTCGGTTGACAAGGGGTGTGATAGTTATCCGTGGTTAATTACCCTGCGATTAAAACAAGGTATTCAGGAAAGTGAGTTATTTACTCAGCCAGAATCAGGTAGTCAATCTGCCGCTACCGTTTCTGCACAAACGCCACTGGTGAAAATTAAAACTATCAATAAAGAGTGGATTTATGTTGCAAATTATGATGAAAGCCAGCCGGATTTAACAGGCTCATTATCTGGCTACATCCCAGCTAATCGTCTTGAACCTGTGTACTGACACAGCACCACGCACATATTGTAGCGGCGCGATTCATCGCGCAATTCATTGTGCCGCTACAAAATTGCAATCATTTCAAAGCCAACGAAAAGATTAAATGGCAAATATGACACAACGCATCGTGCTTTAACGCACTGCCTCAATCACCTGATATCGCTCGCAGCATCGTATCACCCGCTTCCTATATTCCGCGTCTTTCCCGGAGAGCCGCGCAATATAGATGCCGAACCGCTAACCGCAGGAACCCGTTATGCGCTTTACGATAATAACGACTAAACCCGGCCACCAGCCGCCGCAAACCCGCTGTGACTTTATGCCACCCGGCGGCACCATTGGCCGCGGAGTGGACAACAATCTGGTGCTGCCGGATGACGATCGCACCATTTCTCGCCTGCAGGCGATTGTGCACATCACCGCCGCTGGCGAATGCCGCCTCACCAACCGGGGCAACGTGACGCGCGTGCTGCTCAATGACATCCCGCTGGAGCGCGGGCGTCAGGTGGAATTACAGGATGGCGACGTGCTGGGCATCGATGATTACCAGCTGCTGGTCAACGATCTCAACGGCGCGCAGCAGCCGCAGGCCGCCACGCTGGCACCGCAGCCGGTGATACAGGCGGCGGTAATGGCTGATGCGCCACCGGCGGAAAAAGATGCCAGCACCGCCGCGATCCCCAGCGAGATCTGGGACAGCCTCGCCAAAGAGTTCTCGATCTCCGACGATCTGTCGAAGCGCAAAGCAGCGGCCGAGGTGCTGCCGGAGGCCAATCCGCTCACCGCGCCGGCCAGCCTCGATCGCAACCCGGAGGATCCGCTGGCCCAGCTGGTGAACGATGCGCCGCTGGATATTGGCCAGCAGCCGAAAAACACCAGCCTGTTCGATGAAGGCGATGCGCTATTCGCGCAGGAAAGTATCTTCGACGATCGCACCCCCAGCACGCTGTCGGCGCAGCAGAATGCCGCCGCGCAGCCGCAGGTCGAAAGTGCCACCGAGCTCGATCCGCTCAGCCTGTTTGGCAGCCAGAGCAGCAGCGACGTGCGCAACCACGACGATCCGCTCGGCCTGATGATGGGCAATGCGGTTCCGCTGGCGCAGCCGGAGATCGCGCCGGCACAGACGATTCAACCGCAGCCCGTCGCCCAGCCGGAAACGCCCAGTGAACCCTCGCCGGAGACGGCACCGGTCGAGCTGGCGGATCTCAGCAGTTCGCCACTGTTTGATGACACCGAAACCCAGGCCACGTCGCCGCTGATCGAACCGCAGGCGGAGCAGCCAGAGACGGTCGCGCCGCAGATGGATTACGGCGGCATTACGCTGCCCACGCCGCAGGCGGTGCAACGTGTACCGTCGCCGACGCCGAAAGGGCGGCTGCGTATCGATCCGGTGGCTTCCAGCCATCAGAACCCGGCACCCGCCAGCCAGGCGACAGCCAGCCACAACAGCGGCGACGCGCTGAAAGGCGAACTGCTGGATGCACTGCTGGAAGGCATGGGATTGCGCGATCTGCAGCCCACGCCGCAGTTCGACCGCGAGCAGATGCTGCAGTTTGGCCAGATGCTGAGCATGTTCTCGCAGGGCACCGTTGCGCTGCTGTCGTCACGTTCGATTCTTAAGCGTGGCGTTAAAGCGGATATGACGGTGATCCTCGACGATGCCAACAACCCGTTTAAACTGCTGCCGTCCGGCAAAACCGTGCTGATGCAGATGTTTGGCAGCCGCATGCCGGGCTTCATGCCGCCGCGTCAGGCGGTGCGTGATGCGCTGATCGATCTGCAGGCCCATCAGCTCGGCATGATCGCCGGGATCCGCGCCATCATCGCTTCGATGCTGCAATCCTTTAATCCGGATCAGCTGGAAGAGGAAGCCCGCCAGGCGGGATCGCTGTCGCGCCTCGGCCTGCCGGGCAGCCGCAAAGCTGCGCTGTGGGAGCATTTTGTTGAGCGCTACGGCGAGACGGCGGGCGAGATTGAGGACGATTTCCATACCCTGTTCGGCGAAGCTTTCCTGCATGCCTACGACCTGGAAGTTAATCAGTACAAAGATTCACAAACCCACACGGATGACGCATGAATATCACCATTGCTTCCACGTCGAATCAGGGCGACCGCGCCAGCAATCAGGATCAAACCGGTGAGGTAATCGGCGAACGCTCAGCCTGCTTCGTGGTGTGCGACGGCGTAGCAGGATTTCCCGGCGGCGACGTGGCCGCCCGCATCGCGCGCAGCAGCCTGATGGAGGCGTTCGACGGTAACGCGCACCTGGATGCGCAGTCGATTCGCAACTACGTCAACCACGCGAATCACGCGATTCGCCAGCAGCAGAAAGCCAGCAGCGAGCACAGCCGCATGGGCACCACGCTGGTCAGCCTGTTTGTCGACCGCGACTACGAGCTGGCCTACTGGGCGCACGCGGGCGACAGCCGGCTGTATCTGTTTCGCCGCGGCTACCTCTATCACGTGACGACCGACCACAGCCTGGTGCAGCAGATGAAAGATGCCGGCCACCAGACCGAAGGTATCAACAGCAACCTGCTCTATTTTGCCCTCGGCATGGGCGATGAGCAGCGCGACGCCAGCTACAGCGATGTGGTGGAAATAGAAGACGGCGACGCCTTTTTGCTGTGCACCGATGGCTTCTGGCACGGCGTGACGCTGGAGCAGATGCAGCAGTCGCTGCACATGGTCAATACACCGGAAGAGTGGCTGACGCTGATGCAGCAAATCATCCGCAACGGTCAGCCGGATAACGGTCAGCAGGATAACTTCAGCGCGCTGGCCGTCTGGATTGGCTCACCGCAGGACACCACCTTACTGCACTCGCTGTCCGAAGCGGCGCAGTTTTTCCCTCTTCGAGATTGAGAACGCCAACATGAAACATGGATTACTGGGTCTGGCTGCGCTGCTGCTCAGCACGCACGCATTTGCTGAGAACTATCGCATCGTGCAGTCCCCGGCACAGAAACTGGATGTCTGGATTGATGACGTGAAAGATAACCAGCTGGCGAGCTGGTGTAAGCGCAATGTTGATCTGCGCATCGTCACCCACGGCGCGAAAAACGTCGCGGCGCTGGAGGATTTTCTGCCGCGCGTCGCCGGGCTGATGGCATCGCAGTGTAAAGCGCTGCAGCAGCTCAACTGGGCGCTCAACGATGATAATGGCAACCCGATCGCCAGCGGTAGCGCTGCCAAAGCGCAGCAGTGGCAAACGGTGGTAACGCCGCCGCCCGCGCCCGTGCAGCAGCCAGAGACCGCTGCGGTTGCCCCTGCCGCGCCGGTGCTCAACTCGCCGCAGGCCGATACCACGCCGTGGCTGCAGTTCAGCCTGCTCGACGGCTGTCACTTCCGCACCTGGTGGCAGCATCCGGCGCAGACCAGCGCGCTGTTCGTGCCGTCAAAACAGGGGCTGAGCTGCGGTCAGGATGGCTGGCTGAGCGGCCGCAGCAGCCTGACGCAGATGGGCAACGGTGCGGCGAAAAGCGTGGTGGTGACGTTCCTGCAGGGCTTCCCGATTGCCGGCCTGAATAACAAACAGCAGAGCGCCGAGCTCAGCATCACTACCGTCAACAGCGAACGCATGGTGCTGAGCAACGAGAAGTCGCCAGACAGCTGGCTGGTGCTGCCGTTCAGCAGCCAGTTCAACGGCTGGCAGGCACCGGATCAGGTGGTGGTGCAGATGCCCGCCAGCGATGCCGCCGATGAGAGCGCACTGCGCGCACGGCTGCAGGAAGTACGCAAAGTGTGGTCGCCGTGGCTGAGCGCCAGTGCACCGCTGAAAGTCCAGCTGGTAGAGCAGCTGCATCCGGAGCTGAAAGATCCCGCCGCCGCGGTTTACCGCACCATCAACTAACGCAAAAGGAGCTTGCATGAAGTCGTTACAATCGCGCCTGGCCAGTGCCTCACTGGCCGATAACCTCGCCGATATCACCCGCCAGATTCAGGCCAGCCCGGCCAATGCCGACCTGCGCGCGGCGTTTGTGCAGCTGCTGTGCCTGGCGGGCAACTGGGCGCGCGCGCAAACCCAGCTGCAATCGTGGCTGGCGCTGACGCCCCAGGCGCAGCCGACCGTCACCTTACTGCAGCAGGCCATTGCCGGTGAGCAGCAGCGTGAAGCGGTACTGCGCGGCGAGGCGCAGCCGCAGCTGCCGGGCAGCGCGTGGGCGTGGTGCGAAACCCTGCTGGCTGCGCTGACCGCCGACATCCGCGGTGACTTCGCGCAGGGTGCGGAGCAACGTGCCGCCGCGCTGGCGCAGGCCGAAGCCAATCCGGGCCAGCTGCAGCAGCAGGAACAGACGGCAGACTTCGCGTGGCTGATGGACGGCGACAGCCGCTTCGGGCCGGTGTGCGAAGCCATCGCCAACGGCCGCTATTACTGGATTCCGTTCGCCGCGATCCGCGAGATGGAATTTCAGGCACCCGCCAGCGTGACCGATTTGGTCTGGCGCCATACGCGCGTGCAGCTGGTGGATGGCAGCGAGCAGATTTGCCAGATCCCGGTGCGCTATCCGCTGCTGCCGGGGGCGGATGAGCGTTATCTGCGCGCCAGCGTCACGGAATGGCAGCCGCTGGGCCACGATGACAGCCAGTTTACCGGCCATGGCCAGAAGCTGTGGCTGAGCGATAGCGGCGAGTATCCGCTGCTGACGCTGCAGCAGCTGACGTTCCAGCCAGGCGGCAGCGATGAGCCGTGATAACAGCTCGCACAACGACGGCTATGCCCAGCTGCATGGCGGTTTTCGCGCGCGTAAAAATCGCGATGCGCTAACCGCGCGCGACAAGCTGCAATCCTCGTTACTTGATCGTCTGACTGACAACGCGCCGGACAAGCAGAGCGAAGCCAGCAATACCACGCTGATTTCCCACAGCACGCTGCGCCGCCACGTGCTGCGCGATCTGCAGTGGCTGTTCAACACCATCAACAACGAAGCCCAGCAGGATCTCAGCGCCTTTGGTGAAGTGCAGCGCTCGGTGTGGAATTTTGGCGTGGCGCCGCTGGCCGGACAGAATATCTCCGACATCGAATGGCAGGATATGCAGCGCAAAATGACCGATGCCATTCTGCATTTCGAGCCGCGCATTCTGCCGCAGGGGCTGCAGGTACGCTGCGTCAGCGATCTGAAGTCGCTCAGCCTGCACAACGTGTTATCGATTGAAATAAAAGGCCGCCTGTGGTGCGTGCCTTATCCGCTGGAGTTTCTGTTCCGCACCCAGGTTGATCTGGAAAGCGGTCATTTTGAACTACTGGATGCAGGTTAATCATGGACAGCAAACTGCTCGACTACTACAACCGCGAACTGGCCTATCTGCGTGAGCTGGGCGCGGAGTTCGCTGCGCGCTATCCGAAAGTCGCCGGGCGGCTGGGGATGCGCGGCATCGAAGTCGCCGATCCTTACGTTGAGCGGCTGATGGAGGGCTTTGCTTTCCTCACGTCGCGCGTGCAGCTCAAAATGGACGCCGAATTCCCGCGCTTTTCGCAGCGGCTGCTGGAGATGATTGCGCCGTCTTATCTGTCACCTACGCCGTCGATGGCGATTGCACAGCTCACGCCGGACAGCCGCAAAGGCGACATCAGCAATGGCTTCCACGTGCCGCGCGGCACCATGATGGAGAGCCAGCACCTGAAAAAAAGCGGCGTCACCTGCAGTTACACCACGGCGCACGATGTCACGCTGCATCCGCTGCGCATCAGCGACGTTTCACTCGGCGGCGTGCCGGGCGATCTGCCGCTGGGCGAACTGAAGCTCAGCGGTCGCGGTGCCGCCAGCGCGCTGCGCATGCGTATCGCCTGCGAAGGCATCTCGTCGCTCAGTCAGCTGAATGTCGCCGATTTAATGCTGTATCTCAGCGGCCCGGACATTCAGGCGCAGAAACTGCTGGAGCTGCTGATGCAGCACCGCGTCGGCATCGTCCTGCAATCGGTCGAACAGAAACCGCTGCGCCAGGTGCTGCCGGATGACGCGTTACAGCAGGAAGGCTTTGCGCCAGAGCAGGCGCTGCTGCCGGACGATCTGCGTAACTTCGACGGCTACCGGCTGCTGCAGGAGTATTTTGCCTTTCCGGCGCGTTTCCAGTTCATCAGCCTGAGCCAGCTGGCACCGTTTCTGCGCCGCTGCGATAACGCACAGGAATTCGACATTATCATCCTGCTGGATAAGGCTGACAGCGCGCTGGAAAGCGTGGTGGACAGCAGCCATCTGGCATTGCACTGCACGCCGGTGATCAACCTGTTTCCCAAAACGGCCGAGCGCCTGAAGGTCAGCGACAGCCAGCACGAATATCATCTGGTGGTGGATAACATCCGGCCGCTGGACTACGAAGTGCACTCGGTGCAGCGGCTGTTCGCCACCGTTGAGGGCAAGCGCGAAGAGCAGTTATTCCGCCCGTTCTGGAGCACCTTCAGCGGCGACGACGGCGATTACGGTGCCTATTTCTCGCTGCGCCGCGAGCAGCGCACGCTGTCTGAGCAGGCGCAGCGTTACGGCACGCGCACCGGCTATATCGGCTCGGAAGTGTTTTTGTCGCTGGTGGATGAGCATCACACGCCGTGGCGCGACGACATGCGCTACCTGTCGGCGGACGTGCTCTGCACCAGCCGTGACCTGCCGCTGATGCTGTTGCAGCAGGAGCAGGGCAATTTCGTCATGCCGGATTCGATCCCGGTCGGTCAGCTGAAATTATGTAAAGGCCCGACGCCGCCGCGTCCGGCGCTGGCCGAAGGGCTCTCCGCGTGGCGTCTGATCAGCCACCTGCAGATGAACTACCTGAGCCTGATGGACAGCAGCGACGGCCAGGGCGCCGCCGCGCTGCGCCAGTTGCTGAGCCTGTACGCTAATCTCGCCGAAGCGGCGGTGGCGCGCCAGATTGACGGTATTCGCCACTGCCAGCTCAGCGCGGTCAATCGCCGGGTGCCGGAACCGGGCCCGGTGGTGTTTGCGCGCGGCGTCAGCATCACGCTGGAGGTCGACGAACAGGCATTCTCCGGTGCCAGCCCGTGGCTGCTCGGCAGCGTGCTGGAACGCGTGTGCAGCCGGCTGGTGGCGCTGAATAGCTTTACCGAATTCACCCTCAACAGCCAGCAGCGCGGCGAGGTGGGCTACTGGCCGCCGCGCATGGGCAGGAAGGCGCTGCTATGAGCGAGGCGCAGATCATTCCGCTGCAGCGCGCCCAGCGGCTGCCGGACGATTTCTGGCAGGCAGTGATGGCGGCACCGTGGCGCTACGATCTGTTTCAGCTGCTGCGCCGGCTGGATGCGCAGGGCGGCCAGCGCTATCCGCTGGGACGCGCGCCGCTGCCGAAGTTCGAAGCGCTGCGCATTGGTCAGCAACCGTCGCTGGCGTTTGCCCCGGCAACGCTGGCCAGCGTGCAGCCGCGCGCAGAGGACGCGCGCCATGACGTGGCGATTTACAGCTTTGGCCTGTTTGGCCCCAACGGTCCGCTGCCGACCCACCTGACGGAATATGTGCACGAGCGCATCGTGCACCATCAGGATCACAGCCTGGCGGCATTTGCCGACATCTTTCACCATCGCGCCACGCTGCTGTTTTATCGCGCCTGGGCCGATGCGCAGCCGGCCGTCTCGCTGGATCGCGCCGATAACAGCCGCTTTGTTGATTACCTTGCCTGTCTGGCCGGCATCGGTTTACCGGCGCAGCAGCAGGCCAGTTCGCTCAGCCTGCATGCGCGGCTGATGCTGGTCGGCCATCTTAGCCGCCACGGTCACGACGCTGAAGGGCTGGTACGCATTCTGCGTCACTACTTTGGCGTACCGGTGCAGCTGGCACAGAACGTGCCGCAGTGGCTGACGCTGGACGCGCGCGATCAGGCGCGGCTGGGAGCCGGACGCCAGATGCCGCGGCTGGGCGAATCGGCGTTCCTTGGTGTGGCGGTGCGCGATGTGCAGCACCGTTTTCGCCTGCGGCTCGGTCCGCTGAGCGCGCAGCAGTATGCCCACTTTCTGCCGGATGCGCCGGGCGCGCGCGAAGTGCGCGACTGGGTGCGTCACTATCTCGGCATCGAGATGCAGTGGGACCTCAGCCTGATCCTGGCGGCGGAAGAGGTGCAGAGCGTCACGCTGGGAGGCAATGCCCGGCTGGGCTACACCAGCTGGCTGGGACACGCGCCACAGCCGCAGGATCGCGAAGATTTCATGTTTGAGGTTGAGGCAGCCGCAAGCTAGCCCAATCGCTTTTCCCTGTTACACAGCCTGCTTCTTTCATTAAAGAGACCCGATATGTCAGAAATCAGCCGTGCCGTGTTATTCGGCAAACTGGATACGCTGTTATTTACCTCGCTGGAAAGCGCCACCGCCTTTTGTAAACTGCGCGGTAATCCTTATGTTGAGCTGGTGCACTGGCTGCACCAGCTGATGCAGCAGCAGGATGGCGACTTACAGCGGGTGATCAGCCATTTTTCACTGGATGAAAACGCGCTGACGCGGGATATCGTCGCGGCGCTCGACCGCCTGCCGCGCGGTGCGAGCGCGGTTTCCGATCTCGCCGAACACATCGACAGCGCCGTCGAGCGCGCCTGGGTCTACGCCTCGCTGAAGTACGGTGCGACGCGCATTCGCGGCGGCCATCTGCTGATTGGCATGCTCAAAACCTTCAACCTCGCCAGCGTGCTGAAAGGCATCTCCGGCCAGTTTGGCCGTATCAATGCTGATGCGCTGCTGGAGCAGTTCGACACGCTGCTCACCAGCAGTAAAGAAGCACAGCAGGCACTGGTGGCACAGCCGGGCGCGGAGAGTGCCGCACCGGCAGCCAGCACCAGCACGCTGGCGCAGTACGCGCAGGATCTCACCGCGCGCGCACGCGAAGGACGCATCGATCCGGTCACCGGCCGTGATGAAGAGATCCGCCAGATGGTGGATATTCTGATGCGTCGCCGGCAGAACAACCCGCTGCTGACCGGCGAAGCGGGCGTTGGCAAAACCGCAGTGGTCGAAGGCCTGGCGCTGCGTATCGCCGCTGGCGACGTACCGGCTCCGCTGCGGGATGTGCAGCTGTGGCTGCTGGATATCGGCATGCTGCAGGCCGGTGCCGGCATGAAAGGCGAATTTGAAGCGCGCCTGCAGGCGCTGATTAATGAAGTGCAGTCCAGCCCGACGCCGATTGTGCTGTTCGTTGACGAGATCCACACGCTGGTCGGTGCTGGCGGCCAGCAGGGCACCGGCGATGCCGCCAACCTGCTGAAACCGGCACTGGCGCGCGGCCAGCTGCGCACCATCGGTGCCACCACCTGGGCCGAATACAAAAAGTACATTGAGAAAGCTCCGGCGCTGACGCGTCGTTTCCAGACCGTGCAGGTGCAGGAGCCGGATGAAGCCAAAGCGATTCTGATGCTGCGCAGCACCGTCAGCGCGCTGGAGAAGCACCATCAGGTACTGCTGCTGGATGAGGCGGTCAGCGCGGCGGTGAAGCTGTCGCATCGTTACATTCCGGCGCGCCAGCTGCCGGACAAAGCGGTGGCGCTGCTGGACACCGCCTGCGCACGCGTGGCGGTGAGCCAGGGCGCACAGCCTGCGGCACTGGAAGATTGCCTGCATCGTCTGGCCGCGCTGGAGATTGAAGCAGAGATCATTGCGCGCGAAAGCAAAGTCGGGCTGGGCGATGCGGCGCGTTCGCAGGCGGTTGCTGCCCTGCGCGCGACGCTGGAAACCGAGCGCGATGCGCTGCAGCAGCGCTGGCAGCAGGAGCGTGAACTGGTCGATCAGCTGATCGCCCTGCGGGCGCGCTGCGTGACGGAGGGCGAAGCCGCGCTGCGCGATGAGCTGGACGCGACGCAACAGCAGCTGCAGCAGGTGCAGGGCGAAGCGCCGCTGCTGTTTGCCGCCGTGGATGCCAGCGTGGTGGCCGCCGTGGTCGCAGACTGGACCGGGATTCCGCTGGGGCGCATGGTGAAAAACGAAATCGACGCGGTGCTCAATCTCGCCGATACGCTCAACCAGCGCGTGATTGGCCAGCGGCACGGTCTCGATCTGATCGCCAAACGCGTGCGCACCTCACGCGCGCGCCTCGACAATCCGAACAAACCAGTCGGCGTCTTTATGCTGTGCGGTCCTTCCGGCGTCGGCAAAACCGAAACCGCGCTGGCGCTGGCCGAGTCGCTGTACGGCGGCGAGCAGAACATCATCACCATCAACATGAGCGAGTTTCAGGAAGCCCACACCGTTTCCACCCTGAAAGGCGCACCGCCGGGCTACGTGGGCTATGGCGAAGGCGGCGTGCTGACCGAAGCGGTGCGGCGTCGTCCCTACAGCGTGGTGCTGCTGGATGAGATCGAGAAGGCGCATCCGGATGTGCACGAGCTGTTCTTCCAGGTGTTCGATAAAGGTTGGATGGAGGATGGCGAAGGGCGCCATATCGACTTCCGTAACACCATCATTATTCTGACCTCCAACGTCGGTACGCAGCTGATCAGCGCGATGTGCGCCGATCCGGAGCTGATGCCGGATCCGGAAGCGCTGAGCACCGCATTGCGTAAACCGCTGCTGGAGGTGTTCCCGCCGGCGCTGCTGGGGCGCCTGCTGGTGGTGCCGTATTACCCGCTGAGCGACGCGATGCTGGCGGAAATCGTCCGGCTGCAGCTGGGCCGCATTGTTCAGCGCCTCGCCGACAACCACGGCATCAGCGCGCAGATTGACGATTCGGTCATCAGCCAGATCGTGCAGCGCTGCACGGAAGTGGAGTCCGGTGGCCGCATGGTCGACGCCATCCTTACCAATACCCTGTTGCCGCAGATGAGCCAGATGCTGCTCAGCGCCCACGCCCGCGATGAACGCTATCGTCGCGTGCAGGTACGCTGTGAGCAGGGCGAGTTTGTTTGCCAGTTCGATGTCTAAAGCCGTTAGTGATCAGAGAGTTTTCGAAAATGTCGGAACACGATAATCCCCTCAACGTACCCAACGCTCTGCCGGTGGGTTACCGTTTCAATGAGTTTGAAATTAAAGAAGTGATCGGTGGTGGCGGCTTTGGCATTGTTTATCGTGCCTGGGATCATCAGCTGGAGCGTGATATCGCCATCAAAGAGTTTATGCCGGCTTCGCTGGCGGTGCGCAGCGATGACCTGAATCTGGTGCTGCGCAGCGAACGCTTCAGCAAAACCTTTCATGCCGGGCTGAACAGCTTTATTCAGGAGGCGCGCCTGCTGGCCCGCTTCAACCATCCTAATCTGCTGCACGTGCTGCGTTTCTGGGTGCAGAACGACACCGCTTATATGGGCACGGTGTTTTACAGCGGCACCACCTTATCGAACCTGCGCGAGCGCAATCCGCAGCTGGTGGATGAAGCCTGGATTCGTCGCCTGCTGCCGCCGCTGCTGGGTGCGATCAAAACCATCCACGACGCTGGTTACCTGCACCGTGATATCTCGCTGGATAACATCCAGATTCAGAGCAGTGGTGAGCCGGTGCTGCTGGATTTTGGCTCTGCGCGTAAAACCATTGGTAACCTGTCGGATGAGAGCGAAACCATGCTGCGTCCGGGCTATGCGCCCATCGAGCAATACAGCGATAACGACGAAAGCGAACAGGGCGCGTGGACGGATATTTACGCGCTGGGCGCGGTGCTGCACACACTGATCACCGGGGCGCCACCGCCGGTGAGCGTGGTGCGCAGCATCGAAGATAACTACCAGTCGCTGGCCGCGCGCCGCCTGCCGGGCTACTCCCAGGCCTTGCTGACGGCGGTGGACCGCGCGCTGGCGCTCAAACCGGAAGATCGGCCGCAGGATATTGATGCCTTTGCCGGGCTGATGGCGCTGCCAGAGCGCGAACCGGAACCGCTGCTGAGCGCCAAAATCAGCGGACCGGGCACCATGCTGGTGCCGGTGGAAGAGGCGAACGAAGCCGAAACGCTTTCGCCGGTGAAATCTTTGCTGCGCCATCGCTTTGCGCTGCCGGGGCTGGTAGCTGCGGGCGTACTGGTGGGATTGTGCGTGGGGCTGCTGATGTCCGGGGGCGATGAGCCTGCGGCGCCGGCAGAGACGGTGCAAAACAGCGCGCCAGCTGCTGATCCTGCAGTTTCACCTTCAGCGCCGTCAGCGTCGTCAGCGCCAGCCGCAACGGTAGCGGTAACGCCGGAAAAACCGCGCGAAGCGGAGCCGCAGCCTGCTCCGCCGCCGGAGCCGGTTGCGCAGGTTTACATCAAGCTGCAGCAGGGCGAACGCGTCCAGGTGAATGGCAAACCGCAGGCGCTGGTGCCTGCTGCCAACGGTTTTGCCGCGCTGCAGCTGGCGCCAGGCAATTATACCTTTGCCATCAGCGGCCAGGGCGGCACGCGCGAGCAAACGCTGACCATCAGCGAAGAAGGCGTCTGGTTGCTCGATCCACACAGTTAATCATCAGGGATTTATTATGTTCTCACGCATCACCGCACAGCTGCCGATGGACGGCCTGCTGTTCTGGAAACTCACCGGCGCCGAGGCGCTGTCGCAGTCGTTTGAGCTGAACGCCGAGCTGCTGGCCACGGACGCGCGCATCGACCGGCACGCGCTGCTGGGGCAGCCGGTCACGTTCACGCTGCCGACGCAGAGCCTGCTGTCGCCGCGCTACCTCAACGGCAAAATCACGCGGGTGGCGGTGCGCAGCGAGGAGCTGAGCGGGACGCGCTACGCGGTGTACCAGCTGCGGGTGGAGCCGGACCTGTGGCCGATGCGCCGCGACCGCAACCTGCGGATATTCCAGGGCCAGACGGTGCCGCAGATAGTGCAGACGCTGCTGCAGGAGAACGGGGTGAACGTGGAGACGCGGCTGGGCAGCAGCTACCGGGTGTGGGAGTACTGCGTGCAGTACCAGGAGAGCAGCTTCGACTTCATCAGCCGGCTGATGGAGCTGGAGGGGATTTACTACTGGTTCCGCCACGAGGCGGAGCGTCACGTGATGGTGCTGTGCGACGGGGCGGACCAGCACGAGGCGTTCGCGGGCTACGAGACGATACCGTACCACGTGACGGCGTCGGGCGGGAGCGTGACGGAGGAGGGCATCAGCCAGTGGTCGCTGTGCGAGAGCGTGACGCCGGGGATGTACAGCACGGACGACTACGACTTCCGCAAGCCGAACGCGTGGATGCTGCAGGCGCGGCAGAACCCGGTGTCGCCGGTGCCGGGGGCGGTGGACGTGTACGACTGGCCGGGCCATTTTGTCGACCACAGCCACGGCGAGTTTTACACGCGCATCCGCCAGGAGGTGTGGCAGGTTGCGCACCACAGCGTGAGCGGAACGGGGACGGCGACGGGCATCGCGCCGGGGTACCGGTTCGGCATCGTGAACGCGCCGCACTTCAGCGACAACGGTGAGTACCTGGTGACGTCGGCGCGGTACGACTTTGAGGAGAACGGGTACGCGAGCGGCGGCGGCGGAGCGCGGCACAACATCGCGTTCACGGTGCTGCCGTCGTCGGTGACGTACCGCGCGGAGCCGGCGACGGCGTGGCCGAAGACGCACGGCCCGCAGACGGCGAAGGTGGTGGGCCCGGCGGGAGAGTCAATCTGGACGGACCGCTACGGCCGGGTGAAGGTGAAGTTCCACTGGGACCGCCTGGCGAAGGGCGACGACACGAGCTCGTGCTGGGTGCGGGTGTCGAGCGCGTGGGCGGGTCAGGGGTTCGGCGGGGTGCAGATCCCGCGCGTTGGTGATGAAGTTGTTGTAGACTTCATCAACGGTGATCCTGACCGCCCGATAATTACCGGGCGCGTATATAACGAAGCGAGTATGCCACCCTGGAACCTTCCCGAAGACGCCACGCGCATGGGCTTTATGACGCGCAGTAAAGATGGCCATAATGACAACGCCAGCTTCCTGTTCTTTGAGGACAAGCCGGGCGGTGAGCTGCTTAATATGCATGCTGAAAAAGACATGAACATTTCGGTGGAGAATGACAAGACCGTATCAATAGACGGTTGCCGCACGACAAAGATCGGCAAAGATCAAAGCGATGAGATCACTGGCGATGCAACTTTCCACTACAAGCAGAAGCGCACAACGACGGTTGACGATGTTGAGCTGAAAAACTTTAATAATAGTGAGGTTGTAAACATAAAAGAAGGGCGTCACCTGACTATTAGCAGTAAAGGTGAACTTAACGAAATCACTGGTGATCAGAAAACGCGCATTTCTCAGGGAAATCAAGACACAACTATTGAAGACGGGGATTTAAACACAGATGTTAATTCTGGCGGGCGTAACACAGTAATTCAGAATGGCGATAATTTAACTATTAACTCTGGTGGGCAACATAATAAAGTCGTCGGTGGTGTTACCACTAAAATTCTTGGTGGTTGGACGCAGGAAATTGTTACTGGTGAGGCCATGATTACTTCACCTAATAAAATAACGATCAAAAGTTCTGATGAAGTTAACATTGATACCCCGTGGGCTGTTGAGTGGAAAGGAAAGCAAGTTGCATTTACAGGAACGGCCGCTTCCTTCACCGCTTCGAATTTTGGTATGACTGGTTTTAAAATGGAAAACAATCCGGTTGTTATTTTTTACAATAAAGGCTTCAAATTTAGGGTCGGATCTGGTGAAGCCACTACTGTAACTATAGCGATAAAAAACGCAGCTCTACAAATGTTCAACTAGGAGTTTTTAATGTTTGATTTTTCAAGTTTCCCTCGAGCCATTCATACTATTATATTTTCAGTGTTAGGTTGTGTAATCATCTTCTCCATTATTAAAGAGGTGAAAAATAAGTTTACCTCTTATAAGACACTAAATGAAATAGTTTATGCTAATGCAAAAATTAAAAAAGTAGACTACCTGGATCAGGTTATGGATAGTGATAGGTTAAAGGTGAATTATGAGTTCGTAACTAAAGATGGCTTCTCTGTAACAAAAAGTGAAATAATAACTGTTAAGAGAAACGAATCAAATAAGTATATGGCTGGGAATGAAATTATGATTGGTTATAAAAAGGGGGACGTAAAAAACTCAAAAATATCATTATAAACGTAAGCTAATTTATACCGTGCTAAATCAATTCATGTTATATGGCCTCTATTGTGAGTTGTTATATTAACAATACTTACATCAGAGGTTTTTAGGGCTATTTTGCATGATGAACTCATGATTATGGTGTTTAAATATATGTCAGGTTTTTTTATGAAAGAGGGATATAGGGTTAATGCTAATGTATCATTCAGAAGACAAAGTAGACTTCATATGAATGGCAATCAAATCATTGAAATTTAATAAAAAGGTTAAGATTTAACTGTAAATTAATGTTTGTTGGAAAAACTTTAAACATGGTTTTTATTAATCTTAACTGCTATCAGTTGGGCTTAATTTGGTGAGGGGGTAAAATAAAATAACTAAACTAGTCTTTACTAAGGATAACAACCAAAAGTTAATGCAAATGAATGATTGAATAAACACTGTGGTAACTGATATGACTGGCTAAATGACTTTTTGGGTTTGTTTTTTAATAATATTATTTTTATCAGATTGAAAAGGAAAAATCATAAGTCTACTGACTGATGCTCCGTTGATAATTGATGTCGTCCTTTCCATTGCTACTGTTACCAGTGAGATTTTGATAACTTTACCAAATAAAATAATTATAAAAAATACTGCCAGTGTAGAAATAGAGGCTCGTTTTTGTCTGGCAATGTAAAAGGCACTCAAATTTCGATTGCAGGTATTTCTGATGGGCTTTCAGACTTGATAATAGCTCATAATGTTGTAGATAGTTAAAAAATATTGTCTTATCTGATGGGGATGTAAGATTTAGGTCAGGAAATAAATTAAGTTTAGCTAAATCGGATATCAGGGCTTATTTCGATGAGCTTTTCACCATAGGATAAATAAACAATGTTTCTGTCAGTTTTAGGTACGATGATTTTAGCTTCTATAATAATTTGCGGAGTCGTTTATTATTGCTATAGCACCGGTGAAAAATACGATAAATTTAAAAAAGATGGTGTCAGGGTAGAAGCTAAAGTTTTAAGTATGGAAAAAGTAGGTGCTAGTGGTACTGGGAATACAAAGATGAAGATGATATTGTCATTTGAGTCTCAATCTGGCCCAGTACAAGTCTCAGTGAAGAAATTTTTATCACCACAAAACTTGATAAAAATTATGCGAGAGAATACTGCCATTATATATTATATGCCTGACGATCCGGATAGTGTTTTTGTGGCCACCATTGAAATGGAGTAATATGCAACTTTCATTATTAATGACACATAATTAATGTTGTATTGTTAACGGGTAATCCAGTAGAGAATTGGTTATAAAAAGTAGCCTAATGAATGCAATGATGTTTTTTGCTAAAGGCTATGCCATTTTTTTTAATTTTCGTTATAATTTTTTGTTTTTTATAATCAGGAGTGTGAATAAAGAATTATTGAATGGGTGAATTAGAAAAAATGGTGTCATTACTCAAGCTAGAATAACCAAAATAGAAAGTTACCCTGGGTGAATGTACCAGTATACTAATGTGCACTTGTATTTTGATTATACGACTAAAGATGGTTCATTACATTCAGGGGAGGACAAGATTTTTATTTTTACCTCAGATATTGATAAATAATAGCCTGGTAAAGAGTTTTCTTTAACTTGCAGTAATGCAAATCCTGATTTTTTATTATTGAAATAGAAGGTGCATCGTTAAAATAATAGCGTGCCTGTTATCTATTAGGGAGCAGGCAACCCTATGACTACTTATAACTTATAACTTATAACTTATAACTTTAACTATTAGATCAGGTTGTAACTCCTTTGTACAATATAAAATTATTGCGCAAGTTACATATACGTCTTTTAAAATAATGTTTTATATGATAAACCGTGGGCTATTACTCGGGGTAAAAGTTGACCATCCGATTGACTTTATTGAAAAAATAAAAAAGCATTTATTTATATGAAGGTGGAAGTGCATTTTTTAACCGAAACCCCATTTATTATCGGAATCATAATGACTGTTATTGGTTTGTTTGTGATGTTTTTAATCTTCAAACCAAACAAGAATGAATTGATTGAAATAAAAAACTGGAAAACCAGAGATGAATGGCAAGGCAATGTAATAACTATTGAACCTAAAAGTTGGTCACAAACAGACACCAAATATGGCAACGACTTTTTCTATGATTTTAATGTGCCTCTTACTGTTGCTGGAAAAGAGAATATATATTCTGGTAAAGGATTAGTGCGACCAAATGATATACATAAATTAAAGAAAGGGATTGGGGTAATTGTAAAATATAACGAAGATAAGCCACCAAAAGTTGCTATTATCGATATTTTATATTAGTGGCTTTTATTAGCTTTATGGCTAGATAATCGATGTAATATTGCGCTTTATGATTTTGATATGACATTGCCTGGGCTGTGTTGTGCTTTTTTGTTATTTTTATCATGTGTTATGAAGTATATTTAGGAGTGGGCTAATTATTCTCTATTTATCATATTTCATTGTTTTGTCTGTGTTGTTTCTTTTTTCTTTTATCATTTTTAAGCTTATCATTAAAGATGTTAAAAATAATCAGCGTAAGCGCTATCTGAAGAAGCATGGCATCGAAACGCAAGGTGAAATTACTGATGTCTATACTCGCGGTGGAAATGGCAGTCTATTAATAAATGTCTTTATCACAGTACGCTTTCATAATACGGATGGTCAGGTTTATGAGGGCCAAAGCCGTGACGTGATCAGAGCAGAAGAACTGACGATGTATCGGGTCGGAAATACAATAAAACTGACTTACGAAAAAGAGCAGCCTGGAAATTTTGCACTGCATATGCATAAATCCATTTTTAATTAGCATTGGAAGTAAATTAATACATATTTTTAATGCAGTCTCAGTCCTTTCAAAAGAAGTATAAATACCTACACCATTCTCAATACCGGGTCGGGATCAGGCCCGGTATTTGTTTTATCTGTCGTTTCAAAAGGAACCCAGGCATGAAAATCATTAAGCCTCTGCGCCTGAGCGTACTTAATCGCCCGTTTCGCTGGCAGGGTAAAAATCATCTGGGCGTCACGGTGCTTGCGCTGACTGACATGGGGGAAAAGCCGCAGCTCCGTCCGGAAATGGAGCTGTGGCAACTGGCCGCCAGTGAGTTGCAAACCAGCGGGGGCGTGCTGGATCTGGCCATTCCAAAAGTGCGTGCAGAGTTTCTTGCCACAGGCCATGCATATACCCATCACCAGCACGACAAAACCGCCTGCGCAGCGCGCATTGACGTCGACACGCTGAGCAAATCGCTGGCGGTGTTTGGCGATCGCTACTGGGTTGGAAACCAGATAACGCAGCCGCAACCGTTTGAATCAATGCGGCTCGACTGGAGCCGGGCGTTTGGCGGGGAAGGGCACGATGAAAATCCTTATGGCTTAGGGATTCATTCCGAAGTGCATCAGGGGCATGAATTCATTCGCTTACCTAATATTGAAGCCATGGCAGGTCGCCTCACTCACGCTAAACAAAAACCCGAACCTGCGGGTTTTGGACCACTCGACATCAGCTGGCCGCGTCGCTTTAGCCGTATGGGAAAAAAGTACGATACCAACTGGTTGCAGAATGATTTTCCGGGCTTTGCGCGTGATATTGACTGGAAAGTATTCAATGCTGCCAGCCCCGATCAATGGTGGCAGGATCGCGACGCGCTACCGGAACAGGCTGCATGGCGTATCTGGAATATGCATCCACAAAAACCGCTGCAGGAGGGTAAACTCCCGCCCTGGCAGGCGCGCTGTTTCATCAACCGCCAGCGCGGTGACGAAACGCTTTTCGAAGAGATTGCCCTGCGTGCGACGACGGTATGGTTTTTTCCGCATCTTGAGCAAATGATCCTGCTGTGGCAGGGCAGCGTGCGCATCAACGAAGATGACGCAGCTGATGTCATGCAACTGATGCCCGCGCTGGAGAAACAGGGGTCATCCCGGTCGGTCAGTCATTACCGTAAAGTACTCACGCAGCGTGTTGATAAAGAGAAAGGTGCGCTGTTCTCCTTTCGTGAAAAAGATTTAATTCCGGAAGAGACGATCGGTGCCTGGGTTGATAACCAGGTCGAACAGACTTCCAGTCCGATGCGGGAAAACATGCAGAATCGTGCTGCCCTGTTACGTGAACAGCATCGCGCGCGCATGACGTCCAGCGGCGGCGAAGTCGGTGACCTGCTGAGCGAACCGGAAGAGCCTGAACTGCCCCGACTCGAAGACCTGCCGGAATTCATTGAGAAAATGGAGCTGGAGGCACAGGAGATGCAGGCGAAAGCTGAGCAGCGCAAACGTGAGATGGAAGAAAAGTACCCGCAGAGCCAGAGTGATGAGCATCAGCCGCGGGGGCCGGAAACGCTGTTTCGCATGCAGGAAATGTTGCACCGTAATAAAGACACGCTGAGTGAGAAGAAGCTGGCCCAAAGCCGCGATACGCTGCATCAGATGTACCTGATGTCAGTCAACAGCCAGCCGCCGGCCAGACGCCTGAAAGGCGATCTGGCACAGATTATCCGTCAGCGCGCGGAGCGCACCCTGGCGCAGGGCGGTAACTTCAGCGGTATGGATCTGACCGGTGCGGATTTCTCGGGTATGGACCTGCGCGGCGCGAACTTCAGCAAAGCGTTGCTGGAGTGCGCCGATTTAAGTCACTGCCAGCTGGACGGCGCCAGCTTTCACAGTGCAATGCTGGCACGCACTGAACTGCATCATACCTCTCTGCGCGGCTGTAATTTTGAAAACGCCACTCTGGTGCTGGCGCAGTGTTGCCACAGCGATTTTTCCGGCGCGCAGTTCAAAGATACGCAACTGCAGGAAACGCTGTTCGATGACTGTACGTTCAGCGACGCCACTTTCAGTGGCCTGCTATTCCGCGAAACCTGGTTTACTCAGTGTCGCTTCCATCGCGCGACACTGCAGAGCTGCGTTTTTATGGAGCTGAACCTTCCCGGTCCTGATTTTTTACAGGCCACGCTCAGTAAGACGACGTTCTTAAAATCCACGCTGGAGCAGGCTTCATTCAGGCAGGCCGTGCTGGACAGCTGCTCGTGGGTAGAGACCCAGGCAAACGGAGCAGACTTTAGCGGTTCAACATGGACAGCCAGCGCAGTCGCTGCCGGCAGTTCTCTGAACGGTGCAGACTTTAGCGAGGCGACGCTGCGCCAGAGTAATCTGCGCCAGACGCCGCTAAACGGTGCGAACTTTACGCTGGCAAAACTGGAGAACAGCGATCTGAGCGAGGCCGCGTGTCAAGCTGCTGATTTCCGGCGCGCTAATATGACGGGCAGTATGTTTGTGCGCACTGATTTTCGTGATGCTGACTTTACCGATGCCAGTCTGATGGGTGCACTACTGCAAAAAAGCCAGCTGGGTGGGGCACGGTTTCGCGGTGCGAATCTGTTTCGCGCTGATTTATCTCAGGCCTTTACCAGTAATACCACTGAGCTTGACGGCGCGTGGACCAAGCGTATCAAGACGCTTCCTAAGCGTGATGGAGAAATTGTATGACCACGCTCAGCGCAGCAGAATTGCAGCAGCGTATTAAGCAGGGCGAGGTAATAAGTGAACTTAGCCTGGAGAACCTGGATTTACGTGGATGCGATCTTGCCGGCGGCGTATTTCAGGACGTTTCACTGGCGGGCGCGGATTTGCAGGGCGCTAATTTGCAGGAAACGGTGTTCACTGAGTGTCAGCTTTCCCGGGTCAGGCTGAATAATGCCAGACTGGAGCAGACGGTATTCAATCAGTGCGAAATGGCTGGATTACAGGCGACGGACACCCGGCTGACCGAAACCGTATTGAATCAATGTGAACTGACTGACAGTGACTTTTCTCGCTGCGCACTGTTTACTACCCAGTTTATGCAGTGTGCGCTGACACAGAGCCAGTTCACCCAGGCTCTGTTTGACCGCTGCATCTTTTTTGAATCACCGCTGGAGGCGTGCCGCTTCGACAACTGCAAAAGCCTGCTCACCACGTTTTACGGTATTGATTTGCGTCAGACCTCGCTGACCGCCGGCGAATTTGAGCGCACGGTATTTTTCAACTGTGACCAGCGCGGTAAAAATTACGAAAGACAGCGCTTCACCGGCTGCCAGTTCACGGACTGCGCGCTGGATGACGCGCTGTTCAATGGTGCGCACCTTGTGCAGTGCAACTTCAAAGGCGCATCGCTAAAAGCCGCGCAGCTTAATCAGGTGAATGCCAGCCAGGCGTTGTTTATGGAAGCCAACCTCAGCAACGCGCAGTGTAAAGGCAGCCTTTTTGATCAGGCTATTTTTGCCGGTGCGACGCTGATGCACACTGATTTCAGCGGCAGCCGCTTTTTCCAGAGCATCATGCAGCAGGTTAACGCCAGGCAGGCGTTGTTTATTCGCTGCGATCTGACCTACAGCGATTTCTCCGCCGCCGATTTGCGCATGGCCGATCTTCGTGGTGCCACTTTTTCCCGTACGCGTATGCACCGGGCGCGCCAGGAGAACGCTCAGTTCTCTGGCCGTCAGGGCATCATTGAATTTGATGAAGAACTACTGGCTGCAGAGGCCTGGAGCGCTCAGCGCCAGAGCCGCCGTTAAGGAGCAAAATTATGAACAACGTAAATCATAAACTGGCGCAGGCCATTTTACCGCCGGTGCAGTCAGCGGGTGTGGTGACGCACTGCTTCGCTGATGCCAGCCTCACCGTTGAGTGTGAAGGACGTGGCTGGCATTGCCGGCGTGCAGCCAGCTGCGTGATTGCGCCACAGGTGGGAGACACGGTGCTGGTGACCAGCGTCGAAAACCAGATCTGGCTGCTGGCGGTGCTGGAGCGTGCGAATGCGCAACAGGCTGAGCTGAGCGTGCCTGGTGATTTACATATTCACAGTACGGGGGAGCTGAGCCTGAGCAGTTCCGCGCTGCGCATCAGCGCTGAACAGGGTGATTGCCACATCAGCGACATGAATTACAGCGGTGATAAGATCTCTGCCTGGGTTAGCCTTTCGCGCATCGTTGGCAAGCGTGCGGAATCGGTGTGGCAAACCATTACGCAGGTCAGCCATAACCTGCTACGTACCACCCGTAATACTGAACAGGTCCGGGCCGGTCAGCTTGATATGAAAGCTGAAGATTACGCCCGCCTGCATGCCAGCAATACGGTTATCACCTCAAAAGCCATTACGAAAGTCGACTCTGAACAGATTCATATGGGTTAAGGAGCAACAATGTTCGCAAACTGTCAGCTATTTGGCGTGGATTTAGCTTTTCCGGATGTCTGCCTGACACCCACACCTGCGCCGGTACCGATCCCTTATCCGGACATTGCCCTGGGGCCTACCGCTATTCCTAATGCGCTGAACATCCTGTTTATGGGGATGCCTGCGCATAATATGGCAACCGTCACGCCACTGACGAACGGCGATAACCCTGGAGTAGCAACGGGTGTGGCATCGGGTACGGTAATGGGCCCATCGCGCCACCTTACCGGGTCATTCACCGTATTACTCAAAGGCACGCCGGCAACCCGCTTGACCAGCATGAGCCTGCAAAACTCCACCAATGCGATTGGCATGCGAATCGTGCCAAGTCAGTTCAAAGTGCTGATGCTGGCACCCTAAGCCAGTACCTTTTGCCAATAGGATGAGACTGTAGGAAAGTTGCTGCCCGGATGATTCAGGAGATGAGGACTACCGTTCAGGCATTCAATAGCGTTACATCACAACTTATCGTGTTTGATTGTTTACCAACAATTGAAGTTTTTATCATTTTGAGAATGGTGGTATGCAGATAAAGCAAAAGCAAACCATTCTTCTCTTTGAGGATGAGCCAGGCGGGAAGGAGATCGTCTGTTAGATAGGTACTTGCCCTGGACATTTTAGTGAATATTATCAAAAGCAGTATCGGGCAATTATCGATAGCATTAAGTTTAATTCACAAAATAATGAGGTCGAGTCTGCTCCGGATGAAGCGGAGGTTTTATACCCACCTGGCACTAAGTTTAAAGTCGTAAATTGTGTAGATGTAGATGGGCAGCTTTTCTTGAGTTATGAGGAGTTATAATGATTGATCTCAGGATGTCAGATTTTGAACTTAAGATTTATGCCAGAAAATATGCTTATTTGGTTCCAGAAGCTTCACGACAAATGAAAAATAGAATGTCATATGAGCCGCAGCCAATGCCAGATGAGGTACAGAGTAAACCTGAGTGGATGCAGACATTAAAACAGAAAAACTCTGATCATGATTCATTGGATAAAGCAAAAGGGTTGCTTTTAGGGCTTGCTGTAGGTGATGCGGTAGGAACAACTCTCGAATTTCAGCCTCGAGATAAATATAAAATTGATGACATGCTTGGGGGAGGACCTTTCAATCTTAGTGCTGGAGAATGGACAGATGATACTTCAATGGCACTCTGCCTGGCTGAAACATACATCAATAGAGGGTTTTGTGATACCGACTTTTTCAGAGAAAGGCTGATTGATTGGTATAAAAAGGGGCACAACAGTTCAAATGGAACGTGTTTTGATATAGGAAATGCAACTCGCTTTGCATTGGAACAGGTAATATCTAATGGTCCAGATTGGGTTGGTAACACATCTCCAGATTCAGCGGGTAATGCAGCTCTGATACGCCATGCTCCTGTAGCTATTTTTAGAAGGAAATCTTTTATTGATGGATGGAGAGATGCGAGTATTCAAAGCATGGCGACACACTCAGCTCCTGAATCTATTAATGGATGTCAGTTTTTTAATGTTGTCCTGCATTATCTGCTCAATGGATATAGTAAGGAAGAGGCTTTTTCACCCCACAAAATGTCAGCATTAGTCCGCATATTAATAATCAACGCTGGCGAGTACAAATCAAAATCTCGCGATCAGATTAGGTCAACAGGCTATGTTATTGACACTTTAGAAGCGGCTCTGTGGGCTGTATGGCATGCTGATAACTTTAAGGATGCCATTTTGCTGGCTGCAAATCTTGCTGACGACGCAGACAGCGTAGCAGCCACTGCAGGCCAGCTCGCTGGAGCATTATATGGTTTCTCAGGCATTCCGAAAGAATGGCGCGATAAAATAGTTTATAAAGATAAAATTATCGATTTTGCAGAAAAAATTTTCACACTGTCACCAGACGAAATGGATTAATCTAAAATAAAATTTAGCAATAGGTCTAAATTTTCGGGAGTGTGTCACTACCTTCACTTGATACATGGTCGGTTAAGAACAAACCATACCAAACAGAAGGTGGAGCAATATTATCGAAGGGCGATCTTGAAGCTGTAATAAAAACTGAGGGGGTGAAGAAAGGGGGGGTTACAACGTGATAGATTTAACAACTGGAGATAAATTGTAATGAGTAAATTGAAAATTGCAATCAATCCTTGGGATTTTACGCTATATAAATGTGATGATTATTATTATGTTATGAAGGTGATTTTCAGTGAGGGGGATTATAAATTTGATGTCGAGAGGTATTTTATTGTAACTGACCTCATTAACTCTAATGAAACTGAAGGTCTCAAAAAAATTTCGAGTGAAATAAGAAGTAATTATGCTGTTTTTAAAGATAAAGAGATAAGTAAAAAAGACTTCAATTTAATTTAATTGGCGAGGTTTTTATTTTGTATGATTAACCTTGGCAAAGTTTTGTGTTATTTATCAAGGCAGGTGATCAGCCATGGCTTAAGCTGGTAAGTTGCTTATCTGGTATAACTTGAGATAAGGACGTTGGTGGTGTGATGATTGATCTAAAAAAAGATGATTTTGAGATTTATCTCTACGCAGAGCGATATTCACATTTAATCCCTAAAGTATCCCGGCAGCTTAAAAATAGAATGGAGTACGAACCTAAGGTTTTATGTGAGGACTCAAAAGACAAAAGCAAACCGGAATGGATGATGTCATTGCCTCAAAGAGTTACTGATCACGAAGTATTAGATAAGTGTAAAGGTGCTTTAATGGGGCTAGCTGTTGGCGATGCTATTGGTACCACGCTGGAGTATATTCCAAGAGATAGGGCTAGCGTACATGATATGATTGGAAAGGGTCCATTTAACCTCAAGCCCGGAGAATGGACTGACGATACTTCAATGGCTTTGTGCCTCGCTGAAACTTATCTTGAAAGCAGGAAGTGCGACACAGATAAATTCAGGGATAAACTCATTAGCTGGTACAAAAAAGGCACAAATAGTTCCAGTGGAACATGTTTTGATATACGGAATACAACACGATTTGCTCTTGAACAAACAATGATTAATGGCTCTTGTTGGTTTGGAAATACATCCCCTGATACAGCGGGAAATGCAGCACTGATCCGGCATACTCCAACAGCTATTTTCCGCAGGAAATCTTTGATTGATGGTTGGAGAGATGCTGCTATTCAAAGTCGGGCAACACATGGGGCTGCTGAATCAATAGACAGTTGCCGTTTTTTTAATATAATTCTACATTATTTGTTGAACGGTTACGGAAAAGATGAAAGCTTTTCCCCACATGTAATGTCTACTTCACTTCGTGTACTAATTATTAATGCTGGTGAATATAAGTTAAAGCACCGTGAACAAATCCGATCTTCTGGTTATGTCATTGATACTCTTGAAGCAGTGATGTGGGCGGTTTGGCATACAAATAGTTTCAAAGATGCAGTATTACTTGCTGCTAACTTAGCTGATGATGCGGATAGTGTCGCCGCAACTGCTGGACAATTAGCTGGTGCTTTATATGGGTTGTCAGGTATTCCTGATGAATGGATAAACAAGATAGCTTTTAAAGATAAAATTCTTTCTCATGCTGAGGCTCTATACTCTATGGCTCCGGATGAAGTCGATTAACTATATTTTTTATTTTTAAAACCACGAAATTAACAACGCATCGATCACGAGTGCTGATAGTGGTGATGTTTTTATCTTCACTGGCTGTACCTGTCTTTTAGATAGTGGTTGAACGATATTTTATAGAGTGGGTGTATAGTGAATTACATCGATTCCGTTTTTTTGATAGTGATTTGACTATATATGGAATGAGGTTTTTTAGTGACAAAGATTGACTTTTGTTGGTATTAAATTTACTGGTGTCTTGCTATCTGTTTTTTTGTAAGGTTGAATGTTATCTTTAATTTTATCATGCTTTTCATAAGCGTTATAATTCCAAAGGAATTTTGACGCTTATGATTAATGTGTAATAAGTACAATTCAATGACTTTTTGGAGCTGTAAAGGGTGTGATTTAGTTGGATTGCGTGCTTATGCTTTATGGTGTCTTGTTTGGCAGTGCTATCTAAACTGGTTTAGATATTTTAAATATTGACTTGTGAAGTTACAGGCGCGGCATGGAGCGCTAGGGGCGTCAATAGGCGTTGCCGCTTATTTCAATAAAAAATTATTCGGTCACGCTTAAAGCCAACGACAGAATTGCTTTGTTATTGAGATTAGCGTGCGAAGTGGATTTGAAAGTTGTCATAAAGCGTTTACACGATCTGCTTTTTGATAAAAAGGGAACGTTTAGATAAAATTGCAAGCAACAGTGGGGCAGATGGCGCTATCTTTAACGGTTGGGCAACGGTTTTGATTAGAGTTTAAATATACATTGGTTGATTTTAAGATGAAAATATTAGCATTTTTCTTTTTTTGGATTGTAACAGTCTATTATGTCTGGAATGGAAAGGATTTTTATAATAATAAAGAATGGGCAGGGTTTGGTAAGATGTTTATAAGTATTCTGGCTGGTATTGTAGTGCTTGCCTTTGTGCTTAAAGGTTTAGTGTTAATTGTTCCCGGCTTCAGCAATGGTCTTGCTGGGGATTTGATGGAAGAAATAGGTCTTTCTTTTATATTTATTCTTGGCATGAAGTTTATGATTATAATGATTTGCACTTTATTTAGTGGTATTGTGGGTTTTCACGAAAAATATAATGCTGATAGTTATGCCCGATTTTCACCGGTTGCCAGTAAGTTGGTGCCTGGCATGCTCATCTTTGCAAAATGTGTGGTTTCTCTTGGCTCTGTAGTGATTTATTACGGTATTTGGCTGGCGAACTAAATTAAGAAGGGAAAGCGGTTATGAACATCGATACAGCCTCTGTTTTTCCCCTTGTGCTGGGTTTCTTTAAAGAAGAGATCGGGCAGCACTTCTGAAAATGCCTTTTTGCTTCGGTCAGAGAATAAATGCTGCACTACTGGGTTGTGCTGACAAAAAGCCTCAAGCTAGCGGAACATTGCCGGTCGTGATCAATATCTGACTGATTGGACAGTTCCCGCATATGAAATAAGAAAAAAGCACTACAAGACCGGACGTTAATTTTTAGCGTAATGCTTATATGCTGCATTTCACTCCCTGGCGTTTAACCTTCCCCGATGACTCAATCACTTAAATAAGTTACGGAATCTGCTTATGTTCTCACGCATCACCGCACAGCTGCCGATGGACGGCCTGCTGTTCTGGAAACTCACCGGCGCCGAGGCGCTGTCGCAGTCGTTTGAGCTGAACGCCGAGCTGCTGGCCACGGACGCGCGCATCGACCGGCACGCGCTGCTGGGGCAGCCGGTCACGTTCACGCTGCCGACGCAGAGCCTGCTGTCGCCGCGCTACCTCAACGGCAAAATCACGCGGGTGGCGGTGCGCAGCGAGGAGCTGAGCGGGACGCGCTACGCGGTGTACCAGCTGCGGGTGGAGCCGGACCTGTGGCCGATGCGCCGCGACCGCAACCTGCGGATATTCCAGGGCCAGACGGTGCCGCAGATAGTGCAGACGCTGCTGCAGGAGAACGGGGTGAACGTGGAGACGCGGCTGGGCAGCAGCTACCGGGTGTGGGAGTACTGCGTGCAGTACCAGGAGAGCAGCTTCGACTTCATCAGCCGGCTGATGGAGCTGGAGGGGATTTACTACTGGTTCCGCCACGAGGCGGAGCGTCACGTGATGGTGCTGTGCGACGGGGCGGACCAGCACGAGGCGTTCGCGGGCTACGAGACGATACCGTACCACGTGACGGCGTCGGGCGGGAGCGTGACGGAGGAGGGCATCAGCCAGTGGTCGCTGTGCGAGAGCGTGACGCCGGGGATGTACAGCACGGACGACTACGACTTCCGCAAGCCGAACGCGTGGATGCTGCAGGCGCGGCAGAACCCGGTGTCGCCGGTGCCGGGGGCGGTGGACGTGTACGACTGGCCGGGCCATTTTGTCGACCACAGCCACGGCGAGTTTTACACGCGCATCCGCCAGGAGGTGTGGCAGGTTGCGCACCACAGCGTGAGCGGAACGGGGACGGCGACGGGCATCGCGCCGGGGTACCGGTTCGGCATCGTGAACGCGCCGCACTTCAGCGACAACGGTGAGTACCTGGTGACGTCGGCGCGGTACGACTTTGAGGAGAACGGGTACGCGAGCGGCGGCGGCGGGGCGCGGCACAACATCGCGTTCACGGTGCTGCCGTCGTCGGTGACGTACCGCGCGGAGCCGGCGACGGCGTGGCCGAAGACGCACGGGCCGCAGACGGCGAAGGTGGTGGGCCCGGCGGGGGAGTCAATCTGGACGGACCGCTACGGCCGGGTGAAGGTGAAGTTCCACTGGGACCGCCTGGCGAAGGGCGACGACACGAGCTCGTGCTGGGTGCGGGTGTCGAGCGCGTGGGCGGGCCAGGGGTTCGGCGGCGTGCAGATCCCGCGGGTGAACGACGAGGTGGTGGTGGACTTCATCAACGGCGACCCGGACCGGCCGCTGATCATCGGTCGCGTGTACAACGAGGCGAGCATGCCGCCGTGGGCGCTGCCGGCGGCGGCGACGCAGATGGGGTTTTTAAGCCGTTCGAAGGACGGCACGGCGGACACGGCAAACGCGCTGCGCTTCGAGGACAAGGCGGGCGAGGAGCATCTTTGGATCCAGGCGCAGAAAAACATGGATACGCACGTTAAAAACGATGCCAGCCACTCGGTCGCCAACAACCACAGCCATTATGCTGGCGGTAATGAGCTGTACCGCGTTGAGACCAACCGTGTACACGGTATCAAAGGCGGCGAGGAGCTCCTGACCGGACAAGGCAAGCTGGACGCGGCAGTTGATACCTATGTTCTGGGATCCGGCACCAAGCTGCGTCTGGAATGCGGTGAAAGCGCCATTGAACTCAACGCTAACGGCCACATTAATATCGTCGGTAAAGGCTTCAATATTTTCGTGCAGGGCGATGGCCACATTACAACGTCCGGCGGCAAGCTGAACCTGAATACTGACGGTGCAAAGCCCGGCACCGGTGCGCCTGGTGCCGATCACAAACAGAATATCAGTAAAGCGGTGGAGAATCTGTTCCCCCCTAAACAGAAAGGACAGGCGGCTCCGGCTGCGCCGAAAGCTGCAGAAAAATCTAAAGATACTAGTGTAGGTAAAACAGAGGGTTCCACCGATAAAAAGAGTAAGTATGATTATTCTGTAGATGATATGGTCAAGAAACAAAAGGGACTTAAAGCAACCCCAGTTAAGTGGAGCAATACCAAAAAAGGTTTTGTCCCAGCAACTGAAGCTGACATCAAAAAGTATGTCGATCCTGCCAACCATATGGATGGAACAGACAAATATCAATTTGTTGATTTATCATCATCTTCTGGGATTAGTAAAGATGATATGAGTAATTTCCTTAAAGGCAAAGGAACTCTTGCCGGACAGGAGCAAACTTACCTTGACGCGGCAAAAAAATATAATATAAACGAGGCTTACCTGGCAGCACACTCTGCACTGGAAACCGGTAATGGCACAAGTGAGCTTGCTAAAGGTGTAATGGTTAATGGTACCAAAGTTTACAATATGTATGGCATTGGTGCGCTTGATGGTAACGCTGTAAATACAGGAGCAAATTACGCGTATAAACAAGGTTGGACAACTCCAGAAAAAGCTATTGATGGCGGCGCAAAGTGGATATCAGATAAATTTGTTGGATCAGGTCAAAATACATTGTATAAAATGCGCTGGAATCCTGCATCTCCAGGTACACACCAATATGCAACTGATGTTAACTGGGCGACAGCGCAAACTAAAAGTATGAAGAGAATGTTTGATAGTTTTCCGAATGCAAATCTCTCATATGATGTTCCGGAATTTAAATAAGAAGGATGGTTGGATGATTTCTTTTTTTAAAAAAATGTATTTACTGATTTTTATTGCGTCAGCATCAATCTTAACTGCAAATGCTGCTGAGACAATTATTAATCATGCAAGTGCAATTTCACCTATCTCATCTTCAGATTTTACCGTGCAAATTAACAATCATCCTTTTGCATTAGGGGCTACGTGGAATGAATCTGCAAAGAAAAATGCAGGGGTTCAACTCAGCGAGAGCTTTACGGGGGAAATACCTTCCGGCGAAAGTAGTTACAAATATTACCAACACCATTACGATGGTTACGATGTTTATTCTTCTAATTTACTATGGGATAAGCAGAATCGTGATATAGATAGTTACATAATTGCACAGATAACCCTTAATAAGCCGGGTGTCAAAACGGCCAGAGGCATTTCAGTTGGCGATAGCAAGGTGCAGTTGGAAAGTAAGTATGGAAGTGGCGCGGTGGATGATAGTGATAATCAATACTGGCTCTATTATGACGGTGATGGAAAACGTATTTTATTCCAAATTGAGCGCGGCAAAGTTAGTCATATCATGATGGTCTTTAATATAGATGACTGAATTTCATTTTCCTGCATTTTATCAGTGAGTTGAGAATAAAGGCGCTGCTTGTGCAAACCGAGCGGTGTCTTTTTAGGTACAAGAAAATTGAGGTGTGAGTAAAATAATCGAAAGATGTGCTCAAACATCCAGCCTTATTCTAATCTTTTTAGATTACTCTTTGCTTTCCATTTATGGTGAAGTATATTTTTTCGAAAAATAAACGTTAAGCTGAGTATTCCAAAACTCACCAGCCAATATTTCCCACAACTTCTACTTATTTCCTCTAACGGATATCCAACATGCACTACCAATTCAACGAGGGCGCGTTCGCCCTGTTTCCGGCTGGCTGGCAGGACACCAGCATGAATATTCTGCGCGATGAAGCCACCGGGCTGGCGCTGATCGTCAGTCGTGGGCCAATCGCTGAAGGCAGCGATTTTGAGCAGGAGTTTCATCGTCAGTGGGATACGTTGCGCAGCCAGATGGGCCATGTAGAGCAGAGCGAATTTACACGCGTGCTGGCGGGAGCCGACAACACGTTGCGCGCCATCGAAGTGGAAACGGCTTTTGATCGCAACGGGCAGGCACTGTGGCAACGTCAGCTGGCAGTAAACGTGCCTGAAACCAATACGTTGATGATATTTACTTTTTCAGCCATGCGGCCTTTTGATGAAGAAGACGGGGCACGCTGGCATGCCTTCAAACAGAGCCTGACACTGAACGCCCCACGGAAGGGATAATTATGGATAAGCACGCGGCCCGCCAGGGCGATGACATCATTCATTCCAGTATTTTTGCCGATATCACCAGTATCGTCGCTGAAGGTGCGGTCTACGCCGCGATGGGTGCGATTGTTGCCGGTGTGGCTACCGTAGCTGCTCCGCTGGTTGGCGTGGGTGCGCTGGCGGCGGTAGGCAGTAGCTGTCTGCTGAGCGGTATCATTGCGGGTGCGGTGGCGAATGTGGCAGGCATCACGGACGACATCAGCGCGGCTGCGGATGGTATTGGTGACATGCTGTTTCCTCCGTCGCCTGCGGGTGTCATTGCCAGCGGTTCGGATAATGTGATCATCAATGGCTTAGCGGCGGCTCGAGCGGCAGGCGAACTGACGGCAGGCGATACGCCGTTACCGGAAGCGCAGTCGGCCGGATTTTTTGCCGACTATGCCGGCAAACTGCTGGCGGTTGCCGACCAGTTCGCCGGGGCGATGTGGCAGCCGACGATTGCCTCTGCTGCCGCAGGTACCTCGCCGCTGGAACAGGATAAAGTTGCGTGCGAGAAACACAGCGGGCCACAGTATCTCGCTGAAGGATCTAAAAGCGTATTCATCAACGGCCAGCCGGCGGCACGTGCTAAAGATCGCACCACCTGTGGCGCGACCATCAGCGATGATGTTTCAGCCAACGTCATCATTGGCGGTGAAACGCTAACGGTGCGGGATATCAAAAGCGGCAAACAGCCGGGACTGGCGCTGGCGATGATCGGCCTGTCGCTGATCCGCGGTCGCCCTGGTCAGATCCTGAAAAATATGCCGTGTGCGCTGGCAATGGCGGGCGGCGGCATGCTGGCCGATATGTCTATCAACGCGATATTTTCCGCGCTACACCCGGTACATGCCGCTACCGGCGTGAAAGTGCTGAATGATGATGCCGAGCGTGATTTCTCGCTGCCGGGACGTTTTCCCCTGCGCTGGCAGCGCAGCTATAACAGTCTGACGCAGCGCGTCGGCCTGTTTGGCCGTGGCTGGTCGACGGTGTTCGACAGCTATCTGACGCTGGAAGGCAATCAGGCCACCTGGTTTGATGACAACGGCCGCGAACTGCGTTTTGCCTTGCCCGGTGAAAAAGAGGTGCTTTACAGCATCAGCGAAGGACTGATGGTGCGACGCAATGCGCACGGTGACGTGGCAATCGCTGACGATGACGGCGCGGTCTGGCGCTTGTACAAACCCACCGCCAGAAACCCGCAGCTCTTGCGTCTCGCCTCGCTGAGCGACGAGTACGGCAACGCGCTGGAGATGGGCTGGGATGAGCAGAGCCGGCTGGTGCGCATCCATGATGAACCGCTGGCGATTGACGTGACGCTGCACTACAACGACGAACGCCATCCGCAACGTGTTACCGCTGCCAGTCACTTTGACGGTGAACAGCACTGGCCGCTGATGCACTGGAGCTTTGATGATAATGGCCAGCTTGCCAGCGTCACCGATGCGGCAGGCATTGAAACGCGCCGTTTCCGTTATAACGTGGATGGCCTGATGGTGTGGCACCGCCTGCCGGGCGGGCTGGAGAGCGAGTATCGCTGGCAGCTGTTTGATCACTGGCGGGTGATAGAAAGTCGCACCAGCAGCGGCGATGGCTGCCGTATGCAGTACGATCTCACGGCGGGCATTACCCGCGTTTCTACCTACGATGGTCAGCAGCGCGAGCATCACTGGAATGCACAGGGATTGATTACCTGCTACATCGACGAGCGCGGCGAGCAATGGCGCTACGAGTGGGATGACAATGAACTGCTGACGCGCCGTATTGACCCGCTCGGCCATGCGGTGAACTTTACCTACGACGAGCTCGGTAACCGCATTGAAGAGCAGGATGCTGATGGCAATGCGCAGACCACAGAGTGGTTAACGCATCGTGCCCTGCCCAGCGTCATCACCCAACCTGGCGGCGCTGCCATCCGTTATTACTACGATATCCATCACGGACTGGAACGGGTGGTCGATGCGCTCGGGCACAGCACGCGTTATCTGCGCGATGAGTTTGGGCTGATCACTGAAGAGATTGATGCGGCGGGCAATCGCTATCGCCGTGAATATAACGATGCCGGGCAGGTCATTCGCGAGACGGACTGCTCCGGCCAGACTACGCGTTACCGTTATCATCCGCTGGGCTGGATTAGTTGTGTTACAGCAGCCGATGGCGAAGAAACGCGATACTACTATGATGCCGCCGGGCGGCCCCGGCAGATGGAACGTGCTGAAGGCTGGGAAGAACGTCTGGAGTGGAGCGAACGTGGTCTGCCAGTGGCGTATGCCTCGGCAGACGGTAAACGCAGCGAATTCGCTTACGACCAGGCCGGCAGACTGACTCTCTCGCGAAACGCCCAGGGCGAAGAGGTGCAGCGCCGCTGGGACAGCCGTGGACGTTTAATCTCGCTGCAAAATCAGAACGGCGAAAGCTACCACTTCGAATGGGGCGCAGATTCGCTGCTGCTGGCGCAGATCGGGCTGGACGGTGTGGCAACACGCTACGACTACGATGCCACCGGACGCGCAGTTGCCCGCACTTTCGCCGCCGGTCACCCGCAGGCCATTACGCACCGCTTCGCCTTCAGCCCGGCAGGGCAACTAATGGCGCGCATCACCCCGGAAGGCCAGACGCGCTATGACTATACCGCGGCGGGCCAGCTGGCAAGCGTGGCGCAGCATCTGCCACTGGGGGAAAACCAGTGGAGCCGTGAAGCCGAGCAGGCGATTACTTTCGCGTATGACAAAGCTGGTCGCGTGATAGCGGAGCAGGGCGATCAGGGCAGCCTGGCGTGGCAGTATGACGCGCTGGGCAACTGCACTGCGCTGACATTGCCGGATGGCCGCCAGCTGAAACAGTTGTATTACGGCAGTGGCCATCTGCTGAGCATCGCGCTGGATAACCTGCCGGTCAGCGAATTTACGCGCGATACGCTACACCGCGAACTGAGCCGCAGCCAGGGCGGACTGACCACGCGCAGCGATTACGATCGGCTGGGTCGGCTGGTGCGTCGCGATGTGTTCGACGGTGAGGCACAGCGCCCGGCACCGCGCCGCTGGTCACGCCGGCGTGATTTCGACTACGGCAACAACCTGATTCGCGAACAGCGCGACGACAATCCTTTCAGCCAGACGCTCTGGCACTACGACAGCGCGGGCCGTCTGCTGGCGCAGGAAGGTGTACAGCCCGGTAATGATACGTGGCAGTGGGATGGCGCGGGCAATCCGCTGGACCGCAGCGCGGCAGCAGCGGTAACGCACAACCGTGTTACGCAGCTGAACGGCATCCGCTGGCGCTATGACGTGCACGGTCGCACCAGTGAAAAGGATGACGGTCAGACGCGCTCGCGCTACCGCTATGATGACGAGCATCGCCTGATCGAAGTCGTCAGCGAACCGCGCGATCGCAACAAGCCTCAGGTGCAGGTGAGTTTCCGCTACGATCCGCTCGGGCGCCGCATCAGCAAGCGCGTGCAGCGTTTGCTGCACGGCAAGCCGTCCGGAGCAGCGACCCTCACCCGCTTCGTCTGGGACGGTTTTCGTCTGCTGCAGGAAATACACGACGATGTGCCACTGACCTACGTATACAGCGACGCAAACAGCTATGAACCGCTGGCGCGTATTGACGGCAATGAGGGCGCGGAGATTTTCTGGTTCCACAATGCCGCTAACGGCATGCCGGAACGCCTGACAGACAGCGAAGGCCGCATCAGCTGGGAAGGCATCAATAACGCATGGGGCAAGCTGCTGCGCGAAACTCATCAGCAACTGCCCGGCTACGACCAGAACCTGCGTATGCAGGGCCAGTACCTGGACCGTGAAACCGGACTGCACTACAATCTGTTTCGTTACTACGATCCGGACAGTGCGCGGTTTACGCAGCAGGACCCGATAGGGCTGGCGGGTGGGATAAACCTGTATGCGTATGCGCCGAATGCGTTCAGCTGGATAGATCCGCTGGGGCTGAATAGGTGTAAACCTGATTTTTATGTCGGGCCTGATGGACCAAGTGCGACGATGCCTTCAACTGCATATCGTTATATGAACAGTAAATTTGCTAAACAAACGATAGAAAATAAATCGGCACCATTAAGCTATTTTGGTTATACAAAATATAAAACTGGTAGTGAGGCCAGAGATGCTTATCAAATTTTCTATGAAAAAGGTAATCCTGATTCGTGGAGTGATGCCCGATTATTGGGAGAGTTTGATACGCTACAGCTTTACAAGAATGGCGTTCCACAAGTTAAGGTTCCACTTGCCAACGGCGATAAAGGGCCCGGGTATGAGCTTTTCACTAGCGCATATCCAGAATATGGTAGAGGTGGTGCATTACAATTATTGCCGACAGAAAAAGGCTATTCTGTTTTCTTTGATAAAGTCAGTATTCTTCCAGAGTAAATGCTATGACAGATAAAGAGTTAAGAGAAAATCTTATTTATTTGATAAATAAATATGTACCTGAGAATGAAAGAGAACCTTTCTATGAATATATATCCAGAGATGATGTTCCAGTAAAAGGGATTTTAGCCGACTTTAATAAAGTTAAAGCAGTCACTGTCGAACAGGCAGATGGCGATTTAATAAGTGATATATATTTCCACTATTGCTGAGAAAAAGCCGGAAGCGATCCTAAAGATCCTTCCGGCTTTTTATTTTAGCTGCCTGCCGTCAGGATCAGACAGCCCTGTTCAACCTGCATGGTTAACTTCTTACCGACCCCGAACTTCGCCACATGCAGCCGCTACCCCCGGTAAATCCAAGTGGTAGTGGCATCACCAGTGGGCTCTGTGCCGGCCGTGCCCGGCGAACAGCAAGCTGCCGTGCACGGGTTGCCGTTCAAAGCGTGGCTGGTAGTATTTAGGAGTACAGACAGGGAAGGTCATGGCTGGGCGGTCGCGTGGGCAGGGCAAAAGCACGCGTCCATGTTCATCGTGTTGACAGCCTGCTGAAAGTGGGAAAGGCCCCCATGAAAAGATAATAAAAGCAGCATGTTAATCCCACTAAAAGGTATGACGATGTTAGAGTCCTCCCTATGACCAGATAGGACTGGCGGGTGGGCTGAACCTGTACCAGTATGCGCCGACTTCGCTAGGGTGGGTGGATGCGTGGGGTTGAGAAAGTGCAGCAACAATGGAAATAAAAGTAAGCCTGATTTTTATGTTGGTCCTGATGGGCCTAGTGCAACAATGCGAGCGACAGCGTATCGGTTTGTACGATATAAGAACGATGATGGCAGCTTAAATGCGTGGGGACAAAAGCTGCTCTCTGATAAGAGTGCTCTGTTCACCTATTTTGGTTTCGATGAATTTAATAGTGGAAAAGCAACAAGAGATGCTTTTCAAATAAAAGGTATTGATAAAGTTAATCCTCTTAATCCTGAAGATATTTCCTGGAGTGATGGTAGGTTGAGAGGGCAATTTGATACTCTTCAATTATTTGAAAATGGCATTCCTCAGGTTCGGCACCCAACAATGTTTGGAAATGAACCGGGTAAACCATTAGAGCTTTTTACTAAAGCATATCCGCGATATGGAAAAGGTGGTGTCGAGCAATTATACGCAGACAAGCGAGTTATAAATTTCGATGATGTTAATATTCTTCCTGAGGAGTAAGAATGAACTATGAGTCCTACAGTGAAGTGCTTGATTTCCTTGATAATTACTTTGCGGGGAGAGTGAGGGATCCGTATTACTTGCATAAGCTTAAGAAAATAATTGAGGATTCAAGGTATGAAAGGAATGTCCCGATCAGGTCTATTCACCAAACTTTTATTGATTACACAGAAGAGTTCAATGACTACTCTGTACAAGGTGAAAATATGAGAGATGTATGGAGCAAACTGTTAGACATATGGCAGTAATGTTATCTCTATTTTTTACTGAAAGGAGATGAGTGATGTAATAATGTTATGAAAACAAAAATCGAAGCATTAAATATATTAAGGAAAACTCTTTCGGATCTAGAAAAAGAAAGATTGGTTTTTCATAAGGTGGAACTCAATAATATTATTGATAAATATAAGAAAAGAATTCATGATATTGAAATGGATGTTTTGACGTACAACGAAATACATAACTCAGTTAAAGCTTATTTAGGAATATATAATGATTATGATAATCCTCTTCTTTATCAAATGTCTGATGCTGAAGAAGTAGTGAAGAGTTATCTTTCCTCATGAGGAATATTAATCTTGTATAAAAAATCCCTCTTATCTGAAATAGATAGAGCAATTGATAATATTGAAGCTGTTATAAAAAATGAGCGCAAAGAAGATTTGCGGGCTTTTATTAATGATCTTGAAAATTTAAAAGTGGAAGTTATTAATGATGAAGTAAAGAGTAATATCTTAAGAGGCTTTGCCCGTCGTTATGCAGACATGTATAACGACTACCTTAATCCAATTACTAATGTTTTGGATAGAATGGAAAAAGCAGTCGATAGTTATTTAGAAAAAGAAATATAGTTAAATAAGCCTGAAGCGATCCCCGTGGCAGACAATGGCAAGGTCATGGTATTTATAAGGGGCGCGATAAATGGTAAAATACTTTCTTAAAAGAAGGGGATATTGTCTATGGCGGAGCACCCGGACAATCTGGTTTCTATTTAGACAAAGCCACTTTAGATGCTGCTGATGGTAGCAGAACAAAATTATGGCAGAGTCTGCAGGTACTTCCCCACCCAACATACGGTTATAGAAAAATGGTACAGGCTTACCGAATTAAAAAAACTACAGTTGCAGGTACTGGCCAGGCTTTATCACAAGATCCTTCTCTTGGTTTTGGTAAAGGTGGCGGAACGCAATTCTTTATCTCTAATTATAAAATTGTATTAGAGCCAATAGGATCTCCATTTGGTTTAGGAGTATGATCTTGCAAATATCGTGTAAGGCTGACGTTATAATCTTTGATGAGAATATAAAAATATCTCTTTTCCAGAAGAAAAAAGAAATTATTACCAATCTGCATCCATGGGAGGATTGGTTAAGAAACGATGATGGGGAAGTTGTATCCTATAGATTGAAATTAGGTAATAAATATGATGGTTTTGTTTATTTAATTGTTACTTTTAAACCGCCAGTTAACGAAAATGCACTCGTTGCTACATGGTTTATTGCTCCAGAAGGACTGATAGAAGGTCAGCAAAAAAAAGCATCAGGGAAAGTAACAAAGCGTTTAAGGGATTGGTTTTTTAAAAAAACGCAAGTTTTATTACCTACAGGAGGAGAATGGGGGCATATTGATGCTTCCTATGATCCATGGAATAGTGTAGGAATGATTGTTTGTAACTATAAAACAGCATTCGAAGATCAGGAAAAGTGGCGTGAATATAGGCGGAGTAATTTATTCTAACAGTTAATTTTTATATTTCATAAATTAGCTTGCTCGATATTATATACTATAGCGAAAAATACTGCGCTGTTCAGTTATGAAAATTTACTTTTAGGTTAGTTATTCTCACATAGCATAATCGTTACCCCGCTAAACCATCCCAGGATACTGGTAGTTTGGGAGCAGTTGTGGGACGAAATTCTTCATATCTAATTATAAAACAGTCCTGGAACCCATAGGTTTACCATTTGATATTGGAGTGTAAAATTATGTTCGACTTAGAGAAGGGAGTTATTACATTTAAAAACTCATTGATGTTGGGTCCAGAGGTAACAAAAAAAAATTTATTTGATAACTTTCATGTAAAGTGGGAGGGGTGGCCTGAAAAAAAAGAAAATAAGACTGTATCGTATAGAACCATACTTAAAGGTGACAGGAAGTTTGGTGATATTTATCTTATAGTTGATTTTTTGCAGCCTAATGACATTAATTCTCAACTTAGTAGTTGGCGATTCTCACCTGAAAAGCTTTTGATGGGTAAACAAAAAAAACCTGAAGGTAATGTTACCCGAGGGTTAAGAAAATGGTTTAGTGATGAATTTACGGCTGAGCTTCCAGTGTCAGGGGCATGGGGGCACGTTGATGCTGCTTATGATCCTCATAATCGTACAGGGACGATTGTCTGTAATTATCGAAAAGGGTTTGAAGATAAAAAATGGGTTGAGTATTGAGAATGGAATAACATCAAGGGGCATTAATCCATTCGCTCCTGAAGTAACGTGGCTAAAAATTATTTCATCACCATAGCATTCATCATGTCACGGATGATTTCGGCTTCTGCAAAAAATATTATTTATTTTAATAATTTGAAATGAATAAGCTGATTAGAGATGATGACGGTAATACGATGAATGCAGTATTTTATAGATAGACCTTTTCTAATAACACTATTGAGCGAAGAAATGATTAAGATAAAGGAGCCAAAGGTTTATATGCCAGGTTATCTACTGTTCATTTTTTATTGGCCAGATGAGGATGGAGTGATAAAGGTATTAGTCGATGTTGCCTATCGGTTTGAAAAAATAAGAAAGAATTAGAATAAGCCGAAAACGCTCTTAACGATCCTCCGGCTTTTTTCTCTTGAGCCGCCCGCCGTCAGAATCAGGCAGCCGCCTCTATCCTGACTGTCACCGCCCGACCGGTGTCAAACCTTGTTTCAGCAAGCGATCAGACCGCACCGCCCAAATGAACTCAACCCTCTTTCCTCTCCGTCTCCACACTCTCCGCCGCCGTCTCTTCCTCTTTATCCTCTTTCACCGTTCTGCTGGCCGTCAGCAGGAACGGGGATTGCTGCCAGCGGGTGCGGCGGTCGCGCAGCAGGGTACGGGTCAGGATAATGCCGATCGCCAGCGCCAGCAGCATCATCAGGCGCAGAATATTGGTGGTGTTATCTACCTGACGCGATTCCGTCACCAGCACATGGGTATCCAGCGTAATACGCAGAAAACCCTGCGGGCCCTCTTTCCCTTCCAGCGGCTGGACAATCTGATGATTGAAATAACTACCGGCACGTTTACCGTCGAGCGCCAGGCGGTCGCGCACATTAATACTCTCACCGCTGTGGGCCACCAGGCTGCCGTCGTCGGCATAGACCGAAGCGTCCAGCACACGGCTGTTATCCGTCATCTGATTCAGGATGGCTTCAATCTGCGTGCGGTTATCGTCACTGTTATCCATGAGCGGTTTCAGGCTGAACGCCACCTGGCGCGTCAGCGTGTGCGCCAGCTCCTCGACCTGTTCGGAACGGGCCATCTGATGGCCAAGACTAAACCATGATGCGCCCTGCATCAGCACCACTAACAGCGCCAGCGAGATAAGAACGATCACCGTGCGATGCAGGCGAAATTTCAGTGCGGTTTTGACCATCAGAAACCCGTGTGACGTAACAGCAGAAAGGCTGGCAATTATGTTGCCAGAACCCGCGCAGACAAGGTAGCCTCTTGCGTGGTTTTGTTGTCCCTACAGGAGCTGTAATGCCAAATCGTCTTACCTGGTGCGATCTGCCCGCCGATGTCTCTCTTTGGCCGGGTTTACCCCTTTCCCTGAGCGGTGATGAAGTGATGCCGCTGGATTACCGTGCCGGTCGGACTGGCTGGTTACTGTATGGGCGCGGGCTCGATAAACAAAAACTGACCGATTATCAGCATCAGCTGGGCGCGGCGATGGTGATCGTCAGCGCGTGGAATGTCGATGAGTATCAGGTAATCCGGCTGGCGGGCTCGCTGACACCGCGTGCCAGCAAGCTGGCGCATGAGGCTGGCTTTGATGTGGCGCCGCTTGGCAAAATTCCCCATCTGAAAACGCCAGGGCTGCTGGTAATGGACATGGATTCCACCGCCATCCAGATCGAGTGCATCGATGAGATCGCCAAACTGGCGGGCTGTGGCGAGCAGGTGGCGGAAGTGACGGAGCGCGCGATGCGCGGCGAGCTGGATTTTAAAGCCAGCCTGCGCGAGCGCGTGGCGAAGCTGGCTGGCGCTGACGCCAACATCCTGAAGCAGGTGCGCGACACGCTGCCGCTGATGCCGGGCCTGACCACGCTGGTGCACAAGTTGCAGGCGCTGGGCTGGCAGGTGGCGATTGCCTCGGGCGGGTTCACCTTCTATGCCGATCACCTGCGGCAGACGCTGCATCTGGCCGCTGCGGTAGCCAACGAACTGGAAATGCGTGACGGTAAGCTGACCGGCGAAGTGCTGGGGCAAATCGTCGACGCGCAATTTAAAGCCGATACCCTGAACAGTCTGGCCCAGCGCTTTGACATCGCACCGGAACAAACCGTGGCGATTGGCGATGGTGCTAACGATCTGCCAATGATTAAAACCGCGGCGCTGGGTATCGCCTATCATGCTAAACCCAAAGTGAATGAGCAGACGGAAGTGATTATCCGCCATGCTGACCTGATGGGAGTGTTCTGCATTCTCACCGGCAGCCTGATTCACGAAGAGCGTTAACTGAGGATTTGATTTGGCCAAAGCGGCAAAACGCGCCTTCGTCTGTAACGAATGCGGCGCTGACTATCCGCGCTGGCAGGGGCAATGTAGCGCCTGTCACGCCTGGAATACCATTACCGAGGTGCGCATTGCCGCCTCGCCTGCGGCCGCGCGCAATGAGCGCCTGAGCGGCTATGCCGGTAGCGCCGGCACCAGCCGGGTGCAGAAGCTGTCGGAGATCAGTCTGGAAGCGCTGCCGCGTTTCTCGACCAGTTTCAAAGAGTTTGACCGCGTGCTGGGCGGCGGCGTGGTGCCGGGCAGCGCGATACTGATTGGCGGTAACCCTGGCGCCGGTAAATCAACGCTGTTGTTGCAGGTGATGTGTAAGCTGGCGGAAGGGATGAAAACCCTGTACGTCACCGGCGAAGAGTCGCTGCAGCAGGTGGCGATGCGCGCCCATCGTCTGGGATTGCCGACGGAAAACCTCAATATGCTGTCGGAAACCAGCATCGAGCAGATCTGCCTGATCGCCGAGCAGGAGCAGCCGAAGCTGATGGTGATCGACTCGATCCAGGTGATGCACATGGCGGAGATCCAGTCATCGCCGGGCAGCGTGGCGCAGGTGCGGGAAACCGCCGCTTACCTGACGCGCTTCGCCAAGACGCGCGGCGTGGCGATCATCATGGTCGGTCACGTCACCAAAGATGGCTCGCTGGCCGGGCCGAAGGTGCTGGAGCACTGCATTGACTGTTCGGTGCTGCTGGACGGCGATGCCGATTCGCGCTTCCGCACGCTGCGCAGCCACAAAAACCGCTTTGGCGCGGTGAATGAGCTGGGCGTATTTGCCATGACCGAGCAGGGCATGCGCGAAGTCAGTAACCCGTCTGCTATCTTTTTGTCACGCGGCGATGAGATCACCTCCGGCAGTTCGGTGATGGTGGTCTGGGAGGGCACGCGCCCGCTGCTGGTTGAGATTCAGGCGCTGGTGGACCATTCGATGATGGGCAATCCGCGCCGTGTGGCGGTTGGGCTGGAGCAGAACCGTCTGGCGATTCTGCTGGCGGTGCTGCACCGCCACGGCGGCCTGCAGATGGCCGATCAGGACGTGTTTGTGAACGTGGTCGGCGGCGTCAAAGTCACCGAGACCAGTGCAGACCTGGCGCTGCTGCTGGCGATGGTGTCGAGCCTGCGCGATCGCCCGCTGCCACAGGATCTGGTGATTTTTGGCGAAGTCGGACTGGCCGGGGAGATTCGTCCGGTGCCGAGCGGCCAGGAGCGCATTTCCGAAGCGGCCAAGCACGGCTTTAAGCGCGCCATTGTGCCGGCAGGGAATGCGCCGAAGAAGGCGATTGACGGTATGAAGGTGTATAGCGCGAAGAAACTGGCGGACGCGCTGGCGATTCTGGACGAGCTGTAAGTTGAGTTGTTGGGGGGAGGTTGGGCTTGTGCTCCACCTTTTCCCTCACCCTAACCCTCTCCCGCTTACGGGAGAGGGAACCGTTCGCAGGGGCGGGAAGTACGGTACCAATCTGTTGTTAACCGCTCTGTTCAGGATTTTCCTCCTCTCCCGCTGGG
This sequence comes from Pantoea sp. WEP, assembly GCF_041678305.1. Classification (NCBI taxonomy): domain Bacteria; kingdom Pseudomonadati; phylum Pseudomonadota; class Gammaproteobacteria; order Enterobacterales; family Erwiniaceae; genus Pantoea; species Pantoea sp. WEP. The sequence goes on from NZ_JBGNXB010000001.1 coordinate 796,418, forward strand.
CGGGAGAGGAGACCGATCGGAGCGGCGGAAAGTACGGCGTTAATCTGCCATTTATCGCTCTGTTCAGGATTTTCCCCTCTCCCGCGGGCGGGAGAGGGCCGGGGTGAGGGCCCGCGCGCACCATCCCTCTAATTCCATGCAGGAGGCACCACATGTCATCGTTTGACTATCTGAAAACCGCGATTCGCCAGCAGGGACATACATTGCAGCAGGTGGCTGATGCCAGCGGGATGACCAAAGGCTATCTGAGCCAGTTGCTGAATGCCAAAATCAAAAGCCCGAGCGCGCAGAAGCTGGAAGCGCTGCACCGTTTTCTCGGGCTGGAATTCCCGCGTCGCGACAAAACCGTGGGCGTGGTGTTCGGGAAGTTCTATCCGCTGCACACTGGCCACATCTACCTGATCCAGCGCGCCTGTAGCCAGGTCGATGAGCTGCACATCATCATGGGCCATGACGATCCGCGCGATCGCCAGCTGTTTGAGAACAGCGCCATGTCGCAGCAGCCCACCATCAGCGATCGTCTGCGCTGGCTGCTGCAGACCTTCAAGTACCAGAAAAACATCCGCATCCATTCGTTCAACGAAGAGGGCATCGAGCCCTATCCGCACGGCTGGGATGTGTGGAGCGCTGGCGTGAAAACCTTCCTCGCGGAGCAGGGCATTGAGCCCGACTGCGTCTATACCAGCGAAGAACCGGATGCGCCGATGTATCAGCAGCATCTGGGTATTCCGGCGGTGGTGATCGATCCGCATCGATCGTTTATGAACATCAGCGGCAGCCAGATTCGTCAGGATCCGTTCCGCTACTGGGAGTACATCCCGACTGAAGTGAAGCCGTTCTTCGTGCGCACCGTGGCGGTGCTCGGCGGTGAATCGAGCGGCAAATCGACGCTGGTCAACAAGCTGGCCAACATCTTTAACACCACCAGCGCGTGGGAGTATGGCCGCGATTATGTCTTCTCGCACCTCGGCGGCGACGAGATGGCGCTGCAATACTCCGACTACGACAAAATCGCGCTCGGCCAGGCGCAATACATCGATTTCGCCGTCAAATACGCCAACAAAGTGGCGTTTATCGACACTGACTTCATCACTACCCAGGCGTTCTGCCTTAAGTATGAAGGGCGCGAGCACCCGTTCGTGCAGGCGCTGATCGATGAGTACCGCTTTGACCTGGTGATTCTGCTGGAAAATAATGTGCCGTGGGTGGCCGACGGCCTGCGCAGCCTCGGCAGTTCGATGGATCGCCGTGAGTTCCAGTCGATGCTGGTCACCATGCTGCGTGAAAATCACATTGAATATGTGCACGTCAAAGAGGATGACTACGACACACGCTTCCTGCGCTGCGTCGAGCTGGTGAAGCAGATGCTGGGCAGCTAGCGCAGCACAACAAAAAAGGCGCCGCGGCGCCTTTTTGTTATCACAGCGATTACTTCGCCATGCGCTTGTACTTGATACGCTTCGGCTCCAGCGCTTCGGCGCCGAGGGTGCGTTTCTTGTACTCTTCGTACTCGGTAAAGTTACCTTCGAAGAACTCCACTTTACCTTCATCCTGATAGTCGATGATGTGGGTGGCGATACGGTCGAGGAACCAGCGGTCGTGCGAGATCACCATCGCGCAGCCCGGGAACTCCAGCAGGGCGTTTTCCAGTGCGCGCAGGGTTTCGATATCCAGGTCGTTGGTTGGCTCATCGAGCAGCAGCAGGTTGCCGCCCACCTGCAGCAGTTTCGCCAGGTGCAGACGACCACGCTCACCGCCGGACAGTTCGCCGACGCGTTTGCCCTGATCGGTACCCTTGAAGTTAAAGCGACCGACATAAGCGCGGCTTGGCATTTCGGTGTTGCCGATGCGCATAATGTCCTGACCGCCAGAAACTTCTTCCCACACGGTTTTTGAATTATCCATCGCATCGCGGAACTGATCGACCGACGCCAGCTTCACGGTTTCGCCCAGCTCAATGCTGCCGGAATCCGGCTGCTCCTGGCCTGACATCATGCGGAACAGCGTCGATTTACCGGCGCCGTTAGGACCGATGATACCGACGATGGCGCCTTTCGGCAGCGAGAACGACAGATCGTCAATCAGCACGCGATCGCCATACGCTTTGCTCAGATTCTTCACTTCCAGCACTTTGTCGCCGAGGCGCGCGCCAGGTGGAATGAACAGTTCGTTGGTCTCGTTACGTTTCTGATAATCGGTGTTGTTGAGCTCTTCAAAGCGCGCCAGACGGGCTTTGCCCTTAGACTGACGGCCTTTCGCGCCCTGGCGCACCCACTCCAGCTCTTTCTCGATCGATTTGCGACGCGCCGCTTCCTGAGAAGCCTCCTGCGCCAGACGCTGATCTTTCTGCTCCAGCCATGAAGAGTAGTTGCCTTCCCATGGAATGCCTTCACCACGGTCCAGCTCCAGAATCCAGCCGGCAACGTTATCGAGGAAGTAACGGTCGTGGGTGATGGCTACCACGGTGCCTTCGAAGTCGTGCAGGAAACGCTCCAGCCACGCGACGGATTCGGCATCCAGGTGGTTGGTCGGTTCGTCGAGCAGCAGCATGTCTGGCTTTTCCAGCAGCAGACGGCACAGCGCGACGCGGCGGCGTTCACCACCGGACAGGTTGGCGATTTTGGCATCCCACTCCGGCAGACGCATGGCATCGGCGGCGCGGTTCAGCTGGGTTTCCAGGTTGTGCCCGTCGTGTGCCTGGATCACTTCTTCCAGACGACCCTGCTCAGCGGCCAGCTTGTCGAAGTCGGCATCCGGATCGGCGTACAGCGCGTACACTTCGTCGAGACGCTTCAGCGCGCCAACCACTTCCGCGACGGCTTCTTCCACCGACTCACGCACGGTGTGTTCCGGGTTCAGCTGAGGTTCCTGCGGCAGATAGCCGACTTTGATGCCCGGCTGCGGGCGAGCTTCCCCTTCGATATCTTTATCAATGCCGGCCATGATGCGCAGCAGGGTCGATTTACCCGCGCCGTTCAGGCCGAGTACGCCAATTTTGGCGCCAGGGAAAAAGCTAAGGGAGATATTCTTCAGAATGTGACGCTTCGGCGGAACCACTTTGCCGACGCGATGCATGCTATAGACGAATTGAGCCACGTTGTGATGAGCCTCTTGGTCTGTAATGGGTGGAACGTCAGATGCTGAAGTTTAGCCGTTTTCACCCGGCAATCACAGCCGCATTGCGCGCAATCTTCCGCAGCGGCGGAATAATGCTAGCCGCAATGCAGGGTGAGCCTGGCCGCCTGCAGCACGGCAAGCAGCGCGGGCGGAGGCGGGCTGTCGCTGACCAGCATATCAAACAGCGAGAAGTCACCAATGCGCGCCGGCAGTACCTTGCCGTACTTGCTGCTGTCGCCGACCACGATTTTGGTCTGCGCCCGCTGCAGCGCCAGATGCTTGATGGGCAGTTCATTGAGGTTATAACAGGTGGCACCCTGCGCGGCGTCCATGCCGGCGGCAGAGATAAAGGCTTTATTGGGGCAGAGCGCATCCAGCACCGTGACCTGCTCGAGCGGGGTAAACACGGCGTTATCGGCGTGGAATTCGCCGCCGCACAGAATCACTCGACAGTGCGGCTTCTCTTTTAATGCCAGAAAGGTGTTGATCGCGCTGCAAATGGCGGTGAAGGGCAGATCGTTATCGATCGCTTCGATCACCAGCGGCAACGTGGTGCCGCAGTCGAAAAACACCGTGTCGTTGGCCTGTACCAGCGCGGCAGCCCGCTGTGCCAGCAGACGTTTCTTGCTGACGTTGAGGTTTTGCTGGTCGCTGACAAAATAGTGCGCCACGTTCTGCCGCGGGTCGCGCATCACATAGCCACCCAGCAGCACCACGCCCTGCGTCGCGCCGGTTAAATCGCGGCGGATGGTCATTTCTGACACGCCCAGCAGTTGCGCGGCCTGTTTTAAGTGCAGGGTGTCGCTGTGTTTCAGCGCCTGCGCCAGCTTATTGATTCGTTCGTCGCGGCGGGTTTCCATCAGTAACAGTTCGCTCAACCTTCGCTGCGGCCGGAATGGCCGGGTGGAGGGTAAACATAAGTTTTTTCTTGCAGATTAACAACCTGTCTTCTGCCTGCCCGCCCGCCGCGCGGCTAAATCGCCACCAGCCCGCGCACGCCCTCGCTCTCCATATTCGCACCCGCGCCGCGCTGCACAATTTCGCCGCGCGACATCACCAGATAGCTGTCGGCCAGTTCGGCGGCGAAATCGTAAAACTGCTCAACCAGCAGGATCGCCATGTCACCGCGCTGCGCCAGCTGACGGATCACCGCACCGATCTCTTTGATCACCGACGGCTGGATCCCTTCGGTCGGCTCATCAAGAATCAACAGCTGCGGCTGGCAGGCCAGCGCCCGGCCGATCGCCAGCTGCTGCTGCTGGCCGCCTGACAGATCGCCGCCGCGCCGCGTTTTCATCTCGCGCAGCACCGGAAACAGCTGGTAGATCTCCTCCGGTACCCGGCTGGCCTGGGCGCCGGAGAAGCGCGCCAGCCCCATCAGCAGGTTCTCTTCCACCGTCAGACGCGGAAAAATTTTGCGCCCCTGCGGCACATAAGCAATACCGGCCTGCACGCGCTGGTGGGGCTTGCGCGTGTTAATCAGCTGGTTCTGCCAGCGAACCTCGCCGGATTTGACCGGAATCAGCCCCATCAGACACTTCAGCAGCGTGGTTTTGCCCACGCCGTTGCGCCCCAGCAGGCAGGTGATCTCGCCCGGGCGGGCCTCAAACGACAGACCGCGCAGGATATGGCTGCCGCCGTAATATTGATGCAGTTCTGCTACCTGTAACATCTTAGCGCCCCAGATATACGTCGATAACCCGATCGTCCGCCTGTACCTCGCGCAGCGATCCCTCAGCCAGCACCTGGCCCTGATGCAGCACCGTCACGTGGTCGGCAATGGTTTCCACAAAGCCCATGTCATGTTCCACCACCATCAGTGAGTGCTTGCCCGCCAGGCTGCGGAACAGCTCGGCGGTGTAGTCGGTTTCGGCATCGGTCATGCCAGCTGCCGGTTCGTCCAGCAGCAGCAGGTGCGGCTCCTGCACCAGCAGCATGCCGATTTCGAGGAACTGCTTCTGCCCGTGCGAAAGCAGACCCGCCTGCCGCTGGCGTTCGCCGCCGAGCCGCAGCAGTTTCAGCACCTCGTCGATGCGATCGCGCTGCTCGCCGCTAAGCCGGGCGCGCAGGCTGGCCCACACCGATTTATCGTTTTTCAGCGCGATCTCGAGGTTTTCAAACACCGTCAGCGCTTCAAACACCGTGGGTTTCTGAAACTTGCGGCCAATGCCGGCGCGGGCGATTTCGACCGGCGACAGCTGGCGCAGATCGGTATCCTGGTCGTAGATCACCTGGCCGCTGTCCGGCCGGGTTTTGCCGATGATCACGTCCATCAGCGTGGTTTTCCCCGCGCCGTTCGGGCCGATCACGCAGCGCAGCTCGCCGACGCCGATCTGCAATGACAGATCGGTCAGCGCGCGGAAGCCGTCAAACGAGACGTTGATGTTCTCCAGCAGCAGCACCGGATCGGTTTGCTGACGATAGCGATCCGCCGGGTGCGGTTGGGTAAACAGTTGCTCAGTCATGACGCCTCCGGCGCAGCAGGCCAATTACGCCACGCGGCAGGAACAGCGTGACCAGGATGAACATCAGGCCCAGGAAAAACAGCCAGTATTCCGGGAAGGCGACGGTGAACCAGCTTTTGGCACCGTTGACGATAGTCGCACCCAGCAGCGGGCCAATCAGCGTGCCGCGTCCGCCGAGCGCCACCCAAATCGCCGCTTCAATCGAGTTGGTCGGCGACATTTCACTCGGGTTGATGATGCCGACCTGCGGCACGTACAGCGCACCAGCCAGCCCGCACAGCATGGCAGAGAGCGTCCAGACGAACAGTTTGAAGCCCTTCGGATCGTAACCAATAAACATCAGGCGGTTTTCTGCATCACGCACCGCCGTCAGCACGCGTCCAAACTTACTGCGCGCCAGGGCAAAGCCCAGCGCCAGGCTGAGCAGCAGCAATAGCACGGTCGCGATAAACAGTGCGATACGCGTGCCGGTGGCGGTGACGCTGAAACCGAGCAGGGTCGTAAAACCGGTAAAGCCGTTGTTGCCGCCAAAGCCGGTTTCGTTGCGGAAAAACAGCAGCATGCCAGCGTAAGTCAGCGCCTGCGTCATGATAGAAAAGTAGACGCCTTTGATTCTGGAGCGAAAGGCGAAGAAGCCAAACAGCAGCGCCAGCAGGCCCGGCACCAGTACAATCAGACACAGCGCCCAGAGAAAGTGCTGGCTACCGGCCCAGAACCACGGCAGCTCATTCCACGACAGAAACGACATAAACGCCGGCAAACCGCTGCCTGCAGCCTGGCGCATCAGGTACATGCCCATGGCATAGCCGCCGAGGGCAAAAAACAGCCCGTGGCCGAGCGACAGCAGCCCGGCGTAGCCCCACACCAGATCCAGCGCCACCGCGACAATCGCATAGCAGAGGATTTTGCCCACCAGCGTCAGCGTATAGGTGGAGATCGCCAGCGGATGGCTGGCGGGCAGCAGGGCGCAGAACGGCAGCACCAGCAGCAGCGCGATCACGATGACGCCGAGAATCAGGCTGAGGCGCGGCGCTTTGCGCACCGCGCGTAAGGTCAGTGGCTGGCTCATCAGTCAATCACCCTCCCTTTAACGGCAAACAGACCCTGGGGACGTTTCTGGATAAACAGCACAATCAGCACGAGGATCAGGATTTTGCCGAGCACCGCGCCAATCTGCGGCTCCAGCACTTTGTTGAGGATGCCGAGACCAAAAGCCGCCACCACGGTGCCGGCCAGCTGACCGACGCCGCCGAGCACCACCACGAGGAATGAGTCGATGATGTAGCCCTGACCCAGTTCCGGCCCGACATTGCCCAGCTGCGACAGCGCGACGCCGCCGAGTCCGGCAATGCCGGAACCCAGGCCAAACGCCAGCATATCGATGCGCCCGGTCGGCACGCCGCAGCAGTCGGCCATGGCGCGGTTCTGCGTGACCGCCCGCACATTCAGCCCCAGCCGGGTTTTATTCAGCAGCAGCCAGGTGAGCGCCAGCACCGCGATGACAAACAGGATTACCGCGATGCGGTTATACGGCAGCACCAGATTCGGCAGCAGCTGCCAGCCGCCGGACAGCCAGCCCGGGTTGGCCACTTCGAGGTTCTGCGCGCCAAACAGCATGCGCACCAGCTGAATCAGCATCAGGCTGATGCCCCAGGTGGCGAGCAGCGTCTCCAGCGGGCGACCGTATAAGTGGCGGATGATGGTGCGTTCCAGCAGCATGCCCATCACGGCGGTGACGGCGAAGGCCACCGGCAGCGCCAGCAGCGGGTACCACGCCAGCCACTGCGGCGCAAACTGCTGGAACAGGTTCTGCACCAGCCAGGTGGCGTAGGCGCCGAGCATCAGCATCTCGCCGTGCGCCATGTTGATTACGCCCAGCAGGCCGTAGGTGATCGCCAGGCCGAGCGCGGCCAGCAGCAGAATGGAGCCGAGCGACAGGCCGGTAAACGCCTGCCCGAGCCAGTCGCCCCACATCAGGCGCTGCCTGATGTGCTGCAGGCTGGCGGCCGCAGCGGCGCGCACCTGCGCATCGGGTTCGTTGCTGACCTGGGTTAGGCGCGTCAGGCTGGCCTGCATCGCCGGATCGCCCGATTCACCGAGCAGCGTGACCGCTTTCAGGCGCAGCGCGGCGTCCGGGCTGGCGAGCTGCAGATTCGCGGCGGCCATCGCCAGCACCGCGTGCACCTTGCTGTCCTGTTCGGCGGCGAGGCGCTGTTCAATCAGCGGCAGCTGGTCAGGCGCGGCATCGTTTTGTAACTGCTGCGCTGCGCGCAGGCGAGTCGCCGCATCGTCACTCACCAGCTGGTGGGCGGCGAGGGCGCTGGCAATCAGCACGCGCAGCCGGTTGTTCATGAAGAGTTTTTTGGTTTCGCCGTCCGGCTGCCGGGCGCTGTCGAGCGGCAGAAGCTGGTCAGCCTGTTTGCTGAACGGCTGTTTGTTCTGGTCGATAACCACGCTTTCATTGCGCAGCGCCTGCAGCAGCGGCAAGCGGCTGGCCTGCGGCGCCGCAGCCCACTGCTGCAGCAATGTCGCCTGCTGCGTGCGGCTGGCGGCGGCGAAGTCAGCGCCATCACCGGCCTGCGCCAGCCACGGCAGCAGTAACAGCAGGCAGCTGAGAATACGGCGGAGTGTCATGGTGATCATCCTGTTATGGTTACGTTGGGTGCGGTGTGGCCCTTATCAGGGTTAGGGCGTTGTCTGGCCCTCACCCTAACCCTCTCCCGCAAGCGGGAGAGGGAACCGATCGAGCGAATGAAGAGCGCCTCACTCACATGCAGCAGCCCTCACATGCAGCAGCGTCTCCCTCTCCCCCTGGGAGAGGGCCGGGGTGAGGGCCATAGGGCGAGGACCATCAGCCTCCCCTTACTGCGCCGACTTAACCGGATAATCCGGCTTCTTATCATTCCCGGCGATATACGGGCTCCACGGCTGGGCGCGTACCGGCTGTTCGGTCTGCCACACCACGTTGAACTGGCCGTTCTCCTCCACTTCACCAATCATCACCGGCTTGTGCAGATGGTGGTTGGTTTTGTCCATGGTCAGCGTGAAGCCGTCCGGTGCTTTGAACGTCTGTCCAGCCATCGCGGCGCGCACTTTGTCCACATCGGTGGTGCCGGCTTTCTCTACCGCCTGCGCCCACATGTGCAGGCCAACGTAGGTGGCTTCCATCGGATCGTTGGTCACTACGGTGCTGGCGTTCGGCAGGTTGTGCGCTTTGGCGTAAGCGCGGTAGTCGGCCACGAACTTCGCATTAGTCGGGTTATCCACTGACTCAAAGTAGTTCCACGCCGCCAGCTGACCGACCAGCGGTTTGGTATCGATGCCGCGCAGCTCTTCTTCCCCCACCGAGAAGGCGATCACCGGAATGTCGGTTGCTTTAATGCCCTGGTTCGCCAGCTCTTTGTAGAACGGGACGTTGGAATCACCGTTGATGGTGGAGATCACCGCGGTTTTGACACCGGCGGAGAATTTTTTGATATTGGATACGATGGTCTGGTAATCGCTGTAACCAAACGGCGTGTACACCTCTTCGATATCCTTATCCTGCACGCCTTTGCTATGCAGGAAGGCGCGCAGAATCTTGTTGGTGGTGCGCGGATAGACATAGTCGGTGCCGAGCAGGAAGAAGCGTTTGGCGCTGCCGCCATCTTCGCTCATCAGATACTGCACCGCCGGGATCGCCTGCTGGTTCGGCGCGGCGCCGGTGTAGAACACGTTCGGCGACATCTCTTCGCCTTCGTACTGCACCGGATAAAACAGCAGGCCGTTCAGCTCTTCAAACACCGGCAGCACCGATTTGCGCGAGACCGACGTCCAGCAGCCAAACACCACCGCCACTTTGTCCTGAGTCAGCAGCTGGCGCGCTTTTTCGGCGAACAGCGGCCAGTTCGAGGCCGGATCGACCACCACCGGTTCCAGCTTCTTGCCCAGCACACCGCCTTTGGCGTTGATCTCATCAATGGTCATCAGCGCCACATCTTTCAGCGGCGTTTCGGAAATCGCCATGGTGCCGGACAGCGAATGCATAATGCCGACTTTGATGGTGTCTGCCGCCTGTGCGGTAAAGGCGAAGCCCATGCTGGCAACGGTAGCGGAGAGCGCGAAAGCTTTAAGCAACGAACGTCGTTTCATCATTTAAACCCCTAACTGTGTTATCTGTTGTTATTCAATGGGTTGAAGCCGAGCCTGCTGTAACATATGCAACGTAATCTTCCTGACCTCGGCCTTACTGACGGCAATGTGGTCGGTTAAAATGCGCTGTGCCTCCTCGGTGTGTTGCTGAAAAATCGCCCGTAAGATCTGAGCGTGCTCGCGGTACGTGGCATCGACCCGGTCATCCCGCGTGAAGTCGAGACGGCGAATGATGCGGATTTTTTCTGTCAGCTCGGCGTGGATGCGCGCCATCTCCTGATTGCCTGCCGCGGCCACCAGCGCCATGTGAAACGCTTCGTCGTGCGCTGATACCGCTTTGCCATCTGCCAGCCGGGCATCGTCGATCCAGAAGGTTTTCAGCGCGGTCAGGGTTTCCGCGCAGGCCAGCGGCGGCAGCGCGCACAGGCGGCGCACCGCTTCGCGTTCCAGCACGGTGCGGAAGTCGTACAGCTCCTCGAAGTAGGCGAAATCGAACGGCCGCACCTGCCAGCCGCTGCGAAACCACACCTCGACGTAGCCTTCGCGCTCCAGCCAGAACAGCGCCTGACGCACCGGCGTGCGGCTCACCGCCAGCCGCTCGGCGATTTCGTTTTCGCTGAAGCGGTCACCCGGCATCAGACGGAATTCAAAGATGTCCTGCTTCAGCGCCTGATAAACCTTTTCGGCCAGCGCTTCGGGACGGCCTTTGCTGCGGGGCGCGCTACTGTTCATACCTGCTCCTTAAGCCAGCCACAGCAGGGTGTCGCCCGGACTTACCGGACGGCCCGCCTGGCAGGCAATGCGTTTCACCGTGCCGGCCTGCGGCGCGACAATCGCCAGCTCCATCTTCATCGCTTCCACGATGATCAGCGTCTGACCGGCCTGCACCGTATCGCCCGGCGCAACCAGCACTTTCCAGATGTTGCCGTTCATGTCAGCGCACACTGCCAGCGCGTCGTCCTCTGCGTCGGCCACCCCCAGCGTCTCTTCACGGGTGAGCGGCGCTTCCTGCTCTTCCTGCGCCCACAGCGTGACTTCCTGCTCAAACGCTGCGGCCTGACGTTTGCGGAAGGCACTGATTTCCGGCGCGTTGTCGGCGAGGAACTGCTGATGGGCCGCGAAATCAAACTCGCTCTGCTCGATGCGGATGCGGGCGCGGCCGGCGCGGAAATCGTCGCGCAGTTGCGTCAGTTCTGCTTCGCTCACCGGATAGAAACGCACCTGGTCAAAGAAGCGCAGCAGCCAGGGTTCGCCGGCGGCAAACTGATCGTTTTGCAGGAACTTGTTCCAGATGGGCAGCGTGCGCCCCACCAGCTGATAGCCGCCCGGTGAATCCATGCCGTAGATGCACATGTACATGCCGCCAATGCCCACCGTGCCTTCGGCGGTAAAGGTGCGCGCCGGGCTGTATTTGGAACTCAGCAGGCGATGGCGCGGATCGATCGGCACCGCGCACGGCGCGCCGAGATAGACATCGCCGAGACCGAGAATCAGATAGCTGGCGGCAAACAGGGTGTCGCGTACCGCTTCGCGGCTCGCCAGTCCATTGATGCGCTGAATGAAGTCAACGTTATTCGGCAGCCACGGCGCGCTGGCGCGAACCGTCTCCTGGTAACGCTCCACCGCGCCGAGCGTGGCGCTGTCTTCAAACGCCATCGGCAGCCAGACGATGCGCGACGGCACTTTCAGCGCGCTGACGTCGCCCAGCCCGGCTTCCAGCTCCAGCAGCAGCGTCATCAGCTGCTGCTGACCGATCACCAGGCTGTCATAGCGCACCTGCAGCGAGCGCACGCCGGGCGACAGCTCTTCAATGCCGGGTTCTGCACGCTGGCGCAGCGCCTGCATCAGCAGGTGTACGCGCAGGCGCAGCGCCAGGTCCAGCACGTTATCGCCGTACTCAATCAGCACATATTTGTCGCCCGCCTGGCGGTAGACCGCCGCAGGCGTGGTGGCGGTTGCCGGCAGCGCCGCTAACAGGGTGGCAGAACCGATGTCGCTCGCCGCCAGCGACGGCACCGCGAAGGCCGGTGCGTGCTGGCTGCGCAGCGTGGTTACGCTGTGCGCCTGGGCTTTCTCCAGCGCGACCGCTTCGTCGGCGCTGATCGGGTGGAAGCGGATGCGATCGCCCGGTTTGACCTGGCCGACTTTCCACAGCTCGGCTTTGGCGATGGTGACCGGGCAGACGAAGCCACCAAGGCTCGGACCGTCGTGCGTCAGGATCACCGGGAAGTCGCCGGTAAAGTTCACCGCGCCGATGGCGTATTCGCAGTCGTGTACGTTAGACGGATGCAGCCCGGCTTCACCGCCGTTAGCGCGCGTCCAGCTGGGTTTAGGCCCGACCAGACGGACGCCCAGCCGGTTAGAGTTGTAATGCACCTGCCAGTCGCTGGCAAAGAACTCATCGATGGCAGCCTGGGTGAAGAAATCCGGTGCGCCGTGCGGGCCGTACAGCACGCCAATGCGCCATTCGCTGCCGTAGTGCGGCACCAGCGCGCGATCCAGCGCTTCAGGTTCGCTGACCGGGGCTGGCGTGGTGCAGGCGGCGAGCGCTGGCTGGGAGATCGGCAGCATGTCGGCGACGCGCAACGTGCGTCCGGCGTGGCCGCCAAACTGGCCCAGCGAGAAGGTGGCGCGGCTGCCAAGATACTCCGGCACATCGAAACCATTACGCACCGCTAAATAGGTGCGGCAGCCGCTCTGCGCGCGGCCCAGCGTCAGGGTTTGTCCGGCTTTCACCGCCACCGGCTGCCAGTAGTCGACCGCGCTGCCGTCGAGATCGGCCGGACAGTCGGCACCGGTCAGCGCAATCAGTGCATCGCTGTGGAAACGCAGCGTCGGGCCCTGCAGGGTGAACTCCAGCCCGGCGGCACTGGCGTGGTTGCCGACGATACGGTTGGCCAGGCGGAAGGCGAAGTCATCCATCGGGCCGGACGGCGGCACGCCGATGTCCCAGTAGCCCAGGCGGCCGGGAAAGTCCTGAATGCTGCTGAACGTCCCCGGCTGCAGCACTTCGATGACGCTGGCCGCCGGCGTAAAGCCGTCAAGGAAGCGCGTCCAGACGTTGCCGCTGCGGAAGGCGTCGGTCGCCACGATCTGACGCAGATAATCGAGATTGGTGGCGATGCCGTGCAGTTGGGTAGCGTCGAGCGCCTGCTGCAGTTTCGCCAGCGCGGCGTCGCGCGTTTCGCCATGCACGATCAGTTTGGCTACCATCGGATCGTAAAACGCCGTCACTTCGCTGCCGGTCTCGATCCAGCCGTCGACGCGCACCCCCGGCGGGAAGCTGACGTGGGTTAACACGCCCGGGCTCGGCTGGAAGTTTTTCAGCGGATCTTCGGCGTACAGCCGCACCTCAATCGATGCGCCGTGCGGTGGCTGCTGCAGACGATCCCAGTCGATGGCATCGTCTGCCGCCACCTGCAGCATGCACTCCACCAGGTCAAGGCCGGTGACGCACTCGGTCACCGGATGCTCCACCTGCAGGCGGGTGTTCACTTCGAGGAAATAAAACGCGTCCTGCGCGGCGTCATAGATGTACTCCACTGTGCCGGCGCTGCGGTAATTGACCAGCTCGCCCAGCCGCACCGCTGAAGCCAGCAGCGCTTCACGCGTGGCCTGCGGCAGATTAGGGGCCGGCGTCTCTTCCACCACCTTCTGATTGCGGCGCTGCAGCGAACAGTCGCGTTCGCCCAGCGCAATCACCTTGCCCTTGCCGTCGCCAAAAATCTGTACTTCCACGTGGCGCGCACGATCGATGCAGCGTTCAAGAAATACGCCGGCATCGCTGAAAAACTGCTCGCCCAGACGGCGCACGCTCTCCCATGCGTTCTCCAGGGCCGTGGCGTCGGCGCAGCGGGTCAGACCGATGCCGCCGCCGCCGGCGGTGCTTTTCAGCATCACCGGATAGCCGATATCTTCCGCCGCGCTGAGTGCGTCCTGCAGCGAACTGAGCAGCGGCGTGCCCGGCGTCATCGGCACGCCGGCGCTGGCGGCCAGCTCACGGGCGCGATGCTTGAGACCAAATTCGCCAATCTGCTGCGCGGTCGGGCCGACAAACGCGATGCCGGCCTCTTCGCAGGCGGCGGCAAACGGCAGGCTCTCGGAGAGAAAACCGTAGCCGGGCCAGATGGCCTGCGCGCCGCTTTGCTGCGCGGCGGCCAGAATTTTGTCGATGCGCAGATAGCTGTCGCTGGCTTTGTCTCCGCCGAGGGCGATGGCCACATCGGCTTCGGTAACGTGACGCGCGTTGCGGTCGGCATCCGAATAGACCGCCACGCTGGTTACGCCGAGGCGCTTCAGGGTGCGGATGGCGCGGCAGGCGATTTCGCCACGGTTAGCAATCAGAACGGTGCTGAACATGATTAGTGATTCCCCTGTGACGTCAGCCAGTTGCGCCAGCCGCCGAATTCAGTGATTTCCAGCGCCTGCGTCAGCGCTGCCGGTTCGCAGATAAAGCCTTTCACGATGCGTCCATCCGCCAGCGTCAGCGAACCGATGCCGAGCGGCGCCGGGATTTCCGCGACGAATTCGCCAAAGCGCGCCAGCGGGATGTCCCACAGTTCGACGGTGATGGCGGCACCGCTGTCGCCGCGCAGCAGGCCGGGCTTTTTGATCGGGCCATCAAGCAGGGCGAACAGGCGATAGTGGCTGGCGGTTTGCGTCTCTTCGACCCACACCGCCTGACGCGTGGTGAGCTGGAAATTCAGCGGCATGCCGGTGAGATGGGCACCGACCACCGCCACGCGCACGTGGTCAGGCGACGGCGGCAGCGCGGCGGGCTGCGGCGGCAGCGCTTTGCCGGTGGCCCCGAGCGGCAGCGCCAGCTGCTGCTGCCAGCGCAGGCCAAACGTCGCCAGCGCGCGGTCGTGCCACGCCGGGGCGATCAGCGTGATGCCCGCAGGCAGCCCATCGGCGCGGAACGGGCCAGGCAGCGCCAGCGCGCTGAGGTCAGCCAGGTTCGTGAAGTTGGTATAGGTGCCGAACTGCGAGTTGTAGTGCACCGGCTCCTGCTGCATCTCTTCCAGCGTATGAATGGTGGGCGAGGTCGGCACCACCAGTGCATCGAACCGGGCCAGCGTCTGCTGGATCTGGCGCGTCAGTTCGGCACGCAGGTATTCGGCCTGATACGCCTCGACGGCGCTGTACTGGCGGCCGCTGCTGACGATGCCGTACACCACCGGATCCATCTCTTCCGGGCGGTCGAGCATCTCGCCGACCGCCACGGTGCGCTCAGCCACCCACGGGCCGTAATAGAGCTGCTCTGCCAGCTGGTGGAAAGGGGCGAAGTCGATAGGGTGCAGCGTCGCACCGCTCGCCGTGAGCTGCTCCAGCGCGCTGAGCCACGCCGCTTCCGCCTGCTGGTCACCGTAAAACTGCGGCGCGGCAGGGATCGCCAGCGAGGGCTGCGGCTGGAAACTGGCCGGTGCGCTGCGTGGCGACTGGCGCGCATAGGCGTCATCGGCGTCGTAGCCGCCCGCGATGCTGGCGACGCTAAAGGCATCGGCAACCGTCAGGGCGAACACCGAGATGGTGTCATTGAGACGGCAGGCCGGTACCACGCCGCTGGCCGAGAACCAGCCTTTGGTCGGCTTCAGCCCGACGATATTGTTAAAACCTGCCGGTACGCGGCCGGAGCCGGCGGTATCGGTGCCGAGCGAGAAGCCGACCAGGCCGCGCGCCAGCACTGACGCGGAGCCGGAGCTGGAACCGCCGCTGACGTAGGCCGGATTAAAGGTATTGCTCACCGCGCCATACGGCGAGCGGGTGCCCACCAGACCGGTCGCGTACTGGTCGAGGTTGGTTTTACCGATGACGATAGCGCCTGCCGCTTTCAGCCTGGCCACCACGAAGGCATCGGCTGCGGCCTGATACGTCAGCGCCGGGCAGGCGGCGGTGGTCGGCCAGCCTGCCACGTCGATGTTGTCTTTGACGGCAAACGGCACGCCAAACAGCGGCAGCGCGGCCGGATTGCGCTGATACGCCGCCAGCAGCGGTTCAACCTGCGCCAGCAGCTGGGCCGGCGAAGCGAGGTACAGCCAGGCATTATCCTGGTTATCGAGTGCGTCGAGATGTGCGGCCAGCAGTGCAGGGATCTGCTGTGCATCCTGCTGTGCGCAACGTTGCCAATCCTGAAGCGTAAAACCGAAGGTCGATGCCATGAGTGAATTCCAGCTGGTATACAAGATGGCATTCAACAGAGCAAAGCGCGTGCCAGAGTTGTAACTGAATGAAAACGCGTAGCTATTTGATGGGTAATAAGTTTTTCTGATGATTATTTGCACAATTGCGGCGCAGGCGCTGAACAATCACGGTGCGCCTGGGTAAATTTTGTGAAGAACGTGGCAAGAGCCGGTTGGCCTGGTTAGCATGAAGGGAGTCCGGCATAAGCTGGAGCGAAGCAATGAGGAGAGCGGAGTGGAGAAGTGGCGTAACTGGATGATAGGGATCTGTCTGGTCAGCACGGCCGGCAGCGTGTGGGCCGATTCGCTGGATCAGCAACGACAGCGCTATGCGCAGATCAAACAGGCCTGGGACAACAAACAGATGGATCAGGTTGAGCAGCTGATGCCAACGCTGCAGGATTATCCGCTCTATCCGTACCTGCAGTACCGCCTGCTGGCGCAGGATCTCGATCAGGAGACCGGGCTGGCGGTGAAAAACTTTATTCAGCAGTATCCCACGCTGCCGCCGGCGCGCTCGCTGCAGACGCGCTTTGTTAACGTGCTGGCGCACCGCCAGGACTGGCCGGGCGTGCTCAGCTTCAGCCCGGATGAGCCAAAGCCGGTGCAGGCGCGCTGTAACTGGTACTACGCCAAATGGGCGACCGGCCAGCAGCAGGCGGCGTTTGACGGGGCCAAAGCCATCTGGCTGCGCGGCACAGCGTTACCGAACGACTGCGACAAGCTGTTCTCGGTGTGGCAGGCGTCAGGGCAGCTGTCGCCGATCACCATCCTCGAACGCATCCGCCTGGCGATGAAAGCCGGCAACGACAGCCTGGTTAATTACCTGGCGAAAATGCTGCCGGCGGATTACCAAACCACCGCCAGCGCGCTGATTGCGCTGCAGCAGAATCCCCAGACCGTCACCACCTTTGCCAGCACCCTCGGCCCGACCGATTTTACCCGCATGGCCACCAGCTACGCCTTTGCCCGCGTGGCGCGTCAGGATATGGACAACGCGCGCATGATGATCCCGCAGCTGGTTCAGGCGCAGAAGATGAGTCCGGCGGAAGAGCAGGATCTGAAAGAGACGGTGGTGTGGCGCATGATGGGCGCCGATCTCACCTCGGAGCAGGCGCGCTGGCGCGATGCGGTGGTGATGAACAGCGAATCCACCGCGCTGATTGAGCGGCGCGTGCGGCTGGCGCTGAGTGAAAATGACCGTCGCGGCCTGAACACCTGGATTGCCCGTCTGCCGGTGGAAGCCAAAGAGAAAGATGAGTGGCAGTACTGGCAGGCCGATTTACTGATGGCGCAGGGGCGCAAAGAGGAAGCGGAAGAGATTCTGCGTAAGCTGATGCAGCAGCGCGGCTTCTATCCGATGGTGGCGGCACAGCGGCTGGGCGTAGAGTATCCGCTGCAGGTGGATCAGGCACCGGCGGCGGACAATAGCGTGGTGCAGGGGCCGGAGATGGCGCGCGTGCGCGAGCTGATGTACTGGGGGCTGGATAACCTGGCGCGCAGCGAGTGGGCCAACCTGATCAGCAGTAAAACCCGCACCCAGCAGCAGATGCTGGCGCGCTACGCCAATGAACAGGACTGGTGGGATCTCAGCGTACAGGCCACCATCACCGCGAAAATGTGGGATAGCCTGAAAGAGCGTTTCCCGCTGGCGTGGCGCAATCTGTATCAGCAATACACCAGCGATAAGGGCATCACGCCAAGCTACGCCATGGCGATCTCTCGTCAGGAGAGTGCGTGGAACCCGAAAGCGCGCTCACCAGTTGGCGCCAGTGGCCTGATGCAGGTGATGCCGGGCACCGCCAGCCATACCGTGAAGATGTATAACATTCCGGGTTACGTTAACAGCAGTCAGCTGCTCGATCCGCAGACCAATATTCAGATTGGTACGCAGTATCTGGAGTATGTCTATCAGCAGTTTGGTCAGAACCGCATCTTCTCTTCTGCCGCCTATAATGCCGGCCCGGGGCGGGTGCGCAGCTGGCTGAATACCAGCGGCGGCAAACTGGATGCGGTGGCGTTTATCGAAACCATTCCCTTCTCGGAAACCCGTGGCTACGTAAAAAACGTGCTGGCCTACGATGCCTATTACCGCTACTTCATGGGCAAGCCGGATAAGATTCTCGCCGACGGCGAGTGGAATCGCCGTTACTGACTGTGTTATGCTTCCGTACTCGTTAATGAGTACGGAAGCCTTCATGAGCCAACCCCTTTCCCCGCAGCCGGTTGAAGACAACTGGCTGCGTTTCATCGACCTGATGCACAACGCGTTTTCCGATGACGTAGCGCTGCCCTTGCTGCAGCTGATGATGACGCCGGATGAGCGCGAAGCCTTAGGCACGCGCCTGCGCATTATCGAAGCGTTGATCAACGGTGACATCAGTCAGCGCGAGCTGAAAAACGAATTGGGCGTCGGGATTGCCACCATCACCCGTGGATCCAATAGTCTGAAAGAGGCGCCGCCCGAGCTGAAACGCTGGCTGGAAGCGCGCCTCGGGCGCAGCTGATCACTGCTGATACAGCGGGTGAGTAAACGGACAGAGCGCCAGAATCAGGGCCTGATGATAGACGCTGGAGCGGCTCAGCAGGCCGTGGGTGAAGGCGCCAATCGCACCGCCCTTGTGTTTGATATTCTCTACGCCGGTTAAGCGCGCCATTTCGTCACCGAGCTCATGCCCGGCAGCCAGACCGGCCATCACCACCGGTGGCAGCGTAAAGCTGGCAGAGCGGGATTCACCGCGCTGCTGCGCATTCTCCACCACCATCCAGGCAAAGGCGCAGTCGCCCTCGATGCCCGCTTCAATCGCCACCCAGTAATCCGCCTGTGGCCGCACATGACGCGCGTTCGCCACGCGCTGGCGTGCGCCAGTTCGCGTTTCGGCATCGCTTAAGGGCTGCGCGGCGACGCCGCTCTCGACCTCGACCCCTTCAATATGGCAGGATCCTTCGCCGAAAACGTCGTTGAACGCCTGAGCAATTGCGCGGATTTTTGCCGGATTGATGGTGGCTGCGACAACATGGTACATAATTACCTGAACCCTCAAGACAAATTTGTCGCAGTATAACGGAAATTAAGCATGTTACAGGTCTATCTTGTTCGTCACGGTGAAACGGTTTGGAATGCGGCCCGACGCATTCAGGGGCAGTCCGACAGTCCGCTGACGGATAAAGGTGAGCAGCAGGCGCATCAGGTGGGCGAGCGCGTGAAATCGCTGGGCATTACTCACGTGATTGCCAGCGATTTAGGACGTACCCGGCGCACCGCGGAGATTATCGCTGATGCCTGCGGTTGTACGGTGACGCTCGATGCCCGCCTGCGCGAGCTCAATATGGGCTGTCTGGAGCAGCGTCCGCTCGACGGCCTGACGGCGGAAGAGGAGAGCTGGCGTAAAGCGCTGGTGGATGGCACCGAAGGCGGCCGGATTCCGGGCGGCGAGTCGATGGAGGAGATGGCAACGCGCATGCATGCCGCGCTCAACGCCTGTCTCGATCTGCCGGCGGGTAGCCGTCCGCTGCTGGTGAGCCACGGCATGGCGCTGGGTGTGCTGGTGAGTACCATTCTCGGGCTGCCGGCCCATGCGGAGCGCCGTTTGCGTCTGCGTAACTGCTCGATTTCGCGCGTCGATCATCAGCAAAGCGCCTGGCTCGCCGCCGGCTGGGTGGTGGAGACGGCCGGTGATGTGTCGCATCTGGATGCCCCGGCGCTGGATGAGCTGCAGCGTTAAGCGCGGTAGCACATGACGCAGAATGACCGCGTATCGGTGCGTATCAATGATCGCGTATCGGTGCGCATCAATGCGCACCCTACGGGGTGCACGGGCAATGCGCATCGGCGACAAACGGTGAATTTTCTGTAGGGTCGCCATTCATGGCGACCTTCGGCAACGCCCGTTACTGCTGCGGACGAATTGGAATCAGATATTCGCAGCGAATCTCCATTGGCGGCTCGCTGCGCTTCTTGCCACCGTGCGTATAGAAACGCTCAATATCCTGGCCCTGACGGCGCACCAGGCCGAGGGTCGGCATACAGGTGCCGTACAGCAACAGAATAAACTCCTGCAGCGCAGTGCGCGGTCCCTGATAGCTGAACTGCACATAATCCCCGGCTTCCAGAATCACGCTCTGGTTTGACTGCATGCTCAGCGCCTGCTGGTCGGCCGGCACCGCCGTGGTGTACAGAATCTCCTGCTCATCATCCTTCTCATGGCTGGCGCGTACCTGATGCAGGCCGTACAGCACCGGCGGCACGGTATCGGTCTCCAGCAGGAACTGCTTCCAGAAGTGAATGCGCATCTCGTCGCGGTAGCTGGAGATCTGCTCCAGCGTACAGGTATAGCTTTGCGTTTGCCCCACCAGCACCGTTTCCGGCAGCGTGACGAACTGCGCTTGCGGCATCGGGTAATCATCGAGGCGAATCGGCGGGCGAATGCCGTACGAATTCCACTCCGACGAGCGGCGATACCACGCAGGTGTCTGATTGAACTGCTTTTTAAACGCGCGGGTAAAGGTTTGCTGCGAATCGAAGCGATACTGCAGCGCAATGTCGAGGATCGGCCGGCTGGTGAGACGCAGCGCGACGGCGGCCTTGGACAGCCGGCGGGCGCGGATATACGCGCCGATGGCGTGGCCAGTAACTTCCTTGAACATTCGCTGCAGGTGCCACTTGGAATAGCCCGCTTTTAGCGCAACGTTATCGAGCGAAAGGGGTTGATCCAGATGGCTTTCCAGCCAGACAAGCAAATCGCGAATGATACCGGCTTGGTCCATAAAACATCCTCATAACTCTCTGGTGGCGCAACGATGAAGTCACCGAATAGTAGCACGAATTGCACAACGGCGCGGGGGTGGTTTGCCAGTTAACTGTGCTACATCAATGCGGGTTGTGACCCGTTAGGTTTGGTTCTCGGTTCGATTAACAGTACATTACATTCACATCTATTCCGTTTGCAATGGTAACTCAATGACAATAGCTCGCAATCTTATAGTCACGCTGGCAACATTTATGTTGAGTCAGAGCGTGCTGGCCGAGGAGATCGGCTCCGTTGACACCGTATTCAAGATGTTTGGCCCCGATCATAAGATCGTGGTGGAAGCCTTCGACGACCCCGACGTTAAAAATGTAACCTGTTATATCAGCCGGGCGAAAACCGGCGGTATTAAGGGCGGACTGGGTCTGGCGGAAGATACTTCCGACGCGGCCATCTCCTGTCAGCAGGTGGGACCGATAGAGCTTAGCGATAAAATCGCGCAGGGCAAGGCGCAGGGTGAAGTGGTGTTCCGCAAACGCACTTCACTGGTGTTTAAAAAGCTGCAGGTGGTGCGCTTCTTTGACCAGAAACGTCATGCGCTGGTGTACCTGAGCTATTCGGATAAAGTGGTCGATGGCTCACCGAAAAATGCGCTGAGCGCGGTGCCGATTATGCCGTGGCACTGAGCCGATAAAAAAACGCCCTGACGGGCGTTTTTTTGTTTCGCGACGGACGCTTAATCCTGCAGCTCGCCGCAGAAGCGGTAGCCTTCGCCGTGGATAGTGGCGATGATTTCCGGCGTATCCGGCGTCGACTCAAAGTGTTTGCGGATGCGGCGAATGGTGACATCCACCGTGCGGTCATGCGGCTTCAGCTCGCGACCGGTCATCTTCTTCAGCAGGTCAGCTCGCGTCTGGATTTTGCCTGGGTTTTCACAGAAGTGCAGCATGGCGCGGAACTCACTGCGCGGCAGCTTGTACTGATCGCCGTTCGGGCTGATCAGCGAGCGGCTGTTAATATCCAGTTCCCAGCCGTTGAAGCGATAGCTCTCGACCTGACGGCGCTCTTCGCTCGGCATCGCCAGATTCATGGTACGCGACAGCAGGTTGCGCGCACGAATCGTCAGCTCACGCGGATTGAACGGCTTGGTGATGTAGTCGTCGGCACCGATCTCCAGACCGAGGATTTTATCCACTTCGTTATCACGGCCAGTGAGGAACATCAGGGCGACGTTAGCCTGTTCGCGCAATTCACGCGCCAGCAGTAGACCGTTTTTGCCCGGCAGGTTGATATCCATAATCACCAGATTGACGTCGTTATCGGTCAAAACCTGATGCATCTCGGCGCCGTCG
Organism: Pantoea sp. WEP; assembly: GCF_041678305.1. NCBI lineage: Bacteria > Pseudomonadati > Pseudomonadota > Gammaproteobacteria > Enterobacterales > Erwiniaceae > Pantoea > Pantoea sp. WEP. The sequence goes on from NZ_JBGNXB010000001.1 coordinate 818,410, forward strand.
GTGGCTTCATAGACCACGTAACCTTCGGCCTCAAAAATACTTTTGAGGGTGTTACGCGTGACCAGTTCGTCTTCAACGATAAGAATGTGCGGGGTCTGCATGTTTCGCTACCTAAAATTTGCCAACAAATCGAAAACAGGGCGTACGGCGGTTGCCATAACTGTTCCACTGAACAGTGGGCCGTTCGCAACCGGTGTACGAAATGATCTTCGGAATACACCATCCATCTACGTCAACTTCAGTGTTAGCTCAGCCAGTCAGGATGAATATTTGCGTGCCCCGTGGGTATCGGACTGGCGCTTATCCTAACCGTATTAACAGCAACCTAACAGCACCAACAACAACCGATAAGCATAAAAACAACGCTTCGTTGACTTATATCAAATGCAAGTGTAGCACGTTAACACTTTTATGAAAAACTTCTACTGGAATGCCAGCTTAGCTCACAAAAAGCAGCATTTTCGCTACATTTCAGCTGCATCAGCGCAAAAGTAAAACCTGCAGGTAATAACTTTTTAATTGCATGAAAAATAATGTTTTAATATGGGTTTAGCGCATAAATTTTGCTTATTACGCATAATTACGCCTGCCCGGCATTTTTGCCCTGTTTTAACATCCTTAACATCTTATTTTCTCAGGCCCGTGCGGTTGGTATTTTGTCGCCTGCATGCCAACATAGGTCGGGTTATTAACCGTTCGATGGAAAAATCATGCATTTCCCCCTGATCCTTGTCTCACCCGCTCGCCCGGAGAATATCGGCGCGGCCGCCCGCGCCATGAAAACCATGGGATTTAGCGAGTTGCGTATTGTCGCCAGTGACGCCTGGCAGGATCCGGCCGCGCGGCGTGTGGCCCACGGCGCCGGTGAGATTCTTGACCACGTGAAAACCTATGACACGCTGAGCGCCGCGCTGGCGGATGTCGATTTTTCCGTAGCCACGACCGCCCGCAGCCGGGCGAAGTTTCGCTATTACGCCACGCCGGCGCAGGTCGAAACCATCCTGCAGGAGAAGCGTCAGTGGCTGAATCGCATCGCGCTGGTGTTTGGCCGTGAAGACAGCGGGCTGACTAATGAGGAGCTGGAACAGGTCGATCTGCTGACCGGCATTCCGATGGCGCAGGACTATCCTTCGCTGAATCTCGGCCAGGCGGTGATGGTGTACTGCTATCAGCTGTCGGCGCTGCATCAGGTAGCGGCCGCGCCGGTTGAGGCGGCTAACGCGCAGCAGCTGCAGGCGCTGCGTCAGCGCTTTCATCAGCTGCTGGTGACGCTGGAGGTCAGCAATGATGCCAAGCTGGCGGACTGGATCGATCAGCGCATCGGTCTGCTTGAGCAGCGCGACAGCGCCATGCTGCACCGTTTGCTGCACGACGTAGAAAAAAAACTTATAGATAATTGCTCGGGAAAACCGGCTCCGGACAGTGAGTGATCGGGCGTCTGTGACGCTGCCTGAACGATCGCAATCCGTTTCGGCGTCTGCGGCGCAGCACTGCGCAGCAGCACCATTCGGGTGCAAAGACAAATTCGTTGACTTAACGTGCGCTTTGCTTTACTTCTGGAAGGCAGACGGACAAGACAAAGACAGACAGAAAAAATCTCAATGCGTAACCACAGCCTGAACACCACCATTATTATTACCACCACCATTACCACAGGTAACGGTGCGGGCTGACGCATACAGGAAAAACAAAAGAAAGAAGCCCGCACCTCAACAGTGCGGGCTTTTTTTTCGGCAAAAATTCAGGAGAGCTTCAATCATGCGAGTGCTGAAATTCGGCGGAACCTCGGTAGCCAATGCGGAACGTTTTCTCCGCGTGGCAGACATTCTGGAAAGCAATGCGCAACAGGGACAGGTTGCCACCGTGCTCTCTGCGCCGGCGAAAATCACCAATCATCTGGTAGCGATGATTGAGAAAACCATCAGCGGCCAGGATGCGCTGCCAAATATCAGCGATGCCGAACGCATTTTTGCCGAACTGCTGCAGGGGCTGGCCGACGCTCAGCCTGGTTTCGATTACGATGGCCTGAAAACCCGCGTTGAGCTGGAGTTTGCCCAGCTGAAACAGGTGCTGCACGGCATCAGCCTGCTGGGTCAGTGCCCGGATGCCGTGAACGCCGCCATTATCTGTCGCGGTGAGAAGCTGTCTATTGCCATCATGGAAGCGCTGCTGCAGGCGCGCGGCCACAAAGTGACGGTGATCGACCCGGTCGAGAAACTGCTGGCGGTGGGCCACTATCTTGAATCGACTGTGGATATCGCCGAATCCACCCGGCGTATCGCGGCCAGCCAGATCCCGACCGATCACATGATCCTGATGGCGGGCTTCACCGCCGGCAATGAGAAGGGCGAGCTGGTGGTGCTGGGGCGTAACGGCTCCGACTACTCAGCGGCCGTGCTGGCGGCGTGTCTGCGCGCGGACTGCTGTGAAATCTGGACCGATGTCGATGGCGTTTACACCTGCGATCCGCGTCAGGTGCCGGATGCGCGTCTGCTGAAGTCGATGTCCTATCAGGAGGCGATGGAGCTCTCCTACTTTGGCGCCAAAGTGCTGCACCCGCGCACCATCGCGCCGATTGCCCAGTTCCAGATTCCGTGCTTAATCAAAAATACCGCCAATCCTCAGGCACCGGGCACTCTGATTGGCGGCGAAGGCGAAGTGGATGAAAATCCGGTAAAAGGCATCACCAATCTGAATAACATGGCGATGTTTAACGTCTCCGGTCCGGGCATGAAAGGGATGGTGGGCATGGCGGCGCGCGTGTTTGCCGCGATGTCGCGCACCGGCATTTCCGTGGTGCTGATAACCCAATCCTCCTCCGAATACAGCATCAGCTTCTGCGTGCCGCAGAGCGAGCAGGCGCGCGCGCGTCGCGTGCTGGAAGAGGAATTCTACCTCGAACTGAAAGATGGCCTGCTCGATCCGCTCGACGTGCTGGAGCAGCTGGCGGTGATTTCGGTGGTGGGCGACGGCATGCGCACGCTGCGCGGCATCTCCGCTAAATTCTTCTCGGCGCTGGCACGCGCCAACATCAATATCGTGGCGATTGCTCAGGGCTCCTCTGAGCGCTCCATCTCCGTCGTGGTCAGCAACGATGACGTCACCACCGGCGTGCGCGTGGTGCATCAGATGCTGTTCGCCACCGATCAGGTGATCGAAGTGTTTGTGGTGGGCGTCGGCGGCGTCGGCGGCGCGCTGCTTGAGCAGCTGCACCGTCAGCAGGCGTGGCTGAAGGGCAAGCATATCGATCTGCGCGTGTGCGGCATTGCCAATTCGCATGCGCTGCTGACCAACGTGCACGGCATCGACCTCAGCAACTGGAAGGCGGCGCTGGCGGAAGCCAAAGAGCCGTTTAACCTCGGCCGGCTGATTCGTCTGGTGAAAGAGTACCATCTGCTCAACCCGGTGATCGTCGACTGTACCTCCAGCCAGGCGGTGGCCGATCAGTACGCGGACTTCCTCGCCGAAGGTTTCCATGTGGTCACGCCAAATAAAAAGGCCAATACCTCGTCGTGGAATTACTACCAGCAGATGCGTGCGGCGGCGGCGAAATCGCGCCGTAAGTTCCTTTACGATACCAACGTCGGTGCCGGTCTGCCGGTGATTGAAAACCTGCAGAACCTGCTGAACGCCGGCGATGAGCTGATCAAGTTCTCCGGCATCCTGTCGGGCTCGCTGTCGTTTATCTTTGGCAAGCTGGATGAGGGCGTGACGCTGTCCGAAGCCACCCGCATGGCGCGCGAGCTGGGCTTTACCGAACCGGATCCGCGCGACGACCTGTCCGGTACTGACGTGGCGCGTAAGCTGCTGATTCTGGCGCGTGAGGCGGGTCATCAGCTGGAGCTGAGCGACATCGACATCGAACCGCTGCTGCCCGCCAGCCTGACGGACATCGCCGACGTCGATCAGTTTATGGCGCGGCTGCCGGAGCTGGACAACGCCTTTGCCGCGCGCGTTGCCAAAGCGCGTGATGAGGGTAAAGTGTTACGCTTCGTCGGCGCGATTGAAGAGGGCGGCGCCTGCAAAGTTAAAATCGATGCGGTGGACGGCAACGATCCGCTGTACAAAGTGAAAAACGGCGAGAACGCACTGGCGTTTTACAGCCGCTATTATCAGCCGATCCCGCTGGTTCTGCGCGGATATGGCGCGGGGAATGATGTCACCGCGGCGGGTGTGTTTGCCGATTTGCTGCGCACGCTGACGTGGAAGTTGGGAGTTTAATGATGGTAAAAATTTATGCACCGGCCTCGATAGGTAACGTCAGCGTCGGCTTTGATGTGCTGGGCGCGGCGGTTTCGCCGGTGGATGGCTCGCTGCTGGGCGACTGCGTGTCGGTCGAAGCGGCAGACCAGTTTAGCCTGCAGAATAAAGGGCGCTTTGTCAGCAAACTGCCCGCCGAACCGCAGGAAAACATCGTTTACCAGTGCTGGCAGCGTTTCTGCCAGGCGATTGGTAAAGACGTTCCGGTGGCGATGACGCTGGAGAAAAACATGCCGATTGGCTCAGGCCTCGGTTCCAGCGCCTGCTCGGTGGTGGCCGGCCTGATGGCGATGAATGAGTTCTGCGGCCAGCCGCTTAACGACACCGAGCTGCTGGCGCTGATGGGCGAGCTGGAAGGGCGCATCTCCGGCAGCGTGCACTATGACAACGTCGCGCCGTGCTTCCTGGGCGGCGTACAGCTGATGATTGAAGAGAACGGGATCATCAGCCAGGAGGTGCCGTGCTTTGCTGACTGGCTGTGGGTAATGGCTTATCCGGGCATCAAAGTCTCCACGGCGGAAGCACGCGCCATCCTGCCGGCGCAGTATCGCAAGCAGGATGCCATCAAACATGGTCGTCTGCTGGCCGGCTTTATTCACGCCTGCCACACCCGTCAGCCGCTGCTGGCGGCTAAACTGATGCAGGATGTGATCGCCGAGCCGTATCGCACCAAACTGCTGCCGGGCTTTGCTGAGGCGCGGCAGGCTGCCAGCGACATTGGCGCGCTGGCCTGCGGTATTTCGGGCTCTGGCCCGACACTTTTCGCCGTTTGCAACGAGATGGCAACGGCACAGCGGATGGCGGACTGGCTGAGCCAGCACTATCTGCAGAATGAGGAAGGCTTCGTCCATATCTGCCGTCTTGATACGGCTGGCGCACGTAAACTGGGATAACGCATGAAACTCTACAACCTTAAGGATCATAACGAGCAGGTTAGCTTCGCGCAGGCCGTGAAACAGGGCCTCGGCTCGCAGCAGGGGCTGTTTTTCCCGCTGGAACTGCCTGAATTCGAGCTGACCGACATTGATGCGATGCTGGAGATGGATTTCGTCAGCCGCAGCAGCAAGATTCTCTCTGCTTACATCGGCGATGAAATTGCCGCGCACCAGCTGGCCGAGCGCGTGAAGAACGCCTTTGCCTTCCCGGCACCGGTGAGCCAGGTGAGCGACGATGTGGCCTGCCTCGAACTGTTCCACGGTCCGACACTGGCGTTTAAAGATTTCGGCGGGCGCTTTATGGCGCAGATGCTGTCTTACGTGTCTGGCGCAGATGAGCAGATCACCATTCTGACCGCGACCTCCGGCGATACCGGCGCAGCGGTGGCGCACGCGTTCTACGGCATGGAAAACGTGCGCGTGGTCATCCTGTATCCGCAGGGCAAAATCAGTCCGCTGCAGGAGAAGTTGTTTTGTACGCTGGGCGGCAACATCGAAACCATCGCGATCGACGGCGACTTCGATGCCTGCCAGGCGCTGGTGAAGCAGGCGTTTGATGACGAAGAGCTGAAGAAAGCCATCGGCCTGAACTCGGCAAACTCCATCAATATCAGCCGTCTGCTGGCACAGATTTGCTATTACTTTGAGGCGGTGGCGCAGCTGCCGCAGGAGAAACGCAATCAGCTGGTGGTGTCGGTGCCAAGCGGTAACTTTGGCGATCTCACGGCCGGTCTGCTGGCGAAATCGCTCGGTCTGCCGATCAAGCGCTTTATCGCCGCGACCAACGCCAACGATACCGTGCCGCGCTTCCTTGCCGACGGTCAGTGGCAGCCGAACGCGACCGTGGCAACGCTGTCGAACGCGATGGATGTCAGCCAGCCTAACAACTGGCCACGTGTGGAAGAGCTGTTCCGCCGCAAAACCTGGCGCCTGACCGATCTGGCCTACGGCGCGGTGTCGGATGAGACCACCAAAGCCACCATGCGCGAGCTGGCAGAGCTGGGTTACCTGTCAGAACCGCACGCGGCGATTGCCTATCGTCTGCTGCGCGATCAGCTGCAGGAAGGGGAGTTTGGCCTGTTCCTCGGCACCGCGCATCCGGCGAAGTTTAAGGAGAGCGTGGAAGAGATTCTCGGCCAGCCGCTGCCGCTGCCGGAAGCGCTGGCCGCGCGCGCCGATTTGCCGCTGCTGTCGCATGCCATGAAGGCGGATTTCGCCGCGCTGCGGGCGTTTTTGCTGAAGTAAATACCCAACGGGCCGGTCACATCGGCCCGTTATGCATTTTTCTGGCGGCGCGATTTAACCCGCGAGTTTTTAACAGACGCGCAATGATTTGCGCCGCTACGATTCAGGTGAAGCTGGCGTTATTGCTCGCGGCGCTTAAATACCAGCTCGTTACCCTTACTCTCCGCCGCATCAAAGAAATAACCGTCAACATCAAACTTCTTCAGCTGCGTCGGTTTCGTCAGGCGCTTCTCAATCACGTAACGGCTCATCAGGCCACGCGCCTTCTTGGCGTAGAAACTGATCACCTTGAACTTACCGTTTTTCTCATCGAGGAACACCGGCTTAACCAGCTCGGCATTCAGCTGCTTCGGCTTGATGGCTTTGAAATACTCATCGGAGGCGAGGTTGATCAGCACGTCATCGCCCTGTTCCGCCAGCGCGTCGTTGAGCTTTTGCGTCAGCAGGTCGCCCCAGAAGCTGTAGAGATCTTTGCCGGCCGGATTCGCCAGTTTGATGCCCATCTCTAAGCGGTACGGCTGCATCAAATCCAGCGGGCGCAGCAGGCCATACAGGCCCGAAAGCATACGCAGGTGTTTTTGGGCAAAATCAAAGTCGGCTTCGCTGAAGGTCTCTGCCTGCAAACCGGTATAAACATCACCTTTGAAGGCCAGAATTGCCTGCCGCGCATTATCGGGTGAGAAGGGCGGCTGCCACTGGCTGAAACGGTCGGCGTTGAGGTGCGCCAGTTTGTCGCTGATGCCCATCAGCGAAGCGATTTGCGCCGGAGAAAGATCGCGCGCCACGTCAATCAGCTGCTGTGATTTTTCTAACAGCGCCGGTTGGGTAAACCGTGACGTTGCCAGCGGGCTTTCATAATCCAGTGTCTTGGCTGGCGAGATAACCATCAGCATTGTGTCTGTCCTCGTTGACCCGCTGTTTTCAGGGGATAGATGGGAAAAATGTCGCGACGAGTGTAGCAAAAAAGCTGCACGGATCGGCAAATCGCTCCCATTTGTTAGCGCTATCGTAAAGGGCACGCGGCGATGTTGCGCCGCTTAGCCTGCGTGATATTATCGCAACAGCCTTTTACACCCTGACAGTCAACTTAAGAGAAAAGAGAACCATGACGGACAAACTTACTTCCTTGCGTCAGCTGACTACTGTGGTCGCCGACACCGGTGATATCGCGGCAATGAAACTCTACCAACCGCAGGATGCCACCACTAACCCTTCTTTGATCCTCAACGCTGCGCAAATTCCTGAATACCGCAAACTGATTGACGAAGCCATTAGCTGGGCACGTCAGCAGAGCAGCAACAAAGAAGAGCAGCTGGCGCTGGTTTCTGACAAGCTGGCCGTCAACATTGGTCTGGAAATTCTCAAACTGATCCCGGGACGTATCTCTACTGAAGTTGACGCGCGTCTCTCTTACGACACCGAAGCGAGCATCGCGAAAGCACGCAGCCTGATCAAGCTGTACAACGATGCCGGCATCAGCAACGATCGTATCCTGATCAAACTGGCCTCAACCTGGCAGGGCATCCGCGCGGCGGAGCAGCTGGAGAAAGAAGGCATCAACTGTAACCTGACGCTGCTGTTCTCCTTCGCCCAGGCGCGTGCCTGTGCCGAAGCGGGCGTGTTCCTGATTTCGCCATTTGTTGGCCGTATCCTCGACTGGTACAAGCAGAACACCGACAAGAAAGAGTACGCAGCGCATGAAGATCCAGGCGTGGTATCCGTGTCTGAGATCTACAACTACTACAAGCAGCACGGCTATGAAACCGTGGTGATGGGCGCCAGCTTCCGTAACGTCGGCGAAATCATTGAGCTGGCCGGTTGCGACCGCCTGACTATCTCCCCAGGCCTGCTGAAAGAGCTGGCCGAGAGCGAAGGCAGCGTAGAGCGTAAACTGAGCTACAGCGGCGAAGTGAAAGCGCGTCCGGCTAAAATGACCGAAGCGGAATTCCTGTGGCAGCACAACCAGGATCCAATGGCGGTGACCAAACTGGCCGAAGGTATCCGCAACTTTGCCATCGACCAGGGCAAACTTGAGAAGATGATCGCCGAACTGCTGTAAGGTGATATGCCGTGGCGGCTGCCGGTCGCCACGGTTTTCGCGTTTCCCTCGCTGATGCTTTGTATTATCCTTTCTGCCATTCCCCTTTTTCTCACCGCCCCGCGGTCAACACAGCGATAACTCTATGGATACTTTACGTATTGGCTTAATTTCCGTGTCCGATCGGGCCGCTAACGGCATCTATCAGGATCAGGGCATTCCGGCGCTGGAAAGCTGGCTTAGCGCTGCGCTGGCGACACCGTTTGAGATTGAAACCCGCCTGGTTCCGGATGAACAGCCGATGATTGAGCAGGCGATTTGCGAGCTGGTCGATGAACGTTTTTGCCACCTGGTGCTGACCACCGGCGGTACCGGTCCGGCCCGGCGCGACGTCACGCCGGATGCGACTCTGGCGGTAGCCGACCGCGAGATGCCCGGCTTTGGCGAGCAGATGCGGCAGATCAGCCTGCAGTTTGTGCCGACCGCGATTCTGTCACGCCAGGTGGGCGTGATCCGCAAGCAGTCGCTGATCCTCAATCTGCCGGGACAGCCGAAATCGATTAAAGAGACGCTGGAAGGGTTGAAAGCGGATGACGGTACGGTGAAAGTGCCAGGGATTTTCGCGGCTGTACCCTATTGTTTACAGCTGCTGGAAGGGCCTTACGTCGAAACCCACCCGGAGGTGGTAGCAGCTTTTCGCCCGAAAAGCGCACGACGTGAGACAAACATCTGAAAATTGCCGTTTTCAGGCATAAAATGCAGAGTGACTGGTGTGGCAAAATATTGACGGTATAGTAACCGCAGCTTTACAACTATACTGACATGGCCTCTGGATACCGCACTCTTATGGATTCGCTGACAACGCGTCGACTCAACCGCCAGGACTACAAAACCCTGGCGCTGGCTGCCCTGGGCGGGGCGCTGGAATTCTACGATTTTATCATCTTCGTCTTCTTCGCTGCGGTGATTGGCGAGCTGTTCTTTCCGCCAGACATCCCGGAATGGCTGCGTCAGGTGCAGACGTTTGCCATCTTCGCCGCCGGTTATCTGGCGCGCCCGCTGGGCGGCATCATCATGGCGCACTTTGGCGACAAAGTCGGGCGCAAGAAGATGTTCAGCCTGAGTATTCTGCTGATGGCGCTGCCGACGCTGGCGATGGGCGCGCTGCCCACCTACGCCAGCATTGGCATTGCCGCACCGTTACTGATGCTGCTGATGCGCGTACTGCAGGGCGCGGCCATTGGCGGCGAGGTGCCGGGCGCGTGGGTGTTTGTTGCGGAGCATGTGCCGGAGAAACGCATCGGCTTTGCCTGCGGCACGCTGACTGCAGGCTTAACCGCCGGCATTCTGCTCGGTTCGCTGGTGGCGACGGTGCTGAATACTTCGCTCTCGCCGGCGGCGATACGCGATCACGGCTGGCGCATTCCTTTCTTCCTCGGCGGCCTGTTTGGCCTGCTGGCGATGTATCTGCGTCGCTGGCTGCATGAAACCCCGGTATTTCGTCAGATGCAGCAGCGCAAAGCGCTGGCGGAAAAGCTGCCGCTACAGACCATTCTCGCCAGCCATAAGCGCGGCATTGCGGTGTCGATGCTGCTTACCTGGCTATTATCAGCCTGTATTGTGGTGGTGATTCTGATGGCGCCGACGCTGATGCAGAAGCAGCACGGCGTGCCAGCGGCGCTCAGTCTGCAGGCCAACAGTTTAGCGACCGTAATGCTGCTGATCGGCTGCGTGCTGGCGGGCTGGATCGTCGATCGCTACGGTGCGGCGCGTACCTTACTGATTGGTTCGCTGCTGCTGGCGCTGTGCAGCTGGAGCTTTTTCCAGCAGCTTGGCGGCACGCCGCAGATGCTGTTCATCTGGTACGGTCTGGCGGGACTGAGCGTCGGCGTGGTCGGCGTGGTGCCGTTTGTTATGGTGCGGGCGTTTCCGGCGGCGGTGCGCTTCACCGGCATTTCCTTCTCTTACAACGTGTCGTACGCCATCTTTGGCGGCCTGACGCCGATCAGCGTGACGCTGATGATGTCGCTGACGCCGATGGCGCCGGCCTGGTACGTGCTGGCGCTGGCGCTGATCGGCATGCTGGTGGCGCTGTGGTTATGGCATGACAGCCGCCAGGCTAATGCGCAGCTGGATGTCTCGCTGCATTCATCGTAATGACAGCGCGCGGAGCGGCATGGCGGCTCCGCGCGCCGTTGATTACTCGCCAATCGGCAACACGCTGCGCTCAAACTTCTCGTTCAGCACTTCGCCCATCGCCAGATAAAAGGCGCTGGCACCACAGACGATGCCCACCCAGCCGGCGATGCGCAGCAGCGCCGCATGATCCAGCAGATGACCGATAGCCAGCAGCGCAAACAGCAGCGTCAGGCTGGCAAACACAAACTGCAGCATTTTTGCGGCCCGCAGCGTGCCAAAGAACAGAAACAGCGTGAAGATACCCCACAGCGCCAGATAAGCGCCGAGGAAATGGCCATCGGCGGCCGCGGCCAGTCCCATTTTTGGCAGCAGCAGAATCGCCACCAGCGTCAGCCAGAAGCTGCCGTACGAGGTAAAGGCGGTCAGGCCGAAGGTGTTGCCTTTTTTATACTCCAGCAGCCCGGCAAGGATTTGCGCGATGCCGCCGTAAAAGAGGCCCATCGCCAGGATAATCACATCCATTTCAAACAGACCGGTGTTGTGTAAGTTGAGCAGGATGGTGGTCATACCAAAACCCATCAGGCCCAGTGGGGCGGGATTCGCCAGCGTAGTGTTGCCCATAATTCCTCAGCAGCAGCGTTATTGTTTATTGGTTTAACGCCCGCGCCAACAGCGATGGGGCGCGGGCGCTGCATCATAATCAGGTGGCTTTTGCCGCACTTTGATCTCACGCGGTAAGAGAATCTAAATTTTTTTTAGTTTTAACCCTTGATGCGCTTCGAAGCGGCCCCATTTAGTTGTCATCAAGCATTGTGAGGCAGCAAAAAAATCTGCCGCAGCAGTTGAAAGTGGTCAGCATGACCGCATCTCTGCTTCACAACCCAATTTGGCAAAGAATTTAAGTGGGAGACGTTTAGATGGGTAAGATTATTGGTATTGACCTGGGTACAACCAACTCATGTGTGGCGATTATGGACGGTGGCAAAGCACGCGTGCTTGAAAACGCCGAAGGCGATCGCACTACACCGTCAATCATTGCATATACCGGGGATGGCGAAACTCTGGTCGGTCAACCGGCTAAACGTCAGGCGGTGACCAACCCGCAGAACACCCTGTTTGCAATCAAGCGCCTGATCGGCCGTCGTTTCCAGGACGAAGAAGTGCAGCGTGATATCAAAATCATGCCGTACAAAATCATCGGTTCTGACAACGGTGACGCATGGCTGGACGTGAAGGGCCAGAAAATGGCACCGCCGCAGATCTCTGCAGAAGTGCTGAAAAAAATGAAGAAAACCGCGGAAGATTTCCTCGGTGAGCCGGTAACCGAAGCGGTTATTACCGTTCCAGCTTACTTCAACGATGCGCAGCGTCAGGCGACTAAAGACGCCGGCCGTATCGCGGGTCTGGACGTAAAACGTATCATCAACGAACCGACCGCAGCGGCACTGGCTTACGGCCTGGATAAAGGTCAGGGCAACCGCACCATCGCGGTATATGACCTGGGGGGCGGTACCTTCGATATCTCTATCATTGAGATCGACGAAGTCGACGGCGAGAAAACCTTTGAAGTACTGGCGACCAACGGTGATACCCACCTGGGTGGTGAAGACTTCGACAGCCGTCTGATCAACTACCTGGTTGCCGAATTCAAGAAAGATCAAGGCATCGATCTGCACAACGATCCGCTGGCGATGCAGCGCCTGAAAGAAGCGGCAGAGAAAGCGAAAATTGAGCTCTCTTCTGCGCAGCAGACCGACGTTAACCTGCCGTACATCACGGCGGATGCGACTGGTCCTAAGCACCTGAACATCAAAGTGACCCGCGCGAAGCTGGAATCACTGGTGGAAGATCTGGTTACCCGTTCGATTGAGCCGCTGAAAGTGGCGCTGAACGATGCTGGCCTGTCGGTTTCTGACATCAACGACGTGATCCTGGTCGGTGGTCAGACGCGTATGCCAATGGTGCAGGCGAAAGTGGCGGATTCTTCGGTAAAGAGCCACGTAAAGACGTGAACCCGGACGAAGCGGTCGCTGTGGGTGCTGCGGTACAGGGCGGCGTGCTGGCCGGTGAAGTAAAAGATGTTCTGCTGCTGGACGTGACCCCGCTGTCGCTGGGTATCGAAACCATGGGGGGCGTGATGACGTCGCTGATCAGCAAGAACACCACGATCCCAACCAAGCACAGCCAGGTGTTCTCGACTGCTGAAGACAACCAGTCTGCCGTGACCATTCACGTGCTGCAGGGTGAGCGTAAGCGTTCGGCGGATAACAAATCGCTGGGCCAGTTCAACCTCGACGGTATTCAGCCTGCGCCGCGCGGTATGCCACAGATCGAAGTGACCTTCGACATCGATGCTGACGGTATTCTGCACGTGTCTGCGAAGGACAAAAACAGCGGGAAAGAGCAGAAGATCACCATCAAAGCTTCTTCTGGCCTGAACGAGGAAGAGATCGAAAAAATGGTTCGTGACGCGGAAGCTAACGCCGAGTCAGACCGTAAATTCGAAGAGCTGGTGCAGACGCGTAACCAGGGCGACCAGATTGCGCACAGCACGCGTAAGCAGCTGGACGAAGCCGGTGACAAACTGTCAGCGGAAGACAAAGCACCGATCGAGTCTGCCCTGAACGAGCTGAACACCGCGCTTAAAGGCGAAGATAAAGCAGAAATCGAAGCCAAAATGCAGGCGCTGATGGAAGTGTCCAGCAAGCTGATGGAACTGGCGCAGCAACAGGCTCAGGCCGGCGCAGCGGATGCCGGCGACGCTTCGGCGAAGAAAGATGACGACGTTGTCGACGCTGAATTCGAAGAAGTGAAAGATAAAAAATAATTGCCCCTGACCGGGCGCGACGGCTGGCCTGACAGCCGTTGAAACCAGCACGGGCGTCGGAGATCTCTCCACGCCCGTGCGATCATGTTAAGGGCAGAGAAAAATGGCTAAGAGTGATTTTTACGAGATCTTAGGCGTCTCAAAATCCGCCGATGAGCGCGAAATCAAAAAGGCCTATAAGCGCCTGGCGATGAAGTATCACCCGGACCGTAATCCGGGCGATAAAGAGGCCGAGACGAAATTCAAAGAGGTCAAGGAAGCCTACGAGATCCTCACCGATGCGCAGAAGCGTGCAGCTTACGATCAGTACGGTCATGCGGCGTTTGAGCAGGGCGGTGGTGGCGGCTTCGGCGGCGGCTTTGGTGGCGGCGGTGCCGACTTCAGCGATATCTTTGGCGACGTGTTCGGCGATATCTTTGGTGGTGGTCGCCGTCAGCGCGCCTCACGTGGCGCCGATTTACGCTACAACATGGAACTGACGCTGGAAGAAGCGGTACGCGGCGTGACCAAAGAGATCCGCATTCCAACGCTGGAAGAGTGTGATGTCTGCCACGGCAGCGGCGCCAAAGCGGGCACCCAGCCGCAGACCTGTCCGACCTGTCACGGTGCGGGCCAGGTACAGATGCGTCAGGGCTTCTTTACCGTGCAGCAAGCCTGTCCGACCTGTCACGGTCGCGGCTCGGTGATTAAAGATCCGTGCAACGCCTGTCACGGCCATGGCCGCGTTGAGCGCCAGAAAACGCTGTCGGTGAAAATCCCGGCAGGCGTCGATACCGGCGACCGTATCCGCCTCAGCGGAGAGGGTGAAGCGGGCGAACACGGCGCACCGGCTGGCGATCTGTACGTGCAGGTTTCGGTGAAGAAACACCCGATCTTCGAGCGTGAAGATAACAACCTGTACTGCGAAGTGCCGATCAACTTTGCCATGGCAGCGCTGGGCGGCGAGATTGAAGTGCCGACGCTCGACGGGCGCGTGAAGCTGAAAGTGCCGGCAGAAACTCAGACCGGCAAACTGTTCCGCATGCGCGGCAAAGGCGTGAAGTCGGTGCGCGGCGGTGCGGTCGGCGATCTGCTGTGTCGCGTGGTGGTGGAAACCCCGGTCAGCCTCAACGACAAGCAAAAAGCGCTGCTGCGCGAGCTGGAAGAGAGCTTCGGCGGACCTACCGGCGAGAAAAACAGCCCGCGTTCGAAAAGCTTCTTCGACGGCGTAAAGAAGTTCTTTGACGATCTGACCCGCTAATCGGGTGCGCAGACAGTAACAAGCGGAGAGGCGACTCTCCGCTTTTTTTTATGCGCAGTTCTGCCGTGCAGATATTCAACGGCATTGTTTTTCGTCATTCACATCCCCGACAGCCGTTACCTTTCAAAAATACGCGGACACGCTGTAGGGGCGCCATTTATGGCGACCTCAAGCCGTGAAAATCCCCGCCAAAAAACGCGTCCTCACCTTGCAAAAACCGGTTCCGTTTTCGCCAATAGCATTTTTCGGCATTGCGTCGAAAATATATCATAGGTATCTTGCAAGGCGTTTAATGAGAATGATTTTCGATAATATGCACCATCAGCGGTGTGCGGCAGCGCAGTAGCGCGGGACCGTCGCTGCAGGGAGAGAAACGTTGCCAAACCCGACTCACCACCGCGCTCCACAACGCGTGCGCAATGAATTACGCTTCCGTCACATCACCGTCGCCAGCAAAACGCGGGTGGCCGATGCCTTCTGGCGCATCGTCTTTAGCGGCAGCGATCTGGCGGGTTTTCACTCGCCCTCTTTTGACGACCACATCAAAGTGTTTTTCCCGGATACGCCGGGCGGTGCGCTGGCGCTGCCACACATGACCGACGAAGGCATCGTCTGGCCTGACGGCGTGCGTCCGGCGGCGCGCGACTATACGCCGCTGGCCTTTAACGGCAGCGATTCGCTGACGCTGGATTTTTACATCCACGACGGCGGCGTCGCCAGCAGCTGGGCGAGTGCCGCTCAGCCGGGCGATCGCATTGCGATGGGCGGCCCGCGCGGCTCATGCGTCGTGCCGGTGGATTATGCCTGTCAGATTTATGTCTGTGATGAGACCGGTCTGCCGGCGTTTAAGCGCCGCTATCAGGAAATGCAGGCACAACAGATTCATCTGCTGGCCTGTGTTGATGAGCCAGTCGGCCGCGCGTATCTTGGCGACCTGCCGGATGTCACGGTGAGCTGGCTTGGCAGCGGCAACATGCAGGCTGAGGCGCTGACGCCGCTGCTGGACCCGATTGTGCTGCCTGCTGATGACTACTTCATCTGGCTGACCGGCGAAGGCGCGGCGGTGAAACAGCTGAGCGATTACTTTACTCAGCAACGTGCGGCGCACAGCGACCTGGTGCGCGCCGTCGCTTACTGGCATCAGAAATAACCGGCGCCGGCCCGCTGCCGCCTGTGTTGAATTTTACCAGGCACCAGACTACTATCAACCTCCCTCAACTGACCCCGGGAAGGCGATGAAACAGCAGCGGGATGTTCCAGAGCACGCCGATGCGGCACAGCGTGCCAGCTGTGCCGGCGCACGCAGAAAGCGGCGCGAAAGGATGCTGGATGCCAGTGATATTCGCCTGCTGATGCTGCACTTTCTGGCCAGCGGCGCGGCGCACGGTTATGAGCTGATCAAATCGGTGGAAGAGTTGTCGAAAGGCGAATATTTCCCCAGCCCCGGCATTATTTATCCCAACCTGACGCTGCTGGAAGAGATGGATGCCATCCGCGTAGTGGATGCCCAGGCCACGCGCAAAGCCTACGCGCTCAACGATGCGGGCCGCGCGCTGCTGGCGGAAAATGGCGAAAACGTGGCGGTGATTATCGGGCGGCTCACTTCGCTGGCGATTCTGGTCAACAACCGCAGCATTCCACAGGTGGAGCAGGCGATCCATACGCTTCGCTATACGCTCAATCACCGGCTGTCGCAGGAGCAGATTTCACCGGCCACGGTGGAAATTGTCGTGGCGGCGCTGCAGGACGCGGCAGAGAAGATCGCCAACAGCTAAGCGCGTTACGGTTTCTTCTTGTCCACGTGCCCCAGTTCGCGACCCGGCCAGCAGACATCGCGCACCCGCTGCTTCAGTGCTGCCGCATCGGGAAAGCCGCCTTCCTGTTTGCGTTCCCAAATTACCTGACCATCAATGCTGATCTCGAACACGCCGCCGCTGCCGGGCTGGAGCGTGACCGCGCTGAGATCGCCGGCAAAGGTATGCAGCAGCTCCTGCGCCATCCACGCCGAACGCAGCAGCCAGTTACATTGGGTACAGTAGTGAATGGTTACTGCCGGTTTATCTGCCATCTTATCCCTCCTGTTAGTGCCTGATTAATCATGGGTTAACAAATTGTGCGCACAAAGATACACCTTGATGCAAATGATATTGATAATGATTAGCAATTGCATTAAATTGTTTTCGTCATCATTTTACTCTCTATAAATCCCACAGGCATCCCTGCGGCACCGCCGCCAGTTATATACGGCAGCTGTGCACTCAAGCGCGCATGACACTGTGCCACAGGTGCCGGGATCGATAATATTATCTGGCCAGCGTGACGCGCTGTTTCACGGTTTTTAGCATAAAGCCGTGTTTTTCTGGCAGCAAATAAGTGAGCGAATACTAACAATTAACCAGGTATTTCGCGCATGTCTTTACACCTTCAGGGAAATTTCCGGCAGCGTCTGTTTAACGTCGCTGTTCTTGCTTCAGCCATTCACGCAGCCTGCAGCTATGCCGCCAGCGACAGCAGTACGCTGGCGCGTTCCGCAGAGAACAACAGCAGCAATGAACCGGTAATGACCGTTACCGCACCTAAGCAGCAGGCCGGCAGCAAAACCACGCTCACCGCCAGCGATCTGCAAAAACGCGGCGCCAATGACTTCGGTTCGATCATGCGTTATGAGCCGCTGGTCAGCGCCACTGGTGCGGCGGGCGGTTCGTCAGCCGGTAAAAGCGGCTTTGACCGTGCAGGCTACACCGGCTACAACATTCGCGGTCTGGAAAGTAACCGTGTCGGTCTGGATATTGATGGCATTCCGGTACCGGACGCCACCGGTCGTCCGTACGTCAGTCGCGCCGGTAACAATACCTTCGGTATCGGTCGCGACTACATCGACCCGTATATGTTTGGCAGCGTCGAAATTGAGAAGGGCGCTACATCGGTGGAACAACCTAACACCGCAATCGGCGGTAACGTATCGTTTCATAACAAGTCGCCGGACGACTACCTCAGCAGCGATAAAACCCACTATTTCGGTTATCAGAGCGACTACAGTTCTGCAGATCGCAGCTGGCACAACGGCATCACTACGGCGGCAGGGGATGATGAACTGCGCGGCCTGTTTGTTTACAGCCGCCGCGACGGCCAGCAGACGCGCAACAACAGCGGCGTAAAAGACGCCTACCCGGCCAACTGGCACTCGGATGCCTTTATGACGTCGGGCATCTGGCAGCCAAACGATCAGCACAAGCTGAGCGCCACCTTCGACTACTACCACAAAACCAATCACACCCACTACGATACCTGGGACAGCAGCAGCGGCAACACTATTTGGGGCACTGCGCAACAGCAGAGCGATTCGCGCCGCTGGGGCATTAATCTTGCTGATGAGTGGACGCCGTACAACGAGATGATCGATACGCTGACCACGCGGGTTTACTGGCAGCAAACCGAGGCGCACGACACCACCTGGTTACCGACCAGCGCCAGTCAGTACGGCTTCGTCTACTCTGACTACAACGTCGATACCTTAGGGTTTGACACGCGCGCCAGCAAAACCCTCGGCCGCCACGAGCTGAGCGGCGGCGTCAACGCGCGCGTGGAGAACAGCGAGCGTCCGTTCCGCCAGGAGCCGAACCCAGGCACCTTCGGCACCATCACCCAGCCGCAGTCAGACAGCCGTTCCTGGACCGTGGCCGGTTATCTGCAGGATAAAATCAATTTCGATCTCGATAGCCACAATTTCGCGGTGATTCCCGGCGTGCGCGTTATTCATCAAAGCACCAAACCGAAGAACCTCGGCGATCTGACCAACGGCAGCACGGTGCTGACCGCAGAGCAGGTGGAAAAACTGTACGGCAAGACCAATTCAGACACCGAAGTGCTGCCGTCACTGACCTTCCAGTACGATATCAACCCGGCGCTCACCACCTGGCTGCAATATAAGCGCGGCGTGGAGTTCCCGACCACCAGCCAGCTGTACGGCTCGTGGAACCTTGGTTCAAGCTACGCCGGCAGCGCGCAGTATGCGCTGATTGGTAATGCCGATCTGAAAACCGAGACCAGCAACAATTTTGAGTGGGGTCTGAAAGGACAGCCGACCGACGGCATCACCCTCAATACCTCGGTGTTCTACAACACCTACAAAAACTTTATTGCCTACACCCGCTATCGCCGCGCCACCAACCCGGCGATGTTCGTCAATGTTCCGGCCAACATCTACACCAGCTATCAGGCTGAGAACCGCGACAAAGCCTACATTTATGGGGCGGAGATCAGTACCCGCGTCAACTACGGCAGCTGGTTCCCGACCGTGGATGGCCTGAGCAGCACGTTCGCGCTCGGCTACAGCGAGGGGAAAGCGAAATCCCGCTATCTGGGCGACAAATACATCGATCTCGACAGTGTCGCGCCGCTAAAAGCGATTGTCGGCGTCGCGTGGGACGACAAAGCGCGCGGTTACGGCGCGGCGCTCACCGCCACCTTCGTCAAAGGCAAACAGGCCAGCGCCACCAACCGTGAGAGCTACAGCAACAGCGGGGCGGCCATCAGCGACGCCAGCAGCGAATACATGCGCGTGCCGGGCTACGGCCTGATCGATGCCACCGCGTACTGGCAGCTGACGAAAAACGTCAGGCTGAGCGGCGGTGTCTACAACATTACCGATCGTAAATACTGGGATTACCTCAGCAGCCGCACGCTGACCAGCGCCAGCGCGCAGGAGCGCAACGACATCAATCTGGCCGTGATGCCGGGACGCACCTGGCAACTGGGCGTGAACGTCGACTTCTAATCACTTTTCGCCCTGCGGTGGCGCAGGGCATTTTCACGGGAGCAAGCGCAATGCATCAACGCTATCAACATTATCTGGCGCTGAAAGGCCAGCAGCCAAAAATGTACGCGCGTGATTTAGCCGCGCTGATGGGCATAGGGGAAGCACAGCTGTGCGAAGCGCGCGTGGGCCACGACGCGCAGCCGCTGCGCGCCGATTTTCCGGCGCTGCTGACGGCGCTGGCGGCAGTGGGTGAGACCAAAAGTATTACGCGCAATGCCTGGGCGGTGCACGAACAGGTGGGAACCTACAGCAATCTGCATCTCGGCGAACATGGCGGGCTGGTGCTTAATCCGCGTGCGCTCGACCAGCGTCTGTTTCCCGCGCAGTGGCACAGTGCTTTCTTCCTGCACGAGCAGACCGCGCACGGCGAACGGCAGAGCATACAGATTTTCGATCGTCACGCTGATGCGGTGCTGAAAATTTACACCACCGCGCAAACGGAGATGCCGGCGTGGCAGGCGTTGATTGAGCGCTTCCGGCTGGCGCACGCGCCTCAGCTGCAGCCGCAGCCGGTTAGTGCCACGCCGTTCAGCGACAGGGTGGATGCCGGCACTGTCGAAGCGGAGTGGCGTGCCATGACCGATGTGCATCAGTTCTTTGGTCTGCTGAAGCGTCACCATCTCTCGCGGCCGCAGGCGTTTCGCGCGGTGCCGGATGATTTAGCGCGTCAGGTGAGCAACACCGCGCTGGCAACGCTGCTGGCCCAGGTACAGCAGGATGGCAATGAAATCATGATTTTCGTCGGCAATCGCGGCTGTACCCAGATCTTTACCGGCACAATCGGGAAAGTGGTGCCGCTGGATAACTGGATTAACGTTTTTAACCCCACGTTCACGCTGCATCTGATGGCGGATCGCATTCACGAGAGCTGGGTGACGCGCAAGCCGGGCGGCGATGGCTTCGTCACCAGTCTGGAGCTGTTCGCTGCCGATGGCACGCAGATTGCCCAGCTGTACGGCCAGCGCAGCGAGGGCACGCCGGAACAGGCACGCTGGCGCGAGCAGGTGATGGCGCTGACGCCGACAGGAGCCGCCGCATGAAAGCGCTGATCCTGACACTGCTTGCTCTGCTGACGCTGCCGGCGTGGGCGGCGCAGCGCATCATTACTATTGGGGGCGATGTAACGCAGATCGTCTACGCGCTGGATGCGCAGGCGCAGCTGGTGGCGCGCGACAGCACCAGCCAGCATCCGGCGGCGGCCACCAGGCTGCCGGATGTCGGCTACATGCGCCAGCTCAACGCGGAAGGCATTCTGGCACTGAAACCGACGCTGGTACTGGCCAGCGCGCTGGCTAAACCGTCGCTGGTGTTGCAGCAGGTGGCGGACACCGGGGTAACAGTGGTGGAGGTCAGTGGGGATAACCGCCTCGATGCCATCACGGACAAAATCGCCACCATTGGCAACGCGCTGCAGCGTGAACAGGCGGCCCGCGCGTTGATCGTTAAGGTCAACAAACAGCGTGCGCAGCTACCGCAGCAGCCGCTGCCGGTGAAAGTGCTGTTTATCATGGCGCATGGCGGTTTACGCACCCAGGCGGCTGGTGCGCAGACCGGCGCTGACGGCGCAATTCGCGCTGCCGGCCTGGTCAATGCCATGGGCGCGGTGCCGCACTATCAGCAGCTGTCACAGGAGGGCGTCGTGGCGGCAGCACCGGATTTGGTGGTGGTCGGCGAAGAGGGGCTGCGCACGCTGGGAGGCGAACAGGCGGTGTGGGCGCTGCCGGGCCTGAAGCTGACGCCGGCCGGCCAGCATCACGCGCTGCTGGTGATTGATGAGATGGCGCTGCTGAGTTTCGGCCTCGATACGCCGGGCGCGATTTTGCGTCTGCGCCATGCGGCGGAAGCCGTGCAGCATGATTAACCGCCTGATGATGCGCTGGCTGATGTTAATGAGTTTCAGCATGCTGGTGTGCATGCTGCTGGCGGCCAACCTCGGCGCGATGCCGCTGTCGCTGCGCACGCTGTGGCAGGCGCCGCTTAGCGATCTGGCCTGGCAAATCTGGCTCACAATTCGCCTGCCGCGCGTATTGCTGGCGATGCTGACTGGCATGGCGCTGGCGGTGTCCGGCGCGGTGATGCAGGGGCTGTTTCGTAATCCGCTGGCCGATCCCGGACTGCTGGGTATCAGCAGCGGTGCCGGGCTGGCGGTGGCGCTCTCAGTGGTGTTGCCGGTCAGCCTGCCGCCGCTGCTGGCGCTGTGGCTGCCCTCGCTGGCAGCGTTTGCCGGCAGCCTGGTAGTAACGCTGCTGATCTTCAGCTTTAGCCGGCTGGCGCAGGGCCAGCTGGCGCGCCTGCTGCTGGTGGGCATTG
This sequence comes from Pantoea sp. WEP, assembly GCF_041678305.1. Classification (NCBI taxonomy): domain Bacteria; kingdom Pseudomonadati; phylum Pseudomonadota; class Gammaproteobacteria; order Enterobacterales; family Erwiniaceae; genus Pantoea; species Pantoea sp. WEP. The sequence continues at coordinate 840,223 of NZ_JBGNXB010000001.1, forward strand.
CGATTAATGCGCTATGCGGCGCGGCGGTTGGCGTGCTGTCGTGGCTGAGCAACGACCAGCAGCTGCGTCAGCTGTCGCTGTGGGGCATGGGCAGCCTGACGGGTGCCCAGTGGCCGAGCCTGCTGGTGTGTGCGCTGCTGATCGTTCCGGCGCTGCTGCTGGTGCAGACGCGCGCGCGTCGCCTCAATCTGCTGCAGCTGGGCGAAGAGGACGCGCACTATATGGGCGTCGATGTTAAACGCACGCAGCGCCAGCTGCTGGTGCTGAGTGCGCTGCTGGTGGGCACGGCGGTGGCGGTCAGCGGCATTATCGGTTTTGTCGGGCTGGTGGTGCCGCACGTGATGCGTTTTTGTCTCGGCAGTGACCACCGCTGGCTGCTGCCGGGCGCGGCGCTGGCGGGAGCGATTCTGCTGTTGCTGGCGGATACGCTGGCGCGCACCGTGGTGATTCCGGCCGAAATGCCGGTCGGGCTGCTAACCAGTCTGCTGGGCGGGCCGTGGTTCCTGTGGCAGATTCTGCGCCAGCAAAGGGGGCTGAATGAGTGAGCAGTTGCAGGCGCGCGGACTGCGGTTTTGCCGGGGAACGCGTACCTTAATCGATGATGTCTCCCTGACGCTGCCGCCGGGCGAAATGGTTGCCCTGATCGGTCCTAACGGTGCCGGTAAGTCGACGCTGCTGCGGCTGCTGACCGGCTTTCTGCACGCGGACGCCGGCGAATGCTGGCTGGGCGATCGTCCACTGGCGGCCTGGCCGCGCGAACCGCTGGCGCAGCGCCGCGCGGTGATGCGCCAGCAAAACAGCGTCACCTTTCCGCTGCCGGCTGCCGACGTGGTGGCGATGGGGCGCGCACCCTGGCCGACCGGTAACTGCCAGGCGGTGGTGCAGGAGGTGATGCAGTTAACCGGCAGCGCGCCGCTGGCGCAGCGCGACTATCGGTCGCTGTCGGGCGGGGAGCAGCAGCGCGTGCAGCTGGCCCGGGTGCTGGCGCAGCTGTGGCATGACGACGGCCCGCGCGGCTGGCTGCTGCTGGATGAACCCACCTCCGCGCTCGATCTCTACTGGCAGCAGTCCACTCTGCGCCTGCTGCACCGGCTGACGCGCAATGGCCGTTTTAGCGTCTGCGCGGTGCTGCACGATTTGAATCTGGCCTCACTGTGGTCGGATCGGGTGTTGTTGTTACACCACGGCCAGCTGGTGGCGCAGGGCACGCCGCACGCGGTAATGACCGAACCGATCCTGACGCGCTGGTATCAGGCCGACCTGCAGGTGGTTACGCCGCCAGCGCAGGATCGGCCGCAGATACAGTTGCGGCCATAACTGCACCCTGCACCGGGTCAGGGCGCCTGGCGGCAATCGACAATCAGCCGCCCACGCACCTGGCCCGCCAGCAGCTGTTCTGCGCCTGCGCGCGCCTCACTCAGTGGAATCACTTTGGTCATTTGCTCCAGCAGCGCGCCGTCAACCAGTTCCGCCAGACGCTGCCACGCCTGCTGACGCAGCGGTTTGGCGCACATCACGCTGTCCACGCCGGCCAGCGTAACGCCACGCAGAATAAACGGCGCGACGCTGGTGGGCAGATCGAGGCCCTGCGCCATGCCGCAGGCGGCGACCACGCCGTCGCGCTGGATCCCGGCTAACACATTGGCCAGCGTGTGGCTGCCGACGCTATCGATCGCGGCGGCCCAGCGCTCTTTCGCCAGCGGTTTGCCGGGCGCGCTCAGTTCGTTACGGTCGATAATCGCGGAGGCGCCGAGCGTATCGAGCAGGTAGGCGCTGTCGCTGGCGCGGCCGCTGGATGCCACGACCTCATAGCCGAGACGCGCCAGCAGGCTCACGCTGAAGCTGCCCACGCCGCCGCTGGCACCGGTAACCAGTACCGGACCGTGCTGCGGTGTGATGCCCTGTTTTTCCAGCGTCAGCACGCACAGCATCGCGGTAAAGCCGGCGGTGCCAATTGCCATGGTTTGCAGCGGGCTGAGCGCCGCCGGGACCTTGACCAGCCAGTCGCCGGAGACGCTGGCTTTCTGCGCCAGCCCGCCCCAGTGTTTTTCACCCACGCCCCAGCCGGTGAGCAGCGCAACATCGTCCTGCTGCCACTCCGGATGACGGCTGTGGATCACCCGGCCAACAAAATCGATGCCCGGCACCATGGGAAACTGGCGCACAATCGGCCCTTTATTGCAGATGGCCAGCGCGTCTTTGTAGTTGAGGGTGGAGTAGCTTACTTCGAGGGTAACATCCTGATCGGGCAATTGTTGCTCTGACAGATCCTGCAGGGATGTGCGGTATCCCTGTTCATCATTTTCAATGACCAGTGCCTTGAACATGCAGCCTCCGGCTGGTTGGGAGAAGTGCGCTCCATAGTACGCTTCTGCTGCAGGGAGTGCCAGGCGGATGGGCGCGGCAGGCGGTCGCTATCGCACCGGTGTTACATTCTGCATAACTTTGCGTAATCTTCGACTATTCAGGCAGTTAAAAATAGACACCTTAACTATTGTTCATGTAAATCAATGAAGTAGCACGTTGGTGTTCTGCATTAAAATTCCGCGCTGATTGGTTGTTCCCGGTAAAAAAAGATGCCATCATGTCGCCCGAATTTCTTCCCCATCTTCATCGCTGAGGACGCCGCCATGCCCGGTACAATGCACATCTGCACTTGTCGCCGTGCGCTTCATGACAAGCGCGCCTCTGTCATCTGTTGTTCGCATTTCCCGCTCACCATGCGGTGAGGCTACGCCCCGTTCGCTGTTGGATATGAGTAAAGACAGACGCGATCTGGCTTTACTGATGTCTATCGGTTGCGGCCGCCGGACGTTATTCGCCGGGGAAATTTCCTCATTGCTGTGCCACTGGCACCCACTCATCCTTCATTACGGGGATTTGTGTTATGAACCCATTGAAAATTGCTGCCAGCGTAGCGGTAGCGCCAAGCCTGAGTCTCAACACCGCGCGCGACGTGGTGACGCTGGATAATACCGATTTCACCGACGTAGCCGCGGTAGTGGTCTCGCTGGCCGATACACGCAGCGGCGTGCTGACGCTGCTGCGCCAGACCGGCTTCAATCTGCCGGTGTTTGTCGCGAACGCCTTTGATGACGCGGTGCTGACGCTGCCGGGGGTAACCGGAGAGATCAACGGCGCAGCGGAAGAGTGGCAGGCGCTGGAGCAGGCGGCGCAGGCGTACGAGGCGGAACTGCTGCCGCCGTTTTTCGACACCCTGACGCGCTATGTCGATATGCAGAACAGCACCTTTGCCTGTCCGGGCCATCAGGGCGGGGCGTTTTTCCGCCGCCATCCGGCCGGACGCCAGTTTTATGAGTTCTACGGCGAGAACGTCTTTCGTTCCGATATGTGTAACGCGGACGTCAAGCTGGGCGATTTACTGATCCACGAAGGCTCGGCCAAGGATGCGCAGAAATATGCCGCGCGCGTGTTCAACGCCGATAAAACCTACTTCGTGCTGAACGGTACCTCCAGCGCCAACAAAGTGGTGACCAATGCGCTGCTGACGCGCGGCGATCTGGTGCTGTTTGACCGCAACAACCACAAATCCAACCACCACGGTGCGCTGATCCAGGCAGGCGCCACGCCGGTTTATCTGGAAGCGGCGCGTAACCCGTTTGGCTTTATTGGCGGCATTGATGCGCACTGTTTCGACGAGACGTATCTGCGCGAGCAGGTGCGCCAGGTCGCGCCACAGCGCGCGGATCAGCCGCGTCCGTTCCGGCTGGCGATCATCCAGCTTGGCACCTACGATGGCACGGTATACAACGCGCGCCAGGTGGTGGATCGCATCGGGCATCTGTGTGACTACATTCTGTTTGATTCGGCATGGCTGGGCTATGAGCAGTTTATTCCGCTGATGGCCGGCTGCTCGCCGCTGACGCTGGAGCTTAACGAGAACGACCCGGGGATCTTTGTCACCCAGTCGGTGCATAAGCAGCTGGCGGGCTTCTCGCAGACTTCGCAGATTCACAAGAAAGATAACCATATTCGCGGCCAGAAACGTTTCTGCCCACACAAGCGCCTGAACAACGCGTTTATGCTGCACGCCTCAACCAGCCCGTTCTATCCGCTGTTCGCTGCGCTGGATATCAACGCCAGAATGCATCAGGGCGAAGCGGGGCGCAGCATGTGGCACGACTGCGTCACGCTGGGCATTGAGGCACGCAAAGCAATCCTCGAGCGCTGCAGCCTGATTCAGCCCTTCCTGCCGGAGCAGGTACACGGCAAGCCCTGGCAGGTGGCAGAAACCGCCGCCATCGCCGCCGATCCGGCGTATTTCAGCTTCGAACCGGGCGCGAAGTGGCACGGTTTTGCCGGTTATGATGCCGGGCAGTATCTGGTGGACCCGTGCAAGCTGCTGCTCACCACGCCAGGCATCGATGCCACCAGCGGCGAATACACCCGCTTTGGCATTCCGGCCACCATTCTCGCCAACTATCTGCGCGAGAACGGTATCGTACCGGAGAAGTGCGATCTCAACTCAATCCTGTTCCTGCTGACCCCAGCGGAAACGCCGGAAAAAATGGCGCATCTGGTGGCGATGCTGGAGCAGTTTGAACAGCACGTGCGGGAAGATGCGCTGCTGGCCGAAGTGCTGCCGAGCGTGTATCGCAGACACGTCGAGCGCTATCAGGGCTACACGCTGCGTCGCCTGTGCCAGGAGATGCACGATTTGTACGTCAGCTACGACGTCAAGGATCTGCAGCGCGACATGTTCCGTCAGGCGTGTTTCCCGAAAGTCGAGGTCAATCCGCAGGATGCGCATCAGGCGTATATTCGCGGTGACGTTGAGCTGGTGCCGATCGCCAGCGCCGAAGGGCGCATTGCCGCCGAGGGTGCGCTGCCGTATCCGCCGGGTGTGCTGTGCGTGGTGCCAGGCGAAACCTGGGGCGGGGCAGTGCAGCGCTATTTCCTCGCGCTGGAAGCGGGTATCAATCTGCTGCCGGGCTTTTCACCGGAGTTGCAGGGGGTTTACACCGAGGAGGATGACAGCGGGCACAAGCGGTTAGTGGCGAATATGATGTTGTAGGAGGGGGCTGTTCCCTACCGCACGCCACCTTCTCCCGCAGGCGGGAGAAGGTGGCGATGAGCGCGAATCAATAACGGTGGTAGCTGCGCTGTGCCTGGCTCACTTTGTACAGATAGCGGCGCGACTCGGCCGACGGATGGTTGGTGGTCAGCGTCTGATACACCTGGCTCGGTGACATGCCGTTGATGGTGGCGAAGGCGCGGTCTTTATCGCTGGAGAACACGCGCAGCACGCTGCCCGCCCCGCCGTTATAAGCGGTGATCACTGCGTAACGGCGCGACAGCGGATCCTGAATCCCGCCGAGATAGCTCTTCTGCAGCAGCGACAGATATGCGGTACCGGCATCAATGTTATTGGCCGGATCGAGCAGATAGCTGCGGCTCGGTTTACCCCATTTGCCCTTCATGCGGAACACATCGACCCCGGCAGTATGCTGTACCACCTGCATCAGACCCAGCGCATCGGCGTTGCTTACCGCATAGGGGTTAAAGCTCGATTCGGTCTGCATGATCGCCAGAATCAGCGAGGCATCAACGCCATACTGTTCGGCGGCTTTACGCACCAGCGGCAGATATTTATGCGCACGTTTGTCGAGGTGGTTAGGCACCATCGGAATGGTCACCGACCAGATAACGTGCAGCCCGGAGGTGCGTTTCTGCAGTTTGTTCTGGATCAGGTAATCAGCAAAGTTACCGGCGCGTCCCTGCCAGCGGATCGGCTGACCGGTGTTATCCAGCACCTGGCCGTACAGCAGCGGCTCTTTACTGATCTGAATATCGTTGGCGTCGGAGTAGAGATCGACGTTGCCCGGATCGTCACCAATCAACAGCGTGGTGATGATGGCCTGACGCAGGCTGGCCATCGGATCGGTGCCGGAAATGGTCTCAATGGTGATGCTACCGCTGTCGAAGTTGATGTGACTGCGGGTGTAATAGTTATCGCTGTATTTGACGTAGTCCTTGGGTCCGGCGATCAGAACCTCATTGATTCCCCAGATATTCTCGATGTTAGCGGCAAACTGCCCCATCAGAATGTCAAAACCGTTGGTGTCCTTAACCCACTCTTCATGGTACTGCGATTTTTTTTGTCCGGAGCAGGAGACTAACAGGGGTGCGATGACCAGCAGTGCTATCAGTTTTTTATTCATTGTGAATGCGTGCCTGACTCGAAAAAGAGGGCCTCAAAGGGAGGCCCTGAACGTTTATTTTTCTGGCGGGGTGTAACCTTCAATGTGCACATCTTTGCCTTCGAACAGGAAATTCACCATCTCCTTCTCCAGCACTTTGCGATCTTCCGGGTTCATCATGTTGAGCTTCTTCTCGTTGATCAACATGGTCTGCTTAGACATCCACTGCTGCCAGGCCTCTTTGGAAATCTCATTGTAGATGCGCTTACCCAGTTCGCCAGGATAGAGCTGAAAGTCCTGGCCTTCAGCGTCGCGTTGCAGATAAGTACAAAAAATGGTGCGGCTCATTACTCTTCCTCTTCGGTCAAACGGGTTCGCAGTTGAAGCTGCCGGGGATGGCGCAGCTCATGCAGCAGGCGCTCTACCGGCGCGGCCAGCCCCACTGACGGTGGTTGCGCTAAGTTATACCAGAGACCGCCGGCTTCATCCATCAGCGACCCGGAGGAAGGCCACGCCAGCCACATAGGCACAATATCTAAGTGGAAATGGCTGAAGGTGTGGCGAAACGCGGTAAGCTGCTGCGGTTTCGCGTGGATGCCGCGCGCCGCCAGCCAGTCAGTCAGCGCTTGCTCACTGGTGAACTGCGGGAAGCAGAACAGGCCGCCCCACAAACCCACCGGCGGACGCTGTTCCAGAAACACCTCGTCGCCGTGCTGCAGCATCAGGAACCAGCCGCTGCGTTCTGGCAGCGTGACTTTCGGCTTCCTGCCGGGATAATCGGCCCAGTTGCCCTGTGCATAGGCCGCGCAGCCGCTATTCAGCGGGCAGATGTCGCATTTTGGGCGGGAGCGAGTACACACTAACGCGCCGAGATCCATCATCGCCTGATTGAACTGGCTGACGCCTTCCGCTGGCGTGACGTCTTCACTGATCTGCCACAGGCGCTTCTCCACCTCTTTTTTGCCCGGCCAGCCGCTCACCGAATAGCAGCGCGCCAGCACGCGTTTTACGTTGCCGTCGAGGATCGGGAAATGCAGGCCGAGCGACAGCGACAGGATCGCGCCCGCCGTGGAGCGGCCGACGCCCGGCAGCGCCGCGACCTCATCGAAATGGGGCGGGAATACGCCGCCATGCAGCTCAACCACCTGTTTAGCCGCCTTGTGCAGGTTACGCGCCCGTGCGTAATAGCCGAGGCCGGTCCACAGATGCAGCACTTCATCAAGCGGCGCGGCGGCCAGGTCGGCAACCGTGGGGAAGCGCGCCATAAAGCGTTCGAAATAGGGAATAACGGTGGCAACCTGCGTCTGCTGCAGCATCACTTCGGAGAGCCACACCTTGTAGGGCGTTTTCTCCAGCTGCCACGGCAGAGTTTTACGGCCAAAGCGTTGGTACCACTCCAGCACCTGTTGCGCGAACTGCGGCGCCTGCATCATAAGAAGGAAATTTTCCGTGTTTACTCTACAATCAGGCAGGAATTCCAGCACAGAGACATCAGGGTGTAAACCGGAAGATTGCAAAGGCTTGCTTCTGTTACTTAACTTTGCATAATGCCCGTTTCCCTGAACAGGCTAACCAGCAGGTTTCAACATGATTAATGACGTCATCACCCCGGAATTTGATGAGAACGGGCGGCCTTTACGCCGTATCCGCAGTTTTGTGCGCCGCCAGGGGCGCTTAACGAAAGGACAGCAGCTCGCGCTCGACAATTACTGGCCGGAGATGGGCGTCGAGTATCAGCCGCAGCCGCTGGACATGGTTGCGCTGTTTGGCCGCGAAGCGCCGCTGGTGCTGGAGATTGGTTTTGGCATGGGCGCCTCGCTGGTGACCATGGCGCAGAACAATCCGCATCAGAACTTCCTCGGCATTGAAGTGCATGCGCCGGGCGTCGGTGCCTGTCTGGCCTCGGCCAAAGAGGCTGGCGTGCAGAATCTGCGCGTGATGTGTCACGACGCGGTGGAAGTGCTGGAAAACATGGTGCCGGACAATTCGCTGCGCATGGTGCAGCTGTTTTTCCCGGATCCATGGCATAAGGCGCGCCACAACAAGCGCCGCATCGTCCAGGTACCGTTTGCCGAGCTGGTGCTGCGCAAGCTTAAGCTGGGCGGCGTGTTCCACATGGCGACCGACTGGGAAGAGTACGCCACGCACATGCTGGAAGTGATGAGCAGCATCGATGGCTATAGCAATCAGTCGGAGAGCCAGAATTACGTGCCGCGTCCGGAAACGCGTCCGTTAACCAAATTTGAGCAGCGCGGGCAGCGACTGGGCCATGGCGTATGGGATCTGATGTTTGAGAGGGTGAAATAATGGCTGTAAAACGTAGCCGCCGTTTACGTAAAAAGTTGCATGTTGATGAGTTTCAGGAGCTGGGCTTCTCTGTTGCCTGGCGTTTTGCCGAAGGCACCAGCGAGGAAGAGGTGGATGCCACGCTCGATCAGTTCATCAATGAGGTGATCGATCCGAATGGTCTGGCCTATGACGGCAGCGGCTATCTGGTGTGGGAAGGGCTGGTGTGTCTGCAGCAGACCGGCAAATGCACCGACGCGCACCGCGAGCTGGTGCGTAACTGGCTGGAAAAGAAAAATCTCGCCGATATTCAGGTCACTGAACTCTTCGACGTTTGGTGGGACTAAGTTTTATTGCAGTATGCTGTTGCGCATAAATGCGCACCCTACAGGGGATTGCCCTTGCGGGGGCGCCATTTATGGCGACCTGGACCGCATGCTGAAGCGTATAAATGCGTACCCTGCGGGGGATGGTCCTTTGTAGGGTCGCCATTTATGGCGACCAGGACTGCATGCTGAAGCGTATAAATGCATACCCTGCGGGAGAAGGTCCTTTGTAGGGTCGCCATTTATGGTGACCTGGTAACAACCGCAAACTGTCTTGCTCTTTCCCGCACAGAATACTCAGGAGATTTCATGGTTCGTAAGGCTCTTCTCGCCGCGCTGCTGCTGGCGGCAGCTCAGGCGCATGCTGACTATCAGTGCAGCGTCAATCCAAAGGATGATGTGATCATCAAACCCCAGAGCGTGCAGGTGGTGGGCAGCAACGGCAATCTTGAAATCACGCCGCAGGGCGATGTGCAGTTCAACGGCAAGTCGGTGAGCGTCGATAACGCCACGCGCCAGCAGGCGATTGACTACCAGAACGCGCTGCGTCGCGATCTGCCGTGGGTCGACAGCGGCGCAACCACCCGTCTGGAACGGGGCCGCGTGGCGCTGGATAAAGTGATCGTCGAAAAACTCGGGGCGGACAGCAATGTGCGCAATCGCCTGACCACGCTGAACGGTCAGCTGAAGCAGCAGATGAACCGCATCATCGAGCATCGCCCGGATGGCCTGACTTTCCACCATCAGGCCATTGAGCAGGTGCGCGCCGACGGCGAGAAGCTGGTGCAGAGCACGCTGGGCGGGGTGTTGCAGGATAGCCTGAACGAGATGGGCACCAAACAGGCCGCCAGCGGCAGCAATCCGCTGCAGGCGCTGATGGGCAACCTCGGCGGGCTACAGCAGTCGATTCAGACTGAATGGAACAATCAGGAACAGGATTTCCAGAACTTCGGTCATGAAGTGTGTAACCGGGTGACCAAACTGGAAAGCCAGCGCAAGACGCTGATGCAGAACGTAAAGGGCTAAGCCAGCCGCGTTGCCGCTGAATGCACGGAACATCACGGCGTCATTGTTCTTCTGAACAGTGGCGCCTTTTTTATCCCCGCAGCTTTTAAGCCGTGATTTAACAGATTGTCTTAGATTCGGGACGAATCTGATAACGGCAAAATTTCCGCATTAATAACTATATCAACGGGCATTCAGCCTATTGAAATTATTAATTTTTAAGGAAATTTTATGTTATTTTCTGACACCTCTGCTTCCAGTTCACACCCGGTTTTATCACCCCCTGTGGTTATCGTTGCCGAACGCGGCTGGTACAACGATCCGCAAAAACGCTGGCAGGGAACGGTGCAAACGCCGGACGCCGTTGAAGTCATCCTAACGGTTAACGGTGGCAATCCGCTACGCGTGCCAGTGATCAATGGCCACTTCGAGTGGATGCCGCCGCAGCCGATGGCCGATGGTGAATACCAGCTAACCTTCACCGCCGTGGATGCCGCCGGCAATCACAGCGCACCCACGCGCGTTGATTACAATATCGATACTCATCCGCCCGCCAGACCGATCATCGAAGCGATAGAGGATCACGTTGCCGGCGGCGTGGAGGACGGTAACAGCATCAGGCGTAACGGCTATACCAACGATGATCAGCCGGTGGTACGCGGGCAGGCCGAAGCCAACGCGCTGGTTTATCTCTATAATGGCAACCAACTTCTCGCCTCTGTGCGTGCCGATGCGCAGGGCAACTGGCAGGCACAGCTCGATCTGCTGCAGGACGGAACCTATAACCTGACGGCGCAGGCCGAGGACCGCGCCGACAACCGCAGTCAGCCGTCGCCGAAGTGGACCTTTCATCTCGATACGCTTACCCCGGAAACGCCGACGTTCAGCTATTACTACGACAATCGCGGGCTGTATCAGGGCCAGTTTGGCCGCGGCAAACCCACCGATGATGTCCGGCCGGAACTGCACGGCGAAGCCGAGCCCGGCAGCGTGGTGCGCATTCAGTATGCCGCACCGGGCGGAAAGTGGGTTGTCGGCGGTACGGCCACCGTCGACAGCAGCGGCCACTGGCACTGGACGCCGCCGCAGGATCTGCTGCCGGACGGCGACTGGCGTTTTCGCAGCCGCAGCAGCGATAAAGCCGGCAACGTCAGTCAATGGAGCGACAGCTGGACGCTGACCATCGACACCCGTATCAACACGCCCACCATCCTGCAGGCTATCGATGACGTCGGCACCATCCAGCCGGTGCTGCCGGGCCAAACCACCGACGATAAGCGGCTCGATTTTTCCGGACAGGCCGAGCCTTACAGTCAGGTGACGCTGTACCAGAACGGCGTGGCAGCCGGCAGCGCAACGGTGGGGGCCGATGGCCGCTGGCAGATTACGCCGGACCGCGACATGCAGCCGGGCAGCAACAACTTTACGGTAAAAGCGGTCGATGTGGCGGGTAACGTCAGTGACTATGCGCCCAACTGGGCGATTAACTATGACTCTGGCGTAAAGCACAGTTCTGGTGAAGAGAACTGGAACTGCCGTGCCAATACCAGCTGGCAAACCGGCCGGGTGTATCAGTACGGCGGGTTGAAAGTCACCGAACTGAAACATGGCACCAGCAACAACTGTTTCTATACCGGCATCATGAACCGGCCGGATGGTTATGAAAGCAAAGCGATTGAGATGCTGGATCATTCGATCGTGCAGTTTGATTTTGGCGCCACCAATTACGTGGAGTTCAATTATGGCTATCTCCACAATTGCGATACCTACGTGGATATCTTCTCCCCCAGCGGTGAGCTGCTGGGGCGCGAATACCTGCAGCCCGGCGGCGCCAGCCGGTCTGAGCAGGGGTTGAACACCTTTAGCTGGCAGGCTCCGGCGGGTCAGCAGATTGGCTATATTGACGTCCATTCAGGTGAAGATCCGGATACCTATAAAAAAGTGCTGTGCTGGAACGTGCTGGTGAAGCGCGATGTGGGCTGGATTATTGATACTGTGCGCTGGGGCAAAGACGAGAGCCTGGTACAGCACCATACGCTGCCGGAAACGCTGGAACAGGAGGGCGCGCAGCTGCATCTGAATGATGTGCAGCAGTGGCTGGCGGCGCACAGCGGACCACTGCTGCAGGACTTCTCTGCGCTGGTGCTGGAAGGAGAACATCAGCAGCTTGATTATCAACAGCTGACGCAGCATATCAGCGGCCTGCAGCATATCGATCTCACTGGCTCAGGGGACAATCTGCTGCAGCTGGATGCGCAGCAGCTGTTACAGCAGGCGCACCAGAATGTGCTGCTGCCAGAGCGCACGCGCAGCTGGCTGATTGATGGTGATGCCGGCGACGTGGTGCAGCTCAGCGATAGCACGCAATTTTATCAGCAGTGGCAGCAGCAGGGGACGCAGCAGAGCGGTGGCAAAGTGTGGCAGGTGTTTGAGAGTCTCGACCACAGCGCGACGCTGTTAATCAATAATGAGGTGATGGTCGCCTGAGCGTAACAGATGCAGCCGTGCCGCCCAGCACGGCTGCCAGCGGAAAAGGTGCGCGCCTTCTCCGCTGAATTTACATGAACAGCTCCAGCAGCGAATTCAGGAACAGCTTGCCTTTTTCAGTGATCTGCCAGTGCTCTGGCTGCTCCTGCACATAACCAGCGGCGATGGCTGCGTCGATCTGCGGGCGAATCACTGCCTCGTCCAGCCCGGTGTAGCGCTGAAAGTCGGCGCGCGGCGCGGCTTCCAGCAGGCGGAAACGGTTCATAAAGAACTCGAACGGCTTGTCCTCGTCCGGCACGTCATGCTGCTTATCCAGATAGTTGCCCTTCATAAAACCGCGCGGATGACGGGTTTTCACCGTGCGCACGATGCGCCCGTCCGGCTGCGTCAGCTTGCCGTGCGCGCCACAGCCGATGCCGAGGTAATCACCGAAGCGCCAGTAGTTCAGGTTATGCTCGCAGCGATAGCCCGGTTTGGCGTAGGCCGAGGTTTCATACTGCTGATAGCCTGCGGCGCTCAGCAGCTGATGACCCTGCTCAAAGATATCCCACAGCGCATCGTCATCCGGCAATACCGGCGGGCGTGAACCAAACAGCGTGTTGGGCTCAATGGTCAGCTGATACCACGACAGATGCGGCGGGTTAAGGGCAATTGCCTGGCGCAAATCGTCCAGCGCCTCTTCCAGCGACTGATCCGGCAGGCCGTGCATCAGGTCGAGGTTAAAGCTGCGCAGGCCGAGACCGGCCGCCAGTTGTGCCGCGCGGACCGCCTCGTCCGGACCGTGGATGCGGCCCAGGCGCGTCAGCTTTTGCGGACTGAAACTCTGCACGCCAATCGAAATCCGGTTAATGCCCGCCCGCTGATAGCCGCTGAAGCGATCGGCTTCCACCGTGCCCGGATTGGCCTCCATGGTGATTTCGGCGTCCGCCGCCAGCGGCAGGCGCGCACGCACGCCATCCATTAGCTGCTGCATCGCTTCGCTGCTCAGCAGGCTGGGCGTGCCGCCGCCGATGAAAATGGTGCGCACTTCGCGCCCGGCGGTCAGCGGCAGATCCTGGTCAAGATCGTTGAGCAGATGCTGCACATACTCGCTGTGCGGCACTTCGCCTTTAAGCGCGTGCGAGTTGAAGTCGCAGTACGGACATTTCTGCACGCACCACGGGATGTGGATATAAAGGCTTAACGGTGGTAACTCAGGCATTGCGCATCGCTTCCAGCAGCAGCGTCAATGCTTTACCCCGGTGCGACACGGCACGCTTTTCATCCTTGCTCAGCTCGGCTGCGGTTTTACCCAGAGCCGGCACGTAGAAGATCGGATCATAACCGAAACCGCCTTCACCGGCGGCCGCGCGGGTAATCTCCCCGGCCCAGCTGCCGTGGAACACCAGCGGCGTCGGGTCGGCGGCGTGACGCACGTACACCAGTACGCAGTGGAACTGAGCCTGGCGCTCGCCGTCCGGCACCTGCTCCAGCGCCTGCAGCAGTTTGTCGAGATTCTGCTGGTCGCTGGCATCAACGCCGGCATAGCGCGCCGAGTAAATGCCCGGTGCGCCGCCCAGCGCATCGACCGCCAGCCCGGAGTCATCGGCAATCGCCGGCAGGCCGGTGATCTGCGCCGCGTGACGCGCTTTCAGGATGGCGTTTTCGATAAAGGTCAGCCCGGTCTCTTCGGCAGACTCTACGCCCAGCTCGGTTTGCGCCACGATATCCAGGCCGAAGGCCGCTAACAGATCGGCCAGTTCACGTACTTTGCCCGGATTACCGGTGGCGAGCACAACTTTTTGCATAACAGTTCCAGATTAATGAATTACAGCAGGTACCAGAGACCCGGGAACAGGTCCATACCGAGGAAGTTCAGCGCATACAGCACCAGAATCACGATCATCGCCGAGAAATCGATGCCGCCCATCGCCGGCAGGATACGGCGAATCGGGGCCATCAGCGGTTCGGTCAGCTGGATCAGCACATAGTCCATCGCACCGCGTCCCTGGCTGATCCAGCTCATCAGCGAGCGAATGATGATCACCCAGAACACCAGATAGCCGGCGGATTTGACCAGCGACAGCAGGCCCACCAGCAGGTTGGTCGGATCGACGGAGAACACCCCGACCTGAATCAGCAGCAGAATCGGATATTTCAGCGTGGTCAGCACGAATGCTAGCAGCAGTGACGCGGTGTCAATCGGTCCCAGCGCCGGCAAAATGCGGCGCAGCGGTTTAACAATCGGCTGGGTGATCTTCACGACAAACTGCGCCAGCGGATTGTAAAAGTCACAGCGTGACCACTGCATCCAGATGCGCAGCAGCAGCACCATCACGTACAGATCAATCAGCGTTTTGACTAAAAACGTCAGTGTTAACATGAGGTTCCTCAATTATTGTTGTGAAGGGCGTGCATAATCCCGCGCGCCAAATACCGCGGTGCCGATGCGCACCATCGTACTGCCTGCGGCTATCGCCGCATCCATATCGTCGCTCATTCCCAGAGAAAGCGTATCGACGCCAGGATAGTCCTGTTGCAAGGCGCGAAACGCGCAGGCCATCTGCTGGCACACCGCCAGCTGGCGCGCGTAATCCTGCTCGGGCGCCGGAATCGCCATCAGTCCACGCAGGCGCAAACGCGGCAGGGCGGCAATCTGTTGTGCCAGCCCGGCGACGGCCTCCAGCATGATGCCAGATTTGCTGTGCTCGTCACTGATATTTACCTGAATTAACACGTTGAGCGGCGGCAGCGCGGCCGGACGCTGATCGTTCAGCCGCTGCGCGATACGCAGACGGTCAACGGTATGGCACCAGGCAAAGTTTTCCGCCACCAGACGGCTTTTATTGGATTGTAACGGCCCGATAAAGTGCCATTGCAGATCAGGATGTGCGGCCAGTTCGGCAACTTTTTCAACCCCTTCCTGCACGTAATTTTCACCGAAGGCGCGCTGTCCGGCGGCAATGGCTTCTGCGATAGCGCTCGCAGGTTTGGTTTTGCTCACTGCAAGCAGCGCAATTTCTTCTGGCGCGCGGCCGCAACGCGCGGCGGCAGCAGCGATCCGCTCGCGCACTTGCTGTAAGTTGTGCTCAATGGAAGTCATAGTCAGGAGAAGTTAAATGGATTTGGATGACGTTGTGGCGCTTAGTGTAAAGCATAATGCGGCCGATCTGCACCTTTGCAGCGGACATTTACCGCACTGGCGCCGGCAGGGCGTGCTGGAGCCAATACCGCAACAGCACACCTTGCCTGAGCGCTGGCTGCAGGCCTTTAGCGAGCAGTGGCTTAGCGCCGCGCAGCGCAGCGAGTTAGCCAGCAGCGGTCACGTCGATTTCGCCATCACGCTCGGCAACGGCAGCCGGCTGCGCGCCAATCTGTTCCGCCAGCGTCACGGACTGGCGCTGGCGCTGCGGCTGATTGCCAGCCAGCCACCGGATATGGCGAGCCTGCAGCTGCCGGACGTGGTGCGCTCGCTGCTGCAACTGGAGGAAGGGCTTATCCTCATCACCGGCGCGACCGGCAGCGGCAAAACCACCACGCTGGCGGCGCTGGTGGATAGCCTCAATCGTCAGCAGGCGCGCCACATTATTACGCTGGAAGATCCGATCGAGTTTGTCCATCACAGCCAGCGTTCGCTGATTCAGCAGCGCGAAATCGGCGCGCACTGCGCTTCGTTTCAGCTCGGATTAAAAGCGGCGCTGCGTGAAGATCCGGATGTGATCCTGCTGGGTGAGCTGCGCGACAGCGAAACCATCCGCCTGGCGCTGACCGCTGCTGAGACCGGCCATCTGGTGCTGGCCACGCTGCATACGCGCGGCGCGACGCAGGCGGTGGACCGGCTGGTGGATGTGTTTCCGGCCGAGGAGAAAAACCTCGTGCGCACGCAGCTGGCCGGCAGCCTGAAAGCGGTGCTGGCGCAGCGTTTAGTCGCCGCCAAAGCCGGTGGCCGCATTGGCCTGTTTGAAGTACTGGTGGCGACGCCGGCGGTCGCTAACCTGATCCGCGAAGGCAAAATGCATCAGCTGCCTGGTGTGTTGCAGACCGGTGCGCAGGCAGGGATGCAAACTTTCGCCCAGAGCGAGCAGGCCCGGCGCGAGGCGGGATTGATTTGAGCAGGGACGTGCCCTGAGAACCACCGACACGGCGGCGCGAAACCGCGCGGCCGCATTCGGGCTGATTTAATGCGTCTCGAACCAGTCCTGCAGGATAATCACCGCAGACTGCGAATCGATATGGCCTTTCTGCAGCGCGCGATAGCCGCCGCGTTCGAACAGATCGGCACGCGCTACAACGGTGCTCAGACGCTCATCCTGCAGCTCCACACGCACGCCGAAGCGGCCGTGCAGCCGGTTAGCAAACTTGCGCGCGCGCGCCGTCAGCGGCTGTTCGCTGCCGTCCATGTTGAGTGGCAGGCCAACCACCACGTAATCCGGCTGCCACTCTTTCAGCAGCTTACCTATTAGCTCCCAGTCCGGCGTGCCGTCCTGCGCTTTCAGCGCGGTGAGCGGGCGCGCAGTGCCGGTCAGCTGTTGCCCGATGGCAACGCCGATGCTTTTGGTGCCGAAGTCAAAGCCGAGCAGCGTTTCACTGGCCATCAGGCGTGCCCTGCATCGCTGGTCATGTTGTGGATGTCCACACCCATGCTGCGCGCGGCTTCACGCCAGCGTTCGGCAATCGGCGTCTGGAACAGGATCTGCGTATTGGCAGGCGTGGTCAGCCAGGCATTCTCCAGCAGCTCATTTTCCAGCTGATCCTTCTCCCATGCGCAATAACCCAGCGCTACCAGCACGTTCTCTGGCTGTTCACGCGTGCCGATCGCTTCCAGCACATCGCGCGAAGTGGTGATCACCGTATTGTCAGAAATGCGGATACTGGAGGAGAACACGCGCTGGGCCGAGTGCAGAATAAAGCCACGATCTTCCGCCAGCGGACCACCGGCAAACACCGGTTTGTCCAGTTTGATGGCAGGATCGCGTTCTGATGGGCTGATTTTAAGTTTTTTCAGGATGCCTTCGACCGTCAGGTTGTCCATCGGCTTGTTAACGATCAAACCCATGGCACCCTCTTCGTTATGCTCGCAGATATACACCACCGAGCGTTTGAAGAAAGGGTCCTGCAGCGACGGCATCGCAATCAAGAAATGGTGCTGTAAATTCATTCTCACTCGTTTACCAAAAATAGCCGGTGCTGAACGGCTGCACCGGCTTTGGGTGGTTCACGGAGCTCTCACTCCTGCGGCATCCTCAGCCCAAACGTTTTTCAATCGCGTCCATCAGCATGCCGGTGATGGAGACCGGGAACGCCGCCTCGATTTCGCGGATGCAGGTTGGGCTGGTGACGTTAACTTCTGTCAGTTTATCACCGATAATATCGAGGCCGACAAAAATCAGCCCTTTGGCTTTCAATGTCGGACCTACGCGGCGGGCAATTTCCCAGTCGCTGTCGCTCAGCGGACGGGCTTCGCCGCGGCCACCGGCGGCGAGGTTGCCACGGGTTTCGCCGCCCTGCGGAATGCGTGCCAGGCAGTATGGCACCGGTTCACCATCGACCACCAGCACGCGCTTATCACCGTCTTTGATCGCCGGCAGATAATTTTGCGCCATGCAGAAGAACTGACCGTGGTTGGTCAGCGTTTCAGTGATCACGCCGAAGTTGGCATCATCTTTTTTGATGCGGAAAATCGACGCGCCGCCCATGCCGTCGAGCGGCTTGAAGATTACATCGCCATGCTCCTGCCAGAACGCGCGCAGCTGCTCTTTGTTGCGCGTCACCAGCGTGTCTGGCGTCAGGTCGGCAAACCAGGCGGTGTAGAGTTTTTCGTTGCAGTCACGCAGGCTCTGCGGTTTGTTAACGATCAGCGTGCCTTGCTCTTCCGCGCGCTCCAGCAGATAGGTTGCGTAAATGAACTCGGTATCAAACGGCGGGTCTTTACGCATCAGCACCACGTTAAGATCGGCCAGCGGGATAGTCTGCTCGCTGCCAAACGTATACCACTGATCGTAGTTCTGCTCGACGCTCAGCAGCCGGGTGCGCGCGTAAGTCACGCCACCACGCAGCGACAGATCGCCCATCTCCATGTAGTGAATTTCATAACCGCGGCGCTGTGCTTCCAGCAACATGGCGAAGCTGGAGTCTTTTTTAATGTTGATGGACGAAATCGGGTCCATAACGATGCCAAGCTTAATCATTATTCTCTCCTCAAAGGGGAATTCAGCCACCCCGTTCCGTGCGAAAGCGTTGTGCTGGTCAGTTATCTGCGTGTGTCTTCGGGCTGAAAGTATCCCTTAACCGAGGTCACCAAACCTCACCTGAAGTGCCGTGATGGCGGTGAGCGCCGTGGTTTCGGTGCGCAAAACGCGCGGACCGAGCAGGATATCGGTAAAGCCGTGCTGCGCCGTCATGGCAATTTCCTCTGCCGACAGGCCGCCTTCCGGGCCAATCAGCAGCCGTACGCGCTCAACCGGCTGCGGCAGCGTATTGATGCTGTGGCTGGCGCGCGGATGCAGGTTGAGCTTCAGGCCGTCATCCGCTTCGGCACACCAGGCTTCGAGCGTCATCGCGGCGCGGATTTCCGGCACGCGATTACGACCGCACTGCTCGCAGGCGGCGATGGCTATTTTCTGCCACTGCTGAATCTTTTTCGCCAGGCGTTCGGCATCCAGCTTTACGCCACAGCGTTCAGAAAACAAGGGCGTAATCACATTCACGCCCAGTTCGATCGATTTCTGGATAGTGAATTCCATTTTTTCACCGCGCGACATCACCTGACCGAGGTGTAAGTGCAGCGGGGATTCGCGATCGTCAGGCTGGCTGGCAAGGACCTTTACTTTTACACGCTTTTTGTCGGCCTGGGTGATTTCGGCGCTAAAAGTCAGATTACTGCCATCAAACAGCTCGATCTGCTGTCCGGCGCTCATGCGCAGCACGCGGCCGACGTGGTTGGCGGCATCCTCATCAAGCTGAACTTCACTGTTAACGGTTAGAGCTTCGGGGTGATAAATGCGGGGTATGCGCATGCGGTTCCTGCCGGCGTTATGCCGCATCGCGCGATGCGGCCCAATCGAAAAAAGCTAGTGTAGGGTAGCGCTTTCAGCGCTGGCAAGCCTGCTGTACCCAGGAATTGTGATTTCCCTGCACCGCGGCGATGCGCTGGTCGCGTTCGCACTCCCACGGCGTGACCGGATACTGCTTGTTCCACGCGGTGAACAGCTGGGTTTGCTGGCGTGACAGGCGCAGATGATACTGGTCGCGCATATAGAAGTAGGTGCGGGCGATGGCGCCGCGCGCGCGCTCGGGAGGCTCGGCGCGCTTCTGCTTAAAATCGATCTTCATGCTGCACTGACCGTACTGCTGCTCGCCACCGTTCCACTGGCTGTACTGAAAGTTGTTGCGGTCACCGTTCACTTCACCGATGGCTGGCTGCAGGTTGTGCAGATCGCTTTCGATGCGGCGGTAGTCTGCGTCTTTGCTGCAGTTTTTCCGTCCGCCATTTTGCCAGCACTGACGCTGATGACCAAACTCCCACGCCGGCATGACGTGTTCCCACTCGATGCGTTCCGCGCGGTTGGCGTTCTTGCGCACGCTATAGCCGCAGCTGCTGAGATCCGGCACGCCTTTTTTACCGTGCCAGCTGATTTTGCAGCCGCAGTAAAAATCCGCCGGCGCATCCGCGTTGATCTTTGCCGCGACCACTTTCGCCTGCTGAAAATTGTTCTGGTTGTAATGGGTGAGACTGAGGCTGTACGCGCTGAGCGGCGCGACCAGCAGAGAGAGTAATAACAGCGTTTTGCGAGACATATTCCACAAAATAACCTGGTACCGAAAAAGGGCGGCAGGGTAACAGAATGGTCGGGCGCGGGGAATGAGAATCGCGGACTAATTCGCTGCGTATTCACCGGGTTGCAGCAGCGTACCGCAATGCACGCAGCGATATTCGCTCTCACCACGCACCACGCGGTTGTGGCGGCGTACCGTCAGCTGATGTTGCTGGCAGCGACAGCGATAGGGGAAGGTATTGCTGCGCACCGAAGTGATTGCGAACTGATGGGTGCGGCGGGCGGGCACGCCCAGCACGTCCTCCATCATCCACTTCCACTCTTTGCCGTGCGGCGGCACGCGGCCGAAGGTTTTCCACACCAGCAGATGCGCCAGTTCATGCGGCACCACTTCATCGATAAAAGCCTGCTGGTTTTCCAGCAGCAGCACCGGGTTGAGGCGAATTTGCCACTGCTCCAGCCACGCGGTGCCTGCGGCCGTGCCGCGCTGCTGATAAACCAGCGTCGGCTCTTCGAAATGACGTTCGAGTTTTTGCTGAGCCAGCTGCAAAAAATGGCGCAGCGAGCGCATGACGGCTTGTTGCAGGGCGATGGGCAGACGTGGCGTTTTCATGTGCGGCAGCATAAGGCGTTGCCGCGGGGTACGCAACTGCATGCGCACAGGCGGCAGATAAAAAAAGGGCCGCCCTGCGGCAGCCCCGGTTAACGCATCTGGCCTTACTGCTGGCCGATATCGCGCAGTTTTTTGCCCGACATCAGGTTGCGCTCGATGTGCTCCAGCGAGACGTTTTTGGTCTCCGGAATCAGCGCGACCGTCAGCAGAATAAAGAACACGTTCAGCGCGGCGTAGACCCAGAAAGTCGGCGCGTTGCCCAGCGAGTTCAGCATGGTCAGGAAGGTGGCACCCACGATCATGTTGGCAATCCAGTTGGTCGCGGTAGAGACGGTGATACCAAAATCACGCCCTTTCAGCGGCTGAATTTCAGAACACAGTACCCAAATCAGCGGACCGGCTGACATCGCGAAACCAACAATGAACATCAGCAGCATGGCGATGGCAAAGTACTGCTCACCGGCAGAGTTGATGCCAATGTGCAGCATGGTACCGAGGATACCCATGCCGGCTGCCATCACCAGGAAGCCCAGCACCAGCGTTGGTTTACGGCCCCAGCGATCCACCAGACCGATAGCAATAAAGGTGGCCAGCACGTTCACCAGACCCACGATCACGGTGCCCCACATTTGCTGCGTGGTATTGGCGAAGCCGGCGATTTCGAAGATTTTCGGTGCGTAGTACATGATGACGTTCATGCCGGTGAACTGCTGCATCACCTGCAACAGCACGCCGAGGAACACCGCGCGGCGGAAGTTGCTGTTGCTCTGGAAGAGCTGCCAGCCGGACTGTTTGATCTTCAGGCTTTCGCGGATCTCATCCAGCTCGCGTTTCGCCTGCTCGCTGGTGTCACGCAGGCGATCCAGCACGCGCTGCGCATCGCGGAAGTCACCTTTCGCCGCCAGCCAGCGCGGGCTGTTTGGCAGGAACACCACACCAACCAGCAGCAGCACCGCCGGAATAGTGATGATGCCCAGCATCCAGCGCCAGTCGCCCGAGGCACTGAACGCGGTGTCCGACAGGTAAGCGCCGAGAATACCGATGGTGATCATCAGCTGATACAGGGAAATCATACTGCCGCGGATCTTCTCCGGTGCGATTTCCGAGAGATACAGCGGGGCGGTATAAGAGGCAACGCCGACGGCAAGGCCGAGCACCACGCGTGCGGCAATCAGCATTTCCGGGTTTGGCGCCATCGCTGACCACAGTGAACCGATAACGAACAGGATGGCACCGGCCATCAGGCTCTTTTTACGGCCGAGACGCGAAGACATCCAGCCGCTGCCCACGGCACCGACTGCAGCACCGAACATCATTGAGCTGACGATCCACTCCTGCTGATGTGCGGTAACGTTGAAATCTTTCGCGATGAAGGGCAGAGCACCGGCGATAACGCCGATATCCAGACCGAACAGCAGGCCCGCCAGAGCGGCCAGAAAGCAGACAAACAGGGTCATCGCCTTGTTTGAGGTTCTGCTTTTGTGAGTATTACCAGGCATATTGCCTCCGAAGTTTATCCATCTTTGTTTTTATCAATGTTAAGTAAGCTGCCTGCGGGAAAAAGTGAGTACGATCACATCGATGTAATCGGTTACACACGCTGAAACCCTGTAATCCAGCATTTTTTGCCCGAATCAGTCACATAACCAGTAAGGTATAGCACCCTTTAAGTTTCTGACATCACTATAAATATCGGCTATCAGACGACGCTGAAAATAACGCATTTTCATCATCGTTACTACGCTGAAAAATCTCTAAATTGAAGATATTAAAAGGATTTCAAAATGTAATCGTTAACACTTTGTTGTAAGCGCAGTGCTAACAGTGTAGACAGCGCTGAAAAATGCGCCTGCGGTGCTGTAGACAAAAAGTGTGATGGTGCAGAGGCGGGATAGGGGAAGCGGTCAGGGACGAAAGCGTGGAAATTTCGCCGGTAAAAAAGCCCGCTTGCGCGGGCTCGATTTACCTTCTCCGCTAAGATAAGCTCGGGGTGAGAGCCGTTGCCCGCACCCGCGGAGATTACAGGCCTGCGGCCTCGCGCAGCTGGGCGGCTTTGTCGGTCTGTTCCCACGGGAAGTGTTCACGACCAAAGTGACCGTAGGCAGCGGTTTCTTTGTAGATTGGCTTCAGCAGATCCATCATCTGAATCAGACCGTATGGACGCAGGTCGAAGAACTCACGCACCAGCAGCGTCAGCTGTTCGGTTGAAACTTTCTCGGTACCGAAGGTTTCCACCATGATTGAGGTCGGTTCTGCCACACCAATCGCGTAAGAAACCTGGATTTCGCAGCGATCGGCCAGGCCAGCGGCAACGATGTTTTTCGCCACGTAGCGCGCAGCGTAAGCCGCTGAGCGGTCAACTTTCGATGGATCTTTACCGGAGAACGCGCCGCCGCCGTGACGGGCCATGCCGCCGTAGGTATCGACGATGATTTTACGACCGGTCAGGCCGCAGTCGCCCATCGGGCCGCCGATCACGAAACGACCGGTTGGGTTGATGTGGTATTTGGTGCTGGCGTTGATCCACTCGGTCGGCAGTACCGGCTTGATGATCTCTTCCATCACCGCTTCACGCAGATCGGCCTGAGAAATCTCTTCTGAATGCTGAGTTGACAGCACTACCGCATCGATACCGACAATCTTGCCGCCGTCGTACTGGAAGGTAATCTGGCTTTTGGCATCCGGGCGCAGCCATGGCAGCGTACCGTTTTTACGCACTTCAGCCTGACGCTGCACCAGACGGTGCGCGTAGGTCACCGGTGCCGGCATCAGCACGTCGGTTTCATTGGTGGCGTAACCAAACATCAGGCCCTGGTCGCCCGCGCCCTGTTCCAGCGGATCGGTACGGTCTACGCCCTGGTTGATGTCCGGCGACTGTTTACCAATCGCGCTCAGCACCGCACAGGAGTTAGCATCAAAGCCCATATCGGAATGAACATAGCCGATTTCACGTACGGTATTGCGGGTGATCTCTTCGATATCGACCCAGGCGCTGGTGGTGATCTCACCGCCAACCAGCACCATACCGGTTTTTACGTAGGTTTCGCAGGCGACGCGTGCTTTGGGATCCTGTTCAAGGATGGCGTCCAGCACGGCATCGGAAATCTGATCGGCGATTTTATCAGGATGTCCTTCTGATACGGACTCGGATGTAAAAAGGTGTTTAGCCATTCTGTTCTTTACCTTGCAAATGGTTTGAATTCGACTGCATAGCGTAAGCGGGATGATGCCAGCTCGACGCCCCTTCAGGCAAAGCCGCAAGCAGTAGGAAGTGTCAGCGTACCAGGCTCACACCGCCTGGATGTTAATCAGTTTAGATGGAAAACCATCTGGACGGCTATTTTAGGTCACTCAGTGCGCGTTTTTCCAGTGCTTTTTCGCCATCCGCATTTATCGCTACAGATCAACTGGAATATTTTCCTGACACCCGCCGCAGCGCGCCGACAAAGATTTTGCATTTTGCCGCGTCAGACTGTATAAAACGCCGCAGTTGTCCCATGGATGACGCCCCCGTGCGTCGCGCTGTCAGAGGCTGTTGATCTGATTTTCATCCACTCCGTTTCCGCATGCTGTTAGCAGGCGCTGGAGGTGATAAAAACAATGAACCACATTTTCGCTCTCTTCGGTTCACGGCGCCGTTCTGGCGCGCTGGCACGCCTTTCCATTTCCAGTTCTGCTCTTTTCTCTCGTCGAAGTTTTCTGCGCTGCGGTAATTATCCCGACACGAGCGCCGGCTAAGCTATTCCCCCAGTTTCTCTGCTGTGTTTCACTCGTCTGTGGTGAGGTGATGCGGGACGATTTTGCCCCGTTGTTCACCGCTTCCGGCACGGTGTTTTACACTTAACCTCAGTAAGGCGCACGGTAACCTGCTGAGGCAAGATAAGCAGAATGAGGAAATTTCCATCCGGCGCAGTAGCAGCAAAATCCGGCAACTTTTTCATATTTCAACGGAAAATTGAGGTTCGTGATGTCTGACGACATGAAGAATATCAAGGGTTCGTCAGCTGGCGAACAGGGTGTACTCCGCTCGATGCAGGAGGTGGCGATGAACGATCAGGACGCAAGCAGAATGCTGCGCACCTACAACATTGCCTGGTGGGGAAACAACTATTACGACGTCAACGAACTCGGCCACATCAGCGTCTGCCCGGATCCGGATCAGCCGGAGGTGCGCGTTGACCTGGCGAAGCTGGTTAAAGAGCGCGAGGCCGACGGCCAGCGCCTGCCTGCGCTGTTCTGCTTCCCGCAAATTCTGCAGCACCGTCTGCGTTCGATTAATGCCGCCTTTAAACGCGCGCGTGAATCCTACGGCTATAAGGGCGACTACTTCCTGGTTTACCCGATCAAAGTTAACCAGCATAAGCGCGTGATTGAATCGCTGGTCAACTCCGGCGAGCCGCTGGGGCTGGAGGCGGGTTCCAAAGCTGAGCTGATGGCGGTGCTGGCGCACGCCGGGAAAACCCGCTCGGTGATTGTGTGTAACGGCTACAAAGACCGCGAATATATCCGTCTGGCGCTGATTGGTGAAAAGCTCGGCCATAAAGTCTATCTGGTGATTGAGAAGATGACCGAAGTGCGCCTGGTGCTGGAAGAAGCCGAGCGGCTGAATGTGGTGCCGCGCCTCGGCATTCGCGCCCGTCTGGCATCGCAGGGTTCCGGCAAGTGGCAGTCGAGCGGCGGCGAGAAATCCAAATTTGGTCTGGCGGCATCGCAGGTGCTGCAGCTGGTCGATATCATGCGCAAAGCGGGTCGTCTCGACAGCCTGCAGCTGCTGCATTTCCACCTCGGCTCGCAGATGTCCAATATTCGCGATATCGCCACCGGCGTGCGTGAATCGGCGCGCTTCTATGTTGAGCTGGCGAAGCTGGGCGTCAACATCAAGTGCTTTGACGTCGGCGGCGGGCTTGGGGTTGACTACGAAGGCACGCGTTCGCAGTCAGACTGCTCAGTCAACTACGGCCTGAACGAATACGCCAACAACGTGATCTGGGCCATCGGCGACGCCTGTGAAGAGCACGGTCTGGAGCATCCGACCGTGATTACGGAATCGGGGCGTGCGGTGACCGCGCATCATACCGTGCTGGTCTCCAACATCATCGGCGTTGAGCGCAATGAATTCAGTACGCCGGTCGCACCGGATGCCGACTCACCGCGCCCGATTCAGAGCCTGTGGGATACCTGGCAGGAGATGCACGAGCCGAGCGTACGCCGTTCGCTGCGCGAATGGCTGCATGACAGCCAGATGGACCTGTTCGACATCCATACCGGCTATTCGTCAGGCACCTACGATCTCGGTCAGCGCGCCTGGGCAGAGCAGCTGTATCTCAGCATCTGCCACTATATTCAGCAGCACCTTGACCCGAGCAACCGCGCCCATCGGCCGATCATTGATGAGCTGCAGGAGCGCATGGCGGACAAGATTTACGTCAACTTCTCGCTGTTCCAGTCGATGCCGGATGCGTGGGGCATCGATCAGCTGTTCCCGGTGCTGCCGCTGGAAGGACTGAACAAAACCCCGCAGCGTCGTGCGGTACTGCTGGATATCACCTGTGATTCCGATGGCACCATCGATCACTACGTTGACGGCGACGGTATTGCCACCACCATGCCAATGCCGGAATACGATGTGGATAATCCACCGATGCTGGGCTTCTTTATGGTCGGGGCGTATCAGGAAATCCTCGGCAATATGCACAACCTGTTTGGCGATACCGAAGCGGTTGACGTCTTCGCCTTCCCGGATGGCAGCGTAGAAGTGCAGCTGTCTGATGAAGGGGATACCGTGGCGGATATGCTGCAATACGTGCAGCTCAATCCTAACGATCTGATGACGTTATTCCGCGATCAGGTAAAACAGCAGCAGGATATTGACGAAGAGCTGCGGGCGCAGTTCCTTGAAGAGTTTGAGAGTGGGCTTTACGGCTATACCTATCTCGAAGACGAGTAAATGTATTTCCCGCAACGGGCTCCGGCTGGAGCCCGTTATTATCACCTTCCCTGACAATCCTTCCCGCCATTTATTCAATTCGTGATCGCTATCACTCTGAAATTATCCCGGTCGAAACAGCAAATTCAAACCGTTTATTAACAAAAGCTATCTGCTTAATTCAGCAGCGAAAGCGCATCGGTAGTGAAAAAAACGTTTTTTAAATCTGTGGCTTAGTGTTGCACCTGCCCGCTAATGACCAATCTCTCTTTTATGAGTTTCTGGCTATCTATAATAAAAATTTAAGCATAAGGCGTTAGGTGAGCGCTGTGCAGGCTGTCGGTTTTTTTGACGCTTTCTGGAATCCCGCTTTAAGCAGTACATTATCTCATATTAAGGACAAAGCCAGAATTTATACCAATGACGTATAATTTATTGCTTATTAATCAATTGAGTATGGATTTTATTTTTTGTCAAGGCCGCCAATCAAAAATCCTGAGTCTAAGAATTATCTGATCTTTATGTGAAACATGCAGTGAAAATGAAGCTTTATTGATTGGTATAAACGATTAAAGTTCATGCTGTTGTTCACTGAAATCTATTTTTCAAAATGTAAGTTGTAAGTTAACCTTCAGTTAAGGTGTTAAGTTTTATCGATGTTTCCCTTACGAATCACATGAGAAAAGCTGACGGTTTAACGCGCTATCAGCCAGTGTAAGGATCGTAAAATGCGCTGCAAATCCGACTACATTCTGATGCTGGAGCCGGTTCACGCTATTTCCGGTGAAGTGGTGGCATGGGAATTGTTGACGCGTTTCGCAGATGATGCAGATACCAATAATAAGCGTAACCCTGACAGGGATGCAGGGTTCTTCAGTCGGCTTTCTGCTGACGAAAAATGGCAGTTATTCCTCCACCAGGTCGAAAAACTTATTCAGCTTTACCATGCGGGGTTTGAGCAGGTCATCAGCGTTAATGTAGACAGAGATATTGTTTCAGGCATTTTTAAAGATGCTGAAATACAAAGAAAACTGGCCGCGCTGACGCGATTACGGCTGGAAATCTCTGCCTTCTTCACCGCACGCTTTAATAGCGCCGACCTGCTGATCCTGAAAGGCGTAGCCAAAATCACGCCGGCCCCGTTATGGCTCGATGACTTTGGTCCGGGTTATTCCAACCTGACCATGCTCGATAGCGGAATATTCGACATCGTCAAGATTGATAAAAAATTTTTTTGGCAATTTGGCGAAGATCGCACTTTCGACATTCTGCTCGACCACCTCAATCAATTATGTCGCGGCGTGATTATTGAGGGCGTTGAACATCAACGTCAGGTTGATTTGCTGTCGCAAAAATCAATTTACGGCATGCAAGGCTACCACTGGAAGAGCGTCTATCTCACTGATTTGTTGGCGCAAGTCTGAAAAGAGTTCGGCAGAGCTATTTTTCGCACGGGCGGCAAATAACGACTCAGCGCGTTTTCACTGTGCCTCTGGCAGATGAAACCGGCCTGGAGAGGATGTGAGTAATTCATTGAATTATTCGCGAAGAATACCGGTGTCTGGCGATACCGGGCGTTTTTATGGATGCCATTAAGCTTATAACTGCGCGGGATATCGATAAAATGAACAATATCTCTGTAACGCCTAAAGGCGGAACGATTGCTACTGAAGTGAGCGGTAATCAGGTTAATTTGACTGCTCCCAGTGTGGTTAAGCTCAACCTTAATCAGGCTGATATTAAGTCTTTCACACGCAATGGTAGTGATTTAGTGGTCACCACTAAATCCGGTGAAGTCGTTGTTATTCATAAATTCTACGATGCTAACGGCGACAGCGATCTGGTGCTGCAGGACGACAAAGGCGCGCTGTGGTGGGTGGAAGATCCCGGCACAGAAGGCTTCCAGTTTGTCTCTATCGACAGCACGGAAGGGCTGTTAGCGGAAAACGTCACGGGTGACGGAACACTAACCGCCTTTGGTATCGCCGGCGCCGCGCTGGCCGGTATCGGTGCGCTGATCGCCGGTAACAACGGCGGTGGCGGCGGCGGCGGTGGGGATAACGGCGGCGGCGACAATGGCGGCGGCGGTGATACCACGGCACCAGCGGCGGTCAGCGATCTGCTGATCACGGATAACGCGGGCAGCGTGCAGGGCGCTATCACGGGCGGCACCAGCACCGATGACAACACGCCTACGCTGAGCGGCACGGCCGAAGCGGGGACCATTGTCAGTATTTACGACGGCACCACGCTGCTGGGAACGGTCACCGTCGGTGCCGATGGCCGCTGGAGCTTCACGACACCCGCCCTGGGTGAAGGGCAGCACAGCCTGACGGTTACCGTCACCGATGCTGCCGGCAACACCAGTCCGGCCACCAGCCCGGTTGATTTCACTGTCGATACGCAGCCACCGGCAGTGGCCACGGACGTGGCCCTGACCAACAACAGCGGCGGCAGCACCACGCCGGTACCAAACGGATCGAGCAGCGATGATAACACGCCGACCCTGAGCGGCCGTGGTGAAGCGGGCGCTGTGGTCAGCGTTTACGATGGTCAGACGCTGCTCGGCACGGCGCTGGTGGGCGCGAACGGCAACTGGAGTTTTACCACGCCAGCGCTGAGCAATGGCAGCCACAGCCTGACCGTGACGCTGACGGACGCTGCCGGCAACGTCAGCGCTGCGTCCTCGCCGTTTGTGGTGACGATTCAGGCGGGCCTGCCGTCAACCAGCAGTTCGCTGCAAATTACCGACGATAGCGATGCCACGCTGCGCACGCTGAGCGATGGCGCCAGCACCAAAGACAGCACGCCGGTGCTGAGCGGCCTGGCGAGCGCTAACGCCGTCATCACGCTGTACAACGGCACCACGCTGCTGGGCAGTACTATTGCCGACGGCAGCGGTCAGTGGCGCTTCACTCCCGCCACGCTGGCAGATGGTACTTATGCGTTCCGCGCGGTTGCCACCGACGCCGCCGGTAACGTCACCACCTCCGTCACCCTGACGGTCACCATTGATACCGTGGCGCCCGGCGCGGCAGGCGATCTGCTGCTGACCGGCGACAGCAATGGCACGGTGACGCCGATTGCCGCCGGCGGCAGCAGCAATGACAACACGCTGGTGCTGAGCGGCACGGCAGAGGCCGGCAGCACCGTTACGGTACGCGATGGCAACGTCGTGCTCGGCACGGCGATCGTCGGCAGTAACGGCAGCTGGAGCTTCACCACGCCAGCGCTCAGCGACGGCAATCACAGCCTGACTACCACGGTAACCGACAGCGCCGGCAACACCGGTCCGGCGTCAGCGGCTATTGTGGTCACTGTCGATACCACCGCACCGGCGGCGATCGGCGATCTGCAGGTGATCGACAACGTGGGTGCCAGCCAGGGCCCGCTGACGTCGGGCGCTACCACCGATGACAACACTCCTACCCTGAGCGGCAGCGGCGAAGCCGGTGCGCTGATCAGCATTTACGACGGCAGCACGCTCCTGGGCAATACCCTTGTCGGGGCCAACGGCAGCTGGAGCTTTACCACGCCAGCGCTCAGCAACGGCAGCCACAGCCTGACCGTTACGCAAACTGATGCGGCGGGCAACGTCAGCAGCGCGACCGCGGAATTTGTGGTCAATGTGGACGCTGCGCTGCCACCCGCCAGCGCCAGCATTGAGCTGGTGGGCGACAGCGGCAATACCCTTGTCTCACTGCAAAACGGCGCCGTCACCAATGACGACAGCCCGATCCTCGCCGGGCTGACCCGGGCGGGCAGCCTCGTTCGCATCTTTGACGGCGGCGATCTGCTCGGCAGCACCACCGCCGATGGCAATGGGCAGTGGAGCTTTGCCCTGAGCAACCTGAGTGAGGGCGGCCACGCGTTCAGCGCCACCATTACCGACGTTGACGGCAATGTGATTGACACCGTCACCCTGAACATTACGGTTGATACCACGCCACCGGCGGCAGCCAGCGATCTGGCACTGCTGAACGATGCCGGCAGTACCGCACAGCCGGTGACGGGCGGCAGCACGATTAACGATGCGACACCGCTGCTGAGCGGCACGGCGGAAGCCGGCAGTATTGTCACGATTCGCGACGGCAACACCGTTCTCGGCAGCGTCAGCGTGGGCAGTAACGGCAGCTGGAGCTTCACCACGCCAGCGCTGGGCGAGGGCAATCACAGCCTGAGCACCACGGTGACCGATGCCGCCGGCAACGTCAGCCCGGCATCAACGCCGATCGCCTTTAGCGTTGACACTACCGCGCCTGCCGCCGTCAGCGGCCTGCAGGTGACGGATAACGCGGGCAGCGCCACCGGCGCGCTGGCTTCCGGCCAGACCACCGACGATCGCACGCCAACCCTGAGCGGTTCGGCAGAAGCGGGCGCGGTGGTGCGTATCTATGACGGCACCACGCTGCTCGGTAGCGTTACCGCCGGCAGCAACGGCAGCTGGAGCTTTACGCCAGATGCGCTCACCAACGGGCAGCACAGCCTGACCACCACGGTGACTGACGCGGCCGGCAACGTCAGTCCGGCATCGCCGGTGTTCACGGTCAACATCGAGGCGGGCGTGCCGGCCACCAGCAGCCTGCTGATTGTCACCGATGATAACGGCAGCACGCTGGTTGAACTGGCCAATAACGACAGCACCACCGACAGCACGCCGATTCTCAGCGGCCAGGCCGGGGCGGGCGATCTCGTCACCCTGTACAACGGCAGCACGGTTTTGGGCAGCGTGGTCGCGGGCAGCAACGGACAGTGGAGCTTCACGCCAGCGGCGCTGGCCGACGGCACCTACGCATTCCGCGCCAGCGCCGATAACGGCAGCGGCACGGTGACGGATTCGCCGGTGATCACCATCACCATCGACACCGTCGCGCCCGCGGCACCGACAGGCATCCAGCTGACCAACGATGACGGCGATCCGCTGGGCACAGGCAGCACTAACGTCTCTGCGCCAACCCTGAGCGGCAGCGGCGAAGCCGGCGGTGTGGTCATTATCTCCGATGGCGGTACGGTGATTGGCAGCACCACGGTGGGCAACGATGGCAACTGGAGCTTCACCACGCCGCCCCTCAGCGATGGCAGCCATAGCCTGACCAGCACCGTGACCGATGCGGCTGGCAACACCGGACCAGCGTCAACACCGGTAACCGTCACCGTCGATACGCAGGCACCGGCGGCGGCAGGCAATCTGCAGCTCAGCAATGGCGACGGCACACCGGTTGCCGCGGGCGGCAGCACCAATGACACCACGCCAACCCTGAGCGGTACCGCTGAACCCGGTAGCACGGTGACCGTCAGCGACGGCGATACGGTGCTGGGCACAGCGACGGCAGGCAGCGACGGCAGCTGGAGCTTCACCCCGACCGCTCCGCTGAGCGAAGGGCAGCACAACCTGACGTCCACCGTTACCGACACGGCGGGCAATACCGGGCCGGGCAGTACGGCGGTGATTGTTATTGTCGATACCAGCGCACCCGCTGTGGCCAGCGAGCTGCTGCTCAGCAACGACCAGAGCGGCACACCGGTGCCGGTCAGCAATGGCCTCACCAATGACACCACGCCGGTGCTCAGTGGCCGCGCGGAACCGGGCAGCACAGTGACCATTTCCGATGGCGATACGGTACTGGGCACCGCCACCGTCGGCAACGACGGCAGCTGGAGCTTCACCGCACCGGTGCTGGCAGCGGGCGACCATAGCCTGACGACGACGGTGACCGATACCGCTGGCAATACCAGCGAACCCTCGGCCGCCCTCAGCTTTACCATCGATACCACCACGCCAGCCGCGCCGGGCAATGTGCAGCTCAGTGATGATCAGAGCGGCACGCCGGTGCTGATCACCAGCGGTGCTACTAACGACACCACCCCAGTCCTGAGCGGCAGCGGCACCGCCGGCAGCACCATCACCGTCTCGGATGGCAATACCGTGCTGGGCACCACCACCGTCAACGACGACGGCAGCTGGAGCTTCACGCCAGCCACCGCGCTGGGCGAGGGGCAGCACAGCCTGACGGCGACCGAAACCAGTCCGGCTGGCAATACCAGCGCACCTTCTGCTCCGCTGGAGGTGAACATCGATCTCACCGATCCGGCGCCCGCCGCAGACTTGCTGCTGGTTAACGATCAGGGCGCAACGCCGCTGCCGATCGCGGCGGATGGCGTCACCAATGACACCACGCCGCTGTTCAGCGGCAGCGCGGAGCCGGGCAGCCTCGTCGCGATTTACGACAATGGCAGCGTGATTGGCTCGGCGCAGGCCGATGCAAACGGCAACTGGAGCTTTACGCCGGATCCGGCACTGGAGGCGGGCACGCATAGCCTGACCACCATTGTCACCGACACGGCGGGCAACAGCGGGCCGGCATCTGATGCGTTTGATTTCACTATCGATCTCACCACGCCGTCTGCTGCCGTTGATGTCGTGCTGAACAACGATAACGGCGAGACGCTGCAGCCGATTAACAGCGGCACCGCGACCAACGACACCACGCCGCAGCTGAGCGGCACCGCCGATGCCGGCAGTACCGTCACCATCCTCGATGGCAACACGGTGCTGGGCAGCGTGCTGGTGGGTGCCGGTGGCACATGGACCTATGCGGTACCGACGCTGAGCCAGGGCGAACATAGCCTGACCACCACGGTTACCAGCCCGGCGGGCAACGTTAGCGCACCGTCCGCGGCGATTGATTTTACCGTGGATACCACGGCACCGGCTGAGCCGACCGGCCTGCTGCTGGTGAACGATGAGGTTGATCCGGCCGTACCGGTGGCCTCTGGCGGGGCGACCAACGACACCACACCAGTGTTGAGCGGTAGCGCCGAGCCTGACAGCGTGGTGATCGTGCGCGACAACGGCGTGATCATCGGCTCGGCTACCGCCGGCAATGACGGCAGCTGGCGCTTCACGCCTGATACCGCCCTGGAAGCGGGCAGTCACAGCCTGACGGCCAGCGTCACCGATCCGGCAGGCAACGTCGGGCCGGAGTCCGCGCCGTACACCTTCACCGTTGATCTCACGCCACCGGCAGCGCCAGTGGACGTGGTGCTGAGCAATAACGATGGCAGCACGCTGGTGGCGATTGCCGCCAATGGCGCGACCAACGACACTACGCCGCAGCTCTCCGGCAGCGCCACGGCGGGCAGTATCATCACTGTCTACGATGGCGACAGCACGACGCCGATCGGTTCTGTGACCGTGGGCGCCGATGGCAGCTGGCAGTTTGTTACCGGTACGCTGGACGAGGGCGATCACAGCCTGACGGTAACGGTGACTGATGCGGCGGGTAACGTCAGCGATCCTTCCGCGCCAATTAGCTTTACCGTGGATACCACGGCGCCGGACGCGGTCGTCGATCTGCTGCTGGTGAACAACAATGTCGATCCGGCCACGCCAATCACCTCAGGCAGCAACACCAATGACAGCACGCCGCTGCTCAGCGGAACGGCAGAGCCGAATAGCACCATCATCGTCTATGACGGACAGACGCCGATCGGCACGGCGACGGCAGGTAACGACGGCGCATGGAGCTTCTCACCTGAACTGACCGATGGCTCGCACAGCCTCAGCGTGACGGTCACCGACGCCGCCGGCAATGTCAGCGCACCGAGCGCCAGCGTGGCGATCACCGTCGATACCGTAGCACCGTCGGCGGTCACCCAGTTGAGCGTCGCCAGCGACAATGGCAACGGCGATCCGGTCACCATCCCGAACGGCGGCTTAACCAGTGACAACACGCCGGTGCTGAGCGGCAGCGGCGATCCGGGAAGCCTGATTGTGATTACCTCGCAGGATGGTCCGGTGGGCAGCGTCACTGTGGGCAGCAGCGGCAGCTGGAGCTTCACACCAGCCAGTGCGCTGAGTGACGGCAGCTACACCTTAACCGTTGTGGCGCGCGACGCGGCGGGCAACGTTAGCGCGCCGGTCACGGCACAGCTGGTGATTGACGCCACCGCACCGGATCAGGTGACGGAAATCAGTCTCTCCAATGACAACGGCAGTGCGCTGGTGGATATTCCGTCGGGATCGACCACCAGCGATACCACGCCGCTGCTGGCGGGCGTTGCTGAGCCGGGCAGCACGGTGAACATTCTGGATAATGGCGCGCCGATTGGTACGGCGATTGCGGGCAGTGACGGCGCATGGAGTTTCAACGTGCCAACCCTCACCAACGCGGCGCACAGCCTGACGGTGACGGTCACCGATGCGGCC
Source organism: Pantoea sp. WEP (assembly GCF_041678305.1). Classification (NCBI taxonomy): domain Bacteria; kingdom Pseudomonadati; phylum Pseudomonadota; class Gammaproteobacteria; order Enterobacterales; family Erwiniaceae; genus Pantoea; species Pantoea sp. WEP. Next base: position 874,990 of record NZ_JBGNXB010000001.1, read on the forward strand.
GGTAACACCGGACCGGCGTCGGCACCGATTACCTTTACTGTGGATAGCCAGGCACCGGCCCAGGCCACGCTGGAAGTGAATAACGACAACGGCACCGATCTGGTACTGGTGCCCGATGGCACCTATACCAATGACAACACGCCACGCCTGAGCGGTACGGCGGAGGCTGGCAGCCTGGTGACCATTTACGATGGCAATGTGGTGCTGGGTTCGACCACCGCCAATGCTGCTGGCGAATGGGTGTTCCTGTCGCCCGTGCTCACCGATGGTCAGCACACCCTGACGGCCACGGTGACGGACAGCCTCGGCAACGTCAGTGCGCCGTCTTCCAGCTTCACCGTTCAGGTTGATGCCACGCCGCCGCAGCCGGTCAGCGCCGTGCTGCTGCAGAATGACAACGATCCGGATAACCTTGTCACCATCGCCAACGGTGGCGCCACCAACGACAACACGCCGCTGCTGAGCGGCAGCGGTGAGCCGGGTGGTCTCGTCAACGTGTACAACGGCAACGTGCTGGTGGGGTCGGCGACGGTGGACAGCGAAGGCAACTGGAGCCTGAATACGTCGCCGCTGGATAACGGCAACTACACGCTGACGGTCGTCGTCAGTGACAACGCGGGTAACGCCAGCGACCCGGTGAGCATTGGCGTGACGGTTAACACCGTCGGGCCGGATCCGGTGCTGTCGTTTGAGGTCAACGCCAATAACGGTCCGACCGCTCTGCCGCTGGTGGATGGCAGCTTTACCAACGACACCACGCCGGTACTGAGCGGAACGGCGCAGGCCGGTGCCATCATCAATCTGTTGCAGGACGATACGGTGATTGGTTCGGTGGTCGCCGATGCCAATGGCGTATGGCGCTTTGAAACCAGCGCGCTGCAGGATGGCAGCTACGCTTTCTCGGTGCAGGTGGTGGATGCCGCTGGCAACGTCAGCGAGCCGGCGGGGCCGGTGAATGTCACCGTCGATACCCTGGTGCCAGACGCGGTTCCTGACCTGGTGGTCGCCGACAACGTGGGTGGCACGACGGGCCCGCTGGATGACGGTGCGTCGACCGATGACAACACGCCAACCCTGAGCGGCACGGCAGAAGCCGGCAGCACGGTGAACATCTATGATGGCACCACGCTGCTGGGCACCGCGCTGGCCGGCTCGGGCGGGGCCTGGAGCTTTACGACCGCGGCGCTCAACAACGGACTTCACAGCTTCACCGTGACCGTGACCGATGCGGCGGGCAACGTCAGCACGGCGACGCCGGCGTTCAGCCTTGACGTGCAGGCCGATCTGCCGCCAGCCACCTCGACGCTGCAAATCACTGACGACACGGGCACGACGCTGGTGACGCTGGCAGACGGCGCGGTAACCCGCGACACCAGGCCAACCTTCAGCGGCTCTGCCGAACCCGGTCAGCTGATTCGTATTTATGACGCTAATACGGATGCGGTAATCACCAGCGTTACGGCGGATGCTAACGGCCAGTGGAGCTATACGCCAACGTCACCATTAGGTGATAACAGCTACGCCTACTACATCACCGCGCAAAACCCTGGCGGTGATGAGGGGACGCCATCGGCTACCCTCGGCTTCACCGTGGATACCACCGCGCCGGCGGTGGCCGCTGATGTGGTGATCAGCAACGATCGCAGCGGCACGGCGGTGCCGATTAGCGACGGCAGCGTCATCAATAACAACACGCCGGTACTCAGTGGCAGCGCCGATGTGGGCAGCCTGGTCACGGTGTACGATGGCAACACCGCTATCGCGTCGGTGGTGGTGGGCGCAGGGGGAAGCTGGACGCTGACCACGCCAGCATTGAGCGAAGGGACGCACGCGCTGAGCGTGGGCGTCAGCGATGCGGCGGGGAACAGCAGCGACCGCACACCGGCGCTTAGCTTCACTGTGGACAGCATCGCACCGAACGCTTCGACACTGGTCATCACCAACGATGATACCGCGCAGCCGGTGCTCAACGGCGGCTACAGCAGCGATGCCACGCCAACCCTGAGCGGCGTGGCGGAAGCGGGCAGCACGGTCACCATCCTCAACAATGGTGATGTGCTGACCACACTGACCGTGCCGTCCGGCGGCAACTGGAGTTACACGCCAGCGGCAGCGCTGAGTGAAGGATCGCACACCCTGAGCGTTTCGGTGACCGATGCGGCGGGCAACGTCAGCACCAGCACCAGCGCGACGGTAATCGTTGATACCCTGGCGCCGGACGATCTGACGCTGACGGCCAGCAACAACAACGGCAGCACGCCGGTGACGATTGCTGACGGCGGTACCACTAATGACAACACGCCACTGTTACGCGGTGTGGCAGAAGCGGGCAGCGTGGTGACCATTCGCCTCGATGGCGATGTGGTGGCCTCGCTGACGGTCGGCAGCAGTGGTAACTGGAGTTACACCTCTGCGGCACTGAGCGACGGCAGCCATACCTTCAGCGTCACGGAAACGGACGCGGCGGGTAACACCGGCGAGGCGCTCAGCGTGACGCTGATCGTTGATGCGACGCCACCGCTGGTGGCCACCAACCTGACCATCACTAACGATGTGACCGGCGTCAGCATACCGGCTGGCGGCGCGACTAACGACACCACGCCAACGCTGAGCGGCAGCGCCGAGGCCAACACCACGGTTAGCGTTTATGACGGCAATACGCTGCTGGGCACGGCGCTCGTGAACGGCAGCGGCGCATGGAGCTTTGTCTCACCGACGCTGGGTAACGGCGCGCATGCGCTGAGCGTGGCGGTCACCGATGCGGCGGGCAATACCGGCCCGCGCACCACGCCGGTGACTATCACCGTCGATACCGTTGCGCCGGGCGCGGCCACGCTGGTGGTCACCAACGACGTCAGCGGCAGCGTCATCCCGAATGGCGGCGTCACCAGCGATACCACGCCGGTGCTGAGCGGCCGGGCGGAGGCGGGCAGCATTGTCACCGTGCTGGATGGCACTACGCTGGTCGGCTCCGTGCAGGTGGGCAGTGACGGCAACTGGACGCTGACGCCAGCCACGGCGCTGAGCGAAACGCTTCATACGCTCAACGTCACGGTCACCGATGCGGCCGGTAACGTCAGTGCCACCACCAGCGCCACGCTGGTGATCGACACCACGCCGCCAGTGGCTATCACCGGGCTGGCAGCGGTGAACAACAACGGCAGCACGCCGGTGGCGATTGCGGCGGGTGGCGTCACTAATGACAGCACGCCACGCCTGAGCGGCACGGCGGAAGCCAACAGCATCGTGACCATCCGCGATGGTGATACGGTGCTGGGTTCGGTAACCGCCGCCAGCAACGGCAGCTGGAGCTTCGTCACTGGCACCTTGTCTGACGGTTTACACTCCTTCAGCGTGACGGCCACCGATGCGGCAGGCAATACCGGTCCCGCAGCGTCCCTTGCGCTGACCGTCGACACCGCACCGCCGCTGGCGGCAACCGGGCTGACGCTGACCAACGACGTCACCGGTGTGGCTATCGTCAATAACGGAGTCACCAACGACAGCACGCCGACGCTGCAGGGCACGGCGGAAGCGAACGCGATTGTCACGGTTTACGATGGCAACACGCTGCTCGGAACGGTGCAGGCTAACGCCAGCGGCAGCTGGAGCTTCGTCTCGCCGACGCTGAGCAATGCCGCCCACGCACTGAGCGTGACGGTGACCGACAGCGCGGGCAACGTCAGTCCCCGTTCCGAGGTGATTAACCTCACCGTGGATACGGTGGCGCCAGCGAACACCAGTCTCACCATTATTAATGATGCGACCGGTGCCACCATCGTCAACGGCGGCGCGACCAACGACACCACGCCAACGCTGCGCGGCAGCGTCAGCGCGGCGGAGGCCGGGGCACGCGTCACCATTCTGGACAACGGTCTGGCACTGGGCACGGCGATTGTGCAGGCGGACGGCAGCTGGAGCTTCACGCCTCTGACGGCGCTGAGCGCCGGGCCGCACCCGATCACGGTGACGGTAACGGATGCGGCAGGTAACGTCAGCGGCACCACCGCGGCCACGGTGATCATCGATACCACGGCACCGGCGGCCATCACCAATCTGCTGGCGCTCAACAACAACGGCAGCACGGCGGTGACCATTCCGAATAACGGCGTCACCAACGACAGCACGCCACTGCTGAGCGGCAACGGCGAGGCGGGCGCGCGTATCACGGTGTACGACGGCACCACATTGCTGGGCAGCACCACGGTTGGCAGCAACGGCAGCTGGAGCTTCGTGGTAGGTAACGCGCTGAGCAACGGCAGCCACACGCTCAACGTGACGCAGACCGACCCGGCGGGCAACGTCAGCCCGCAGGTGTCGACCACGCTGATCGTCGATACCGTGGTGCCGGTCGCCAGTACGCTGACCATCATTGATGACATCAGCGGTACGCCGGTGACGCTGGCGAACGGCGCCTTTACGCGCGATACCACGCCAACGCTGCGCGGTACCACGGAAGCGGGTGCCGTGGTCACCATCTACGACGGTGCCAGCGCCATTGGTTCTGTGACCGCGGGTAGTGATGGCAGCTGGAGCTTCACCACCGCCACGCTGGCGAACGGCGCGCACACGCTGAGCACCACGGTGACCGATGCGGCGGGTAACGTCAGCACCGGCAACATCACGGCGACGGTAAATGTCGATACCCTGCCTCCGGCGGCGGTAAGCGGGCTGGCGATCAACAGCGCCGGTACCCTTGTCACCGGTAGCGGTGAAGTGGGGGCCACGGTGACGGTGCGCGATGCCAGCGGCAACGCGCTCGGCACCACCACGGTCGGCAGCGGCGGCAACTGGTCGGTGACGCTCACCACCGCGCAGATCACCGGTGCGCCGCTCTCGGTGATCCAGACGGATCGCGCCGGTAACGTCTCGCCGGGGGCTTCGCTGACCGGTGCGATTCGCATCGTGGCGACCAACGACAGCAACGAGGTGGATTACACCAGCACGCAGGCAACTGTGAACAACGGTACGGTCAACTCGTCGCACACCGCGCTGCTGACCGTGGGGCTGGGTACGGTGCTCAATGCCAGCGTACTGAATAACGGTAATGCTTACCTGTTCAGCGTGGGTAACGATGACAGCCGTACCGTGACGCTCAACGGTTCGGTGACCAGTCTCGGCGTGGCCGCCAACTATTCGTTAAACCTGTACGAACAGCAGGCGAACGGCTCGTGGCAGTTGATCAGTATCAAGACCAACTACATTAACGCGCTGCTGACGATCGGTACGCTGAAAGGGGCAAACGTCACCTACACCGGACTGGGGACCGGCAACTATGCGGTGGTGGTCGCAGCCACCACCAACATTAGCGTGTTGCCAACCACCACGGTAAGCACGGTGTCGGATTTCACCACGCTGGCGGTCACCACCGCTGCGACGGTCACCGGTAACCTGCTGACCAACGACACCAGCTCCATCGCCGGGACGATTCCGTCCGGCACGGCAGTGGCGTCGGTGGGCAGCAGCGCGGTGGCGTCCAGCGGCAATACGGTGATCAACACCACCTACGGTACGCTGACCATTGATGCGAAGGGTAACTACACCTACACGCTGAAGGCCGGGCTGGATATCGATACCCTGCCATCCGCAGACACCTTCACCTACTCGGTGCGGGATGCCAGCGGTGCAGTGACCTCGGCGACGCTGACGGTGACGCTGCATAACGGTGCGGTCACCGCGCTGTTCGCCACCACCAGTCTGGCGGCGGAAACCACCACCAGCAGCGAGCATGATGCCAGCGGCAGCATCTGGGGAGACAGCAATGTCAGCCACAGCGGCACGCTGAGCATCCTCAATGAGCACGGCGATCTCACCACCGTGAGCAGCGTGGGCAGCACGGCGGTGGCCGGGGACTTTGGTGTGCTGACCATCGCCGCCAATGGTAGCTATACCTATACCCTGAACGCGGATGTGAATATCCAGAACATCACGCATAAGGAGGTGTTTACCTACACCCTGGCGTCGTCCGACGGCACCATCACCAGCAACACCTTTACCATTGAGCTTCACCCGACCATCACGGGCAGCGCCGCGGCTGACAGCCTCACCAGCAGCGCCTACGACGACACCATTACCAGCGGTGCCGGCGCAGATACGCTGGTTTACCACCTGCTGAGCAGCGCAGATGCCACCGGCGGCAACGGTCACGACACCTGGACCGACTTCAGCGTCGCGCAGGGTGACAAGATCGACGTCAGCAGTCTGCTGATCGGCTGGAATGATTCCACCAGTAATATCAATGATTTTGTGAAAGTGGATCATACCGCGGACGGCAATACGGTGTTGTCAATTGACCGTGACGGCAGCGGCACGGGGTACAGCAGTACGCAGCTGATTACCCTGGAAGGCGTAAACGTCTCACTGGAGGAGTTGCTGCAGCAACCGCATCAAAACCACACGGCTTAGTGGGTGTAACGCAGGGAAGCATAACGGGCACAGGGAGGTGCCCCTTTCTCTCTTTTACTGGTGAACAATCGATGGATCTGATGCAATCAGGCGCAACAACTCGCCGTACCTGTAAGCTCAGCGCCCTGTGTGCTGGCATTGTGTTTTTTCACAGTTCTCATCTTATGGCTGCCAGTGATGCCGTGACGCAGGCGGGGCGCATAACCTCAGCCGGTCTGGCGCAGCAGCAGGATCTTCCCTCCTTAACCGGTCAGGTGGCCGAACCCGCGCTGGCTAACGTGCCGGATACCTTAACCCTTAACCAGGCAGTGCAGCGTGCCATCCAGTGGCATCCGGACATCGCACAGGCGATTGGCAAAATGCTGGAGCAGGCCAGCCTGGTCGATGTGGCGCAGGCCAAATACTATCCGCAAATCAGTGCCGGCATGAACAACGGCTACAGCAACGCCTACAGCGAAAAAGGCTTCAGCCCGTCATTTGTGCTGTCGGTATCACAGATGCTGTATGACTTCGGCAAAGTCAGCAGTTCGGTGCGCTCCGCCGAAGCCGGGGTGGCGCAGGAGCAGGCCAGCGTGCTGGTGAGTATTGATACCGTCGCGCACGACACCGCCGCCGCGCTGGTGCAGGTGCAGGGCTATCAGCAGCTGGTGAAGATCGCCCAGGATCAGCTGACGGCGCTGAGTAAGATTGGCGATCTGGCGCGTCAGCGCAATGAAGAGGGGGCGGCATCGCTCTCGGACGCCACCCAGACCGACGCGCGTATCGAAGGCGCGCGCACCACGCTGACCCAGTATCAGGCCAGCCTCAACCGCTGGCGTGCCACGCTGGCCAGTTATCTCGGCTGGCCACTGGTGAAAAAGGTCAGCGATGCGTTTCCGCCCAGCCTGACGCGCGCCTGCGCGGTGGGCAAAGCCGACGACAAATCCAATCCGGCGGTGCTGGCGGCGTGGGCGCAGGCGCGGCAGGCGCAGGCCAAACTGGATAACGCCAACGCGCAGAATTTACCCACTATTTCGCTGGAACCGCAGGTCACGCATTACCTCAACAATCACTACTCCGGCAGCGAAACGCTCGACCGCACCCAGTATTCCGCGTTCGTCAAAGTTGAGATGCCGCTGTATCAGGGTGGCGGCATTACCGCGGCGCGCGATGCGGCGGCCAGCGCGCTGCAGGCGGCCAATGCGGCGGTGAACTCGGCGCGTCTCAAAGCGCAGCAGCAGCTCAGCGAATCGCAAACCGAAGCGCTGAGCCTGTCGCAGAGCCTGGCGATCATGTCGCGTCAGCAGACGCTGGGCGAGAAGACGCAGCAGCTGTATCAGGATCAGTATTTGCAGCTCGGCACCCGTCCGCTGCTGGACGTGCTAAACGCCGAACAGGAAGTGTTTCAGACGCGCTTCGCCATGCAGCAAACCATCAGTCAGTTACGTTCACTGCAGCTCGACTGCTTATACAGCACCGGGCAGATGCGGTCAGCGTTTGCGCTGAATAACCAGCGCATCCAGTCCGTGGAGATCCAGCCATGACGCAATTACAGATTCCGGACGCACCCAATGGCAATCCCGCCAGCGCCGCCGGTGGCGAGGTGCCGCTACACGGCTGGGCCACCGCCATTATTCTCATCGCGACCCATTATCGCCTGCCGTGCTCGCCGGGCATGATCATGGCTGCCAGCGAATGGCAGGGCAAACAGTCACGTGATAAAGCGCTGCGCCATCTGGCGCGTCAGGCCGGACTGTCGCTGCAGCTGTATGAAGAGCATCAGTGGGAGATCAGCAGCTGGCGCTTGCCGCTGGCGGTGGAACTGAGCGACGGCCAGGTCGGCGTCATCACCAGCTTTGATGGCGATGACACGGTGCGCGTGCACCTGGCCGGCGATGAACAACCGGCGCCGATCGCGCTGAACACGCTACTGCCGCAGATCCGCTACGCCGCGGCGCTGCGTCCGGTGACGGCCGCCAAAGATAGCCGTGTCGATCGCTATCTCGCCACGGTCAGGCCCGACTGGCTGCGCCGTCTGGTGCTGCACGACATGCGTCCTTACGGCTACGTGATGCTGGGATCGTTCCTGATCAACCTGCTGGCGCTGGTCGGCATCATCTTCTCGATGCAGGTGTACGATCGGGTGATCCCGGCGCAGTCGTACCCCACGCTGTACGTGCTGTATATCGGGGTGATCCTCTCGGTGGTGTTCACCTATATTCTGCGCGTCGGTCGCGATCACGTCACCGATCTGCTCGGCAAGCGCGCCGATATGCGCGTCTCCGATCGCGTGTTCGGCCACGCGCTGCGGCTGCGTAACAGCGCGGTACCGCGATCGACCGGTACCTTTATCTCGCAGCTGCGTGAGCTGGAAGCGGTGCGCGAAATGGTGACGTCGACCACGGTGACGGCGATTGTCGATATGCCGTTCTTCCTGCTGTTTATGCTGGTGATGGCGATCATCGCGCCGCAGCTGGCGTGGATCGCGCCGGTGGCGGTGCTGCTGATGATCCTGCCCGGCGTGCTGAGCCAGAAAAAACTGGCGAAGCTGGCGCAGCAAAACCTGAAAGAGTCGACGCTGCGCAACGCGGTGCTGGTGGAGAGCGTGCAGGGGCTGGAAGATATCAAGCTGATGCAGGCGGAGGATCGCTTTCTGCAGCAGTGGAACAGCTATATTCGCATCACCGCGCAGTCGGGCGTCGAGATGCGCAAAGTGATGCATGCGCTGATCAGCTGGGGCGTCACTATTCAGGGGCTGGTGTACGCCAGCGTGATCGTGGTCGGGGCGCCGATGGTGATCAACGGCGATATCACCACCGGGGCGATTGTCGCCGCGTCGCTGCTGTCTTCGCGCATGATTGCGCCGATGGCGACGCTGTGTGGCGTGCTGGCGCGCTGGCAGCAGGTAAAAGCGGCGAAGAGCAGCCTCGATGCGCTGATGAATCTGCCGGTGGAGAACAGTAAAGACGAAACGCGCATTCACTGTCCGGTGCTGTTTGGCCACTATCAGTTCACCGATGCCATGTTCCGCTACTACAGCGATTCGCTGACGGTGGCGCTGCGCATCAAGACGCTGACCATCAAGCCGGGTGAGCGCATCGCCGTGCTGGGGCGCAACGGCTCCGGCAAATCCACGCTGCTGCAGGCGATGGCTGGCGGCATGGATCTGGTGGGCGGCGAGCTGCGGCTGGACAATCTTAGCCTGCCGCATATTGATGTCGCGGACGTGCGGCGCAACGTCGGGCTGCTGACGCAGAATGCGCGGCTGTTCCACGGTACGCTGCGGGAAAACCTCACCATGGGCGCGGCGCACGCCACCGACGAAGCGATTTTTGCCGCGCTGACGGTCAGTGGCGGGGCCGATTTTATTCGCCGTCTGCCGCTCGGGCTCGATCATCCGATAATGGAGGGCGGCGTCGGGCTGTCCGGCGGTCAGCGCCAGTCGCTGCTGCTGGCGCGCATGCTGCTGCGCGATCCTAATATCGTGCTGCTGGATGAGCCGACCGCTTCGCTCGACGATCATACCGAGAAGGATTTCATTGAGCGGCTGGGTGCCTGGCTGAATGGCCGCACGCTGATCGTGGCGACGCACCGCGCGGCGATTCTGTCGCTGGTGGATCGCATACTGGTACTGAAAGAGGGGCAGCTGGTAATGGACAGCCCGAAAGAGAACGCGCTGCCGGCACCGCGCGCCAGCGGAGCGGCGGGGGAGGGACAGGCATGATGAAACAATTGCCGGCAAAACTGCGGCTGGTGACCGCCGCAGAAGTGGATTCGTCCGACGATCTGCTCGGTGAACTGAAATCGGAAAGCCACTACACCGGCGCAGTGCGGCTGATCGTCATCAGCACCGGGCTGATCATGGTGGCGCTGGTGTGGGCGTGGTTTGGCATGCTGGATGAGGTCTCAACCGGCACCGGGAAGGTGATCCCCAGTTCGCGCGAGCAGGTGCTGCAGTCGCTGGAAGGCGGCATTCTCACGGAACTGTATGTGCATGAGGGCGATCGCGTGCAGGCCGGGCAGATCGTGGCGAAACTGGATGCCACGCGCTCGCAGTCCAGCGTCGGCGAGAGCGCGGCGCGCTACCGGGCCGCACTGGCAGCGGCCTCGCGCCTGCGTGCGGAAGTAAACGATGATCCGCTCACGTTTCCCGCCGAGCTGAAGGGCTACCCGGATCTTATCGCGGCGGAAACCCGGCTGTATAACACCAAACGCGCCCAGCTTAATGATGCAACCCGGCAGTTTAAGGAGTCGCTGGCGCTGGCTAATCGCGAACTGGCGATCACCCAGCGGCTGGCGAAAACCGGTGCCGCCAGCAGCGTGGAAGTGCTGCGCTTACAGCGCGATAAGTCCGACCTGGAGCTGAAACTTACCGATATGCGCTCGCAGTATTACGTGCAGGCGCGTGAAGAGCTGGCGAAGGCCAGCGCCGAAGCCGACAGCCTGGCGCAGGTGATTAAAGGACGCGAAGATACCGTAACGCGTCTGACCATCCGCGCGCCGATGCGCGGCATCGTGAAAAACATCAAAGTCTCGACGGTGGGCGGGGTGATTCCGCCCAACGGTGAGTTGATGAACATCGTACCGATGAACGATCGGCTGCTGATTGAAGCGCGCCTGTCGCCGCGCGATATTGCTTTTATCCATCCCGGCCAGCGCGCGGTGGTAAAAATCTCCGCTTACGATTACGCCATCTACGGCGGCCTGAACGGCGTGGTGGAAAGCATTTCGCCGGATACCATCCAGGACGAAGTCAAACCGGAGATTTACTACTACCGCGTGTTTATTCGTACTGATAACGACTATGTGCAGAACAAGGCTGGCCGGCGCTTTGCCATCAGCCCGGGCATGGTGTCCACCGTGGATATCAAAACCGGCGAGAAGAGCATCATGGATTATCTGGTCAAACCGTTTAACAAGGCCAAAGAGGCGATGCGCGAGCGCTAATTGCGATGCGCGGCATTCTCGGCGATAATCACGCCCATCAATCCCTTCCTCGTCGGGCCTAACGACGCGGAGGGGATTTTTTTCATCTATACCTTAACTGGCTAACCGATTTAAGGATTTAAGAGGACTCGTTATGTACAACACGCTGGGCAATCAGTACGACAACTCCCTGGTTTCTAACGCCTTCGGTTTCATGCGCTTTCCGCTGAACTTCCAGCCTTACGACAGCGACGCCGAGTGGGTGATTACCGGTGTGCCGTTTGATGCCGCAACGTCAGGCCGGCCGGGCAGCCGTTTAGGGCCGGGTGCGATCCGTCAGATCTCCACTAACCTGGCGTGGGAAGGCTGCCGCTGGCCGTGGGATTTCGATCTGCGTCAGCGCCTCAACGTGGTGGACTGTGGCGATCTGGTGTACGCCTTCGGCGATTCACAGGATCTGTCCGATAAGCTGCAGGCGCATGCGGAAAAGCTGCTGGCTAATGGCAAGCGCATGCTGACTTTTGGCGGTGATCACTATGTCACACTGCCGCTGCTGCGCGCGCACGCTAAACACTTCGGCAAGATGGCGCTGGTGCACTTCGATGCGCATACCGATACCTACTCCAACGGCCCGACTTTTGACCACGGCACTATGTTCTACACTGCGCCGCAGGAAGGGCTGATCGATCCGCAGCATTCGGTGCAGATTGGTATCCGTACCGAGTTCGATAAGAGCCTGGGCTTCAACGTGCTGGACGCCGCGCAGGTTAATGACCGCAGCGTGGACGATATTCTTGCCGAAGTGAAGCGCACCGTGGGCGATCTGCCGGTGTACCTGACATTTGATATCGACTGCCTCGATCCGGCCCACGCGCCAGGCACCGGTACGCCAGTGATTGGCGGCCTGACCAGCGATAAAGCCACCAAGCTGATTCGCGGCCTGCAGGGTATGAACATTGTGGGGATGGATCTGGTGGAAGTGGCACCGGGCTACGATCACGCCGACCTGACCTCACTGGCCGCTGCGACGCTGGCGCTGGATATGCTGCACGTGCAGGCGGCGAATAAAGGTTAAGCAGCGGTGCGGACGGCTGCCCTCACCCTGACCCTCTCCCCCAGGAGAGGGAACCGATCGAGCGGGCGGTGAGAACAGCACGGCCTGCTCCCTCTCCCCCAGGAGAGGGAACCGATCGAGCGGGCCGTGAGAACAGCACGGAGTGCTCCCTCTCCCGCGTGCGGGAGAGGGAAGCGATCGAGCTGGCGGTGAGAACAGCACGGACTGCCCCCTCTCCCGCGAGCGGGAGAGGGCTGGGGTGAGGGGAAGAGCGGCGACTACTTACCATCCGCCGCGGTGCGGACGGCTGCCCTCACCCTGACCCTCTCCCCCAGGAGAGGGAACCGATCGAGCGGGCGGTGAGAACAGCACGGACTGCCCCCTCTCCCGCGTGCGGGAGAGGGGGCGATCGAGCTGGCGGTGAGAACAGCACGGACTGCTCCCTCTCCCGCGTGCGGGAGAGGGCTGGGGTGAGGGGAAGACCGGCGACTACTTACCATCCGCCGCGATGCGGTCGCGAATATGCTGCGCGCGCGACTCAGAATCCGGATGCGAGTCAAACATCGAGCTCTGGCGGCCCTGATCCAGCTTCGCCAGCTTCTCGAAGCTGGTCGCCAGACCAAGCGGATTAATGCCGCGCTTCTTCAGCAGATCGTACGAATAGTCATCCGCCTGCGACTCCTGGGTCTGTGAGAACTGCGCGTTAACCAGCTTCTCGCCCATCTCGCCCAGCTGTGACTGCGACAGCGAACCGATTACGCCGCCCACCGACGCCGCAGCGTTGCGTGCCGCCGTGGTCGCGAAAGCCACCTGCATTGCTTTGCGCGTATGGCCGAGCGCGACGTGGCCCATTTCATGGCCGAGCACGCCTTCCACTTCGTTGTCGCTCATCATATCCATCAGACCGCTATAAACGCGGATACAGCCATTCGCCATCGCCCAGGCGTTGACGTCTTTGGTCAGATACACCTTGTAGTTGGCCGGTACGCCGTTGATGTTATCGCCCAGCGCGGCGGCGATTTTGTTCAGCCGCTGCTGATAGCTGCTGTTGGCCGGCGCCAGCTGGTTCTCTTTATCCATCTGGGCACATGACTGATCGCTCAGCTCTTTAACCTGGGCGTCATTCAGTGAGTAAGCCTGAAACGCCTGCGCGCCAGACTGCAACAGTGCGTTATTATCCATTCCTTCGCAGCCGCTCAGCAGCGAAACCATTCCCAGCGCGACAACCATGGCGCGAATTTTCATATCAGCATCCTTTGAGTAACAAGTAGAGAAAACAAACACCTGAAAAACCACGCAGGTGTTTAAACGCATTGGTTATAGCGTGCCAGGGGCGGATTGGCTAGCAGACAGGCCCCGAAATGCAACCCTGAACCGCAGATTTAGCATCCTGATACATGTACTTTTGCCCCGATTTTCATGTACATTGATGTGCGACTTTTTTCTCGCTTCGCCTTATAACTCATTAATTACAATCAGTTAAGCGTGGCGGAGCATTAATCCGACCTGGAGTAGAAGATGCCCTCTCGTAAAGAGCTTGCCAACGCCATTCGCGCGTTAAGTATGGATGCAGTACAGAAAGCGAAATCGGGACATCCGGGTGCCCCAATGGGCATGGCCGATATCGCTGAAGTGCTGTGGCGTGATTTCCTGAACCACAATCCAACTAACCCGCTGTGGGCAGATCGCGACCGTTTCGTGCTGTCCAACGGCCACGGCTCGATGCTGATTTACAGCCTGCTGCACCTCACCGGCTATGACCTGCCGATGAGCGAGCTGCAGAACTTCCGTCAGCTGCACTCTAAAACCCCAGGTCACCCGGAATACGGCTACACCGCAGGCGTAGAAACCACCACCGGCCCACTGGGTCAGGGCATCGCGAACGCCGTGGGCTTCGCCATTGCTGAGCGCACGCTGGCGGCGCAGTTCAACCGTCCGGGCCATGACATCGTAGACCATCACACTTACGTGTTCATGGGCGACGGTTGCATGATGGAAGGCATCTCGCACGAAGTGTGCTCCATCGCCGGTACCCTGAAGCTCGGCAAGCTGGTGGCGTTCTATGACGACAACGGCATCTCGATCGACGGTCACGTGGATGGCTGGTTCACCGACGACACCGCCAAACGCTTCGAAGCCTACGGCTGGCACGTGGTGCGTGGCGTGGACGGTCACGACGCCGACGCGATCAAAAAAGCGGTAGAAGAAGCCAAAGCGGTCACCGACAAGCCATCGCTGCTGATGTGCAAAACCATCATCGGTTTCGGTTCCCCGAACAAAGCCGGTACGCACGATTCGCACGGTGCCCCGCTGGGTGACGACGAAATCGCGCTGACCCGCAAACAGCTGGGCTGGAACTACGCGCCATTTGAGATTCCTTCTGAAATCTACGCACAGTGGGATGCCAAAGAAGCCGGCCAGGCGAAAGAGAAAGCCTGGGACGAGAAGTTTGCTGCTTACGCCGCTGCACATCCGGAACTGGCCGCCGAATTCAAACGCCGCGTGAACAACGAGCTGCCTGCTAACTGGCAGGCGGAATCGCAGAAGTTCATCGAGCAGCTGCAGGCTAATCCGGCAAAAATCGCCAGCCGTAAAGCGTCGCAGAATGCCATCGAAGCTTTCGGTAAGCTGCTGCCGGAATATCTGGGAGGCTCGGCTGACCTGGCGCCAAGCAACCTGACCATGTGGTCTGGCTCGAAGCCGATTAATGAAGATGCCGCAGGTAACTACATTCATTACGGCGTGCGTGAGTTTGGTATGACCGCCATCGCCAACGGTATCGCGCTGCACGGTGGCTTCCTGCCGTACACCGCAACCTTCCTGATGTTCGTCGAGTACGCGCGTAACGCGGCACGCATGGCGGCGCTGATGAAAATCCGTCAGGTGATGGTTTATACCCACGACTCTATCGGTCTGGGTGAAGATGGCCCGACGCACCAGCCGGTTGAGCAGATGGCCAGCCTGCGCACCACCCCGAACATGAGCCTGTGGCGTCCGTGTGACCAGGTGGAATCTGCGGTGGCGTGGAAATACGCTATCGAGCGCGTTGACGGCCCATCAGCCCTGATCTTTTCGCGTCAGAACCTGGCGCAGCAGGATCGTAGCGCTGAGCAGCTGGCTAACGTGGCGCGCGGTGGTTACGTGCTGAAAGATTGCGACGGCACGCCGGAGCTGATTCTGATTGCGACCGGTTCTGAAGTTGAGCTGGCAGTCGGCGCTTACGAGCAGCTGAGCGCGGAAGGTCGTAAGGTGCGCGTGGTGTCCATGCCGTCTACTGATGCGTTTGATAAGCAGGATGCGGCTTATCGTGAGTCTGTGCTGCCGAAAGCAGTTGGCGCACGCGTTGCTATCGAAGCCGGTATTGCGGATTACTGGTTTAAATACACCGGCCTGCACGGTGCCATCGTTGGCATGACCACCTTCGGTGAGTCAGCGCCAGCTGAGAAGCTGTTCGAAGAGTTCGGCTTCACCGTGGCCAACGTGGTGAAAACCGCGAAATCGATTCTGTAATTTCGCGTAACCCGTCGCGCCGCTGTGCGTTGTAGCGGCGCGATTCATCGCGCATTTCTGCTGCCATCCTCATGCTTTACCACGCGCAATAAATTGCGCCGCGACACCGATGTGCAGATCGGCGGCCCTGTTATCGCCTGAACCTGAAACGGTTCAATTATTCCTGCAGTAATAATTGTCATTGCCTGAATTTGTGACGCAGATCCAATAATCAGCAGCACAGTTGATCGCAATCATTCCTGTTATTCCTTCCATGCTTTATTCTCGCTGAACCGTTTCAGTTGCAGCCGTGTGCTCTCCGTCAGCAACCGTAACCGGGCAAGAATTCCCTGTACAAAACGCAGCGAAACGCTCAAGGTATTTGGCACGTTTTTTCAGGTGTGGCTGCAGGAAGTGAGATGACCATTCGTATCGCAATAAATGGTTTTGGTCGTATCGGGCGCAACGTGTTGCGTGCGCTGTATGAAACCGGTCGCCGGGCGGAAATCACCGTAGTGGCGATTAACGAACTGGCGGAAGCGGCTGGCATGGCGCATCTGCTGAAGTACGACACCAGCCACGGCCGCTTTGCCTTTGACGTCCGCCAGGAGCGCGATCAGCTGTGGGTTGGTGACGATACCATCCGTATCCTGCATCAGGCGGAGATTGCCGCGCTGCCGTGGCGCGAGCTGAATGTCGATATCGTGCTGGACTGCACCGGCGTGTTCGGCAGCCGCGACGATGGTGAAGCGCATCTGCAGGCTGGCGCGAAAAAAGTGTTGTTCTCGCATCCCGGCGGCAACGATTTGGATGCCACCGTAGTGTTCGGCGTTAACGAACAGGCTCTTAAACAAACTGACCGCATTGTCTCCAACGCATCCTGCACCACCAACTGCATTATTCCGGTGATCAAGCTGCTGGATGACGCCTTTGGCATTGAGTCGGGCACCGTGACCACCATTCACTCGGCGATGCACGATCAGCAAGTGATTGACGCGTATCACAGCGACCTGCGCCGTACCCGTGCCGCCAGTCAGTCGATCATTCCGGTCGATACGCGTCTTGCCGCTGGCATTACCCGTATTTTTCCGAAATTTAACGATCGCTTCGAGGCTATCGCGGTGCGCGTGCCAACGATCAACGTGACCGCCATTGATCTGAGCGTTTCGGTGCGCCAGGCGGTGAAGGCGTGTGAGGTCAACGCGTTGCTGCAAAACGCGTCAGAGGGGGCATTTCGTGGTATAGTTGACTATACGGAATTACCGTTAGTCTCAGTAGATTTTAACCACGATCCGCACAGTGCCATAGTGGACGGCACGCAAACGCGGGTCAGCGGTCACCACCTGATCAAAACCCTGGTCTGGTGTGACAACGAATGGGGCTTTGCTAACCGCATGATCGACACCACGTTAGCAATGGCCGCAAGCGGTTTCAGGTAAGACGCGGACTGCGTCTGGCAAAACTTATGAGAATCAACGAGAGGGTTCACCATGTCTGTAATTAAGATGACCGATCTGGATCTTGCTGGTAAACGCGTTCTGATCCGTGCCGATCTCAACGTACCAGTGAAAGAAGGGAAAGTGACGTCAGATGCACGTATTCGTGCTTCTCTGCCTACCATCGAAGCGGCGTTGAAACAGGGCGCGAAAGTGATGGTTACCTCTCACCTGGGTCGCCCGACCGAAGGTGAATATAACGAAGAGTTCTCCCTCCTGCCGGTTGTTAACTACCTGAAAGAAAAACTGAACGGCACTAACGTGACCCTGGCGAAAGACTACCTCGATGGCGTTGAAGTGGGCGCGGGTGAACTGGTGGTGCTGGAAAACGTTCGCTTCAACAAAGGCGAGAAAAAAGACGACGAAACCCTGTCGAAGAAATATGCCGCGCTGTGTGACGTGTTCGTCATGGATGCATTCGGCACCGCGCACCGCGCGCAGGCGTCCACTCACGGCGTGGGCAAATTCGCCCCTATCGCCTGTGCCGGTCCGCTGCTGTCTGCCGAACTGGAAGCACTGGGCAAAGTGATGAGCAATCCACAGCGTCCGCTGGTCGCCGTGGTGGGTGGTTCTAAAGTGTCGACCAAATTCGACGTGCTGCAGTCGCTGGTGAAAATCGCTGACACCGTGATTGTCGGTGGCGGTATCGCTAACACCTTCGTGGCGATCGACAACAACGTCGGCAAATCGCTGTACGAGCCAGACTTCGTTGAGGCCGCTAAAGGCCTGCGCGACCAGTACGGCATTCCGGTACCGACCGATTCACGCGTCGGCACGGAATTCTCCGAAACTGCCCCGGCAACCGTGAAAAAGGTTTCCGAAGTAGCGGATAACGAAGAAATTATGGACTTCGGTGACGAAACCGCACAAAACATGGCGAAACTGCTGAAAGACGCAAAAACCATTCTGTGGAACGGTCCGGTTGGCGTGTTTGAGTTCCCGAACTTCCGTAAGGGCACCGAAATCGTTGCCAACGCTATCGCAGACAGCGACGCGTTCTCTGTTGCCGGCGGCGGTGATACCCTGGCGGCTATCGACCTGTTCGGTATCGAGGACAAAATCTCCTACATCTCTACCGGTGGCGGTGCGTTCCTCGAGTTCGTGGAAGGCAAAAAACTGCCGGCAGTAGCCATGCTGGAAGAGCGCGCGAAGCAGTAATTTTTGGGGGCAGCGCTTCGGCGCTGTCTGAAGGCTTGCCCGCTGTGGGCGAACAGATCGCATTCCCATTGGGGAGTGGACGATAAACGAAACAGGACACAACCATGTCTAAAATTTTTGATTTCGTAAAACCCGGCGTTGTCACTGGTGATGACGTTCAGAAAATTTTCCAAGTAGCGAAAGAAAACAAATTCGCTCTGCCAGCCGTTAACTGCGTCGGCACGGATTCCATCAACGCGGTACTGGAAGCTGCGGCTAAAGTTAAAGCGCCGGTCATCGTTCAGTTCTCCAACGGTGGTGCTGCCTTCATCGCCGGTAAAGGTTTCAAAACCGACAAACCACAGGGCGCCGCGATTTTCGGCGCAATCGCTGGTGCACACCATGTGCATCTGATGGCTGAACAGTACGGCGTGCCAGTAATCCTGCACACCGACCACTGTGCGAAGAAACTGCTGCCGTGGATCGACGGCCTGCTGGATGCTGGCGAAGAGCACTTCAAAAAAACCGGTAAGCCTCTGTTCTCTTCACACATGATCGACCTGTCTGAAGAGTCACTGGAAGAGA
The DNA here is from genome assembly GCF_041678305.1 of Pantoea sp. WEP. Taxonomy (NCBI): domain Bacteria; kingdom Pseudomonadati; phylum Pseudomonadota; class Gammaproteobacteria; order Enterobacterales; family Erwiniaceae; genus Pantoea; species Pantoea sp. WEP. The sequence continues at coordinate 894,061 of NZ_JBGNXB010000001.1, forward strand.
ACATCGAGATTTCTTCTAAATATCTGGCGCGCATGGCGAAACTGGATATGACGCTGGAAATCGAACTGGGCTGCACCGGTGGTGAAGAAGATGGTGTGGACAACAGCCACATGGACGCTTCTGCACTGTACACTCAGCCAGAAGACGTGGATTACGCTTACACCGAGCTGAGCAAAATCAGCCCGCGTTTCACCATCGCTGCGTCCTTCGGTAACGTGCACGGCGTGTACAAGCCAGGCAACGTGAAACTGACTCCAACCATTCTGCGTGATTCGCAGAAATACGTTTCAGAGAAACACGGCCTGCCGCACAACGCGCTGGACTTCGTGTTCCACGGCGGTTCCGGTTCTTCTGCTGCAGAAATCGAAGAGTCTATCAGCTACGGCGTGATCAAGATGAACATCGATACCGATACCCAGTGGGCAACCTGGGACGGCATCCTGCAGTACTACAAAACCAACGAAGCGTACCTGCAGGGTCAGCTTGGTAACCCGAACGGTGCTGACAGCCCGAACAAAAAATACTACGACCCACGCGTCTGGCTGCGTGCGGCACAATCTTCCATGGTTGTGCGCTTAGAGCAGGCTTTCAAAGAGCTGAACGCTGTCGACGTACTGTAATTTTTGCTTACCGTACAAAAAAGGCCCGAAAGGGCCTTTTTTTATGCGTCCCGTCTGGAAATCCCGGTTTATACAGCACATTTTTGGCGCTTCGCCCCATTATTGTTTACCCTTGTACTCGGGAGTGTCGGATTGAATCTGGCAGTTTTTGTACTTTCCTGCGGGAAACTCAACAACAGGGCTAACAAATGGAAGATCTTAACGTCGTTGACGGCATTAACAATGCAGGTGGCTGGCTGGTGCGCAACCAGGCGCTGATCCTCAGCTATGCGGTGAACATCGTGGCGGCTATCGCCATCATTATTGTCGGGATGATTATCGCGCGCGTGGTATCAAACGGCGTCAATCGCCTGCTGGTCGCGCGTCATATTGATGCCACCGTGGCTGATTTCCTCTCGGCGCTGGTGCGCTACGGTATCATTGCCTTCACGATTATTGCCGCGCTGGGCCGCGTCGGTGTGCAGACCGCCTCGGTGATTGCCGTGCTCGGTGCTGCCGGTCTGGCCGTCGGTCTGGCACTGCAGGGATCGCTCTCCAACCTGGCGGCAGGCGTACTGCTGGTGACCTTCCGTCCATTCCGCACCGGTGAGTTCGTCGATCTCGGTGGCGTGATGGGGACCGTACAGAATGTACAGATCTTCTCGACCACGCTGAAAACCGCTGACGGCAAAATCGTGGTGGTGCCAAACGGCAAAATCATCGCTGGCAACATCGTTAACTTTTCGCGCGAACCTATCCGCCGCAACGAGTTCATTATTGGCGTCGCCTACGATGCGGATGTCGATCAGGTGATCGAGCTGCTGCGTGAAGTGGTGGAAGCTGACGAGCGCGTGCTGAAAGATCTGGATATTCAGATTGGCCTGAACGAACTGGCGGCTTCGTCGCTGAACTTTGTGGTGCGCTGCTGGAGCAAAAGCGGTGATCTGCAGAACGTCTACTGGGATCTGATGAAGAACTTCAAGCGCACGCTGGATGCGCACGGTATCGGTATTCCTTATCCGCAGATGGACGTGCACCTGCATCAGGTGCAGAGCGAGGCGCAGCAGCCTGCGCGCAGCGAGTAAGTTATCAGGGCACCGGCGGGTGCCCTTGTTTTATCAGTTCCGCTAATGACCGATTAATTCTTTCCATTTCCGCTAATATCCGCGCCTCACTATACTGCACAGCAATACTACTTTTTCAGGAACTCTTCTGTGTTATCTGTTTACTTACAAGGGCTTGCCCTTGGCGCTGCGCTGATCCTGCCGTTGGGCCCGCAAAATGCCTTCGTCCTGAACCAGGGCATTAAGCGCCATTACCATTTGATGACCGCGTCGTTGTGCACACTGAGCGATATTGCGCTGATCTGTGGCGGAATATTTGGCGGCAGCGCGCTGTTGCAGCAGTCGCCGGTTCTGCTGATGCTGATCACCTGGGCTGGCGTGGCGTTTCTGCTGTGGTATGGCTGGGGCGCGCTGCGCAGTGCCTGGCAGGGCGATGTCACGCTGGCGTCAGAGGCGGCGCTGAAGCAGGGGCGCTGGCGCATTGTCGCGACTATGCTGGCGGTGACCTGGCTCAATCCGCATGTCTATCTCGACACCTTCGTGGTGCTCGGCAGCCTCGGCAGTCAGCTGCCGTCGGCGGAGGCGCGCCGCTGGTTCGCTTTCGGCACCGCCAGCGCCTCGCTGCTGTGGTTTTTCGGTCTGGCGCTACTGGCCGCCTGGCTGTCGCCGCGCCTGCGCACCATGCGCGCGCAGCGCATCATTAATCTGCTGGTGGGCGGCGTGATGTGGTTTATCGCCCTGCAGCTGGCGCGTCAGGGCATCGCCGGCTGGTGATGCACATGCAGGCCGTAAAGCGCGGGCAGGGCGCCTGCGCTGGCCAGCAGCTCCAGCCGAATCTGGCGGAACGTGGTATCCGGGGGCAGCGCATGATGGCACAGCGAGTGATGATTATCGCTGACCTCGGCCAGCAGCGTGTTATCCAGCCACAGGCGATAATGGGTAGTGCAGTGCGGCGTCACCGCCTGCGCATGGCCCATCTGCACCGTTTCCATCGCATGATCGAAATCGTTATCGAACAGCAGCGTAATCTGGCTGGCGCGCTGCGCGTCCGGCCACTGCCAGCACACCCACGGCTGGCGATCGTCCGCTGCCGGCAGCCAGCCGTTGGTGTGACTTTCCGGCCGCAGTTTACCGTTGAGCAAATAGTCGCAGTGCCACAACCGCAGCGGCGTCGCCAGACTAAACGCAATCAGGATCTGATTGGGCGCGCGGCGCGGTAGCCAGAAGTCAAACTCATCCACGCCGTAATCGCCGTCGTTTATCTGCCGGGTGCGTTTCGCGACGCGCGGATTGAGGCTGTTGAAGACCATCATGATGCCCGGCAGGCGCTGACGGGTGAGCGCCACTTCAACCGCCGGATTTTCTTCAAAGGCGATAAACAGGTAGCGATCGCACTCCGCACGGTAGTCAAACGGCAGCGAATACGCCTCTTCACCGTCGATATGCAGGCTGTGCGTGGCCAGCAGCCGATCGCCGCAGGTATTGGCCGGATTGTCGCTGGTCAGCAGTGAAACCTGCAGCGTCTGCGCGGATGACGCCCGCAGCTGCACCGTCAGCGCCGGCAGGTGTTCTCCGGCTTTAAGCGGCAGCAGCAGGGCGCAGCGCGAGGTGAGGGCGTGCCAGCCGCCATCCGCGGGCAGGGCGTGCAGCGCGAAGGTGCTGCTGGCGCTGACCTGAGCGGCACCGGCCGGATGCGCCAGCTGCTGACGCGGAATGAACGCGCCGTGGCGCAGCAGCTGTTGCTGCAGCTGACCAATATGCTCCGGCTGCGCCAGCTGACGCGGTGTCTGGTTATGCTGCTGACACAGCGCCGCCGCGCGGCCCACCACTTCGCCCAGCACGCCACAGGTGCACATCACGCGCGCGCTGCCAAAGGCAACGTGCGTGGCAGAGATAAGCCGGCCGGTCAGCAGCAGATTATCCAGCGACTGGCTGTACAGCGCCCGAAACGGAATGGTGTAAGTGCCTTTGCTGTGGAACTGGCGGCAGCCGTCGTGAGCGCTGTACACGCCGTCGGCCGGATGCAGGTCAATCGACCAGCCGCCGTAGGCCACCGCATCGTAGTGGTCGCGCTGCGCGATGATATCCTGCTGACACAGCAGGGTGTCGCCGAGAAAGCGTCGGCTCTCGCGCTTGCCGGGAATCAGCCCGACCCATTCAATGGTCAGCGTGTCGGCATCGGCAAACTCGCCGGAGTTTTTGATGTAATCCCACACGCCCCAGACAATTTTCCACAGCTCCCACTTGATGGTTTCGCTTTCATGCACGGTATCCAGCCGGCCGCCCCACTCAAGCCACCACAGATCGCAGCCGTTGAGATCGGAGCTCAGGCGTTTATAGCGCGGAATGGCGGTGATCTCTTTCAGCGCAAAGGAGGGCGGTACAAAGCGCACCGGCTGCGCGCTGCGTTTGGTATAAAAATAAATCGAGTGGCCGAGCTTGTGGCCAAACTGCTCGCCCGGCGCCATTTTTTCGCCAAACTCCTGCGGTGATTCTGCGCCCACACGGTGCGCTGCCCCGGCCAGATAGCCGAGCACGCCGTCGCCGCTGGCATCGATAAACTGGTCGGCCGTCACGCGATAGCGGGTCTGATTGATGGCGTTGAAAGCCTGAACCGCCTGCAGGCGCTGCGCGGATTTTTCGATGTCGCTGACCACGGTATTGAGCAGCAGCGTCAGACGCGGCTGCGCCTGCACGATGTCCAGCAGCACCATGTCGAACAGCACCGGGTTGCCCTCTTTGTTGCGCCACAGGTTCTCCTCCATGATCTCGCCCATGATGCCGCCTTCACGCGCCCAGCGGTTGTTATTACCCATATGCGACGTCGCGCCGTTGGCCCACAGCCGCACTTCGCTGGAGGCGTTGCCGCCGGGGACCGGGCGATCCTGAATCAGCACCACCTGCTGGCCCGCGCGTGCCGCAGCCAGCGCGGCGCACACGCCAGCCAGACCGCCACCGGCGACCAGCACATCGGCGTGTAATGACTGCAACGGAAAGGCACGCGCGGCCTGAGAAGAGAAAGTTTGCATCATGAGGTTACTCCCGCCTGAAGGCTGCTAAGATTGAATTTTTACCGTCACAAGGTGATTTATGTCTTCGCAACCCAACCAGAGCCTGATTGACGGAATTCGCTGCCTGCAATATCTGGTATCCAGTGACAAAGCGGTCGGCGGCCGTGAACTGGCGCGCCAGATGGGGATGAACAGCACACGGGTAAACCGTCTGCTGATGACCATGGCGTCCATCGGCCTGACGATTCAGGATGAACACCGGCGCTACCTGCCGGGCCCGGGCATTCATGCGCTGGCGGCGCAGGCCATTCGTGGATCGTCGCTGTTTGCTTCGGCACTGCCGCAGCTGGAGGCGCACGCGCCGCGCGATATCGTGGTGGCGCTTGGCGTGCTGTGGGAGGACCAGGTCATCTACATCTGGCACTCGGAGCCCGGCGAGCGTACCAGCACCAGCCAGGCGCTGGCCGGATTCCGCATGCTGCCCGCGTGGCAGTCGGTGATTGGCGTCGCGCTGCTGGCGGCGGAGAGTGACGAGGTGCTGCGGCCACGCTTCAGTGACGAACAGTGGGCGCAGATTGCGCCACTGCTGGCGCGCAAACGCACCGGGGATTATCTGGTGTGGCATCGCGAGGACGGCGAAATCAGTATGGCGCAGCCGATCAATAACAATCGTGCGGCGCTGGCCTTCGCCAAAATCTGGCAGGCCGATGAGGACCAGCTGGCGCAGCGTCTGCAACAGCTGCACGCGCTGGCGAAACGGCTCATCAGCGCGCGCTGACATGGTCAATTTTTCCTACCACAAACAGATAGCTGCAGATGCCAATAGCGGCCAGCACGGCGATAAAGGCCAGCGCCGGCGCGAAGTTACTGCCGTCAATCAGGGCGCCGATGGCGATGGGCACCACGATCGATGACAGCGCGCCGGTAAAGTTAAATACGCCGCCGGCCAGACCGATCAGATGGCGCGGCGCCAGCGCGGTAACAAACACCCAGGTGATGGTCGCGAGGCCATTACCAAAAAACGCCAGCGACATAAACAGGATGATCAGCCGCGAATCTTCGGTGTAGTTAGCACCCAAAATGAACAGCGTGAGGAACAGGCCGAGGATCACCGGCAGCTTGCGCGCCACGCTGGCTGACACGCCGCGCCGGATCATGCGGTCTGAGGCAAAGCCAGCCAGCAGCACACCACAAAACGCCGCGAAGTAAGGCAGCGACGCCACATAGCCGCTCTTGATAAAGTCCATATGGCGATACTCCACCAGATAGGTGGGAAACCAGGTGAGGAAAAACCAGAAGGTGGCGGAGATGGTGAACTGGCCAATATAGATGCCGACCAGCTTGCGGCTGCGAAACATCTGCGCCAGATCGGCCCAGCGTGCACGCGGCGGCTGGCTGCCCTGGCGATTTTCCAGCAGTGCGCCATTGTCACGCAGATAGTTAAGTTCAGCCTCTGATACACCTTTGTGCTGGTTCGGCTCGCGATACAGCAGATACCACACCAGCGCCCAAATCATGCCCGCCACGCCGGTAATCAGAAACAGCCCGCGCCAGCCAAACGCAGCCTGCACGTGAAACAGCAGCGGCGTCATACAGGCGAGGCCAACAAACTGTGCGGACGAGTAGATGCCAATTGCACTGGCGCGCTCCTGCTCGGGGAACCAGCTGGAAATCACCCGATTGTTAGCCGGCATCACCGGCGCTTCGAAAGCACCCACGCCGAGGCGCAGACCGAACAGCGCGCCGAAGCTGCTGGCAAAAGCGTGCAGTGCGGTGATCAGCGACCAGGCAAACAGCCCCGCGCCGTATACCAGCCGCGCGCCGAGACGATCGATCAGGAATCCGCCGGGAATCTGCAGCGCCGCATAGATCCAGCCGAACGCCGAGAAGATCAGCCCCATCTCCAGCGGCGTGAAGCGCAGTTCACCGGCCATCTGCGTGGCGGCCACCGACAGGTTGGTGCGATCCATGTAGTTAATGATGATGTTGATAAACACCAGTGCCAGCATCATAAAGCGTGTGCGTCCGGCTCGCACGCTGACCGCGCTTTGGCTAAGTGGCTGTTCTGTCATAATACAACTCTCCCGAGGGGCAGAAGTGTTTCTTTAATAGAAACGCAGGCGGCGCTTTTCAGCGAATCTGTAGCGATAAATTTGCGATCGCGGATACGTTAAACCTGAGCAAAGCCGAACTTTTTGCTAATTTCAAACTCAGACCATCACGCATAGTAATGTGTTTTGGGTTTCGCCATAGTGGCGACCTGCAAATTGAACCCTTCAAGGAGGACTTTCGTGAAACTGAAAGCACTGGCGCTGGCCGCCGTAATGAGCACGGGCGCACTGTCCGGTCTGGTCCAGGCGGGAGAAGTGCCGAACGGACCGCACGTTGTGACATCAGGACAGGCCAGCGTGGATGCCCGTCCGGATATGGCGACGCTCTCCATCGTGGTGAATGTTTCGTCGAAAGACGCGGCGGATGCAAAAAAACAGGCTGACGACCGCGTGGCGCAATATTTTGATTTCCTGCAAAAGAACGGCATCGAGAAGAAAGATATTGATGCGGCTAATCTCAGCACCCAGCCGGAGTATGACTACACCAAAGAGGGTAAATCGGTGCTGAAAGGCTACCGTGCGGTGCGTCAGGTGGAAGTGACGCTGCGCCAGCTGGATAAGCTGAATGAGCTGCTGGACGGCGCGCTGAAGTCGGGCCTGAATGAGATTCGTTCTGTTGAGCTGGGCGTGGCTAACGCGGACAGCTACAAAGATCAGGCGCGTAAAGCGGCGATTGCCAATGCCACACAGCAGGCGAGCGCCCTGGCGGAAGGCTTCAACGCCAAACTGGGCCCGGTGTACAGCATTCGCTATCACGTGGCTAACTACCAGCCGATGCCGATGGCGCGCATGTACAAAGCGGCCGGTGCCGCAGCGGACACCACCGCGCAGCAGACCTACGAGCAGCAGAGCATCCATTTTGACGATCAGGTGGATGTGGTATTCGAAATCAAACCGAATACGGCGCAGTAATCACAAGCTGTTAGCGTTTCCTGGTCGCCATAAATGGCGACCCTACGTGAACCACAATTGTTTACTGTAGGGTGCGTATTTATGCGCACCAGGAAAAATGATGAACATACAGCCTGAAAATGTGGATCAGGCCGCAACTTCATCCTGGCGCAATACGCGGTGGCCGTGGGCAATCAGCGCATCGGTCACGCTGCGCATCAGACGGCTTTCCGGCGCGAAACGGTGCCAGTACAGCATCCGGCGCTGATACAGACCCGGCGTCAAATCAACCAGCTCTCCCTGCGCCAGCTCGCGCTCAATCTGCAGGTGCGGAATCATACAGCACACCGATCCCTGACGCGCCAGCTGCACAAAAGCCTCTGACGAGTTCACGATGTGGCACGGCACGCTGCCCGGCGATAAATCAAAGTTCTGCTGCAAAAAGGCCTGATGCATATCGTCAAGGTGATCAAACGCCACCGCCGGGGCTTTCAGCAGCGCCGAGCGCGTCACGCCATTGGGGAAATAGCGCGCGGCAAACTCCGGCGAGGCGCAGAACAGATAATCCAGCGCACCCAGCTGATCCACCAGGCAACTTGGCAACGGCTGCGGCTGGATACTCACCGCGCCGACCACTTCACCGCGCCGTAAACGCTCCTGCGTGCGGGTTTCATCTTCCACCTGCAGATTCAGGCGCACCGGCGAGTCGGCCAGCACATCTTTCAGCGCCGGCAGCAGCCAGGTAGCAAGACTGTCGGCGTTCACCGCCAGCGACAGCAGCAGCGGCGTGGTGCCACCGTTATCATCCCCCAGCCACTCCTCTTCCAGCAGTTCCACCTGATGCAGCAGCGCCAGCAATTTTTGTCCCTGCTCGGTCGGGCGCGGCGGCACGGTACGCACCAGCAGCGGCTGACCAAATAAATTTTCCAGCTGTTTAATGCGCTGCGACACCGCAGACTGCGTGATGCACAGCTTCTGGGCGGCACGCTCAAAGCCGCGTTCGCGAATCACAGCATCCAGCGCCTGAAGCGTTCGATAATCCGGGCGTTTCATTGTTGTTCTCTCTCGTTCAGGGTGGAAACTACTATGCCATAAAACGGCGAAGCTGTGCGGCCGACGCGTTTTTGCGGGCTGGCTTCCAAAGGCTTACATCCAACGTCGGTCAGCCGCGCTTTTTGACAGCGCCTTGTTTTATACTACGCGCACTTCGATGTCGCACAGGTTTTAAACATACCATGACCCAGGATGAACTGAAAAAAGCGGTAGGTTGGGCAGCGCTGCAGTACGTGCAGCCAGGCACCATTGTTGGCGTAGGCACCGGTTCAACGGCGGCGCACTTTATTGACGCGCTTGGTACCATCAGGGATCAGATCGAGGGCGCGGTTTCCAGTTCGGAAGCCTCAACCGAAAAGCTCAAATCGCTGGGCATTCCGGTGTTCGATCTCAACAACGTGGATGCGCTGTCGGTGTATGTCGACGGGGCTGATGAGATCAATCCACAGATGCAGATGATCAAGGGCGGCGGCGCAGCGTTGACGCGTGAGAAAATTGTCGCGGCGGTGGCGCAGAAATTTATCTGCATCGCTGATGCGTCCAAGCAGGTCGATGTGCTGGGCAACTTCCCGCTTCCGGTGGAGGTGATTCCGATGGCGCGCGCTTATGTGGCGCGGGAGCTGGTGAAGCTGGGCGGCCTGCCGGAGTATCGTCAGCACGTGGTTACGGATAACGGCAACATTATTCTCGACGTACATAATCTGCGCATCCTTGACCCGATTGCGCTGGAAAAAACCATCAATGCGCTGCCGGGTGTCGTCACCGTGGGGCTGTTTGCCGCACGCGGAGCGGATATCGCGCTGATTGGCACGCCGGACGGCGTGAAAACCATCACCAATTGATCTCACCGGCGCGCCGCCAGCGCCGGTTATTTCCATCCGCAAAACATCTTTTCTTGCTGCAGTGAAATTTGGTGACTTATGTCACAAATGATTAATCAACAGCAGGTTCGTACTTTGCGCTCTCGTCATCTCACGATTTTGTGTGGATTTGTGTTGTCTGCACGTGGGCGCGTGCTGGCGTGCAGGCAATCGTTTGTATTGCCGCGCCGGAAAATTTTGATATTTTGACAGAAGGCTACCTTATGGTAGTCCTCGTTGAATTCTGAATAGGGTCGGGAAATGGCAAAGGTATCACTGGAAAAAGACAAGATTAAGTTCCTGCTGGTGGAAGGCGTTCACCAGAGTGCGCTGGATAATCTGCGCGCCGCAGGTTACACCAACATCGAGTTCCACAAAGGCGCACTGGATGCTGAGACGCTGAAGTCCTCCATCCGCGATGCCCACTTCATTGGTATCCGTTCCCGTACCCAACTGACTGAAGAGATCTTCGCGGCGGCTGAAAAGCTGGTGGCGGTTGGCTGCTTCTGTATTGGTACTAACCAGGTTGATCTCAGCGCGGCAGCGAAACGCGGCGTGCCGGTGTTCAACGCCCCGTTCTCCAATACCCGTTCGGTCGCGGAACTGGTGATCGGCGAAATGCTGCTGATGCTGCGCGGCATTCCGGAAGCCAACGCCAAAGCACACCGCGGCATCTGGAATAAAATCGCCACCGGTTCGTACGAAGCGCGTGGTAAGAAGCTGGGTATCATTGGCTACGGCCATATCGGGATGCAGCTCGGCGTGCTGGCGGAAAGCCTCGGCATGCACGTATTTTTCTACGATATCGAAAACAAGCTGCCGCTGGGCAATGCCACCCAGGTGCGCCATCTCTCTGACCTGCTGAACATGAGTGATGTGGTCAGCCTGCACGTGCCGGAAACGCCGTCCACGCAGAACATGATTGGCAGCGAAGAGCTGGCGCTGATGAAGCCTGGTGCGCTGCTGATCAACGCCGCGCGCGGTACCGTGATCGACATCCCGGCGCTGTGTAATGCGCTGGCCAGCAAACACCTCGCCGGTGCGGCCATCGACGTCTTCCCGGTTGAACCTGCAACCAACAGCGATCCGTTTAACTCGCCGCTGTGCGAATTCGACAACGTGATCCTGACGCCGCACATCGGCGGATCAACGCAGGAAGCGCAGGAGAACATCGGTCTGGAAGTGTCTGGCAAGCTGGCCAAGTACTCTGACAACGGCTCGACGCTCTCCGCAGTAAACTTTCCGGAAGTCTCGCTACCGATGCACGCTGCCAGCGCCAGCCGCCTGCTGCACATCCATGAAAACCGTCCAGGCGTGCTGACCGCCATCAACCAGATCTTTGCCGAGCAGGGCATCAACATTGCCGCTCAGTATCTGCAAACCTCGCCAGTGATGGGTTATGTGGTTATCGATATTGATGCCGAAGAGGATGTGGCGGAAAAAGCGCTGCAACTGATGAAGGCGATTCCGGGCACTATTCGCGCCCGTCTGCTGTACTGACAGCGCAGGGCGCCGCTGGGCGCCCTGTCTTTATCCCGCCAGCGTTTCCCACTGCCACAGCTTTGACGGCGTGAGAATCGCCGGCAATGGCACATCCCAGGCCGCCACCGGCAGCGCATCCACGCGCTGGCAGTCGTGCGCAATACCCAGCGGTAAAAAGCCATGCTGCTGCCAGTGCTGTAGGGTGCGATCGTAAAAACCCCCGCCCATGCCTAAGCGTTGTCCCTGCGCGTCAAATGCCACCAGCGGTACCAGCATCACATCCAGCTGATCGAGCGTCGCCAGCTGCGTAATATCCAGCGGCGGCTCAGGGATGCGCAGCTTGTTAGGTCGCAGCGGGGTTTCTGGCGTGTAACGCAAAAAAAGCAGGTGACCGGGCGCAAACGGGTGCAGCACCGGCAGAAAGACCTGCTTCTTTTGCTGCCACAGTTTGGCAATCAGCGGTCGGGTATTGATTTCGCCATCAACGGAGAGAAACAGCGCGATGCGTTGTGCGCTGGCTAGCGGGGCAAAATTGATGGCATGTTCAGCCAGCAGATCGGCGGCTTCAACCTGTTGCTCAGGCGTAAGGTTGCGGCGCAGATGGCGCACATGCTGACGAATATCCTGTCGGTCGAGAAGAGAGAGTGCTGGCATGATGTCCCCGGCTGATAAGGCTGTTGATAGCCACATTATCACACCGGGAATAACAGGGTGGAACTAAGAGGAGATCTCCGAGATGCCGCCGCAGGCTGTAACCCTTGAACCCTTGGTTCAAGGTGAGTATGCCGTCGTAACCATCAGGCTTCTCGGACGGACCGAGCATGCTCACAGGTTACAGAGCGTCACACTCTGTTGGTATGAAATATCGGCTCAGGGGACTGGCCCGCTTGCAAACATCTCAGAGAAAATTGACTTCACCGTTACTCTAACACGAGTACCATGAAGTGTTATTCGAATTTAGGGCCCTGACGTTCAGTTATGCGACCTTGCTCAACTAATGCCTGCTCAATGGTCTGCTGCAGCATACGGATACGTTGTTCCATATTGGCTGCGTAATCGCGCGTTTTACCTTTCTCTTGTGCCAGCTCGTGGCAAATGTTTAACGCGGCGATGAACACCAGCTGCTCTGTATTTGTGACTCTAGTGCGAACTTTTAAATCTTGCAACCGTTGATTGAGATCCTCTGCGGCCAGATTCAGCGCATCTTGCTGTTCAGGCGGACAATTCACTCTCAATGAACGACCAAAAATCTGAATATCTACCGGTTGTGCAGACATGCCACCATCCTGACTGATTACTTCGTTCGCATCTCCCTTACCTGTCAATGGGTTGGGAGGTGCGCAACTATATAGACCCGCGTGATAAGTTACAACCCCTTTTCTGGAAACCCTGAGGCACCTGGTGGTAGCATAACACGAACTTATTCTGCCAACGACGACCAAAGCTTATGTCTTTACAGAACGCAACACCCACTTACAACGCGCTGGCCGCGGCACTTTCCCAGCAGGGCGTAGGCATGACGCCCGCCGAGATGCACGGACTGCTGTGTGGCATTCTGTGCGGCGGCAATCAGGACAGCAGTTGGAAAACCCTGGTGCACGACCTGACTAACGAGGGCATGGCGTTCTCGCAAAGCCTGTCGCAGCCGCTACAGGCGCTGCATGAAAACCTGGTCAACACGCTGGATGAAGAGGGTTTCCTGTTCCAGCTGATGCTGCCGGATGAGGATGACATCACGGTGTTCGATCGTGCTGACGCGCTGGCCGGCTGGGTCAATCACTTCCTGCTGGGCCTGGGCGTGACGCAGCCGAAGCTGGACAAAGTGACCGGTGAGACCGGCGAAGCGATTGACGATCTGCGCACCATTGCGCAACTTGGCTACGATGAAGATGAAGATCAGGAAGAGCTCGAACAGTCGCTGGAAGAGGTGATTGAGTACGTGCGCGTTGCCGCGCTGCTGTGCCATGACACCTTCACCCGGCCACGCACGCCGACCGCACCGGAAGTGCAAAAACCTACGCTACACTAAGCGCGTCATCGTGGGCAGGTCGCTGCCCGTTTTCTACAGGGAGTGCAAATATGATTACACTGGAAACCTTCCGGCAACGTCGTCAGGCGCTGATCGCCCGCATGGCGCCTGGCAGCGCGGCTTTGATTTTTGCTGCACCTGAAGTGACGCGCAGCAACGACACCGAATATCCCTTTCGCCAGAACAGCGACTTCTGGTACTTCACCGGCTTCAACGAGCCGCAGGCGCTGCTGGTTTTAATCAAGAGCGATGACAATCATAACCACAGCGTGCTGTTTAACCGCGTACGCGACCTGACGGCGGAGATCTGGTTCGGGCGTCGGCTTGGTCAGGAAGCCGCACCGGCGAAGCTGGGCGTTGACCGCGCGCTGCCGTGGGATGCGATTGACGAGCAGCTGCACCAGCTGCTCAACGGACTCGACGTGGTCTATCACGCACAGGGTGAATACGCGGAAGCGGATACGCTGGTGTTCAGCGCGCTGGAGAAACTGCGCCGTGGTTTCCGGCAAAACCTCAGCGCGCCGGCGACGCTGACCGACTGGCGTCCCTGGGTGCATGAGATGCGCCTGTTTAAAAGCGAAGACGAGATCGCCATTCTGCGCCGCGCAGGAAAAATTAGCGCGCTGGCACATACCCGTGCGATGCAGGCGTGCCGTCCCGGCATGTTTGAGTATCAGCTGGAAGGCGAAATCCATCACGAATTCACCCGCCATGGCGCGCGCTTTCCGTCTTACAACACCATTGTGGGCTCCGGTGAGAACGGCTGCATTCTGCACTACACCGAAAACGAAAGCGAAATGCGCGACGGCGATCTGGTGCTGATTGATGCCGGTTGCGAATTCCATGGCTACGCTGGCGATATCACCCGCACCTTCCCTGTTAACGGTAAATTCAGCCAGCCGCAGCGCGAGATCTACGACATCGTGCTCGCCTCGCTGTATAAGGCGCTGTCGATGTTCCGCCCGGGCATCAGCATCCATGAAGTCAATGACGAAGTGGTGCGTATCATGATCACCGGTCTGGTCGATCTGGGCATTCTGGAAGGCAATATCGATACGCTGTTTGAAGAGCAGGCGCACCGTCCGTTCTTTATGCACGGCCTTGGTCACTGGCTGGGGCTGGACGTGCACGACGTCGGCCACTACGGCACGCCCAGCCGCGACCGCCTGCTTGAACCCGGCATGGTGCTCACCGTTGAACCGGGCCTGTATATCGCGCCGGATGCCAAAGTGCCGGCGCAGTATCGTGGCATCGGTATCCGTATCGAAGACGACATCGTCATCACCGCCGACGGTAATGAAAACCTGACCGACAGCGTGGTAAAAGACGCTGAGGCGATCGAAGCACTGATGGCGGCGGCGCGCGGCGTATGAGTATTCTGATTGCAGGCGGCGGCATGACCGGCGCCACGCTGGCACTGGCGATTTCGCATCTGACGCAGGGCCAGTTGCCGGTGACGCTGATTGAGCGTCACCAGCCGGACAGCCGCGCGCACCCGGGCTTTGACGGGCGCGCCATCGCGCTGGCGGCGGGCACCTGTCAGCAGCTGGCGGAAATTGACCTGTGGCGTTCGCTGGCGGATTGCGCCACGCCGATTACCCACATCCACGTCTCCGATCGCGGGCACAGCGGGTTTGTTCAGCTGCAGGCTGAGGATTATCAGCTGTCGGCATTGGGCAACGTGGTCGAGCTGTATGACGTGGGACAGCGCCTGTTTAAACGTCTGCGTGAGGCACCCGGCGTGACGCTGTGCTGCCCGGATCACGTGACCTCAGTAACCCGCAGCGCCGATAGCGTGCAGGCGACGCTCAGCAGCGGCGCAACGTTACAGGGCGCGCTGCTGGTGGCCGCTGACGGCGCACGCTCGCCGCTGGCGGCATCCTGCGGCATTCGCTGGCAGCGCGACGACTACCAGCAGCTGGCGGTGATTGCCAATGTCGCGACGCAGTTACCGCATCAGGGCCGCGCGTTTGAGCGCTTCACGCAGCATGGCCCGCTGGCGCTGCTGCCGATGTCCGGCAACCGTCTGTCGCTGGTGTGGTGTCATCCGGCGGCCGCCGAAGCCACGGTTAAGCAGTGGGACGATGCCACCTTCCTGCATGAATTACAGCGCGCCTTTGGCTGGCGGCTGGGGCGCTTTACTCACGCCGGCCAGCGCGAAATCTATCCGCTGGCGCTGCAGACCGCAGAGCGTCAGGTGACGCACCGGCTGGCGCTGGTTGGCAATGCGGCGCAAACGCTGCATCCGATCGCCGGGCAGGGCTTTAACCTCGGACTGCGCGATGTGATGTCACTGGCGGAAACCCTTGCGGCGGCGCATCGTCACCAGCAGGATCCGGGCAGCCACGCGGTGTTGCACCATTTTGCTGCGCGCCGCCAGCCGGATCGCGCGGCGACCATTGGCGTCACCGACGGTCTGGTGCGGCTGTTCGCCAACCGTTATGCCCCGCTGGTGGCAGGACGAAATCTTGGGCTGGTGGCAATGGACCACCTGCCATGGCTGCGAAACCCACTTGCCGTGCGCACGCTCGGCTGGGTTAAGCGTTAAGCATGAATTAAGGGGCAGCAATGCAAACATTTGATGTGGCGATTGCCGGTGGCGGCATGGTCGGTCTGGCGGTGGCCTGTGGCTTACAGGGCAGCGGCCTGCGCGTTGCGGTGCTGGAAAAAGCGCCTGAGCCACAATTTGATGCGGCGGCGCCAGCGTCGGTTCGCGTCTCGGCCATCAACGCCGCCAGCGAGCGTCTGCTGCAAAAACTCGATGTCTGGTCCACCATCCTCGCGCTGCGCGCCAGCGCGTATCACGGCATGGAAGTGTGGGATCTGGACAGCTTTGGCTCGATCAGCTTTGATGACGAGCAGCAGGGGCTGTCGCACCTCGGACATATCATTGAAAACGAAGTGATTCACAGTGCGCTGTGGCAGCGCGCCAGCCAGTGTAGCGACGTGACGCTGATTGCGCCGGCTCAGCTGCAGCAGGTGGCGTTTGGCGATAACGAAGCCTTTATTACCCTGCAGGACGGCAGCATGATGAGCGCGCGCCTGCTGATTGCTGCGGACGGGGCCAACTCGTGGCTGCGTGACAAAGCGGATATCCCGATTACCTTCTGGGATTACGAACATCACGCGCTGGTGGCCAACGTACGCACCGATATGCCGCACGATGCCATTGCGCGCCAGGTGTTCCACGGCGACGGCATTCTGGCCTTCCTGCCGATGCAGGATCCGCACCTGTGTTCCATCGTCTGGTCGCTGTCACCGCAGGAAGCGGCGCGACTGCAATCCATGCCGGAAGCGCTGTTTAACCAGCAGTTGTCGGTGGCATTCGATATGCGCCTTGGTCTGTGCCAGGTGGAAAGCGAACGGAAAACCTTCCCGCTGATGGCGCGTTACGCCCGCAACTTTGCTGCGCACCGGCTGGCGCTGGTGGGCGATGCGGCGCATACCATCCATCCGCTGGCCGGGCAGGGGGTTAACCTCGGCTTTATGGATGCCGCCGAGCTGATTGGCGAAATCCGCCGTCTGCATCAGCAGGGCAAAGATATCGGCCAGCATCTCTATTTGCGTCGTTATGAACGCAGCCGCAAGCACAGCGCAGCGCTGATGCTGGCCGGCATGCAGGGTTTCCGTGAACTGTTTGCCGGGCACCATCCGGCGAAAAAACTGCTGCGCGACGTCGGGCTGAAGCTGGCCGACACGCTGCCTGGCGTGAAGCCGTTACTGCTGAAGCAGGCCATGGGTCTCAACGACCTGCCCGGCTGGATCCGCTAACCCTCCTTATTACGGCACCGTTTCAGGTGCCGTTTTTCCTGCACTGACGTTACGCGATCCCCTCAAGGATGGGCGTGGCAGTCGGCTGCCGCTCATGAATCAACGAACTGCACAGCGTTGTCGCTATCCATCGCGACCCTGTGCGCACCCGGTAACGTCACTGCAAAACCCGCCCCGGCACCATTATTGTGCATCGCTGCACCTAAATTGCCCTTCATTTGATTTATTCTAATTTCAGGCCTCAATTCGCATTACTTTAACTAATCCTAAATGCTTTTCGTCCCCGAACCATTTCCCTTGTCTGCGGTACAGCTTCCATTATTCGGCTGAATTACTGCGCATCAGGTGAATTATATGCGCGGTAAATCACATAAATGCAGTGAGATGTGCTGGCATAGCTGCCGGGGCAGCACAAAGGATGATAAGGTTTCACCCTCGTTTTCCTTATGGTTAATTGCCGGATTCGGTGGTAACTTCAGCGTAAAGAGAACGTTTGCGTCGCTCAAAACTGACGGCGCAGGCGCGTCACACTCACTTGTCTTCACAGGATGGTTATGACTCAGCAAACGCCTCTATTCGAACAGCATCAGGCCTGCGGTGCCCGCATGGTGGACTTCCACGGCTGGATGATGCCGCTGCACTACGGCTCGCAAATGGATGAGCACCATGCGGTGCGCAACGATGCCGGAATGTTTGACGTTTCCCACATGACCATTGTCGATCTGCACGGCGCGCGCACCCGTGAATTTCTGCGTTACCTGCTGGCCAACGACGTCGCCAAACTGACTCAGCCCGGCAAAGCCCTCTATACCGGCATGCTGAATGCTTCAGCTGGCGTCATTGATGATTTAATTGTTTACTTTATGAGCGAAGATTTCTTCCGCCTGGTGGTCAACTCCGCCACGCGCGAGAAGGATCTGGCGTGGATCGCTGAGCATGCGCAGCCGTTTGGGGTTGCGCTCACCGAGCGTGACGATCTGGCGCTGATCGCCGTACAGGGACCGAACGCGCAGCAAAAAGCACAGAGCCTGTTTAGCGCGGCACAGCGTGACGCGGTTGCAGGCATGAAGCCGTTCTTTGGCGTACAGGCCGGCGATCTGTTTATCGCCACGACCGGTTATACCGGTGAAGCCGGTTATGAAATCGCCCTGCCTGCCGCTCAGGCCGCAGATTTCTGGCAGCAGCTGCTGGCCGCGGGCGTGAAACCAGCCGGACTGGGCGCACGCGATACGCTGCGTCTCGAAGCTGGCATGAATCTGTATGGTCAGGAGATGGATGAAGGCGTTTCGCCGCTGGCCGCCAACATGGGCTGGACCATCAGCTGGGAGCCCGGCGACCGTGATTTCATTGGCCGTGAAGCGCTGGAAGCGCAGCGCGAGAACGGCACGGAAAAACTGGTCGGGCTGGTGATGACCGAAAAAGGCGTGCTGCGTAACGGTCTGACGGTGCGCTTTACCGATGCGCAGGGCCAGCCGCAGCAGGGCATCATTACCAGCGGCTCCTTCTCGCCAACGCTGGGCTATAGCATTGCGCTGGCGCGCGTGCCGGCCAGTATCGGTGAGCAGGCGATTGTTGAAATCCGCAATCGTGAAATGCCGGTGAAAGTGACTAAACCTATTTTTGTTCGCGCCGGCAAGCCGGTCGCTCAGTAATTTTTTTTCAGGAGAAATGGCGATGAGCAATGTGCCAAATGAATTGAAGTACCGTGATAGCCACGAGTGGGTGCGTAAAGAAGCTGACGGTACGTTTACCGTGGGCATCACCGAACACGCGCAGGAACTGCTGGGCGACATGGTGTTTGTCGACCTGCCTGACGTGGGCGCCAGCTTTGCCGTCGGTGACGACTGTGCGGTAGCCGAATCCGTGAAAGCGGCATCGGATATCTATGCCCCGCTGAGCGGTGAAATCGTGGCGGTCAACGAAGAGCTGGGCGATGCCCCGGAGCTGGTGAACAGCGAACCGTACGCCGCCGGCTGGCTGTTCCGCATCAAAGCCAGCGACGAGTCCGAGCTCGACGCGATGCTCGATGCCGAGGCCTATAAAAAGTCCATCGACGAGTAACCGGTAGTCTCTGAAGGTGCTGCACTGCGGCGCCTTCTTTTTTATCTGCCTGATTTAATGCCATTTTGTCACCCAGCCCGATTCAGGATGTACTGTAAATGACCCAGACTCTCAGCCAGCTCGAACATAACGGTGCTTTTATTGAGCGCCATATCGGTCCTGATGCCGCGCAGCAGGCCACCATGCTGGAAGCGATTGGTGCCAGCTCGCTGGCTTCGCTGATCGCTTCAATTGTGCCTGCTGATATCCAGCTGCCAGGCCCGCCGGCGGTAGGCGATGCCGCGACTGAACAGCAGGCGCTGGCAGAGCTGAAAGCGATTGCCAGCCAGAATCAGCGTTACAAATCCTGGATTGGAATGGGTTACAGTGCCGTGATCACCCCGCCGGTGATTCTGCGCAACATGCTGGAAAACCCGGGCTGGTACACGGCGTACACGCCGTATCAGCCGGAAGTGTCGCAGGGCCGTCTGGAAGCGCTGCTTAATTTCCAGACCCTGACGCTCGATCTCACCGGGCTGGATATCGCTTCAGCTTCACTGCTGGATGAAGCCACCGCGGCCGCCGAAGCGATGGCGATGGCTAAACGCGTCAGCAAGCTGAAAAACGCGACCAAATTCTTTATCGCCGATGACATCCATCCGCAAACGCTGGATGTGGTGCGCACCCGCGCCGAAACCTTTGGCTTTGAGCTGATTATTGATCGCGCCGAAAAAGCCCGCGAGCACGACGATCTGTTTGGCGTGCTGCTGCAGCAGGTCGGTACCAGCGGAGAAGTGCACGACTACCGTGAACTGATTGCTGAGCTGAAAAGCCGCAAAGTGGTGGTGAGCGTGGCGGCGGATTTCATGGCGCTGGTGCAGCTGGAAGCGCCGGGCAAACAGGGTGCTGATATCGTCTTTGGTTCCGCCCAGCGCTTTGGCGTACCGATGGGCTACGGCGGTCCGCACGCGGCCTTCTTTGCCAGCCGTGATGAGCACAAGCGCTCCATGCCGGGCCGTATCATCGGTGTGTCACGCGATGCCGCCGGTAACACCGCGCTGCGCATGGCGATGCAGACGCGCGAACAGCATATCCGCCGTGAGAAAGCCAACTCCAACATCTGTACCTCACAGGTGCTGCTGGCGAATATCGCCGGCCTGTACGCGGTTTACCATGGCCCGGCCGGACTGAAACGCATTGCCTCGCGCATTCACCGTCTGACCTCGATTCTGGCAGCAGGCCTGCAAAACGGCGGCCTGAAGCTGCGCCATCACAGCTGGTTCGATACGCTGACCGTTGAAGTCGCGGACAAAGCGGCGGTGCTGAACCGTGCGCTGAGCTTCGGCGTCAATCTGCGCAGCGATATCCTCAATGCGGTTGGTATCACGCTGGATGAAACCACCACGCGTGAAGACGTGCTGGCGCTGTTTGCCATTCTGCTGGGTGACGCGCACGGTCAGGATATCGAGGCGCTGGACGCCGCGGTGGCGGCGGAAAACAGCGCTATTCCGGCAGGCCAGCAGCGTACCAGCGAATTCCTTACCCATCCGGTGTTCAACCGTCATCACAGCGAAACTGAGATGATGCGCTACATGCACAGCCTGGAGAAAAAGGATCTGGCGCTGAATCAGGCGATGATCCCGCTCGGCTCATGCACCATGAAACTGAATGCCGCCGCCGAAATGATTCCGATCACCTGGCCGGAATTTGCTGAACTGCACCCGTTCTGCCCGGCAGAGCAGGCGAGCGGTTATCTGCAGATGATCGGTCAGCTGTCCCAGTGGCTGGTCCAGCTCACCGGTTACGATGCGCTGTGCATGCAGCCGAACTCTGGGGCGCAGGGCGAATATGCCGGTCTGCTGGCCATCCGTCGCTATCATGAGAGCCGTAATGAAGCGGGCCGCACAATCTGTCTGATCCCGAGCTCGGCGCATGGCACCAACCCGGCGTCCGCGCAGATGGCGGGCATGGCGGTGGTGGTGGTGGCCTGTGATAAGCAGGGCAACATCGATCTCGGCGATCTGCGTGAAAAAGCGGCGCAGGCCGGTGACGCGCTGTCGTGCATCATGGTGACCTACCCGTCGACGCACGGCGTCTACGAAGAGACCATTCGCGAAGTGTGCCAGATCGTGCATCAGTACGGCGGCCAGGTGTACCTCGACGGCGCAAACATGAACGCGCAGGTCGGGATCACCACGCCTGGCTACATTGGCGCTGACGTGTCGCATCTCAACCTGCACAAAACCTTCTGCATTCCGCACGGCGGTGGCGGTCCGGGCATGGGGCCGATCGGGGTGAAGGCGCATCTGGCGCCATTCGTACCGGGCCACAGCGTGGTGCAGATTGACGGCGTGCTGACCCAGCAGGGCGCGGTTTCTGCGGCGCCGTTCGGCAGCGCATCTATTCTGCCCATTAGCTGGATGTACATTCGCATGATGGGTGCCGAAGGGCTGAAGCAGGCCAGCTCGGTGGCGATTCTCAACGCCAACTACATCGCCAGCCGGCTGCAGTCGGCGTACCCGATTCTGTACGCCGGCCGCGACGGCCGCGTGGCGCATGAGTGCATTCTCGATATTCGTCCGCTGAAAGAGCAGACCGGCATCAGCGAGCTGGATATCGCGAAACGCCTGATCGACTATGGTTTCCATGCGCCGACCATGTCGTTCCCGGTCGCCGGCACGCTGATGGTCGAGCCGACCGAATCCGAGAGCAAAATCGAGCTGGACCGCTTTATTGACGCGATGCTGGCGATCCGCATGGAAATCGATCGCGTAGCCGACGGTGAATGGCCGGCTGACGACAACCCGCTGGTGAATGCACCGCATACCCAGATGGAAATCGTCGGCGACTGGACTCATCCGTACAGCCGCGAGCTGGCGGTCTTCCCGGCCGGCAGCGCCAACAAATACTGGCCGACCGTTAAGCGTCTCGACGATGTGTTTGGCGATCGCAATGTGTTCTGTTCATGCGTTCCGATGAGCGAATACCAGTAATCAGCAGGCATAATCCAAACCCTTCAGTAATACTCAAGGCCGATTTGTCGGCCTTTTTTTATGGGAGAAGCATATGGATCTGGCACTGGTCACCGGCGGTAGCCGCGGAATTGGACGGGCAACATCGCTGCTGCTGGCGCAGGCAGGTTATCGCGTGGCAATCAATTTCCGGCAGCGCGAAGCAGAAGCGTTGCAGGTAGTAGCAGATATCGAAGCGCAGGGCGGCAGCGCGTTTGCCTTACAGGCGGATATTGCCGATGAAGCGCAGGTGGTGCGCATGTTCCGCCAGCTGGATCAGCAGCCGGGCGCGCTGCGCGTGCTGGTGAATAACGCCGGTATTCTCTTCTCCCAGTGCCGTGTTGAGGATCTGGATGCTGCGCGCATTCAGCGCGTGCTGGCAACTAACGTCACCGGCACGTTTATCTGCTGCCGCGAAGCGGTAAAACGCATGAGCACCGCACACGGCGGCCAGGGCGGCGCCATTGTTAACGTCTCGTCAGCGGCCGCGCGTACCGGCTCGCCCAATGAGTATGTCGATTATGCGGCGTCGAAAGGCGCGATGGACACGCTGACCAGAGGATTGTCACTGGAAGTGGCGGCGCAGGGGATTCGCGTCAACAGCGTGCGGCCAGGGCTGATCTACACCGATATGCATGCCGACGGCGGCGAGCCGGGGCGCGTTGATCGTCTCGCGGCATCGCTGCCGATGCAGCGCGGCGGTCAGGCGGAGGAGATCGCAGCCGCCATCGCCTGGCTGGCCAGTGACGCCGCTTCCTACGTCACCGGCAGCTTTATTGATGCATCAGGCGGCCGTTAAGCCGCACGTCACAGCCTGTCTGCGCGCGGCGCACATCTATACGTCGCGTGCCATTAGCGGTTACAGCACTTCACCATTGCTGGCAATCACCTGCTGATACCAGGCGAAACTCTTCTTCTTCGAGCGGGCAAAGCTGCCGCTGCCGTCATCGTTTTTATCGACGTGGATAAAGCCGTAGCGCTTGCTGTACTGGCCGGTGGTAAAGGAGACGCAGTCGATGCAGCCCCACGGCGTATAACCCAGCAGATCAACGCCATCCAGCGCCACCGCTTTTTTCATCTCTTCGATGTGCGCACGCAGATAATCAATGCGGTAGTCATCTTCGATCACGCCCTGGGCATTGGCTTTATCAATGGCACCAAAGCCGTTCTCAACAATAAACAGCGGCTTCTGATAGCGCTCATACAGCGCGTTCAGCACGTAGCGCAGGCCGACCGGGTCAATCTGCCAGCCCCAGTCGGACGCTTTGACGTGCGGATTAGGCACCACGCCGTCGAAGCCGGTGATCGGGTCGTCGACGCCGCTGGCTTTGGTGTCCACCGCATTGCTCATGTAGTAGCTGAAACCGATGTAATCGCAGCAGCCCTGACGCAGCGTTTCGGCGTCATCGGCTTCCATCTCAATGTGATAGCCTTTGCGCGCCCACTCTTTCAGCGTATAAGCCGGATACGCGCCGCGCATCTGCACATCGCTGAACACGTAGCGCTGATGCATTGACTCCTGTGCGCGCATCACATCGTCCGGATGGCAGGAGAACGGATAGACCGGCACCATGGCGATCATGCAGCCAATCTGGAAATCCGGGTTGATTTCGTGGCCACGCTTCACCACTTTGGCACTGGCAACGAACTGGTGATGCATCACCTGATACATCGTCTGTTCCGGTTTTTCATGCTCGGTGAACACCACGCCGGAGCAGCAGTAGCCGAACAGCGGATACTGCCAGTTGCGCTGGTTATTGATTTCATTGAAGGTCATCCAGTACTTCACCTTATGGCGATAGCGCGTCATCACCACGTCACTGAAGCGCACAAAGAAATCGACCACTTTGCGACTGGCCCAGCCGCCGTACTCTTTAACCAGATGATAAGGCATCTCAAAGTGCGACAGGGTGATCACCGGTTCGATGCCATATTTCAGCAGTTCATCAAACAGGTCATCGTAAAATTGCAGGCCGGCTTCATTGGGCTGCAGTTCATCGCCGTTGGGGAAAATGCGCGTCCAGGCAATCGAGGTGCGGAAGCATTTGAAACCCATCTCAGCAAACAGCGCCACGTCCTGTTTGTAGTGTGAATAGAATTCCACCGCCTGATGGTTGGGATAGTGCTGGCCGGGCTGGACGCCGGGCGTGATGACGCGATCAACGCCGTGTGCCCCGCCGGTGAGAACATCGGCGATGCTGACGCCTTTGCCGCCCTGATCCCAGCCGCCCTCAACCTGATGGGCTGCCACCGCGCCGCCCCAGAGAAATCCGTTGGGTAACTGCAATCCTTCATTCATTTCAATACCTCGTCACGCTGTTGGCGAAAATAACACTGCCCGCAGTGTAACAACTGAAATAGCAAAGTCACGCTATAACACCGGCGCGGAAATGTGACTTGTTACCGCCAAAAAACAGGCTGTTTTATACTTGCGTGAGGCGGGCAATATAACGGCCCAGCGTCTCCAGAATATAAATGACCGGTACCTGGGTGGTAATATCGTAGCGGTCAGGCAGTTTCTCCTGCGGCACATGATAGGAGAGATTGAAATCCGCCATTTTCGCCAGCGAGCAGTTGTCGTGATTGGTGATGGAGATGATTTTACAGTGATGCAGACTGAACTGACTGGCAAAGCGCAGGATCTCTTCGGTTTCGCCAGAGACGGATAAAATAATCGCCAGCGCATTTTCCCAGGCGCTCTTACTCACCGGGTAATAAGGATCATCGATGTGATGACTGAATTTACCAATATTAGAAAAATAGCGTGCACCATATTTGCCGAGACTGCCTGAAGTACCGGCACCAATAAAGAAAATGTGCTCAGCCTCAATGATCATTTGCGCTGCGGTGGCAATCTGCTGATCAAATTCTGCGTTGTTGATGCTTTTAAAAAAGCTCAGCATTTCTCCGACGCCGGAGGGAAGCAGCACCGGCGCGCTTTGCTCCTGCGCCAGGCGAAAACGGATGCGAAATTCTGACCAGCCGTCACAGTGCATTTTGCGGCAGAAGCGCAGCACCGTGGTGGTCGAGACGCCCGCCTGCGCCGCCAGTTCGCGGATGGTCATATAACTGACACTTTCCCGGTGTTTGATGATGAAGTGATAAACCTGCATCTCAAGGTCATTCAAACGGGACAGGTCGCTGTGTGAAAACATTCGGGCGGCGCTCACGGCAAAAAGAAGCCTCAGTGTAACAGATTGGTTTGCCGCTGGGTTGTCACACCTCTTCACAGAATAATTTTAGCGTACATGTGTACTCTGAAATTGTTCTTCGCTACTCTGGTGCACAGAAAAAGCACAACTTTCGTTACGATGTTCAGGAATCCGATGCCATGGTACAGAACCGACTTATTGCCCAGGGCTATTCACTGGCCGAAGAGATCGCCAACAGCATCAGCCACGGCCTGGGCTGTGTGTTTGGCATCGTGGGGCTGGTGTTGCTGTTGACCCAGGCCGTTGAAATGCAGGCGAATATCACTGCCATTACCAGCTATAGCCTGTACGGCGGCAGCATGATTTTGCTGTTCCTCGCCTCGACGCTGTATCACGCCATTCCGCACCAGCGCGCCAAATACTGGCTGAAGAAATTTGACCACTGCGCCATCTATTTGCTGATCGCCGGGACTTACACGCCGTTTCTGCTGGTCGGGCTGCAATCGCCGCTGGCGCAGGGATTGATGGTGGTGATCTGGAGTCTGGCGCTGGCGGGCATCATCTTTAAGCTGACCATTGCGCATCGCTTTAAAGTGCTGTCGCTGGTGACCTATCTCAGCATGGGCTGGCTGTCACTGGTGGTGATTTATCAGCTGGCAACCAAACTGTCGGCCGGCGGCGTCTGGCTGCTGGCGGCGGGCGGGATTGTCTATTCGCTCGGGGTGATTTTCTATGTGTCGCGCCGTATCCCGTACAATCATGCCATCTGGCACGGTTTCGTGCTGGGCGGCAGCGTGCTGCACTTTTGCGCCATCTATTTTTACGTAATGTAACAAGGCAAGGGTCGCCACTGATGGCGACCCTGAGGCATATCAGCCGTAACCGTTACTCTTCCAGCGAATAGGGCAGCGGCTGAATGGTCAGCTTCCCGCTTTCATCGCCTTCAACGCGCAGCACGCTGTCCGGCTCCAGATCGTTGTTCAGCACCGCCTGCACCCACACGCTGCCATCATCCAGCTGTACGCCGCTCAGCACCGTGCCGGTGCGACGCCATTTGTCGCCCATCTGCAACTCCAGCGAACTGGCTGCGTCCGGTACTTTGCTGGCGCTGCCCGCCAGCCAGTAGAGCGCACGTTTGTTGGCGCCGCGGAATTTGGCGCGCGCCACCATCTCCTGGCCGGTATAACAGCCTTTTTTGAAGCTGATGGCATCCAGCGCCTGCAGGTTGGTGGCCTGCGGAATCAGCTGCGCCGTGGTGGCGCTGTCGATCACCGGCACGCCCGCCGCAATATCCAGCGCCAGCCACTGCGTGCTGTCATTCAGCTGCGCTTCCCCGGCCAGCTTCTGCTGCAGCACTTCGGCCTGCGCCGGTGTGGTGACCAGCAGAAAACGCTCGGCTGGTTCGGCGAACCACAGCAGGGTAGTGTCATCCTGCTGCACCACTGGGGTTGTGGCATCCGGCAGCGTGGTGAAAACGTTAGCCAGCGCGGCGCGCGCCTGAAAACCGGCAACGCCGAGCAGGACCGCGTCATCATCGGCCGCAATGGTCACTTTGGCGAACACCGCATACTTCTTCAGTTCGGTCACCTGCTGCTCGCGCAGATTGCGGCGCACCAGGTAGGTATAACCTTCTCCGCGATGGAACAGACGCAGATTGCTCCACATTTTGCCTTTGGCATCGCAGTGCGCCGCCGGGCGATGCTGCGCTGCGTCCAGCGCCGCCACGTCCAGCGTCAGTTGACCCTGCAGATAAGAGGTGCTGTCTTTGCCCTGCACCGATACCAGCGCCCACTCTTCGAGCGACATTAGCGTTAAAGGCAGGCGCGACGCCGCAGCGGGCTGGCGAGGCGGAAGGGTGAAAATCGGCATGAGTCCGTCCTGATCAATAAGGTTTATTCAGTAATATGCTTACCAATGTTAAAAGAGCAGTGCGCCATTGCAACCTGTTTGCGGAATCTGGCGCACAAATCGCGTGATAACTCTGTAACCGGTGGCATTGCTGTGCGTCACCGCGTGCAGCGTCGGGTTGCACGCCTGCAGCGCGGCGAAAAAGCAGGTACACTGAGCGCCACTGTTATCAGCTGTGGAAGAAGACACATGGATATTCATGACAAAGCGCGCGTCCAGTGGGCATGCCGTCGCGGCATGCTGGAGCTGGATGTCTCGATCATGCCGTTCTTTAAATATGAGTATGATTCGCTGAGCGACAGCGACAAACAGGTGTTTGTCGCGCTGCTGAAGAGCGACGATCCGGACCTGTTTAACTGGATGATGAACCACGGCGAACCGGCCGATCCCGAGTTCAAACGCATGGTGAAACTGATTCAGCAGCGCAACCGTGAACGCGGGCCGGTGGCAATGTAATCTGCACGCGTCACGCAGCGCGCGGGTGCTGAATGTGACGCTGTTCGGGCTGTGTGGCGCGCTGTTGCTGAGCTGTCGCTGGCCGGCGGGCTGGGCCTGGGTTCAGATCGCGGTAGTGATCCTGCTGACACTGCAGTGCTGGCGTAACGCGTGTCGCCTGCAGCAGCGCTGCGGAGCGATCATGCTGGATGACAAGGGGGACTGGTACTGGCGCGGTGAACGCTGGCAGGCGCAACGGCAGCCGGACTGGCTACCGTGGGGCGTGTTGCTGGTGCTGCGTAACCGTCGCGGGCAGCGCTGGCGGCTGTGGCTGCTGCACGACAGTATGCCGCCCGACGCGTGGCGCGCGTTACGCGCCCGCTGTTTTTTACTGGATGGCGCGACGCCGCATTAAAGCAGCGCGGCGGTTTCGGTCAGAATCTGTTCGCACCACTGCTCGACGCGCGCTTCGCTCAGCTCAAACTGATTAACGTCGTCGAGCGCCAGACCGACAAACTGCTGACCATCGGCGGTCAGCGGTTTTTTGCTGGTGAACTGGTAGCCGTCGAGCGGCCAGTAACCGACAAACTGCACGCCCATCGGCAGCAGCAGTTCGTGCAACATACCCAGCGCATCAAGGAACCATTCGCTGTACTCGACCTGGTCGCCCATGCCGTACAGCGCCACAATTTTGCCCTGCAGGTTGAGCGCCGGCAGCTGTTGCCACACCGCTTCCCAGTCCTCCTGCAGTTCGCCGAAATCCCAGGTCGGAATACCGAGAATCAGTAAATCGTACTGCTCCATCAGCGACGGATCGTCATCTTTCAGGTTATGCAGCGTGACTAATTCTTCACCGATAAAGTCGCGGATTTTCTCCGCCGTCATCTCGGTGTAACAGGTACTGGAACCGTAAAACAGACCGATATTCATGCAATTAATGCTCTGACTGAAACTCACTCTGGCGCAATTGTACCAGAAGCAGGCCAGTTTCAGGCATAATGAGCACGATTTCACACGGCGAGGGGCAACAGTGCAGGACAGCGATCTGATAGAACAGTTTCTCGACGCGCTCTGGATTGAGCGCAATCTGGCGCAGAACACGCTGGCGTCCTATCGTCAGGATTTGCAGACGCTCACTGCCTGGCTGCACCACCATGAGCGCACGCTGCTGACGCTGGAAGCCGCTGATTTACAGCAGTTTCTGGCTGAGCGGATTGAGGGCGGTTACAAAGCCACCAGCTCAGCGCGTACCCTGAGCGCAATGCGCCGTCTGTTTCAGTATCTGTACCGCGAAAAGCTGCGCAGTGACGATCCCAGCGCGCTGTTATCAGCGCCGAAATTGCCGCAGCGCCTGCCAAAAGACCTGTCAGAAAATCAGGTCGAGCGCCTGTTACAGGCCCCGGCAACGGACATACCGCTCGAACTGCGTGACAAAGCGATGCTGGAGCTGCTGTACGCTACCGGGCTGCGCGTCTCTGAGCTGGTCGGTCTGACGTTGAGTGATGTCAGCCTGCGTCAGGGCGTGGTGCGCGTCATCGGTAAAGGCAATAAAGAGCGGCTGGTGCCATTAGGTGAAGAAGCCATTTACTGGCTGGAGCACTATATGGAACACGGGCGGCCCTGGCTGCTGAACGGACAGACCATTGACGTGCTGTTCCCCAGCAACCGCGCGCAGCAGATGACACGCCAGACCTTCTGGCATCGCATCAAACACTATGCCACCCTTGCCGGCATCGACAGCGAAAAGCTGTCACCGCACGTGCTGCGCCACGCATTTGCCACACATTTACTGAACCATGGTGCCGATTTACGCGTCGTACAGATGTTGCTGGGGCACAGCGACCTGTCGACCACCCAGATTTACACGCACGTGGCGACTGAGCGCCTGCGTCAGTTACATCAACAGCATCATCCGCGCGCCTGAGCAGCGGCAACAAGGATTTGAGATGAAAAAAACCGTTACGACGCTGGCTCTGCTGGTCAGCGCCTTTTCTGCGCTGGCCCATGCCGATGACAGCGCGATTCAGCAATCACTGAAAAAACTGGGTATGCAGCAGGCGGAAATCCAGCCGTCGCCGCTGCCGGGTATCAAAACGGTGATGACCGAAAGTGGCGTGCTGTACGTCACCGAAGACGGCAAGCACATGATTCAGGGCCCGCTGTACGATGTCAGCGGCGCGCAGCCGGTGAATGTCACCAATCAGCTGCTGGAGAAAAAAGTCGCCGCGCTGGCACCGGAAATGATTGTCTACAAAGCGCCGAAAGAGCAGCACGTGATCACCGTGTTCACTGACATTACCTGCGGCTACTGCCGCAAGTTGCACGAACAGATGGCTGACTACAACGCGCTGGGCATCACCGTGCGCTATCTGGCGTTCCCGCGTGAAGGCCTGCACGGCCAGGTGGAGAAAGCCATGACCGCCATCTGGTGCAGTGCCGATCGCAACAAGGCATTTGATGCCGCAATGAAAGGCGACGCACCGCAAATGGATGCGCCGGCGAGCTGCAAAATCAATCTCGACCAGCACTACAAGCTGGGCATTCTGTTTGGTATTCAGGGCACGCCAGCCATCCTCACCGACAGCGGCATGATGATCCCTGGCTACCAGGGACCGCAGGAGCTGAAGCAGGTGCTGGACGGCCAGAAGCGTGGTGGTTAAGACACAGTGATGCACTCTGTAGAATTACGTCGGCGTGAAGCCCAGGCCGACGCGCAGTTACCCGATGATTTACCGCCGCTGCTGCGTCGTCTCTACCTGCAGCGCGGTGTCAAAGACGCCGCCGAACTGGAACGCGGCGCGAAATTCCTGCTGCCGTGGCAAAGTCTTGGCGGCATTGAGCGCGCCGTGACGCTGCTGCACCAGATGCTGCAGCAGCAACGCCGCATCGTGGTAGTGGGCGATTTCGATGCCGATGGTGCCACCAGCACTGCGCTCACCGTGCTGGCGCTGCGCAGCATGGGCGGCAACGTCGATTATCTGGTGCCGAACCGCTTTGAGGACGGCTATGGCCTGAGCCCGGAAGTGGTGGAGCAGGCGCGCGCGCGTGGCGCCGAGCTGATCCTCACCGTGGATAACGGCATTTCGTCGCTCGCGGGCGTCGATACCGCGCACCAGCACGGCATTCCGGTACTGATCACCGATCACCACCTGCCGGGCGAAACGCTGCCGGCGGCAGAAGCCATCGTTAACCCTAACCTGAGCGACAGCGCATTCCCGTCACGTTCGCTGGCGGGCGTCGGCGTGGCGTTTTATCTGATGCTGGCGCTGCGTGCCCATCTGCGTCAGCAGAACTGGTTCAGCGACGGGCGCAGTGAACCCAATCTGGCCGAACTGCTGGATCTGGTGGCGCTCGGTACCGTGGCCGACGTGGTGCCGCTGGATGCCAACAACCGCATTCTGGTGTGGCAGGGGCTGAGCCGCATCCGCGCCGGCAAATGCCGTGCCGGCATCCGCGCGCTGCTGGAGATTGCTAACCGCGATGCGCGTCAGCTGGCGGCCAGCGACCTCGGTTTTGCCGTCGGGCCACGCCTCAATGCTGCCGGCCGGCTGGACGACATGTCGGTTGGCGTTGCGCTGCTGCTGACGGAAGATATTGCCCAGGCGCGCATGCTGGCCAGCGAACTTGATGCGCTTAATCAGACGCGCAAAGAGATTGAGCAGGGCATGAAGAGCGAGGCGCTGGCGCTGTGCGATGAGCTGGAGCGCCAGCATCGCGATCTGCCGCTCGGGCTGGCGTTTTATCACCCGGAGTGGCATCAGGGCGTGGTTGGCATCCTCGCGTCACGCCTGAAAGAGCGCTTCCACCGTCCGGTCATCGCCTTCGCGCCCGCCGGTGACGGCACGCTGAAGGGCTCTGGCCGTTCGATTGCCGGGCTGCACCTGCGCGACGCGCTGGAACGTATCGACACGCTCTATCCTGGGCTGATCATCAAATTTGGCGGGCACGCCATGGCGGCGGGGCTGTCGCTGGAAGAGGCGAAGTATGATGAGTTCCGCCAGCGCTTTGCCGCACTGATCGACGAATGGCTGGAAGGCGAGGCGCTGCAGGGTGTGATGTGGTCCGATGGCGAACTGCATGCGCAGGAGTTTACCCTGCACACCGCGGAAATGCTGCGGGAAGCCGGCCCCTGGGGCCAGGCGTTTCCGGAGCCGGTGTTCGACGGTCAGTTTAAGCTGTTGCAGCAGCGTCTGGTGGGCGAGCGTCACCTTAAGGTGATGGTCGAGCCGCTGGGCGGCGGCCCGTTACTGGATGGTATCGCTTTTAACGTCGACACCAGCCTGTGGCCAGACAGCAGCGTGCGTCAGGTGCAGCTGGCCTACAAGCTGGATATCAACGAATACCGCGGCAACCGCTCGGTACAGCTGATCATCGACCATATCTGGCCGCAGTCGTAACCTTTAGAACGTGACGTCGACACCGCCGCGCAGCACCTTCTCATCGCCGCGATCGGCCACGTGGCGGTCGGCACGCAGGAACAGCCGCGCGCGTGCCGACTGCACCAGATCAACCCGCGCACCAAACCACTGCGAGCGGCGATCGAGCTGCATACCCGGGATGGTGAAGCTCTGCTGACCACTGCCGAAGCCGCTCCAGCGCGCGCTGACGTCCATCGACGGATTGCTGAACGCGTACTGGTATTCGCCGTACAGGCTCAGCATGCTCCACCAGCCCGCCGACCAGTCCTGGCGCGCGCTGAGATTCAGGCCACCGTAACCGACGCTGCGGCGATAGCTGTCGCCGTCGCCCTGCAGACCAAACGCGCTGCCGCTGTCGCTGAAGCTGCCGGTTTGCAGGCCGGTTTCACGCCAGCCGAGATAGGGCTCAATGCGATAATCCTCCTGTAGCGTCCAGCGATAGCCGCTCTGTAACGCTGCCTGCCAGCTGTCAGTGCGGGCGGAAGAGGAGACCGGTGCAGCTTCATCCAGCAGCACCAGGCGCTGCAGTTTGTCGCGTCCATGCTGATAGCTGAGATTGCCCTGCCAGTACCAGGCTGGTGTCACCGCATAGCGCCCATACAGCATTACGCCCTGCAGGCTGTTCTGGCTGTTGCCGCCGGTGTCGTCATAGGTGGCATCAAGCTGAGTGTGCGTCCAGGCGATGCCGAGGCGCAGGCCGGGCAGGCCAAAGTCGCTGTCGGCACCCAGCGCGGTCAGGGTATTGCGATAGCGGTTGCCGAGATAGCCGTCCTGATCGAGCGAGCCGCGCAGCTGGCCGCTCTCCAGCCAGAAGCCAAAGCGCCCCTGTTCGCTGGCATCATCAATGCGGTTGTTGAGCAGGCGCGTCTGATAATCCAGTGCGTTAAACAGCACCGCATTGCCGGAGGCATGCGCCTGGCCGGACAGGGAGTTGATCGCCGCCTGTGCGCTGCGGGTGTCCGCCAGCGTTTGGAAGGCGCCTGCGGCCGCCAGCGCTGACTGCTGCGCACTGCTCAGCGTCGCCTGACCCTGCCAGCGGTCCGCCAGCTCAAACGCCTGCTCCAGGTTGCGGCTGGTTTGCTGCGCGCTGGCACTGTCCATTCCCATCGCCTGTGCCGCTGCGGCGGTGTTCTTGCGCGTCAGCTGGCCGGTAACGCTGTGGGCGTCATAGCTGACTGAACCGTCGAGAAATACGCCGGTATTGACCTGGCTAAACTGACCGCTCACGCCGCCGCCGCTGGTCAGCAGCGTTTCCTGCTGTTTCACCACGTAGCTGGCGGAGGGCGGCGCCAGGTTTAGCGTGCCGTCAAGCGCCGCGTTGCCGGTCACGCGCAGCGGATTGTTCAGCGTGACGTTGAGCGTACCGTCGGCGCTTTGCTGATAGTTGCCCGCTACCTGCAGGCCGCCGTTAACCGATCCCTGGTTGACCAGATTGCCGCCGATGCGTCCGCTGCCACCCAGTTTGCCGCTGCCGTTTACCAGCGCATTGCCGGCAATCGTACCGTCAATCAGCAGGCTATTGGCGGAGACCTGCGTCAGGCCCTGATAGCTGTTGTTGCCGGTCAGCTGCAGCGTACCGCCGCGTTCGCTGCCGTCCAGCACCAGCCCGCGATCGCCGCTGATGTCATTGCTGAACACATACTGGCCGCCGTCGAGGCGCGCACTGAAGTCCTCTGCCCGGAATTGTCCCGGCCCGTTTAAGGCTTTGGCGGCGTTAAGATCGCCCCAGCCGAACGTCTCATTGTATGGCCGCCCGTTCGCGCTGTCGGCGACGTTATCGTGCGCATCACTGCGGTAGGTGGCGGTGGTCAGCAGGGTTTGCTGCAGGTTATGGCCGCTCATCCACGGGAAACGCTGCAGCAGCTGCGAAGCCGCAGCCGTCACGCGCGGTGCGGCAAATGAGGTGCCGAAGCTGCGCACCTTTACCCAGCTGCCGTCAGAATTTTGATAAAGATAATCGGTATAACCCGGCGCGGTCAGGCACCATGCGGCGGCCGCGCCGCAGGCGTCAAACGGTCCGGTGCCGGCTGCGCGTCCCGGCAGATCATAACCGGTATGATCCATGATGCCGGTGACCGCCAGCAGATTACGCGCCAGTTGCGGGTCGTTATACATCAGCGGTGTCAGCACGTCCGGTGCCGGCGTAGCGCCGCTGTTGTTGCCGGTGATCATCACCGCCAGCCCATCTGCCGCAGCCACCGCGTTAAGCCCCTGATACAGTGACTGATAGCGCTGGCGCGCGTCGCTCAGCACCTGCTGGCTGGTGAGGCGCTCCTGCGAACCGTAGGACATATTGAAGATGCGCACGCCCTGTGCCACTAATCCCTGCACAGCGCGCGCAGTATTGTCATAGCTGAAAATGTTATTTTGTGATGCCTGTGCCACATACAGCGCGCTGTCAGGCGACAGCCCCAGCAGCGTCATCGCCACCAGCGTGCCGTGGCCGTTGATCCCCATGTTGTCGTTAAGCGCGGTGTTGCTGCCGACATAGCTGGAGAAATTCACGTTGGCGTAATTAATTTCGCTGCGGCCCGGGGCCAGACCAGAGTCAATGATGCCCACTTTATTGCTGGCGGCCGTGGCCGGCACCGCAGGTTCAACAACCGGCGTGACCGGGGTCAGGGTGCTGCCGCTGCCGCCGCTACCGCCGCCTCCGCCACCACAGGCGCTCAGCAGAAACGGGATGATCAGCGCCAGCAGGCGCGGTGAGGGTCGAAAAGTAACAACAGGATAATGCATGGCAACTCCTCATGCCTCTCAGGGCATGTTGTCGCCCGTTCACGTTAACGGGCCTGAATGCAGTCTTTCCCTGTCACGAATACTCCTGAGCAACGTGGCTGACAGACAGAACGCAATAGATGAAGCACGAACCCCTGAGATTCCGCCAGGGTGCAGAAAGGATAAGGTGCGCACTGGCCGGTTGATGGCCAGGACAGCGCAGCATTGCGCAGGCTAATCACGCTATATCACGCTTCGAACCAGACATTTCTGATGGTGGAGTTTTAATGATTTTGTTTGAGAAATCATGGGTTTTAATGACGCCAGCTGGCGTTTATTGCCGTGATTATGTAGGAAAATTCTGAAGGCACACCGCGCCGGTGGCGAGTGACAGCGGGATTTCTGGCAACCGCCTTACCTGCCGGTTTCCAGAACTGACGCAATTATTTTCTGCCGGTTCATACGCGGTATAGCCATTGATGTGCAAAGCTACAAACCAGGCGCGCTTTCGGGTAAACTAGCGCGTTACTTTTATCTCCTCTCACCGAATCGTCAAAAAAGACTGAAAAGCCATGTTTGAAATTAATCCGGTCAAAAATCGTATCCAGGACCTCAGCGAGCGCAGCAGCGTTCTTAGGGGGTATCTTTGACTACGATGCTAAGAAAGAACGCCTCGAAGAAGTAAACGCCGAGCTGGAACAGCCGGACGTCTGGAACGAACCTGAACGCGCGCAGGCGCTGGGCAAAGAGCGCGCCTCGCTGGAAGCGGTGGTTGAAACGCTCGACCAGATGCAGCAGGGGCTGGAAGATGTGCAGGGTCTGCTGGAGCTGGCGGTTGAAGCCGACGACGAAGAGACCTTTAACGAAGCCGTGGTCGAGCTGGACGCACTGGACGTGAAGCTGGGTGAACTGGAGTTCCGCCGTATGTTCTCCGGCGAATACGACAGCGCCGACTGCTACATGGATATTCAGGCTGGCTCCGGCGGCACCGAAGCGCAGGACTGGGCCAGCATGCTGCTGCGCATGTATCTGCGCTGGGCGGAAGCCAAAGGCTTCAAAACCGAGATCATCGAAGAGTCCGAAGGCGAAGTGGCCGGTACCAAATCAGCCACCATCAAAATCATCGGTGATTACGCTTACGGCTGGCTGCGTACCGAAACCGGCGTTCATCGTCTGGTGCGTAAGAGCCCGTTCGACTCAGGCGGTCGTCGTCACACCTCCTTCAGTTCGGTATTTATTTACCCGGAAGTGGATGACAACATCGACATCGAAATCAACCCGGCCGACCTGCGTATCGACGTCTATCGCGCCTCGGGTGCCGGTGGTCAGCACGTTAACAAAACCGAGTCCGCGGTGCGTATTACCCACCTGCCGACCAACATTGTGGTGCAGTGCCAGAACGACCGCTCGCAGCATAAGAACAAAGATCAGGCCTTCAAACAGCTGCGTGCCAAGCTGTATGAATACGAAATGCAGAAGAAGAATGCCGACAAGCAGGCGGCGGAAGAGAACAAGTCGGACATCGGCTGGGGCAGCCAGATCCGTTCATACGTTCTTGACGATTCGCGCATCAAGGATCTGCGTACCAGCGTAGAGACGCGTAACACCCAGGCCGTACTGGATGGCGATCTTGACCGTTTTATTGAAGCAAGTTTAAAAGCAGGGCTATAAGGAACCGACATGTCTGAACAACAACCGCAGAGCGCTGATGCCGCCCTTGAGTTAAACAACGAACTGAAAGCGCGTCGCGAAAAACTCAGCGCGCTGCGTGAAAAGGGCGTGGCGTTTCCTAACGATTTCCGCCGTGACACCACCTCCGATCGTCTGCATGCCGACTATGACAGCAAAGAGAACGACGAGCTGGAAGCGCTCGGCGTTGAGGTGAGCGTAGCCGGTCGTATGATGACCCGCCGCATCATGGGTAAAGCGTCGTTCGCCACCCTGCAGGATGTGGGCGGTCAGATCCAGATCTACGTTTCGCGTGACGATCTGCCGGAAGGCGTCTATAACGAGCAGTTCAAAAAGTGGGATCTCGGCGATATCCTCGGCGCGCGCGGTAAGCTGTTCAAAACCAAAACCGGCGAGCTGTCGATCCACATCTCTGAGCTGCGCCTGCTGACCAAAGCGCTGCGTCCGCTGCCGGACAAATTCCACGGCCTCGCCGATCAGGAAACCCGTTACCGTCAGCGTTACCTTGACCTGATCTCCAACGACGATTCGCGCAAGACCTTCAAAATTCGCTCACAAATCATGGCCGGCATTCGTCAGTTCATGGTTAACCGCGACTTTATGGAAGTGGAAACGCCGATGATGCAGGTGATTCCGGGCGGTGCGTCCGCGCGTCCGTTCATCACCCATCATAATGCGCTCGACATCGACATGTACCTGCGTATCGCGCCGGAGCTGTACCTCAAGCGTCTGGTGGTCGGCGGTTTTGATCGCGTGTTTGAGATCAACCGTAACTTCCGTAACGAAGGGATTTCGCCGCGCCACAATCCAGAGTTCACCATGATGGAACTCTATATGGCGTATGCGGATTACAAAGATCTGATCGAACTGACCGAGAGCCTGTTCCGCACCCTGGCGCAGGACGTACTGGGCACCACGGAAGTGCCTTACGGTGAGCACACCTTCGATTTCGGCAAGCCGTTTGAGAAGCTCACCATGCGTGAAGCGATCAAGAAATACCGTCCGGAAACGGACCTCGCCGATCTGGATGACTTTGACAAAGCCGTGGCGATTGCCAACGCGCTGCACATCAAAGTGGAGAAGAGCTGGGGTCTGGGCCGCGTGGTGACCGAGATCTTCGAAGAGACCGCCGAAGCGCACCTGATTCAGCCAACCTTCATCACCGAGTATCCGGCAGAGGTGTCACCGCTGGCGCGTCGTAATGACGAGAACCCGGAAATCACCGACCGCTTTGAGTTCTTTATCGGCGGCCGTGAAATCGGTAACGGCTTCTCCGAGCTGAACGATGCGGAAGATCAGGCCGAGCGTTTCCTGCAACAGGTCAACGCGAAGGACGCCGGTGATGACGAAGCGATGTTCTACGACGAAGACTACGTTACCGCGCTGGAGCACGGTCTGCCACCGACTGCGGGTCTGGGCATTGGTATCGACCGCCTGGTCATGCTGTTCACCAACAGCCACACCATTCGTGACGTGATCCTGTTCCCGGCTCTGCGCCCGACCGGTAAGTAATCAGGTTGCCTTCACCCTCACCCTAACCCTCTCCCGTGGGGAGAGGGGACTTGCCTGTACCCCGGTGGGAGAGGGCCGCTCTGGTTTTCTCCCTCTCCCCGTGGGAGAGGGCCGGGGTGAGGGCATCAGCGCGCACCCAACCTAAGACTTCACCACCCCATCCAGCCACGCCTGGAACCGCGCATAAGGCACATACAGTGCCACATCTTTAAACAGCGTTTTGCCGCTCTTATTATCATCAATCCGACTGCTATAGCCGACAATCACCCCGGCCAGCGTGTCGTCGCTGGCGTTATACACCGCGCCGCCGGACATGCCTTTCACCACGCCGGCATTGGCCGCCACCACCACGCAACTGGCCTTATTCCAGTCATTGCTCAGCGTCGTATTGATCAGGTTTTTGCCGCTTGATGCCACCGGCAGCGCGGAGATAAAGCTATACCCATACAGATTAACGTTGTCGCCGATATGGCTGTTGCGGAACTGCGGGGGCAGGTTGGCTTCTTTATTCGCATGATAAACCACGGCGATATCGCACTCCGGATGCCAGGCCTTCACCCGATACAGCGAATATTTGGCCACGTGCGCCGCCGTCAGGCTGTATTCGCGCGTCAGGGGGATAGTGGTGCCCAGCGCACCCATGCCGAGCACGGTGGGGATGCCGGTGACGGTCATATCGACGCGCCTGGCCGCTTCTGAGCTGTATTCATAGTGCCCGACCGAGCAGCCGCTTAAGCCGCCGATCGCCAGCGCGATGATCCATCGCATAACTCTGTCCCCCTGTTGTGTTGACGCCGCATTACCGGGCAATCCATTGGGGTATCGGCAATGTGCGACCATCCTTTACTGCCTGATTTAATGCCAGAAAGCGCCGTCGCTGTGACAGCGATCACAACCTGTTATCAAGCGTAGTCTGTTATCGCCGTCCTGTCTCAGTGATGCATAAGCGACACTTTTCAGCGCCGGGATTATTGCCGCGCAGGCAAAATAGCCTTGCTGCCGCCCGGGTGGTTGAGAGTCAGAGGCTGTGCTTTAATAGCAGACTGTGACGCAGTTCAAAAATAAATATCCCCGCACTGTCGGAGGGATACGCGTCTGTCTTAACCGTACGGCGTTCGTCGTGCGGCCCGCCTGCAAAATTATTTTGGGAGAGTGTGTTATGCCTGTTGCATTACTGGCGCTGGCGCTGAGTGCGTTCGCCATCGGCACCACGGAGTTCGTCATCATGGGGTTACTGCCGGAAGTGGCGGG
This sequence comes from Pantoea sp. WEP, assembly GCF_041678305.1. Lineage (NCBI taxonomy): Bacteria > Pseudomonadati > Pseudomonadota > Gammaproteobacteria > Enterobacterales > Erwiniaceae > Pantoea > Pantoea sp. WEP. Next base: position 933,066 of record NZ_JBGNXB010000001.1, read on the forward strand.
TGACCTGCAGGTGTCGATTCCTTCTGCGGGCTGGCTGATCAGCGGCTATGCGCTGGGCGTGGCCATCGGCGCGCCAATCATGGCGCTGCTGACCGCGAAGCTGCCGCGTAAACGTACCCTGATTCTGCTGATGATCATCTTCATCATCGGCAACGTACTCTGTGCGCTGGCTTATACCTATAACCTGCTGATGCTGGCGCGCGTCATTACCGCGTTGTGTCACGGTGCGTTCTTCGGCATCGGTTCAGTGGTGGCGGCCAGCCTGGTGGCGCCGAGCCGTCAGGCGTCGGCGGTGGCGCTGATGTTTACCGGTCTGACGCTGGCCAACGTGCTGGGCGTGCCGCTCGGCACCTGGTTTGGTCAGCTGTTTGGCTGGCGCGCCACCTTCTGGGGCGTGGCGATTATTGGCATCCTCGCGTTCATCGCGCTGATCGTCAGCCTGCCGACCAACAAAGATGAAAAACCGGTACACCTGGCGAGCGAAATCAGCGCGCTGGCCAACGGCAAACTGTGGCTGTCGCTGCTGATGACGGTGTGTTTTGCCGCCGCGATGTTTGCGCTGTTCAGCTACATTGCGCCGCTGCTACTGCAGGTGACCGGCATCAGCGATCGCGGTGTCAGCTGGACGCTGTTCCTGATTGGCGCTGGCCTGACGGTGGGTAACATTGTTGGCGGGAAACTGGCGGACTGGAAAGTGTCGTTCAGCCTGATCCTCAGCTTCTCGCTGATCGCCGTGTTCTCGCTGCTGTTCAGCTGGACCAGCCATGCGCTGTGGCTGGCAGAGGTAACCCTGTTCCTGTGGGCAATGGCGACCTTCGCCACCGTGCCGGGCCTGCAAATTAACGTGGTGCGCCACGGTAAAGACGCGCCAAATCTGGTGTCGACGCTCAACATTTCGGCCTTCAACGTCGGTAACGCACTCGGTGCGTGGGTGGGCGGCGCAGTAATCGATAAAGGCTATGGCCTGACGGCGGTGCCGGTCGCGGCGGCAGCGCTGGCGGCAGCGGGATTAGTGGTTTGTCTGCTGACCTTCCGCAAATCGGGCGGTCAGCGCGAGACGGTGCGCGCTTAAGCCAGACGCCGGGCGATGCGCTGCGGAAAGGTGGCCACCTGCTGCTGCAGGTGGTCGCAAAAGTGATCGACCAGCGCCGATGCCGGCCGATGCTGTGGCCGCACCAGGCTCACCGTGAACGGCACGGCAATACTGAAGCGGCGCATCACCACACCGCTGTCGGCGTAATCCAGCGCCGTCAGCGGATTAACAATCGAAATACCCACCCCGGCGCGCACCATCGCGCACACCGACGCGGCGCTGTGCGTCTCCAGCACCAGCCGCCGCTCCACCTGCTGCTCATGGAACAGCGCATCCAGCAACTGACGATAGCTATCGCTGCGCGACAGGCTGACATAGTTTTCACCGTGGAAATCCTGCGGCGTCAGCACCGCCCGCTGACACAGCGGATGCTGCGGCGGCAGCACGCACACTTCATCACAGGTCAGCAGTGCCAGGCGTTCAGTCCCGGCGGGTGCATGCTGGGTTTCGGTCAGACCGAGATCGTAGCGCTGCGCCGACAGCCACTCCTCCAGCAGCGGCGACTCCTGCGGAATAATATTCAGGCTCACCTGCGGATAGCGCTGTAAAAACGGCTGCAGCAGCGGCGGCAACAGCGACTGGGAAAAAACCGGCAGGCAGGCGATGGACAGCTCGCCCTGGCGGAAATTGCGTAACCCTTCGGCGGCATCCATGATGCGATCCAGACCGTACCACGAGCGCTGCACCTCTTCGTACAGCCGCAGCCCCTGCACGGTGGGCTGCAGGCGGCCGCGCACCCGCTCAAACAGCTGTAAGCCCAGCTGCTGCTCCAGCCGCGCCAGTTCGCGGCTCACTGTTGGCTGCGAGGTGTGCAGCAGCGTGGCAGCCTGGGTCAGATTGCCGCTGGTCATAACCGCGTGAAAGATTTCGATATGCCGCCAGTTAATTTTTGCCATCGTCGCCTCCGTGTCACCCATATCATATTTGCATAGCTGATGCTTAAACAGATATTTTTCTGCATCACTGTGCTGTGGCTAAATGAAAGCAACGACTCAGGAGAATGCTCATGCCACGTCCACTTAACGATTCCCAGACGGCGCTTAACGCCACAAATCTGCTGCCGCTGGCGCAGCGCTACAGCGGCCCGTTCTGGGCTTACGATGCCGAAATCATTCAGCAGCGTATTGCGCAGCTCAGCGCGTTTGACGTGGTGCGCTTTGCGCAAAAGGCCTGCTCAAATATTCATATTCTGCGCCTGATGCGTGCCGCCGGCGTCAAGGTCGATTCGGTCTCGCTCGGCGAGATCGAACGTGCGCTGGCTGCCGGTTTTCAGCCGGGCGGCGAGGATATTGTGTTCACCGCCGATGTGCTGGACTCACCGACGCTGGCGCGCATCGCCGAGCTGAAGGTGCCGGTGAATGCCGGATCCGTGGATATGCTGCATCAGCTCGGCACGGTTTCGCCGGGTCACAGCGTCTGGCTGCGCATTAATCCGGGCTTTGGCCACGGTCACAGCCAGAAAACTAATACCGGCGGCGAAAACAGCAAGCACGGCATCTGGCACAGCGATCTGCCGCTGGCGCTGGCGGCGATTCAGCAGCATGGCCTGCAGCTGGTGGGGCTACATATGCACATTGGCTCCGGCGTCGATTACGGCCATCTGCAGCAGGTGTGCGACGCGATGGTCGATCAGGTAGTGGCCTTTGGCCAGGACCTGCAGGCCATTTCGGCGGGCGGCGGGCTGTCGATTCCTTACCGCTTTGGTGAGGAGGCGATTGATACGCAGCACTATTACGGCCTGTGGAACGGCGCGCGCGAGCGTATCGCGGCGCACCTCGGCCATGCGGTGAAGCTGGAGATCGAGCCGGGCCGTTTCCTGGTGGCAGAGTCGGGCGTACTGGTGTCGCAGGTGCGGGCGGTGAAGCAGATGGGTAGCCGTCACTTTGTGCTGGTGGATGCCGGTTTCAGCGATCTGATGCGTCCGTCGATGTATGGCAGCTATCACCATATTTCGCTGCTGCCTGCCGATGGCAGCGCGCCGGGTGAGGCGAATGTGGAGAGCGTGGTGGCCGGGCCGCTGTGTGAGTCGGGAGATGTGTTTACCCAGCTGGAAGGGGGCAAAGTGGAAACCCGCGCGCTGCCAGCGGCACAGGTCGGCGATTATCTGGTGTTCCATGATACCGGCGCTTACGGCGCATCAATGTCCTCCAACTACAACAGCCGTCCGCTGATCCCGGAAGTGCTGTTTGAGCAGGGCGTGCCGCGTGAGATTCGCCGTGCGCAGACCATTCAGGAACTGCTGGCGCTGGAGCTGAGCTGATGCGCATCGTGCCGCTCAGCAGTGTGCCGCATCACGCCAGCCAGATCACCGACTGGCTGTGGCAGGCGTTTGGTGACGGCACCTCGCGCGCGTTTTACGACAGCATTGTTCGCAGTAGCCTGAACGGTGCCGCGTTTCCGGTGACCTTTGTCGCGCTGGACGACGATGACGTGCCGCACGGCACGGTAGGGTTCTGGCGCTGTGATTTGATTAGCCGTCAGGATCTCTATCCGTGGGTTGCCGCGCTGTATGTGGATGAAGCGGCGCGCGGGCAGGGGCTGAGCGCCGCCCTGCAGCAGCACGTGCTGGATTACGCCCGCCAGCGCGGCTATGCAACGGTGTGGCTGTGGTCAACGTTTGGCGGCTACTACGAGCGATTCGGCTGGCAGTATCAGTGTGATGCGCTGGAGTTTCCTGAGGTGCAGGTGAAGGTGTATTCGCAGGATTTATAGTGGGTTGGGTGCGCGCTGGCCCTCACCCCGACCCTCTCCCGCAAGCGGGCGAGGGGGCTGACCGCGCGCTCCCTGCCGCAAGAGCTGACCGCGCTCTGGAACGTTCCCTCTCCCTCAGGGAGAGGGTCAGGGTGAGGGAAAGCCTGCACCCGTTTAACCCGGTCCACCCACCGAATGCCGCCTGACCAGCGTCGGGCTAAACATATTGGTCACCTCCGGCAGCGCGGTGCCGTTGGCCAGCGCCAGCGCCAGCTGCGCGGCCTGCTGCGCCATGGTCACAATCGGATAGCGCACCGTAGTCAGGCGCGGACGCACGTAGCGCGACACCAGCACATCATCAAAGCCAATTAGCGACATCTCTTCCGGCACGCGAATACCGTTATCGCTCAGCACCGCCAGCGCACCGGCGGCCATCGAATCGTTGTAGCACGCCACCGCGCTCACCTGCTTGCCGCGTCCGAGCAGTTCCGTCATTGCCTGCTCGCCACCGACCTCATCCGGTTCTCCCCACGCCACCAGCCGGTCGTTGCACGGCAGACCGTGCTCCTTCAGCGCATCGTAGTAGCCCTGCAGCCGATCTTCGGCGTCAGAGATGGTGTGCGTCGAGCAGATAAAGGCGATCTGCGTATGACCCTGCTGAATCAGGTGGCGCGTGGCCAGCCAGGCGCCGTAGCGGTCATCCAGCGCAATGCAGCGTGACTCAAACCCCTGCAGCAGCCGGTTCAGCAGCACCATGCCCGGCACCTGCTTCATCAGCAGCTCTAAATCGTCATCGGGAATTTTCTTGGCGTGCACCACCAGGGCGGCGCAGCGATGGCGCATCAGCTGTTCAATCGCCTGACGCTCTTTCTGCTCATTATGGTAACCGTTACCAATCAGCAGAAAGTTGCCGGTTTGCCCGGCGACTTCATCGACCGCTTTCACCATCGCGCCAAAAAACGGGTCTGACACATCGCCTACCACCAGCCCGAGCGTTTCGGTGGATTGCTGCGCCAGCGCGCGGGCATTGGCGTTCGGGTGATACTGCAGCTGTTCCATGGCCTGGGTAACGGCGAGGCGCGAACTCTCGCTGGCTTTGGGCGAATTATTGATGACGCGGGACACGGTCGCGACCGACACCCCCGCCATGCGGGCAACATCCTTAATAGTAGCCATGCAATGGTCGACATCCGGGAAAACGTTTACACATGCTCTCAGTGTTACGGAAAAGCCCGGCAGCCGCAACCCGCCAGAATGTCAGCGCTGTCGCAAAAGTGCGGAAAATCAGACGCTCACGGCGAGGCTTTAGCCCGGTAACGGCACCGTGCTATGCTGCCAGCCTGAATCACACCTGCCTGCCGGACCCATAACCATGAAAACTCGTGTGCCGCACCTTGCGCACTGGGGCGCGTTTACCGCCGTCACCGAAAATCAGCGCCTGATTGCCTGCGAACCTTTCTTCGCCGATGCCGATCCTTCCCCGATGATCCACACTCTCCCTGAACTGGTGTACTCGGATAAACGCATCCGTCAGCCGATGGTGCGCCGTTCGTGGCTGAAGTCGCGTGAAAACAGCGATCGCACGCTGCGCGGCCGGGAAGATTTTGTCGCCGTGGACTGGGACACCGCGCTCGATCTGGTGGCGGAAGAGAACCGCCGGGTGCGCGACCGCTACGGCGCTTCCGGCATTTTCAACGGTTCGTACGGCTGGTCATCAGCCGGTCGCGTTAACCACGCGCGCACCCTGATTCGTCGCTTCTATTTCCAGGGCGGCGGTGGCGTTGATCAGCAGGGTAACTACAGCTGGGGCGCGGCACAGTTCTTTCTGCCGTACGTGATTGGCACTTATATGCCGCTCACCGGCCGCGTCACCGACTGGCCGCAGGTGGTGGAGCATGCAGAAATTTTCGTCGCCTTTGGCGGCCTGGCGCTGAAAAATGCGCAGGTGGCCTCCGGCGGCGCCGGCGAGCACAGCCTGAAACCGGCGCTGCAGCAGCTGAGCGCCAAAGGCACGCCGATCATTAACATCAGCCCGATGCGCGATGACTGCCCGGCGTTCGTTAACGCCGAGTGGATTCCGATTCGCCCGAACACCGACGTGGCGCTGATGCTGGCGCTCGGCTATGAAATTACCCGCCGCAACGCGATCGATGAGGCTTTCCTCGCCAGCCACTGCACCGGCTGGCCGCAGCTGCGTGCCTATCTGCTGGGCGAAAGCGACGGCGTGGCGAAAACGTCCGCGTGGGCCAGTGCGATAACCGGCATCCCGGCAGCGCGTATCGCACTGCTGGCGCAGCAGCTGGCGGGCAAACGCAGCTTCATCACCTGTGCTTATGCGGTGCAGCGCGCCCATCGCGGCGAGCAGCCGTACTGGATGATGATTGCGCTCTCGTCGATGCTGGGCCAGCCGGGACTGCCGGGCGGCGGCTTCTCTTTTGGCCATGGCTCGATGAACAGCGTCGGCAATCCGCGCCAGGAAGGCCCGGCGCCGCTGATGAGCACCGGCCCGAATCCGGCAAACCTGTCGATCCCGGTGGCGCGCATCAGCGACATGCTGCTCAATCCCGGCCAGCCGTATGCGTTTCAGGGCGAGACGCTGCACTATCCCGACATTCACCTGGTGCACTGGGCAGGTGGCAATCCGTTCCACCATCACCAGCAGCTCAACCGGCTGGTCGAGGGCTGGCAGCGTCCGGATACGGTCATCGTGCAGGATATCGTCTGGACGCCCGCGGCGCAGATGGCGGACATCGTGCTGCCGGCCACCACCACGCTGGAGCGCAACGACATTGGCGGCTCGTCGCGTGACCGCTTCGTGCTGGCGATGCACCAGGCGATTAAACCGCAGCATCAGGCGCGTAACGACTTTGATATTTTTGCCGATCTGGCCGATCGCCTCGGCTACCGCGAGCGCTTTACCGAAGGACGCAACGAGATGCAGTGGATTGAGCATCTTTACCAGCAGTGCGCGCAGGCGCATGCGCAGCTGGACATCGCGTTCCCGGAGTTCGAGGCATTCTGGCAGCGCGGTTTTGTTGAGATTCCGCAGGGCGGCAAGCCGTACGTGTTTATGGATGATTTCCGCGCCGATCCGCAGGCGCATCCGATTCACACCGCCAGCGGCAAAATTGAGCTGTTTTGCCAGACCATCGCCGATTACCAGCTGGCGGATTTCGCCGGGCATCCGGAGTGGCGCGCGCCGCAGGAGTGGCTTGGCGCAGCGCTCAGCGCGCAGTTCCCGCTGCACATGATTTCGGTGCAGCCTGCGGATCGCCTGCACAGCCAGCTGGATGCTACCGCCACGGTGCAGGCCGGCAAAACCGCCGGTCACGAAACGCTGTATATGCACGTTGACGATGCCGCCGCGCGCGGTATCAGCGACGGCGATGAGATTGAAGTGAGCAACGCGCGTGGCCGTATGCTGGCTGGCGTCCGCCTGACGGACGGCCTGACGCCCGGTGTGGTGATCATCGCCACCGGCGCCTGGTTCGATCCCGGTTTTGGCAAAGCGTGGCAGCCGTGGGACCGCGCCGGCAACCCTAACGTGCTGACGCTCGACATCGGGACCTCGTCGTTAACTCAGGGCCCGAACGCCATGAGCTGCCTGGTGGAAATCAAAAAACACGCCAGTTGCACAATCGGCTAACAATCTCACCGCTGGTTACATTTTGCCGGTAACTGTTGCGTTTGAGTGATAGTTTCTGCGCTGAGCAACTTGCTACAGTCAGGGTCCCAGAGGTATTGATGGGTGAACATCAACAGTTTTCTTGATTACACCGACCTGCGCAGATGCGCAGGTTTTTTTTGCCTGCGATCTGCCGGTGTGACGCGTCCCGTCGCGGTGACCTCAATCGGGCATAAACGAACTGATACATTGTTTTCCTGTCAACTCGCTTTACCTTTCTTTATAACTGCAGCTAACCCCTTTGGATTCATCTTTTATCGCAGCGGATCGCCATGCCCCCGATTAAAAAATTTCTGGGAAAAGACCAGATTAAAGCCCCGTTTAACCCGTTTCGTTTTCGTCTGATTTGTCTGGGCGTATTAGGCTGCATGGGCCTGCTGCTGGCGCGCGTCGGCGATCTGCAGCTGATCAATCATCCGATGCTGGAGCACGAGGCCGACCAGCGCTCGCTGCGTACCGTGACGCTGCCGACCAACCGCGGCACGCTGCTCGACCGCGACGGCCAGGCGCTGGCGCTCAGCGTGCCATCGCGCGATATCATCGCCGATCCGCTGCGCGTGCTGGAGGCCAATCCCGATTTCACCAGCGCCAAATGGAGCTATCTGGCGGCGGCGCTGAATCTGCGACCGGACGAGCTGCGCGCGCAGATCACCGCCAATCCGAAAAAGCGCTTCCTCTATCTCGGGCGCAAAATCGAGCTGGGCATTGCCAAAGATATTGCAGAGCTGCATCTGAAAGGCATCAGTTCGGTGTATGACGACAGCCGTTTTTATCCGATGAGTGAGGCCGCGGCGCCGCTGATTGGCATCGTCGGGGCGGACAATAACGGGCTTAACGGGCTGGAGAAGGGCTTTGACCGGGTACTGCAGGGCGAGCCGGGTAAAGAGGTGTATCGCCAGGACGGGGACGGCAACATTATTGCGATGATCGATTACGAGCCGCCGAAGCAGCCGCCGACGGTGCAGCTCAGTATCGACAAATTTGACCAGTTTACGCTGTACAGCAAGCTGCGCGACGGCGTGCTGCTCAACAAGGCCGATTCGGGCGCGGCGGTGCTGGTGAAGATCGACACCGGCGAGATCCTCGCTATGGCGTCTTATCCATCGTTCAACCCCAACAATTATGACAACGCCACGCCGGCGCAAATGCGCAATACCGCCATCAACGACAGCTACGAGCCCGGTTCGACGGTGAAGCCGCTGGTGGTGATGGAAGGGCTGCAGCGTCATCTGGTGCGCCCCGATTCGGTGATCGACACCACGCCCTACAGCGTCAACGGCCACCTGATCCGCGATGTTGGTCACTGGCCGCGCCTGACCATGACCGGCATTTTACAGAAATCCAGCGACATCGGCGTCTCGCACATCGCGCTGGCAATGCCGGCGGAAGCGCTGGTGAACACCTATCAGGCGTTTGGTCTCGGCAAGCCGACCGGGCTGGGGCTGACCGGAGAGAGCGTGGGCTACTTCCCGCTGCATCGCCAGCGCTGGGCGGACATCGAGCGCGCCACTTTTTCGTTCGGTTACGGTCTGCGCGTAACGCCGCTGCAGATTGCGCGTGAATACGCCACGCTCGGTTCGTATGGCGTCTATCGCCCGCTGTCGATCACCAAAGTGACGCCACCGGTGCTGGGCAGGCAGGTGGCGGATCCGCAGATCGTGCAAACCGTGGTGCACATGCTGGAGAGTGACGTGCTGCCGGGCGGTACCGGGGTGAAAGCGGCGGTACCGGGCTACCGGCTGGCGACCAAAACCGGTACCGCGGAGAAGATGGGCAGCAGCGGCAAATATGACGGCGGCTATGTCAACTACACCGCCGGCATCGCGCCGGCCAGCCATCCGGAAGTTGCGCTGGTGGTGATGATTAACCATCCTACCGCTGGCGATCACTTTGGCGGCTCGGTGGCCGCGCCGGTATTCGGCAACATCATGGGGCCGGTGCTGAAACACATGAACGTGGCACCCGACGCGATTTACAGTAAACCGGCATCAGATAAATCTTAACGAAATCAGGATGTAAACGCGCAGTCGAGCTTTTCACACCTCGTTGCATTTCGCCGAACTCCGTTGCGATTTGCGGCTGTTATCCGTGCCGCCATTGCGCGACGATAAAGGTCCCAGAGGTATTGATTGGTGTGAAGATCGGCTGCTGCGGCAGCGATACCCTTGTGGTATTCACCCTGTTCGGTTGCACCGACCCACGCGGATGCGTGGGTTTTTTTTGCCTGTAAGTTGTCCTCCTCTCCCGTTTATAGCGCCTGCGCGCGCCATTACCGACCGCTGCCGGGCGCGGTTTAAATCCTGCATCTCTTAACGAAACGCTTACGGTTTGCGTATAGAAAACGTTCTGGCGATCCGCCGATAATGCGCGTCGTGATGATTTTCGCTGAAATAATCCCCTGCTTACCGGGGTTTTTACCCACACTTTTGCTGATCTGAAGACGCTGATGACTATCCATGCTCCCCGTTCTGGTTTCTCCCGCTGGCTGAAATGGCTGCTTGTGTTGCTGGTGCTGCTGATCGCGGCAGGCGTGATCTGGCGTGTGGCAGGCGGCAAGCGGGGCGCAGCACCCGGCGACCTGCCGCCAGGCGGTCATCGCGGCGCGGCGCCGATGAGCGGCCCGGCAACGATGGTGCACAGCGGCGTTGCCGCGACGGCCGACGTGCCGGTGTACCTGAATGCGCTCGGCACGGTGATCCCCAACGTCAGCGTCACCGTCACCAGCCGCGTGGCCGGGCAGCTGCAGCAGGTGTTCTTTACTGAAGGGCAGAAAGTCAGCGCCGGTCAGCTGCTGGCGCAGATCGATCCGCGCAGTTATCAGGCGACGCTGGCGCAGTATCAGGGCGATCTCAGCCAGAACCAGGCGCTGCTGCACAGTGCGCAACTGACGCTGGCACGCTACAAAAAGCTGGCAGCGCAGGACTCGCTGTCGCGCCAGGATCTGGATAGCCAGATTGCTACCGTCGGCCAGTATCAGGGCGCGGTGGCGGCGGATCAGGCGCAAATCGCCAGCGCAAAACTGGATATTGAGTATGCCCGCATCACCTCGCCGATCAGCGGCCGCGTAGGTCTGCGGCTGGTCGATCCGGGCAATATGGTGCAGACCAGCGACACCACCGGCATTGTGGTGGTGACGCAAATGCAGCCTGCCGCCGTGACGTTCAGCGTGCCGCAAAGTTACATCGCGCAGCTGACGCGCGCACTGCGCAACGGCCAGAGCCTGCCCGCGACGGCCTTCGATCAGGACAACAGCACCATACTGGCGCAGGGTGAGGTGAAGTACATCAGCAATCAGATCGATACCAGCACCGGCACCATCGAACTGAAAGCCAGCTTTCCTAACCAGGACGAAGCGCTGTTTGCCAACCAGTTCGTTAATCTGCGTTTGCAAACCGGCACGCTGAAAAACGCGACGGTGATTCCGGCGCAGGCGCTGCAGCTGAGCAGCGACGGGAGCTTTGTGTTTATTATCAACAAAGATAATAGCGTGACGCGCAAAGCGGTCACCACCGGACCGGCACTGGGGGAAGATCGTCAGGCGATCCTGCAGGGCGTGGCGCCAGGCGATCGTCTGGTGACCGAGGGGATCGATCGTCTGACTAACGGCAGCAAAGTCCAGCTGGCTGACGACAGCAAAAGTACCCAGCCATGAATCCGTCTCGTCTGTTTATCCTGCGCCCGGTGGCGACGATTCTGCTGATGATCGGCGTGCTGATCGCCGGTCTGTTCGCTTATCGCTTTCTCTCCACCTCGGCGCTGCCGCAGGTGGATTATCCGACCATTCAGGTTACTACCCTTTATCCTGGCGCCAGCCCGGACGTGATGGCCTCGTCCGTAACCTCGCCGCTGGAGCGTCAGCTCGGTCAGATGGCCGGTCTTAGCCAGATGACGTCTGCCAGCTCGGGCGGATCATCGATTATCACCCTGAAGTTCAGCCTCGATCTGTCGCTTGACGTCGCCGAACAGGAAGTCCAGGCGGCGATCAACGCGGCGAATAATCTGCTACCGGACGATCTGCCCAATCCGCCGACGTATAAAAAGGTCAATCCGGCCGACAGCGCGGTGATCACGCTGGCCGCCAGTTCCGACACGCTGCCGCTGACTGAGGTGCAGGATCTGGTGAACACGCGCGTGGCGCTGAAGCTGTCGCAAATCAACGGTGTGGGGATGGTGACCCTGGCGGGCGGCAATCAGCCGGCGATTCGCGTGCAGATGGATCCAAAAGCGCTGGCGGCGCACAAGCTGTCGCTGGAAGACGTCAATACGCTGATCGCCAACAGCAACGTCAACGGTTCGAAAGGCGGCTTCGACGGCAAATATCACTCGGTGACCATCGACGCCAACGACCAGCTGCGTACCGCGGCCGAATACGGCAATCTGATTCTCACCTGGCAGAACGGTGCGGCGCTGCGGCTGAAAGATATCGCCCATATCGAACAGGGGCCGGAGAATCGCTTTCAGTCGGCGTGGGCCAATAACCGTCCGGCGATTGTCATCAGCGTGCAGCGCCAGCCTGGCGCCAACGTCATTCAGGTGGTGGATAGCATTAAAAAGCAGCTGCCCGTTCTGCAGGCGGCGCTGCCGGATGGCGTGAAAATGCGTGTGCTTGCCGATCGCACGCAGACCATCCGCGCCTCGATCAGCGACGTACAGTTTGAACTGATGCTGTCGATCGCACTGGTGGTGATGGTGACCTTCCTGTTTCTGCGCAACGTGGCGGCGACGCTGATTCCCAGCGTGGCAGTACCGCTGTCGCTGATTGGCACCTTTGGCGTGATGTATCTCGCCGATTTCAGCCTCAATAACCTGTCGCTGATGGCGCTGACCATCGCCACCGGGTTTGTCATTGATGACGCGATTGTGGTGGTGGAGAACATTTCGCGCCGGCTGGAGCAGGGGGAAACGCCGATGCAGGCCGCGCTGAAAGGCTCGCAGCAGATTGGCTTCACCATTATTTCCCTGACGTTTTCCCTGATTGCGGTCCTGATTCCGCTGCTGTTTATGGGCGATGTGGTCGGACGGCTGTTCCGCGAATTCGCCATCACCCTGGCCGTCTCGATTCTGGTGTCGATGGTGGTGTCGCTGACGCTGACGCCTATGCTGTGTGCCTGGCTGTTAAGGCATATTCCGGAGTCGCAACAGTCACGCTTTGCGCGCAAAGGCGGCGAGCTGTTTGACAAACTGGTCCGCGGCTATGACCGCCTGCTCAGCGTAGTGCTCAACCATCAGAAGCTGACGCTGCTGGTGGCGCTGGCAACCTTTGCACTCACCGCGCTGCTGTATCTTGCCATCCCGAAAGGGTTCTTTCCCACGCAGGATACCGGGCTGATTCAGGGGGTGACCGTGGCGTCGCAGGATGTCTCCTTCACGGCGATGGCGCAGCGTCAGCAGGCGCTGGCAACGGTGATCCTGCAAAATCCGGCGGTCGAGAGTGTGTCCTCAACCATTGGTATCGACGGCAATAACACCAGCCTCAATAGCGGGCGCCTGCAGATCAACCTGAAAGCGTTTGACCAGCGCGACGTCAAAGCTGATGAGGTGATTGCGCAGCTACAGCAGGCGGCGCGCCAGGTCGCCGGCATTCAGCTTTATCTGCAGCCAGCACAGGACCTGACGGTCAACGATCAGGTGACGCCGAGCCAGTACCAGTTCACCCTTGATGATGCCGACAGCGAAAACCTGGTGCGCTGGACGCCGCAGCTGATAGCTGCGCTGCAGCAGCGCCCGGAGTTTAATGGCGTGGTCAGCAACCTGCAGGATCAGGGGCGCGTGGCCTATGTGGAGCTGAATCGCGATAAAGCGGCGCGCTACGGCATCACGGCAGCTGACGTCGACACCGCGCTGTACAACAGCTTTGGTCAGCGGCTGGTTTCCACCATTTTTACCCAGGCGAATCAGTATCGCGTGGTGCTGGAAGTGGCGCCGCAGTATCAGCAGTCGCCGGCGTCATTTGATGACGTTTATCTGCCGGTGAGCAGCAGTGCATCAACCGGCAGCGACAGCGACAGTGAGACCACCACCACCGGCATGGTGAAACTCACCGCCATCGCCAGCGTGCATGCGCGGACCGGAGCGCTGATGCACATGCGTCTGAATCAGTTCCCGGCGGTGATGGTGTCGTTCAATCTTAACCCCGGTTATTCGCTGGAGGAGGGGCAGCGGGCGATTGCACAGGTCACGCAGCAGCTTAAACTGCCCGCCAGCATAACGCTGCGTTATCAGGGTGAAACCGCGGCGTTTCAGAGTGCCACCGGCAACACGCTGTGGCTGATTCTGGCGGCGCTGATCACCATGTACGTGGTGCTGGGCATTCTGTATGAAAGCTTTATTCATCCGGTGACCATTCTCTCCACGCTGCCGTCGGCGGCGGTCGGGGCGCTGCTGACGCTGATGCTGGCGGGCAGCGAATTCAGCCTGATCGCGCTAATTGGTGTCATTCTGCTGATTGGCATCGTTAAAAAGAACGCCATTATGATGATCGACTTCGCGCTGGAGGCGCAGCATAAGCAGCATATGACGCCGCGCGAAGCGATCCATCAGGCCTGCCTGCTGCGTTTCCGGCCGATTCTGATGACCACCATGGCGGCGCTGCTTGGGGCGCTGCCGCTGATGCTGGCCTCCGGTTCGGGTGCTGAACTGCGTCAGCCGCTCGGGCTGGTGATTGTTGGTGGCCTGCTGGTGAGCCAGGTGCTGACGCTGTTCTCCACCCCGGTGATCTATCTGTGGTTTGATGGGCTGGCGCAGCGCGGTAAGCGCTACGTGCAGCGCCGGCAGCAGCAGGCGCGGGGCGAGCCATGAACATCACCCGGCTGTTTATCTTTCGCCCGGTTGCCACGCTGCTGCTGACGCTGGCGATCCTGCTGCTCGGGGCGCTGGGCTACCGGCTGCTGCCCGTCGCGCCGCTGCCGCAGGTGGATTTTCCTACCATCATGGTCAGCGCCAGCCTGGCCGGTGCCAGCCCGGAAACCATGGCGGCCACGGTGGCGACGCCGCTGGAGCGTTCGCTCGGCCAGATTGCCGGTGTGACGGAGATGACGTCGACCAGCTCGCAGGGCTCGACCAGCGTGATACTGCAGTTCGAACTTGACCGCGATATCAATGGCGCGGCGCGCGACGTACAGGCGGCGATAAACGCGGCGCGCAGCCTGCTACCGAGTGCTATGGAGTCGCTGCCGACCTATCGCAAAGCGAATCCCTCGGACGCGCCGATTGTGATGCTGGCGCTTACCTCCGCCACGCGCACGCCGGGTGAACTGTATGACCTCGCCGAAAGCAAAATTGAACAGGCGATGGGGCAGGTCAGGGGCGTGGGCGAGGTGTCGCTGATGGGCAGCGCGCTGCCGGCGGTCCGCATCGATCTGCAGCCGCAACAGCTGACGCACTATGGCATTGCGCTGGATACGGTGCGCAGCGCCGTATCCAGCAGCACCACCAATCTGCCGAAAGGCATGCTGCAGGGCAGCAGCCAGTCCTGGATGGTGGACGGTAACGGCCAGCTGGACAAAGCGGCACAGTACCGCGACCTGATAGTCAGCTACCACGCGGGTAAGGCGGTGCGACTGCATGACGTCGCCACGGTGTATGACTCGGTGGAGGATCAGTATCAGGCCGGCTTTCTCAATTCACAGCCGTCGGTGATGATCGCCATCAAGCGTCAGGCCGGCGCTAACATGCTCGACACCATTGACGCCATCAAAGCGCAGCTGCCACAGCTGGAGAAAGATCTGCCTGCCGATACCCAGCTCAAAGTGGTGGTGGACCGTTCGCCAACGGTGCGCGCCTCCCTGTATGACACCGAAGAGACGCTGCTGGTGGCGATGCTGCTGGTGATTGCCGTGGTATTTGTCTTCCTGCGTAATCTGCAGGCGGTGGTGATTCCGGCGCTGGCGCTGCCGGTGTCGTTAATCGGCACCTGCGCGGTGATGTATCTGCTCGGTTACAGTCTCGATAACCTGTCGCTGATGGCGCTGATCATCGCCACGGGCTTTGTTGTTGATGACGCCATCGTGGTGCTGGAAAATATCACCCGGCACATCGAAGCCGGTCTGAGTCCGCTGCGTGCCGCCCTGCGCGGTGCCCATGAAGTGAGCTTTACGGTGCTGTCGATGACGGTGTCGCTGGTGGCGGTGTTTATCCCGATTCTGCTAATGGGCAGTATTGTTGGCCGCCTGTTCCGCGAATTTGCGGTGACGCTGACGGTCTCGCTGCTGATCTCCATGTTTGTCTCGCTCAGCCTGACCCCGATGCTGTGCGCCCGGCTGCTGCGGCCGAAGCCGCTGGTCACCCGGCGGCCGCATCCGCTCTATCAGCTGATCGAAAATGCGCTCAACGCGCTGCTGGCCGCCTACGCGCGTGGCCTGGCGTGGGTGATGGCGCACCAGAAGATCACCCTGCTGAGTTTACTGCTCACCGTGCTGCTCAATCTGTTTCTGTTTAGCGTGGTGCAAAAGGGCTTTTTCCCCAATCAGGACACCGGCCTGCTGATGGGCGCCCTGCGCGCTGACCAGAACATCTCCTTCCAGGCGATGAAGCCAAAGATGCTGGCGTTCACCAAAATCATTGAGGCCGATCCGGCGGTAGACAGCGTGATGTCGTCAATGGGCAGCGGCATGTTTGGCTCGCGCAATAGCGCCAACTTTTTTGTCCGGCTGAAAGATTTTGACCAGCGCAGCGCCAGTGCCACCGAAGTGGCTAACCGGCTGAGCCAGAAAACCCGCCATATTGCCGGAGCGCAGCTGTTCCTGATGGCCGCGCAGGATCTGCACATCGGCGGGCGCAGCGCCAACGCCACTTATCAGTACAGCCTGCAGGCTGACGATCTCGATCTGCTGCGCCGCTGGACGCCGAAAGTCCAGACGGCGCTGGCCGCGATACCGCAACTCAACAGCGTGGATTCCGATGCGCAAACCGGCGGACAGGAAGTGGTGATCAACATCGATCGCGACCGCGCCACGCGGCTGGGCGTTAACGTGCAGATGCTGGACACGCTGCTGAACAATGCCTTTAGCCAGCGACAGATTGCCACGCTCTATCACACGCTCAATCAGTACCATGTGGTGATGGCCCTGCAGGACAGCGACACGCGCGATCCGGCCATGCTGCAACAACTGTATGTGATTAACGACAGCGGCGATCGCGTGCCGCTGGCGGCCTTTGCCCGCTTCAGCGGCGGCAACGCGCCGCTGTCGGTTGCGCATCAGGGCCAGTCAGCGACCAGCACCATCGCCTTCAACCTCAACGACGGCGTGTCGCTGGAGCAGGCGCAGACGCTGATTAAGCAAGCGATGGCACAGCTGGGGTTGCCCTCCAGCATTCAGGCGGGCTTTGCCGGCACCGCCGCAGCGTTCTCTCAGCTCACCGCCACCATGCCGTGGCTGATTATTGCGGCGCTGGCGGCGGTGTATATCGTCCTGGGCGTACTGTATGAGAGTTACATTCACCCGCTGACCATTCTCTCCACGCTGCCATCGGCAGGCGTCGGGGCGCTGCTGCTATTGCTGCTGACCAATACGCAGCTGACGGTGATTGCGCTGATCGGCATCATTTTGCTGATCGGTATCGTCAAGAAAAACGCCATCATGATGATCGATTTTGCCCTGCACGCCGAGCGCAGCCAGGGGCTGTCGCCGCAGCAGGCGATTACGCAGGCGTGCCTGATGCGCTTTCGGCCGATCATGATGACCACGCTGGCCGCCTTCTTCGGCGCTCTGCCGCTGGCGCTGGGCAGCGGTGGCGACGCTGATTTACGCAGTCCGCTGGGGATTGCGATTGCCGGCGGTCTGGCCCTGAGCCAGCTGCTGACCCTGTTTACCACGCCAGTGGTCTATCTCTGGCTGGATCGTCTCAGCCGCGCCACCCAGCGTCAGTGGCGGCGCGTGCGTCATGTGGAATCCTGATTGATGAAAATGATGAACATTGGCGCGCTGACGGCGGCGCTACTGGTTGCTGGCTGTAGCGTTGGCCCCGATTATCAGCGTCCGGCGATGGCGCTGCCGACGCACTATAAAGAGGCCAAAGGCTGGACGCAGGCCACGCCGCAGGACGCCAGTCGCAAAGGGGAGTGGTGGACGGTGTATCACGATGCCACCTTGTCCAGCCTGCTGCGCCAGGTGAGCATCTCTAACCAGAACGTCGCCAGTTATGCGGCGCAGTATCGCGAAGCCCAGGCGCTAAGCGCGCAGTCGCGCGCGGCGCTGTTTCCCTCACTCGACTACGATGTCAGCAGCACGCGCAGCGGCAGCCGTGCCAGCACCAGCGGTCAGCGCAGCGTCAGCAACAGCCACAGCGCTACGCTGAATGCCAGCTGGGAGCTGGATCTGTGGGGCAAACTGCGCCGCACCCAGGAAGAGGATAAGGCCAGCGCGCAGGCCAGCCAGGCTGAACTGGCCAATGTCACGCTGAGCGCCCAGTCAGAGCTGGCGCAGGACTATTTTCAGCTGCGCATCATCGACGAAAAGATCGCGCTCTATCAGCGCAGCATTGAAGCTTATCAGCGCTATCTCAGCGTGATTAACAACAAGTACCGCGCCGGTAGCGAATCCCGCGCCACCCTGGCGCAGGCACAGATGCAGCTGGAGAGCGCCCGCGCTTCGGCGCAGGATTATCAGTGGCAGCGCGCGCAACTGGAGCACGCGGTGGCGCTGCTGCTGGGGCGTGCGCCAGCCGACTTTACGTTGCCGGTGGCGAAGCTGGATGCCACGCTGCCGTCCATTCCGCAGAGCCTGCCTTCGGCGTTGCTGCAGCGCCGTCCGGACATCGCCTATGCCGAACGTAACGTGGCGGCCGCCAACGCGGCGGTCGGGGTGGCGATTGCCGGTTATTATCCCGACCTGACGCTCAGCGCCAGCGGTGGCGTGACCGCCTCAGCGATCCACAGCTTATTGTCGCTGCCGAATCGCGCCTGGTCGCTGGGGCCGGAGCTCAGCGGTACGCTGCTCGACTTTGGCGCGACCTCGGCGAAAGTGGCGCAGGCGCGTGCCGCCTATGATGCCAGCGTGGCCACCTATCGCCAGACGGTGCTGAGCGCGCTGGGAGAAGTGGAAGATAACCTGGTGGAACTGAATACCTTGCAGGGGGAAATCGCCGCGCAGCAGCGCGCCGCCGTGGCGGCACAGGAGTCAGCACGCGTAACGCGCAACCAGTATGACGCCGGCATGATTGATTACCTTGATGTCGCTACCACGGAAAACAGCAGCCTGAGTGAGCAGCAGAGCCTGCTGTCGCTGCAGAGCAGCCAGTGGGTGAGCAGCGTGGCGCTGATCGCCGCGCTGGGCGGCGGCTGGCAGGGCGAATCACCCTGAATTCATCACGATAAATCACTGCGCTACTTGTCGAACATCCCCGGATCCTGCAAGGTAAGAACCATTTTTTACCGCTGCTAAGGAGCTGGCATGCTATTTACCGTTCTGCGTTTCCTCTGTCGCCTGTTATGGCGCGTTGAACTGCGTGGCGATCTGACTGCCCTGCACAAAGAAAAAGTGCTGATCACGCCAAACCATATGTCGTTTCTCGATGGCGTGCTGCTGGCGCTGTTTCTGCCCATCAAACCGGTGTTCGCCGTCTATTCCTCGATCAGCGAACAGTGGTATATGCGCCTGCTCAGGCCGGTCATCGACTTCGTGCCGCTCGACCCCACCAAACCGATGTCGATCAAACATCTGGTGCGCATGATCAACGAAGGGCGTCCGGTGGTGATCTTTCCGGAAGGGCGCATTACCGTCACCGGCTCATTGATGAAAATCTACAGCGGCGCTGGCTTCGTCGCGGCGAAATCCGCCGCCACCGTGGTGCCGATGCGTATTGAAGGCGCAGAGTACACGCCGTTTGGCCGCCTGGCCGGGGTGTTTAAACGCCGCCTGTTCCCGCGCATTACCCTGACGGTGCTGCCGGCCACGGTGATTCCCATGCCGGAAGCGAAACGCGCGCGCGACCGCCGCGTGCTGGCCGGTGAGCATTTACATCATGTGATGATGGAAGCGCGCATGGCGGTGCGCCCGCGCGAAACGCTGTTCGACGCTTTTCTCAATGCACGCACCCGTTACGGGTTGAGCAAACCCTGCATCGAAGACATCAACTTTAAGCCGGACAGCTACACCGGACTGCTGAAAAAAGCGCTCGGCGTCGGACGCATTCTGGAGCGCTACAGCCAGCAGGGCGAATTCGTTGGCCTGCTGCTGCCGAATGCCACGGTGACCGCGGCAGCGATTCTCGGGGCTTCACTGCGCGGTCGCGTGCCGGCCATGCTCAACTACACCGCCGGCATCAACGGCATGCGCGCGGCGCTGACCGCCTCGCAGGTGAAAACCGTGTTTACCTCGCGCCAGTTCCTGGAGAAGGGCAACCTGTGGCACCTGCCGCAGGGGCTGACGGAGGTGCAGTGGATCTATCTGGAGGATCTGAAGGATACCGTCACGCTGCAGGACAAACTGTGGATCCTCGCGCACCTGCTGCTGCCGCGCCGGGCGCAGGTTGCGCAGCAGCCAGAAGACGCGGCAATGGTGCTGTTTACCTCCGGCTCGGAAGGCAATCCCAAAGGCGTGGTGCACTCGCACAAAAGCCTGCTGGCGAACGTGGAGCAGATTCGCACCGTGGCTGATTTCACCCCGCGCGACCGCTTTATGTCGGCGCTGCCGCTGTTCCACGCCTTCGGTCTCACCGTCGGGCTGTTCACGCCGCTGCTGACCGGCGCGCAGGTATTTCTCTATCCCAGCCCGCTGCACTATCGCATCGTGCCGGAGCTGGTTTATGACCGTAACTGCACCGTGCTGTTCGGCACCTCCACCTTCCTCGGCAACTATGCGCGCTTTGCCAGCCCGTACGATTTCGCCCGGCTGCGCTACGTGGTGGCCGGTGCTGAGAAGCTGCAGGAAGGCACGCGCCAGATCTACATGGAGAAGTACGGCATCCGCATCCTCGAAGGTTACGGCGTGACCGAGTGTGCGCCAGTGGTGGCAATCAACGTGCCGATGGCCGCCAAATCGCATACCGTCGGGCGTATTCTGCCGGGCATGGATTCACGTCTGATTGCGGTGCCCGGCATTGAGCAGGGCGGACGGCTGCAGCTGCGCGGTCCGAATGTGATGAACGGCTACCTGCGGGTGGAAAACCCCGGCGTGCTGGAGCCACCGGTGGCGGATAACGGCGAGGGCGAACAGGAAGCCGGCTGGTACGATACCGGGGATATTGTCAGCTTTGACGAGGGCGGTTTCTGTCAGATTCAGGGGCGCGCTAAACGCTTCGCCAAAATCGCCGGAGAGATGGTGTCGCTGGAGAGCGTGGAGCAGATAGCCCTGAAAGCCTCGGCGGAGAAACAGCACGCGGCGTCGCTGCGGCCCGATGGCCAGCGTGGCGAAGCGCTGGTGCTGTTTACCACTGACAGTGAACTCAGCCGCGAGCGGCTGCAGCAGGCCGCGCGTGAGATGGGGGCGCCAGAGCTGGCCGTGCCGCGCGATATTCGCTTCATGAAACAGCTGCCGATGCTGGGCAGCGGCAAACCAGACTACGTCAGCCTGAAACAGCTGGCAGAAGAGGAACGGGCATGAGTCAGTCGGTGAATCCGGACGCGCCGTTGCTGTCGCGCAGTATGCTGGCGGTGATCGTGGCACAGTTTTTCTCTGCCTTTGGCGACAACGCGCTGCTGTTCGCCACGCTGGCGCTGCTGAAAAGTCAGTTCTATCCGGACTGGAGCCAGCCGATCCTGCAGATGCTGTTTGTGGCCACTTACATTCTGCTCGCGCCGTTTGTCGGACAGATGGCCGACAGCTTTGCCAAAGGGCGGGTGATGATGTTTGCCAACAGCCTCAAGCTGCTCGGTGCGCTGGTGATCTGCTTCGGCTTTAATCCGTTTCTCGGCTACACGCTGGTGGGCGTTGGCGCGGCGGCATATTCGCCGGCGAAATACGGCATCCTGACGGAGATCACCAGCGGCGCGCGGCTGGTGAAAGCCAACGGGCTGATGGAGTCGTCGACTATCGCGGCGATTCTGCTCGGCTCGGTGGCAGGCGGCGTGCTCGCCGACTGGCATCTGCTGGCAGCACTGGTGGTGTGTGCACTCACTTACGCACTGGCGGTGGTGGCGAATCTGTTCATTCCGCGTCTGCTGGCAGCGCGCCCCGGCCAGAGCTGGCACGCTGGCGCGATGCTGCGCAGCTTTATCGCCTCGGCACAGCTGCTGTGGCGTAACGGTGAAACCCGCTTCTCGCTGCTCGGCACCAGCCTGTTCTGGGGCGCCGGCGTCACGCTGCGCTTCCTGCTGGTGCTGTGGGTGCCGGTGGCGCTGGGCATCACGGACAATAAAACGCCGACCACGCTAAATGCCATGGTGGCGATCGGTATCGTTATCGGCGCGGGCGCGGCGGCAAAACTGGTCACGCTGCAAACGGTGCGGCGCTGCATGCCGGCCGGCGTGCTGATTGGCGTGATGGTGGTGCTGTTCTCGCTGCAGCATAGCCTGCTGAATGCGTATCTGCTACTGATGCTGATTGGTGCACTCGGCGGCTTCTTTGTGGTGCCGCTCAACGCGCTGTTGCAGGAGCGCGGCAAAGATACCGTGGGTTCTGGCAACGCGATTGCGGTGCAAAACCTGGGTGAGAACAGCGCGATGCTGCTGATGCTGGGGCTGTATACCGTGGCGATTAAGCTGGGTGCGCCGGCGGTCGCGACGGGCGTGGGCTTCGGCGCGCTGTTCGCCATGGCGATTGCCGTGCTGTGGTGGAGAGCGCGTCGCTGAGCGGTGCAGAAAGGGACCAGGTCGCCATGAATGGCGACCCTACCCTGGCCCGGCGCGTACGCCAAAACCGCAGCAGGTACGCGAGGGTAACGAACCCTGTAGGGTGCGCGTTGAGGTACAAACCGGCCACATAGGTAACACTTTAGACCGGGCACATGGGTAACAGTTATAAACGGCATAGCAGAGGAGACTCACTATGCCCTGGACTGAGACTGTTACCATGCAACGCCTTGAATTCATCCTCGCCTGCCAGGCAGGCGGGGAATCCATGACGCAGCTGTGTCACCGCCACGGCATCAGCCGCAAAACCGGCTACAAGTGGCTCAGCCGCTTTAACCCCGGCGAGCTCTCCTCGCTTGAAAATCTCTCCCGCGCCCGCCATCTCCAGCCCGATAAAATCGCCCCCGACATCACCGCGCGCCTCGTTCAGTTCCGCCAGCAGCACCCCGACTGGGGGCCAAAAAAAATCCGCCACTGGTTCCTCAGCAACGGCGCTGACTTCAGCGTCCCTGCCGCCAGCACCATCGGCGACCTGCTGAAGGCGGCGGGAATGGTTCAGCCGCGGACGCCGCGCAAGCGAACGCCGGGCAACCTGCGCAGCCTCACGACGCCCGTGAGGAATAACCACGTCTGGAGCGCTGATTTTAAAGGGCGCTTCCGCCTGAAAGACGGCAGCTGGTGCCGCCCCTTCACGCTTACCGATAACCACAGCCGCTACCTGCTGTCCTGCGAGCCGGGCACGTCGGAGACCACGGTGTTCGTGCGCGGCTGCATGGAAAGGGCCTTCCTGGAAGGCGGGCTGCCCGACGTTATCCGCACCGACAACGGCTCGCCCTTCGTTGCGCCGGGCATTCTCGCGCTGACGCAGCTGAGCGTGTGGCTGATAAAGCTGGGGATACAGCCGGAAAGAACCGCGCCGGGCTGTCCGGGGCAGAACGCCCGCCACGAGCGGATGCACCGGTCGCTGAAGGTCGCCATGAGCCACCACGACGTCTTTGGCTCGCTGCCGGAGCAGCAGGCGTGGTGCAGCGGATGGCGGAACGAGTTCAATCAGGAAAAGCCGCATGAGGCGCACGGGCAGCAGCCGCCCGCGAAAATATGGACGCCTTCACCGCGGAAATGGGACGGAAAAGTGCCGGAGGTGGGCTATCCGGAGGGGGCGAAGCTGTACAAAGTCGGTGAAAAAGGCGACCTGAGGCTGAACGGGCGAACCTTCCTGAGCGCGGCGTTACGGGGGGAATACGTGCGGTTCCTGGAAGTGGACGACGGCATTGACGTCATCCTCTTCGACAGGCTCATCCTTGCGTATTATGACCGGGCAGAAAAGCGTATTATCCGGATCGACTGACCACAAAAAGTGTTACCTGTGTGCCCGGTCTGATCTGTTACCCATGTGCCCGGTCGTACCTTAACGCGCACCAAAACCGCAGCAGGTAAGCGAAGGTAACAAACCCTGTAGGGGGCGCGTTAACGCGCACCAAAACCACAGCAGGTACGCGAGGGTAACACAAACCCTGTAGGGTGCGCGTTAACGCGCACCAGGGAGATTACGGTGCCGGATACGTATACTGACGGTGAATCGCTTCCAGCGCCTCTAACACCTCGCCGCTCAGCGTCAGATTGAAACTCTCCACATTAACCTTCAGCTGTTCCATGGTGGTGGCACCGAGCAGGGTGCTGGCCACAAACGGCTGCTGCCGCACATAGGCCAGCGCCATCTGTGACGGATCAAGGTTGTGCTGTTTCGCCAGCGCCACGTAGGCAGCAATCGCCTGCTGTGACTGCTCGCCGCTGTAGCGGGTAAAGCGGCTGAACAGCGTATTGCGCGCGCCGGCCGGTTTCGCCCCGTTGAGGTATTTGCCGCTCAGCGTACCAAAGGCCAGGCTGGAATAAGCCAGCAGTTCCACACCCTCATGCTGGCTGATCTCTGCCAGACCCACTTCGAAACTGCGGTTCAGCAGGCTGTACGGATTCTGAATGGTGACGATACGCGGCAGCTCGTGCTTCTCCGCCAGTTGCAGGTAGCGCATCACGCCCCAGGCCGTTTCGTTCGAGACGCCAATGTAACGGATCTTGCCCGCGCGCACCTGTTCGGTCAGCGCTTCCAGCGTCTCCAGCAGCGTAACGGTGGCGGTGTTATCACTGTACTGATAACCGAGCTTGCCAAAGTAGTTAGTCTGGCGCTGCGGCCAGTGCAGCTGGTAGAGGTCGAGGTAATCGGTATTAAGGCGTTTCAGGCTGGCGTCCAGCGCTTCGCGGATGTTCTTGCGATCCAGCGCCTGGTTGGGGCGAATAAGCGCATCGCTGCCGCGCACCGGGCCGGCGACTTTACTCGCCAGAATGATTTTGTCGCGGCTGCCGCGCTTTTGCAGCCAGCTGCCAATGTATTTTTCGGTCAGGCCCTGGGTTTCCGGACGCGGTGGCACCGGATACATCTCGGCGGTATCAATCAGGTTAATACCCTGGCTAACGGCGTAATCAAGCTGCTGGTGGGCGTCGGCTTCGCTATTCTGCTCACCAAACGTCATCGTGCCTAACCCCAGCTGACTGACTTCCAGCGTGCTATGGGGGATACGGTGATAATGCATTGCCGGCTTCCTTTTTTCATTATGAAACGGAATGTTGTGTTCTCTGGGACTATAGCCTGTGAAGTGGCGCAGAAGGAAGGGGGGAAAGTTCGGGAAATCGCCTGCACAGGGGGAAAACGCGTACAGGCGAGGCAATTTGGCACTTAACGCTCAATGATGGTGGAAACCTCGTCACCATTAATTTGCATAACATGGCCCTGTTCGTCGGTGTACTGCACCAGACCGGTTTCTTTATCAATCGACGGCTTACCTTCGGTCATAATCATGCGGCCATCTTTGGTGGCCATAACGTAATCACTGTTGCAACCGCTTAATGCCAGCGCCGCCAGCAGCAGGCCCACTGCACTTACCAACCCTTTCATTCTCAGCTCCCTCAAGCCACTTCAACAGCAAAAGTGTAGTAATAAATGCTTTTGCCAGCTGGAGTAATCGCATCATTCCTAAAATAACAGGGCGAGATGCGCTCGCCCTTGACAGGTTACGCTTTGTTTTTCCTGCTGCGCATCAGGTTCAGACACTCTACCGCCATGGAGAAGAACATCGCAAAATAAATGTAACCTTTTGGTACATGCATACCAAAACTCTCGAGGATCAGGGTAAAGCCGACCAGAATCAGAAACGCCAGCGCCAGCATTTTGACCGACGGATGCCGCTCAACAAACTCACCAATCGCGCGCGCGGCCACCATCATCATCAGCACCGCAATGACCACCGCCGCCATCATAATGAACAGGTGATCGGACAGACCGACGGCGGTAATCACCGAATCCAGGCTGAAGATGATGTCGAGCAGCATGATCTGTACGATGGCACCGAAGAAAGAGTGCACATTGGTTTTGTGCTCCTCTTCGCCGCCTTCGATGGTTTCATGGATCTCCATGCTCGACTTCCACAGCAGGAACAGGCCGCCGAACAGCAGAATCAGATCGCGCGCGGAGAAGGCGTGGTCCATGATGGAAAACAACGGCTGCGTCAGTCTCACCACCCAGGCGATGGAGGCCAGCAGCCCGAGGCGCATCAACATCGCCCCCATCAGACCCAGCCGGCGCGCCCGGTTTTGCTGGTGCTGCGGCAGTTTCGCGACCACCAGAGACAGGAAAATAATGTTATCGATACCCAGCACCACTTCCAGAATGGTTAATGTTCCCAGCGCCAGCCAGGCGTTGGGATCAGCAATCCAGTCAAACATGAATCCTTCATTCCTAAACGAAAAGTAAACGGGAATTATACACGGCGCAGGCGGCGCTGCCTAAAGCGATCCTGCAAGGGCGAAGTTGTACCAGGAATTACAGCAGAAAATGCCGTGCCAGCAGCGGTCCGGTAAAGCTCTTCTTGAGATAAAAACCGCGCGGCAGCGTCATGATCGGCTCGCCATGTTCGCCGATGGCTTCGGTCAGCGCTTTGCTGTTGGCCGCTTTCGGCCGGATTTGCAGCCACGCACCGTGGCGGGCGGTGATGCGCTCCACCTGGCCGAGCACGATCATGTCCATCAGCTCTTCCCAGTCCTCACGTAACTGCTGCTCTTCCTGCGCATTCGGCTGCCACAGCAGCGGCGAACCCACGCGGCGCTCGGCCAGCGGAATGGCGCGATCGCCCTCCACCGGGATCCACAGCACCCGCGCCAGCTTGTGGCGCACGTGGCTGGTTTGCCAGGTAACGCCGCTGTTGCCGGTGAGCGGTGCCACGCAGACAAAGGTGGTTTCCAGCGGCTTACCCAGCGCGTCGACCGGAATGGTTTTGAGTTCAATACCGAGATGCGCAAAATCCTGCTCGGCTTTACTGCCGGCGCTGGCGCCCAGCAGCAGCTCCAGCAGCATACCGACCCAGCCTTTGTCACGGCGTAAATCGGCGGGCATCGGCAGGCCGAGTTGCGCGGCCAGCGCGGCAAAGCTCTGACCAGCCAGCTGTTGGGCACGCTGGAGCAGTTCGGCTTCGTTACGGGGCGCAGCAGGCAAGGCGGCAGGGCAATTCATGATAAAACTCGCATTGGTTAAAATATGGTCAGTAAAGGTCAGCGCGCGTTGTCCACATCGTGCCGGACAATGTAAACGTGATAATAGCATGATTCAGCATGCTTTTTTAGCGCGATTGACCAGGCGCTCACCAGGGTAAGAGGCGGTTATCCCGGTTTGTTATCGACAATGAACAGGATCTTAAACCCAGTTATCCACAGAAAAGTGGGATAACCCCACGTTTTGCCCACCCCTGTTTCCATTTACAGCCTTGACTTTGCCGAACTGCGCGCTTTTTTTCCATTCTCTGCCCAGGTTTAGGACATTCTCTGTGGATAAAATCAACGGTGATGGATCTTTGAGCAGCGGTAACCGCGTGGGGAAGAATAACCGGCTTTCACGCTGTGTATCTGAACGGGTTAACAGGCTATCGCTATGATAAATGGTGGTTTTAGTGCTATTCTCCCCGGCGTGCATGAGAATTTTCCGAAGCGGTTATTCAACTCATTCCCGTGTTCTGCACAAAGCTATCCACAGAAAAGGTGAATAAGATCGCCGTTAAATGCCCCTGTCTGTTTATAACATGGCTATTATCTGTGAGTTATCCCATTGTTATCCGGTCAGCGGCGCGGATATCCAGTGGTTTACCGCCTGTAAGGAGTATGAAACAATCAGGCTATTCAAATTTAGCTTTGAGGTAGTCCAGTGATCGATGATGATGGCTACCGCCCGAATGTTGGTATCGTAATCTGTAACAGGCAAGGACAAGTGTTATGGGCCAGGCGCTTTGGACAGCACTCCTGGCAGTTTCCTCAGGGAGGCATCAATCCGGGTGAAACCGCTGAACAGGCGATGTATCGCGAACTGTTCGAAGAAGTGGGTTTACACCGCAAAGATGTTCGAATACTTGCTTCAACCCGTAACTGGTTACGTTACAAGTTGCCAAAACGTTTGGTGCGTTGGGACACAAAGCCGGTGTGTATCGGCCAGAAACAAAAGTGGTTTCTTCTGCAGTTGATGTGTAGTGACGCGGATATCAATGTGCAACACAGCAGCACGCCGGAGTTCGATGGCTGGCGCTGGGTCAGCTTCTGGTATCCGGTACGTCAGGTTGTCTCTTTCAAGCGCGATGTGTATCGCCGCGTCATGAAGGAA
Organism: Pantoea sp. WEP; assembly: GCF_041678305.1. Taxonomy (NCBI): domain Bacteria; kingdom Pseudomonadati; phylum Pseudomonadota; class Gammaproteobacteria; order Enterobacterales; family Erwiniaceae; genus Pantoea; species Pantoea sp. WEP. Next base: position 960,958 of record NZ_JBGNXB010000001.1, read on the forward strand.
TTCGCTGGCGTGGTGATGTCTATGCAGGAGAGTGCGGGGCAGCGCAATAACAACGCCGCCCATCGACGTAAAAGAGGATAGGCCACGCCCTTTATGCTCACTCAGTTGCGCGAAATTGTAGAAAAAGTGGCGAGTGCACCGCGTCTGAATGAAGCACTCGACATTCTGGTCAACGAAATATGCCTGGCGATGGAGACCGAGGTCTGCTCGGTTTACCTCGCCGATCACGATCGGCGTTGCTACTACCTGATGGCGACGCGCGGCCTGAAAAAGCCGCGCGGCCGCACGGTTACGCTGGCGTTCGACGAAGGTATCGTAGGGCTGGTGGGCCGCCTGGCCGAACCGATCAACCTCGCCGATGCGCAAAGTCATCCCAGCTTCAAATACATTCCCTCCGTCAAAGAAGAGCGCTACCGCTCGTTTCTGGGTGTGCCAATCATTAGCCGGCGTCAACTGCTCGGCGTGCTGGTGGTGCAACAGCGAGAGCATCGTCAGTTCGACGAAAGCGAAGAGTCATTTCTGGTTACGCTGGCCACGCAGATGGCCGCGCTGCTGTCGCAGTCGCAGCTTGGCCAGCTGTTCGGTCAGTTCCGCCAGACGCGCGTCAAAGCGATTGCCGCCGCGCCGGGCGTCGCCGTTGCACCTGGCTGGGTTGATGAAACGCAGCCGCTGCTCGACCAGGTGTCCGCCGCCTCTACGCTCGATCCACAGCGTGAACGCGAGCGCCTGATTGTCGCCATGGGCGAGGCGAGCAACGAGTTTCGTCGCTTCAGCAAGCGTTTCGCGGCCAGCGTGCAGAAAGAGAGCGCGGCGATCTTCGATCTCTACTCGCACCTGCTCACCGATGCGCGACTGAAAAAAGATCTATTTGCCGAGATCGAGCGCGGATCGGTAGCCGAGTGGGCGGTCAAAACGGTGATCGAGAAGTTTGCCGCACAGTTTGCCAGCCTGCAGGATCACTATTTACGCGAGCGCGCCGGGGATTTGCGCGTGCTCGGCCAGCGGCTGCTGTTCCACCTTGACGACACGCTGGTGGGCACCAACGCCTGGCCGGAACGCTTTGTGCTGGTGGCCGATGAACTCACCGCCACCACGCTGGCGGAGCTGCCGCAGGAGCGGCTGGCGGGTGTGGTGGTGCGCGATGGCGCAGCCAACTCGCACGCGGCGATCCTCACTCGCGCCATGGGTATACCGACCGTGATGGGCGCGGATATCCTGCCGTCGCAGCTCAACAAGCGGCTGCTGATCGTAGACGGCTATCGCGGCGAAGTGCTGATCGATCCGGAGCCGGTGCTGGTGCAGGAGTATCAGCGGCTGATCAGCGAAGAGAACGCGCTGAGCAAAATGGCCGAAGATGTGGTGGAGCAGCCCGGCGAGCTGAAAAGCGGCGAGCGCGTGCAGGTGATGCTCAACGCCGGTCTCAGCCCGGAACACGAACAGGCGCTCGACAACTGGGTTGACGGCATCGGCCTGTATCGCACCGAAATTCCGTTCATGCTGCAAAGCGGCTTCCCGTCGGAAGAGGAGCAGGTGGCGCAATATCAGGGCATGCTGCAACTGTTTTACGACAAACCGGTGACGCTGCGCACGCTGGATGTCGGCGCTGACAAACAGCTGCCTTACATGCCGATCAGTGAAGAGAACCCCTGTCTCGGCTGGCGTGGCATTCGTCTGACGCTCGACCAGCCGGAGATCTTCCTGGTGCAGGTGCGCGCCATGCTGCGCGCCAACGTCGCCTCGGGCAACCTGAGCATTCTGCTGCCGATGATCAGTCATATCGACGAGATCGAAGAGGCACGGCGCCTGATCGATCGCGCCGGTCGCGAAGTGGAAGAGATGCTCGGTTATGCCATTCCAAAACCGCGTATTGGCGTGATGATTGAAGTGCCGTCGATGCTGTTCCTGATCCCGCATCTGGCGCAACGCGTGGACTTTATCTCCGTCGGCACCAACGATCTCACCCAGTATCTGCTGGCGGTCGATCGCAACAATACCCGCGTTGCCAACCTTTACGATTCGCTGCATCCGGCGATGCTGCGGGCGCTGCAAACCATCGCCAGTGAAGCCCGCCAGGCCAAACTGGAGCTGTGCCTGTGTGGTGAAATGGCGGGCGATCCGATGTGCGTCGCGCTGCTGGTGGGTCTGGGTTATCACCATCTCAGCATGAACGGCAAGAACATTCCGCGCGTCAAATACCTGCTGCGCCACCTCGATTATGAAGAGGCGCAGAAACTGAGCCAGCAGGGCGTGATGGCACACACCGCAACGGAAGTGCGCCATCTGGTGTCGGCCTTCATGGAGCGGCGCGGCTTGGGCGGACTGATTCGCGGCGGACGTTAACTGTTTACATTTCTGCGGAAATTGTGAAAAGCGGCTGTGCTATGATGCGCAGCCTTTTATTGTATGGCCCTTTAGCCACGCCCTTTTGCGGGCAGAAAAAACATGGTGAAAGATGACTAACGGCTACATTTCATTTCCCCAATTCGATCCGGTGATCTTCTCCATCGGACCGGTTTCGCTGCACTGGTACGGCCTGATGTATCTGGTAGGCTTTGTGTTTGCTATGTGGCTGGCGGTGCGCCGCGCCAACAAACCCGGCAGCGGCTGGAAGAAAGAAGAAGTTGAAAACCTGCTGTACGCGGGCTTCCTCGGCGTGTTCCTCGGCGGCCGCATCGGCTACGTGCTGTTCTATAACCTGCCGCTGTTCCTCGACAACCCACTCTATCTGTTCAAAGTGTGGGACGGGGGCATGTCATTCCACGGTGGTCTGATTGGGGTGATCGTGGTGATGCTGATCTTCGCCCGCCGTACCAAACGCACCTTCTTCCAGGTCTCTGATTTCATTGCGCCGCTGATCCCGTTTGGCCTCGGTGCTGGCCGTCTCGGCAACTTCATCAACGGCGAACTGTGGGGCCGCGTGGCGCCTGACTTTAAATTCGCCATGCTGTTCCCGGGTTCGCGCAGCGAAGACCTCGCGCTGGCGGCCAACAACCCGCAATATCAGGAACTGCTGAACACGTACGGCGTGCTGCCGCGCCATCCGTCACAGCTGTACGAGCTGTGCCTGGAAGGCATCGTGCTGTTTATCATTCTCAACCTGTTTATTCGCAAGCCGCGACCGATGGGCAGCGTCTCCGGCCTGTTCCTGATTGGCTACGGCGCATTCCGCATCATCGTGGAGTTTTTCCGCCAGCCGGATGCCCAGCTTGGCCTGTTCGAAGGCGGTATCAGTATGGGCCAGATTCTGTCGATCCCGATGATTCTGGCCGGAGTGATTATGATGGTCTGGGCGTATCGTCGTCGCCCGCAGCAACAAACGCGTGAGGTAAAATGAAACAGTATCTGGATTTGATGCAACATGTGCTGAATGAAGGCGCAGAAAAGGCCGACCGTACCGGTACCGGCACGCTCTCCATCTTTGGCCACCAGATGCGTTTCAATTTGCAGGACGGTTTTCCGCTGGTCACCACCAAGAAGGTGCATCTGCGCTCGATCATTCATGAGCTGCTGTGGTTCCTCAAAGGCGACACCAACATCGGCTACCTGAAAGAGAACAAGGTCACCATCTGGGACGAGTGGGCGGATGAAAATGGCGATCTGGGACCGGTTTACGGCAAGCAGTGGCGCAGCTGGGGCAAGGCTTCCGGCGAAGAGATCGATCAAATCAGCAAGGTGATTGAGCAGCTGAAACGCGATCCGGATTCGCGCCGCATTATCGTTTCGGCATGGAACGTCGGTGAGCTGGATCAGATGGCGCTGGCGCCGTGCCACGCGTTTTTCCAGTTCTACGTGGCGAATGGCAAGCTGTCGTGCCAGCTGTACCAGCGTTCGTGCGATATCTTCCTCGGCCTGCCGTTCAATATCGCCAGCTATGCGCTGCTGGTGCATATGGTGGCACAGCAGTGCGATCTTGAGGTGGGCGATTTCGTCTGGACCGGCGGCGATACGCACCTGTACAGCAACCATCTCGAACAGGCGCGACTGCAGCTGACGCGTGAACCGCGACCGCTGCCGAAACTGGTGATTAAGCGTAAGCCCGCGTCGATTTTTGATTACCAGTTCGATGATTTTGAGATCGAAGGCTACGATCCGCATCCGGCGATCAAAGCGCCGGTCGCCGTGTAATCTGCCGCTCTCCAGCATCAGGCCCTGCCATCGCGCAGGGCTTTTTTTTTGCCTGGCCTCCGTCCGCTTCTGCGGGGATTTTCTGAATCCGACGCGCAAAAAAAAGGGTGTTGTCTGCACCGGGCATAACTTTCCTGCGGCACGCTTTCCATCTTCTCTGTTTGCCGCTGTTGCTTTTCGTCCGGCAGGCGCAGAGTGCCGGTTATGAACAGAACCCAAAACGCCGGCTTTACGCTGCCGGAACTGCTGCTGGTTATGGTGATTGCCGGCATCCTCAGCATCGCAGCCTTACAGGGCTGGCAGCGCTGGCAGCAGTATCAGCAACTGCGTGAGAGCGCACTGCAGTTGCAGAGCTTTTTGCTGCGGCTGCGTGCGCACGCCAGCTGGCACAACCGCGACCTCAGCCTGTGGCTGCAGCCGGGCGAAAACGGCTGCCTCGGCACCGGGCCGCAGCGCGCAGAAGGGTGTCAGCTGCCGTCGCGCTGGCTGTTCCGGCCACCTTATAGCGAAGTGCGCATCACCGCGCTGGTCGGCGAGCCGGGCTTTTACGGCCGACGCGATGTGGCCCGGCCCGGCAGTATCGAACTGGAGAGCGCAGCTGGCCGCTGGCGCGTCATCCTCTCCGCCCGGGCGCGCATCCGGGTCTGCCAGCCAGGAGAGAAGGGATGCGAATAGTGCAGGGAGGCTTCAGTCTGCTGGAGATGCTGATCGCCATGGCGATTGGCGCGGTGCTGATGGTCAGCGTCGGCCGCTTTCTGCCGCTGCTGCTGGAGCAGAACCTGCGCCTGCAGCAGCGGGTCCAGCTGCAACAGGAGCTGCAGCAGATTGCCGGCTCACTGGCCAAAGCGCTGCGCCGTGCCGGTTACTGTCACGGCCAGTGCAGCGGTGCGGCGCTCACGCTGGTGAGCAGCGGCAGCTGTGTATTGCTGCGCTGGGACGAAAACAGTAACGGACGCTGGGAAGGCGTCGGTCACAGTGAAAGCGATTATTACGGCTATCGTCTGCGCAACGGACAGCTGGAGATGCAGCGCGGCGTGGACGAGTGCAACAGCAACGGCTGGGAGCGCATCACCGATCCGGCATTCCTCACCCTCAGCACCTTCCGGGTTGAGCGCCAGGGCACGCGGCTGCTGTTGCAGTTGGCCGCCACGGCGGGCCGCCAGCAGGCAGAGCTGACGATAATAGCGGAGGGGTTGAATCTGTGAAGCAGCGTGGCAACAGCACGCTAGGCATGGTGGTGATGTTACTGCTGATGGGCGGGCTCACGCTGCACGCCGCGCGCACGCAGCTGGCGCAGGGCATGGCGCTGGTCGCCGACGAGCAGCAGCATCAGCAGGATTTCTGGCAGGCGCAGGCCGCTTTAACGTGGGGCCGGCAGCAAAACTGGCCACAGGCCGCAGGCTGGCAGTGTCAGACCGCTCAGGCCGACGCGTGGCAAAGCTGTCTGCTTCGGCAGGAGGAGAATCATGGCTTATTATCGGCGCGCGGCACCGGACGTGCGCTCGTGCTCTATCAGTGGGTGTCGCTGCGGAACGGTCAGCTGCAGCCACAGCCGCATGGCTGGATCGACTACTGCCCGCTGGCGAAGGCGGAGCAGTGTCAGTTGCCAGAGGCGACAGCAGGGTTTTAGCCTGGCGGAAACGCTGGTCACCATGCTGCTGCTGGCGATGACCATCAGCACGCTGCTGCAGTATCATCGCGCACTGGCGCTGGGATTTAGCCAGCAGTGGCAGCAGCGCCAGGCGTGGCAGGTAGCCGGGCAGGCGCTGCTCGGGCGTGATACCGCCGGCTGGCACATTGTGCACCAGCCGCAGAGTTTACCTGGCGGCTGCGTGCTGGATCGCGTTACCGTCACCGGACCCCATCAGCGCACGGCGTCGCTGGCACGGCTCAATTGCCGCGAAGGTGATGCCGGCGGGTAGGCAGGCCAGACGATTAAGGGTAGAGTGACCGGGCTGCGCTTTCCCTTCTTTAAGGAGTTTTATGTTCCGGGTTTACCACTCCAATCGGTTAGATTTATTGAAAGACTTAGCGGTAGAGCTGATAAAACTCCAGCCGCTGGCCGATCCGCTCGCGGCTGAGCAGGTACTGGTACAGAGCCCGGGCATGGCGCAGTGGCTGCAGATGGAGCTGGCTAACCGCTTCAACATTGCCGCCAACATTGATTTTCCGCTGCCCGCCAGCTTTATCTGGAGCATGTTCGTTAAAGTGCTGCCGGATATCCCGGAAGAGAGTGCTTTCACCAAAGCCAGCATGAGCTGGAAGCTGATGCACCGGCTGCCGGTGCTGCTGGAACAGGAGGCGTTTCAGCCGCTACGCAGCTATCTGCATGACGACGACGATCAGCGCAAACTCTACCAGCTCAGCGCGCGCGTGGCGGATCTGTTCGACCAGTATCTGGTCTACCGGTCCGACTGGCTGAACCGCTGGGAGCGCGGCGAACAGGTGGACGGGCTGAGCGACGCTCAGCAGTGGCAGGCGGCGCTATGGCGCGATCTGGTCGAATTCACGCGCAGCCTCGGTCAGCCGATGTGGCACCGTGCCAACCTCTATGCACGGTTTATCCAGGCGCTGGAGCAGGCGTCAACGCCGCCGCCGGGGCTGCCGCAGCGCGTCTTCATCTGCGGTATCTCTGCGCTGCCGCCGGTTTATCTGCAGGCGCTGGAAGCGCTGGGCCGCCACATTGATATTCACCTGCTGTTTACCAATCCCTGTCGTCACTACTGGGGCGACATTCAGGATTACGCCTTCCTCGCGAAGCTGCAGAGCCGCCAGCGGCTGCGCCTGCATTCGCAGGAGACGCAGCCGCTGTTCCGCGACCCGGATGCCGCGCCAGCGCTGTTTAACGAACTGGGCGAGCAGCAGCTGACCAATCCACTGCTGGCCTCGTGGGGCAAGCTGGGCCGCGACAACCTGTTTCTGCTGAGCCAGATGGAGTCAGCCGCCAACGACATCGATGCGTTTGTGGAGATGTCACCGGATAATCTGCTGCACTGCCTGCAGGCTGATCTGCTCAATCTTGACGATCGCGCGGTGATTGGGCTCAGCGCTGGCGAGCTGGCAGACAGCATGGACAAGCGCCGGCTCGATCCGCACGATCGTTCCATCACGCTGCAGGTGTGTCACAGCGCCCAGCGTGAAGTGGAAGTGCTACAGGATCACCTGCTGGCGCTGATGGAAGCCGATCCGGAGCTGAAGCCGCGCGATATCATCGTCATGGTGGCAGACATCGACAGCTACGCGCCTTTTATTCAGGCGGCTTTTGCCAGTGCCCCGCCTGAGCGCTATCTGCCGTTCGCCATTTCTGACCGGCGCGCCAGTCAGGCGCATCCGGCCATTCTCGCGCTGCTCAGCCTGCTGGCACTGCCGGACAGTCGCTTTGCCTCAGAAGAGGTGCTGGCGCTGCTGGAGGTGCCGGCGCTGGCACAGCGTTTCTCCGTCGAGGAGAGCGGCCTGCGCCTGCTGCGCCGCTGGGTGATGGAATCCGGCATCCGCTGGGGACTGGATGACGCCAGCGTGGAAGCGCTGGCACTGCCGGTTACCGGCCAGCACACCTGGCGCTTCGGCCTGCAGCGGATGCTGCTGGGCTACGCGCTGGAAAGCCGCAACGGCGACTGGCAGGGCATTCTGCCGTATGACGAATCCAGCGGCCTGATCGCCGAGCTGGCGGGCCATCTGGCCGAGCTGCTGGCGCGGCTCGACAGCTGGCGCACGCGCCTTGCGCAGACGCGCACCCTGGCCGATTGGCTGCCGCTGTGCCGCGAGCTGATCGACAGCTTCTTCAGCGGCGATGCCGACAGCGAGGCGGCGCTGCTGCTGGTCGAAACGCAGTGGCAGGAGATCATTGAGCAGGGGATGCAGGCCGCCTATCAGCAGCCGATTCCGGTCACGTTGCTGCGCGATGAGCTGCGTGCGCGCCTCGATCAGCAGCGCATCAGCCAGCGCTTCCTGGCCGGGCCGATCAACTTCTGTACGCTGATGCCGATGCGCTCCATCCCATTTAAAGTGGTGTGCCTGCTGGGCATGAACGACGGTGTGTATCCGCGCACCCTGGCGCCGTTGGGTTTTGACCTGATGCAGCAGCAGACGCGGAAAGGCGATCGCAGCCGGCGTGATGATGACCGCTATCTGTTCCTTGAAGCGCTGATCTCGGCGCAGCAGCAGCTGTACATCAGCTACATTGGCCGGGCGATTCAGGACAACACCGAGCGCTATCCCTCGGTGCTGGTGACTGAACTGGTGGATTATCTGGCGCAAAGCTTCTGTCTGCCGGGCGATGAAGCCTGTGAGCCGGACGTCAGTGAGCAGCGGGTGCGGGCACATTTGCAACGCCTGCACAGCCGTATGCCGTTTGCGGCGGAAAATTTCCAGCCGGGGAGCCACGTGCAGAGCTTTGCCGCAGAATGGTTGCCGGCGGCGACCGGCAGCGGCGTGGCGCAGCCCGGGTTTGTTCAGCCGCTGCCGGTTCAGCCGCTGACCACGCTGTCGCTGGAGCAGCTGCTGCGTTTCTGGCGTCATCCGGTGCGGGCGTGGTTCCAGCAGCGCCTCGGCGTGGCTTTCTGGATGGAGGAGAGCGAGCTGCCGGACAGCGAACCGTTCGCACCGGACAGCCTGGAGCGCTATCAGATCAATGCTGAACTGCTCAATACGCTGGTCAACGGTGACGATCCGGCCCAGTTGTATGCGCACCACCGCGCCGCCGGTAATCTGCCTTACGGCGCCTTCGGGGAACTTTTCTGGCAAAGCCAGACCGAAGAGATGCAGGAGGTGGCGGCGGAAGTGAGCGCGCAGCGGCTGCCGGCGGAGAGCTGGGAAGTCAACCTGACGCTGGGCGCAACGCAGTTGACCGGCTGGCTGACTCAGGTGCAAGCTGATGGGCTGTTACGCTGGCGTCCGGGCGTGCTCAACATCAACGATGGCCTGCTGCTGTGGCTGGAACATCTGGTGTATTGTGCGCTGGGCGGCAACGGCACCAGCCGCATGTATGGTCGCAAACAGAGCCGCTGGCGCTTCGCGGCCGTGGCACCTGCCCAGGCGCAGGCGCAGCTGGCTGAATATGTGGCCGCCTGTGAGGCGGGTCTGGCGCAGCCGCTGCTGCTGCTGAATAAATCCGGCGGCGCCTGGCTGGACGCCAGCTTTGACAGCAAATCCGGCCAGCTTCAGGAAGATGACGCCACGCAGAAAAAGGCGCTCAACAAGCTGTTGCAGGCGTGGCAGGGTGGCTACCAGGTTGAAGGCGAAGGCAGCGATCCCTATCTGCAGCGCCTGTGCCGCACGCTGGACGAGCCGACGCAGCAGCAGATCATCGCTGCGGCGCGTCAGTGGTATTTGCCGGTGCGCCTCGCGCATCAGGATGATGAATAGCAACGGAAGTGCGGCCTGTACCTTGGCAGCCACCGTCATATAAGAAAGTGTTTGAGTATCCCGACCGGCGCAACGCCGGCGGATAAGGGTAACGTTAAGGGGTTTAAATGCGGATTTACGCACGCTGGATAGGAGCGCTGCTGCTGAGCATGCTGGCGCTGAATGCCTTTGCCGACGACGGGCGCGGCTGGCAGCCGATTGATGAAACCATCCGCAAGAGCGATCACGATCCGCGCAGTTATCAGGCCATTACCCTGAGCAACGGCATGACGGTGCTGCTGGTGTCGGATGCTGCCGCGCCGAAATCGCTGGCAGCGCTGACGTTACCGATCGGTTCTCTGGACGATCCCGACAGTCAGCTGGGCCTGGCACACTATCTGGAACACATGGTGCTGATGGGGTCAAAAAATTATCCGCAGCCGGATAACCTGGCGGAGTTTCTCAAGAAGCACGGCGGCAGCCACAATGCCAGCACAGCCTCGTACCGCACCGCGTTTTACCTGGAAGTTGAAAACGATGCGCTGCAACCGGCGGTGGATCGTCTGGCGGATGCGATTGCGCAACCCCTGCTCGACCCGACCAACGCGGACCGCGAGCGGCATGCGGTTAACGCTGAGCTGACGATGGCACGCTCGCGCGATGGGCTGCGTATGGCGCAGGTTGGCGCGGAAACCCTCAATCCGGCGCACCCCGGCTCGCGCTATTCGGGCGGTAACCTTGATACCCTGAGTGACAAACCCGACAGCAACCTGCATCAGGCGCTGCTCGATTTCTATCACCGCCACTATTCGGCGAATCTGATGAAAGCGGTGATTTACAGTAACAAACCGCTGCCGGAGATGGCGACGATCGCTGCCGAGACCTTTGGTCGCGTGGCCAATCATCAGGCCAGCGTGCCGGACATTACCGTGCCGGTGGTCACCGATGCGCAGAAAGGCATCATCATTCATTACGTGCCAGCGCAGCCGCGCAAGCAGCTGAAAATTGAGTTTCGCATCGCCAACGACAGCGACCAGTTCCGCAGCAAAACCGACACCTTAATCAGTTATCTGCTGGGCAACCGCAGCAAAAATACCCTGAACGACTGGTTGCAGCAGCAGGGACTGGCGGATGGCGTCAATGCCGGCGCGGATCCGATGACCGAGCGCAACAGCGGCGTGTTTGCCATCTCGGTTTCGCTGACCGACAAAGGCCTGGCACAGCGCGATCGCGTGGTGGCTGCAGTATTCAGCTACCTTGATATGCTGCGCAAACAAGGCATCGACAAGCGCTATTTCGATGAAGTCGCGCACGTGCTGGCGCTGGATTTCCGCTATCCATCAATTACCCGCGATATGGATTACATTGAGTGGCTGGTGGATACCATGCTGCGCGTGCCGGTGACGCACACGCTGGATGCACCTTATCTGGCCGACCGCTATGATGCGGCCGCGATCAACGCCCGTCTGGCTGAGATGACGCCGCAGAACGCCCGCATCTGGTACATCAGTCCCGCTGAGCCGCACAACAAACAGGCTTACTTTGTGAATGCGCCTTATCAGGTGGATAAAATCAGCGCCACGCAGTTCAGCGACTGGCAGCAGCAGGCGCAGCAGATTCCGCTGTCACTGCCGACCCTGAATCCCTACATTCCGTCGGATTTCGCCCTCATCCCCTCTGACGGTAAGCACTACGATCATCCGGTGGCGCTGACCAATGGTGACAGCATGCGCATCTACTGGATGCCGAGCCAGTTCTACGCCAGCGAGCCGAAGGCCGCTATTACGCTCGCGCTGCGAAACAAATCCGCGATCAGCGATGCGCGCCAGCAGGTGTTGTTTGGTCTCAACGACTACCTCTCCAGCCTGGCGCTGGATGAGCTGAATTCGCAGGCTTCGGTGGGCGGCATCAGCTTCTCTACCGGTGAGGACGACGGGCTGGTATTCAATGCCAGCGGCTTCACCCAGCGCCTGCCGGAGCTGCTGAAAAAGCTGGTTGAAGGCTACGCCAGCTTCCAGCCGGATGCGCAGCAGCTGGAGCAGGCGAAATCCTGGTATCTGGATCGGCTGGAAGCAGCGGAAAAGGGCAAAGCGTTTGAACAGGCGATTCAGCCGATGCAAATGCTGTCCCAGCTGCCTTATACCCAGCGTGAGGCGCGACGCCAGCTGGTGAAACAGATCACGCTGCAGGAGGTGATGGATTACCGCGATGCGCTGATCCAGCACGCCACGCCGGAAATGATGGTGGTCGGCAACCTGTCGGCCGATCGCGTCAGGCAGCTGGGCGAAGAGCTTAAACAGCAGCTGCACAGCACGGGGCACGGTTACTGGCACAGCAATTATGTGGTGGTGGATAAGCCGATCAAAGCCAACCTGCAGAAAACCGGCAGCAGCACCGACTCAGCGCTGGCGACGCTGTATGTGCCGCTCGGCTACAGCGAGTATCAAAGTATGGCTAACAGCACCATGCTGAGCCAGATTGTGCAGCCGTGGTTCTACAATCAGCTGCGCACCGAGGAGCAACTGGGCTATGCGGTGTTCGCTTATCAGATGCCGATTGGCCGCCAGTGGGGCATTGGCTTCCTGCTGCAAAGCAACAGTAAAGCGCCAGCTTATCTGCTGCAGCGTTTCCAGGCGTTCTATCCGCAGGCGGAACAGCGTCTGCGCAGCATGAAAGCGGAAGATTTCGCCCAGTATCAGCAGGCACTGATCAACGATCTGAAACAGCGTCCGCAAACGCTGGATGAAGAGGCCAACCGTTACAGTCGTGATTTCAATCGCCAGAACTTCGCGTTTGATACACGCGAAAAAGCCATTGCGCAAATTCAGCAGCTGACACCGGCCAGCCTGGCTGACTTTTTCCATCAGGCCGTGCTGGCGCAGCAGGGCATGGCGATGATCTCGCAGATTGGCGGCAGTCACGATGGCACCCACGATGCGGATTACGCGCCGCTGCCGGGCTTTACCACCTGGGATGAAGTCGCCCGGCTGCAGCAGTCGCTCTCCGTGAAGAGTGATGCACCATGAGTCAGCGCCCTGAATCGCTCAATCCCCTGACGCTGCCGCTGCAGGGTGAGCGTCTGATTGAGGCCTCCGCCGGCACCGGTAAGACCTTTACCATTGGTCTGCTCTACCTGCGTTTACTGCTGGGACTTGGCGGGCAGAATGCTTATGCGCGCCCGCTGTCGGTGGAAGAGATTCTGGTGGTGACCTTTACCGAAGCCGCCACCGCCGAACTGCGCGGCCGTATCCGGGAAAATATTCATGAGCTGCGGCTGGCCTGTCTGCGCGGCGTCAGCGCAAATCCGATGCTGATGCAGCTGCTGGCCGACATTGCCCAGCCCGCTGAGGCGGCCTCGCTGCTGCTGGCAGCGGAACGTCAGATGGACGAGGCGGCGATCTTCACCATTCACGGCTTCTGCCAGCGCATGCTCAATCTCAACGCGTTTGAGTCCGGTATGCTGTTCGAGCAGCAGCTGATTGAAGATGAACAGCTGCTGTTGCGTCAGGCGACGGCGGATTTCTGGCGGCGCCACTGCTATCCGCTGACGCTGGATATTGCGCGCGTCATCGTTGCGGAATGGAGCGGGCCGGAGCAGCTGTTGTCGACGCTGCGCCCGTGGCTGCAGGGCGAGTCGCCCAGCCTGCGCCTGGCGCCGCACGACAGTGAAACCCTGACATCGCGCCACAGCAGCAACCTGGCGCGCATTGCCGAAATGAAAGCGCAGTGGCGGGCGCTGGGCGAAGAGGTGCTGACGCTGGTCGGGCAGTCTGATGTTGATAAGCGCAGCTACAGCAGTAAAAACCTGCCGCTGTGGGTCAGCAAAGTCAGCGCCTGGGCGCAGAGCGAGACCGCGGATTACCAGATTCCCACCGAGCTGGCGCGTTTCGGTCAGCAGGTGCTCAATGAAAAAACCAAAAAGGGCGCGCCACCGCAGCACCCGTTGTTTGCCGCCATTGATACATTCCTGGCGCAGCCGCTGTCGCTGCGCGATTTGGTGATTGCACGCGCGCTGGTGGAGGTGCGTCACGCGGTGCGTAAAGAGAAACGCCTGCAGGCGCTGCTGGGGTTTGACGATCTGCTGAGCCGGCTGGACGAGGCGCTGCAACAGCCCGGCGGCGAGCAGCTGGCGCAGGCGATTCGCCAGCGCTTTCCGGTGGCGCTGATTGACGAATTCCAGGATACCGACCCGCTGCAGTACCGTATTTTCCGCACGCTTTATTTACAACAGCCGCAGCATGCGCTGCTGCTGATTGGCGACCCGAAACAGGCTATCTATGCCTTCCGCGGTGCGGACATCTTTACCTATATTCGCGCGCGCAGTGAAGTTCACGCGCACTACACGCTGGATACCAACTGGCGCTCGTCACCGGCGATGGTGGAGAGCGTCAATCAGCTGTTTATGCGCCAGCCCGCACCGTTTCTGTTTGCGGACATCCCGTTTCTGCCGGTCAATGCCGCGCCGCCCAATCAGCGTTTGTCGCTGAGTATCGACGGCGAGGAACAGGCCGCGCTGCGCTTCTGGCTACAGCCGGGCGCAGGCTGCAGCGTCAGCGAATACCAGCAGCTGATGGCGCAGCAGTGCGCCGCTGATATCAGCCGCTGGCTGCAGGCAGGTCAGCAACAGCGCGCGCTGCTGGGCAAAACGCCTGACCAGCGGCCGGTGCAGGCCTCGGACATCACGGTACTGGTGCGCAGCCGGAACGAAGCCAATCTGATTCGCGCCGCGCTCAATCAGCTCGGCATCCCTTCGGTGTATCTCTCCAACCGCGACAGCGTGTATACCACGCCCGAGGCGCGAGAACTGCTGTGGCTGCTGCAGGCGATCCTCGCGCCCGAGCAGGAGCGGATGCTGCGCACCGCACTGGCCACGTCGCTGTTTGCCTTTGATGCCGCGCAGCTGGACGCGCTGGATCAGGATGCACGCGGCTGGGATGCGCTGGTAGATACCTTTGCCCGCTGGCAGCAATTGTGGCACCAGCGTGGCGTACTGCCGATGCTGCGTCAGCTGATGCTGGAGCGCCAGCTGGCAGAAAACCTGCTGGCCTCAGAGAATGGCGAGCGTCGCCTGACCGATCTGCTGCACCTCGGCGAACTGCTGCAGGAGGCGGCGGCCCAGCTCGACAGTCCGCACGCGCTGGTGCGTTATCTGGCGCAGCAAATTGCCCGACCGGACAGCCAGTCGGCCAGCCAGCAATTGCGGCTGGAGAGCGACCGCCACCTGGTGCAGATTGTCACTATCCATAAATCCAAGGGGTTACAATATCCGCTGGTGTGGCTGCCGTTTGCCGCCGGTTTCCGCGAGGCCGATATCGCGCTCTATCACGACCGCGAGCATTACAACGCGGTGCTGGATTTGCAGAATGATGAGCAAAGTCTGGCGCTGGCAGAGCAGGAGCGGCTGGCAGAGGATTTACGCCTGCTGTACGTGGCGCTGACGCGTTCGGTGTATCACTGCAGCGTCGGCGTGGCACCGCTGTTTCGCGGCACGCGCAAGAAAGAGGGCGAGAGCGATTTACATAAAAGCGCGCTGGGTTTCCTGCTGCAGCGCGGCGAGCCGGCCACCGCAGAACAGCTGGCGAGTTTACTGCACGACATCAGCGTGACCGGAACCGAAGTGGTGCTGGCGCAGCCGCAGGGCCATGAACGCTGGCAGGCGCTGGACGAGGTTGACGATGCGCTGGATGCGCGCAGCGTCACGCGCGCGCTGGCCGATCCGTGGCGTGTCACCAGCTACTCCGGGCTGCAGCAGCACGGCAGTCACCGTCTGCTGGATGTGATGCCGGGCTTCGATGCGGAAGCGGTCGGGGAAGATCGCGAGGCGGAAGTGCTGGAAGCCGCGCTGACGCCGCACCATTTCCCGCGTGGCGCAGCGCCCGGGACTTTCCTGCATACGCTGTTTGAATCGCTCGACTTCACCCAGCCGCCTTTAGCGCCGCAGCTGGAACAGCAGTTGCAGCAGAGCGGCTATCCGCTGCACTGGCAGCCGATGCTGAGCGAGTGGATTACCCGCGTGGTGAACACGCCGCTCAACACTGAAGGGATCCGGCTGAGCGACATCACACCGGGCAATCGCCTGATCGAGATGGAGTTCTATCTGCCGATTGATGGACTGCTGACGGCACCGGCGCTGGACGCGTTGATGCGGCAGGATCCGCTGTCGCGTCAGGCGCCGCCGCTCGACTTCCGTCAGGTGCAGGGCATGCTGAAAGGCTTCATCGACCTGGTATTTCGCTGGCAGGGCAAATACTATCTGCTGGATTACAAATCTAACTGGCTGGGCGAGAGCCATCAGGCATACACACCGCAGGCGATGGCGCAGGCGATGATCGACCACCGTTACGATTTGCAGTATCAGCTGTATACGCTGGCACTGCATCGCTATTTGCAGCACCGCCTGACGGATTACGATTATGAACAGCATTTTGGCGGCGTATTCTATCTGTTTTTACGCGGCATGGATGGCAGCTCGCCGGATAACGGGGTGTTCCATACCCGACCAACATCAGATTTCGTTTCACAACTGGATAGCCTGTTTCGCGGGCCGGGAGCAGCAGCATGAGTAGCATGAGTACGCTATTGGCACAGGCGGCAGAATTGCGCCTGCTGCGGGCGCTGGATATTCAGTTTGCCCGGCTGCTGGCCGACGACGATCGGCCCGCGCATCTGCTGGCGGCTGCCTGTCTCAGCGCGGAAGCCGGTGACGGTCACGTCTGCCTGCCGCTGTCGCAGCTTACCCGCGAAGGGCTGTTCAGCGGTCGTCATCCGGAGCTGGCGCACGCCATCTGGCAGGCCGCCGGCGAGCCGCAGGACTGGCCGACGCTGCTGGCGGACTGGCAGGCGCTCAGCGCCAGCGATCGCCCGGCACCGGTGGTGCTGCGTGATAACCGGCTCTATCTGCACCGGCTCTGGCATCACGAAGGGGAAGTGGCGCGCTTTTTCCAGCCACAGGCGGCGCCGCAGCTGTTTGCGCCCGAACAGGTGCGCAGCGTGCTGGATACCTTTTTCGGCTGCCAGCCTGAGGACTGGCAGAAAATTGCGGCGGCGGTGGCGCTGACGCAAAAAACCGCGGTGATCTCTGGCGGGCCCGGCACCGGCAAAACCACCACGGTGGCGAAGCTGCTGGCGGCGCTGATTCGCCTCAGTGAGGGAACCCTGCGCATTCAGCTGGCCGCGCCTACCGGCAAGGCGGCGGCGCGGCTCACCGAGTCGCTGGGTAAGGCGCTGCGCAGTCTCGACGTCAGCGATGCGGAGCGCCAGCGTTTTCCGGCAGAAGCCACCACGCTGCACCGTTTACTCGGTGCCCAGCCGGAGACGCAGCGTCTGCGCTACCACGCCGGTAACCCGCTGCATCTCGACGTGCTGGTGGTCGATGAAGCCTCGATGGTCGATCTTGGCATGATGGCAAACCTGATCGCTGCGCTGCCCGCTCACGCGCGGGTGATTTTTCTCGGCGATCGCGACCAGCTGGCCTCGGTTGAAGCCGGTGCGGTACTCGGGGATATCTGCCGCTGTGCCGAGGCGGGTTACA
This sequence comes from Pantoea sp. WEP, assembly GCF_041678305.1. NCBI lineage: Bacteria > Pseudomonadati > Pseudomonadota > Gammaproteobacteria > Enterobacterales > Erwiniaceae > Pantoea > Pantoea sp. WEP. Next base: position 977,957 of record NZ_JBGNXB010000001.1, read on the forward strand.
GTCCGGTGCGTGCGCTGCAGCTCACCACGCTGACCGGCTGCGAGGTTGCCGGCACCGATGATGCGGTGGCCCCGGCGGTGCGCGATGCCATCTGCCTGCTGCGCAAAAGCTACCGTTTCGCGGCGCACTCCGGCATCGGTCAGCTGGCTGCGGCGGTCAACGCCGGCGAAGCGCAGGCGGTCGAGGCGGCCTTTCAGGCGGGCTTTAGCGATATCGTGCGCCAGCCGCTCAACGATGCCGAAGCGTATCAGGCGATGCTGACGCAGATTGCCGAAGGCTATCGGCCATTTCTCCAGCTGATTAACCAGCGTGCCGCACCGGCCGAGGTGATTGCTGCGTTTGGCCGTTATCAGCTGCTGTGCGCCCTGCGCGAAGGGCCATTTGGCGTGCAGGGGCTCAATCAGCGTATTGAGCACAAGCTGATGCAGCTGCAGCTGATTCGGCGTCCGGCAGGGGGCAGCCGCTGGTATCAGGGGCGTCCGGTGATGGTGACGCGTAACGACAGCGCGCTCGGCCTGTTCAATGGTGACATCGGCATTACGCTGTTCGATGAGGAAGGGCTGCTCAAGGTGTTTTTCCCGCTGCCTGATGGCAGCATCAAAGCGGTACAGCCAAGTCGCCTGCCGGCCCATGACACGGCATGGGCGATGACGGTGCACAAATCACAGGGTTCGGAGTTTGACCACACCGCGCTGGTGATGCCGGCTCAGTTCCTGCCGGTACTGACGCGCGAGCTGATTTACACGGCTATTACCCGGGCGCGCAGCCAGCTGACGCTGTTCAGTGATGACGCGGTGTTCCGGCGCGCGGTGCAGCTGCGCACGCAGCGGCGCAGCGGGCTGCTGGATCGCTTAGGGGGAGAAGAGGGTAGATGATTGCGCCGCCGCGGGGAATAGCCCTCAGCGGCGCTTTGATGAGCAGTGGCGCTTAGCGTAAGTCTGCCATCAGCACTTTGGAACGACGCTGATAGTTGTACATCTGCTTTTTGCTTTCAGGCAGCGACTCAATATCCACCGGCGTGAAGCCGCGCTCCTGGAACCAGTGGATACTGCGCGTGGTCAGCACGAACAGCTTCTTCAGCCCCATCTGCCGCGCCTGCAGCGCCACGCGCTCCAGCAGCAGCTCGCCGCGTGACGAGCTGCGATAGTCGGGGTGCACCGCCACGCAGGCCATCTCGCCGATTTGCTCGTCCGGGAACGGATAGAGCGCTGCGCAGGCGATGGTCATATTGTCGCGCTGAATAATGGTGAATTTGTCGATCTCCATCTCCAGTTGCTCGCGTGAACGGCGCACCAGAATGCCCTGCTGCTCCAGCGGACGAATCAGTTCGAGAATCCCGCCGATGTCGTTAATGTTGGCGCGGCGAATCTGCTCAGCCGACTCCATGACAATCTGCGTACCGATACCGTCACGCGAGAACAGCTCCTGCAGCAGTGCGCCATCTTCCTGATAGCTGATCAGATGGCTGCGGCGCACGCCGCTGCGGCAGGCTTTGACCGCGCCACGCAGGAAGCGCACGATGCCGGAGAGAAAATCACCGTCGCTCTCCATTTCATCAATCCGCGTCTGCGCCTCGTTCGGGAACAGCTCGGAAATGATGGTGCCTTCGCGGTCGGTTACACCCTGTTCGGAGCAGAAACCGATCATCTTCTCGGCTTTTAGCTTGATCGCCAGCTGCGTCGCCACCTCTTCCGAGGTCAGGTTAAAGCTCTCGCCGGTCACCGAGACCGCTACCGGCCCCAGCAGCACAATGGCATTGTTATCCAGCTGACGATGGATCGCCTCTTCGTCAATGCGGCGGATGCGGCCGCTGTGGCAGTAATCGACGCCGTCATCCACGCCCAGCGGCTGAGCGATGATGAAGTTACCGCTCACCACATTAATATGCGCGCCCTGCAGCGGCGTATTATTCAGGCTCATCGACAGACGCGCCGTAATATCGAGCTGTAAACGCCCGGCCGCCTGCTTCACCAGCTCCAGCGATTGGGCATCAGTCACGCGGGTGTGTTTGTGATAAATCGGCTCCAGCTGCTGCTGCGCGAGGCTGGCATCGATCTGCGGCCGCGCGCCATAAACCACCACCAGGCGAATGCCGAGACTATGCAACAGGCCGATATCGTTAACGATGCTGGAGAAGTTCTCATGCTCGATGGCCTCGCCACCCAGCATGATGACAAACGTCTTGTCACGGTGGGCATTAATATAGGGAACGGTATGGCGAAAACCCTGAACCAGTTCGGTACTGCGTTCCTTCACGGCAAACCCTCTGTGAATGGTTATTCGAAATTTATGTATTTTTATGCTCTTTCGCCACTTTTTGCAAGCATCGGACCTGACGTTACTTTACGATTTTCCTGATGCAAGCCACGCTAACAGACTGCATTATCTGGTTTTTCCGGCAAGACAAGACATTCCTCATTGAATAAAGTTTTCGCCTTCTGCTCGTCAACTGACGATTTTTTAGACATAACACAGTAGCTGGAGCGGCATGTCCGAAGCTTTTACCCGAAGACGACTTTTACAGGGCGCAGGTGCGCTGTGGTTGCTGAGCGTGACGCGCAGCGGTTTTGCGGCCAGTCAGCACATTGTGGCCGTACGCATCTGGCCATCCTCGACTTACTCGCGCGTGACGCTGGAATCCAACGTCGCGCTGCACTATAAGCAGTTCACGCTGAGCAATCCCGAACGGCTGGTGATCGATATCCAGAACCTGCACATCAACAGCGCGCTGAAAGGCATTGATAAGCTGGTGCGGGTGGACGATCCCTACATTAAAACCGCGCGCGTCGGTCAGTTTGATCCCACCACGGTGCGCGTGGTGCTGGAGCTGAAGCGCAGCGTGGCACCGAAAACCTTCACCCTCGATCCGGTCGCGGGTATTCGCCACCGGCTGGTGGTCGATCTCTATCCCAGCCAGTCGTCACAGGAAGAGGATCCGCTGCTGGCGTTACTGAAGGATTACAACCAGGGCGAACTGGAGCGCGATCAACCGGCGCAGGCGCCGCTACCGGGTAAAGCCGGGCGCGATCGACCGATTATTATCATGATCGATCCCGGTCACGGTGGAGAAGATCCCGGGGCGCACGGCAAGTACAAAACGCGCGAGAAAGATATCGTGCTGAAGATTGGACGCTATCTGAAAGCGCTGATCGATAAAGAACGTAATATGAAGGCTTACATGACGCGCAACGAAGATGTGTTTATACCGCTGCGCGTGCGGGTAGCGAAAGCGCGCAAGCAGCGCGCCGATCTGTTTGTCTCAATTCACGCCGACGCCTTTACCAGCCGGGCGGCGCGCGGCTCTTCGGTCTTCGCGCTCTCCACCAGCGGCGCAACCTCGGCCGCCGCGCGCTTTCTCGCCCAGACGCAGAACGAAGCGGATTTGATCGGCGGGGTCAGCATGAGTGGCGATCGCTATCTCGACCACACCATGTTCGATATGGTGCAGCGGCAGACCATCAGCGACAGTCTGAAGTTTGGCAAAGAAGTGCTGACGCGCATGGGCCACATTAACCACCTGCATAAACGCACGGTGGATCAGGCCGGCTTTGCGGTGCTGAAAGCGCCGGATATCCCGTCGATTCTGGTGGAAACGGCGTTTATCAGTAACGTCGAAGAGGAGCGCAAGCTGCGTACGCCGCGTTATCAGCATCAGGTGGCGGAAGCCATTCTGTACGGTATCAAGGCGTATTTTGACAAAGGCGGTGTGCTGGCACGGCGTTAGGGCAGGGCGGCAGCGATGCCGCTTTTTACCGGGCGCAGAAACAAAAAAACACCCGTCAGGGTGTTGTGATGTTCTTCGTCAGAAGAAGTGGTTGCGGGGGCCGGATTCGAACCGACGACCTTCGGGTTATGAGCCCGACGAGCTACCAGGCTGCTCCACCCCGCGTCCGTCTGTCGCACTGAGCGACTTTGCACATTGTATTCTTCGTTAAGACAATTGGTTGCGGGGGCCGGATTCGAACCGACGACCTTCGGGTTATGAGCCCGACGAGCTACCAGGCTGCTCCACCCCGCGTCCGTCTGTCGCGCTAAGCGACTTGCCACATTGTCTCTTCATCACGAAGAATTGGTTGCGGGGGCCGGATTTGAACCGACGACCTTCGGGTTATGAGCCCGACGAGCTACCAGGCTGCTCCACCCCGCGTCCGTGGATGCGCACTATACACCGGGCGTATGATGATGCAACCCCTTTTTTGCGTTAAAGCGCTAAATAGACAAACAGTTGCTGAATTATTTGGCCATTGGACGATTTATTATACAGATGTGAGCGCGCTAGCCTGCGGCAGATTTCATTCTATCTGCCCCTTTGCTATCGTCGCCGTGCAAACAACCAGCTTAAAAAGAGAAGGTAATGAAAGGACATTGGGCGAAGTATGCACTTACTGGCGCATTTCTGGCGCTGTTAGCCGGTTGTAGCTCTAAGCCGACCGATCGCGGTCAGCAATATATTGATGGCAAGCTGGAGCAACCGCTCGGGCTGGTGAATGAGCCGAACGCCAAAGGGCGTCCGGTCAATGGCCGTGATTTCGGCCTGCAGGTGCAGCAGATCCAGTCGGCGTCGTCCGGTCTGTATGGCCGCAACCTCGGCACTTACAGTGCGATTCAGAACTGGCTGCTCTCCGGCGCCGATACGCGTCAGCTGCGCCAGTTCGGCCTGAACGCCTATCAGATGGAAGGCACCGACAGCTACGGCAACGTACAGTTTACCGGTTACTACACGCCGGTGGTGGAAGCGCGTTATACCCGTCAGGGCGAATTCCAGTATCCGATTTATCGCATGCCGCCGCGTCCGCGCGGACAGAAGCTGCCAAGCCGCGCTTCTATCTATAGTGGCGCACTGGATGAGCGTTATGTGATTGCCTGGAGCAACTCGCTGATCGACAACTTTATGATGGACGTGCAGGGCAGCGGCTATGTCGATTTCGGCGATGGCCGTCCGCTGCGTTTCTTCGGTTACGGCGGCAAGAACGGCTGGGCTTACCACAGTATTGGTAAAGAGCTGATCGATCGCGGTGAAGTGAAGCGCGAAGACATGTCGATGCAGGCGATTCGGCAGTGGGCGCAGGAGCACTCGCCGCAGGAAGTGCGCAACGTACTGGAAACCAACCAGTCGTTCGTGTTCTTCAAGCCGGAAGAGTATGTGCCGGTGCGCGGTGCCAGCGCGGTACCGCTGATTGCCAAAGCCTCGGTGGCGTCCGATCGTTCACTGATTCCCGCCGGCACGGCGCTGCTGGCTGAAGTGCCGCAGCTGAATGAGAAGGGCAAATTCAACGGCAAATATGAGATGCGCCTGATGGTCGCGCTGGACGTGGGCGGCGCGATCAAAGGCCAGCACTTCGATATCTACCAGGGCGTCGGCCCGGATGCGGCGCATCTGGCGGGCTTCTACAACCATTATGGCCGCGTCTGGGTGCTGAAAGCCGCACCGGGAACCGGCCAGCCGCTGTTCAGCAATCCGCAAAACGGCAATAATGGTTCATTGATTATCGGCGCAAATTGATAGGCTGCGCACCCTGGGTTTGTCGGGGGCGCGTCTGCGCATCGTACTAAAAGGTTAGCTATGAAAGTTGTCAGCGACGCCTGGCGCCAGCGATTTGGCGGCACGGCGCGTCTCTACGGGCAGGAAGCACTGCAGCGTTTTGCCGACGCGCATTTCTGCGTCATCGGCATTGGCGGCGTCGGTTCCTGGGCGGCCGAAGCGCTGGCACGCACCGGCATCGGTAAAATTACCCTGATCGACATGGATGATGTGTGTATTACCAATACCAACCGTCAGATTCATGCCTTGCAGGGGCATGTCGGCCAGGCGAAAACCGAGGTGATGGCGCAGCGTATTCACGCCATCAATCCGGAGTGTGAGGTGATCTGCATCGATGACTTTATCACGCCGGACAATACCGCGGAGCTGATGGCGGCGGGGTTCGACTATGTGATTGACGCGATTGATAGCGTGCGCCCTAAGGCTGCGCTGATTGCCTGGTGCCGGCGTAATAAGATCCCGCTGATCACCACCGGTGGCGCCGGCGGACAGATCGATCCGACGCAGATTCAGGTCAGTGACTTAGCCAAAACCATTCAGGATCCGCTGGCTGCCAAACTGCGCGAGCGGCTGAAAAGTGATTTTGGCGTAGTGAAAAACAGCAAGGGTAAACTGGGGATCGACTGCGTATTCTCTACCGAGGCGCTGGTGTATCCGCAGCCGGACGGCAGCGTATGCGCTTCGCGCAGCACGGCGGAAGGGCCAAAGCGCATGGACTGTGCCGCCGGCTTTGGTGCGGCCACCATGGTGACCGCCACCTTTGGTTTTGTTGCGGTGTCGCACGCGCTGAAAAAATTCCTCGCGCGCGCGGCGCGTCAGTCTGCCTGATGCGCGCGGGCGGCACGCTGTACCGCCTCTGCCAGCGCCTGTAAACCACTGCTGCGCGAGGCGCTCAGCTGCGCGCGCAGCCCTAAGGTATCAAACAGCGCCAGCGGGTCTGTGGCTAACAACGCCGCGGGCGTTTTTCCTTCCACCGCTGTCAGTAGCACCGCCAGCAATCCGCGCACAATGCGCCCCTCACTGTCGCCGTAAAAATGCAGCGTGCCGTCGGCCCGCTGCTGGCTGCTGAGCCAGACGCGGTTTTCGCAGCCGGATAGCTCAATTTCCGCCGTTTTCAGCGCTTCCGGCAGCGCCGGCAGCTGGCGGCTGAGCTGAATCAGCTGGCGGTAGCGATCTTCCCACTGATGAAAATGGGCAAACTTCTCCGTCAGGCTGGCTTCGGTAATCAGGTCACCAAACGGATGGGGGGCAAGCAGGGCTGATGTCATTACGTTACTCACTCAGTAAATCCACGGCATGGTGCATGGCGCGCACCAGCGCGTCCACGTCCTGCAGATTATTATAGGGGGCAAATGAGACGCGCAGCGTGCCGCTGACGCCAAGCGCCGCCATCAGCGGCTGGGCACAGTGCTGGCCGGCGCGCAGCGCGATGCCCTGTTCCGCCAGCAGCGTCACGATATCGCTGTGGTGAATACCGGCGATATCAAACGCCAGCAGGCTGGCGCTGCCGCAGCGGAAACTGCGGAAGCCGGGAATAGCGCTGAGTTGTTCTTCGGCAAGGCTGGCCAGCTGCTGGCTCCAGCGTTCGGCTTTTTCCGCATCGTACTGCCCCAGCCAGTCCAGCGCCGCACTCAGCCCGACCACGCCCGCCACGTTCGGCGTGCCTGCTTCAAAGCGCCACGGCACCGGCTGCGGCGTGAAGCCGCTGAAATCGACCTGCGTCAGCATTTTGCCGCCGCCCTGCCACGGCGGCATCGCGTCCAGCAGCTCCGCTTTGCCGTACAGCACACCAGTGCCCATCGGACCATACAGCTTGTGCGCGGAAAAGGCGTAGAAGTCGATATCCAGCGCCTGCACATCCGGCGGGCAGTGCACTACGCCCTGCGCGCCATCCACCATCACTTTCGCCCCAACGCCGTGCGCCAGCGTAATCGCCTGCGCCAGATCCGGACAGCCACCGGTCACGTTAGACATCTGACCTATCGCCAGCAGCCGGGTGCGCGCGTTGAGCAACTGCGGCAGCAGGGCGATATCCGGCCGTCGGTCAGCGCCAATCGGCCATTTCACCACTTTCGCACCGCTGGCCTGCGCCACCATCAGCCACGGCACCAGATTGGCGTGGTGCTCGGCTTCGCTTACCACAATCTCGTCGCCCGGTTGCAGACGCGGTGCCAGCCAGCTGTGCGCCACCAGGTTGATGGCCTCCGTGGTGCCACGCGTCCAGACGATTTGCCGATCGTCCGCCGCCTGCAGCCAGTGCGCCACACGCGCCCGCGCCTGTTCATATTGTGCTGTCAGCGCGCGGGCAGCGGCGAACTGGCTGCGGTGGACGGTGCCGCCGCTCAGCGAATAAAACTGCGCGGTCGCGTCAATCACCGCCTGCGGCTTCAGCGCGGTGGCAGCGCTGTCGAGATAGACACCCGCATCGCTCAGCGCGGGAAACTGCTGACGAAACTCGCCAGGAGAGAAATGGGTCATACTCAGCTCACTTACTTGGATGTTAGGACCAGGCTGAAAGCCACGCCGTGGCCTGGCAAAGCTGGAAAAGCGCGTTATGCTAATTATTGCAAGGTTTGAACCGAAACCCGCATAACGAATCGGTCTGTTCCAGTCGATCGCTCTGTTTGCTGCCACTGGTCAGCGCACGCGGGTGGTTTAATGCAATCAATCTGCAAGGAGATAGAAGATGAATAAACTCGCCGCAGTGCTGGCCGTGTGCACCATGGCCTTTACCCTGGCCGCCTGTTCCAGCAACTACGTCATGCATACTAATGATGGTCGCACCATTGTTGCGGATGGCAAACCAAAAGTTGACGATGAAACCGGTATGATCAGCTATAAAGATGCCAATGGCAACGAGCAGCAGATTAACCGCTCAGATGTGAAAGAGATGGTGGAAATGGGCCAGTAAGCCCGGCTAGCAGGTAAAAAAAAGCACCGCAATTTGCGGTGCTATTTAAAATCACTATGGACAGACAGGGTAAATCTACAGGAATTAAAAGTTTGATCTGCAATCGTCAGATCAAAATGCAAACACAACATCACGACCACAAGCCAAAAGCTCTCTAAAAGTCTGCGATCTCTCGCACGTTTCCAGAAATCTTTTCGTTCCGGCTCAGGAAGTGCGGCAACTATAGGTATTTGCTGGAGCTTCCTCAACGGACAAATTATAATGTCTCGGATTAAAAAATCTAATACGTAACGACTTTGTATAAGTTGCAGTGTTACGCTGTCAATCCGGGTACGGAAAACCATGTCAAAACGCCTTCCGCCGCTTAATGCTCTTCGCGTCTTCGACGCTGCGGCCCGTCATTTGAGCTTCACCAAAGCCGCTGAGGAGCTGTTTGTGACCCAGGCGGCTGTCAGCCATCAGATTAAATCGCTGGAAGATTTTCTCGGTCTCAAGCTGTTTCGCCGGCGCAATCGTTCGCTGTTACTGACCGAAGAGGGTCAAAGCTACTATCTCGATATCAAAGAGATTTTTTCGGCACTGAACGATGCCACGCGCAAACTGCAGGCGCGCAGTGCCAAAGGGGCTCTCACCGTCAGCCTGTTGCCGAGTTTCGCCATTCAGTGGCTGGTTCCGCGCCTCTCCAGCTTTAATCTGGCTTATCCGGGCATTGATGTGCGTATCCAGGCGGTGGACCGTGATGAGGAGAAGCTGGCCGACGATGTCGACGTGGCGATTTTTTATGGCCGCGGCAACTGGCCCGGTTTGCGGGTAGAGAAATTGTATGCCGAATATCTGCTGCCGGTGTGCTCGCCGCTGCTGCTGACTGGCGACAATCCGCTCAAATCACCGGCCGATCTGGCGCATTTCACGCTGCTGCATGACGCCTCGCGCCGTGACTGGCAATCCTATATTCGTCAGCTGGGCTTGCAGCACATCAATGTTCAGCAGGGGCCGATCTTCAGCCACAGCGCCATGGTGCTGCAGGCGGCGATCCACGGCCAGGGCGTGGCGCTGGCCAATAACGTGATGGCGCAGAGTGAAATTGAGGCCGGACGTCTGGTCTGTCCTTTCAACGATGTCTTAGTGAGTAAAAATGCTTTTTATCTGGTTTGTCATGACAGCCAGGCAGAACTGGGTAAAATAGCCGCCTTTCGGCAGTGGATTCTGGAAAAAGCCGCAACTGAACAAGAAAAATTCCGCTTCCGCTACGATCACTAACGCGTTGCCTGCCGCACAGTGATGTGCGGTTTCACCTTGAGGATAAATGAATGTCCAGTCGTGCCATGTTTATATTTGCCGCCATCAGCGGCTTTCTGCTGGTGGCGTTTGGTGCTTTTGGGGCGCACGTGCTGAGCAAAGCGCTCGGCGCGGCCGAGATGGCGTGGATCCATACCGGCCTTGAATATCAGGCGTATCATACGCTGGCGATTATCGGTATTGGCGCAGCGATGCTGCGTCGCGCCAATATCTGGTTTTACTGGAGTAGCGCCGCGATGGCGCTGGGTATCGTCCTGTTCAGCGGCAGCCTGTATTGTCTGGCGCTGTCACACCTGAAGTTTTGGGTGTTTGTTACGCCGGTTGGGGGCCTGTGCTTCCTGATTGGCTGGTTTTTGATGTTGATTGGCGCGCTGCGTCTGAAACGAAAGGCAGATCGCCATGAATAAAGTTTTACTCTATTGCCGTCCGGGATTTGAGAAAGAGTGTGCGGCAGAAATCAGTGCCAAAGCAGCGGAACGTGAAATCTACGGTTTTCCGCGTGTTAAAGATGACGCCGGTTACGTGCTGTTTGAGTGCTATCAGCCGGAAGAGGCGGAAAAACTGATCGCCACGCTGCCGTTCGCAGAGCTGATTTTTGCCCGGCAAATGCTGGTGGTGGGCGAGCTGCTGCGCGATCTCCCGACAGAAGATCGTATCACCCCGATCGTCGGTATGCTGAGCGGCGTAGTGGAGAAGGGCGGCGAGCTGCGCGTTGAAGTGCCCGACACCAATGAAGCCAAAGAGCTGACCAAATTTTGCCGCAAGCTGACGGTACCGCTGCGCGCCGGCCTGCGCGACAGCAAAATCCTGCTGAATTATGAGAGCAATAAACGTCCGGTGGTGCATGTGTTCTTTATCGCGCCGGGCACCTGCTACGTTGGTTATTCGCTGCCGCACAACAACTCGCCGTTTTACATGGGCATTCCGCGCCTGAAGTTCCCGGCCGATGCGCCAAGCCGCTCTACGCTGAAGCTGGAAGAAGCATTCCATGTGTTCGTGCCGGCCGATGAGTGGGATGAACGGCTGGGCAGCGGCATGTATGCGGTCGATCTTGGTGCCTGCCCCGGCGGCTGGACCTATCAGCTGGTGAAGCGCAGCATGTGGGTCTACGCGGTGGATAACGGCCCGATGGCGCCGAGCCTGATGGATACCGGACAGGTTACGCACTGTCGCGAAGACGGGTTCAAATTTCGCCCGCCGCGCAGCAACATCAGCTGGCTGGTGTGCGACATGGTGGAAAAACCGGTGCGCGTCGCCAGCCTGATGACCGAATGGCTGGTCAACGGCTGGTGCCGTGAGGCGATCTTCAACCTCAAGCTGCCAATGAAAAAGCGCTATGAAGAAGTCACGCAGAACCTGGCAATGATGGACGCGGCGCTGAAGGAGAAGGGCGTAAACGCGCAGATCCAGGCGCGCCAGCTGTATCACGACCGCGAAGAAGTGACCGTGCATGTGCGCCGGATCTGGGCGGCAGTCGGCGGACGGCGCGACGAACGCTAGGCCTGCTTCATACTTTGCACTATCGCGGCGTTGGCTGCGCCTGCTTCATACTTTGCACTACCGCAGCGTTGGCTGCGCCTGCTCGCCCCGGTCACATACTGATGTATGCTCCCGGGGACTCCCAGGCTTGCCGCCTTGCGCTAGCACAAATTATTTCGCAGATTGGCTGCTTCGTATTAATGCAGGTAACTGCAGGCCGCATAACATTTGTAGCGGCGCGATTCATCGCGCAATAAATTGCGCCGCTACCAAAACCACAACCGGTGTGGAATGGGGCTGAAACCTGCCTGACCAGCTCGGGCTTGCCGTCCTGCGGTGGCACAAATTATTTCGCAGAACTTCTGCTTCATTCTTTGCACTATCGCGGCGTTGGCAGCGCCTGCTCGCCCCGGTCACATACTGATGTATGCTCCCGGGGACTCTCAGGCTTGCCGCCTTGCGCTAGCACAAATTATTTCGCAGATTGGCTGCTTCGTATTAATGCAGGTAACTGCAGGCCGCATAACATTTGTAGCGGCGCGATTCATCGCGCAATAAATTGCGCCGCTACCAAAACCACAACCGGTGTGGAATGGGGCTGAAACCTGCCTGACCAGCTCGGGCTTGCCGTCCTGCGATGGCACAAATTATTTCGCAGAAATTAGGTGCACTAACCCGTAGCGGCGCGATTCATCGCGCAATGTGTGGGATTGAATTTACCTGAACAGCTCAGGCTTGCCGTGCTGCTGTAGGGGCGCCATTCATGGCGACCTCAGTGACGCACCGGACCCTGATACCGCAGGGTATTTAAATTCCCCTGCAACACCAAATCCCGCTTCAGCGTTGACACCTGTCGGCACACCTCGGCGATCGCGCGGTGATCGCGTAACTTCTTCTGCCACTTCTCAGGTACCTGATCCAGCTGCTGATACAGCGCCTCGAGCGAACCAAACTGCAGCAGCAGTTCCCGCGCGCTTTTCGGTCCGATGCCGGGCACGCCTGGAATTTTGCTGCTGCTGATACCGCATAAGCCCCAGTAATCCGCCAGCTGGGCCGGCGCGACGCCGAACTCCTGTTCGATAAACGGCACGTCCAGCCAGCGCTTCTGAAAATAATCGCGGATGCGGATGCTCGGCGCCAGCAGCTGGCAGTAACCTTTATCGGTGGAAACGATGGTGGCCTGATGACCGGCGTCGGCCATCTTCACTGCCAGCGTCGCGGCCAGATCGTCCGCTTCATCCTCGTTCGGCAACCCAGCAGCTGACACCGCTGGCCTCAAAGGCCGCCTGCAGCGAGGCCATCTCCTGCTGTAAATCGTCCGGCATCGGCGGGCGGCCCGCTTTGTAATCCGGCAATAACTGATGACGCCAGCCAGGCTGTCGGTCATGGCTGTCAAACACCGCCACCACGTGCGTTGGCCGCGTGTGACCCAGCAGCTGATGCAGCGCCGCCACGCAGGCCTCGCGACAGGGCGAACCCTGCACGGCGTGCAGGCGGCGGATCAGATTGAGCGCGTCGATAATAAGCAGATGAAGCGACATAGTGATACCGGCAGCCCGCAGGCTGCCTTCCTGATGGGTTATTTGATGATTTCGTAGCAGGGGATGTAAGCACTGCCGGGCAGCTTCATGCGCTGCTGCGCGACGAAGCCCTGCAGCAGTTCGTCCATACGGTGCATCAGATCGGCATCGCCTTGCAGCTGATACGGACCTTTTTCCCGGATTTCGCGGATCCCCATCTCTTTGACGTTACCGGCCACGATGCCCGAGAAGGCACGCCGCAGATCCGCTGCCAGTTTTTCTGCTGGCTGATTCGGGAACAGCTTGAGGTTGGCCATATTTTCGTGGGTCGGCAGGAACGGCACCTGCAGATCCGGCGCAATGCGAATCGACCAGTTGAAGCTGTAGGCATCGCCGGTTTCGCGGCGGTACTCTTTCACCTGCGGCATGGCTTTCTTCATCAGACGCGCCACTTCCGCAGCATCATCAATGATGATTTTGTAATGCCGGCGCGCGGCTTCACCCAGCGTATTAACGATGAAATCATCCAGCACGCGGAAGTAATCGGCGCTTTCTTTTGGCCCGGTGAGGATCAGCGGCAGGACCTGATCGCTGTTCTGCGGATTCATCAGAATGCCCAGCAGATACAACAGCTCTTCTGCCGTACCCACGCCGCCCGGGAAGATCACGATGCCGTGCGCGATGCGCACAAAGGCTTCCAGACGCTTTTCGATATCCGGCATGATGATCAGTTCATTCACCAGCGGGTTAGGTGGCTCCGCAGCGATGATCGACGGTTCGGTCAGGCCGATAAACCGGCTGTCGTGATAGCGCTGCTGTGCATGGCCTACCGCCGCCCCTTTCATCGGCGCTTCCATCACGCCTGGACCACAGCCGGTACAAATGTTCAGTTCGCGCAGGCCCATCTGGGTCCCGACATTGCGGCAATATTGATATTCGACCGCGTTGATGGAGTGACCGCCCCAGCACACCACGGTGTTGGGATATTCGCCCACGTGCAGCGCGCGTGCGTTGCGCAGAATAGAGAACACCTGATTGGTGATGTGCGCGGAGTCGGTGACATCCTGATTCTGCAGACGATCCGCTGCCGAGAGCTGACCGTTAACAAACAGAATATCGCGCAGTACGGCAAACAGGTTCGCCTGCAGCGAACGGATAATCCGGCCGTCAACAAACGCCTCTTCCGGCGGGTTGATCAGCTCCAGTTTCACGCCGCGCTCGCGGCGCAGCACGTTGATGTCAAAATTTTCAAAGCGGGAAAGCAGTTCGTGGCTACTGTCGGTCTGGCTGCCGGAGTTGAGTACCGCCAGCGAGCAGTTACGAAACAGCTGGTAGAGATCGCTGCTGGCAGTACGCTTCAGCATGTCGACTTCCAGCTGGGAGAGCAGATCCATTGAGCCAAGCGGGCTGATATGTGTAATCAAGAGAACTCCTTTACACGCAAATGCGTGACTGATGACGCTGCGCTTAACCCGTTGAGCGCAGTGACGAAAATCCTTCGGTAAGCACGCTGTCGCCCTCGCGCCTGTACCAGAGTACCGTTGTCGGCCGCGAATGCTCAAGTGGAACCGCGCATCCGTGCGACGGCCTGCGAGACATCTCGCAATCTGTTACTGGCGCACCAGGCGGGAGTAGCCCGGCGTGAAAGGAACATTGCTGCGCCACGGATTGATATCCAGCCCGCCGCGCCGCGTGTAGCGCGCGTAGACGGTTAATGCTGCTGGCTGACAAAAGCGCTGAATATCGTTAAAAATACGCTCGACGCACTGCTCGTGAAACTCATTGTGCTGGCGGAACGAAATCAGATAGCGCAGCAGCGCTTCGCGATCGATACGCGGGCCCTGATAGCGAATCATCACCGAGCCCCAGTCCGGCTGATTGGTGATCAGACAGTTCGATTTCAGCAGATGGCTGACCAGCGTCTCTTCAACCACTTCGCTGCCCGTTGCGCTGGCGAGGTAATCGGCGTTAAAGCCGTAATCGCTGATAGTGATATCCTGCTCGTCGATGACATCGCCAGCGAAGTGCCCGATCGGCTGACCTTCCACTTCGCTCAGGCGAAACAGCGCCACGCTGACCTGGCCATTAGCGCAGGCGCTGAGATCGCGCTCCAGCGTTTGCCGCACGGCGCCCCAGTCGGCGAAAATCGTCTGGTTAAAGCTGTTAAGATAGAGTTTGAAGCTTTTGGACTCGATCAGATTCACGCTGTCGGCGCTTAGCACCACTTCGCCGACCGCGACCTGCGGCACGCCTTTGCTGTTTAGCCAGGAGAGTTCATACAGCGTCCAGATATCTGCGCCGTGGAACGGCAGGTTGTCGGGATAGAGCCCGAGCGGCTCGCGATTCAGGCTGCGCGGCACCGCCTGCAGCAGCGTGTTATCGTAGCGATCAACATACGCGGTGGGCTTACCCAAAGTCAGGCCGCTCAGCGCCGTATCCCGGTTTTCAGAAGACATAACGGTTACCACTAAAATCCATCAAAGGGAGTCAGTGTAACCGATCACCAGTGAGAAGATGAATGATGCAGCAAACCGCAGAAGCCCTGCGCGATTTTACCGCCCGTTATGTAGCGCACTGGCAGCAGCAGCACGGCCATTTTCCCGCCAGCGCCGAGCTGTACGGCGTGCCGTCGCCCTGCATCATCAGTGAACTGGATGAGCGTGTCCTGTGGCAGCCGCAGGATTTTACCCTGCCAGCCTCGCTGGCAGCCGTTGAGCGCGCACTGGATATTCAGCTGCAGCCGGACCTCACCACGTTCTATACCACGCAATTTGCCGGCGACATGCACGCGCAGTTTGCACAGCAGCCGCTGACGCTGCTGCAGGTGTGGAGCGAGGACGATTTTACCCGCCTGCAGGAGAACCTGATTGGTCATCTGGTGATGAAGCGCCGTCTGAAACAGAGCCCGACGCTGTTTATCGCCACGACAGATTCAGAGCAGGATGTTATCGCGGTGTGTAATCTGACCGGCGAGGTAATTGTGGAGCAGCCGGGTACGAAGAAGCGGCAGAAACTGGCGGTGGATATTCAGAAATTTCTTAATGCTTTACAACCGGTTAGTTCGTGAGTTGCAGACTTTTCTCGCAGCCTTTGTAAGAGATCTCTCACAACTGTTGTGCGAGATCGCCAGAACATTGTGCAGACTTCCGGAAGTCCGCAATGTAAAAATATTGTGAATCATGCAGTTATGGCATCAATCCGAAAATATAGACATGGCTTAATCGTTTAACGGCGCTTACTGACTTGTTATTGCGATGGTTTCTGCCAGAATAGTCACCACTGGCAGGAAGCCACGGATTGAGAGACGTTCAGGAGAATGTCAGCCAGGCGGCAGGAACGTAACGGAGTTTACGTCACAGGGAAGGCTTCAGGATGAAGCAGGACACTCCGGAGTGAGTAAAGGACACCTCCAGGATGGAGAATGAGAGCCACGCGGGATGTGGCGGGCCAGGATGCTAAGGACCAATGTCAAGATGACAGGCGACGGAAAGCGCAGGAACAGTTGTCATGGATGAGCAGGGAGCACCGCGGTGGCGGGAATGCTGCAAACGAACCGGGAGCACTGTAATCACAGTGCTCCCTTTTTTTATGCCGTTTTTGCGCGCGCACCCACTAATGATATGCTTGCCGCCCCTTTTTGACGCGGAGGTAGCGTATGTCGACGCACCTGATTATTCAGCGGCTGCAGCAGGTCGAAGCGGTGATGCGCGAACACGGCCACTGGCAGACGCACGCCCCGGCGGCGGAAGCCTTTAATAGCACGCAACCTTTCTGTCTCGATACCCTGCAGCCGCTCGAATGGCTGCAGTGGGTCCTGCTGCCGCGCATGCAGGCGCTGCTTGACGCCGGCGCCGCGCTGCCGCAAAACTTCGCCGTTACGCCTTATTATGAGATGGCCCTGCCGCCCACCACGCCGGGCCATGCAGCGCTGCTGCTGACGCTCAGCCAGCTTGATGCGCTGTTTGCGCCGCCGGATGCCTGATGCTGGAGATCATTTATCAGGATGCATGGCTGGTTGCGGTGAATAAACCGGCGGGCTGGCTGGTGCACCGCAGCTGGCTTGATCGCAAAGAGAAAGTGGTGGTGATGCAGACGGTGCGCGATCAGATTGGTCAGCACGTATTTACCGCGCATCGCCTCGATCGTCCCACGTCTGGCGTGCTGCTGATGGGGCTCTCCAGCGAAATCGGGCGGCTGCTGGCGCAGCAGTTTGAACAGCATCAGATACAGAAGACCTATCACGCAGTGGTGCGCGGCTGGCTGGACGGTAGCGCAACGCTGGATTATCCGCTGGTGGAAGAGCTGGATAAAATTGCGGACAAGTTTGTCACGGAACCGCGCGCGCCGCAGCCGGCGGTCACCGATTATCGCGCGCTGGCGCAGGCGGAACTGCCGGTGGCTATCGGCAAGTACCCCAGCGCACGTTATACGCTGGTTGAGCTGTCGCCGCACACCGGGCGCAAGCATCAGCTGCGACGCCATATGGCGCACCTGCGTCATCCGATTATTGGTGACAGCTCGCACGGCGATCTGCGGCAGAACCGCGGTGCCGCAGCCCACTTTGGCATGGATCGACTGATGCTGCACGCCAGTGCGCTGACGCTAACGCATCCGGTGACCGGCGAACCGCTGGTGATTCGCGCCGGGCTGGATCGTGTCTGGCAGCAGATGCTGCAATCGTTTGGCTGGCAGCAGCAACTGCCCGAGGTGCCGAGGGTTGAGTTTGCCGCTGAGGCAGTCCAGGATAAGCCGACAGAATAAAGGAGCGGCAAAATGGCAAAGATTGGCATTTTTACAGGTACGGTATACGGCAACGCGCTGCTGGTTGCCGAAGAGGCGCAGCCGGTGCTGGAAGCGCAGGGGCATGAGGTGAAGGTGTTTGAAGATCCGTCACTGGCCGACTGGCAGGCTTACAGCAAAGAGGTCGCGTTAATTGTTACCTCGACCACCGGGCAGGGCGATTTTCCGGACAATATCGCGCGACTGTATGTGCAGGTGCGCGATGAGCTGGGCTATCAGCCAGAGCTACGCTATGGCGTGATCGCTTTAGGCGACAGCAGTTACGACCACTTCTGTGGGGCCGGTAAGACCTTTGATGCCACGCTGCAGGAGCAGCAGGCGCAGCGTATTGGCGAGGTGCTGCTGGTGGATGCGACGGAAAATCCGGAGCCAGAGTCAGTGACCACGCCGTGGGTGGAGAGCTGGGGTAAGTTGTTGTAAATCAGGCCCTCACCCTAACCCTCTCCCGCAGGCGGGAGAGGGAACCGATCGCGCCGAAAGTTAATTTTGCACCTCACGTCACCGGTGCCGGATTGAATACCGCCAGCTGATTACGGATTCCCCAGCGATCTGACCACGTCTGTTTACGTCCGCTGGCGATATCCAGAATCAGCTCAAACAGCCGCCAGCCGACCTGTTCAATACTCTCTTCGCCCGTCGCGATGGTGCCGGCATTGATGTCCATCAGGTCATGCCAGCGGTTCGCCAGCGCGCTGCGCGTCGCCATTTTAATCACCGGAATCGCCGCCAGACCGTAAGGCGTGCCGCGTCCGGTGGTGAACACCTGTAGCGTAATGCCGGAAGCCATCTGCTGGGTGCCACAGACAAAATCGCTGGCCGGCGTGGCGGCGTAAATCAACCCGCGCTGCGTCGGGCGCTGTCCGGGTGACAGCACTTCGACAATCGGGCTGCGGCCGGATTTGGCAATTGAGCCCAGCGCTTTTTCTACCACATTGGCCAGGCCGCCTTTTTTATTGCCCGGCGACGGATTCGCGCTGCGGTCGGTTTGCCCCTGGCTCAGATAATCGTCGTACCACGCCATCTCCTCCAGCAGCCGTTTGCCCACCGCTTCGTTCACCACACGCGGCGTCAGCAGATGGATCGCATCGCGTACCTCGGTCACTTCCGAGAACATCACCGTCGCACCACAGCGCACCAGCAGATCCGAGGCAAAGCCAACCGCCGGATTGGCCGTCACGCCGGAAAACGCATCGCTGCCGCCGCACTGGGTGCCGACCACCAGCGCTGACGCCGGGCAGGTTTCGCGCTGACGCTGATTGAGTTTTTTCAGATGGCGCTCGGCCACCTGCAGAATTTCATCGACCATCGCGCCAAAGCCCACGTGACGCTCATCCTGCAGGCGCACGATATCGCGCTCATCCAGCGAAATGGCCTGTACGTCCGGTGTGCCGGTCAGCAGGCGCTCCGGCTGTAATTTCTCGCAGCCGAGGCTCACCACCATCACTTCGCCGCCAAAATTAGGATTCAGTGCAAGGTTGTGAATGGTACGAATCGGCACCACCGCCGCCGGTGCGTTGATCGCCACGCCGCAGCCATATAAATGGTTGAGCGCCACCACACCATCGACGTTGCTGTAGCGCGGTAGCAAATCGCGCTCAATCAGCTGCACCACGTAATCCACCACGCCCGCCACGCAGTGCACGCTGGTTGTGATGCCGAGCAGATTGCGCGTGCCGACGCTGCCGTCGGCATTGCGATAGCCTTCAAAGGTGTATCCTTCCAGCGGTGGCAGGGGCGGCGGCACGTTAGTTGCCAGCGGCAGGCTGGCCAGCGGTGGGGCGGCGGGCAGCGCCACCAGCGACTCCTCAATCCAGCTGCCGCGCGCAATCGGGCGCAGCGCTGTGCCAATCACTTCACCGTAACGCACGATGGCACCGTGGAGGGCGATATCGCTCAGCGCCACTTTGTGCCCCTGCGGCACATGCTCAGTCAGCTGCAGACCGTCATCAAAGCGGCTGCCTGCGGGCAATCCCTGATCGTTGACCACAATCGCCACGTTATCGGCGTCGTGCACTTTAATGTAGCGCGGTTTGTCTGTCAGAGGTCGGTTCATTGCTCACCTTCCGGTTCGTCGCACCGGTCATAGCGGTGCGGTTGAAATCACGTCCGTCACATCATCGTTATTTGCCAGCCTCAGTATAAGCAGGGGTATTCACCCGCGCATTGTGCAACTGACTGGCTTTGTGCCGCGATCGGCGCGCAGTTTGGTTCGTTTTACCAAACGCAAGTGAAGAGCCTCACAAAGCGTACGCTTGCTGTTCACTTTTGCAGCAATCTGGTGGCTGGATAGCGGGTTCCGTGAGCCACGCCGCAGCGTTATGGGCAAATGCCACAAAATCGTGCCGGATTGATGATTATCCTCGGGCGTTCCTCCAGTGTTTCGCGGCGATGCTGTTCCTATACTGATTGCCGTTCTTCAACGTTTGGTTATTCGTCACGACGCATCATCGTTTTGCCATAACAACAATCGCCGTGTTTAACCCAACATCATTCTGATACCCAACGCGATGTGTATGCAGTCAGAGTGAATGTAGCGTTCGCTATATTTCAGGAGTGCATCATGAATAGTTACAGCCAGACAGCGGCAGCGGTGCAGAAGCGCACCAACGCCCGTTACTGGATTGTGGTGATGTTATTTATCGTCACCTCGTTCAACTACGGTGACCGGGCCACCATTTCGATTGCCGGTTCGGCGATGTCGAAGGAGATCGGTCTCGATTCCGTCGGCCTCGGCTACATCTTCTCCGCCTTCTCGTGGGCGTACGTTATTGGTCAGATTCCTGGCGGCTGGCTGCTGGACCGCTTCGGCTCCAAACGTGTCTATTTCTGGAGCATCTTCCTGTGGTCGCTGTTTACCCTGTTGCAGGGCTTCGTCGACATCTTTAGCGGCTTCGGCATTGTGGTGTCGCTGTTCCTGCTGCGCTTCATGGTGGGGCTGGCGGAAGCGCCATCTTTCCCGGGTAACAGCCGTATTGTTGCTGCCTGGTTCCCGGCGCAGGAGCGCGGTACCGCCGTCGCCATCTTTAACTCCGCCCAGTACTTCGCCACGGTGATTTTCGCACCGATCATGGGCTGGCTGGTGGCCGAGGTGGGCTGGGCGCACGTGTTCTGGTTCATGGGCGGGCTGGGCATCATTCTCAGCTTTATCTGGCTGAAAGTAATTCATGACCCGAACGATCACCCTGGCGTGAACAAAGCCGAGCTGGAGTACATGGAGCAGGGCGGTGCGCTGATCAACATGGATGCGAAGAAAGCCGAGCGTAAAGTGAGCTGGGATGAGAAGTGGTTCCAAATTAAGCAACTGCTCTCCACCCGCATGATGTGGGGGATCTATCTCGGTCAGTACTGCGTTAACGCCCTGACCTACTTCTTTATTACCTGGTTCCCGGTGTATCTGGTGCAGGCGCGCGGCATGTCGATTCTTAAAGCCGGCATGATCGCCTCGATTCCCGCCATCTGCGGCTTCCTCGGCGGCGTGCTGGGCGGCGTGATTTCAGACTACCTGATGCGTAAAACCGGCTCGCTGAACATCGCGCGTAAAACCCCGATTGTCATCGGTATGCTGCTCTCCATCAGCATGGTGATGTGTAACTACACCGAAACCGAATGGGTAGTGGTGCTGTTTATGGCGCTGGCGTTCTTTGGTAAAGGCATTGGCGCGCTGGGCTGGGCGGTGATGGCCGATACCGCACCCAAAGAGATCAGCGGCCTGAGCGGCGGCCTGTTCAATATGTTCGGTAACTTCTCTGGCATCGTCACGCCGATTGCCATTGGTTACATCATCGCCACCAGCGGTTCGTTTGAAGGGGCGCTGATTTATGTCGGCATCCATGCGTTTGTGGCGGCGTTCAGCTTCCTGGTGATAACCGGCGATATCAAACGTGTCGAACTCAAACCCCGGTCATAAGGAACCGAATATGAATACGCAAAGTTCCCCGGTGATTACCGACATGCAGGTGGTTCCGGTGGCGGGTTACGACAGCATGCTGCTCAACATCGGCGGCGCGCACAGCGCCTGCTTCACCCGCAATATCGTGGTGCTGACCGACAGCGCCGGTCACACCGGCGTCGGCGAAGCGCCGGGCGGTGAAACCATCTATGAGACGCTGGTCGCGGCAATACCGCAGGTGAAAGGGCAGCAGGTGGCGCGCATGAACCGGCTGGTGCAGCAGGTGCACAAAGGTAACCAGTCGGCGGATTTCGATACCTTCGGCAACGGTGCCTGGACGTTTGAGCTGCGGGTCAATGCGGTGGCGGCGCTGGAAGCGGCGCTGCTCGACCTGCTCGGCCAGTGCCTCGGCGTGCCAGTGGCCGAGCTGCTGGGGCCAGGTCAGCAGCGCGATGAGGTCACGGTGCTGGGCTACCTGTTTTACATTGGCGATCGGCGTAAGACTGATTTGCCCTATCAGAGCGGCGACGCGGCCGGTCACGACTGGTATCACCTGCGCCATCAGGAGGCGCTGACGCCGGACGCGGTGGTGCGCTTAGCCGAAGCGGCGCAGGACAGGTACGGCTTCAAAGATTTCAAACTGAAAGGCGGCGTGCTGCCGGGCGAGCAGGAGATTGCCTCGGCGGTGGCACTGAAGCAGCGTTTCCCGGACGCGCGCATCACCGTCGATCCCAACGGCGCCTGGCATCTGGATGAAGCCATCGCGCTGTGCAAAGGCCTGCACGAGGTGCTGACCTATGCCGAAGATCCGTGCGGTGCCGAGCAGGGGTATTCCGGGCGCGAAGTCATGGCCGAGTTTCGCCGCGCCACCGGTCTGCCGGTCGCCACCAATATGATCGCCACCAACTGGCGTGAGATGAACCACGCGGTGATGCTCAACGCAGTCGATATTCCGCTGGCCGACCCGCACTTCTGGACGCTGAGCGGCGCGGTACGCGTGGCGCAGCTGTGTGATGAGTGGGGGCTGACCTGGGGCTGCCACTCCAATAATCACTTCGACATTTCGCTGGCGATGTTTACCCACGTCGGCGCAGCGGCACCGGGTAAACCGACCGCCATCGATACCCACTGGATTTGGCAGGAGGGCGATCAGCGCCTGACCAAAGAGCCGCTGCAGATCCGCAACGGCAAAATTGCCGTGCCGGACAAGCCCGGCCTCGGTGTTGAGCTGGACTGGGATCGCCTGCGCCAGGCTAACGCCCTGTATCAATCGCTGCCGGCAGGCGCACGTAATGACGCCACGGCAATGCAATATCTGGTTCCCGGATGGTCGTTCGACCGCAAGCGTCCGGCTTTTGGACGCCGCCATGCATAAGGAGCAGGAAATGAGTCACACCCCGAAAATTACATCAATGCAGGTCATTCCGGTGGCCGGTTACGACAGCATGCTGCTGAATCTGAGCGGTGCCCACGCGCCGTTTTTTACCCGCAATATCGTGATTGTGAAAGATAACGCCGGCCACACGGGCGTGGGCGAGATCCCCGGCGGCGAGAAAATCCGTCAGACGCTGGAAGACGCGGCGGCGCTGGTGACCGGAAAAACCGTCGGCGAGTACAAAAATATCCTCACCCTGGTGCGCACCACCTTTGCCGATCGCGATGCCAGCGGGCGTGGCAATCAGACCTTTGACCTGCGCACCACCATTCACGTGGTGACCGGCATCGAAGCGGCGCTGCTGGATCTGCTCGGCCAGCATCTGGGCGTCAACGTGGCGTCGCTGCTGGGCGAAGGACAGCAGCGTGACCGTGTCGAGATGCTCGGCTACCTGTTTTACGTCGGCGATCGCCGTAAAACGTCACTGCCGTATCAGAGCCAGACCGATGATCCGTG
The DNA here is from genome assembly GCF_041678305.1 of Pantoea sp. WEP. Lineage (NCBI taxonomy): Bacteria > Pseudomonadati > Pseudomonadota > Gammaproteobacteria > Enterobacterales > Erwiniaceae > Pantoea > Pantoea sp. WEP. Next base: position 1,001,288 of record NZ_JBGNXB010000001.1, read on the forward strand.
CGACTGGTATCGCCTGCGGCATGAGGAAGCGCTGACGCCGGACGCGGTGGTGCGCCTGGCAGAAGCCGCCTATGAAAAATATGGCTTTAACGATTTCAAACTGAAAGGCGGCGTACTGCGCGGCGGTGAAGAGGCCGAAGCAGTAACCGCACTGGCGAAGCGTTTCCCGCAGGCGCGCGTGACGCTCGATCCCAACGGCGCCTGGTCGCTGAATGAGGCCATCCTGCTCGGTAAACAGCTGAAAGGCGTGCTGGCTTATGCAGAAGATCCGTGCGGCGCTGAACAGGGTTACTCCGGACGTGAAGTGATGGCCGAGTTCCGGCGCGCCACCGGTCTGCCTACCGCCACCAATATGATCGCCACCGACTGGCGCCAGATGGGCCACACGCTGTCGCTGCAGTCGGTCGATATTCCGCTGGCCGATCCGCACTTCTGGACCATGCAGGGCTCGGTGCGCGTGGCGCAGATGTGTCACGACTTCGGCCTGACCTGGGGTTCGCACTCCAACAACCATTTCGATGTTTCGCTGGCGATGTTCACCCATGTGGCCGCCGCCGCACCGGGCGCCATTACCGCCATCGACACCCACTGGATCTGGCAGGAGGGCAACCAGCGCCTGACCAAAGAGCCGTTGCAGATCAAGGGCGGCATGGTGCAGGTGCCGCAGAAGCCGGGTCTCGGTGTCGAACTGGACATGGATCAGGTGATGCAGGCCCATGCGCTGTATCAGCAGCATGGACTGGGCGCGCGCGACGATGCGCAGGCGATGCAGTTCCTCGTGCCGAACTGGACATTTGATAACAAGCGTCCGTGCCTGGTGCGCTGATTTTATTCCGCGCGCCCGCGGGCGGCGGTGCTAAATAACAGGAGTAGAGATCATGAGCAATGCCTGGCCCAACCCTTTTCGTCGTCGTTTGCTGGCAGGGGAAACCCTGATTGGCAGCTGGTGCGCCCTTGCCAATCCTCTCACCACGGAAGTGCTGGGGCTGGCGGGCTTTGACTGGCTGGTGCTGGACGGCGAACACGCGCCGAACGACATCACCACCTTTATTCCGCAGCTGATGGCGCTGAAAGGCAGCCCGAGCGCGCCGGTGGTGCGACCGCCGTGCAATGAGCCGATCATCATCAAGCGTCTGCTGGATATTGGCTTCTATAACTTCCTGATTCCTTTCGTGGAAACCGCAGAAGAGGCGGCGCGCGCGGTGGCATCGACCCGTTATCCGCCAGCCGGTATTCGCGGCGTGTCGGTTTCGCATCGCAGCAACATGTACGGCACGCTGGCGGACTACAACGCCACCATCAATGACAATATCACCGTGCTGGTGCAAATCGAAACTCAGCAGGCGGTGGACAACATTGACGCCATCGCGGCGGTGGACGGCGTAGACGGCATCTTTGTCGGCCCGGGCGATCTGTCAGCGGCGCTGGGCTATCTCGGCCAGCCGGCGCATCCGGAAGTGCTGAAAGTGATCCGTTACATCCTTGAGCGCGCCAAAGCCGCCGGTAAGCCGAGCGGGATTCTGGCGCCGGTGGAGGCTGACGCACGCCGTTATCTCGAATGGGGTGCCAGCTTTGTTGCCGTCGGCAGCGATTTGGGTGTTTTCCGCCACGCCACGCAGGCGCTGTGCGACAAATTTAAGCAGTAACTGACGAAGGGGAAAGGCAATGAAAATTGGATTTATCGGCCTCGGCATCATGGGCAAACCGATGAGTAAAAACCTGGTGAAAGCCGGTTACACCCTGGTGGTGCGCGACCACAACGCCAGCAACGAAGCCGAACTGGTGGAGCTGGGTGCCACCGTGGCGAAAACGCCGAAAGAGCTGGCCGCGCAGGTTGATGTGGTGATCACCATGGTGCCGAACTCACCGCAGGTGAAAGAGGTGTGTCTGGGCGAGAACGGCATTATCGAAGGGGCGAAGCCGGGGCTGGTGGTGATCGACATGAGCTCCATCGCGCCGCTGGCCAGCCGCGAAGTGCATGATGCGCTGGCAGAAAAAGGCATCAGAATGCTGGATGCGCCGGTGAGCGGCGGTGAGCCAAAAGCGATTGAAGGCACGCTGTCGGTAATGGTCGGCGGCGATAAAGCGCTGTTTGATCAGTGCTACGATGTTCTTAAGGCGATGGCCGGTTCGGTGGTGCACACCGGCGATATCGGCGCGGGCAACGTCACTAAACTGGCCAACCAGGTGATTGTGGCGCTCAACATTGCCGCGATGTCAGAAGCGCTGTCGCTGGCCACCAAAGCCGGCGTCAATCCGGAACTGGTTTACCAGGCGATTCGCGGCGGTCTGGCGGGCAGCACCGTGCTGGATGCCAAAGCGCCCATGGTGCTGGATCGCAACTTTAAGCCTGGCTTCCGTATCGATTTGCATATCAAGGATTTAGCCAATGCACTTGATACCTCACACGGCATTGGCGCACATCTGCCGCTGACCGCGGCGGTGATGGAGATGATGCAGGCGCTAAAAGTCGACGGGCAGGGTACGTCCGATCATAGCGCGCTGGCTTGCTATTATGAAAAATTAGCCAAAGTTGAGATCACCCGGTAGTGCCCGCGTCCGGTGTCTGCGGATGCCGGACGCTGTACTGCCTAAGCCAGACGGATTTCCGTCATCTACCGCGCTCGGATTGCCTATGAAAATTGTCATCGCACCGGATTCATACAAAGAGAGTTTGTCCGCCCTGGAAGTGGCTACCGCGATAGAAGCGGGATTTCGCGAAATTTTCCCCGCCGCTGACTATGTCAAAATACCGGTCGCCGACGGCGGAGAAGGCACGGTTGAAGCAATGGTGGCGGCAACCCAGGGCAACATCGTCAGACTGACGGTGACCGGGCCGCTCGGCGAGCCGGTCGACGCGTTTTACGGATTATCCGGTGATGCGCGTACCGCCTTTATTGAGATGGCGGCGGCCAGCGGGCTGGAGCTGGTGCCTGCGGCACAGCGTGATCCGCTGATCACCACCTCCTACGGTACCGGTGAACTGATCAAAAATGCGCTGGATCGCGGCGTCGATCACATCATCATCGGCATCGGCGGCAGCGCCACTAACGACGGCGGTGCCGGCATGGTGCAGGCGCTCGGTGCCCGGCTGCTGGACAGCGACGGCAGCGGGATTGGCTATGGCGGCGGGGCACTGCCGCAGCTGGCGAAGATTGATATCGCCGATCTGGATCCGCGCCTGCTGCAGTGCCGCATTGAAGTGGCGTGCGACGTGACCAATCCGCTGATTGGCGAAGAGGGGGCGTCGGCGATTTTTGGCCCGCAGAAAGGGGCCACGCCGCAGCTGGTGCAGCAGCTGGATGCCGCGCTCGGCCATTACGCCGCGATTATTCAGCGCGACCTGGATATTGATGTGCTGCACATCGCCGGCGGTGGCGCTGCCGGCGGCATGGGCGCGGCGCTGCATGCGTTTTGCCACGCGGAACTGCGGCGCGGCATTGAGATTGTCACCGAAGCGCTGGGACTGGCGCAGCAGGTGCAGGATGCCGATCTGGTGATTACCGGTGAAGGGCGCATCGACAGTCAGTCAGTCAACGGCAAAGTGCCGGTTGGCGTAGCGCAGGTGGCGAAGCAGTTCAATAAGCCGGTGATCGGTATTGCCGGCAGCCTGACGGCGGATGTCGGTGTGGTGCATCAGCACGGGATCGACGCGGTGTACAGCGTGCTGTCGGGTATCTGTTCGCTGGAAGAGGCGCTGGCCAATGCCGCGCAGAATGTCCGCCTGACGGCAAGGAATGTTGCTGCCACGATTAAGGTGGGGCAGGGGTTGTAGGGGGGAGGCGGTGCGGTTTTTCCCTCACCCCAGCCCTCTCCCGCAGGCGGGAGAGGGGGCTGATGGTGCACGGATTTGGATTTCGCGCTGTTCCTCTTCATCGCACCGCACGGTTCCCTCTCCCGCCGGGAGAGGGTTAGGGTGAGGGCCCAGCCCACAACCCACAACCCTGACTACACCACGCCCAGCACCTGACGCGCTTCGCGCGCCACATTCGCCATCTCGTCGCTCAGCTCCAGCAGCTCTGGTTCCAGCGCTGCGATATCGCTCTCCTGATGCAGACTCTTCTCCAGCTGCTGACACAGCTGTTTCAGCCGCGGCACGCCGCTGTAGCTGGCGCTGCCGTGCAGCTTGTGGATAATCTCGCGCAGCCCATCGACGTCATTCTGCGCCATACATTGCGCCACGCGCTGCTCCACTTCCGGCAGAAAATCCAGCAGCATCTGCAGCAGATCGCGCGCCAGCTCGGCTTTATTCGCCGCCTGGCGCAGCGCAAGCGCCCAGTCGAGTGAGGGCGCGATCGCCGGTTGTCGTACCGCGCTCGCCACGCTGCCCGGCGCATAGCGCTGCAGCAGCTGCTTCAGCTTGTCCTCATCAATCGGTTTGGCGAGATAATCATTCATGCCGGCGGCGATCAGCTGCTCGCGTTCGCCATCCAGCGCATGCGCCGTGACCGCGACAATCGGCGTGCTGGCGTGCTGTGGCAGGCTGCGGATGATCTCGCTGGCGCGGATGCCGTCGATGTCCGGCATCTGAATATCCATCAGAATCACGTCCAGCCGCTGCTGCCGCGCCTGATGAATCGCCTGACTGGCGTTGTCGCACAGAATGATGTTCTGGACCTGCTCCTCCAGCAATGCGCCGATCAGCTTCAGGTTGGCCGGATTATCATCCACTGCCATCACCGTCAGCGGCTGTCTTACGCCGCGCGGGGCGGCGTCGCTGTGACGCATGTTGAGATCGAGCAGCATCGGCAGCAAACGCGTCAGCGACACCGGTTTGGCAATGCAGCCGGCGATACCGCGCGCGCGCAAATCATCGGCGAACAGCATCATTTCGCTCGGCAGCGCCAGCAGCACCGAGTCGGCGTGTGCGCGCAGGCGGGCAATCAGCGCATCGGACAGCGTAGCCGGATGCGGATCGCTGACCGGCAGCCCCATCAGCAGCAGCGGGAAGTGGGCGTCGGGCAGATCGTCAAGGCTGGCAAAGTGCTGCACCTGCAGAGGCGTAATGCTCAGCATCTCCTGAACCGCTTTCGCCACCGCCGGGTGGGGTTCGATATAAGCCAGCGGCGTGGCGTGCAGATCGTCCAGCATGCGTGGAATCGCCGGTGCATTAGGATTGAGATCCAGATGTACCTGTACCCAGAAGGTGGAGCCCTGATTCTGCCGGCTGTGGAAGGCGATTTCACCGCCCATTTCGTGCACCAGTTTCTGCGTAATCACCAGGCCAAGACCGGTACCGCCGTGACGGCGCGAAATACTGGCGTCCGCCTGACGAAAGGCCTGGAACAGCTGCGACTGCTGCTGCTCAGAGATACCAATGCCGGTATCGTGCACCTGAATCTCGAGTTCCGCCCGCGTGATGCTGAGATGACGCAGCTCGACGCGCAGATCAATGTGGCCGCGCTCGGTGAATTTGATGGCGTTGCCAATCAGGTTGATCAGAATTTGCTGCAGACGCAGCGGATCGCCAATCACATTATCCGGCACCTGTTTCTCCAGGCACACAGTGATCTCGAGCCCTTTCTCATGCGCGGACGGTGCCAGCAGCACCAGCGTTTCATCCAGCGTGGCGCGCAGCGGGAACGGGATCGACTCCAGCACCAGCTTACCGGCTTCCAGTTTGGAGAAATCGAGCACGTCGTTAATGATGCTGAGCAGGTTATTGGCCGAACGCTCAATGGTGCTCATGTAATCACGCTGGTTGGTGCTCAGCCCGGTTTTCAGCATCTGGCGGGTAAAGCCAATCACGCCATTGAGCGGCGTGCGAAGCTCGTGCGACATATTGGCGAGAAACTCCGACTTGATGCGTGCCGCTTCCTGGGCGCGCTTTTTCGCCAGGTCCAGTTCGACGTTCTGAATCTCCAGCTGCTCCAGCGTTTCGCGCAGATCGTAGGTTGCCTGATCGATGTTCTGCTGCATCTCTTCATGATAGGCAGTGAGCGACATCGCCATGGCGTTGATGCCGTTTTTCAGGATGCTCAGCTCGCCCAGCATGTAGCCATCCACGCGGCTGTCGAGCTGGCCACGCCGGATGCGGTCCACGGTGGTAACCATATTGCGAATCGGGCCGGTGACGTCGCGCATCAGTCGATAGGCAAACAGCATGGCGATACACAGGCAAAACAGCAGCAGCAGAGTGGCGACAAACACCTCTTTGTACTGCTCCAGCCGCACCGACTGCAGATCCAGCTCAATCGCCACATAACCCAGCGGATTGCCTGCCGGCTTGGCGTCTTCACCCGGCAGTTCGTCCACCGAATAGCGTTCAGAGATGATCGGCGTGCGCAGCACCATCAGGTTGCCGTGTCGCTCCACCGACACGCCATCCGCCAGCGTGGAAATATCGGCTTTTTGCAGCAGCGCGAGGTTCTGGTTGTTATTGGAGCTGACGTAGATGTGATTGTTGTTGTCGAAAACCGTAATGGCACGGACAATATCGGAATGACGGCGATGCAGCAGGCTGACCAGCTCGCGAATCGCATCACGATTATGCCACGTCATGCCGTACTCGCTCGACACCGCCAGCGGTTCGATAATGTTAGCGCCGGCATCGCGCACCTGGTGCTGCAGTTCGTTGTAGCGGTGCACCACGAAGAAGGTACTGAGCAGCAGGCCAATCATCAGCGTCGGCGCCAGTATCAGAATCATCATTCGCGCCCGCAGGCTGTATTTGGTCATAATTGTGGCCTGGCGACTCCTGGCATTTTATCCCTGTGCAAAAACCGCGTACGGCTGCACACCTAATGAAAACTGAGAATTCACAATACTATGGCGCAATTTTACTCCGCAAAACAGCGCGTGACGACGAAGCAACGTCTCAGCGTCACCATTGACGAGCTCGATCCCTTTGGTCAGGGCGTGGCGCGCCATAACGGTAAAACCCTGTTTGTCAGCGGCGCGCTACCCGGCGAACAGGCCGAGGTGATCCTGACCGAAGACAAGCGTCAGTTTGCGCGCGGCAAAGCCAGAAAGATTACACAACCGAGCCCGCAGCGCCAGCAACCGCGCTGCATCCATTTCGGCGTGTGCGGCGGCTGCCAGCAGCAGCACGTGTCCGTGGCGCTGCAGCAGGAGAGCAAAGCGCGGGCGCTGGGCCGCATGCTGAGTCAGGAAGCGGCGCTGCCGGTGCAGGTTGATGAGATCATCAGCGCTGCGCCCTGGGGCTATCGCCGGCGCGCGCGTCTCGGTTTGCAGTGGCTGCCGAAGCAGCAGCGCCTGCAGATGGGCTTCCGTCAGGCGGGCAGTAACGATCTGATTGATGTGACGCAATGCCCCGTTTTGGTGCCCGAGCTTGAGGCGCTGCTGCAGCCGCTGCACCACTGTCTCAGCCGCCTGCACGCAGTGAAACGGCTGGGGCATGTGGAACTGGTGCTGGCGGATAACGGTCCGCTAATGGTGCTGCGCCATCTTGATGCGCTCTCCGCTGCAGACCGGACAAAACTGGAACGTTTTTCGCATGAGCACCGGCTGATGATCTGGCTGGCGGACGGCAGTGACGCGCTGCAGGCGTTCGGCGCGGAGCAGCCTTACTATCGCTCGTTTGATTTGCAGCTAACCTTTAGCCCGCAGGATTTCATTCAGGTCAACGATGGCGTGAATCAGCAGATGGTGGCACAGGCGATTGCCTGGCTGGATCTGCAGCCGGACGATCGGGTGCTCGATCTGTTCTGCGGCATGGGCAACTTCACATTGCCGCTAGGAAAGTTCGTACAAAATGCGGTGGGTGTGGAGGGCGTTGCAGCATTAGTGCGCCAGGCAGAGTATAATGCTCAGCTTAACAATCTCAGAAATGTCTGCTTCTTCCAGCACAATTTAGAGGAAGATGTCTCGCGCCAGCCCTGGGCGGCGCAGGGATTTAATAAGGTGTTACTGGATCCGGCGCGTGCCGGGGCCGCGGGCGTGATGTCGCATATCGTTAAACTTGCGCCGCAACGCGTGGTCTATGTTTCCTGTAACCCGACAACACTTGCCCGCGACAGTCAGACATTACTGTCAGCGGGCTACCATCTGGAAAGGGTCGCGATGCTGGATATGTTCCCTCATACCAGCCATCTCGAATCCATGGTGCTGTTTAGCAAAACATAAGCGATGTTTAAGTCGCTGTGGCAGGAGAGGATATGGTTGCGGTTAGAAGTGCGCATTTAAATACGGCCGGGGAATTTGCCCTTGACCAGTGGATCGCCAGCTTGAGTATCAGTAATCCGCAATCCTGCGAACGACTGGCGGAAACATGGCGCTACTGTGAAGCCGAAACGCACGACCATCCAGATCAGGCTCTGCTGCTGTGGCGCGGTATTGAGATGGTGGAAATTCTCACCATGCTCAGTATGGACATCGACAGTCTGCGCGCCGCGCTGCTGTTCCCGCTGGCCAATGCGGGCGTGGTGAGCGAAGAGGATCTGGAGAAGGCCTTTGGCAAAAGCATCGTCTCGCTGGTGCACGGCGTGCGCGATATGGATGCCATCCGCCAGCTGAAAGCCATTCACAACGACTCAATGGCCTCAGAGCAGGTGGATAACGTGCGCCGCATGCTGCTGGCGATGGTGGAAGATTTCCGCTGCGTGGTCATCAAGCTGGCAGAGCGTATCGCCCATCTGCGCGAGATGAAAGATGCGCCGGAAGATGAGCGCGTGCTGGCGGCGAAAGAGAGCACCAACATCTATGCGCCGCTGGCCAACCGTCTCGGTATCGGCCAGCTCAAATGGGAGCTGGAAGATTACTGCTTCCGCTATCTCCATCCTGACGAATACAAACGCATCGCCAAACTGCTGCATGAACGCCGCATCGATCGTGAACAATACATTGATAACTTCGTCGATAACCTGCGTAAAGAGATGCAAAAAGAGGGCGTGCGTGCGGAAGTTTACGGCCGTCCCAAGCATATCTACAGCATCTGGCGCAAAATGCAGAAGAAGTCGCTGGCGTTTGATGAGCTGTTCGACGTGCGCGCAGTGCGCATCGTCGCTGAACGTCTGCAGGACTGCTACGGCGCGCTCGGTACCGTCCACACGCTGTATCGTCATCTGCCTAGCGAGTTCGACGATTACGTCGCCAATCCCAAGCCAAACGGCTATCAGTCGATTCATACCGTAGTGCTGGGCCCGCAGGGCAAAACGGTCGAGATTCAGATCCGTACCCGTCAGATGCACGAGGACGCTGAACTGGGCGTCGCGGCACACTGGAAGTACAAAGAAGGACCGACGGCCAGCAACGCACGCGGTGCCGCAGGGCACGAAGAGCGCATCGCCTGGCTGCGTAAACTGATTACCTGGCAGGAAGAGATGGCGGATTCCGGCGAGATGCTGGAAGAGGTGCGCAGCCAGGTATTTGATGACCGCGTTTATGTGTTTACGCCAAAGGGCGACGTGGTCGATTTGCCGGCCGGTTCCACGCCGCTCGACTTTGCCTACCACATTCACAGTGATATTGGTCATCGCTGCATCGGTGCCAAAATCGGCGGCCGTATTGTGCCCTTTACCTATCAGCTGCAGATGGGCGATCAGATTGAGGTGATCACCCAGAAGCAGCCGAACCCGAGCCGCGACTGGCTGAACCCCAACCTCGGCTATATCACCACCAGCCGCGGACGCTCGAAGATTCATGCCTGGTTCCGTAAACAGGATCGCGACAAAAATATCGCGGCCGGCCGGCAGATTCTGGATAGCGAGCTGGGCCAGCTGGATATCAGCATGCGCGAAGCCGAGAAGCTGCTGCTGCCGCGTTATAACGTCAGCTCGCAGGATGAGCTGCTGGCGATGATTGGCGGCGGGGATATCCGTCTTAACCAGATGGTTAACTTCCTGCAGGCGAAGCTCAACAAGCCGAGCGCTGAAGAGGAAGATCGCGAGGCGCTGCGTCAGCTGACGCAGAAATCGCATCAGCCGTCGTCGGCGCGTAAAGAGAGTGGCCGCGTGGTGGTGGAGGGCGTCGGCAATCTGCTGCACCACATTGCGCGCTGCTGCCAGCCAATTCCGGGCGATGATATTGTCGGGTTTATTACCCAGGGGCGCGGCATTTCGATTCACCGCGCCGACTGCGATCAGCTCAGCGAACTGATTTCGCATGCGCCGGAACGGATTGTCGATGCGGTGTGGGGCGAAAGTTACTCCAGCGGTTATTCGCTGGTGGTACGCGTGACGGCCAACGATCGCAGCGGGCTGCTGCGCGACATCACCACCATTCTGGCCAATGAAAAGGTCAACGTGCTGGGCGTGTCCAGCCGCAGCGACACCAAAAAGCAGCTCGCCACCATCGATATGGATATCGAGATTTATAACCAGCAGGTGCTGGGGCGCGTGCTGGCGCGCCTTAATCAGGTGCCGGATATTATCGATGCGCGCCGCTTAAATTAAGCCCTGCTGAGACCGGTGCGCAGCAATGCGCACCCGGGCAAAACCGCGTAATTACCCTGCAGGGTCGCCATTAATGGCGGCTTTTATCTTGTTGTTCCGGGGACTTTCATGACTGCTTTAAACCGCCTGCTCACCATCATGCAAACCCTGCGCGATCCGGTGCGCGGCTGCCCGTGGGATCGCCAGCAGACCTTTGCCTCTATTGCGCCGTACACGCTGGAAGAGACCTATGAAGTTATCGACGCCATCCAGCGCGAAGACTTTGACGATCTGCGCGGCGAACTGGGCGATCTGCTGTTTCAGGTGGTGTTCTACGCCCGCATGGCCGAGGAGCAGCAGCGTTTCAATTTCGATGACATCTGCAACGCCATCAGTGACAAACTTGAGCGTCGCCATCCGCACATCTTCGGCGAAGTCCAGGTCGATTCCACGGCCGAGGTGCTGAAAAACTGGGAGGCGATCAAGCAGCGCGAGCGTGCGGAGAAGTCGCAGCACTCGGTGCTGGACGATATCCCGAAAGCGCTGCCGGCGCTGATGCGCGCCTATAAAATTCAGAAGCGCTGTCACAGCGTAGGCTTCGACTGGGACAGCCTCGGGCCGGTGCTGGATAAAGTGCATGAAGAGATCGACGAAGTGATGCATGAAGCCCAGCAGGCGGTAGTGGACAGCGACAAGCTGGAAGAGGAGATTGGCGATCTGCTGTTCGCTACCGTCAATCTGTCACGCCATCTCGGCAGCAAAGCGGAAACCGCGCTGCAAAAGGCCAACGACAAGTTCGAGCGCCGCTTTCGTCAGGTAGAGAATATTATTCAGGCCCAGGGGCTGAGCATGGAACAGGCTACGCTGGCGCAGATGGAAGCCGCCTGGCAGCAGGTCAAAGCCGGCGAATAACCTAATTCAACCTTTCTGCGCAGCGCCGGTGATTATTCCAGCTCTGCGCATAAAATCACCGCCTGAGCTTACTCGATTCAGCCAGTCGGCAACTTTGTGACGTACGTCAACATTTCACCCGGCACTCTCCGCTATGTTACAGGCTGTAATGCGAGGAGGATGGTGTGATTCATCAATTGTGGCTGCGGACGACTTCGGGTATACTGTTTTCCCGTCCTGGTTATTCCACCGTCTTTAAACCTAAACTCTCAGGTTCAGCATGACAACGAATTATATTTTTGTGACCGGCGGGGTCGTTTCCTCTCTGGGCAAAGGCATTGCCGCAGCCTCCCTCGCAGCCATCCTTGAAGCACGTGGTCTGAATGTGACCATCATGAAACTCGATCCGTATATCAACGTCGATCCGGGTACCATGAGCCCTACGCAGCACGGTGAAGTGTTCGTCACCGATGACGGGGCCGAGACCGATCTGGATTTAGGTCACTACGAGCGCTTCATCCGTACCAAAATGTCGCGCCGCAACAACTTTACTACCGGCCGTATCTACTCAGAAGTGCTGCGCAAAGAGCGTCGCGGCGACTATCTGGGCGCGACCATTCAGGTTATCCCACACATCACCAACGCCATCAAAGAGCGCATTATTGAAGGTGGCGAAGGTCATGACGTCGTGCTGGTGGAAATCGGCGGAACCGTGGGCGATATCGAATCCCTGCCGTTCCTGGAAGCGATTCGCCAGATGGCGGTCGATGTTGGCCGTGAACACACCATGTATATGCACCTGACGCTGGTGCCTTACATGGCGGCGGCGGGTGAAGTGAAAACCAAGCCAACTCAGCACTCGGTTAAAGAGCTGCTGTCGATTGGTATTCAGCCTGACGTGCTGATTTGCCGTTCAGACCGCGCGGTGCCGGCTAACGAGCGCGCGAAGATCGCCCTGTTCTGTAACGTGCCGGAAAAAGCGGTTATCTCGCTGAAAGACGTAGATTCGATCTACAAGATCCCGGGCCTGCTGAAATCGCAGGGTCTGGATGATTACATCTGCAAGCGTTTTAACCTGAGCGCGCCGGAAGCCAATCTGGCCGAGTGGGAGCAGGTGATTTACGAAGAAGCCAATCCGGGCGGCGAAGTGACCATCGGTATGGTCGGCAAATATGTCGAACTGCCGGATGCCTACAAATCTGTGATTGAAGCGCTGAAGCACGGCGGCCTGAAAAATCGCGTCACCGTGAACATCAAGCTGATCGATTCGCAGGATGTGGAAACGCGCGGCGTCGAAATTCTGAAAGATCTTGATGCTATCCTGATTCCTGGTGGCTTCGGTTACCGTGGTGTGGAAGGGAAATTGCTGACCGCGCAATACGCGCGTGAAAACAACATTCCGTACCTCGGCATTTGCCTTGGCATGCAGATTGCGCTGATGGAATTCGCGCGCAACGTGGCCGGGATGGAAGGCGCCAACTCCACTGAATTTGTGCCAGACTGTAAGTACCCGGTGGTTGCGTTAATCACCGAATGGCGCGATGAAAACGGTAACGTTGAACAGCGTACCGAGCAGAGCGATCTGGGCGGCACCATGCGTCTGGGAAGCCAGCAGTGCCAGCTGACGCCGGAAAGTAAAGTGCGCCAGCTGTACGGCTCTGACGTCATTACTGAGCGTCATCGCCACCGTTACGAAGTAAACAATCTGCTGCTGAAGCAGATTGAAGCGGCGGGTCTGCACATTGCAGGCCGTTCCGGCGACGATCAACTGGTGGAGATCATCGAGATCCCGAATCATCCATGGTTTGTAGCCTGCCAGTTCCACCCGGAATTCACGTCGACTCCGCGTGATGGTCATCCGCTGTTCGCTGGCTTTGTGAAAGCCGCGCAGGAGCACCAGAAGCGTTTAGCGAAGTAAGAGTTTAACGAACAGCGCGCGAACTTTTCGCGCGTTGTTTGTCTTAGGATTGACTAACTTGTACTGAGGAAAATCGAATGTCCAAAATCGTTAAAGTCATCGGTCGCGAAATCATCGACTCCCGTGGCAACCCGACTGTAGAAGCAGAAGTGCATCTGGAAGGCGGTTTCGTTGGTCTGGCTGCTGCGCCATCAGGTGCATCAACTGGTTCACGCGAAGCACTGGAGCTGCGTGACGGTGATAAGTCTCGTTTCCTGGGCAAAGGCGTAACCAAAGCGGTTGCTGCGGTTAACGGCCCAATCGCTGACGCGGTAAAAGGCAAAGATGCCAAAGACCAGGCGAACATCGATAAGATCATGATCGAGCTGGACGGTACTGACAACAAATCCAACTTCGGTGCAAACGCCATTCTGGCGGTTTCTCTGGCAGCAGCGAAAGCAGCAGCGGCTTCTAAAGGTCTGCCACTGTACGCACACATTGCAGAACTGAACGGCACCCCGGGCAAATACTCTATGCCACTGCCAATGATGAACATCATCAACGGTGGTGAGCACGCGGATAACAACGTTGATATCCAGGAGTTCATGATTCAGCCGGTTGGCGCGAAAACCGTGAAAGAAGCCATTCGTATGGGTTCTGAAGTATTCCATCACCTGGCTAAAGTCCTGAAAGCCAAAGGCATGAACACCGCGGTGGGTGACGAAGGTGGCTACGCGCCAAACCTGGGTTCAAACGCCGAAGCGCTGGCCGTTATCGCCGAAGCTGTTAAAGCAGCAGGCTACGAGCTTGGCAAAGACATCACCCTGGCGATGGACTGCGCAGCATCTGAATTCTACAAAGACGGCAAATATGTGCTGGCTGGCGAAGGCAACAAAGCCTTCACTTCTGAAGAGTTCACCCACTTCCTGGAAGACCTGACCAAACAGTACCCAATCGTTTCTATCGAAGACGGTCTGGATGAGTCTGACTGGAACGGCTTCGCTTACCAGACCAAAGTGCTGGGCGACAAAATTCAGCTGGTGGGCGACGACCTGTTCGTGACCAACACCAAAATCCTGAAAGAAGGCATCGAGAAAGGCATCGCTAACTCTATCCTGATCAAATTCAACCAGATCGGTTCTCTGACCGAAACCCTGGCTGCGATCAAGATGGCGAAAGACGCTGGCTACACCGCGGTCATCTCTCACCGCTCTGGCGAAACTGAAGATGCGACCATCGCTGACCTGGCGGTCGGTACTGCCGCTGGCCAGATCAAAACCGGTTCTATGAGCCGTTCTGACCGCGTTGCTAAGTACAACCAGTTGATTCGTATCGAAGAAGCGCTGGGTGACAAAGCGCCGTTCAACGGTCTGAAAGAAGTTAAAGGCCAGGCGTAATCGCTGCGGATGTGGCTAAATGGCCACATCGCCTGACATCAAGCCCCGCCTCGTGCGGGGCTTTTGCTTTTTATGGCACGAAGCAGCTGTGAAGCGACGCACAAAATCTGCCATAATCTGCGCCTCGAATTTCTGACGTGAGTAAAAAATGTTCTACCCGATTAACGAAATGTTCCAGACGCTGCAGGGCGAAGGTTTTTACACCGGCGTGCCGGCCATCTTTATCCGCTTACAAGGATGTCCGGTGGGCTGTAGCTGGTGTGATACCAAACATACCTGGGAAACGCGGGCGGATCGGGAGACGTCGCTGGGGGACATTCTGGTCAAAACCGTGGAGAGCGATGCCTGGGGCAGCGCCGATGCGGCCACGCTGATTGAGAGCATTCAGCGTCAGGGCTGGACCGCCCGCCATGTGGTAATCACCGGCGGTGAGCCGGCAATTTTTGACTTACGTCCACTGACCGAAGCGCTGGAAGCGGCCGGTTTTCAGTGTCAGATTGAAACCAGCGGCACGCATGAAGTGCACTGTTCCGCTGCCACCTGGGTGACGGTGTCGCCGAAGGTGAACATGCGGGGTGGCTACGATGTGCTGCCGCAGGCGCTGCAGCGTGCCGATGAGATTAAACATCCGGTGGCGCGTGAGCGGGATGTGGAAGCGCTGGATGCGCTGCTGGCTGGCCTGCAGGATGAGAAAAAACGCATTGTGGCGCTGCAGCCCATCAGCCGTGGCGAGGCGGCGACCAGACTGTGTATCGAAACCTGCATTGCCCGCAACTGGCGGCTTTCGATGCAGACGCACAAATACCTGAACATCGCCTGATTCACCGAATGCGCACCCGGCAAAATCAACGCCATTGTGGCGGGTAAGCATCAATGCGCACCCTACAAACTCATTACACCGTAGGGTCGCCATTGATGGCGACCTGGCCAATGGTAGCCGATGCGCATCAATGCGCACCCTGTAAATCGCATTACACCGTAGGGTCGCCATTGATGGCGACCTTCTGACCTTTCCCGCGACTGTCAGCCGCGATAGACGCAGCCTGCGGTGCAGGTCTCTTTGATCATCACCGCACTCAGCTCAGGCAGAATCGGCTTCATCTCATCCCAGATCCATTTCGCCAGCACTTCGCTGGTCGGGTTCTCCAGACCGGGAATATCGTTGAGATAATGGTGATCGAGGCGATCGTAGATCGGCCTGAACGCCGCCTTTAGTTCGGCAAAATCCATTACCCAACCGGTATGCGCATCCACTTCACCGGTAATTTCCAGTCGCACCAGAAATGAATGGCCGTGCAGACGACCGCATTTATGCCCTTCCGGCACGTGAGGTAAGCGGTGGGCCGCTTCAAACTGGAACTCTTTAAACAGCGTGGTAGACATAATGGCTCTCAGACGTAAAAACCGCTGAAGTCTACCTGAAAAGCAGATTTTTCGCACCCGCCAGCGCTGAAAAGGGCATTTCTGCCGATCTGCCGTTTACGCCGTAAATTAACTGATTGAATTACGACAACTTTATTTACCACTTTTACTGGTTAGTCTGACCCAAAAAACCACTTAGTCATTTTGGTTATTTATTATGTCGAAGCCTTATTTAATCGTTAATATACAGGCCGGTAACCTACCCACTCTTCCGCCGCTTCCCGGTACGGATTTCTGACACTGGAATTTTTAACGCGATGACGACTCAGGCACCCCCAGCGATGCTTCCGCTATCCCCGGAGCAAATTGCGCGCTTACAGGCCGCGACCACCGATTTCAATCCAACGCAGCTGGCATGGCTCTCGGGCTACTTCTGGGGCATGGTTAATCAGGCACCGGGCACCGTTGCCGCGCCTGCGCCAGTCGCCGCTGAGGTGCCGGGCATTACGCTGATCTCCGCCTCCCAAACCGGCAATGCGCGCCGGCTGGCCGAGCAGCTGCGTGACGATTTGCTGGCGGCGAAACTGAGCGTCAACCTGGTGAATGCCGGCGACTATAAATTCAAACAGATCGGTCAGGAAAAACTGCTGGTCATCGTGACCTCAACGCAGGGCGAGGGCGAACCGCCGGAAGAGGCGGTGGCGCTGCATAAATTCCTGCTGTCGAAGAAAGCGCCGAAGCTGAGTGATACCGCCTTTGCCGTGTTTGGTCTTGGCGATACCTCCTATGAATTTTTCAGTCAGGCCGGTAAAGACTTCGACCAGCGTCTGGCTGAACTGGGCGGCGAACGCCTGCTGGATCGCGTGGATGCCGATGTTGAATACAGCGAACTGGCCAGCGCCTGGCGTCTGCAGCTCACCGATATTCTCAAAGCGCGCGTGCCGGCGGAACCGGCAGCGCAGCTGGCAGCCAGCGCGGCTGGCAGCGTCAACCAGGTGGACAGCAGTCCTTACACCAAAGAAGCGCCACTCACCGCCAGCTTTGCCCTGAACCAGAAAATTACCGGTCGCAACTCAGATAAAGACGTGCGCCATATCGAAATCGATCTGGGGGATTCCGGTCTGCGTTACCAGCCAGGCGATGCGCTCGGCGTATGGTATGAAAACGATGCGGAACTGGTACAGGAGCTGCTGCAGCTGGTATGGCTGAAAGGCGATGAGCAGGTCGAGGTGCGCGGAGAAACCCTGCCGCTGGCCGAGGCGCTGCAGAAACATTTTGAGCTGACGGTCAACACGCCGCAGATCGTCGAGCAGTATGCAGCCCTGTCGCGCAATGAGGCGCTGCTGGCGCTGGCGGGCGACAAGCCGAAGCTGCAAAGCTTCGCGCAGAGTTTCCCGATTGTCGACATGGTGCGCCAGGCGCCCACCGAACTGAACGCTGGCCAGCTGACTGGCCTGCTGCGTCCGCTGACGCCGCGGCTTTACTCCATCGCCTCGTCGCAGGCGGAGAGCGAAACCGAAGTGCATATTACCGTCGGCGCGGTGCGTTATGAAATTGACGGCCGTCAGCGCGGCGGCGGCGCTTCCACCTGGCTAGCCGATCGGCTGGAAGAAGATGGCGAAATCCGCGTGTTCATCGAGCATAACGATAATTTCCGCCTGCCGGCCAATCCGGATGCGCCGGTGATCATGATCGGCCCGGGCACCGGTATTGCCCCGTTCCGCGCCTTCATGCAACAGCGTGAAAACGACGGTGCCAGCGGTAAAAACTGGCTGTTCTTTGGTAATCCGCACTTCACCGAAGATTTCCTCTATCAGGTAGAGTGGCAGAAATACGTTAAAGACGGTCTGCTGACCCATATCGATCTGGCGTGGTCACGCGATCAGGCCGAAAAGATTTACGTACAGGATAAAATCCGCGCCAGAGGAGCGGAAGTGTGGCGCTGGATTGAAGAGGGCGCGCACCTGTACGTCTGCGGCGACGCCAATCGCATGGCGAAAGACGTTGAACAGGCATTACTGGATGTGGTGGTCGAACACGGCGGCATGGATCGTGAAACCGCTGACGAATTTTTAAGTGAGCTGCGCATTGAGCGCCGTTATCAGCGAGACGTTTACTAATGAGCGAAAAACATCCTGGACCGCTGGTGGTTGAAGGCAAACTTTCCGACGCCGAGCGTCTGAAAAAGCAGAGCAACTACCTGCGCGGCACCATTTTAGAAGATCTCGACAATGGCCTGACCGGCGGCTTTACCGGCGATAACTTCCTGCTGATCCGTTTTCACGGCATGTACCAGCAGGATGACCGCGACATCCGCGCCGAGCGCGCTGCGCAGAAGCTGGAACCGCGTCATGCCATGATGCTGCGCTGCCGTCTGCCGGGCGGCATCATCACGCCAACGCAGTGGCTGGCGATTGACAAATTTGCCACCGACAAAACGCTGTACGGCAGCATTCGCCTGACTAACCGTCAGACGTTCCAGTTTCACGGCATTCTTAAGAAGAACGTCAAGCCAACTCACCAGATGCTGCATGAAGTCGGACTGGACGCGCTGGCCACCGCTAACGACGTCAACCGTAACGTGCTGTGTACCTCGAACCCGGTGGAGTCAGAGCTGCATCAGGAAGCGTATGAGTGGGCGAAAAAGCTTTCCGAGCACCTGCTGCCGCAGACGCGCGCCTACGCCGAGATCTGGTGGGATCAGGAGAAGGTCGCCACCACCGATCAGGAGCCGATCCTCGGTGAGACCTATTTGCCACGTAAGTTTAAAACCACCGTGGTGGTGCCGCCGCACAATGATGTCGATCTGCACGCGAACGATCTGAACTTCATCGCCATTGCGGAGAACGGCAAGCTGATTGGCTTTAACCTGCTGGTCGGCGGCGGCTTGTCGATTGAGCACGGCAACAAAGCCACTTACGCGCGCACCGCCAGCGAGTTTGGCTATCTGCCGGTGGAGAAGATCCTTGATGTGGCTGCAGCGGTGGTCACCACGCAGCGCGACTGGGGTAACCGTACCGATCGTAAAAATGCCAAAACCAAATACACGCTGGAGCGCGTCGGCGTCGAGACCTTTAAAGCCGAAGTCGAGAAGCGTGCCGGCCTGACCTTCGAGCCGATTCGCCCATACGAATTTACCACCCGTGGCGATCGCATCGGCTGGGTGAAGGGCATCGACAAGAAATGGCACCTGACGCTGTTTATCGAAAACGGTCGCCTGCTGGATTATCCGGGCCGTCCGCTGAAGCGCGGTATCGCGGAGATTGCCAAAGTGCATCAGGGCGATTTCCGCCTGACCGCCAATCAGAACCTGATTGTGGCCGGCGTACCAGAGGCGCAGAAAGCGCAGATCGAAGCCATTGCGCGTGAGCACGGCCTGATGGAAGCGGTCACGCCGCAGCGTGAAAACTCCATGGCCTGCGTGGCCTTCCCGACCTGTCCGCTGGCGATGGCTGAAGCCGAACGCTTCCTGCCGTCCTTCGTCAGCAAAGTGGAGGAGATCATGCACCGCCACGGCGTCGGCGAAGAGCACATAGTGTTACGCGTTACCGGTTGTCCGAACGGTTGCGGGCGTGCCATGCTGGCCGAACTGGGCCTGGTGGGCAAAGCGCCGGGCCGTTACAACCTGCATATTGGTGGTAATCGCATCGGCACGCGCATCCCGCGCATGTACCGCGAAAACATCACGGAAAACGAAATCCTCGCCAGCATCGATGAGCTGGTGGCGCGCTGGGCCAGCGAGCGCACGGCGGATGAAGGGTTTGGTGACTTCGTGATTCGCGCGGGCATTGTGCAGCCGGTGGTCGATCCCGCCCGTGATTTCTGGGACCCGGAGGCAGTATGACACTACCCGATCTCGCCAGCCTGAACAGCGGCAGCAAAGTCGATCGCATCATGGCGCTGGCGGAAAGCAACGTCCAGCTGGAAAAGCTCTCTGCCGAACAGCGCGTCAGCTGGGCGCTGGAGCAGCTGCCGGGCGCCTTTGTGCTGTCGTCGAGTTTTGGTATTCAGGCGGCGGTACTGCTGCACATGGTCACGCAGCAGCGCCCGGATATTCCGGTGATCCTCACCGATACCGGTTATCTCTTCCCTGAGACCTACCGCTTCATTGATGAACTGACGCAGCAGCTGAACCTGAATCTGCAGATCTTCCGCGCCGAAACCTCACCGGCTTGGCAGGAAGCGCGCTACGGCAAGCTGTGGGAGCAGGGCGTTGAAGGGATCGAGCAGTACAACCAGCTGAACAAAGTCGAGCCGATGAACCGCGCGCTGCAAACGCTGGGTGCGCAGACCTGGTTTGCCGGCCTGCGCCGCGATCAGTCCGGCAGCCGTGCCAGCCTGCCGGTACTGGCCGTGCAGCGTGGCGTGTTCAAAATCCTGCCGATCATCGACTGGGACAACCGTCAGGTGCACCAGTATCTGAAGCAGCATGGGCTGAAGTACCATCCGCTGTGGGACGAAGGTTACCTCTCCGTGGGCGATACGCACACCACACGCAAATGGGAGCCGGGGATGGCCGAGGAAGAGACGCGCTTTTTCGGCCTCAAACGCGAGTGCGGGTTACACGAAGGCTGACGGGCGCAATTGCTGCGGGTGCGCAGCGGTGCGCACCCGCAAAAACCGGCAAGATCTTACAACGTCGGATTAGCCAGCTCCGTCAGTAGCGGCTGCAAAATGCGTACGCTGTCGCGCGTGCGCTGATGGATGCGCCCCGGCAGCCAGTGGTCGATGTAAGTCAGATTATCGCGCCCGGTCTGGTGGCGCACCGTACCCTCCGGAAAATGCGGTGAACGTGCACGCTGCTGCTCACCGGCTTTATTGCCCAGCGCCCAGTTGGCTGCGGTAACGTCCAGCAGCGGAATCCCGGCTTTATCAAACGGATTAACGCCCGGGTAATCGCGTGCGGTCAGCACGTGGCTGGCGGCCGTGATGCCGTAACGGTGCGCAATCTGCAGGGCGCGCGCGCTGGTCTGCTTGCGTACCGCCGCTGGTGTATTCATGCCGTTATTAAAGTAGAGGCGATCGCCAACGATCAGGCTATTCAGATCGATCACCAGCAGCGTATCTTTCTTCTCCTGCACGCTCATGCGCGCCAGATAATCATCCATACCGTGTAAACCGGCTTCGCCTGCGCTCAGTGCCACAAAGCGCACGCCATAGTGCAGCGGCGTTTGACTCAGCGCCTGCGCCAGCTCCAGCATCACGCCCAGCCCGGAAGCGTTATCGTCCACGCCCTGCAAACGCAGGCCGCCGAGATTATTGTCTGCCTCGTGCTGGCTGAGCGGCGTCCAGGTATCCAGATGGGTGACGATCAGAATCTCCTGCGGCACGCTGCCGGCGCGTGCGGCGATCACCGAGGTCGCCGTCACTTTATGGCGGCGCGTGATGCCCTGTTTCTCCAGCCAGTTGTAGCTGGTATTGAACTGCCGGGTATTGCTCTGATAACCAAGCTGGGTGAACTGCTGCTGCAGATAATCTGCCGTCATCAGCTCGGCGGGGCTGCCGCTCATGCGGCCGGGGAAATAGGTAGCGATGTGACGCAGCTGCTGTTCGGCAAAGTGGCCAGGGGCGATCGCTGCAGCCTGCGCCAAAAGAGGCAAACCGCCGGCAATCAGTGCTGCCAGCACGCTGCGGCGGAGAGTGGCAAACATAGTGGTTGTCCTTTTCTGACATCCCGTCAGGGTAAAAAAATTCTGAGTTAGTATGAAACTGTGACGCCGCCTGCACAATTTGTATCGCTCCGAAACACCAGCAATATCATTTGTTAAGCACAAATTGTTATCAGCAATCCCGGTGCGTTATTCCATTTGGTAACTACTCATGCTAATTCGTAATTTCATCTGCCAGAAGGCGGGGACGTATAGTCGCGTTAACTTATTGTAAAACTAACAAGGTTAACGTGGATTACTTGCCTCTCTTTGCCGATCTCAAAAGCCGTCCGGTGCTGGTGGTCGGCGGTGGCGAAATCGCTGCGCGTAAAATTGAGCTGCTGCGGCGTGCCGGTGCGCACGTGCGGGTAGCCGCGCGCGAGCTCGGCCATGAACTGCAGGCGCTGCGCGACATTAACGCCATCGAGTGGATTGCTCAGCACTTCGACGCGGCGCAGCTGGACGATGTTTTCCTCGTGATTGCCGCCACCGACGATAACGCCCTCAACGCGCAGGTATTTGATGCCGCTAATGCGCGCCACAAGCTGGTGAATGTGGTCGACGACCAGCCAAAATGCAGCTTTATCTTCCCGTCGATTGTTGACCGCTCACCGCTGGTAGTGGCGATCTCCTCGAGCGGCACCGCGCCGGTGCTGGCGCGTCTGCTGCGTGAAAAAATCGAAGCGCTGCTGCCCGCCAATCTCGGACAGATGGCCGAAGTGGCCGGTCAGTGGCGCGACAAAGTCAAACAGCGCTACCACAAAATGTCTGACCGTCGTCGCTTCTGGGAGCGGGCTTTTAATGGCCTGTTTGCCAGCCAGATGGCGGCGGGTAACGTCAACGAGGCGCGCCGCACGCTCGATCGTGAACTGGAAAACACCTCCGATAATCAGGGTGAAATCACGCTGGTCGGTGCCGGACCGGGCGACAGCGGTCTGCTGACGCTGCGCGGGCTGCAGGTGATGCAGCTGGCCGACGTGGTGCTGTATGACCATCTGGTCAGCGACGAGGTGCTGGAGCTGGTAAGACGCGATGCCGATCGTATCTGCGTCGGCAAACGCGCCGGCGCCCATTCGGTGCCGCAGGAAGAGACCAATCAGCTGCTGGTGACGCTGGCGCAGCAGGGCAAGCGCGTGGTGCGCCTGAAAGGCGGCGATCCGTTTATTTTTGGCCGCGGCGGCGAAGAGCTGCAGGCGGCGCAGGCGGCGGGCATTCCGTTCCAGGTGGTGCCGGGCATCACCGCGGCCGCGGGTGCTACCGCGTATGCCGGTATTCCGTTAACCCACCGCGATTATGCCCAGAGCGTGCTGTTTATTACCGGTCACTGCCGCGCCGACGGCGACGGTATCGACTGGCCGTCGCTGGCGCGCGCGCGTCAGACGCTGGCAATTTACATGGGCACGGTGAAAGCGGCGGAAATTGCCGCCGGGCTGATCGAACACGGCCGCGCGCCGTCAACGCCAGTGGCGGTGATTGGTCGCGGCACGCGTCAGGATCAACAGGTGCTGACCGGCACCTTAGCACAACTCGAGGCGCTGGCTGCTGCCGCGCCAACGCCAGCGCTATTAGTGATTGGCGAAGTGGTGAATCTGCACGGGCAACTTGCCTGGTTCCAACATTCGGCACAGCAGGGGGCTCGCGAGTCCGCCGTTGTCAATTTGGCTTGAGGAAAAATTATGGACCAAAATCGTCTCACTCATCTGCGCCAGCTGGAGGCAGAGAGTATCCATATCATCCGCGAGGTGGCGGCCGAGTTCAGCAATCCGGTGATGATGTACTCCATCGGTAAAGACTCCTCGGTGATGCTGCATCTGGCGCGCAAAGCCTTCTATCCGGGCACGCTGCCGTTTCCGCTGCTGCACGTTGATACCGGCTGGAAATTCCGTGAAATGTACGAGTTCCGCGATCGCACCGTGAAAGCGATGGGCGCAGAGCTGCTGGTGCACCGTAACCCGGAAGGCGTGGCGATGGGCATTAACCCGTTCGTGCACGGCAGCGCCAAACACACCGACATCATGAAAACCGAGGGCCTGAAGCAGGCGCTGAACAAATATGGTTTTGATGCGGCATTCGGTGGCGCACGCCGTGACGAAGAGAAGTCGCGCGCCAAAGAGCGTATCTATTCGTTCCGCGATCGTTTCCACCGCTGGGATCCGAAGAACCAGCGTCCGGAGCTGTGGCACAACTACAATGGCCAGATCAACAAAGGCGAAAGCATCCGCGTGTTCCCGCTCTCCAACTGGACCGAGCTGGATATCTGGCAGTACATCTTCCTGGAAAACATCGAAATCGTGCCGCTGTACCTGGCTGCACCGCGCCCGGTACTGGAGCGCGACGGCATGCTGATGATGATTGATGACGATCGTATCAACCTGCAGCCGGGAGAAGTGATTAAGCAGCGTATGGTGCGCTTCCGTACCCTCGGCTGCTGGCCGCTGACCGGCGCGGTGGAATCCGAGGCGCAGACGCTGCCGGAAATCATTGAAGAGATGCTGGTCTCCACCACCAGTGAACGTCAGGGGCGCGTGATTGACCGCGACCAGGCCGGTTCGATGGAACTGAAAAAACGTCAGGGTTATTTCTAAGGAGACGCCGATGAATACCGTTATTGCCCAACAGATTGCCGAGCAGGGCGGCGTTGAAGCCTGGCTGACCGCGCAACAACACAAAAGCCTGCTGCGTTTCCTCACCTGCGGCAGCGTCGACGACGGCAAAAGTACGCTGATTGGCCGTCTGCTGCACGATACGCGCCAGATTTATGAAGATCAGCTGTCCTCGCTGCACAACGACAGCAAACGCCACGGCACCCAGGGCGAGAAACTCGATCTGGCCCTGCTGGTTGATGGCCTGCAGGCCGAGCGCGAGCAGGGCATCACTATCGATGTGGCCTATCGCTATTTCTCCACCGAGAAGCGCAAGTTCATCATCGCCGACACGCCGGGGCACGAGCAGTACACCCGCAACATGGCGACCGGTGCCTCAACCTGCGATCTGGCGATCCTGCTGATCGATGCGCGCAAAGGCGTGCTGGATCAGACCCGTCGCCACAGCTTTATCGCCACGCTGCTGGGCATCAAACATCTGGTGGTGGCGATCAACAAGATGGATCTGGTGGCATACAGCCAGGAGACCTTCGAGCAGATCAAACAGGATTACCTCGATTTTGCCGCGCAGCTGCCGGACGATCTCGATATCCGCTTTGTGCCGATGTCGGCGCTGGAAGGCGATAACGTCGCCACCCCGAGCGTAACCATGCCGTGGTACAGCGGCCCGACGCTGCTCGACGTGCTGGAGACGGTAGAGCTGAAGCGTGTGGTCGACACGCAGCCGATGCGCTTCCCGGTGCAGTATGTTAACCGGCCGAACCTCGACTTCCGTGGCTATGCCGGTACGCTGGCATCGGGCGTGGTGAGCGTCGGCCAGCGAGTGAAAGTGCTGCCGTCCGGCGTGGAATCCAGCGTTGCGCGTATCGTCACCTTTGATGGCGACCTGCAGCAGGCGGCCGCCGGTGAGGCGATTACCCTGGTGCTGAACGATGAGATCGACATCAGCCGTGGCGATCTGCTGGTGGATGCCGCAGCCGATTTGCAGGCGGTGCAGTCCGCGACCGTCGACGTGGTGTGGATGGCGGAACAGCCGCTGCAGCCGGGACAAAGCTATGAAGTGAAAATTGCCGGCAAGAAAGCGCGTGGCCGCATCGAAAAGATTCTCCATCAGGTGGAGATCAATACGCTGGAAAAACGCGCGGTCGACAGCCTGCCGCTCAACGGCATCGGTCTGGTAGAAGTGACGTTTGATGAACCGATGGTGCTGGATGCTTACCAGCAGAACCCGGTGACCGGCGGCATGATCTTTATCGATCGCCTGAGCAACGTGACCGTCGGTGCCGGCATGATCCATCAGCCGCTGAGCGCCGCGCGCAGTCAGGCTGGCCAGTACAGTGATTTCGAGCTGGAGCTGAACGCGCTGGTGCGGCGTCACTTCCCGCACTGGAACGCACGCGACCTGCTGGGCGGTCAGTAATGGCGCAGCACGACGAAAACGTGGTGTGGCATGACCATCCGGTCACGCGCGCTGAACGCGAACAGCAGCACGGCCATCGTGGCGTGGTGCTGTGGTTTACCGGGCTCTCAGGCTCGGGTAAATCCACCGTGGCCGGTGCGCTGGAGCAGGCGCTGCACCGGCTGGGCGTCAGCACCTATCTGCTGGACGGCGACAATGTGCGTCACGGCCTGTGCCGCGATCTCGGTTTCAGCGATGAAGACCGCAAAGAGAATATCCGGCGCGTGGGTGAAGTGGCGAAACTGATGGTGGATGCCGGACTGGTGGTGCTGACGGCGTTCATCTCGCCGCACCGTGCCGAGCGCCAGATGGTGCGCGATCTGCTCGGTGACGGGCAGTTTATCGAGGTGTTCGTCGATACGCCGCTGGCGGTGTGCGAAGCGCGCGATCCGAAAGGCTTGTATAAAAAAGCCCGTGCCGGCGAGCTACGTAACTTCACCGGTATCGACAGCGTTTACGAGGCGCCGGACGCGCCGGAAATCCAGCTGGATGGTGAACAATTGGTTACAAAACTGACCGGCCAATTGTTAGACCTGCTGCGCCACCACGATATCATCAGATCCTGAACCGACAGCGGCAAATCTCACGGTTTGCCGCGCTTTAGCGTCAACAGGATCTCTATGCAGAACGTTACCCCCATGCTGGCACGCAAAGATGAACGCACCCCGGATGAGCCACGCTCATCGCTGCCGGGCGGCGTGATCGGCTTTCTCTCGTACTGGTGTGCGCTGGGCATCCCGTTTCTGCTGTACGGCTCTAACACGCTGTTTTTCTTTCTCTACACCTGGCCTTTTTTCCTCGCGCTGCTGCCGGTTTCGGTGCTGATTGGCATCGTGCTCAGCCTGATGCTGCGTGGCCGTCTGTGGTGGAGCGGCCTGATCACCGCCCTGGTGGTGGTGTGCCTGTTCTGGCTGCTGTTCTCCTTTCTCTCCGGCTGGTAATCCGGCGCTGATGTGCAAACGCATCGGCAGGTTACAAAACTTTACCTGCCGTCTGGCGCTTTTCCCGTCATTATTTGTCCAGACAAATCTGCTTGCGCGCCATTTTCGCTGCCGCAGTGGAGTCCGGCGTCAAGTTATGGGATGATTGAGCCGTTTTTCAGGGGGCGGGGATGGGAAAACTGACGTTACTGCTGCTCGTGCTGCTGGGATGGTTGCAATACTCTCTGTGGCTGGGCAAGAACGGTATCCATGATTACACGCGCGTCAGCGAAGACGTGGCGTCACAACAGGCGAATAACGCCAAACTCAAAGCGCGTAACGATCAGCTGTTTGCCGAAATTGACGATCTCAATGGCGGTTCAGAGGCGATTGAGGAACGCGCACGCAGCGAGCTGGGCATGATCAGGCCTGGCGAGACTTTCTATCGTCTGGTGCCAGACCAAAACAAACGTAATGCGCAACAAGCGGCGCAGAACCAACAACGATAAACCATGAATCAGCTCTCTTCCTCTGCGGATGTGATTGCCGTGGTGCCGGCTGCCGGTATCGGCAGCCGCATGCAGGCCGCCTGTCCGAAGCAGTATCTCACCATCGGTCCGTTAACCCTGCTTGAGCACAGCGTGGCGCGCCTGCTGGCGCATCCGGCGGTAAAGCAGGTGGTGGTGCCGATCAGCCCGGATGACGGCTGGTTCGATAGCCTGCCGCTGGCGCAGGATGCCCGCGTACTGCGCGTCACCGGCGGCGAAACCCGCGCCGAATCGGTGCTGGCTGGATTACAAACCATCCGCCACAGTGCCTGGGTGCTGGTGCACGACGCGGCGCGTCCGTGTCTGCATCCCGATGATTTAGCGCGTCTGCTGGCGGTGCGTGAACACAGCAAAGTCGGCGCGATTCTGGCGGCACCGGTGCGCGACACCATGAAGCGCGCGGAGCCCGGCAAAGGTGCCATTGCGCATACCGTCGACCGCGATGATTTGTGGCATGCGCTGACGCCGCAGTTTTTCCCGCATGCGCTGCTGACCGCCTGCCTGACGCGCGCGCTCAATGAAGGCGCGACCATCACCGATGAAGCCTCGGCGCTGGAGTATTGCGGTTATCATCCTGAGCTGGTCAGCGGACGCAGCGACAACATTAAGGTAACGCGGCCGGAAGATCTGGCGCTGGCGGCCTTCTATCTCACTCAGATTCAGTTAAAGGAGCACGCATGATGCGTATCGGTCACGGTTTTGACGTGCACGCGTTTGGCGGCGAAGGTCCGCTGGTGATTGGCGGGGTGCGTATTCCCTTCGAACAGGGCTTTATTGCGCATTCCGACGGCGATGTGGCGCTGCATGCGCTGACCGACGCGCTGTTGGGCGCAGTGGCGATGGGCGACATCGGCAAACTGTTCCCGGACACCGATCCGGCATTCAAAGGCGCCGACAGCCGCGGTTTGCTGCGCGAAGCCTGGCGTCGCATCCAGCAGAAGGGCTACCGCATCGGCAACGTCGATGTCACCATCATCGCTCAGGCACCGAAAATGCTGCCGCACGTGCCGCAGATGCGCGTCAATATCGCCGAAGATCTCGGTTGCCACATGGATGATGTCAACGTCAAAGCCACCACCACCGAGAAGCTGGGCTTCACCGGTCGCGGTGAAGGCATCGCCTGCGAAGCCGTGGCGCTGCTGGTGAAGGCCGATCGGGCATGAGTGAGCTGCTCTACCTGCACGGCGTGCCCGCTGCCACCGGGGTGATCAAAGCCAGTCCCGAAGATTTCGTGGTGATTGAAGATCTCGGCTATCCCTATGACGGCGAAGGCGAGCAGCTGCTGGTGCGCATCCGCAAAATTGGCTGCAACACGCGTTTTGTCGCTGAGGCGATCGCCAAATTTCTCGGCGTGCATCAGCGCGATCTCAGCTATGCCGGCATGAAAGATCGCCACGCGGTCACCGAGCAGACGCTGTGCTTCCGCATGCCGGGCACGGCGATGCCCAACCTTGCCGGCTTCCAGCTGGAAGGCGTGGAGATCCTGCAGGTGATTCGCCACAAGCGTAAACTGCGCACCGGCGCGCTGGCGGGCAATGCGTTTCGTCTGGTGGTACGTCAGGTGTCCGATCGCGCGCAGGTGGAATCGCGGCTGCAGCAGATTCAGCAGCAGGGCGTGCCCAACTACTTTGGCGAACAGCGCTTTGGCCGCGGCGGCAATAACCTGACGCAGGCGCGCCTGTGGGCAGAGGAGAAATTCCGTCCACGCGACCGCAGTATGAAAGGCATTCTGCTGTCGGCGGCGCGCAGCCAGCTGTTCAATCAGCTGACCAGCGCGCGTCTGCAGCGTGACGGTGCGCTGGATCGCGTGCAGCCCGGCGATGCGCTGCAGCTCAGCGGGCGCGGCAGCTGGTTTGTTGCCCAGGCGGACGAGTTACCTGCGCTGCAGCAGCGTGTGGATAACCACGAGCTGCGCATTACCGCACCGCTGGCCGGGCGCGGCGAGCCGGGCACTCAGGGCGAAACGCTGGCGTTTGAACAGCAGCAGCTGGCGGGCGCGGCCGATCTGCTCGGCCTGCTGGAGCGTGAACGCGTCGATGCGGCGCGGCGCGCCATGCTGGTGGTGCCGAAAGATCTGCAGTGGAACTGGTGGGATGACGTCACGCTCGAGCTGCAGTTCTGGCTGCCGGCCGGCAGTTTTGCCACCAGCGTAGTGCGTGAGCTACTGAGCAACGGCGCGGCGGCCCCGCTCGGCGACGAATAAGCGAACCCGGCGACGATGAGCAAAAATCTCACCATCAAGGATATTGCCGTACTCGCCGGTGTGTCGATTACCACCGTCTCGCGCGTGCTCAACAAGCATGCGTGGGTATCGGAAAAAACCCGCACGCGGGTGGAACAGGTGATCGCCGAGCATCAATTCAGCCCCAACCTGATGGCGCGCGGCATGATATCGCGCCAGAGCTACACGCTCGCGGTGATCGTCTCTGACATCACTAACCCTTACTTCGTCACGCTGGTGGCGCAGATTCAGCAGGCCTGTCTGGCCATCGGTTACAAAATCACCCTGTACGATACCCAGTCGGCCAACCGCAGCCCTCAGCACGACGATGACGAAAGCGCGATTTTTCAGTCGATTATCGATAGCCAGATCGATGGGGTGATCGTGCTCGGCGGCCACAGCGACTATGCGCCGATTCCGGCCGGCTACCTGACGCTGCTGGAGTCGCTGATGGACAAAATGGCGGTAGTGGTGGTGGGGCAGCCGCATCCTGCTGGCCGCTGGCCGTGCGTGATGCGCGACCAGCAGCACTGCGTCGGATTGGCGGTGAATCACCTGCTGGCGCGCGGCCTGCGTGATATCGCGTTTATTGGCGGCTCGCGCAAAGTGTGGGTGACGCGCGAGCGCGTCAGTCATTTCCACGCCACGCTGCAGCAGGCCGGCATTACGCCGCGCGACAGCTGGATCTGCCTGAATAACTTCTATCCTGAACACGGCTATCAGGCGATTGATACGCTGTGGCAGCAGGCAGAGCAACCGCAGGCGCTGGTGGCAATCAACGATCGCGTGGCGATGGGCGCGATCCGCGCGTTACGCGATCGCGGCATTGACGTGCCTGAGCAGGTAGCGGTCATCAGCTGCGAGCGCTTCCCCGGCAGCGAGTATTTTATCCCGCGCCTGACCAGTGTCGATCACCAGAATCCGCAGCTGGGGCAAAACATTATCACCATGATGATGGCGCAGCTGGACGGCAGCTTAAGCCCGCACGCGCGCTGCAGCGCACCGCTAAAGCCGGTATTGATCCCCGGCGAATCCGCCTGATCTTCTCCCCTTAAACGTTCCGCCTGCTTTCGTTGCGCTTTGTTAGCGCGATCGCAATTTCACGATCCTCACGTTGACTTAATATGCGCCATTAAATAAGTTGGCTTGCAACCTGAAAACGTTTTCAGGTTGGCGGGAAAACAGTTTAAGGAGCGGTAATGAAACCCACCATGATGACCTACATCCACCAGCAACCCGAGGTGCTGAGCCATCTGCTGGCGTGCTATCCGCAGGGATTACCGGTGCTGGGCAAGGCAAAAACAGTGCTGATTCTGGCCACCGGCTCCAGCATCAACGCCGCGCTCAGCGCCAAATATTACGTTGAGCAACTGACCGGCGTACGCATCAGCGTGCAGGAGCCGTTCCATTTTCAGCACTACGAGCAGTGGGATCCGGCGACCGATCTGGTGATCGCGATTTCACAGAGCGGCGAGAGCACTTCGACGCTGGCGGCGATTGACGCGCTGAAAAAACAGCACGGCGTGGCAACCTGGGGCATCACCAGCAAAATCACCAGTCCGCTGGCGCAGGCGGTGGATCACGCCGTAGACATCATGAACGGCGAAGAGCGCGTCGGGTATGTCACCAAAGGCTATGTCGCCACGATCCTGACGCTGATGCTGATTGGCGTGCACAGTGCGCGCCACAGCGGTCGCCTCAGCGCAGAGCAGGAGCAGCAGGCGCTGACGCAACTGCAGCACGGCGTCGACGCGATTCCGGACATCATCGCCCGCACCGAGCGTTTCTGGCAGCGCTGGCAGGACGATCTCACTGCGGCGCCACGCTTTATCTCGATTGGCTTTGGTCCGGCGATTGGCGTGATCAAAGAGATGGAGACCAAATTCAGCGAAACGGTGCGCGTGCCGTCGCAGGGCATTGAACTGGAAGCGTTTATGCACGGCCCCTATTTCGAAATCAATCCGCAGCACCGGCTGTTCTTTATCGACGTCGAGGCGCCGGTGCGCGAACGCCTGCAGCTGCTGCGCCAGTATGAGCAGCGCGTGACGCCGCACGTCTGGAGTCTGTGTCTCGGGGAGAGCGATGATGCGCGCACGCTGGCGCTCGGCGTGGAGGTCAGCGAATGGATAGCGCCGCTGCTGATGGTGATTCCGTTCCAGATCCTCGCGCATCACATCGCTGAAGCCAAAGGCAACAATCTGCCGCAGCGCATATTCACTGATTTTGGCGTGGCGATGAAGAGCAAAACCAAACCGGGTGATTACGACTAACGCCGGGCGCGAGCCATAAGGATAACAACAATGAAACTCGATTACGTGAAGCTGGCGCAGGCCATCAGGGAACAGGTCGGCGGCGACGATAATATCAGCCACATTTCACACTGCGCCACGCGGCTGCGGCTGACGATAAACGATCTGGCCAGTGTCGATATGCCGGCCATCAGTAGCCTGCCGGGCGTCATCCGCGTGGTGAACGCGTCCGGGCAGCTGCAGATTGTGGTCGGGCCGCAGGTCGAACAGCTGTATCAGGCGATGCAGCAGGGCGCAGCGCCGGTGGCCGAACCGGTGAAGCCCGGCAAAGACGAGCGCGGCGTCGCGGGTAAAATGCTGGCCACGCTCGGCGCTATCTTTACGCCCTACATTGGCGTACTGGCCGGCATCGGGGTGATCAAAGGCATCATGGTGCTGCTGCAGACGCAGGGCTGGGTGGCGGACGATGACCTGCTGTTCGCCATGTTCAACGCGCTGGCCAGCGGGGTGTTTGTCTTTCTGCCGCTGTTTATTGCGGTTACCGCGGCAGACCGTTTCGGTGCCAGCCGTTTCACCGCGCTGGCGCTGACGGCGGCGATGGTGTTTCCGCTGACCCAGCCGGATCTGCCGGCGCACTTCGCGCTGTTCGGCCTGAGCATCAGCCTGAAGATTTACGGTGGCGCGGTGATTCCGGCGATTCTGGCGGTACTGCTACTGAGCAAGGTTGAGCGCCGGCTGAAACAGTGGATCCCCGAGGTGGCAGCGCTGGTATTTGTGCCGTGCCTGTCGCTGCTGATTTGCGGCTTTGTGGTGTTCACGGTGATTGGCCCGCTGGCGGATTACGTTGGCGTCGGCATCGCCAGCGGCTACAGCTGGCTCTATCAGCTCAGCCCGATGATCTCCGGCGCACTGCTGGCGGGCATTGGTCAGCTATTTGTGGTGTTTGGTGTGCACTGGGGCATCATCCCGCTGGCGCTGATCAATATTCAGGTGCAGGGCTACGACACCATCATGGCGATGTTTATGTCGGCGGTGATGGGGCAGTTTGGCGCGGTTACCGGCGCGATCTTCATCGCCCGCAGCCTGCGCGACCGGCAGATTGCAATCTCGGCGTCGCTGTCAGCGTTCTTTGGCATCACCGAACCGGCGCTGTACGGCGTCAATCTCAAGTACCGCATGCTGTTTATCTTCGGCTGCATCGGCGCGGCGCTCGGCGGTGGCATCACCGGGCTGCTGCAGGTGAAAACCTACAGTTTCCTGCCGGTGCTGAACGTGTTTGAACTTGGCCTGTTCGAAGGCCCTGAGTCGAAGATGATCTATGAAGTGGCGGCAATTGCCGTGGCTTTCCTCACCCCATTCATTCTGACGCTGATTTACGGCCGCTGGACGCTGCGCAGCGTGAATAAAACCGGCGCCTGATGCGCTGATTCGTTAACACCAAAACAGGGAAATCGCATGCGGCTGCTTCGCAGGGCCGCGTGCACCTTAAGGAAAGGTCATGAACACATTCACCAGGAGAAAAAAGGCAGCGCTGCTGCCGCTGGCCACCCTGATGCTGGGCGCGGCACCGCCGGCGCTGGCGGAAGGATTTGTTGAAGACAGCACGCTGGAGGGCACCGTCTATTACTGGCAGCGCCACCGTGAGCGTAAAGATCTCGATCCGCACAGCGCGCACTATCAGCACTATCAGACCAACCTGCATCACAGCACGCTGACCGGCGCGCTCGATTATCAGTCCGGCTATCTGGCCGATACCGTGGGCATTGATGTGGCGGCCTTCGCCACCTGGGATCTGTTTGAAGGCAGCCCGGCGCATCCCAACGAGATCAGCTTCAGTCACGGGCCTTCGATGTGGGAAGACCGTGGCGTCGGCGAACGTAACGGGCTGGATCTCTACCGTGCGGCGCTGAAACTCAAAGCCAGCGACTACTGGCTGCGGGCCGGTTATATCCAGCCGAGCGGCCAGACGCTGCTTGGCACCCAGTGGGGATTTCTGCCCGGCACCTACCAGGGCGTGGAAGTCGGGGCAGTCTATGACTATGGCGCTGCCGGCGCGCTGTCGCTGTCGTGGATGGGCGCCAACAAGTACAAAGCACCGTGGTATCGCAAAATGTACGAGTTTCGCGAAATCGACCGGCAAACACGCATTCCTTATCTGCACTCGCTGGGCGCGAAGTATGACTTCAAAAACGGCAACACGCTGGAGCTGGCGTGGGGTGAATCTCCGCATTATCTCGACAAATATTTCGCCAAAGCGGCGCGTCAGACCACGCTGTGGGATAACCCGTTCAGCGTCAGCTGGCAGTTCTACGGCTCGCAGGATCGTACCGGTCGCCATGATGTTTACGATGAGTTTGCCTGGCAGCAGGGCCTGACGCTGGCGTACCAGTGGGATCGCTACCAGTTCCGGCTCGAGGGCAGCGCGGTACACGCACCGGGGAAACAGGGTTACTACACCGTGGCGATGACGCCGATCTATCCCAACTCCGCGGGCCGCATCGATATGTGGTGGGATTCGCGCTCTGACTTCAACGCCGACGGCGAAAAAGCGCTGTTTGCAGGCCTGATGATCGATCTCAGCGACATCGTCTGGCCGGGCGTCAGCATCGGTGGCTCGTTTGCCTGGGGCTGGGACGGTAAACCGGCGCGCGGTGGCGACTGGTCGCAGCATCAGCGTCTGACGGAAACCGCCATCAATGGCGATCTGGTGTGGCAGGTGCAGTCCGGCTGGGCCAAAGACACGGTATTTAAGCTGCATCTCACCGCCTACAACAACCATAGCGATAACCCCAGCTGGGGCGGCGGCTATGGCAACGTTTTCCAGGATGAAAAGGACGTCAAATTCATGATGATTGCCCCTTTTAGCCTGTTCAATCACTCACGACACTAAGGATGATGACCATGAGGATTCGCTTCTCCGCGCTGACCGCAGCGCTGTTACTGGCCGGGCTGGCGCACGCCGAAACCCACGTTTTAATCAATCAGGTCGGCTACGATGTTGCTGCGCCGAAAAACGCCATCGTGCAGCTGACCGGCGACTCGCGCGCTAAACCGCCGGTGAAATTTACCCTGCTGGATAATGAGACCAATAAAGCGGTGCTGAGCGGCACGCTGCAGCCGCAGGGTGACGTGCCGGGCTGGGGCGATCGCACCTTCTATCGTGCCGACTTCTCAGGCTGGCAAACGCCGGGCCGCTACGTGCTGCAAACCACCAGCAGCGACGGCGATGTGCGCTCCGGGCCGTTCATTATTGGTGCCGATCTGCTCGAGCGCTATACGCTGTCCGATGTGATTGCCTATTTCAAAAGCCAGCGCGTCACCGGCCTGTTCGATAAGGCGGACCGCAAACTGCCGCTGCCACCGGGCACCGGCAGCGGTACGGTTGACGTCCACGGCGGCTGGTATGACGCCACCGGCGATTACGGCGTGCACCTGTCGCACCAGAATCTGACCTCTTATTTCAATCCGCAGCAGGCGCCGCTGGTGGCGTGGAGCTTACTGCGCGGTTATCAAAATCTTGGTGCGCGTGACAACCCGAACTTTGACGAGTATCGCCGGCGCATGCTCGACGAAGGGCTGTACGGTGCCGATTTCCTGGTGCGCATGAAGCGGCCGGGGGAATCCTTCTTCCAGGCGATCTCGTCGCCGGGCAAAGAGAAGCTGGCTCAGGACCGGGTGATCGCCAATCCCAACTGGCGCACGCAGATCAAAGAGAAGGAGTCAGATTCCACCATTGTTGAAGAGGAGGCGGTCGGCCCGCTGGCGTGGCAGGCCAGCTTCCGCTCCGGTGCCGGCATGTCAATTGCCGCGCTGGCGCTGGCCAGCACCATGGAGAATGACGGCAATTTCACGCGGCAGCAGTATCTGCAAACCGCAGAAGATGCCTTTGCCTTCCTGCAGAAAAATAATCTGCGCATGGTGAACGACGGCAAAGAGAACATCGTGGATGATTACACTGCGCTGCTGGCGGCAACCGAGCTGTATCGTGCCTCGCAAAAAGCGGTCTATCTGGCTGCGGCGCAGCAGCGCGCGGAGAGCCTGATGGCGCGACTGACGTCGCTGGATAACTGGCATGACTACTGGCGTGCCGACGGCGAAAAACGCCCGTTCTTCCATCCGTCCGATGCCGGTCTGCCGGTGATCGCACTGCTGGAGTATGCGCGCATCGCGCCGCAGGCGCAGCAGGCGAACATCCGCCAGACGGTAAAACGCTCGCTGGGCTTTGAGCTGGCGGTGACTAAAGAGAGCAGTAACCCGTTTGGCTATGCGCGCCAGCTGATTCAGCTGAAAGACGGCGTGAAGCGCACCAGCTTCTTCTTCCCGCATGACAGCGAAGCTGCGCCGTGGTGGCAGGGCGAAAACGCGCGTATCGCGTCGCTGGCCGCCGCCGCCCGTCAGGCGATGCCGCTGTTCGCGGACGATAAAGCCTTTACGCAGCAGCTGCAGAACTATGCCTGGGATCAGCTCAACTGGATCCTCGGTCATAATCCGTACGACGTCAGCATGCTGACCGGCAGCGGCTATCGTCACATCAGCTATCTGTTCTTCAATTCGTGGAAATACACCACGCTGCCAGGCGGTATCGTTAACGGCATCACCGGCGCGTCGAATCAGGTGGCGGACGGCATCGCCTTTGATGAAGGTTATGCGGTCACACGGAAGGATGACGACTGGCGCTGGGCGGAAGGCTGGCTGCCGCACTCGGCCTGGTATCTGTATGCGGTGAGCTTACCGGATCGTCATTGAGGTGATAAATCAGCCCGGCTTTTCGCCGGGCTTTTTACTGGGTGCCATTGCGTTTGACTGCTTATTGTTGCGACAACTGCCGACGGTTGCGTGATTTACGCCTACCACTTCCCGCGCCTCACCGCTAGAATGCAAACATCCTTGTGCCGCCAGCGCAGGACCGCTTGCGCCGC
Source organism: Pantoea sp. WEP (assembly GCF_041678305.1). Lineage (NCBI taxonomy): Bacteria > Pseudomonadati > Pseudomonadota > Gammaproteobacteria > Enterobacterales > Erwiniaceae > Pantoea > Pantoea sp. WEP. The sequence goes on from NZ_JBGNXB010000001.1 coordinate 1,037,733, forward strand.
TGAAGGCGCAAAACGGGCGCGGCGGTCGGTGGACCGGTTAATGAAAAAGGTCAGAATCAGATGCGGATACGGCTCAGCAACGATGATGGAATTCAGACTCCCGGCATTGGCGTGTTCCCTGGCGTGAAGACATTACGACAGGTTGATCCTGGCGCCGGCGCGACGCGGAAGAGGGCAGGCGACGGACTGTACCAGGCTGAGGTGAATCCGGCATGGTAAACCGGCGCATCGAAACGCTTCTGGCCCAACTGCGCACGCAGGGTATTCACGATGAGCATTTGCTGAAAGCCATCGCTGATGTCCCGCGTGAACGCTTTATCGACGAGGCTTTTGAACATAAAGCCTGGGAGAACGTGGCGCTGCCGATTGGCAACGGCCAGACCATTTCTCAGCCTTATATGGTGGCGCGTATGACGGCGCTGCTGGAGCTGAACCCGACCTCGCGCGTGCTGGAAATTGGCACCGGTTCGGGTTATCAGACCGCCATTCTCGCGCATCTGGTTAACCACGTTTACTCGGTTGAACGCATCAAAGGGCTGCAGTGGCAGGCGAAACGCCGCCTGAAGCAGCTCGATCTGCATAACATTTCCACACGCCACGGCGACGGCTGGCAGGGCTGGGCCGCGCGGGGTCCGTTTGATGCCATTATTGTGACTGCCGCACCGCCAGAAATTCCGACTGCGCTGATAGCGCAACTGGGAGAAGGCGGCAAAATGGTGCTGCCGGTGGGTGAGGACCAGCAGGTACTTAAGCGCCTGCGTCGTCAGGGTGGTGAAATCATTGAAGAAACGATTGAGCCGGTGCGCTTTGTGCCGCTGGTTCAGGGCGATCTGGCATAAAGCCATCTTACGTATTTCTTCACAATCGTTACATGGCATGGCGCAGTTGATATTGTTACTATCCTTGTTAATCAATGCGAAAGCGCGTTTTTGACGGCACAGCTAGTGAATCATGCGGTCAACGTCGACACACAGTTTTATCCAGGATTGCCATCACGGGGGATCAATGAGCACGGGAAGCACAGTATTTCAATTACGCCGTCTGGCGGCACTTTCACTGGTCGGTTTTTGGCTGGCAGGCTGTAGCTCTGGCGACAACACACAAGCCCCCATCAGCCAGATTGGCAGCAACAGCGGTGATAGCGGTATGGCTGCAGCTCCCACCACAGGCGGCGGCATGATCGCCGCGCAGAATCAGCACCGTGCCGGCGATGCCGCGTGGTGGAATGTTAAGCGGTGGTACACCATCAGCCGCGCCTGCAGGTGGAATGGTTAGTGGCAATAATAATGTGACCACCGAAAATGGTCGTATTGTGTACAATCGCAATTATGGGAATATTCCTAAAGGCAGCTACGGCGGTGAAACCTACACCGTTAAGCGAGGCGATACGCTGTTCTATATTGCCTGGATTACCGGCAATGATTTCCGCGATCTGGCACAGCGCAATAATATCGCGGCGCCCTATAGCCTGAGCGCCGGGCAGACGTTACAGGTGGGTAACGGTAACGGTCAGACCATCACCGGTGGTAACGCGATAACCGCAGCGGATGCCACGCAGGGCGGCGTTCCGGTGGCATCGAATCAGACGCAAATTAAATCCACCCCTGTTGCACAGCAACCTGTTATTACGTATTCTGATGATTCGGGTTCGACAGGCGGGAAAATGCTGCCGTCGAAAGGGGCAAATAATGTGGCAACGACCACAGCTCCGGTTACCGCACCGCCCACAGTTAGCAGCACAACTAATAGCACAACACCAGTGGGAAGCTGGCGTTGGCCGACTGATGGGAAGATCATCGATAACTTCTCCGCTGCGGAAGGCGGAAACAAAGGGATCGATATCGCCGGGTCGCGTGGACAACCTGTCGTCGCCACTGCATCAGGAAGAGTGGTATACGCAGGCAACGCGCTCCGCGGGTACGGTAATTTAATCATCATCAAACACAACGATGATTACCTGAGTGCCTACGCCCACAACGATACCATGCTGGTCCGGGAACAACAGGAAGTTAAGGCGGGGCAAAAAATCGCTACCATGGGTAGCACCGGAACCAGTTCAGTAAGATTGCACTTTGAAATTCGTTACAAGGGGAAATCCGTAAACCCGTTGCGTTATTTACCGCAGCGATAATCCGGCAGAACCTTAGGTGTTCTGCCCTTGGATCACGGGTAGGAGCCGCTTATGAGCCAGAATACGCTGAAAGTTAATGAGTTACACGATGATGCGGAATTCGAGGAGAACGGAGCTGAGGTTTTTGATGAGAAGGCTCTCGTTGAGAACGAACCTGGTGATAATGAAGTAGCTGAAGAAGAGTTGCTGTCACAAGGTGCGACGCAACGCGTTCTGGATGCGACGCAGCTTTACCTCGGCGAGATTGGTTATTCACCACTGTTAACGGCGGAAGAAGAGGTGTTCTTCGCCCGTCGCGCATTACGCGGTGACATTCCTTCTCGTCGTCGCATGATCGAAAGTAACTTACGCCTGGTGGTAAAGATTGCCCGCCGTTATAGCAATCGTGGTCTGGCGCTGCTGGATCTGATTGAAGAGGGGAATCTCGGCCTGATTCGCGCCGTAGAGAAGTTTGACCCGGAACGCGGGTTCCGCTTCTCAACTTATGCCACCTGGTGGATTCGTCAGACCATTGAACGGGCTATCATGAACCAAACCCGTACTATTCGTCTGCCGATTCACATTGTTAAAGAGCTGAACGTTTACCTGCGTACCGCGCGTGAACTGTCGCATAAGCTGGACCATGAGCCGAGTGCGGAAGAGATCGCCGAGCAGCTGGACAAGCCAGTTGACGACGTAAGCCGTATGTTGCGTCTCAACGAGCGCATTACGTCGGTTGATACGCCGTTAGGCGGTGATTCCGAGAAAGCGCTGCTGGATATCCTGGCCGATGAGAAAGACAACGGTCCGGAAGACACCACGCAGGACGATGATATGAAACAGAGCATCGTTAAGTGGTTGTTTGAACTCAATGCCAAGCAGCGTGAAGTGCTGGCACGTCGTTTCGGCCTGTTAGGCTATGAAGCGGCAACGCTGGAAGATGTGGGCCGCGAAATCGGTTTAACCCGTGAGCGTGTCCGTCAGATTCAGGTTGAAGGTCTGCGTCGTCTGCGCGAAATTCTGCAGACGCAGGGTCTGAATATCGAAGCACTGTTCCGCGAATAAGCCGTAGCTGGCAATAAAAACGGTGACCATAAGGTCACCGTTTTTTTATGCCTGTCATTCAGGCCGGCGCGCCGCGAACGCGCCGGTGACTGATTACATCAGGGTTTTCAGACGGTAAATCCACTCCAGTGCCTGTTTGGGCGTCAGGCTGTCCGGATCGAGCGCTTCCAGCGCCTCCACTGCCGGCGAGGTTTCCGCCACCAGCAGCGGCAGCTGTGAGCCCTCCACCGTTGAGCCGGCAGAACTGCCCGACAGCGCTTCCAGCTCTTTTAGCTTGTGACGCGCACGCTTAATCACCTCTTTCGGCACCCCGGCCAGCGCCGCCACGGCCAGGCCGTAGCTCTTGCTCGCGGCGCCATCCTGCACGCTGTGCATAAAGGCAATGGTGTCACCGTGTTCCACCGCATCAAGATGCACATTCACCACGCCTTCCATTTTCTCCGGCAGGGTCGTGAGCTCGAAGTAGTGGGTAGCAAACAGCGTCATGGCTTTGATGCGATTCGCCAGGCTTTCGGCACAGGCCCAGGCGAGCGACAGGCCATCATAAGTGGACGTACCGCGGCCGATTTCGTCCATCAGCACCAGGCTGTTTTCGGTGGCGTTATGCAGAATGTTGGCGGTCTCGGTCATCTCGACCATAAAGGTAGAGCGACCGGAGGCGAGATCGTCAGCGGCACCGACACGGGTAAAGATGCGATCGATGGGGCCGATCACCGTCTCTTCCGCTGGCACATAGCTGCCGATCCAGGCCATCAGTGCAATCAGGGCCGTCTGCCGCATGTAAGTACTCTTACCGCCCATGTTGGGGCCGGTAATGATCAGCATGCGACGCTGCATTGAGAGCGACAGCGGGTTGGCAATGAACGGCTCTTTCAGCACCTGTTCCACCACCGGATGGCGACCGGCGGTGATGCGAATCCCGGCTTTCTCCTGCAGCACCGGGCGGCAGTAGTTGAGCGTCCAGGCGCGCTCGGCCAGGTTGGCCAGTACGTCCAGTTCGCCAGCGCCGCGGCGCTCTGCTGCAGCGCTTCGAGGTGCGGCAGCAGGCGATCGAACAGCTCGTCATACAGGCTCTTTTCCAGCGCCAGCGCTTTGCCTTTCGACGTGAGAACCTTGTCTTCGTACTCTTTCAGTTCGGGAATGATATAGCGCTCAGCATTTTTCAGCGTCTGGCGGCGAACGTAATGGATAGGCACCAGATGGCTCTGTCCGCGGCTGACCTGAATGTAATAGCCGTGCACAGCATTGAAGCCAACCTTCAGCGTATCCAGCCCCAGTTTTTCGCGCTCGCGAATCTCCAGGCGGTCAAGATAGTCGCTGGCGCCGTCGGCCAGCGCGCGCCACTCGTCCAGCTCGGCGTTATAGCCGGGCGCGATAACACCACCGTCGCGCACCAGCACCGGCGGCGATTCAATAATGGCGCTTTCCAGCAGTTCGCGCAGTTCGCTGAAATCCCCCATCCGATCGCGCAGCGCGTTGAGATGGGGCGCTGCCACGTCCGCTAACTGGGTATTGAGTTCAGGTAATTGCTGGAAGGCATGACGCATGCGTGCCAGATCGCGCGGACGCGCGGTGCGCAGCGCCAGACGTGCCAGAATACGCTCCAGATCGCCCACCTGGCGCAGCACCGGTTGCAGTTCTTCGCTCAGCGACTGCAGTTCGGCAATTGATTCCTGGCGGCGCGTGATGGTGGCTACGTCGCGCCGCGGCATATGCAGCCAGCGCTTCAGCATGCGGCTACCCATCGGCGTGACGGTTTTATCCAGCACCGCCGCGAGCGTATTTTCGCTGCCGCCCGCCAGATTCTGGGTGATTTCCAGATTGCGCCGGGTAGCCGCATCCATAATGACGCTGTCCTGCTGGCGCTCCATACTCAGTGAACGAATATGGGGCAGCGAGGTGCGCTGCGTATCTTTGACATACTGCAGCAGACAGCCCGCCGCGCGCAGCGCCAGATGCGCCTGCTCGACGCCAAAGCCGCTGAGATCGCGCGTGCCAAACTGCAGGTTTAACTGCTGACGTGCGGTGTCGATTTCGAATTCCCACAGCGGACGCCGCCGCAGCCCGCGGCGCTGATCGATCAGCGTCATGGCCTGCAAATCTTCCGGATAAAGTAGCTCTGCCGGATTGGTGCGCTGCAGTTCGGCCGCCATGGTCTCGACATCGCCCGGCTCGCTAAGGCGGAAACGCCCGGAGCTGATATCCAGCGTGGCATAGCCAAAACCGCGCTGGCTCTGGAAGATGGCTGCCAGCAGGTTATCCTGGCGCTCCTGCAGTAACGCTTCATCACTGATGGTGCCGGGCGTTACAATGCGCACCACTTTACGCTCAACCGGCCCTTTGCTCAGCGCCGGATCGCCAATCTGCTCGCAGATCGCCACCGATTCGCCCAGCTGCACCAGCTTCGCCAGATAGCCCTCAACGGCATGATAGGGCACGCCGGCCATCGGGATTGGTTCACCGGCGGACGCACCGCGCTTAGTCAGCGAGATCTCCAGCAGCTGCGATGCGCGTCTGGCATCGTCGTAGAACAGCTCATAGAAATCGCCCATGCGATAAAACAGCAGGATGTCAGGATGATCGGCCTTCAGGCGCAGGTATTGCTGCATCATGGGGGTGTGGCCACTGAAGTCCATTTGCTCTGCTCCTTTCATCTCATTCTCACTCAGGATTCACTCTTTTGATTTCCGCTGGCTGGACAGGGGCAGCCGGGGATGGATGGTTATCACACTGGCGGATAACGAAAGGGCAGATGTTAGCATTTTTGCGCAGCCCGCTTCATCCGCCAGCCGATGTTTCTGGCTGGCGACCATATCAAATTGCGACAGGCGGTAAAAAGCAAATTTTACGCGGCGGGGAAAACTGTGGAGCCAGCACGCAAATTCGGCGCTTAGCGCGGCCGGGCGCTGCCGCTGCCGCGCTACAGGTGAGTGTCAGTTCGGTCAGTGCACCCCTTACCTCTGCGGCGTTTTCATTACCTGAGCAGAGATATGGCTGGTCATAACTGCAGAATCACAACGGGCGTAAATTTACGACATTGCTCTGTAAGTCGCTTCGTTGAACGATTACCATGAGCATTCGTGTTTCATCTGGCTTATGGATATCCGATGCGTTTTAAGGTTGCTCTTCTTCCGCTTATTTGTTTGCTTGCTGCCTGCAGCAGTAAGCCTGCCCCCCAGCAGCAATCCGCCGTTGTGCCTGCACCGAAAGGGGGGTTTTTACTGGAACCTTCTCACGCCATTCAGCCGATGTTTGGCGACTTTGCCGGTAATCCGGCGGCAGAACAATTTATCGATCAGATGGTGGCGAAGCACGGTTTCAACCGCGACCAGCTGCATGCGGTCATTGGCCAGGCGAAGCGACTGGATTACGTGCTGCGCCTGATGGATCAGCAGGCGCCGAGCTATACGCCGCCGAGCGGGCCGAACGGCGCGTGGATTCGCTATCGCAATAAATTCATCACCCCGGATAACGTGCAGAACGGCGTCGCCTTCTGGAATCAATATCAGGATGCGCTGCAGCGCGCCCAGCAGGTGTATGGCGTACCGCCGGAGATCATCGTCGGGATTATCGGGGTGGAAACACGCTGGGGTCGGGTGATGGGCAAAACCCGTCTGCTGGATGCGCTGGCGACGCTCTCGTTTAGCTATCCGCGCCGTGCCGCTTACTTCAGCAGCGAGCTGGAAACCTTCCTGCTGATGGCGCGCACCGAGCAGGACGATCCGCTGGATCTGCGCGGCTCTTTCGCCGGTGCCATGGGCTACGGCCAGTTTATGCCGTCCTCCTATAAGCAGTATGCGGTCGATTTTAACGGCGACGGCCATATCAATCTGTGGGATCCGGTGGATGCCATCGGCAGCGTTGCCAACTACTTTAAAGCGCACGGCTGGCGTTCCGGTGAAAACGTCGCCGTGCCCGCCAGCGGTCAGGCACCGGCGCTGGAGAACGGTTTCAAAACCTCTTATTCAGTGAATACGCTGGCTGCCAGCGGTCTGGCACCGCAGGGTTCGCTGGATGGCAACAGCCAGGTCAGCCTGCTGCGGCTGGATCTCGGCACCAGCTATCAATACTGGTACGGTCTGCCTAATTTCTACGTGATTACGCGCTACAACCACAGCACGCACTATGCCATGGCGGTATGGCAGCTGGGGCAGGCGGTCGCCCAGGCGCGTCAGGGCAACATGCTTTAATTCTGTCCTTATAAAGTATGAGGGTATAAGATGGCGCCCGTTTTGCGGTGCCTTCTTCATCGCATACCGACCACTGAGGAATATGTATGACGACTTTACCTGCCTGCCCGGCCTGCCAGGCAGATTACACCTGGCAGGAGGGTGATAACCTGAACTGCCCCTCCTGCGGCCATATCTGGTCCGCCAGCGCGGATGACAGCAGCGAAGGGCTGGTAGTGCGCGATGCCAACGGTAACCTGCTGGCAGATGGCGATAGCGTAACCGTAGTGAAAGATCTCAAGGTGAAAGGCAGCTCTTCCACCCTGAAAATCGGCACTAAAGTGAAAAGCATCCGTCTGGTTGAAGGTGACCACAATATCGATTGCAAAATCGACGGCTTCGGTCCGATGAAACTCAAATCTGAGTTTGTGAAAAAAAACTAATTGCAGGACGGCCATGCGCCGTCCTGTTGTTTTTCCCCGCAGGATGCGGGAGCAACGACATCCGCACTCCTGCGCGCTATCACCACGCCTGAGCCTGCAGCACCTGACTCCGCTGCGCCATCCACACTTTTTCGGCAACCGCACTTTTCTCTTCGCGCCTCGCGCAGCAAAACAGGTAGTGTGTGACTCTTCCACACAGACAGGAGCGTTGCTATGCAAGACTGGAATCCCCAGCTGTATCGTCAGTTTGAATCTGAGCGTACGCGCCCGGCACAGGAGTTGCTGGCGCGTATTCCCGTCAACGAAGTGCGCTTTGCTACGGACCTGGGATGTGGCCCGGGCAACAGCACGGAACTGCTGGCGCAGGCCTGGCCGCAGGCGCACATCACCGGCATCGACAGCTCTGAGGCGATGCTGGAACAGGCGCGGCAACGCCTGCCGGACTGTGACTTTCGTCAGGCCGATATCCGCAGCTGGCAGCCTGAGCAGCCGCAACAGGTCATTTATGCCAACGCGTCGCTGCAATGGCTGACCGACCACGAAACCTTGTTGCCGCATCTGGTCAACCAGCTGGCACCGGGCGGTGCACTGGCGGTGCAAATGCCGGATAACCTGCAGGAGCCGTCGCATCGTCTGATGCGTGAGGTGGCCGCCAGCTCACGCTGGCAGGCGCATATTTCGCCTCAGGCGGCAGAACGCAAACGCCTGCTGAGCAGCGATCGCTACTATGATTTATTAGGCGATGCAGGCTGTCAGGTCGATATCTGGCGCACCACTTACTATCACCCGATGGCGGATGCGCAGGCGATCATCAGCTGGCTGCGTGCCACCGGGCTGCGTCCGTTCCTTGCCGCGCTGGATGAGGCGCAGCAGGCGGACTTTTTACACGACTATCATCAGGCGCTGCTGCCCGCTTACCCGACGCGCAGTAATGGACAGGTTTTGCTGGCCTTTCCGCGTTTATTTATGGTGGCGGTGAAAACGCGCTGACCCTGCCGGAACGCAGCGCGCAAAATGCGACGGCGGCGGTTGAAAAGGGCTTGTCGCCGCACCATTTACTGCTAACGTGAAGCGCCACAACAGGAGAAGGCGATGAACGACGAACAACTTCAGCAGCTCAGCCGCCGTATTGGCGAACAGCTCAGGCATCGTCAGGCGACGGTGACGGCGGCGGAGTCCTGTACCGGCGGCTGGATTGCCAAAGTGTTTACTGATATCAGCGGCAGTTCGGCGTGGTTTGAGCGCGGCTTCGTTACCTATAGCAATGAGGCTAAGCAGCAGATGGTTGGCGTGCAGGCGGCGACGCTGGCGCAGCACGGTGCCGTCAGTGAGCAAACGGTACGCGAAATGGTGACCGGTGCCTGTGCCGCGGCCGGTGCTGGCTATGGTATTGCGGTGAGCGGCATCGCCGGACCGGATGGCGGCACGGCAGAAAAGCCGGTCGGTACCGTCTGGTTTGCGCTGGCAGGTCCGGAGGGCCGCGTGCTGGCACAGCGCCAGCAGTTTACCGGCGATCGCGATGCTGTCCGGCGTCAGTCGGTCAGCTGGGCGCTGCAGGCGCTGCTGGATGAATTTCTGACAAATTAAACTTGATACTGTATGACTATACAGTATAATTAGCGGCAACAGAACGAGCAGGCATACACGGTGCCCGCTCACCCGGCATGATTAGGAGTGGAAATGGCGATTGACGAGAACAAACAGAAGGCTTTAGCTGCCGCGCTGGGCCAGATTGAGAAACAATTTGGTAAAGGCTCCATCATGCGCCTGGGTGAAGACCGCTCGATGGATGTTGAAACCATCTCTACCGGCTCCCTGTCGCTGGACATCGCGCTGGGCGCAGGTGGCCTGCCAATGGGCCGTATCGTTGAGATCTACGGACCTGAGTCCTCCGGTAAAACCACGCTGACCCTGCAGGTCATTGCTGCTGCGCAGCGTAAAGGCAAAACCTGTGCCTTTATCGATGCCGAGCACGCGCTGGATCCGGTATACGCCAAGAAACTGGGCGTCGACATTGATAACCTGCTGTGTTCGCAGCCGGATACCGGTGAGCAGGCGCTGGAGATCTGTGATGCGCTGGCCCGTTCGGGTGCGGTAGACGTGATCATCGTTGACTCCGTGGCGGCGCTGACGCCGAAAGCGGAAATCGAAGGTGAAATCGGTGATTCGCACATGGGTCTGGCTGCGCGTATGATGAGCCAGGCGATGCGTAAGCTGGCGGGTAACCTTAAGCAGTCCAACACGCTGCTGATCTTCATCAACCAGATTCGTATGAAGATTGGTGTGATGTTCGGTAACCCGGAAACCACCACCGGTGGTAACGCCCTGAAGTTCTACGCCTCCGTGCGTCTGGATATCCGCCGTATCGGCGCCATTAAAGAGGGCGACGAAGTGGTGGGGAGCGAAACCCGCGTTAAAGTGGTGAAGAACAAAGTGGCAGCACCGTTTAAGCAGGCTGAGTTCCAGATCATGTACGGTGAAGGCATCAACACCTTCGGCGAGCTGGTTGACCTCGGCGTGAAGCACAAGCTGGTGGAAAAAGCCGGTGCGTGGTACAGCTACAACGGCGATAAAATCGGCCAGGGTAAAGCGAACGCCACCAACTTCCTCAAAGAGAACCCGGCGATTGCCAATGAGCTCGACGTTAAGCTGCGTGACATGCTGCTGACCGGTGCAACGGCAGAAGCGGCGACAGCGGATAGCGCGGCTGATAAATACGAAGAAGCCAGCGAAACCAACGAAGATTTCTAACCATACCCACGGGAGCAGCAATGCTCCCGTTTTGCTTTTTCCCGCCCGTGCTTTTCCTCTCTGCCTTCTTGCTTTACCCTGCGCAACAGTCACAACAAGGTAATCCTATGTCATCGACCTCATCACAGGCTCCGGAGCCAACCTTTTCCCGGGTACTCGATCGTGCCATGCGTATTTTGTCGCAGCGCGACCATAGCCGCGACGAGCTGAAACGCAAACTGCAGCTGAACAATCAGCGTGCGGCCTGGCTGCAGCAACAGGAGAGCCAGCCGATACCGGAAGTGCTGCTGGAGAAAGTGCTCGACTGGTGTCAGGAGAATGGCTGGCTCAACGACCAGCGTTTTACTGAACGCTTTATTCAGAGTCGAGCGCGCAAAGGCTATGGTCCACAGCGGGTGCGCATGGAGCTGCAGCAAAAAGGCATCGACCGTGATGAGATCAACCAGGCGCTGTTCGATAGCGAGGTTGACTGGAGCCAGTGCGCGGCCGAGGTCGCTAAACGTAAATTCGGCGAACCGCTGCCGCAAAGCTGGGCGGAAAAAAGCAAAGTCCAGCGCTTTCTGATGTCGAAAGGCTTTATGATGGAAGACATTCAGGCGATTTTCAGAAATATTGACGACTGAAAGGCGATGGGATTTTACTTCCCATTGAAGAAAATTTATCTTATTCCCACTTTTTGTTCCTCAGTCAGTGGCGGGCCGGGCGCATGCGGTTTGCCAGCGAAAGGGAACGTTCGTTAGCGTGATTCCAGGAATTTTATGAGCAAGAGCACTGCTGAGATCCGTCAAGCGTTTCTCGACTTTTTTCATAGCAAGGGACATCAGGTTGTAGCCAGCAGCTCCCTCGTACCAAACAACGATCCGACGTTGCTGTTTACTAACGCCGGCATGGTGCAATTTAAAGACGTTTTCCTTGGTCAGGACAAGCGCGATTATTCGCGTGCCACCACGTCGCAGCGCTGCGTGCGTGCCGGCGGTAAGCACAATGACCTGGAAAACGTCGGCTACACCGCGCGTCACCACACCTTCTTTGAAATGCTGGGCAACTTCAGCTTTGGCGACTACTTCAAGAAAGAAGCCATTGCCTACGCCTGGGAACTGCTGACGGGCGAGCAGTGGTTTAAGCTGCCGAAAGAGCGTCTGTGGGTAACCGTATACGAAACCGATGACGAAGCCTTTGAAATCTGGGCCAATGACATCGGCGTACCGCGCGAACGTATTATCCGCATTGGCGATAATAAAGGCGGTGCTTACGCCTCTGACAACTTCTGGCAGATGGGTGACACCGGCCCTTGCGGTCCGTGCACCGAAATCTTCTACGATCACGGCGACCATATCTGGGGCGGCCCTCCGGGCAGTCCGGAAGAAGATGGCGATCGCTATATCGAAATCTGGAACATCGTGTTCATGCAGTTCAACCGTCAGGCCGACGGCACCATGCAGCCACTGCCGAAACCGTCGGTGGATACCGGTATGGGCCTTGAGCGTATCGCCGCGGTACTGCAGCATGTGAACTCCAACTATGAAATCGATCTGTTCGCGAAGCTGATTAATGCGGTGGCGCAGGTAACCGGCGCCACCGATCTGAACAACAAATCACTGCGCGTGATCGCCGACCACATCCGTTCATGTGCCTTCCTGATTGCCGATGGTGTCATCCCGTCGAATGAAAACCGTGGCTATGTGCTGCGCCGCATCATTCGTCGCGCGGTGCGTCATGGCAACATGCTGGGCGCGAAAGAAGCGTTCTTCTACAAACTGGTGGCTCCGCTGATCGAGGTGATGGGCGCAGCAGGTGAGGATCTCAAGCGTCAGCAGAAGCACGTTGAGAACGCCCTGAAAAATGAAGAAGAGCAGTTTGCTAAAACGCTGGAGCGTGGCCTGGCACTGCTGGACGACGAGCTGGCGAAGCTGAAAGGCGACACCCTCGACGGCGAAACAGTGTTCCGTCTGTATGACACCTTCGGCTTCCCGGCGGACCTGACTGCTGACGTATGCCGTGAGCGCAATCTGAAGATTGACGAAGCGGGCTTTGAAGCGGCGATGGAGCAGCAGCGTCAGCGTGCGCGTGAAGCCAGCGGCTTCGGTACCGATTACAACACGGTTATCCGCTTTGATACGCCGACTCAATTCAAAGGTTACGACCACCTGTCGCTTGAGGCGACGGTGCAGGCGCTGTTTGTGGACGGCCAGCAGGTTGAGCAGGTAGCTGCCGGGCAGGATGCGGTGGTGATTCTGGATCAGACCCCGTTCTACGGTGAGTCTGGCGGCCAGGTGGGCGATACCGGCACTCTGACCGGGCAAAATGCTGAATTTAGCGTGCAGGATACGCAAAAATATGGCAAAGCCTTTGGTCATATCGGTAAGCTACGCCAGGGTCAGCTGCGGGTGGGCGATCGCCTGCAGGCGCAGGTCGATGAAGTGCGTCGTTCCCGCATCATCCTTAACCACTCCGCGACGCATCTGATGCACGAAGCGTTGCGCGAAGTGCTGGGCGATCACGTTGGCCAGAAAGGCTCGCTTAACAACGACAAGTATCTGCGTTTTGACTTCTCGCACGGCGAAGCCATGAAGCCGCAGCAGATTCGTGCGGTTGAGGATATCGTTAACGCCCAGATTCGCCGCAACCTGCCTATCACCACTAACGTGATGGACCTGGAAGAGGCGAAAGCGCTGGGCGCCACTGCGCTGTTCGGTGAAAAGTACGATCAGCGTGTGCGCGTGGTCAGCATGGGCGAATACTCCATTGAGCTGTGCGGCGGTACGCACGCGGCCCGCACCGGTGACATCGGCCTGTTCCGCATTCAGGGCGAAGCCGGTACGGCGGCGGGTATTCGCCGTATCGAAGCGGTGACCGGTGAAGCGGCGATTGCACAACTGCATGCGCAGAGCGATCAGCTAACCGACATTGCTCAGGTGGTGAAAGCCAACCACAGTAATCTGAACGAGAAAGTGCGCGGACTGGTAGAAAACGTGCGTGCGCTGGAGAAAGAGCTGCAACAGCTACGCGATCAGCAAGCGGCGCAGGAAAGCGCTTCACTGAGTAGCAAAGCGGTTGAGGTGAAGGGCGCGAAACTGCTGGTAAGCGAACTCAGCAATGTCGAGCCAAAAATGCTGCGCACGATGGTGGACGATCTGAAAAATCAGCTTGGTTCTGCTGTCATCGTACTGGCAACCGTTGCAGAAGGTAAGGTGTCGCTGATTGCTGGCGTCACCAAAGATCTGACCGATCGGGTGAAGGCCGGTGAGCTGATTGGCGAACTGGCTGCGCAGGTTGGCGGTAAAGGCGGCGGGCGTCCGGACCTGGCGCAGGCAGGCGGAACCGACGCCCAGGCACTTTCTGGCGCGCTGGCTGGCGTGCCGGAGTGGGTGAGTAACCGGCTGTAACGAAATAAAATTAAGCATCGTGAAGAGCGCCAGGAACATCTGTTTCGGCGCTTTTTAACGCGGTGTGCACCAGGTAATGACAAAGTCCGGTTGATGTAGTGTATTTCGGCTAAACTAACTATCAGCAGAATGTATTGGCATGGCAGAACACAATGGTGTATTTGTCATAGGCATTGTTCAGCGTTATATGATGGATATGGCCGGGAGACCGAACAGGCCCGACTCTTTTAATCTTTCAAGGAGCAAAGAATGCTTATTCTAACTCGTCGAGTTGGTGAAACCCTCATGATTGGTGATGAGGTAACTGTAACGGTGCTGGGTGTTAAGGGTAACCAGGTCCGCATAGGCGTAAACGCGCCAAAAGAAGTGTCGGTTCACCGTGAAGAGATCTATCAGCGCATCCAGGCTGAAAAAACACAGATTACACCTCAATAACGTATTCAGTGCCTCGCTATATGGCGAGGCGCTACCGCTTCTCTTCCTCCCGTCGTTGTTTTTATCCGTTCACGCTCTCCTGATTTTTCCGCGAATTATGTCGGCTGCTGCACGCTTTTACTGTTGATAAATCACTCTTTTTGTCGGCAAAACATGCGGATTGCACGTCATTTGCGCAATCAAACCTGAATCGGTAAAAAGTCGGGAAAAATTGTTTGACTTATAAGTCCGGGAAAGTAATATGTGCGCCACGCAGTGCCGATGAGCGGAAACAAAGTTCAAAAGCACGGTTCGCAAGAACGCGTAAGGTGAGGTGGCCGAGAGGCTGAAGGCGCTCCCCTGCTAAGGGAGTATGCGGTCAAAAGCTGCATCCGGGGTTCGAATCCCCGCCTCACCGCCATTTTCCGATGCATCCATAGCTCAGCTGGATAGAGTACTCGGCTACGAACCGAGCGGTCGGAGGTTCGAATCCTCCTGGATGCACCATCTTTTTCGGGATGGAAAGTGCCTCAGTGTGTCATGAAGCGATGAGCTTTCAGGGCGTACTAAGGAGGATAACGTTGCTTCAGCAACGGCCCGCAGGGTGAGGCGCAAGCCGAATAATCCTCCTGGATGCACCATCTTCGGATATGGTATTTACTTCAGAGTAGTAAGAGTGAACGAGCAGTTCCTTTCATGGTGAGTTGTTAGCACCCTGCGTTGTACAAGAATCATTTAATGCATCCATAGCTCAGCTGGATAGAGTACTCGGCTACGAACCGAGCGGTCGGAGGTTCGAATCCTCCTGGATGCACCATCTTCTCCGAGATGGAAAGTGCCTCAGTGTGTCATGATGCGATAATCGTTCAGGACGTGCTAAGGAGGATAACGTTGCTTTAGCAACGGCCCGTAGGGTGAGGCGCAAGCCGAATAATCCTCCTGGATGCACCATTCTTTGTATTATTCCCAGGTTGATTTCAGTTAGTCCATCGTAAGAAAATCTCTCAATGCATCCATAGCTCAGCTGGATAGAGTACTCGGCTACGAACCGAGCGGTCGGAGGTTCGAATCCTCCTGGATGCACCATTCTCTATGTTATTCTCAAGTCTGTTCAGTTTGTTCATCGAAAGAAAATCTCAATGCATCCATAGCTCAGCTGGATAGAGTACTCGGCTACGAACCGAGCGGTCGGAGGTTCGAATCCTCCTGGATGCACCATCTTCTGCAAGATTGATAGTGCCTCAGTGTGTCATGATGCGATAATCGTTCAGGACGTACTAAGGAGGATAACGTTGCTTCAGCAACGGCCCGCAGGGTGAGGCGCCAGCCGAATCATCCTCCTGGATGCACCATCTAATAAAAAGTAAACTGCCCTTGTGCGCTGTTCCGCTTCATTCCTGACCCGATTCAACATCCGCATTCCGAAAGATTTTCTCACGCGCCGTCTCCATAAAAAAATCACTGCATTTACCGCCATTTATCGCCGGTCGCGCGCTCTGACCTTATTCTGAAAACGAAAATTGCTAATGCTTTCAAAGCATTTGCGGTTAAGACTGCCTGGCGACAACCTGAGCGCATTACGCTAAAGTAATGGCTCATTTTGTGGTGTTAATGGAGTCACAATGTACGACCACTATGACGCCCTGATTTTCGATATGGACGGCACCATTCTTGATACCGAGCCGACACATCGAAAAGCCTGGCAGCAGGTGCTGAGCCGCTATGGTTTCACCATGGACGAAGCAAAGATGGTGGCATTCAACGGGGCACCCACCTGGCAACTGGCCCGCTACATTCTGGAACAGAATCAGGCACAGCACGATCCGCATCAGCTGGCGGCAGAGAAAACGGCGGCATTGAAAGCGATGCTGCTGGAAGACGTGCGTCCGCTGCCGCTGATGCAGGTGGTCAAAGCCTATCACGGTCGCCGTCCGATGGCGGTTGGCACCGGCAGCGAACACAGCTTAGCCAAAGCGCTGCTGGAAGCGCTCAACGTTTATCATCTGTTTGATGCGGTAGTCGGCGCGGACGATGTCCAGCGTCATAAGCCGCAGCCTGATACCTTCTTACGCTGTGCAGAGCTGATGGGCGTTGCGCCTGCGCGCTGCGTGGTATTCGAGGATGCTGACTTTGGCGTGCAGGCGGCTAAAGCGGCGGGCATGGATGTGGTTGATGTCCGTTTACTGTGAATGAATTTCTGACGTATGGATCGTTATTCGGCAGTAGCTTTCTGAGTGCAACGCTGCTTCCGGGCAGCTCAGAAGCGGTGCTGATTGCGTTATTGATCGCCCAGAAAGGGGCGGTCTATGGATTGTTACTGGCTGCATCAGTGGGAAACACGCTGGGCGGCCTGACCAACATTCTTCTTGGTCGCCTGATGCCAGCAACAGGGCAGGGGCGATGGCACGACACAGCAATGACGTGGCTACAACGATGGGGACCCGCAGCGCTGCTGTTTAGCTGGCTGCCAGTGGTGGGCGATTTACTCTGCGTGCTCGCAGGGTGGTTGCGCTTCTCCTGGCTGCCCTGCGTGCTGTTTCTCGCCCTGGGTAAAACGCTGCGTTATATCGTTATCGCGACCGCCACTTTACAAGGTATGCAATGGTGGCATTGATTCGCACAGATTCGAGGCTACGGTTAACATTATGCTGAACAAAAATAAATTATTCACACAGCGGGAGGTTAATGTGATCCCGGACGTATCAAAAGCGCTCTCCTGGCTGGAAGCGCATCCCGACGCGTTAAAGGGTATCGGCCGTGGCATTGAACGTGAAACACTTCGCGTCCAGCCGAATGGTCATCTGGCTAATACTGGCCACCCTGAATCGCTGGGTTCAGCGCTGAAGCACGACTGGATTACCACCGATTTTGCTGAAACGCTGCTGGAGTTCATCACCCCGGTGGATCAGAACATCGATCGCTCCCTGGCGTTTCTGCGCGACATCCACCGTCACGTGGCGCGCGAGCTGGGCGACGAGCGCATGTGGCCGTTCAGTATGCCGGGCTATGTTGAAGATGTGGACAACATTGAGCTGGCGCAGTACGGCAGCTCCAATATCGGCAAAATGAAAACCCTGTATCGTCAGGGGCTGAAAAATCGCTACAGCGCGCTGATGCAGATTATTTCTGGCGTGCACTATAACTTCTCGCTGCCGCTGTCGTTCTGGCAGGAGTGGGCGGATGTCAAAGACGCGGAGAGCGGCAAAGAGACCATCTCGGCGGGCTATCTGCGCCTGATTCGCAACTACTATCGCTACGGCTGGGTGATTCCTTACCTGTTTGGCGCTTCGCCAGCCATCTGCTCTTCCTTCCTGCAGGGACGGGAAAGTAAGCTGCCGTTCGAAACCAACGGCGAAGGAACATTGTGGCTGCCGTATGCCACGTCGCTGCGCCTGAGTGATTTGGGCTACACCAATAAATCACAAAGCGGGCTGGGCATTACCTTCAATTCGCTGGAAGGGTATGTCGCTGCGCTGAAAGCGGCGATCAAAACACCGTCTGCCGAATATGCGGCGATGGGCACCAAAGACGCGAAGGGCAACTGGCTGCAGCTCAATACCAACGTGCTGCAAATCGAGAACGAACTGTACGCACCGATTCGTCCAAAACGCGTGACCCGCTCGGGTGAGGCGCCGTCCGATGCGCTGCTGCGCGGCGGCATTGAGTACATTGAAGTGCGTTCGCTGGACATCAACCCGTTCTCTGCCATCGGTGTGGACGCCGATCAGGCGCGCTTCCTCGATCTGTTCCTGATTTGGTGTACGCTGGCCGATGCGCCGGAGATGAGCGCAGATGAGCTGCTGTGCAGCCGGAAAAACTGGAACCGCGTGGTGCTGGAAGGGCGCAAGCCGGGTCAGGTGATCGGCGTGGGCTGCAGTGATACGGAACATCTGCTGGTTGATGTCGGTAAAGCGCTGTTTGCCGATCTGCGCCGGGTGGCTGAAGTGCTGGATAGCAACGACGGCAGCACGCAATATCAACAGGTTTGCGATCAACTGGTAGCGTCGTTTGACGATCCTGAGCTAACCTATTCGGCGCGCATTCTGCAAGCCATTAAAGAGCAGGGGCTGACCGGAGCCGGCGTGGCGCTGGCCGAGCAGTATCGTCATCTGCTGTGCGAAGAGCCGCTGGAAATTCTCACCGAAGCCGATTTTAGCCGTCAGGCGCAGGAGTCGGTGCTGAAACAGCAGCAGCTGGAGCAGAGTGATACACTGGATTTTGCCAGCTATCTGGCAGGTCGCGAAGGCTAGAAAAGAAAATGGCCACATCACTGTGGCCTAAATTAACATCTCTGTTGTCAGGGATGATGATAACAAATGCGCGTCTTTCATATATTCAGACGTTGGGCGAACAGAAAAGTTTCATCGTTTTAAAAAAAATCTCAAAACAGGAGGTGACGTATGCCACTACTGGATAGTTTTACTGTTGATCACACCATCATGGGCGCGCCAGCGGTACGCGTGGCGAAGACCATGAACACTCCGCATGGCGATACCATCACCGTTTTCGATCTGCGTTTCTGCCGTCCGAACATCGACATCCTGACCGAACGCGGCATCCACACGCTGGAGCACCTGTTCGCGGGCTTCATGCGTAACCACCTCAACGGTGACGGCGTGGAAATCGTCGATATCTCACCGATGGGCTGCCGCACCGGCTTCTACATGAGCCTGATTGGTACGCCAGACGAGCAGCGCGTGGCAAAAGCGTGGAAAGGTGCGATGGAAGATGTGCTGAAGGTAAAAGATCAGAACCAGATTCCGGAACTGAACGAATACCAGTGCGGCAGCTACAAGCTGCACTCGCTGGACGAAGCGCAGCAGATTGCGCGCAACGTGCTGGCGCACGACATTGGCGTCAACCGTAACGAAGATCTGAAGCTGCCGGCTGAAAAGCTCAAAGAGCTGCAACTCTAGTTGCCGCTTCAGCCATAAAAAACGCCGCGATTATCGCGGCGTTTTGTTTTTATCGTCTCAGGAACCGATGGACGCTTTCAGCGGCTGATGCGGCGTGATGCGCACCTGCTTCACCATGTTGTCCTGCACATCAAGAATATCAATGTCGTAATGGCCAACCTGTACTTGCGTGTCCATCTGCGGGATCTCTTCCAGCGCTTCCAGCAGCATACCGTTGATGGTGCGCGCTTCCTCTTCCGGCAGCGTCCAGTTGAAGGCCTTATTGATTTCCCGCACGTTGGCGCTGCCTTCAATCAGCACCGAACCGTCGTTTTGCGGCATCACTTCTTCGGCCAGTGACGGTGACATAGAGGTGGTAAAGTCGCCGACGATCTCTTCCAGAATATCTTCGATGGTAACCAGTCCTTTGATGTCGCCGTACTCATCGATCACCAGCCCCACTTTCTTCTTATTGCGCTGGAATTTTACCAGCTGCACGTTAAGAGGCGTACCTTCCGGCACGTAGTAGATTTCATCGGCAGCGCGCAGCAGTCGCTCTTTATTGAACTCTTTTTTCTCGGCCATCATGCGCCACGCTTCGCGCACGCGCAGCATGCCGACGCTATCGTCCAGTGAGTCGCGGAACAGCACAATACGGCCATGCGGTGAGTTGCTGAGCTGACGCTCGATCGACTTCCACTCATCGTTGATATTGATGCCGACGATCTCATTGCGCGGCACCATGATGTCGTCAACGTTGACCTTTTCAAGGTCCAGCACCGACAGTAGCATGTCCTGGTTGCGGCGCGACATCAGCGAGCGGGACTCATACACGATGGTGCGCAGCTCTTCTTTGCTGAGGGCGGAGTTAATCGACCCTTCGGTCTTAATGCCCACCATGCGCATCAGAATGCGGGTAATGGTATTGAGCAGCCACACCAGCGGCAGCATCACGTACTGCAGCGGCGCCAGCAGAAAACTGCTGGGATACGCGACTTTTTCCGGATAGAGCGCCGCGACGGTTTTAGGCAGCACTTCGGCAAACACCAGCACCACGAAGGTCAGCACGCCAGTGGCGATGGCCACGCCGGCATCGCCGTACAGGCGCATACCGACAATGGTGCCGAGCGCCGAGGCGAGAATATTCACGAGGTTGTTGCCGATCAGCACCAGGCTAATCAGACGGTCGGGGCGACGCAGCAGTTTCTCAACGCGACGCGCGCTGCGGTTGCCGCTTTTGGCTTTGTGGCGCAGTTTGTAGCGGTTGAGCGTCATCATGCCGGTCTCTGAACCCGAGAAGTAGGCCGAGACCAGTACCATAATGATCAGCGTGATAATGAGCGTGGTGGTTGAAACATGTTCCAACGCAAAAATTCCTTTAGTGAGAGGTGAGCAGGTGCTGCAGAACGCGGCTGCCGAAATAGGCCATGGTCAGCAGCAGCGCACCGCCGCAGTTGAACCACACCACACGGCGACCGCGCCAGCCTTCATGATAGTGGCCCCACAGCAGCACGATGTAGACAAACCAGGCGATAATCGACAGCACCGCTTTATCAATGTTTTCCGGGCTGAACAGGTTATTCATAAAGAACAGGCCGGTGCACAACACCAGCGTCAGCAATACCACGCCAATCTGCGTGATGTGGAACATCTTACGCTCGATGCTGAGCAGCGGCGGCATATCCTGGGTGAACGTCAGCTTTTTGTTCTTTAACTGATAGTCGATCCACGCCAGCTGCAGCGCATACAGCGCCGCGATGATCAGCGTGGCATAGGCAAACAGCGACAGACCGATGTGCACCATCATGCCAGGCGTGGTCTCAAGATGGGTGATAAAGGCGTTTGGCACAAAGGTGGCGAAGGCCAGATTGATCAGCGCAAAACTGTAAACAATCGGCAGCAGCAGCCAGCCGCGATTGCGCGACGCGACGATAGTCATGATGGCGCAGATGAGCAAACTGACCAGCGAACCAATATTCAGCAGGCTAAGGTTTTGTCCATTATCGACGGCAAATATGCGTTGTTGCAGCGCTACCGCATGGGCAATCAGCGCCACGCAGGCGGATAACACGGCAAAACGCCGCCAGCCGCTGTTGCGTTTCAGCAGGCTCGGAATGATCAATGCAAGACTGAGAGAGTAGGCGAACAGCGCCACGATCGCGAAAACGAACATAGATCCTTTCAGGTGTCGGTCAGATAAGGAAAAAAGCAGTATAGCGCCAGCGGCAGCAGGCTCCAAACGATCTCACGGTCAATTGCAGAGATCGGCCTGGCTTCGTGTTATAATCCGCCGCATTGTGTCGCCCTGGCGGCCTCGCTACGCTATTAAGTGAGAGAGCATGTTTGATAATTTAACCGATCGTTTGTCGCAAACCCTGCGCAATATCAGTGGCCGCGGAAGGCTGACCGAAGACAACATCAAAGATACGCTGCGCGAAGTGCGTATGGCGCTGCTGGAGGCGGACGTTGCGCTGCCGGTAGTGCGCGATTTCATCAACCGCGTGAAAGAAGCCGCGGTGGGGCAGGATGTAAACAAAAGCCTGACGCCGGGTCAGGAGTTTATCAAAATCGTGCGCAACGAACTGGTTGCGGCGATGGGGGCCGAAAATAACGCGCTGAACCTCAATGCTCAGCCGCCGGCCGTGGTGCTGATGGCGGGCCTGCAGGGTGCCGGTAAAACCACCAGCGTCGGTAAGCTCGGTAAATTCCTGCGCGAAAAGCACAAGAAAAAGGTGCTGGTGGTGTCTGCGGACGTCTACCGCCCGGCGGCGATCAAACAGCTGGAAACCCTGGCGCAGCAGGTCGGTGTGGATTTCTGTCCGTCCGACCTCAGCCAGAAGCCGGTGGATATCGTTAACAACGCGCTGAAAGAAGCGCGTCTGCAGTTCTACGATGTGCTGCTGGTGGATACCGCTGGCCGTCTGCACGTTGACGAAGCGATGATGGATGAGATCAAACAGGTGCACGCCGCGATCAATCCGGTTGAAACGCTGTTTGTCGTCGATGCCATGACCGGTCAGGATGCCGCCAACACCGCGAAAGCGTTCAACGAAGCGCTGCCGCTCACCGGTGTGATCCTGACCAAAGTGGACGGCGATGCGCGCGGCGGTGCGGCGCTGTCGATTCGTCACATCACTGGCAAGCCAATCAAATTTATGGGGATGGGTGAGAAGACCGATGCGCTGGAGGCGTTTATCCGGACCGTATCGCGTCGCGCATTCTCGGCATGGGCGACGTGCTGTCGCTGATTGAAGATATCGAGAGCAAAGTTGACCGCGAGCAGGCGGAAAAGCTGGCGAAGAAGCTGAAAACCGGCGACGGTTTCGATCTCAACGACTTCCTGGAGCAGCTTAAGCAGATGCGCAACATGGGCGGCATGGCCAGCCTGATGGGCAAACTACCGGGCATGGGCCAGCTGCCGGATAACGTTAAATCGCAGATGGATGACAAAGTGCTGGTGCGCATGGAAGCCATCATCAATTCGATGACGCGCAAAGAGCGTGAGAAGCCAGAGATCATCAAAGGTTCGCGCAAGCGCCGTATCGCTACAGGTTCCGGTATGCAGGTGCAGGACGTCAACCGACTGCTGAAGCAGTTTGATGATATGCAGCGCATGATGAAGAAAATGAAGAAGGGCGGCATGGCCAAAATGATGCGTGGCATGAAAGGCATGATGCCGCCAGGATTCCCCGGCCGCTAAGGCGACACAGCCCGAACCAGAAAAGTGAGACACTCAGGTTGCTTTTTGCGCCAAAATGAGTAAAATTTTCGGGCTTTTTATATTGCACCCGGGCCCCGTTCCTCGATGGGGCCCGGTTGTTTTATTAACTAAAGAGGATGTTATGGTAACCATTCGTTTGGCACGTCACGGCGCTAAAAAGCGTCCGTTCTATCAGGTCGTCGTCACTGACAGCCGCAATGCTCGCAACGGTCGTTTCATCGAGCGCGTAGGTTTCTTCAACCCGATCGCTTCTGGTCAGGCTGAAGGCCTGCGTCTGGATCTGGACCGTATTGAGCACTGGGTTGGCCAGGGCGCAACGCTTTCTGATCGCGTTAACGCGCTGATCAAAGAAGCAAAAAAAGCAGCTTAATCTGTCACGGTGGTGAGCATGAGCAGTAAACCTGCCGCACAGCCTCCCGTTAACCCAATCATTCTGGGCAAAATGGGTGCCGCTTACGGAATTCGGGGTTGGCTCAAAGTGTTTTCCTCCACTGAAGACGCTGAAAGCATCTTCGACTATCAACCCTGGTTTATCCAGCGCGCCGGTCAATGGCAGCAGGTCGAGCTTGAGGGTTGGAAGCACCACAATCAGGACCTGATCATCAAAGTCAAAGGCATTGACGATCGGGACGCTGCGACACAGTTGACCAATTGCGAAATTACGGTTGACTCCACGCAGCTGCCGGCGCTGGAAGAGGGCGATTACTACTGGAAAGACCTGATGGGTTGCAAAGTGGTAAACCTCGACGGCTACGAGATGGGCAAAGTCATTGATTTGATGGAGACCGGCTCGAACGACGTTCTCGTCGTAAAGGCAAACCTGAAAGATGCATTCGGTGTACAGGAGCGGTTAATACCGTTTCTTGATGAACAGGTTATCAAGAAAGTCGATCTCGCTACTGGCACCATTGAAGTAGACTGGGATCCTGGTTTTTGATCTCCGGACAATCCGGTAACGTAACGGCGAACGCGATGTGGATTGGTGTTATTAGCCTGTTTCCAGAGATGTTTCGCGCTATTACCGAGTACGGGGTAACTGGCCGGGCAGTAAAAAATGGCCTGCTCAACATAGAGAGCTGGAGTCCACGTGACTTCACGCACGACCGGCACCGTACCGTGGACGATCGTCCTTACGGCGGCGGACCGGGGATGTTGATGATGGTGCAACCCTTACGGGATGCTATCCACGCAGCGAAAGCGGCGGCGGGAGAAGGCGCTAAGGTGATTTATCTTTCACCTCAGGGTCGCAAACTTGACCAGCAAGGTGTTTGCGAACTGGCGACCAGTCAGAAGTTAATTCTGGTTTGCGGTCGTTATGAAGGGATAGATGAGCGTGTGATTCACACTGAGATTGATGAAGAATGGTCAATCGGTGATTACGTGCTCAGTGGCGGTGAGCTGCCAGCAATGACGTTAATTGACTCGGTCGCCCGGTTTATTCCTGGCGTGCTGGGGAAACAGGCGTCAGCCGATGAGGATTCGTTCTCGGAAGGTTTGCTGGATTGCCCGCACTATACCCGACCTGAAGTGTTAGAAGGGATGGAGGTTCCGCCAGTTCTGCTGTCGGGCAACCATGCCGATATTCGCCGCTGGCGCCTGAAACAGTCGCTGGGCCGTACCTGGCTAAGAAGACCTGAACTTCTGGAAAACCTGGCTCTGACTGAAGAGCAAGCAAGGTTGCTAAGTGAGTTCCAGCGGGAACATCAGCAGCAACAAAACGATGAGGTGGAAGAGTAATCTTCCCTGACTATCAGTTTACCCAGGATAAGAGATTTAATTATGAGCAACATTATCAAGCAACTTGAACAAGAGCAGATGAAACAGGACGTACCTTCCTTCCGTCCGGGTGATTCCGTGGAAGTGAAAGTATGGGTCGTTGAAGGTTCTAAGAAACGTCTGCAGGCATTCGAGGGCGTGGTTATCGCTATTCGTAACCGCGGTCTGCACTCTGCATTCACTGTTCGCAAGATTTCTAACGGCGAAGGCGTTGAGCGTGTCTTCCAGACTCACTCTCCGGTAATTGACAGCATTACTGTCAAACGTCGTGGTGCTGTGCGTAAAGCCAAACTGTACTACCTGCGTGAGCGTACCGGTAAGTCAGCTCGTATCAAAGAGCGTCTTGGCGCGTAAGCGACATCCCAAAGTTAATAGCAAACAAGGGGTTGGCCATAAGGCCAGCCCCTTTTTTTATGGGCGTCTGAGGTGATAGATCGCCGTGTTGACCGGACCGCTCTCCAGCACAATCAACCCGTAGCGGTAATCCACAAACGAGAAGCCGCTGCGCAGGGCCACGGCGCGGCTGGCGTGATTCTCTTCTGCAGCAAGAATCTCCAGCACAGTTATGTGTGGCTGGGCGAACGCCAGATTCACCAGCTGTGCCACCGCCCGGCGGGCAACGCCCTGTTGCTGCGCCTCGCTGCGAACCCAGTAGCCCAGCGCGCTGAACTCGCCGGGCTGGCGCGCATAACGTAAGCCAGCACCGCCCAGCAATCGATCGTTGCCATCGACAATCGCGAACTCTTCAGCTTCACCCTTTTGACGCTGCAGATGGGTGAAATTGATCCAGCTCACGGCTTCATCGACGCTGTAATCTGTGTGTGCCCATACCATCCACGGCAGCAGGCTGTTCAGAGACTGATTAACGGCATGCGTAAACGCTTCAGCATCCTGCAGAATAAAGGGACGCAGGGCGACTTCAGGGATGGACATAGAGCGATCCTGAACTAATTAAATGGATAACAGCATGTTAGCGATATCGTAAGGAAAAAACATCTGGCCTGGCCAGATGGGTGTAATTATAACTTTACATAGGTGTTTGATGGGTCTTACAGACCATCATGTTGTTAAATGCATGATTTATATATTTTAAATTACTTTTATTTTGTGGTTCAAAAGGGGGTGGTAATAAAAGTGTACATGCATGGATTGCATGATTTACATGATGTGGTAAAGTAAGCGTCATCCTCAGTGAGGATCGTAAAACCGCATAACGAGTGAAAAAGGATCGCCATCATGCAAAAAGACGCGCTGAACAATGTGCATATCGCCGACGAACAGATTTTAATTACGCCACAGGAACTGAAAGCGAAGTTCCCGCTGACTGCGGCGCAGGAAGCGCAAATTGCCGCTTCCCGCCAGACCATCGCGGATATCATCGCGGGTCGCGATCCGCGTCTGCTGGTGGTGTGCGGTCCCTGCTCGATCCACGATTCCGAAGCCGCACTGGATTACGCTCGTCAGTTACAAACACTCTCTGCACAGTTGAAGGATCAGCTGTATATCGTTATGCGCGTCTATTTTGAAAAACCCCGTACCACCGTCGGCTGGAAAGGGTTAATCAACGATCCTTACATGAACAACTCGTTTGATATGGAAGCCGGCCTGCACATTGCGCGTCAGCTGCTGGTCAATCTTGTGGAAATGGGCCTGCCGCTGGCCACCGAAGCGCTCGACCCCAATAGCCCGCAATACCTCGGCGATCTGTTTAGCTGGTCGGCGATTGGGGCGCGTACCACCGAATCGCAGACGCACCGTGAAATGGCGTCTGGCCTGTCGATGCCGGTGGGTTTCAAAAACGGCACCGATGGCAGCCTCGGCACCGCAATCAACGCCATGCGCGCCGCCGCGATGCCGCACCGCTTTGTCGGCATTAACCAGGCCGGTCAGGTGTGCCTGCTGCAAACCCAGGGCAACCCGGACGGTCACGTGATTCTGCGCGGCGGCAAAGCGCCAAACTACGGCCCGGAAGATGTCGCGCAGTGCGAAAAAGAGATGCTGAAAGCGGGACTGCGTCCGGCCTTAATGATAGATTGCAGCCATGGCAATTCTAACAAAGACTATCGCCGTCAGCCTGGCGTAGCCGAATCGGCTATCGCGCAGATTAAAGATGGAAACCGCTCCATCATTGGCCTGATGCTGGAAAGTAATATTCACGAAGGCAACCAGTCTTCTGAGCAACCGCGTAGCGAGATGAAGTACGGGGTTTCCGTCACTGATGCCTGCATCAACTGGGAAACCACTGAAACTTTGCTGCGTGAAATCCATCAGGATCTGCAGGGAGTGCTGTCGGCGCGTCTGTCACACGAGGTGTAATGAGTCATGGTGGCTGAACTGACCGCGCTGCGCGATCAAATTGATGAAGTAGATAAAGCCCTGCTGGGGCTGCTGGCGAAACGACTGGCGCTGGTGGCCGAAGTCGGCGAAGTCAAAAGCCGCTACGGTTTACCTATTTATGTGCCTGAGCGCGAGGCCAGTATGCTGGCTTCGCGTCGTCAGGAAGCGGAAGCGCTCGGCGTGTCGCCGGACCTGATCGAAGATGTACTGCGTCGTCTGATGCGTGAATCCTATGCGCATGAAAATGACAAAGGCTTCAAAACGCTGTGTCCTGAACTGCGTCCGGTGGTGATTGTCGGCGGCGGCGGTCAGA
Source organism: Pantoea sp. WEP (assembly GCF_041678305.1). Lineage (NCBI taxonomy): Bacteria > Pseudomonadati > Pseudomonadota > Gammaproteobacteria > Enterobacterales > Erwiniaceae > Pantoea > Pantoea sp. WEP. The sequence goes on from NZ_JBGNXB010000001.1 coordinate 1,065,113, forward strand.
TGGGACGTCTGTTCGAGAAGATGCTGACGCTCTCCGGTTATCAGGTGCGTATTCTCGATAAAGATGACTGGCCGCGCGCGGATGAACTGCTGCACGATGCGGGCATGGTGATCATCAGCGTGCCGATCCATCTGACCGAACAGATCATTGCCGATCTGCCAGCGCTGCCTGATGACTGCATTCTGGTGGATCTGGCGTCGGTGAAGAACCGTCCGCTGCAGGCGATGCTGGCGGCACACAGCGGTCCGGTACTGGGACTGCATCCGATGTTCGGTCCGGACAGCGGCAGCCTGGCGAAGCAGGTGGTGGTATGGTGCGATGGCCGTCAGCCGGAAGCCTATCAGTGGTTCCTGGAGCAGATTCAGGTGTGGGGCGCGCGCTTACACCGCATCAGTGCGGTTGAGCACGATCAGAACATGGCGTTCATTCAGGCGCTGCGCCACTTCGCCACGTTTGCTTATGGTTTGCATCTGGCGGAAGAGAACGTCAATCTGGATCAACTGCTGGCGCTGTCCTCGCCTATCTATCGCCTCGAACTGGCGATGGTGGGGCGGCTGTTTGCGCAGGACCCGCAGCTGTACGCCGACATTATCATGTCGTCGGAAAGTAATCTGGCGCTGATTAAACGCTACTATCAGCGTTTTGGTGAAGCCATCACGCTGCTGGAGCAGGGCGATAAACAGGCGTTCATCAACAGCTTTGAGCGTGTGGAACACTGGTTTGGTGACTACGCGAAACGCTTCCTTGTCGAGAGCCGCAGCATGCTGCGCTCCGCCAACGACAGTCGCCAGTAATGATTAAGGCATCCGCGAGGATGCCTTTTTGATTTACAGACGCGGTTCTACCGGTACCACGTTCTCACCGGGATAACAGCCCAGCACCTTCAGTGAACGCGTGAGCGCGCGCAGTTCTTCCAGCGCCTGCTGCATGTTCTCCGACTGCAGATTGCCCTGCACATCAATGTAAAACATCTCTTCCCAAGGGTTACCATTGATTGGCCGGTTTTCCAGCTTGCTCATGATCAGATTGTGATTACGCAACACCAGCAGTGCTTCAACCAGCGCGCCGGCCTGCTGGCCCGTCGCCATAATCAGCGTGGTTTTGGCCGGCACCTGGCTGGAGACTTCAATCGGTTTACGCGCGAGCACAATGAAGCGGGTATGGTTCTGCTGCTGATTCGCCAGGTTGCGCTCCAGCACTTGCAGACCATACAGCTCACCGCCGGCTTCACTGCCCAGCGCGGCCACGTGCGGCGAGTTCATCGCGGCTACTTTCTCCATCGCCGCCGCCGTGCTCTCGGTATATTCGATTTTCCACTGCGGGAAGCGGTTGATGAACTGGCTGCACTGCTGGAACGGCTGCGGATGGCTATACACGGTTTCAATCTGCTGCAAATCGGTATTACCGCTGACCAGCACGCAGTGTTCGATAGGAATGGTCAGCTCGCCGACGATCGACAGCGACGTTTGCTGCAGCAGATCGTATACATCATTGATCGAGCCGGAACTGGTGTTCTCAATCGGCATCACCGCGTAATCCGCCTGACCGCTTTCAACCTGCTGAATGATGTCGTGGAATTTCAGACACCCCATTTCCACCATCGAATCGAAGTGGCGCGTGGCGTATTTACGGGCGGCAAGGTGCGAATAGGAGCCTTTTGGGCCGAGGAAGGCGATGCGCGGCGCGTGCGCATGTGGATGATTCAGGTTTTTCTGCAGCAGCGCCTGCTGGGTCAGCACCGAATCCTCAATCACTAACTGAAACAGGCGCGTGATGTAGTGCGCATCCAGCTGATGTTTTTTACCCAGCGCGATGAGGTTTTCCAGCAGGGCGCGTTCGCGCTCGACGTCACGAATCGGGCGATGGGTGGCCAGCTTAGCCTGCGCTACCTCAACGGCCAGCGCGCGCCGTTCAGCCAGCAGCGTTAACAGCCTGGCATCGACGGCGCTGATCTTATCGCGTAACGCCAGCAGCGGATTCTCGGGATTCATAGGGCTCACCTGTAAAATGTCCAATAAAAAAGCCTCCCGGTTGGGAGGCTTTGTTGTTCGTCTTCGCATTCATTTTCACACGACGAATCGCCTCCCAATCAGGGGAAGGTAAAAAAGAATGCGAAGAAGAACGGCAGCAGTTTCATGATCAATTCCGGCAATAAAGTGGACTGAGAGTAACCGCACAGCTTAAAAGCTGTCAATAAAAAACGCGCCCGCAGGCGCGTTGCTGAATAGCGATAAATTACCCGGCAGGGGTGAAATCTTTAACACTGCTGGTGGCGCGCCGTGCTTCAGGCTTGTGCTGTGCTTTATTTAGCTGGCGCTCCAGCTTGGCGATCAGGTCATTGATGGCCGTATACATATCATCGTGTTTCGCGCTGGCGACCAGCGTGCCGTTTGGTGTGTTAATGGTGGCATCGGCCACAAATTCTTTCGGCTCTTTCGATAACACAATGTGCGGATTTATCAGGTGGGTTTGCCATTTTTCCAGCTTGGCGAGACGGTCTTCGACATGGTTGCGGATAGCCGCAGTGATTTCCATTTGTTTGCTGGTAATGTTCAGAATCATAGTTAAACCTCTCTGTCATTTCCGTCTGGGTAGGACCAGCATACCGCGCAAATCAGGAAAATGTGTGATCTGGATCACATTGGAATGTCACTTTTTGTCAATGCCAGCGAATTGTGAGAAAGGCCGGGAAAAGGGCGAAAAAAGCTTGATGCACAGCGGGGATAGGGGCAAGATTGATGAGTTAACCGTAGCGGAAAAATCCGTTTCAGACGGTTTTCTGACCAAAAAAAGCAGCCACAGCGGCTGCTTTTTTAATGGCACGAAAATCAGGACGCGCTATTCGCCGCAATGATTTTCGCGACTTTGTCGGCTTCCGTCGTCAGCTGCAGCTGGCGATAGGCATTTTCCATCAACGGCAGCGCGTCACGCGTGGCCTGGGTGTCCGGATAATCGCGCATCATACCTTCAACCCGATTAACAACGGCGACATAGGCACCGCGCTTGGTATAGAATTGCGCCACGGAGAGCTCATACTTCGCCAGGCGATCTTTCAGGAACGTCAGACGTTTCTGCGCATCTGCCGCGTACTGGCTGTTCGGATAGCCGCGCAGTAGCTGAGAGAAGTCACGGAATGCATCACGCGCATGGGTAGGATCGCGGTCGGAACGATCGATCCCGAAGAAGCCCTGCAGCGCGGAATCATCCAGTGCCATGTCCGTCAGGCCCTTCATATAGATCACGTAATCAATGTTAGGGTGCGTCGGGTTCAGGCGCATAAAGCGGGAAATGGCGGCTTGCGCCAGTGGCAGATCGGCATTTTTGTAGTACGCGTAGATCAAATCCAGCTGCACTTGCTGCGAGTAAGGACCAAACGGATAACGGTTATCCAGCGCTTCCAGTTGCTTAATCGCCGCTTTAAAGTTACCGTCCTGCAGCTTTTGCTGCGCTGTGGCGTAAATTTCAGACGGCGGGCTGTCCGGGACCGGGTCCGATGAGCCGGAACAGCCCACCAGTGCCAGGCTCAGTGTGGCAGCAGCCACCAGATGTTTCATACGCGTCATGACGAAATGATTATCCTCAAAGTGTTATGGCGGAAGCTGTCCGTATAGCTCCCGGTAATGACCAGTACGATAGCACATTATATTAAACGGCATCGCCGTGAAAACCCAACGTTAACGAAGAAGCTGTATATGGCACAACAAGTTCAACTCACCGCAACGGTGTCCGAAGCACAGCTTGGACAACGCTTAGATCAGACTTTGGCGGAATTGTTCCCTGATTATTCACGTTCCCGCATAAAAGAGTGGATCCTTGAGCGTCGGGTCAGCGTCAACGGCACCATCATCGATAAACCGAAAGAGAAAGTACTCGGCGGTGAGCGGGTGGCGATTGATGCCGAGATCGAAGAGGAGCAGCGCTGGGAAGCGCAAAATATTCCGCTGGATATTGTTTATGAAGATGACCACATCCTGGTGATCAACAAACCGCGCGACTTAGTGGTCCACCCTGGCGCCGGTAATCCGGACGGCACGGTACTGAATGCGCTGCTTTATCACTATCCGGCGATTGCCGACGTGCCGCGCGCCGGCATCGTGCACCGTCTGGATAAAGATACCACCGGACTGATGGTGGTGGCCAAAACGGTACCAGCGCAGACGCATCTGGTTGAAACGCTGCAGCTGCGTGAAATCACCCGTGAATATGAAGCGGTGGCGATTGGCACCATGACCGCCGGCGGTACGGTGAATGAGCCGATGGCGCGTCACTCTACCAAGCGTACCCACATGGCGGTGCATCCGATGGGTAAACCGGCCACCACGCACTATCGCATCATGGAGCATTTCCGCGCCCATACGCGCTTACGCCTGCGCCTGGAAACCGGCCGTACTCACCAGATTCGCGTGCACATGGCGCACATTAATCATCCGCTGGTGGGCGATCCGCTGTACGGTGGTCGTCCGCGTCCGCCAAAGGGCGCTTCTGAGGCTTTTATCAGTACGCTGCGCGGTTTTGACCGCCAGGCGCTGCACGCCACTATGCTGCGTCTTTATCATCCGATCACCGGGATTGAGATGGAGTGGCACGCGTCATTGCCGCAGGACATGGTTGATCTGATTGAGGCACTGAAAGCCGATACCGACGAGTTCCGCGATCAGCTGGACTGGCTATGAGTGACTGGATCGTGCCGCAGTGGCCAGCGCCGGCGCGCGTGCAGGCTTATTCGACCACGCGGCACGGCGGCGTTAGCACTGCGCCATGGGATTCCCTCAACCTTGGCGCGCACGTCGGGGACGAGGCGGATTGCGTGATGCACAATCGTCAGCGCGTGGTCGAGCAACTGGCGCTACCGGCGATGCCGCAGTGGCTGGAGCAGGTACACGGCCAGACGGTGGCGCGTCTGCCGGCGGCTGCGGCCGTGCCGCGTGCCGATGCGGTGATAACGCGGGAAAGCGGCGTCGTGTGTGCAGTGATGACCGCCGACTGCCTGCCGGTGCTGTTTTGCAGCCATGATGGCAGCGAAGTTGCCGCGGCACATGCCGGCTGGCGCGGGTTGTGTCATGGGGTGCTGGAGCAGACGCTGGCACAGTTTCACTGCCCGGAGAGCGAGATTCATGCCTGGCTCGGTCCGGCGATTGGTCCGCAGGCATTTGAAGTGGGGGCCGAGGTGCGCAGTGCGTTCCTGGCGCAGGATGCCGCTGCCGATGCGGCTTTTCGCCCGGCCGGTGAGAAATATTTTGCCGATATCTGGCTGCTGGCAACCCAGCGTCTGCAGGCCGCTGGCGTGCGATCTGTCACGGCTGACGCGCGCTGCACCTATCAGGAAAGCGCCGATTTTTTCTCCTTCCGACGCGACGGAATCACCGGGCGTATGGCAACTTTGATTTGGCTGAGATAACCTTACGCCGCAAGACGATCCAGTAAGCGTATTTTTTGCTCACAACTCAGGTCATTAACCTTGAAAATTTGAGGGATGACCTCATTTAATCTCCAGTAGCATTTTGACCTGTAATGGGAGGAATCATGCGTCTGGATCGTCTTACCAACAAATTCCAGTTGGCCCTGGCCGATGCACAGTCCCTTGCTCTGGGACACGATAATCAATTCATCGAACCCCTGCACCTGATGAGCGCGCTGCTCAACCAGGAGGGTGGATCGGTACGTCCGCTGCTCAGCGCGGCGGGGGCGGATGTCGCTAGCCTGCGTACCAGCATCGAACAAGCCATCAATCGTTTGCCACAGGTCGAAGGGACCGACGGCGACGTTCAGCCATCAGCGGATTTGGTCCGTGTACTGAATCTGTGCGACAAGCTGGCGCAAAAGCGCGGCGACAACTTTATTTCATCTGAATTATTTGTTCTGGCGGCCCTCGAATCGCGCGGCTCGCTGGCGGACTTACTGAAGTCTGCCGGTGCCACGGCGGACAAACTCGCTAAGGCCATCGAGCAACTGCGGGGAGGGGAAAACGTGAACGATCAGGGGGCTGAAGATCAGCGCCAGGCTTTGAAAAAATACACCATCGATCTGACGGAGCGCGCTGAGCTCGGCAAGTTAGATCCGGTTATCGGGCGTGACGAAGAGATTCGCCGCACCATTCAGGTATTGCAGCGCCGTACCAAAAACAACCCGGTGCTTATCGGTGAACCGGGCGTCGGTAAAACCGCCATCGTTGAAGGGCTGGCGCAGCGCATCATTAACGGCGAAGTGCCGGAAGGGCTGAAAGGCCGGCGCGTACTGGCGCTGGATATGGGCGCGCTGGTGGCCGGCGCGAAATATCGCGGCGAGTTTGAAGAGCGCCTGAAAGGCGTACTGAACGACCTCGCCAAGCAGGAAGGCAACGTCATTCTGTTTATCGATGAGCTGCATACCATGGTCGGCGCAGGCAAAGCCGACGGCGCGATGGATGCCGGCAACATGCTGAAGCCGGCGCTGGCACGCGGTGAACTGCACTGCGTGGGTGCCACCACGCTGGATGAATATCGCCAGTACATTGAGAAGGATGCCGCGCTGGAGCGCCGTTTCCAGAAAGTGTTCGTCGCCGAACCGAGCGTGGAAGACACCATCGCCATTCTGCGTGGCCTGAAAGAGCGTTATGAGCTGCATCACCATGTGCAAATTACCGATCCGGCGATTGTCGCTGCGGCAACGTTGTCGCACCGCTATATTGCCGATCGCCAGTTGCCGGACAAAGCCATCGACCTGATTGATGAGGCGGCGTCGAGTATTCGTTTGCAGATTGACTCCAAGCCGGAACCGCTCGATCGTCTCGAACGGCGTATCATCCAGCTCAAACTGGAGCAGCAGGCGCTGAAGAAAGAATCGGATGATGCCAGCGTTAAGCGTCTGGAGATGCTGGAAAGCGAGCTGGATCAGAAAGAGCGCGAATATGCTGAGCTCGAAGAAGAGTGGAAAGCGGAAAAAGCCTCGCTGACCGGCACGCAAAACATCAAAGCCGAGCTGGAGCAGGCGCGTCTGGCTATGGAGCAGGCTCGGCGTGTGGGTGACCTTGGCCAGATGTCGGAACTGCAATACGGCAAAATTCCGGAGCTGGAAAAACAGCTGGCAAGCGCCACGCAGGCTGAAGGTAAAACCATGAAGCTGTTACGCAACCGCGTAACGGATGTCGAGATCGCCGATGTGCTGGCGCGCTGGACCGGTATTCCGGTGGCCCGCATGATGGAAGGCGAGCGCGATAAACTGTTGCGGATGGAGCAGGAGCTGCATGCCCGGGTTATCGGCCAGGACGAAGCGGTTGAAGCGGTATCGAACGCCATTCGCCGTAGCCGCGCGGGCTTGTCTGACCCGAACCGGCCAATCGGATCGTTCCTGTTTCTTGGACCGACCGGTGTCGGTAAAACCGAGTTGTGTAAGGCGCTGGCTAATTTTCTGTTCGATAGCGACGACGCGATGGTGCGTATCGATATGTCGGAATTCATGGAGAAACATTCGGTGTCGCGTCTGGTCGGGGCACCTCCGGGCTACGTTGGTTATGAAGAGGGCGGTTACCTGACAGAGGCGGTGCGTCGTCGCCCTTATTCGGTGATTTTGCTGGATGAGGTGGAAAAAGCGCATCCGGATGTATTCAACATTCTGCTGCAGGTACTGGACGACGGGCGTCTGACCGATGGTCAGGGGCGCACCGTGGACTTCCGCAATACCGTGGTGATCATGACATCTAACCTCGGTTCGGATCTGATTCAGGAACGTTTCGGCGCGCTTGATTACGCGGAAATGAAAGATGTGGTGATGACGGTCGTCGGACACCATTTCCGTCCGGAGTTTATCAACCGTATTGATGAGGTGGTGGTATTCCATCCGCTGGGTGAAAAACATATTGCCTCGATTGCGCAGATTCAGCTGCAGCGGCTGTATCAGCGTCTGGAAGAGCGCGGTTATCAGCTGCACATTTCCGACGCGGCGCTGAAACTGCTGGGCGAAAATGGTTACGATCCGGTTTACGGCGCGCGGCCATTGAAACGGGCCATCCAGCAGCAGATTGAAAACCCGCTGGCGCAGAAGATTTTGTCTGGCGCGCTGGTTCCGGGAAAAACCATCGAAATGGATGTGCAGGACGATGCCATCGTCGCGCACCAATAACGCAACGTGACAAAAACGGGCCTCAGGGCCCGTTTTTTTATGCTGTTTCGCAAGAATCAGCTGGTTTTTGCAACGTGTTGCCTGGAAAGTGAGCGGTCGCACAAAAACTGCAAATTAGCGCTTGTCAGGCGAAACGAAGTCCCTATAATGCGCCACCACTGAGACGGCAAAGCGGCAACGCAGGCGGCTCAGCAGGGCGTGAAGCGATTCACCCCGCCGGAGAAAAACGCTGAAAAAAAAGTGTTTGACTCTGAGGGAGGAAAGCGTAATATACGCCACCTCGCGACAGCAGGCCGAACGCCGCGTCGCACCGCTCTTTAACAATTTATCAGACAATCTGTGTGGGCACTCGCAGGATTGATATCAGCGTCTCCGGACGTAAAAAATATCAAGTCTTTGCTGAGTGAACACGTAATTCATTACGAAGTTTAATTCACAGAGCATCGCTGCACTGGTTGCAGCAAATCAAACTTTAAATTGAAGAGTTTGATCATGGCTCAGATTGAACGCTGGCGGCAGGCCTAACACATGCAAGTCGAACGGCAGCACAGAAGAGCTTGCTCTTTGGGTGGCGAGTGGCGGACGGGTGAGTAATGTCTGGGAAACTGCCCGATGGAGGGGGATAACTACTGGAAACGGTAGCTAATACCGCATAACGTCGCAAGACCAAAGTGGGGGACCTTCGGGCCTCACACCATCGGATGTGCCCAGATGGGATTAGCTAGTAGGTGGGGTAATGGCTCACCTAGGCGACGATCCCTAGCTGGTCTGAGAGGATGACCAGCCACACTGGAACTGAGACACGGTCCAGACTCCTACGGGAGGCAGCAGTGGGGAATATTGCACAATGGGCGCAAGCCTGATGCAGCCATGCCGCGTGTATGAAGAAGGCCTTCGGGTTGTAAAGTACTTTCAGCGGGGAGGAAGGCGGTGAGGTTAATAACCTCGCCGATTGACGTTACCCGCAGAAGAAGCACCGGCTAACTCCGTGCCAGCAGCCGCGGTAATACGGAGGGTGCAAGCGTTAATCGGAATTACTGGGCGTAAAGCGCACGCAGGCGGTCTGTTAAGTCAGATGTGAAATCCCCGGGCTTAACCTGGGAACTGCATTTGAAACTGGCAGGCTTGAGTCTCGTAGAGGGGGGTAGAATTCCAGGTGTAGCGGTGAAATGCGTAGAGATCTGGAGGAATACCGGTGGCGAAGGCGGCCCCCTGGACGAAGACTGACGCTCAGGTGCGAAAGCGTGGGGAGCAAACAGGATTAGATACCCTGGTAGTCCACGCCGTAAACGATGTCGACTTGGAGGTTGTGCCCTTGAGGCGTGGCTTCCGGAGCTAACGCGTTAAGTCGACCGCCTGGGGAGTACGGCCGCAAGGTTAAAACTCAAATGAATTGACGGGGGCCCGCACAAGCGGTGGAGCATGTGGTTTAATTCGATGCAACGCGAAGAACCTTACCTGGCCTTGACATCCAGAGAACTTAGCAGAGATGCTTTGGTGCCTTCGGGAACTCTGAGACAGGTGCTGCATGGCTGTCGTCAGCTCGTGTTGTGAAATGTTGGGTTAAGTCCCGCAACGAGCGCAACCCTTATCCTTTGTTGCCAGCGGCTCGGCCGGGAACTCAAAGGAGACTGCCGGTGATAAACCGGAGGAAGGTGGGGATGACGTCAAGTCATCATGGCCCTTACGGCCAGGGCTACACACGTGCTACAATGGCGCATACAAAGAGAAGCGACCTCGCGAGAGCAAGCGGACCTCATAAAGTGCGTCGTAGTCCGGATTGGAGTCTGCAACTCGACTCCATGAAGTCGGAATCGCTAGTAATCGTAGATCAGAATGCTACGGTGAATACGTTCCCGGGCCTTGTACACACCGCCCGTCACACCATGGGAGTGGGTTGCAAAAGAAGTAGGTAGCTTAACCTTCGGGAGGGCGCTTACCACTTTGTGATTCATGACTGGGGTGAAGTCGTAACAAGGTAACCGTAGGGGAACCTGCGGTTGGATCACCTCCTTACCTGAAGATACCTTCCCGCGAAGTGCTCACACAGATTGTCTGATGAACTTTAGAGAAGAGCGTAAAACGCCTGCAGGCTTGTAGCTCAGGTGGTTAGAGCGCACCCCTGATAAGGGTGAGGTCGGTGGTTCAAGTCCACTCAGGCCTACCAAATCATTTCTCATGCTGCGTTACAGCGCCGCTCGCATAGAAGACTATGCGTCGCGACACTGCGCCTTGCCTGAAAAATGATTCTCCTTGGTACTCATGCGTTTTACAACACTCATCGGGGCTATAGCTCAGCTGGGAGAGCGCCTGCCTTGCACGCAGGAGGTCAGCGGTTCGATCCCGCTTAGCTCCACCATCAACGAACCCGCGTTGATACAACTTCAGAATGCATTTACTGAATGCATTGCGAAGTTATTGCTCTTTAACAATCCGGAACAAGCTGAAAATTGAAACGACACGTCGTGTTCATTCTCCGTAATAAGAATGAAATTTACGATGTGTTCGGGTCTCTCAAATGCTTGCAGTCTGCAGCGTTGCAAAACGCCTGTGGGTTGTGAGGTTAAGCGACTAAGCGTACACGGTGGATGCCCTGGCAGTCAGAGGCGATGAAGGACGTGCTAATCTGCGAAAAGCGACGGTAAGGTGATATGAACCGCTACAGCCGTCGATGTCCGAATGGGGAAACCCGGTGCACTCTGTGCATCATCGTTAACTGAATACATAGGTTAACGAGGCGAACCGGGGGAACTGAAACATCTAAGTACCCCGAGGAAAAGAAATCAACCGAGATTCCCCCAGTAGCGGCGAGCGAACGGGGAGCAGCCCAGGACCTGAATCAGCTTGTGCATCAGTGGAAGCGTCTGGAAAGTCGCGCGATACCGGGTGACAGCCCCGTACACGAAGATGCATGAGTTGTGAGTCCGACGAGTAGGGCGGGACACGTGGTATCCTGTCTGAATATGGGGGGACCATCCTCCAAGGCTAAATACTCCTGACTGACCGATAGTGAACCAGTACCGTGAGGGAAAGGCGAAAAGAACCCCGGCGAGGGGAGTGAAACAGAACCTGAAACCGTGTACGTACAAGCAGTGGGAGCCTACTTGTTAGGTGACTGCGTACCTTTTGTATAATGGGTCAGCGACTTATATTCTGTAGCAAGGTTAACCGCATAGGGGAGCCGAAGGGAAACCGAGTCTTAATTGGGCGTTAAGTTGCAGGGTATAGACCCGAAACCCGGTGATCTAGCCATGGGCAGGTTGAAGGTTGGGTAACACTAACTGGAGGACCGAACCGACTAATGTTGAAAAATTAGCGGATGACTTGTGGCTGGGGGTGAAAGGCCAATCAAACCGGGAGATAGCTGGTTCTCCCCGAAAGCTATTTAGGTAGCGCCTCGTGAACTCATCTCCGGGGGTAGAGCACTGTTTCGGCTAGGGGGCCATCCCGGCTTACCAACCCGATGCAAACTGCGAATACCGGAGAATGTTATCACGGGAGACACACGGCGGGTGCTAACGTCCGTCGTGAAGAGGGAAACAACCCAGACCGCCAGCTAAGGTCCCAAAGTCATGGTTAAGTGGGAAACGATGTGGGAAGGCACAGACAGCCAGGATGTTGGCTTAGAAGCAGCCATCATTTAAAGAAAGCGTAATAGCTCACTGGTCGAGTCGGCCTGCGCGGAAGATGTAACGGGGCTAAACCATGCACCGAAGCTGCGGCAGCGACACTATGTGTTGTTGGGTAGGGGAGCGTTCTGTAAGCCGCTGAAGGTGTGCTGTGAGGCACGCTGGAGGTATCAGAAGTGCGAATGCTGACATAAGTAACGATAAAGCGGGTGAAAAGCCCGCTCGCCGGAAGACCAAGGGTTCCTGTCCAACGTTAATCGGGGCAGGGTGAGTCGACCCCTAAGGCGAGGCTGAAAAGCGTAGTCGATGGGAAACAGGTTAATATTCCTGTACTTGGTGTTACTGCGAAGGGGGGACGGAGAAGGCTAGGTTATCCGGGCGACGGTTGTCCCGGTTTAAGCGTGCAGGTGTGAAGACCAGGCAAATCCGGTCTTCTTTAACACTGAGGCGTGATGACGAGCCGCCACGGCGGTGAAGTAACTGATGCCCTGCTTCCAGGAAAAGCCTCTAAGCTCCAGGTAACACGAAATCGTACCCCAAACCGACACAGGTGGTCAGGTAGAGAATACCAAGGCGCTTGAGAGAACTCGGGTGAAGGAACTAGGCAAAATGGTGCCGTAACTTCGGGAGAAGGCACGCTGGCGCGTAGGTGAAGGGACTTGCTCCCGGAGCCGAGGCCAGTCGAAGATACCAGCTGGCTGCAACTGTTTATTAAAAACACAGCACTGTGCAAACACGAAAGTGGACGTATACGGTGTGACGCCTGCCCGGTGCCGGAAGGTTAATTGATGGGGTTATCCGCAAGGAGAAGCTCTTGATCGAAGCCCCGGTAAACGGCGGCCGTAACTATAACGGTCCTAAGGTAGCGAAATTCCTTGTCGGGTAAGTTCCGACCTGCACGAATGGCGTAATGATGGCCAGGCTGTCTCCACCCGAGACTCAGTGAAATTGAAATCGCTGTGAAGATGCAGTGTACCCGCGGCAAGACGGAAAGACCCCGTGAACCTTTACTATAGCTTGACACTGAACATTGAGCCTTGATGTGTAGGATAGGTGGGAGGCTTTGAAGCGTGGACGCCAGTCTGCGTGGAGCCAACCTTGAAATACCACCCTTTAATGTTTGATGTTCTAACGTAGGCCCGTAATCCGGGCTGCGGACAGTGTCTGGTGGGTAGTTTGACTGGGGCGGTCTCCTCCCAAAGCGTAACGGAGGAGCACGAAGGTTGGCTAATCCTGGTCGGACATCAGGAGGTTAGTGCAATGGCATAAGCCAGCTTGACTGCGAGAGTGACGGCTCGAGCAGGTGCGAAAGCAGGTCATAGTGATCCGGTGGTTCTGAATGGAAGGGCCATCGCTCAACGGATAAAAGGTACTCCGGGGATAACAGGCTGATACCGCCCAAGAGTTCATATCGACGGCGGTGTTTGGCACCTCGATGTCGGCTCATCACATCCTGGGGCTGAAGTAGGTCCCAAGGGTACGGCTGTTCGCCGTTTAAAGTGGTACGCGAGCTGGGTTTAGAACGTCGTGAGACAGTTCGGTCCCTATCTGCCGTGGGCGCTGGAGAATTGAGGGGGGTTGCTCCTAGTACGAGAGGACCGGAGTGAACGCACCGCTGGTGTTCGGGTTGTCATGCCAATGGCACTGCCCGGTAGCTAAGTGCGGAAGAGATAAGTGCTGAAAGCATCTAAGCACGAAACTTGCCCCGAGATGAGTTCTCCCTGACCCTTTAAGGGTCCTGAAGGGACGTTGAAGACGACGACGTTGATAGGCCGGGTGTGTAAGCGCAGCGATGCGTTGAGCTAACCGGTACTAATGACCCGTGAGGCTTAACCTTACAACGCCAGAGGCGTTTTGGTCCGAGAGACCGAAAGAATTTTCAGCTTTGTTCACCGGATTACGTCCAGTGGATTTTGTGCTGTGACAAGGCGGCACGCGAGACGACGTGAAGGAGCATACACGAGTATGTGACTGAGCGGCGCGAGCGGGGCAACGCAGTCAGAGCGCGAAAGACGCGGACGAAAACAGAATTTGCCTGGCGGCAACAGCGCGGTGGTCCCACCTGACCCCATGCCGAACTCAGAAGTGAAACGCCGTAGCGCCGATGGTAGTGTGGGGCCTCCCCATGCGAGAGTAGGGAACTGCCAGGCATCAAATAAGTAAAAAAGCCCCGGACGAGAGTCCGGGGCTTTTTTACGTCTGGCGATCGCTAAATCCACTTCACCCCTTGCAAAATCTCTCCCTAAAACTCCAGCTCTGTCACATTTTGTCATCCTGAACGGGCTCTGATTCCCCCGCGCCGCCCTCAGATGCTTTACTCATTGCTTTAGCGATGTTCTTCGCAAGGAAATGAGGTAAAAGATGACCGACTTACAACAAAAATCGGCCCAGCCGGAAGCGGCAGCCGTCAGTAAACAACGCATCTGGGCCATTGTCGGCGCGTCGTCCGGCAATCTGGTCGAATGGTTTGATTTCTACGTCTACTCGTTCTTCTCGCTCTATTTTGCCCATGTATTTTTCCCGGCCGGCGACACTACCACCCAGCTGCTGCAAACGGCCGGCGTTTTTGCGGCGGGCTTCTTAATGCGTCCTATCGGTGGCTGGCTATTCGGCTACATCGCGGACCGTCACGGCCGAAAAAGTTCGATGCTGATCTCGGTATGCATGATGTGTTTTGGTTCTCTGGTCATCGCCTGTTTACCCGGCTATGGCGAAATAGGCATTGCGGCACCGGTGATTTTACTGCTGGCGCGCATGTTTCAGGGCTTATCGGTGGGCGGTGAATATGGTACCAGCGCTACCTACATGAGTGAGGTGGCACTGGAAGGGCGCAAAGGCTTCTACGCGTCGTTCCAGTACGTCACCCTGATTGGCGGTCAGCTGTTAGCCGTGCTGACGGTCGTGGTGCTGCAACAAATCCTCAGTGATGAAGCGCTGCGCAGCTGGGGCTGGCGTATTCCGTTCTTTCTTGGCGCGGTTCTGGCCGTGGTCGCTCTGTGGTTGCGTCGCTCACTGAATGAAACCTCCGAGAAAAAGCACCGGGAACATCGCGATGCCGGCAGCATTCTTGGCCTGCTGCGTAACCATTCGCGCGCCTTCCTGATGGTGCTTGGCTTTACCGCTGGCGGATCGCTGAGCTTCTATACCTTCACAACCTACATGCAGAAATATCTGGTGAACACGGCGGGTATGGATGCGCGCAGCGCCAGTGCGTTGATGACCGGCGCGCTGCTGGTATTCATGCTGATTCAGCCGATTGTGGGTGCGCTGTCAGATAAGATTGGCCGGCGGGCATCAATGATGATCTTCGGCGCTGGCGCGGCTATCTGTACCGTGCCGATTTTGATGTTGCTGCAGAATGTGCAAAGTAGCGGGCTGGCGTTCGTGCTGGTGATGCTGGCGCTGATTATTACCAGTTTCTACACTGCGATCAGCGGCATCCTTAAAGCGGAGATGTTCCCGCCGGAAGTGCGGGCGCTCGGCGTAGGGCTTTCCTATGCGGTAGCTAATGCTATCTTTGGCGGTTCGGCCGAATACGTGGCGCTGTTGCTGAAGAAGCACGACATCGAAACCACCTTCTTCTGGTATGTCTCGGCAATGGGCGCGCTGGCATTTCTGGTATCACTGATGCTGCACCGCAAAGGGAAGGGGATTGCACTGTGACTACTGGCTCAGGTTCCACAGGGCAATGCCGCTGGCCGCACCGGCGACATCCCAGCTGAGATCCTTCCAGCTCCAGCCGCTCCCGGCATGGCGGCTGTCCCAGGCTTCTTTGGCTACGCCGAAGCTTAGCGAAAAGAGCAGGCCGAAGCGCAGATTTTGCCCACGCCCCTGGTGTTGATGCTGAGAGATCTCACTGCCGGCGGCAGCCAGGGCGGCAGAGGAGAAAAAGTGTTGCGCCTTATCCTGGCCGGTCCAGCTGTCCTGCGCCACATGCGCACATCCGCTACACAGTAATCCCGCACAGAGGATGAGCGCACGCATCGGCTACAGCAGACGGCTAATAAGGCGATCGATACGGATGCGACGCAGACGGCGAATCAGCTTACGCACCTTAGCCGGATAATCAGAGATGCTCTCCAGCTCGCGGAAATGTTTCACCACCGTGGTGTGCTGACGGATCAACGCCAGTTCCTTATCGCGCTGCTCTGCCAGCTGGTTGAGCGGATCGTGAATCAGCACCGCATTTTCCAGATCGAGTCGCCATGCGCGCGGATTGAGGTTATTACCGGTGATCATCATCCATTCGTCATCAACCCAGATGCCTTTCAGGTGATAGCTATTGTCGCCATCTTTCCACAAACGTACCGTCAGCTGGCCGTTATTGACGTAATACTGCAACCGGCTGAGAAAGCGACGCAGGTTGATTTCATACAGATAGGGCAGCGCACCGATAATCTTGAACGGCTCGTGTGGCGGAATGTAGAAATCGTTGGCGGTTTTATCGCCGACGATGATCTCGACCTCTTTGCCCTGACGCAGCAGCTGGATCAGATTGCGCACCAGAATGGCCGGCAGGTTAAAGTACGGCGTGCACAGCGTGAGCTTACGCTCGGCGCAGGGCATTAAATGGAAGATGGTTTTGTTCAGCAGGCTACGTTTACCCAGCCCGACCAGCGGCGTGACGGCCAGTGATTCGTTGCCAGCATCACCGGTAAACTGATAATTGAAGCTGCGCAGCTCCTGGCGAAACTGGCGGGTTTCATTCTTGATTTCCGGGCTGGAGGGACGTTCGGCCTGGTCGAGACGGTTAACGGCCTCAGAATGTTTGAGATTCTCACCAATCCACTGAAACATGGTGTCCGCCAGCTGCGGATTTCGGATCAGCTGATAACGGTCATAACGGTATTTGTCATGCTGATGCAGATAAACATCGTTCAGGCTGGCACCGCTGTAGAGCAGCGTATCGTCAATGATAAAGCCTTTCAGATGCAGAACACCGAGCGCTTCACGGGTGTTCACCGGAATGCCATACACCGGAATCGCGATATCGGGATGCTGCGCCGCCATTTCGCAATACCAGTCGGCATTCGTCAGGCCGCGCGCGGCACCGATACGGCCGCGCTGCGCACGATGCCAGTCCACCAGAATGCTGACATCCAGTTCCGGGCGCGCCTGACGGGCTGCATACAGCGCCTGCATGATGCTGCGCCCGCCGTCATCATTTTCCAGATACAGCGCGGCGATGCAGATGCGTTTTTCTGCCGTAGCAATTTTCGTCAGCAGGGTTTCACGAAACTCGGCGGGCGAGTAAAGCGTGGTCACATCCGACACGGACTGTGACAGTTTAGGCAGCTGTGCGAGGTGTTGTTGGTGTTTATTGCGTTTGAATTTAGACAACATCACAGTGCACTTCTTCTCTGTTCATTGTATGGCCTTTTGCCATCAAATCATGATCCTAACGGTAAATAATAACATCAACCGGCCGGTTAAGGAGGATTTTTACCTTTCTCTACAGCCAGGTCGCCGGTGTCAGCCAGCGGTAAATTCAGGCTGACAATGCCATCATCCAGTTGAATATTCACACGAAAATTGAGTTTTCGCGCCAGGGTAATCATGCCGGTATTGTGCGGCATGGTGATACCGTTCAATTGTTGCAGGCCGTGATCGCGTGTATAGCGGATCATCTTTTCCAGCAGCCGTCTGCCCATGCCCAGACCCTTCAGGTCGGAACGCACCAATACCGAAAATTCTGCGTCGATATTGTCAGCATCGGAGATCGCGCGCGTCACGCCGATGATCTCATCGGCACCGTTATGCTGGCGTACTGCGACAATCGCCATCTCCCGGTCGTAATCGATCTGCGTCATGTTCGCCAAATCGTCGTGGGTAAACTCATTGATCTCACTGAAGTAGCGATAGTAAAGGTCTTCTTTGGTGACCTGGGCGATGAAGGCGCGTAGCTGCGGTTCATCCTCCGGCAGAATTGGCCTAAACAGGCAGCGCTGGCCATCTTTAAGCTGTACCTGCTCTTCCAGATGGTGCGGATAGGGACGAATCGCCAGCCGCGCCTCACTGTCGCCATGAAACGGAGCCAGCTGCAGCGTCACGTCCAGCAGGGTAAAGGTATTGGCGGATGCCAGCAGCGGATGAATATCCAGCCGCTGAATCTCCGGACAGTCGACCACCAGGTTTGATACCTGCACCAGCAGCTGACTCAGACCGGTGATGTCCAGCGGTCGCAGTGCACTGCGGCTGCGCACTTTGCCGCTCTTCAGTGCCTGAATCACCAGATAGCGCGCCAGCGTCATATTCAGCGGCGGCAACGCTACGGAGGCCTGCTTGTCCGGTTGCCACTCCACACCGCCTTCGCCCAGCATGATGATCGGGCCAAACAGCGGGTCATGCTCAACCACCACCCGCAACTCCTGTGCACCGGCGCGGTTCGCCATACTTTGCACCAGCAGGCCGTCAATGCGCGCCTGCGGATGCGTTTCACGCACGCGATCGAAGATGGCGTCTGCTGCCTGTTCAACTTCTGCCGCGCTGCGCAGATAGAGCATCACGCCCTGTACATCCGACTTATGCGCAATATCCGGCGAGCGTAGCTTGAGCGCCACCGGATAACCAATCTGGTCGGCAATCTTAGCGGCAGACTGGCTGTCGCTGGCGATCCAGGTTGGCAGCGTCGCCAGCCCGTAAGCCTGCAGTATGGGCTGCACCTCGTGCGTATCCAGCGTGGTAATGCCGCTATCCAGTGCCTGTTGCAGCAGCTGATGTGCCTCGGCGCTGTTTTGCGTCAGGCCCAGCGGCAGCGCTGGCGTTTCGCGTAGCTGTTTCTGGTTACGCCGATACTCAACCTGGTGCATGAACGCCGTCACCGTACCTTCTGGCGTGCGCCAGGTCGGAATGCCAGCCTGGGTGAATGCGCGGCGGGCTTCCTGCGAAGAGTGTTCCCCGCACCAGTTGGTCAGCAGCGTCACCTGCTTACCCCGCGGATGCGCGGCCACCGCCGCAATAATCTGCGCGGCGGTTTCACTGGCCGGAGAGACGGCGCTGGGTGAATGGATGATCATCAGTGCATCCAGTTCATGGCTGTCGAGCAGCTGTGTTACGCAGGCCACGTACAGCGCGGGCGTCGCATGATCTTTCAAATCCAGCGGATTACCGCGCCCGATGCCCTCCGGCAGCAGGGCCGCCAGCGCCTGCAGCGTGGGCTCATCCAGCGTCGCCAGCTTGCCGTTACGCGCATAGAGTTCATCTAACGCCAGCGCTGCCGGGGCGGCCCCGTTGCTGATAATCATCAGGCGCTCACCGCGCAGCGGGCGCATGTGGCTGAGCGACTCCACGGCGGAAAACAGCTCATGCGTGTCCTGCACGCGCAGCAGACCGGCGCGCTGAATGGCGGCATCCCAGGCGGCATCCAGTCCGCTGGCGGTGCCGATCATCGCCTGTGCCTGATGGCTGCGACCGCTTTTGATCACCAGAATCGGTTTATTACGCGCTGCGCTACGCGAGGCAGAAACGAAGCGCCGGGCGTCGCTCAGGTGTTCCAGGTAGAGCAAAATGGCGCTGGTTTTGCCATCGCGTGCAAGAAAATCCAGCAGGTCGTCGACGTCAATATCCAGGCTGTCGCCCAGTGCGATAAACCACGAAAAGCCCAGGTTGCGCTGTTGCGCCCAGTCGAGAATGGTGTTGGACACCGCCGCCGATTGCGAAATAAAGGCGATGCGTCCTTTCGCAATCGGTACCGGTGAGAAGCTGGCATTCAGCCCCTGCCAGGGGGCTAACAGGCCCAGACTGTTGGGGCCCAGCAGGCGCATCTGCCACTGGCTGGCACAGGCTTTCAGCGCCTCCAGCTGGCTGGCCGGCGCGGAGAGAATGATGCAGGCTTTACAGCCTTTTTCTCCCAGCTGCTGTAACAGTTCCAGATTGCGTCTGGCGTGGGTGCAGATAATCGCCAGATCGGGGGCGAAGGGCAGGCTGGCCACATCCGGCCAGGCCAGCACGCCGCTGACCGCCTTGTATTTGGGCGTGACCGGCAACACCGGACCGCCAAAGCCGCCCGCCAGCAGGTTGCGCATCATCAGATAGCCAGCGCGGCCCGGTTTTATCGACGCACCCAGCACCGCAATTGATTTCGGTCGTAACAGCGCTTCCAGTCCACGTTGGCTCATCATTCGCTCCTGCTCTCGGGATTGGCATGATTGTAAACGCTTTTACGCCGGTTGCCGATTTGTCGATGTCAGGCTGCGAGCCAGCTTCAGAAATTATCTGCTTGCGCGTGTATTGGATGGTGGGGTTTACCGGCCAGATAGGCCTGACGAAAGCGTTCAAAGTGCTGCTGCAACGCCTGCGCCGCCGAGGCGTCACCTGCCTGTTCCAGCAGCGCGGCGGCCACTTCGGCGGTACAGTGCTGGCCAGGCGCGTGGGCTTCGCGCAGCGTGTAGCGCGACGGCGTCGCCACATTCAGTGACATCACCGGAAAGCTATCCAGCCACGGACTTTTGCGGAACATTTTGCGCGCTTCGGTCCAGGTACCGTCGAGCATAATAAACAGCGGGGGCTTGCCGCCGGTGGGCGGCGTGGTCAGCACCTGGCGATCGGCATCGGCGTAGGCACCGGGAAAAACCACCATCGGCTGATAATCCGCCGTCTGCACTGCCGCCAGCAGCGCGGCGTCGGGCTCGGTGCGCGACCAGCCAAAGGCCTGGGTTTCCGGCAGAATGTCGGCAATCAGCCGGCCGGTATTACTGGGTTTCATTGGTTCAGTATCAAACATCACCAGGCAAAACCGGCTGCGCGCCTGTTGCGGCTGCAGGGTCGCGCACAGACAGTTTTTATGCGGCAGCAGGCAGCGCTGACAGCGCAGCACGCGGTTGCCTCGGGCGAGAAACGGGCGCGTGGCACGCGCTAAACGCTGCGCACGCAGGCGCAGGACGGCATTTTCAGACATAGCATCGCGGACAGGGAAAAACGCCAGTGTAATAGAAGGGCAAAAACAAGGCCAGCGCGTGGCTGGCCCTGGGGGATCAGAGTGATTCGTCGAGCCATTCGTTGAATGGCGCTTTCGGCATCGCACCGTTCAGCATGTCCACCATCTCACCGTTTTTGAACAGCATAATGGTTGGGATGCTGCGGATGCGAAAACGCGTGCTGAGTGCAGGTTCCGCCTCAGTGTTCACTTTCACGAAGCGCACTTTGCCGCGCCGCTCGTCGGCGACGTCTTTAAACACCGGCGCGAAGTTCACGCACGGGCCGCACCATGGCGCCCAGAAGTCGACCACGACCGGCAGATCGTCCTGCAGGTATTTATCCAGCGTGGCCGCCGTGGCATTCACCACTTCACCGCTAAACAGCGCATCGCCGCAGCGACCGCATTTGGCTCCGTCGGCCAGACGTTCTTCTGGAACGCGGTTAGTTGCCTGACAGGAGGCACATACAGTATTCATCGTCACCTCAAACCGGACCTGTAAATCTTAGGATTGGTGAACATTATGAAAAGGTTGAATGCTATGCTCAATCTGGATTAAGCAATAGGTTCAATAGTTGATAGCTAAGCGCCGACACATCAGGTAATCTTCGCGCTCTCAATGCTGGAGGAACAGATGAACGACGAATTTAAAGGCAAAAGCGGCAAGGTAAAAGTGATGTACGTACGTGATGAGGAGGGCGGTCAGAAGCCAAATCCCCGTACCGGCAAAGGCGGCCGTCCTGCTGCGCGCCAGGAAGAGAATCGTCGCTCTGGTCCTCGCAGCACCCGTAATAATGAAGAGAGCGGTCGTCCGCGCACCACCCGTGGCGATGATGCCGGGCGTTCGCGTGGTCCGCGTGACGATAGCGCGCGCGGTCGCCGCAGCGATCGGGACGATCGCGGCTTCAGTGATTCACCGTGGCGCACCGTGTCACGTCCGCCAGTCGCCGCTGAAGCGGATGCGGGTGACGAAGCGGCCAGCAGCAAGCCGGTTATCGACCCGGAACTGATTCGCCGTCAGCGTCAGGAAGAGACGCGCGTATACGGCGAAAACGCCTGCCAGGCGCTGTTCCAGAGCCGTCCCGAAAGCATCGTCCGTGCCTGGTTCGTGCAAAGCGTCACGCCGCGCTTCCGCGAAACCCTGCGCTGGCTGGCAGCAAACCGCAAAGCCTATCACGTGGTGGACGACGCCGAGCTGGCGAAAGCGTCCGGAACTGAACACCACGGCGGCGTGTGCTTCATTATTAAGAAGCGCATGGGCATGCCGGTGGCGGAATGGCTGCAGCAGGCGCAGAGCAAAGACTGCGTACTGGCGCTGGAAGATGTCAGCAACCCGCACAACCTTGGCGGTATCATGCGCAGCTGCGCGCACTTTGGCGTCAAAGGTTTGCTGGTCAATGATGCCTCGCTGCTGGAGTCGGGTGCCGCAGTCCGCACGGCCGAAGGTGGTGCAGAGCACGTCCAGGCAATCAGCGGCGAAAGCTTTGCTGCGGGTCTGGAAGCGTTCCGCAAAGCCGGTTACACCATCGTGACCACGTCCAGCCACGCCGGTACGCCGCTGGCGCAGGCAGCGCTGCCAGCCAAAATGGTACTGGTACTGGGTCAGGAGCGTGAAGGTCTGTCAGACAGCGCATTCCAGCAGGGCGATATCAGCCTGTCGATTGGCGGTACCGGCAACGTTGAAAGCCTCAACGTCTCGGTCGCGACCGGTATCCTGCTCGCCGAATGGTGGCGTCAGAACGCATAAATAAAAAAACGGGCCGCTGTGGCCCGTTTTTGTTTCTGTCACTCAGTGCGCGCCACCGCCGCCGCCGCCCGCGCCAAACGGCGGTCGGGCAAACCACACCAGAACCAGCAGGACCAAAAACACCCCCGCCGATGCCCAGAAGATCTCGTTAGCCGAGATAATCAGGCCCTGATTAGTAATTTGCTGGGCGATATAAGCCGACGCCTGCTGCTGCGTCATGCCCATGCTTTGCAGCTGATCATACATTTGCTGCGAATTTGGATTGAATGGATTAACCGATTCCGACAGGTAGCTGTGGTGCATCGATTCGCGGTCTGTCCACATGGTGGTGGTGATTGACGTTCCGATTGAACCCGCCAGCGTACGCACAAAGTTCGACAGGCTGGAGGCCGCCGCCATACGCTCTGGCGGCAAGCCGGACAGCGTAATGGTGGTCAGCGGCATAAAGAAGCAGGCTACCGCGAACCCCTGGATAAACTGCGGCCACGCGGAGGCACCGAAATCCATCCCCGGCTCAAACGTATACGCACGCCAGTAGAAGCACACCGCGTACATGATAAAACTAAAGGTTACCAGCCGCCGCATATCGAGCTTATGGGCGAAGCGACCAATGATCGGCGACAGAATCACCGGAATGATCCCCACCGGCGCCGATGCCAGCCCTGCCCAGGTGGCGGTATAGCCATATACCTCCTGGAGCAGCTGCGGCAGCAGGACGATCGAGCCGAAGTACAGCATGTAAGCCAGACTGATCGACAGACAGCCGATGGTGAAATTTCGCTTCTTAAACAGCGACAAATCGACAATCGGGTGATCGTCGGTCAGCTCCCACACCAGCAGCACGGCCAGCGACACCACCGCGACCACCGTCAGCACGATGATTTCGGTTGAGCCAAACCAGTCGAGTTCTTTACCGCGGTCAAGCATCACCTGCAGAGAACCAATCCCCACCACCAGCAGCACCAGACCGACCATATCGATCGGGCGGATCTCAGTTTTGGTTTCGCGCCCGCGCAGGGTTTGCAGCGTCAGCATCACCACCACCACGCCAATCGGCACGTTGATGAAGAAGATCCAGCCCCAGTGATAGTTGTCGCTGATCCAGCCACCGAGAATCGGACCGCAGATCGGCGCAACGATCACCGTCATCGCCCACAGCGACAGCGCCACGCTGCGCTTGGCCGGCGGGTAGTTGTTCAGCAGCAAACTTTGCGACAGCGGAATCAGCGGACCGGCCACTACGCCCTGAATCACGCGGAAGAAGATCAGCATTTCCAGGCTTTCGGACATGCCGCACGCCCATGAGGCCAGCGCGAACAGAATGGTCGACCAGGTGAACAGCTTCACTTCACCGACGCGCTTTGCCAGCCAGCCGGTGATCGGGATCGAGATGGCATTCGCCACCCCGAAAGAGGTGATCACCCAGGTGCCCTGCGAGTTGGACGCCCCGAGGTTACCGGCGATGGTCGGGATCGCCACGTTAGCGATGGTGGAGTCGAGTACCTGCATGAACGTCGCCAGCGACAGGGCGATGGTCATCAGAACTAACGGCGCACCTTCAAGCGGCTTTTGTGCCATAACAGCCTCCCGCGAGGTTATTGCGCGTTGGCACGGACAATGTCAGCGATCAGCTGGTTAACCGGCGCAAGGTCGATTGCCAGCGCGTTACTTTCATACGCGGCCTGGGTGCGGACATTGCTGGCCAGCGCGGCGCCATCTTTGTTCTGGGTATCTACTTTCACCAGCGTGGAGAGGCCGATACGCAGCGGATGTTGCGCCACTTGCTGCGGATCGAGTTCGATACGCACCGGCAGGCGCTGTACCACTTTGATCCAGTTACCGGTGGCGTTCTGCGCTGGCAGCAGCGAGAAGGCGCTACCGGTGCCCATATCCAGACCCACCACTTTGCCGTGATACTCCACATCATCGCCGTAGATATCACTGATGACCGTGGCGGGCTGACCGATGCGCACGCCTGCCAGCTGCGTCTCTTTAAAGTTAGCGTCAACCCACAGGTTGGTGGCCGGCACCACCGCCAGCAGCGGTGTGCTGGTGGAGATCTGTGAACCGACCTGCACGCTGCGACGCGAGACATAGCCGTCCATCGGACTGCGGATGTCGGTGCGCTGCAGCGCCAGCCAGGCATCGCGCAGCTCAGCGGCGCTCTGTTTTACCGCCGGCTGGTTTTCGAGGTCGGTATTCAGGATCATCGCCTGGTTCGCGTTGTACTGCTGAATCGCCACGTCCAGCTGGGCTTTCGCCGTGGCCACGGCATCACGTGCGTGCTGCAGCTCTTCGCGACCAATCAGATTGGCGGCACCGAGCGGCTCGCGACGTTTCAGGTCGGATTCGGCCTGATCCAGCGCGGTCTGTTGCAGCTTGATGCTGGCCTGATACTGTTTGCCGTTGATCATCAGCTGGTGCGTCTGGCGCACGCTGGTGGCCAGCGCGGTCTGCGCTTTCTCGAATGCCTGCTGCGCATCGGTTTTATCCAGCGACACCAGAATGTCGCCTTTTTTCACCCGATCTGTATCCTCGAACCACACTTTATTCACGCTGCCGGAAACCTGGGCCATCACCTGCACCTGGTTGCCTGCCACGTAGGCGTCATCGGTTTCCTGGAAGTGGCGCAGCACCAGATACCAGTAAGCCAGATAACCCACACCAATCACGATAAACACGATAGCCAGCAGGATCAGCGCACCTTTGCGCTTCTTCTTTTTGTTCGCGGGCTGTTGCGGGCTTTGAGCTTCCGCTGTCGCACTCATGTCGTTCTCCACGTTTGCCATTTAGTCGGGATGTGTTGATCCATCAACACGGTCGCCCGAGTCGAAAAAGCCAGCGTTTGCAACGCTGGCCGGATAAAAGGGGATTAAAATAGCGATTTCGGTGGGTGATTGTGTCGCAGTTCTTGCTATTAACGCGACAGGGAAGCGATAACCTGATCTTCGTCCATTTTATCGAGACGGTTAAGCAACTTACGCGTGATGGCTTCCAGTTGCTCCTGCTCGGTATCGGTCAGCGAAGACCACAGATACTGCAGGCTCTGATGCTGTGGTGGCAGCAGCTGACGTAAGAATTCGTTACCTTTTTCCGTCAGGTGCAGGTGCAGGCAACGGCGATCGTTATCGCTCTCACGACGCTCGATCCAGCCGCGCTTTTCCAGTTCATCAGCGATGCGCGTCGCGTTGGTGCGGGAAGAACCCAGCGCCGAGCTCAGCTCAGAAGGCTGAATGCTCTGGTTTTCCTGCGCGTCCAGCGTAATCAGCGCCATGAATAAAGTTTCGTTAATTCCCTGCGCCTTCAACATTTTGTTGCGATTATCCAGCAGCTTGCCCTGCATGTGCATGCACAGACGGGTCAGGATGATCTCCTGCAGCGGAAAATCTTTGTGGCGATTAGCACGGATGTTTAGCATCTGCTCAATGGGAGTAAACGAGCTTTCCATTAAAAACCTCTTAGTTGCAACAAATATAATAATGAGGGTGACAGATTAAGCGTAGTCATATTTTCCGCCTGTGATTGTTTGCACCGTCACACTGTCAGCACCTGGCGTTCCAGGTCGGTCCATAACCCTGGGCTCTGCGCCCTGACCAGCCGCTTTGCAGACAAAGCCGCCATCGTCATCAATTCACTAAGCGAAACCTTCAGTGGATTGAATAATTTCGCGAGTAAAAATAACTTAGGTGAATAACTGTGTGGCTAACCATAACAAAGCCAATCATTAATGAACAGTATCGCTCACCACTTTGCATTGATCTTTACGTTTTCTAAACACTTTTCCCGGCCGGCTTTGCTGGAGTAAATCAATGGGTTAATCGACAAGGCACCGGTTAGTCCGGGTAACGCGCCAGCACCAGCGGCGTGATGAATTCCGTTCGTCGTCTGCCGTATAACCGGCATGTGGCAGGGTGAATGCCACCGATAACGCAGACTCATCCTGGCGCGACGGACCCGATGCGGGCGGCGGAAAGGAGACATAGCTGGTGGGAAAAGCGGGTAAATAATCATATGTGGGTAATAGTAACCCAAAAAATTATTTCAATGTTGTGTTAATTAACAGGACGTACCAGTACGCTATAGCGCACGCTTCGCTTACTGACGGGGCGGAAGGGCGGAAAATGGCGGCACCACGTGGCTGAGACGGGGTGCCGCGCGGGCTTATTTCGCCGCCGCCATGGCGTCGCTGACCCATTTATCAAATTCCGCCTGATGAGCTTTGATCCAGCCGTCAACGTGGCCGTTGATGTCCGCTTCTGAGGCGTGACCGGCATGCATCGCGGCGTTCTCGGCATTGATGTCGCCAATCGGCAGCTTCATTTCAGCAAACAGTTTTGCCGCCGCCGGATTCTTCTCCGCCCAGGCTTTGTTGGCCACGATATGCATGGTGTTCACCGGGAAGCCATAGTTGGCGCCGTTGGCCAGTCTGGTATCCACTGTGCTCTGCGCGCCTGGCAGTGAGGAGAACGGCACCTGCAGCCACACCACATCTTTGCCTGGCTTCAGCACGTCGCTCACCCAGTATGGCGTCCAGGTGTAATAGAGAATCGGTTTACCCTGTTTAAAGCGCGTAATGGTGTCGGCAATCATCGCCGAGTAGTTACCCTGGTTGTGTACCACGGTATCGCTCAGTTTGTAGGCCTCGATCTGGTGGTTAATCACCGCTTCACAGCCCCAGCCTGGCGTACAGCCGGTCAGGTCTGCTTTGCCATCGCCATTGGTATCAAACAGTTTGGCCAGCTTCGGATCCTTCAGTTGCTCGATGTTGGTGATGTGGTACTGATCGGCGGTTTTCTTGTCGATCAGGTAACCCTGCGCGGCACCGCTGACGTAGGTGCCCTGGCGATAAAATTTATTATCACCGCCGGCGGCTTTGTACATGTCGTCATGCAGCGGTTGCCAGTTGGTGGCGATAAAGGTGGCATCGCCGCCGGCAATGGTGGTGTAAGCCACGTTGTAATCCACTTCACTCGGCTTCTCAACGGTGTAGCCGAGTTTCTCCAGCGCGCGGCTCACCAGCAGCGTCTGGAAGGTCTCTTCGGAAATGGTACTCTGAGCCGGTTTAACGGTAATGCCTTTGCCCGGAAGGTCGGCGGCGGACACGTGCGTCGCGGCAACCGTGGTCAGGACGGCGGCGAATAGAGCTGTCTTGCGCATAGTCATTCCTTATTTTACGTGTGACGTCGGAGACGGGCGACCGCAGCGGGCCGCCCAAAGAAATCAGGCTTTTTTACTGAATGGACGCAGCAACAAACCCAGCGGCCCGCTGCTGTACCAGTGGCGGCTGCCACGACTGCGGCTGTCGCGACCTACTGACTGCGTCAGGCGGTCGAGAATGATGGCGAGGATCACGATACCGACGCCGCCCACGCTGGCGAGCCCCATATCGAGACGGCCAATACCGCGCAGCACCATCTGGCCCAGACCGCCAACGGCAATCATCGAGGCGATGACCACCATCGACAGCGCCAGCATCAGTGTCTGATTGACGCCAGCCATAATGGTCGGCATCGCCAGCGGCAGCTGGACCTTGAACAGCATCTGGCGCGGGCTGGCACCGAAAGATTCACTGGCTTCGATCAGGTCAGCCGGCACCTGCTTGATGCCGAGTATGGTGAGACGTACCACCGGCGGCAGGGCAAAGATAATCGTCACCACTACGCCCGGCACGTTGCCGATACCAAACAGCATGACGATGGGCACCAGATAGACGAACGCTGGCGTGGTTTGCATCGCATCCAGCAGGGGCCGCACGATGCGCGCCGCGCGCTCACTGCGCGCCAGCCAGATGCCAAGCGGCAGGCCAATCAGTACGCAAAACAGCAGGGCGGTGAGCACCAGCGCCAGCGTCACCATCGCCTGGGACCAGGCACCGATCATGCCAATCAGCACCAGCGATATCAGCGTGGCGAGGCCCATCGCCGGGCTGGCAATCTGCCAGGCAATCAGCGCAAACACCACGATCGCCACCGGCGCAGGCAGCCCCATCAGCAGTTGCTGGAAGGCGCTGAGGATATAATCCACCGGCACGCGAATGCCCTGAAACAGCGGACGGAAATGGGTTACCACCCAGTCGATGCCTTCGGTGACCCAGCGATCCAGCGGAATCAGCGTGGTGTGGAACGGATCCAGCAGGCTGAAGTGATCCGGTGCCGCGGCCGGTGCGCTGCTCAGCCAGTCGCTGCTGCTGGCGGCGCTGCTGACGGCATCGTGTCCACCACTGCTGGCAGCATCCGATGTACTGCCGGCGGCGTTGCCCCAGGCATCGGCGGCGCTGGCGCTGCTGTCAGCCGGCGTGCTGCTACCTGTCGCGGACCACGGATCGCTGCTGGCTGCGGCGGCGTTGCTGGTGGCGGGTGGTGCGCTGGTCTGGCTGGCGCTTTCCCATGGATTGGCGTTTTGTGCATTCATGGCTGGGCTCCTTCACGATCTAAAGCGCGTAACAGCGTGCTTTTGGAAATGATACCGACGTACTGCTGATCTTCGCCGATCACCGGCACCGCACAGGGCGCCTGCGCGACGTGAGAGAGTAAATCGTTAAGCGAGGTATCGGCAGGCACCGCCAGCGGTGCGTAGAGCAGCGCGTTATCCAGCCCTTCACCGGCGGCGAGTGCCGCTTTCAGCGAGTCAGTGGAGACGACGCCGATGAATTTCTGTTTCTCCAGCACGTAGCCATATTCGCGGTCTTCATCCTGCAGCAGTTTGATCGCCGACCGCGGACCGAAACCGGCGGCCTTACGAATCAGCGCGCCGGCACTGCGGCGGGCGATATCTTTGGCGCTGAAGACGTGACTGATATCCACGCCGCGGAAGAAGGTGCGCACATAATCGTTGGCCGGATTATTGAGGATTTCATCCGGCGTGCCGACCTGCACCACTTCGCCGCCCTGCATGATGGCGATGCGGTCGCCAATACGCATGGCTTCATCCAGATCGTGGGAAATAAACACGATGGTGCGCTGATGTTTCGCCTGCAGTTTTACCAGTTCATCCTGCATTTCCGTGCGAATTAATGGATCAAGTGCGGAAAAGGCTTCGTCCATTAGCAATATATCCGGATTAATCGCCAGTGCGCGGGCTAATCCAACACGCTGACGCATTCCGCCGGAGAGTTCATCGGGCCAGGCATGAGCATAATTTTCCAGCCCGACCTGACGCAGCGCGTCGAGCGCTTTTTCCTGCCGCTCCTGCAGCGCCACGCCAGCTAATTCCATGCCAAAGGCCGTATTATTTAGCACCGTCATGTGCGGCATCAGTGCGAATGACTGGAATACCATGCTGATTTTATTTCTGCGCACATCACGCAATTCTGCGTCGGATATTTTGGCAATATCGACGCCATCAATAATCACCTGGCCGCGTGTCGGCTCGATCAGACGATTGAGAAGGCGAACCATAGTGGACTTGCCGGAGCCGGACAGCCCCATAATGACAAAGATCTCGCCTTCTTCAATGGCCAGACTGGCATTTTTGACGCCGAGTGAGAGGCCGGTTTTCGCCAGAATACTCTCTTTACTCTCGCCTTTTTCAATCAGCTTAAATGCCTTTTCGGGATGATCGCCAAATACCTTATATAAATTCTTTACTTCGAGTTTAATTGCCATGCAGTAATGAAATTCCTGGTTAAATGTCTGACTATTTCTTGTTGTACCCTGCGTAAATTTAAGCGCCTATACCGTAGCATAGTGAGATTATCTGACAACCCTTGACGGAAATATCTGGCGTGACACGTATGGCGCGACAGTGGCTAATTCCAGTGCCTGCAAGGGATGAGACGGGATAAATTTTTTCTGAATTTTTTGTGAAATTAAACCGGTTTCGGCCAGAATTATTGCCGGAAGGCGGATAAATCACGCTTAGTCAGGCGAAATATTCCGACGATGAATGGCGCTAAATAGGTAAAATAATCACGCGCGGAATTAACGTTATTTCGGGGGAGATGGCGAGAATGCAGGAGAGGAAAATGAATGAGCAGAACGTGGTGGGATCGATATGAAATTAACAGGGTCGGCATAAATGCCGACCCTGTGGATGTATCATCAACCTAACCGCTGGAGGCGCGTTCCGGTCGGCATGAATGCCGACCTTACAGATGCATCAACCTAACCGCTGGGTGCATTTCAGGCGACATGATTAACCCAACCGTAGGGTGCGCATTGATGCGCACCGCTTACGGTGCAATGTGCACCCTTTACCGCGCACCGCACGCGACTAAAAATTCCAGTCCTCGTCCTCGGTTTCAACCGCTTTACCCATCACATAGGATGAACCGGAACCCGAAAAGAAATCGTGGTTTTCATCGGCGTTGGGCGACAGCGCCGACAGAATCGCCGGATTTACCGCCGTCAGCTCCGCCGGGAACAGCGCTTCGTAACCCAGGTTCATCAGCGCCTTGTTGGCATTGTAATGCAGGAAGGTTTTCACCTCTTCGGCCCAGCCCACGTCGGCATACAGCGCTTCGGTGTACACCACCTCGTTTTCATATAGCGCCAGCAGTAAATCGATGGCGAACTGTTGCAGCTCAGCGCGGCGCACGTCGTCAACGGTTTCCAGCGCTTTCTGGTACTTATAGCCGATGTAATAACCGTGTACCGCTTCATCACGGATAATCAGCCGAATCAGATCGGCGGTATTGGTCAGCTTGCCGCGGCTTGACCAGTACATCGGCAGCCAGAAGCCGGAGTAAAACAGGAACGACTCCAGAAAGACGCTGGCGATTTTCTTCTTCAGCGGATCGCTGGCGCGGTAGTGCTCCAGCACGATCTTTGCCTTGTTCTGCAGGGCGGCATTCTCCTCACTCCAGCGGTAGGCGGCATCCACGTCGGCGGTGTTACACAGCGTGGAAAAGATCGAACTGTAAGAGCGCGCGTGAACCGCTTCCATAAAGCTGATGTTCGACAGCACCGCCTCTTCATGCGGCGTCAGCGCATCTTCCATCAGCCCCGGTGCGCCAATGACGTTCTGAATGGTGTCGAGCAGCGTCAGACCGGTAAACACCCGAATCGTAAGCTGCTGCTGCTGCGGGTCGAGCGACTGCCATGCCGGCAGATCGTTGGACAGCGGCACCTTCTCCGGCAGCCAGAAGTTGCTGGTAAGACGGTTCCACACTTCGAGATCTTTCTCGTCCTGGATGCGGTTCCAGTTAATCGCCTGAATTTGTTTAAGTTGCATAGTCATCATCACAGTGCACAGGAAACGCAGCCCTGTACCTCCGTGCCTTGTAGCGCCATCTGACGCAGTCGAATGTAATAGAGGGTTTTGATGCCTTTCTTCCAGGCGTAGATCTGCGCTTTGTTGATATCGCGCGTCGTGACGTCATCGCGGAAAAACAGCGTCAGCGACAGGCCCTGATCGACGTGCCGGGTGGCTTCGGCGTAAGTATCAATAATCGCTTCGGGACCAATCTGGTAGGCATCCTGATACAGCTCAAGGTTGTCATTGGTCATAAACGGAGCCGGGTAATACACGCGGCCGGTTTTGCCCTCTTTACGGATCTCAATGCGCGACACAATCGGGTGGATGCTCGACGTGGCGTGGTTGATGTAAGAGATGGAACCGGTCGGCGGAATCGCCTGCAGGTTCTGGTTATACAAACCGTGCTGCATCACTGACGCACGCAGTGCCAGCCAGTCCGCCTGGTCGGGCAGGGCGATGCCGGCATCGGCAAAAATCTGCGCCACCCGGGCAGTACGCGGCTGCCAGCTGTGTTGGGTATATTTGTCGAAATAGGCACCGCTGGCGTACTGCGACTGCGCAAAGCCGTCAAAGCTCGCGCCGCGCTCCTGCGCCAGCAGGTTGGAGGTACGCAGGGCGTGATACGTCACGCAGTAGAAATAGAGGTTGGTGAAATCCAGTGCCTCTGGCGAACCGTAAGCCATGCCTTCACGCGCCAGATAGCCGTGCAGGTTCATCTGCCCGAGACCGATAGCGTGTGAACGGCGATTGCCTTCTGCCACCGACGGCACGGAGGTAATGTCACTCATCTCGGAAACCGCCGTCAGCGCGCGCACCGCCACTTCCACGGTTTGCGCCAGATTACGCGAGTCCATGGCGTGGGCGATATTCAGGGAGCCGAGGTTACAGGAGATATCTTTGCCGACGCGGCGATAGCTCAGGTCGTCGTGATACTCGCTGGCGCTGTTAACCTGCAGGATCTCCGAACACAGGTTACTCATGTTGATGCGACCGGCAATTGGGTTGCTGCGGTTCACGCTGTCCTCATACATGATGTAGGGATAGCCGGACTCAAACTGAATTTCCGCCAGCGTCTGGAAGAAGTCGCGCGGCTTGATGAAGGTTTTACGGATGCGATCGTCGGCCAGCATCGCCTCGTAGTGCTCGCTGATGCTGATATCAGCAAACGCCTTGCCGTAAATACGCTCAACGTCGTAAGGCGAAAACAGCGCCATATCGCGGTTCTCTTTGGCCAGCTGGAAGGTGATATCCGGAATCACCACGCCAAGCGACAGCGTTTTGATGCGGATCTTCTCGTCAGCGTTTTCACGTTTGGTATCGAGGAAGCGCAGGATATCCGGATGGTGCGCATTCAGCCACACCGCGCCCGCGCCCTGACGCGCACCAAGCTGATTGGCGTAGGAGAACGCATCTTCCAGCATCTTCATCACCGGAATTACGCCCGACGACTGATTTTCAATGCGCTTGATCGGCGCGCCGGATTCACGCAGGTTGGAGAGCAGAAACGCCACGCCGCCACCGCGCTTCGACAGCTGCAACGCCGAATTCACCGCGCGGCCAATCGACTCCATATTGTCTTCAATGCGCAGCAGGAAGCAGGAGACCAGCTCGCCGCGCTGCTGTTTACCGCAGTTTAGGAACGTGGGCGTAGCCGGCTGGAAGCGACCGCTCAGCATCTCGGCCAGCAGTTCCCGCGCCAGCGTTTCATTGCCGCGCGCCAGCGTCAGCGCCACCATGCAGGCGCGCTGCTCAAAGGTTTCCAGATAGCGTTTGCCGTCGAAGGTTTTCAGCGTATAGCTGGTATAAAACTTCCACGCACCGAGGAAGGTGTGAAAACGGAAGCCCCAGGCGTCAGCCTCTTCGTGCAGCTGGCACAGGAAGGCGAAATCGTACTGGTTCAGTACCCCGGCTTCATAATAGCCTTCGGCCACCAGATAGCGCAGACGCTCGCCGTGCGAGTCGAATGGCACGCTGTTGGGCTGCACGTGCTGCAGGAAAAACTGGCGTGTGGCTTCATGATCTTTGCTGAACTGGATGCGGCCATCGGCGTCATACAGGTTCAGCATCGCGTTGAGCGCGTGGTAGTCCAGCTGTGTGCTGTTCAGGGTGTCTGTCGTTGCCAAAATTGGGTCACTCCCGCTTTAACATGGGCAATATCGTCGGCGGTTCCCATCAGCTCAAAGCGGTAGAGATAGGGAACCTGACATTTCTGCGCAATGATGTCGCCGGCCAGGCAGAAGCCCGCGCCAAAGTTGCGATTGCCCGCAGCAATCACACCGCGAATACCGCGCCGATTGGCGTCATCATTAAGGAACTGAATCACCTGTTTCGGCACTGCTCCACGCGCGCTGCCGCCGCCGTAGCTCGGCACCACTAAAATGTAGGGCTGGTCGATGTGCAGGCGCTGCGTGGCGTCGAGCGGAATACGCCGCGCAGGCAGGCCGAGACGGGTGATAAACCGGTGCGTGTTTTCCGACTGGCTGGAAAAATAGACCAGTGGAAACATCGCTTTATCCCCCGACGGCAGCGAGCTGGCGCAGGCCGGCGATTTTGTCGGGACGGAAGCCGCTCCAGTGGTCGTTGTGCGTCATCACCACGGGCACCTGGCGATAGCCAAGCGATTTGAGCTGATCGATGGCTTCCGGTTGGCTATCGAGGTTAATCAGCTGGTAGTCGATGCCACTGCGATCCATGGCATTTTTGGTGGCGTCACACTGGACACACTGGCTCTTAGTGTAAATAATAATGCGCATGATTCGTATTTCCCTCTGGTTGTGGTCAGGTTGCGAGATACGAAGCAAAAACCCTTTTGCTGCGAACGTCGTCCCTGCTGACATCTGGTAGCGAGTTGATGTGTTGAATACTAGATGTAGTGGTATTGGTGGTCAAGCCCACCAGATATAGGGTTTTGTGATTTAAGCAGTCGGAATAGGGCGAATGCCAGCGATGGTGCGCCCTGGCGCAGGGAAAAAATTTTTGTAAAGGGTTTTGCGGCAATTTTAACCAGCCTGACAGCAGCCGGATCGGCGCGCTAATGCGGAGTGACGCGCAAAAAAAAGCCCCGCATGCGCGAGGCTCCTGATGATTTCTTAGCGATTTAGCGGCGTGACATCAGCAGCGCGCCCAGCACCAGACCGACGGCGGCACCGACACCCACGCCGTACCACGGTTTGTCATGCACGTAAGCATCCACCTGATAACCCGCATCGCGCGCGGCCTGAGTCACGCGGTTGCCACTGCCGTTGAGTTTAGCGCGCGTCTGTTTCAGCAGGGCCTGCGCCTGGCTGCGTGCGCTATCCACTTCATCTTTGGCTTCGCTGCCGTAAGATTTCAGTAAGGCTTCCAGCGAATCGGCCAGTTCGTTTACATCCTGATTGATATCAATGTCATCGTTTTTGCTGGTTCGATTAAACATTTTTCGCTCCCTTTGACTTAAAACGTAATACTAAGTGTAGACGAAACGTGACTAAACGCAGCCGTGTGCCAGGCTTTAGGGAAATTCCGAATGTCCTGTGCTGTCGTGCTGATGTAAGGTTGCGGGGCTGTGAGAAGAGAGGAGCAAGCATGTATTTACGTCCGGATGAGGTAGCGCGCGTACTGGAAAAAGCAGGATTCGAAATGGACGTCCTGACACCCAAAACTTATGGTTATCGCCGTGGCGAAAACTACGTCTATGTGAATCGCGAAGCCCGCATGGGGCGCACAGCGTTGATCATTCATCCCACCCTGAAAGAAAAAAGTCAGCATTTCGCTGAACCCGCATCAGAGATGAAAACCTGCGACCACTACACGCAGTTCCCTCTCTACCTTATGGGGGATTCGCAGGAGCACTACGGTATTCCCCACGGTTTTAGCTCGCGCATGGCGCTTGAGCGTTATCTGCAGGGCGTCTTCGGCGCCTGACTGGTGTGCCCCGTCGCGGCGGGGCCGCACACGCTTTCCCAATCCTTACCCTTTCCCACGTTGCAAATTGCCGCGCGGATGCGTATAACTCTGTGTCCATATAGAAGTTTAGACGTCCATATGGATATAAAGAATGCAAACTGAACCGACGCCTTCGCAGGCAAACTTCAAGCGCAGCATGAAGGTGCGGCATCTGGTGATGCTGTCGCTCGGCGGCGTGATTGGCACCGGGCTGTTTTTCAACACCGGCTACATCATCTCCACCACCGGCGCAGCGGGCACGCTGCTGGCCTATCTGATTGGTGCGCTGGTGGTATGGCTGGTGATGGTGTGTCTTGGCGAGCTGGCGGTAGCGATGCCGGAAACCGGCGCGTTTCACGTCTACGCCGCGCGCTACCTCAGTCCGGCGACCGGTTACACCGTGGCCTGGCTCTACTGGCTCACCTGGACGGTGGCGCTCGGCTCCAGCCTGACCGCCGCCGGTTTCTGCATGCAGTACTGGTTCCCGACGGTGCCGGTGTGGCTGTGGTGCCTGGTGTTCTGTGTCGCCATCTATCTGCTGAATAGTGTTTCGACGCGCTTCTTTGCCGAAGGGGAGTTCTGGTTCTCCATCATTAAAGTGATCACCATCATTGCCTTTATCGTGCTGGGCGCGGCGGCGATGCTGGGGTTCATCCCGATGAAAGACGGCAGCGCGGCGCCGGGATTACATAACCTGACCGCTTCCGGCTGGCTGCCACACGGCACGCTGCCGATTCTGATGACCATGGTGGCGGTGAATTTTGCCTTCTCCGGGACCGAGCTGATCGGGATTGCGGCGGGTGAAACCGAGCAGCCGCAGAAAGCGCTGCCGCTGGCGATTCGCACCACCGTGGCGCGCCTGATCATCTTCTTTATCGGCACGGTGTTTGTGCTGGCCGCGCTGATCCCGATGGATCAGGCGGGCATCGTTAAAAGTCCGTTCGTACTGGTGTTCGAAAAGATTGGCATCCCGTACGCGGCGGATATTTTCAACTTCGTGATCCTCACCGCGATCCTGTCAGCGGCGAACTCCGGACTGTACGCCTCGGGACGGATGCTGTGGTCGCTGGCCAATGAAAACACGCTGCCGCGCTGCTTTGCCCGGGTCAACCGGCGCGGCATTCCGCAGCTGGCCATCACCGTCAGTATGCTCGGCGGCCTGCTGGCGCTGTTTTCCAGCGTGATCGCGCCGGATACGGTGTTTGTGGCACTGTCAGCGATTTCCGGCTTTGCCGTGGTAGCGGTGTGGCTGAGCATTTGCGCCTCACACTACATGTTCCGTCGGCGCTATCTTCAGGCGGGCAATGCGCCGCAGCAGCTGGCGTACCGCGCGCCGTTCTATCCGCTGGTGCCGATCCTCGGATTTACCCTGTGTCTGCTGGCGTGCATCGGGCTGGCCTTTGACCCGTCACAGCGCATCGCGCTATGGTGCGGCATTCCTTTTGTACTGTTCTGCTACGCTGCTTATTATCTGACGCAAAAACGCCAACACGCTTTCAACGCTAAGGAGACTGATGATGTCGCGTAACCCCATCGCTGCGGCCCTGACTCACACTGATACCCTGATTCTGGATGGCGCGCTGGCGACAGAGCTGGAGGCGCGCGGCTGTAATCTGGCCGATACGCTGTGGTCAGCCAAAGTGCTGATGGAAAATCCCGAGCTGATTTATCAGGTGCACTATGACTACTTCGCCGCCGGCGCTAACGTGGCGATCACCGCCAGCTATCAGGCGACGCCGCTGGGCTTTGCCGCCCGCGGACTGGATAGCGGCCAGGCCAGCGCGCTGATTCGCCAGAGCGTGACGCTGGCCCAGCGCGCGCGCGACGATTACCGTGCTGCATCTGGCAGCGAGGCACCGCTGCTGGTGGCCGGATCGGTCGGTCCTTATGGCGCTTATCTGGCCAACGGCGCCGAGTATCGCGGCGACTACGCCTTGCCGGCTGCTGAAATGAAGGATTTCCACCGTCCGCGCGTGGCGGCGCTGCTGGAGGCGGGCGTGGATTTGCTGGCGTGTGAAACGCTGCCGTCGTTTGGTGAAATTCAGGCGCTGATTAGCCTGCTGGCAGAGTTTCCGCACAGCAGCGCGTGGTTCTCCTTCACGCTGCGCGATGCGCAACACCTGAGTGACGGCACACCGCTGAGCAAGGTGGCGGAAGTCCTCAATGCCGCGCCGCAGGTGGTCGCTGTCGGCCTCAACTGCGTAGCGCTGGAGAGCGTGACGCCGGCGCTGCAAACACTACAGACGCTGACGGACAAGCCGCTGCTGGTCTATCCTAACTCCGGCGAGCAGTATGATGCGGTCAGCAAAAGCTGGCACTCGGCGCCGTCTGGCTGCACGCTGCACGATAAATTCCCCGAATGGCAACAGGCGGGCGCACGGCTGATAGGCGGCTGCTGTCGCACCACGCCACAGGATATCGCGGCGATTGCCGCCTGTTGTCAACCGTAATAAAGCGCAGAAAAGCGCCACTGATAGCGCGATTGAGGCGAGTGAAAAGGCAGAGAGGGCAGTTTAGACTGTCCTTTCTGATTCTGAAGCGGACCTGCTATGAACCTGCGACATCTTCTTCCCGCCTGTGCGCTGCTGCTGAGCGGCTGTGCCACCATTGTTGGCACCGAAACGCAACCGGTAAAAATTGACTCTGTGCCGCAGGGCGCGCGTTTCACCGTGCAGGATGAAACCGGCCGCGCGGTGGCGCAGGGCTATACGCCGCAGACGGTGGATCTGGCGAAATCCAATGGCACCTATTTTGGTAAGAAACATTATCAGGTGATGCTGGAGAGTCCGGGCTATGTACCGCTGACGCTGCCCATCGAGGCCAGCGCCAACCTGTGGTACGTGCTGGGCAATATTCCGCTGCTCGGTTTCCCCGGCTGGCTGGTGGTCGATCCGTTTTATGGCGGCATGTATGACCTGAAGCCAGCGCACCCGCAGCCGCATCTCAACGTGGTCGGCGCGCGCGGCGGATAATTTGCACGGATGCGTAGCGGCGCGATTTATCGCGCTTAGTTAAATACGCGCAATAAATTGCGCCGCTACGGTTTGTGCCGAGGGTTATTATTGCGCGGTAGGTTTCACCATCGCATTACCGGATTTATGCTGCGCCAGGTACTGCTGCTGGAAAATGCACATGCGGATGGTGTTGCGGTACTCGCCGTTGATGAAAAACTCGTGCTTCAGCACGCCTTCCACCTCGAAACCGAGCTTGGTGTAGATATGAATCGCCTTCTCGTTCTCCTGATCGACAATCAGATACAGCTTGTAGAGATTGAGCACCGAAAAGCCGTAATCCATCGCCAGCTTTGCCGCTCTGCTGGCTAAGCCCTTGCCCTGATGCGCCGGGTCGATGATGATCTGAAACTCCGCCCGGCGATGCACGTGGTTGATCTCCACCAGCTCGACCAGCCCGGCTTTTTGCCCGTCGTGTTCCACCACAAAGCGCCGCTCGGTCTGATCGTGGATGTGCTTGTCATACAGGTCAGAAAGCTCCACAAACGCTTCGTACGGCTCTTCAAACCAGTAGCGCATCACGCTGGCATTGTTATCCAGCTGATGAACAAAGTGCAGATCTTCCCGCTCCAGCGGACGTAATTTTACCGTCATACGGTGTTCCTTTAGATGACTGAATGGCTGTTGGGCAGCGGCGCAATCGACCTTCAGGATAAACTGCGCCGCGTTGCGCTCATGCCATGCTAACCAACAATCCGGCCCTGCGCCATGCGCGCGGCGCGATCGCACATATGATCGATCACGTCAGGATCGTGGCTGACCAGCACCATCGTCAGGCCATCATTCTGTTTCAGATCGTTAAGCAGATTCAGGATCTCGGCCTGCACAGACATATCCAGCGCTGACGTCGGCTCATCCAGCAGCAGGATCTTTGGCTCCAGCAGCAGGGCGCGCACGATGGCCACGCGCTGACGCTGTCCACCGGACAGCTGATGCGGATAGCGATCCGCCAGCGCCGGATCCAGCCCGACATGGCGGAAGCCCGCGTTGATGCGATCGTCGATGTTATCGCGTCGCAGCAGCTTAAGCGGTTCCGCCAGCGTGCGGCGCAGGCGGTGGCGGGGATGCAGCGAAGCGTAGGGATCCTGAAACACCATCTGCACATCGCGCCGCAGCTGGCCGGTAAAGGGTTTGCCCGGCTGCACGGCGGTATTCGCCAGCGTCATCTGGCCGCGCCAGTGCGGATTCAGTCCGGCCATCACCCACAGCAGCGACGATTTACCGCAGCCGGAAGGCCCCACCAGACCGAAGCACTCGCCGGCCGCCACCTGCAGGTTCACATCGTGCACCACGGTGCGCAGTTCATAACCCTGTTTGTGCGAGACGCTCAGGTTGGCTAATTCAATCATGCATTTTCTCCAGCGCCGCGCGATCCAGCACCGGCAGGCGTTCGCCGTGCGTGGCCTTACCCGGACGGCAGGCCCACAGCGTGCGGGTATAAGGATGGCTGGCGTCCGACAGCTGCGCCGCCGGCAGGGTGTCCAGCAGGCGGCCTTTGTACATCACCATCACCCGCTGACAGTGCTCGGAAACCTGTTGCAGATCGTGACTGATCAGCAGCAGGCCCATATTGCGCTGCTCCACCAGACGACGAATCAGCGCCAGCACCTGATCGCGCATGGCGTGATCGAGCGCCGAGGTCGGCTCATCGGCAATCAGCAGATCGGGATCGGTAATCAGCGCGATCGCCAGCATCACGCGCTGGCCCATGCCGCCGGAGAGCTGATGCGGATAGCGCTTCATCAGCTGGCGCGGCTCGGGCAGGCCCACCGCGTCCAGCATCTCGCACACTTTCTCTTTGCGCTCGGCGCGGCTCAGCTTGCGGTGCAGCACCAGCGGCTCTTCAACCTGCCAGCCAATGGTGCGCGTCGGGTTGAGCGCGTATTTCGGATCCTGCATGACCATCGCCACTTTGCCGCCGCGCAGGCCAATCCAGTCGCGCTCGCGCAGGTGCAGGGCGTCTGCGCCCGCCACCTGCAGCCGGTCTGCCTGCAGCTGCAGCGCGGGCGACAGCAGGCCCATCAGCGCACGCGCGGTCAGGGATTTGCCCGAGCCAGATTCGCCGACCAGCGCCACGCGTTCGCGGCCAAGGGTAAAGCTGATGTTATCCACCAGCAGCGCGTCGTGGCTGCGAATCGTCAGCCCCTGCGCATCAATTAACAGATCATTTGGCATGGCGGGTATCCAGTCGGTCACGCAGGCCGTCGCCTGTCAGGTTAAACGCCAGGCTGGCGAACAGAATGGCTGCGCCGGGCGCTGCCGCCACCCACCATTGGTCGAAAATCACTTTACTGCCTTCTGCTACCATCGAGCCCCATTCGGCGGTTGGCGGCTGTACGCCCATGCCGAGGAAGCCCAGACCGGCGGCAGAAAGAATAATCCCGCCGAGGCTCAGCGCGGCACGCACCACGGCGGTCGGCAGGCAGAGCGGCAGAATGTGGCCAAACATCAGGCGCAGGCCGGTAATGCCCTGCATGCGCGCGGCGGCGAGGTAATCGCTGCGGCGCAATGCCAGGGTTTCCGCGCGTGCCTGCCGGGCAAACGGCGGCCAGCTGGTGAGCGCCAGCGCCAGTGCGCCGTTCATCAGGCCCGGACCCAGCATTGCCACCAGCGCCAGCGCAATCACCAGGTTGGGCAGCGACAGAAAAATATCGGTGATGCGCATCAGCACGCGTTCGGTCCAGCCGCCGACGTAGCCGGCGGTGATGCCGACTAACAGGCCAACCGGGATGGTCAGCACCAGAATCAGCGACACCAGCAGCAGCGTCGGACGTGCGCCGTAAATCACGCGCGACAATAAATCGCGGCCGAAGCCGTCGGTGCCGAACCAGTGCAGCGCCGACGGCGCCAGCAGACGCTGTTCAATCACCTGCGCGTTAGGATCAAACGGCGCCAGCAGCGGCGCCAGCAGCGCCATGGCCACCAGCACGATCACCAGCGTCAGGCCGATGGTCAGCGAGGTGATACGCGCCCGGCGCCGGCGCGGACGCACGGTTTCCAGTTCATGAAGTTGTTGAGTCATCGGGTTCTCGGATCGGTTAACCAGGTGAGGGCGTCGGCCACGGCATTGAGCAGGATAAAGCAGCTGCCAATCAGCAACGTAGCGCCGAGAATCGCCGGAACATCCGCGGAAAACAGCGCGTTGGTCATGTAGCGACCGACGCCCGGCCAGGCGAATACGGTTTCCGTCAGCACGGACCCTTCCAGCAGCGTGGCGTAGGAGAGGGCAATAACGGTGATTAGCGTGCCCAGCACGTTGGGGAAAATATGACGCAGCAGAATGCGCGCCCGGCCAGCGCCTTTCGCGCGCGCCAGCACCACATACTCTTTGCTGCTCTCTTCCAGCAGCGCCGCGCGCAGTAAACGCGTAATGCCCGCCATCGCCAGCAGGCCGAGAATCACCACCGGCAGCCACAGATGGGCAATCGCGTTACGGAACATTTCCGCATCGCCGGAGAGCCAGCTATCAATCAGTACAAAGCCGGTCTTTGGTTCGAGGGTATAGATCCAGATATCATCCAGCTGGCCCGGACCGGCGGACCAGTGCAGCACGGCGTAGAACAGCAGCAGGCCCAGCAGGCCGAGCCAGAACACCGGCACCGAGTAGCCCAGCAGCGAGATAAAGCGCGCCACATTATCGATGACGCTGCCCGGTTTCCACGCCGCCAGCAGTGCGAGCGTCACGCCGAACACCGCAGCGAAAATCATCGAACAGGTCGCCAGCTCAAGCGTGGCGGGGAAGGTGCGCATCAGGTCGGCGCTGACTGGCTGATTGGTCAGGTGCGACAGGCCGAGATTGCCCTGCGCCAGATGGCTGATATAGCGCCAGAACTGCACCAGCACCGGCTGATCCAGCCCCAGGTCATGACGCACCTGAGCATAGGTGGCCTCGCTGGCGTGATCGCCGGCGATTTGTTGTACCGGGTCGACTGGCGACAGGTGCGACAGCATGAAAGTAAACGCTAACAAACCCACCAGCGTCACCAGCAGCGACAGCAGACTGGTGACGAGGCGGCTGAAGCGCTGCCAGAGTGGCCGGGCGAACCCGGCCGATGACGCTGACGCTGCCATTACTTCGAAACCTGCGCGTAATACACCATGTCCGGGTTGATCCCCTGCACATAGCCCTGCAGATTGTCGCGCAGCGCAATCAGGTTACGCGCCTGCAGGCCAATCACGTACGGCGAGTTCTTCAGCACTTCACGCTGCATCGCCTGATAAAGCGCAACGCGCTTATTGCTGTCGGCTTCGGCCGTCGCCGCCAGCGTCTGTTTGCTCAGCTCCGGGATGTGCCAGTCTGAACGGTAAGCAATGGTTTTGCTGCCATCTTCCGGGTTGTAAGCGAAGGACGCGGCGTTGGTGTTCGGGTCAAAGTAATCCGCGCCCCAGGCGTTGAGCGTAGCTTCATACTGATGCGCCTTCACGCGGGTAGACACTTCAGAGCTTAAGCCCGGCAGCACTTCCACCTTCACACCGCCTTTGGCGAAGCTGCCCTGCAGTGCCTGCGCGATATCAAGGTACGGCGGCTGATTGCTGGTGGAGAGCTTAAAGCTGACGTTGGTCAGACCGGCCTTCTGCAGAATCGCTTTGGCTTTCTCTGGATCGTAGCTGTAAGGCGTGTCGTTCAGCGCACCGAGGAAACCCTTCGGCAGGAAGGTCTGGTGCACTTCAAACTGGCCTTTCAGCAGGTCATTGGCGATACCTTTATAGTCGAACAGGTAGCGTGCTGCTTCCCACAGCGCCGGGTTCTTCAGTACCGGAC
The DNA here is from genome assembly GCF_041678305.1 of Pantoea sp. WEP. Classification (NCBI taxonomy): domain Bacteria; kingdom Pseudomonadati; phylum Pseudomonadota; class Gammaproteobacteria; order Enterobacterales; family Erwiniaceae; genus Pantoea; species Pantoea sp. WEP. The sequence goes on from NZ_JBGNXB010000001.1 coordinate 1,108,392, forward strand.
TGGCACCGACGTTGAACTGAATGTAGTAGAGCGACGCCATCGGAATCGCTTCGGTCTTCACGCCGGCTTTGCCCTTCAGCGCAGCGATCTGGTCAGCACCGAGGTTACGCGCGATATCGACATCGCCCTGTTCCAGCAGCAGACGGCGCGCTGCCGGCTCCGGCACGTTTTTGATCAGAATGTTTTTCAGCTTCGGTGCACCGGCCGGTGAGGTCGGGTTGGCGCTGAGCAGTATCGCTTCATGCAGCACCACTTTACGAATCTGGAACGGGCCGCTGCCGGCCGAGTGGGTGCCGAGCCACGCGTGGCCGAAATCACCGTTTTTGGCGTTGGCCTGCGCGGTTTTTTCATCTACGATCGAGGAGACCGGCGCGGACAGCAGGCTCAGCACGTAGGCCGGGCTGACGTTGGCGCTCCAGCTAATCTGTACGTGGTCTTCATCGACCTTTTTCAGGAAGCTGTCAACGTTGTCTTTGTTCCAGCCGAGCTGGGTCAGAATAAAGGACGGATCGAGGTTGAGTTTCACCACGCGGCCCAGCGAGAAGATGACATCTTCCGGGCGCAGCGGGTTACCGCTGGCAAACTTCGCATCTTTGCGCAGCGCAAACGTCAGGCTGCGGTTATCGCTGCCCGGCTGCCACGACGTCGCCAGCGTTGGCTTAAGATCGGTCGGATTGGCCGGATCGGACTGCACCAGGCGCTGATAAATGTTAGTGAACGCTTGCACCGTGGTCAGTTCAAAGCCCTGGGCCGGATCAAAGCTGTCCGCATCATCCGTAGACTGCGCAATCACCAGCGTATCTTTCGGCGTGGCGGCCTGCGCAGAGAAGGCGGCTACCAGCGACAGCGCCAGCAGTGAGGGAATAATTTTTTTCATGTTGTTTCCTTGCCTTAAAAAAGTAACGCGAGTTTACGAGAGCGTTACAGTGAAGAATAGTCAATTTATGGCTATGCATATGCCGTAAGGTTCTAAGCGGTGCGCTTCAGTTATAAGCAAGAGGGCGTAACGCGATCGGATTAATCTGATGCACCTTATATCCGCACGCATTATCAACCAAATCGCAACGAAAATTAAATCAACCTGAACCCCAGGATAATTAACTTTACTTCGCTTTTCGCCCTCCTATAATAGCCGCAACTTCACACAGGAGAATTCAGTTGGACAGTCACCCTTATCGATGGCAATACAAGGCAAGCTGACGCGCGAATTCTTTTGTCGCTGCTTGCCAACATGGCGGGCAGCAATCCTCACCTGTTTCTGATGATTGTTCCCTGATAATGACACCATAGCGGGCTGATGCCCGTGGGAATAGCATCATGCACATGATTTTAAACGCACTTTTTCCTCCGCCTCGATGCGCGCGCTGATCTTCAGCGTGCTGAGCTTCCCTGCGCGTTAAGCCGCTTCAGGCTGCTGCTGCGCGCAGCGTTATCCAGGATTATGTTATTTCACTCGTTATTCAGCGAGCGACTTTCTTCGCCCATTATTTCCGGGAGGTAATATGGAAATTCCCGACAGGTTATTTTTAATTTAATCCGGTCACGCCGTGACAATTAATGTTTTCGACTTGTGCGCCTGGCGCGCAGGGATCGTTATTGCCGTAAAAAAATAAACGAGGAGTGTCATCATGACTGACATGAAACTCAACCAGGAAAAAAAAGCCTGGAACACCGTGCGTCCGGCACGTCAGAAAACCGCACGCTATCTGATTGAAGACGAAGCCGCTTTTACCGCCGACGAAACGCTGCTGCGCCTGCGCAGCGATGCGCTGGGGCTGGTCGAACGCGAAGCGGAAGCGCGGCTGCAGATTTATGGTCGCAATCAGGTGGAGCATGATAAAGCGCCACCGGCGCTGGTGCAGCTGATCCAGGCTTTTAATAATCCGTTCATTTATGTGCTGCTGGCGCTGGCGCTGGTGAGCTTTTTCACCGACTACTGGATGCCGCTGCGCCATGGCGAGGAGACCGATCTGACCGGTGTCATCATCATTGTGACGATGGTAACGCTCAGCGGTTTGCTGCGCTTCTGGCAGGAGTTTCGCACCAACAAAGCGGCACAGGCGCTGAAATCGATGGTGCGCACCACCGCCACCGTGCTGCGCCGGGAATCGGTACAGCAGGCGCCACAGAAACAGGAAGTGGACATCACCAGCCTGGTGCCTGGCGACATCATCTATCTCTCAGCGGGAGATCTGGTACCGGCCGATGTGCGGCTGCTCGACTCACGCGATCTGTTTATCAGCCAGGCAATTCTGACCGGCGAATCGCTGCCGGTGGAGAAATATGACGTCACCGGTCACGTGACCAGTAAACAGGCCAGCGCTAGCGACAAAGATGCATCGCTGCTGGAACTGGGCAGCGTATGCCTGATGGGCACTAACGTCTCCAGCGGCAGCGCCAAAGCGGTGGTGGTGGCGACCGGCGGGGAAACTTACTTCGGCAGCCTGGCGAAATCGATTGTCGGTAACCGCTCACAAACCGCTTTCGATCGCGGCGTGAACAGCGTCAGCTGGCTGCTGATTCGTTTCATGCTGGTGATGGTGCCGGTGGTGCTGCTGATTAACGGCCTGACCAAAGGCGACTGGCTGGATGCTTCTCTGTTCGCGCTGGCGGTGGCGGTGGGGCTGACGCCGGAAATGCTGCCGATGATTGTCAGCTCGAATCTGGCCAAAGGGGCGATTGCCATGTCGCGCCGTAAAGTGATCGTCAAACGCCTGAACGCGATCCAGAACCTCGGCGCCATGGACATTCTGTGTACCGACAAAACCGGCACGCTGACGCAGGACAACATTATCCTCGAGCACCATCTCGACTGTGCCGGGGTAGAGAATTCGCGCGTCCTGATGCTGAGCTGGCTCAACAGCCATTACCAGAGCGGCACGCCTAACCTGATGGACCGCGCCATCCTGCGTTACGGCAAAGGACGCATCAGCGCGGACATGAGTGACTACTACAGCAAAGTGGATGAGCTGCCGTTTGATTTTGTGCGTCGTCGCGTTTCAGTGGTGGTGCGTGACCGCCGCCTCAACCAGCAGATGCTGATCTGTAAGGGCGCGGTCGAGGAGATGCTGAGCATTGCCAGCGCCGAACGCGAAGGCAAACTGATTCAGCCGCTCAATGAAACCCGTCGCGCGGAGCTGCTGGCGCTGGCGCATCAGTACAATCAGCAGGGCTTCCGCGTGCTGCTGGTGGCCAGCCGCGCGCTGGCGGAGCCGGGCCTGCAACAGGCGCTGAGCGTCGCGGATGAGCAGGGGCTGACCATCGAAGGGTTGCTGACCTTCCTCGATCCGCCGAAGGAGAGTGCGGCGAAGGCGATTACCGCGCTGAATGAGAACGGCGTAACGGTCAAAGTGCTGACCGGCGATAATCCGGTAGTGACGGCGCGCATTTGCCAGCAGGTGGGCATCGACTGTGGCGAGATCCTCACCGGCGAGGCGATTGCGGCGATGAGCGATGAACAGCTGGCGCAGGCCGCGGCGCGTAGCTCGGTGTTTGCCAAACTGACGCCGCTGCAGAAGTCACGCATTCTGCGTGCGCTGCAGCAGCAGGGCCATACGGTGGGTTTTCTCGGTGACGGCATTAATGATGCGCCGGCGCTGCGTGACGCCGATGTGGGGATCTCGGTCGACAGCGCGGCGGACATCGCCAAAGAGTCTTCAGACATCATCCTGCTGGAAAAGGATTTAATGGTGCTGGAAGAGGGCGTGATGAAGGGGCGCGAGACGTTCGGCAACATCATCAAGTACCTGAACATGACCGCCAGTTCGAACTTCGGCAATGTGTTCTCGGTGCTGGTGGCGAGCGCGTTCATCCCGTTCCTGCCGATGCTGGCGATTCACCTGCTGATTCAGAACCTGATGTACGATCTGTCACAGCTGGCGCTGCCGTGGGACAAAATGGATCGCGAGTTCCTGCGCAAACCACGCAAATGGGACGCGCGCAACATCAAACGCTTTATGCTGTGGATTGGGCCAACGTCGTCAATTTTTGACATCACCACCTTTGCGCTGATGTGGTATGTGTTCGCGGCGAATACCCCAGCGATGCAGTCACTGTTCCAGTCCGGCTGGTTTGTGGAAGGGCTGCTGTCGCAGACGCTGGTGGTGCACATGCTGCGCACGCGCAAGATTCCGTTTATCCAGAGCCGCGCGGCGCTGCCGGTGCTGCTGACCACCGCCTGCGTAATGATTGCCGGCATTCTGCTGCCGTTCTCGCCGCTCGGCGCGATGGTCGGCCTGGTGCCGCTGCCATGGAGCTATTTCCCCTGGCTGCTGGCCACGCTGCTCGGCTACTGCCTGGTGGCGCAGGGCATGAAAACGCTGTACATCAAGCGCTTTGGCCAGTGGTTCTGAGTGCAGGAGGCGCGATGAAGCAACGCAACCTGGATAAAACGGTGTGCCACCTGCTGATAATTATGGTGGTCATCGTCGTGCTAACGTTAGTGTTCCGGTAAGGACAACAGGGCAGGGTATCCTGCCCTTTTTCGTGGCACACCAACCAGCGAGAGACAGATGAGCCAACAACAGCGAGCATTGATTATTGGGGCGTCAAAAGGCATTGGCCTGGCCGTGGTGCAGCAACTACTGCAGGCGGGCTGGCAGGTGACCGCCACCTACCGTTCCACGGCGGTTTCGTTTAAGCATCCGCAATTGCAGTGGCTGGCGCTGGATATCACCGATGGCGCGCAGCGTGACGCGCTGGTCCGGCAGCTCGGCGACGCACCCTTTGATTGCATCCTGATTAACGCCGGGATTCTCGGTCCGCACGCATCGCAGCTGCGCGACGTGGACGATGCGCAGCTTAGCGAGCTGTTCTTTACCAATGCGGTGGCGCCGGTGCGTCTGGCGGAGAACCTGCTGCCGCTGCTGCGCGATAAACAGAGCGTACTGGGCCTGACCACGTCGCGTCTCGCCAGCCTCAACGAGAACCGTGACGCGGCGATGCCGTTCTACTCAGCCAGCAAAGCGGCGCTGAATATGCTGAGCCGCGCGCTGGCGACGCAGATGCACCAGCAGGGCAGCACGCTGCTGTCACTGCATCCGGGCTGGGTAAAAACGGATATGGGCGGTGAGGGCGCGGATATCACCGTCACCGAGAGTGCGCAGGGCATGGTCACGCAACTGCAGCAGTTTAGCGGGCGTGGCGGCCATCATTACGTGGATTACCGCGGCCAGCTGCTGAACTGGTAATGCTTAGCCTGCTGGTTAGCGCCAGCAGGTTTTTTTCTTACTCATCCGGCGAATAGTACTGCACGCCGATTTCGATACGTTCGCGACCGCTCGCCACGCGGTGGCGGTTGGTATCGCGCAGCGAATAGATGCAGCCGCAATACTCCTGCTGATAGAAGCGCTCGCGCTTGCTGATCTCAATCATGCGCGACGAACCGCCACCTTTACGCCAGTTAAACTCCCAGTACAGCATATCCGGATAGCGCGCCGCCGCGCGTACGCCGCAGTCGTTGATTTGCTGCATATTCTTCCAGCGCGAAATGCCGAGTGAACTGGTGATCACCGGGAAGCCGTGTTCATGCGCGTACAGCGCGGTGCGCTCGAAGCGCATGTCGAAACACATGGTGCAGCGCACGCCGCGCTCCGGCTCCCACTCCATGCCACGCGCGCGCTCGAACCAGTTGTCTTTGTCGTAATCGGCATCAACAAAAGGCACGCCAAACTGCTCGGCAAAGCGGATGTTCTCCTCTTTGCGCAGCTCGTACTCTTTCAGCGGATGGATGTTCGGGTTGTAGAAGAAGATGGTGTAATCGATGCCGGAAGCCAGCATCGCTTCCATCACTTCTCCCGAGCAGGGAGCGCAGCAGGAGTGCAGCAGCACTTTATTGTGGCCGTTGGGCAAGGGCAGCGGCTGGCGTTGAAATGTATCGGACATAAAGTTAATTAATGGTTAAGGGCGATGCGGCAAGTGTAGGGGCAAAGGCCGGCCGATGCAAAGCGCCGGTGGCGTTTTAGAGGGGGCTGTGGTACTGCGTGGTACCCGCTTGCCGGAGATGCTTAGCGGCGCGATTGATCGCGTAATACATTGCGCCGCTTGCAGGGTCAATGATCCACCTTCGCGCATCACTGCGCATGACTGCGCAGGTCAGGTCTCGTCGTGAATGGTGGTCGACGCACCGTTCTGCTGCACCGAACGGATGCCGTTTTCCGCCGCCTGTTTAGAGCTGTACATCTCGCTGGTGGCGATGGTTTCGCCGTTGCTGGCTTTAAGCACAAACCAGTATTTCTGCGACAATGCTGTATCACTTTTTCTCAGTACGTAATATCCCATGTGCTTTCTCCTTGTGCCGGCACCCGATGGCCGGTTCGCTTACTATTCGCGCTGCCTGCTCATTAATCAATCACTGATTAGGAATTTGCCCGAATCCAGGAGCGGGATCGCAGCGTTTTGTATCAATCCGGTTGTTGGCAGGCACAAAAAAGGCCGCATCGCGGCCTTTTGGGAAAAATAGTTAGCGCTATTACTCAGAGACTTTCTTCTTCAGATCGCTGGCACCTTCTTTGGTTTTGTTCCAGCCTTTCTGCGCGCCTTCTTTGGTGGCGTCCCAACCTTTTTCAGTACCTTCTTTGGTGCTGTTCCAGGCTTTCTGCGAGTTTTCGCTCGCTTTGCTGGTCAGGCTATCGCTTTTGCCTTCGGCAGCATGTTTGGCTTTGAGCTGCTGCTCTTCACCCTGATGCTGCGCCTGATGCAGTTTCTCTTTCGCTGTATTGGCGCCCGCTTTGGCGTCAGCGACGGTTTCATCGGTTGCGTGTGTGGCGGCAAACGCCGTAGAAGTCAGAAGAATGGCGGATAACGCAATAATCGTCTTTTTCATAATATATTCCCTCATTAAGCATCATAAGTGTTATGAGCGTAGTTAAGAGTGGCACAGAGCGCAACGCAGGGCATTAGGAATAAACTGTAAGTGAATCGTACCGTTTCTGTGAGGGTTTCTGGCATAAATGCGCAGCAGGAAGAGGCGCTTTCGCGAGCTGTCGTTCGTAACGGTTGATTGAGGGTAAAGCAGTAAACATCGGCGTCGTTCGGGTGATCAGATGCTACCGGCTGGGTTCGTCGCCCGCCAGGATGTACGTCCCGGCAGCGACAGACTCGAATAATTTATTGCCTTATCGGCTCACCGGACAGGACTGAACGCTCGAGTGCGCGGGTTTCCCGAATATTCCGGGCTGGCGGTGAACCAAACAGCCGTGAATATTCACGGGTAAACTGCGTCACGCTCTCATATCCCACCGCATTAGCAGCAATACCGATCGCTGTCCCTTCCGTCAGCATCAGTCTCCGCGCTTCAAGCAGGCGCAGCTGTTTCTGGAATTGCAGCGGGGTGAGCGTGGTGACATGGCGGAAATGCGTATGAAATACCGAGAGGCTCATACCGGCGGCGTCAGCGAGGGTTTTCATGCGCAGCGGTTGCGCATAATTGGCCCGAATGATTGCGACTGCCCGCGCAATCCGCCGGGCATGGCTGTCAGTGCTGCCGAGGGCGCGCAGCGCGCTGCCGTGTCGTCCTGACAATAGCCAGTAATGTAACTCCCGCACCAACTGGCTGCCCAGCACGGCGAGCGCGCGCGGTCTGCTGAGCATGTTCAGCAGGCGCAAAGCGGCTTCTGCCACATCTTCTTCGATCTGATCAATGCTGACGGGTAAATCCGTGGCAGCCTCCAGCCCGACCATGTTTGCCATCAGTTCACTAATCACCGCCGCATCCAGTTCCACGACCAGAGAATAATAAGGGGTGTCGGCACTGGCGCTGATAACCTGACTCACGGTTGGCACGTCCATGGTGATCAGCAGGGATTCCCCCGCGCCAAAATCAAAACGATCGCTGCCCATAGTCACGCGTTTACTGCCTTGCAGCACCATTGCGATTAGCGGTTTAGTGATAGCGAATTGCAACGCGGTAGGTGCGGTCTCGCGCAGAATGAACACCCCATCCACCGGCGTTGCAGCAACGCCCGCTCCGTTGTGGTGTTCATCAGCGTACTGTCTTGCCGCCTGCAGCAAAGCCGCCATCCTCCCGGCAGATTGAAACTCGTCGTCTCCAGCAGGACGTTCCTCATACGAGTGAAGATGCTTTTTCATATTATCAGGCAATTAATAAAAAATTTCAGATGCAACAATTCTAGTAAATACGGCATCAAAATAAAAATATAAAAATAATCAGGCAATAATTAAAAATTATTGGGCAACCCTGAAGGTCTGCCGATTGTTAGAATCACTCTCCCACTATTGAGGAGATATTTCATGACAACCCTTTCTCTTGTAACTGGCGCCAGCCGGGGTCTTGGCCGTAATACCGCACTGAGCATTGCCCGCCATGGTGGGGATGTCATCGTGACTTATCGTACTGGTAAAGAGGCGGCGGATGCCGTGGTGAATGAAATTCAGGCGCTTGGCCGTAAGGCAGTTGCGCTGCAACTGGACACCAGTAACGTATCGTCCTTCCCGGGTTTCGTCGCCGCCGTGGGCAATATCCTGAAAGGTGACTGGGGACGTGAAACGTTCGACCATCTGATCAACAACGCCGGGCATGGGGAAATGGCCGACTTTAGCGCAACCACGGAAGAGCAGTTCGACGCGTTATTTAACGTACACGTCAAAGGGGTGTTTTTTCTGACGCAGTCGCTGCTGCCGCTGCTGGTCGATGGCGGAAGTATCGTCAACTTCTCTTCGGGGCTGACCCGCGTGTCGTTCCCGGGCTTCTCAGCCTATTCGGCTGCCAAGGGCGCCGTTGAAATTCTCTCCGTGTATATGGCGAAAGAACTGGGCAGCCGCGGCATCACCGTGAATACCGTGGCCCCGGGAGCGATTGAGACCGACTTCCTGGGTGGCGCGGTGCGTGACATCCCTGATTACAACCAGGCGTTTGCTGGCATGACCGCACTGGGTCGCGTGGGCCTGCCAGATGACATCGGTCCGATGATTGCCAGCCTGCTGGGTCCGGACAACCGCTGGGTCACCGGTCAGCGCATTGAAGTCTCCGGTGGGCAGTCCATTTAGTTGCCCGATGATGGATTCCGCCCGGTGCGGAATCCATCCTGTTCTCCTGATGCAATAAGAGGTATTTGATGCCTAAAATGATCATTCATGCGCCAGCAGGCACCTTTGATGCCGCTGAGCGTCAACAGATTGCCAGAGATTTGACACAGTTAGGACTTGATTGCGAGGCGCTGCCAGACTCCCCTCTGGTGCGTAGTACGGTATGGACCTACTTTGCCGAATACTCTTCTGATGCCGTTTTTATGGGAGACAAACCCGCATGGTTGCCGGTTGTGTCCCTTCAGATATATGTCATCAAAGGTGGCCTGGATGAGGAAGCAAAGAAGAAGCTGATCGAGGGAGCAACTGCAATTCTGGATCGTCGTCCGTCAGGCACCTCTGTCGCGCCTGTTTATGTGGTGATACAGGAAATCGAAGAAGCAAACTGGGGGATATTCGGTCAGCAGGCCGATCTCGCAGCGCTTCGCGCCAGCGATGACAATGCTCCGGCGATTTGAAGGAAATGTTTTTGATAGGGGGGGCCGGGAAACCTCAGGGAATGACATGAAGGTTATAGTGAGTGTTGTCTGAACTCCACGCTAAATTTTCGAGCACCCTATGGGATTGCAGCGGGCTGGAGAAGGGATAGGTTGCTGCAAAAATACAGACTGCCTCCCCCGCTGCCAACTATAGTTGGAAATCCGTTTAACATGAAAATTATAATGACTCATAAGACAGGCATCTTTATTGGCAGGACCGTGCCAGTTATTGGCTGGGCTGTAATGGCGTCAGACGTAGGGGTTATAGGCTGGGAGTCGATGAACCGTTACAACACGATAGTCCAGGCGGAGGATAAAATCTGGTGATGGATGATACTGAAAAGGCGATATTCGCACTGGTTGAAGAATATAACGGTTACTGTTTCTGGCTGCGTAAGCGTTTTCCACTGACACATACAACGGATTTGAACAAAGATTTCAGGATGGCGCCGGAAGACGCCGCTGAGCTGCTGGAAACATTCGCGGAGCGATTTTCTCTCAACCCGAAAGAAATAAATTTCGGGCGTTATTTTCCGGCAGATAATGGTAAGGCGGAAAAACCGCTCACCATTCAGCTGCTAATTGATTCTGCGCGCGCCGGTCACTGGACTGATAAATAAAAAGCGCCCGCAGGCGCTCAATCCTGCCGCTGTGAGTTAGCTGCCATCTTTCAGATCGCGGTTGTAGGGCGCAAACCTAATAAACTCATTACCAAGCAGTCATTTAACTCCTCAAAGCGTTTTATCGGCGGCATCAGTTCGTTGCGCACAAACACGTGACTGATCTTTTCATCGTCACCGAACCCGCCGGTGTTGTTCGGGATAATTCCCAGCATCTGCGGCGGTACACGGCCATCATGTCGTCGCGGCTGACGTTCTTAATGTTCAGAAACTCATCTTTGGCCGCCACCTCTGACAGCGGGTTGATCTGAATCCCGTCTCTCATATTTTGTTTGGGCTGGCGGAGTCTGAACAAAACTCGCAAGTTCATGTATTTAGGTTTTTTTGTCTACTTCAACTTTGTCCCGTGTACCTAAACGTGTACCAATTATTGGATCTCATATCCCGGAGCCCCAGGGAAAGGATAACGAGTGCCCGGCGCTAAATCCAAAATAAAATGATTTATGGGAAAAGTGTGCACACTGTTCACATTTGGTTTTTATATATAAATTTCAATGTCTTAAGTGGTTGATGGCTTGAGGCGAGATGTACACTAGTGCGCGCTTTTGGTGAGCACATTAGCCAAGATGACAAAAAGCGACAAGAGCCGCTACGTGTGATATGAAGTTATTAAACGCTGCTGTTTGCAATAGTTCGTTTTCTGGCATTAGCGAAAGTAACTTGAACACTCTGTTATGATTACCGAGGAGCAGGTCAGTTCAGTTAAAACATTAATCAAATATAGGTAACAAGGAATGCTGCACTCAATTATTATTTATTCTAAAAATATTTTATCCCAAATCCCTATCAGTGACATTGTTGTAAACGCTATCGGTAGCTTCTTAGGGTGGGCAGGCCTTTTGTGGTTAGCAATGAGTAAACGTGGAATTCGATTTTTAAGAGAGAAAATAGAACGTCCAAGCTTACGAATTGAACTACGAAAAACTCCAGAAAACATCTTTACAGGGATAGAGCTTGGTGCTCCGGCGCGGTGGGTTGAACAACAAATTGGTGCGCCTACGAAAATAGGAGAACGGTGGTGGGGATACAGGTTTTCCGATTCTTTACTTTCAATTTTTTTCGACTCAAATGATTCAGTAAAAACTATTAGCGTAGCACTAATCGATGATAAAACAACTTTCGATTTTCCAGCTTGGCACTTTGATTGTCCGAGTCTTGGGAGGTTGAAGCTTGACAATCTCTTAGCTGCTGAGCACCTTTCTCTGGAATTTAAAGATTCAACGCGGCACAGTGAGCTTTTTATAACTGGAAGAGAGGGGCCTAGAGGGGCTTGGCACTATATAGCCTTCGGAGTTTTATCGCCCCACCATCCAGGTCCACTGCTAGATGTTAGCTTTGATTGGAATAAGGATGAAAACAAGCTCATCAGCCAACCAAAAGATATTAAAATTAACTGGGCAGCAGTGTCTAATACATCAGAGATTGATGTATTTCCATGGGATTTTGGATTAACCATTTAGGCATTAAGATGTTCCCCCTCTACTTGCTAGAACAAGTAGAGGGGAATGTCTGTATTTCACCATAGCAGACGCAGGATCGCGAACAATCCGCTTTGTGCTATAAGCCAACTTTTTTCCCAAAATCGAACCTTTTATAAGCGACTCCTTTTGTGCCTTCAGGTACCCTTAACTGCATTCTGAAAATGCATAGGAAAAGTAGAAGTGATCGATGACCCATTACCACAGAACTGGCAAGAATTGCAGACAGGTGTCCAACGGATATTCCGTAATGTGGGCTTACTTGCAGAAGTTGAGGTCGATTTAGAAACACCGCGTGGCTCGGTGAATGTGGATGTTCTCGCGACAGATGTTAGGAGTGTGGACAAAATCAGATACATCGTGGAATGTAAAAACTGGGGTAGTTCTATACCACAGACTGTGGTCCATTCGTTCACAACGGTAATGCATGAAACCGGGGCAAATATTGGATTTATTATTTCAAAGCATGGGCTTCAGCAAGGTGCTAAAAAATACACTCAAAATACCAATATTATTGGGATGACATATCTAGAGTTCCAACAAAGGTATTTTGAGGCTTGGTGGAATAGGTACTTTTGCCCACGTATCGGCGATGCTGCAGACGAACCGCTTCAATATGTTGAACCTGTCAACTATAAGCGCGATCGCGAATATGCCAAACTTAACCTTCGAGAACAAGAGAAGTTCGATCGGTTAAGGCAAGAGAAAGGTGTATCAGTAATGGCTCTCTCTATGCTTAATTACAGGTTTATGTCGAAAGCTTTAAACACTGGCAACTTGCTGAACGTCCCAAAGAGTCTGGATGATTTTAAGACCAGAGTTCTCACCCAAATTTGTCCTCACATGGAATGGCATTGTGATACGTAAAGAGAGCTGCTAGAAATTATCTTAGAATATTTATCAGACACCAAAGCAGAGTTTGATGCGATATTTGGTGGGACTATCTTTGAACCGCTAGGGACTATCACGGGGGTTACTGCCGCTGGCCCCTCTCTGGATGATGGTATTTATCATAATTAACTTTCATACATAGCCTATGCTTCCGCATGTCTGCTTTTCACTCTTAGCAGTCTTGGGGTGATGTTGATAGTTACATCAAATATAAAAAAACCGGCCTAAACCGGTTTATGTGAAATCATATTATCAGTCGCTGCATGTGGGCAACCAATCCGCCTCGCTGTCTTCATGTAGCATGAGATTGGTCTGGATGCCGTTATTAGTCCTGCGCTTCAGAAGGGTGGGCTCATACTCTTTAAGCGTCTGCGGCACCGCCTGGCCGAATGCGGTCAGGCTCAGCGGATGCTGATGGCCGCGTGACTCCATGAATGACAGATACGCATGATAGAGATAACGTTTCGGGTTCATCGGGCGGATATTGGCGTTACCGATAAACAGTCCATTCGGCGTGCTGAGCGGCATCAGGTAGCCACAAAAATCGACCAGCGGATCGGCCTGTCGCTTAATCTCCAGCGCTTCGCCGGATGATTGCTGCGCTTGCAACAACTCGCGGGCTTCGTCAGGTGAGGCAAAGCGTTGCATCAGGTGACGAACGATGACGGCCAACTCGGTGCTGATTTTGTCCAGCAAATGCGGGTCACGCTCTTTTGCCGGTATCACTTCCGGGAACGTCAGGATTACCCGACGGCGCGACACGCCGCCGCTGCGATCGCTGAAGCGCATTGGGTTGTTATTAGCTGCCAGAATCACCGCCGGGATGTGTGTGGAATAGGCATCGCGATATTTCGGGTCGATTGCCACCGCATCGCCGCCGGTTATCGCCTTGATGCCTGCGCCATCGCCGCTCCATTTCTCCTGGTCAGGCAGGATAATGAGCGAGAAACCCACCACGCTGGCGCGTTCCCGCGATGATTCAAGGGTGTCGATGGTGGCTGAGGTGGTGTTATCGCGGCCAGCGAGCAGCGTGGCGATCGACGCTAAAACGCTTTTCTCGCTTCCACCGGGACCAGTCACCTCCAAAAACATCTGCCAGTCGTAACGGTTTGCCAGCACCATAAATAACGCCGCGAGGATACGATCCTCTTTGTCATGATTATACCCGGCGGACCGCGTCAATGAGCGCCGGAACGCCTGTGAGGTTTTCGCCTGAACACTGTGCGAACTAAACGTGACGGTGACAATATCAAACAAGCCAATACGGAAGCCAGTCAGGCGGCGGGATTGTTCTCCCATGCGTGGCGCGATCAAGTTCGGCGTGATGATGAATTGTTTACGTTCAACCTGATGCTCATTTTTCTTACGCCATAGCATGTACCAAACGTACAACAATTTCTCGGTATTCAGGCGGGTTATCCCGAAAGATTACAGACACAAAAAAGCCCGCAGGGCTTGCGCAGTGCGGGCTCTCAGGACTTCATCGGATGACTCTGGTAATCACCGATGGAGAATTTTGGTGGAGCTGGCGGGAGTTGAACCCGCGTCCGAAATTCCTACATCCTCGGTACTACATGCTTAGTCTGGTCTTTACATTCGCTTGCCAGCTGCGGACAGACACGCCACTAACAAACTAGCCTGATTAGTTTTAACGCTTCAACCCCAGGCAGGGCATCCACGCGATCTCTTTTAGGTTTGACCTCTCTTGATCCCCGTCCTAAGAGCGGAGGCTAGGGAGAGAGGGCTCTAAGCAGGTTATTAAGCTGCTAAAGCGTAGTTTTCGTCGTTTGCGACTATTTTTTTGCGGTTTTTTAGCGAGGCCTACCGCACCTCGGCATGCACCTTGGGTTTCGCGAATCCCGTCGAATCCAGAATCAGCCCCAAGACTTCTTACTCTAGCAAAAAATTATAAAAGATTCCAGTGGTTAACGGCTGGCATTCTTCATAATTCGTGCTTTGTCCATCTTCCACTCGCGATCTTTAATGTCCGCGCGCTTGTCGTGTTCTTTCTTACCGCGTGCTACGCCAATCTTTAGTTTGGCCCAGGCGTTTTTCCAGTACAGCGACAGCGCGACCACGGTGTAACCTTCGCGGTTAACGCGGCCGTACAGGGAGTCCAGTTCGCGCTGGTTCAACAGCAGCTTGCGGTTGCGCGTGGGATCGCACACCACGTGGCTTGATGCCACCGCCAGCGGCTGAAAAGTGGAACCGAACAGATAGGCTTCGCCATCGCGCAGCAAAATATAGCTGTCGCTGATGTTCGCTTTACCGGCACGCAGTGATTTGACTTCCCATCCTTGCAACGCCATGCCGGCCTCGAACTCTTCTTCAATGAAATATTCATGGCGAGCGCGTTTGTTGAGGGCAATAGTGGCTGAACCGGGTTTGTGAGCTTTTTTCTTTGTCATAGTGCGGCGTAGTCTACATCACTCAGTCTGTGGGCGCATCCCCTGTCCTGCGGGGCGGTAAAAAACACACTATTTTAGCACAGCTGGCAAAGGCGTGAATTTTTGTTTAGTAGCTTAAAATGGTATAATTCAACGGTTTTGTGACCAACAGGAACCATTATGGCCCAGATTAGCCGTTCAGCGCTGGTCCCGTATAGCGCTGAGCAGATGTACCGGCTCGTGAATGATGTGGATGCTTATCCTGAATTTCTTCCGGGCTGTACCGGCAGCCGCGTGCTGGATAACAGCGGTAACCAGATGACCGCCGCGGTGGATGTCTCCAAAGCCGGCATCAGTAAAACTTTTACCACGCGTAACACCCTGACCGATAACCAGAGCATTCATATGCAGCTGGTCGATGGGCCGTTCCGCAAGCTGACCGGTGGCTGGAAATTTATCTCGCTCGGCGACGATGCCTGCAAGGTTGAGCTCAGCCTCGACTTTGAGTTCACCAATATGCTGGTCGAGATGGCGTTTGGCCGCATCTTTAAAGAGCTGGCCAACAGCATGGTGCAGGCGTTTACCCAGCGCGCCAAAGAGGTTTACCGTGGCTGATATTAGCGTTGAAGTGGTGTACGCGCTACCGGATAAACAGTATCTGCGTGAGGTTAGCCTGGAAGAGGGCGCCACGGTTGAGCAGGCGATTCAGGCATCCGGGCTGCTGACGCTGCGCAAAGATATCGATCTAAGCAGCAATAAGGTCGGCATTTTCAGCCGTCCGGTCAAGCTGAGCGATACGCTGCAGGATGGCGATCGGGTCGAGATTTATCGCCCGCTGATTGCCGATCCAAAAGAGATGCGCCGGCAGCGGGCAGAGCGCGCGGCAACGAAAAAGTAAATTACAGGCATTAAAAAAGGCGCTCAGGCGCCTTTTTTGTTGCGGCTCACTCAGTCTTCAGTGCCGGTGAGGCGCGGTTTGTTATCGATGTTCGTCAACGTACCGTTGCTGTCGAAGGTCAGCGTCAGCGTCTGCTGCTTCACGCTCTCATGACCTGGCTCCTGACGGAACACGTAATACCAGACGTTGCTGCCAAACGGGTCGTGCATCATCGGCGTACCGAGCGTGTAAGCAACCTGCTGCTGCGTCATGCCGGTGTGAATCTTCGAAACGTCGTTGGCGACCAGGTAATTCCCCTGATTGATATCCGGACGATACACAACGCGCTCAAGGGTGGAACATCCGGCGGTCATCATCAACATTACCACTGCCGCGGCAGTCAGCGTTTTACAGCGCATCTATACATTCCTTTTCTGGGGCCAAACGCCTTTCATCAGGCAGTTTTGTTGCCATCAAATTCTGAACTCTGCATACGGCAGGCTTTATTATGGCGATATGACTGCCGATGATAATAAACCTTTGAGCTATTGGAAACCTCTACAGAGCAAGCATATGACCACCAGGCCGCAAAAAAGTGCGGTGTCAGGCTGCTAAAAGTTCTTTTGCGTTCGCCAGCGTGTTGCGTGTTACTTCGCTGCCGCCAAGCAGGCGTGCCAGTTCCTGCAGACGCGCACGCTTATCCAGCTGCTGCATGTGGGTTTCAGTCATCGCACCATCGGTCTCTTTGCTGACGAAGAAGTGCTGATGACCACAGCCCGCGACCTGCGGCAGGTGAGTTACGCACATCACCTGAGTCGATTCGCCCAGCTGGCGCAGCATCTGGCCAACGACAGCGGCCGTCGGACCGCTGATACCGACGTCAACCTCATCGAAAATCATCGCCGGAGTTTCCATTTTCTGTGCGGTGATCACCTGAATCGCCAGCGCAATACGTGACAGCTCACCCCCTGAGGCCACTTTACCCAGCGGCTGCAGCGGCTGGCCCGGGTTGGTGGTGACACGGAAATCAATACGGCTGGCACCTTCGGCCGTCAGCTGATCGGCATTGAATTCCAGCATAATGGCAAATTCACCGTGCGGCATGGCGAGGGTGCGCATGCTTTGCGTAATCAACTGGCTCAGCTCCTGCGCCGAGGCAACGCGTTGCTGATGCAGGGCTTCAGCACAGGCCAGCGCGGCCTGATGATGAGCCACGACGTCGCTCTGCAGGCTTTCCTGATCGCTCTCCTGCTGCGACAGCTGTTCCGCTTCATCCAGCAGCTGCTGATACAGCACCGGCAGCGCTTCCGGTGAAACATGGTGCTTGCGTGCCAGCGCAATCTGCCGCGACAGACGCTGCTCCAGCTCGTACAGGCGATTAGGATCGAGGTCGAGCCGTTCACAGTAGTGGCGCAGCTCATCGCTGGCTTCACTTAACTGAATCGCGGCTTCTTCCAGCAGGTTAAATACGCCGCTGACTTTATCGTCCAGCGAGACCAGCTCACTCAGCATATTACGCGCGCTGTAGAGCAGGCTTTGCAGGTTGGTGTCATCACTGTCGGCAAGAATTTGCAGCGCCTGCTGGCTGGTGGACAGCAGCTGACCGCTGTTCGCCAGGCGCTTGTACTCTTCATCAATCTGCTCAAACTCGCCTGGCTGCGGCGCAAACTCGTTGAGTTCTTTCAGCTGATACTGCAGCAGTTCGCGGCGGGCTTCACGCTCCTGCGACAGCTGCTGATGCTGTGCCAGCGCGCGGCAGCTGTGGTGCCAGCGCTGATAGTGCTGACGCATCTCCGCCAGCCGATCGTCGTGCGCGGCGTAGGCATCCAGCAGGTGTTTCTGGTGATCGGTTTTAAGCAGCAGCTGATGCGCATGCTGACCGTGGATTTGAATCAGTAACTGACCGAGTTCGCGCAGCTGCGACAGCGGTACGGACGTGCCGTTGATAAAGCCACGTGAGCGGCCATCGGCACTGATCACGCGGCGCAACAGACATTCGTTGCCGTCGTCGAGCTGGTTCTCCACCAGCCAGCGCTGGGCAGAGGGTGACGCTTTCAGCTGGAAGCGTGCGCAGATATCCGCGCGGCTGGCCCCCTGACGCACCATGTCTGCTTCAGCACGGCCGCCAAGGCACAGGCCCAGCGCATCAATCGCGATGGATTTCCCTGCGCCGGTTTCGCCGGTGATCGCTGTCATGCCACGATGAAAGTCGATCTCCAGTTCACGAACGATTGCAAAATTACTGATGGTCAGTTGTGCCAGCATACAATCACCTGTATGTAAAAACAGATATGGTTTTTCATACAGTATAAACTGGTTTTTTATCCAGTAAAGTAGCCGGCAGGCCTTTTCAGAATAATTTTTTTGACCATCCGAGTTTTGAGCTTAAAGTATTAAAATAATTATAATTTTTTGGATGAATTAAATTGAGGTGATTGGCGCTGCGGCGAATCAGCACATCTTCCCCTTCCTGAATTGGCAGGGCGATCTGGCTGTCACAGCTGATCTCCAGGTCGCTGCGCAGCGAGGAAAAACGCAGGCGAATGGTGCTGCTACTGTTGATCACCAGCGGACGCGCCGACAGCGTGTGCGGGAACATCGGCACCAGCGCAATCGCATCGAGCGACGGCGTTAAAATCGGCCCGCCCGCCGAAAGCGAATAAGCGGTTGAACCGGTTGGCGTGGAGATAATCAGCCCGTCCGAGCGCTGGGAAAAGGCGAACACTTCGTCGATATAGACTTCAAATTCAATCATGTGCGCCACTTTGCCCGGATGCAGCACCACTTCATTGATGGCGCTGCCGATGCGCGGCGAACACTCTTCTTTGCATACCTGCGCTTCCAGCAAAAAGCGGCTTTCCACGAAATAATCGCCCTGCAGCACGTCATCCAGCTGCTGCTGCGCGTTATCCGGATCGAGGTCCGTGAGGAAGCCGAGATTGCCGCGGTTGATGCCAATCACCTTGATGTCGTAACGAGCCAGCACGCGCGCGGCGCCCAGCATGTTGCCATCGCCGCCGACCACCACCGCCAGATCGGCATACTGGCCGATGTCCGCCAGGCTGCCGGTACGCACATCCTGCAGGTTCAGCTCGCGGGCGATTTGCTGTTCCACGATCACGTCATAGCCTTTGTCAGTCAGCCAGCGCCAGAGCATTTCATGGGTGGTTAACGCAGTGGGATGGCGCGGATGGCCGACGATCCCAATGCAGTTAAAGTGTTTGTTCATTTAGCGGGTGTTCCTCATAAGCCAAAACGGCCAGGCAATGTGATGGGTTCACTTGAAACCGTCAAACTGATCCCCATAATAAGCCAACCAGCGAGATGAATGTGCAAAACGCGGAGAAATTCATGAGTAGTAAAGAACAGAACACCCCAAACGAGCAAGTCTCAGACGAAATTCAACAGGAACAACAGCAGCCGGAAGCGGAGACAGCATCTGAGGTGGATCCGCGTGATGAGCGTATCGCCCAGCTGGAAGCGGAATTAGCGCAGGCGCAGGGTGGCGTGCGTGACGCTCAGCTGCGCGCGCAGGCTGAGATTGAAAACATCCGTCGCCGTGCCGAAATGGACGTGGAAAAAGCGCACAAGTTTGCGCTGGAAAAGTTTGCCAACGAGCTGCTGCCGGTGATTGATAGCCTGGAGCGCGCGCTGGAAGTGGCGGATAAAGAGAACACCGAGCTGGCTTCGATGATTGAAGGCATCGAGCTGACGCTGAAATCACTGCTGGGTGCGGTGCGCAAGTTCGGTGTGGAAGTGGTGGGCGAAACTAATGTGCCGTTCAACCCGGATGTGCATCAGGCGATGTCGATGATGGAGTCTGAAGAAGTGGCGCCAAACCACGTGCTGATGGTGATGCAGCGCGGTTACACCCTCAACGGTCGCCTGCTGCGTCCGGCGATGGTTGCGGTATCAAAAGCCAAAGGCTAAGCCGCTCCCGTGTAACAACGGCCGCTGATGCGGCCGTTTGTGTTTTCAAGGCAGCACCGGCGTCCAGTCAATGGGCGTCTGGCCAGCCTGGCTCAGCAGCGCATTGGCTTTGGAAAAATGCTGACAGCCAAAAAAGCCGCGATGCGCCGAAAGCGGCGAAGGATGCGGTGCTTTCAATACGTGATGACGCTGCGCATCAATAATGCTGCCTTTCTTCTGCGCGTGCGATCCCCACAGCAGGAAAATCACCCCTTCGCGATGGGTGTTGATGGCGCTGATCACATTGTCGGTGAAGGTTTCCCAGCCGAAACGCGCGTGCGAATGCGCTTTGCCAGCTTCCACGGTTAACACCGTATTCAGCAGCAGCACACCCTGTTTCGCCCAGCTTTCAAGAAAGCCGTGCTGCGGACGCTGAAAGCCAGGAATGTCCTGTTCCAGCTCTTTGTACATATTGAGCAGCGACGGCGGAATGGCCACGCCCGGCAGGACCGAGAACGCCAGGCCATGCGCCTGATTCGGGCCGTGGTACGGATCCTGGCCGAGGATTACCACTTTAATATCGCCCAGCTCGGTGAGACGGAACGCGTTGAAGACGTCCTTTTGCGGCGGATAGACCGTCACGCCCGCCGCACGCTCTTCGGCTACCGCTTTGAGCGTTTCCACGAAGTAAGGTTTTTCTTTCTCTTCAGCCAGCACATCGTGCCAGGTCAGCTTCTCAGCCATCATTGACTCCCTGCAAATTGATGCCTTTAGCTTAGCGTGTCCGGCGGGGCAGCAGAAGGGTAAAAATAAGTTGAACAATTGCAGAAAAAGTTAATGAAAAAAAGTTGTTATAAATCAACTCACTAGAGTGGAAGCAAAAATTCTGGCCGGACGAAATTGATACAGGTCAAAACGAGCCGGTCAGCGCGGTGATATACCAGAGTATCACATAACCCGAAGAACCGCGCTGTGCTCCTGCCGCAGCGCTAAGCCCTGGAGGCCTCTATGATTACCGGTATTCAAATTACTCAGGCACAAAACCCGCAGCTGTTGAACTCGTTCTGGCTGCTGGACAATGAGAAAGCCGAAGCCCGCTGCCTGTGCGCAAAAGGTGATTTCACGGAAGATCAGGTTGTTGCAGTCAGCGACCTTGGCGAGATTGCTTACCGTGAAATTCCACTGGAGCAGAAACCGCAGGTGCGCGTTGAAGGCGGTCAGCACCTCAACGTTAACGTGCTGCGCCGTGAAACGCTGGAAGATGCGGTGAAGCATCCGGAAAAATATCCGCAGCTGACCATTCGCGTGTCGGGCTATGCGGTGCGCTTTAACGCGCTGACGCCAGAACAGCAGCGTGACGTCATCACCCGTACCTTTACCGAAAGCCTGTAATTGATCGGCTGACGAAAACGCACACAGCAATACAAGCCGCGCCGGTGTTTACTGGCGCGGCTTTTTTTATTTCCTGAAGAGAGAAGAGGGCAGCTTGAGAGATTTTACGCCGCGAAAGTGCTTTTTCAGCAGGCCAGAAAGCAAAAAATCGCCTCAGGGAGGCGATTTAATTGCCGCGATGCTGTTTTATTCCGCACCGCTCTCCGGTGTGCTGCTGCCGCTTGGCTTGCGGCGTTTACCGATATTTTTAGTATCGCGGTGACGTTTCTTCACGCGCGGTTTCTCTTCTTCTTTCGCTTTCTTCTCTTTGCGCTTCTCAAGCGCCTTTTTCGACGGTTTACCGGTGACTTTAGCACTCGGTGCACGCGTTTCCGGACGCAGCTCATCAATTACGCGCGATTTCAGTGGCTCGTTGACGTAGCGGCTGATTTTACCCAGCAGCGGATGGTCATGTGCCTCTACCAGCGAGATCGCGGTACCTTTGCGTCCGGCGCGGCCGGTACGGCCAATGCGGTGCAGATAGACATCGGCGGTGCGCGGTAAGTCATAGTTGATGACGTGGGTGACGTTATCAATGTCGATACCGCGCGCGGCGACATCGGTCGCGACCAGCACGTTAACGCGACCGTCATTCAGGCGCTTGATCGCTTCGTTACGGTTCGCCTGTACCATTTCGCCTTCGAGGTAGCTGCTGCGCAGGCCGGCTTCGTGCATCCAGGTCACCAGCTCATGCAGGCGCTCACGTTTGCGTACGAACACGATGGCACGCTTCACTTCCGGCTGCTTAAGCAGATGCACCAGCAGTTTGGTTTTGTGCTCAAGGTTGTCGGCGCGGTAATACCACTGCTGAATCTTTTTGCGCTCGCTTTTGCTTGGATCGGCTTCAATCGCTACCGGATCGTTCAGCAGGCGCTCGGCGAAATCTTTGATGTTGTCGCCTTCCAGCGTGGCCGAGAACAGCAGCGTCTGTTTGCGCCAGCGCGTTTCACCGGCAATGGTCTCGATATCCTGCGCAAAGCCCATGTCCAGCATGCGGTCGGCTTCGTCCAGAATCAGCGTTTCTACCGCGCGGCAGTCAAAGTTCTCTTCTTTGATGTACTGCAGCAGGCGGCCGGTAGTTGCGACCACGATGTCCTGATTTTCACTGAACACTTCCGCGTGGTTCATATAGGCCACGCCGCCGGTGATGGTGGCGATATCGAGATGGGTATGTTTGGCCAGCTCGCGCGCCTGGTCGGCAACCTGCATCGCCAGTTCACGCGTCGGCGTGAGGATCAGAATGCGCGGCGGCCCTGATTTTTTACGCGGGAAATCGAGCAGGTGCTGTAAAGCGGGCAGCAGGTAGGCTGCGGTTTTCCCCGTTCCGGTTGGTGCCGAACCCAGAACGTCACGGCCTTCCAGCGCGGCAGGAATGGCCTCAGCCTGAATGGCAGTCGGGCGCGTGAAGCCTTTATCCTGCAGGGCTTCCAGCAGGCTTTCGTCGAGTTCGAGTTCGGAGAATGTGGTTACGGTCATGGTCTACCTCAGTTTGGGGCGCTGATTATAGACAGTTCAGCCACAATCTTCATCTGTTTGTGTTGCACAGGTGAAGGTGAATTCACTTCGCGACCACGTTACACTTCCGGCAGGAGCAAATTCAATGGTCGTTAAGCATGTCTCAGCCGCAACCGCCAGCGCGGGCGATGTTAAGAAAAGATGGGTTCACGTTTAAGCAATTTTTTGTCGCGCACGATCGCTGTGCCATGAAGGTCGGCACCGATGGGGTGCTGCTCGGTGCCTGGGCACCGGTGGCAGGCGTACGGCGCATACTGGATATCGGCTGCGGCAGCGGTCTGATTGCGCTGATGCTGGCGCAGCGCACGCCGGATGACGTCAGTCTCGATGCCGTCGAACTGGAGCGCAGCGCCGCCGCGCAGGCGCAGGAGAACGTCGCCGCGTCGCCGTGGGCGCATCGCATCGCGGTGCATGCGCAGGATATCGTCAGCTGGAGTGAGCAGGCAGAAAAACGCTACTCGCTGATTGTCAGCAATCCGCCGTTTTTCACCCCGGGTATGGCCTCAGCCAGCGTCGAACGCGATACCGCGCGCAGCACGGCAACGCTTGATCATCCCACCCTGCTGCGCTGTGCGGCACAGCTGATTGAAGAAGAGGGGCTGTTTTGCGTGGTGCTGCCCGCGGATGCCGGCGAAAACCTGATTGCACTGGCGCGCGCCGAAGGCTGGCATCTGCGTTATCGCTATGATGTAGCACCTTACGCGCAGCGACCGCCGAACCGGCTGGTGCTGGGCTTTTCACCTGCCGCAGGCGAACTCGTGCAGGAGCGTCTCGCCATTCGTGATGAAGATAAAAGCTATTCGGCGGACTGGCTGAGCCTGGTAACCGATTTCTATCTGTTCCGCTAGGCTACCGGCTGCAGCACCGTTGGCTGTGCCTCGGGCAGCATATGCGGATAGTCGCGGGTGAAGTGCAGCCCGCGGCTCTCTTTGCGCGCCAGCGCACAGCGCACCATCAGCTCTGCCACCTGTACCAGATTGCGCAGCTCCAGCAGATTGTTGGAGAGGCGAAAATGCGCATAGTATTCATCTATCTCCTGCTGTAGCAGCGTAATGCGGCGCAGGGCGCGCTCCAGCCGCTTGGTGGTACGCACGATGCCCATGTAATCCCACATCAACAGCCGCAGCTCGTGCCAGTTGTGCTGAATCACCACCCGTTCATCGGCATCGTCGACGCGGCTTTCATCCCACGCCGGCAGGTGATCGACGGCGTGCATCTGCGGCAGACGGCGCACAATATCTTCGGCCGCCGACCAGCCATACACCAGACACTCCAGCAGCGAATTCGATGCCATGCGGTTAGCGCCGTGCAGACCGGTATAGCTGACCTCACCAATCGCATACAGCCCGTCGACATCGGTGCGACCATGCTGATCCACCATCACGCCGCCACAGGTGTAATGTGCGGCAGGCACAATCGGAATCGGCTGCTGTGTCAGATCGAGGCCAAACGTCAGCAGCTTGTCATAAATCATCGGAAAGTGGGCACGCACAAAGCTGGCCGGCTGATGGCTGATGTCGAGATACATGCAGTCGACGCCCAGACGCTTCATTTCGTGATCGATCGCGCGCGCCACGATATCGCGCGGTGCCAGTTCGGCGCGCGCATCGAAATCCGGCATAAAGCGCGAACCGTCCGGGCGCAGTAGCCAGGCACCTTCGCCGCGCAGCGCTTCGGTCAGCAAAAAGTTTTGCGCCTGCGGATGAAACAGGCAGGTAGGGTGAAACTGATTGAACTCCAGATTGGCCACCCGGCAGCCGGCGCGCCACGCCATCGCGATGCCGTCGCCGGAAGCGACATCCGGATTAGTGGTGTACTGATATACCTTCGCCGCACCGCCGGTGGCCAGCACCACGCTGCGGGCGCGGCAGGTTTCAACCTGTTCGCGATTGCGATTCCAGATCCACGCGCCCACCACGCGCCGCGTTCCGGGCAGGCCAATTTTATCAGAGAGGATTAAGTCCACCGCGTTGGCGCGTTCAATAACGCGAATATTGGGATGGCTGAGCGCCTGGCTGACCAGCGTGGTTTCGACCGCGCGCCCGGTGGCGTCGGCGCTGTGTAAAATACGGCGATGGCTGTGACCGCCTTCGCGCGTCAGGTGATAGCGCGCATTGCCGTTATCCTGTGGCTCGCGATCAAACGCCACGCCGTTATCGATCAGCCACTGTACGCACGGGCGCGCATTGCTGGCGATAAAATTCACCGTCTCACGATCACACAGGCCTGCGCCGGCAATCAGCGTATCTTCGACGTGTGATTCAATGCTGTCGTTTTCATCAAACACCGCCGCAATCCCGCCCTGTGCATACAGCGTGGAGCCTTCGCTAATCTGCGCTTTACTCAGCACCGTTACCTGATAATGCGGTGCCAGCCGCAGCGCCAGAGATAAACCGGCCGCGCCGCTGCCAACAATCAGTACATCACAGCTATGATCGGGAATGGGGTTCATGATGTTTAATTTACTAAACAAAAGGTCCCCCGAGCATAAGCCCGGACGCCGCTGGTGTGAAGTATTTTGAACAAAAAACGCGGGAAAATTCGACGCAATAATCAGATTGTAATGCGATTTCAGTAAGTTATGTCTGAAAATAAGCGATTAGTGTTTTTTATACCAAACACGCTGAAAATTCAGGGAATAAAGGTGAAAAATGCGGCGTCATAGGGTACTCTGCCAGCGATTATCGATGCCGCCAACGACACCACCAGTGCGGTAAGTCGCTACACTGAAAGACCATCAACAACAACGATGTCAGGGCACCGGTACAGAAAATATCAGGTCGTGGTGAACTTCAGGCCAGAACGGGACTCTAAGCGCATGCTTGCTCACAATAAATGAGATGTGCTGGCAGTTCACTTACGCATAAAAGAGATTTGGGGAGACATTACCTCGGATGAGCGAGCAGTTAACGGATCAGGTTCTCGTTGAGCGGGTTCAGAAAGGAGATCAAAAGTCATTTAATTTACTGGTGATCCGATACCAGCATAAAGTGGCGAGCCTGGTTTCACGTTATGTCCCGTCAGGCGATGTGCCTGATGTGGTTCAGGAATCTTTCATTAAAGCGTATCGCGCACTGGAGTCGTTCCGGGGTGATAGCGCCTTTTACACGTGGCTGTACCGCATTGCGGTCAACACCGCGAAGAATTATCTGGTGGCTCAGGGGCGCCGGCCGCCGTCCAGCGATGTGGACGCGATTGAAGCGGAAAATTTCGAAAGTGCGGGTGCGCTAAAAGAAATTTCGAACCCTGAGAACTTAATGTTGTCAGACGAACTGAAACAAATTGTTTTTCGGACGATTGAGGCGTTGCCTGAAGATCTGCGTATGGCCATCACCCTGCGGGAACTGGATGGTCTGAGTTACGAAGAGATCGCCGCCATCATGGATTGTCCGGTAGGTACCGTACGTTCACGTATCTTCCGGGCCCGGGAAGCCATTGATAATAAAGTTCAACCGCTTATCCAACGTCAGTGATAACGGCTACTGGAAGGGTACCAAAACATGCAGAAAGAAAAACTTTCCGCTTTAATGGATGGTGAAACTTTAGATAACGAGCTGCTGGCGTCGTTATCGAAGGATGCAGATCTACAAAAAAGCTGGGAGAGCTACCATCTGATCCGCGACACCCTGCGGGGCGATGTGGGCGAAGTGCTGCATTTTGATATCTCCGCACGCGTTGCTGCCGCGATCGAAAACGAGCCGGTGCGCAAAGTGAATTCGTTGATCCCGGAAGCACAGCCGGAGCCGTCGCGCTGGCAGAAAATGCCGTTCTGGCGTCGCGGTGGCGGCTGGGTTGCTCAGGTCACGCAGATCGGTGTGGCGGCCTGTGTGTCGCTGGCGGTGATCGTCGGTGTGCAGCACTACAACAGCTCACCAGCGGGTAGTGCGACGGAAACGTCGGATGCGCCAGCCTTCAATACCTTACCGATGATGGGTAAAGCGTCACCGGTCAGCCTGGGCGTGCCATCTGATGCTTTTGATACCAACAGCTCAAATCAGCAGGTGCAGGAGCAGCGCCGCCGTGTGAATGCCATGCTGCAGGATTACGAACTGCAACGCCGTCTGCATGCCGATCAGGTGCAGTTTGAAAGCAATGCGCCGCAACAGGCGCAGGCTAACGTTCCCGGAACTCAGTCGTTAGGAACTCAACAGCAGTAATGAAGCAGCTTTGGTGTGCCGTTAGCCTGCTGGCAGGCAGCCTGCTTTGGTCATCTACCGCCCCGGCGCAGACATCTGCGTCCGGGGCGTTGTTACAGCAGATGGAGCAGGCCAGCCAGAACCTCAACTACGAATTCGCCTATATCAATGTCTCACGTCTGGGCATTGAATCCCTGCGTTACCGCCATGCGGTCATCGACAATCGTGTGTTCGCTCAGCTGTTACAGATGGACGGACCGCGCCGTGAGGTGATCCAGCGCGGCAACGACATCAGCTATTTCGAACCGGGTCTCGATCCGTTCTCACTGCCGGGCAACCACATTATTGATGCGCTGCCGGCGCTGATGTTTGCTGACTTCTCGCGCCTCGGCGATGCCTACGATTTTATTCCGGTAGGGCGTTCCCGCATGGCCGATCAGATGTGCGAAGTGGTGCGCATCGTGTCGCGTGACGGCACGCGTTACAGCTACGTGGTGTGGCTGGACGTCGATACCAAGTTGCCGCTGCGGATTGATTTGCTGGATCGCGACGGTGAGACGCTGGAGCAGTTCCGCGTCATCAGTTTTGCCGTCGATGAAGGCGTGCGCAATCTGATGCAGGGGCTGGAAAAAGCCAATCTGCCGCCGTCGCTGTCGTTACCGGCGGGCGACAAAGTGCAACTCAGCTGGCAACCGGGCTGGTTGCCGGCCGGCATGAAGCTGATTTCGCAAAGCCGGCGTGATATTCCAGCGATGAACAAAACCGTAGAATCCCGTCTGTACAGCGATGGCTTGTTCAGCTTCGCTATCAACATCACGCCTGCCGATAAAAGCAGTTCGCCACAGTCATTGCGCACTGGGCGTCGTACGGTGCAGACCGAAGTGCGCGATAATCGTGAAATTACCGTGGTGGGCGAATTGCCGCCGACCACTGCCAAACGTATCGCGGACAGCATAGATTCAGGTGCCACAAAATGATGAGAGAATGGGCCACCGTGGTGGCATGGAAAGAGGGCGTCGCTACTCTGCATTCGGAAGCGAAAACCTCCTGCAACAGTTGTTCAGCGCGCAAAGGCTGCGGCAGCCATGCGCTCAACCAGCTGGGACCGAAAAACGCCCATGTGATGACCATCGCCAGTCCGGAGCCGCTACAGCCGGGCCAGCGCATTGAGCTGGGCATTCGCGAAAGCAGCCTGCTCGGTTCTGCGCTGCTGGTGTATATGACGCCGCTGTTCGGTCTGTTCCTGGTCGCGGGCCTGTTCCAGATGCTGTTCCACAGCGACCTGGCGGCGGCCTGCGGTGCGCTGCTGGGTGGCGTTGGCGGCTTTATTGTTGCCAAAGGGGTTTCCAGCCGGTTTGGCGATCGCGAAGCGTTCCAGCCGGTGATTCTCAGCGTTGCGCTCCCGCCTGATGCGCTACGGGTGGAAAACCACAGTTGATCCCCGTTCAGGCCGCGTATTGCGCGGCCTTTTCATTTCGTCTTAATCGCTGAATTCTGTTGCGATTCCCCGCAGTTCCATTCTTTAACGCGCGGCGTTAACAGTGTAATATGCGTCGTCATTAATGAGGCTGACAGGGTTCCGGGTAAAGCTCACTTGCCTGAATGTGTCTGTGCTCACGTTTTCAACTGATTTTCTACGTGAAGATATTCATATAAATGAAGCACATACGAAATTTCTCCATTATCGCTCACATTGACCACGGCAAATCAACGCTCTCTGACCGTTTGATTCAGATTTGCGGTGGCCTGAGCGATCGTGAGATGGCGGCGCAGGTTCTGGATTCGATGGATCTGGAGCGCGAGCGCGGCATCACCATTAAAGCGCAGAGCGTTACGCTCGATTACCACGCGCCAAACGGTGAAACTTACCAGCTCAATTTTATCGACACCCCAGGCCATGTTGACTTCTCTTATGAAGTTTCCCGCTCGCTGGCGGCCTGTGAAGGGGCATTGCTGGTGGTTGATGCAGGTCAGGGCGTTGAAGCGCAGACCCTGGCGAACTGCTACACCGCCATGGAAATGGATCTGGAAGTGGTACCGGTACTGAACAAGATCGACCTGCCTGCGGCCGACCCGGAGCGCGTGGCGGAAGAGATTGAAGATATCGTCGGCATTGACGCCGCGGATGCGGTGCGTTGCTCGGCGAAAACCGGCGTCGGCGTACCGGATGTGCTGGAGCGTCTGGTGCGGGATATTCCGCCGCCGGAAGGTGATGCGGAAGGCCCACTGCAGGCGCTGATCATCGACTCCTGGTTTGATAACTACCTCGGTGTGGTGTCGCTGATCCGTATTAAAAACGGCACGCTGCGCAAAGGCGATAAAGTGAAGGTAATGAGTACCGGCCAGGTGTACAACGCTGACCGCCTCGGCATTTTCACGCCAAAACAAATTGACCGTACCGAGCTGAAGTGTGGCGAGGTAGGCTGGCTGGTGTGCGCCATCAAAGACATCCTCGGCGCGCCGGTGGGCGATACCCTGACGCTGCAGCGCAACCCTGCGGATAAAGCGCTGCCGGGCTTCAAAAAAGTGAAGCCGCAGGTGTATGCCGGTCTGTTCCCGGTAAGCTCCGACGACTACGAAGCTTTCCGTGATGCCTTAGGCAAGCTGAGCCTGAACGACGCCTCACTGTTCTATGAGCCAGAGAGCTCCACCGCGCTGGGCTTTGGCTTCCGCTGTGGCTTCCTCGGCCTGCTGCACATGGAGATCATCCAGGAGCGTCTGGAGCGTGAATACGATCTCGACCTGATCACCACCGCGCCAACGGTTGTGTACGAAGTGGAAACCACTGACGGAGAAGTGGTGTACGTCGACAGCCCATCGAAGCTGCCGCCGCTGAATAATATTGCTGAACTGCGCGAACCGATCGCTGAGTGTCATATGCTGCTGCCGCAGGAGTTTCTGGGCAACGTCATTACGCTGTGTATCGAAAAACGCGGTGTGCAGACTAACATGGTTTACCACGGCAAACAGGTTGCGCTGACCTATGAGATTCCGATGGCGGAAGTGGTACTCGACTTCTTCGACCGTCTGAAATCAACGTCGCGCGGCTATGCGTCGCTGGACTATAACTTCAAACGTTTCCAGACCTCTGACATGGTGCGCGTCGACGTCCTGATTAACTCAGAACGCGTTGATGCGCTGGCGCTGATTACGCACCGTGATAACTCACAGTATCGTGGCCGCGAGCTGGTGGAGAAGATGAAAGATCTGATCCCGCGCCAGCAGTTCGATATTGCGATTCAGGCTGCAATCGGCAACCACATTATCGCTCGCTCAACAGTGAAACAGCTGCGTAAAAACGTCCTGGCGAAATGCTATGGCGGTGACGTCAGCCGTAAGAAAAAGCTGTTGCAGAAGCAGAAAGAAGGTAAGAAGCGAATGAAGCAGGTCGGCAACGTTGAGCTGCCGCAGGAAGCATTCCTTGCCATTCTGCATGTCGGTAAAGACAGCAAATAAGGAACTTTAATGGCTAACATGTTCGCCCTGATTCTGGTGATTGCCACTCTGTTAACCGGCATCATCTGGTGTATCGATCGCTTTAAGTGGGCCCCGGCGCGCCGGGCAAAGCAGGCGGCGGCACAGGCTCAGGCAGGTAATTCGCTCGACAGCAAAACGCTGGCCAAAGTGGCCGCGCAGCCGGGCTGGGTTGAAACCGCAGCGTCGGTGTTCCCGGTGCTGGCGGTGGTACTGATCGTGCGCTCGTTTATCTTCGAACCGTTTCAGATTCCTTCTGGCTCGATGATGCCGACGCTGCTGATTGGCGACTTCATCCTGGTGGAGAAATTTGCTTACGGCATCAAAAATCCGATCACGCAAACCACGCTGATCCCGACCGGCCATCCGCAGCGCGGAGATGTCGCGGTGTTCAAATACCCGAAAGATCCGAGCGTGGATTACATCAAGCGCGTGATCGGCCTGCCGGGCGACAAAGTGGTGTTTGATCCTTACAGCAAAACGCTGACCATCAACCCAGGCTGCGGCACGGGCAAATGTGACACGGCGCTGCCGGTGACCTATACCAACATTGAGCCGAGCGATTTCATCCAGACCTTCAGCGGCTTTGATGGTAACGAAACCGGCAACGGTTTCTACCAGGTGCCGCAGGGCGAAACGCTGCGGGGCGGCCTGCGTCTTGGTACGCGCAAAGAGACGCTGGGCAACGTCACGCACGATATCCTGCTGGTGAACGAAGCGCAGAGCCAGGCGAGCATGTATTATCAGCAGCCGGGTCAGCCGCAGGCCACGTGGATTGTGCCGCAGGGGCAATACTTCATGATGGGCGATAACCGTGATAACAGCGCCGACAGCCGCTACTGGGGCTTTGTGCCCGAGAAGAATCTGGTCGGCAAAGCGGTTGCTATCTGGATGAGCTTTGAGAAACAGGAAGGACAGTGGCCGACCGGCGTGCGACTGAGTCGCATTGGCGGTATTCACTGATTTAAAAACGGTTGGCTTCCTGCGAGTCAGGGAGCCACTGCACACCAAACAGAACGTGCTGGACCTTCAGCCCTGTTTGGTATGCAGAGTCACAGACGCACAGAACAACTGGAATCGCATGAACCCCATCCTCATTAACAAGCTGCAGCGCAAACTGGGCTACACTTTTACTCATCCGGAATTACTGCAGCAGGCTCTGACTCACCGCAGCGCCAGCAGCAAACATAACGAGCGTCTTGAATTTCTTGGCGATTCTATCCTCAGCTATGTGATTGCCAACGCGCTGTATCACCGCTTTCCGCGCGTGGACGAAGGCGACATGAGCCGCATGCGTGCCACGCTGGTACGCGGCAACACGCTGGCCGAAATGGCGCGCGAGTTTGAGCTGGGCGAATGTCTGCGTCTGGGGCCGGGCGAGCTGAAAAGCGGTGGGTTCCGCCGGGAATCCATCCTCGCGGATACCGTGGAAGCGCTGATCGGTGGCATCTTTCTCGACAGCAATATTCAGACGGTCGAGAAGCTGATTCTCGACTGGTACCAGAATCGCCTTGAGCAGATCAGCCCGGGCGATAAGCAAAAAGATCCGAAAACGCGCCTGCAGGAGTATCTGCAGGGCCGTCATCTGCCGCTGCCATCTTATCTGGTGGTACAGGTGCGTGGCGAAGCGCACGATCAGGAATTTACCATTCACTGTCAGGTGAGTGGGATGGCTGAACCGGTGGTGGGCGTGGGCTCCAGCCGCCGTAAAGCAGAGCAGGCCGCCGCCGAACAGGCGTTAATCAAGCTCGGCCTCGAATAAATTGTCATTTCGCAGCCTCAGCAGTGAGGCTGCCCAATCAGGACCCGAATGAGCGAACTCGAAACATACAGCGGCTTTATTGCGATTGTCGGCCGGCCTAACGTCGGCAAATCCACCTTACTGAACCAGCTGCTGGGGCAGAAGGTGTCGATTACCTCGCGCAAGCCGCAAACCACGCGCCACCGCATCATGGGTATTCATACCGAAGGCGCTTATCAGGCGATCTACGTGGATACACCCGGCCTGCACATGGAAGAGAAGCGGGCGATCAACCGCCTGATGAACCGTGCTGCCAGCAGCTCCATCGGTGACGTTGAGCTGGTAATTTTTGTGGTGGAAGGCACGCGCTGGACGCCTGACGATGAGATGGTGCTGAACAAGCTGCGTGACGGCAAAGTTCCGGTGGTGCTGGCGGTAAACAAAGTCGACAACATCCAGGATAAAAGCATCCTGCTGCCGCACCTGCAGTTCCTCAGCCAGCAGATGAACTTCCTCGAGATCGTGCCGATCTCCGCCGAAACCGGTAAAAACGTGGATGCCATTGCGGAGATTGCCCGCAAGCGCCTGCCGCTGTCGGATCACCACTTCCCGGAAGACTACATCACCGATCGCTCGCAGCGATTCATGGCCTCAGAAATCATCCGTGAAAAACTGATGCGCTTCCTCGGCGCCGAGTTACCATATTCGGTAACTGTGGAGATCGAGCAGTTCGTCTCTAATGAGCGCGGCGGCTATGACATCAACGGTTTGATTCTGGTCGAGCGCGAAGGGCAGAAGAAGATGGTGATTGGCAACAAAGGTGCCAAAATCAAAACCATCGGTATCGAAGCGCGTAAAGACATGGAAGAGATGTTCGAGGCGAAAGTCCATCTCGAGCTGTGGGTCAAAGTGAAATCGGGCTGGGCGGACGACGAACGTGCGCTGCGCAGCCTGGGTTATACAGACGACTAATTGATGGAAGGCTGGCAACGCGCCTTTGTGCTGCATAGTCGCCCTTACAGCGAAACCAGCCTGCTGCTCGACCTGTTCAGCGAAAGTCAGGGACGCGTCCGCGTCCTTGCCAAGGGCGCACGCTCGCGCCGTTCCCAGCTGAAAGGCGCACTGCAACCCTTCACACCGCTACTGGTGCGCTGGGGCGGCCGTGGCGAAGTCAAAACCCTGCGTAACGCTGAAGCGGTATCGCTGGCGCTGCCGCTCAGCGGCATCACGCTCTACTGCGGCCTGTATGTTAACGAGCTGCTGTCGCGGGTGCTGGAGCAGGAAATCCCGTTCTCCGAACTGTTCTTCGATTATCTCTCCTGTATCCAGACGCTGGCGGCGGCCAATGGTTCGCCCGAGCCAGCGCTGCGCCGTTTTGAGCTGGCACTGCTGGGCCATCTGGGCTACGGCGTTGACTTTCTGCACTGCGCCGGCAGCGGCGAGGCGGTTGACGACAGCATGACCTACAGCTATCGCGAAGAGAAAGGCTTTATCGCCAGTCTGGTGGTCAATCAGCGCAGTTTCACCGGCCGCCAGCTGCGCGCGCTGTGGGAGCGCGAATTTCCCGACGCCGACACGCTGCGTGCCGCCAAACGCTTCACGCGCATGGCGCTGAAACCTTATCTGGGCGGTAAGCCGCTGAAGAGCCAGGAGCTGTTCCGTCAGTTTGTGCCGAAAAAACGACCGAACGTGGCAAACGACGAGCGCGGGTGATGCACCTGACAGGCTCCGCGCGTTACACTGCAAACATACTGAACACATTTAAGGATTGTCATGGCTGAGTTGCTGTTAGGGGTCAACATCGATCACATTGCCACCATACGTAACGCGCGTGGCACAAATTATCCCGATCCGGTACAGGCCGCGTTTGTCGCGGAGCAGGCGGGCGCAGACGGCATTACCGTGCACCTGCGTGAAGATCGCCGTCACATCACCGATCGCGACGTGCGGATCCTGCGCGACACCATTCATACCCGCATGAATCTTGAGATGGCAGTCACCGACGAAATGGTGGGCATCGCCTGCGACATCAAACCGCATTTTGTCTGCCTGGTGCCGGAAAAGCGCCAGGAAGTGACCACGGAAGGCGGCCTTGATGTGGCCGGTCAGCAGGATAAAGTCAATGCGGCAGTCAAACAGCTGAGCGAGGCGGGCATTCTGGTGTCGCTGTTTATCGATGCCGATCAGCGCCAGATTGAAGCGGCGGTCGCCAGCGGTGCGCCTTACATTGAAATCCACACTGGCGCCTATGCTGAAGCACCGGAAGGGCTGGCACGCGAAGCCGAGCTGGCGCGTATCGCCAGCGCTGCGACCTTTGCCGCCAGCCGCGGCCTGAAGGTCAATGCTGGCCACGGTCTGACGTATCACAACGTGCAGCCGATTGCTGCGCTGCCGGAAATGCATGAGCTGAACATTGGTCACGCGATTGTTGGTCGTGCGCTGTTCAGCGGTCTTGCAGCGGCGGTCAGCGACATGAAGGCACTAATGCGGGAAGCGCGTCGCTAATGGCCATTCTGGGGCTGGGCAGCGATATCGTCGAGATCGAGCGTATCGCCGGCGTAATTGAACGCTCCGGCGATCGCCTGGCGCGCCGCGTGCTGAGCGAAGCTGAGTGGCAGCAGTATCAGGCGCATCAGCAGCCGGTGCGCTTCCTGGCCAAACGTTTTGCGGTGAAAGAGGCGGCGGCAAAAGCCTTCGGCACCGGCATTCGCGGCGGCTTGGCGTTCAATCAGTTTGAAGTGTACAACGATGCGCTGGGGAAGCCTGGCCTGCGTTTCTTTGAACAGGCCAAAGTGATTGCCAGCCAGCTGGGCGTGCAGCATGTGCACGTCACGCTGGCCGACGAGCGTCACTACGCCTGCGCCACGGTGATTATCGAAGATTAAGCGTGCAGCAGCACAAATTTCTCCCACAGCGCGTCGCGACTTTCCACGTGCTGTGGGTCTGAAAGAATAGTGTTATCAATCGGGCAGACGCTCTGACAGGTCGGCTCATCATAATGACCCACGCACTCAGTGCAGCGGTCAGCGTCGATCTGATAGATCGATTCACCCATGCTGATCGCCTGGTTCGGGCACTCAGGCTCGCACATGTCGCAGTTAATGCAGCGCTCAGTGATTATCAGTGCCATGGCATAAGCTCATCAGTTGCTTGTTTTCATTGCATGTTTCATGGTTAGTTCCGCTCTTCGGCGTAAAACGCCTGCTGAAATAGCGCCTTGCAGTGTGATTTTTCAATCGATGCAGGCGTAAACCAGCGGGGCGATCCCCTGAGCGGCACGCATATTATCACGACGAGTGGCGTTCAAAAAATGACTTAGCGTAGTATTCAGCCGCCAGCAGAACATGGCGACGTGGCTGCGACCAGCCGATCTGATGCCGCGCCATAGCCAGAAAACCACGCAACGGTAAGCAGAGCCGTTGCGCGGTTAGCGAAATAGTGGCGGCGCTGGCCTTTATTTTACCGGTGCCAGCACGTGAGTGGCATCCAGCGTCAGACAGTCACCTGGACATTGATCGCTGCCGTAGATAACGGGCGCTTTTGGCAAGGAAAACTTCATCGCGTGCTCTTTTTTAATCGCGTCGGCCATACCGGCAAAGGTCCATGGCATACCCAGCGAAAGCGAACCGAACTCATCGTATTTTTTGGATTTTGCGACAGCAGGTAAGTTGTCGCTATCGATACGATAATAAAGCTGGCCAGAGTATTCTGCAGGCACGTTCCCGGTGATTGCGCTGCTTAACAACTGATACTCGCGCTGCTGAGGCGTAGAGAAGCCTTTCTGAATATTCAGCATGCATGAGAGCACCGCAATAACGAGGCAAACGATACTGGCAGACGTGGTTATCTTCAGCTTATTAAAGATCACGAATAAGCCAGCAATGAAGGCTGAGGTAGTGATTAACGACAGCGCGATAACCGTGCGATAGGCTGCCCAGTCTTCACTCACCAAAAGATTAGGAATGCCCGCCGCGACCAAAAAAAACAGGAACAGAAAAGCTTTACGCGGTTTGAAATCGGGTGCCTTCACAATGCCCACGATGATCAGTGAGCAGGAGATGATAATGCTGACAATCGAGCGCCCGGTATCAAAGTTGCACAGCGCATTTCTGAGCGGTTCAGCGATAAACCAGGTGATTTTTTTCAGCGGCGCTAAGGTGATATTGGTTCTGGCCAGTACTTCATTAAACAGCACGAGCGGCAGAAACTTTCGCCAGCACCAGCGCCATCACCATGCCAAATCCCAGCATCAACATCAGCTTGATCACCGCGCTGCGCTGATAATTATTCCGGGTCATGCCCAGATCGAGCAGGGCAAAGAATAAAAAGCTCATGGCTGCGGGTTGGTAAATCGCAAAGGAAAGCGTCAGGCAAATAGCCGACAGTAGCACCCGGCCCAGGCCTTTGTTTTCCGCCAGCGTTGAATAACTGATGCCCGCCAGCAGTACGGACAGGACATAAGGAAAGCAGACTGTCCAGCCGACAAAAACCTGAAATGAGGGCAGCAAACAAATCAACGTGGCAAACGTCAGACGCTGGACCGCGCTGGCGAAAATGCTGCGACGCTCAAGGAAACGGATAATGTACCCGCCCAGTAAAATCAGGCTTAATAATGAGAGTGCACGGAGCCAGGTCAAATCCTGCACGTCATCGATCAGGAAAGCGAAGAAGTAGCGGATAGCACCATAAAAAGGTCGGCCCGATAAGATATCCCATTTGAAAATACTGAATGCATCGGTAGTGGATGCGTATAAATAGAACCAGTCGTCGGAAAATCCGTATGTTGATAAATAAACCGGGCTATAACCGATGAGTAAAGCGACGGCCAGTATCAGATACATGGCGGAGGGATGACGCTCAAAAACTGTTTTTTTCATTTCCTGCTCTTAATCACGTAGCGTGGTCTTTGTTTGGACTCAATGTAGATTCGGCCAATATATTCGCCCAGAACACCGATGCCGATAAGTTGCACTCCACCCAAAAACAGAATGGAAACCAGCAACGAAGGGTAACCCGCCACCGGATTGCCCCAGAGCAGTTTATCGATGATCATCCAGAATCCATAAAGAAAGGAGAGTAACGCGACGCTACCGCCGATGTAACTCCAGATGCGTAAGGGGAAGGTGGAAAAACTGGTTAATCCTTCTAATGCCAGATTCCACAATTTCCAGCCATTAAATTTCGACACCCCTGTGACGCGTTCAGCCCGATCATATTCCACAATCGCTGTGTTACCGCCAACCCAGGATAAAATGCCCTTCATGAACAGATTCCTTTCCGGCAGGCTTTTTATATGTTCTACCGTCTCGCGCGACAGCAGACGAAAATCGCCAACGTTTTCCTCTATTTTCGGCGAGCTGATTTGGTTGTGAAAGTGATAAAACCACTCGGCTGTTTTACGTTTGACATGCCCATCGGCGCTGCGATCTTTCCGTTTAGCCAGAACCACATCGGCACCCGCTTGCCAGCGTTCAACCAGTTGATGGATAACGGCGATGGGATCCTGCAGATCAACATCAATCGGGATAACCGCGTCACCGGTGGCATGCTCCAGTCCGGCAAACAACGCGGGTTCTTTGCCGAAATTGCGGGTGAATGACAGCGCAATGACCAGCGGATCCGAGATGGCCAGGGCATTGATGATGTTTTCGCTGCCATCGCTACTGCCGTCATTGATAAAAACAATTTCCACCTGATAGCCGGCTAATTCATGACGAACCGCCTGATAAAAGAGTGGAATGGTCTCCTCTTCATTGAAGACGGGCACGACGAGAGACAATTTCATTTTACTTCCCTGAAAACGATGTAATTTGAGTAGATGAAGCCGCAACCCAGGCTAATAAAGGAAAAGAGTATCAGGGTAACCACCGGGGAAAGCGTGCAGGCGTCGGCCATCCAGCCAACCAGCGCCGCCATGCCTCCCATAAAGCTGACATAAAGCAGGTAACGCAAGGGCGTGGCTGCAGAAGAGAAGGTCCAGCGGGCATTAGCAAAAAAGGAAAACGTCACCGCAACGCAGAATGCTCCAAAGTTTGCCATAGCCTGGCCTGACTCGAACAGCTTGAGAATAAGCGCAAACACCGTCCAGTGAATCGCGGTGTTGATAACGCCAATTCCTGCATAACGGGAAATAAGTTTCAGCATGACGAGAGAGATGAGTAAATTTGCCCTGATCATATACATCGGAAATTATCCTGCAAGCCCGATGCTGAAAATGCGTTTAATCGGGCCAAAACAAGGATAGCGACAGGCAACAAAAGCATTGCCCCGCCCGATGATCAATTTCGGGCTAAGGCAGGGTGGGGAATACCCTGATCATGGGGCAATCAGACCAGCTTTTTCACCAGCTCCTCGCTGTGACGAATATGGCTGGAGGCGCGTTCCGGATCGTTCTGCACCAGCGCCATAAACAGCAGATCGGTCAGCGCCAGCTGGGCGCTGGTGGAGGAGATGGCCGCACTGCGCGTGCTCTGCTCCTCGGCGACGGTATACAGACAGACCGTGGCGCACTGCTGCAGCGAATTCGGGGTAAAGCCGGTAAACGCCAGCACATCGGCGCCAATGGCTGCTGCTTCCTGCGCCGCGAGGTTGATCTCGCGACGTTCGCCGGTGTAGGAGATTGCCAGCAGCACATCGCCGGGTGCCATCGCCTGAACGCTGGCCAGCAGCGCGTGCATATCCTGCTCGGCTACGGCGTTGATGCCAATCTTCATCAGCTTCCACGAAAAATCTTTCGCCACCAGCCCGGAGGCGCCAATGCCGACCAGCAGAATACGGTTGGCGTTTTTCAGCAGCTGCAGCGTTTCCGTGAGTTTCTCTTCGCTGTTGATATCCAGCGTGGCGCGAATCGCCGAAATCTTTTCCGTCAGCAGCTTTTCGCCGACAACTTTAAGCGGATCGTCACTCAGAATGTGGTTGTGCACGGTGATGGCATCGCGGTCGGCCAGCGACTCACTCAGCGCCAGCTTCAGCGCCGGAAAGCCTTTGTAACCCAGTTTCTGGGCGAACTTCACCACGCTCGACTGGCTGACGCCTGACTCTTCCGCCAGTTTTTGTGAACTCAGATGCCGTGCCCGATCAGGCTGCGACAGCAAAAAATCCGCCAGCCGACGCTCGTTCAGCGCCAGGCGTGGGTAGAGCTGGCGAATTCGCAGCAATGAACTCATGTCCGATCCTTAATCCATAGTCCCGCACACAGCTTAGCCGCTCGCGGAAGGAAATGTCTGGCCAGGAATGTCAGATGACATTGCGCCGACGCAGAGAATAAACTATTCAAATGGCATTGTAGCCACTGGAATTAAAAATGACAGCTTTCGCCCCGGCGCGCGATGCTGGCTACACTGTAGAGCAGGTATCGCCGCGTTTAGAAAAAGGAGTCGGGTTTGACAAAGGGTTCGCATCGCCGCGTGGTATTTTTTGACCTGGACGGCACGCTGCATCAGCAGGACATGTTTGGCACGTTTATGCGTTATCTGCTGCGCCGCCAGCCGCTCAATCTGGTGCTGGTGGTGCCGCTGCTGCCGGTCATCGGCATGGGTATGCTGATAAAGGGCCGCGCCGCGCGCTGGCCGATGAGCCTGCTGCTGTGGGCTATCACCTTTGGCCACCGTGAGGCCACGCTGCGCCAGCGTGAGGCCGAATTTGCCCGCTGGTTTCGCGAGCGCGTTACCGCGTTTCCGGTGGTGCAG
Organism: Pantoea sp. WEP; assembly: GCF_041678305.1. Lineage (NCBI taxonomy): Bacteria > Pseudomonadati > Pseudomonadota > Gammaproteobacteria > Enterobacterales > Erwiniaceae > Pantoea > Pantoea sp. WEP. Next base: position 1,148,123 of record NZ_JBGNXB010000001.1, read on the forward strand.
CAGCGGCTGACTGACTACCTCAGTAGCGAAGACGCCGATGTCTGGCTGATTACCGGCTCGCCGCAGTCGCTGGTGGAGCAGGTCTATTTTGATTCCGCGTTTCTGCCGCGCGTGAAGCTGATCGCCAGCCAGATGAAACCGGGCCGTGGCGGCCGGGTATTAGCCATGCGCTGTCTCGGCCATGAAAAAGTGGCGCAGCTCGAGGAAAAAATCGGTACGCCGCTGCAGCTGTACAGCGGCTACAGCGACAGCAAGCAGGATAATCCGCTGCTGTTTTTCTGCCAGCACCGCTGGCGCGTGACGCCGCGCGGTGAACTGCAACAGCTGGAGTGAATCGCAGCTGGATTCCGTCTATAATGCGCCGCCTTGTTAAACCGCAGGAGTTGCCCGTTGAACCCACAAACTGATGAATACTGGATGCGCCACGCGCTTGAACTGGCGCGGCGTGCGTGGGAGCAGGGCGAAGTGCCGGTCGGTGCGGTACTGGTGCAGGGTGACAGAGTGATTGGCGAGGGCTGGAACCGGCCGATTAGCCAGTGCGATCCCACCGCGCATGCCGAGATTATGGCGCTGCGTCAGGGCGGAAAAGTGATTGATAACTACCGGCTGCTCGACACCACCTTATACGTAACGCTGGAGCCGTGCGTGATGTGTGCCGGTGCCATGGTGCACAGCCGGATTACCCGTCTGGTCTATGGCGCGAAGGATGAGAAAACCGGTGCTGCCGGTTCGCTACTGGATGTGATCGGCCATCCGGGCATGAATCATCAGATTGAGATTGCGCATGGCGTGCTGGCCGAGGAGTGCGCCATGCTGCTGAGCGACTTCTTCCGTATGCGCCGCGAACAGAAACGTGCGCAGCGGCAGGCGCTGCGCGCCGATTAGTTCATCGCAATCTTCGGTTCAACGGCCGGATAACCGGCACCGAGTTCCGCTTCCAGCGCCGACTGCTGCGCCAGCCGTTTCTCCTGCTCCTGCAGATAGCCTACCAGGCTGATCTGATACTTACGGATGTTCTCAACGTAGTTATAAGCTTCGTGGCCGCGCGCATAGCCGTAAGTGGTCTGCGCGTAATAGCGCTTCTGGCTCAGCATCGGCAGGCGCAGCTTAACGTCGGCCCAGCTGTCCGGATTGCCGCCCTGTTTAAGCGTCAGCCGGCGTGCATCCAGCATATGTGCGTAGCCCATGTTATAGGCCGCCAGCGCAAACCAGATGCGTTCATCTTCCGGAATGGTCTCCGGCACTTTTTCCATCATGCGCCGCAGGTATTCGCTGCCGCCGCGAATGCTCTGTTCCGGATCGAGACGATCGTTCACGTCGAGGCTGTCAGCGGTATTGCGCGTCAGCATCATCATGCCACGCACGCCGGTGGGCGAGGTCGCCTGCGGATTCCAGTGCGACTCCTGGTAGGAAATCGCCGCCAGCAGGCGCCAGTCGATACTGGACGCGTACTTCTCAAACAGCGGCTTGATATCCGGCAGCGTGTTATCAATTGCGCGCAGGAAGGTGCGGGTATCGACATAATCAAAGGTGCCGACGTGGCCGAGATACTTCTCTTCCAGCCGCGCCATGGTGCCTTCTTCCCCCATCTGACTGTAGAAGTCGAGCATGGCGGCGTTCAGGCTATCGTCATCGTTACGCGGCAGATACCAGGTCACCGGCTCTTCATCGGTAATATCAAACGCCACTGCCAGCTGTGGATGGATACGCTGCAGCAGGCCGATGGTCACCGAATCCCCCACGGTATAGTCGAGCTTGCCGTCGGCGACCGCTTCCAGCAGCGCTTTCTGGCCCATATCGGTGGAAATGGCCCAGTCGAGATCGGGATAGCTGTCCGCTTTGGCGGAACGTAACGTTGACAGATAGGCTGAACCGGACTGCACAATCAGCCGGCCTTTCAGATCACCAAGGTTTTTGGGCCGCGGCTTGTCGATGCGATATACCAGCTGCTGTGACACGGAATAGTAGCTCGGGCCACTCTGATAACGGCTGAGGCGCTCGCTGTTGTAGATCAGCCCGGCGGCCAGCAGGTCGGCTTTGCCGTCGTCGAGATCGTCAAACAGGTCGCCGAGGTTGGGCCGCACCGTGACTTCCAGCTTCACGCCAAGATAATCGGCGAAACGCTTCGCCAGCTCGTAGTCCATACCGGCTGGTGCATTATTGATGGTGTAGTAAGTCAGCGGCGAGTTGACGGTACTGATGCGCAACACTCCCCGCGATTTGATCTGTGATAACGCGTCTTTTCCGCCCCCGTACCAGGGGATGGACGGCCACAGCGCCAGCGCAAGCAGCACGGTGATCAGACCGATAAACAGATAATTTAATTTCAGGCGTTTCAAATAGTTGTCTCGTAATGGCTCACAGGCCTCTGTCTTTTAAAGGCAGTATTTATGTTGTTTTGCACTCCCAGAGCGAGGGGCATTTTGCGCAACAAAGCGCAACAGGGCAACTTATATAGCAAGATTTGCGCAAAATTCAGGCAAATCCTGAGGCTCAGTTTTTCTGCGCAAACGGTTTCGTAACCCGTGCCATTTCTCTATAATACCGCCCGTTTTCCCTGTTGCGCCCCATGAAGCGTCGCCCGGCGCTTCGAAGACGAGAGATCTTTAATGATGGAAATTCTGCGTGGTTCGCCCGCTCTGTCGGCATTTCGTGTAAACAAACTGCTGACCCGCTTTCAGGACGCTCATCTGCCGGTGAGTGATATTTACGCCGAGTACGTCCATTTCGCCGATGTCAGCGCACCGCTCAGCGCGGAACAGCAAGCCCGCCTGCAGCGTCTGCTGAAATACGGTCCTTCTCTCGCCGAACATGCGCCACAAGGGCGTCTGTTGCTGGTGACGCCGCGTCCCGGCACCATTTCTCCCTGGTCATCGAAAGCCACCGATATCGCCCACAACTGCGACCTGCCACAGGTATTGCGCCTGGAGCGCGGTCTGGCCTTCTATGTACAGGCACCGCAGCTGACTGACGCGCAGTGGCAGCAGCTGGCCAGCCTGCTGCACGATCGCATGATGGAAACCGTGTTCACGGAGCTCAGCGCGGCAGAACAGCTGTTCGCGCATCATGAGCCGCAGCCGCTGAAAAGCGTAGACGTGCTGGGCGGAGGGCGCGAGTCGCTGGAGCAGGCTAACCGCACGCTCGGCCTGGCGCTGGCCGATGACGAAATTGATTACCTGCTCGATGCCTTCACCAGACTGGGCCGCAATCCGAACGACATCGAGCTCTATATGTTCGCTCAGGCGAACTCCGAGCACTGTCGTCACAAGATTTTTAACGCCGACTGGATTATCGACGGCGAAAAACAGCCGAAGTCGCTGTTTAAAATGATTAAAAACACCTTTGAGCAGCATCCGGAACACGTCCTGTCGGCATATAAAGACAATGCCGCGGTGATGGAAGGCTCCGAGGTCGGGCGTTTCTACGCGGATGCGCAGCAGGGTGAATACGAGTTCCATCAGGAAGCCGCGCATATCCTGATGAAGGTGGAAACCCACAACCACCCGACGGCCATTTCGCCATGGCCAGGTGCCGCCACCGGTTCCGGCGGGGAAATCCGTGACGAAGGTGCCACCGGACGCGGCGCGAAGCCGAAAGCGGGTCTGGTCGGCTTCTCGGTTTCCAACCTGCGTATTCCCGGCTTTGAACAGCCGTGGGAAGAGGATTTCGGCAAGCCGGATCGCATTGTTACCGCGCTGGATATCATGACCGAAGGCCCGTTAGGCGGCGCCGCGTTTAACAACGAATTTGGTCGCCCGGCGCTGAACGGCTATTTCCGTACTTATGAAGAGCAGGTCAACAGCCACAACGGCGTTGAACTGCGCGGCTATCACAAGCCGATCATGCTGGCCGGCGGTATTGGTAACATCCGCGCCGATCACGTGCAGAAGGGTGAAATCGTGGTTGGCGCCAAGCTGATTGTGCTGGGTGGTCCGGCGATGAATATCGGCCTTGGCGGCGGTGCGGCGTCCTCGATGGCGTCCGGCCAGTCGGATGCCGATCTCGACTTCGCCTCGGTGCAGCGTGATAACCCGGAGATGGAGCGTCGCTGTCAGGAAGTGATTGACCGCTGCTGGCAGCTGGGCGAAGCCAACCCGATTCTGTTTATCCACGACGTTGGTGCCGGTGGCCTGTCTAACGCCATGCCGGAGCTGGTGAGCGACGGTGGCCGCGGCGGCAACTTCAACCTGCGCGACATCCTCAGCGATGAACCAGGCATGAGCCCGCTGGAAGTGTGGTGTAACGAGTCGCAGGAGCGTTATGTGCTGGCGGTTGCGCCGGACAAACTGGCGCTGTTCGATGAGCTGTGCCAGCGCGAACGTGCGCCGTACGCGGTGATTGGTGAAGCGACCGAAGAGCAGCACCTGAACCTTGCCGATAGCCACTTCGATAACAAACCGATCGACATGCCGCTCGACGTGCTGCTGGGTAAAACGCCAAAAATGACGCGCGACGTGGCCAGCCAGCAGGCGAAAGGTGATGCGCTGGTGCGGGACGGCATTACCATTGCCGATGCGGTAAACCGCGTGCTGCACCTGCCAACCGTGGCGGAAAAAACCTTCCTGGTGACCATCGGTGACCGCAGCGTAACCGGCATGGTGGCGCGCGATCAGATGGTCGGGCCGTGGCAGATCCCGGTGGCGAACTGCGCCGTGACCACCGCCAGCCTCGACAGCTACCACGGTGAAGCGTTTGCCATGGGCGAACGTGCGCCGGTAGCGCTGCTTGATTTCGCTGCGTCCGGCCGCCTGGCGGTGGGCGAAGCGCTGACCAACCTGGCCGCGACCGCGATCGGTTCACTGAAGCGCGTGAAGCTGTCGGCAAACTGGATGGCTGCAGCCGGTCACCCGGGCGAAGACGCTGGCCTGTACGCCGCGGTAAAAGCGGTGGGCGAAGAGCTGTGCCCGGCGCTGGGGATCACCATTCCGGTGGGTAAAGACTCCATGTCGATGAAAACCCGCTGGCAGCAGGGCACTGAACAGCGCGAAATGACTTCGCCGCTGTCGCTGGTCATTACGGCTTTTGCACGTGTTGAAGATGTGCGTCGCACCGTAACGCCACAGCTGCAGCCGGAAGGCGACAACCTGCTGCTGCTGGTGGATCTCGGCAACGGTGCTAACACCCTCGGCGCCACGGCGCTGTCACAGGTGTATCGCCAGCTGGGCGACAAACCGGCCGACGTGCGCGATGCCGCGCAGCTGGCTGGCTTCTTCAATGCAATTCAGACGCTGGTCAGCGAGCAGAAACTGCTGGCTTACCACGACCGCTCGGATGGCGGTCTGCTGGTCACGCTGGCTGAGATGGCCTTCACCGGCCACTGCGGTATTGAGGCGGATATCGCCGCGCTGGGCAGCGATGCGCTGGCAGCACTGTTTACGGAAGAGCTGGGCGCCGTACTGCAGATTAACGCTGCCGACCGCGCGGCTGTGGAAAAAGTATTTGCCGATCACGGTCTGAGCAGCAATGTTCACGTCATCGGTAAAGCGCTGCCGGGCGACCGTTTTGTTATCCGCTCCGGCGACAGCGCGGTGTACAGCGAAAGCCGTACCACCCTGCGTACCTGGTGGGCTGAAACCACCTGGCAGATGCAGCGCCTGCGCGATAACCCGGCCTGTGCCGATCAGGAACATGAAGCGAAGAAAGACGATAACGATCCTGGCCTGAACGTGCAGCTGACCTTCCGTCCGGAAGAGGATGTGGCGGCACCGATGATCGCCACCGGCGCGCGTCCGCGCGTTGCCGTGCTGCGCGAGCAGGGCGTGAACTCGCACGTTGAGATGGCCGCTGCCTTCCACCGCGCAGGCTTCACCGCGGTTGACGTGCACATGAGCGATCTGCTGGCGGGCCGTCGTGGTCTGGAGGAATTCCACGCGCTGGTCGCCTGTGGCGGCTTCTCCTACGGCGACGTGCTGGGTGCGGGCGAAGGCTGGGCGAAATCGATTCTGTTCAACAGCCGCGTGCGTGACGAGTTTGAAAACTTCTTCCATCGTCCGCAGACGCTGGCGCTGGGCGTGTGTAACGGCTGCCAGATGATGTCGAATCTGCGTGAACTGATTCCGGGCAGTGAGCTGTGGCCACGCTTTGTGCGTAACCAGTCCGAGCGCTTTGAAGCACGCTTCAGCCTGGTGGAAGTGGCCGCCAGCCCGTCACTGCTGCTGGACGGCATGGTCGGTTCACGCATGCCGATTGCCGTCTCGCACGGTGAAGGTTTTGTTGAAGTACGTGACGGTGCGCATCTGGCTGAGCTGGAAGCGAAAGGGCTGGTGGCGCTGCGCTTCGTCGATAACTTCGGTAAAGTCACCGAGACCTATCCGGCAAACCCGAACGGCTCACCGAACGGCATCACCGCCGTGACCAACGAAAGCGGGCGCGTCACCATTATGATGCCGCATCCGGAGCGCGTGTTCCGCACCGTCAGCAATTCGTGGCACCCGGCGGAGTGGGGCGAAGACAGCCCGTGGATGCGCATTTTCCGCAACGCGCGCAAGCAGCTGGGTTAAACCTGAATCCTGTCTCTTACCGGTGCCCATTCACGGGCACCGTGCAAAGGCCGCTCAACGCGGCCTTTTTTATTTTTTGTTGCGTGGGCACTGCTCTCGATCCGCTGTGATTCCCTGACATCTGTGGCATGTCGGAAAATGACGACAATCCCACGACTGAGTTGTCGCTAAAAGGTGACATTTAAATCATTGTTTTTTATGGGCACGAAGTTAGCGCGTTAAAGCCGTTGCTAATCGGCGACACTTTTTCCAGACCAGCCGGTCCGAAAGCGTCGTTAATTCCCTCTCTGAGCTGGCAGTGTGCTGATTAACAAGGCTATTTATTTTCTGGCACGATAGTTGCTATACTCATTATGTTGCTCATTCTCCTGTCTATGATTGCCCCGCACTGCGGTTGAGCTCATAAAATATCGAATGACGCACCAAACGGAGCCTGCCGTCCACCCAACCGATAATCGCTTGCTTTGCAACGTTATCAAGCACCGGACGCAACGTTGAGTTAGGCTCCACCTATTTTGCAGGCGATGCTGCGGCGTCGCTCTCACGGCAGGCCAAAAGGCCTGCCGTTTTCGTTTTCAGCCTTTCTAACCTTGCCGGACTTCGCTAGCATGCCTGCAACTCACCTCAAAGGAAGCGCGGTTGTGAAGAGATGGCGTCTGTTTCCCCGATCCCTGCGGCAACTGGTTTTAATGGCCTTTCTGCTGGTGCTGCTGCCGCTGCTGGTGCTGGCATGGCAGGCATGGGAAAGCCTTTCAGCATTGAGTAATCAGGCGGCGGACACCAACCGCAACACCTTTACCGACGTGCGTCGCAGTGAGGCGATGGCGCGTACGGCGCTGGAGCTGGAGCGTAGCTATCGCCAGTATTGCGTGCTGGGCGATGCCAGTCTGGCACGCCTGTATCAAACGCAGTGGAGCCGCTACGGCCAGATGCTCAGCAGCCATGCCGCCAGCCTGCCCGATTTGCCAACGTTCAAAATATTGCAGAGCGCGCTGCCGCAGCTGGAAAAGCTGCAGTGTGATAACGGCAATCTGCTGGCACCGGCGGCGAGCGCGCTGGAGGCATTCTCCGCCGCCAACACCCGCATGGTGCAGGCCACGCGTGAAGTGGTGTTTTCACGTGGCCTGCAGCTGCAGCGCGAAATTGCCGATCGCGGCCAGTTTTTTGGCTGGCAGGCGCTGATACTGTTTTTGATCAGTCTGGTGCTGGTGCTGCTGTTCACCGGCATGATTATCGGCCCGGTTAAGCGCGTCGAACGCATGATCAACCGACTGGGCGAGGGCAAAACGCTGGGCAATAGCGTCAGCTTTCGCGGGCCGCGCGAAATCCGCTCGCTGGGACAGCGCATTGTCTGGCTCAGCGAACGTCTTAGCTGGCTGGAAGCACAGCGGCATGAGTTTCTGCGCCACCTGTCGCACGAACTCAAAACGCCGCTGGCCAGCCTGCGCGAAGGCACCGAACTGCTGGCCGATCAGGTTGCCGGCCCGCTCAATGCGGAACAGCAGGAAGTTGTCGCCATTCTCGACACCAGCAGCCGTCATCTGCAGCGGCTGATTGAACAGCTGCTCGACTACAATCGCCGGCTGGCGGACAGCCCAATGCGGCTGGAACCGGTGGCTATCGACGCTATCATTGATAGCGTCGTCAGGGTGCACTCACTGCCCGCCAGCGCGCGCCAGATGCACACGCATGTCGATCTGCAGGCCCGTTATTGTCTGGCGGAACCGACGCTGTTGCAGCGAGTGATTGATAACCTCTACTCGAACGCCGTGAACTACGGTAGCGAATCCGGTAACATCTGGCTTCAGAGCCAGCAGAAGGGCAACCAGGTGTGGATTGAGGTGGCGAACACCGGCACGCCGATTCCGGCTGAAGAGCAGGCGATGATCTTTGAGCCCTTTTATCAGGGGAGCCAGCAGCGCAAAGGGCCGGTGAAAGGCAGCGGGCTGGGATTAAGCATCGCCAAAGATTGCCTGCGCAGGATGCAGGGTGATTTGCAGTTGGTCACGCGCACGGACGCGGACGTCTGTTTTCGTATCATTTTGACTACCAGCGCCGGGAATGCCTGATTAATGAAACTCACATCCAGCCGATTTCTCATCGGCGCACTGATTGCCATCGGCCTGAGCGCCTGTCAGGCGCCGCCCCAGAGCAGTACGCCGCGCGGTGCGGTGAACCTGCCGGAGCCGGACGTGCGCCTGGCGGATTATCTGGCCACCGATTGCCAGAATGTCTGGCAGATTGAAGCACCAGCGGCCATGAGCAATCCACTTTACTGGCAGCGCGCTATCGACTGCGGTGAGCGGCTGTCGGCGGCCGAAGCGCGGGCGGAAGCGCGGCGCTGGCCGGTACAGAACTGGGCGCGCGCCTTTAAGCAGGGCATCCTGCTGGCGAACGGCAACGTGACGCCGGTGGAGCGCCGTCAGTACGTTGATACGCTCGACAGCTATAGCGCGGATTATCCGGCGGCGGTGCGTCCGCTGCTGCAGCTGTGGCGCAGTAACCAGGCCGCGCAGCTGGAGCTGAGCGAGGCGCGCGGCCGCTACGCCGCGCTGCAGCAAAGCAATGACGCCGAACTGGATCGCCTGCGTCAGCAGCAAACGCAACTGCGGCAAACGCTGGACGATACCCAGCGTAAATTGCAGCGACTGACTGACATCGAGCGTCAGCTGTCATCGCGCAAAGCGCCGGACAGCGGCGACAGCACACACGGTGCCAGCGATGCCCAAAGCGAGGAGCAGTAACCATGAAACAGGCCGCACGCTTACTGCTGGTGGATGACGATCCGGGCTTACTCAAGCTGCTCGGTATGCGTCTCAGCAGTGAAGGCTATCAGGTAGCGACCGCGGCCAGCGGGCCGGAAGCCCTGCGTCATCTGCAGAAAGAGAAAGTCGATTTGGTGATCAGCGATCTGCGCATGGATGAAATGGATGGCCTGGCGCTGTTTGCTGAAATCCAGAAGCGCCATACCGGACTGCCGGTCATCATCCTGACCGCGCACGGCTCGATTCCGGACGCGGTAGCCGCCACGCAGCAGGGCGTGTTCAGCTTTCTGACCAAACCGGTCGATCGCGATGCGCTATACAAAGCGATTGACGAAGCACTGGCGCAGCGCGCGCCGGTCAGCGATGACGGCTGGCGCGAAGCGATCGTCACGCGTAATCCGCTGATGCTGCGGCTGCTGGAGCAGGCGCACATGGTGGCGCAATCTGACGTCAGTATATTGATCAACGGCCAGAGCGGCACCGGTAAAGAGGTGCTGGCGCAGGCGATTCATGCTGCCAGTCCGCGCGCCGGCAAACCTTTCATTGCCATCAACTGCGGCGCGCTGCCGGAACAGCTGCTGGAGTCGGAGCTGTTTGGCCACGCCAAAGGCGCCTTCACCGGTGCCGTAAGTGCGCGCGAAGGGCTGTTTCAGGCGGCGGAAGGCGGCACGCTGTTTCTCGATGAGATTGGCGACATGCCGCAGGCGCTGCAGGTAAAACTTCTCCGCGTGCTGCAGGAGCGCAAAGTGCGTCCGCTGGGCAGCAACCGCGATCTCGACATCAACGTGCGCATCATCTCTGCCACGCACCGCGATCTGCCGAAGGCGATGGAGAAGAAAAGCTTCCGCGAAGATCTCTACTATCGTCTCAACGTGGTGAATCTCAGGATCCCGGCACTGCACGAACGCGCCGAAGACATCCCGCTGCTGGCCAACCATTTGCTGCGCCAGTCGGCCGATCGCCACAAACCGTTTGTGCGCAGCTTCTCGGTCGATGCGATGAAACGGCTGGTGAGTGCCAGCTGGCCGGGAAATGTGCGCCAGCTGGTTAACGTGATTGAGCAGTGCGTGGCGCTTACTACGTCGCCGGTAATTGGTGACGCGCTGGTAGAGCAGGCGCTGGCTGGCGAGAACACGGCGCTACCGACCTTTGTCGAAGCACGCAACCAGTTTGAGCTTAACTATCTGCGCAAACTGCTGCAGATGACCAAAGGTAATGTGACGCATGCGGCGCGTCTGGCTGGACGCAACCGTACCGAGTTTTATAAGCTGCTGTCGCGCCACGAACTGGACGCCAGCGAATTTAAAGAGTAGCTTGCTGCGGCAGCGTCAGGAACACTTATACTCATAGTTACCCGTCCATCATGGAGGGAGCGAAAAAAGGATCTGTGATGAAAAAGATCGATGCAATTATCAAACCATTCAAACTCGATGATGTGCGTGAAGCCTTAGCAGAAGTGGGCATCACCGGGATGACGGTCAGCGAAGTGAAAGGCTTCGGACGTCAGAAAGGCCACACCGAGCTGTATCGCGGTGCCGAATACATGGTCGATTTTCTGCCAAAAGTGAAAATCGAGATGGTGGTGGGCGATGATATCGTCGATACCTGCGTAGAAACCATCATGAAAACCGCGCAGACCGGTAAAATCGGCGACGGCAAAATTTTTGTCTTTGACGTGGCGCGCGTCGTGCGTATTCGTACCGGCGAGGAAGACGAAGAGGCCATCTGAGCCCTTCGCTCCTCACCAGACACAAAGCCTGCCGTGTGCAGGCTTTTTCATTTACAGCACTTTGTGCGGACCGAACACTTCGTAGTGAATGTGGTCGGCGCTGATGCCGGCATCGGTCAGCTGGCGCGCGACAAACTGCATGAATGCCAGCGGGCCGCAAATCCAGAACTCACCCTCGGGCTGGGTCAGTGCGGTTGAGACGGTGGCTAAATCCATCAGACCCTGCGCGTCGTAACGTCCCGCGTCGTCAGCTTGCGGCTGGCGATACCAGACGTGGCGGCTAAAGCGCGGCAGTTGCGCACCCAGCGCCGCGACCTCATCAGCAAACGCGTGCTGCGCGCCGTTTTCGGCGGCGTGCAGCCAGCATACTGCGGCCGGATGCTGCTGCTCCGCCAGGCTGGCCAGCATGGCTAACAGCGGCGTTTGCCCGACGCCGGCTGAGATCAGCGTCACCGGCGTCTGCGCTGCTGCCTGCAGGAAGAAATCCCCGGCCGGCGCGGCGCACTGCACGATATCGCCAACCTTCGCATGCTGATGCAGCCAGCCGGAGACGCTGCCCTGCGCTTCGTGCTTCACTGCAATGCGATAGGCTTTGCCATCCGGCAGATGCGTCAGCGAATACTGGCGGTGCTGACTGTAGTCGCTGTCCGCCGGGCGCAGACTGAGGGTCAGATACTGGCCGGGCAGGAAGTCCGCCACCGGCTCTCCATCATTCGGCACCAGCTCAATGCTTTTGATCACCGAGCTCTGCGCGGTAATCGCACGGATACGAAAATCGCGCGCGCCGCGCCAGCCGCCGACCTTTTCTTCCGACGCACGGTAAATCGCTGCTTCACGCTGGATAAACACCTCAGCCAGCACGCCATAGGCTTTGCCCCACGCCGCCAGTACTTCATCGCCTGGATTGAGCAGCTCTTTAATCGTCGCCAGCAGGTTTTCCCCGACAATCGCGTACTGCGCCGGCTGAATATTCAGGCTGGCATGCTTCTGCGCAATTTTCTCCACCGCCGGCAGCAGCGCCTCAAGATTTTCCAGGTTGCTGCCGTACGCACAGATCGCGTTAAACAGCGCTTCACGCTGATTGCCGCTGCGCTGGTTGTTCATGTTAAACACGTTCTTCAGCTCGGGATGCTGCGTCAGCATCCGCTGATAAAAGTGACCGGTCAGCTGCGGGCCGAGTTGAGCAATCGCGGGCAGGGTAGATTTCACGGTGGCGATGGTTTGCGCGTCAAGCATAGGCTGATCCTCAGGGTAATTTTAAATATGTATTTTAAATGCATGTTATGCCTGTTGCCGCGCACTGTAAATCCCCCGTTTTGTCTGGGGTGACGAGTGCCAATCTGCTGGCGGGCGCGCAAAGCTGAAAAATTTTCCCGCTGCTGATGAACAAATATCCGGTTTTCTTCCCCGGCTAAAAAGCGTAAAAATCCCGTGCCAGCGCCTTGCCAATCGTTTGCGTAAAAAGAGGGGATTGGCGCTACCGTCCCCTGGCAAAACCGTTTACACTGTTGGCCTTCGCCCCTTAGCCGGGGCTTAAACTGCCGTTAAAAAGTTGCTGAGTCAGGAGATGCGGATGTTAAAGCGTGATATGAACATTGCCGATTATGATGCCGAGTTGTGGCAGGCTATGGAGCAGGAGAAGGTGCGTCAGGAAGAGCACATTGAACTGATTGCTTCGGAAAACTACACCAGCCCACGCGTTATGCAGGCGCAAGGTTCACAGCTCACCAACAAATATGCCGAAGGCTATCCGGGCAAACGCTACTACGGCGGATGTGAATATGTGGATATTGTTGAGCAGCTGGCGATCGATCGCGCCAAAGCGCTGTTCGGCGCGGATTACGCTAACGTGCAGCCGCACTCCGGCTCCCAGGCTAACTTCGCGGTGTACACCGCGCTGCTGCAGCCGGGCGACACCATTCTGGGCATGAACCTGGCACACGGTGGTCACCTGACCCACGGTTCGCCGGTCAACCTGTCCGGTAAGCTGTACAACGTTATCCCTTACGGCATCGATGAAACCGGCAAAATCAATTACGAAGAGCTGGCCGAACTGGCGCAGACCCACAAGCCAAAAATGATCGTGGGCGGCTTCTCTGCTTACTCTGGCGTGTGCGACTGGGCCAAAATGCGTGAAATCGCCGACAGCATCGGCGCCTGGCTGTTTGTTGATATGGCCCACGTTGCCGGTCTGATCGCTGCTGATGTCTACCCGAACCCGGTACCGCACGCGCACATCGTGACCTCGACCACGCACAAAACGCTGGCCGGCCCGCGCGGTGGCCTGATCCTGGCGAAAAACGGCGACGAAGAGCTGTACAAGAAACTGAACTCCGCGGTGTTCCCGGGTGGTCAGGGCGGCCCGCTGATGCATGTTATCGCCGGTAAAGCCGTCGCGTTCAAAGAAGCCATGGAGCCGGAGTTCAAGGCTTATCAGCAGCAGGTTGCGAAGAACGCCAAAGCGATGGTGGAAGTGCTGCTGGAGCGCGGTTACAACATCGTCTCAGGCGGTACTTACAACCACCTGTTCCTGATCGATCTGGTGAGCAAAGGTCTGACCGGTAAAGAGGCGGATGCCGCTCTGGGCCGCGCTAACATCACCGTGAACAAAAACAGCGTACCTAACGATCCGAAGAGCCCATTTGTGACCTCCGGTGTGCGTATCGGTACGCCAGCAGTGACCCGTCGCGGCTTCAAAGAAGCGGAAGTGCGCGAGCTGGCGGGCTGGATCGCTGACGTTCTCGACAACATCAACGACGAAGCCACTATCGAGCGCACCAAACAGAAAGTGCTGGATATCTGTGCCCGTCTGCCGGTTTATGCCTGATAAGCGCTAAACCCGCAGTGTGAAGAAGGATGGCGCAAGCCATCCTTTTTTTATTCCCTTTCGCAGGCGGCTTTGAGAAAGTAACGGCCATTCCGCGCACGGCGGAGCGTCAACAGGAGGAAACATGACCATCGGATCGGCCAGGTGGCTGGGACTGAGCTACTTCACCTACTTTTTCTGCTATGGCATCTATCTGCCGTTCTGGAGCGTGTGGCTGAAAGGCAACGGGCTGGATGCGGAAAAAATTGGCCTGCTGCTCGGCTGTGGCATGGTGGCGCGCTTTGCCGGCAGCCTGTTGATTGCTTCGCAGGTGAAAAATCCAGCGCAGCTGATTGTTGCGCTGCGCCTGCTGGCGCTGGCGACCTGTCTGTTCGCGCTCGGTTTCTGGCTGGGCGGTCAGTGGCTATGGCTGCTGCTGGTGATGATTGGTTTTAACCTGTTCTTCTCGCCGCTGGTGCCGCTGAGTGATGCGCTGGCGGCCACCTGGACACAGCAAATCGGGCTGGCCTATGGTCCGGTACGGCTGTGGGGCTCGCTGGCGTTTGTTATCAGCTCGGCGCTTACCGGTATGCTGGTCAGCGCCTGGTCATCGCAGGTGATTCTGCTGCTGCTGAGCGCAGGCGTGCTGGCGATGCTGTCCGGCATGCTGCTGCCGCCACAAACCCGACCGCAGGGTGAGCTACGCCAGGGCGCGAGCGGTGGCTGGGCGGCGTGGCGCGACCTGCTGCGCGAGAACAGTGTCTGGCGTTTCATGCTGTGCGTAACGCTGATGCAGGGCGCGCACGCTGCTTATTACAGCTTCAGCGCCATCTGGTGGCAGGAAGCGGGCTACTCCGCGTCGGTCGTGGGCTACCTGTGGTCGCTGGGCGTGGTGGCCGAAATCGTGATTTTTGCCCTGAGTAACCGGCTGTTTCGCCGCTGGAGCGCGCGCGATCTGCTACTGCTGTCCGGCGTGTGCGCGCTGGTGCGCTGGACGCTGCTGGGTGCCAGCACAGCGCTACCGCTGTTGATTGTGGCGCAGATTCTGCACTGCGGCAGCTTTACCGTCTGCCATCTGGCGGCGATGCGCTTTATTGCCGCGCGCAAAGGCGCAGAGGTGATTCGTCTGCAGTCGCTCTATTCGGCGCTGGCAATGGGCGGCGGCATCGCGGTGATGACGATGGTGTGCGGCGTGCTGTTTACCCACCTGCACGGCCAGCTGTTCTGGGTCATGGCGCTGGTGGCGCTGCCGGCGCTGTTCCTGCGGCCACGCGCGGCTTAAGACTCCAGCAGCTGACGAATGCGCTGCTGCTGGTGATTGCTCAGCGGCAGCTCAGCGTGGATCAGCGGCGGCGAATAGAGCGGCAGGGCGGTGGCGTAGGGCGTCACCACCAGCGCCACATCGCGCGGTGCGCCTTCACGCTGAAAGTGCAGCATATCCTGATAGGTAATATTGATCGGCAGCAGCATCATTTCCCGCAGCTGCTGCTCCAGCAGCTGTTCCAGCGCCGCGTCAGCGCCGGTCAGTAACAGCACCTGCTTCTCCTGTAGCGCGCTCTCCTGCATCAGCCAGCCACCAAACTGCACCGCCACCAGGCTCACTTCTTCCGCGCTAAACTGCGTGCCGAAATCGCTGCTGAAGTGCTGCAGCGCACGCGCCGTGGTACGTAGCAGGCGCGGATAGAGACGCGCCACGTCCAGCGCCACGCTGTTATCAATGCCGATGGCAAAGTGGCTGCGATCCAGCGCCTGCGCCAGGTGAGTATAGAGCTGCAGCTTCAGCTGCTGCTGATTTTTGATGCGCGTCTGCGCCAGTTGCTCAAAGCGGGCAATCAGCGCTTCCACCGCAGCCATCAGCTTGTGTGCCTGACTGTCCGCCAGCTGGCTGCCGTCTGGCGCGTGAATCAGGCTGAACAGCAGCGTCCAGAAATCGGTTTCGCTGACGTCCGGTGCCAGATGGCAACGTTTTTGCCAGTGATGGATCACGTCATCCGCTGCGCTGCGTTCAATCTTCGCCGCCAGCCAGGCGCGCTGGCGCTCGCTGAACAGCGCCGTCTGACGCTGACACAGCGCATATTTCATGAAGATTTGCAGAAACAGCCGGTCGCGAGGCGTGAAATCGCGCGCCAGCCGCAGGCTGCAATGCTGGATCAGCGCCTGCAGATTGGTTTCATCCCACAGCGCTTTCTCAATTTTCAGCACCTTCAGCCGCTGGCGCAGTGCCGGCGCAAAATGCGTGCAGACGAAATCCTGCGACAGGCGCAGCGCGCGGCGCAGCCAGTGCAGCAGGCACAGACGCCGGTCCAGTTCCGTGCCATGAATGCGAAAGCTGCCATCCACCATCTGGTGTAATTCCAGCTGGTGAAAGCGCTGTATCTCATCTCCGACATCCGCGATATCCTGTCGGGCGACAACAGGGTCCACGCCATTCAACTGGCAGAGCTTTTCAAGCGTTAACGCGGGAGCAGGCAGAAACAGCAGCAACAGCAGATGGCAACGACGCTGGGCGCGGCTGAAGAGGGGAGCAGTAGAATGCGCTGAACTCATCAATCGTGTTATCCGCAGGTCATTTTTCAGCTAAGAATAGCCAACTCCACGCGCTGACCCTGGCCTTTGTCATGACTTTTGTTCAGAGCTTCAGGGCGGGTCACAGTTTTTTCTGGCCCGGTATCCTTCTGACCTTAAAATTTGTTACTTTATAACATATGAAAATTGCGCTCGTTAGCTTTACGCTGTTGTTCAGCGGCGCCGTGTGGGCGCATCCACACAGCTTTATTGATATGCAGACCGAACTGATCGGTAAGGACGATCATCTCAGCGCGATGAAGATGGTATGGACCATGGATGAAATCACCTCCGCCGATCTGCTGTACGATGCCGGCAACGCCAAACCCGGCGAGGTGGTGTGGAAAAAGCTGGCGGCACAGGTAATGGCCAATGTGCTGGGCCAGCACTATTTTACCGAAGTGTGGCAGGATAAAAATCGGGTGAAATTTCTCAACCTGCCGCAGGAGTATCAGCTGTCGCGCAAGGGCAATAAAGCGGTGCTGGAGTTCATTGTGCCGTTCAGCGAACCGCAGTCGTTAAGCGCCAGGCAATACCGCATCCAGACCTTCGATCCCAGTTACTTTGTTGATATGTATTATGACAATCCGCAAGCCATCACCATGGATGAGACCGTGAAAGCCCATTGCCAGTTTGACTTACACACGCCCAAACCGGATGACTCGCTAAAACAGTACGCGCTGTCGCTGGATAAAGCTGACGCACCGCCCGAAGATATGGATCTCGGCCAGCAGTTTGCCCAGACGGTAACCCTGACATGTCGTTAATTTCACTGCCTGGCGCTTCCCGTCGCTGGTGGCCGCTGTGGCTGCTGGCTGCGCTGCTGATTACCGCAGGCGCGTTGCTGTGGCTGCACTGGCCGCAAATTCTGCTGCAAAGCGTACTGTGGCAGAAGGTGCTGCACCGTGAGATGACGCAGCTCCTGCAACAGGTGGCGCAGCAGCCGCAGCAGGCCGGTGTCACGCTGATGCTGTTCAGCCTTGCCTATGGCGTGCTGCATGCGCTGGGGCCGGGCCACGGCAAAGTGGTGATCAGCACCTTTCTCGCTACCCACCCGGCGCAGCTGAAAACCAGCATGAAGCTGACGCTGCTGGCGGCGCTGTTGCAGGGCGCGGTGGCGATTGCTCTGGTGACGCTGATGCTGGTGGTGCTGCAAACCTCGTCGCGCCAGCTGCATCTCACCAGTTACTGGCTGGAGAAAGGTAGCTATTTGCTGGTGATGGCGCTCGGCGTCTGGGTGGGCTGGCGCGCGCTGCAGGGGTTACGCCGCGCGTTCCGTCCGGCGACCGGGCTCCAGATTCGCGCGGTACGGCCACATCATCAGCATCATGCTGACTGCGGCTGCGGTCATGCCCACCTGCCGAGCGCGCAACAGCTGGCCGGTGCGGTGAGCGGCAGAACCCAGGCGCTGGTGGTGCTGTCGATGGGGCTGCGGCCCTGTTCCGGTGCCATCATGATGCTGTTGTTTGCCAAAGTGATTGGCGTATATGGCTGGGGCGTGGCCTCGGCGCTGACCATGGCGCTGGGCACCGCGCTCACCGTGTCGCTGCTGGGTTTGCTGGTGCAGCGCTCGCGCGTGCTGGCGGTGCGTCTCGGCAGGGTCAGCAGCAGAGGGGCAGCGCAATGGTTGTTGCCGGCCGTGATGCTGGCTGGCAGCCTGCTGTTGCTGCTGGCCGGCTTTATTTTATGGCACAGTGCTACGCCCGGCTTCGGTGGCGGTCTGCGTCCTTTTTAATTAATACGCTTTAAAAAATAAGCGCAGCATATTCCCTGAATATGCTGCGTTTTTTTTTGCCCGCGACGCAGAGTTTAATTTCTCTTGCCCGACGATCTGGTGAAAAGAGTTTTCTCTGTCTACGCTAGATAATATCAAAAAGGACAGGGTGTGCTCTTATATGCGTTACTCTTTATCGTCAATGTTTGTGAGGAAATAAATATGCCTGAAACCTGGACTAATAATGGCAGCACGGAAACGGTGGTGGAAACGCACGGCGGTTTACCGTTGAAACGCATTTCCTGGAGTGCCGTATTTGCAGGGGTGATTGCGGCATTAATCATTCATATTTTACTGGGGCTGCTGGGAACCGCGATCGGCGCCACGACCATCGATCCCCAGCAGGAACAAAATCCGCTGGAACATCTGGGGACCGGGGCGCTGATTTGGACCGGGGCCAGCATGCTGATTGCGCTGGCGGTCGGTAGCTACGTTGCCGGACGGCTGGCTCAGCGCGAAGGTGCGCTGCACGGTCTGCTGATGTTTGGTGTCAGTACCCTGATTACGCTGTGGCTGGCGATTTCCCTTGCCAGCGGTATTATCGGCGGTGCCTTTAATATTTTAGGCTCCGGTTTTAATGCCCTGGGTAACGGTATTTCTGCCGTAGCGCCATCGGTGACCAATATGGCGAAAGAGAAGCTGCAGGAAAATAATATCAACCTGGATGATTTGCAAAATGAATTGCAAACTACGCTGCGTCAGACCGGCAAACCGGAACTGCAGCCGGAAAATTTACAGCAGGATGTAAATAGCGAAGCGAATAATGCGCAAAACCAGGCGAAACAGACGGCACAGAATCCACAGAATGCCGACAATGATATTGCCAATTGGATCCGTGGTGTACTGAGTCGTCATGCCGATACGCTGCAGGCTGCAGACCGTGATGCGCTGAAAAACATTATTAAAGCGCGGACCGGAAAAAGCGATCAGGAAGCGGAGCAGATCGTTAATCAGACTGAGCAGAGCTATCAACAGGCGATGCAGAAATATCAGCAACTGAAGCAGGAAGCGGAGCAGAAAGCGCGTGAAGCCGCAGAGAAAGCCGCGGCGGCAACGGCGAAAGCCAGCTGGTTTGCCTTCTTCATGATGCTGATCGAGGCGGTGCTGGCGGCGGTCCTCGGTGGTGTCGGTCGGCGTACCCAGCCGCGCACCGTGTTAACCCACGAGCGTCGGTAACAAAGTCGGTAATAAAAAAGGCGGCTGATTTAGCCGCCTTTTTTTTGCTTAGCGCTTCAGCGCTTCGCTCAGTTCTTCGCGCATGCTGGCCAGCATCGCCTTCACCACACGCGGGTTACCGGCCACCAGGTTGCCAGACAGCATATAGCCGTGGTTACCGGTGAAATCGGTCACCAGACCGCCCGCTTCACGCACCAGCAGTTCACCGGCAGCGAAATCCCATGGCTTCAGGCCAATCTCAAAGAAACCGTCAACGCGACCTGCGGCCACATAGGCCAAATCCAGCGCAGCAGAGCCGGTACGGCGGAAATCAGCGCACTGGGTAAACAGTTTTGCCACGATGTTGATGAACGGCGTAGCGTGCTGCTTCAGCTTGAACGGGAAGCCGGTAGCCAGAATGGTGCCGTCGAGGTCACGCGCCGTGCTGCCGCGCAGGCGATAGCCGTTAAGCTGCGCGCCCTGACCGCGTACAGCGGTGAACAGTTCGTTACGCATTGGATCGTAAACCACCGCCACTTCGGTGCGACCTTTGATGCGCACGGCGATAGAAACAGCAAAGTGGGGCAGACGTTTGATGAAGTTGGTGGTGCCATCCAGGGGATCGATTACCCATTGAACATCCTGATCGTCGCCCGCCAGCTCACCGCTTTCTTCGGTGATGATGGTGTGTTGCGGGTAGGATTTGCGAATCACTTCGACAATCAGACGTTCTGCGTCGCGGTCAACATTGGTAACGAAGTCGTTGCTGCCTTTCTGGCTGGCTTCGACGGCGTCCGGGGTTTCATAATTCTTGGCAATTAAATTTCCGGCCTTGCGCGCTGCGCGCACGGCGATGTTGAGCATCGGATGCATCGGTATCTCTCACTGGATGTTAAAGAACGGGGTGAAAACGGCGCGGAGTATATCAGGGTGTTCAGCAAATGTCCTGCTTTTATGTTAGGATGCGCGCCATCATTTCCTTATCGCTATCTATTATGCTGCAAAATATCCGAATCGTACTGGTAGAAACTTCGCACACCGGCAACATGGGTTCCGTTGCCCGCGCCATGAAAACCATGGGCTTAAGCAACCTGTATCTGGTCAATCCGCTGGTGAAACCGGACTCGCAGGCCATTTCACTGGCTGCCGGTGCCAGCGATGTGATCGGTGAGGCGAAGATCGTCGATACGCTGGATGAGGCGATTGCCGGCTGTAGCCTGGTGGTGGGGACCAGCGCCCGTTCGCGCTCACTGCCGTGGCCGATGCTCGACTCGCGTGAATGCGGCATCAAAAGCGTGGAAGAGGGCCAGCAGGCGCCGGTGGCGCTGGTGTTTGGTCGCGAGCGCGTGGGCCTGACCAACGAAGAGCTGCAGAAGTGCCACTATCATGTCGCCATTCAGGCCAACCCGGAGTACAGCTCGCTCAACCTGGCGATGGCGGTGCAGATTATCGCCTATGAAGTGCGCATGGCGTGGCTGGACGCGCAGGAGAAAGCCAGTCCGCAGCCGCAGTACGAAGCCTCGCCGTATCCGCTGGTTGACGATCTGGAGCGCTTCTATCAGCACATCGAGCAGATGATGCTAAACAGCGGCTTTATCCGCCAGGGCACACCGAGCCAGGTGATGAGCAAACTGCGTCGCCTCTATACCCGTGCGCGTCCGGAGCGCGATGAACTCAACATTCTGCGCGGCATGCTGTCGTCGTTTGAAAAACCCAAAAACGACAAGGGTAATAGTTGAGTAAAACACCAGGTTAAATAGTTGAGCGAAATACTCGGTTAAATAGTTGACCAAAATACTCGGGAATGTCAGACTGGCCTCCATTCTTCAGATAACCCGCCGACTCGCTGGCGGACGCTTACGAGGTTGTATGCTATGAGACTGACATCCAAAGGACGTTATGCCGTAACCGCTATGCTGGACGTTGCCCTGCACTCGCACGAGGGCCCGGTACCGCTGGCCGATATTTCAGAGCGTCAGGGCATTTCGCTCTCCTATCTGGAGCAGTTATTCTCGCGTCTGCGTAAGCACGGTCTGGTGGCCAGCGTGCGGGGTCCGGGCGGCGGTTATCTGTTAGGCAAAGACGCCGGGGCGATTGCAGTTGGCGCGGTAATCACCGCGGTGGACGAATCCGTTGACGCCACCAAATGCCAGGGTAAAGAGGGTTGCCAGGGCGGCGAGCGCTGCCTGACCCACGTTCTGTGGCGCGACCTGAGCGAGCGCATCAGCGATTTCCTCAACAACATCACGCTGGCGGAACTGGTGAATAACCAGGAGATCCTCGACGTGGCCGATCGCCAGAACAGCGTTGATAACCGTCGCTTCCAGCAGCATCGCGTGCAGGAAACCATCAACGTCAATCTGCGCGCCTGATCCTCTCCCGTTCAGCCTCTGCTGTTAACCCAGGAGAGGCTGAATCGTGCTATAAAGACGTATGATTTTTTATACGGAGTTTTAGCGCAATGAAATTACCGATCTACCTGGATTACGCAGCGACAACGCCTGCGGATCCGCGTGTCGCCAGCAAAATGATGCAGTTCCTCACTTTGGATGGCACCTTCGGTAACCCCGCTTCCCGTTCCCACCGTTTTGGCTGGCAGGCTGAAGAGGCCGTTGACGTGGCGCGCAACCAGGTTGCCGAACTGATCAACGCCGATCCACGCGAAATCGTGTTTACCTCCGGTGCCACCGAGGCCGATAACCTGGCGCTCAAAGGCGCGGCGCAGCAGCATCAGTCGCGCGGTAAACACATCATCACCAGTCAGACCGAACATAAAGCGGTGCTCGACAGCTGTGCTCAGCTGGCGCGCGAAGGCTTTGAGGTCACCTTTCTGCAGCCTGGCGCGGACGGCATCGTCACGCCTGCGATGCTGGAAGCGGCACTGCGCGACGACACCGTGCTGGTGTCGCTGATGCACGTCAATAATGAAACCGGCGTGATTCAGGACATCGCCGCGCTGGGCGCGCTGTGTCACGCGCGCGACATCCTGTTCCACGTGGACGCCACGCAAAGCGTGGGCAAACTGCCGCTCGACGTCAGCGCGCTGCCGGTGGATTTGATGTCGTTCTCAGCGCACAAGCTGTACGGGCCGAAAGGCATCGGCGCGCTGTGGGTGCGGCGTAAACCAAAACTGCAGATCGACGCGCAGATGCACGGCGGCGGTCACGAGCGCGGCATGCGTTCGGGGACCTTGCCGGTGCACCAGATTGTCGGCATGGGCGAAGCCTATCGCATCGCGCGCGAAGAGATGGCGGACGAGAGTGCGCGTCTGGCTGCGCTGCGCCATCGTCTGTGGCAGGGCATCAGCACGCTAAGCGACGTACAGCTCAACGGTTCACTCGAACAGGGCGCGCCGAACATCCTCAATATCAGTTTTGCCCACGTCGATGGCGAATCGCTGATCATGGCGCTGAAAGATCTGGCGCTGTCGTCGGGATCCGCCTGTACTTCTGCCAGCCTTGAACCTTCCTACGTTCTGCGCGCCATGGGCGTGGATCAGCAGCTGGCTTACAGCTCGCTGCGCTTTTCGCTGGGTCGCTTTACCACGCAGGAAGAGATCGATTATGCCATCGGGGTGGTACATAAGGCGGTAACGCGCTTACGGGCGCTGACGCCGGCCACTTCCCGCTAAATTTTCGCCCTGCGCCGGTCAGTGCGCAGGGATAACAAACGCAAACGGAGCCACGCGATGACAACACAACCCATGACGATTACGCTCAGCTCCCAGGCCGCCGACGCGCGCTGGGGCGAGAAAGCCTTGCTGAGCAGCAATGAAAGTGGCATGACCGTTCACCTGACCGGTGCCGATGCGCTGATGAGCATTCAACGTGCCGGACGCAAGCTGGACGGTCAGGGCATTCGCCACGTCGCGCTGAGCGGCGAAGGCTGGGATCTGGAGAAATGCTGGGCGTTCTGGCAGGGTTTCCGCAGCCCGAAAGGCCAGCGTCAGGTCGAATGGCCGACGCTGAGTGAGGCCGATCAGGCCGAATTCGATCGGCGCCTGAAGATCGTTGACTGGGTGCGCGACACCATCAACCTGCCTGCGGAAGATTTGAGTCCGGAGCAGCTGGCGCACAGTGCCATCGATCTGATCAGCGAAGTAGGCGGTGATGCGGTGAGCTATCGCATCATCAAAGGTGAGGATCTGCGTGAGCAGGGCTATGCCGGAATTCATACCGTAGGCCGCGGCTCGACGCGTCCGCCGGTGCTGCTGACGCTGGACTTCAACCCCGGCGGCGACGACAGCACGCCGGTGTACGCCTGCCTGGTGGGCAAAGGCATCACCTTTGATACCGGTGGTTATAGCCTGAAGCAGAGCGCGTTCATGGATTCGATGAAATCCGACATGGGCGGCGCGGCAACGGTAACCGGTGCGCTGGCGCTGGCGATTGCGCGCGGCCTGGATAAGCGCGTGAAGCTGTTCTTGTGCTGCGCCGATAACATGGTCAGCGGCAACGCGTTCCGCCTCGGCGACATCATCCGCTATCGCAACGGGAAATCCGTTGAAGTGATGAACACCGACGCCGAAGGGCGTCTGGTACTGGCCGATGGACTGATCGACGCCAGCGAACAGCGTCCGCAGTTGCTGATTGATGCGGCGACACTGACCGGTGCCGCGAAAACCGCGCTGGGCAACGATTACCATGCACTGTTTACCTTTGACGACGTGCTGGCGGAGTCGCTGCTGGGCAGCGCCACCAGCGAGAATGAAGCTTTCTGGCGTCTGCCGCTGGCCGAATTCCACCGCAACCATCTGCCGTCCAACTTTGCCGATCTGAATAACATCGCCAGCGCGGCACATGCAGCGGGCGCCAGCAGCGCGGCAGCGTTTCTCTCGTGGTTCGTCAGCAACTATCAGCAGGGCTGGCTGCACATTGACTGCTCCGCGACCTATCGCAAAAGCGCGGTGGATCAGTGGTCTGCCGGTGCGACAGGCCTTGGCGTGCGTACCATTGCCAATCTGTTACTGAAATAATCCCGACAACGGCAGGCTGCAACCTGCCGTCTTTTTTGGAAGCCTATCCCTTATGAGTAACCGTCTTGAAGAGGTGCTGAAACTGGCAGCCACCGAGCCTGCGCACCGTCCGGAATTTTTTCAGCTATTGCTGGAGGCCGATGTCTGGGTGCCGGGCGAAAGTCCCGCAGAGCAGTTTGATGCCACCTCGCCGGTAGAATTACAGCACTGGGAGAAAGAGGGCGGCGGCAGCGTGATCCCTTTCTTTACCTCAGAAGCAGCAATGAGCGAAGCCATCCAGGGTGAGCAGCCGTATCTGCGTTTACCGACGCGCACGCTGTTTGAAATGACGCTGGGCGAAACGCTGTTCCTCAATCCAAAACTGCCGGCCGGCAAAGAGTTTTCACCCGGTGAGATCGCGCATCTGCTGGGCGAAGAGGGCAGTGCGCTGAGCCAGCAAACGGTGCTGGAGGGCGGTCATGCATTGCTGCTGTCCGAAGTGGCCGAGCCGCCAGCGCAGATGATCGATTCGCTGACCCAGCTGTTTGCGAAATACAAACAGGTGCGTCGCGCCTACGTTGCCAGCATTCGTGAGCGTGCCGATGAACAGGCGAATCTGTTGATTGGGATTGAAGCCGACAGCGATATTGATGCGATTATTCAGGCGGCCGGCAGCGTGGCGACCGATACGCTGCCCGATGACGCGCCGATTGATATCTGTGAAGTGGTCAGCAACGAGCAGGGTGTCAGCCATTTCTTCACCGCGCACATTACGCCGTTTTATGAGCGCCGCTGGGGCAGTTTCCTGCGCGATTTCAAAGGCAGCCAGCGGATTATTTAGTGCCGGTGTGCATCAGTGCGCCGGTAAATCGCACCGATGCTACCAGGTGCGCATAAATGCGCACCCTACACGTAGGGTCGCCGTTTACGGCGACCGGATAAATGTGTGTAACATCCGACAACGCGCACCTTACGGCGACCGGATAAATGTGCACAACATCCGACAACGCGCACCTTACGGCGACCTGATTCACTTATTTCTCAATCGGTAAATCGTCGCGGCTGCCCCATTCTCCCCACGAACCGTCGTACAGCGTCACGTCACGCACGCCCAGCGCGGTCAGCGCCAGAATCACCACCACCGCCGTCACACCGGAGCCGCAGCTGGCGACAATCGGCTGATCCAGCTTAATCCCTGCCTTTGCAAACAGATCGCGCAGCTCGGCGACCGGTTTCAGCTCACCGTTGGCCACCAGATCGTTCCACGGCATATTCAGGCTGTGCGGGATATGGCCGCGCAGCAGGCCGGGACGCGGCTCATCCACTTCGGCATTGAAACGGTTGGCCGCGCGCGCATCGACAATCTGCGCGCCGCCCTCGTGGCTGATCAGCAGCACATCGGTCAGGCGCTTTACCTGGCTGCTGTCATACTGCGCGTCAAACTCGCCTTCAGGCAGATTTACCGGACCGGTAGCCAGGCTGAAGCCAGCGGCTTTCCAGCCCTGCAGGCCGCCCGCCAGAATCGACACCTGTTCACAGCCAAAGGCGCGCAGCATCCACCAGGCGCGCGGCGCGGAAAACAGATTGCCTTCGTCGTACACCACCAGATGTTTATCCTGGCTGATGCCCAGCTCGCGCATCGCCACGGCAAAGGTCTCTGCGCGCGGCATCATATGCGGATACGGGCTGGTGTGATCGGACAGCGCTTCGATGTTGAAAAAAGGCGCATCCGGCAGATGCCCGGCCAGATACTCCGCCGTGATATCGCGCACCGCTTCCTGACCTGGCGGCAGCATGCGGGCATCCAGCACCTGCAAACGCTCTTCGTGGTAATGTTCATTCAACCAATCAGCGGACACAAACATGGCTGTCATAGCAACCTCTTCTCCATCAGCGGCAAAGGCCCAGTGTCCGGGAATGTGAAGGCTATCTCAAGGGTAACATTGCTAAAGTTGGCGGCTTGATGTGAAATTGCGCAGCACAACACGTTTAACCTTTTGGGGCTGGTGAGGGAATTACCATGGCAAGATGTGTAAAACGACTGCTGTTCAGCGTGCTGATCGGCGGCGCATTACTGGGCGGCGCGCAGCCGTCGTTGCAGGCGGCTGATACGCCTGCGCCGCAGGCCGCGACACGCGCTCTCGCGGTGATCGACCTTTCCGAGCTGCAGCTGGACGGCGCGGCGGCGCTGGTACTGACCTTTAACCGCGCGCTCGACGGTCAGCAGGATTTCAACCACTGGATCAGCCTCACCGACGACAGCAGCGGCAAGGTCGACGGAGGCTGGGAGCTGGCGCAGAACGGCAAAGTGCTGCGCTTCCGCCATCCGCAGCCGGCGCGCAAGCTCACCGTCACTGTCAATGCCGGCCTGAAGGCCGCGGATGGTGGTGCCTTAGCCAGCCCATTCAGCCAGACACTCACCACGCGCGACATCCAGCCGATGGTCGGTTTCGCCAGTCGTGGCTCGCTGCTGCCGCTGCGCCTGGCGCAGGGACTGCCGGTACTGGCGCTCAACGTTAACCAGATCGATGTTGATTTCTTCCGGGTGAAAAATGCCTCGCTGGCAGATTTTCTCGCCCAGTGGAATTACGGCAACAATTTGTCGTACTGGGAATCGCGCGATCTGCTGAAAAACGCCGATCTGGTTTACAGCGGCCGCTTCGATCTCAACCCGGCACGCAATACGCGGGAAAAAATGCAGCTGCCGCTCGGCGACGTCGCGGCGCTGAAACAGCCGGGTGTCTATCTGGCGGTGATGAAACAGGCCGGCACCTACAACTACACGCAACCGGCGACACTGTTCACCCTGAGCGACATTGGTCTGTCGCTGCACCGTTTTCCCACCCAGCTGGAACTGTTTACACAAAGCCTCGCCAGTGGCGATCCGCTGGCGGATGTCAGCGTGCAGCTACTGGATGAAAAAGGCCAACAGCTGGCGAGCGGCAGCAGCGACAGCGAGGGTCATCTGCGTTTAGCGGCTAACGCCAAAGGCAAGCTGCTGCTGGCGACCAGTAAAGGCCAGACTTCGCTCATCGACCTTAATCGCCCGGCCCTGGATCTGGCCGAATTCCCGATTGATGGCCCGCAAGGCTACGACAAACAGTTCTTCATTTTTGGCCCGCGCGATCTCTATCGCCCTGGCGAAACGGTCATCGTTAATGCGCTGCTGCGCGATGCCGATGGCAAACCACTGCCGCCGCAGCCGGTGAAAGCTGAAGTGGTGCAGCCGAATGGTGAAGTGGCACAAACCTTCGTCTGGCAGCCAGAGAACGGCGTTTATCAACAACGTTTTGCCTTACCGGCCTCGGCGATGACCGGTAAATGGACGCTGCGTATTAACAGCGGCGACAACCAGCCGCGCAGCTGGCCGTTCAATGTAGAAGATTTCCTGCCCGAACGGATGGCGCTGTCGCTTAAAAGCAACACTCAGCCACTGTCGCCAGATGCCGACGTCACCTTTGATGTTGAAGGTCGCTATTTGTATGGTGCGCCAGCGGCAGGCAACGAACTTCAAGGCCAGCTGTTCCTGCGTCCGGCGCGTGAAGCGGTCGCTGCGTTGCCAGGTTATCAGTTTGGCGACATCACTGAGGAACTGAAACGTAGCCTTGATGATGTGGATGAAAAGCTGGACGACAGCGGCAGGCTGCAGCTTAAGGTCGAAAGCAGCTGGGCGGAGAGCCACTCTCCGCTCAACCTGATTTTGCAGGCCAGCCTGCTGGAGACCGGCGGTCGTCCGGTAACGCGGCGTGCCACGCAAGCGATCTGGCCTGCGGCCGCACTGCCGGGCATTCGTCCGTTGTTTAACAGCGAATCGGTGTACGACTATCGCACCGATCGTTATAACGACGAGCCAACCGTACCGGAAAACAGCCTCGCCGAATTTGACGTGGTATACGCCAATGCGCAGGGCGAAAAGCTGGCGGCGCAGGATCTTGATGTGCGTTTGATCCACGAACGTCGCGACTACTTCTGGAGCTTCTCCGACAGCGAAGGCTGGCAGTCACGTTACGATGAAAAAGATCTGCAGGAAGAGCAGCAGCGCATCAGCATTGCGGCGGGCGGCAGCCAGAAAGTCAGCTTCCCGGTAGAGTGGGGCACCTATCGTCTTGAAGTGCATGCCGGTGACAACATCGTCAGCAGCGTGCGTTTCCAGGCTGGTTACTGGTGGCAGGACAACACCAACGGCACCGGCGCGCTGCGTCCGGATCAGGTCAAACTGAAGATCGACAAAGCCGCCTATCAACCCGGCGACACCGCGCGTGTCACGGTGGAATCCCCGGCGGCCGGCAAAGGCTATCTGCTGGTGGAGTCGAGCAGCGGCACCTTGTGGTGGCAACCGCTGGATGTGCCGGCGGGCGGCGCAACCATTGATGTGCCAGTCAGTGCGGAGTGGAAACGCCACGATCTGTATCTCAGCGCGATTGTGGTGCGCAACGGCGACAAAGCGAACGGCACCACGCCAAAACGCGCGGTCGGCTTGTTGCATCTGCCAATGGCAACCGCCGCGCGCCGCCTGACGCTGGCGCTTGAGGCACCGGACAGGATTCGGCCGGAACAAACCGTGCAAGTCAAGGTTAAAGCACGCCGCGAAGGCGGTGCGCTGCCGCAGCAGGTGCAGGTGTTGCTGTCGGCGGTTGACAGCGGCGTGCTGAGCATAACCGACTATGCCACCCCCGATCCGTGGAACGGCTTCTTTGGCCGCAAGCGCTACAACGCCGATCAGTATGACGTGTTCGGACAGTTGATTGAGGGCGGTGGCAAACTGGCGGCGCTGCGTTTTGGCGGTGACGGGGATGATGCCGATGCACTGTCACGCGGCGGTAAAAAGCCGGTCACCGAGGCGCAGATTGTGGCGCAGCAGCTGCAGCCGGTGACGCTGGAT
The DNA here is from genome assembly GCF_041678305.1 of Pantoea sp. WEP. Taxonomy (NCBI): domain Bacteria; kingdom Pseudomonadati; phylum Pseudomonadota; class Gammaproteobacteria; order Enterobacterales; family Erwiniaceae; genus Pantoea; species Pantoea sp. WEP. The sequence continues at coordinate 1,177,253 of NZ_JBGNXB010000001.1, forward strand.
GCCAGCGGCGAGGGCACGCTGGAACTGCCGGTACCGGCCTTCAACGGCGAGCTGCGGCTGATGGCGCAGGTGTGGAGCGAAGACAGTTTCGGCGCGGCGGATCGTAAAATGGTGGTCGCCGCACCGCTGGTAAGCGAACTGGCGACGCCGCGCTTTCTTGCCAGCGGCGATCAATCAACACTGGCGCTGGATTTGACCAACCTCACCGATCAACCTCAAACGTTGAACGTCGCGGTTAACGCCAGCGGCTTGATTGCACTCAACGGCCAAATCCCGGCCAGGGTGCAGCTGGCGAAAGGGGCGCGTACCACGCTGGCGATTCCGATTAAAGCGCAGGACGGTTTTGGTGAGGGCGACGTGCAGGTGACCGTTTCGGGGCTGAGCCTGCCGAACGAGACGCTGGCACCGAGCGTGCGCCACTGGAAGATTGGCGTGCGTCCGGCTTATCCGGCGCAAACCCTGAGTTTCGATAACGTAATGAACAGCGGGCAGCGCTGGCAGGTGATGGCAAGCGCGTTCAACGGCCTGCAGGCTGGCACGCTGAGCGGCCAGCTGTCGCTGAGTTCTCAGCCGCCGCTGAATATCGCCAGCTACATCAGCCAGCTTTACGCTTATCCCTATGGCTGTCTGGAGCAGACCGCCAGCGGTATCTGGCCTTCACTTTTCACCAATCACGCCCAGCTCAGCGCGATGGGCATCAAAACCAGCAGCGATGAGGCGCGCCGCGTGGCAATCGACACCGGCATTGCGCGCCTGGCCGGCATGCAGCGCGGTAACGGCAGCTTTGGCCTGTGGAGCAAAGAGAGCAGCGAGGAGTTCTGGCTCACCGCTTACGTCACTGACTTCCTGCTGCGCGCCAGCGAAGCGGGCTACAGCGTGCCGGAGGGCGTGATTAATCGCGCCGACCAGCGCCTGCTGCGTTATTTGCAGGATCCGGCGCAAATCGAAACCAGCTGGAGTAGCGATACCGATGCGCTGCGTTTTAGCGTGCAGGCCTACGCAGGGCTGGTGCTGGCGCGTCAGCAGCAGGCGCCGCTCGGCGCGCTGCGGGCGCTGTATGACCAACGCGCCCAGGCGAAGTCCGGACTGGCGCTGGTGCAGCTTGGCGTAGCGCTGCAGCAGATGGGCGATACGCAGCGCGCGCAGCTGGCGCTGATGCAGGGCATCGCGCTGCAACGCCAGCCTGACATGTGGCTGGGCGATTACGGCAGTCCGTTGCGTGACCGCGCGCTGACCCTGGCGCTGCTGACGGAAAATCAGCTGCTGCCGGAGCAGCAGGGGCCATTGCTGATTGAACTGGCGCAAACGCTGCACGGGCAGCGCTGGTTCTCTACGCAGGAGAACAATGCGCTGTTCCTTGCCGCGCGGACGCTGCAGCAGCATCCGGGTGAAGCCTGGCAGGCCACACTGCAGGACCAGTCGCTGCGCAGCGATCGACCGCTGAGTCTCGGGCTGAGCGCGCAGCAGTTGCAGCAGGGCCTGACGGTGACCAGCGACACGCCGTCGCCGCTGTACGGTACGCTCAATGTGGTCGGCTATCCGCGCACCGCGCCGTCACCGGTCAGCAATGTGCTCAGCATCAGTCGCGAATACTTCACGCTGGACGGCAAACCGGCTGATCTCAATAACCTTAAGAGCGGTGAGCTGCTGGTGGTGCGGCTGAAGGTGGGTGCCAGTCAGCGCGTCAGCGATGCGCTGGTGGTGGATCTGCTGCCGGCCGGGCTGGAGCTGGAAAATCAAAACCTGAGCGACAGCAGCGCCAGCCTGGGCGACAGTGCCGATGCGCTGAAAGAGAGCATGATGGACATGCAGCAGGCCAACATTAAACATCTTGAGTTCCGCGACGACCGCTTTGTCGCCGCGCTGGCGCTGGATGGCTACACGCCCGGCACGCTGCTGTATCTGGCGCGCGCAGTGACGCCGGGCAGTTATCGTCTGCCGCCACCGCAGGTGGAGTCGATGTATGTGCCCGCGTGGCGCGCCATCGGCACCACGCCGGAAAAACTTCATGTGCGTTAAGCGCCCGTGACGCAGCGCCACCGACGCCTGTGCGGGCTGGCGCTGCTGCTACTGCTGCTGATGGGCGCAGTATGGCTGCTGGACCGGCTCGATCCGCTGCCGTTGCGCCAGTTACAGCCGGCGCGGGTGGTGGTGGCGGAAGATGGCACGCCGCTGTGGCGCTTTGCCGATCGACAGGGTGTGTGGCGCTATCCGGTGACGCTGGATGAGGTGTCACCGGCCTATATCGAGGCGCTGCTGGCCTACGAAGACCGCTGGTTCTGGCACCATCCCGGCATTAACCCGCTGGCGATAGTGCGCGCCGTCGGGCAAAACCTGCTGCAGCACGGCATTGTCTCTGGCGGCAGCACGCTGACCATGCAGGTGGCGCGGCTGATTGATCCGCAGCCGCGTACCCTGCGTGGCAAACTGGTGCAGGCGTGGCGTGCGCTGCAGCTGGAGTGGCATCTATCGAAGCGCGAGATCCTCACGCTGTATCTCAACCGCGCCCCGTTTGGTGGCACGGTTGAGGGCGTCGGCGCTGCCAGCTGGATGTGGCTGGGCAAACCGGCGTCGCAGCTTACCCGCGGCGAGGCGGCGCTGCTGGCGGTGCTGCCGCAGGCACCCAGCCGTTTGCGCCCGGACCGCTGGCCGCAGCGCGCTGAAGCTGCCCGCAATAAAGTGCTGGATCGCCTGGCGCAGTATCAGGTGTGGCCGGCGCAGACCGTCGCCGAAATCAAACAGGAGCCGGTATGGCTGCCGCCGCGCCAGCTGCCGCAGCTGGCACCGCTGCTGGCGCGCCGGCTGCTGTCGCTGTCGCCCGACAGCAAAATTACCTCCACGCTGGATGTGTCGCTGCAACGCGAACTGGAGAACCTCGCTGCGTCGCTGCAAACCCGGCTGCCGCCGCGCACCTCGCTGGCACTGCTGGTTATCGACCACAGCAGCATGAAGGTGCGCGGCTACGTCGGCTCGGTGTCTTTCAATGACGACAGCCGCTTTGGCCATGTGGATATGATTGCCAGCGTGCGTTCGCCGGGATCGCTGCTCAAGCCGTTTGTCTACGGCATGGCGCTGGATGATGGCCTGATTCATGGCGAATCGCTGCTGCAGGATGTGCCACGCCGCTTTGGCGACTATCGTCCCGGCAATTTCGACAGCGGCTTTCACGGTCCGGTCAGCGCCAGCGAAGCGCTGCAGCGTTCGCTCAATCTGCCGGCGGTGCAGCTGCTGGAGGCACTTGGAGCGAAAAACGTCGCCGCGCGGCTGCGCAACGTCGGCCTGAATCTGCGTTTTCCGGCGGGCGGTGAACCGAATCTGTCGCTGGTGCTGGGCGGCACCGGCGCGCGGCTGGACGACATTGTCGCCGCCTACAGCGCCTTTGCCCGCCACGGTAATGCTGCGCAGCTGCGCTGGCTGCCACAGCAGCCGCTGATGCAGCGCCCGTTACTGTCGCCCGGCGCGGCGTGGATTGTACGCCGCATCCTCGCCGGTGAGGCGCAGCCTGCCGCCAGCGGGGCGGTCGCCGATATCGTGCCGCTGGCGTGGAAAACCGGCACCAGCTACGGCTATCGCGACGCCTGGAGCGTTGGTATCACGCCACGCTATCTGATTGGCGTCTGGGTGGGCAGGCCGGATGCCACACCGGTTGCCGGCCAGTTCGGTTACGCGTCGGCGGTGCCGGTGATGCAGCAGGTTAATCACCTGCTGGCGGGACACCTGCCGGCGCGCGGCGTGCCCGGCGATCCGCGCCCGGCGACGGTCAGCGCCGTCAGTATCTGCTGGCCCGGCGGCCAGCCGTTGCCCGCCGGCGACGAGAACTGCCGGCAGCGGCGTTACAGCTGGGTGCTGAATCAGACCGTGCCGCCAACGCTGCTGGCGCCGGGGCAGGAGGGCGTCAATGGCTTACGCCAGCGCTTCTGGCAAAACAGCAAAGGGCTGCGCGTGGCGGCGGATTGTCCGGATGCGCAAAGCCGGGAACGCGTGATGTGGCCGCTGCCGCTCGAGCCATGGCTGCCACCGGGCGAACGGCGGGCGCAGCGCCTGCCGCCAGTGGATGCGACCTGTCCGCCGCTGAATCAGGGGGACAGCGCGCCGCTGCTGGTGACCGGCGTGATCAATGGCCAGCGCGTGCAGCCGCTGCCCGGTAAGGTCGTATTGCTGCTGCCGGTGGCGGTGCAGGGCGGGCAGGGTACGCAGCGCTGGTGGTTTTTAAACGGGCAGCCGGTGGAGCTTGCTGCGGGAAAAAACAGCGCCTCGCTGGTGCTGCGCGAGCCCGGTCGTTATCAGCTGGTGGTGATGGATGAGGCCGGGCAGCTGGCTTCGGTGTCCTTCACGCGTGGCTAAACGCAGCGCTATGGCATATTTTTTGCGTGTTTGCCCCGACAGAAATCAATTATTTTCAATAATTCCTCTCTTCACTCATAGGCAAGGCGCGCCGATCTCCCTATAATCGGCGCGTTTTCTTACCGGGAGCGGGTTCCCGGTTTCTTCAGGATGCTAATCAGAGGTAATCATGGCAATCGAACGCACTTTCTCCATCATCAAACCAAACGCCGTCGCTAAGAACGTGATTGGTGCTATCTACAACCGTTTCGAAAGCGCTGGCTTTAAAATCGTTGGTGCGAAAATGCTGCACCTGACCAAAGAGCAGGCTGAAGGCTTCTACGCGGAGCACAAAGGTCGTCCGTTCTTTGATGGTCTGGTTGAGTTCATGACTTCTGGCCCGGTTGTGGTATCTGTTCTGGAAGGCGAAAACGCTATCCAGCGTCACCGCGATCTGATGGGTGCAACTAACCCGGACAACGCGCTGGCCGGTACGCTGCGTGCTGACTACGCAGACAGCTTCACCGAAAACGCCACCCACGGTTCTGACTCTGCAGAATCTGCGGCACGCGAAATCGCTTACTTCTTCGCAGAAAACGAAGTCTGCCCACGTACCCGCTAAGTGCGCGGTAGCGGATGCGGACAGGCGTCTTTACACCTTGTAACCGGTGGCTAAGACGTTCCCCTGGCATCACGCAGCAGATGTAGTACAATTATGCGCCCTTGTTGAGCCTGGCTCAGCGAGGGCGCTGTTTTTTTCCTATTCTTAACCAGAGCCGTAACGTGTAACAACGAGGCCAGAGAACATTATGTCCGAACAGATTGTGACGCCATCGTCCGCTTCCCCCGTGGTTGTTTCCCCGAAAAACGAAAAAATTAACCTGCTGGATCTTAACCGTCAGCAGATGCGCGAATTCTTTGTTGAGATGGGCGAAAAACCGTTCCGTGCCGATCAGGTCATGAAGTGGATGTACCACTACTGCTGCGATGATTTCGAGCAGATGACAGACATCAATAAAGTGCTGCGTGGCAAGCTGATGCAGCGCGCTGAAATTCGTGCGCCGGAAGTGGCGGAAGAGATGCGCTCCAGCGATGGCACCATTAAGTGGGCGATTCGCGTCGGCGATCAGCTGGTGGAAACCGTGTATATCCCGGAAGCCGACCGCGCCACGCTGTGCGTCTCCTCGCAGGTAGGCTGTGCGCTGGAGTGTAAATTCTGTTCGACCGCGCAGCAGGGCTTTAACCGTAACCTGCGCGTGTCTGAAATCATCGGTCAGGTATGGCGCGCGGCAAAAATTATCGGTGCCGCTAAAGTGACCGGCCAGCGTCCGATCACCAACGTGGTCATGATGGGCATGGGCGAGCCGCTGCTCAACCTTACCAACGTGGTGCCGGCGATGGAGATCATGCTGGATGACTTCGGTTTCGGCCTCTCCAAACGTCGCGTGACGCTGTCGACCTCGGGCGTAGTGCCGGCGCTGGACAAGCTCGGCGATATGATCGACGTGGCGCTGGCGATTTCGCTGCACGCACCGAATGACACCATCCGCGATGACATCGTGCCAATCAACAAAAAGTACAACATCGAAGCCTTCCTGGCGGCGGTGAAGCGCTACATTGGCAAATCCAACGCTAATCAGGGCCGCGTGACGATTGAGTACGTGATGCTGGATCACGTCAACGACAGCACCGAACATGCGCATGAGCTGGCGGCGCTGCTGAAAGAGACGCCGTGCAAGATCAACCTGATTCCGTGGAACCCCTTCCCGGGCGCGCCGTATGGCCGCAGCTCGAACAGCCGTATTGACCGCTTCTCCAAAGTGCTGATGGAGTACGGTTTCACTACCATCGTGCGTAAAACGCGCGGCGACGACATTGATGCCGCCTGTGGTCAGCTGGCCGGCGATGTTATCGACCGCACCAAGCGTACGCTGCGTAAAAAAATGGCCGGTGAAGCCATCTCTGTGAAGGCGCTCTGAAAGATCGCGCCCGCTGCTACGCATCGGGCGTCAGGCATGGCAGTCTCTGCGCTGAACTGACAGGGAGAGACTGAGATGCGTAAAGGATTACCCGCCGCGCTGCTGGCCGGCTTTGTTGTAACCGGGTGTGTCGAAGCACCGGCGCGGCACGGAGCGGCCGATATCCGGCTGCAGCTGGGATTGCACTATTTGTCGGTGAAGGATTATGCCGCGGCGCAGCGCAATTTGCTGCGCGCGCAGCAGGCCGCGCCGCGCGATTACCGGGTGCCGCTGGCGCTTGCGCGCGTCGCGCAGGCACAGCAGAATAACGCCCGGACGCGCCATTACTACCAGCGCGCGCAGCAGTTAGCGCCGCTGAATGGTTATGTGGCTAACAATTACGGTGCGTTTCTCTGCGGTTTGAGGCAGTATGACGAAGCGCATCAACAGTTTAAGCTGGCAACTGAAGCGCAGCACAGCGACGCCGCTCAGGATGCCCTGCTGTTTTCGGGCTATTGTTACCTGCAGGCGGGAGAGGATCGCGCCGCGCGCCAGCAGTTCGATCTCGCGCTGGATGCCGCACCGGAGCAGGGCAGTATGCTGCTGACGGAAGTGGAACGACGGCTTGAACAGCAGCAGTGGGCTTCAGTGCCGCTGCTTTTAGAAGTTTACCATCAGCATTTGCCGGCAACGGCAGAGAGTCTGGGGTTACAGATACGTTTCGCCGCGCAACAGGGAAACGCTGCTGACGTTACACGTTATGGCGACCGGTTGGCGCGAAGTTTTCCACAATCGATACAGTACCAGCGTTATTTAGCTAATGAATACTGAAGCCACTCAAGAGAATTCTGCAGTACATTCCACAGGTGAACGCCTGCGTCTGGCCCGTGAGCAGATGGGGCTGACCCAGCAAAACGTCGCTGAGCGCCTGTGCCTGAAACTTTCTACCGTGCGTGATATTGAAGAGGATAAATCCCCGGCGGATTTGGCCTCGACCTTCCTGCGCGGCTATATTCGCTCTTATGCGCGTCTGGTGCATGTACCTGAAGATGACCTGCTGCCGATGATGGCGAAGCAGGCTCCGGTGCGTGCGGCGAAAATTGAGCCGATGCAGAGCTTCTCACTGGGTAAGCGTCGTAAAAAGCGTGACGGCTGGTTGATGATCTTCACCTGGCTGGTGATTTTCGTGGTGGTCGGCCTGACCGGCGCCTGGTGGTGGCAGAACCATAAAGCCTCGCAGGCGGATCTGGTGTCGATGGCTGACCAGAACGGCAGCAGCAGCGACAACAGCCAGTCGATTCCGCTGGGTGACAACAGCACGGACAGCACTACCGACAGCGATACTAACGCGGCCGGTACGCCGATCGACACCGGTGCCGGTGCGGTCAGCACGCCAGACAACGCTGGCAGTACCAGCAGTGCGCCAGCAGCGACCAGCAGCAACACGGCAACCAGCAGCGACAACGCGGTGGTGTCTCCGAGCCAGGCGCCGATTGACAACGCACCGCCAGCGGCCACCTCACCGGCGCCGGCCAACAGCGTGCCGGCAGGCTCAATGCCAACCGGTACCGCTGCCGTCAGCCAGCCCGCGGGCGATCCTAACGCAGTGGTGATGAACTTCAAAGCTGACTGTTGGCTGGAAGTCACCGATGCGACCGGTAAGAAGCTGTTCAGCGGATTGCAACGTAGCGGCGGTAAACTCAGCCTGTCCGGCACCGCTCCGTATCGTCTGAAAATTGGCGCTCCGGGTGCGGTTGACGTGCAATATCAGAATCAGCCCGTTGATTTAAGTCGTTTTATCCGTAATAACCAGGTTGCCCGTCTGACGCTGGGTGCGCAATAACGCGCAGCGCGCTTTCCGGGTAATTGTGGAGAGAGAATATGCATAACGAAGCACCCATTATCCGTCGCAAATCTACACGTATTTACGTCGGCAAGGTGCCGGTTGGCGATGGCGCGCCTATCGCCGTTCAGTCAATGACCAACACCCGTACCACGGACGTCGAAGCCACGGTGAATCAGATCCGTCAGCTGGAGCGCGTCGGCGTGGATATCGTGCGTGTGTCCGTGCCTACCATGGATGCGGCGGAAGCCTTCAAACTGATTAAGCAGCAGGTCAACGTGCCGCTGGTAGCGGACATTCACTTTGACTACCGCATCGCTCTGAAAGTGGCCGAGTACGGCGTCGATTGCCTGCGCATTAACCCGGGCAACATCGGTAACAACGAGCGTATTCGCCAGGTAGTGGACTGCGCCCGTGACCACAATATTCCGATCCGTATCGGCGTTAACGCCGGTTCGCTGGAAAAAGATCTGCAGGAAAAATACGGTGAGCCAACGCCGCAGGCGCTGCTCGAATCCGCGATGCGTCATGTTGATCACCTCGATCGCCTCAACTTTGACCAGTTCAAAGTGAGCGTCAAAGCCTCCGATGTGTTCCTGGCGGTGGAATCTTACCGTCTGCTGGCAAAAGCCATTGATCAGCCATTGCACCTTGGCATCACCGAAGCCGGTGGCGCGCGTGCGGGAGCGGTGAAATCAGCGATCGGCCTTGGTCTGCTGCTGGCGGAAGGGATTGGCGATACGCTGCGCATTTCGCTGGCCGCCGACCCGGTTGAAGAGGTCAAAGTCGGCTACGACATCCTGAAATCACTGCGCATCCGCTCACGCGGCATCAACTTCATCGCCTGCCCGACCTGTTCGCGCCAGGAGTTTGACGTCATTGGCACGGTGAACGCGCTGGAAGAGCGGCTGGAAGACATCATCACGCCGATGGACGTCTCGATCATTGGCTGCGTGGTGAACGGTCCCGGCGAAGCCACGGTCTCGACGCTCGGCGTCACCGGCGGCAACAAGAAGAGCGGTTTCTACGAAGATGGCGTGCGCCAGCGCGATCGCCTCGACAACAATGACATGATCGATCAGCTGGAAGCGCGCATCCGTGCAAAAGCCACCATGCTGGACGAGAGCCGTCGCATCAACGTGCAGCAGCTGGAAAAATAAAGGACGGTGTGCGCCCGGCGCACGCCAGTTGTGATTGAACCTGTGCGGTTTCATCCTCATAAGGTATGATGCCGGACAGGTTTTTTTGTATTAAGAGATTTTAACGTGGCGAAGAATATTCAAGCGATTCGCGGGATGAACGATTACCTGCCGGCAGATACCGCCATCTGGCAGCGTATTGAGGGCACCCTGAAGCAGGTGCTGGCCAGCTACGGCTACAGTGAAATCCGTCTGCCAATCGTCGAGCAAACCCCACTGTTCAGCCGCGCGATCGGTGAAGTCACCGACGTGGTTGAAAAAGAGATGTACACCTTTGAAGACCGCAACGGCGAGAGCCTGACGCTGCGTCCGGAAGGCACCGCAGGCTGCGTGCGCGCCGGTATCGAACATGGTCTGCTGTACAATCAGGAGCAGCGCCTGTGGTACATCGGTCCGATGTTCCGCTACGAGCGTCCGCAGAAGGGGCGCTATCGCCAGTTCCACCAGATGGGTGTCGAAGTGTTTGGCCTGCAGGGGCCGGACGTGGACGCCGAGCTGATCATGCTGACCCATCGCTGGTGGAAAGCGCTGGGTATTGCTGACCACGTTGAGCTGGAGCTGAACTCCATCGGTTCACTGGACGCGCGCGCCAACTACCGCAGCGCGCTGGTGGCCTTCCTCGAACAGCATAAAGAGGTGCTGGACGAAGATTGCAAACGCCGCATGTATACCAATCCGCTGCGCGTGCTGGACAGCAAAAATCCGGATATTCAGACGCTGCTTAACGACGCGCCGACGCTGGGTGAATTCCTCGACGAGGAGTCACGTGAACACTTCAGCGGCCTGTGCGCGCTGCTCGACGATGCCGGCATCAAATACCGCATCAATCAGCGCCTGGTACGCGGCCTCGACTACTACAACCGCACCGTGTTCGAATGGGTGACCAGCAGCCTCGGCTCGCAGGGCACCGTGTGCGGCGGCGGTCGCTATGATGGTCTGGTGGAGCAACTGGGCGGCCGCGCGACGCCGGCGGTCGGTTTTGCCATGGGGCTCGAGCGTCTGGTGCTGCTGGTGCAGGCGGTGAATCCGGAATTTGAACCGACGCGCATTGTTGATGTCTATGTTATCGCTTCGGGGCAGGGCGTGCAGTCCGCCGCGATGCAACTGGCGGAAAAACTGCGTGATGCCGACCCGGCGCTGAAGCTGATGACCAACTTCGGCGGCGGTAACTTCAAAAAGCAGTTTGCCCGTGCAGACAAGTGGGGCGCACGCATTGCGCTGGTGCTGGGCGAAGACGAAGTGAAAGCGGGCCAGGTGGTGATTAAAGACCTGCGCACCGGCGATCAGCAGACGCTGGCGCAGAGCGACGCCGCCGCGACGCTGCACACGCTGCTGCAGTAAGCGCAGCACTGCAACAGGCATTTTAAGGAGAGGGATTGCGTGGAAGTTTACAGCAACGAAAACGAACAGGTTGATGCGCTGCGTCGCTTCTTTGCCAATAATGGCAAAGCACTGGCGGTCGGGGTTATCGTCGGTATCGCTGCACTGGGTGGCTGGCGTTTCTGGAGCAGCCATCAGGAAGGAGCGGACAAAGCCGCGTCGGCGCAGTATCAGCAGCTGACCAGCGCCATGCAGGCAGACAAGCCGCAGACGCTGGAAGCGGTCGCCAGCTTCGCCAGCGAGAACAACAACACCTACGGTGCGCTGGCCGCGCTGGATCTGGCTAAACAGTACGTTGCCGCCAATCAGTTAGACAAAGCCATCACGCTGTTACAGAGCGGGCTGAAAGACACCAAAGATGCCAATCTGCAGGCGGTGATCAACCTGCGTCTGGCACGCATTCAACTGCAGCAAAATCAGGCCGATGCCGCCCTTACTACCCTGAACAATGTAAAGGGTGATGGCTGGACAGCCATTGTGGCGGACATTCGTGGCGAAGCACTGCTGAGCAAAGGCGATAAGCAGGGCGCCCGCGATGCCTGGAGCAAAGGTGCGGAATCGCAGGCTTCTCCTGCGCTGAAGCAGATGCTGCAGATGAAGATGAATAACTTAAGTTAAGCCAGTCAAGAGAGCGCACATGGAATTACGTAAATACCTGCTGCCAGGGCTGATGTCAGTCACTCTGCTCAGCGGTTGCTCGCTGTTCAGCGGCGAAGAAGATGTAGTGAAAATGGCCCCGCTGCCGAAGGTTGAAAACCAGTTCACGCCGGAAACCGCGTGGAGCACCTCGGTCGGTGACGGCGTGGGTGATTTCTACTCCAATCTGCATCCCGCCTGGCAGGACGGCACCGTGTATGCCGCCGACCGCTTCGGTATCGTGAAAGCGCTCGACGCCAGCAACGGCAAAGAGAAGTGGAAAGTGAACCTCTCTGAGAAGACCGGCTTCTTCTCGAAAAACATTTCGGCACTGCTGTCTGGCGGTATCACGGCCAATGGCGATCGCCTTTACATCGGTAGCGAGCGGGGGCAGGTATTTGCCCTGAACAGCAGCGACGGCAGCATTGCCTGGCAGACCAAAGTGGCTGGTGAAGCACTGTCGCGTCCGGTGGTGAGCGATGGTCTGGTGCTGATTCACACCAGCAACGGTATGCTGCAGGGGCTCGATCAGAGCAGCGGCGCGGTGAAATGGAGCGTGAATCTGGATATGCCAGCGCTGTCGCTGCGCGGTGAATCGGCGCCGGCAGTAGCGTTCGGCGGCGCGATTGTTGGCGGCGATAACGGCCGCGTCAGCGCGGTGATCATGAACCAGGGCCAGCTGATCTGGCAGCAGCGTATCTCCCAGCCAAGCGGCGCAACTGAGATTGATCGTCTTAACGATGTCGACACCACGCCGGTGATCGTCAATGGCGTGGTTTATGCGCTGGCCTACAACGGTAACCTGACGGCGCTGGATCTGCGTTCCGGTCAGATTCTGTGGAAGCGTGAAATCGGCGGCGTCAAAGATCTGATCGTCGATGCCGGTCGCATCTATCTGGTGGATCAGGATGACCGCGTGATTGCGCTCAACGCCGATGGCGGCGTGGCGATCTGGCGTCAGAGCGATCTGCTGCACCGTAACCTGACGTCTCCGGTGCTGTTCAACGGTTACCTGGTGGTCGCCGATAGCGAAGGCTACGTGCACTGGATCAACACCCTGGACGGCCGCTTTGTGGCGCAGCAGAAACTGGACAGCGAGGGCTTCCAGACCGAGCCAGTCGTGGCCGGTGACAAGCTGCTGATCCAGGCGAAAGGCGGTGAGGTCTACGCCATCACCCGTTAAGGCGATGGCCCGACGGGCAGCGTTTCGCACGCATTGATACGGCTCCTGATTCGTCAGGGGCCGTTCTGTTTTTAGTCAGGCATGATATTCTTGGCGCCTGCGGCCTGAACCTGACGGCAAATGCCGTTATAATCACGCCATTCGGGCGATTTATTTTTAAAACTGAGGCAAGTGTTATGGTACCTGTGGTCGCGCTGGTTGGGCGTCCCAATGTGGGGAAATCCACGCTGTTTAACCGCTTAACGCGCACACGTGATGCGTTAGTGGCCGATTTCCCTGGACTGACTCGCGATCGCAAATATGGTCGCGCCGAAGTGGAAGGGCGCGAATTTATTGTTATCGATACCGGCGGTATTGATGGCACCGAGGAAGGCGTGGAAAACCGCATGGCGGAGCAGTCGCTGCTGGCGATTGAAGAGGCCGATGTGGTGCTGTTTTTAGTTGATGCGCGTGCTGGCGTCATGCCGGCGGATCAGCAGATCGCCAATCATCTGCGTTCGCGCGATAAAGCGACGTTCCTCGTTGCCAACAAAACTGATGGTCTCGATCCGGATGCTGCGGTGCTGGACTTCTACGCGCTCGGCCTGGGTGAGATTCACCCGATTGCCGCGTCGCACGGTCGTGGCGTCACCAGCCTGCTGGAAACCGCGCTGCTGCCGTGGATGGATGATATCGCGCCGCGGGAAGTCAGCGAAGAGGACGAAAACGAAGCCTACTGGGCCGCGTTAGCCGCCGAAGAGAACGGTGAAGCGCTGGAGGAAGAAGAGGAAGAAGCCTTCGATCCGACCGGTCTGCCGATCAAACTGGCGATTGTCGGGCGTCCGAACGTAGGTAAGTCAACGCTCACCAACCGTATCCTCGGTGAAGACCGTGTAGTGGTGTACGACATGCCGGGCACCACGCGCGACAGCATCTACATTCCGATGGAGCGTGATGACCGCGAGTACATTCTGATTGATACCGCGGGCGTGCGTAAGCGCGGCAAAATCACTGATACGGTGGAAAAATTCTCCGTCATCAAAACGCTGCAGGCGATTGAAGATGCCAACGTGGTGATGCTGGTGATTGACGCGCGTGCGGGCATTTCCGATCAGGACCTGTCGCTGCTCGGCTTTATCCTGAATAGTGGGCGCTCACTGGTGATTGTGGTCAACAAGTGGGATGGCCTGTCGCAGGAGATTAAAGATGAAGTGAAAGAGACGCTGGACTTCCGTCTCGGCTTTATCGACTTCGCGCGCGTGCACTTTATCTCGGCACTGCACGGCAGCGGTGTGGGCAACCTGTTTGAATCCGTGACCGAAGCGTACGACTGCTCGACCAAGCGCGTAAATACCTCCATGCTGACGCGTATCATGAACATGGCTGCTGACGACCATCAGCCGCCTCTGGTGCGTGGCCGTCGCGTGAAACTCAAATACGCGCATGCCGGTGGTTATAACCCGCCGATTGTGGTGATTCACGGTAATCAGGTGAAGGATCTGCCGGATTCCTACAAGCGTTACCTGATGAACTACTTCCGCCGCTCGCTGAACGTGATGGGAACGCCGATTCGCATCCAGTTTAAAGAGGGCGATAACCCGTATGCGGGCAAACGTAACCTGCTGACGCCAACCCAGCAGCGTAAGCGTAAGCGTCTGATATCGCATCTGAAGAAAAACAAACGCTAAACATGATGAGGGCCCGAATGGGCCCTCTTTTTTTGGCGTAACATCCGGTTTATCACGATCCTCAGCCACGATTCCGGAGTCATCATGCTCACCCCATGCCCTCACTGTCAGCAACCGCTCACTTACAGCGAACAACGCTTCGATTGCCCGCACTGCCAGCGTCATTTCACCGCGCTGGCCTGCTGTCCCGACTGCCAGCAGCCGCTGCAGGTGCTGAAGGCGTGCGGTGCCATAGATTATTTCTGTACCCACGGTCACGGCCTGATCTCCAGCAGACGCGTGCATTATCGCCCGGAAGACGTCATGGAATGAGGGTTTGCGATAGCGCGAAGTGGCACTGGCTGCTCGCTTCGCGCTGCGTTTGTAGCAAAAATGCTATTGCCCAGTAACTACCGCGTTATGGATGTTCACTTTTAATTGTACCGGATGGTACAATCCTGCCCGCCTTGTCGCGAATGCCAGCGGATATTGATCCTGCGGCCTCGCTCACAAGCGCTGCATAACGGGCGTAGCTCCCGTACCAACAGATATAAAATAAAGCGTAACGGATAACTTCCTGTCCCTGCTCAGTCAGGAGGACATTGACCGGCTGCTCCCGCATTCCGGCCGCCACGCGTTATTTTTTCAGGAGAGTTTGTGTTATGGCAGAAAATTCCGCTCGTCCCGGTAAAGGGTTGAGTATCTGGTCCGTGTTATTCGGACTGGTCCTGCTGGCGATCGGCCTGTTCTTCGCGATCGGTGGCGGTAAACTGGTGGCCCTGGGCGGCAGCTGGTACTTCCTCATTGCCGGTATCGTCATGTTACTGTCGGCGATTCAGTTCTTTCGCCGTAAATCCTCGGCGGTTACGCTGTTCATTCTGGTCTTCGCCGGTACGCTGATTTGGGCGCTGTACGATGCTGGCTGGCAGTTCTGGCCGCTGGTGTCGCGCCTGATGGTGCCGGCTGGCCTGATGGTGCTGGCGTTTATTACCTGGCCGGCGCTGCGTAAGCGTGAAGGCAAGGCCTCGCTGGCGAAGCTTTCGTATGCGCTGTCGGCGGTGATTGCCGTTGGTATGGTGGTCACCTTTGTCCAGATGTTCCAGCCGCATCCGACTGTGGCCTTCACCGGCAAGCAGCTGCCGCTGATCCCGGTAGATAAAAGCAAACCGCAGCAGGACTGGAGCAGCTACGGCCGTACGCCGCAGGGTGACCGTTTTGCCGCTATCGACCAGATTACCCGCGACAACGTGAAAGACTTGCAGGTTGCCTGGACGTTCCATACCGGCGACACGCCGATCAGCCCGACCGGTAACGGTGCAGAAGATCAGGAAACGCCACTGCAGGTGGGTAATACCCTGTATCTGTGTACGCCGCACAACAATGTGATTGCGGTGGAAGCCGACAGCGGTAAGCAGATCTGGAAGCGCGAAATCAATGCGCAGGCGCAGGTGTGGAACCGCTGCCGTGGTCTGGCGTACTTTGATGCCACCAAACCGGTACAGCAGCCAACGCAGCCGGGCTCCACGCCGGTGCCAGCGGTAACGCTGGCGGCGGGCGATAGCTGCCAGCGTCGCATCCTGATGAACACCATCGATGCGCGTCTGATTGCCATCAACGCCGATAACGGTGAACTGTGTGAAAACTTCGGTAACCACGGTGTGGTCGATCTGAAGCAAGGTCTTGGCAGCGCGCCGGACCCGCAATATCAGCTGACCTCGCCGCCGCAGGTGGCGGGCACCACGGTCGTGGTAGGCGGTCGCGTTGCGGATAACGTACAGACAGACATGCCTGGCGGCGTTCTGCGTGGCTTCGACGTCATCACCGGCCAGATGCGCTGGGCGTTTGACCCGGGCAATGAAGATCCAAATGCCGTGCTGATGCCGGGTCAGGATTACACCCGCAGCACGCCAAACTCATGGGCGCCAATCTCTTACGATCCGGCGATGAACACCGTGTTCCTGCCGATGGGCAGTTCGTCGGTGGACCTGTGGGGTGCCAACCGTACCGCGCTGGACCACAAATATGGCGCGTCGGTGCTGGCGCTGGATGCCACCACCGGTAAAGAGAAGTGGGTGTATCAGACGGTCCACAATGACCTGTGGGACTTCGACCTGCCAATGCAGCCGAGCCTGGTGGATTTCCCGATGAAGGACGGCACCACCAAACCTGCGGTAGTGATCGGCGGGAAAACCGGCATGATCTGGGTGCTGGATCGCCTGACCGGCAAGCCTTTGACCAAAGTTGAAGAGCTGCCGATGCCGCAGGGCCATATCCCGAACGAGCAGTACACCAAAACTCAGCCGCACTCGGTAGAAATGCCAAACATTGGCAATCAGAAACTGACCGAGTCAGACATGTGGGGTGCGACGCCGTTTGACCAGCTGGCTTGCCGTATTGCCTTTAAAGGCATGCGTTATGACGGCCTGTTCACGGTGCCGGACACCGATGTTTCGCTCAGCTTCCCGGGCTCGCTCGGCGGCATGAACTGGGGCAGCATCTCGTTCGATCCGAACAACCAGTACATGTTCGTTAACGATATGCGTCTCGGCCTGTGGGTGCAGATGATTCCGCAGGACACCACCAAATCGGCTGCCAGCAACGGCGGTGAAGCCATCAACACCGGCATGGGTGCGGTACCGCTGAAAGGCACGCCGTACGCAGTAAACAAAAACCGCTTCATGTCGCCGCTGGGCATTCCATGCCAGGCACCGCCGTTCGGTACGCTGTCGGCCATCGACATGAAGACCCGTCAGATTGTGTGGCAGGTGCCGGTTGGTACGGTGCAGGATACCGGTCCGTTTGGTATCAAAATGCATGCGCAGATGCCGGTCGGTATGCCGACGCTGGGTGGTACGCTGGCAACGCAGGGCGGTCTGGTATTTATTGCCGGCACCCAGGATTACTACCTGCGCGCCTTTGATAGCTCAACCGGTAAAGAAGTGTGGAAAGCACGTCTGCCGGTGGGCAGCCAGGGCGGACCGATCAGCTATGTTTCGCCGAAAACCGGCAAACAGTACATCCTGATCTCCGCAGGCGGTGCGCGTCAGTCACCGGATCGCGGTGATTACGTGATTGCTTACGCGCTGCCCGACAGCAAGTAAGCCGCAGTAAAAGAAAGGCCGACATCATGATGTCGGCCTTTTTTATTAACCGTCCGTGGCGTACTCCTTCCTGTAAGGATCCTTACTTACTTCTGCTTAGAGGGGCGACGGCTTTTTTGACCTCCTTTTCTTCCAGCTTCCCTGGCTCTCTCAGGATCGTTCCTGAAATTGCCCCCACTGACTTTGCCGCCCGCGCTACCGGCTTCCCTGGCGCGCTCCGGGTCCTCTGCAAAGTTCCCGGCACCGCCTCGTTGCTTGGTTTGTGTCATAGCAGAGACCTCATCTAAGGGTATTTTCTTTGATGTGGACTAGCTAGCCACGTTATCCAGTATAGTCAGTTAGTTACGGCGATGCTGTGGGAACTGTCTAAGTTATTCTTCGCCATCGCGCCACAGCGCCTGCAGTTCAGGAGGCGCAACGTTTTCCGGAATCAGAATCACAATCGTTCCGGCTTCGCGGTGGGTCGCGTAGCTTATCTGGATGCGAAAATAGCGCTGGTCGCCGCGCCCGATACTGGCGGCCTGTTCCTCCGGCTCGCCGAGCGGCAGCGCCTGCTCCAGCACGTTGCACACGCGCTGCTTTTGCGGTTCCGGCAGCTGCGCCAGCGCAAATCGCCGCTCGCTGCGCAGGCCGGGGATAAATGCAATGCCGCCTTCACGCGCCAGCTCAATGATGGCGTCATCGGTCAGCTGAATATTCACCTTACACCTACCTCGTGCCACGCGGACTGGATCGCCTGTGCCACCGTATTATCAAAACGTTTTGCGGCATGCTGTACGGTAAAGCGCGCAAAGGTGCTGAAGTCGGCATCCTGCGGCAATTCCTTATCGCATAGCGTGTCGTACCATGCCTGACCGGCCCGTTCCCAGGCAAAGCCGCCCAGCGCGGTCGCTGCCAGATAGAAGGCGCGATTGGGAATGCCGGAGTTAAGATGTACGCCGCCGTTGTCTTCGCGCGTGTCGATATAGTGATCCATATCGGCAGGCTGCGGATCTTTGCCGAGCAGCGGATCGTCATAGGCGGTACCGGGCGCAGACATCGAGCGCAGGCCACTGCCCTTAATACCCGCCGCCAGCAGCCCTTCGCCGATGATCCAGTCGGCCTGGTCGGCGCTTTGCTTAAGGTGATACTGCTTCACCAGCGAGCCGAACACATCGGACATCGATTCGTTGAGCGCACCTGCCTGCTGGAAGTAAATCAGCCCGGCTTCGGTTTCGGTCACGCCGTGCGTCAGCTCGTGCGCGACCACATCAATGGCAATGGTAAAGCGATTGAAGATCTCACCGTCGCCGTCGCCAAATACCATCTGCTGGCCATTCCAGAAGGCGTTCTGGTACTCCCTGCCGTAATGCACGGTGCCATCCAGTTTCAGGCCTTTGTTGTCCAGCGAGTTGCGCTGATAGATCTGCCAGTAGAAATCATAGGTGATGCCGAGATAGTTCCACGCTTCGTCGGCGGCGACGTCACCGTTACCGGGCTGGCCTTCCTCACGGATCAGGGTGCCGGGCAGATTTTGCGTATTACCCGCATCGTAGATAGCACGCAAAACACTGCCGGGCTGCGCAGTGCTGGCTGTGCTGGCGGTGTGAGGATGTTCCGCCATCAGCTGTTGCACGTGGGTGAGGGTGCGCCGCGCGTAATCCTGCTGTGCGCCGGAACAGTTATCGATGATATTTCGCAGAATATACGGAGGAATAACGCTGTAAGGCATGTCGGACTCCCTGACGGATGGGTATGTCAGAAAGTATAGACCCGCTTATCAATCGCGCGCCGCTGCGTCTGCAGCCCGCGCGATTTACAGGGGGTTATCAACCATTTATGCGGCTGAAAAGATTATCACGCCTTACGGCTGCGCGTCTTCTGTGGTTGTAACGCCGTCACCTGACTCTCCACCCAGCCATCATCCAGCCGGGTACGCAGCAGATCGCCGGTATGCAGCTGACGGGTCTTTTTCACCACCTGGCCCTGAGCATCGGTGGTGACGCTAAAGCCGCGCGCCAGCGTCGCCAGCGGACTCACGCCTTCCAGCTGTGCTGCCAGCGTACCAAAACGCTGCCGGCTGTGATTGAGCTGTTTTTCCATGCCCTGCTGCAGCCGGTAGTGCCACTGCTGTAACTGTTGCTGAGCGCGCAGAATACGTCCCTGCGGCTGCTGGGATTGCAGGCGCTGCAGCAGGCGATCCTGCTGGCGATGCGCCAGGCGCAGCCGCTGGTCGGCCGCTTCCTGCAGACGACGCTGCAGCTGAATCAGCGTGGTTTGCTGGCGTGCCAGGCGCAGCTGCGGATGCTGCTGTTGCAAACGATGCTGCAGCCGGGTGAAGCGGCGCTGCTGCTGCGCCACGTAATAATCCATCGCCATCTCCATGCGCTGCTGCTGAGACTGCAAACGGCGCAGCAGCTCGATCTGGTTGCGGCTCACCAGCTCGGCAGCGGCAGAAGGCGTCGGCGCGCGCAGATCGGCAACAAAGTCGGCGATAGTGACATCGGTTTCATGCCCAACGGCGCTGACGATTGGCAGGCGGCTGGCAAAGATGGCCCGCGCCACGCGCTCGTCGTTGAAGCTCCACAGATCTTCCAGTGAACCGCCGCCGCGCCCGACGATCAGCACGTCGCACTCGTCACGCTGGTTGGCCAGCTCGATGGCGCGCACGATGGCGGCGGGCGCATCAACGCCTTGCACTGCGGTCGGATAGATCACCACCGGCAGCGAGGGATCGCGGCGATGCAGCACGCGCAGCACATCGTGCAATGCCGCGCCGGTAGCGGAGGTGATCACACCCACCTGGCGCGCCGGCTCCGGCAGCGGCTGTTTAAACTGCTGGTCGAACAGGCCCTCCGCCGCCAGCCGGGCTTTCAGCTGCTCAAACTGTTGCTGCAGCAGCCCTTCACCGGCCGGATGCATGCTTTCGATAATCAGCTGATAGTCGCCGCGCGGCTCATACAGCGTGATGCTGGCGCGCACCAGCACCTGCTGACCGTGCTGCGGGCGAAAGCTGACGCGTCGATTGCTGTTGCGGAACATGGCACAGCGCACCTGCGCGCCATCGTCCTTCAGAGTGAAGTACCAGTGACCGGAAGCGGGCTGAGTGAAATTGGAAATTTCAGCGCTGAGCCACACCAGGCCCATCTCATTTTCCAGCAGTTGGCGCACCGTGGTGTTCAGGCGGCTGACAGTAAAAATATTGGCGGTTGGCGGTAGCGACATGTGATGAGGATCAAATTTCAAATCAGAGGGTTAATTAACCGATACTACATGCCTGCCCCGGAGGATCAAGACTTTTTCCGAAAAAACACTGGAGGCAACCGATTTCGGCCTGTATAATGCCGCGGCAATATTTTATCTGTTTTAAACGCCCCAGGTGGAGATATTGCAATGTTAAGAATCGCGAAAGAAGCCCTCACATTTGA
Source organism: Pantoea sp. WEP (assembly GCF_041678305.1). Classification (NCBI taxonomy): domain Bacteria; kingdom Pseudomonadati; phylum Pseudomonadota; class Gammaproteobacteria; order Enterobacterales; family Erwiniaceae; genus Pantoea; species Pantoea sp. WEP. Next base: position 1,197,929 of record NZ_JBGNXB010000001.1, read on the forward strand.
CGACGTCCTGCTCGTTCCCGCTCACTCCACTGTTTTACCCAACACGGCCGATCTCAGCACCCAGCTGACCAAAAACATCCGTCTCAACATTCCTATGCTGTCTGCAGCGATGGACACCGTGACCGAAGCCGGTCTGGCGATTGCGCTGGCGCAGGAAGGCGGTCTGGGCTTTATCCACAAAAACATGTCGATTGAGCGCCAGGCGGATGAAGTTCGCAAGGTGAAAAAACACGAAAGCGGCGTCGTAACGGAGCCACAGACCGTGCTGCCAACCACCACGCTGGCCGAGGTGAAAGAGCTGACCGAACGTAACGGCTTCGCCGGTTATCCGGTGGTTAACGCCGACAACGAGCTGGTGGGCATCATTACCGGTCGTGACGTGCGCTTCGTGACCGATATGACGCTGCCGGTGACCGCGGTCATGACGCCAAAAGAGCGCCTGGTGACGGTGAAAGAGGGTGAAGCGCGTGAAGTCGTGCTGCAGAAAATGCACGAAAAACGCGTCGAGAAAGCGCTGGTTGTTGACGACAGCTTCCACCTGCTGGGCATGATTACCGTTAAAGATTTCCAGAAAGCCGAGCGTAAACCTAACGCCTGTAAAGATGCGCAGGGTCGTCTGCGCGTCGGTGCCGCAGTGGGTGCCGGTGCCGGCAACGAAGAGCGCGTTGATGCGCTGGTCGCTGCGGGCGTTGACGTACTGCTGATCGACTCCTCGCACGGCCACTCCGAAGGCGTGCTGCAGCGTATCCGTGAAACCCGCGCAAAATATCCGGACCTTGAAATCATCGGCGGCAACGTGGCGACCGGTGCAGGCGCACTGGCGCTGGCTAACGCGGGCGTGAGCGCGGTGAAAGTGGGCATCGGCCCGGGCTCCATCTGTACTACCCGTATCGTTACCGGCGTTGGCGTACCGCAGATCACGGCGGTATCCGACGCGGTTGAAGCGCTGGAAGGTACCGGTATTCCGGTCATCGCTGACGGTGGTATCCGTTTCTCTGGCGACATCGCCAAAGCCATCGCTGCGGGTGCGTCGGCGGTAATGGTTGGCTCCATGCTGGCCGGTACCGAAGAATCACCGGGCGAAATCGAACTCTATCAGGGACGTGCGTTCAAATCCTACCGCGGGATGGGTTCACTGGGCGCGATGTCCAAAGGCTCGTCTGACCGTTACTTCCAGAGCGATAACGCCGCCGACAAACTGGTGCCGGAAGGTATCGAAGGGCGCGTTGCCTATAAAGGCCGCCTGAAAGAGATCGTGCACCAGCAGATGGGCGGCCTGCGCTCCTGCATGGGCCTGACCGGTTGCCCGACCATCGACGATCTGCGCACCAAAGCCGAGTTCGTGCGCATCAGCGGCGCCGGCATTAACGAAAGCCACGTGCACGATGTGACCATCACCAAAGAGTCACCGAACTACCGCATGGGTTCATAATCCCGTAAGATTTCCCGCCCGGCTCCAGCCGGGCGCTTTTATTATTAAGTCCATCCCAATGGAAACGCCTCAATGACGACTGAAAATATTCATAAACATCGTATTTTGATCCTCGATTTTGGTTCTCAGTATACGCAGCTGGTCGCGCGCCGCGTGCGTGAGCTGGGCGTCTACTGCGAACTCTGGGCGTGGGATGTCACCGAAGAGCAAATCCGCCAGTTCAACCCGAACGGCATCATCCTGTCCGGTGGTCCGGAAAGCACCACCGAGCATAACAGCCCGCGCGCGCCGGAATATGTGTTCAACGCTGGTGTGCCGGTGCTGGGCGTGTGCTACGGCATGCAGACCATGGCGATGCAGCTGGGCGGTAAGGTTGAAGGCTCGAACGAGCGTGAATTTGGTTATGCGCAGGTTGAAGTGACAACCCCGAGCGCGCTGGTGCGTGATATCGAAGATGCCATCAGCGCGGCGGGCAAACCGCTGCTCGACGTGTGGATGAGCCACGGTGACAAAGTCACGGCGATCCCGGCAGACTTCGTGACGGTTGCCAGCACCGAAAGCTGCCCGTTTGCCATCATGGCCAACGAAGAGAAGCGTTTCTACGGCGTGCAGTTCCACCCGGAAGTGACGCACACCCGTCAGGGCCTGCGCATGCTGGAGCGTTTTGTGCGCGACATCTGCGGCTGTGAAGCGCTGTGGACGCCAGCCAAAATTATCGAAGACGCGGTAGAGCGCATCCGTGAGCAGGTGGGTGAAGACCGTGTGATTCTCGGCCTGTCCGGCGGCGTGGACTCATCCGTGACCGCGATGCTGCTGCACCGCGCGATTGGCGAGCGCCTGACCTGTGTGTTCGTCGATAACGGACTGCTGCGTCTGAATGAAGCTGAGCAGGTGATGGACATGTTCGGCGACCACTTTGGTCTGAACATCGTGCACGTTGCGGCAGAAGGGCGCTTCCTCGACGCGCTGGCGGGCGAGAACGATCCGGAAGCCAAACGTAAAATCATCGGCCGCGTGTTCGTGGAAGTGTTCGACGAAGAAGCACTGAAGCTGACCGACGTGAAATGGCTGGCGCAGGGCACCATCTATCCGGACGTGATTGAGTCGGCGGCTTCGGCTACCGGTAAAGCGCACGTGATCAAATCGCACCACAACGTGGGCGGTTTGCCGAAAGAGATGAAGATGGGCCTGGTTGAGCCGCTGAAAGAGCTGTTCAAAGATGAAGTGCGTAAAATCGGTCTGGAACTCGGCCTGCCTTACGACATGCTGTACCGCCATCCCTTCCCGGGCCCGGGTCTGGGCGTGCGCGTACTGGGTGAAGTGAAGAAAGAGTACTGCGACCTGCTGCGCCGTGCTGATGCCATCTTTATCGAAGAGCTGCGCAAAGCCGATCTGTACAACAAAGTCAGCCAGGCCTTTACCGTGTTCCTGCCGGTGCGCTCCGTCGGCGTGATGGGCGATGGCCGTAAATACGACTGGGTGGTTTCCCTGCGTGCTGTCGAAACCATCGACTTCATGACGGCCCACTGGGCGCACCTGCCGTACGACTTCCTCGGCCGCGTCTCCAACCGCATCATCAACGAAGTGAACGGCATCTCACGCGTGGTTTATGATATTTCAGGTAAACCGCCTGCGACGATTGAGTGGGAGTAACGCCCGCACTGGCAACCGCCAGCACCTGAAGCCTCAAAGCCCGCGTAACTGCGGGCTTTTTTATCCTGCCATCTTTCGCATCGCCCGATCCGCGCAGAATTCAGATACAGCGCCTACAGCCGTGCCGCCTGTTGTTCAATAAATTCTCTGAACCACTGCTGGGCGGGATGCGCGTCGCTGCGCCGGTGCCAGATCAGGTTGAACACCATTTCAGGCAACGACAGCGGTGGAGGGAACAGTACCAGCTGGCGACTGGCCTGCGCATGCAGCGCCACGCGCTTCATCACGGTCGCGGTCATGTGGGTTTGCGCCACGATAGACGGCACCGTAAACATCTGCTGGACCGTCAGCCCCAGCCGGCGCTTTTTACCCTGCTGCGCCAGTACCTGATCAACCAGGCCGTACAGTTCACCTTCCGGCGAGACCAGAATATGCGGCAGCGCCAGGTAGCTCTCCATGTCCATGCCGCGTCTGGCCGCCGGATGGTTGCTGGCGACGATGGTGACGAATTCGTCGCGCAATACCGGCCGGGAGATGATGCGGCTATCGCTATGGGTAGGCATGACGCCGATGGCGACATCAATCGCGCCGGCATCTAACAAATCGACCGCGTGATCGCGGTTGGTAAACGCCTGCACATTCAATGACACGCCGGGGGCGACGTCCTGTAGCGCCTGCATTAACGAAGGCAGCAACACGAAAGCCGGATACTCCGACACGCCCAGTTTGAAGTTTATTTGCGCTTTTTCCGCTGCAAACGCGGGCTTTGCCACCAGCGTCGCTTCGAGCTGGCGCAACGCCCCGGCGATGGGGCCGGACAGATCGCGCGCACGCGCGGTCGGCAGTAAACCCTCCGCGCTGCGCATGAACAGCGGGTCACCGAACAGGGTGCGTAACCGTGACAAAGCGGCACTCATCGCCGGCTGGCTGACGCCCACCTGGGTTGCCGCCCGCGTGACGTTGCGCTCGTTCATCAGCGCGTCAAAAGCCACTAACAGATTGAGATCGATGCCATGAAAATCCATACGGCAAATAATCACTCATATTAAATATTTGTTGGACGAATTGTAGGGCGCTGCGCAAAATTCCACAACCAACCCTCACCTGAAAGTGAATAACGATGAATCCAGCAGCAGAATACGTACAACGGCTGAAAATTGAACGACAGGCGGTAGAGACGCTCTATCAGGCCTTCAGCGACAACAACCCCGATCTGGTCGATAGCGTGCTGGCTCCGTCATGGGAAGACATTCCGCTGGCGCCGGGACAGGCGCCCGGGCCGGAAGGCATCAAGCCGATCATTCGCATGCTGGCGCAGGCTTTTCCGGACGTGCAGATCGTGGTGCATGACATGATTCAGGAGCCTGGCCGCATCGCGGCGCGGGCGGAAATCAGCGGCACCCATCTCGGCGAAATTTTCGGTATCGCGCCGACCGGCAAGAAAGTGAGCTTCCGTCTGCATGAGTTCCATGCGCTGGAGGACGGCCGTCTGATCACCACCTGGCACATGGAAGATTGGTTTGGCCTGTTCCTCCAGCTTGGCCAGTTTCCGCCACAAGCCTGAATCAGACCGGAGAGTTGATAATGAAAGCAGCATTGATTGATACGTTTGGCACCGCCGATGTGCTGACGATTGGCGAACGTCAACTTCGCGCCGCCAGTCCGGATGAGGTGACGGTGCAGGTTGAAGCGGCGAGCGTTAACCCGCTGGATGTGAAAATCATCTCAGGGCACATGCAGCAGGTTTTCCCGGTGGACCTGCCTTACGTGCCGGGCATGGATTTCTGCGGCGTGATTACAGCAGCTGGCGAGCGCGTGAGCCATTTAAAACCGGGCGATCGCGTATTCGGGCGCACGCCACCTGGCGCAGGCGGGGCTTTTGCACAAAGCCTGGTGATCGCCGCCGATGACGTATGCCTTGTCCCGGCAGCGATGAGCGCCGAACAGGCCGCGGCGCTGCCTACCGCGTTTGGCTCCGCGCAGCAGGCATTGTTCGATGTGGGTCAGCTGCAGCGCGGCGAGCGCGTGCTGATTCACGCCGCAGCGGGTGGCGTCGGCAGCATGGCCGTCCAGCTGGCGCATCAGGCGGGCGCTTATGTCATCGCCACGGCATCGGCGAAAAACCACGCGCTGGTGACCAGTCTGGGCGCCGATGAAGTGATTGACTACCGCACGCAGGACTTCGCAACAACGCGCGATATCGACCTGGTGATAGACAGCGTCGGCGGCGAAACGCTGAGCCGCTCCTGGTCCGTGCTGCGCGCCGGCGGGCGCATTGCCACGCTGGTGGAGTTTGGCATCACGCCTACCAGCGGCCAGCACGGCGAGTTTGTCTTCTTCGCCAGCGCGACGCCGTATCTTGCCCGGGCGAGCAGCCTGTTCCAGGCCGGGCAGTTACAGGTCATCACCGACGCTATCTTTTCGCTGGATGATGCACGCTCCGCACTGGAGAAGGTGGCGACCGGCCATGCGCGCGGCAAAGTGATTATCCGCGCCAATCCTTAACGCCTGGCGTCATGTCGCAGTAAAAACGCGCCCGCTACCCCGCGGGCGTTTGTTTACCGGTCTGTCGCAGGGGATAAGGATGTGTTAATAATCTGGCGTTAACGGCAGAGGCTTCAGGAGGAAACGTGCTGTTTAATTTCAGAGCCGCGGGCAAGCGCGCACCACCTGGCAAACGCCCGCTGACATCCATCATCATTCTTTATCTTGTGATGCTGTGCGGTACGGCTTTTCTCGCGTTTCTGCCGCTGATCTGCGCGATGGGCGCCGGATATGTCGCCAGTCTGGCAGGCTGCCAGCTGGACGAAGGCAACGTGCATCCCTGTTACATCCTGGGAGAAGATCGCGGCCAGTTGCTGTATGAATTAGGCGTCATGGGCTGGTTCCTGCTCGGCACCATTCCCCTGGGTGGGATACTGTTTTTACTCGCGACCCTCACCTTCATCGTTCAGCTGGTGGGCTATTATCGGCAAACACGCGCTGAGGATAATCGGTAATTTGCGTCAGCTCTGTTCCGCACAAATCTCCAGGCAAAACCCGAGAAATGCCTCCACCGCCGCCGGGGCCAGACGGCGCGAAGGCCGGGTGATAAACAGCGGATAGGTTTCGTCAGGCCAGTCGGGGAAAAGTTCGATCAGTTCACCGCTGGCGATCAGATGTTGCACGCTCAGCGCCAGCACCTGGGCTACGCCGGCACCGCCGACGCACGCCTGCACCATTAAATCCGGATCGGTGGTGGTCAGATGGCCGTGGGTGGCGACCGTCAGCCGCTGCGTGCCACGATGAAACTCCCAGCTAAAGGGCTTATTGCTGCGCGGATCGATGTATTGCAGACAATTGTGCTCAGTCAGCTGCTGCGGCTGCGTCGGGCGGCCACAGCGTACCAGATAGTCCGGGGCGGCCACCGTCAGGACGCGCGTTTGTAACAGCAGGCGTGAGGTCATGGTGGACGGCGGCTGTGGCCCGAAACGCACCGCAACATCAATACCTTCTGCTACCAGATCGCCCACATCGGGCTGCTGCAAAATCGTCAGTTCCAGATGCGGATAACGGGCACGCAGCAGCGGCAGCTTTGCCGCCAGCACATAGCGGGAAAACAGCGGATTGAGGCTCACGCGCAGCGTACCACGCACCGTCACGGCGGCGCCGGAGACGTAGTTTGCTGCTTCTTCAATCCCTTCCAGATGCGGCGCCGCCCGCTCATACAGGCTGGCACCTTCACTGGTGAGATGCAGGGTGCGGGTGGTGCGATCGAGCAGGCGCACGCCGAGACGCTGTTCCAGTCGTGAAATCGCCCGGCTGACGCCCGAGGCGGACAACCCCAGCACTTCGCCAGCGCGGCTGAAGCTGCCGGCTTCAACCACGGCTGCCAGCACGCTCATGCCGGATAATAGTCGGCCATCAAAACTCATCCTGTTCTCCATCTTTGATTTTTAGCAAAGATCATTTGCCTGAGCCTACCTTTATCAAAAATGCGCTGCAACTTATTGTGTGCCCCGAAACGCGACCGGCACTGACCGCCGGATTCCTGATCCCTTTTGAGGAGAATGTTATGACTGTACGGCGCACCCTTTTTAAAGGCGGCACTATCCTGACGCTGGACGCCAGCGTGCCCGACCTCGTCTGTGGCGATGTGCTGATTGAGGACGATCGTATTGCCGCCGTGGGGGAAAACCTTTCCGCCGACGATGCGCAGGTGATTGATGCCCGCGGCCATATCGTGATGCCGGGCCTGGTGGATGCGCATCACCATATGTGGCTCGGTGCGATGCGCCGCCTGATGCCCAACGTTGACGACCTGTTTGTCTATATCGATGTGGTGGCAGAAACGCTCGGCGCGCATTACCGTCCGCTGGATATGTACCTGAGCACCCGGCTGACGGCGCTGGCATGCCTGGATGCCGGCATCACCACGGTGATTGATGCCTGCCACAGTTCACGCAGTCCGGCGCATACCGATGCGGCGCTTGACGCGCTGCAGGAGAGCGGGATTCGTGCACTGCACATGGTTGGCGCAGCAATGGATAAGCAGGCTTCCAGCGATCATCTGCCGGGCGATCTGGCCCGTCTCGCCAGCCGCTGGAACCACGCCGGCAGCCGTGTGCAGGTTGGCCTGTTTGGCCAGCTCAACCTGGCGTGGTGGCGCGTGGCGCGCGAGCTGGATATGCGCATTCTCACCGAGTTTATTGGTGACCTGGCGCAGCTGCCGGCGGAGTTTGCCGAAGCCGGCTTGCTGGGTCCGCACAACATTTTCAACCACTGTACGCGCGTACCGGCGCACACCTGGCAGCAGCTGGCGGACGCGGGCGTCAACATTACCGTGAATCCGCGTTCGGATGCGCTGTTTGGTTTCGACGACGACAGCTTTGCCTGGCAGCAGGCGGTCGATCGCGGAATGACGCCGGCGCTCGGTATCGATCTTGATACCGCCTTCGGCAGCGATCTGTTCGGTGAAATGCAGGCGCTGTTTAACCAGCAGCGCTCAGCGATGCGCTATCGCCGCTTCCGGGGCGAAAGCGACGTACCGGCACCGATTAGCGTGGAAGCCGTACTGCAGTCGGCCACGATTAACGGCGCGCGTGCGGCCGGGCTGGAGCAGCAAACGGGCACGCTCACGCCAGGTAAACAGGCCGACGTCATTATGCTGCGCACCGATGGTATTGGCGTTTTCCCGCTGACCAGCGTGACGGCAACGGTGGTGCAGGCGGTGCAACGCGCCGATGTTGATACCGTGATGGTGGCGGGTGAACTGCGTAAACGTCATGGTCAGTTGCTCAACGTCGATGTGGCACAGCTGAACGCGGAAATCACCGCTTCGCGCGACTATCTGCTGAATGCCAGCGGCTATCACCATCCTTTGTTTGCCTGATTTTCCGCAGCGCGGCGGCCTGCCGCGCTGTCTGTTCATTTATGGAGGCTGTTATGTCTGCATTAAGCGCGCAGGCTGAAGCTGCGCATTTGTCGCGACCAGCGACCGGCGTGATTGCCGCGCTGTTTTGCGGTTATCTGGCGGTCGGCTTGCCGCTGCCGGTAATCCCGCTGTTTATCCATCAGCATCTCGGTTTCAGCAACCTGTGGGTCGGGCTGGTGATCGGGATACAGTTTGTTGCCACCGTGCTGACGCGCGGTTACGCCGGTCAACTGACCGATCGCGTTGGCGGTAAGCGCTCGGCGCTGCAGGGCGCGGCGGTGTGTGCGCTGGCTGGCGTGCTCTACTGGCTGGCCGCGCTGCCGGGCTTTTCACCGGCGGTCAGTCTGGCGCTGGTGATTGCCGGACGGCTGGCGGCGGGCATGGGCGAAAGCCAGTTCGTCACCGGCTGCGTGGCCTGGTCAATCGCCTCGGTCGGGCCACAGCGTGCCGGTCTGTCGATGTCCTGGACCGGCATCGCCATGTTTGCCGCGCTGTCGCTCGGTGCCCCTGCCGGTATGATGCTGTATCAGCACGTCGGCTTAGCGGCGGCGATGCTGGCCTGCATCGCGGCTCCGCTGCTGGCAGCGCTCATCGCCACGGCTGCCAGCGGTTATCGCGTGGTCGGAGGGACACGTTTGCCGTTCTATCGGGTGATTGGCCGCATCTGGCGTGAAGGCTGTGGCCTGATGCTGCAGGGCGTCGGACTGGCCGGCCTGACGGCCTTCGCCTCGCTCTACTTCGCCGCGCGTCACTGGCAGCTGGCCGGCTGGGTGATGACCGCGTTTGGCGTTGGTTTTATCGCCGTGCGCCTGGTGCTGGGACATCTGCCGGATCGCATTGGTGGCTACCGCGTGGCGGCTTATTCACTGCTGGTGGAGGCGCTGGGGCAGATGCTGCTGTGGTTTGCGCCTGACGAAACCCTGGCGCTCACCGGCGCGCTGATTACCGGTCTTGGCTGTGCGCTGATCTTTCCCGCCCTCGGCGTGGAAGCGCTGAAGCGCGTGCCGCCGGCCAGTCGCGGCAGCGCCATGGGCGCCTTCGTTGCTTTTCTCGACATCGCTTATGGTATTTCCGGACCGATTGCCGGTGCCATCGCCAGCCACTTCAGCTATGCCGCCGTCTATCTGTTTGGTGCGGCCTGTGCGCTGCTCGGTGCGCTGCTGGCGCTGACATCGCGCGCCGCTTCACTTCACGCTTAAGGGGTTTTCCATGTCACGTATTTTTATTTCCGGTTCATCCACCGGCCTCGGGCTGATGGCGGCTGAACTGCTGGTTGAGCAGGGCCATCAGGTGGTGCTGCACGGACGCAACGCCGCGCGTGCCCGCGCCGCGCAGGAGGCGCTACCGCAGGCTGAAGCCGTGGTCAGCGGCGACGTGATAACCATCGCCGGCGCCCGCAGTGTGGCGCAGCAGGTTAATGCGCTCGGCATATTTGATGCGGTGATCCACAACGTGGCGGTTGGCTATCGCGAGCCTTATCAGTTAACCGCAGATGGCCTGCCGCATCTGTTCGCCATCAACACGCTGGCACCCTATATTCTTACGGCGCTGATTGAACGGCCGCAGCGGCTGATTTACCTCAGCTCCGGCATGCATCATCATGCCGAAGCTAACCTGGATGATATTTTGTGGCAGCGGCGGCGCTGGCACGCTTCGCAGGCTTATGCTGAGAGTAAACTGCATGATGCCATACTGGCGTTTGCCATCGCCCGGCGCTGGCCGCAGGTATACAGCAACGCGCTGGAGCCAGGCTGGGTGCCGACCAAAATGGGCGGTGCCGGCGCACCCGACGATCTTGATCAGGCGCATCGTACCCAGGTGTGGTTAGCCACCGCCGATGAGGCGCGGGTCAGCGGAGAGTACTTTTATCACCGTCAGGCGCTGGCGGCCAATCCGCAGGCGCGCAATCCACGGCTGCAGCAGCAGTTGCTGGCGATATGCGCCGATATCAGTGGTATCGCCCTGCCTGACTAAGGAAAAATCAGCTGACCGGGCACCGCAACGCATTTTTTGTCCACCGCATAGTTGGTGAATACAGACGCTGCCGTTTCAGCGCATCATGGCGGGAGCGTTTTTTCACCACCGGGATGTCCATGCATGTTGCCTGTTAAAGCTGTTTTACTCTCTTTTCTCTGTGTGGTGTTACTGTCGCTGGCGGCCAGCCTGGCGCAGGCGACGCGCAGCGGTGAGTTCACCACCGAACGCGGCGGCTGGGCGACAGCGCGCCGTGATTCGGCCGGGCTGGCACCGGATCCGCAGCGCTTCGCCAGTGAGGCGATTGTGCAGGTGTATGCTGCGCCGACCTACGGCTGGAAAGGCGCGGTGGCCGTGCATCCGTGGATTATCTTTAAGCGCGCCGGAGAAACCCGCTACAACCGTTATGAGGTGATCAGCTGGGGCAGCGGCGATAAAGTGCGGCGCAACAGCAATCTGCCGGACGGCTACTGGTACGGTGCGCGTCCGCGTTTGCTGGTGTCACATCGCGGTGCGGCTGCGCAGGCGATGATCCCGCAGATTGAAGCGGCGATTCAATCCTATCCGTGGCCCAACACCTATCATGCGTGGCCGGGCCCCAACAGCAACACCTTCCTCGCTCACATTGGCCGTGAAGTGCCGGCGCTGAAGCTCGATTTGCCCGCCAATGCTATCGGTAAGGATTTCCGTTCGCTGCTGCATCCGCTTGGTCTGCCGCCATCCGGGCGCGGCGTGCAGCTGTCGCTGCTCGGCGTGCTGGGCGTGACGCTGGGAGCGGAAGAGGGCGTGGAGGTGAATCTGCTGGGACTGAATCTGGGGCTGGATTTCACCCCGCTGCGTCTGCGGCTGCCGTTTATCGGCGGGGTAGGGCAGGATAATTTACAGAATGATAAGCCCTGAGACAGCGCCGCGCCGCGACAGCATCGGTTCGCGGGCGGCGCGGGCTCGCAGCCGTTAACAGACGCCGAAATCCCCGTCTTCATGATAGAGATTGACGCTGTCGGCCTTCACCTCGATCTCTTTTTTGATCGGATCGTCAACGCGGGCGCACCACAGCGTATCGCCCGCAACGCGCAGCACCTGCATTTTTGGCCCACCAGTTTTCGCCTGCACAAAATCATCCACGTTAAACATCACTGCTCTCCAGCTGATTAGGGATCAACGCTGATTGTAGCTGCGCTTTAGTGGCCGTGCAGCAGAAACAGCGTGGCCAGACCGAGGAAGATAAAGAAGCCGCCGGTATCGGTGATGGCGGTGATCAGCACGCTGGAGCCGACCGCCGGGTCGCGTTTGAGTTTGGTCATGATGAGCGGAATCAGCACGCCCATCAGCGCCGCCAGCAGCAGATTCAGCACCATCGCCAGCATCATCACGCCGCCCAGTTGCAGGTTGTCGTACATCAGCCAGGTCACGCCACCCATGATGCCGCCCCAGAACAGGCCGTTAAGCAGCGCCACGCCCAGTTCGCGCGCAATCAGAAACGAAAAGTTGCCGGGTTCAACCTGATGCAGCGCCAGCGCGCGCACGATCATGGTGATGGTCTGATTGCCGGTGTTACCGCCAATGCCGGCGACAATCGGCATCAGCGTGGCCAGCGCCACCAGCTGCGAAATGGTGTCCTCAAATAGGCCAATGACGCGCGAGGCGATAAACGCCGTACACAGGTTGACGGCCAGCCAGGTCCAGCGCTTTCTTACTGCCTTGCGCACCGGTGCAAACACGTCTTCACCCTGGCTGATCCCGCCCATCTTACGGATGTTGCTTTCGTTCTCTTCGTTCACCAGGTCAATGACATCTTCCACGGTGATACGACCAATCAGCTTGCCTTTGGCATCGGTTACCGCAGCAGAAATCAGGTTATAGCGTTCGAAGGCGCTGGCGGCCTCTTCCGCTTTGTCATCCAGCTGGAAAGTGGTGGGGCGCGCGTTCATCACCTCAGCCACCAGCGTTTTAGGTTTGTTGAGCAGGATATCGGTCAGCGCCAGTTCACCCAGCAGCTGATTGTGTTCGTCGGTGATGAAGATTTTATCGGTGCCGTCCGGCATGCTTTTGCGCTTGCGCAGAAAGCGTTGCACCGTCGCCAGCGTCACGTCTGAGCGCACGGTGAGGATATTGAAGTCCATCACCTGGCCGACGCGATCGCGATCCAGCTCAATCACATCCAGCAGCCGGGCGCGCAGACTGGGATCGAGCGTGGTGAGCAGGCGGCCGGTGAGATCGCGCGGCAGATAACGCGCCAGATAGACCTGATCGTCAATATCCAGCGGCTCGATGGCGCGCAGGATTTCGCGGTCGGTCATCTCTTCCGTCAGGCTGGCCCATACGGTTTCGGAGGCCTCCACCAGCACGCGACCGCGCTGCTCGTAGGGCACCAGCCGCCACAGTGCCAGACGCTCCTCTTCCGGCAGCGCTTCGAGAATGTCCGCGAGGTCGGCGGCGTGCAGCTGCGGCAGTTCATGCTCCAGCTGCTGACGCCAGCCGGTGATTTTGCGCAGTTCGGCGGCATTGAGGTCGACGGATTTATCCAGCAGCACATCGACTAAATCGTGCTCGCTGAGCAGAAGGTGCAGAATTCGCTGGCGGGTTTCTGATAGTTGTTGTGCGTGCGAAGCAGACATAACGCGTCCTTTGTGTCTGTAAAGTCAGGTCAAAGTGTAGCGCGTTGCGGGTAAAGTGGGCGTAACAAGCAGCATTGCCGCGGCGGACAATGTGATGGCAGAGCGACGATGACCCGCAAATTCCTTAGCGCGTCTCGCTGGTGCTCAGTGTGACCGGTTCAGGAGCGGCTTTCTTTTGCTGATGATGCTCGATGGCACCGGGAATAATGAAAATCAGACGGCCAACCAAAATAAAGAAACTGATCAGCAAAACAATGCGGGTCATGGTACCGGTTTTGGGACGTCTTCGTGCAGAGATGGCGCTATTCACGCGGGGTGGTTCCTGTAAAAGCCCGGCTGGGCGGTGGCAACATTTAGTCACAACCCGACCGGGAGGTCAACCGCTGCGTGAAAAATGAGCAGAAAAGGTTAAGATTGCTTTGATCGATATCAGCCGCCGGGCGAAGCGTGCGTCATCGACTCTGCAGGGGCGCCATTGATGACGACCGAAAGCCGCATACTTTCACCAACCGCACTAATCCGTTGTAGGGTCGCCATTGATGGCGACCGGACCATCTTGTTGCCAGACATCAGTAACTGGCTTTCTGCGCCAGCAGGGTAGCGAAGCGATACTTAATGCGCTGACCGTGTTCATCGCGGCGATGCAGTTCACCGACCTCTTCGTTGTACTTCACGATGTGCCAGTTACGGTAATAATGGCTCAGCTCGCCCGATTTAAAGGTAAACGGGAAGTTTTGCGTGTTGGGATAATCGTCGGTGCTCATCGCCGCCACAATCAGGTTGTAACCGTACTTGCGCGTGCTGGCCTGCATATCGGCGATCAGCTGCGGAATGGTCGCCGGCTGCAGGAACATCATCACCACGGTGGAAAACACAAACTGATAATCACCGTTGAAACGCACCTGATTCAGGTCGCACTGTTCGGTATGTATCTGCTGTAGCTGCTCTTCCGCGATGATGCTGTTAAGGCGCTCCAGGCTCTGCGGATTGTTGTCCCAGGCGGTCACCGTAAAACCGTGCTGATTAAGCAGCAGGCTGTTGCGGCCCTGGCCGCAGCCGAGGTCCAGCGCGTTACCCACTGCCAGTTTTGGCAGCGCGGCCAGCACTTCGGAGTGGGGCGGCGTCAGGCCGTATTTCTCCGCAAAATAGTTATCGGGGCGTGTTGTCATAGTGCTATTGCGGGCCTGAAGCCCGCGTTACTCCTCTTCCAGCATCAGTTTCCAGCCGGTGACGTCATTCCAGTAAGCCTGCTCCCGCTCCAGATCCAGCTGAACCAGCGTGTTCTGGCTGAGGAAACCGGCCGGGAAGGTCAGCGTCCAGTGACCATCGTCGGTGCTCAGCTTCAGCGTGTCGGGGCGCGTGGTGGCCTGACGCTGATTGTTCAGCAGGGTGCCGAGCCGCAGCAGGAAGATCATCGGCAGGAACTGTTTCTTTTTAAACAAGGTGAAACGCGGCATCTCATCCTGCTTCACCGCTTTACGGTGGAAGCGTACCAGCGTGGCCAGCAGCATCTGTTGATCCTGATTAAAGCCCGGCATATTGGAGTTCTGCAGGATGTAGGCCGAATGGCGCTGCATACCGCTGTGGTTGATGGTCAGCCCGACTTCATGCAGCAGCGCTGCCCACTTCATCAGCGCCGTCAGCTGGGGATTGGCCAGCTTCGGGTTCTGCTCCAGCCACTGGCTGTACAGCTGTTCGGTGGTTTCCAGCACGCGGCGTGCCTGGTCGCTGTCGATGGCGTAATGATTCGCCAGGCTCTGCGCGGTGCGGCTGCGAATATCCTGATGGCGGAAGCGGCCCTCCATCTCATACAGCACGCCCTCACGCAGCGCGCCATCCGACAGGCGCAGCTCGCGAATGGCCAGCGCGTCAAACACGCCACACAGAATCGCCAGCCCCGGTACAAACACTGCCTTGCGCTCGTCCGACAGCCCGGGCAGGCTCAGGGCAGCAAAGGATTTGTGCTTCAGCACTTCGCTCACCAGCATGTCGAGGTTTTCCGGCGTCACGCGCTTCTCTTTCTCGCCCATCGCCAGCAGCACTTCACAGGCCGCTTTGATACTGCCGGACGCGCCCAGCGCATATTGCCAGCCCTGCAGACGATACTGCCACGCCAGCGTTTCCAGCTTTTGCGCGGCGGCAAGCCGGGCGCGACGGAAATTCTCCTGGCTAATCTCGCCTTTCGGGAAGTAGAGGTTGGCGAAGCTGACGCAACCCATGCGGCGACTCTCCACCAGTTGCGGCTCAAAATCTTCGCCGATCACCAGCTCGGTTGAACCGCCACCGATATCAATCACCAGCTTGCGGCCTTTCTCCGGCTGCGTGTGCTCAACGCCCATAAAGATCAGGCGCGCTTCTTCATTGCCGGAAATCACCTCAATCGGATACGGGATGACCTCCGCGGCGCGCTGCAGAAACTCTTCCGCGTTGGATGCGATGCGCAGCGTGTGCGTACCGACGATGGTGACGTTGGCGGCGCTGAACCCCTGCAGGCGCTCGGCAAACAGCGCCAGGCAGCTCAGGCCGCGCTCCATCGCTTCTTCGCTCAGGCGATTTTGCGCATCCAGCCCGTCGGCGAGGTGCACGCGCTGTTTCAGGCGTCCCAGCACCTGCATGGCGCCATCCACCACACGGGCAATCACCATGTGGAAGCTGTTCGAGCCGAGATCGATGGCGGCGAATTCCTGCGGTTTCGGCGTACTTTTATGGGAGATTGGCATAGGCGTTATTCGGGTTGTTCCAGTTTCTTGATGTAATCGTAAATCGCCAGCTGCGAGCGCACCTTCTTGCGATTGCCGCGCGGAACATAACGGTTACTCAATTCTTTGTCTACGATGCGGGCTTTTACCGTATCACTTAACAGAATGGCAATGATATCCAGTATGCGCTGTTTCAGGCGCGGATCGAGCACCGACACCGCCACTTCGATACGATAATCGATGTTGCGCGTCATCCAGTCCGCCGACGACAGGAATACTTTTTTATCGCCGCCGCTTTCAAAAATATAGACGCGGTCGTGCTCGAGGTAGCGGTCAACGATACTGGTGATGCGAATATTTTCACTGATGCCCGGCAAATCGGGGATCAGCGAGCACATGCCGCGCACCAGCAGGTTGATCTTCACGCCGGCGGATGAGGCGGCATACAGCCGATCCACCAGACCATTGTCCACCAGGTTGTTGATTTTCAGCGTAATGCCGGAAGGATTGCCCTGCTGCGCGTTGGCAATCTCGTTATCAATCAGCTGATACAGCATGGCGCGCGAGTTTTGCGGCGACACCATCAGGTGTTCGAACGTTACCGGGCGATACGGGTTTTCGATAAAGTTAAATACGCGTCGCACTTCGTTGGTGATGCGCGCATCGGCGGTCAGCAGCGAATAGTCGGTGTAAATACGCGCGGTTTTTTCGTTGAAGTTGCCGGTACCAATGTGGGCGTAACGCACCACTTCTTCGCCCTCGCGGCGGGAGATCAGGAACAGCTTGGCGTGAATCTTCAGGCCGGGCGCCGAGAAGATCACGTGCACGCCCGCTTCGGTCAGCCGCTTCGCCCAGCGAATGTTGGCTTCTTCATCGAAGCGCGCCTGCAGCTCGACCACCACCGTGACCTTTTTACCGTTGTAGGCGGCGTGGATCATCGCATCCATGATGCGCGAATTCTTGGCCACGCGGTAAATGTTGATCTTGATGGCCAGCACGTTCGGGTCGAATGACGCCTGACGCAGCAGCTCCAGCACGTGTTCAAAGGTGTGGTACGGATAATAAAGCAGCACATCGCGGTTGCGGATGGCATCAAAGCCGTTGCGGAAGCCATCAAAACCGATATGACGAATCTGCGGCAGCGGGCGATTTTCCAGATTGGCTTTGCCCACGTTCGGGAAGCCGATGAAATCTTTGAAGTTATGATAACGGCCGCCCGGCACAATCGAGTCGTAGCTGGAGATCGACAGCTTATGGCGCAGCATTTCCACCATCGCATCGGGCATATCGCGCTGATAGACAAAGCGCACCGGCTCGGCGGTCAGGCGCTGTTTCAGGCTGGAGGACATCAGCTCCAGCAGGCTGGATTCCATCTCCGTGACCAGGTCGTACTCGGCGTCGCGCGTCATTTTCATTGAGTAGGCGTTCAGCGCGTCGTAATCAAAGAAGCCTTTGAAAATCTCATCAAGGCAGTAGCGCAGAATGTTATCCAGCAGAATCATTGGCTTGCGACGGCGCGGCGATTCTGCCGGCAGATTCACAAAGCGCGGCACTTTATCGGACGGGATCTCCAGCAGGGCGTAACGGATTTCTTCGCCGCGGATAATCTCCACCGCCAGATAGGTGTAGTCGTCTTTCAGGAACTCAATCAGGTCGGTGTCGTGGTTGATCAGAATGGGCGTGACGTGCTGGCGCAGCTGATGCTTGAAGTAGTAGCGCAGCCACTCCTGCTGATTGGGTGACAGCTGGCGCTCGTTGATCAGGAAAATCTGGTTGCGCGCCATCTCCAGCAGCAGATCGTTATACAGCGCATCGAACTCCTGATCCGATTTCTGTACCCGCAACTGAATCTTTTTCAGCAAATGGCGCAGGGTGGTGGGCGTCCCCTGTTCTTCGCCAATCAGAATGCGGCGCTTGAGATCGGCAAAGCGCACTTTGTAAAACTCTTCCAGGTTGTTGGAATAGATGCCGAGAAAACGCATGCGCTCAATGAGCGGATTGCTTTTATCAGCGGCTTCCTGCAGCACGCGTTCGTTGAAGGTTAACCAGCTTAGTTCTTTTTCTATATACAGCTTTTCCTGACCCATTCTGACTCCGTGATGCTGTTGCTGGACGGAATGTCCGGCGGAATAAACGCAAAATTGCGGTTCCGCTCAGTGTCCTCCACCATTATGGCGAGAGTATGGCAGCCTTGTCCAACCTCAACAGTTGTCTTATCAATCAGCTACGGGCAACATAGCGGCATAACTTCAAGGGTAACTCTGGCCTGCATGAGCATAAATCGTATTCCTGTCCACTTTAGTGACCGTCGTCGACGCGCCATCGATCAGTTCGTGCGCCGCATCGTCACGGCCTGCGGTGTGGGAATTTTACTGCTGATGCTGCTGCTGTTCTTCTGGCTGATCTGGGTGGTGATGCCGCTGTTCAGCGCGCCGGGCATGCAGCCGACGCTCAGTCAGCAGCTGTGGGACAAAGCCCCGGCGCTGGCGCTGGGCAGCGAAGGCCAGCTCGGCTGGCGCATCAGCCGCAACGAAGCGCGCTTTATTCCGCTCGACGGTCAGCCAGCGGGCGACGCGCTGGCGCTGAACGGCCAGCCGCAGGCGGCGGTGACCAGCAGCGACGGCAGCAGCGTATTGCTCAATATGCAGGGCGATCTGTTGCTGATGCAACCGCTCATCCACCGCCAGCACGGTGAATGGTATTTCCCGCTGGGCGATCGGCCGCTGCATCTGCCGCAGGGCGCGGTCAGCCAGATGGCGCTGGCAGTGCCGGGCGATCATCAGTGGCGCATCGCCGCACAAACGCCGGCCGGTATCAGCCTGCTGACCTTTGCCGGCCAGAAACGCGTCGACCAGATTGTATTGCCCGGTGAGCAGGCCGACCTGATGCGGTTGTCGCCGGACGGCACGCTGCTGTACACCAGTGCCGGACGGCTGTTGCGGGTGTGGCAGATTACGCCGCAGGGCGCGCAGCTGCGGGAAACCCAGACGCTGACTCAGCAACCGCTCAGCCTGCAACTGCTGGCGGGCGGGCGCAGCTTACTGATTCAGGATGCGCGTGGCATTCAGCAGTGGTTTGCCATCACCGGTGACCACGGGCCACGGCTGCAGCAGATTCACACCTTCACGCACAGCGCGGGTGTGCTCGGCATCGTGCCTGAGGCGCAGCGGCGCGTTTTTGCCAGCTTTGACGCGCAGGGCGTGGTGCGCCTGTTCGCCAGCAAGCAGGCGGGCCCGATTGTCACGCGCCAGCTGGCCGCGGGCATCAGCGCGCTGGCGCTGTCTCCGCGCGGCGATAGCCTGATCGTCGAGCGTGCCGGACAGTGGCAGCAGTTCGCGCTGGATAATCCGTGGCCCGATTTCAGCTGGCGCAATCTGTGGCAGAAAATCTGGTATGAAAACTATCCGCAGCCGGACTGGGTATGGCAGTCCACCGCCGCCGGCGACAGCTATCAGGCCAAATTCAGCCTGATGCCGCTGGTGATCGGCACGCTGAAAGCAGCGTCGCTGGCGCTGCTGTTTGCCACGCCGCTGGCGCTGGCGGCGGCAATGTATACCGCATGGTTTATGTCGCCGGGCCTGCGCCGCTGGGTCAAGCCGGGCATTGAAATGATGGGCGCGCTGCCGAGCGTGGTGATTGGCCTGATCGCTGGCGTGTGGCTGGCGCCGCACATCAGCCGCGCGCTGCCTGGCGTGATGCTGCTGCCGCTGGTGCTGGCCGCCACGCTGCTGGTGTGCGGCGTGCTCAGTCCGCGTTTGCCGGCGCGCTGGCGGCGGCCCGGTTTTGAAGTGCTGCTGCTGATGCCGCTGCTGTTACTGGTGACGTTACTGACGCTGTGGCTGCCGACACTGTGGTGGCCGCAGATGGGCGAACAGCTGGCGCACTATGAGCAGCGTAACCTGCTGGTGGCGGCGCTGGCGATGGGCTTCGCGCTGGTGCCGCTGATCTTTACCCTGGCGGAAGATGCGTTGTTTAGCGTGCCGGTGGCGCTGGGGCAGGGCTCGCTGGCGCTGGGCGCGACACCGTGGCAAACCCTGACGCGCGTGGTGCTGCCGGGCGCGTCGGCAGGCATTTTTGCTGCGCTGATGATCGGCTTTGGTCGTGCGGTGGGCGAAACCATGATTGTGCTGATGGCCACCGGCAACACGCCGGTGAGCGAAGGCGGACTGTTTGCCGGGCTGCGCGCGCTGTCAGCCAATATCGCCATTGAAATGCCGGAAGCCGCGGCGGGCAGCGCCCATTATCGCATCCTGTTTCTCAGTGCGTTGCTGCTGCTGATATTCACGCTGGCGATCAACACCGTGGCGGAACTGATTCGTCAGCGGCTGCGCCAGCGCTACAGTCAGCATGAGGGGCAGGCATGAGCGCGCTGCGTCAAAACGATCGCTGGCGCTGGCTGACTGCCGGTGCGGTCGCCGTCTGCCTGCTGGCATTTACCTTATTAATCGGCCTGCTGGGCTGGCAGGGCGTCAGGGCGTTCTGGCCGCAGCCGGTCGATCAGTATCAGTTCCAGCCGCCGCAGGGGGCTCCGCTGATGGTGCTGGGTGAAACGCTGGATCGCCAGCAGCAGGGCGATCGCTGGCGCTACGTAGTGAAAACCGGTAACCGCGATTTTGCCGCGCCGGATTTCCGCGTCATCGTCAGTCAGGGCGAAGCGCAAACCCGACGCCCGGCAGAAGTGCTGGTGCTACAGCGACGCAGTGGCGGCAATGCCTACGGCTGGCTGGTGGAGCTGCGTGAAGACAACGAGGTGCTGACCGCGCGCGACCGCGATGCACTGCTGCAGCAGCGGCTGAAGCAGGTGCATGAGCAGCTGCGCCAGGCTAGCAACATCCGGCGTATCGAAATGGCGCGCCTTAACGCCCAGCTGGAGAGTCTGCAACAGCAGGCTGACGAGCAGCGGCGCGGTGGTCACTTCAGCCTGCAGGATCAGTCAGAACTGGATGCCAACAGCGCGGCGCTGCATAAACGCTTCGGCGCGCTGGCGCAGCAGCTGGCGCATCTGCAGCATGAAAGCCAGCGCGATACGCTGGTACTGCGCGACGTGCAGGGCGACGATCATCTGATTCCGCTGGCGCAGGTGGTGGCCGCCTGGTATCCAAACAGCCTGAGCCTCGGGCAGAAAATCGGGCATTTCCTCAGTCAGATCTGGCAGTTTGTCAGTGACTCGCCCACCTCGGGCGGCAGTGAAAATGGCGCGCTGCCGGCGATTTTCGGCACCGTTTTGATGGTGCTGCTGATGTCGGTGATTGTCATGCCGCTGGGCGTGGTGGCCGCCGTCTGGCTGCACGAATACGCCGGGCGCAACGCGCTCACCCGGCTGGTGCGCATTGCGGTGGTGAATCTGGCTGGCGTGCCGTCGATTGTGTATGGCGTGTTTGGCCTCGGCTTTTTTGTCTGGCTGATTGGCGGTACCCTCGATCAGCTGTTCTTCTCCCTCTCGCTGCCCAATCCTACCTTCGGCACGCCTGGCCTGCTGTGGGCGGCGCTGACGCTGGCGCTGCTGACGCTGCCAGTGGTGATCGTCGCCACCGAAGAGGGGCTGTCGCGTATTCCGGACAATCTGCGTCAGGGCTCGCTGGCGCTGGGCGCAACCCAGGCGGAAACGCTGTGGCGCGTGGTGCTGCCGCTGGCGGTACCGGCAATGCTCACCGGCCTGATTCTGGCGGTGGCGCGCGCCGCCGGCGAAACCGCACCGCTGATGCTGGTGGGCGTGGTCAAAATGGTGCCAGAGCTGCCGGTCGATGCGGTGTTTCCTTATCTGCATCTTGACCGTAAATTTATGCATCTCGGTTTTCAGATTTACGATCTGGCCTTCCAGAGCCCGAACATCGACGCCGACCGACCGCTGGTGTATGCCACGGCACTGCTGCTGGTGGCGATCATTCTGTCGCTTAACCTGCTGGCGATGGTGCTGCGCCATCGGCTGCGCGAGCGCTACCGGCTTATGACGCACTAATAAGGTTTACACATGACGCCCGATTACGCTATTGCGCTCACCGTTAACCAACTGTCGCTGTGGTACGGCGAACGCCAGGCGCTGAATAACATTGATTTGCAGATCCCAAAGCATCGCATCACGGCGCTGATTGGGCCTTCCGGCTGCGGTAAATCGACGCTGCTGCGCTGCTTCAATCGCATGAACGACGTCATTGATGGCTGCCGCATCGAAGGTGAGATTCTGCTCGATAGCCACGCGGTGATGCAGGCGAACCAGGATCTGCCGGCGCTGCGGCGGCGCATCGGCATGGTGTTCCAGCGCCCGAATCCGTTCCCCAAGTCGATCTATGAGAATGTGGTTTACGGTCTGCGTTTGCAGGGCGTGCGCGATCGTCGCGTGCTGAATGAGGCCTGCGAGCGCGCGCTGCGGGCGGCGGCGCTGTGGGGCGAAGTGAAAGATCAGCTGGGGCAGAATGCGCTGACGCTGTCGAGCGGTCAGCAGCAGCGTCTGGTGATTGCGCGCGCCATCGCCATCGAGCCGGAAGTGCTGCTGCTGGATGAACCCACCTCGGCGCTGGATCCGATCTCGACGCTGGTGATTGAAGAGTTGATGACCACGCTGAAGCAACATTTCACGCTGGTGCTGGTGACGCACAACATGCAGCAGGCAGCGCGCGTATCCGATTACACCGCGTTTATGCATAACGGGCAGCTGGTGGAGTTTGATGAAACCGACCGGATTTTCACCGCACCGCAGGCGCGGCGCACCGAGGATTATATTACCGGCCGGTTTGGGTAAGTATTGTTAGGTTAGCGCGAATAATCGCGCCGCTACGAAATGTGCAAAGAAATCATGCAGTAATTAAACCCGGCACAGCCCCGTAGCGGCGCAATTTATTGCGCAATTCCTGCAAGCGCACGGCGTAAAGGTCAATCAATCGTGCGCATAACCTTCCGGCGGCAGCAGTTCGCCATCTAACCACGCTTTTCCCGCGCGCATCTGCAAGCGTCCTTCGACAAACCAGCTGATCACCAGCGGATAAATCGCGTGCTCCTGATGCTGCACGCGGGCGCTGATCTCAGCTTCGTCATCGTCAGCAAATACCGGCACGCGCGCCTGCAGAATGATCGGTCCACCGTCCAGCTCGTCAGTCACAAAATGCACCGACGTACCGTGTTCCGCGTCCCCGTTCGCCAGCGCCTGGCGATGCGTATGCAAACCGGGATATTTCGGCAGCAGCGACGGATGAATATTCAGCAGACGATCGTGATAGTGCGCGACAAACGCCGGGCTCAGAATGCGCATATAACCGGCCAGCACCACCAGATCCGGCGCATAAGCGTCGATCTGCTGCATCAGCTGGCGGTCAAAGGCGTCGCGATCGGCGAAATCCTGCGCGGACAGCGCGTGAGCAGGCACGCTGGCCTGCTGCGCACGCGTCAGACCATAGGCCGAGGCTTTATTACTGAAAACGGCAGCCACGCTGCCGTTGATACGCCCGCTCTCGCAGGCGTCGAGGATGGACTGAAGATTGCTGCCGTTGCCGGAGATCAGTACAACCAGTTTCTTCATGGGTTAATAACCACACGCTCTTCGGCATCAGACGCGTTAATCACGCCAATTTTCCACGCCTGCTCGCCAGCCGCGGTCATCAGCTGTACCGCTTTGTCGGCATCGGCCGGGCTCAGCGCAATCACCATGCCCACGCCGCAGTTAAAGGTGCGGTACATCTCGTGACGGCTGACGTTACCGGCCTGCTGCAGCCAGCTGAATACCGCCGGCCACTGCCAGCTTTTCTCGTCAATCACCGCCTGGGTGTTATCCGGCAGTACGCGCGGAATGTTTTCCCAGAAGCCGCCGCCGGTCAGGTGAGCAATGGCATGCACGTCCACCTGCTCAATCAGGCTGAGGATATTTTTCACGTAGATGCGGGTCGGCGCCAGCAGGTGATCGGCCAGCGGTTTGCCTTCCAGCTGTTTGGTGGTGGGATCGGTCTGGCTGACTTCAAGAATTTTACGCACCAGCGAGTAGCCGTTAGAGTGCGGACCGCTGGAGCCCAGTGCGATCAGCACGTCGCCATCCTGCACTTTGCTGCCGTCGATGATCTCGGATTTTTCCACCACGCCGACGCAGAAACCGGCCACGTCGTAATCTTCGCCGTGATACATGCCCGGCATCTCAGCGGTTTCACCGCCGACCAGCGCACAGCCCGACTGCAGACAGCCTTCGGCGATACCGGTGATCACCGCGGAGGCGGTATCCACATCCAGCTTGCCGGTGGCGTAATAGTCGAGGAAGAACAGCGGCTCAGCGCCCTGTACCACCAGATCGTTCACGCACATCGCGACCAGATCGATGCCGATGCTGTCGTGGCGTTTGAGATCCATCGCCAGACGCAGCTTGGTGCCGACGCCATCAGTTCCGGAGACCAGCACCGGCTCGCGGTATTTCTGCGGCAGCGCACACAGCGCGCCAAAGCCACCCAGTCCACCCATCACTTCCGGGCGGCGGGTTTTCTTTACTACGCCTTTAATACGGTCAACCAGATCGTTACCAGCATCAATATCAACACCGGCGTCTTTGTAGCTGAGAGAGGTTTTGTCGGTCACTGCGGAATCCCCACGCGATTGCGGTTGGTGGCAAAAATTAAGCGCGGCAATTCTACCAGCGCAGGCAAACGTTTGCGAGTCCCATCTCAGGGCACCTTTGCAGCGTGCTGATTTTTCGCTAATCCTTATTCTCAGGCGATTTGTGCACGTTACCTGACCAATCACCGGTGGCGCGGCGGTAAAAAGGCGGTATAATCCGGCGATTTTTTTTAGCTCAACTCAATTCCGGGAGAATAATCATGAAGATCGTGGAAGTCAGACACCCGCTGGTCAAACATAAACTGGGCCTGATGCGTGAGCATGATATCAGCACCAAGCGCTTCCGCGAGCTGGCCTCGGAAGTGGGCAGCTTACTGACCTATGAAGCCACCGCCGATCTCGAAACCGAGCGCGTGACCATTGAAGGCTGGAACGGTCCGGTCGACGTCGATCAAATCAAAGGCAAAAAAATTACCGTCGTCCCGATTCTGCGTGCTGGCCTTGGCATGATGGAAGGTGTGCTGGAACACGTACCGAGCGCGCGCATCAGCGTGGTGGGCGTTTACCGTGACGAAGAGACGCTGGAGCCGGTGCCTTACTTCCAGAAGCTGGTGTCAAACATCGAAGAGCGTATGGCGCTGGTGGTTGACCCGATGCTGGCGACCGGCGGCTCGATGATCGCCACCATCGATCTGCTGAAGAAAGCCGGCTGCAACAGCATTAAAGTGCTGGTGCTGGTGGCCGCGCCGGAAGGCATTGCCGCGCTGGAGAAAGCGCATCCGGACGTTGAGCTGTACACCGCGTCAATCGATCAGGGCCTGAACGAGAAGGGGTACATTATCCCGGGCCTCGGCGATGCCGGCGACAAGATTTTCGGAACCAAATAAATAAACCAGCCGGCCAGAGAGTCGGCTTTTTTTTGGCAAAAATACCGTTCAGTCAGACACCGTATCGACAGGATGCACATTTTGTAGCGGCGCGATTTATCGCGCTGATGCCGGGCAAGCTATGGTGCCCATCCGGACAAGGCGCAATCAATTGCGCCACTACGATAAGGTGCGGCGTTGACGAACGAGCATAAAAATAAACGTATAGGGGATAAATGATGACTCGCAGAGCCATAGGCGTTAGCGAACGCCCACCGCTTCTTCAAACCATTCCGCTCAGCCTGCAGCACCTGTTCGCCATGTTCGGCGCTACCGTGCTGGTGCCGATTCTGTTCCACATCAACCCGGCGACCGTGCTGCTGTTCAACGGCGTCGGCACGCTGCTGTATCTGTTTATCTGTAAAGGCAAAATCCCGGCCTATCTTGGCTCCAGCTTTGCCTTTATCTCGCCGGTGTTGCTGCTGCTGCCGCTCGGTTATGAAGTGGCGCTCGGCGGCTTTATCCTGTGCGGCGCGCTGTTCTGCATCGTGGCGCTGATTGTGAAGAAGGCCGGCACCGGCTGGCTCGATGTCATGTTCCCACCGGCGGCGATGGGGGCCATCGTGGCGGTTATTGGTCTCGAACTGGCTGGCGTGGCGGCGAATATGGCCGGGCTGCTGCCCGCTGACGGCACCGCAGCGGACAGTAAAACCATCATTATTTCGCTGGTGACGCTGGCGGTGACGGTGTTTGGCTCGGTGCTGTTCCGTGGCTTCTTCGCCATTATCCCGATCCTGATTGGCGTGCTGGTCGGCTACGCGCTGTCGTCGGCGATGGGCATCGTTGACTGGAGTACGGTGGAAAACGCGCCGTGGTTTGCGCTGCCAACCTTCTACACGCCGCGCTTTGAGTGGGCCGCGATGCTGACTATTCTGCCTGCGGCGCTGGTGGTGATTGCCGAGCACGTGGGCCATTTGGTGGTGACGGCTAACATCGTGAAAAAGGATCTGATTCGCGATCCGGGCCTGCACCGCTCGATGTTTGCCAACGGCCTGTCGACCATGATCTCCG
The DNA here is from genome assembly GCF_041678305.1 of Pantoea sp. WEP. NCBI lineage: Bacteria > Pseudomonadati > Pseudomonadota > Gammaproteobacteria > Enterobacterales > Erwiniaceae > Pantoea > Pantoea sp. WEP. The sequence continues at coordinate 1,224,184 of NZ_JBGNXB010000001.1, forward strand.
GCTTCTTTGGTTCCACGCCGAATACCACCTACGGTGAAAACATTGGCGTCATGGCGATCACCCGCGTTTACAGCACCTGGGTGATCGGCGGCGCGGCGATCTTCGCCATTCTGCTCTCCTGCGTCGGTAAACTGGCGGCCGCGATTCAGGCGATCCCGGTACCGGTGATGGGCGGGGTGTCGCTGCTGCTGTATGGCGTGATCGGCGCTTCCGGTATTCGCGTGCTGATTGAATCCAAAGTCGACTACAACAAAGCGCAGAATTTGATCCTCACCTCGGTGATCCTGATCATTGGCGTCAGCGGCGCGAAAGTGCACGTGGGCGCCGCCGAGCTGAAGGGCATGGCACTGGCCACCATCGTCGGCGTTGGCCTGGCGCTGATTTTCCGCGTAATCAGTCTGTTACGTCCGGAAGAAGTGGTGCTGGACGCGGAAGAAAAACGCGAGCTTTAAAGGAGCCTGCGGGCAGGGAAGCCCGGTTCATCTCTGCGGAGGATCGTGATAAACTTGCCCGGTTTTCTGCCCGCTCATCCGTTGAGGTACTTCTGAACACGCCGGCACAGCTTTCACTGCCACTCTATCTACCCGATGATGAAACCTTTGCCAGTTTCTGGCCGGGGGAAAATCCGTCACTGCTGGCGGCGCTGCAGGGCGCGCTGGCGCAACAGCACGGCAGCTATCTCTACTTCTGGTCACGCGAAGGCGGTGGCCGCAGCCATTTGCTGCACGCAGCCTGCGCCGAAATGTCCGCGCGCGGCGAAGCGGTGGGTTATGTGCCGCTCGATAAGCGCACCTGGTTCGTGCCGGAAGTGCTGGAAGGCATGGAGAATCTGGCGCTGGTGTGCATTGATAATATTGAGTGCATCGCTGGCGAAGCCGAGTGGGAGATGGCGATCTTTGATCTCTACAACCGCATTCTGGAAACCGGCAAAACCCGCCTGCTGATCACCGGCGATCGTCCCCCGCGTCAGCTCAATCTGGGCCTGCCGGATCTGGCGTCACGTCTCGACTGGGGACAAATTTACCGCTTACAGCCGCTGTCCGACGAGGACAAACTGCAGGCGATGCAGCTGCGTGCCGGCCTGCGCGGCTTTGAGTTGCCGGAAGACGTTGGGCGTTTCCTGCTGAAACGCCTCGACCGCGAAATGCGCACGCTGTTTGACACACTTGATCGTCTTGATCGCGCCTCGATCAGCGCACAGCGCAAGCTGACCATTCCCTTCGTGAAAGAGGCGCTGGGGCTTTAGAGTATCTCCAGCACCGCTTCCGGCGGACGACCAATGCGGGCGCGGTCGCCCTGAATCACAATCGGCCGCTCAATCAGTTTTGGATGCTCCACCATCGCCTGCAACAGCTGTTGTTCGCTGAGCTCGTTACTGGCCAACCCCAGCGTTTTATAGATTTCCTCGCCACGGCGCATCAGCTCGCGCGCGCTGTGCATGCCCAGCTGTTGCAGCAGCGTTTTCAGCGTGTCGATGTCCGGCGGCGTGTCGAGATACAGCACCACCTGCGGTTCAATGCCCTGTTGCTGCAGTAGCGCGAGGGTTTCGCGGCTCTTGCTGCAGCGCGGATTGTGATAAATACGGACCATGTTTTTTATCCTGCGAAATCCATTGTTGCCAGGTGCGCATGAATGCGCACCGAAATCCTGCCGGCCATCCACCCGCGCAACCGGCTATTTAGCCTTTTGCATACTGCTTAAAACGCCGCTGTAACTCGCGGAACTGGTCGATACGCGCATCGTAACGCGCCTGCTTCAGGCTGCCGAGCGGCACCTGGGCACTGGCGCTGCTCAGGGTGGTGATGGCCTGATCAAGCTGGCCGTTCAGTGCCAGACTTTCAGCCCGTGCCGAAAGCTCCTCATCGCGCAGCCCCTGCGCGGCTGAAGCCTGCGCCAGTAAATCCCATGCGTTGAGATCGTCAGGGTGCGCAAAGGTGTAGCGGTTAAGGATGCGGCTGGCGTTGGCCGGCTGCTTCGCCTCGACGTAGGCGTTCGCCAGGTTAAGCTGCAGCACCGGACTGGTCTGGCTGCCGCGGGCGGCGTTCAGCATACTGATGGCCTGCTGCGGCTGGTTCAGACCGATGTCGATATCGGTCATGATATCAAGGAACCACAGGTTATCCGGCTGCTTCGCCAGCAGCGGCGCGATGATCTTTTTCGCGTTGGCAAAATCTTTCGCCTGCAGGAACTGCACCGCTTTGCCGTACTGCGCCGCCTGCTGTTCCCGCGTGTTGCCTTTGGCGTACTCATTCAGCAAATCGTCAGTCAGCTGATTGCGGCCGGTGGCGTACATACCCAGCGCGCGCACCTTCGCCATATAGAAATCCTGCGAAGACTGCACCACCACCGGGCGCATCTGGTTGGCGCGGTTACGCGCGTCGGCCAGGCGGCTATCGGGCAGCGGGTGCGTCAGCAGAATTTCCGGTGGTTTTGACGAGAAGCGGCTTTGATCGGCCAGCTTTTGCAGAAATGCGGGCATCGCCTGCGGATCGAAACCGGCACGCTGCAGCACCTGAATGCCGATGCGATCTGCTTCCTGTTCATTGCCCTGGGTAAAGCTGATAATCCCCTGCTGCGTACCGGCCAGCGTACCGGTCAGTGCCGCCATCCCGGCCTGCGGGCTGGCCAGCGCCAGCAGGATTGAACCCAGCGCGCCGACCCAGGTGAGCGGGGCGCTGCGCTTCTGCTCTTCCATGGCGCGCGCCAGATGACGCTGCGTCACGTGCGAAATTTCGTGCGCCATCACTGACGCCAGCTGGCTTTCGTTATCGGTATAGCGGAACAGCAACGAGTGCAGCACCACATTGCCGCCAAAGAAGGCGAAGGCGTTGAGCTCGTCATTCTGAATCAGGAAAAAGTGAAACGGCGTGCGCACTGAATGGGCGTGTGCCACCAGCCGCTGGCCGAGTTCATTGATGTACTGATTGAGCAGCGGATCGTTGATCAGTGGCGCGCTGGCGCGCAGCTGGCGCACGTAGAAGTCGCCAATCTGCAGCTCCTGATTAATGGAAAGCGTGGAGCCTGCCGTGGTGCCCATGTCGGGCAAATTGTCGCTCAGATCGGCGCGGACACCGACCGCAGGCGTGAGCAGCAGCGCAGGAATAAGGGCCGCCAGCACTGATTTTTTCAACCGGTTAAACATGCCTTGATCCTGTAAAAGTCTCCTGCCATTGGACAGGAAAGTCATGCCAATGTTCTGTGGCGGCGTTTCCTTTTCTGCCGCGGCTCTATCTTAACCACAGTGAGGATACAAGCAAATGCCGCCGTCACATTGACGTGATGGCAAAGAATGGCTGACTGACGCGAAATTTGTAGCAAAAAATTGAATAGCGAAAAGGCAAAAGAAAACGGCGCAGTGCCCTGATGTAATTAAAGTTACGTAAAGTTGCTCAAAATAATTGAATCTGGCATGGTTTTTTCCAGGTTTACTCTGAAAAACACGCCTGAAATCCCCCGGTTGGCCCGCTTTATCCATCAGTGATTTTTATCGTGCTGCTCTGGCCGTGTATCACCAGCCCAGAAATGAATGGTCAGGTTTTGCTCACTGGTCAACTGGCGGCGCGTGATGACAGTATTAACCCGCACGATGAGGCGCTGTCATCTGCTGTGCATCCCTCTGCCTGGTGACTGCCGGTATTTCCGGCCAGCTATTTTTCAACTCGCCCGCACCGCTCAATTAACAGCCTTATTCATTCAGCTGGCGCAATGATTTCTGCTGGCAGCCAAACGCCGGACAGCCCGCCAGTACAGGCGTTTTGCCCGCCGCGCGCTGTGGTATAGATAAAGCACTTTTTCAAACGGACTGTGAATTAACGCGCAGTGCATGCCGGAGAGTTTATATGCGTTCTGTTGTTTCCTATGCCCTGATTGCCATCGTGGGTGGGATGGTCGGTGCCGCCGTAATCAAAAGCGATGACCTGTATCAGCGTGTCGCGGGCCATTTTTCCGCTGAACCTGCCGATCCGGACGGGTTCTGGAGCACGCCGGCGGTCGCGGGCTACGGCAAAATTCATTATGAAGCCGACGCCGCGTTTAAACCGGCGGTGGGGCTGAGCAACAAAGTGGTATTTCAGCTGACCCGCAATGAAGGCGATATCAAACGGCCTAACCTCGGGCTGGAGCGCGTGGCGCGCGTGGTCAATCTGTACATCGCCGCTGGCGTACCGGCCGAACAGCTGCAGTTTGTGGTGTCGATGACCGGCGATGCCACGCCCGCCACGCTGGATAACGCGCATTTTAAGCAGTTTTACGGCGTCGATAACCCCAACCTCGCGCTGATTGGCGCGCTGAACAAGCTGGGCGTCAAAGTCTCGGTGTGCGATCAGTCGGTGGCGTTCCATCACTATCCGCGCAACTGGATCGACCGGTCGGTGATTCATGCATTGTCCAGCCCGACCACGGTGTCGACGCTGGAAAATCAGGGCTATGCCTTTTTACAGATGTAATCGTGTCTTTGGTTAAGGAGAAGTGTCATGCGTCCAGCATCCTATATTGTTATTGCCGCGCTGGCGGGCTTTGTCGGCGGAAATGTGCTGCAGCTGCCGGAACTGGTGGATAAAGTCAGCGGCAAATTCGCTGACCAGAAAACCGAACCGGCGGATTTCTGGAGCACACCGGCGATTGCCGGTTACGGTAAAATTCACTTTGTTAACACGCCGGATTACAACCCGGCCAACACGCCCGGGCTGAGCAATAAGATTGTGTTTCAGATCAACCGCAGCGAAGGGGATATCCATCAGCCAAACCTCGGCCTTGAGCGCGTGGCACGCGTCACCAACCTCTATTACGCGGCCGGCGTGCCGCTGAATCAGCTCAACTTTGTGGTGTCGATTAACAGCGATGCGGTGCCGGCCGCGCTCAATAACGATCAATTCCGTAAAGCGTACGGCAGCGATAACCCTAACCTGAAGCTGATTGATGAGCTGAAGAAAGCCGGGGTGAAAGTGACCATTTGCGACCAGTCAGTGGCCTTCCATCAGCTGGAGCGCGACTGGATCGATACCCGTGTCACCCATACACTCTCCAGCGGCACCACCGTCGCGTCGCTGCAAAATGAAGGGTACGCCTTCCTGATGCTGTAATCCTGCCGACAGCAGTGCAGGCTGCTGTCATCTTTTCGTCATCCCTTCGCGATGTCACTGTCACAGTTCGCCGTTAGTTTAGGCGCCAATGAGATCGATCTCATCGGCACTTTACGAGGCGAACATGTCCGACTTACTCACGGTGGCAAAGCTGGCAGGCGTTTCACGCGCCACGGCCGCGCGCGCCTTTTCCGATCCCCATCTGCTGCGGCGCGACACGCTGGAGAGAGTGCTGGCGGCGTCGGAGCAGCTCGGCTTTCGTCCTAACCACATCGCGCGCCAGCTGCGCACGCAGCACTCCACCACCTTCGGCGTGCTGCTGCCCTCGCTGCTTAACCCGATCTTCTCCTGCCAGTTACAGGCGATGGAGCGCCAGGCGCGCGACGCCGGCTATGGCCTGCTGGTGGCCACCAGCGATTACCAGCCCGAGCGCGAAGCCGCCATCGTTGAACATATGCTGCGCCAGCGCGTGGCGGGCCTGGTCCTGACGGTGGCCGACGCGGATAACAGCGCGGTGCTCAGCACGCTGCAGGCGGCTGGCCTGCCGTTTGTGCTGGCGCATAACGTGCCGCAGCACAGCCACTGGCCGACGGTGTGCGTGGATAACCGCCAGGCGATGCGCGAAGCCACCGCACAGCTGCTGGCGCTTGGTCATCGCCGCATTGCCATGGTCGCCGGACCGATGCTGCAGTCAGATCGTGCGCGCCTGCGCTATCAGGGCTATTGCGACGCCATGCAGCACGCGGGCCTGACGGCGCTGCCGGTGATTGAGATGGCCAGCCACACCCAATCAGACTTTACGCTGCTGGCCCCGATGCTCAGCGGTGCCACCCCGCTCAGCGCCGTGATCTGCACCAACGACCTGCTGGCCATCAGCCTGATTGGCGCGGCGGCGCGCGCGGGCGTGCCTGTGCCACAGCAACTGGCGGTGATGGGCTTTGACGGGATTGCGATGGGGGCACAAATGGCCCCGTCGCTGGCCAGCGTAGCGCAGCCCGCTGAACGGCTCGGCGCCTGCGCCATCGATATGTTGTTGCATAACGTCAGCCGCGGCACCCGCGTGCTGCCACATCAGTTGCGGAGCGGTGAGAGTGTTGCTGCCCCCGCGTTTATTGCCACCACCAGGGAACCTCATGATGCTGCATAAAAAAGTGAAAATTTACGCCGGTGCCATCGCGCTCAGCGCCAGCGCGTTGTTTACCAGCCTGACGCAGGCGGCGGAAACCGCCATCTGTTACAACTGTCCGCCCGAGTGGGCCGACTGGGGCACTCAGCTCAAAGCGATTGCCAGAGACACCGGCATTCAGGTGCCGCAGGACAACAAAAACTCCGGCCAGGCGCTGGCGCAGCTGGTGGCGGAGCAGGGCAATCCGGTGGCCGACGTGGTCTATTACGGCGTCAGCTTCGGCATTCAGGCCGACAGCGCCGGCGTGGTCGCCAGTTACAAACCGGCGCACTGGGATGACATCCCTGCCGGCATGAAAGACAGCAACGGCAAATGGGTGGCGCTGCACTCGGGCACCATGGGCTTTATGGTCAATGTCGATGCGCTGGGCGGCGCGCCGGTGCCGCAATCGTGGGACGACCTGCTGAAGCCGGAATACAAAGGCATGATTGGTTATCTCGATCCGGCCAGCGCCTTTGTCGGTTACGTGGCGGCGGTGGCGGTCAACCAGGCGAAGGGCGGCAACATGCAGGACTTCACGCCGGCGCTGAACTGGTTCAAAAAGCTGCAGGCGAATCAGCCCATCGTGCCTAAGCAGACCGCGTATGCGCGGCTTATTTCCGGCGAGATCCCGATTCTGCTCGACTATGACTTCAATGCTTACCGCGCCCGCTACAAAGATCACGCTAACGTCGCCTTTGTTATTCCCAAAGAGGGCACGGTAACGGTGCCGTACGTCATTAGCCTGGTGAAGAATGCACCGCACGCGGCGAACGGCAAAAAAGTGATCGACTATGTGCTGTCTGACAAGGGGCAGGCTATCTGGGCCAGCGCGTTCCTGCGCCCGGTGCGCACCGGCGCCATGAGCGCAGAAGCGAAGAAATATTTCCTGCCGGACAGCGACTATGCGCGTGCGCACACCGTTGACTATCAGCAGATGGCGGCAGCGCAGAAAGCGTTCTCGGCGCGCTATCTGAGTGAGATTCGCTGATGGCGATGACCGATACCCTGGCGGCTTCGTGCCGCCGGACACCGCGCCTGGCCGGCAGCCGCTGGCTATGGCTGACGCTGCCGGCGCTGCTGTTCTTCTGCGCCTTCTGGCTGCTGCCGTTTGTCCGGCTGCTGCAGATGGCAATGCAGGACGACCGCAGCACCCGGCACAGCGGCTACTGGACGGTACTGACCCAGCCACACTACCTGCTCAGCCTGCTGAACACCGTGCTGCTGTCGCTCGCCGTCACGCTGGTGACGCTGGCCATCGCCGCGACAGTCGGCTGCTTTCTGGCACGCCAGCGCTTCAGCGGACGCAGCACGCTGCTGGCGCTGCTGACGTTTCCGCTGGCCTTTCCGGGCGTGGTGGTGGGATTTCTGGTGGTGATGCTGGCGGGCCGTCAGGGACTGCTGGCGCAAATCAGCCTCGCGCTGTTCCACGAGCGCTGGATGCTGGCCTATTCGTTTACCGGCCTGTTTATTGGCTATCTCTATTTTTCACTGCCGCGCGCCATCATCACGCTGGTGGCGGCGAGTGAAAAACTCGACCGTTCTCTCGAAGAGGCGGCGCGTTCGCTGGGCGCCAGTCAATGGCGCATCACCTGGGATGTGATTGTGCCGGGGCTGCAGCCGGCGCTGCTCTCCACCGGCGCGCTCTGTTTTGCCACCAGCATGGGTGCGTTCGGTACCGCGTTTACCCTGGGCACCGATCTGGCGGTGCTGCCGCTGACCATTTACGGCGAATTCACCAACTACGCCAATTTCGCCACCGCCGCCGCACTGTCGGTGGTGATGGGCGGCGTCGCCTGGCTGGCACTGATGCTGGCGCGCCGACTGGCTCACCAGGAGGTGACATGAGACGTCGCGGCCTGTTCAGCCTGCAACTGCTGGTCACCGTGCTCACCGCGCTGTTCATGATCGTGCCGGTGGTGCTGTCGATGCTGGCCGGCGTGACCAACAACTACTTTACCGGCCTGCGCAGCGGCCTGACGCTGAAGTGGGTGACGCAGGTATGGCAGCTTTACGCCGACACCTTCTGGCTGTCACTGCTGATTGCGCTGGCCTGCCTGCTGAGCACGCTGCTGATCGGCGTGCCGGCAGCGTGGGGATTGCTAAAAGCGCCGCGGCGCTGGGCGGCGCGCATCGAAGAGTGCCTGATGCTGCCGGTCGCGCTGCCGGGCCTCGCCACCGCGCTGGGCATCATCCTGCTGTACGGCCAGTTCTCCGGCCTGCGCGATAGCTGGCTGTTCATTCTGATCGGTCACGTGCTGTTTACCTTGCCGTTTATGCTGCGCCCGGTACTGGCGGTGATGCAGGCGGTGGAGATGCCGCGGCTGGAAGAGGCGGCGGCCAGTCTGGGTGCCAGCCTGTGGCAGCGCTTTTTTACCGTGGTGGTGCCCAACTGTCGCAACGGCATTCTCGCCGGGGCGTTTATGGTGATCACCCTGTCGGTGGGTGAGTTCAACATCACCTGGATGCTGCATACGCCGCTGACAAAAACGCTGCCGGTGGGGCTGGCAGACAGCTATGCCTCAATGCGACTGGAAGTGGGCTCGGCCTACACGCTGATCTTTATTTTGCTGATTCTGCCGCTGCTGCTGATGCTCAACGCGGTCAATCACTGGCTCAACCGTACGCTCACGCGTGCTAATAAGGAGGCGGCATGAACCCTGCGGCCGTAACCGTTACGCTGCGCCACTGTGCGCGGCACTTTAATCACCAGCTGGCGCTGCAGCCGCTCGATCTGACGGTGCAGCCTGGCGAAACCCTGGTGCTGCTCGGTCCGTCCGGCTGTGGCAAAACCACCACGCTGCGCATCATCAGTGGCCTGGAGCGCTGTGACGACGGCGGCGAAGTGTGGTTTGACGATCGTAACGTGACCTCCCTGCCGATTGAGAAACGCAACGTGGGCATGGTGTTCCAGAACTACGCGCTGTTTCCCCATCTCAACGTGGCGCAAAACGTCGCCTACGGCCTGAAAGTGCAGGGCGTGGCGCGCGCCGAACGCGACGCGCGCGTGCAGGAGATGCTGGCCCTGGTGGATCTCAGCGCGCTGGCGCAGCGCAGCATCGACAAGCTGTCGGGCGGTCAAAAGCAGCGCGTAGCGCTGGCTCGTGCGCTGGCGGCGCGTCCGAAGGTGCTGCTGTTTGATGAGCCGCTGGCGGCGCTCGATGCGCGCCTGCGCGACCGGCTGCGGCTGGAGATTGGCGCGCTGCTGAAACAGCTGGCGATCACCGCCGTGTACGTCACGCACGATCAGCAGGAAGCGATGGCGCTGGGCGATCGCATTGCGGTGATGGAGCAGGGGCGTCTGGTGCAAATTGATACGCCGCAAAATATTTACCAGCGCCCGGCGTCACAGTTTGTCGCGGATTTTGTCGGCGCGATTAACTGTGTCGGGGTCGATGCGCGTGGCAATCCGCAGCATTTCTGCCGCCCTGAGGATGTGCTGCTGGCGGCGGACCAGCGCTACGCACGCCCCGGTTTCATCCTCGGCACCACCTTTCTCGGCGCTGCGCAGCGGCTGAGTATTGATATCGGGCTGGCGGCGCCGATCCAGGTTGATCGCCACGCGCGCGAAGCCTGGCACGCCGGCCAGCCGGTAAGCTGGACGCTGGCGCAGGATGCCGCGCTGCACTTTTCTGCCTGATAAGGAGCTGTTGTGACTGACGCAATGACGCTGATTGCGCAAATCAGCGATTTACACATCAAGGCCCATGGCCGTCTCTCCTATAAAAAAGTGGATACGCACGCTGCGCTGCTGCGGGTGATCGACACGCTGAATCAGCTGGTGCCGCGACCGGATACGGTGGTGATTACCGGCGACCTGGTGGATTTTGGCACTGCGGAAGAGTACCAGACGCTGCGCGAGGCGCTGCGCCATCTGCAGCTGCCGTTCCTGCTGATGCCGGGCAATCACGACGATCGCCAGCAGCTGCGCGCCGCGTTTCCGGAGCATCACTACCTGCAGCACGGCGAAACGCTCAACTGGCAGATGCGTGTGAATCATCTGCAGCTGCTGGCGCTCGACTCCAGCGTACCGCATCAGCCATGGGGCTACGTCGATGACGCACAGCTGCAATGGCTGGCAGAGCAGCTGGCGCGTGAACCGGATTTGCCGACGCTGGTGCTGCTGCATCATCCGCCGTTCCTGAGCGGCATTGGCCATATGGATCGGCAGCCGCTGCGCAATCCGGCGGCGCTGGCTGCCATCGTTGGTCAGCATCCCCAGGTGGAACGGGTGTTGAGCGGTCACCTGCACCGCTCGGTGCAGGCGCGTTTTGCCGGCACGCTGGCCTGCGTGGCGCCCGGTGTGTCGCATCAGGTGGCACTGGATTTGCGTGACCACGGTCCGGCGAACTTTGTGCTGGAACCGCCCGGTTTTCTGCTGCATCGCTGGCAGCCGCAGCAGGGGATGAGTACGCATCTGTGCGCGATCGGCGATTATCCAGGACCGTGGCCGTTTTACGATGCGCAGGGTTTAATTGATTAGCACCAGTAATAGCACAATAAAAAAGCGTTCCTGAGGGGCTGCGTCGTAGTCAATTTGGCTCAGAGGTGTACAATTGTCTGTTACCTCACCAGGGTAAACACCTCCAATTATAACAAGATAGTCAGGCACGCTAACTTATGAAGCTACTCACCAGGGCGGTTGCGCCATGTTAACGCGCATCCGGCCAAAAACTGATCTGCGCACGCTGATTGCGCTGCTGGCGATCACCAGTATCGTCATTACACTGGCTAATACGCTGTACGCCACCTGGCGCGTACAGCGCATGGTGCTGATCGAAAGCACCCTTGAAGCCAATCGCGCTTACGCCACCAAACTGGCGGCCACCACCGAAGTGTTTTTCCAGCTGGCGCAGTCGCAGCTGCACTACAGCGCCAATCAACTGGGTAAAGATTTCGACAATCCCGAACTGCTGCAGCAGGAAGTGAACCGACTGCGCGAACAGACCAGCAGCTTTAACTCGGTGGCGATTGTCGACAGCAACGGCGTGATTAAAGCCATTTCGCCGGAATCGCTGATGCTGAAAGGCATGCAGCTCACCAGCCAGTCTTCGCGCGAAGCGCTGGCGCAGCGCCAGCCGATGGTCAGCCGGCCCACCATTTCTGCCACCAATAACCTGCTGGTGTTTGTTTCCTGGCCGGTGTGGAGCACCGATGGGCGCTATCTTGGCTACGTCGGCGGCACTATTTATCTGAAGAAAAAAAGCATTCTTAACGTGCTGCTCGGCGAGCAGTACTATCGTGACGGCACCCATGTTTACGTGCTGGATCGCGAAAACCGCGTGCTGTATCACCAGAACAATCAGCTGATTGGCAAAAACGTGCCGGGCATCGTCAGCGATCGTCAGCGCCAGGAGCACAGCAATGGCGAAGTTCAGCTGACGGAAGAGGGTACCGCGAAGCTGGCGGGCTACGCTGTGGTGCCCACCACCGGCTGGATGGTGGTGGCGCTTAAACCGACAAACGTCACGCTGGCGCCGCTCTCCGGGCTGCTGCTCCAGGTGCTGAAGAATTCGGTGCCGTTTGCGCTGCTGACGCTGCTGGTGGCGGTGATTCTGGCCCGGCTGATCGCCTTGCCGCTGTGGCAGCTGGCGCGTAAAGCCAGCCAGATGGATACCCAGGGCGTTTCCGGGGAAATTGGCGTGATCCGCGCCTGGTACTTTGAAGCGGCGCAGGTGAAGCGCGCGCTGCTCACCGGCATTGGTCTGGTGCAGGATAAAATCGGCCGGCTTAAGTCAGAGGTGCAGAGCGATCCCATGACCAGCCTGCTCAATCGCCGCGGCCTGAGCGCGGTGCTCGACTATTTCGATACCATGCAGCAGCCGTTTGCCGTGCTGGCGCTGGATATTGACCACTTCAAGCGGGTGAATGATAACTTCGGGCATGATGTTGGCGACGAGGTGATCAAACAGGTGGCGCGCACGCTGCGCCAGAGCGCGCGTCAGACCGACGTGGTGTGCCGCAACGGCGGCGAAGAGTTTCTGATGCTGCTACCCGCCACCGCCCCTGATGAAGCGCGGGTGATTGCGGAGCGCGTGCGCACCAGCATTGCCGGCGGCTGGATTGATCCGGTCGGGCAGATCACGATTTCGATTGGTATCGCCAGCTGGCAGCCGACGCACGGCAGTCAGGAACAGATTCTGAAGCAGGCCGATGATGCGCTGTATCAGGCGAAAAACGCCGGACGTAACTGCGTGGTGATCGCCGGGCAGGAAGCGCTGGCCAGCACGGTTTCGCGTTATTAACCGGGCAGCGTCACAGCAGGATAAAAAAACGGGTGCCTGGCGGGCACCCGTTGGTAATCAGGCTGATTTCAGGTAATCAAGCACGATATCGTGGTGGTTCGAGGTTTTAAAATCGTCGAACACCTTCTCCACTTTGCCATCGCCGCCAATCAGGAAGCTGATGCGGTGAATGCCGTCGTAGGTTTTCCCCATAAAGGTCTTCTCACCCCAGACGCCAAACTGCTCGCAAACCTGATGATCTTCATCCGACAGCAGGGTGAAGTTGAGTAGTTCTTTCTCGACAAAGCGAGACAGTTTTTCCGGCTTGTCGGTGCTGATGCCCAGCACTTCCACGCCCGCCTTCTTTAAATCATCCATGTTATCGCGCAGACCACATGCCTGCGTGGTGCAGCCCGGCGTCATGGCTTTCGGGTAGAAATAGACCAGAACGCGCTGTCCCTGGAAGTCGGCCAAATTTACTTGTTCGCCATCCTGATCGGGCAAGCTAAATTTCGGTGCGGTGTCACCGGCTTTCAGTGGATTCATCACAACTCTCCATTTTTTTCTTCATGCTGTGGGTAATACACCATCAGCGGCAAAAGCGCCAGGTGGAGTTTACCTCAGGGTTATTTCACTACACGGTATGCCGGCGCGGCAGAGTGTGTGGCGGAATAACCCGGAGCCTGATTCAGACGGCGCTGTGCGCGTCGTCGGTGACACTATAGAGGCGAATTGAACCTTGTGCATGCAGTTCTTCGCACAGCCGATGGAAAGCCTGCTCAAACGGCGCGCTGGCATGATTCGCCGGGCTGTGCGCGGTCATCTGAATATAGAGCACCGGCGGCTCGTCGTCCTGGGCGGGCGTAATGCGCGACACCAGCTCGGCGATGTTCATCTGATGTTTATCGAACAGATCGGTGAAGCGTTCGATGATATGCGGTGAGTCCGGCACTTCCACCTGTACCCAGACGGTGGCGGGCATCGGCGGCGTGACGCGCGCATTGGTGCGCTTCATCACGATCAGCAGCTCCAGCTCGGCACCCTTCATCGGCAGGGTCGATTCAATCAGGGTAATGGCGTTCCAGCTGCCGGAGAGCAGCATAATAAAGGTGAACTCGTCGCCCAGCATCGCCAGGCGGCTGTCTTCAATATTGCAACCGCAGCTGCTGACGTGGCGGGTAATGGTATTGACGATACCCGGACGATCAACGCCCAGAGCGGTGATCACCAGATGGTGCGGCTGTGACTGCGGCAAAATGGCGTTTCCTGTACGTTCGCTAATAACCATAAGGTAAACATAAAAAAAACTGCTGACAAGCGCGGTAATGGCGTGGCTCGCTTGCTTTTCTTTCGGCGGAAAACGTAACATGAGGCACTTGTTTGTCGAGGGGATAGCCCATGTTCACCGGAAGTATTGTTGCGCTCATTACGCCTTTGAATGAAAAAGGTGATGTCTGCCGCGCAAGTCTGAAAAAACTGATTGATTATCATGTCGCCAGCGGTACGGCGGCGATTGTTTCTGTTGGCACCACCGGCGAATCCGCGACCCTCAGCCATGAAGAGCATGGCGATGTGGTGATGCAAACCCTGGAGCTGGCCGATGGCCGCATTCCCGTGATTGCCGGGACCGGCGCGAATGCCACCGCCGAAGGGATCTCTCTGACAAAACGCTTTACCGGCACCGGCGTAGTCGGCTGCCTCACCGTGACCCCGTACTACAACCGTCCGACGCAGGAAGGTCTGTACCAGCACTTCAAAGCGATCGCCGAAAGCACCGATCTGCCCCAGATGCTGTATAACGTCCCGTCACGCACCGGCTGTGACATGCTGCCGGAAACCGTTGCCCGCCTGGCTGAAATCAAAAATATTATCGGAATCAAAGAGGCCACCGGGAACTTATCGCGTATTTCGCAGATCCAACAGCTGGTTGGAGATGAGTTCATTATTGTCAGCGGTGATGACGCGACAGCGCTGGACTCCATGCAACTGGGCGGCAAAGGCGTTATTTCGGTCACGGCTAACATTGCAGCACGTGAAATGGTTGAACTCTGTGCGCTGGCACAAGAGGGCAAATTTGCCGAAGCGCGTCGCCTGAATCAGCGTCTGATGCACCTGCACCAGACGCTTTTCTGTGAACCGAATCCTATCCCGGTGAAATGGGCCGCGAAACAGCTAGGATTAATCGCCGATGACACGCTGCGCTTGCCGATGACGCCGCTGACCGAAGCCGGTCAGGCGAAAACCGCGCAGGCGCTGATCCAGGCGGGTCTGCGATAATTTAGGGAGAATCAATGAGTTATTCAGTTAAGCGCTCGACGCTGGCAACCGTGGTGGGCCTCTCCACCCTGATGCTGCTAACAGCTTGTTCCAGCGATCAGCGTTATAAGCGCCAGGTCAGCGGTGATGAATCTTACCTGCAGGCGCCTGAACTGCATGATTTAAAAGCCCCGGCGGGCATGATTCTGCCGCTGCAGAATGGTGATTACGATGTGCCGCACAGCGTGGCGAAAGGCGCGCTGGGTAAAGAGCTCGACATCCGTCCGCCGGCGCAGCCGCTGGCGCTGATGAACGGCACCCGCGCGCAGTTCACCGGTAATACCGGCGTGCTGGCGGTTGACAGCAGCCGTGGCTCCATCTGGTCGCAGGTGGTGAACGTGGTGCAGTCGTACAAATTCCCGGTTGCCCAGCGTGATGATGCGGCGCAGCAGCTCACCACCGACTGGGTACAGTGGAACCGTGCTGACGAAGATAACCAGTATCGCGGCCGTTACCAGATCAGCGTGCAGAACCAGGGATATCAGCAGGTGCTGACCGTACGTCTGCTGGAACTGCAGCAGCAGGGCCAGACGGTCACCACGCCGGTCCAGGTTCAGCGCTATACCGGTCAGATGCTGAATGACATCAGCACCGGTCTGGATAAGATCGATACCGCCAGCCAGGATGCGGCTGCCGGACGTGCCAGCGGACAGATTGATGTCCAGAGCGGCGCGGACGACACCGGCCTGCCACTGCTGGTGCTGCGCTCACCGTTTAACGTCACCTGGCAGCGCCTGCCGGCGGCGCTGAAGCGTATGGGCATGGAAGTTACCGATGACAACCGCTCGCAGGGCAGTCTGAAAGTGACCTACAAGCAGCCGGGCAGCAGCGCGTTTGACGCCATCGACGCGAAAGATCCGGAACTGCCAAACGGCGACTACAAGTTGCAGGTGGGCGATCTCGATAACCGCAGCAGCCTGCAGTTCATCGATCCGAAAGGACACGTACTCACCCAGGCGCAGAATGATGCGCTGGTGGCGGTCCTGCAGGGCGCACTGAACAAATAAATGCAATAAAGGCCGGAGATTCTCCGGCCTTTTTGTTTTGGTTTTGGCATAATAGCGCCCGGCGAGGTAAACGATTGCGTCAGGCAGTCATCGCGCGGTGAAACACCGCTGAACACGGGTTCTTTCATGTTTGGAGTTAACAAGATGCAAAAGCGAGCTGAGTTGTATCGCGGTAAAGCGAAAACCGTATACAGCACCGACAATCCGGATCTGCTGGTACTTGAATTCCGCAACGATACGTCAGCAGGAGACGGTGCACGAATCGAGCAGTTTGATCGCAAAGGGATGGTGAACAACAAGTTCAACCATTTCATCATGACCAAACTGCAGGAAGCGGGCATTCCGACCCAGATGGAAGCGCTGCTTTCTGATAACGAAGCGCTGGTGAAAAAGCTGGAGATGGTGCCGGTAGAGTGCGTGGTGCGCAACCGGGCGGCCGGATCGCTGGTGAAACGTCTGGGCGTGGAAGAGGGCATGCTGCTCAATCCACCGCTGTTTGATCTCTTCCTGAAAGATGACGCCAAACACGACCCGATGGTCAACGAATCGTACTGCGAAACCTTTGGCTGGGTGAGCAAGGCTAACCTGGCGCGCATGCAGGAGCTGACCTTCAAAGCCAACGAAGTGCTGAGCAAACTGTTTGATGATGCCGGCCTGATTCTGGTGGACTTCAAGCTGGAGTTCGGTCTGTTCAAAGGTGAAGTGACGCTGGGCGACGAATTCTCGCCAGACGGCGCGCGTCTGTGGGACAAAGAGACCATGGACAAGATGGACAAAGACCGTTTCCGTCAGAGCCTCGGCGGCCTGATCGAAGCGTACGAAGAAGTGGCACACCGTCTGGGTGTCAAACTGGACTAAGCCTCTGCCGGTGTGCGTCAAGGTAGTTCGGACGCAAACCTCTCAGCGCATGAAGGTCGCCCTGGCTGGCGGCCTTTTTTATTGTCTGTTTACGGCCTTCACGCTGCGCCCTGCGCGCAATCTCGCTCCGCTGGCATCGCATTGCTGGTACTAACCTCTGCCGCCAACTAAAATCATGCAAAAGTCATTGATAACAGGAGCAGGCCATGCGCTGGCAAGGGCGTCGTGAAAGCGACAATGTGGAAGATCGTCGCGGCGATTCGCCGGGTTTTAGCTTCTGGCGGACGCCAGATTCGTCTGCCGCGCGGCAAGGGCGGCATTATTCTGCTGATTGTGGTCGCGGTCGCTGGCTATTACGGCTACGACCTCACCGCGCTGCTGGAAGGCGGCGCGCCGGTGTCGCAACAGCAGCAGCGTCAGGTCAATTCGGCGCAGGATAACGAGGCGGCCAAATTCACCTCGGTAATCCTCGCCACCACCGAAGATACCTGGGGCAAACTGTTCCAGCAGATGGGCAAACAATACGCACCGCCAAAGCTGGTGATGTATCGCGGTGCAACGCGCACTAACTGCGGTACCGGCCAGTCGGCAATGGGGCCGTTCTACTGCCCGGCCGATCAGACGGTATATATCGATCTCTCCTTCTATGACGACATGAAAACCAAACTCGGAGCCGGGGGGGATTTTGCCCAGGGTTATGTCATCGCTCACGAAGTAGGGCATCACGTGCAGAAACTGCTGGGTATCGAACCCAAAGTGCGCCAGATGCAGCAGGGCGCTACGCAGGCGCAGGTGAATCAACTGTCGGTGAAGATGGAGCTGCAGGCGGACTGCTTTGCTGGCGTCTGGGGTCACTATATGCAGCAGGAGAACATTCTTGAGGTGGGCGATTTGCAGGAAGCGCTGAACGCCGCCGAGGCGATTGGCGACGATCGTCTGCAGCAGCAAAGTCAGGGGCGCGTAGTGCCGGACAGCTTCACTCACGGCACCTCACAGCAGCGCTACACCTGGTTCAAACGCGGTTTTGACAGCGGCAATCCGGGCCAGTGCAACACCTTCGCCAGTAACTGATGTTGCACGCTGAACTGACGGCGGCGATGCAGCAAGCCGGTATCCGCCGTCTGTGCGTAATAGCCGGTGAAGCTGGCTGGGCGCGCCATGAGGCGGCCACATGGCAGGCCGCACTGCCCGGTGACTGGTTAACTGTCAGCGACAGCGATGACTTCCCGCAGCGCGTCGCGCCTGCGGCGCTGCGTACCCTGCTGGGCCGGGAATTCCGGCATGCCATTTTCGATGCGCGCCACGGCTTTCACGCGGAAGCGTTCGCCGCGCTGGCCGGGACGCTGCGGGCCGGCAGCTGGCTGCTGTTACTGACGCCAGACTGGAACGCCTGGCCGGCGCAGCCCGATCGCGACAGCCTGCGCTGGGCCGATGTCGACCAGCCCATCGCCACGCCGCATTTCATCCACCATCTGCAACAGCATATCCTGCTGGATGCGCAGGTGATGCTGCTGCGTCAGCACCAGACGCCGCGCCTGCCGGCGCCGCAGCCCTTCGCGCCGTGGCAATGTCGCGCCCCCGAGCAGCAGGCGCAGATTGTCCGCCAGCTGTGCGCCATGCCGCCCGGTGTCGCGGTGATCATCGCCCCGCGCGGTCGCGGTAAATCGGCGCTGGCGGGGATGCTGGCGCGCCAGACGCAAAGCGCGCTGGTGACGGCGCCGGCCAAAGCCGCGACGGACGTGCTGGCGCAGTTCGCCGCTGAGCAGTTTAGCTTTATGGCCCCGGATGCGATTCTCGCTCAGCCGCAGGAGGCTCAGCCGCTGGCGGAATGGCTGATTGTGGATGAGGCCGCGGCCATCCCCGCGCCGCTGTTACAGCAGCTGGTGCAGCGTTTTCCGCGCGTTTTGCTGACCACCACGGTGCAGGGCTACGAAGGTACCGGGCGCGGTTTCATGCTGCGTTTCTGCGCCACGCTGCCGCAGGTGCGCTACTTCCCGCTGGATGAGCCGCTGCGCTGGTCGGCGCAGGATCCGCTGGAGCAGTGGCTGAGCGCGGCGCTGCTGTTTGCTGAGGCCGAAGCCTGCGAAGCACCCGCGCAGACAACGATTTTTGCCGCCACGCCCGCGCAGCACGCCGACGCCTTACAGGCCGGCTATCGTCTGCTGGCGAGCGCCCACTATCGCACCTCGCCGCTCGATCTGCGACGTATGCTGGATGCACCCGGCATGCATTTCTGGCTGGCCGGGCAGCCACAGCAGGTCACCGGCGCGCTGTGGCTGGTGGAAGAGGGCGGGCTGGATGCCGCGCTGGCGCAGGCGGTGTGGGCCGGCTTACGTCGTCCGCGCGGCAATCTGGTGGCGCAGTCATTAGCGGCACATGCCGGTTTTACTGAAGCGGCGACGTTACGTTCGCTGCGCATCAGCCGCATTGCCGTGCAGGCCGCACAGCGCCAGCGCGGTATTGGTGGTGCGCTGGTGGCGACGGCGCGGCAGCAGGCGCAGGGCGCGGACTATCTGTCGGTGAGCTTTGGCTACACCGCAGCGCTGTGGCAGTTCTGGCGCGCCTGCGGCTTTACCCTGGTGCGTATCGGTTCACAGCGCGAAGCCAGCAGCGGTTGCTATGCGGCGATGGCGATTTGTGCGCTGACGCCAGCCGGTGAAGCCCTGCAGCAGCGCGCCGCGCAGCGTCTGGCGCGCGACTGGCCGTGGCTGCAAAAGCTGATCGCGGTGCCGCTGACCCTGTCGTCCGCCGACCATCAATCCCTCAGCGCCGACGACTGGCCGCTGCTGGCCGCGTTTGCCTGGGCGCAGCGGCCCTATGAAGCCAGCTATCCGGTGCTGCAGCGGCTGGCGGGTGTCGCATCGCCACCGTTGCTGTGTGCCATACTGCAACAAAAACAAACGCTGAGTGAAGCGGCACGGCTGGCCGGCGTGAGCGGGCGTAAAGCGCTGATGCTCAGGCTGCGCGCGGAGGCGGCTGACGCACTCATCATGCTGGATGCCGCTGCCGCGCAGCACTGGCAGCAGCGCCTCGGCACATTGCAATAAATCCATTATCTCGTTCAAATTTTCCCAATATCACTTTGCCGTCAGCGGCGTATAGTGATTTGAGGAGGACGTTATGGCACTACGATATGTAATTGTTCAGCAACCGGATAACGCCGCGCAGCTGTTTTTGCTGTATCACGGCGTGAACGACAACCCCGATTCGATGGCGCAGATTGGCAGCTGGTTCGCGCAGGCGTTTCCGCAGGCGCAGGTGGTGTCGGTGGGCGCACCTTATCCGGCCAGCGCGCCGCAGGGCCGCCAGTGGTATGCCGAGATACCGGAACACGACCGCTCGCAGCAGCAGGGCGTGGATGCGGTGATGCCGTCCTTTGTCGAGTCGGTGCGTCACTGGCAGCAGCAGAGCGGCGTGCGGCCGGAAGCCACCGCGCTGGTCGGTTTTTCGCAGGGCGGCACCATGGTGCTGGAAGGCGTAAAAGCCCAGCCGGATCTGGCGGGACGCGTGGTGGCCTTTAGCGGCCGCTACGTCACACTGCCGGAGCAGGCCAGCACGCGCAACACTATCCACCTGATTCACGGCGATTATGACGAGCAGGTGCCGATGCAGCATGCAGAAGCGGCGATGCAGCGCTTAACCGCGTTGGGCGGCGATGTGACGCTGGATATCGTTGACGATCTGCCGCACGCAATTGATGAACGCAGCATGCAGCTGGCGCTGAATCACCTGCGCTATACCGTGCCGCGCCGCTATTTTGATGAGGCGCTGAGCGGGGCGAAGCCGGGCGACGACGATGTGGTGATGATGGTGTGAGACCGGCGCGCCATAAAACAAAGGTCGCCGTGCGGGGCGACCTTGTACTTTAAACGATCAGCGGCGACTACTTCTTCTTCGGCCAGTCGTCGTCATCGTCCCACTTATCGTTGAAATCGCGATGCGGTGGCAGATCCGGTTTGTTATCCATATATTTTTTATGATCGATGCGCTTCAGGTCTTTATAGACGTTCATCAGCACGCCCACCATCAGCAGAATCACAATCACCCACCAGTACTCTTTTAACCATTCCATGAGGTTTCTCCTTCAAGGTGCCATCAGGCGATCAGCTGTTCCATAATGCGCTGATACATCCGGCTCAGCAGCTGCAAATCCGAGGCTTTCACGCACTCATTGATCTTATGAATAGTGGCATTCACCGGGCCGAGCTCCACCACCTGCGCGCCCATGCGGGCAATAAAGCGCCCGTCAGAGGTGCCGCCGGTGGTTAACAGCTGCGGCTTGATCTCATTATAGTGCGCCACGGCGTTGACGACCGCATCCACCAGCTTGCCGCGTGAAGTCAGGAATGGCTGACCGGACACATTCCACTCCAGCGTGTAGCGCAGCTGGTGGCGATCGAGCAGCGCCGCCACGCGATCTTTGATCATCTGATCGGTCAGTTCGGTGCTGAAGCGGAAGTTAAACTGCACGAAAAACTCGCCGGGGATCACATTGTTACTGCCGGTTCCCGCCTGCATGTTGGCGATCTGCATGCTGGTCGGCGGGAAGAACTCATTGCCCTGATCCCACTCGGTCGCCACCAGCTCGTTGAGCGCCGGCATTGCGCGATGTACCGGGTTATCAGCCAGATGCGGATACGCCACGTGGCCCTGCACGCCGTGAATGGTCAGATTGGCGGTCATGGAGCCGCGACGGCCATTCTTCACCACGTCGCCGACCACTTCGGTGCTCGACGGTTCGCCGACGAGGCAGTAATCCATACGTTCGTTGCGCGCCATCAGGCGCTCAACCACTTTTACCGTACCGTTGACGGCGCTGGCTTCTTCATCGGAAGTGATGAGAAACGCCAGCCGGCCAGCATGATTGGGATGAGCAGCAACGAAGCGCTCAGCCGCCACCACCATCGCCGCCAGCGAGCCTTTCATGTCCGCGGCGCCACGGCCAAACAGCATGCCGTCGCGAATCGACGGTTCAAACGGCGGGCTGATCCAGCGGTTGGCATCGCCCGGCGGCACCACATCGGTGTGCCCGGCAAAGGCCAGCGTTTCGCCCTGGCCGCGCGTGGCCCAGAAGTTAAGCGTATCGCCAATGTGCATCGGCTCGACGTGGAAACCAATCGCCTCCAGGCGCGCAATTAACATGGCCTGGCAACCGGCGTCATCCGGACTAAGCGAGGGGCGACGAATAAGCTGCTGAGCCAGCTCAATAACCGGACAGAACATGTTATGACTTCTCCTGAAAAAAGGCGTGATAAACGGGTTCTTTGAAACCCACCAGCAATGTACCGTCTGGCGCCGCCAGCACCGGACGTTTGATCAGCGCCGGGTGCGCCAGCATCAGCGCTTTGGCGCTGGCCGCATCGCGGATGGCATCGCGTTCCGCTTCCGGCAACTGACGCCAGGTGGTGCCGCGCGTGTTCAGCAGCACGTCATACCCCAGCTGGTCGATAAAGGATTGCAGCAGTGCCGCATCCAGCCCGTCAGCGCGATAATCATGAAAATGAAAGTCGATGCCGGAAGTGCTCAAATAGTTGCGTGCTTTTTTTATGGTGTCGCAATTCTTAATTCCGTACATCACCCACTGCGCTGTCATCGCGTATTCCCGTCCTGTGTTAAATAAAGCGCGAGTTTATCATAGCGCGCCGTGGGCTGTGAGGTCAGACGCGCAGCAGCGCTGTTTTTCATCTCGCCGCGACGCCAATAAACGCCGCTAATCAGGGCCAGTAAACGCTTTCACTTACCTGCGAAATTGTCGCCTGCGGCATCATTAGCGATCTAAGAATTATCTTAGGCGGCAAAAACGGGCCTGACGGATTAAGTCCGCGCTTTTATGAGTCGCATTAACAGGTTGCTGAAATGTGCGTCAGTCCGCAGTTTCGGCAAATTCAAGCTTTCTGTGGTAGTTGCCGATAGTGATGAGAGGTGGAAACGTATTCACCTGTAGAAAAAAACGGCGTAAAATCGCCACTACAAGAAGAGAGGGTATTATGGTTGAACACGAACTGGGGAACTGGAAAGAATTTATCGAAGCGATGTTACGTAAGTAATTCGTGAAGAGAAAAGCAGGGCACTTCCCAACTTGCTGTTATTCTTACCGCACACATCAATAAAGCCGCCATTCATCATGGCGGCTTTTTATTTGCCCGGAGTTAGCCTCAGTCGTGCGGCTTTGCCCGCAGCGGGAAGCGGCGGCGCACCAGCACAAAGAACAGCGGCACAAAGAAGATCGCCAGTACCGTGGCGGAGATCATGCCGCCCATCACGCCAGTACCGACCGCATGCTGGCTGCCGGAACCGGCACCGCTGCTGATCGCCATCGGCAGCACGCCGAAAATAAAGGCCAGCGAGGTCATCAGAATCGGCCGCAGGCGCTGTCGCGATGCCTCCAGCGTCGACTCCAGCAGTTCACGCCCTTTGCTGTTGATCTCATTGGCGAACTCGACGATCAGGATCGCATTCTTGGCCGACAGACCAATCACCGTCAGCAGCCCGACCTGAAAGTAGACGTCATTCTCCAGTCCGCGCAGCCAGGTGGCGACCAGCGCGCCCACCACGCCCAGCGGCACCACCAGCATCACCGAGAACGGAATCGACCAGCTCTCGTACAGCGCCGCGAGGCACAGGAACACTACCAGCAGCGAAATTGCATACAGCGCCGGTGCCTGCGAGCCGGAGAGACGCTCCTGATAGGAGGCACCGGTCCACTGGAAGCCAACGCCGAGCGGCAGCTGCGCCACCAGTTTCTCCATCTCATCCATCGCCGTGCCGCTGCTGACGCCGTTAGCCGCCTCGCCGACAATCTCCAGCGACGAATAGCCGTTATAGCGTTCAAGACGCGGTGAACCGGTCTCCCAGTGGCTGGTGGCGAAAGCGGAGAACGGCACCATGCCGCCACTGTTGTTGCGCACATACCATTTGTTAATGTCGCCTGGCAGCATGCGGAATTCCGGTGCGGCCTGGACGTAGACCTTCTTCACGCGGCCGCGATCGAGAAAATCATTCACGTAGGTTGAGCCCCAGGCGGTGGTCAGGGTGTCGTTGATGGTATCCAGCGACACGCCGAGCGCCTGCGCTTTGCGCTGGTCGACATCAATCTGCAGCTGCGGGCTGTCGTCGAGCCCGTTGTGGCGCACGCGCGACAGCGCCGGATTGTTGTCGGCCAGCGCCAGCAGCCGATCGCGCATCGCCATCAGCTCGGTATGCCCGATGCCGCCGTGATCCTGCAACTCCATATCAAAGCCGGAGGAGCTGCCCATGCCGGTGATCGCCGGTGGACTGCTGGCGATGACGCGTGCCTCTTTGATCTTTTTGAAGGCTGCGGTGGCGCGATCGATGATGGCAAACGAGGTGCGATCGCGACCTGGCCGCTGCTCCCAGTCCTTCAGACGCACAAACAGGCGCGCCACGTTTTGTCCGTTACCGCCCGGACCGGCACCGATGGTGGAGAACACCGACAGCACATTGTCCTTTTCGGCAGTCAGGTAATAATCCTCAACCTTTGCCACCACCTGCGAGGTTTGCTGCAGCGTCGAGCCCGGCGGCAGTTGTACCTGAGTAAGAAATACGCCGCGATCTTCCAGCGGCAGGAAGGAGGTAGGCAGACGAATAAACAGGAATGCCATCACGCCGATAATCGCCAGGTAGAGCAGCAGCCAGCGGCCGCTCTTCAGCAGAATGCGCGCCACGCCGCGCTCGTAGCGTTCGGCGCTGGCATTGAAGTGACGGTTAAACCAGCCGAAAAATCCGCGCCGGCCATGGTGCTGGCCCTGCGCCAGCGGTTTGAGCAGCGTGGAGCACAGCGCGGGCGTCAGAATCATCGCCACCAGCACCGACAGCACCATCGCCGAGACAATGGTGATGGAGAACTGGCGATAGATAGCGCCCACGGTGCCGCCAAAGAACGCCATCGGCACAAACACCGCGGACAGCACCAGCGCGATGCCCACCAGCGCACCCTGAATCTGCCCCATCGATTTACGCGTGGCGGCCCGCGGCGATAATCCCTCTTCGCTCATGATGCGCTCAACGTTTTCCACCACCACGATAGCATCATCCACCAGCAGCCCGATGGCCAGCACCATGGCGAACATGGTCAGGGTGTTAATACTGAAGCCGCAGGCGTACAGCACCGCAAAGGTACCGAGCAGCACCACCGGCACAGCAATGGTGGGGATCAACGTGGCGCGGAAGTTTTGCAGGAACAGGTACATCACCAGAAACACCAGCAGGATCGCTTCCAGCAGCGTTTTCACCACGTCCTTAATGGAGGCTTTGACGAACGGCGTGGTTTCAAACGCCACTTTGGCTTCCAGCCCGTGCGGGAAGTATTGCGCCAGTTCGGCAATACGGGCGCGCACCAGCTTGTCGGTGTTCATCTCGTTAGCGCCGGAGGCCAGCTTGATGCCGAGACCGGAGGCCGGCTGGCCGTTATAGCGGCTCAGAAAGTCATACTTTTCGGCGCCCATGGCAATGGTGGCCACGTCGCCGAGCGTCACCACTGAACCGTCGGTGTTGGTTTTCAGCGTAATGGCGCGAAACTGCGCGGGCGTCTGTAGCATTGACTGGGCGTTAACCGTAGCGTTCAGCGCCTGTTTGTCCACCGACGGCAACCCGCCGACCTGGCCGACCGCCACCTGGGTGTTCTGCGATTCGATGGCGCTGACCACATCGTCGGTGGTTAGCGCGTAGTTAATCAGCTTGTTGGGATCGAGCCAGATGCGCATGGCGTATTGCGAGCCGTAGGCATCGACCTGGCCGACGCCGTCGATGCGGCTGAGCGGATCCTGAATGTTACTGGCAACGTAATCGGCAATATCCTGTTTATCCATGCTGCCGTCGGTGGAGACAAAGGCGATCATCAGAATGTTGCTGTCGCCGGTTTTGTTTACCGTGACGCCCTGCGACTGCACCGCCGCCGGCAGTTTGCGCAGCGCGCTCTGCAGCTGATTCTGTACCTGTTGCCGCGCTTCATCCGGGTTAGTGCCGGCGGTAAAGGTGAGGGTGATCTGCGCCTGGCCGGTGTTGCTGCTGTTCGAGGACATGTACATCAGGTTATCGATCCCCGTCATATTCTGCTCGATAACCTGGGTGACGGTGTTTTCCAGCGTCTGCGCGGATGCGCCGGGATAGTTGGCGGTGATGCGCACGTTAGGCGGCGCGAGATCCGGATACTGTTCCACCGGCAGCGAGATAATGGCCAGCGTGCCACACAGGCACAGCAAAATAGCCAGCACCCAGGCAAAAATGGGGCGGTCGATAAAAAAGTTCGACATGAAACCGACACTCCTCAGCTGCGTACTTTGTACTTGTTATTAGTAAAAGCGTGTCGCACGCTGCGCTTCACGCTGGCGGAGTGCAAGGGCGATCCTGAAAACTCCGGCTGCTGCTTACTGTACGCGGGGCAAATTAGGGAATCGTGGATAAATTATGGAGAAAGTGTAAAAGTCGCAGCAGCTTTATGTGCGCACTCACACATTGCGACTCTCCAGCCACAGCACCGTTGCCGCAACGCGGGAACGGACGTCGAGCTTACGCAGCAGGTTGCGGATGTGCACCTTTACCGTTTCTTCCGAAATATGCAGCGTGGCGGCAATCTCTTTGTTGGATAAGCCGCGCGCCACTTCCTGCAACACATCCAGCTCGCGCTCGGTCAGCTGTCTGAACGGATTAGCGCTGGGCTGGCGGGTCGCCAGATATTCTGCCACCACCTCGCTGAACACGTTCTCGCCCTGTGCGCCGCGCATTACCTGCGCCAGCAGCAGTTCCGGTTCGCTGTCTTTAAGCAGATAGCCATCGGCACCGGCATCCACCATGGCGTAAATATCGCTGCGCGCGTCGGACACTGTCAGTACCAGAATGCGTGCCGCGACGCCCTCGTGGCGCAGCGCTTTCAGCGTATCCAGCCCGGACATGCCCTTCATATTCAGATCGAGCAGAATCACATCCGGTGCCAGACGGCGCGCTTCGGCCAGTGCTTCGGTACCGTTATTCGCCTCAGCCACCACTTCCAGACGCGGTTCCAGCGCCAGCAACTGGCGGATACCGCGACGCATCAGCGGATGATCGTCAACGATCATAATAGACAGGGAAGGGTGAGCCATAGGTTCTCCTGAGTTTCAATCCATTTGCTAAGTGTAATGCGTTAAGCCAGCCGGTGCGCGGGGCGGGCGGGAAAACGCAGCGTGACGCAGGTGCCCTGCGCCTGCGGGGTAATCAGTAAGCTGCCGGCGAGACGCGCCGCGCGCTCGGCCATGATGGTCAGCCCGTAGTGGCCCGGCGGCTCTTCCACGCTGTTGATACCGCAACCGTCATCTTCGATGGTCAGCAGGTGCTCATCATCAGCGACACGCTGATAGCGAATCTGAATCTGCTGCGCCTGCGCGTGACGAATTGCATTGAGCAGCGCCTCGCGCGCAATCTGCAGCACGTGCACCTGCTGCTGGGCATCCAGCGTTTGCAGGCCAGGCTGATAGTCAAAGGTAATCGCCGCCTGCGACTGCTCCTGCAGCGGGGCGATCATCGCCTGCATCGCCTGCACTAAATCGGCCTGTTCAATGCTCAGGCGGAAGGTGGTGAGCAGCTCGCGCAGCTGCTGATAGGCCTCGGCCAGCGCGCGATCAAAATCGGCGATGATCGCCTGTGCCTGCGGCTGGCTGCTATCGACATTACGCCGCAGCAGCGTCAGCTGGATACGCAGAAAAGAGAGCGACTGCGCCAGCGAATCGTGCAGCTCGCGCGCAATGGTGGCGCGCTCTTCAATCAGCAGCATCTGCTGATACTGCTTCTGCGTCTGCCAGATCCACAGTGCACGCGCCAGCATGTTGGCCAGACTGTGCATCAGCTCATCGGCCGGCGGCGCGCGGCGGGTTTGCCAGCACAGTTCGCCGAGGCGCTGCTCCTCCTGCTGCAGCGGCAGCCGCTGCCAGCTGAGATCGTCGGCGGGCACGCCGGCCTGGAAGGCGATATCCTCGCTGGCGATTTGCAGCACCTCCAGCGCTTCCCGTCGCTGCACCAGCCGCAGCAGGCCCTGGAACAGCTCGGGATTGAGCGGGCTGCCGGTGAGAATCTGCGAGCTTTCATACAGCAGCGACAGCGTGCGGTTGGCCTGGGTTAAATCTTCGGTTTTATTGCGCACCGCGCACTCCAGCAGGCGATAGTGCGAATGCAGCCGCTCCGCCATGGTGGTAAACGCCTGCGCCAGCACGCCCAGCTCGTTGGGCTGATGCACGGAAAGCGGCGGAAAACTGAAGTTGGCCTGCTCGACGTATTGACTGGCGGTGACCAGCGAATCGAGCGGACGCACCACGTTGCGGCGAATAAAGCCAATGCTCCACAGCGCCAGCGCGACAATCGCCAGAAAGCCGAACAGGCTGCTGGCGGCCACCAGATGCATTTTCAGCTCGGCATAGTGCTGCACCGCCAGCACGAAGCGGTCAATCTCACTGACGTAGCCCGCCACGCGCTGCTGGTACACCTGCGCCCGCGCCGGCTGCAGCGTCTCTTGCAGTACCGGCCAGCTGTCGCGCAGATAGCGATAGCGGCTGCTGACCTCAATCGGCACCCACGGACGCTCCAGATGCTGCAGCGCCGGTGACTCCAGCGTCTGCTGATATTGCTGCATATGGTGCGCCAGCTGCTGCGGATCGCGCGTGCTGTCCCACGCCAGCCGGTAGATTTGCATGCGCAGCGAGCCGGCGACATTCACCGCTTCAGCATCGCGCAAACTGCTGGAGAGCGTCATCAGCGCCAGGCCAGTGGTTAACAGCGACAGCAGCACAATCGCGCTGAGCGCGCGGGCAATGGTGCGGGTAACGGGACGTTTCACTATCACAATAATAACCCTTGTAAGAGCGGGGGATTATAAGTCAGCCGCAGCGCGTGTGCGAGCGCGGAATTGACACATCTGGTTACTTTTACCAGAGAAACTCACCGCGGTTTACGTTTCCCTGGATTACCGGCGTTTGGCTGGCGAAATATTGAACGCTTTTACCGCCCGCGCAGCCTGGTTTGCAATGGCTCGCCGATACTTTGACGCGTAACCCTTTTCCCGCACGACAACAGGAGCACCTCATGAAGACACGTTATGCCGTAATGACTGCTGCACTGCTTGCCAGCGCATCGTTTACTACCTTTGCCGCCTCGCCGTTGAGCGAGGCACAAACCCAGGACCTGCAAAGCAGCGGCACCGTTTCGGTGAGCGGCGTGCGCGGTTCGCTGGATGACGCCACCCGTCAGCTGTCGCAGAAAGCGGAAGAGATGGGCGCCAGCCACTATCGCGTCATCGGCATGCAGAATCCGGGCGATTCCAGCATGTGGAGCGGCAGCGCCGAGATTTACCGTTAATGCCCTTCATTATTCCCCTCTGGTAGTTTTTTCCTGTAGCCACCGATTACCGGCCACCCCACTGGCCGGTTTTTTTGTGCGTCGCGACGGATTATTACAAATCAACCCGTGCAGTCAGCCAGTATATTTTGCTTCGTTCATGCAGAACGGGTAGGATTCATCGCCGTAATTTCCCGGCTCGCCGCGCGGCATCGTTCCGCCGCTCAGGGGCCGGTTTTACCCCATTTCGCACTGCCCGGCGCAATCGATTGGTTACGCGGTGATTGATGGACAGGACAAACAGGAAAGCTATGAAATCTACTAAAAAAACGCCAGCCGAACAGCGTGCTGCGAGAAGGCGCTGGCTTAACTCTCACGACACGGGTTACCACAAAGCAATGGGTAACCGTCAGGTACAAATGATCGCCATTGGCGGCGCTATCGGTACCGGTCTGTTCCTCGGTGCCGGCGCGCGTCTGCAGATGGCCGGTCCGGCACTGGCACTGGTGTATCTGGTGTGCGGTATCTTCTCCTTCTTTATTCTCCGTGCGTTGGGCGAGCTGGTGTTGCATCGCCCTTCCAGCGGCAGCTTTGTTTCGTACGCGCGTGAATTCCTCGGGGAAAAAGCGTCCTACGTCGCGGGCTGGATGTATTTCGTTAACTGGGCGATGACCGGTATCGTCGATATCACCGCGGTGGCGCTTTACATGCATTACTGGGGCGCGTTTGGTGATGTGCCGCAGTGGGTATTTGCGCTGGGCGCGCTGGCGATTGTCGGCACCATGAACATGATCGGCGTGAAGTGGTTCGCCGAGATGGAATTCTGGTTCGCGCTGGTGAAAGTGCTGGCCATCGTGGTGTTCCTGATTGTCGGCGTGGTGTTCCTCGGCAGCGGTAAACCGCTGGACGGCAACACCACCGGCTTCCACCTGATCACCGACAACGGCGGGCTATTCCCGCACGGTCTGCTGCCGGCGCTGGTGCTGGTACAGGGCGTGGTGTTTGCCTTCGCCTCGATTGAGCTGGTGGGCACGGCGGCGGGCGAGTGTAAAGACCCGAAAACCATGCTGCCGAAAGCCATTAACAGCGTGATCTGGCGTATCGGCCTGTTCTATGTGGGCTCCGTGGTGCTGCTGGTACTGCTGCTGCCGTGGAACGCCTATCAGGCCGGACAAAGCCCGTTCGTCACCTTCTTCTCCAAACTGGGCGTGCCTTACATTGGCAGCGTGATGAATATCGTGGTGCTGAGCGCGGCGCTGTCGAGCCTGAACTCGGGCCTGTACTCTACCGGACGTATTCTGCGTTCAATGTCGATGGGCGGCTCGGCGCCGCAGTTCATGTCGAAGATGAGTAAGCAGCAGGTGCCGTACGCCGGTATCCTGGTGACCATCGGCGTGTACGTGATCGGCGTAGTGCTCAACTACTACGTTCCGTCGCAGGTGTTTGAGATCGTCCTGAACGTGGCGTCGCTGGGGATTATCTCCTCGTGGGCGTTCATCGTGGTGTGCCAGATGCGTCTGCGCAAAGCCATCAAAGAGGGCAAAGCGGAAGATGTCAGCTTCAAGCTGCCGTGGGCGCCGGTTACCTCGTGGCTGACGCTGCTGTTCCTGGTGAGCGTGCTGGTGCTGATGGCGTTTGACTACCCGAACGGCACTTACACCATTGCTTCAATTCCGCTGATTGCCGTGCTGCTGGTGCTCGGCTGGTTTGGCGTGCGTAAGCGCGTGCAGGCGGAAGCGATGAAAGAGCACGAGCATCATCATGACGATCAGGATGATGCGGCGCCTAAACTGGCGGAAGACAACGCGCGTTAATCGCAGCGATGCTCACCTGCGGGGGCCAGTCGGCCCCCGTTTTTATTTCAATTCTCCTTCTCTTGATCCCGCATCGGGAATTACACCTTTCGGGTGATATAGCCCTTCATAACCTCAGGTTATTTTACGCACCATCTCTACATCCCCGCATTGAGGTGAGCCGATGGCGCTGTCGCGACGTGAACTCTTTACCGGGCAGCGCGTCATGCCTGCCGGCGGTATCGCGTTGCCGTGGTGGCGGGGAGAGAGCGGCTGTGACGGCTGTGGACGCTGCGTAGAAGCCTGCGAGAGCGGCATTATCCGCATCGCCGCTGGCGAAGCGCCGCAGCTCGACTTTCTGCAGGGGGAATGCACCTTTTGCGCTGCCTGTGCCGACGTCTGCCCGCAGCCGCTGTTTCAGCCGCGCGACACTGAACCTTTTAGCCGGCGCATCCGCATCGACAGCCGCTGTATCGCTTTTCTCGGCGTTAACTGTCGCAGCTGCCAGGAGAGTTGTGAGCAGCAGGCGATCCGTTTTCGCCTGATGCCCAACGGCATCGGCCAGCCGGAAATCCTTCCGCAACACTGCACCGGCTGTGGCGCCTGTATCGCGCCGTGTCCGGTCTCAGCCACAGGACTGCATCATGACGAATAACGACAGCTGGCACGTATGTGGCCTGGTGATTCAGGCACGTCCGACCGCGATCGCGGCGGTGCGGCAGGCGCTACTGAACTTTGCCGACAGCGACATCGCGGCGGAAGATGCCGCACGCGGCACGCTGGCGCTAACGCTGGGCGCGGCCGACAGCGCCACGCTGCTGAGCAACATTGAAGCCACCCGCAACATCCCGGATGTGCTGGCGGTATCGCTGGTTTATCACCAGCAAGACGAAATTGAAGAACCCTGTAAGGAAGCATCATGAACCTGAGTCGTCGTGATTTTATGAAGGCCAATGCGGCGGCTGCTGCTGCAACGGCTGCCGGTCTCACCATTCCGACCGTGACCAAAGCGGCCACCAGCCTGGCGGAGCCGATTCGCTGGGAAAAAGCGCCGTGCCGGTTTTGCGGCACCGGCTGTGGCGTGCTGGTCGGCACGCAGAATGGCCGCGTGGTCGCCTCGCAGGGCGATCCGCAGGCGGAGGTTAATCGCGGTCTGAACTGCATCAAAGGCTACTTCCTGCCGAAGATCATGTACGGCAAAGATCGTCTGACCCAGCCGCTGCTGCGCATGACCGACGGCAAATTTGATAAGAACGGCGAGTTTACCCCGGTAAGCTGGGATCAGGCGTTCGACATCATGGAAGCGAAGTTTAAGGCGGCGCTGAAAGCCAACGGCCCGGAATCGGTCGGCATGTTTGGCTCCGGCCAGTGGACCGTATGGGAAGGTTACGCTGCATCAAAGCTGATGAAAGCCGGCTTCCGCACCAACAACCTCGATCCGAACGCGCGCCACTGCATGGCGTCTGCGGTGGTGGGCTTTATGCGCACCTTCGGCATGGACGAACCAATGGGCTGCTACGATGATATCGAGCAGGCCGATGCGTTTGTGCTGTGGGGATCGAACATGGCCGAGATGCACCCGATTCTCTGGTCACGCCTGACCGCGCGTCGTCTCAGCAATGACAACGTCAAAGTGGCGGTGCTGTCGACCTATCGCCACCGCAGCTTCGAGCTGGCCGATAACGCCATCGTCTTCACGCCGCAGAGCGATCTGGCGATCCTCAACTTCATCGCTAACTACATTATTCAGAACAACAAAGTCGATAAAACCTTCCTGCAGAATCACGTCACGCTGCGTAAAGGCGTGACGGATATCGGCTACGGTTTGCGCCCGACCAATCCGCTGCAGGCGGCGGCGAAAAATCCGGACAACGGCGAGTCGACGCCAATCAGCTTCGATGAGTATGCGCAATTTGTCGCGGAATATACGGTGGAAAAAGCCAGCGCCATGAGCGGCGTAGAGCAGGATCAGCTGATCGCGCTGGCGGAGCTGTACGCCGATCCGAATGTGAAGGTGGTCTCTTACTGGACCATGGGCTTCAACCAGCATACGCGCGGCGTGTGGGCGAACAACCTGTGCTACAACATCCACCTGCTGACCGGCAAAATTTCCCGTCCGGGCACCGGACCGTTCTCGCTCACCGGCCAGCCATCGGCCTGTGGCACCGCGCGTGAAGTGGGCACGTTTGCGCACCGTCTGCCAGCCGACATGGTGGTGAACAATGATAAACACCGCGCTTTAGCTGAAAAACTGTGGAAGCTGCCGCAGGGCACGGTGCCAGCCAAAGTCGGTCTGCACGCCGTGGCGCAGGATCGCGCGCTGAAAGACGGCAAGCTGAATGCTTACTGGGTGATGTGTAACAACAACATGCAGGCCGGGCCGAACCTGACGCAGGAGCGCATGCCGGGCTGGCGCGATGCCCGCAACTTTGTGGTGGTATCTGACCCGTATCCGACCGTCAGCGCTCTGTCTGCCGACCTGATTCTGCCGACGGCGATGTGGGTAGAGAAAGAGGGCGCCTACGGCAACGCCGAGCGCCGTACCCAGTTCTGGCATCAGCAGGTGAAAGCGCCGGGCGAGGCAAAATCGGATCTGTGGCAGCTGGTGACCTTTGCCAAACGCTTCCGCGTTGAGGACGTGTGGCCAGAGGCGCTGATTGCTCAGCAGCCTGAGCTGAAAGGGAAAACCCTGTACGACGTGCTGTATGCCAACGGCCAGGTGAATCAGTTCCCGCTGAGCGAAGTGGCCGACGACCGCCTCAACGATGAAGCGCGTGAGTTCGGCTTCTATATTCAGAAAGGCCTGTTCGAGGAGTATGCCAGCTTTGGCCGCGGTCACGGTCACGATCTCGCACCGTTCGATACCTATCACGAGGCGCGCGGTCTGCGCTGGCCGGTAGTGGACGGCAAAGAGACGCGCTGGCGCTATCGTGAAGGTTTCGACAGCTACGTGAAAGCCGGTGAGGGGGTACGTTTTTACGGTAAGCCGGACGGCAAAGCCACCATTTTTGCCCTGCCGTACGAGCCGCCAGCGGAAGCGCCGGATGCCGAATATGACCTGTGGTTCTGCACCGGTCGCGTGCTGGAGCACTGGCACACCGGCACCATGACGCGCCGCGTGCCGGAACTGCACCGCGCGGTGCCGCAGGCGCTGCTGTATATCCATCCGCTGGACGCCAAAGATCGCGGTTTCCGTCGCGGTGAGAAGGTGCGCGTGGTATCGCGTCGTGGCGAAACCCTCGCCACCGTGGAAACGCGCGGGCGTAATCAGCCGCCGCAGGGGCTGGTATTTATGCCGTTCTTTGATGCCGGCGTGCTGGCCAACAACATCACGCTGGACGCCACCGATCCGCTGTCGAAGCAGACCGATTACAAAAAATGCGCCGTTAAGCTGGTGAAAATCTGAGGCAGGATGCAATGAAACCTTTTATCACTCTTGTAACCGTTGCCGCCCTGATGCTGGGCGGCGTGGTGTACGCTAATAACGGCGTCGATCTCAATCAGTCACCGGAGGTGACGGCAACGCAGCAGGGCACCATTCATCAGCCCAAAGAGCAGAGCCGCAAGCCGCTGAACTATGTTAATCAGCCGCCGGTGATCCCGCACAGCGTGGAGGGCTACCAGGTGACGAAGAACGTGAACCGCTGCCTGCAGTGTCACGGCACCCAGAGCTATCTGACCACCGGCGCGCCGCGCGTCAGTCCGACGCACTTTACCGACCGCGACGGCGTGGTGAGCAGCACGGTATCGCCGCGTCGCTACTTCTGCCTGCAGTGTCACGTGCCGCAGACCGATGCCAAACCGGTGGTGGAAAACACCTTTAAGCCGGCTGACGGCTTTGGGCAGTGAGGTGGCGATGAAACAGAAACTTATACGTATCTGGCGCTGGTGGCGACGCCCCAGCCGTCTGGCGCTCGGCACGCTGCTGATTCTTGGCTTTGCTGGCGGCATCATCTTCTGGGGTGGTTTTAACACCGCGATGGAGATGACTAACCGCGAGCAGTTCTGTATTGGCTGTCACGAAATGCGCAACAACGTCTATCAGGAATATATGCAGACGGTGCACTACAACAACCGCAGCGGCGTGCGCGCCACCTGTCCGGATTGTCACGTGCCGCACGAGTGGGGGCCGAAGATGATTCGTAAGATCCAGGCGAGTAAAGAGGTTTACGCCAAGATCTTTGGCCTGATTGATACGCCGCAGAAGTTTGAAGAGACGCGTATCGAGCTGGCGCAGAACGAGTGGCGCCGGATGAAGAACAACAATTCGCAGGAGTGTCGTAACTGCCACAACTTCGATTATATGGACTTCACCGCGCAGAAAACGGTCGCCGCCAAAATGCACAGCAAAGCGGTGCAGGACGGACAGACCTGTATCGACTGTCACAAAGGCATTGCCCACCATCTGCCGGATATGAAAGACCAGCCAAACGGTTTTTGATCGCGACCCTGGCCGCGCCTGCCGGTGCGGTATCAGGGTTTTCGTGCCGACCGGTTGAGGCAGCCGCAAACCACACAACATCGTAGCGGCGCGATTTATCGCGCTAAGTTAATCACTGCACAGCTGCCCGGATGCGCAATAAATTGCGCCGCTACGATTCGTGCGGCATTTTATTTCTGCACCTTCATCCTGCACACATTGTAGCGGCGCGATTTATCGCGCTCAGTTAATCACTGCACAGCTGCCCGGATGAGCAATAAATTGCGCCGCTACGATTCGTGCGGCATTTTATTTCTGCACCATCATCCTGCACACATCGTAGCGGCGCGATTTATCGCGCTAAGTTAATCACTGCACAGCTGCCCGGATGCGCAATAAATTGCGCCGCTACGATTCGTGCGGCTTTTTATTTCTGCACCATCATCCTGCACACATTGTAGTGGCGCGATTTATCGC
Source organism: Pantoea sp. WEP (assembly GCF_041678305.1). Classification (NCBI taxonomy): domain Bacteria; kingdom Pseudomonadati; phylum Pseudomonadota; class Gammaproteobacteria; order Enterobacterales; family Erwiniaceae; genus Pantoea; species Pantoea sp. WEP. The sequence continues at coordinate 1,259,846 of NZ_JBGNXB010000001.1, forward strand.
GCTAAGTTAATCACTGCACAGCTGTCCGGATGCGCAATAAATTGCGCCGCTACGATTCGTGCGGCATTTTATTTCTGCACCATCATCCTGCACACATTGTAGCGGCGCGATTTATCGCGCTAAGTTAATCACTGCACAGCTGCCCGGATGCGCAATGAATTGCGCCGCTACGACACGTGCCATGAGCGTTGAAGAGGCGTAATGCTCAACTGACAGCCTCACGCCATCGCGGGCAACCTGCTCCACAATTCAGATAGTTTTCCCCGCGGCTTCGGCCTATTATCTCAGGCTCCCTCAGCTACGCAGTGGAGCGGCTATGTCGTTAAAGATCAACATCATCAAAGATAAGTTGCTGTCTGATAATTATTTCATTCTGCGCAACTACACCTACGAACTCACCCGCAGCAACGGCGACGTGGTACGTCACAAACGTGAAGTCTACGATCGCGGCAACGGCGCCACCATCCTGCTCTACAACCGTGAAAAAAACAGCGTGGTGCTGATTCGTCAGTTCCGCATCGCGACCTATGTTAATGACAACACCAGCGGTGAGCTGATTGAAACCTGCGCCGGGCTGCTGGATAACGACACGCCGGAAGATTGCATCCGTAAAGAAGCGGTGGAAGAGACCGGCTATCAGGTTGGTAAGGTCGAAAAGCTGTTTGAGGCCTACATGTCGCCGGGCGGCGTGACCGAATTGCTGCACTTTTTCGCCGCTGAATACAGCGATGCGCAGCGCGCTAACGACGGCGGTGGCGTGGAAGATGAAGAGATCACCGTACTCGAGCTGCCGTTTCCTCAGGCGCTGGCGATGGTGAAAGAGGGGCGCATTCGCGACGGCAAAACCATTATGTTACTGCACTATGCGCAGCTGATGGGCTGGTTGCAGGCATAACCGCGGCGGTAATTCACAGGGCCGGCACGAATGCCGACTATGCCGATGCCGGGGCGCAATGCATTGCGCCACTATGCCATGTGCGTGATTTCCGGGGCATTTAACGGCGTCACTTCACACTCCGGATGGGCCTGCAGGCGCGCCAGCGCTTCGGCGTAGGAGGGCATGGAATTGGCCGCGCCGGAACGCTCGACGCACAGCGAGGCAAACGCCGCCGCAAACAGCGCCGCCTGCGGTAACGCATCGCCGGACGCCAGGCGCGCCGCCAGTGCGCCGTTGAAGGCGTCGCCGGCACCGGTGGTGTCGAGCGGCTGGGCAGGAAACAGCGGAATACGCAGCTGCTGCTCCGCGCTGGAAAGCAGGGCGCCCGCGGTGCCAAGCGTAATAATCACCTGACGCGCGCCCTTACGGTGCAGCACTTCGGCGGCGCGCTGCGCGCTGGCAAAATCGGTCACTTTTATCCCGCTCAGCTGCATCGCTTCGGTGCTGTTGGGCGTTAACAGATCCACCTTAGCCAGCAGCGCATCGCTGACTTTCTGCCACGGTGCCGGATTCAGAATGACAAACGTGCCGCCGGCACGCGCGTTGTCGATCATGCGCTGAATGGCGCTGAGGTTGTTCTCCAGCTGCACCAGCAGAATATCGGCGGCAGCCACGGTGGGCTGACAGCGCGCCACTTCGGCCGCGGTCACGGTGGTATTTGCGCCGGGATAGACCGATATCATGTTCTCGGCATCATCGCCCGCCACGTAAATCAGCGCGTTGCCGGTGGGTTTCTCTTTACAGGTGAACAGCGTAATGGCATCGAAACCGGTCTTCTCCAGATGGCGGCGGGCAAACGTGCCAAAATCGTCATTACCCACCTTGCCGATATAGTGCACGCGCGCCCCGGCGCGCAGCGCGGCGGTGGCCTGGTTGGCTCCTTTGCCGCCGGGCCCCATCATGCTGTTGTGCGCCGTGAGCGATTCGCCCGGCAGAGGGAAACGGTTCATCACCGCGACCACGTCGAGGTTGAACGAGCCAAACACACACACTTTTCCTTTCATTGCGCGCTCCTGAACAGCCGTTCTGCGGCCAGGCAGGCGCCGCGACAGCCGGTGTGATCGGTGGATTGACTGAAGATGATTTTCAAACCATCCCGCGTGGCCGGCGGCCGTAAATGCTGCTGAATCTGGCTGCGCAGCTGCGCCAGCGGGAAATCTGCCATCGCCAGCACGCCGCCGCCCAGAATCAGGTACTCCGGATCGAGAATGTTCATCTCGGTGGCGATCAGCTGTGCCAGCCGCTGCACAAACGCCTGCAGCGCCGGGTCAGAACCATGATGGGTAAACAGCGCCGACATCGGCGTTTGCGCCGCATTGGCCTGCGCCCAGTGGCTCAACCAGTGGCCGGAGGTCACGGTTTCCGCGCAGCCGTGGTTGCCGCACGGGCAGGGCAGCGCGTTACCGGCCACCGGCACGTGGCCGAGTTCACCAGCTCCGCCATGCTGACCATGGTAGAAGCGGCCGTTGATCCACAGGCTGTTGCCCATGCCGGTGCCAGGATACAGACCTACCGCATTTTCCGGCAGCTGCTCCAGCTGCATTAAATCCCACAGCATCAGATGGTTAACGTCTTTATCCATCGCCACCGGCACGCCCAGTCGTTCACTCAGCAGCGCCGCTACCGACTGATGATCGAGCGCCTGAATGAACGGCAGGGAAATCACCTGCTGGCGATCGCGGCTGAGAATACCCGGCAGGCCGAGCATCACACCGCTGACTGGCTGCTGCTCCAGCGTTTCCGCAATCAGCTGCCCGAGTGCGGCCAGCGCATCGGGCTGTTGCGCCCAGCTGGCGGTGGGCACTTTACGAAAGCTGCTCCAGATGCGGCCTGACTCCATCAACTGCAGACGAGTGCCGGTGCCGCCAATGTCGATACCGAGCCAGCGTGTTGTCATGCCGACACCTGCGCCAGGCCCTGCGCTTCATCAATGCTCTCACGCATCATGTTCCACGCGGTGGCGAGATCTTCGTGAATGTTAAACAGGCCGGAGGTGCCAACAATCAGCACTTCGGCACCGGCACCGACCAGCGTGTTGTAGGTGCGCGTATTACAGGAACCGTCAATCTCAATCAGGTAGCGGTGGCCGTGCGCCTGTTTCAGCGCCTTCAGCTCCTGCACCTTCTGCACCATCTCCGGAATAAACGGCTGACCGGCATAGCCAGGATCCACCGTCATCACGGTGATTTTATCCAGCAGATGAATGTAATGATGGATAAAGGAGACCGGCGTGGCCGGGTTGAGCACCACGCCCACTTTTTTGCCGTAGCTGCGAATCAGATTGATAACGCGGAACGCATCACGATTGATGGTTTCAGCATGCGGGCAAATGTAATCGGCGCCGGCGTTGGCCACCGCTTCAATAAAGTCGGTCGGCTCTTCCACCATCAGATGCACATCGATCGCCACCTGGGTATGCGGGCGGATCTGCTCAATAAAGAACGGCGACAGGGTGATGTTTTTAACGTAGTGACCGTCCATGATGTCGATATGCAGGAAGTCAGCGCGGGAGTCCAGCACGGCCAGCTGGTGCTTGATCTCCATCAGATTCATACACATCAACGACGGGGAGACTTGAATACGCATCATACTTCCTTTTTTTCGGTCAGAGGATTAAGCGCCGCGGCCAGTTTGCTGAGCCTGACGGCACGGTGATCGTTAAAGCGTGCTTTGAGTTGTTTGAAGGCCAGCACCACCACCAGCACGGCACCCCACATCGCCAGGCTGACGTGCTGGCTGATGTTCATCAGGTTGAAGCCGGTGGAGAGCACCTGCAGCGCAATCAGCGCCAGCACCACGCCGGTCACGCGGCCAAAACCGCCGTTGGGATCGGTGCCGCCGAGAATGATGGCCAGCACGGTCAGCAGCAGGTAGGCATCGCCGTAACCCATGCGCGCCGAGTTAAAGCGCGCCATCATGATCAGACCGGCCAGCACGCACAGCAGACTGGAGATGACGTACACCAGCATCACCATACGGTGGGTATTGATGCCGCTGAACCAGGTGGCGTTGATGTTGCTGCCGCCCATGTAGATGCATTTGCCGGCGCGGGTTTTGCCGAGGAACAGCGCCAGCAGCGCGGCGGCAACCAGGAATACCCACAGCGGCAGCGGCATGCCCAGCAGCGTGTCTGAGCCGAGCGACTGCACCACCGGCGGCATACCGCTCACCGCCGCACCTTTGGTCAGCCAGATGCCGATGCCGTTGAGCGTCATCATGGTGGCCAGCGTCACCAGAATCGGGTGTGCGCCGATGCGCGTTACCATCACGCCGGTGATCACGCCAATCACGGCGGCAATCACCATCGCGCCGACGATAGCGATAAACAGCCACAGCAGCTGCTGACCGGTACCGGCATCAGCCGGCAGGGCGCTCATCAGGGTCCAGGCGATGAACAGCGCGGTCAGGTTAGCGGTGGCGATGATGGCGAGGTTCAGGCCGCCGCTAAGGATGGCGATAAACATCGCCAGCGTTAACAGGCCGAGCTCCGGCAGCTGAAACGCCATGCTCATAAAGGTCGAGTCGGTGAGAAAGCGGCCTGGCAGCATGACGCTGAAGGTGGCCAGCGCCAGCGCAATCAACAGCATCAGGCCGATGTTGGTGCCGTCCGGCCGCAGCGCAGAGAGAGATTTCATGATGATGGCTCCTCCCGTCAGACGAAACTGACGTCGGTTTCTTTACGTTTTTTGTAGTGGGTGACGGCAATCGCCACCATAATCGTGCCGCCGACCACAATGTTCATGAAGTAGTTGGAGACGCCGATCAGATTGAGGCCGTTTTTCAGGATGGCGATCAGGAATACGCCCATCAGCGTGCCGCTGACCGTGCCTTTGCCGCCCATCAGGCTGGCACCGCCCAGCACCGTCGCAGCCAGCACATCCAGCTCACCGCCGACCAGCGCGCTCGGCACTACTTCACCCATGCGGTACACCTGCACCAGCCCGCCAATCGCCGCCATCGCCCCGAGCCAGCCGTAGGCAAACACGTGAATCAATCCCACGCGGATGCCAATGCGCCGCGCCGATTCCGCATCGCCGCCCACCGCATACAGCTGACGGCCCAGATTGGTTTTGTTGAGCAGCAGCGCGGTGAGGGCGGCAATCACCAGCATGATCGCCAGCGGTAAGCCAATCTGAAAACTGTTGCCCTGTACGCTAAACGGCAGCACGCTGCGCAGGGTGATCCACCAGTCCGGCAGTGAGTAGAGGCTTTTGCCGCCGGTAACCCACATCAGCAGACCAAACAGCAGCGACTGCATGCTGATGGTGATGATGATCGACACCACGCGCAGCGAGGTGATCAGCAGGGCGTTGATCACGCCAAACAGCGTGCCGCAGACGATAGCCAGCAGAATGCTGAGCAGCGCGTTATCAAACTGGAACTGCACAAACAGCGAGGCGATCAGGTATTGCACCACTGACGCCACGGCGGCGAAGGAGATATCGATACCGCCGGTCACCAGCACCACAAACAGGCCGAGGGCGAAAATGCCGGTAACGGCATAGCTTTCCGCCAGATCCAGCAGGTTCTGCACCGTCAGGAACTGATCGCTGGCCAGCGAGAAGAACACCATGAAAGCCAGCAGCACCCAGGCGAGCCAGCCCTGGCTGGAGTGCGGACGTAAACGAGAGAAATCAGGCATTAATCACCTCCGCCAGCTGTTCCTGCGCCACGGTATCGGGTTGGTATTCGGCATGGATGGTGCCGTCGCGGAAGTGCAGAATGCGGTCGCAGTTGTACCAGACCTCCGGCACTTCGTCGGAAATCAGGATGATCGACAGTCCCTCTTTCGCCAGCTCGTGGATCAGCTGATAGATGCTGGCCTTGGCGCCGACATCCACGCCGACGGTCGGCGAGTCGAGGATCAGAATGCGCGGCTGGGTCAGCACCCATTTCGCCAGCACGATTTTTTGCTGGTTGCCGCCGGACAGGGTAGAGATCGCCAGGTTGGGATCGGCCACGCGCACGCCGAGCTGCTGAATCCACTGCAGGATCAGCTTGTTCTTGCGGTATTCGTCGATCAGGTGGAAACGGTTTTGCAGCTTATCAAGGATCGGCAGCACCATGTTGTCGGCCACCGACTGCTGCTGCACCAGGCCGAGCGTCAGACGATCTTCCGAAACGTAGCCGATGCCGGCTTTGATGGCGTCTTCGTGCCCGCGAAAACGCACCGGCTTGCTGTCGAGCCAGATTTTGCCGCTGTCCGGTTTGGTCATGCCAAACAGCGACAGCGCCAGTTCGGTGCGGCCGGAGCCGAGCAGGCCGCACAGGCCCAGCACTTCACCGGCGTAGAGTTTGAAATTGACGTCATGATACTGACCGGCGCGCGTCAGCTTCTCCACCTCGAGAATCGCCCGATCGGCGTTGCGCGTTGGCGCTTTTAACTGGTAGTCGAGCTTCAGGCCGGTCATCAGTTCGGTCAGGTGATGCGGCGTCATCTCTCTGGCTGGCCAGCAGCCCATCTTGCGGCCGTCGCGGATCACCGTCACGCGATCCGAAATCTCCAGCACTTCATCCAGCCGGTGACTGACAAACACCACGCAGATGTTTTTGTCTTTCAGATAGCGCACGGTACGCAGCAGCTGATTGACCTCGGTACGCGTCAGCGACGCGGTGGGTTCGTCCATGATCACCAGTCGTGCATCGGCCACCAGCGCGCGGCAAATCGCCACCTGCTGGCGCTGGGCAATCGACAGCGCGGCAACTTTCTCATTCAGATCAAGGTCAAACTTCAGCTCATCAATAATGCCGCGCGCGGTGTCACGCAGCCGGGCCTGACGGTGCCAGCCGAGCAACCCATTGAGGTTATGCTCAAAGGCGATGTTCTCCGCCACGCTCAAATTGGGGAACAGCGACAGATCCTGGTAAATCACCTGGATACCGAAGTCGCGCGCCTGACGGGTGGTCAGACGCGGGAAACTCTGGGCGTCGCCGAGGGTGATGCGGCTGCCACTGTCCGGGGCGTGCACCCCGGAAATGACTTTAATTAAGGTGCTCTTGCCACAGCCGTTGGTGCCAGCGAGACAGTGCACTTCGCCGGCCAGCAGGGTCAGCGAGATATCGCTCAGTGCGCGGTTGCCACCAAATGTTTTCGACAGGTTGTCGAGCGCAATCAGCGTCTGTGGAGTGACCTCTTGCATGTTACAGCCCCATTTTCACCAGTTTTGGCAGGTTCTCTTTATCGAGACTTTCGGTGTTGTTACCGAGAATGGTGTGCGTCGCCTCATCCACCTTCACTTTGCCCAGCCCTTCAATGGTCATGCCGTCGGTGATCGGCTCTTTTTTCTCCATCATGTCGGCGATACGCACAAATACTTCACCGGCGGTCTGCGGATTCCAGATATAACCGCCCTTGATGGCACCGCGCTGTACCAGCGACGCGCCCTGGCCCGGGCTGAAGGCGCCGATGACGCACACCTGATCGATCTTGTTGCGGTTCATGACCGCGCGGCCGGCGCCAATCGGTCCCTGAGAACCAAAGGCCATAATGCCTTTCAGATCCGGGTATTTAGACATCAGCTCGTTGGTGGTGCGGATGGAGTCATCCAGCGATTCGCCGACGCCGAACTTGTCGGTCACCAGCTGCATCTTCGGATAGTGCTGTTTCTGGTAGTTGAGCGCGGCGTCGGTCCACTCCTGATGCAGTGGCACCGTCAGGCTGCCGACATACATGGCGTATTTGCCTTCTTCATGCATGCATTTTGCCAGCGCTTTCATATGGTTGATGCCGTGGGTCGGCGCATCGACCAGCTCGAAATCCCAGTTGGCGTCTTTCTGGCCGGGCGATTCGTGAGTAATCACCATGATCCCGGCTTCCCGCGCGCGCTTCAGCACTGGCTCAAGCACTTTCGGGTCGTTTGGCACCACGCCGATGATATCGACCTTCTGCGCAATCAAATCTTCAATCGCGCGCACCTGCAGCGCCGGGTCAGCGGCGGTTGGCCCGACCATCCACGCGTCGATGCCGCGTTTTGCCGCTTCACTTTTGATGCCCGCTTCCATGGCGTTGAACCACGGAATACCGCCAATTTTTACCACGATGCCCATGCGGATTTTGTCAGCGGCCTGCGCGCCAGCGGCGGCAAACAGGGCAAGCAGAGAACAGGCGATAAGATGTTTTTTCATAAAGACTCCGGATTAATTTTTTATTAGCTGCATCGAATGGCTGCGTTGCGAGCAATCAATAATATTGACGCCGTTCCACGCCAGTTCTTGTTCCAGCTCTTTGTCTTTTAATTGGTCAGTGATGAGAAAATCCACATCGCGGTAATGACAAATACGCGCGAATGAGGGGCGCAGAAATTTACTGCCGTCCAGCAGCAGATGTTTTCTTTCTGCCGCTAACAACATTTGCTGTTTTAAATGTGCGTTGTTTTCGTTACCTTCGCGTAAATAACCGTCATTGCCCAAACTGCTGCAGGAAAAAAAGATCTTATTGATCTGAAATTCCCGTAGCGGCTGCTCTGCGACGACGCCGTGGAAATCTTCATAACGGTCAGAATATTCTCCACCCAGGCAGATGGTGCGGATACTGCCGCGCGCTGCAAGGGTCTGGACGATTCTGATAGAATTGGTTAACACCGTTAATTCAATATCCGGTAGCTGTCGTGCCAGATACCAGCAGGTGGTACTACTGTCGAGTAATAAACAATCACCGGGGCTGATAAAATCGAGTGCCCGTTTGGCTATCGCCATCTTGGCCTCGACGTTTTCATTCATGCGCTGGCGAAAAGATAATTCATACTCGTTAATACCGCGTGTATTTCCCTGAATGTTGGCGGCCTGTCGTTTGGCTGGTACTGCACCACCGTGACTGCGCTGTAATACGCCACGTTTCTCCAGCTGCGTTAAATCACGGCGAATGGTTTCCTGCGAAACCTGACACAGCGTGACTAATTCAGCGACAATGACCCGACCATTTAAATTAAGCTCGTCAATAATTCGCTGCTGTCTTTCAATCGGCAACATGACTTCCCTCCGATGGCTATAAATTACTGGATGCCGGAATGTGAAAATGTGGGCTGGGCACGAGTCCGCAGCGACCAACTGGCCCGGCGACATTAAGGTGATTTTCATTGAATTTTTTATGTAAATGAGATCTCTTTATTTCAAATTTGAGTGATCGCATTCACATAAATGCGCGTTATTACGCGAGGGAATGAGAGAGGCCGTGCACAGCGTTAACGCTCTGCCAGCACCATAGCATGACCGCTTATGACCGTTTGTGTGTATTTGACCGTTTTGTGAAGGGGGTAAAAATTGTCCGACGAATCCGATTGAGCAGAAATCAGCCGCACCGGATGATGGAGCTGTTGCGCTATTCCACCCAGATCGCTCATAAGGCGACGGCTTTTTCAGCAGTTAACTTCGCTTTTCAGGCCACTTCACAGTTTCGGCCTGATGACCGCGCATGCATTGCGCTATCATTTTCTTTCAAGGAATCGGGGATCGTTTTTTTTCATGTCGTATTGGATGAAGTCGCTGCTTTTATTGCCCTTTCTGCTGATCGCCAGCGTACAGGCCGAGCCGCTGCAAAAGTCGTTTTCCGACTGGCAGATCACCTGCAACAACGCGGCGTTCTGCGTGGCACGCAGTTTTCCTGGCGATAATGGCCTGGTGATGACGATTTCGCGTCACGCCGGGGTCAACGATCGGCCGCTGCTGCGCATTGATTACGGCAGCGCCTACAGCGGTGCATTGCCGGGCGCGGCGCTTAAAGACAACCTGCTGCTCGACCAGCGCCGCCTCAATCCGGACCTCAAACACTGGACGGTGGAGCCGCATCATCTGGCCACCAGCAACGCCATCGCCATCGACGAATTTCTCGCCCAGACGCTGGATGCCAGCAATTTACAGCTCACCTATAAAGCCAGCGCCAGTATTCCGCTGCGCGGTATGAAAGCGGCGCTGCTGCTGATGGATGACGTACAGGGGCGGGTTAACGGTGCCAGCGCCTGGGTAAAGCGCGGTGATCGCGTGCAGTGGGATGTGCCACCGCCGCCCTCAATTCCACAGCTGCCGGCACCAATGCCCGCACCCGCGCCGCTGACGCAGCAGGAAACCACCGGCCTGATCGATTACGGAACCTGGCGTGTCAATACCGATAACTGCTCGCTCGATCCGCTGCGGCGGGAAGTCAGCGTTGCGCCACTCACCGACAGCAAAGCGCTGCTGCTGATAAGCTGCGAAACCGGGGCCTACAACGTGATCGATCTGGCGTTTGAAGTCACGCGCAGCCAGCCGTATGTGTCGCGCGGCATCACGCTCAACCTGCCGTTTACCCCGCCGTCGCGCACTGATAATCAGCTGGAGCTGGTGAACGCCGAGTTCGATGCCAGTAACGGCCAGCTGTATACCTTCAGTAAAGGGCGCGGTTTAGGCGACTGCGGTGTGGCCACACGCTGGCAGTTTAATGGTAATGCTTTCGTGCTGGCGGAGTATGCGGAAGAAAAGACCTGTGACGCCTGGCATAGTAGTGATGACTGGCCCACCCTCTGGGTGACTCAGTAATCCCCGTCATCCTTCGCACTGCAGGGGCGTTGGCCGCCTTCTTTCACCCCGGTCACTTACTGATGTAAGCTCCCGGGGATTCATTCAGTTGCCGCCTTCCTGCAGCACGAATGATTTAGGGGAGCGTTCGCGTGGTGGAAGGCAAGCGGGCTGCTTGCCAAAGACTTAGCGAATATTGCCGATCATCATCGGTGAGCCCGTCTGGTTGCCCACCAGCTCAGCCAGCATGTTGTTGACGCCATCGCTCATCGGGGTGAAGCGGGTCAGCGGCGAGCGCGTTACGACCACAAATACGCCGACGTTGTGCTGTGGCACCATCGCCATGTAGGTGATGAAGCCGCCGCCGCCGCCGGTTTTCTGAATGATGCCCGGATGGCCCGCCTTCGGTGCCATGTAAACCCAGCCCATGCCCAGCGCGTCGGCGCGTCCTGGCACGTCCATGCCTTCCACTTTAGTCAGCTGGTCGCGGCGATAAATCAGCGTTTGCAGCCGATCGATTTGTGGCGTGCGGTGATTCACCGCCGAGTTGAGGAACTGCTGCATCCAGCGTCCCATATCGTCCGGCGTGGAGTACACGCCGCCGCTGCCGATGGCTGCCAGCGTGTTATTGCACGGGCTGGCCCCTTTTTCGGCGATCATCAGGCGCTGACACTGGTCCGGTGATGGCGTGAAGGTGGTGTCCTTCATGCCGAGCGGACGCGTTACCAGCTGCTGCAGCAGGGCCGGATAAGGCATACCGGCGGCTTTAGCCAGCGCGTCGCCCAGCAGATCGAAGGCGAGGTTGGAGTAAGCCGCCTGCGTGCCCGGCGCGGCTTTTAGCTGTGCACCGCGCAGCCACTGCCAGCGATCCGCTTTGGTTGGCCAGACAAACACCGGACGATGCGGTTTGCCGCCCGGCTGCTCGCGCGGCAGGCTGCTGGTGTGGGTGGCGAGATTGATCAGCCGAATCGGCTGGCCGTTGTAAGTCGGTACGCGGGCACCCGGCGGCGCGTATTTGCTCAGCGTATCGTCAAGGCGAATCTGGCCGCGCTCGGCCATCTTCACCATCACTTCGCTGGTCATCAGTTTGCTCAGCGAGGCGATACGGATCAGTGAGTCCTGCTGTGGGCGCACATTATTGCCGGGACGGGTTTCGCCAAAGCTGGCGAACACGCGCTGGTTACCGTCAATTGCCACCAGCGCCATGCCGGTTGCACCGCTGCCATAGAAAATATGCTCGGCATAGCGATCAACAATCTGCGAGGCCAGCAGCGGATCGGGCGATACCTGCGCCGCGCTGGTAAAGGGCAGCACGGCAACCATTAAGGCCAGTAAAAAAGGAGTACGTTTTTTCAACGGGAAAGCGTCCGCTATAGGAATCGGAGGAAAACCTATAGTAATCAGTTTGCGCAAAGCGGGAAGGGGGCGGGGCGGATTTTTTTCTGTATCAGGCTGTGAAATAAAACGGCCCTCTCCCGGTAGCGGGAAAGGGCCAGACACTCAGGCAGGCTTAAGCAGCGATTCGGCGTGGCTCACCACGTTCTCGACGGTAAAGCCAAAGGCCGGGAACAGCTTGCCGGCTGGCGCCGATTCGCCGAAGGTGGTCATGCCGACAATTTTGCCGTCGATGCCGACGTATTTGTACCAGTAGTCGGCGATACCGGCTTCAACCGCCACGCGCGCGCGCACGGTGGAAGGCAGCACCGATTCACGATAGGCCACGTCCTGTTTATCAAACACGTCAGTGCTCGGCAGCGACACCACTCGCACCTTGTGGCCGTCGGCGCTGAGTTTCGCTTCGGCGCCCAGCGTGATCTCCACTTCGGAACCGGTGGCAATCAGGATGACGTCCGGCGTGCCGTCACAATCCTTGAGGATGTAGCCACCGCGCGCGATGTTCTCTACCTGTTGCGCGCTGCGCTCCGGCTGCAGCAGGTTCTGACGCGACAGAATCAGCGCGGTCGGACCGTGATGGCGCTCAATCGCCGCTTTCCACGCCACGGCGGTCTCGACCTGATCGCACGGTCGCCAGGTGCTGAAGTTTGGCGTCACGCGCAGGCTGGCCAGCTGTTCAACCGGCTGGTGCGTCGGGCCATCTTCGCCCAGACCAATTGAGTCGTGGGTGTAGACCATAATCTGGCGCGCTTTCATCAGGGCGGCCATGCGCGCTGCGTTACGCGCGTATTCGACGAACATCAGGAAGGTGGCAGTATAAGGCACAAAACCACCGTGATGCGCGATACCGTTGGCAATCGCCGTCATGCCAAATTCGCGTACGCCGTAATGAATGTAGTTACCGGCGTGATCCTCTTTGATCGGCTTCGAACCGGACCAGATGGTGAGGTTGCTGGGCGCGAGGTCGGCGGAACCGCCGAGGAACTCCGGCAGCAGTTTACCGAAGGCTTCCAGCGTGTTCTGTGAGGCTTTGCGGCTGGCGATCTTCTGCGGGTTAGCCTGCAGATCGCGAATGAACTGGCTGGTTTTGTTTTCCCAGTCAGCCGGCATTTCGCCCTTCAGGCGGCGGCTGAATTCGTCCGCCAGCTGCGGATGCGCCTGCTGATAAGCCGTGAACTTCTCTTCCCAGGATTTCTCCTGCGCGGCCCCGGCTTCTCTGGCATCCCACTGCTGATAAATATCCTGCGGGATCTCAAACGGACCGTAATTCCAGCCGAGCTGTTTACGCGTCAGCGCCACTTCCTCTTCGCCCAGCGCGGCCCCGTGCGACTCCTCTTTGCCGGCTTTGTTTGGCGAGCCAAAGCCGATTACCGTGCGGCAGATGATCAGCGAAGGCTTGTCGGTGACGCTTTGCGCTTCTTTGATGGCCGCCGCGATGGCGTCCGGATCGTGGCCGTCGATGCCTTCGGCGCTGCCCACCACGTGCCAGTTATAAGCTTCAAAGCGCTTGTGGGTGTCGTCGGTAAACCAGCCTTCGGTTTCGCCGTCGATGGAGATACCGTTGTGATCGTAGAAGCCAATCAGTTTGCCGAGGCCCAGCGTGCCGGCCAGCGAACAGACTTCGTGCGAGATGCCTTCCATCAGACAGCCGTCGCCCATAAATACATAGGTAAAGTGGTCGACGATATCGTGGCCCGGCTGGTTGAACTGGGCCGCCAGCGTGCGCTCGGCAATCGCCAGACCGACGGCGTTGGCCAGCCCCTGGCCGAGCGGGCCGGTGGTGGTTTCAACGCCCGGCGTATAGCCAATTTCCGGGTGGCCCGGCGTTTTTGAGTGCAGCTGGCGGAAGTTTTTCAGCTCTTCCAGCGGCAGATCATAGCCGGTGAGATGCAGCAGGCTGTACAGCAGCATCGAGCCATGCCCGTTAGACAGAATGAAGCGATCGCGATCCGCCCAGGCCGGGTTGGTCGGGTTGTGCTTCAGGAAGTCGCGCCACAGCACTTCGGCGATATCAGCCATGCCCATCGGCATACCTGGGTGGCCGGAATTTGCTTTCTGTACCGCATCCATGCTCAGGGCGCGGATCGCGTTAGCCAACTCTCTGCGTGAAGACATAGGGTTCTCCCTTGTAATTGGGCAAAAGCGGACGGGCCGCAACCCGTCCGGCAGAAGGTGAGTTCAGGATTACAGGCGGGCGGCCAGCACGTCTTCCAGCTTCTGCTGGTCGACGGCAAACTGGCGGATACCGTCGGACAGTTTCTCCACGGCCATCGCATCCTGGTTATGCTCCCAGCGGAACTCCGCTTCGGAGAGCGGTGCCGGCTGGTGGAAGCCCTCGGTTGATGGCTCCAGTTTGCGCTCCACCGGTGCTTCGCTATTGGCCAGCTCTTCCAGCAGGTTCGGGGAGATGGTCAGGCGATCGCAGCCGGCCAGCGCCACAATCTGCTCCACTTTACGGAAGCTGGCACCCATGATGACGGTGTTGTAACGGTGCTTTTTGTAGTAGTCGTAAATACGACGCACCGATTTAACGCCCGGGTCTTCGTCGACCACATACGGGTCGAGCGGTTTGCGCGTGTTGTACCAGTCGTAGATTCGGCCGACAAATGGCGAAATCAGGAATACGCCGGCTTCGGCACAGGCGCGCGCCTGGGCGAAGGAGAACAGCAGCGTCAGGTTACAGTTGATGCCGTTCTTCTCCAGCTCTTCCGCCGCTTTGATGCCTTCCCAGGTGGACGCCAGTTTGATCAGAATACGTGAGCGGTCGATGCCGTTCTCTTCATACAGGCGGACCAGCTTCTCCGCTTTGGTCACACACATGCCACGATCGAAAGAGAGGCGCGCATCCACTTCGGTCGAAACACGGCCCGGTACGCTTTTCAGAATTTCCATACCGAGGTTGATCGCCACTTTATCGCTGGCGTTGATGATTTGCGTCTCTTTGCTGCCGCCCTGTTTTTTCGCGTACTCAATGGCGTCATCAATCAGGTGTTTGTAAGCGTCGAGGCCGGCAGCTTTGAGGATCAGGGATGGGTTAGTGGTGGCATCTTCCGGATGGTAATGGCGAATGGATTCGATATCGCCGCTGTCCGCCACCACGGTGGTGAACTGTTTTAATGCATCTAGCTGGTTCATCGCTTAACTCCTTGATTAGCAATAATGTGGGCAAAACAGGCACCTGGGCAGTCATCGTCTTAGGTGCGCCCTTATCGGGGAAGGGAGGTTCCACACAGTGCAACAGACGCCGGATGAAGAAAATGCGTTTTCTCTGATTGTGACGTCGGGGCGCGTTTCTGATAGTCAGGCCTGCCTGATCGGTTCAGCTCAGCGTTTTGCCACCCTTAAGCATAGCAGGCTGTCCCAAAGCCGCAGGCGAAGCCGTGGCAATCCGTGCCCTGGCGACTGTGCGTTCTTTGAGCGCCTTCACCATCTTTTGCGCCGCGCGTTCTTATACTGAGGGCTTTTCAGCCGTGCAAAAGGATGTCTGATGGACGATCAACTGAAGCAAAGCGCGCTCGATTTTCACCAATATCCCACCCCCGGAAAAATTCAGGTGTCACCCACTAAGCCGCTGGCGACGCAGCGCGATCTGGCACTGGCCTATTCGCCCGGTGTGGCGGCACCCTGTCTGGAAATTGCCGCCGATCCGCTGGCCGCGCACAAATACACCGCGCGCGGCAATCTGGTGGCGGTGATCTCCAACGGCACGGCGGTGCTGGGGCTCGGTAATATTGGCGCGCTGGCCGGCAAGCCAGTGATGGAAGGCAAGGGCGTGCTGTTCAAAAAGTTTGCCGGCATTGATGTGTTCGACATCGAAATCGACGAGCACGACCCGGATAAGCTGATTGAGGTGATCGCCGCGCTGGAACCGACGTTCGGCGGCATCAACCTTGAGGACATTAAAGCGCCGGAGTGTTTTTACATTGAGCAGCAGCTGCGGCAGCGCATGCAGATTCCGGTGTTTCATGACGATCAGCACGGCACCGCCATCATCTGTACCGCGGCAGTGCTTAACGGCCTGAGCATCGTGAATAAGGCGATTGCCGACGTGCGGCTGGTGGTGTCGGGCGCCGGCGCGTCAGCCATTGCCTGCCTCAATCTGCTGGTGGCGCTTGGCATGCAGCAGAAAAATATCGTGGTGTGTGATTCAAAAGGGGTGATTTACCGCGATCGCGAAGCGGACATGACGCCGACCAAAGCCGCCTATGCCGTGGAAGATAGCGGGGCGCGCACGCTGGATGAGGTAATTGGCGGCGCGGATATTTTTCTCGGCTGCTCCGGTCCGAAAGCGCTGACGCCAGAGATGGTGCAGAAGATGGCACCAAATCCGCTGATTCTGGCGCTGGCCAATCCGGAGCCGGAGATTATGCCGCCGCTGGCGAAGCAGGTGCGGCCGGATGCGATTATCTGCACCGGGCGCTCGGATTTCCCCAATCAGGTGAATAACGTGCTGTGCTTCCCGTTCATCTTCCGCGGCGCGCTGGACGTGGGTGCCACCGCCATCAACAAAGAGATGAAGCTGGCGGCGGTACATGCGATTGCCGCTCTGGCGCAGGCGGAACAGAGCGACGTGGTAGCGTCCGCTTACGACGATCAGGATCTGAGCTTTGGCCCGGAATACCTGATTCCCAAACCGTTCGATCCGCGTTTGATTGTGCAGATAGCCCCGGCCGTCGCCAGAGCAGCGATGGATTCCGGCGTGGCGACGCGACCGATTGCTGACTTTGACGCCTACCGCGAGCAGCTCACCGAGTTCGTGTATAAAACCAATCTGTTCATGAAGCCGATCTTCTCGCAGGCGCGCAAAGCGCCGCAGCGCGTGGTGCTGGCGGAAGGCGAAGAGGTGCGGGTGCTGCACGCCACTCAGGAGCTGGTGTCGCTCGGGCTGGCGAAGCCGATCCTGATTGGTCGTCCCAACGTGATTGCCATGCGTTTGCAGAAGCAGGGGCTGAAAATCGAGGCCGGGCGTGATTTTGAGATCGTGAACAACGAGTCCGACCCGCGCTTTAAGGAGTACTGGAATGAATATTATCAGCTGATGAAGCGGCGCGGCGTCACGCCGGAAACCGCCCAGCGCGCGGTGATTGGCAATCCCACGCTGATCGGCGCCATCATGGTGCATCGCGGCGAAGCGGACGCGATGATTTGCGGTACCATCGGCGACTACCGTGAACATTACGATGTGGTGGAGAAGGTGTTTGGCTTACGCGATGACGTCAAGGTCGCCGGGGCGATGAACGCACTGCTGCTGCCGAGCGGCAACACGTTTATCGCCGATACCTATGTGAATGAGGATCCCAGCGCTGAGCAGCTGGCGGATATCACGCTGCTGGCGGCAGAAACCGTGCGGCGTTTCGGCATCGAACCGCGCGTGGCGCTGCTGTCGCACTCCAGTTTCGGCACTTCGAACGCTCCCGGCGCGCGGAAGATGCGCGAGGCGCTGGCGCTGATTCAGCAGCGAGCGCCGGAGCTGGAAATTGACGGCGAGATGCACGGCGATGCAGCGCTGGTGGAGAGTATTCGTCGCGAGCTGATGCCGGACAGCCCGCTGAAAGGTACCGCCAATCTGCTGATCATGCCGAACGTTGAGGCCGCACGCATCAGCTACAACCTGCTGCGCGTGTCCTGTTCGGAAGGGGTGACGGTGGGGCCGGTACTGATGGGCATCCGCAAGCCGGTGCATGTGCTGACGCGCATCGCCTCGGTGCGACGTATTGTTAACATGGTGGCGCTGGCGGTGGTGGAGGCGCAGACCGAGCCGTTGTGACCGGCAGGGCGACCCCACGGGGCGCGTTTTATCGGGTTATTCCGCAGGGTGCGCATGAATGCGCACCTGGCTTATTTTTCCAGCCCCAGCCAGTCCTGCACCGGCAGGAAATCGCGGGTCAGCGCGGCTTCCGGGGAGTCGTCGGCGGGTTGATAATCATATTCCCAGCGCACCAGCGGCGGCATCGACATCAGAATCGATTCGGTGCGACCGCCGGTCTGCAAACCGAACAGCGTGCCGCGATCCCACACCAGATTGAACTCAACGTAGCGGCCCCGGCGGTAAAGCTGGAACTGACGCTCGCGCTCGCCCCACGCCAGCTCTTTGCGCTTCGCTACAATCGGCTGATAGGCTTGCATGAAACCGTTGCCGACCGCCTGCATGAAATCAAAACAGTGGTCAAAATCCGGCGTATTCAAATCATCAAAAAACAGGCCGCCAATGCCGCGCTGCTCGTTGCGGTGTTTCAGGAAGAAGTAGTCGTCACACCACTTTTTGTAGCGCGCATAGACGTCGTCGCCAAACGGCTGGCACAGATCGAACGCGGTCTGATGCCAGTGCCGGGCATCTTCTGTGAAACCGTAATAAGGAGTGAGATCGAAACCGCCACCAAACCACCAGACCGGATCGGCGCCCGGCTTTTCAGCAATGAAAAAGCGCACGTTGGCGTGGCTGGTTGGCACATACGGATTTTCCGGATGTACCACCAGCGACACGCCCATCGCTTCGAAGCTGCGACCTGCCAGCTCCGGGCGGTGCGCGGTGGCTGACGCGGGCATCTGCTCGCCATACACATGGGAGAAATTAACCCCAGCCTGCTCGAACACCTTGCCATTACGCAGCACGCGGCTGCGTCCGCCGCCGCCGCCGGGGCGTTGCCAGGTGTCTTCGGCAAAGCTGGCGCTGCCGTCTTCCGCCGCCAGACCGGCGCAAATGTCATCCTGCAGCGCCAGCAGATAGGCTTTGACGCGCGAAATATCGGGATTGCTCATGGCTCACTCATTGCAAAAATTTGCCGCGATTCTAGCACAAAACGCTATCAGGCCTGGCGACGATCGTACTCATCAAAGTAATTGACGATACCGTCGGCAATCGCCCGGGCAATTTTCTGGCGAAACGCCGTGGTGCCCAACAGCTGTTCTTCACGCGGGTTGGTGATAAACGAGGTTTCCACCAGCACCGACGGGATCGACGGGGATTTTAGCACCGCGAACGCCGCCTGCTCGGTGTGCTGGCTGTGCAGGTGATGCACCGGGCGAATCTGGTCCAGCACGTGTTTACCCAGCGTCAGGCTGTTGCGGATGGTATCGGTCTGCACCAGGTCGAACAGGATCTGGTTAAGGTAATTATCTTTTTCCTGCACTGCCGCGCCGCCCACTTTATCGGCGTCGTTTTCGCGCTGCGACATATAGCGCGCCATGGCGCTGCTGGCACCGCGATTGGAGAGGGCAAACACCGATGCACCGTTGGCTTCCGGGCTGGTGTAGCCGTCGGCGTGAATCGACATAAACAGGTTGGCGCCGTGCTGGTGCGCAATCTCCACGCGCTGATAAAGCGGAATAAAGTGGTCGCTGTCGCGCGTCAGCCGCACTTCCACCTTCGGGTGGTTCTGCAGCAGCGTACGCACGGTGTTGGCGATCTCCAGTACGATGTGCTTCTCTTCTGAGCCTTCCTGACCCACCGCGCCAGAATCAATGCCGCCGTGACCGGGATCGATCATCACAATGCGCTTGCCGCTGGTGGCCGGTTTCGGCGGCGTATGACGTGCGCTGACGGGCACTGCCGCGCGCGTTTCCTGCGCCTGGACCGCGCGCGGCGACAGCACCGCCAGCGCCAGGCCGGAGAGGATCAGCTGGCGGCGATTGGTCAGGCGCCGCAACAGTGAAATCTTGTTCATTAACATGTCCCTGAGAGTAAACCTGTCCCGTGTTATAGCTTAAGCGCCGTCCGGCGGCGACTGCCGAACCATTTCAGGACATTACTTTGTATTTCAGGCCGCGAATCGCTATTTAGCCGTTTTTTTCAGCCGTTGCGCCCTGCGAGGGTTGCGCCTGGCAAAGAATGCGTGATAATCAGCGAATTGTGCCTCATTGCAGGGTAACGCCGATGGAAATCCGCTCCTTCCGCCAGGAAGATTTTGAAGAAGTCATTACGCTCTGGGAGCGTTGCGATCTGTTACGGCCGTGGAACGATCCGGAACTCGACATCGAACGCAAAATGAACCATGACCCGGAGCTGTTTCTGGTGGCTGAAGTAGGCGGCGAGGTCGTGGGCACGCTGATGGGCGGCTACGATGGTCATCGCGGCTCCGCCTACTATCTGGCGGTGCATCCTGATTATCAGGGCCGGGGATTTGCCAATGCGCTGATGAACAGGCTGGAGAAAAAGCTGATTGCGCGCGGCTGCCCGAAAATCCACCTGATGGTGCGCGAAGAGAACGATCAGGTGGTGGCTTTCTACGAGAAGCTGGATTACGAGCCGGTCGACTCGCTGCTGCTGGGCAAACGCCTGATTGAAGACCGTGAATACTGATTCCACGCGTCGCGCGGCCGGGTTTCTGCCCGCCATGCAGCACAGCGAATAAACTTTTTGCCGGTTTGCGACTCCAACAGGCACGCCAGTCGGCACAAAAGAAAGGAGTTTGCATGAAAGTTGTTCGTCCCGCCCTGCTGGTCAGCGCCCTGGTGCTGGCCGGTTGCGCCAGTTCCGGTTCCTCTTCCTCTGCCAGCACCAGCGAAAGTCACTGGTACAATCCGCTCAGCTATCACTGGTCGGCGCTCAATCCGTTCAGCTGGTTTGGCAGTTCGCTCACCGTCACCGAGCAGGGCGTCGCCGGGCTGAACAGCAACACGGCAATGTCTGAGTCCGCCATTAGCGCCGCGCTGAACAATGATTATCAGCTGCGTCAGGGCATGCGCACGCAGAACGGGCAGGTGGTGGATTTCTGGCAGGCGCTGGATGACGGTAAGGTTAAGCTGGTGATCAATGGCCAGCGCAGCGTCGAGCGCATTGAAGTGCTCGATAGCGACGCGCGCAGCGCCGACGGCAGTAAAATCGGTGATGCGTTCAGCGATAAATTCAGCAAAGCGTTTGATAACTGCAAAATGGTTGCCGGGCTGGATGTGCGCGATGTTGAGTGCCGCGCGCCGGGTAGTCAGCATATCGCCTATATCTACAGCGGCGAGTGGCACGGTCCGACCGGGCTGATGCCGTCAGATGATACGTTAAAAAGCTGGAAAATCAGTAAGATCGTCTGGCAGCGTTAACCAGCGAAAAAATTGCGTTAACGCATCTTCTGCGCAGGGCTTTCCGGTATGATACCGGCGAAAAAACGCCGTTAACTTTTATGCCGGAGAGCATTGTCATGTCTCAGTTTCAGAGCGGGATCCTGCTGGAGCACCGCCGTTTCGCCATTTGGCTGGAAGCCCGCGCCACCGGAGACCTCGCTGCGCTGCGTCAGGGTTGCCACGCCTTTCTGCAGCAGCTGGCTGCGCTGCAGCAGCAATTCCCGGACGCCGGTCTTGGTGCGGTCATCGCCTTTGGTGATGCGCTGTGGCGCGATCTGCAGGGCACCGACTCAGCTCCCGAACTCAAAGCTTTCACGCCGCTCGGCAAAGGTGCGGCACCGGCGACCCAGCGCGATCTGTTGATCCATATTCAGTCGCTGCGTCACGACGTGAACTTTTCGCTGGCGCAGGCGGCGCTGACGGCGTTCGCCGGCGCGGTCGCCATTGAAGAAGAGACGCACGGTTTCCGCTGGGTCGAAGATCGCGATCTTTCCGGTTTTGTTGATGGCACCGAAAACCCGCAGGGCGAGGCGCGCCAGCAGGTGGCGATCATTGCTGATGGCGCGGATGCCGGCGGCAGCTATGTGTTTACCCAGCGCTGGGAGCACAACCTGCCGCAGTTCAACCGGCTGGCGATTGATAAGCAGGAAGCGATTATTGGCCGCACCAAACAGGACAATGAAGAGCTGCCGGACGATCAGCGGCCGGCGACGTCGCACCTGAGTCGCGTGGATTTGAAAGAAGCGGGCAAAGGCCTGAAGATTCTGCGCCAGAGCCTGCCGTACGGCACCGCCAGTGGTCGCCACGGTCTCTATTTTATTTCGTACTGTCATCGCCTGTATAACATCGAGCAGCAGCTGCTGAGCATGTTTGGCGAGCGCGACGGCATGATGGATGCCATGTTACGGTTCACCAAACCGGTGAGCGGCAGCTACTTCTTTGCCCCTTCGCTGACGGCGCTGCAGGCGCTGTCACGTTAATCCATCGCGTTTTACCGGTGCGCCGCCGTGCGCACCACATCCCCGCTTGACGCGGCTCAGTTAATCCCGCCCTGCGCATAAACTCTGCCGCTGGCTTATGCCTTTTTAGACTTTGAAATCCCTAAACGATATATAAAACCGTTACAGCTTTCGCCAGAGTTATAAATACACTGACAGCATCTAATGGCATAGGCTCGAACTCCATTTCTCAGGGTGCAGCATGACACGTTCGGTTTCGAAAAAATGGCTTGGCGGTATAGCGCTGTCGCTGAGTTTAGCGGGCGCGGCACAGGCAACAGAGCTGCTCAATAGCTCTTACGATGTGTCACGTGAACTGTTTGTTGCCCTGAATGCGCCGTTTGAACAGCAGTGGGACGCGGCGCACCCTGACGACAAGCTGACCATTAAACAGTCACATGCGGGCTCCTCAAAACAGGCGCTGGCCATTTTGCAGGGGCTGCGTGCCGATGTCGTGACCTATAATCAGGTGACCGATGTGCAGGTGCTGCACGACAAAGGCAACCTGATCCCGGCCGACTGGCAGAGTCGTCTGCCCAACAGCAGCTCACCGTTTTATTCCACCATGGCGTTCCTGGTGCGCAAGGGGAATCCAAAGCAGATTCACGACTGGGCCGATCTGGCGCGCGATAACGTGAAGCTGATTTTCCCGAATCCGAAAACCTCCGGTAACGGCCGTTACACTTATCTGGCCGCGTGGGGCGCTGCCGACCAGGCGGACGGCAAAGATCAAGCCAAAACCGAAGCGTTTATGACCAGGTTCCTGAAAAACGTCGAAGTGTTTGATACCGGCGGCCGTGGTGCCACTACCACCTTTGCCGAGCGCGGGCTCGGCGATGTGCTGATCAGCTTTGAATCGGAAGTGAACAATATCCGTAATCAGTACGGTAAAGACCAATACGAAGTGATTGTGCCGAAAACCAATATTCTCGCTGAATTCCCGGTCGCGTGGGTCGATAAGAACGTCGAACACAACGGCACGGCGGAAGCGGCGAAAGCCTATCTTAACTACCTCTACACGCCGCAGGCGCAGAAAATCATCACCGGCTTTTACTATCGCGTGAATAACCCGCAGCTGATGGCGAAGCAGAAAGATCGCTTCCCGCAGACTGCGCTGTTCAATGTTAATGACGCGTTTGGCGGCTGGCCGCAGGTGATGAAAACCCACTTCGCCAGCGGCGGTGAGCTGGATAAATTACTGGCAGCGGGGCGCGGCTGATGTTGGCTTCTGCACAGAAACGCGTTCTGCCCGGTTTTGGTCTCAGCCTCGGCACCAGCCTGCTGTTTACCTGCCTGATTCTGCTGCTGCCGATCAGCGCGCTGATCATGCAGTTGTCGCAGATGACGCTGGCGCAGTACTGGCAGGTGATCAGCAATCCGCAACTGGTGGCGGCGTATAAAGTCACGCTGCTGTCAGCGGGCGTGGCCTCGCTGTTTAACGCGGTGTTTGGCATGCTGATGGCGTGGATTCTGACCCGCTATCGCTTTCCCGGCCGTACGCTGCTGGATGGCCTGATGGACCTGCCGTTTGCGCTGCCGACGGCGGTGGCCGGCCTGACGCTGGCCGGACTGTTTTCGGTTAACGGCTGGTACGGTCAGTGGCTGGCGCATTTTGATATCAAAGTGTCTTACACCTGGCTCGGTATCGCGGTGGCGATGGCGTTCACCAGCATTCCGTTTGTGGTGCGTACCGTGCAGCCGGTGCTGGAAGAGTTAGGCCCGGAGTATGAGGAAGCGGCGGAAACCCTCGGTGCCACGCCGTGGCAGAGTTTCCGGCGCGTGGTGCTGCCGGAAGTCGCGCCGGCGCTGCTGGCCGGGACCGCGCTGTCGTTTACCCGCAGCCTCGGTGAATTTGGCGCGGTGATCTTTATCGCCGGTAACATCGCCTGGAAAACTGAAGTGACCTCGCTGATGATTTTTGTTCGCCTGCAGGAGTTTGATTATCCGGCCGCCAGCGCCATCGCTTCGGTGATCCTCGCGGCGTCGTTGCTGCTGCTGTTTGCGATTAACACTCTGCAGAGCCGCTTTGGCCGCCGTCTGGGAGGTCACTGATGGCTGAGATTTCACAGATCAATCATGCCGAGCGTCAGCCGGTGAACTGGGGCAAATGGCTGCTGATCGGCATTGGTGTGCTGGTATCGATTGGCCTGCTGGTGGTGCCGATGGTTTCCATCTTCTGGGAGGCGCTGGGGCAGGGCATCGGCAAGGCCTTTAGCAACCTGCAGGATGGGGACATGCTGCATGCTATCTGGCTGACGGTGCTGGTGGCGCTGATTACCGTGCCGGTAAACCTGGTGTTCGGCACGCTGCTGGCCTGGCTGGTGACGCGCTTCACTTTCCCCGGTCGCCAGCTGCTGCTGACGCTGTTTGATATTCCGTTTGCCGTGTCGCCGGTGGTGGCCGGTCTGATGTATCTGCTGTTCTGGGGCGTGAACGGCCCGGCTGGCGGCTGGCTTGATGCGCACAACATCCAGGTGATGTTTGCCTGGCCGGGTATGGTGCTGGCGACGATTTTCGTTACCTGTCCGTTTGTGGTGCGCGAGCTGGTGCCGGTGATGCTGAGCCAGGGCAGCCACGAAGATGAAGCCGCCGTGCTGCTGGGCGCGTCTGGCTGGCAGATGTTCCGCCGCGTGACGCTGCCAAATATCCGCTGGGCGCTGCTGTACGGAGTGGTGCTGACCAACGCGCGCGCCATCGGCGAATTTGGTGCGGTATCGGTAGTGTCCGGCTCGATTCGCGGCGAAACCTATACCTTACCTTTACAGGTGGAATTACTGCATCAGGATTACAACACCGTGGGCGCTTTTACCGCCGCCGCGCTGCTAACCCTGATGGCAATTGTGACGCTGTTTCTGAAAAGTGTGGTGCAGTGGCGATTAGAGCATCAGCAGAAGCGCCAACAGGAGGAAAATCATGAGCATTGAGATTAAACACATTAATAAAGCATTTGGCCGCACGCCGGTGCTGAACGATATCTCTCTGGATATTCCTTCCGGCAAGATGGTGGCGCTGCTCGGACCTTCCGGTTCAGGTAAAACCACGCTGCTGCGCATTATCGCCGGGCTGGAGCACCAGAACAGCGGGCAGATCCATTTTCATGGCAAAGACGTCAGCCGCACGCACGCACGCGATCGTCAGGTCGGCTTTGTGTTTCAGCACTATGCGCTGTTCCGCCATATGACGGTGTTCGACAACATCGCCTTTGGCCTGACGGTGCTGCCGCGCCGCGAGCGTCCGAACAGCGCCGAAATTAAGCAGCGCGTTACCCGTCTGCTGGAGATGGTACAGCTGGCACATCTGGCCAACCGCTACCCGGCTCAGCTCTCCGGTGGGCAGAAACAGCGCGTGGCGCTGGCGCGTGCGCTGGCGGTTGAGCCGCAGATTCTGCTGCTGGACGAACCGTTTGGCGCGCTGGATGCCCAGGTGCGTAAAGAGCTGCGCCGCTGGCTGCGTCAGCTGCATGAAGAGCTGAAATTTACCAGCGTGTTTGTGACCCACGACCAGGAAGAAGCGATGGAAGTGGCGGATAGCGTGGTGGTAATGAGTCAGGGCAATATTGAGCAGGTGGGCGCACCGGATGACGTGTGGCGCGAACCCGCGACCCGCTTCGTGCTGGAGTTCCTCGGCGAAGTGAACCGCTTTGACGGCGAAGTGCACGGCTCGCAGTTCCATGTGGGCGCGCATCGCTGGCCGCTGGGCTATACGCCAGCGCATCAGGGCGACGTGGAGCTGTTCCTGCGTCCGTGGGAAGTGGACGTGTCACGCCAGAGTAGCCTGGAGACGCCGTTACCGGTGCAGGTGCTGGAGATCAGTCCGCGTGGCCACTTCTGGCAGCTGGTGGTTCAGCCCGTCGGCTGGCAGAGCGAGCCAATCTCGGTAGTGTTTGCCGGTGAACAGACGGCGCCGATCCGTGGCGAACGGCTGTTTGTTGGTCTGCAACAGGCACGTATCTACCAGGGCACCACGCCGCTGCGCCCGGTTGCCTTTGCCGAAAGCGCCTGATATTTTTGTCACTCCTTCGGGCGGGATTTTCCCGCCCGATTTATTTGTACTCCTTTCGGCTGGAATGACACCGTGACCACTCTGGAAAACACCATCGGCAATACGCCGCTGATTAAGTTGCAGCGCCTGACGCCGGATAACGGCAGTGAAATCTGGCTCAAGCTGGAAGGCAACAATCCGGCAGGTTCGGTGAAAGATCGCGCGGCCTGGTCGATGATCCACCACGCTGAGTTGCGGGGTGAAATCCAGCCCGGCGACACGCTGATTGAGGCCACCAGCGGCAATACCGGCATTGCGCTGGCGATGATTGCCGCGCTGAAAGGCTACCGGTTACGCCTGCTGATGCCGGAGAACATGAGCCAGGAGCGTCAGGATGCGATGCGCGCCTACGGGGCTGAGCTGGTTTTGGTGACACGCGAGCAGGGCATGGAGGGCGCACGCGATCTGGCGCAGGCCATGGCGCAGCGCGGTGAAGGCAAAGTGCTGGATCAGTTTAATAATCCCGACAACCCGCTCGGCCATTATCTCACCACCGGTCCGGAGATCTGGCAGCAAAGCCACGGTCATATGACACATTTTGTCTCCAGCATGGGCACCACCGGCACCATCAGCGGCGTCGGACGCTATCTGAAAGAGTTTGCCCCGGCGGTGAAAGTGATTGGTTTGCAGCCGCAGGAGGGCAGCAGTATTCCCGGTATTCGTCGCTGGCCGGCGGCCTATCTGCCGGGGATTTATCGCCCGGAGCTGGTGGATGAAGTGATAGATATGGCGCAGCAGGAGGCAGAAGAGACCATGCGCGCGCTGGCGCAGCGCGAAGGCATTTTCTGCGGCGTCAGTTCAGGTGGGGCTGTGGCTGGCGCATTGCGCATCGCGACGGCGCAGCCGGGCAGTGTGGTTGTCGCCATTGTCTGCGATCGCGGCGATCGCTATCTCTCCACCGGCGTTTTTCACCGCTAGTTCCTCCCGCCTGTTTCTGGCTTCGTGCGCCCTGTGACGCGGCGTACGGGCCATTTTTGTCTATAGTCTCCCTAAGCATGTTCTGACGCGGTCACTGTAAGGATCGCGTAAAACCGGCTGCTTTCCCGCGGCACTCAGGACAAAATAGCGGCAATTTTGTACGAGAGAAAAAGATGAAAATCCTGCTTGTTGATGACGATGTTGAACTTGGCACCATGCTGAGCCAGTACCTGATTGCCGAAGGTTTTGAAACCCAGCTGGTGCTGACCGGCAGCGCCGGGATTGAAGGGGCGTTATCCGGACACTACACCGCGATGATTCTCGACATCATGCTGCCGGATATGAGCGGTATTGATGTGCTACGTCAGGTGCGGCAGAACAGCCGCCTGCCGGTGATTATGCTGACGGCGAAGGGCGACAATATCGATCGCGTTATCGGCCTGGAGATGGGCGCGGATGACTACGTGCCCAAACCCTGCTATCCGCGCGAGCTGGTGGCGCGTCTGCGCGCGGTGCTGCGTCGCTTTGAAGATCAGGCACCGGTGCCGGATAAGAAAGAGGTCCTGCGCTGGGGCGATCTCAGCCTGAACCCGGCCACGCGTATCACGGAGTGGCAGGGCAAAGCTTTTGATCTCACCGCGTCGGAGTTCAATCTGCTGGATCTGCTGCTGCGCGCACCGGACCGCGTGGTGTCCAAAGATGAGCTGTCGGAGAAGGGGCTGGGCCGTCCGCGTGAAGCTTACGATCGCAGCGTGGACGTGCACATCAGCAATATCCGTCAGAAGCTGGCTGCGCTGACCGCAGACAGCGTGAATATTGAAACCGTGCGCAGCATTGGTTATCGCATTCGATGAAACACAGCTACCGTGGCCGCATGTTCTGGAAGATCCTGCTGGGCTTCTGGATTGTGTTTGTGATTATCAGCCAGCTGCTGTGGCTGGGCTTTACCTTGTCAGGAAACCGTCACGAGCCGCCGGAGATTGTGGCGGTGCGTCGGATCGTTAATCTGCAAATGGCTTCGGCGGTATCGGTACTGGAGCGCGGCGGCCCCAGCTCGCTCGACGATATGATGGCCGACTGGGAGCCGAACGATCGCCAGTTTTTCTCGGTGATTCAGCACGCCAGACCGGCCACTACGCCGGACAATGCGCCGCCCGAGACCTTTAATCAGCCGTTTCACGGGCCGTTTCCGCAGGTGATTGTGCGCTGGGTGAAGGGCGCTGACGGTAAAGAGTACGAACTGCGCTATGACGTAAAAGGGCTGCGTGAAGACAGTTCAATGGGCGGCGGAGGCCCGCGTCGTATTCTGAATATCCCCGAGCCGATGTTTACCTTTGCCGGCGCGCTGGGGCTGCTGTTCAGTCTGCTGCTGGCGTGGAACCTGACGCGACCAATGCGTCAGCTGCGCGAGGGGTTTGCCCGCGTGTCGCGCGGTGATTTGTCGGTGCGGCTCTATCCGGTGATGCGCCGCCGACATGATGAGCTGTCGATTGTGGCCCAGGATTTTGATGCGATGGTGGAGCGGCTGGATACGCTGGTGAAAGCGCGTGAAGAGCTGCTGCATGATATCTCCCACGAGCTGCGCTCCCCGCTGGCGCGCCTGCAGTTAGCCACCGGTCTGGCGCGTCAGACGCCGGAGTCGGTAGCCTCCTCACTGAATCGCATCGACGAGGAGGCGCGCCGTCTGGATAAGATGATCGGCGAACTGCTGACGCTGTCGCGCGCTGAGCATGAGAGCATGCCTGGCGAGCAGTATTTTGACCTGACCGGTCTGCTGCATGCGGTGGTAACCGATGTGCGCTACGAAGCGCAGATCCCCGGTGTGCACGTAGATTTTCTGGTGGATGAGAACGCGGATTACACCGTGCGCGGTAATGCTGAGCTGATCCGCCGCGGCGTGGAGAATGTGCTGCGCAACGCGCTGCGTTTCTCGCATCAGGGGCAGCATATCAGCGTGCAGTTGCAGGCGGAGAATCAGTGGCTGGCGATTCGCGTGCGCGATCAGGGGCCGGGCGTGGATGATGAGAAGCTGTCGAGTATCTTTGATCCGTTCGTTCGGGTGAATTCACCGCTAATGGGCAAAGGCTACGGGCTGGGGCTGTCGATTGTGCGCAAAGTGGTTCTGGCCCATCACGGCGAAGTTCAGGCGTTGAACCGTCCGGAAGGCGGGCTGGAAGTGACGCTGCGGCTGCCGCGCTGGAAGCAGGCGTAAATCATCACGTCAGGCGCAGGCGGTCAGGACGACCGGACAGATCGCAAAGACGGCATAAACCGTCCCTGGGCCTCGGCCCGCGCCATCCATGGCGCGGGACGCTTTGCTCCTCTGCCCGGTCGTCCTGCCCTCAAACAGGCACGGTGCGCTTTGCCAGAAGCGCTCGCCTGCAAATCATTCATCAGCGTGTGAAGCAAACAAAAACGGCACCCATTGGGTGCCGTTTTCACGCAATCAGCGCGGTTTACTTCCTGATGCGGATAACCGGCGTTTCGCCCACGGTAACCTGACCGGAGAGTTTCACCAGGTCTTTGATCTCATCCATATTCGAGATCACGACCGGGGTCAGCGTGGATTTGGCTTTCTCTTCCAGCAGCGGCAGATCAAACTCGATCACCACATCGCCTTTTTTCACTTTCTGGCCTTCTTCAGCGATGCGTTTGAAGCCTTCACCTTTCAGTTCTACCGTGTCGATACCGAAGTGCACGAACAGTTCGATGCCGTTATCAGACTCGATAGAAAATGCGTGGTTGGTTTCGAAAATCTTGCCGATAGTACCATCCACTGGTGCAACCATTTTGTTGCCAGTAGGTTTGATGGCGATACCATCACCGACGATTTTCTCTGCGAATACCACATCAGGTACGTCTTCGATATTCACGATTTCGCCTGACAGAGGCGCAACGATATCGATAGTCCCTGACGCGCTCTCTGATTTATCGCCAAAAAGTTTAGAAAACAAACCCATGATCTTCTCCTAAGCAGTAATTTGGGGCCAGCGTCTCGTGGATCAGCAGAGCGTTTTTTCTTTGATGAACTTGTTCACCAGGTTCATCAAATCTTCCGCTGTGGGTTGAGCCAGAGCCTGCTCTGCCAGTGCCTTCGCATCTTCGAAATTGGTATTGCGAATGATCTTCTTGATGCTTGGGATTGAAATGGCACTCATGCTGAATTCGTCCAGCCCCATTCCCAGTAACAGTAGTGTAGCACGTTCATCACCAGCCAGCTCACCACACATGCCGGTCCATTTCCCTTCGGCATGTGATGCGTCGATCACTTGCTTGATGAGGCCCAGTACAGATGGCGTCATTGGGTTATAGAGGTGTGAAATCAAATCATTACCACGATCGACCGCCAGAGTATACTGCGTCAGGTCATTTGTCCCAATACTAAAGAAGTCGACTTCTTTCGCCAGATGGCGGGCAATCACTGCGGAAGCCGGGGTTTCCACCATGATGCCCACTTCAATGGACTCATCAAAGGCTTTACCTTCTTCACGCAGTTGTGCCTTCAGCATCTCCAGCTCAGCCTTCAGGAAGCGCACTTCTTCAACCGAAATGATCATCGGGAACATGATGCGCAGTTTGCCGAAGGAAGACGCACGCAGAATGGCGCGCAGCTGGGCATGCAGAATCTCTTTGCGGTCCATGGCGATACGAATCGCACGCCAGCCGAGGAACGGGTTCTCTTCTTTTGGCAGGTTCATGTACGGCAGATCTTTGTCGCCGCCGATGTCCATGGTACGCACGATCACGGCCTGGGAACCCATCGCTTCCGCCACGGCTTTGTAAGCCTGGAACTGCTCTTCTTCGCTTGGCAGCGAATCGCGGTCCATGAACAGGAATTCAGTACGGTACAGACCTACACCTTCCGCGCCGTTGCGCTCAGCACCGGCGACATCACGCACGGTACCGATGTTGGCGCACACTTCAACCTGGTGGCCGTCCAGCGTAATCGCTGGCAGATCTTTCAGTTTCGCCAGCTCGTGCTTCTCAGACAGATACTGCGTCTGAATCGCTTTCAGCTCTTCCTGCACGTCGTCGGTCGGATTGACGTAAATCTTGTTGTTCACGCCATCGATAATCAGGAAATCACCGTTTTTCACGGTAGCGGTCACGTTACCGGTGCCGACAATCGCTGGCAGCTCCAGCGAACGCGCCATGATCGAGGTGTGTGAAGTACGGCCACCCAGATCGGTAATAAAGCCCAGCACCTTTTTCAGGTTCAGCTGTGCGGTTTCAGATGGCGTCAGATCTTTCGCCACCAGAATGGATTCGTCAGCAATGGCGCTCAGGTCAACGATATGCAGACCCAGAATGTTCTGCAGCAGACGCTTGCCGATGTCTCGTACGTCAGCCGCGCGCTCTTTCAGATATTCGTCGTCGAGCTCTTCCAGCGCTTTCGCCTGGCCGTCAACCACAGAGTGGGCGGCGGCGTCAGCGGTTACGTGATCTTTTTTAATCAGGTCGATGATTTCCTGCTCAAGCTCTTCGTCTTCGAGCAGCATGATGTGACCTTCAAAGATCGCCGCTTTCTCTTCACCGAAGGTTTCACCGGCTTTCACACGGATGGCTTCAAGCTGCCCGGCTGCTTTGCTGCGACCGTCGAGGAAGCGCTGAACTTCCTGCTCAACCTGGTCGTCAGTAATCTTTTTACGGCTGATGACGATCTCGTCTTCCTTCAGCAGCAGTGCTTTGCCGAAAGCGATACCCGGTGATGCTAAAATGCCTGAAATCATAACCCTACCTTTTAATCACGATGGCTCATTGACCCAATGCGTTGCCACTGTCGCGGAGCAGTACTCTAAGGAAGCAATAACGCGGACAGGTTGTCCGCGATCAACATAATTGCACTCAATGGGGCAAAGGAGTCGGTTTAATGGCTTGCCGGAGCGGAATTACTCCAGTTCAGCCATCAGTTTGACCAGATGCTCAACCGCCTGCTGCTCGTCTTCACCTTCTGCAGAAAGCGTAACAACCGTACCCTGAGTCAGACCCAGAGTCTGCAGTTTGAACAGGCTTTTCGCGCTGGCAGATTTGCCGTTAGAGGTCACGGTGATTTCAGACTGGAAAGCCTTCGCTTCTTTCACGAACTGAGCTGCAGGACGGGTATGGAGGCCGTTAGGTGCGGTAATGGTAACTTCTTGCTGGAACATTCTATTTCCCCAACTTTATCAGGTTTGGTGTTATGGATCTAAAGTCTAGCCTGGAGCCGTAACTTTAGCCTGTGTAGGTGCGCTGGTACGGCATCACGCTGACCAAAAAATGCGCTTGAATGAAAAAGTCATTTTTTCGATGACGGATCAAAACTGCTGCAATACGTCACTTTGCTGATTATGCCGTGATTCGCCGTTTCACCAAATCAGTAAATCGATTCAGCTTGATCCACTTCAAAGGCAGATTAATTTCAGGCACCGAAATAATTGGCTGCTTAAATACCAGAGCCGCATCACTGAAATCAATCTGCCCGGTGGTAAAAGTGAGATCTGCGCCACAAAAAAGCACCCATTTGGGTGCTTTTTTCATCATTTTCAGACTCTGGCGTTTACTGCTGCAGCTCTTTTTCGGTGAACAGATCGGCAAACAGTGCGGTACTGAGATAGCGTTCGCCGGAAGAGGGCAGAATCACCACGATATTTTTATTGGCGAAGGCTTCATCTTCCTGCAGCTTAAGGGCAGCCGCCACCGCTGCACCGGAAGAGATACCGGCCAGAATGCCTTCCTCTTCCATCAGCTGACGCGCGGTGCTGATCGCTTCTTCATTGGTGATGGCCACCACGCGGTCAATCAGTTTCAGGTCAAGGTTGCCCGGAATAAAACCGGCACCGATGCCCTGAATCTTGTGCGGGCCCGGTTTGATCTCTTCTCCCGCCAGCGCCTGTGCGATAACCGGGGAATCCGTAGGCTCAACGGCCACGGTGATCAAATCCTGCTTGCCTTTGGTGTTCTTGATGTAGCGGCTCACGCCGGTCAGCGTACCGCCGGTGCCCACGCCGGCAATGAAAACGTCTACGGCGCCGTCAGTGTCTTCCCAGATCTCCGGGCCAGTAGTCTTTTCGTGAATTTCCGGGTTGGCCGGGTTGCTGAACTGCTGCAGCAGCACATATTTGTCCGGATCGCTGGCAACAATCTCTTCTGCTTTAGCGATGGCGCCCTTCATGCCTTTTGGCCCTTCGGTCAGCACCAGATTGGCGCCCAGCGCTTTCAGCAGCTTGCGACGTTCAATCGACATGGTCTCAGGCATGGTCAGCGTCAGCTTATAGCCGCGCGCAGCGGCGACATAGGCCAGCGCAATGCCGGTGTTGCCGCTGGTTGGCTCTACCAGCTCAACGCCCGGTTTCAGAATACCGCGTTTTTCTGCGTCCCAAATCATATTGGCACCGATACGGCATTTAACGCTGAAGCTCGGGTTACGCGACTCGACCTTCGCCAGAATGCGTCCATTACCGATGCGGTTCAGTCGAACCAGCGGCGTATGACCAATTGTCAGAGAGTTGTCTTCATAGATCTTACTCATAGCCCGTCCTTAACTGTATGAAATATTGGGAACCCTCAGAGCATACCTGTTCTGACCCCCGGCGGAAGGAAAGAAATCGTATATCTATATAGCCTGCGACCATAAGCCTGATGCAAAAATGCATAAGGCTTTTTGATGCATTATAGATGACGCGCATGCTGGCTGCGGTAGCGATCGACCCACATGGCGGTCGCGCCGCATACCGCGACCGGCATGATGGCGAGATTGAGGATCGGAATCATGGTGAACAGACTGACCAGCGCGCCAAACTGCATATTGGCGGTTTTATGCTGACGCAGCGCGTTACGCATCTGAGGAAAACTGACTTTGTGGTTGTCGAACGGATAGTCGCAATATTGTATCGATAGCATCCAGGCGCTAAACAGAAACCACAACACCGGCGCCACGGTCTGGCCAAAGCCGGGGATAAAATAGAGCAGCAGCAGGCCCAGTGCGCGCGGCAAATAGTAGCCGAGCTTCTGTAACTCGCGCTTCATGATGCGCGGGATGTCTTTCATCATGCCGAGCCAGCCACTGTCCGGCAGGGGTTTTCCGGTCAGACGTCCTTCCAGCTGCTCCGCCAGCAGGCCGCAAAACGGCGCGGCAATCCAGTTGGCGATGGTGGAGAAGAAATAGCTGAATACCAGCACAATCGAAATTACCGACAGCGGCCACAGCAGATAGCTCAGCCACTGCAGCCAGTCCGGCACGTGCGACATCAGCTGTGGAATCCACTGGCCGAGGCGCTGAAACAGCCAGATAAACGCACCGCCCAGCAGCACAATGTTCACCAGCAGCGGGATGATGACGTAGCGGCGGATACCGGGCAGGCGCACCAGTTTCCAGCCCTGGGCAAAATAATGAATACCATTCATGGATGAGACCGAATTCTCAGCGGGCATAGCGAGCCTTTCTCCTTTATGTAGCGGCGCCAACATCATAACCTGGCTTTTTATCGGTGACAGGCGCACTTTGCGCGAAAAAACAGCAAAAAAGCGTGGGGCAGCTATCTTATTTGTCAGAAAATACTGCACAGACTTGCACTTGTGTAGCTGGGCAAATACAGTTAGAGGATAAAGTTTGCCGTGGTGGCAAGGTATTGGAACAACAGAGAATACAATGATGCAGGATTTGCGTCTGATATTAATCGTTGTTGGCGCGATCGCCATAATAGCGCTGCTTCTTCACGGACTGTGGACCAGCCGTAAAGAGCGCTCTTCCGTGTTTCGCGATCGCCCGCACAAACGTCTGAAACAGCGTGAAGAAGCGGATGACGATGATCTGCTGAACAGCGAAGACGATGGCGTCGGCGAAGTACGCGTGCGTCGTCAGCGTGATGCCGAAGACGAGCCGCCGTTCGATGCGCCGGTCACCAAACCTGCAGCTCCGCGTGCGCCGGAACCGGTGCGTCAGCCGTTCCCACGCCAGGAAACGCCGTTAAGCGGCGATCCGCTGCTGGACGATGAGCCGGTACGTCAGCCTGCACCTGCGCCACAACCGCAGGCGCCGGTGGCGCAGCCCGTGCCACAGCCACAACCGATTCAGGCCGATCCGCTGCTGGATAATGAACCGCTGTCCGCCACCCAGCCGGCACCGGAGTTTACCGCCGCCGAGCCGGAGGTTAAACAACCTGAACCTGCGCCTGTGCAGGAAGCTGCACCGCAACCGCAGCCCGCTGCGCCGGGTAGTAAAAAAGAAGCGGTGCTGGTGTTGCACGTTGCCGCGCATGCCGGTGGCGCACTGAACGGTGAAGCGCTGCTGCAGGGCATTCTGCAGGCCGGCTTCCAGTTTGGTGAAATGAACATTTTCCATCGCCATCTCAGCCCGGCCGGCAGCGGTCCGGTGCTGTTCAGCCTGGCAAACATGGTTAAACCGGGTTCGTTCAATCCGGATGAAATGGGCGATTTCACCACGCCGGGCGTCTCGATCTTTATGATGGTGCCGTCCTACGGTGACGCCAATCAGAACTTTAAGCTGATGCTGCAATCGGCACAGCGCATCGCCGATGATGTCGGTGGCGTGGTGCTGGATGATGAGCGTCGCATGATGACACCACAAAAGCTGGAAACCTATAAATCACGCATCCGCGAGGTTATTGGCTAAGCGCCGCCAGCAGTATCACCCTTTAACTAAATAACCCCCGCTTGCCGGGGGTTTTTTATCGGACGAGAGAATATGACATCGGTTCAGGAGCAGATCACCGCGCTGCGCACCACGTTACGCCACCACGAATACCTCTATCACGTGATGGATACGCCGGAAATCCCGGATGCAGAATATGACCGATTGATGCGCGAACTGCGTGAGCTGGAGAGCGCGCATCCCGATTTAATCACCCCGGATTCTCCCACCCAGCGCGTGGGCGCGGCACCGCTTGCCACCTTTGAACAGGTGCGCCACGAAGTGCCGATGCTGTCGCTCGATAACACCTTTGATGAAGCCGGATTTCTTGCCTTCAATAAGCGCGTGCAGGATCGCCTGAAAAGCACTGACGATCTCACCTATTGCTGCGAGCTGAAGCTGGATGGTCTGGCAGTAAGTTTACTGTATGAAAACGGCCTGCTGGTGCGTGCCGCCACGCGCGGCGATGGCACCACCGGTGAAAACATCACGGCGAACGTGCGCACCATTCACGCCATTCCGCTGCGCCTGCACGGCGACAATATTCCGGCGCGGGTAGAAGTGCGCGGCGAAGTATTCATGACCGAAAGCGGCTTTGAGAAGCTGAATGAGGAAGCACGACGCACCGGCGGCAAAGTGTTTGCCAACCCGCGTAATGCGGCGGCCGGCTCGCTGCGCCAGCTCGATCCGCGTATCACCGCGAAACGTCCGCTGACCTTCTTCTGCTACGGCTTTGGCCTGCTGGAGGGCGGCGAAATGCCTGCCAGCCACTGGCAGCGTCTGCAACAGTTTAAGGCCTGGGGATTACCGGTCAGCGAGCGGATTCGCCTGGTGCACACCGCGGATGAAGTGCTGGCGTTTTATCGCCAGGTTGAGCAGGACCGTCCGTCACTCGGCTTTGATATTGACGGCGTGGTGATCAAAGTCGACTCGCAGGCGCTGCAGGAGCAGCTGGGCTTTGTGGCGCGCGCACCGCGCTGGGCGGTGGCATTCAAGTTCCCGGCGCAGGAGCAGATGACGATCGTGCGCGACGTCGAGTTTCAGGTTGGACGTACCGGCGCGATTACGCCGGTGGCGCGCCTCGAACCGGTGCAGGTCGCGGGCGTGATAGTCAGTAATGCAACGCTGCACAACGCCGATGAAATCGCCCGGCTGGGGCTGCGTATCGGTGACAAAGTGGTGATTCGTCGCGCCGGTGACGTGATTCCGCAGGTGGTTAACGTGGTGGAATCTGAGCGTCCGGCGGATGCGCGCGAGATTGTGTTTCCCAGCCACTGTCCGGTTTGCGGCTCTGACGTAGAGCGTGTGGAAGGCGAAGCCGTAACGCGCTGTACCGGCGGGCTGATTTGCGGCGCGCAGCGTAAAGAAGCGCTGAAGCACTTTGTCTCACGCCGTGCGATGGACGTGGACGGCATGGGCGATAAAATCATCGACCAGCTGGTGGAAAAAGAGTACGTCAAAACCCCGGCCGACCTGTTCCGTCTCACCGCCGGCAAGCTGACCGGACTGGACCGCATGGGGCCCAAATCGGCGCAAAACGTGGTGGATGCGCTGGAAAAAGCCAAATTCACCACGCTGCCGCGCTTCCTGTATGCGCTCGGCATCCGCGAAGTGGGCGAGGCGACGGCGGCCAACCTGGCGAACCACTTTGGCGAGCTGGAAAAGGTCATGAACGCCGATCTCGATGCGCTAATCGCGGTACAGGACGTCGGCAAAGTGGTGGCAGCGCACGTGCGCAACTTCATGGAAGAGGAGAGCAACCGTGAAGTGATCCGCCAGCTGACGGAGGAGGTGGGCGTGCACTGGCCGGCGGTGGTAGTGGTCAAAGCCGAAGAGATCGACAGCCCGTTTGCCGGAAAAACCGTGGTACTGACTGGCTCGCTGTCGCAGATGAACCGTGACGATGCCAAAGCGCGGCTGACGGCGCTGGGGGCCAAAGTCAGCGGCAGCGTATCGAAAAAAACCGATCTGCTGATCGCCGGTGAGGCCGCCGGTTCCAAGCTGGCAAAAGCGCAGGAGCTGGGGATTGCGGTGATCGATGAAGCCGAAATGATTCGGTTACTGGGCGCCTGAGATGGATAAGCAGCAGCTGGTTGAGATTGCCAATACCGCGATGCCGTTTGGCAAATACAAAGGGCGGATGCTGATCGATGTGCCGGAAGAGTATCTGCTGTGGTTTGCGCGTAAAAATGAGTTTCCCGCCGGCAAACTGGGTGAGCTGATGCAGCTGACGCTGGCGATCAAAATCGAAGGCTTACAGGGCTTAGTTAAACCGCTCAAGCGCAGTGAATAAGTGACAGGCCCGCAATTGCGGGCCTGATGTTTTATGACTTCTGCGCTTCAATCTGTTGCTTCGCCAGCTTCTTCTCATTGCCGGCTTTATAGCGCTGGGCAATGAACGAGCACACCATCAGCTGGACCTGATGGAAGATCATCAGCGGCAGGACAATAATCCCCACTGCGCTGGCCGGGAACAGGATGTTGGCCATTGGTACACCGTTTGCCAGGCTCTTTTTCGAGCCGCAAAACAGCACCACAATCTCATCCGCACGGCTAAAGCCAAACAGCCGGGAAGCGCCAAGGTTGATGGCCAGTGCGACGAACAGAATCAGCAGGCTGCCAGCCAGAATCCACAGCAGGGTATCAACGCCGACGCGATGCCAGATGCCGTTAACCACCGCTTCACTGAACGCCGAATAGACCACCAGCAGAATCGAGGTTTGATCGGTTTTGCCAATCAGGCTGCGATGCTTCTCCACCCAGCCACCAATCCAGCGGCGTGCCAGGTGGCCCAGCACAAAGGGCACCAGCAGCTGCAGCATGATTTTACCAATCTGCTCCAGACCGTTACCCGGCGCATCGCTGTGCACATTCATCACCAGGTTAACCAGCAGCGGCGAAATAAAGACGCCCAGCAGACTGGAGGCGGAGGCAGCACACACCGCCGCGGCAACGTTACCGCCCGCCATGGAGGTGAAAGCAATCGCGGACTGCACCGTCGCCGGCAGGATACACAGGTAGAGGAAACCGGTGTAGATCTCCGCGCCGACGTTGACCGGATGCCACCACACCAGCAGCAGGCCAAGGATCGGGAAAATCACGAAGGTACTGCACATAATCCACAGATGCAGCCGCCAGTGGCTGCTGCCGGCGATGATCTTCTCGCGCGACAGTTTGGCACCGTGCATGAAGAACAGCAGGGCGATGGCCGCGGTGGTCAGGTATTCGAAGAAATCGACAAACCCGCCTTTGGCCGGGAAGAAGCTGGCCAGCAGCACGGTGATGATGAGTTTGACCATCATCGGGTCAAGTCGTAAAAAGCCCATTGTTACAATCCGGTTAAATGTAATAAATGATGTTGCTGATTGTGCGTCAGTCGCGTTTAGAAATAAAATTGATTTATTGCATTAATCTATGAGCGTAATCGATGAATTACACCTTACGACAGTTGCGCACCTTTGTGGCGGTGGCGCAGCACGGCAGTTTCAGCCAGGCAGGGCAGGCGATTGGGCTGAGCCAGTCGGCTGTCAGTCACAGTATTAAAGAGCTGGAAGCGGAGATGGGCGTACGGCTGCTGGATCGCACCACGCGCGAGGTGTTACTGAGCGAAGCCGGACAGCAACTGGCAACGCGGCTGGAACGACTGCTGGAGGAACTGAATACCACGCTGCTGGATGTGCGCAGCTATGGCGAGCAGCGCAGCGGCACGGTGCGCGTGGCGGCCAGCCAGACGCCCTCGGCGCATCTGATGCCGCAATGTCTGGCCAGCAGCCAGCTGCGCTACCCCGACATTCGGGTGATTCTGCACGACCGCGTGCAGCAGTGGGTATTGCAGAGCGTGCGCAATGCGGAAGTCGATTTTGGCATCGTCATCGGTCCGCTGCAGGATGCGGATTTCGATAGCGAGGAGATTCTGCAGGAGCCGTTTTTACTGTTGTGCCATCAGGATGATGCGCTGGCGCAGGTGCCGCAGGCTCAGTGGTCAATGCTGGCTGGTCGCGCTATGGTGCTGCAGGATTACGCGTCGGGCAGCCGTTTGCTGGTCGATGCCGCATTGCAGCGGCTGGCGCTGAACGTGCAGGTGGTGCAGGAGATTGGCCATCCGGCCACGCTTTATCCGATGGTGGAAGCGGGCATTGGCATCAGTATCTTACCGGCACTGGCGCTGCCGCTGCCGTCCGGACGTAAGCTAACGGTGCGCCGGCTCTATCCGGAGATCAATCGCAGCCTGATGCTGATTAAACGCAAAAACCGGTCACTCACCCCGGCAGCGGAGGCTATCTGGCAGGAAGTGCGTCAGCAGGCGGCGCTGCTGACGCAGGATCGCGCGCTTAATCCGGCGTTTTAAACATAAACGTCAAGTTGGTTGCTGTCGGTTGGGCGGTTGATGCCATCCGCTTTCACTGCAGTAACCTCCTGTTTCTCCTGCTTCTGCTCCGCTTTCTCCTTTTCCTGCTTCTGCAACTGCTGGATTTGCGCCTGCAGCAGCTGAATCTGCGCGTTAATCGTCTCCTGCTTCTCCTTTCTTTGCTTCTCGGTCAGGCTTTTGTCCTTCGCGATGTCTT
This sequence comes from Pantoea sp. WEP, assembly GCF_041678305.1. Classification (NCBI taxonomy): domain Bacteria; kingdom Pseudomonadati; phylum Pseudomonadota; class Gammaproteobacteria; order Enterobacterales; family Erwiniaceae; genus Pantoea; species Pantoea sp. WEP. Next base: position 1,299,872 of record NZ_JBGNXB010000001.1, read on the forward strand.
TCAGTTCATCGTTCAGGCTGGCGATTTGTTTGGTCAGGCTGGCGATTTTCGAGGCGCTATCGCTACTGCCGGATGCGCTTCCGGAGCCGGAAGTACTGCTGCTGCCAATATTGGTATTGGTCGAAATGGTGGTCATAACGTTCTCCTTGCAAATGTGCCCTTTCGTTATCGGAACGCAGCCGCTGCGGCTTGAGGGTGAGAGGTGTTAAATTTGCGAAAAGGTTTCGTCAGGAACGAGGGCGAAAGGGGATAGGGCGGGTACGGCCTCAGGCTGAGCGCGTTCTTTCTTCACAGCTGAAGCGGAAAAGCGCCCTTTGGGCGCTCTTTCCTGAATCTGGTGGGTCGTGCAGGATATGCCTCGGCCCATCCGGGGCCTCGTCCTGCGGGTGATGCTGGCGCATCAGCCTGAATCGCTCCCGGCGATTCAGTCGAACCTGCAGCAGGTCCTCATCCTGCACGTTCAGCATCGGTGCACAGAAACGAAAAAAGCGCCCTGATGGCGCTTTTTCCTGAATTTGGTGGGTCGTGCAGGATTCGAACCTGCGACCAATTGATTAAAAGTCAACTGCTCTACCAACTGAGCTAACGACCCGAAGTGGTGGGTGATGACGGGCTCGAACCGCCGACCCCCTCCTTGTAAGGGAGATGCTCTACCAACTGAGCTAATCACCCACTTCGGTACTGCTTAACAAGAGTGTCATCTGACTAAGATATGGTGGGTGATGACGGGCTCGAACCGCCGACCCCCTCCTTGTAAGGGAGATGCTCTACCAACTGAGCTAATCACCCATATCTTATCTCTTGTTCACTGCGGGCCATCTCATTAAGAGTGGTGGGTGATGACGGGCTCGAACCGCCGACCCCCTCCTTGTAAGGGAGATGCTCTACCAACTGAGCTAATCACCCCCGCTGTGTGGAGTCGCATTATAGGGATCCTTCGAAGTGAGTCAACGCTTTTTAAAACATAAATGTGCGTTCGCTTTAAATTTAGACATCATGCAGCGCTTTTAGCCAATGTGCTGGTTTTATTAGCAGAAAAACGCACTTCTGCCCGCGCAGCCAGCGTGACAGTGATTGAGGAATCAGCCTCACCTGCTAGAATATGCGCACTGTTTTTCCGCGTTAACCCGTTTTTTTGTCATCCAGACAACGAAACCTGCGCATTTAAGGCAATGCTGAATGAAAATCAAAACTCGCTTCGCACCCAGCCCGACGGGCTACCTGCACGTCGGTGGTGCGCGTACTGCGCTTTACTCATGGCTTTATGCTCGCCATAACCAGGGCGAATTCGTCCTGCGTATCGAAGATACCGACCTGGAGCGCTCCACGCCGGAAGCGATCGAAGCCATTATGGATGGGATGAACTGGCTGAATCTCGACTGGGATGAGGGCCCGTACTACCAGACCAAACGCTTCGACCGTTATAACGACGTTATCGACGAAATGCTGGAAGCCGGTACTGCTTATAAATGCTATTGCTCGAAAGAGCGTCTGGACGCGCTGCGTGAAGAGCAGATGGAAAAAGGCGAGAAGCCCCGTTATGACGGCCGCTGCCGCGACAGCCATGAACATCATGCTGCCGATGAACCGTGCGTGGTGCGCTTCCGCAACCCGCAGGACGGTTCGGTGATTTTTGACGATCAGATTCGTGGTCCGATCGAATTCAGCAACCAGGAACTGGATGATCTGATCATCCGCCGTACCGACGGTTCACCGACCTACAATTTCTGTGTGGTGGTCGACGACTGGGATATGGGCATCACGCACGTTATTCGTGGTGAAGACCATATCAACAACACGCCGCGTCAGATCAACATCCTGAAAGCGATTGGTGCGGAAGTGCCAACTTATGCGCACGTATCCATGATCCTCGGCGATGACGGCAAAAAGCTGTCCAAGCGTCACGGTGCTGTGGGCGTCATGCAGTATCGCGACGACGGCTACCTGCCGGAAGCGCTGCTTAATTATCTGGTGCGCCTCGGCTGGTCGCACGGCGATCAGGAGATTTTCAGCGTGGCGGAAATGACTGAACTGTTCACCCTCGATGCGGTGAGCAAATCGGCCAGCGCCTTCAACACCGAGAAACTGCAGTGGCTCAACCACCACTACATTAATACGCTGCCGCCGGAATATGTCGCGACCCAGCTGCAGTGGCACATTGAGCAGCAGAACATCGATACCCGTACCGGACCGGAGCTGGCGAAGCTGGTGACGCTGCTGGGTGAGCGCTGCAAAACGCTGGTCGAAATCGCCGCGTCCTGCCGCTACTTCTATGAAGAATTTGATGCGTTTGATGCGGATGCAGCGAAAAAGCATCTGCGTCCGGTGGCGCGTCAGCCGCTGGAAGTGGTACGCGACAAGCTGGCGGCCATCAACGACAGCGACTGGAATGCGGAAAACGTGCATCACGCCATTCAGGCTGCTGCGGATCAACTCGAGCTCGGCATGGGCAAAGTCGGTATGCCGCTGCGCGTTGCCGTAACCGGTGCCGGTCAGTCGCCTGGGCTCGACGTGACGGTGGAAGCCATCGGCCGCAGCCGCAGCGTGGCGCGTATCGAAAAAGCACTGGCGTTTATCGCGGAGCGTGAAGCACAGGCCTGATTGAGCTGAACAGCGGCCTGTCAGGCTGCTGTGATAAGGCAGGCAACAAAAAAGCCGGAAGCATCTCACTGCTTCCGGCTTTTCTATTCTTCCTGGATTCCTAACCGCTGTAATACGCCCCTGATCCCTTCCCGCAATAACAGCGCCGCCAGTTGTTCCTGTTCGGTGGCCGTCATTTGCTGGACAGAATTTATTAATAACGCAGGTAACGTATTTTGCTGAGCGCCGTAATTCGCCGCCGGTTCGTTTGCATGGCGGGTGGACTGAATGAAGCTTTTGACACGCTCATCAATGTGGATTAATCGCGCCTTACCGCCCTGTACACCGGGCTTGGGCGTGGTCGTCCAGTTTTCACGCTTGATCCATTTATTCACCGTCTGCCGACTGTAGCCCGTTTCCAGCGCAAGCTCTTCGGGAGTGAGCCATTCCTTTTTCACGATGCTGTCCCTGTTAAATACATTAGCTCTACATATTACAACAAAACGTTACGGGGAAAAGTAATCAAGGCAGAAAATGCCTTTTGCTGTGCGACAAAAGGCAAAATCGGTTTACTGCGCTTCGCTGACCGCCGCCTGTGCCGGACGGAAGGCGAGGAAATAGGTGAGGCCGACAAAGATCGCACCGCCCACACCATTACCTAAAAATACCGCAACCACGTTAGGTGCAAATTCTGCCCAGCTCATCTGACCGGCAAAAATTGCGGCAGGCACGATAAACATATTGGCCACCACGTGCTGGAAACCGATTGCCACGAAGGCCATCACCGGGAACCACATGCCGAAGATTTTGCCGACCATATCTTTACTGGCGAAGGCCAGCCATACCGCCAGGCACACCAGCCAGTTGCAGCCGATGCCGGAGATGAACGCGTGCATGAAATCGGCGTTCACTTTGGCATGGGCGATCGCCACGGTTTTCTTCAGATAGTCGCCTTCGGTCATGCCGAGCAGATGGCCGAAGAACCATGCTACCGCAACGCTGCCAATAAAATTGGCGATGGTGACCCAAAACCAGTTACGCAGCACGCTGAAACCGCTAATGCGGCGCGCGAACCAAGCAATGGGCAGCGTCATCATGTTGCCGGTCAGCAGTTCGCCACCCGCCAGCACGGTCAGAATCAGTCCGACCGGGAATACCGCCGCACCGAGGAAGCCGGCAAACGAGCCCCATTCAGCAGGCAGCTGGTTAATAACGTGCAGATCGAGCAGGAAGCCGGTGGCGATAAACGCGCCAGCCATAAAGCCAAGAATTAATAAGGTGGAAACCGGCAGACGGCTTTTAGCCACGCCGGCCTGAATCGCCAGTTGCGCGATCTCTTTAGGTGTATGCAGCGACATAGTTCACTTTTCTTTTATTAAACAAGGAGGACGTGCTGGCCGGTTAGCGAGTGAATACCCTGGACGGCTAACCGGTTAATTAGCGCGCTAAGTTTTACACGCACCATTAACGAAAACAAGCCTGACGCTAACATCTTTAACCTAAAGTTAACCTCGGCGTGGCGCACCGTTGAGGCGGCGTTGAGATAACGGCTGAGGGCAGGGATGACGAGCACACGCTGCGCTGAAAAAAAAGCCACGGCGACACAGGGTTGCCGCCTTTTTCAGCGATCGCACGCAGAACGAGAATTTGCCGTTGACACTCAAACAGCGGTCTCATATTATGCCGTCCGTCGAGGTAACTCGGCGGTTTTTTCGGTACGGGGCTATAGCTCAGCTGGGAGAGCGCTTGCATGGCATGCAAGAGGTCAGCGGTTCGATCCCGCTTAGCTCCACCAAACCGCTCCCAACGGTTTGCACTGAAAAAACGAATTCCAGATGTGGGGGTATAGCTCAGCTGGGAGAGCGCTTGCATGGCATGCAAGAGGTCAGCGGTTCGATCCCGCTTATCTCCACCAATTCTCTGTTCGTTCAGAACAAACGTACTTAAAACCCGATAATAATACTGCCCGTTTGCGCAGTGTGACGTTACATTCGCCGACTGGCTGCGCGCAATGGCGCTGACCTGCAGCGCCTTTCCGTGTTAAACCGTCACGGCCTGTGGCTGCAGCTGCAGCACGCGAAAACCGTGGGTACCGTCGCGATCCAGTTGCGCCACCAGACCATATTCCCAGTCGAGATAGGCCTGCATCACGTCCGGTTCAATATCGGTGCCTTCGTACGGGCGGCGATAACGATCGATGGGCGGCGAGAGCAGGCGCTGCTCGCCCTGTTCGGTGGGCAGACCGGCGGCGCGCCAGGCTGCATTGCCTCCCGCCAGCACCCGCACCGGTTTGCCGCTCAGCGTGGCAATTTGCTCCACGGCATAGCTGGCCAGCAGACTGCTGCCGCAGGTCAGCACATAGCGGCCAGCATCGGGCAGTAGTGCCTTGCCCTGCTGCTGCAGGGTGGAACGCAGCAGCCAGGCCGCACCGGGAATATGGCTGTTGCGGTAATTGGCGAGCGTGGTGAAATCCAGCACCTGCGTGTCGCCAGCCGCCAGCCACTCGGCCAGCTGCGCGGGGGAGATCGATTCCGGCGCAGCAACCGGCGCGACCTGCGGCTGCCAGCTACCGACAGCGCTGAAATCGCTGGCCTGCAATGCGTCAAGCACCGCCACCTGCCAGCCAAGCTGCGCCAGCCAGGAGCCGGTCATATTGGCGCGGACACCGTCATCATCCACCAGCACGATACGCGCACCGCGCACGCTGGCGTAATGATCGGTCTCCTGTACCAGCTGGCCGCCCGCCACGTGGCGGCTGCCCGGCAGATGACCGGCGGCGTACTCTTCGGCATCACGCACGTCAAACAGGTAGGTGGTGCGTGCTTCCTGCTGCCAGCGCGTCAGCGTCGCCAGAGGAATGCGTGTCACACCAGCGCGATCGGCAATGGCGCGTGCCTGGCTCGCGGCCTGACGTTGCGCGGTTTCGCTGGCGTTGCCATAGCGGCGGCTCTGCCCATGCTCCAGCGCATGACCGGCCAGCGTCCAGCCAATGGTGCCGTTGCGCAGCGCGAATACCGGATTACGAATACCGGCATTGACCAGCGACTGCGTGCCAATAATGCTGCGCGTGCGTCCGGCGCAATTCACAATCACTGTGGTGCGCGGTGAGGGGGCTATATCGCGCACGCGCAGCACCAGTTCGCCGCCCGGTACGCTGGTGGCGCCCGGAATGCTCATGGTGTGATATTCATCAAAGCGCCGCGCATCCAGCACCACCACGTCGGCATCATTGCTAATCAGCGTCTGTACCTCATCGGCGGAGAGCGAAGGCGTGCGGGCATGATGTTCCACCAGTTCGCCAAACGCTTTGCTGGGTGAATTAACATCGATAAACAGCTCGCCGCCAGCCGCCTGCCAGCCGGCTAAATCATCGGCCAGTAGCGTGACCTGCTGATAACCCAGCGCGGCGAGACGTTCAGCGGCGGTCTGCGCCAGGCCTTCGCCGTTGTCATACAGCGTAATGGCGGTGTGACGTTGGGGAATGCGGTCCAGCAGCTCCAGCTCCAGCTTTGACAGCGGAATGTTGACGGCAAACAGCGGGTGCCCGGTGGCAAACAGCGCCTCATCGCGCACGTCAATGATCGCCACTTCCTGTTGCTGACGCAGCGCTGCCAGCAGTTCCGCCGCCTGGCGAAACGGGAAAACCGGTTTAGTCATGTGAAAGGTCCCAAATGTTAGGTAGATAACGGTTGCTGTAGCCGGAAATAAAGCGCTTTTCGTGGCCGTCGGCGGTGTAGACCGCGCGCTCAACCGCGCCGATATTCGCGCCATACACGTGGATACTGACAGAGACGCGATCGTCATAGGCGTTGCTGACGCGATGGATATCACCGACCGTTGGCGACACCGCCTCCACGTTGCCGGGTTCAAGCCGCACCGGCGCACCTTCTGCCTGTAAACCGTGCGGGCCCGGCTGCCACGATTGTGAAATCTCGGCGCCGCGCAGCATGCCAATCAGGCCCCAGACGCGGTGATCGTGAATCGGCGTCTGCTGACCCGGCCCCCAGACAAAACTCACCACGGAAAAGCGCTGCTGCGCATCGGCATACAGCAGATATTGCTGATAGTGCTGCGGATGGGGCTGGGTAAACGCCTCATCCAGCCAGTCATCGTGGCGAATCAGTTCGGCCAGCCAGCCGCTGCCCTGCCGCAAAATGGTCGCTTCATCCGGCTGGCTGTCGAGCAGGGTGGCCAGCCGGGCGACGAAGGTGCGCAGGCGATGGTGCTGATAATCACTCATGATTTGTCTCCCGGCGCGTGCTGGGCGATGCGGTTAGCGGCGGCGGACAGGCTGAAGTCAAACGCCTGGCTGACATCGACCTGCTTTGGCAACACCTGATAACGATGGAAAAAGTCGGCGGATTTCTGCAGCGTGGCAATCAGGTGCGTATCAAACACCAGCGGGCGGATGCGCGCATCGTCAATCCAGCTGCGGGTAATGGCGGTGGGCATATTCAGGGTTTGGCTCAGCACGCCAGCGAATTCCTGCGGATGGTGTTGCGCCCAGATTTGCGCCTTCGCCAGTCGCGCCAGCAGGTCGGCAATCGCTTCCCGCTTGCCGGCGTCCTGCAACGCTTCATTGCGGGCCAGTGCGTAGGAGTAACCAGACATAATGCCTTTACCGCCGCCGTCCGGCACGCGCACCGTACCGTCGATGGCGGTCGAGGTGGCGATATAGGGCTCCCACGGCGCCCAGGCCGCGACCGCACCGGACGTCAGCGCCGCGCGGCCATCCACCGGTCCAAGGAAGCGCAGCGTGACATCCTGCGGCGTCAGGCCAGCGCGCTCCAGCAGGCCCAGCAGCAGATAGTGTCCCCAGCCGCCGCGGTTGACCGCGATCTGCTTACCTTTTAAATCCTGCAGCCGGTGAATGCCGGCGTCGGGGCGGGTCAGCAGGGCAATGCTGTCCGGATTATTCTGCCAGGCACCCACGGCTTTCACCGGCGCGCCTGCCGCATAGACAAACAGAAACGGCAAATCACCGGTAAAGCCAACATCGAGCGCCCCGGCATTGAGCGCTTCCTGCACCGGCGCGCCGGAGTCAAAAGCGGTGAGCTTAAGATCGTAAGGCAGATTGTTCAGTTCGCCCGAAGCTTTCAGGGCGGCAAAACGATCGCCTTTCACATCGCCGAGGCGCAGCGTGACTTTATCGGCCGCCAGTAGCGGCTGGAGTGACGCGAGGGCCAGCGCAACACCGGCAAACAGAGCGGCGAGACGCATCAGGCGCTCCTTTTTTCAGTTGCGCTGAGCGCAGCCACTTTTTCACGCGTCAGCGGCAGCAGTTCACGGCCGTATTCCACCGCATCATTCAGCGGGTCAAATCCGCGGATCAGCACGCTATGAATGCCGAGGCGATAATAATCCAGCAGCGCCTCAGAAACCTGATCCGGCGTGCCGACCAGCGCGGTGGAGTTGTAGCCGCCCTGCACCAGTTTTGCCACGCCGGTCCACAACACTTTGTCGTGGCGTTCGCTCTCATGCGCCGCCGCCAGCAGACGCTGCGCACCGACACTCTGCGGCTTCGGCAAACCAAAGGTATAGCCGGTCTCCGCCAGCTGCTTCTCTGCGGTGGCGCGGATATGTTCGGCGCGCTCCCAGGCTTCTTTTTCGGTGTTACCCAGAATAGGCCGGAAGGAGATGTTAAACGCAATCTGGCGCCCCTGCGCGGCCGCCGCCGCACGCACATTACGTACCGTCTCGGCCGCGCCTTTTAACGGTTCGCCCCACAGCGCGAAGACATCGGCATGCCGCGCCGCCACGTCAATCGCCTCCGGTGACGATCCGCCGAAATAGATCGGCAGCTTATGTTGCAGCGGTTTGATGGCAGAGAAAGCCTGCTCAGCCTGGTAAAACCGGCCCTGATGATCGTAAGGCTGCGGCGATTCAAGGCTCTGTTTCAGCACGCTGAGAAATTCGTCGGTGCGCGCATAGCGTTCAGCCTTGCTGAGAAAATCACCGTCGCGGCGCTGTTCGCTGTCGCTGCCGCCGCTGATAATGTGCACGGCCAGGCGGCCGTCGGTGAGATGGTCGAGCGAAGCCAGCTTGCGGGCCGCCAGCGTGGGCGCGACAAACCCCGGACGGTGCGCCAGCAGGAATTTAATCTTCTGGGTATGCGCCGCTGCGTGAGCGGTGACCAGAAAGCCATCGGGTTGATCGGACCAGTAGCCGACAAGGATGCGGTCGAAGCCGGCCGCTTCATGGGCGCGGGCAAAGCGGGCAATGTAATCTTTATCGAACAACGTGCCGGACGCGGGAATGATTTCTGAGGCAAGCCGGTGGCCAATCATGCCGAGGAACTGAATGCTCATGCGATTCTCCTGAGGTGAGGTCAGAAAGAAAAGCTACGGGCGCAGACGGCAACAACGGAAATTCGATATTGTGCAAAGGGTTTGCGGGAAACGGTGAAGCAGGGCGTGACGCGGCGGCAGGCTGACTGACGCGGGATATAACGCTTAGGTATATAAAAGAAGAGAAGGGCGAGCCGCAGCCCGCCCTGTAGATCAGAAGCCCAGCACCAGACCGGCGATGGCGGCGGAGAGCACGCTCACCAGCGTCGAGCCGTACAGCAGTTTCAGGCCGAAACGTGATACCACGTTACCCTGCTCTTCATGCAGACCTTTGATCGCGCCTGCGACAATGCCGATTGAGGAGAAGTTGGCGAAGGAGACCAGGAACACCGAAAGAATGCCTTCCGCATGCGGCGACAGCTGACCGGCGATTTTCTGCAGGTCCATCATTGCAACGAATTCGTTAGAAACCAGCTTGGTCGCCATGATGCTGCCCACCTGCAGCGCTTCGCTGGATGGCACGCCCATTACCCAGGCAAACGGATAGAACACATAGCCCAGCACGCCCTGGAAGCTGATGCCGAAGATGGTATCAAACAGCGCGTTGAGGCCGGAGATCAGCGCGATAAAGCCAATCAGCATCGCCGCAACGATAATCGCCACCTTGAAACCGGCCAGAATGTATTCACCCAGCATCTCAAAGAAGCTCTGACCTTTATGCAGATCCTGCAGCTGCAGGTCTTCTTCGCTTTCCACGCGGTACGGGTTAATCAGCGACAGCACGATAAAGGTACTGAACATGTTGAGCACCAGCGCGGCCACCACGTACTTTGGCTGCAGCATCGTCATATAGGCGCCCACAATCGACATCGACACTGTCGACATCGCGGTAGCTGCCATGGTGTACATGCGGCGCTGTGACATTTTGCCGAGGATATCCTTATAGGCGATAAAGTTTTCTGACTGTCCCAGAATCAGAGAGCTGACGGCGTTAAAGGATTCCAGTTTGCCCATGCCGTTGATCTTCGACAGCACGGTACCGATAGCGCGAATCACCCACGGCAGGATGCGGAAATGCTGCAAAATACCGATCAGGGCCGAGATGAAGACGATAGGGCACAAAACATTGAGGAAGAAGAAGGCCAGACCTTTCTCGTTCATGTTACCGAACACGAAATTCGTACCCTCTGCTGCATATTTGAGCAGATGATCAAACAGCCCGGCGAAACCTTTAACAAAGCCAAGGCCTGCTTCGGAGTTAAGGAAGAACCACGCCAGCAGCACTTCAATCACCAGCAGCTGAACGATATAGCGAATCCGGATACTCTTACGATCGTGACTGACGAGTAACGCCAGCACGGCTACCACCACCAATGCTAAAAGGAAGTGCAAAATATGGGACATATCGGCTCCAAATTTGAGGAGGGTTGTATTTTGCTGCGTATTCTATGTAACGCGTTACTTAAAAACGAGATCAAAACCACAATATAAGTATTCGGTATCGCTTTATTTCTCAGATTAGTCTCACCGCTCACAACCTGTTTACAAAACGATTACAAGAAATATCCACAAAGAGATTGTCTATAATTTGACCCGGGAGTAGAGTGAAACCTGTTGCATAATTTTTAGCAAGCGCTAACTTTACCTTGTGGTATAGCAATGGCTATACTTTATAGCACCATCTATCAATGCGATAACTATAACCAAATTTCACTTGCCTTGAATGCCCCGTAAGCTGGATGGGTCAGACAAGCGTTAGGACAGGGTCAAAACTATGTCAGAAAGTCGCACCGCCGAGCGCGCCGCTCGCGGAGCCAGAAAGATCAAGCTCGCGCTGCTGGGACCGGCCTTCATCGCGGCCATTGGTTATATCGATCCCGGCAACTTTGCCACCAACATCCAGGCGGGGGCCGCGTACGGCTACAAACTGCTGTGGGTGGTGGTATGGGCCAACATCATGGCGATGCTGATCCAGCTGATGTCCGCCAAGCTGGGCATTGCCACCGGTAAAAACCTCGCCGAGCATATTCGCGATCGCTTCCCGCGTCCGGCGGTGTGGTTCTACTGGGTACAGGCGGAGATCATCGCCATGGCCACCGATCTGGCGGAATTCATCGGGGCTGCGCTCGGCTTTAAGCTGCTGCTCGGCATCTCGCTGCTGCAGGGCGCGGTGTTAACCGGTATCGCCACGTTCCTGATTCTGATGTTGCAGAACCGTGGACAGAAGCCGCTGGAGCTGGTGATTGGCGGGCTGCTGCTGTTTGTCGCCGCCGCTTATATCGTTGAACTGTTCTTCTCGCAGCCGCGCGTCAGCGATCTGGTGGTGGGCATGGCGCTGCCGAGCCTGCCCACTTCTGACGCGGTATTCCTCGCGGCTGGCGTGCTGGGCGCGACCATTATGCCGCACGTCATTTATCTGCACTCGGCGCTGACGCAGTACGGTAATAAAGGCAGCAAGGCGGAGCGCTACTCCTCCACCAAGCTCGACGTGGCGATCGCCATGACCATCGCCGGTTTCGTTAACCTGGCGATGATGGCCACCGCAGCGGCCGCGTTTCACTTTAGCGGTCACACCAGCATTGTCGATCTCGACCAGGCCTATCTGACGCTGCAGCCGCTGCTGGGTCACGCGGCGGCGATTGTGTTCGGGCTGAGTCTGGTAGCGGCTGGTCTCTCTTCTACCGTGGTGGGCACGCTGGCCGGCCAGGTGGTGATGCAGGGCTTTATCCGCTTCCACATTCCGCTGTGGTTCCGTCGCACCATTACCATGCTGCCGTCCTTTATTGTTATCTGGGCGGGCTGGGATCCGACGCGCATTCTGGTGATGAGCCAGGTGCTGCTGAGCTTCGGTATTGCGCTGGCGCTGATTCCGCTGCTGTCGTTCAGCGGTAACCGTGACATCATGGGCGATGAACTGGTGAACTCACGCCTGATGCAAAATGCCGGTCGTCTGATTGTGGTGCTGGTGGTGGCACTGAATATCTATCTGCTGGTGGGCGAAGCGCTCGGCTGGTAAGCAAATGACTGAATAAAAAAATCCCGGCTGCGTCTGCGCCGGGATTTTTTTTAATGGTGATGATGGTCGTGGCGGTCATGCCGATCGTGTCGGTGATCGTGACGCCAGTGTTCGCGACGTTCGCGCTCGTGCCAGCGGCGCTCACGTTCACGCTCCCAGGCTCGATGGCGTTTCCACTCTTCGTGACGCCACCAGCGATGATCGTTGTACTGATAGCGATCGTGCCACCAGCGCGGTTCACGCCAGCGACCGCCGTCCCAGTAGTAGCCGCGACGATCGCGATCGCCGAGATGCAGCGTGACGCCAGGGGCCAGATTGATGGTAGCGCTACTGGCTTCAGCTGTGTGCAGCGCCAGAGGGGATAACGTTGCCAGCAAAGCGGCAAACAAAATTGCACGTTTCATACTTTCTCCTCATCGATAGCATCGAGGCTACCGTGGCGCTAGTGTGCCATATCGGACCAGACACGCCTTGAGATTTAGTCTGAAAAAGTGCCAGCGAAAGGTTGCGCAGCATTTTCTGCTAAGGACAGCGCCCGGAAAAGTCCGGGCGGGTAAACGGTTACACCAAAATTTGCTCAATGGCGGCGATCTCGTCCGCCGTTAATTCAGGCTGGCTCAGCATGTCGACGGCATCATCAATCTGCGCGGTTTTACTGGCACCAATCAGCACCGACGTGACGCGCGTGTCGCGCAGCACCCAGCGCAGCGCCATTTGCGCCAGCTTTTGACCGCGCTGCTGTGCCAGCGCCTGCAGTTGCTGCACCTTCGCCATCTTCTCTGGCGTTAGCTGGTTTTCGTTGAGGAATTTGCTGCCGCTGGCGATGCGCGAATCCTGCGGAATGCCCTGCAGATAGCGGTCGGTCAGCACGCCACCGGCCAGCGGCGAGAAAGCAATACAGCCGACGCCATTGTCGCCCAGCACGTCCAGCAGACCCTGTTCCGGCGTGCGTTCGAACATCGAATAGCGCGGCTGGTGGATCAGGCAGGGGGTGCCGAGATCGCGCAGCATGGCGATAGCGGCGGCGGCTTTATCCGCCGGGTAGTTCGAAATCGCCGCGTACAGCGCTTTACCCTGACGCACCACCTGATCGAGCGCGCGCATGGTCTCTTCCAGCGGCGTTTCCGGATCCGGACGATGATGGTAAAAGATATCCACGTACTCCAGCCCCATGCGCTTCAGGCTTTGATCGAGGCTGGAAATCAGGTACTTGCGTGAGCCCCAGTCGCCGTACGGACCGTCCCACATGGTGTAACCCGCTTTGGTGGAGATCACCAGCTCGTCGCGCAGGCCGTGAAAATCTTCGCGCAGAATGCGGCCAAAGTTGCTCTCCGCAGAACCGGGCGGCGGCCCGTAGTTATTGGCCAGATCAAAATGGGTAATACCGCGATCGAACGCGTGACGCAGCAGCGCGCGGCTGTTGTCGACGCGCGTGCTGTCGCCAAAGTTGTGCCATAGACCCAGCGAAATCGCCGGCAGCTTCAGGCCGCTGCGGCCGCTGCGGCGATACTGCATCTGATGATAACGTTCGGCGTGGGGAAAAGTACTCATGCAGCGTTCCTGTCTCAGGTGGGAGAAAGTGGCATCAGCATAGCAGTGTATGCGTTTACACTGCGCCGTAACGCGGCAAAGATCGCAACTTACAGAATTTTCTGTCGTCGTAACGAATGCTTGCCATGCATGACAGCGCGATGATGGTGAAAATCTCGCCAGTTCAGCCACATCGCTAATACTCCTGATCATTCCCCCTCACAGGAGCGGTCGATGAACACTCTTAACGTTGGCGACTATTTACTGCATCGTTTGCACCAGGCGGGTATCCGCCATCTGTTCGGCGTACCCGGCGACTACAACCTGCAATTTCTCGACAGCGTCATTGACCATCCCGGTATTACCTGGGTCGGCTGCGCTAATGAACTCAATGCCGCCTATGCGGCCGATGGTTACGGTCGCTGCAACGGCGCGGCCGCGCTGCTGACCACCTTTGGCGTCGGTGAACTTAGTGCGATTAACGGCATCGCCGGCAGCTACGCCGAATATGTGCCGGTTATTCACATCGTCGGCGCTCCCGCCAGCCACGCCCAGCAGCAGGGCGACTGCGTGCATCATTCGCTCGGCGACGGCGATTTTGGCCATTTTCTGCGCATGGCCAAGGAAGTCAGTGCCGCCAGCGCGGTGCTGAGCGCCGACAACGCCGTGGCTGAAATTGATCGGGTCATCGCTGGCGCGCTACAGCAGCACCGTCCGGGCTATTTGCTGCTGGCGGTGGATGTCGCCGCCGCCACGGTAACGCTGCCGTCAGCCAGCGCCAGCCCGGTACCGGCTGAAAACCGCGACGTGGCGCAGGCGTTTGCCGCAGCGGCGGAGCGCCTGCTGGCACCGGCGCAGCGCGTGGCGCTGCTGGCCGATTTTCTCGCTGCCCGCTGGCAGCTGCAGGCACCGCTGGCTGAGCTGCGTGCGCTGCGCGCCATTCCGGCTGCCACGCTACTGATGGGCAAGGGCGTGCTGGATGAGCAGCAACCGGGCTTCGTCGGCACCTACGCCGCCAGCGGCAGCCGCGAAACCGTGCGCGCGGCAATTGAAGACACCGATGTCACCCTGTGCGTCGGCGTGCGTTTTACCGACACCCTGACCGCCGGGTTTACCCAGCAGCTGTCGGCGCAGCGGGTGATTGATCTGCAGCCGTTTCATGCCAGCGTCGCCGGAGAAACCTTTGCACCGCTGAGCATGGCGCAGGCGCTGGCCGCGCTGCTGCCGGTTTATCAGCGCCACTGCGCGCACTGGGCTACAGGCGTGGCCGACATGCCGGACGATGCACCGCCCGCTGCTGCTGCCGTAATCAGTCAGCAGGCTTTCTGGCAGGCGATGCAGCGTTTCCTGCAGCCCGGTGATATTATCCTTGCCGATCAGGGCACGGCGGCGTTTGGCGCTGCCGCGCTGCGTTTACCGCATGATGCGCAGCTGCTGGTACAACCTTTATGGGGTTCCATTGGCTATACTTTACCCGCCACCTTTGGTGCCCAGACGGCGCAGCCCGACCGGCGCGTCATTCTGATCATCGGCGATGGATCGGCGCAGCTGACCATTCAGGAACTGGGATCGATCCAGCGCGACGGCTTAAGCCCGATCATTTTTCTGCTGAATAATGAGGGATACACTGTCGAACGCGCGATCCATGGAGCGGAACAGCGCTACAACGACATCGCGCAGTGGAACTGGACCGCGCTGCCGCAGGCGATGAGCCTGAATTGTGCGGCTCAGAGCTGGCGCATCAGTGAAACGGCGCAGCTCGACGCCGTGATGGCGCTGCTCAGCCAGGCGCGTTGCCTGTCACTGATTGAAGTGGTGATGGAGAAACAGGATTTGCCGCCGCTGCTGCGCACCGTCACGGCGGCGCTGCACCAGCGAAATAGCCACAAAGTTTAGGACAGTTGCCTCTGTACAGTTGGGCTGGCGACAGTCAGGCTGTGCGTCGCACTGAATGACCAACGCTCATCGTGCAAGGTGAGCGTTGTTGTTTTATTGGCAGGCTTTTATAGTGTCCTGCACTTGTTTATGACCCAAGCGGAGCAGCAGAAGAATGACAAAATACGCCCTGGTCGGCGATGTGGGCGGCACTAACGCTCGTCTCGCCTTGTGTGAGGTGGAGACCGGCGCCATCTCCCAGGCCAAAACATTCTCAACATCAGACTACGACAACCTTGAAGCAGTTATCCGTCACTATCTGGATGAGCAAAAACAGGACATTACCGACGGCTGCATCGCCATCGCCTGTCCGATTACCGGCGACTGGGTGGAAATGACCAACCACGACTGGGCTTTCTCAACGCGTCAGATGAAGGAAAGTCTGGGCTTTGCGACGCTGGAAATCATCAACGATTTCACCGCGGTTTCCATGGCGATTCCGATGCTGACCGCACAGGACGTCATCCAGTTCGGTGGCAAAACGCCGGTGCAGGATAAACCGATTGCCATCTACGGTGCCGGCACCGGGCTCGGCGTCAGCCATCTGGTGCACGTTGATAAGCGCTGGGTCAGCCTGCCGGGTGAGGGCGGTCACGTTGACTTCGCGCCAAACAGTGAAGAAGAGGATGCGATTCTCGAAGTGCTGCGCGCCGAACTGGGTCACGTTTCTGCCGAGCGCGTGCTGTCGGGTTCCGGACTGGTTAACCTGTATCGCGCGATTGTGAAATCCGATCAGCGCGAGCCGGAAAACCTCAAGCCCAAAGATGTCACCGAGCGGGCACTGCAGGACAGCTGCATTGACTGCCGCCGCGCGCTGACGCTGTTCTGCGTCATCATGGGACGGTTTGGCGGCAACCTGGCGCTGAACCTTGGCACCTTTGGCGGCGTCTACATTGCCGGTGGCATCGTGCCGCGCTTCCTCGAGTTCTTTAAAGCGTCCGGTTTCCGTGCGGCGTTTGAAGACAAAGGCCGCTTCCGCGATTACCTCGTTGATATCCCGGTCTACATGATTACTCACGACCAGCCGGGCCTGCTTGGCGCCGGTGCCCATCTGCGCCAGGCGCTGGGGCGCGTGCTGTAATCTGACGGGCGAACGGCTTCCCGTGCCGTTCGCCTTCAAAGATGCATCAGCTGGCGAAACGCCTTTACCTTGCTGCGACTCACCGGCACCTGCGCATCCATATCGCGCAGCTTCACCAGATAGGTGTTGTTAAACCACGGTTCGATCTCGCCAATCTTGCTCAGATTAACGCAGTAGGAACGGTGGCAGCGAAAGAACATCGACTCAGGCAAACGGCTGCAAAACTCGCTGATCGCCATCGACATCACATAGGCTTCGCGCCGCGTGTAGACAAACGTCAGCTTCTCATGCGCTTCAACGTAATAGATATCGTTAATATCGGTCACGATAATGCGCTCATCTTTAACTAAATTCACCGTTTGCGGCGCGCTGGCTGCCGGATTGTGCTGCTGCGCCTGCTGCTGTTGTGCACTGGCCTCCAGCTTGTTCAGCATGGTGATGATGCGCGACTCGTGATAAGGCTTGAGGATGTAGTCAAACGCCTGCAGTTCGAAGGCCTCGACCGCGTGCTCTTTCCACGCGGTGATAAACACAATTAGCGGCTTATGGATAAACTGGTTGATGTTCTGCGCCAGCAACATGCCGTCCAGCGACGGGATGTTGATATCGAGAAAAATCACGTCCACCCGATGAGTCTGCAGATACTTAAGCACTTCCAGCCCATCATCAAAGCAGGCTTCGATGCTGATCTGGCTATGCTGCTGGATCATCCAGCTTAGCTCCTGCTGCGCCAGGAATTCGTCTTCGACAATAATGGCTTTCACGCTGAGGTTTCCGCTAACGGGGTGAGCGGGCCGGACAGCCGCTGACCACTTTTGCTGAGGGTAAAGGCGATTTCCGTACCGGGCAGATGACGGGTGATGGTTAAGCCGTGGCCGGACAGCAGTTTCACCCGGTGATGCACATTCAGCAGGCCAATTTTGTTGCCCGGCATTTCGTTGCGCGCCACCCGGCTGACCACCTCTTCGCTGATGCCGGCACCGGTATCGCGCACCGCCACGCGCACGCGATCGCCCAGATCTTTCACGCTCAGCGTGACCACGCCTTTGCCACGGCAGGGCTGAATACCGTGCACGATGGCATTCTCCACCAGCGGCTGGATCAGCAGGCTGGGCAGCGAAAAGTGCAGATCCTCATCGATGTCGTAAATCATCGACAGCTTGTCGCCAAACCGCGCCTGCTCAATGGCGATGTAATCTTTCACCTGCCACAGCTCTTTTTTGATGTCGATGGGTTCATCGTCGTTGAGTTCCAGGTTGTAACGCAGGTAGCGCGACAAATTAATCACCAGCTGGCGCGCCGTGTCCGGGTTCAGGCGAATCGATGAGGAGATGGCATTCAGCGCGTTAAACAGGAAGTGCGGGTTGATTTTGCTTTGCAGCGCGCGCAGTTCGGCTTTATTGGCCATTTCGCGCAGCTGCTCGGCACGCGAGACTTCCAGCTGCGTCGAGATGATTTGCGACAGACCGACCGCCATCTCTTTCAGTGAACCAGTAATACGATGGGCGCGGCGATAGTAAATTTTCAGCGTGCCGGTCACTTCCCCTTTTTCCCAAAGGGGAATCACCAGCATTGAGTGAATGTCTTTGGTGCGGTGTGCCTCATCATTATTCTTAATGATAATTTTACCGCTGGCGATCGCCTGCGCGGTGGTCGGACTGATGCCGTCGTCGCCGTTGTGGTAGTTCTGCTCGCCGTAGCCGACGTAAGCCAGAATCTGTTTGGTGTTAGTGATCGCCACCGCATCGGCATGGATGTCGCTGCGAATGATGGCGCACACTTTGCGCAGCGAGTCGCTATTAACCTGACGAAACAGCGGCAGGGTTTTGTTGGCAATCTCCAGCGCCAGCTTGGCCTGACGCGCGGCAATCGCCTCCTTTTCCCCTTCGACGCTCTGCACCAGCAGCACAATCAAACCAATGCTCGACGCGCCGAGAATCATCGGCAGCGCAATTTCCGACACGATGGTTAAACCAAGTGACATCGGTTTCGCCCACAGCACGATCAGCAGCATGGTCAGGCTTTCACACAGCATGCCGCCGAGGATGCCGGCGCGCCAGCGCTGCTCTTTGCTGACGAAGCGGTTGATGGCGCCGGCGGCGATACCGGCGACGATGCTGGTAATCAGACAGGGCACCGAGGTGATGCCGTCGATATCAATCAGGAAGCGGTGCACGCCGGCAATCACGCCGGTTGCAATGCCAACCCACGGCCCGAACAGAATGCCGCCCGCCATCACCGCAATCACCCGGACGTTGAGCAGTGAGCCGTCTACGTTGATGCCGGACCAGGTGCTGAACAGCGCAAACAGCGAGAAGATGGCGGTCACCACGGCTTTTTCGCCGATTGAGTGTTCATCTTTTTGCAGTAGCTGACGAAATACGCGGGTGCGGGTCAGGAAGAACAGGCAGATCAGCATCAGTGCGGCGCGGTCAAACACCGCCAGCAGCATGTCGAAATGGGAAGGCACGGTGTTCTCCGGAGCAGGCAAGGTTGCGGACATGATAAAAAATGTGATCGCGATCCGCCAGCGTCCCGGCAAGCTGCAGACGTTTCTCATAGCCTGGATCAATTTTTAAGGTGCGTGCTGCTGGTGGGCATCAATGCGCAACCTGCAAGACCGCGGATGCACTGCAGGGTCACCATTTATGGCGACCAGATATGAAGGTGCGCGCTGCCGGTGCGCATGAATGCGCACCCTACAGGACCGCGGATGCACTGCAGGGGCACCATTTTTGGCGACCAGATTGGAAGATGCGCGCCGTGTAAAATTGGCCGCTGACACACCGTAGGGGCGCCATTTATGGCGACCAGATCCGCCCGTCACATCCGATCCTGAAGGAGAGCAAGGCAGATTATCCGGTTAGAAATCTGAAAAGAGGAAATCCTGAGTGCTAAAAAGAGGATTGCTGAAAGCGTGCAGCGGTCACTGGTTGTCACGGATGCGGTTTGCTATGTTGCCGTAAGCACAATAGCGGAGCGTGGCCATGCAATTACTCACCCCTCGTTTGTCCCTCAGCCGTTTACAGCCGGAAGACTGGCAGATTTTCAAAGCGGTACATGAAGATGCCGCGACCATGACCTGGGTGAGCGAGATCCCCGATGAAAACGACATCCGCCAGCGCTTTAACGAGCGGCTGGCACCGTGGCAACCGAGCAGTTTTCACATGCTATGCCTGGTGGCGCGCCTGCGCGACAGCGGTGAAGCGATTGGTCTGTTTGGCTGCAGCGCCGAGTGGCATCCGTATCGTCAGGCCGAAGTGGGTTACATGCTGCGCCACGCCTGTACCGGTCAGGGCTACGGCAGCGAAGCGTTGCAGGCATTGTGCACGTTCCTGCTGCAGGCCGACTTCCACAAACTCAAAGCGCTGGTGATTGAGGGCAACTGGCCGTCGCGGCGCATTCTGGAAAAGAACGGTTTCGCGCTGGAAGGTACGCTACGCGATAACTACCGGCTCAACGGCCAGTGGGTAAACGATTGGGTGTTTGGGCGCTTAAACGAAGCAGGCTAAGAAAATTTGCCGTTCCCCCCTCGACAATATTGTTATCAGCGCGTTATGTTCTTGTTTCGGTCACGGCAGTGACCAGCGTCGCTCGGACGGTCCGGGCGCTAACGTAATCCAGAGGACATCATGGCTGATAACAGCACACCCCGTCGTTTCTCGCGTATTGAACGTCTGCCCCCCTATGTATTTAACATCACGGCTGAATTGAAGATGGCTGCGCGACGGCGCGGCGAAGACATCATCGATTTCTCCATGGGCAACCCCGATGGCGCGACACCGCCGCACATCGTGGAAAAGCTCTGTCAGGTGGCACAGCGTGAAGACACGCACGGCTACTCTACCTCCAAAGGGATTCCGCGCCTGCGCCGCGCCATTTCGCGCTGGTACGCCGAGCGTTACCAGGTGGATATCGATCCGGAATCTGAAGCCATCGTTACCATCGGCTCGAAAGAGGGCCTGGCGCACCTGATGCTGGCGACGCTCGATCACGGCGACACCGTGCTGGTGCCCAATCCCAGCTACCCGATTCACATCTACGGTGCGGTGATCGCCGGCGCGCAGGTGCGCTCGGTGCCGCTGGTCGCGGGCGTCGATTTCTTCAATGAGCTGGAACGCGCCATCCGCGAAAGCTACCCGAAACCGAAGATGATGATCCTCGGCTTTCCGTCCAACCCGACATCGCAGTGCGTGGAGCTGGACTTCTTCGAGCGCGTCATCGCGCTGGCGAAACAGTACAACGTGCTGGTCATCCACGATCTGGCCTACGCTGACATCACCTATGATGGCTGGAAAGCGCCCTCGATTATGCAGGTGCCGGGCGCGCGCGATGTGGCGGTGGAATTCTTTACCCTGTCAAAAAGCTACAACATGGCAGGCTGGCGCATCGGCTTTATGGTCGGCAACAAAGAGCTGGTGGCGGCACTGGCACGCATCAAAAGCTATCACGACTACGGCACCTTCACACCGCTGCAGGTGGCGGCGATTGCGGCACTGGAGGGCGATCAGCAGTGCGTGCGTGATATCGCCGAGCAGTATAAACGCCGGCGCGATGTACTGGTGAAAGGGCTGCATGAGGCGGGCTGGATGGTCGATCTGCCGAAAGCGTCCATGTACGTCTGGGCGAAAATCCCCGACCATTACGCGCATCTGGGCTCGCTCGAATTCGCCAAACGGCTGCTGCAGGAGGCGAAAGTGTGCGTCTCGCCGGGCATTGGCTTTGGTGACTACGGCGATACCCACGTGCGTTTTGCCCTGATTGAAAACAGCGATCGTATTCGTCAGGCGGTGCGTGGCATTAAAGCGATGTTCCGCGCCGACGGTATTTTGCCGGGAACGGTAAAAGCGGTGGAAGAAGCAGAGTAACTACAAATCGGGGCGACTGAGCGGTCGCCCCGGCTGGCGTCTTTACAGCATCAGCACGAAGGTGCCGACCCAAAGTAAGACGAAGAAAGAGATTCCCATCAAGGCGTATTTCACAAAACAACTCCTCTGAGCGGTTACAATGATGGCGATCCCAAACCAGCGTAACCCGAACAGAATAAGAGAAAGGTGGAGTTCATCATCGCTACACGCTTTCTACTCAGGTCGCTCCGGGCTGCCCCGAAACAGGATCGAGCGCTAATTTACGCGGAATCGATCCGAAAATAAATAGGTCACTTCTGAGAAGTTGCTCACATTTTCATCGGGTCTCAATCTGCGGAATCGCCGACATGCCGACACGTAATTGCGCCAGATCGCTCTGATGCGGATCCAGCACAATTTTCACCGGCAAACGCTGAACCACTTTAGTGTAGTTGCCGGTGGCGTTATCGGGGGCAATCGCGGAAAACGTGGCGCCGGTAGCGGGGGCGATACTGTCAACGTGACCGGTGAAGGTCTTGCCGGGCAATGCATCAATCTTCACCACCACTCTCTGGCCCGGGCGCACATCCGCCAGCTGCGTCTCCAGATAATTGGCGGTGATGTAAGTCTGCTGTAGCGGCACCACGGCCAGCAGACGCGTACCCGCGCTGACCCAGGCTCCCACGCGCACCGAACGCTGACCCACCATGCCATCCACCGGCGCAATAATACGCGTATAAGAGAGATTCAACCCGGCCTGGTCGACGCTGGCCTGCGCCGCCGCGACATCAGCCTCCGCCTGACGCAGCGCGGCCTCAAGCACCTTCACCTGCTGTTGGGCCGCCGCCAGCGCTGCTGCGCTCTGGCGCACCGTGGCGGCGGCGGAACGCTGGGTTGAGCTGGCTTTCTGCTGATCGTCAGCGGCTATGGTGCCGCTCTTGTACAGCTGGTTGTAGCGCGCCGCGCTCTGTCCGGCATACTGCGCCGATGCCTGACTGGCGGCCAGCGTGGCGCGGGCCTCGGCAATGGTGGACTGCTGCTGGTCGAGCTGCGCCTGCGCGCTCAGCCGTTTGGCGTCGCTGACCTGCAGATTGGCCCGCGCGGTCTCCAGCGCCACGCGATAGTCGCGGTCGTCGAGCGTCGCCAGCACGTCGCCAGCCCGCACGCGCTGGTTATCCTGCACGTTGACGTGGGCAATGTAGCCGGACACCTTCGGGGCCACCAGCGTGTAATCGGCATTCACCCAGGCATCATCAGTGCGATGGTCGTTGCCGGTCATGGCTGACCAGAGCCAGAACGCCATCGCCAGCAAAACCAGCAGCAGGGCGCTCAGCAGGATTGTTCGTTTCATAGCAAAAGCGTGCATAACAGTTATTCCGGAGTTTTGGTAACAGGTTGAATCAGGGTTTGCGGTGGCCAGACGCGTTTCGCCAGGCACAGCGTCAGCACTAACAGCCCGACAGCGAAAGCGATCAGCATCAGATACGCATCGCTCAGGCTCAGCACCATCGCCTGATGCTTCAGCAGGGTGGCGAAGCCGCTGAGATTGGTCGCGTTGCTGGCGCTGCCGTCGGCCAACAGCGGCAGGCTGCTGCTGGCCTGCTGGCTATCCGCTGCGGTCATCAGCCAGATGCGACTGGCCGCCTGATCGACCAGCACGCTGGAGTGAAACTGCTCGCGATGGCTGATAAACCACTCCACCAGCGTGCTGGCGGCGATGCTGGCAAAGCCGCGTACGGTATTGAACATGGCGGAGGCGAACGGTCCTTCCGGCGGCGCGACCACGCTGGTGGCGCTCATCAGCACCGGCAGAATCACCATCGGCTGACCAAACGCCTGCAAGACCTGCATCAGCCAGAAGTTTTGCCGCGCCCAGTCGGTGGTAATCTGCATGCCGAGCAGGCAGGCGGTCGCCAGCAGCAGCACACCGGCGCTCAGCACCCAGCGGCAGTCAATCCAGCGGATATTCAGCAGGCTGGCGACCAGCGGTGCAATCAGCAGCTGTGGCAGGCCGATGGTCAACGCCAGCGGCGCGAACTGCA
Source organism: Pantoea sp. WEP (assembly GCF_041678305.1). Lineage (NCBI taxonomy): Bacteria > Pseudomonadati > Pseudomonadota > Gammaproteobacteria > Enterobacterales > Erwiniaceae > Pantoea > Pantoea sp. WEP. Next base: position 1,323,190 of record NZ_JBGNXB010000001.1, read on the forward strand.
GTGTGCGAAACCCCTCCACCTGACCAAAATAGGCCGACGGCAGCGCCGAACCGGACAGCGCCAGAATCAGTACACCCGCCAGCGCCAGCAAACCGTGCGACAAATTACGCCGGCGCAGCATCTGCAACTTAAACAGCGGCAGCGGGTGAAACCATTCATTAATAAAGAACACAATCAGCAACGCCAGCGCGCTGAATAATAGGGCGACAAACAGCGGCGAGCTGAGCCAGTCGAGACGCTCACCCTGCGTCAGCGCCAGAATCAGCAGCGCCATGCCCGAGCAGCCGCTCAGCATGCCGAACAGGTCAATCTGTTTAAATCGCTCAGTGCGCAGCGGATCCTGCGGCAGACCCCAGCCGATCAGCAGCATGGCGATCAGCATGGCCGGCACCACCTGCCAGAACACAAACATCCAGCTGACGTCATCGGTCCAGAACGCCGCCAGCGACGCCGCCAGATTCGGGCCAAACGTGGCGGTGAGGGCGTAAGCACTCAGCCCATAAAGTTTGATCGGCGGTGGCAGAAAGCGCAGCGCCACCGTCATCAGCAGCGGCGGCAGGGCGCCGCCAAACAGTCCCTGCACCACGCGTAGCGCAATAAACAGCGGAGCCGTAGGCATGAAGGGCAGCAGGACACCGCACACCATGAAACCGGCCGACACCGCCAGCGCGAAGCGGCGCAGCGAAAAGGTGACGGCGAACCACGGTGCAATCATCATCGCGGCGACTTCCGCTGCCTGATAGGCCGAGATAATCCAGCTGCCGTCATCGTAGCTAATGCCGACTGCGGCACGAATATCGGCCAGCGCGATGTCGGTGACGCGATCATTTAATCCGGAGGTCAGCGCGGCGATCAGCACCCCCACCAGCCCCAGCGCGAGGCGCAGGGTAAAAGGATGCGGTGCCGGTGCCGCGACGGGCTGGGCATTCATAGCAGGTGTCTCGTTATTGGTTGATGCAGTGTATTGCGATGTGATACAGCTCGCATCTTACATTTCGATATGGTGTATTGCAATGTGATACAGGGTGTAAAAGTGCGATCGTTCGCGCTACAGTAGGGCAGGCCAAAAAGGAACGTATCATGGTAGAACCTCCCTCAAGCCGTGAGGATGAAAAAGCGGGTGGCATTCAGGTCATTGCGCGTGCGGCAAAAATTTTAAATGCGCTCGGTGAGCATCCGGGCGGCATGAGTCTGGGTGAAATTGCGCAGGTGGTCGATCTGCCGCGCTCGACGGTGCAGCGCATCGTGGCGGCGCTGGATAGCGCGCAGCTGGTGCGCAGCGGCGGGGCAGGCGGACTGCGCCTCGGTCCGGCGTTGCTGAAGCTGATCTCCAGCGTGCATAGTGACGTGGTGGAAATTGTCCGGCCGTTCCTCGAACAACTCTCGGCGGAAATCAATGAAACGGTATCGCTGGCGCGGGCCAGCGGAACGCAGCTGGCGATTGTCCATTACGTGGTGGCCACGCGTGAGCTGCGCGTGGTGCCACACATCGGCCTGAATCTGCCGCTTTACAGTACGTCCGGTGGTCGGGCGCTGCTGGCGCTGGAGAGCGACGAAGATGTGCGGGTGATGGTCGGCGAAGCTTATGCGGAACTGACGGAAATGACGGTAAAAACGCTGCCGCAGTTGCTGACGCTGATTGCCGAAGTACGCGCCAGCGGACTGGCTATCGATCGCGGCGAAACGCTGGAGGGCATTTCCACCATGGCGGTCGCGATTGATACGCTGTTCGGGCGCTTCTCGATCTCACTGCTGGTGCCGACGGCACGTTTTCACCGCCAGGAAGCGCATTACCGGACAGCGCTGATAAAGTGTAAAGAGGCGCTGATTCGCGAAATTGGCAAAATAACTGCTGCGGAAGGATAACCGATTGATGAAAACCTTGCTGATGGCCATCGATAACTCACCGGTGGCGGAAAAAGTGATCGCTCTGACCATTGAACAGGCGCTGGCGCAACAGGCGCAGGTCACCGTGCTGTGCTGTGTCGATCCGGCTTATTCGTCGTGCAATCAACCGATTGAGATCGACGCCGGGGAAGACCCGGACGATTTTGTCGTGGCGCAGGATGAACAAAACACGGCTGAAATGGTGGTACGCCATGCGCTGGCACCGCTGCTGCGCGCTGGCATTGACGCACGCGGGCTGATTCTGGCCGGTGAAGCGGCGGAAACCATTGTGGCGCAGTCTGAGGCGTTGCACGCCAGTATGATTATAATGGGCCGTCGTCACCTGTCGCCGCTCAACCGCCTGCTGAAAGGCTCGGTAAGCGCAGCAGTGATTGAACGCGCCAGCTGTCCGGTTTTAATTGACGTTCGCAAGGATTAATGTCGCTCCATGTTCTCGCTTTTCCCGCTCACGCTGGCCGCTTTTGTGCTGCTGGCGATCATCATCGTGATACTGCTGCGCACCACCGCGCTGCGCGTCTGGCAGGGTGTCCTGCTGTTTTTGCTGCCTGTGCTGCTGGCCAATCTGCTGTGGTTTAGCTGGCTGCATCCGCGTCAGGAGCGCGAGGCGCTGGCGGCGCAGGTGGCTACCCAACTGAGCGACGCGCCGGGTTATCGCGTGCTGAAAGTGCAGGAGCCGGCGCTGTGGCAACTGCTCAATCGTGAGCTGCAGCACAAGCTGGCAGAGGGCGTACCTGCGGAGCAGGCGCTGGGCGATATGCGCGGTTGGCTGATGGATTTGGTGAATCAGCGCATGGCGCGCGCCAGCGATGCGGCGATCATCAACTACATCCGCGTTTCTGTGCAGGAGATGCAGGCGCTGCAGCAGCAGGATACGCAGCGCTGCTTCCGTTTCCTCTATCCGCAGGTCAGCGGTGGCGTCAATCTGCAACAGGTGCTGTCGCCGGAGCTTAATCAGCGCGATGGTGAAGCGCTCGAGGCACTGCTGCAAAACAGTACCGGCGATGAGCTGGCGGTGGATCAGCCTCAGGCGCAGCGCGATCTGCAGCGCGTGGTGGAAAAACTGTATGGCAAGTGGGGCGATAAGCTGCAGCAGCTGAATATGCCGGCGGATACGGCGGTGGATCGCGGCACGATGTGCGCGATGTCGATTGATCTTTACAGCGGAATTCTCGCATTGCCGGACAAACAAGCGGCCAATCTTTTGCGTAAGATGGTCAGCCTTACCGGATAACGGGCGAAAAAAAGCCCGCTCAGCACGGGCATAAAGGTCACTTTCAGTATGTCTTTTTGTGGGTATCACCTGGTGTGGTGCAGACTTCGTTTTGTCTGAAGTCATCTTCTCACTGCTGATGTGATAAGGAAAACCGTTTGGTTTTATTGATTTGATTGGCGAAAGCTTTGCATTAATCGGACATTTCGCGTCTTTTTCCTATAGAGGCGTGTGGCGTTGCCTTTTACACTGCAACGTCTGATGAGGACATCCTAATGAATAAAATGCTTATTAGCGCGTTAGCGCTTTTTATGCTGGCCGGTTGTAGTGTCAGCAAACCCGGGGGTTTTGAGCGTGTAGATGAAGATGCCCGTTCAAATACCGTACAGTATCGTTACGATCCACAGAAGCTGGATAAAGATGCGCTGGAACTTGATCTGGCGAATTACTGTAACCAGCGCGGCTTCGATAAAGTCGAATCGCTTCCGGCGCAGGACAGCAATTTGCCTGGCCTGAAGAAAGTCTGGTATCAATGTAATTACGCGGTGAAAAGCTAAAAAATAAGGGCGGGATTGATTCCCGCCCTTTCTTTATTCATTTTTTATTATGTGCTGTGTGTGCTTTGCCCAATTACCAGTGACGATAGCCGCCATGGCCGTGATGCCAGCCGCCGCCGTGCCCGTGGCCCCAGCCGGGACCGCGTCCATGGTCGTGCTCGATAATACACCCGCTTAGCATGGTCATCATCGCCACCACCGAAGCGACTTTTATTAACTTCTTCATGGAGAGTCCTCCTCTTTTCCAATGAGGCCAGATTAACCGGAAAAAGTGGAGTGAAGATGCAGTGAATGTAGAGTTATTTCCGTAATTATTACCAGATATGTCAATTAAAAGCTAAAAGTGACAGGGCGGGAAATAAACCAATCGGAATAAGCTGAATAGCGCCTGATAATAACCCGATTACTCTGAAATGCAAGGTTAAATAACAGTCATTCTCAACGCGTGATCAATTCTGTGGTTATCAGTAAAAAGCCTGCCGTGCATTTACACGGCAGAGTGGGTGAATTAATTATGCAGTACCGGCGCGACCAGGTTTTGACGATTTGGCAGACGGATACTGAGCGACAGCACCAGCGAGATCACCAGCAGCGTCATAATCAGACTGAAGGTCACGGTGAAGCCGCCGAACACCGAAGCCACCAGCGAGCCAAGTACGCTACCGATGCCGAAGCCGAGATAGATCAGGCCGTAGTTTTTGGTCAGGTTGTTAAGGCCGAAGAAATCGCTGACCAGTGACGGAAAGACGGTGATGGTGCCGCCAAAGCTGAACGCCACGCAGGCCAGCGACAGGAAGAAGGTGGTTTCATTCATGTGGGTGAACAGCAGGATGCTCATGCCGCTCAGCGAAACCAGCTGTGCCAGCGAAATGACCCGGATGCGCGCCATTTTGTCCGACAGCACGCCGAGAATCAGTCGTCCGCTCAGGTTGGCAATGGCAATTACCGTCACCGCATTGGCCGCCGTTTGCGTACTCAGGTGCACCAGGCCTTCACCAATATCCTTCGCTACGCCAATCACATACAGACCGCTCATGCAGGCCGTCAGGAACATCAGTGCCAGCATCCAGTACTGCGGCAGGCGCACCGACTGCGCCAGCGTGAACTCCTGTGTGGCCTGCTGCTGACGTGAACCGGCCTGCTGTAGCGGCGCATCGCGCATCATCAGGGCCCCGGCAATAATCATCGTCATCGCCAGCACACCCCAAATCACAAAGGTATTTTCCAGCCCCTGAGTGCTAAGCAGCGCGCCACAGATAAATTTAAAGCCGAGACTGCCGAGGCCGTAAGCGCCGATCGAACAGGCCGAAATCAGCCCTTTGCGCTCCGGAAACCACTTCACGCAGTTAGAGAGCGTCATCAGATAGCCCGCGCCATCGGCCAGCCCGACCAGAATGCCGGCGCTCAGGTACAGCATCATCAGGTTGTCAGCATGGGCGGTCAGCCAGAAGCCAATCGCCATCAGAATGCCTGCACCGATGGTGACGTTGCGCACGCCAAAGCGCTCCTGCAGCTTGCCGGCCAGCGAGGAGGCAATCGCCAGACCAAGACTGAGCAGACCAAAGGAAAAAGCCACCTGGCTGACTGGCGCATCCAGCTTCTGCGCCAGCTGGCCGTTAAACAGGCTCCAGGTATAAACCGAGCCGAGCGCGAACTGGGTAATGATGGTGCCTGCCAGGGTAAAAATACGGACACGCTGATGATTAGGGGTAACGGCTGTTGTCATTTTTCTCTCTCCCATCCGGGAATACGGAATCTGCAGCGATAATAAGCCTCACGCGGGCGCGGGTGGTGCGGACGGGCGTGAACGGAGCGGGAGACGGAATGAAATGCTGTGAAACCGGTATGAATGGCATTGCGCCTTTGCTTAAGCGCAGCGCGGATGTCGTCACATGAACAGGCATTGCGACAGGTGAGCATGTGTAACAGGGTGTTTTAAGCGCAGCATCTGCGCGGCAAAACACAGGAACTTTGCCAGGCTTATAGTTCACTCAACAGGAGGAAATATGAAAGACCGGGCATATGAATCCGTATCCAGCGGGGATGAGGTTTGCTGCATCATCGGTCAGGCGGTTATCGAGTTAAGCGATGAACAGCAGCCTGTGACCAGGTCCACCCTGTCGCTGAAATTACTGGCGATGGCCGACCGCGACAGAGATGATGAACGCGTTCTGCTTTACTGGATTGCCAGAAAAGCCATAAACCAACCTCACCAGCTCAACATCGGCGTCGGGGGCTGGCGCTAGAGGAGTGACAGAGCGGGCGCCAAGCCCGCTCTTGCTTCAGGCCAGACGTAACCGGCGATGAGCCGGCCAGCGCACGAACATCACCATGTTCCCTGCCAGAATCATCACCAGTCCGACGATGGCATTGCTATGCCACTGATAGCCTTCATACAGCGTCGAAAGCGTCAGCGCCACCAGTGGAAACAGCAGGGTGCTGTAAGCCGCCTGGCTGGCACCGATGCGCCCCACCAGCGTGAAGTAGGCACCAAAGCCCAGCACCGAGCCAAACAAAGCCAGATAGCTCATCGCCCCCAGCCACTGCAGATTGAGTGCCGGTGCCAGCGCGTCGCCATTCACCAGCGCCAGCACGGCCATGATCAGCGCACCGTACAGCATGGCGTAGCTGTTGGTGGTCAGCACGTCGCGCTGACGACGTTGATGGCGGGTAGAAATCATATTGCCGAAGGAGAAACCGAGCGTGCCCAGCGCGCTCAGTCCCACGCCCCACAGCAGCTGCGGCGCAACATGGGCTGACTGAATATCCTGCCAGAACAGCGCAACAATCCCGCCGAGGCCCAGCGCGGCGGCGGGCAGCAGGCGGAAAGGCGGGCGCTGGCGGAAAAAGATCCAGCTGTTGAGCGCGTTATACAGCACCGCCATCGAAAAAATCACCGACTCCAGTCCGGTGCTGATCATCGCTGCCGCGTGGTAAAAGCAAACAAAATTAAAACCGAATACGCAGCCGCCCTGTAACAGACAAAACAGGTGGTCACGCGCATCCAGCGTACGCAGACGCTTCAGCAGCCGGAGAAGCACCAGCATGGTCAACGAGGCGAACAGGAAGCGCCAGAACACCGCCACCAGTACCGGCGTATCGGCAGCCTGCTGCTGCAGAAAAATCGCAATCCAGGTGGTGCCCCAAATCAGCACCACCGCGAGGTATAACATCAGGTTCATCAGAAACTCTCCGGCGGAATCAGGCTCGCAGTGTGCCTGAGCGACAGGAGCGCGGCTTGCATGACTTTGCGCAGCACTTGCAAATTCTTGCGCTTTTTCCCGCCTGGTCCGGCATTGGCCTGTTTTCTGTCCGGTCAGTTGCGTAAACTACAGACATCAACCCAGAGAGCGATGTCAGACCATGCCGGAATATCAGACGTTTACTATGCTTCAGCGTCACAAAGCGCAGCTGCGCGATAGCGTGCAGCTGAGCGGCGGCATTCGGCTGGCGGCCTGGTTCAACAGTGGCGATCGCGTGACCAACCTCAGCGATCACCATACGCTTAGCCTTTATGTGGCTGACGGTTACGATACCTGGCACAAAACGCCGCACGGCTGGCGCAACGGCGGCGCGCCGGATCGCTTTTGCCTGATGCCGTCTGGCACCGAGTCGACCTGGGATCTGCGCGCGGATTTATCCTTCGTGCACCTCTACTGCACCGATGCGCATTTGCGTCACCTCGGTGAGCAGGTGTGGGATCGCAGTCCGGTGCAGCTTAACCTGCATGAGAAGATTTTTGCCGACGATGATCGCATCACCCAGCTGTATCGCCATTTTCTGCTGAGCGCCGACTGGCAGCAGCCGGCTAACCAGCTGATGCTGAGCAGCGCCTCAACACTGCTGATGACCCATCTGCTGCAGCGCTACAGTCAGGTAAAGTGGCAGCTGCCGCAGGTGCGCGGCGGACTGGCGCCGGCGGTATTGCGCCGCGTGCTGGCGCTGATCGATACGCAGCTGGATCAGCCGTTAACGCTGGCCCAACTGGCGGCAGAGGCGGCGCTCAGCGAATACCATTTTGCACGTATGTTCCGCAGCAGCACCGGCGAAGCGCCGCACCAGTATGTGATGCGCCGCCGTATGGAAGCCGCGCAGCAGTTGCTGCAATTCAGCACGCTGTCGCTCACTGAGATTGCCCTGCGCTGCGGTTTCCACTCCTCCAGCCATTTCAGCAACCGCTTCCGCCAGCTGCACGGCATGGCACCCTCGGCATGGCGTCAGCGCTGACGGGGCAGTTGCATTGAATTTTGCGAGAATTGCATTACTGATTACGCTACAGCGAGTAAATGCGGCTGCACATCCCTATGTGCCTGCTTAAACCAGTCAGGTGTTGCCTGAGTGAAATACAGCACTTAATACTCAGGATAGTACCAACATTGTCCCGCAGATGGATATTCGCTCAAATACCTGGGAATGATGTAGTACAAGGCTTGCGTCGATCTTTTTAACAGGGAGGTTTAACAGCATCAGATTATCGTCCTGTATAAAAATGCACGCTGCTGCTATCCGAAAATTTTAACTTTTTATGTCATTTCATCTGACGAAAATAATTAAACCTCGTTTATTCGAACGAAAAGAAATGTTGGAATTTGAAAAAGTGGTCTGTTTTTCACATGCTCAGTCACGTCCGGCCTCTCATTTTTGAACAAAGTACAAAATCAGATATTTCTCTTGATTGATGGCATTTTGAACAGAATCACGCCCTAAGCCAAATTGATCTCTCGTTGCATGTCCTTATCCCACAGGGCCTGAAGGGGTAATGCAAGAAAATTCTTATTAATCATGAAGATGATCTGGAGATGTTAAAATCGGGTTGTGTAATATTTTTTTACATTTTTCCGTTTCCGGTCAGACAGGGAACGTTCTTACACTGCGGCTATTGGGTTTTATCCGAAATTTTTCATTTCAGACAAATGCCTAAAAAATAGTGTCGATATGCTGGTGAATGGAATGCACTCGCTTTTAATTCCGGAGTTTTTATTCCCGTCGGAGGACGTGAACCGGGACGTTGTTCTGGCTGGGTTTGCCTTTCTTACTAATTTCTCACTGGCATTGACCGTTTCTATCATTCAATAGAACAGGGACAGCCATGTCTAACTCTTCCTTTCAGTCCGAAATCCCCAAGGCACGTATTAACTTAAAACTTGACCTGCATACCGGTGGCGCAAGCAAGAAAACCGAGCTTCCGCTGAAATTACTGGTGGCGGGCGACTTCAGTCATGGTCAGGCGTCCGCACCATTATCAGAGCGAACCAAAGTTAATCTGAATAAAAATAATTTTGACGCAGTGCTTTCCGAATATTCGCCCAAAGTCACGGTTGCCGTTAAAAATACGCTGGCCGATGACGGCAGCGAAGACAGCATCAGTCTGACTTTCCAGAGCATGAAAGATTTCTCTCCGGAACAGGTCTCCCGGCAAATACCTCAGCTGAAGGCCATGCTTTCCATGCGTAATTTACTGCGCGATTTAAAAGCCAACCTGCTGGATAACCAGGCCTTCCGAAAGGAGCTGGAAAAAATTCTGCTGGACCCGGCGTTAAGCGCAGAACTGCGCGCTGAGCTCTCAACTCTGGCACCAAATCAGCCATAACCATCACGATGATTTAACGGATTAATAAGGAAGATGCTGATGTCTGTAAATAATGAGAATGCGACGGGTGGCGAGAGCGTGGTGCTGGAACGTCCGGCAGCCGGTGGGGTGTATGCCACCCTGTTTGAAAAAATCAATCTTAACCCGGTTTCTGAGCTGAGCGCGCTGGATATCTGGCAGGATGCGCAGGCGATGTCGGATGCAACGGCGGATGAGCGTTTAACCGCCGGCATGCAGGTATTTCTGGAGTGCCTGAAAAAATCAGGCGCAAAAGTTGAAAAACTCGACAAAAACCTGATTGACCACCATATCGCCGCGCTGGATCACCAGATCAGTCGTCAGCTGGATGCGGTCATGCACAGCGAAGAGTTCCAGGCAGTGGAGAGCCTGTGGCGCGGCGTGAAATCGCTGGTTGATAAAACCGATTTCCGCCAGAACGTGAAAGTCGAACTGCTGGATATGTCTAAAGAAGATCTGCGTCAGGACTTCGAAGACAGCCCGGAAATTATCCAGAGCGGCCTGTATAAACACACCTACATTGATGAGTATGACACACCAGGCGGCGAGCCGATTGCGGCGCTGATTTCCGCTTATGAGTTTGATGCGTCTGCGCAGGATGTTGCCCTGCTGCGCAATATTTCAAAAGTGTCTGCTGCGGCGCATATGCCGTTTATCGGCTCTGCCGGCCCGCAATTCTTCCTCAAAGATTCAATGGAAGACGTAGCGGCCATCAAAGATATCGGTAACTATTTTGACCGCGCTGAATACATCAAGTGGAAATCCTTCCGCGAGACGGACGATTCGCGCTACATCGGTCTGGTGATGCCGCGTGTGCTGGGTCGCCTGCCGTATGGCCCGGACACCGTACCGGTGCGCAGCTTCAACTACGTTGAAGAAGTCAAAGGCCCGGATCACGACAAATACCTGTGGACCAACGCCTCGTTTGCCTTCGCATCCAACATGGTGCGCAGCTTCATTAACAATGGCTGGTGCGTGCAAATCCGTGGTCCACAGGCCGGTGGTGCGGTGCAGGATCTGCCGATTCATCTGTACGATCTGGGCACCGGTAATCAGGTGAAGATCCCGAGTGAGGTAATGATCCCGGAAACCCGCGAATTTGAGTTCGCCAATCTCGGTTTCATTCCGCTGTCCTACTACAAAAACCGCGACTACAGCTGCTTCTTCTCGGCCAACTCCACCCAGAAACCTGCGCTGTATGACACTGCGGATGCCACCGCCAACAGCCGCATTAACGCCCGTCTGCCGTATATCTTCCTGCTGTCGCGTATCGCGCATTATCTGAAGCTGATTCAGCGTGAAAACATCGGCACCACCAAGGATCGGCGTCTGCTGGAACTGGAGTTAAACACCTGGGTGCGCAGTCTGGTGACCGAAATGACCGATCCGGGCGATGAGCTGCAGGCTTCTCACCCGCTGCGCGACGCGAAGGTGGTAGTGGAAGATATCGACGACAACCCGGGCTTCTTCCGCGTCAGGCTGTACGCCATCCCACACTTCCAGGTAGAGGGCATGGACGTCAACCTGTCACTGGTTTCCCAGATGCCGAAGGCGAAATCGTAAGCGAAGGCAGGAAGCCAATGAAAACGGAACAACCGTTATGGGGCAGGGGCGTTATGGTCTCTCCCCAGCACTTCCAGCAACAGGTCGCCTATGCGGCCTGGTCTGCGGAATGCATCGCCCGGCTGGGCCTCTGCCATCCCTGGGGGATGATTACTGCCACCTTCGAACCTGATGCACTGAAGCTGGGCCGCCTGCAGGCCCGTCATCTGCACATCCGTTTTCCTGATGGCACGCTTATCGACACCGAGAACGCCGATGACCTGCCGCCGGTGCTGATGCTTGAGGGCGAATCACAGGACGTGGTGGTGGTTCTGGCACTTCCGCTGCTGCGGGCAAATGGCGGCAACTGTCTTAAACCCGATGAGGTGGCCGAGCGCCCTGTGCGTTATCGCCAGCGCTGGCGGGATGTCCGCAACACCTTTGGCGACGATACCCGGCAGATTGCAGTGATGCAGCCAGAGCTGACGCTGCGTTTTGCCCATCAGAACAACAGTGATTATCTGACCTGTCCGGTCGCCCGTCTGCAGCAGGATTCCCAGGGCAGCTGGGCACTCGATGAAACCTGGCTTCCGCCACTGCTGGCTCTGCAGGGCAGCCGCTGGCTGGTAACCCAGCTGGAACAATTGATGACGCAACTGCGTGCCCGTCTGAGTCGACTGATGTCCATGCGGCGTGAAAGTAACGAGCGCATGGCCGACTTTGCCGTGGCTGATGTGTCGTTGTTCTGGCTGCTCAATGCCCTGAACAGCGCAGAACCGGTGCTCGGCCAGTTTCAGCGTAACCTGCAAAGCCCACCGGAGCGTTTGTACCCGGAACTGGCGCGGCTTGCGGGCAGCCTGCTGACTTTCTCGCTGGAACATCAGGTGAGTGCTATTCCGGTCTGGCAGCATGAACAGCTGAATAGCGTCTTCCCGCCGCTGTTCGACTTACTGGGCGATCTGCTGGAAGCCAGCCTGCCGTCGCGGGTGGTGGCGATTGAGCTTGAGCACGATGCCCGGCTACACGTCTGGCAGGCCCGTCTGCATGACTCCCGTCTGCGCGAAGGGGCGGATTACTACCTTTCCGTGCGTTCACCGATGCCGGTGGCACAACTGCAGGAGCAGTTCCCGCGCCAGTGCAAGATCGGCAGTCCCGATCATGTCAGGAGTATCGTCAATTCCTCACGGGTGGGCGTGCCACTGACGCCACTGCGCCATGTGCCGGCAGCCATTCCGCTGCGTCTGGAAAACCAATATTTCAGCCTTGATGTCTCGCATCCCCTGGCCAGTGAAATGCTTCAGAGCGGCACCTGTATGTTTTACGTTCCGGGCATGCTCGGCGAGCCTGAACTTGAACTTTTTGCGGTACTGAGAACATGAGTGAGCCTAAACGCAGTACTGCTGCGCCCATTGATATTGATGCTCTGCTGCAGGATACCTGGCTGCAGGTCATCAGCCTGCGTCACGGTCCGACGTTTCAGGATGGAGAAGGGCGCACGTTGTGGGAGCGTTGCATTGCCGATGTTGAACGTGTGCAGCGTGAGCTGAAAGCGAGCGAACTCGATGAAGTCAGCTGTCAGCATATTCTCACCGCACAGTGTGCGCTGCTTGATGAGGCGGTCAAAGGTCGTGGTGTGGAGGATGACGCCTGCGTGCAGTGGTATGACATTCCCCTGCAGGGGCACTTCCTCGGCACCATGGATGCCGGTGATACGCTGTGCGATCGCATGCGTGATGTGCTACGTGAACCGGCGCCTGACCAGGCTGTTATGACCTGCTTTCAGCGGGTCATGATGCTGGGGTTCCTCGGCAGTTTCCGCTCTCTTAACGATCCGGAGCGCCAGAAACTCGTCAACGCGCTCAGTGAACATGTCACGCCGTTCAGCTATCCACCAACCCATCCGGTTCTGGCGGAAAGCCGTACCGGACGAGAAATGGGCGGCTGGCTGGCGTCATGGCCCGTGCGTATTGGCCTGAGCGTGGTGCTGGTGGCTGCGCTGTGGTGGGGACTGAGCCACTGGCTGGATCAGATGCTGGTGACCCTGCTGCCGGGAGCTGTGAAATGAGTCCTGCACAGCAGCGCGGGCTTGCGCTGTGGGCCGCCCTGCTGAGTGCCGTGGTTTGCCTGAGTTTCCTGCCGGTATCGCGACTGGTTTCGGTGCTCTTTCTGCTTGCCGTGCTGGGGCTTATCCTGGCGTTGTGGATTGTCGCCAGGCGTCGTGCGGAACATGACGTCGACCTGCGTCTGGATGACCTCCCGGAAGCCACTTACCGTCAGCCTGTGGTGCTGGTCTGTGGGGATCTGCCGCTGGCATGTATGCAGCAGTCACCGGTGCTTACTGTGACACAAGGATGCTGGATCCGCGTGGAGGAACATCAGGATCTGCAGCAGGTTGCCTGTCAGATTCTGCGGTTGCGTCCTGACTGGGGCCGACAGCTGTCGGTGATGGTCAGCGTCTGTCCGCAAAAACACGCCGACAGCGAGCGGCTTACCCGTCGTCTGCTGGCGCTACGCTGGCAAATCAGCCAGCTGCGTAAAGAAACCGGGCATTCTGTGCCGCTGGTTCTGAATGGTCAGGTTGGCAGTGCGATGACCAATGATCTGCTCTGGCAGGCGGCTATCCCTGGGGAAGGGGTGAGGGTCTGGCGTGCGTCTTCAGCGCCGGGCTCAGTCGCTGCATGGGTCACCACCGGTGGCGCGCCTGCGATGCAGCAACAGGTGCTGATGAACAGCCTGATGAGCTGGTTCCGGTTGCACGTTAAAGCGGTCTTCATTGATGAGAGCCCTGATGTTCCGGTCATTGCACCGGTTGCGGTGCTGTGGGGATTGGGACCGATCCTGGCCGGAAGTCTGGCCACCTCGGTATGGACGGCATGGCTGTCCCGTCATACTGCGATGCAACAGGTAGCGGGCTGGCAGCCGGTGGGAACGGACAGTACGGTTATTGCCGCGTTGCCGGATTTTATCCTGCCGCTGCTGCCGGAAGGGCGAGGCATGACGCCGCGTGGGCAAGCCTTCCGTTATGCGCTCGCGATTTTCACGCTGGCGGCCATGGCTGCACTGCTCAGCAGTGGCTGGAACAATCGCCAGTTGCTGCAGCGTGTTAGCTTCGATATTGCCCACTATGAACGCATCCCGATGCAGGATTTCGCACCCAAAGCCGACGCTGTTGCTGTCCTGCGTGACGATGCGGCCGGGCTGGATGACCAGGCGCGCAATGGCGTACCGATGCGGATGGGCCTTGGTCTGTATCAGGGCGAGCGTCTGCGAATGCCTGTGCTGGATGCGATCCGTTCGTATGTGCCCCCGCCACCGCCGGCAAAACCGCAGCCGAAACCGGTGCCGAAAATTGTCCGCCTCGACAGCATGTCGCTGTTCGATTCCGGCAAATCCACGCTGAAAGCCGGGTCCACCAAAATGCTGGTGAACTCACTGGTCGGCATCAGGGCGAAGCCGGGCTGGCTGATTGTGGTCGCCGGCCACACCGATAATACCGGTAACCCGCAACTGAACCAGACGCTCTCTCTGAAACGTGCCGAAGCGGTGCGTGACTGGATGCGTGACACCGGTGATGTACCGGAAAGCTGTTTTGCGGTGCAGGGCTATGGCGAAAGCCGCCCAGTCGCAACCAATGACACGACGGATGGGCGTGCGCTTAACCGTCGTGTCGAAATCAGTCTGGTACCGCAGGCTGATGCCTGCCAGATACCGGGCAACACCCAGACGTCATCGCAGGATGATGACGTATCACAACACAACGGAGAGTAATTCCCATGGCAATTCCTGTTTATCTGTGGCTGAAAGACGATGGCGGCGCGGACATTAAAGGTTCCGTAGACGTTAAGGACCGTGAAGGCAGCATCGAAGTTGTCGCTCAGGATCACAATATCTACATTCCGACCGACAACAACACGGGCAAACTGACCGGCACCCGTATCCACACGCCGTTTATGTTCACCAAGGAAATCGACTCGTCCAGTCCGTATCTGTACAAGGCAGTGACCACTGGCCAGACCCTGAAATCAGCAGAGTTCAAGTGGTACAAAATCAATGACGCCGGTCAGGAAGTCGAATACTTCAACACCAGACTCGAGAATGTGAAGGTGGTGAAAGTGAATCCATTGATGCATGACGTTAAGAATCCTTCTTACGAAAAGCACAATCACCTCGAACAGCTTGAACTGCGTTACGAAAAAATCACCTGGACCTACAAAGATGGAAACATCATTCATTCCGATAGCTGGAACGAACGTGCCACCGCGTAATGACCTGCCGTGCTAGGTGCTGCAGGGTTGTTGTTTAGAGTAACGCCTGATGCGGATGGGGAAACCTGTCCGCAGCTTTTAGCAAAGCCCCTTTGTGCTGAGGGGACAGTTAAAAAGTGAACATCCAAAAATCTGGCCTAATGCGCTTAGGGTTCCTTATTAAAAGGAAAAGCGATGGGCGGTAGCGTGCCTGAATGAATCAGGCTTATTTCTGAGACATAAAAGGAGAAAATTATGCCATTTACTTTTGATGATTCAGCTGCCAGGCAGCGCTGGGAAAGAGGAAAATCAATCAGTGTGCCGTCTGCCGGAATGCGGAAATATCACGACTGGCGTAGATATATTCTGACCGGCCGTTCTCCGTCAGATGCTGCAAGACTTGCAGGAGATATGAATTATGAAAAATTGAAGGGCAACAGTAACCTCTATTCTGTCCGGCTTACACAGCAGGACAGGGTTTTATTCTCGGTGGTAGGAATGTCCATAACGATCCTGGAAATTGGCGGCCATTATTAGACCCGGCCCAAATCAAAAAACACACCATTTAATCGTCGCGTTTCAGATGCTGTAACCCTGCCTGAAAGGACATGAATTGTGTGCGGTGAGGCTCTTCCGGTTGGGGATATCTGTAACCGATAGTCCCCATACGGTAAAACCCGATAGTGCGCGTCAGAATGGAGAAAGTCTTTATGGAGCATCACGCATCAACCTTATTACGCCGCCTTAACCCTTACTGTGCTCGCGCACTGGAAGCCGCCGCCTCCCTGTGTCAGACCCGCGCCCATGCGGAAATTTTGCCGGAGCACTGGCTGCTGAAGCTGCTCGAACAGGGGGAAGGAGACCTGACGGTACTGGCACGCCGCTATGAGTGGGATATGGATATGCTATGGCAGGATTTGCTTGCCTGGCTGGATAAACAGCCGCGTTCAGTCCGTCAGCGTCCGCAATTGTCTGACACTCTTCAGACGCTGATGCAGGAAGCCTGGCTGATTGCTTCTCTTAACGGTGAGGAACAGATCCGCAGCGTCCATCTGCTGATGGCGCTGGTTGATAAACAGAAACTGGTGCGCTGTGACGGGCTGTGGCCGCTGCTGACGCTGGGCCACAGTCAGCTGGAGCGTCTGCGCCCGCTGCTTGATGGGCAGTCGGAGGAACGCCCGGAACGGCAACAGGCAGCGGAACTCGCACAGAGTCATGGTGGTGAGGTGGAGTTTGTTGGGCGCCCGGTCGGCGCGGCTATAAAGGAAGGCGAACTCAATCCGGCGCTGCAGAACGCACTCGATAAATTCACGCTCGACGTTACTGCCAAAGCCAGAGAAGGCAAAATCGATCCGGTCTTTGGGCGCGATACGGAGATCCGCCAGATGGTGGATACTCTCTCGCGTCGCCGCAAGAACAACCCGATTCTGGTCGGCGAACCGGGCGTCGGCAAAACCGCGCTGGTGGAAGGCCTGGCTTTACGTATCGCTGAAGGGAACGTTCCGGAAAGCCTGAAGCCGGTTATTCTGCGCACCCTCGACCTCGGCCTGTTGCAGGCGGGCGCAGGCGTGAAGGGCGAATTCGAACAGCGTCTGAAAAACGTGATTGATGCGGTGCAGCAGTCCCCGGTACCGATTCTGCTGTTTATCGATGAAGCGCACACCATTATTGGTGCCGGCAATCAGGCGGGCGGCGCGGATGCCGCCAACCTGCTGAAACCGGCACTGGCGCGTGGCGAACTGCGCACCATCGCCGCCACCACCTGGTCTGAATACAAGCAATACTTCGAACGCGATGCTGCACTGGAACGTCGCTTCCAGATGGTGAAAGTGGACGAGCCGGACGACGAGACCGCCTGCCTGATGCTGCGCGGCCTGAAAGCCCGCTACGCCGAACACCACAACGTGCATATCACTGATGATGCAGTACGTGCAGCCGTCACGCTGTCCCGCCGCTATCTGACTGGCCGCCAGCTGCCGGACAAGGCGGTTGACCTGCTGGATACCGCGGCCGCACGTGTACGGATGAGTCTCGACACGGTGCCAGAACAAATTGTGCGCCTGAAAGCCCAACTGACCGCGCTGGCACTGGAAGCGCAGGCGCTGCGGGAAGATATCGCCGCCGGCAGCAGCCGTCATGATGACCGCCTGGGTGCCATTGAACAGCAGCGGACTGAACTGGAGACGCGCATCGAAGAGCAGGAAGCACGTTTCAGCCACGAAAAGGCGCTGGCACAGCAACTGATGGCCAGCCGCCA
Organism: Pantoea sp. WEP; assembly: GCF_041678305.1. Taxonomy (NCBI): domain Bacteria; kingdom Pseudomonadati; phylum Pseudomonadota; class Gammaproteobacteria; order Enterobacterales; family Erwiniaceae; genus Pantoea; species Pantoea sp. WEP. The sequence goes on from NZ_JBGNXB010000001.1 coordinate 1,340,516, forward strand.
GGACATCAGCCAGCAGGTTGACGTTGCCGACCTGCAACAGCAGCTTGAACAGGCGCAGCAGGGCGATGTGCTGGTTCAGGTGGATGTGGACACCCGCACCGTCGCGAATGTAATCGCCGACTGGACCGGCGTGCCGCTGTCCTCGCTGATGAAAGACGAGCAAACCGAACTGCTGACGCTGGAAAACGAAATCGGCCAGCGTGTGGTCGGGCAGGACGTGGCGCTGACCGCCATTGCCCGGCGCCTGCGCGCGGCGAAGACCGGACTCACGTCAGAGAACGGCCCGCAGGGCGTGTTCCTGCTGGTCGGTCCGAGTGGCGTCGGTAAAACCGAAACTGCGCTGGCACTGGCGGACGTGCTGTACGGCGGTGAAAAATCGCTGATTACCATCAACCTGTCCGAGTACCAGGAGCCGCACACTGTTTCCCAGTTAAAAGGTTCACCGCCGGGCTACGTGGGTTACGGTCAGGGCGGCATCCTCACCGAAGCGGTACGTAAGCGCCCGTACAGCGTGGTACTGCTCGATGAGGTGGAAAAGGCGCACCGTGACGTGATGAACCTGTTCTATCAGGTGTTTGATCGCGGCTTTATGCGCGACGGCGAAGGGCGTGAAATTGACTTCCGCAACACCGTGATCCTGATGACCTCCAACCTCGGCAGCGACCATCTGATGCAGTTGCTGGACGAACAGCCGGAAGCCAGCGAAGGCAATCTCCACGAGCTGCTGCGCCCGATATTGCGCGACCACTTCCAGCCCGCGCTGCTGGCCCGTTTCCAGACCGTGATTTATCGCCCGCTGGCTGAGGCCGCCATGCGTATCATCGTGGAAATGAAGCTATCACAGGTCAGCAAGCGCTTACATCGTCACTACGGTTTGACCACGCAGGTTGATGAGAGCCTGTATGACGCCCTGACCGCCGCCTGCCTGCTGCCGGATACCGGCGCACGCAACGTCGACAGCCTGCTCAATCAGCAGATTTTGCCGGTGCTGAGTCAGCAGCTGCTGAGCCACATGGCCGCCAGACAGAAACCACAGTCGCTATACCTGAGCTGGAGCGAGGAAGAGGGGATCGGGCTGGAGTTTGACCGGACTGAAGGAGATAACGCATGAACACCCGTCTCCCGCTCAGATTCAGCCACAACCATCACCAGTTGTCGGTGAAGGGATGTGAAGCCGGGCTTGATGTGCTGGTGTTTGAAGGCGATGAGGCGCTCAGCCGGCCGTTCAGCTACCGTATTGAATTCACCAGCTCTGACCATGCCATCAGCAAAGAGATGATGCTGATGAAAGCGGCCTCCCTGACGCTGCAGGCTCCGGTTGACCAGGGTTACGGCATCAAAATACAGCAGGCGGTGCGCACCCTTCAGGGCGTGGTGAGAGGCTTTGAACGTCTCGGCACCTCAAAAGATGAAACCCATTATGCCCTGACGCTGCAGCCACGCCTGGCGCTGCTCGACCGTTCGCATCAGAACGCCATTTATCAGGACATGTCGGTGCCGCAGATTGTGGAAAAAATCCTGCGCGAGCGCCACAACCTGCGCGGTCAGGATTTCCTGTTCTCGCTCTCAAAAGAGTACCCGCGCCGTGAGCAGGTGATGCAGTACGGCGAGGATGACCTGCGCTTCATTACCCGCCTGCTGGGTGAGGTGGGTATCTGGTTCCGCTTTACCACGGATACGCGCCTGAACATCGACGTCGTGGAGTTTTACGACGGTCAGCAGGGGTATGAAAAAGGCCTGACGCTGCCCTCGGTGCCGCCGTCGGGCCAGCATTCAGACGGAGTGGACGCGGTCTGGGGGATGGAGAGCCATCATAACGTGGTACAGAAGCAGGTCAGCACCCGCGACTACAACTACCGCCAGGCCACGGATGACATGAATACCCAGGTCGATGTGACCCGCGGGGATGCCACCACCTGCGGGGATGCCTATCACTGGGGGGACAACTACCTTACCCAGGGTAATGCGTACGACCGCAATCCGGCCCCGGAGTCGGGTGCGTTCTATGCCCGCATTCGTCATGAGCGCTACCTGAATGGCCAGACCCGGACTCATGCCATCACCAGCTGCCCGACCCTCTCTCCCGGTCAGGTGCTGAATGTCACCGGTGGGTATGAAGTGGCTGAGGTGTTTGCTCAGGGCGTGGTCATCACGGCGATGCGCAGCCATGCGCGGCGTGACCGGGATTTTGAAGTGCATTTTGACGGGATCCCGGACAGCACGGATTTTAGTTTCCGTCCTGAGCCAGGCTCACGCCCGGTGATGGCCGGCACATTACCGGCCCGCGTAACCAGCACCACCGAGAACGACACTTACGGCCACATCGATAAAGACGGCCGCTATCGCGTCAACATGCTGTTTGACCGGGATAACCGGGAAACCGGGTTTGAGAGCCTGTGGGTGCGCCAGTCCCGCCCGTATGCCGGCGACACTTACGGTCTGCACCTGCCGCTGCTGGCGGGTACCGAAGTGGCGATTGGCTTTGAGGACGGTAACCCGGACCGGCCTTACATCGCCGGCGTGCTGCACGACTCGGCGCACGGCGACCACGTCACCATCCGCAACTACAAACGCAACGTGCTGCGCACGCCAGCGAACAATAAAATCCGCCTCGACGACGAGCGCGGAAAAGAGCATGTCAAGGTCAGCACCGAGTACGGCGGCAAGAGTCAGCTGAATCTGGGGTACCTGGTCGACGGCGAAAAGCAGAAGCGTGGGGAGGGTTTTGAGCTCAGAACCGACAGCTGGGGCGCCATCCGGGCACAGAAAGGGATGTTCATCAGCGCTGATGGCCAGACGAAAGCACAGGGCCAGGTGCTGGAGATGCAGCCGGCGGTCAGTCTGCTAAAAGGAGCGTTGAATCAGGTAACTGGATGGGGAACGATTACGCAGACTCACCACAACATAACGCCTGATTCTGAGCCATTAAGAGCATTTGTTTCCGCTGCCAGTGAGCTTAAAGAGCCTGCGCTGCTGCTGTCTTCACCTAAAGGTATTGCCGCCGTTACGCCGGAAACGACTCTGATGCACAGCGGGAAAGGGTTGTACCTGCAAAGCCTGGGAGAAGTCAATATCACCGCAGCACAGCGCTATTCGGTGAACGCAAGTCAGGCGGTTTCGCTGCTAGCCCTACAGGAAGGAATGCGGCTGGTATCTGCCAAAGGTGCACTGGAGATTGAATCACATAGTGATGTGCTGTCGCTGACTTCCCTGAAGGATGTCACCGTCCAGTCAACGCAGGGACACCTGCAGCTGACGGCAAAGAATGGGATCACGCTCGCCTGCGGTGGCGCTTACATCAAGCTCACGCCACAGGGCGAAATCAATGTGCATGGTCCAGGCCTGTTAAGCCTCAAGGGGCAACATAAATTACAGGGCCCGGCGAGTGAGGATTATCCGCTGCCTGAATTGCCTTCATCAGTATGCAAAGAGTGTCTGAAAAAGGCGCAGCGGCTGGCACAGGGCTTTGTGCCAAGGGAGGCATAAATGAACACGACCCATATCACTGACTGGGTGAATCTGCTTCAGCAAACCTGCGCTGATATAAACCTGAACCACCTTGATTTTATTCTCGACCAGTGCGGTATTGATTTTTCCGTCATTCCGGTGCTGCACGATTTTTCACCACCTTTGGTATGGCAGTCTCTCTATCAGGGCTTGCCGGAAGATGCCCTGCCAGAAGAGTCGCCGCTGTTGATCAGGATCTCTTTGAACGATCCGCTTCAGAAACAGTGGTTGATTGAGCTGGCTCAGAAAGTACAAAAGACTGCTCCACTACTGGTGCTCTGTTCTCCCTGGCCTTTCGCTACGCTGGCGGAATGGTTAACAACCTGCACCGATGCGACACATGAAGGACGGGCGGGGCTGTTCAGATACTTTGATGCCCGTATTTTTCCTTATTTGTTCTCTCATATTCTGGAACCTGATCAGCAGGCCCAGTTGCAGCGCCCGGCGCTCTTCTGGAGCTGGCTGGATCCTGACGAGAAGCCGGGGTTGCTGATGGGGCAGGGAGCACAGCCCGCCATCAACGAGAAGTGCCAAAACATCGCTTTGAGCGATAGCCAGTTTGAAGCTCTGATGTGCATCTGCGATGCCAGGCTGATGCTTCGCTATCGGGACGTTCCCGATACGGGATTTGCTTCTCAGGCTGAACGGTTTACGGCCTGTTTCAACGGCATGCTTTCAGCCACCGCTAAAGGGATGATACTGGATAAAGAGCGCGAGGATTGGGTGATTAAGACCCTGATCGGACGGTCCTCAGCAGAAGTCTGAAAGTGGGTTCATGAGGCAGTTCGCCTTCCGGAGAGGCTGCCATACATGGAATGCAAAATGAAAATACAACATTACCTCGTGGTACTGGGTGCCCTGCTGCTGGCGGGCTGTAGTCAGCCCGTGGCGAAAGCCAAAACCCGGAGCGGCGGCGGTGGGATTATTGTCGCCATCAACCACACCAAATGGGCGATCAACCATTTCAGTGTCGACGGTCAGTCGGGAATTGACATTATCGGGCCATATCAGGGCGGCGGTGGCGGCTGTTGCTATGGCGTGCCAGCTAAATGGCGGCCCGGAATGACGGTTAAGATTGACTGGGAAACAGGTGTTGGGGATATGGATGGCTTTCCAGGGTTTGACAGATGGGCTGAGTATCTGGCATGGGAAAAAAAAATGAAGGCTCAGAATCGCCAGCATAGCACTGTGATAACAGTACCGGACTATACGGGGCAAAAGACCTGCGGGATCACGGTGCATTTTCTGCCCTGTGATGAGGTGAAAGTGACCACCAGCTGTGTGAACCCGGGGCGGCCGGGCTACCCAATCAACGAGCCATTGCAAATGCCGGAGCCGAAAGTATGTCCAAAATAATTACCGATCTGGCCTGTTTCCCGCCAGCGTTTCCGGCTCAGGGGCGTTTACCCACCAGGGCTGCGCTGGTTGGCGCAAACTGCGCGCTGCAGGACAGCGATGAGCTGGCCTGGCGGCAGGGCTGTGCATATCAGCCTTTTTTCGACAGAACCGGCAATAACCTTAATCACGACCTGGCCTTTATTCCCCTTCAGTAATGCTCAGCCATGCCATCCCGGAAAGTCATGGCTGAGCAAGACGGACGTCATCCGTTTCTTTATCAAAGGAATGCAAAATGAAAATACGACATTACCTCGTGGTACTGGGTGCCCTGCTGCTGGCGGGCTGTAATCAGCCTGCGGCGAACGCGGAAAGCCGGGGCGGCGGCGGAACCATAGAGGCAATTAATCACACCAGATGGGCAATCAACCATTTCAGCGTCGACGGTCAGTCGGGGATAGACATTATCGGGCCGTACCAGGGCGGCGGTGGCGGCTGCTGCTATGGCGTGCCGGCGAAGTGGCGGCCGGGTATGACGGTCAAAATAGACTGGGAAACAGGAGTTGGATACTCAATGGATTTTCCGGGTTATGCCGATGAACAAAAATTTTTATCCTGGGCAAAAAAAATAAAAGCCCAGAATAAGCAGCACAGAGCGGTGGTACCGGTTCCGGACTATACGGGACAAGAAATCTGCGGGATAACGGTGCATTTTCTGCCCTGTGATGAGGTGAAAGTGACGACCAGTTGTGCCAACTATGGCCATCCGGAACATCCGATCAAAGAGCCCCTTAAGATGCCGGAGCCAAAAGTATGTCCAAAATAATTACCGATCTGGCGTGGTTCCCGCCAGCGTTCCCGGCTCAGGGGCGTTTACCCACCAAGGCTGCGCTGGTTGGCAAAAACTGCGCGCAGCAGGACAACCACGAGTTAGTCTACCGGCAGGAGCTGTGCCTGGCAGCAGGGCGGCGCGTGGAACCGCCCTGCTGTAAGACTGTGCACATCAGCCTGTTTTTCGACGGCACCGGCAATAACCTTAATCACGACTTATATATTGCTGACCCGAAGCATCCCACCAATATAGCCCGTCTGTTTCGCGCCACCATCGGGCAGGGGGCTGCCGGGGGGGTAGCAAAAGGGGAGGAGCTGCTGGATGCTGACGGCAGCGGCGATGACAAATACTACAAATATTATATCCCCGGCGTCGGGACGCCTTTTCCCGAGGTGGGCGATCTGGATTTCAGCATGATGGGGCTGGCGACAGCGACCCACGGGGAGGACAGAATCAACTGGGGTCTGCTGCGAATTATCGATGCCCTGAAGCGGACGACAACTAAGAAGAGTCTGTCGAACAGTGCGAGCTGGAGCGCGGTGGATAAAATGGCGACCTCTATGGCGTCATTTGGGCTGACCGGCGCTGCCAACCGTTTTGAGACCTTCCAGAGCCTGCTGAATGATATGGCACCAGAGCTGCAAAAGGCTTTGGTACCCACCGAGCCCGGAAAGCCAAAGCTGTTGGGAATCAAGCTGTACGTGTACGGCTTTTCGCGCGGGGCAGCGGCAGCACGAGCTTTTGTCCGCTGGCTTAGCGAACTGCTGCCAAAGCCTGAAGAGGGAAAGGACAAGCCCGAGCAGTGTCTGGCGGTAGGCGGGCTGAAAATCCCGCTCAGCGTCGAGTTTCTTGGCCTGCTGGATACGGTGGCCTCGGTGGGCGTGGCGCATATCGCCCCGGTGGCGGAAGGGCATATGGGCTGGGCAGACGAGACCCAGGAGCTGCCGGCAGAAAAGATCTACGGCGGGTTGATTAAAAAGTGTGTCCACTTGGTCTCTTCCCACGAGCAGCGGCTGTGTTTCCCGCTGGATTCGATCCGCCGTCCGGATGGTAAATATCCGGCGAACAGCGAAGAAGTCGTTTATCCTGGCATGCACTCGGATTTAGGCGGAGGCTATCCGCCAGGCGATCAGGGAAAAGCAAAGGATGAATTTGATAGATTGCTTTTATCTCAATTGGCGTTGCATGACCTTTATGCAAGCGCTTTTAATTCAGGTGCTCCTTTAAAAGTATCCCCGTTGTCGCTTCCCACAGACTTACAAAAGGATTTATGGCGACAGATGTCCCCTGAGCTTCAGCTAGAATTTGCAGTAGCACCTGAATTAATCAATCGTTTCAACGCCTGGCGCGAGCTTACCCTCGGTCTGAGTTCGCCCATGGTCCCGATTCTCCCCGAACAAGCCGCAATATACGATCCGCCGCGCGCGCCGGTCAGCCTGGAGAAAGCCCTTGAAGATCAGATGGGCTGGATCACCGCCTGGCGTATTAACCGTTATGCCGGAGGAACCTACAAGACCCAGCGCTTCTATGTCGATTCGGCGGCGAACGGGCTGGATAAAGACAGCGATCCGTTGGTCAGAAAGCAGGCTGAGGATGACTGGAAAGAAGCACAAAAAAAAGTTGACGATGCTCGTAAGGAAAAAATTGCCGAACATAAACCTGAAGATGGCTTCCTGATGCTCCCGCCGGGGCCAAAGGATTTCGACGCCGCGCTGGGGCAAACCCAGCTGCGTCAGGCCGCAGAGGAGTTCAGAGAGGATTACCACGGCCTCTCCCGCTCGGGTACCGGGAACTGGATTTTTACTGCCGTTGATTCAATGAGTAACGCCATCTTCCTGCTGAATAACGATAATGAGTATGGCGAATGGCTCAGCATGAAAACCGCCGGAGACGATCGTGTAAAAGTGCTTTTCCCGGCGGCCGGCGAAGCGAGTAACGCCACTGAACCTGGCGGGCTGGTGCGGGCACTGTTTGACGATCAGATCCACGATTCCCGCGCGTGGTTTATGCACAACGCCTTCGGCTCCCGCGAACCCTGGGGCAGCTATTTCCTCTACCGGATGATCTATTTCGGCAGTTGCAGCAGTAAGCCGATGACGCCGTTGATGATTGCCGGGGCGGTGGTGGGGGTGGCGACCCTTGCCGCAGGCGCGGCCGTTATCATCAGACAGAAAAGCGCGAAGGGCAAACTGGCGGGGCTTGCCGGTACCGTGGGTGCCGTTTACCTCGAAACGCAGGCCATCGATCTGCTTTCCGGCAAACCGCTGCCAATGCTGCCCAACGCTGCACAGCTGCAGGCGCCAACGATGGAGCCAGGCACAGTGGTGGCACAGCAAACGCAGCTCATCAGCGATCAGCGGCTGGCACTGGCAAAAACGATGATTGAGTCCAGCTGGGCGGAAAATCTTAAGGCGACCGTAACGGCCTGATTCAGGGAGTGATGAAGGATGAAAGCAGTGATACGCGAGGGCGATACCCTGCGGGAGTACGGTGGGAAAGTGCTGGGCGGGCATTATCTTTGCTTCGGGAAAGGGATCGCCTGTAAAGGCGATGCAGTGAAGTGCAATAAACATGGCATCACGGTCATCAGCGAAGGCAGTTCGTTATCGGAAGTGGACGGACAGCCGGTGGCGCTGCATGGTCATCGTTGTGCCTGTGGCTGCACGCTGGTGAGCTCTTTTCCCGATTGCGGCATTGAGCTGTGAGGCCATTACCGGAGTATCCACCCTACCGGGTGGCGCGCCCCCCTGACGGCAAGCGATGGCTGTCAGCGGGGGTGCTGATGGTGTTGCTGTGCGGGGGAGGCGGCGCGCTGCTTCATCCTGCCGGGAGCGCTGCCGGACTGGTGATAAAAGGAATGGCTGGAGCGGTGATTCTGATGGGCGTGCTCTGGTTAATACGTTTGCTGTATTACCGGACGTCGGCCCATAACGCCCGGTATTACAAACAACTGGTTGAGCAGCAGCAGCAGGCCTGGTGGCAGCGGCATCAGCACCGTTTCGCGCTTAGTGAAATGGTGCTGCTGGGCCCTGCCGGGACCGATACGCCACACTGGTTGCGGCTGCTAAAGCGGGAGCATCGGGTTCCTGAGATAAAAAATGAGTCGAGCGGGAAAGCGCTGCGTATCGGTCGAACGCTGGTCGATACGTTGGCTGATCGCGAGGCTTTGCTGGCAAAAATGCTGGTGCTGCAATGGCGGACGCAGCGCGCAGATTCCTCTCTGCCACACTTATGGCGCTGCTACTGGCAGGGTTCTCTGGATGCCTGGCATGCATTCTGTAGCCAAATGCAGGTTTCATTTCCGGACGTGGCGCTTCCTGAAAAACCGGAGACATGGCAAGGCGAAGAGACGTTGTCTGCACTTGCCGCAACGGCTCAAACGCTCCCTGAAACAGAGGCCATTCTGGTCGCCGGGTGTCATTCGATAGCTGCCTCGTTTAATTCTGCGCAGCCTGCCGGTGAGTCCGCTGCACTGTGTCTGGTCGCGCAGAAAGGGCTGGTCAGTCTCACCCGCGGGGAAGTTTACGATATCGCCGGGAAAGAGGTTTTAACCGCAGTCTGCGAACGAGCGGAGCAGCAAAGCGACCTCGAAACGCCGCATGACACCTGCATGCTGTTCTCACAGCCGGCGCTGCCCGCCCTGGCGCAAAGCGGCTGGAATGTGACCCATCACGTTCAGGACCTCAACTGGGGGAACCCCGGTGATATGGAAATGCTTATCGTGCTGATTCTGGCGGCTCTTTACGCAAAAAATTATCAACAACCCTGCGGCTGGATAGCCAAAGATCCTCTACATACTCTCGCTCTTGGAATTATTAAACCTTATGGTGAAGGAAAATAAACCCGCTGAATTTTCGGTGTTTGCCACGGCGGTGTTGTTTGTTGCTACTGTCACGCTACTTGTGCTGGCAGGTGGGTTACTGTGGTGGTATTGGGGGGAAGGTCTCTCCACGGAATGGGACGTGATACGTCGAATCATGACGGCCTGTTTTGTTGTCTGGGGAGTGTCGCTCTGCTTACTGGTGCTGGGGTTTATCGCTTTTCATTTAATGATTCGGGAAAAAGTGATGGGAGAGGCTTCTTCCAGACCGGTCAAAAAGAAAAGAACGCTCCGTCTGCCGCTCAGGGCGGACATCAGCAACCATCTCCGTCGTCGTTATAGCCTCTTCTGGCGAAGTAAAGTCCGCCTGCTGTTAGTCACAGGCGATGAAAACGCCATCGCTCAGTTGGTGCCCAATCTGCAAGCCCGCCAGTGGCTGGAAGGCAACCGCACGGTCTTGATTTATGGCGGCAGTCTGACTGCTGAGCCCGATAAGGAAAAATACACCGCGCTGCGTAAACTGCGCCGCGGGCGCCCGCTGGACGGGATTGTCCGCGTCATGCCGCAGTCGTTTAATCTGGCTCCGCAAATCAGTGACAACGATTTACGCGGCCTGGAAAAAATCAGCGAACTGCTGCGCTATTCCGCCCCGGTTTATTTGTGGCAGCTGTGCGACAGCGCCTGGTCGCAGGCAAAACGTACTGAACAGACGGTAGGGGCTACTTTTCCCCTGCGTGCTGAGCCTGACGATATTTGTCGTCAGCTTGAACGGATGCTGTCGGACCTGCGTACGCAGGGGGTGAGCCAGGTCGCTGAGAACAACGGCCACGACTTCCTGCTGCGCCTGGGTCAGCACCTCAAAGACGGCGGTATCGCCTGCTGGGCTCAGCAACTGGTGCCATGGCTGACAGCCTCCCAGCAGCGCGTTCCGCTGCGTGGTCTGATGTTCAGCCTGCCGGACAGGCACTCAATTCATCCGACAGAGGAAACAGCCGACGCAGAGAAATATATCCCGCAATCACAGCGCCATGCACTGACTTTGCCGGTGACCTGGCAGGGTATCGTGGACGACTGTACCCGTGTTCGTGGCCGCCGTGTCGGTATGGCGTGGGAACAGACGCTTGCCTGGACGCTGATGGCCATCATGGGTATCTGGGGCGCGGGAACGCTGCTGTCGTTCGCGGTCAACCGTCAGCAGATCGTTTCTGTTGCTGCGCAGGCCCATGCCCTGGTGGAGCATCCTGCGGTATCGGATGAACAACTGACGGCGCTGCATACGCTGCGTAATCATGCCGGCCGCCTGAAGCACCGTATTCAGGAAGGCGCTCCCTGGTATCAGCGTTTTGGCCTGGACCATAATCCGCAGCTGCTTGAGGCATTGCTGCCCTGGTATGGCGTGGCGGACAACCGCCTGATCCGCGATCCGGCCAGTGCTGCGCTGACAAAAAAACTCAATGCGCTGGTGAATTCCGAACCGAACAGCGATCGGCGCGCTCAGCTGGCGACGCTGGGCTATGACCAGCTGAAGGCCTGGCTGATGATGGCGCGTCCGGATAAAGCCGACGGTGCGTATTACGCCCAGACCATGAAAGCCGTGCAGCCGACGCGAAAGGGCATGTCAACCGGTCTGTGGCAAAGCCTGGCGCCGGATTTGTGGGCTTTCTACATCAACGAACTGCCCGGGCAACCACAGTGGAAAATCACCCCGGATGCGCAGCTGGTGAGCCAGAGCCGCCAGGTTTTGTTGCAACAGATTGGCCGGCGTAACGCCGAAAGCACGCTGTATGAAAACATGCTCACATCGGTGCGGCGTAACTTTGCCGATGTGTCCCTGGAAGACATGACCAGCGGTACTGATGCCCGCCGCCTGTTCACCACTGATGAAGCGGTACCGGGCATGTTCACCCGTCAGGCGTGGGAGGGCGGTATTCAGCAGGCTATCGAAAAGGCCGCCAACTCTCGCCGGGATGAAATTGACTGGGTGCTGAGTGACAGCCGGAAAGCGGTCTCCTCAGATCTGTCGCCGGAGGCCCTGAAAGCACGTCTGACGCAACGTTACTTCACCGACTTTGCCGGTAGCTGGCTGAGCTTTCTTAATAGTTTGCGACTTAACCCTGCGAACAACATCGCAGACGTTACCGACCAGCTGACGCTGATGAGCGATGTCCGCCAGTCGCCACTGATTGCCCTGATGAATACGATTGCCTGGCAGGGGCAGACCGGCCAGCACAGCGAAAGTCTGTCGGATTCCATTATCAAATCGGCTAAAGATCTCGTAAGTAGACAGGACAAACCAGCGATTGACCAGCCTGCATCAGGGCCTCAGGGCCCGCTGGATGACACCTTTGGCCCACTGCTTCAGCTTTTAGGTAAAAACAAAGGCAGCAACGTTATGTCGGCGGACACGTCACTGAGTCTGCAGACGTATCTGACCCGCATCACCCGCGTGCGCCTGCGCCTGCAGCAGGTGGCCAGCGCCTCTGATCCGCAGGCAATGATGCAGACTCTGGCGCAGACCGTGTTCCAGGGCAAAAGTGTGGATCTTACCGACACTCAGCAGTACGGCAGTCTGATTTCGGCAAGCCTGGGCGAAGAGTGGAGTGGTTTTGGCAGCACGATGTTTGTCCAGCCTCTGACTCAGGCCTGGGAGACCGTGCTTCAGCCGTCGGCGGCGAGCCTGAATGATAAATGGAGCCGCTCGGTTGTCGCCAACTGGCAAACTGCCTTTGACGGACGTTTCCCGTTTGCCGCCAGCAAAAGTGATGCCTCTTTACCCATGCTGGCTGAATTTGTGCGCAAGGACAGCGGGCGTATCGAGCGCTTCCTGACCACAGAGCTCAACGGGGTGCTGCACAAAGAGGGCAGCCAGTGGGTGCCGGATAAGGTCAACAGCCAGGGGCTGAGCTTCAACCCGGCCTTGCTGCGGGCGATTAATCAGCTGAGCCAACTGTCAGACATTCTGTTCACCGATGGCAGCCAGGGCATCAGCTTTGAGCTGCAGGCGCGTCCTGTACCGCAGGTAGTGGAGACCCAGTTGATTATTGATGGACAAAAGCTGCACTACTTCAACCAGATGGCCGACTGGCAGAGCTTCCGCTGGCCGGGTGACACTTACAAGCCGGGGACGATGCTGACCTGGACCTCGGTCAACGCTGGTGCGCGTTTGTTCGGGGATTACAGCGGGACCTGGGGCTTTATTCGCTGGCTGGACCAGGGCAAACGCCAGCAGCTTGACCGCAGCCAGTGGATGATGAGCTTTACTGCCCCGGACGGTCGCACTTTGCAGTGGGTGCTGCGCTCACAACTCGGGAAAGGTCCGCTGGCGTTGCTGGATCTGCGCGGTTTCACGCTGCCGGATCAGATATTCAGTGTCGACAGCGCGGCCACCGCGCAGGCGCTGATGGCTAACACCGCAAACAGTGACATGGAGGAGGTCGAAGAATGAGCACACTGCAGAATCTGGTCACAGCCTGTCAGGCTGACGAAACTCAGCTGCGGCAACAGGCGCAGGCACGCACGGAAAACTGGCAGTCCTGGCTTGCGCCGTTAAGCGATACCCGTCCGACCGGTGAAGACCCGGGCTATGATGATGATTTTCAGCGTATCCGCGAAGAGGTCAATAAGCTCTCCGGCATTGATACCGGGTTGATTTGTACGCTTGCCGAAAAACTGCTGACCACTGCGGCCAAAGATATCCGCGTTGCGACTTATTACTGCTGGGCGCGCCTGCACCAGGACGGTGAAGCCGGTTTTGCCGAAGGACTTGAGCTGCTGGCGGGATTGCTACAGCGCTATGGCACGCAGCTTCATCCTCAGCGCGAGCGGAGCCGTAAACCGGCGCTGGAGTGGCTCGCAGGCTCCCGTGTTCTGGACAGCCTGTCACTCTGGCCGGAAGTGATTCGCGACGATGCACTGCGCACTGCCGGTGCGCTGCTGCTGTTGCGCGACAGTCTGGACACAGAGCCGGAAGCGTCGCGGCCAGAGCTGAATGCCCTGTACAGCGCGCTGGAATCCCGCCTGATGAAGGCCGGTGGTGTGGATGCCGTGGTACCGCAGAATGCAGGTGATAAGGCTCCGTCACAGATCTCCACGCCTGTGACGGAGCCAGATGCGCCAGTGCTGAGCCGCATCACCTCCGGTCAGGATTTATTGGCCCAGGCCCGCACCCTGACCGGATATCTGCGTGAGCAACCCGATGGCTGGCTTGCCGCACACCGGCTGATGAAAAGCCTGCGTCATGACACGTTGCACAGCATTCCTGCTCCGGATGCACAAGGCAAAACCCGTATAGATCCGCCGCGCGCAGACCAGCGTGCCATGCTCAAACGTCTGTATCTGCAGCAGAGCTGGGGAGAAATACTGGAGCAGGCAGACAGCGCCTTTTCGCGTGGCGCTAATCACCTCTGGCTGGATTTGCAGTGGTATATCCATCAGGCGCTGATGAAATCGGGGCAGGAGGTGCTTGCCGGGATCATCGCCGCCGACCTGAAAGGATTACTGCGTCGCCTTACCGGGCTTGAAACTATGGCCTTTAATGACGGTACGCCGTTTGCCGATGAAGTGACGCTAAACTGGATAAACCAGAGCGTACTGGACGACATCTCCGGCTGGCGGGATGAGCCGGTCAGCGCCGCCAGCACGGATGACAACGATATTCTGGCGCTTGAGCCGGAAGCGCTGGATAAAGCGGACACTGACGGTCTGGACGCCACACTCCACTGGCTACAGACACGCCCGGGCACCGACTCGACAAAAGACAGATGGTTGCTGCGTTTGCTGATGGCCCGCGTGGCCGAGCAGAAGGGCAAAAATGAACTGGCCCTGCATCTGCTGGGAGAGCTCGACAGTGCCGCACAGTCCATCACCCTCACACAGTGGACACCGGCACTGTTGTTTGAAGTGAAATCCCGGCGCCTCAGACTACTACGCATGAAAGCCACACGCAGTGAAACCGATAAATCACGGTTACAGCCAGAGATGGACCAGCTTCTGGCGGGTTTGATTGCGCTCGATCCGGCCAGCAGCGCGGTGCTTTGCGGCTAAAACATCAGGCATACCTTTCAAACACACATATTCAGGTTTTTATGGATGATTTAACCCTGCGTTACTACGACGCTGAAATGCGCTACCTGCTGGAAGCCGGTGAAGAGTTTGCCCGTGCTCACCCCGAGCAGGCGGCAATGCTCAATCTCGATAAAGCGGGGGCGCGCGACCCGTACGTGGAGCGGCTGTTCGAGGGCTTTGCCTTCCTGATGGGCCGGCTGCGCGAGAAGCTCGATGATGACTTGCCCGAATTAACCGAAGGGCTGGTCAGCCTGCTGTGGCCACATTACCTGCGTACCATTCCGTCCATGTCGGTGGTGGAATTCACCCCTGACTGGCGCGAGATGAAAGAGCCGATGCGCATCGTCAAAGGTTTTGAGGTGAACTCGCGGCCGATCGGCGAGAAGGGCACGCGCTGCCGGTATACCACCACCAAAGAGATGACTCTTCAACCGTTGTCGCTGGAACATGCCCGTCTGTCGACTGACCCTGACGGGCGTTCGGTTATCAATCTGCGTTTTCACTGCAGTGACCTCGCTGACTGGACGCGCATCGACCTCAGCTGTATTCCGCTGTATTTCAACGCCGACGCGCCGCTGGCCTGTGCCATGCATGAAGCCTTCACCATGAATGTCGCCCGCCTGTGGCTGCGCTTACCGGGTGACATGGACAGAAGACCGCTCGACGGGTATTTCACCGCGCTGGGCTTTGGCGATAACGACGACCTGTGGCCGAAGGGCAGCAGCAGTTTCAGCGGCTATCAGCTGTTGCTGGAGTATTTCACCTTCCGCGAGAAATTCATGTTCACGGGCCTGCGTGGGCTGGAGACCGTGGTCTTTCCGGCTGAGCTCTCCTGGTTTGAAATCGACGTGGTGCTGGCGGAGCGCTGGGAACATGACTTCAGCTTTACCGAAAAGCATCTGCGCCTGAACTGTGTGCCGGTGATTAACCTGTTCCCGCTGGAATCTGATCCGCTGACGCTTAACTCTCTGCAGACCGAATACATGCTGCGCCCGATGCGCGTGCAGGATGGTCATACTGAGATTTATGCGGTGGATTCGGTGATGTCATCCAGCCAGCATATCTACGTACCGTTTTCGAGCTTTCGCCACAAAGGCGGCATGATGCGCCATCAGGCCCCGGAATATTACTACCACACGCGCGTGCGTCGCGGTCCGTCCGGACTGCATAACACCTGGCTTATCCTCGGCGGTGAAGCGTTTGATAACCACACGGTGCCGGAAGACGAAAGCCTGTCGCTGACGCTCACCGGCACCAACGGCCAGCTGCCACGACGTGCTCTGCAGAGCACGGTGCTTGATACGGTGATGAAAACCACCTCAGCCAGTATCGCCGTGCGTAACCTGTGTGCGCCGACACTACCCTGTTATCCACCGGCG
Organism: Pantoea sp. WEP; assembly: GCF_041678305.1. Lineage (NCBI taxonomy): Bacteria > Pseudomonadati > Pseudomonadota > Gammaproteobacteria > Enterobacterales > Erwiniaceae > Pantoea > Pantoea sp. WEP. The sequence goes on from NZ_JBGNXB010000001.1 coordinate 1,356,453, forward strand.
CAGGACCGTTTCCACTGGCGCGTGCTGAGCCATCTCGGCAGCGGATTTCTGTCGATGATGGACAATGCCGACGTGCTGCGCGGCACCCTGGCGCTGTACGAATGGACCGACAGTGAGATGAACCGCCGTCGGCTGGAAGCCATCATTGACGTGAAGCACAGCGAAACCGAGCGTTTCGAACAGGGCTATCTGGTACGTGGTGTGCAGATTGAGGTGACGCTGGACAGCCACGGCTTTGCCGGGCGCGGCGACATCTGTCTGTTCGGCGAGATGCTGAGCCGTTTCTTTGCGCTGTATACCGATATCTATCTGTTCAACCGCCTGATTATCATCCTGCAACCGACCGGAGAGCGCCTGGAATGGGAAGAGAAGCACAACCGCCGCATTCCCGGCTGACCCCGCGGCTGGAAGCCGACCTTCACCGCATCAACTTTTACCGCTTATGCCAGCTGCTGGAGAAGCGTAATCCTGGCAGGCCGCCGATGGGCTCGACCAGCCACCCGGCGGATGACCCGGTGCGGTTTGCGCCACATCCGGGGATGGGATTTCCGTCCAGCGAAATAAAGACTGTCGAATATGACGAGGAGGATGACAGCAAGCCACCGCTCATCCGCACGACCTTTATGGGGATGTATGGTGTCGATTCTCCTTTGCCCACAGCGTACCTTGATGACATCACCCAGCGCCGCGAAGGGCACGAAGCGCTGCAGGGTTTTCTGGATATCTTCAGCCACCGTATCCTGACGCAGTTTTACCGTGTCTGGCGTAAATACTCCTACCCGGCCACATTTGAGCCCGGCGGTACTGACGCTATCTCGCAGTCACTGCTGGGTCTGGTGGGACTGGGGATACCGGGCACCGCAGAGCACATCGCCACCCCGGTATCCCGATTTCTGGCGCTGCTGGGTGTGCTGCAGCAGCCAGGTAAAACCCAGGAGGGAATACAGGCCCTGGTGAGCCTGCTGGCACCCGACACGACGGTGCAGGTGAGCCCGTATTGCCTGCGACCAGTGGCAGTCAGCCAGCCGCTGGGCTTTTACGGCGATGACGATTTTCTGCTGAATGGCAACACACCGCTGGGTGAAGAGGCGATGGATGCCAACAGCCAGCTGTTGATTGCTCTGTCCACCGATAACGAGCAGGAATCACAGGGCTGGAAACCGGACGGCCTGCTGTATCAGGACTTTCTGGTGATGCTGCGGGTGTATCTCGGCTGGCGCTTTAAAGCAAAAATCACCCTGACCACCCGAACCCGCCTGCTGGTTGCGCCGCCGCTCGGCGAAGGCCCATTCTGGCTGGGGATGAATGGCGTACTGGGCGCGCAAGATGAAGATCTCCCGGAGGATATTCCGCAGACCTTTACCACGGAACTGGGTTATTACGCCGGGCTGGAGCCTGCATCATCACAACAAGGAAACCGACGTGTTACGTACAAGTTTGATTAAATCCGCATGCTGGCTACCTGCGCTACTGGCGTTCAGCCTGACGGGGTGTGGGGTGACGCAGGGTATCACCGATGGCACCAAATCGGCATTTAACGCCGTGTTTTACAAAAAGATTAAGGTGCTGCACCTGGATTTCACCGCCCGTGAGGCGCTGAACACCGATTCCCGTGAAAGTAATTCGCTGTCTGAGCCGGTGGTTATTCGGGTCTGGCAGCTGAAAGACCGTAAAACCTTCGACAAAACGGTCTATCAGCAGCTACTCCGGGATGGCGACACGATCCTGAAAGCCGATCTGCTGGCGACCCGGGATGTGGTGGTAAAACCTGGCGGTGACGCGAACCTCGATATGCCAATGGAAGAAGATGCGCAGTTTGTCGCCGTGGCAGGGCTGTTCCGCCATCCGGATAGAGTTAACAACACCTGGAAGCTGGTGATAGGGCGTGAAGACCTTGACCCGGATAAGCCGCGCATTCTGGAAGCCGGTAACAATCATCTGACACTGCAACCGCTCAAGGACGACTGATGCCCCAGGGACATAACACACCTTCGCTGTACGAAATGCTCACCGGCAACTTCACCGGCGGCCTGGCCCTCGATCAGGTCAGCGAACAAAATCAGGTGATTTTGTCCGTACTCGACAATATGCAGCGCATCCTCAACTGCCGCGCCGGCACGCTGGCGCATCTGCAGGACTATGGTCTGCCCGATATGAGCAAAATCCTGCAGGGCATGCCGGGCACTGCCCATGAGCTGATTGGCACCCTGTCTGCTGTTCTGCTCAGGTATGAGCCGCGCCTGAAAAGCATCAGAGTGGTGCTGCTGGAGCAGGCGCAGCCCGGCGAATTGCGCTACGCGATTGATGCGGAACTGAAGGGATTCGGTCTGGTGCGGTACGGCACTGAGTTTATGCCGGAGGGGCGCGTTCTGTTGCGGCATCTCAGGCAGCAGCAATATCTTGATGGTAAAGCGCAAATCTAAGCGGCATTATTACGAACGAGGCTGAATAATAAAATAACACATGGATTTGAATATGAAAAAATTGATACCGCTGTTGGTTTTTAGCTTATTAGTGACTCTGCAGGCAGAGGCGGCCAGAGGCAGAAAACCCTGTTCTGGTGCAAAGGGTGGTATTGCACACTGTACCTCAGATGGACGTTTTGTTTGTAATGACGGAAGTCTGAGTCAGTCGAAGAAATTTTGCTCCAGGTTTGATTCGTCAGAAAACACGCAGCAGGTAAAATCACCGCTTAACAGCGGCAAAACGCAGACCAAAAAGATCGTTACATCAAAGAAACAGCCACAGTCCGTGACTCAGCATCAGGATCAGACCGAATTGCAACCACGAAAACCAACCTGCGCTCCGCTTTATATGGCCAGCCAACCCGGCTACACGCATTTACCTATTTGCGTCGGTAATCAATATTAATTAAGGCGGGTAAGGGGGGGCGGTAAAGAAATATTTGCATCGTTCATCACTCAGAACAGGCAAAAAAACAGACTGCATAATTAATTATCCTCCCACGCTGTAAATACCTCACAGGGACAATAAGTCATGAATGACATGCCTGCCCGTCGGATTAAAACCGGCAGCGACCCGCGTAAGCTGCCGGATTATGCTGCTCTGCGTGAAGAGCTGAGCAAATTGACCCATCCGGCACGGCCGGATATAGACTGGATTTACGTTGAACAACACTGCCTTTCTCTGTTCGAACAAAACGGAGTGGAGTTGCAGACTGCGGCCTGGTACACGCTTGCCCGCATGCAGTTGGCCGGCCTGGTTGGATTGAATGAAGGTCTGGCGCTACTGGAAGCGCTGGTGAGCCATCAGTGGGGAGCGCTGTGGCCGCAACCGATCCACGCGCGCATGGACATTCTCACCAGCCTGAGCCAGCGCGTGCAGCAGCAGATGCGCACCCTTTCCCTGAATTATGGCGATCTGAGTCAGCTTTATCGTGCTGAACAACTGCTTACCCGCCTGGGGACCGTATTACAGCGGCTGAAGCTTAAACATCTTAGCCAGCTTGATACATTGCGTGCTCTGATGCACAACAGTGCCGCCAGGCTGGAAAGCCGTGACGATACGACCAGCGACATCTTGCCCGGCACCACGATAGATACCGGGGCGATATCCGCACATCCGCATGAAACGAAAACCCCGCATAGCGCCAGATGGGTTTATGTCGCGCAGCAGCAACATCAGCCGAAGATAAAGGTGCAGACAGCGGCGCTGGCCCGTCGTAATAAGTGGCAATTTTTCAGTGCCGGGATGTTTACCATGCTGCTTATCAGCGTGGTCGCGGTGGGCGGCTGGCAATATCTGAACCGGCCCGATCCACTGCAGGCTCAGCTCGTGGCATCGCTGGCTCCTGTGCCCGCCACTCTCACGCCACAGCAGCGGGATGTGCTGCGGCAGCGGACGTCCTTAGCGCCAGCTTTGCTTGCCGACACTCAGCAGCAGTTATCTCGTCTGGAGCAACTCGCGCCCGACTGGAATATTGCGTATGGCCAGCAGCTGGTGGAGCAGGCGCAGGCGCTGTGGCCGGAACAGGCGGGTTCTTTATCAGCACGGTGGCTGCATCAGCTTGAGGCCAGCACGTTGCCAGCGCAAAACCTTGCGGCCTGGCATCAGGGGATGATGAAGCTGGCGCAGTTAAGCGAGCGTCTGAATGGACTGGATGAGCAAAAAGGCAAATACATCACAGTGAGTGAACTGAAGTCCTCAGTATTTGGCATGATGACCCGTTTTCAGCAGGCTGAGCCCATCGAGGAACAATTGCGGCAAATTCACTCGCTACCAGCCAGTGCGCCCCAGCGGCAACAGCTTATCCGCCAGCTTGAACAGCACCTGCGATCGCAGGTTTACACCTTGTGGCAGATGAAAAACAGCATTGGGGTGGCAGAGGGAGAGGAGCAATAAACGAAGCGGTTATGCAAAGCAGAAGGGCTGTTACTGGTGTCCCCTGCAGGAATCGAACCTGCAACTAGCCCTTAGGAGGGGCTCGTTATATCCATTTAACTAAGGAGACGTGCGGCGCGCAGTATAGCGCACCGTGCAGGGGATTTTAACCGTGGGCCGCCTGTTTGCTCAAAGTGTCAGCAATCAGGCGGTGGTGATCACGCTTTTTCCTGATCTTTCTGCTTTTCCTGTCTCTCTTTACGCTTCTGTTCGGCTCGCGCTTTGGCTTTGGCCGCTTCGCTCATGTCGTTACGGATCTGCGCGTGACTGATCAGGGCAAAAATCAGCGTACCGCCGGTGATGTTGCCCAGCAGGGTGGGCAGTGCAAACGGCCACAAAAACTCCTGCCACGGCAGCGTGCCGGCAAACACCAGATACAGCACTTCAACCGAACCGACCACAATGTGGGCCAGATCGCCCAGCGCCACCAGCCAGGTCATCATCACAATCACCACAATTTTGGCACCGCCAGCGTAAGGAAACATCCACACCATGGTGGCGATGATCCAGCCTGAAATCACTGCGTTGGCAAACATTTCGCCCGGCGTGTGCTCCATCACTTTCTCGCTGATGGCGGTGAAGGCCTGGCGCGTAGCGTCATCGAAAATCGGCATATGATTAAACGCCAGCGCGCCCAGCGCGGTACCAATCAAATTGCCGATCAGCACCACGCTCCACAGCCGCAGCAGCAGCATAAAATTGCCGCCGGTGGGTTTATGCATCACCGGCAGTACGGCGGTGACGGTATTCTCGGTAAACAGCTGCTGGCGCGCCATAATCACGATGACAAAACCAAAGGTGTAGCCAAGATTCTCCAGAAGATAGGCACCGGGCACGCCAGCGAGGTGTACCTGAAAAATGCCTTTCGCCATCAGCGAGGCGCCCATTGATAAGCCGGCGGCAATCGCTGACCACAGCAGCGCCATGCCGTCGCGTTCCAGCTCCTTTTCACCGTCCTGCCGAATCTCTTCATGTATCGCCGCAGCCCGCGAGGGCAGGGCGTCTTCGTCCACTTCGATATCCGTTCCCTGTTCTTTTTCTTCACTGTCCACGTCATTGTCATGCGTGTTATTTGATGGCGATGGCTTCATTTTTTCTCCCGGTGATAATGCCAGTGCGTAATAAGCGTAGACGCTTTTAGCAAGGGCGAAATGTTACAAAGATTCAAATTAAGAGTAACAAGAGATTAGCAAAGATGGTTTTTTGAGCGCTTTCTTGATCTGATGCGCATGAATACCTCATTTGGGGGAAGGGGGAGCTTGCGCACAGACTTCGGCCCCTGGTTTGAGTGTGGTATTATTCCCGCCTCATTTATTGCTATGAATCTCCCTTCTATGCTCGAAGTGATTAATCTCGCCTGCGTTCGCGATGAGCGAACCCTGTTCCACGGACTGAGTTTTCAGGTGCAGGCGGGCGATGTGGTGCAAATCGAAGGGCCCAACGGCGCAGGCAAAACTTCACTGTTGCGACTGCTGGCGGGGTTAAGCCGGCCAGAGCAGGGCGAAGTACGCTGGCAGCAGCAGTCGATTCGCCGGCAGCGCGAAATATGGCAGCAAAACCTGCTGTATCTCGGCCATCATCCGGGCGTGAAATCGGTGCTGTCGCCGCGGGAGAATCTGCATTTCTGGCACGGCGATCGCAGCGAAGACACGCTGTATGACGCGCTGGAGCAGGTCAATCTGCTGGGTTACGAAGAGGTGCCGGTGGCACAGCTTTCTGCCGGGCAGCAGCGGCGCGTGGCGCTGGCGCGACTGTGGCTCAGCCCGGCTCCGGTGTGGATTCTGGATGAGCCGCTGACCGCCATCGACAAACACGGCGTGGAAAAATTAATGGCGCGCTTCGCCGATCATGCCGATAACGGTGGCGTGGTGATTCTGACGACCCATCAGGATCTGCCGGACAGCCATGCGCGCGTGCGCAAAATTCGTCTTACATCGGAGTGGGCGTGATGCTTGGCCGGGTTATTCAGCGTGAGTTAAAGATTGCCTTTCGCAGCGGCGCGGAAGTGGTTAATCCGCTGTGGTTTTTTCTGATCGTGATTACGCTGTTCCCGTTAGGCATTGGCCCTGAGCCGCAGCAGCTGGCGCGCATCGCGCCTGGCGTCGCCTGGGTAGCCGCGCTGCTGGCATCGCTGCTGGCGCTGGAGCGGCTGTTTCGCGACGACTTTCTTGATGGATCGCTGGAGCAGCTGCTGTTGCTGCCGACGCCGCTGCCAATCACCGTGCTGGGCAAAGTGATTGCGCACTGGCTGATTACCGGGCTGCCGCTGATTTTACTCTCGCCGCTGGCGGCGCTGCTGCTGTCGCTGGATTTTGCAGGCTGGCGGGCAATGGCGCTGACGCTGCTGATCGGCACGCCAACTCTGAGTTTTCTCGGTGCGATTGGCACCGGTCTGACCGTCGGGCTGCGGCGCGGCGGCGTATTGCTGAGTTTACTGGTGTTGCCGCTGTCGATACCGGTACTGATTTTTGCCAGCGCGGCGATTGATGCGGCCGGTCAGGGGTTACCGATCGGCGGTTATCTGGCGATTCTCGGCGCCATGCTGGCGGTCAGCGCCACGCTGTCGCCATTTGCGACCGCCGCCGCGCTGCGCATCAGTCTGCATTAAGGCGGACCTCCGGCAGAGAGGCCGCCATCCGAATTCTTGTTTAGTGTGAGCAATGTCAATGTGGAAATGGTTACACCAGTGGGCAAAGCCTGAGCGGCTTTACCAGCTATGCGGTCGCTTGATTCCCTGGTTCGCAATCCTGGGCGTCGGTGCGCTGCTGCTCGGCTGGATTTGGGGATTCGGCTTTGCGCCGGCGGATTATCAGCAGGGCAACAGCTTCCGCATCATGTACATTCACGTGCCGGCGGCGATGTGGTCGATGGGCGTCTATGCCTCAATGGCCATCGCCGCCTTTATCGGTCTGGTGTGGCAGATGAAAATGGCCGATCTGGCGGCTGCCGCGATGGCGCCAGTTGGGGCGGTATTTACCTTTATCGCATTGGTGACCGGCTCGGCGTGGGGCAAGCCGATGTGGGGCACCTGGTGGATTTGGGACGCGCGTCTGACTTCTGAACTGGTGCTGCTGTTCCTCTATATGGGCGTGATTGCGCTCTATCACTCTTTCGACGATCGCCGCACCGCCGGACGCGCGGCCGGCATCCTGATTCTGGTCGGTGTGGTTAACCTGCCGATTATTCACTTCTCCGTGCAGTGGTGGAACACGCTGCATCAGGGCTCGTCCGGCATTCTGCAACAGGCGATCGATCCCAGCATGCGCACGCCGCTGCGCTGGTCGATTCTCGGCTATCTGCTGGTGTTTGGTGCGCTCACCCTGATGCGTCTGCGCAACCTGATTCTGTTTACCGAGCGTCACCGCCCGTGGGCGATTGACGTGGCGCAGGGAGGACGCAAAGCATGACCCCTGCCTTCTCATCGTGGAGCGAGTTTTTCGCCATGGGCGGCTATGCCTTTTACGTCTGGCTGGCCGTGTGTTTTACGCTGATTCCACTGATCGGTCTGGTGCTGCACACCGTGTTGTTCCGTCGCCGCCTGCTGGCAGAGATTCGCCAGCGTCAGTCCCGCGAGCGCCGCATCCGCGCGGCAAAAGCCAAACAAGCTGCCAGTGAAGCAGCAGGAGAGTCCGTGTGAATATCCGTCGTCGTAACCGCCTGTATGTGGTGGTGGCGGTGCTGGTGGGCTTAGGCCTTGCCACGTCGCTGGTGATGTACGCGCTGCGTTCCAACATCGACCTGTTCTACACCCCGAGTGAAATTCTGTACGGCAAAGGTGAGGATCACCAGAAGCCGGAGGCCGGACAGCGCCTGCGCGTCGGCGGCATGGTGATGCCCGGTAGCGTCAAACGCGATCCGAAAACGCTGGCGGTGTCGTTCAAACTATATGATGCCAACGGCGTGGTCAGCGTCAGCTACGAAGGCATTCTGCCGGATCTGTTCCGCGAAGGGCAGGGCGTGGTGGCGCAGGGCGTGCTGGAAGACGGCAACCTGGTCAACGCCAAAGAGGTGCTGGCGAAGCACGATGAGAAGTACACGCCGCCGGAAATTCAGGACGCAATGAAGAAGAATCATAACGGACCGGCAGCGGCCTATCAGCAGGCGGGTACGCAATCATGATGCCGGAAATTGGCAGCTTTCTGCTGTGTCTGGCGCTGGGCTTAGCGCTGTTATTGAGTATTTATCCGCTGTGGGGCGCGGCGCGTCAGGATGGCCGGCTGATGGCGCTGGCGCGTCCGCTCACCTGGGGCATGTTCCTGTGCATCGCCGCCGCGTTCCTCGTGCTGGTGCACGCGTTTGTGGTCAACGATTTTACCGTCGGCTACGTTGCCACCAACTCCAATTCGCTGCTGCCGGTGTATTACCGCATCGCCGCCACCTGGGGCGCGCATGAAGGATCGCTGCTGCTATGGGTACTGCTGCTCAGCACCTGGACATTAGCGGTGGCGATTTTCAGCCGCGGCATGCCGCAGGATGCGCTGGCGCGCGTGCTGGCGGTGATGGGGATGATCAACCTCGGCTTCCTGTTGTTCATCATCCTCACCTCGAATCCGTTTACCCGCACGCTGCCGAACTTCCCGATTGATGGGCGCGACCTCAACCCGATGCTGCAGGATATCGGGCTGATCTTCCATCCGCCGCTGCTCTATATGGGCTATGTTGGCTTCTCGGTGGCGTTTGCCTTTGCCATTGCGTCGCTGATGGCAGGCCGGCTGGATACCGCCTGGGCGCGCTGGTCACGTCCGTGGACCACTGCGGCATGGGTATTTCTGACTATTGGTATCGTGCTCGGTTCCGCGTGGGCGTATTACGAACTCGGCTGGGGCGGCTGGTGGTTCTGGGATCCGGTCGAAAACGCCTCCTTTATGCCGTGGCTGGCCGGTACTGCGCTGATGCACTCATTGGCGGTGACAGAAAAACGCGGCAGCTTTAAGTCATGGACGGTGCTGCTGGCGATTACCGCGTTCTCATTAAGCCTGCTGGGCACCTTCCTGGTGCGCTCCGGCGTGCTGGTGTCGGTGCACTCGTTCGCCTCCGATCCGGCGCGCGGTATGTTTATCCTCGCCTTCCTGGTGATTGTCATCGGCAGTTCGCTGCTGCTGTACGCTCTGAAAGGGGGCCAGGTGCGCAGCCGCGTGCAGAGCGAAGCCTGGTCGCGCGAATCCTTTCTGCTCGGCAACAACGTGCTGCTGATTGCCGCAATGCTGGTGGTGCTGCTCGGTACGCTGCTGCCGCTGGTGCATAAACAGCTCGGGCTGGGCAGCATTTCGGTTGGCGAGCCGTTCTTCAATACCATGTTCACCTGGCTGATGGCGCCGTTCGCGCTGATGCTCGGCATCGGGCCGCTGGTGCGCTGGCGCCGCGATGAGCCGCAAAAGCTGTGGAAGCGGCTCGGTGTGGGTCTGCTGGTGACGCTGATCCTGTCGATCGTGCTGCCGTGGCTGTTGCAGGATCGCATCGAAGCGATGACGGTGATTGGCCTGCTGATGGCCATCTGGGTGATCCTGCTGACGCTGATGGAGCTGCACGAACGCGCTACCCACCGGCACCGTTTCCTGGCGGGATTGCGCCATCTGTCGCGCAGCCACTGGGGCATGGTGCTGGGCCATCTTGGCGTGGCGGTGACGGTGGTGGGCATTGCCTTCAGCACCCAATACAGCGTTGAGCGTGACGTGCGCATGAAGGCCGGCGACAGCGTGGATATCCACAACTATCACTTTATTTTCCGCGACGTGCACAATCTGCAGGGCCCCAACTACAGCGGCGGCGTGGCGATTATCGATGTCACACGCAACGGTAAGCCAGAAGCGGTGCTGCATGCAGAGAAGCGCTTCTATACCGCAGCGCGTACCATGATGACGGAAGCGGCGATCAGCGGCGGCTTCACGCGCGATCTCTACGCGGCGCTGGGCGAAGAGCTGGATGACGGTTCCTGGGCGGTGCGTATTTATTACAAACCCTTTGTGCGCTGGATCTGGTTCGGCGGCGTGTTTATGGCGGTGGGCGGCCTGCTGTGCCTGCTCGATCCGCGCTACCGCTCGCGCAAAAAAGCGCAGCGCGAGGAACTGGCATGAATAAAAAAATCCTGTTTATTCCTTTAGTCCTGTTTCTGCTGCTGGCGGCGGCGCTGCTGTGGCAGCTGACGCGCAACGCCAGCGGTGACGATCCTACGCGCCTCGAATCGGCGCTGATCGGTAAACCGGTGCCGGTGTTTAAACTCGAAGCGCTGGATCAGCCAGGTAAAATCTATAACCAGCAGGTGCTGACCGATGGCAAACCGCTGCTGCTGAACGTCTGGGCCACCTGGTGCCCGACCTGCCGCGCCGAGCATCAATATCTCAACACGCTGGCGGAGCAGGGCATTCGCGTGGTTGGCCTCAATTACAAAGATGACCGCAGCAAAGCCGTCACCTGGCTTAACACGCTCGGCAATCCGTATGCGCTGAGCCTGTATGACGGCGACGGCATGCTCGGTCTGGATCTCGGCGTCTACGGCGCGCCGGAGACCTTCCTGATCGACGGCCACGGCATTATCCGTTACCGCCACGCCGGCGACATGAACGACCGGGTGTGGAATGAAGAGGTGAAGCCGCTGTGGCAGAAATACAGCAAAGAGGCGGGCGTATGAAACAGCTGTTTATGTTGCTCGCGGGTCTGCTGCTGAGCACCAGCCTGTGGGCCGCAATCGATACTTATCAGTTCGATTCGGTCCAGCAGGAGGAGCAGTATCGCGAGCTAACCGCATCGCTGCGCTGCCCGAAGTGCCAGAACAACAGTATTGCCGACTCCAACGCGATGATTGCCGCCGACATGCGGCTAAAAGTGTATGAGCTGATGAAGCAGGGCCAGAGCCGCCAGCAGATCATTGATTACATGGTGGCGCGTTATGGCAACTTCGTCACTTATGAACCGCCGGTGACGCCGTCGACGCTGATTCTGTGGGTTGGGCCGGCGCTGTTTGTGGTGCTCGGCGGGCTGATTATTATTCTGCGCAGCCGACGCGGCAACGCGCGCAGCGAGCTGGATGACGATGAACAACAGCGCCTTGCGGCGATTCTGAAGCGTGACGGGAAGCCTTAATGACTGGATTCTGGATTACCCTGATTATTTTACTGGCGGCGGCGACGGCACTGTTTGTCGGTGCCGGCTGGCGGCAGCGTCAGGCCAGCAGCGGCGATCGCGATCGCCTGAACACCGATTTTTATCAGCAGCGCCTGCGCGAGCTGGAGCATGATGAAGCCGAGGGCGTGGTCAGTGAGCGTCCGGAGATGGTGCGCGAACTGCAGCAAACGCTGCTGACCGACGTGCCGGGCGACACGGCGGCACGCGCGCATCACAGCAGCCGCTGGGTACTGCTGCCGGGCGTGATCGTCCTGGTGCTGGTGTCGGTGGGCGTTTATCTGAAAACCGGTGGCCTCGCCCAGCTGGCGGGCTGGCAGAGCGTGCAGCAGGAGTACCCGGTGCTGCGCGCGCGGGTGATGGATCCCAATGCGCAGCCGCTGACCATGGAAGAGCTGGCGCGTCTGCAGCTCGGCCTGCGCACCTCGCTGCAAAACGATCCGCAAAACCTCAATGACTGGGCGATGCTGGGCCGCCTCGGCATGGTGCTGAACAACGCCACCGATGCCAGCCAGGCCTTTGAGCACGCTTTGCAGCTGGCGCCGGACAACCTTGAACTGCAGCAGGATTATGCCGAAGTGCTGACGCGCTCCAGCGATCCGCAGGATAACCGCCAGGCCAATATGCTGCTGAAAGACCTGCTGAAGCGCGACCACAGCAACGTGCGCACCCTCAGTCTGCTGGCGTTCAATGCCTTTGAACAGCAGCAGTATGGCGAAGCGATTGGCGCGTGGCAGGTTATGCTGAAGCTGCTGCCGGCCGGCGATCGACGCATTACCATGATAGAGCGCAGCATTGAACAAGCGAAAACCGACGCGGGACAGCAAAATAGCCAGCTGGCATTGACGGTGAGCTTAACGCCAGAGGCAGAAAAAATGTTACCGCCGGGCGGAGTGTTGTATATTTCTGTGTCTGACGGTGTTTCACCGGTGCCTGTGGCTGTAAAGCGTTTACCGCTCAGCCACTTCCCGCTATCGCTTACGCTGGATGACAGCAACGCCATGATGCCGGATCGCCTGCTTTCGGCGCAGCATCAGGTGCAGGTCAGGGTGCGCATTTCGCGCGATGGTAGTGCTAATCCGCAGTCCGGCGACTGGTTTGGTTTAAGCGCGGTCACCCCCTGGGATGGTCACCAGCCGATGGCTGTTGAGGTCAATCAGCAGCAGCCCTGAAGCGATACACCTTTTATCTGCACAGGGAGAGAAGAATGAATAATCGCCTGACCGGCCTGGCGCTGGCCAGTTTACTGCTGGTGGGATGTGCCAGTTCCAAACCGGCCGACGAGACGACGCCTGCGCAGCGCAGCGATCCGCTCGAAGGGTTCAACCGCACGATGTTTAACTTCAACTACAACGTGCTGGATCCCTATGTGGTGCGCCCGGTGGCGGTTGCCTGGCGTGATTACGTGCCGGTGCCGGCTCGTACCGGGCTGAGCAACTTCCTCGGTAACCTTGATGAACCGGCCAGCATGGTAAACTCGATTCTGGTCGGCGAGCCGCGTCAGGCGGGCATTCACTTTACCCGTTTCTTCCTGAATACCGTGCTCGGCCTTGGCGGTTTCATCGACGTCGCCGGCAAAGCCAATCCCCAGCTGGCGCGTGAAGTGCCGCACCACTTTGGCAGCACGCTGGGCCGTTATGGTGTTGGCTACGGTCCGTACGTGGTGCTGCCAGGTTACGGCAGCTTTACCGTGCGTCAGGATGGCGGCGACTACGTCGATACGCTTTATCCGGTGCTGAGCTGGCTTACCTGGCCGATGTCGATTGGTAAATGGACGCTGGAAGGGGTGGAAACGCGCGCGCAGCTGCTTGATTCCGATGGCCTGCTCCGACAGCAGCAGGATCCGTACGCCTTTATCCGCAACGCCTATTTCCAGCGTAACGATTTCCTCGCCAGCGGCGGCAAGCTGAAGCCGGAGGAGAACCCGAACGCCAGCGCGATTCAGGACGATTTAAAAGATATCGACTCTCAATAAATGACAACGGCGACCAACAGGTCGCCGTTTTGTTTTCAGCTGGCGACCCGCATGGGCCGCTGCACTGATTATCAGAACTTGTAGTTAAAGTTAGCGCCGTACAGCCAGGCCTTACCTTCGGAATTAAAGGTATAAGGACCTTCTTTCACCGTCACGTGCTGACCGTGCATATAGGAAACCCCGACATCAACTGACGCATCCGGCGTGAAGGCGTAAGACGCACCGGCGCTCAGCCACAGGCGATCCTGATCCGGAATCGAGATAGAGCGTTTATCCGCCGGCACCGGGCTGTCATCAAACGCGATACCGGTACGGAACGTCCAGTTATCGTCGTAGTTGTAAGTGGTACCTAACGCGATGCGATATGCATCACGGTAGCCTTCATCTTTATAGAACAGCGTCTGGCCGTTGCTGCCGGTGGCTTTCAGCTCCTGGAACTGGCTCCAGCTGGTATAGGCGAGGCTGTAGTGCACCGCCCACTGTGGCGCCACTTTATGCCAGCCGGACACTTCCCACATTTCCGGCAGGTTCAGCGTCAGCGAACCCGGAATGGTGGCGCCGCTGGTGCCATACGGCAGACCCAGCGCAATCGCCTGCGGCGTGCCGTTAAAGGCGCGCGGGATATTGCTCTTATAGTCGCCGTCGAAGTCGATCTTCACTTTGGAACGATAGGTGAAGCCGAAGCGGTTGTTTTTATCCACTTCATACAGGATACCGGCGTTCCAGCCGTAGCCCCATTCGTCACCTTTCAGGTGTGCGACCTGGGTATCGGCCGGCAGACCGGCGCGGGCACCGGCTTCACCGGCGTAGCGCTCAATTTTCGCTTTGGCGTACACCGCGTCAAAGCCGACGCCGAAGCTGAAGTTATCATTTAACCGATAAGCGGTGCTGAGGTTGAAGTTGCCGGTCATCAGATCGGTTTTGCCACCGAAGCCGCCCGCGGTGTAGCCATTATTAAATTCGGTGGCCAGACCGTAGTTCGAGGTGGCCGAGGCGCCAATCCACCACTGATCGTTAATCGGATGCACATAATGGATGTTCGGGATCCACTGGTTTGGCGCAATATTGCTGGCGTTGAGGCTGTTGCCGGTCGGGCTGTTACCGCTGATATCCACTTCCGGGTCGATATAGACGGCGCCGATAGAGAAAGAAGGGCGGTCCATCAGGGCCATAGTGGCTGGGTTACGGCTGGCAGAGGCGGCGGTATCACCCATGGCGCCTTCACCTGAATAGGCGCGGCCCAGGCCGATTGCTGAGAATTCGTTAAGTTGAAAGCCTGCGGCGTAGACGTGAGAAGAGACGAGCGCCACTGCAGCTGCCACAGCTGACTTTGCAAACAGGTTCTTATGGTTCATGACCACAACCTCATCTAAATTATTATTAAACGTAGTTACGTCGCGTAACAAAGGACGGCGGATTGTAGGGACTGACGATACAGACACATATCAGACCAGTGCGACGAGTATAGGTCCGACCTGTGTATTTGTTGCAATATTGTTTTTAAAATATTTCTGCTTTGATCGATAAAATCAGATCTGCTTAACAAAATCCTTGCGGTTCTGCTCCAGCATAGCGAGTCAAATTTGTTTTGGATCAAATTTTATTGTGATATTCGTCACTTAGCGGGCGGAAGATAGCCGCGACGTGGCATCCGGCGTACACTTTGCAGCAGAAAATGATCCGATAGTGTTGATTTATCGTCAGGAGAAAAACATGACTGATGCCATTAGAAACTGTAGTGCGAACGAAACGGCAGCCTGCTGCTGCGTTGACGTGGGCACCGTGATGGACAATACCGATTGCAGCGCCAGCTGGTCAGGCGTGTTCGCTGACCGTCAGGCGGCAGAAGCAATGCTGGCCGAGCTGAGCGCCAAAGCGCGCCAGGTCGAGTCCGATCCGTGCGAGATTCATTCGCGCTTTACCAACGAAGCAGACGGCGTGCGCCTGGACGTCGATTTCACCTTTGCCTGCCAGGCCGAAACCCTGATTTTCCAGCTCGGCTTACGTTAATCCCGCCGCTGCCGACCCGCTTTTTCGGCAGCGTTGCCTCTTTTTCGTGTCACTCCTCGCACTTTTTTTCTTCTGTTATTGGCGACTTAGCAACACCTGGGTAACACTGATGATCAGGTCAGACCTGTTGGGCAATGATGCTCAGGTCGTAAATTACAGGTGAGTGCAATGAGCAAAGCGCAGCCGCTGCTGACGCGTCAGGGCGAACGTATCGCCATTACCCACGGATTACGCACCCCGTTTGCCCGCCAGGCAAGCGACTTTCACGGCATTCCGGCGCTGGAGCTGGGGCGCATGGTGGTCAGCGAATTAATGGCGCGCAGCGAATTGCCGGGGGAGGTGATCGATCAGCTGGTGTTCGGCCAGGTGGTGCAGATGCCGGAAGCCCCCAATATCGCGCGTGAAATCGTGCTGAGCAGCGGACTGAGCGTGCACACTGATGCCTACAGCGTGAGCCGCGCCTGCGCCACCAGCTTTCAGGCGGTGGCCAACGTGGCGGAAAGCCTGATGGCCGGGACCATCGATGCAGGTATTGCCGGTGGCGCTGACTCCTCCTCGGTGCTGCCGATTGGCGTCAGCAAAACGCTGGCGCGCGCGCTGGTTGATCTCAACAAAGCCCGCACCCTGAGCAAAAAATTACACATCTTACGCCGCCTGCGCCCACGCGATCTGTTGCCGGTGCCGCCGGCCGTGGCGGAATACTCCACCGGTTTACGCATGGGCGACACCGCCGAGCAGATGGCCAAAACGCACGGCATTACGCGTGAGCAGCAGGACGCGCTGGCGCTGCGCTCGCACCAGCGTGCAGCACAGGCCTGGCAATCCGGCGTGCTGGCGCAGGAAGTGATGCCGGCATTTGTGCCGCCGTGGAAAGCACCGATTGAGCAGGACAACAACATTCGCTTTAACGCCAGTGCGGCGGATTATGCAAAGCTGCGTCCGGCGTTTGACCGTCGCCACGGCTCGGTCACCGCGGCCAACAGCACGCCGCTGACCGATGGCGCGGCGGCGCTGATTCTGATGCGCGAAGGGCGCGCGCGTGAGCTGGGCATTACACCGCTCGGTTACCTGCGCAGCTATGCGTTTGCCGCGATTGATGTCTGGCAGGACATGTTGCTCGGACCGGCTTACGCATCACCGCTGGCGCTGGATCGCGCCGGCATTACCCTCGGCGATCTGACGCTGATCGACATGCATGAAGCCTTTGCCGCGCAGACGCTGGCCAACCTCAGGCTGTTTAACGATGAACGCTTTGCGCGCGAGGTGCTGAAGCGCGATCGCGCGCTGGGCGAAGTCGACGAGACGCGTTTCAACGTGCTGGGCGGTTCCATCGCCTACGGTCATCCGTTCGCCGCCACCGGCGCGCGCATGATCACGCAAACGCTGCATGAGCTGCGGCGGCGCGGCGGCGGCTTAGGGCTGGTGACCGCCTGTGCCGCTGGCGGATTAGGCAGCGCGATGGTTCTGGAGGCCGAATAATGAGCGAATCTGCATTCCATTTACAGATGCGTCCGGATCACGTTGCGGTGATCACCATTGATGTGCCGGGCGAAAAGATGAACACCCTGAAAGCGGAGTTTGTGCCGCAAATCCGCGCGGTGCTGGCGGAGGCGCGCAGCGATGCGCAGCTGGCGGGCATCGTGCTGATTTCGGGCAAACGCGACAACTTCGTCGCCGGTGCGGACATCAGCATGATCGCCAGTTGTGAAACGGCGCAGCAGGCTGAAGCGCTGGCGCGGCAGGGACAGGAAGTGATGGCGGAGATCGCCGCGCTGCCGTTCCCGGTGGTCGCCGCCATTCATGGAGCCTGTCTTGGCGGCGGGCTGGAGCTGGCGCTGGCCTGCGATGCGCGCATCTGCTCGCTGGATGAGAAAACCCGTCTCGGCCTGCCGGAGGTGCAGCTCGGCCTGTTGCCCGGTTCCGGCGGCACCCAGCGGTTGCCGCGTCTGATAGGTGTGCAGCAGGCGCTGCCGCTGATCCTCAGTGGCAAACAGCTGCGCGCAAAGCAGGCGCTAAAGCTTGGCCTGGTGGATGATGCGGTGCCGCAGGCGATTCTGCTGGCAACCGCCGTGGCACGTGTACATAAAGGAAAGCACGCCGCACGCAGCCTGTCGCGCCGCGATCGCCTGCTGCAGGGGCCGCTGGCGCGTCCGCTGCTGTTTACGCTGGCCAAACGCCAGACCGACGGTAAAACCCACGGTAACTATCCGGCCACCGACCGCATTTTGCAGGTGGTGCGCATCGGGCTGGAGCAGGGTAGCGTCGCCGGTCACGCCGCGGAAGCGCGTGCGTTTGGTGAACTGGCGATGACCGCGCAGTCGGCCGCACTGCGCAGCCTGTTTTTTGCGTCCACCGCTCTGAAGAAAGAGCCGATGGCGGATGCGCCGCCGCGCCCGCTGCAGCAGATTGGCGTGCTGGGCGGCGGGCTGATGGGCGGTGGGATTGCCAGCGTCACCGCGCTGAAAGCCGGTCTGCCGGTGCGAATCCGCGATATCAACCTGAACGGCGTTAACCACGCGCTGCAGTACAGCTGGGATTTGCTGAGCAAAAAGGTGAAACGGCGCCAGCTCAAGCCGGCGGAACGCCAGCAGCAGATGGCGCGCATCAGCGGCGGCACCGATTATCAGGGCTTCCGCCAGCGCGATCTGGTGATCGAAGCGGTGTTTGAGGATCTGGCGCTCAAGCAGCAAATGGTGGCCGAGATTGAAGAACACTGTCAGCCGCACACTATCTTTGCGTCTAACACCTCCTCGCTGCCGATTGCGCAGATCGCTGCCGGCGCGCAGCGCCCGGAGAATGTTATCGGCCTGCACTTCTTCAGCCCGGTAGACAAAATGCCGCTGGTCGAGGTGATTCCGCATAGCGGCACTTCAGCACAGACGCTGGCCACCACGGTGGATCTGGCGCGTCGTCAGGGCAAAACCGCCGTGGTGGTCGCCGACCGTCCCGGCTTTTATGTTAACCGCATTCTCGCGCCCTATATAAATGAAGCCATGCGCTGTCTGCTGGAGGGCGAGCCCATTGAACATATTGATAGCGCACTGGTGAAATTTGGTTTCCCGGTCGGCCCGCTGCAGCTGCTGGATGAAGTCGGTATTGATGTCGGCAGCAAAATCAGCCCGATTCTTGAACAGGCCTACGGTTCACGCTTCAGCGCGCCGCAGGCGGTGAGCGCTATCCTGGCCGACGATCGCAAAGGGCGCAAAAACCAGAAAGGTTTTTATGATTATCAGCGCACGCGCTGGCCGCGCAAACGTCAGGCCGATGCCAGTCTGTACCGCCTGCTGCAGTTAAAACCCCAGGCGAAACAGAGCGAGCAGCAGATCGCCACGCGCTGTGTGATGCTGATGCTTAACGAGGCGGTACGTTGTCTCGACGAAGCGGTGATCCGCAGTGCCCGCGACGGCGACATCGCGGCAGTGTTTGGCATCGGGTTTCCGCCGTTTCTCGGCGGGCCGTTCCGCTATATTGACCAGCGTGGTGCGGGCGAGATCGTCAATACATTACGTACATTAATGCAGCAATACGGCGAGCGTTTTACGCCCTGTGACGCGTTAGTGGCAATGTCAGAAGGGAAAACGAATTTTTACACTTCTGCACATTCATGAATAGCCGCACGGATTCAGCGGGTTAGAATCGGGGCCGCGCAGTGCCTGGCGCGGCACCATTCTGAGATGTGCTTATTTAATAAACAACCGGTTGACTATACTCAAGCCATTGGGGTAAAACACAGCGTTCATTCGCAGAATGAAGCGTCTGGTGCTGTGGTACCCGGCGATATCGACAAACAACAGCGGTGCTTTATGCAAGTTTTTATCATGCGTCACGGCGACGCAGCTCTGGAAGCAGCGAGTGATGCGGTTCGTCCTCTCACCCTGTGTGGCTGCGACGAATCACGTCAGATGGCGAGCTGGCTGAATGGTCAGACGCCGGGAATCGATAAGGTGCTGGTCAGCCCTTATCTGCGCGCCGGGCAAACGCTCGCCACGGTACGTGAAGCGCTGAAACTGCCGGAAGGGCAGGAAGTGCTGCCAGAACTGACGCCAGGCGGCGATCCGGGCATGGTCGCCTGTCATTTACAGGCGCTGGCAGTGCAGGGTGCGCACGCGGTGCTGGTGATTTCGCATCTGCCGCTGGTCGGCTATCTGGTTTCCGAACTCTGCCCGCAGGAAGCGCCACCGATGTTCGCCACCTCCGCCATTGCCTGCGTGGAGTTTGATGCCGACGCCTGTGAAGGCAAGCTGGCGTGGCAGGTGAGTCCGGCCAAATTAGCCAAAGCCATGTAATTCCCCTTCATACTTCAGGCTGCAGCTGCGTTGGCTGCGTCAATTCACCCCAGTCACTTATTCACATAAGCTCCTGGGGATTCATTTCCTTGCCGCCTTGCTGCAACCTGAATTATTTTGGGGAATAATAGAGATCACTTTATTTCCCACTCGCAGTCCCTTTGCCGGTCAGGGTAATTCCGGCGGCTGCCACTCTTCGACTTCAATCAATACCAGCAGCGCGGCGTCGCCGCCAAACAGTTTGGGTGCCTGGTGAAACGCCATCACGTGCGGATGCTGTGCCAGCCAGAGCGGGGTTTGCTGCTTGAGAATGTGCTTGCCGTGGCCGGTCATCACGCTGGCACAGAAAATATGCTCGCGGCGGCAGGCGGCAATCAGCGCGCCGAGTTCCTGTTTCGCCTGAAGCTGGGTTAACCCGTGCAGATCGAGAAAAATCTCTGGCGTGTAATCGCCACGCCGTAATTTTTTCAGCTCGTAATGGCTGACGTCGGCGCGCACGTAGCGCGTCGGCCCGTCGCTGGAGAGCAGGGGCTGAAACTCATCGGAGAAATAATGGCTGTTATCGGCCTGCTCAGACAGCAGCCGCTTCAGCGGCACTTCACGGCTTTTCACTGCCGGTTTGTGCACAATCGTATCCTGTTTCAGCTGGCGCGTACCGCTCATTAGCTGGCGGAACAGCGCCTGGTCGTCCTGGCTTAGCGGCGTCTTTTTACTCATGTCTCAGTGAATCATCAGAAATGGCGGGTGTCTGGCCGTTACCTTACCGCTAAGCGTCAACAAATGTCAGCTTTTTCACCTCGCTGCGCTGAATTCTGCCCGGCTTCATGGCACACTATCGGCCGATTGATTTTATGGCCTGCGGAGGGCTACGTGGACAAGATTTTCGTCGATGAGGCAGTGAACGAACTGCACACCATTCAGGATATGCTGCGCTGGGCAGTAAGCCGCTTTTCGGCGGCGGGCATCTGGTACGGCCACGGCACGGACAATCCCTGGGACGAAGCGGTCCAACTGGTGCTGCCGACGCTCTGGCTGCCGCTGGATATTCCGGAAGACATGCGCCACGCGCGCCTGACCGCCAGCGAACGTCACCGCATCGTGGAACGAGTAATCCGTCGCGTTAACGAGCGCATTCCGGTGGCCTACCTCACCAATAAAGCCTGGTTCTGCGGCCATGAATTCTACGTCGATGAGCGCGTGCTGGTGCCGCGTTCACCGATTGGCGAGCTGATCGAAAACCGCTTTGCCGGCCTGATCGACGAAACGCCACGCCATATTCTCGACATGTGCACCGGCAGCGGCTGTATCGCCATCGCCTGTGCGTACGCCTTCCCGGAAGCGGAAGTGGATGCTGTCGATATCTCCACCGACGCGCTGGCCGTGGCTGAACAGAATATCGAAGAGCACGGTCTGCTGCATCACGTCACGCCGATTCGCGCCGATTTGTTCCGCAATCTGCCGCAGGTTAAATATGATCTGATCGTCACCAATCCGCCGTACGTCGATGCCGAAGACATGGACGACCTGCCGAACGAATATCGCCACGAGCCGGAACTCGGTCTGGCCGCGGGCAGCGACGGCCTGAAGCTGGTGCGCCGCATCCTGGCCTGTGCGCCGGACTACCTCAGCGAGCACGGCGTACTGATTTGCGAAGTTGGTAACAGCATGGTGCACATGATGGAGCAGTATCCGGACGTGCCCTTTACCTGGCTGGAGTTTGATAACGGCGGTGACGGCGTGTTCATGCTGACGCGCGATCAAATCGTCGCGGCGCAGTCGCACTTCTCATTCTATAAAGACTAAAAATCGGGGCGAGCGCTCGCCCGCAACATCGCAACAAGGAACCCCCATGGCCGGAAACAGCATCGGACAACTTTTTCGCGTTACCACCTTTGGCGAGTCGCACGGTATTGCGCTTGGCTGCATTGTTGATGGCGTGCCGCCCGGCATCCCGCTGACCGAAGCCGATATTCAGCACGATCTCGATCGTCGTCGTCCCGGCACTTCGCGCTATACCACCCAGCGCCGCGAGCCGGATCAGGTGAAGATTTTGTCCGGCGTGTTTGAAGGCGTCACCACCGGCACCTCCATCGGTCTGCTGATTGAAAACACCGACCAGCGTTCGCAGGATTACAGCGCGATTAAAGATCTGTTCCGTCCCGGCCATGCGGATTACACCTACGAACAGAAATATGGCCTGCGCGACTATCGCGGCGGCGGCCGGTCCTCGGCCCGCGAAACCGCCATGCGCGTAGCGGCCGGTGCCATTGCTAAAAAGTATCTGCAGATGAAGCACGGCATCGTGGTGCGCGGCTATCTGGCGCAGATTGGCGACATCGCCTGCGAGCTGAAAGACTGGAGTATCGTGGAAGATAACCCGTTTTTCTGCCCCGATGCCGACCAACTCGATGCGCTGGACGAACTGATGCGCGCGCTGAAAAAAGAGGGTGACTCTATCGGTGCCAAAGTCACGGTGATGGCCGAAAACGTGCCGCCGGGCCTCGGTGAGCCGGTGTTCGATCGCCTTGACGCCGATCTGGCGCACGCGCTAATGAGCATCAACGCGGTGAAAGGCGTGGAGATCGGTGATGGTTTCGCGGTAATCAACCAGCGCGGTAGTCAGCACCGTGATGAAATCCGCAGCAACGGGTTTCAAAGCAACCATGCCGGCGGCATTCTCGGCGGGATCAGCAGCGGTCAGACCATCAGCGCCAACCTGGCGATGAAGCCCACTTCCAGCATCACCGTGCCGGGCAACACCATCACCCGCGACGGCGCGGAAGTGGAGATGATCACCAAAGGCCGTCACGATCCCTGTGTTGGCATCCGCGCGGTCCCGATCGCGGAAGCAATGATGGCGATTGTGCTGATGGATCACCTGCTGCGCCAGCGTGGGCAGAACGCTGACGTCAACAGCAGCGTCCCGCGCTGGTAAGCCGCATGATACGTCGCCTGCTTCTCTCCCTTGCCGCGCTGCTGTGCAGTGCGGTCAGCCTGGCTGCCACGCCGTGGCAGCAAATCCATCAACCGATTGCCGGCAGCCCGCAGTCCATCGGCAGCTTTGCCAACGGCTGTATCGTCGGGGCGCAGCAGCTGCCGCTCAACTCGCCCAACTATCAGGTGATGCGTCAGGATCAGCGTCGTTATTACGGCCATCCGGACCTGATCGCCTTTATCCAGCGCCTCAGCACCCAGGTGCATCAGCTGCAGCTGGGCCAGGTGCTGATTGGTGATATGGGCATGGCCGCCGGCGGACGTTTCAGCAGCGGCCACGCCAGCCATCAGACCGGCCTCGACGTGGATATCTGGCTGCAGCTGCCGCAGAGCCGCTGGACGGCACAGCAGCTGCTGAAGCCGCAGCCGCTCGATCTGGTTGGGCCGGACGACCGCCAGGTGATCGCGCGTCACTGGCAGCCGCAGATCGACAGCCTGATCAAGCTGGCGGCGAAAGATGACGACGTCACGCGCATCTTCGTCAATCCGGCGATTAAAAAGCAGCTTTGTGCCGATGCCGGTAGCGATCGTGCGTGGCTCCACAAAGTGCGGCCGTGGTTTGCCCATCGGGCACACATGCACGTGCGCCTGCGCTGTCCGCCGGGCAGCCTGGAGTGTGAAGATCAGGCGCCACCACCGCCGGGCGATGGCTGCGGCGCAGAGCTGGAGAGCTGGTTCCTGCCGAAGAAGCCGGGCACTACGCCGCCGGTGAAGAAGTCGCCGCCGCCGTTGCCGCCTTCCTGCCAGGCGTTACTTGATAAGCATCTACTGTAGGAACCTGAGATGGATCTGTTTGTTGTCAGCCCGGTAGTGCTTGGCGTGCTGTTTCTGGTCGCGGTGCTGGCGGCCTTTATTGATTCCATCGCCGGCGGTGGCGGTCTGCTGACCGTGCCGTCGCTGCTGGCGGCCGGTCTTTCGCCGGCGCAGGCGCTGGCGACCAACAAGCTGCAATCGGTCGGTGGCTCCTTCTCGGCCAGCCTCTATTTTGTGCGGCGCGGCGCGGTGAAACTGCGCGAGCAGCGGCTGAATATCGCCATGACCTTTCTCGGCGCGATTGGCGGAACGCTGCTGATTCAGCATATTCAGGCTGAGATACTGCGCCAGATACTGCCGCTGCTGCTGATCAGCATCGGGCTGTGGTTCCTGCTGATGCCGCGTCTTGGCGAGGCCGATCGCGAGCAGCGTCTGCACGGCCTGGCGTTTGCGCTGGTGGGCGGCGGCTGCGTCGGCTTTTACGATGGCTTCTTCGGCCCGGGTGCCGGCTCGTTCTATGCGCTGGCCTTCGTCACGCTTTGCGGCTTCAATCTGGCGAAAGCCACCGCCCACGCCAAAATCCTAAATTTCACCTCTAACTTCGCCAGTCTGCTGTTCTTTATGTTCGGCGGCAAGGTGGTGTGGGGCACCGGCGTGATTATGCTGCTGGGGGCGTTTATTGGCGCACGCCTCGGCGCCAGGCTGGTGCTGAGCCGTGGTCAGAAGCTGATTCGCCCGATGGTGGTGACGGTGTCTGCCGTGATGAGCGCTAAGCTGTTGTGGGACAGCCACGGCAGTGTCATTCTCGCCTGGTTTGCCGCACTGTAATCCGCACTCGTCAAAACCGGCCGCCAGTGCGACAATGGCGGCGGTTTGTTTAAAGATTAAAATATTATGAGTAAAGAGCACCATTATCAGCAGCTGGTGGAGATTTTTGACGGCTGTTTTGCTGACGATTTTCAGACGCGTCTAATTAAAGGCGATGATGAACCTATTTATCTTCCAGCGGATGACACCTCACCGTGGCACCGCGTGGTGTTTGCCCATGGCTTTTACGCCAGCGCGCTGCACGAAATTTCGCACTGGTGTATTGCCGGTGAAGCGCGGCGCAAACTGGTAGATTTTGGTTACTGGTACTGCCCGGACGGGCGCGATGCGCAAACGCAGGGCCAGTTTGAAGCGGTGGAGATTAAGCCGCAGGCGCTGGAGTGGCTGTTCTGTGTGGCAGCCGGCTTTCCCTTCAACGTCAGCTGTGACAATCTCGACGGCGATTGTGAACCGGATCGCATCGCGTTTCAGCGCAAGGTGCATGCACAGGTAATGCATTATCTGCAGCACGGCATTCCGGCGCGTCCGGCGCGCTTTATTGATGCGTTAGCCAGCTATTATGGTACGCCTGCACTGACGGCGGCACAGTTTCCGTGGCCGGAAGATCTGTGAGCCGCACTCCGATAAATGAAGGATGATGAGAAGATGATCGTAGAATTCGAGTCCCGCATTCTGGCGCTGATTGACGATATGGTCGAACACGCCAGCGACGACGAACTGTTTGCCAGCGGTTATCTGCGTGGCCATCTGACGCTGGCAGTAGCGGAAATTGAGCAGAGCGGCGAACACACGCCGGAAGCGCTGCAAATTCAGGTCACCAACAGCCTGCAAAACGCCATCGCCGCCGGTGAACTGTCGCCGCGCGACCAGGCGCTGGTGGTGGGCATGTGGGATAACCTGTTTACCCAGGCGCGCCTCACTGCCTGACTGGCCGGGGCGATCGCTCGCCCCGCGCTTTAGCGTCCTGCCTTTTTCCCTTTCAGCAATTTGCGCACCCAGTAACGGTTGGGATGCAGCGCCGCCAGCGTGCTGCTGTCCAGCGGCTGCGGCTCACCGCTCATTTGTGCCGCCAGCACTTCTGCCGCCAGCGGTGCGCTGCACAGTCCGCGCGACCCCAGTGCGCCGAGCACGAACAGGCCGGGATGCACCGGCGCGTCCGCAATCTGCTCGCCGCGCGCGCGCTGCGCCGGTAAATCCGCATACTCACTGAGCGTCGCCGCGTAATCCGGCACGCTGCCGCTCATCGGCAGGTGATCGCGCGTGGCGCAGCGCACGCCGCTGCGCGCTTCATCAGCGCTGACGTCAACCTGTGTCGGCCAGCTGACCTGCGGCAGACAGTTAATCAGCCGCTGGCGATTCTCCTGCTGATCGTCGGCGCGGAAAGCAGTTACCGTCTCACCGCGATGGTAGCTGGCACCGATGCAGTGCGTGGCAAAGTTCGGGCTGACCGGGGTGAGATAGCCGTCGTAACACAGCACGGTGCGCAGCGGGTTCAGCGCCGCGTTGGTCGGCACATGGCTGACCTGACCGGCCACCGCATACACCGGCAAATCGCGGCTTTGCCCGATCGCCTGTAGCGCATGGCCGTTGGCCAGCACCACCTGCTGATGGCTTACCGCAGGCTGTTGAGCGAACTGCAGCGTCCATCCTGCCTGCTGGCGGACCAGCTGCGTCACGCGATGCAGCCAGTGCATGCGCAGCCCCTGAGTCTGGGCATACTCCAGCAGATTGCTGGTGAGCTGTGACGGCGACAGCCAGCCGCCCTGCGGATAGAAAATACCGCCGCAGTCGAGATCGACGCCGGCCAGCTGCTGCGCCTGCTGCGGGCTGACGCCGTGCGCCAGCTCGTGCGGCAGATCCATGCTCAGCATCTGCGCGATCTTCTCTGCGCTTTTGGCATCCCAGCCGAGCTGCAGCACGCCGCTCCACTGATGTTCGAACATCACCGGCAGCGCATCGTACAGGCGGCGGGCAAAGCTGAATGCCGCCGGGAAAAACGTGGCGAGCGCCGGATCGTGCTGGTTAAGCAACGGATAGAGCGCGCCCTGACGGTTACCCGATGCGCCGAGCGCAGGGGCGGCATCGGCGCAGTACAGCGTAACCTGCCAGCCACGCCGCAGCAGCGCCAGCGCCAGCACCGCGCTGGCCACGCCGCCGCCAATCAGCGCCACCTCGCGGCTGGTGGCCTGCGGACGCGCATACCACGGCTGAGCCGGTAGCTGCCCGGGGGCGCTGTCCAGCACGCCGGTCAGCATTTCACGCTTGTGGCCGAAGCCTTTGCGCTTCGCCACGCTGAAGCCGGCCTGCTGTAAGCCCCGCCGCACAAAGCCCGCCGAGGTAAAGGTGGCGAAGGTGCCGCCGGGACGCGCCAGCCGCGCCATGGCGGCGAACAGCGAAGGCGTCCACATCTCCGGGTTTTTCGCCGGCGCGAAGCCATCTAAAAACCACGCGTCAACCTGGCCGTTGAGGCTGTCATCAAAAGTATCAATCAGCGCGTTAATATCACCCAGCCACAGATCCAGCGTCACCTCGCCGCCATTGAACAGCAGGCGCTGACAGCCGGGCAGGGCCAGCGGCCACTGCTGCTGTAGCTGTCCGGCCCACGGGGCCAGTTCCGGCCAGTGCGCGTGCGCGCTCACCAGATCGGCGTGGGTCAGCGGGTATTTTTCGCAGCTGATGAAGTGCAGGCGGCGCAAGCCGGCTTGCGGATGGGCGGCGCGGAAGCGATCGAACGCCTGCCACAGGGTAAGAAAGTTGAGTCCGGTGCCAAAACCGCTCTCGGCAACGATGAACAGATCGCGCGGATGTGCGGCAAATCGCTGCGGAAGATGGTTACCGTCGAGGAACACATAGCGCGTCTCCTCCAGTCCGTTGTCGTTGGAGAAATAGACGTCGTCGAACGCTCGGGAAACAGGTGTACCCTGATCGTTCCAGTTTAATTGCGCGTGTTCAACCGGGGATAACTTCACGGGAAAGGCTCATTTTTCAGGCAGTGGCGCGATTTTAGCGAGTGGCGTCACATGACGCAAATTTACAAAAGGAAATGGCTGATCGGACTTGTTCGGCGTACAACTGTAAGCTAGAGTGCACGTCAATCCAAAAGAAGTGGAATGAGGACTATTGAATGAAACGTGCAGTGATTACTGGCCTGGGTATCGTTTCCAGTATTGGTAATAACCAGCAGGAAGTGCTGGCTTCCCTGCGTGAAGGCCGTTCCGGAATCACTTTCTCCGAAGAGATGAAAGATGCCGGCATGCGCAGCCATGTATGGGGTAACGTCAAACTGGACACTAACGGGCTCATCGATCGCAAAATCGTGCGTTTCATGAGTGATGCCTCAATCTATGCCTATCTGTCGATGGCAGAAGCAATCAAAGATTCCGGCCTGACGGATGAGCAGTACCAGAACAACCCGCGTGTTGGTCTGATTGCCGGTTCCGGTGGCGGTTCCCCGCGTTATCAGGTGTTCGGTGCCGACGCAATGCGTGGCCCGCGCGGCCTGAAAGGCGTTGGCCCGTACGTGGTGACCAAAGCGATGGCGTCCGGCGTCTCTGCCTGCCTGGCCACGCCGTTCAAAATCCACGGCGTTAACTACTCCATCAGCTCGGCGTGCGCGACGTCAGCACACTGCATCGGTAACGCGGTGGAGCAGATTCAGCTGGGCAAACAGGATGTGGTATTTGCTGGCGGCGGCGAAGAGCTGAGCTGGGAAATGGCCTGTGAGTTCGACGCCATGGGCGCGCTCTCGACGAAGTACAATGAAACCCCGGAAAAAGCGTCGCGTACTTACGATGCCAGCCGTGACGGTTTCGTGATCGCCGGCGGCGGCGGTATGGTGGTAGTGGAAGAGCTGGAGCATGCGCTGGCGCGTGGTGCCCACATCTACGCTGAGATCGTCGGCTACGGCGCAACCTCTGACGGCGCTGACATGGTGGCACCGTCAGGCGAAGGCGCGGTGCGTTGCATGAAGATGGCGATGCAGGGTCTGGATACGCCAATCGACTACCTCAACACTCACGGCACGTCAACGCCAGTCGGCGACGTGAAAGAGCTGGGCGCGATTCGCGAAGTGTTTGGCGACAACACGCCATACATCTCTGCGACCAAAGCCATGACCGGTCACTCGCTGGGTGCGGCAGGTGTGCAGGAAGCGATTTACACTCTGCTGATGCTGGAGCACAGCTTCATCGCGCCAAGCATTAACGTGGAACAGCTGGATGACGCAGCGAAGGGCATGAACATTGTGACGCAGCCAACCGAAAAAGCGCTGACCACTGTGATGTCCAATAGCTTCGGCTTCGGTGGCACCAACGCCACGCTGACCCTGCGTAAATACCAGGCGTAACGCTTACGCTAATGCTCAAAGGCCGGTTAATCCGGCCTTTGTTGTTTTTGTCGCTGACGGATTCAGGTTGCCAGCAGCCTTACCAGCTTCGCGCAGGCGCGGTCAATTTCGCCGGGCGTCAACGCGGCAAAGCCGAGTATCCAGCCCTGCTGTTTCGATGCGCCGGCGTAAAGGGGTGACAGCGGCGGCAGCAGCAGACCGTCGGCCTGCGCCAGGTGTGTGAGCCGCGCCTCATCTCCCTGTAATAACTCAACCGTCAATTGCAACCCGCCTGTTGCCGGCAGCGGCCGCAGCCACGGCTGCAGATGCTGTTCCAGCTGCGCCAGCAGCCGATCGCGCCGGCTATGATAGAGCTGACGCATCAGCCGCAGGTGGCTGGCGAAATAGCCTTGCTGGATAAATTCGGCGGTGATCGCCTGCGGCAGCAGGGCGCTGTGGCCGTCCAGTACGCTGCGCGCGCGACCCAGCGCCGTCACCAGCGCCGCGGGCACCACCATCCACGCCAGTCGCAGCGATGGAAACAGGGTTTTGGAAAAGGTCCCCAGGCTGATGACCCGGCTATCGGCTTCCATCCCCTGCAGCGCCGGCGCCGGGCGACCGTCATAGTGAAATTCACTGTCGTAGTCATCCTCGATCAGCCAGCTGTCGTGCTGACGTGCCCACGCCAGCCACTGCAGCCGCCGCGCGAGGCTCATCGGTGTGCCGGTCGGATACTGGTGGCCGGGCGTCAGATACACCAGTTGCGCCCGGCCGCTGAGTGGCAGCGCGCCCTGATCGTCCAGCGGCATGGCACGGCAGCGGGCACCGGCGGCGAGAAAGGCGTTACGCGCGCCACGGTAGCCCGGCTCCTCCAGCCACACTTCATCCTCTGCATCCAGAAACATCAGCGCCAGCAGCTGCAGCGCCTGCTGTGAACTGGTGAGCATGATGACCTGCTCAGCCGTACAGCGCACGCCGCGCGACAGCGCCAGATAATTCGCCACCGCCTGGCGCAGCGGCGCATAACCGAGCGGATCGCCATAGCCCATCACCTGACTGCCCAGCGCGCGCTGTACGCTGTGGCTCAGCCGCTGCCACTGGCGGTGCGGAAACGCGCGCAGTTCCGGTGATCCGGCGGCAAAGGCGAGGGGAAAAGGGGGATCCTGGCAGCCACCGGTCGCCAGCACCTGCGTGCCGCGCTGCGAAAAGCGCGGTGCGCGCTGCGCTGTCGCCTTTTCCGCCGGTGGTGGCAGGGCGATAGCGACAAAGGTGCCGCGTCCGGTGTGCCGCTGCACGTAGCCTTCGCTCTCCAGCTGGCTGTAAGCGGCTTCGACCGTCACACGTGACAGCGCCAGATCGGCAGCCAGCTGGCGGCTGGAGGGCAGCTTCTGCCCGAAGCGCAAATGGCCGCTGACAATGGCCTGGCGCAGCGTAGCGCACAGCCGCTGACGTAAACCGCCCTGCGTCTGATGGCGAAACAGTGGCAAAAAGGCGTGGTGCATAATGGTCTTATCGCTACAGTCAAAGTGGTATCAGGATGCAGACCACTTTGCCGTACACTGCAGGGACATCACAACAGGAGAATGCCATGTCAGCCGTTTTGTTTTATCCGCCCGCCAGCCCGCAGCACAGCGTGGCTTATTTGCAGCACAAACTCAGCTATTACACCGATGCCTGGGATCTGGCGGCGGATTTGGCGCAGGGCGTCACGCAGATTATGGTGATTGATGCCCGCAGCCGCGACGCATATCAGGCCGGACATATCTGCGGCGCGCTATCGTTGCCGCATCGCGAGATGGATGCGGCCAGCACCGCGCAGCTCGATCGTCATCGCGTCTATGTGACTTACTGCGACGGCATTGGCTGCAACGGTTCGACCAAAGCGGCGCTAAAGCTGGCTGAGCTGGGGTTTCAGGTTAAAGAGCTGATTGGCGGGCTGGATTTCTGGAAGCGCGACGGCCACCCGATGGCGTGGGGCGCGGCGGCAGGCGAGTGGCCCGCCGCGGCACCCGCGGCGGAGTGCGGCTGCTGAGTGCGATGGCTTAACTACAGCAGCAGCCAGAGCAAAAAGAAGAACAGCGCCAGGCCGAGCACCAGCGTCAGCGCCGGGCGCTGCGCCAGTGGACGCGGCAGAATGTCAACAAACGGTGCCCAGATTGGCTGCGGACGCAGCTCGCTGTCGGCCAGCGGCGTTTCGCTGTTGCGCTCGGCGCGGCGGCTGAACAGCAGCATCAGCAGATCCTGGCTCTGCGCCGGCGTCAGCAACGTCTGCGGCGTGGCCTGGAAGCGCTGCAGGCTGTAATCCTCCAGCATGCGCTGCTCGTCGTGGCTCAGCGGCTGTTTGAGCGAGCTTTCCAGCAGCTGCAGCGTCGGCGCGCTGTGCTGGCTCAGCGTCTGGCGCACCTGCAAAAACTGCGTCAGCAGCGGGAAGTGGCGTGACGGAACCGGGTCGCCGCTCTTCAGATTGACCAGTTTCAGCGTGTCGGCCAGCACTTTTACCGGCGATTCCCCGGTCGCGGCGGCAAGGCGTGTGACCTGCTGGTTGAGCGCCTGCTGTTCGGCCGGTAACAGGGTGCGATCGGTGGTGCGCGTCTGCTGCGGCTGGGGGATGGCCATCTGGCCGTTCTGTAACATGGTCAGCACCTGACGCAGCTGATCCTGGCTCAGCGCGCTTAACACCGTCTGGTTAAATTGCTGGCGGATAAAGTCGCTTACCGCCTGGCGATTGTTACCCTGAGGCAGCTTTTCCAGCAGCTGCTGCAACAGCTGGCGCGTGGCGTGGCTGTTCTGCACCTGCGTCAGACGGCTGTTGAGATGCTGCTCCGCCGCCGGAAAATGGCGCGACTGCAGTTCGGCATCATTTTTCACGCCCACTTCGTGGCGTATGCCAGCCCACAGTTCGGGCGCTTTCAGCGTGCTGAGTGACATGATCCGGACAATCAGGCGTTCCAGCGTGGTGCGCTGGGCCGGGGAGAGCGGCTGGTCGCCCAGTGCCGCGCCGGGGCGGCCGGTGCCGTTAGCCGGGTTAACAGAGGAACGATCGCCCGCGGGCACACCGGGACCGCTGAGAGGTTGCATGGCGGAATCCTTGAAAACGAGTCAGATCCGGGTGCGCCGGAAAAACGATGGCACATGATAGCAAAAGCCCCCGGGAAATCCACGGGGGCGGCAGGGAGAAAAACAATAAGACACGGATTTATTCGGCGGCGGCCAGCTTCATGCGCTTGCGACGCCAGCGCTTCCACAGCGGCGGCACCACCAGCACGGCGACAGCCAGCACCAGCAGCACTTTACAGATCAGGCTTTCCCACAGAATTGGCAGGTTGCCGTTGCTGATTGACAGCGCGCGGCGCAGGTTCTGCTCCAGCATTTCGCCCAGCACAAAGCCGAGAATCAGCGGCGACATCGGGAAATCCATCTTACGCAGTATATAGCCGAAAATACCCAGCCCGACCATCAGCAGCAGGTCAAACGTAGTGCTGTGCACCGCATACACGCCCACCGCCGAAATCGCGGCAATTGCCGGTACCAGGAACCACAGCGGAATGGTCAGCATGCGCGCAAAGATGTTGATCATCGGGATGTTCATGATCAGCAGCATCACGTTACCGATCAGCAGCGCGGCGATCAGCCCCCAGACGATGTCCGGCTGCTCGGTAAACATCGCCGGACCGGGCGTGATGTTATACAGCGTCAGCGCGCCGACCATCACCGCCGTGGTGCCGGAGCCGGGAATGCCCAGCGTTAGCATCGGGATAAACGATCCGCAGGCTGAGGCGTTGTTCGCCGCTTCCGGCGCTGCCACGCCGCGAATGTCACCCTTGCCAAACTGATCGCTGCCGCTGATTTTCTTCTCACTCATATAGGCAATGGCGCTGGCGATGGTGGCACCGGCACCTGGCAGCACGCCGACAAAGAAGCCAATGAACGAGGCGCGCAGCGTTGCGCCGGTGGCCTGTGCGGCCTCTTTCATGTTGAACAGCATGCGGCCGCTGGCGCGCACCATCTTCTGGCCGCTGCTGGTGGACTCCAGCATCAGCAAAATTTCGCTCACCGAGAACAGGCCGATGACCACCACCACAAACTGGATGCCGTCTGAGAGATGCACGCTGTCAAAGGTAAAGCGATAGACGCCGGTATTGGCATCGACGCCCACCGTCGCCATGCCGAGGCCAATCAGCGCAGCGAGGAACGACTTCAGCGGGTTGTGGCTCATCATGCTGCCGAGGCAGGCAATGGCGAACACCATCAGCGCGAAATACTCTGCCGGACCAAACGCCAGCGACCAGTTGGCGAGGATTGGCGCAAACAGAATGATGCCGATGATGGCAATTGTCGAGCCGATAAACGAGCTGACCGCCGAGATCGACAGCGCCACGCCGGCTTTACCCTGCTGCGCCATCGGATAGCCATCCAGCGCCGTCATGATCGCTCCGGCATCCCCCGGCACGTTGAGCAGAATCGACGAGATGCGCCCGCCATATTCGCAGCCGATATACACCGTCGCCAGCAGGATCAGCGCGGATTCCGCCGGTAAGTGCAGCGCAAACGCCAGTGGCATCAGAATTGCGACGCCGTTAATCGGCCCAAGCCCCGGCAGCAGGCCGACGATGGTGCCGATAAAGCAGCCTATCAGGGCAATCATCAGGTTTTCCGGCGTCATGGCGACGGCGAAGCCCTGCATCAGAAAAGACCAGGTATCCATAAGTGACTCCCTTTAGCTCAGCCAGCTGCCGAAGGGCAGGGTGACATCCAGCAGATGATCGAAGGCGTAGAACAGTGAAATGCCCATTACCGCGCCGGAGAGCGCCGCCGCCCACCAGCGCGCACCAAACAGCATGCCGATGCCAAAGGTCAGCAGCGTGGTACACAGGGCAAAACCAAGACGCTCAAACAGCCAGCCGTAGACAATCAGCATCACACACAGCGCCAGCAGCTTTTTCAGCGTTGAGGCCACCGGCCACTGCACGCTGTCCGGCTTGCGCAGCAACATCATCACTGCGCAGATCGCCATCAGCCCGAGCAGCAGCAGCGGGAAAGGGCGCGGGCCAACCGGTTCGTAGCTGTACTCGCTCTGAATCTGCCAGCCGATAAACAGTCCGGCCAGGCACAGCACCAGCCAGACGGCAGCAAAAATACGATCGCTCATGTGCGCCTCCGTTATTTCGCCAGGCCGAAGGATTTCGCCTGTTCGCGATAGTCAGCCACCTGTTTTTTCACGTAAGCGTCCAGCTCGCTCCCGAACAGGTTGAACTCAAACAGACCGCGCAGATCGCGCTGCTGCTGAAACTCTTTGGTGGTGACCAGTTTTTTAAACGCCTGTTCCCACCACTGATAATCGGCGTCGCTGACTTTAGGGCCGAGGTAATAGCCGCGAATGATCGGCCACTCGACGTTAAAGCCCTGCTCTTTGGCGGTCGGGATGTCAGCCAGTTCGCCCGGCAAACGTTTATCGCTCATCACGGCCAGCACGCGCATCTTGCCGCTTTGCAGATGGGGCACCATTTCGCTCATGTCGCCTGACACCACCTGGATGTGATTGCCAAGCAGCGCGGTGACCGGTTCGCCGCCGCCTTCGAACGCCACATAGCGCATTTTGCGCGGATCGATACCGGCTTCCCGCGCCAGCAGCGCCGTTTTCATCCAGTCCTGGCTGCCGATGGAGGCGCCGGCACCAACCACCACTTTGGTCGGATCGTTCTTCATCGCCGCCAGCAACTCACCCAGCGTTTTCCACGGTGCATCGGCGCGTACCGCCACCATGCCGTAGTCGGTGCCGACGGCCGCCAGCCACTTCACATCATCCACCGAATAACGGCCAAACTTGCCCTGCGACAGGTTCAGCAGCGACCCGCCGGAGAAGGCCACCAGCGTGCCTGCTTCGGCGGGTCGCTGCGCAATGATGGCGTTATAGGCCACGGCACCGACGCCACCGGGCATGTAGGTTACGCGCATTGGCGTGGTGATCTGCCCGGTTTCCTGCAAGGAAACCTGGATCAGTTTACAGGTCAGATCAAAACCGCCGCCGGGTTTGGCCGGGGCGATACATTCGGTCCGCTCGGGTGCTGCGGCCTGAGCCGCCGCGAGGGAAAAAGCCAGCAGGGTTGTGGCAAAGGCGGTGCGCATTGTTTTTTTCATCTGTCGCTCCATTGTTTCTTCCAGAGTGTGATTGCCACCGAACATTCGGGGTTGCTGAATTGTTAAAACAGCAACCTTTCATTTACCTTTCAGCCATCGGCAAAACTAACAGGATGTGATATGCGTCTCTTACTGGTGGAAGATACCGTGGAGCTGGCCAACTGGCTGCAGAAAGCGCTGACGCAAAAAGGCTTCGCCGTGGACTGGGTGGCCGACGGGGTGGCGGCGGACCATGTGCTGCAAAGCGAAGACTATGCGCTGGTGGTGCTGGACGTGTCGCTGCCGCGGCTCGATGGCCTGACGGTGCTGGCGCGCCTGCGCCGGCGTGGGCAACACGTCCCGGTGCTGCTGCTGACCGCACAGAGCGCGCTGCAGCAGCGCGTGCAGGGACTGAATGCCGGCGCCGATGATTACCTCACCAAACCGTTTGAGCTGGACGAGCTGGACGCGCGGCTGCGCGCGCTGCTGCGCCGCAGCCAGGGCCAGGCCACGCAGACGCAAAGCCTTGGCCAGCTGGAGCGCGATGCGGAAGGCTATTTCCTGCTGAATCACAAACCGCTGCCGCTGACGCCGCGCGAGGCCAGCGTGCTGTCGACGCTGATGCAGCGTCCGGGACGGCCGGTTTCGCGCCAGCATCTGTACGAGCAGACCTTCGCGCTGGCGGATGAGGCCAGCCCGGAGAGCATTGAGCTGTATGTGCATCGGGTACGCAAAAAGCTGGCGGGCAGCGACGTGGCGATCGTCACGCTGCGCGGCCTCGGTTATAGCCTCGAGGTTCAGCCGTGCGACTGATTCACTCGCTGCGCGGCGAATTGCTGGCATGGCTGGGGGCGCCGCTGCTGCTGCTGTGGGGATTGTCGGTCTACACCCACTATCAGAGCGCGCTGCAGGCGGCAAATCAGGCCTACGATCGCTCGCTGCTGGCCTCGGCGCGCACCGTGGCCGAGCGGCTGGTGGTGCGTCATCAGCGGCTGGAGGTGGATGTGCCGTGGGTGGTGCTGGACAGCTTTGAGCGCAACATGAACGATCAGCTGTTCTACCAGGTGATTTCGCCTGAAGGGCACACGCTGTCCGGCTATCCCGATTTACCGCTGGTGCCGGGCAACGCGCCGCTGTCCGATGTCTATCCGGCGCTGGTGCATTTCTACGATGCGCACTACCGCAAGCAGCCGATTCGCGTGGCCGCGCTGTGGCAGCCGGTGAACGAGGAAGGCGTGCAGGGCATGGCGCTGGTACTGGTGGCGGAAACGCTTAACTCACGCCACGCCTTTGCCGACAGTCTGCTGCGCACCGCGCTGATCAGCCAGAGTTTTCTGGTGCTGATCACGCTGCTGCTGGCCGGGCTGCTGCTGCGTAAAGTGCTGCGCCCGCTGCGCCGGCTGTCACGCATGATGCTGCGCCGCGCGCCGGGCGAACTGACGCCGCTGCCGTCGCTGCTGCCGTGGTCAGAACTGCAGCCGCTGATCGTCGCCTTCAACCGCCATCTGGAGCGGCTGCGCGGACTGCTGGCAAGGCAGGAGCGCTTTAGCGCCGATGTGTCGCACCAGCTGCGCACGCCGCTCACCATTCTGAAAACCCAGGTGGGCGTCGCGCTCAGCAGCGACGACCCGCAGCAGTGGCGCGAAAGCCTGCAGGGCATGCGCCACACGCTGGACGACACGGTACAGCTCACCGATCGCCTGCTGCAGCTGGCGCAAATCAAGGCACGCCACGGCGAAGACAAGTCTTTCAGTGAGGTCAACCTGAGCGACATCGTGCAGCAGGCCTGTTTTAGCGGTTATGCGGCGGCGCGGCGTAAACAGATCGACCTGGGGTTTGAAGAGCAGGCGGCGAGCCAGGTGCAGGGCGATGCGCTGTTGCTGGCCGAGCTGTGCGCCAATCTGCTGGACAACGCTATCAAATACACGCCACACGGCGGCACGGTGACCGCACGGCTGCGGCAAAAGGTGCTGGAGATTGAAGACAGCGGGCCGGGCATCGCGGCGGATCAGCAGCGGCAGGCGCTGCAGCCGTTTGGCCGGCTCGATCACGCCAGCCAGCCCGGCGCGGGCATTGGACTGGCGCTGGTGCAGGATATCTGCGCCTGGCACGGCGCCCAGCTGCAGCTGGACCGCAGCCCGCAGCTGGGCGGCCTGCGGGTGACGGTCAGCTTTCGCTGATCGGCGGAGTCACCGCGCGCGCTTTACGCAGCGGGGTTTTCAGCCGCTGCGCCAGGATCACCCCGACCAGCGTCAGACCGCCGCCAATCCAGTGGTAAGCATGCAACTGTTCGTGCAGGAACAGCACGGCAATGAGGGCGGTAAACACCGGCACCACGTTCATGAAAATACTGGTGGTGCTGGCGCCGAGGCGCTGCACGCCAAGGATCCACAGGAACGGCGCCACAATCGAGGCAAACAGCCCGGCGAACAGCACCAGCGGAATATTGTCGGCATTCAGCGCCACCTCCGGCGCGTGCCAGAAGCCGGGCAGCAGCAACAGCACGCCGAAGAAGATTTGCACGTACAGGCTTTGCCACGTTGGCAGCGGGATTGCCCAGCGCTTCGTCAGTACGCCGTACAGCGCGTAGGAGGTTGAGGCCGCCAGCATCATCAGCTCGCCGTTACCGAGGCGCTGGCTGAGCAGCTGCGCCGGGTTGCCGGCGCTCACCAGCCACACCAGCCCGGCAAACGACAGCAGGCCGCCAATCAGAATGCCGCGCGTCGGCGCAAGGCGCAGTACCACCAGGCTGAGCAGGATGGTCAGCAGCGGAATGGTGGCGCCGAGAATCCCCATCATCACCGCCGAAACGCTGTGTGCCGCATAATAGGCGAGACTCTGATACAGCACCATGCCGAGCAGGCCCAGCACCAGTAATCGCCACAGCTGGGTTTTGATGGTATGACGATGGCGCCATACGCCCGGCAGGCAGAACGGCGTGAGTACCAGCAGCGCCAGCAACCAGCGGTAAAAAGAGATGGCAGCAGGATCGATGCTGCCGGCAGACAGCTTGCTGACGATGGTGTTGATCGACCAGATCAGCACCGCCACCAGCGGTAACAATAAGTTCATAGTACGGCTCCAAATGTAAATCGCGACTAGCTTACGTTTGACCGGTTTAAAGCAGATAGTTAAAATCGGACAAAATTCGTTAGTGACCGGACAGAATGAATCTTCAGGTTGAGTATCAGCCACCGCGCGACGCGCCGCTGCTGCGTTTTTTCATGCGCTATGAGCAAACCAACGCCAAAACCGAATACCTGCCGCACCAGCACGACTGGGGCCAGGCGATATTCGTCACCAGCCACGTGCTGGAGATGGAAGTAGAGGGCGAGCGGCTGCTGACGCCGGCCGAGATGCCGATCTGGATCCCGCCGGGGCAGCGCCACAGCAGCTACAACCACTGTCAGGCGCAGTTTCGCACCTTCAACCTTGCCGCGGATTTATGCGCCGGCATGCCGGAGAAAGCCTGCCTGCTGAGCGTGGACGCCATCGTGCACGCCATCATGAATGATTTTGCCCGCCGCGCGCTGGAGCAGCCGCAAAGCGACGCCGACTGGCGGCTGTGCGAAGTGCTGATTGATCGGCTGCGTCTTGCACCGGTGAATACCAGCTATCTGCCGATGTCCGACGATAAATTCCTCGCACCGATTCTGCGCGCGCTGGAAGAGAACCCGGGTGATAACACCACGCTGGCACAATGGGCGAAGCGCGTGTTTACCACCGAGCGTACGCTGGCGCGGCGCTGTCAGCAGCAGTTGCAGATGTCATTCAGCGAGTGGCGCCAGCGTTTACGCTTTTTGCGCGCAATTGCGCTGCTGGAGCAGGGCTGCAGCGTGCAGGGCATCGCCCACGAGCTGGGTTACAGTTCCGCCTCCGCGCTGATCGTGATGTTTCAGCAGCAGGCCGGCACCACGCCGGATCGCTATCGCAGTCGGTTAGGTTAATCCCCGGCTTTGTGCCATGATATGCCCCGTTTATTTCAAGCAGACAGGACCGCCGCCGTGAAAATTCTCGTCGATGAAAATATGCCCTACGCCCGTGAACTGTTCAGCCGCACCGGAGAGGTGGTGGAGGTGCCGGGCCGCCCGCTGCCGGCAGCCGAACTGCAGGATGCCAGCGCGCTGATGGTGCGCTCCGTCACCAAAGTGGATGCCGCGCTGCTGGCCGGCACGCCGGTGAAGTTTGTCGGCACCGCCACTGCCGGCACCGATCATGTCGATGATGCCTCGCTGGCGGCGGCCGGTATCGGCTTCTCGGCCGCGCCGGGCTGTAACGCGATTGCGGTGGTGGAGTACGTGTTCTCCGCGCTGCTGCTGCTGGCCGAACGCGACGGCTTTGATCTGCGCGATCGCACCGTGGGCATCGTCGGCGTCGGTAACGTGGGCGGACGGCTGGCCAAACGCCTCGCCGCGTGGGGAGTAAAAACCCTGCTGTGCGATCCGCCGCGCGCCGATCGCGGCGATGACGAAGATTTCCACTCGCTCGACGCGCTGGTGGCCCAGGCCGATATCCTGACCTTTCACACGCCGCTGTTTAAGGACGGCCGCTACAAAAGCTGGCATCTGGCCGATGCTGCACTGCTGATGGCGCTGCGCCCCAACACCATCCTGATCAATGCCTGCCGGGGGCCGGTGGTGGATAACGCCGCGCTGCTGGAGGTGCTCCGGTTGCGTAACGATCTCAGCGTGGTGCTGGACGTGTGGGAACCGGAGCCGGATCTCAACCTCGATCTGCTGGACAAGGTCGATATCGCCACTGCGCATATCGCCGGTTATACCCTTGAAGGGAAAGCGCGCGGTACCACTCAGGTGTTTGAGGCGTGGAGCGAATTTATTGGTCAGCCGCAGCAGGTGGCGCTGGACACGCTGCTGCCGCGCCCCGAATTTGACACCCTTACGCTGCACGGCAAACTCGATCAGCCGACGCTGAAACGCCTGGTGCATCTGGTGTATGATGTGCGCCGCGACGATGCGCCGCTGCGCAAAGTGGCCGCGCAGCCGGGCGAATTTGATCGCCTGCGCAAGCAGTATGTCGAGCGCCGCGAGTGGTCTTCGCTGCAGGTGATCTGTGATGACGCGGAGAGCGCGGCGCTGCTCAATCAGCTTGGCTTCAGCGCCACGCTGCAGGCGAATCACTAATCTCTGATTTTTCTGAATTAATGGGCGATGCATGTCATCGCCTCTCTTTTTTATGTCATTGTCTGGAGTAAACCAACATGTCTGACGGCTGGAATATTGCGCTACTGGGCGCGACAGGCGCAGTAGGGAACGCTGTACTGGAACTGCTGGCGGAACGCCAGTTCCCGGTTGGTGAGTTGTATCTGCTGGCGAGTGAAAACAGCGCCGGTGAAAGCGTACGCTTTGATGGCCGCTCGCTGCGCGTGCAGGACGCCGCAGAATTTGACTGGGCGCAGGCGCAGCTGGCGTTCTTTACCGCCGGCCGTGAGGCGTCGGCGCGTTATGCCGAAGAAGCCGCCAGCCAGGGTTGCCTGGTAATCGACAGCAGCGACCTGTTCGCGCTGGAGCCGGACGTGCCGCTGGTGGTGCCGGATGTCAATCCACAGGTGCTGGCGGATTACCGCAATCGCAACATCATTACCGTGGCCGATGCGCTGGTGAGCCAGCTGTTAAGCGCCATCAAACCGCTGGTGGATACCGCCGGTTTAGGCCGTCTGCAGGTGACCAATCTGGTGTCGGTCTCCAGCCACGGTAAAGCAGCAGTTGATGGACTGGCCGGTGAGAGCGCGCGGCTGCTGAACGGCGTACCGGCCGATGAGCACTATTTTGGCCGCCAGCTGGCGTTCAACCTGCTGCCGCAGCAGGCGGACAGTGCCGGCAGCGTGGCGAGCGAGCGCCGACTGGTCGATCAGGTGCGTAAAGTGCTGCAGGACGAAGGATTACCGATTGCGGTGAGCAGCGTGCAGGCGCCGGTGTTCTACGGCAACGCGCAGATCGTCTATATCGAAAACCTGCGGCCGCTGTCGGCGGAGGAAGCGCGTGACGAACTGGCGCGCGCCGACGATATCAGCCTGAGCGATGACGGTGATTACCCGACGCCGGTCAGCGACGCCTCCGGCAGTGAAGCCCTGAGCATCGGCAGCGTGCGCAATGACTACGGCATCCCGGAGCTGCTGCAGTTCTGGTCGGTGGCCGACAACATCCGCTTCGGTGGCGCGCTGATGGCGGTGAAAACCGCAGAGAAGCTGGTGCAGGAGTATCTGTATTAATGCTGGAAGACGCGACCCCGTTTAAGCTGGCGCTCGGCATTGAGTATGACGGCAGCCGTTACTACGGCTGGCAGCGCCAGAATGAAGTACGCAGCGTGCAGGAAAAGCTGGAAAAAGCGCTGGCGAAAGTGGCCAATCACCCGGTAAACGTGTTCTGCGCCGGA
The DNA here is from genome assembly GCF_041678305.1 of Pantoea sp. WEP. Lineage (NCBI taxonomy): Bacteria > Pseudomonadati > Pseudomonadota > Gammaproteobacteria > Enterobacterales > Erwiniaceae > Pantoea > Pantoea sp. WEP. The sequence continues at coordinate 1,397,653 of NZ_JBGNXB010000001.1, forward strand.
CGCACCGACGCGGGCGTGCACGGCACCGGCCAGGTGGTGCATTTTGAGACCACCTCCTCGCGTGCCGACAGCGCCTGGACGCTGGGCGTGAACGCCAACCTGCCGGACGATATTGCGGTGCGCTGGGTGAAAGCGGTGCCGGAAAGCTTTCACGCGCGCTTCAGTGCCACCGCGCGCCGTTATCGCTACGTGATCTACAACCAGCGGCTGCGTCCGGCTATTCTCGGCAACGGCATTACCCATTTTTACCATCCGCTGGATGCGGAAAAGATGCACCGCGCCGCCCAGGCTTTACTGGGCGAGAACGATTTTACTTCGTTCCGTGCGGTGCAGTGCCAGTCGCGCACGCCGTGGCGCAACGTGATGCATCTCAACGTCACGCGCCTGGGGCCGTACGTGATTGTCGATATCAAAGCCAACGCCTTCGTGCATCACATGGTGCGCAATATCGTCGGCAGTCTGCTGGAGATTGGCTGCGGCAATCAGCCGGAAACGTGGATGGCCACGCTGCTGGCGGCAAAAGATCGCACGCTGGCGGCGGCAACGGCGAAAGCCGAAGGGCTGTATCTGGTGGCGGTGGATTACCCTGCTCAGTTTGCGTTACCTCAGCCTGCGCTGGGACCGTTGTTCCTCGCGGATTCATTTTAATCGGAAAGTGTCAGGGAGTTAGCTGTTATGGAGTTTATCCACTTTATCGTCGATTTCATTCTGCACATTGACGTGCATCTGGCCGAGCTGGTGGCGCAGTACGGCATCTGGATTTACGCCATTTTGTTCCTGATTCTGTTCTGTGAAACCGGGCTGGTGGTTACGCCGTTCCTGCCGGGTGATTCGCTACTGTTCGTCGCCGGTGCGCTGGCGGCGCTGCCGGGCAACGACCTCAACGTGCACCTGATGGTGACGCTGCTGGTGATTGCCGCGATCCTCGGCGACGCGGTTAACTACACCATTGGCCGGCTGTTTGGCGAGAAGCTGTTCAGTAACCCGAACTCGAAAATTTTCCGCCGCAGCTACCTCGACAAAACCCACGCGTTTTACGATCGCCACGGCGGCAAAACCATTATACTTGCGCGCTTTGTGCCAATCGTGCGAACCTTTGCCCCCTTTGTGGCGGGAATGGGACACATGTCTTATCGCCACTTCGCGCTCTTTAACGTGACAGGCGCGCTGCTGTGGGTCCTGCTATTCTCCTATGCCGGTTACCTGTTTGGTGACCTGCCGGTGGTGCAGGAAAACCTTAAGTTGCTGATTGTCGGCATCATCATTGTCTCGGTACTGCCAGGCGTGATTGAAGTGTGGCGTCACCGCCGGCAGGCGCGTCAGCACAAGTCGCAGTAAGCCTGTTACCAGATTTTTATCCACAGCGTGAACGGGTTGTGGTTTAATGAGCGACATTTACGGCCTGCTGAAGGTGATTTCAGCAGTAACGACAAGACTGGACCAGGTCAGCATTAAACAGAAAGGTCATCAATGAGCTGGATTGAACGCATACTGAATAAAAGCACTACCACGCCTTCGCGCAAAGCCAGCATCCCGGAAGGGGTGTGGACCAAATGCGATAGCTGTGGTCAGGTGCTGTACCGCGCCGAGCTGGAGCGCAACCTTGAAGTCTGCCCGAAGTGCGACCACCACATGCGTATGCACGCGCGCGAGCGTCTGCATAGCCTGATGGATGAAGGTTCGATGACAGAGCTGGGTAGCGAGCTGGAACCGAAAGACCTGCTCAAGTTCCGCGACTCGAAGAAGTACAAAGATCGTCTGGTTGCGGCACAGAAAGAGACCGGCGAGAAAGATGCGCTGGTGGTAATGAAAGGCCAGCTGCACGGTATGCCGGTGGTGGCTGCCGCGTTTGAGTTCTCCTTTATGGGCGGCTCAATGGGCTCGGTGGTCGGCGCCCGTTTCGTGCGTGCGGTTGAGCAGGCGCTGGAAGACAACTGCCCGCTGATCTGCTTCTCCGCCTCTGGCGGTGCGCGTATGCAGGAAGCGCTGCAGTCGCTGATGCAGATGGCGAAAACCAGTGCGGCGCTGGCAAAAATGCAGGAGAGCGGTCTGCCGTATATTTCGGTACTGACTGACCCGACCATGGGTGGCGTCTCCGCCAGCTTCGCGATGCTGGGCGATTTAAACGTCGCAGAGCCAAAAGCGCTGATCGGCTTTGCCGGCCCACGCGTAATTGAACAGACGGTACGTGAAAAGCTGCCGCCGGGCTTCCAGCGCAGTGAGTTCCTGATCGAAAAAGGCGCGATCGACATGATCATTCGTCGTCCGGAAATGCGCTTTAAGCTGGCCAGCCTGCTGGCGAAAATGATGAACCTGCCGGCACCGCTGCAGGATGGTGATCGCCCGACTGCGGCTGAGCCGGAGAGCAACGAAGCCTGACAGGCAACCGAAAGGCGCAGAGTGATGCGCCTTTTTATTCATGCACCACATCGTAAAGAGCTAACAGGGCACATGGACACTCTTCACCTCCCGCAAGCCACGTCGCCTCTGGCCACGTGGCTTCATTATCTTGAGCATCTGCATTCTCAGGCTATCGATCTGGGCCTGGACCGTATTCAGCGCGTCGCCGCACGCCTCGACCTGCTAAAACCCGCTCCGTTTGTCTTCACCGTCGCCGGCACCAACGGCAAAGGCACCACCTGCCGTACGCTGGAAACCCTGCTGATGGCTGCAGGCTATCGCGTTGGCGTCTACAGCTCGCCGCATCTGGTGCGTTACACCGAACGCGTGCGCGTGCAGGGCGCTGAGCTGGATGAAGCCCGGCACAGCGCCAGCTTTGCCGCCATCGAGGCCGGACGCGGCGATATTTCGCTCACCTACTTTGAGTTTGGCACGCTGTCCGCGCTCAATCTGTTCCGTGAAGCGCAGCTGGATGTCGTGATTCTGGAAGTGGGGCTGGGTGGCCGGCTGGATGCGACAAACATTGTCGACGCCGACGTGGCGGTGATCACCAGCATTGCGCTGGACCACACCGACTGGCTGGGGCCGGATCGCGCCAGCATCGGCCGCGAGAAGGCCGGCGTATTCCGCGGCGGTAAACCGGCGGTGGTCGGCGAGGCCGATATGCCCGACACCATTGCCCAGGTGGCCGCGGAGAAGGGTGCGCAGCTGTTACAAATTAACCGCGACTGGCAGTGGCAGCGCGAGGGCGACACTTGGACGCTGCAGGATGCCCAGGGTGAACTGCGCGATCTGCCGCTGCCCCGGGTGCCGCTCCCTAACGCGGCCACCGCCATTGCGGCGCTGCGCGCTTCCGGCCTGACGGTGAGCGAGGCGCTGATTCGTCAGCATCTGCCGCTGGCGATTCTGCCGGGACGTTTCCAGACGGTCAGCACCGCGCCGCGCGTGATCCTTGATGTGGCACACAATCCGCATGCGGCTTATTATCTGGCTTCACGTCTCGCTGAGCTGCCGGCACACGGCACAGTGCATGCGGTGGTTGGCATGTTGCACGACAAGGATATCGCCGGGACGCTGGCTGCGCTGGCGCCGCAGGTCAACCGCTGGTTCTGCGCGCCGCTCGACGGCCCGCGCGGCGCGTCCGCTGATCAGCTGATGGCGCATCTGCAGGGCGGCAGCGCCTGGCAGAGCGTTGAAGCCGCGTGGCAGGCGGCGCGGCAGCAGGCTCAGCCCGACGATGTGATTCTGGTGTGCGGCTCGTTCCACACCGTAGCGCAGGTGATGCAATCGATGGCAGCGGAGAACGGCAGTGGCAAGTAAGTTTCAGAATCGTTTAGTGGGCACGGTGATTCTGGTGGCGATTGGCGTCATCGTGTTGCCGGGTCTGCTGGATGGTAAGAAAAAGCATTATAAAGAGGAGTTCGCGGCGATTCCGCTGGTGCCAAAGCCTGACGATCAGCAGGACAGCGAAATGGTGCCGCCGGTGACGCAGCCGCTGCCGTCGCAGCCGCCAGAAGGTGCGAGCGCGGCGCAGCAGGCGCCCGCCAGCAGCGCAACGCAGAGCAGTGCCGCCAGCGGCAGCACGCAGCCAGCGCAAAACAGCCAGCCCAGCGTCGTGACGCCGCCGCCGGTGCACCAGCAGCAGAAGCCGGCAGAGCAGGTGAAGCCGAAGCCGGTCGAGCAGCCGAAGCCTAAACCGGTGGAGCAGCCGAAACCGAAGCCGGCAGAACAACCGAAAGCGACAGAACAGCCAAAAACTTCAGAGCAGTCTAAAGCGGCGGAAACGCCGAAGCAGAGCGAGCCGGCCGCGCCAGCAGGACAGGCGTATGTGGTACAGCTCGGCGCGCTGAAGAACGCCGCCAAAGTGAATGAGATCGTGGCGCAGCTGCGGCTCTCCGGCTATCGTGCCTTTACCGTGCCGTCGACGCCGGTGCAGGGGCAGATCACCCGCATTTACGTCGGGCCGGATGCGTCCAAAGCGAAACTGCAGGGCGCACTCGGTGAGCTGAAAGGCATCTCCGGCCTCGGCGGTGTTGTGAAGCCGTACAGCACACGCTGATCAACTGATAAGCCGCGCCGATAGCAGAAACAGGCGCGGCTTTTGGCGTGTTTTTTAGCGAAGCGTTACTGAAAATTTATGGAATGTCAGCAGGTTAAATGGCTGACATCAACCAGGGCGAGGAAAGTTTTTTTCATCGCCCTTTTTCTCGGGACAGAACCGGAAAACCCTACGCAAACGTTTTCTTTTTCTGTTAGAATGCGCCCCGAACTGGATGCAGGGGTGCAAATGCACTGTACTGGAAGCGTTCATGATCTGGATTGATTACGTCATTATTGCGGTAGTTGGTTTTTCGGCTCTGGTCAGCCTGATTCGCGGGTTTGTCCGGGAAGCCTTATCTCTTGTTACCTGGGGATGCGCGTTTTTTGTCGCCAGTCATTACTACGCCTACCTTGCAGTCTGGTTTACAGGTTTTGACGACGAACTGGTTCGCAACGGCATCGCCATCGCGGTGTTATTCGTTGCCACCCTGATTGTGGGTGCCATCGTGAACTATGTGATCGGCTCGCTGGTTGAGAAAACCGGCTTGTCGGGAACCGACAGGGTGTTGGGGGTCTGTTTCGGGGCGTTGCGTGGCGTGCTGATTGTATCCGCCATTCTCTTCTTCCTTGATACATTCACCGGCTTTTCAAAAAGTCCGGACTGGCAACAGTCTCAACTCATTCCCCAGTTCAGTTACATCATCAGGTGGTTTTTCGATTACCTGAAAAGCACGTCGAGTTTTTTACCCCGGTAACACCGGGAGTGCGGCTAATGAGGAAATGACAACATGTGCGGTATTGTTGGTATCACCGGTTTTATGCCAGTAAACCAGTCGATCTATGACGCGTTAACGGTGCTGCAGCACCGCGGGCAGGATGCCGCCGGCATTTGTACCATCGATGCGCTGAACTGCTTCCGTCTGCGTAAGGCCAATGGCCTGGTCAGCGACGTGTTTGAAGCGCGCCACATGCAGCGTTTGCAGGGAAATATGGGTATCGGCCACGTGCGTTATCCGACTGCCGGCAGCTCCAGCGCCTCTGAAGCGCAGCCCTTCTACGTGAACTCGCCGTACGGCATCACGCTGGCTCACAACGGTAACCTGACCAACGCCCATGAACTGCGCAAGCAGCTGTTTGAAGTTGGTCGCCGTCATGTGAATACCACCTCAGATTCCGAAATCCTGCTCAACATCTTTGCTCAGGAGCTGGATCGTTTTCAGCACTATCCGCTGGAAGCTGACAACATTTTTGCTGCCGTGGCGGCGGTGCATCAGCAGGTGCGCGGTGCTTATGCCGTGGTGGCGATGATTATCGGTCACGGCATGGTTGCGTTCCGCGATCCTAACGGTATCCGTCCGCTGGTACTGGGCAAGCGTGAGCTGGCCGATGGCCGCACCGAATACATGGTGGCCTCAGAGAGCGTGGCGCTGGATACGCTCGGCTTCGAATTTATTCGTGACGTTGCGCCAGGCGAAGCGGTGTACATCACCGAGCAGGGTCAGCTCTCGACGCGCCAGTGCGCAGAGAACCCGAAAAGCAATCCGTGCCTGTTCGAGTACGTTTACTTTGCGCGTCCGGACTCGTTCCTCGACAAGATCTCCGTCTACAGCGCACGCGTGCGCATGGGCACCAAGCTGGGCGAGAAAATTGCCCGCGAGTGGGAAGATCTTGATATTGACGTGGTGATCCCGATTCCGGAAACCTCGACCGATACCGCGCTCGAGATCGCCCGTATTCTTGATAAGCCGTACCGCCAGGGTTTTGTGAAAAACCGCTACGTGGGCCGTACCTTTATCATGCCGGGCCAGCAGCTGCGCCGCAGTGCGGTACGCCGTAAGCTCAACGCCAACCGCGCTGAGTTCCGCGATAAAAACGTGCTGCTGGTGGATGACTCGATTGTGCGCGGCACCACCTCTGAGCAGATTATCGAGATGGCGCGTGAAGCGGGCGCGAAGCGCGTCTATCTGGCGTCGGCGGCACCGGAAATCCGCTTCCCTAACGTCTACGGCATCGATATGCCGAGCGCTACCGAGCTGATTGCGCACGGCCGTGAAGTGGAAGAGATTCGTCAGCTGATTAAAGCCGATGCGCTGATTTTCCAGGATCTGCAGGATCTGATCGACGCGGTGCGTGAAGAGAACCCGGATATTGCCCAGTTCGAATGCTCAGTGTTTAACGGCATCTACGTCACCAAAGACGTTGACCTGCAGTATCTGGAATATCTGCAGTCGCTGCGTAACGACGATGCCAAAGCGATTGCGCGTCAGAATGAAGTGGAGAACCTGGAACTGCATAACGAAGGTTAAGGTCAGTCTCAGGCAGACGAAACAGGGCGGGCGCAATCCCGCCCTGTTTGTTTTTGTATTTATGGCGGCGGAGCGGCTATTATTGGCGCACTCTTTTGCAGCAAGGCTGAATTATGAAACGACTCATCATTGGTATTTCCGGCGCCAGCGGCGCGATCTACGGCGTGCGTATGCTGCAGGTGCTGCAACCGTTAGCCGAAGTGGAAACCCATCTGGTGATGAGCCCGGCGGCGCGGCAGACGCTGGCGCTGGAGACCGATTACAGCCTGCGTGACGTGCAGGCGCTGGCCGATGTGGTGCACGATGTGCGCGATATCGCCGCCAGCATCTCGTCCGGCTCGTTCAAAACGCTGGGTATGGCAATTCTGCCGTGTTCCATGAAAACCCTGTCCGGCATTGTGCACAGCTACAGCGACAGTCTGCTGACGCGTGCCGCCGACGTGGTGCTGAAAGAGCAGCGCCGGCTGGTGCTGTGCGTGCGGGAAACCCCGCTGCATCTCGGTCATCTGCGCATGATGACCACCGCTGCCGAACTCGGCGCACTGATTATGCCGCCGGTGCCGGCGTTTTATCACCGCCCGCAGCGCATCGACGATTTGATTGATCAGACGGTCAACCGCGTGCTGGATCAGTTTGATATCGAGCTGCCGGAAGATCTGTTTACCCGCTGGCAGGGTGCATGATGGTGCAATAATGCACTGAATGCGTGCAAAAGCGCGGGGCCGATCACTGTTCGTGCATCTTGTGCACCAAAAGTTAACAATCTCACTTTTTCTTCCTCACACCGCTGTTATATTTCCCTCACAAACTAAGTGCTTGCGTCCCAGATGGACGCGGTATTTAGTGCGCCTGCGCACAGTTTCGCCGATTTGCACAACTGGCATGAAACCTGCAAAACATTCAGCGCAAACACATCACGCACCACATAACAATAAGCACTTCACTTGAGGGTTACCTATGAAAAAGCGAGTTCTGGCTCTTTCTCTGATGCTGGCTATGTCCGGCGCTGCGAGCGTGTTCGCAGCGGTACCGCAGTCGCTGCGCATCGGGACCGATCCAACTTACCCGCCGTTTGAGTCCAAGAACGCGCAGGGCCAGCTGGTTGGCTTTGATATCGACCTGGCCAACGAGATCTGTAAGCGTATCAAGACCAAATGTACTTATGTGGAAAGTGATTTCGATGCGCTGATCCCGTCGCTGAAAGCGAAGAAGATCGACGCCATCATCTCTTCACTCTCAATCACCGAGAAACGTCAGGAAGAGATCGCCTTCTCGGAAAAACTGTATGCAGCGAACGCGCGTTTAGTGGCGCCGAAGGGGTCTAAACTGCAGCCGACCATTGAGTCGCTGAAGGGCAAGAACATCGGCCTGCTGCAGGGCACCACGCAGGAAACCTACGCCAATGAATACTGGCGTCCAAAAGGGGTGACCGTCACGCCGTATGCCAACCAGGATCTGGTGTATCAGGACCTGAACGCTGGTCGTATTGATGCGGCGTTCCAGGATGAGGTGCAGGCGAGCGAAGGCTTCCTTAAGCAGCCGGTCGGGAAAAACTACGCGTTCGCCGGTCCGGCGGTGAAAGATGACAAAATCTTTGGCGTCGGCACCGGTATGGGCCTGCGTAAAGATGACGCTGATTTGAAAGCTGCCATCGACAAAGCTTTTAACGACATGCGCAAAGACGGTACCTACGACAAGATTGCGAAGAAGTACTTTGATTTCAACGTTTACGGCGATTAAGACTCCTGTTCCTGAACGGGTGTATTGAGTCACGCTAACGTGGGTCATAACTATTCACTCCGGGCGCTTACTTATGTAAACTCCCGGAGTTCATACGCTTGCCACCATCCTTCCGTGATTCACATCCTGGTCAGGACTGTCCGTGTGTTGTTGGACAGCGTTTGTTTATTTCCCTCACGACAGGATCGAACCCATGTTGTATGGCTATTCTGAAGTAATTCTCAAAGGCACGCTGGTGACCCTTGAGCTGGCGCTCAGCTCGGTGGTACTGGCCGTGGTGCTGGGCCTGATAGGGGCCGGCGCCAAACTCTCCCGCAATCGCCCGCTGGCGATGATTTTTGAAGGCTACACCACGCTAATCCGTGGCGTACCCGACCTGGTGCTGATGCTGCTGATCTTTTACGGTCTGCAGATTGCCCTCAACGCCGTAACCGATGCGCTCGGCATGGCACAGTTTGATATCGACCCGATGGTGGCCGGTATTATTACGCTCGGCTTCATCTACGGTGCTTACTTCACTGAAACCTTCCGTGGCGCGTTTCTCGCGGTGCCGAAAGGGCAGATTGAAGCCGCCACCGCCTTCGGCTTTACCGGATCGCAAACCTTCCGCCGCATTCTGTTCCCGGCGATGATGCGCTTTGCGCTGCCCGGCATCGGCAACAACTGGCAGGTGATCCTCAAAGCCACCGCGCTGGTGTCGCTGCTCGGCCTTGAAGACGTGGTGAAAGCCACGCAGCTGGCCGGCAAAAGTACCTGGCAACCGTTCTACTTCGCGATTGTCGCCGGGGTGATTTATCTGGTGTTTACCACGCTGTCCAACGGCGTGCTGTGGTGGCTTGAACGCCGCTACTCGGTAGGGGTGAAAAGGGCAGAGTTATGATCGAGATTATTCAGGAGTACTGGAAACAACTGCTCTGGACCGACGGTTACCGTTTTACCGGCGTGGCCATCACGCTGTGGCTGCTGATTCTGTCCGTAGTGATCGGCGGCAGCCTTGCGGTGCTGCTGGCCATCGCGCGCGTGTCGCCAAATCGCTATATCTCCACGCCGGTGTGGCTGTTTACCTATGTGTTTCGCGGCACGCCGCTGTATGTGCAGCTGCTGGTGTTCTATTCCGGCATGTACACGCTGGAGGTGGTGAAAGGCTCCGAGCTGCTGAACGCCTTCTTCCGCAGCGGCCTGAACTGTACGCTGCTGGCATTTACACTGAACACCTGTGCTTATACCACCGAGATTTTTGCCGGTGCCATTCGCGCCGTGCCACACGGTGAAATCGAAGCCGCGCGCGCCTATGGTTTCTCGCCGTTTAAACTTTACCGCTGCATCATTCTGCCGTCGGCGCTGCGCACCGCGCTGCCCGCCTACAGCAATGAAGTGATTCTGATGCTGCACTCCACCGCGCTGGCGTTCACCGCCACCGTGCCGGATTTGCTAAAAATCGCGCGCGATATCAACTCGGCGACCTATCAGCCGTTCACCGCGTTCGGCATCGCTGCGGTGCTGTACCTGATTATCTCTTACGTGCTGATTAGCCTGTTCCGCCTTGCGGAGCGCCGCTTCCTCGCGCATGTGAAACCCTCTTCGTCGCACTGAGTATGACTATGGCTGAAAATAAATTAAGCGTTACCGAACTGCATAAGCGTTACGGTGAACATGAAGTTCTGAAGGGCGTGTCGCTGCAGGCCAACGCCGGCGATGTGATCAGCATTATTGGCTCGTCCGGTTCCGGGAAAAGTACCTTTTTACGCTGCATCAACTTCCTCGAAAAGCCGAGTGAAGGCACCATCGCGGTTAACAACGAGGCGATAAACCTGGTGCGCGACACCGATGGCCAGCTGAAAGTGGCCAACAAGGAGCAGCTGCGTTCGCTGCGTACCCGGCTGACTATGGTGTTCCAGCACTTCAATTTGTGGAGCCACATGACGGTGCTGGATAACGTTACTGAAGCACCGATTCAGGTGCTGGGGATGAGCAAAGCCGAAGCGCGCGAGCGGGCAATTAAATACCTCGATAAAGTCGGTATTGATGCGCGCGCGCGTGCCAAATACCCGGTGCATCTGTCAGGCGGCCAGCAGCAGCGTGTTTCGATTGCCCGCGCGCTGGCGATGGAGCCGGAAGTGTTGCTGTTTGACGAACCGACCTCGGCGCTCGATCCAGAGCTGGTAGGCGAAGTGCTGCGCATCATGCAGAAGCTGGCCGAAGAGGGCAAAACCATGGTGGTAGTGACGCACGAGATGGAGTTCGCCCGTCACGTATCCAACCACGTGATTTTTCTGCATCAGGGTAAAATCGAAGAGCAGGGCGCGCCAGACGAACTGTTCGGCAACCCGAAAAGCCCGCGCCTGCAGCAGTTTTTGAAGGGATCGTTGAAATAGGTTTCTGAACCGTAGCGGCGCAATGTATTGCGCGTTTCCCGGCGATGTGGCGGTCAAACCCGCGCGATACATCGCGCCGCGACGAATCACAGAAATATTTAATTAATCATGCAGCAGTTTCAGCGCGGTGTCTTCATCCGTTACCAGCCCGGAGATCCAGCCGCCGTGCAGCGCGGCGTGAATCGCTGCGTATTTGCGCGCGCTGCCGGCAAAGCCGATGATATTGCGCTGCGTCTGGCTCTCCAGCAGCACGCTGGTCAGCAGCTCATCGGTTTCGCCGTATACCCGCTCTCCCTGCTGATTGAAAAAATGCCCCAGCATTTCACCCACCACGCCGCGCGCGTTGAGCGCTTCTACCTGCGCATCGGTGATAAAGCCTTCGGCATTGAGCGGGCAGCCCGGCATCACTTCGCCAATGCCGACAAACGCCACGTTCGCCTGCAGCGCACGCTGGGTGACGCGCTGATAGACCTGATGCTGCACCCACATCGTCTTATCCTGCGGCGTGTCAGCATACAGCGGCGCCGGAATGAAGAAATATTTGCCCTGCATCTTCTCCGCCATTTTCAGCGGTACGTCGTAGCGGGTACCGGAATCGTCACGCGCAATCGCGCCGATCATCGACACACACTGATGCTGTGGCCGTTCAACCCACGGCAGCGCATCAATCATTGAGCGCAGCGTTTTGCCGGAACCGATGCCAAACACCTGCGGGGTCTCTTCGTTGATAAACTGCGCCATCACCGCCGCACCTTCAACCGCCAGCATTTGCTGAATCGCCTCATCATCCAGCCCGGCTGACGGCACCACGCGGCACAGCGTCAGGCCAAACTTTTGTTCGATCTCGCGCGCCAGATGCAGGCAGTGCGTGACCGGATGGTCGATCTTCACGCTGACCATGCCCATTTCACGCGCGCTGGAAACCAGCCGCTGTGCCACCTGCCGCGATAAGCCCAGCGCGCGCGCAATCTCCTGCTGCGTGACGCCCGCCACGTAATACATCCACGCTGCCCGCGCTGCCAGCTCCTGCTTCTTCTCGTCTCTGCTCATCGCCTTGTTCCGTCAAACTCCGATGCGCCAGTTTATCGCGTCTTGCCCCTGAAGCGTTAACTGAGCAAAAGCCCTAAAAAAGAGCAAAAGTATTAAATGTGATGGATCTCGCAGAACGATCGCCCCGGCGGCGACTATGCTACGCCTCATCGGGCAAATGCCCTCCATTGTGGCAAATGTTTATTTCGAGGCGACTATGACGACGAAATCAGTGTGGATGCATATCGGCGCAGGCTCTTTTCACCGTGCGCATCAGGCGTGGTATCTGCACCAGCTGCGCCAGCAGGGCGATGACAGCTGGAGCATCGCGCTCGGCAACATCCGCGGCGATGCGGTAGCGCTGCTCAACCAGCTGCAGGCGCAAAACGGCGAGTACGTACTGGAAACCGTGACGCCGGAGGGCGAGCGCGCGTATGAAACCATCACTTCGCTGCGCACCATTCTGCCGTGGGATGCGGAGATCAGTGCGCTGGTGGCACAGGGCGCCAGCGCTGAGACAAAAGTGATCGGTTTTACCGTGACCGAAGCCGGTTATTACCTGACGCCGGCGCATGAACTCGATCTCAGCCAGGCGGATATTCAGGCCGATCTCCGTGGTGAGGCGCGCACTATTTACGGCGCGCTGACCCGCATTCTGCGCCAGCGCGTGGCCAGCGGCGGTGCGCCGGTCACGCTGCTCAACTGCGACAACCTGCGTCACAACGGCGAACGTTTCCGTCACGGCATGCTGGCGTTTCTTGCTGCGCAGGGCGACCACGCGCTGGCCAGCTGGGTGCGCGATAACACCACTTCGCCAAACACCATGGTGGATCGCATCACGCCGCGTCCCACGCCGGATGTCGCCGAGCGCGTCAAAGCGGCCACCGGTAGAGACGATGGCGCGGCGGTGATGGCGGAATCGTTTATCCAGTGGGTGATTGAGGATGATTTCATCGCCGGACGCCCGGCGCTGGAAAAGGTGGGCGTGGAGCTGGTGGCGTCGGTGCTGCCGTGGGAAGAGGCGAAAATCCGCATCCTCAACGCCACGCACGCGGCGATTGCCTGGGCAGGCACGCTCACCGGCCATGACTACATTGATGACAGCACGCGTCAGCCTGCGATTTATCAGCTGGCGTACGACTACATCACGCAGGACGTGATCCCGTCACTGTCGCCCAGTCCGCTGGATCTGGCGGATTACCGCGACGTGGTGCTGGCGCGCTTTAGCAATCCCTACATCAAAGATACCAACCAGCGCGTCGGTGCCGATGGGCTATCGAAAATCCCCGGCATGGTGACGCCAACGCTGCGCGAATGCTATCAGCGCGGCGCAGAACCGACCGCCACCGCCGTGCTGCCGGCGCTGTTCTACCTGTTCCTGCAACGCTGGGCCAGTAACCAGCTGCCGTATGCCTATCAGGATGGCGTGCTCAATGCTGACGCGCTGCGCCAGCAGCTGAGCGGCGAGAATGCGCTGCGGCGGTTCCTCAGCGACCGCGCGCTGTTTGCCGAACTGGCCGATGACCGCGCTTTTCATGCGCTGGTGACGCGCAGCGTAGACGCCATTGAGCAGCAACTGCTGCAGCCGGCGACGGTGTAAGGAGCGCACAGCATGTATCTCGGCATTGATATTGGCACCTCTGAACTCAAAGCGCTGATCGTTAACCCGCAGGGCGAAATTGTGGCGTCGAATCACGCCACGCTCAGCGTGCAGCGCCCGCATCCGCACTGGGCGGAGCAGGACCCCGAGCGCTGGTGGCAGGCGTGTGGTCAGGCGATCGCCGGGCTGCGCCAGCAGGCACCGGACGCGTGGGCCGCGATCCGCGCCATCGGTCTTTCCGGTCAGATGCACGGCGCCGTGCTGCTGGATGCCGCCGGTGAGGTGCTGCGGCCGTGCATATTGTGGAACGACACGCGCAGCGCGGCGCAGTGTGATGCGCTGCGCCAGCAGCATCCGCAGATGATGGAAATCGCCGCCAACCTGATTATGCCCGGCTTTACCGCGCCGAAACTGCATTGGGTGGCGGAACATGAGCCCGAAATTTTCCGCCGCATCGACAAGGTGCTGCTGCCGAAGGATTACCTGCGCTGGCGTCTGACCGGGCGCTTTGTCAGCGAGCCGTCGGACGCCGCCGGTACGCTGTGGCTCGACGTGGCGCAGCGCGACTGGTCTGACGCACTGCTGGCGATCAGCGGGCTGACGCGCGCACAGATGCCCGAACTGGTTGAGGGCAGCGCGGTCAGCGCCACGCTGCGCGCCGATCTGGCCAGCGAATGGGGCTTAGCCGCCACGGTGAGCGTGGCCGGCGGCGGCGGTGATAATGCCGCGTCGGCGGTGGGCGTCGGTGCGGTTAATGCGGGCGATGCCTTTATCTCGCTAGGCACATCGGGCGTGATCTTCGTGGTTAACGATCGGCTGCGCGCCGATCCGCAATCCGGCGTGCACGCTTTCTGCCATGCGCTGCCGGGACGCTGGCACCAGATGAGCGTGATGCTCAGCGCCGCCAGTTGTCTGCGCTGGCTGTGCAATCTGCTGTCGGTCACCGAAAGCCAGCTGATGGACGAGATGGCACAGCTCAGCGCGGAACAGCTGCGTCAGGCACCGCTGTTTCTGCCGTATCTCTCTGGCGAACGCACGCCGCATAACGATCCGCAGGCGACCGGGGCATTTTTCCATCTGCGCCACGAAACGCCGCGCGCGCTGCTCGGCTATGCGGTGATTGAGGGCGTGGCGTTTGGCCTGGCGGATGGCCTGGCAGTGCTGGGCGATACGCAGCGGCAGATTCAGCAGTGCAGCCTGACCGGCGGCGGTGCGCGCAGCACGCTGTGGGCGCAGCTGATTGCCGACGTGCTGCAGCTGCCGATAGTTACCCATCCGGCCAGCGCCTCCGGCGCGCTGGGTGCGGCGCGACTGGCGTGGCTGGCCGACGGCGGCAGCGAAGCCGACGTGTGCCTGAAGCCGCCAGTGCAGGCGCGCTATCAGCCCGATGCGGCGCGCGGGGCCGTGCTGCAGCAGCGGCTGCGCCTGTTCCGTGAACTCTATGTACAACAACAGCAGGCGCGCGCGTTGCTGCCTGCCTGATCGGATTAGCGAACGGAAGGAAGATTGTCATGCAATCGAACGCATACTGGTTTGGCTTACCGAAAAAGATGTTCTGGGGCTTTCTGGCCATCGCCATTTTCATGGCCGGCGACGGCTTCGAAATGGCGTTTCTCTCGCGCCACATCACTGACATGGGCTTTTCGCCGGCCCAGTCGGCGGTGGTGTTTACGTTTTATGGTCTGGCCGCCGCGCTGGCGGCGTGGGCCTCCGGTGTGGTGGCGGAGCTGATTACGCCGCAGCGCGCCATGATGATTGGCTTTGTGCTGTGGATCGTCATGCATGCGCTGTTTATGTCGCTGGGGCTCGGACTGCGTAACTATCCGCTGATGGTGCTGTTCTACGGCATTCGCGGCCTGGCCTATCCGCTGTTTATCTACTCGTTCATGATGATGCTGGTGCAGGTGCTGCCGCGTGACAAGCTGGCCGCCGCCACCGGCTGGTTCTGGGCGATGTATTCCGTGGGGATTGGCGTGGTGGGCAGCTATCTGCCGAGCCTGACCATCCCGATGCTGGGCGAAACCGGCACCTTATGGCTGGCGATTGTCTGGGTGGCGTGCGGCGGCGTGCTGGCCTACTTCAGCCTGCGCAACGTGCCGGTGGACCGTTCCCGCGTTAATCTGCCGCTGCGCGATAAGATGACGGAGATGTCGCGTGCCGTAACCATTCTGTTCACCAACCAGCATGTGTTTTATGCCTGCCTGATCCGCATCATCAATACGCTGTCGCTGTTTGGTTTTGCCATCATCATGCCGCTGCTGTTTGTCGATCGGCTCGGCTTTACCATTTCCGAATGGCTGCAGATTTGGGCGGTGTTCTTCTTCGTCACCATTTTTACCAATATTTTCTGGGGCATTACCGGTGAGAAGCTGGGCTGGATCCGCCAGGTGCGCTGGTTCGGCTGCCTCGGTATGGCGATCTCCAGCCTGGCGTTTTACTACCTGCCGCTGTATGCCGGGCATAACTTCTGGGTGGCGCTGATTCCGGCGATCATGCTGGGGATCTTTGTCGCTGCCTTTGTGCCAATGACCGCGGTGTTCCCGACGCTGGAACCGCATCATAAGGGCGCAGCGGTATCGATTTACAATCTGTCGGCCGGGCTGAGTAACTTTGTGGCCCCGGCGATTGCTTCATTGCTGCTGCCGTTCTTCGATATCGTCGGGGTAGTGTGGGCCTATACCGCGCTCTACCTGTTCGCCGGCGTGCTGACCTTTATTATCCGTGTGCCGCAGCCGGGACACACGCGGGAAGCGTCAGCGGTGAAGTCGTCGGTGGTGCAGCAGCGCAGCTAAAGCTGAGCCTGTCGCACCGGCAGCCGCCGCTGCCGGTGCTGACCCGGCGCTATTCCAGCTTCTGTTTCACTTTCTTCACGTCGTCAGCGCTGACCGGTGCGGCGGCATTTCCCCAGCTGTTGCGGATGTAGCTCACCACTGCGGCGATCTCCTCATCACCCAGCGTGCCGGCAAAGGCCGGCATTGCCGGTGCCGTCGGGCGGGCATCGGTATCGACACCGCGACTACCGGCGGCGACCACCCGAATCAGCGAGGTGGCATCCTCCTGATTGAGCAACGGATTGTCCGCCAGCTGCGGAAAGATATTCTTCTCACCGCGACCGCCCGGGCTGTGGCAGGCTGAGCACTTCGCCGCATAGATTTGCGCGCCCAGCTTCATGCGATCGTCCGTCGCGGCAAGTGCGGCGGGCACTTGCTCATCACGCGATTCACCGCTTTTCAGGTACACCGCCACCGCCTGCAGATCTTCATCGCGCCAGTGCTGCGTGGAGTGACGCACCGCGTCGGCCATTGGACCGGAAGCGATATCGAAACGGTTCACGCCGGTACGCAGGTAGCTGACGATATCCTGCTGGCTCCATTTGCCCAGCCCGCTGTGCGGGTTCGCGGTGATGTCCGGCGCCATCCAGCCTTCGACCACTTCGCCACGCAAAAACGCGCCGTTTTTATCGCCGCCGAGCAGATTTTTCGGCGTGTGGCAGGTGCCGCAGTGGCCCGCGCCCTGCACCAGATACGCACCGCGATTCCACTGGGCGGATTGACGGGCGTCCGGCTGGAACGCGCCCTGGTCAAAGTTGATCCAGTTCCACACCATCAGGCTGGTGCGGATGTTGAAAGGGAAGGGCAGCTGATTGGTCTCGACCGGGTTGTGTATCGGCTGCAGCGTCTGCATCCATGCCCACAAATCCTGCAGATCCTTATCCGACATTTTGGTGTAGGCGGTGAACGGCATCGCGCCGTACAGCCGCTTGCCGCCGTGGCCGATGCCCTCGGTCATGGCGCGGCGGAAATCTTCATAGCGCCAGTTGCCGATGCCGGTTTCGCGGTCCGGCGTGATGTTAGCGCCGACCAGCGTACCAAACGGCGTCTGCAACCTGACGCCCCCGGCAAACGGCTGCTGCGGATCGGCGGTGTGGCAGGCGGTGCAGTCCGCCAGCGTGGCGATATAGCTGCCGCGCGCGTACTGATCGTATTCCGGCTGGGCGTGAGACACAAAGCTGGTGAGCAGCAGCGCGGCAGCGCACAGAGAGAGGCGTGTTTTCATGCGGTAATCATCTCCCCGGGACGTTGCAGATAGTAGTGACGAATCGCATGCGCCGCTTTGAATGCCAGCGCGCCGACGGTGCCGGTCGGGTTATAGCCCGGGTTTTGCGGAAAGGCTGACGCGCCCACCACGAACAGGTTCGGTACATCCCACACCTGCAGATGTTTATTGACCGAGCTGGTTGAGGGATCGCTGCCCATAATAAAGCCGCCAACCACGTGCGACGACTGATACGGCACGCTGCTCCAGTGGCCGGTCATCGGTTTGACAATCATCTCGCGCGGGTTCATCGATTTAGCGATTTCCGCCACTTTACCCGTGCAGTACTGCGCCATTTTCAGATCGTTCGCCGCAAAGTCGAAGGTAATGCGCAGCAGCGGTCTGCCATGCGGATCTTTGTAGTTGGGATCGAGCGACAGATAGTTGGTGCGCGTGGTGTAGCTGCTGGCCTCGCAGCCAATCGACATGGTGCTGAGATAGTTGTCTTTCAGTGCGCGCTTCCACTTCGAGCCCCATTTGGGCGTGTTGGGCGGCAGCGGCCGGTAGCCAATCGGTGCCGAGCCGATGGGCGTCACGCGGATGCTGCCGCCGCCGAAGAAGCCCAGACCGCTGTGGTCAAAATTATCGTTATTAAATTCATCAATGCCCATGCCCACCGCGCCGGCACCGATAAACGGGTTAAAGTTTTTGTTGTCGAAAAACAGCGTGACGCCGTTGGCGGTCTGATAGGCGTAATTGCGGCCGGTGGTGCCTTTGTTTGTGACCGGATCATAGGCCTGGCCAATGCCGGAGAGCAGCATCAGGCGCACGTTTTCAAAGGTAAAGGCGGCGACGATCACCAGATCAGCCGGCTGTTCCCACTTATCGCCGGAGGAGTCGATGTAGGTGACGCCGGTGGCCTGTTTGCCGCTGGCATCGGTCAGCACTTCCAGCACTTCGCAGTTGGTATACGCGGTAAAGTTCTCTTTGCGCATCAGCGCCGGCAGCACAGTGGTGATGGCGCTGGCTTTCGAGTAGTTGGCGCAGCCGTAGTTGGTGCAGAAGCCGCAGAAGGTGCAGGGGCCCATGGTGACGCCGTAGGGATTGGTGTACGCCTCGGAAACCAGCGAGGAGGGCACCGGAAACGGCTGGTAGCCGAGATTTTTTGCTGCTTCGGCAAACAGCGTCGGACCATAGGGCTGGCGCAGCGGCGGCGTCGGGTAGTCGGCCGACCGCGCGCCTTCGAACGGATTGCCGCCCGCCCGTTTCTGTCCCTGAATATTGCCGGCGTAACCCGAGGTGCCGGCCACGCGCTCAAATTGCATGTAGTGCGGCTCCATCTCCTCCCAGCTGGTGCCCCAGTCCTGCAGCACCAGCTCATCCGGAATGGCACTGGCACCGTAGCGTTCGGTCAGGTGGCTTTTCAGGCGAAACTCTTCCGGCTGAAAGCGAAAGGTAATGCCGGCCCAGTGATTGCCCGCGCCGCCGGTGCCGTTGCCCGGATGGAACGAGCCCCAGGTGCGCATCGGCAGGGCGGTTTGCGACGGATTGTTGCGCATGGTGCAGGTGTTCTGCCGCGTGCGTAGCATCAGCTCTTCGCGCATCACGTAGCGCAGCTCGTCGGTGACGGTGCCAATATTGAAGTCGCGCGCGGTATCGCGCCATGGGCCGCGCTCAATGCCGATCACTTCCAGGCCTTCGTCGGCCAGTTCATTGGCGATAATCGATCCGGCCCAGCCGAGACCAATCACCACCACATCGGTTTTTGGTAATTTCTTCATCATCTATCCCCGTGCTTTCCATTGCGCAATGCTGATCGGCTCTAAGCCCAGATTTTCGTTGTGGCGCTCAACGTATTCGCGATAGTCATAGCGCGCGCCGGGAAAGCCCAGCATCTTCCACGACACCATGTCTTTGTTGCCGCCGTAGATCGGATCGGCAAAGAAGCCTTCCATGGTGTTGTTCAGCACCTCAAGAAACAGCGACTGCGCATCAAAGCCGCTGAAATGCACCTTTCCGGCTTCCATGTCTGCCAGCAGCGCGTCCTGCTGCGCTGGCGTCAGATCGACAAAGTTCTTTTGCGAAGTTTGCTGCACGTAGCGGTTGAGCGCCGCCAGCCCCTGGCGATAGCGCTGTTGCGGCACCAGCGGCGACTGGTCGCCCTGCTCGGTGGTGCCCTGCTGAAACGGGCCCTGCATGTAGAGGCGTTCGAAGGTGCCATAAAAGCCGTGCAGCTGGCGGTCGATAAAGACAGCGCAGCCGGCTTCTTTGCCGCCCACGCTCAGCTCGTCCGCCGGAATAATGCGGTCAACCATGGCTTCCACGGTGCGCGCTTCTTCCTCGGTAAAGAACAGCCAGCCCTGAGCCTGGAACTGTTCCGGTGGGTTATCGGCGAAGGGCGTCCAGCCGGGGGCGCCCTTGAGGGAGACGGCATCGGCGGCGCGGGTGACGCCAGCGGCAACGCCCAGCGTCGACCAGGTCAGTACCTGGCGTCGTGTGACACCGGGCAGGGTTTTGGCTCGTTTTTTCATCATCGCTTCCAGACAGAGTATCAAGATAAGGCGTAACCGGCCGGCGTGCGCGGTGGCACAGCGGGCCGGAATCTTCAGTTTTTGTAAATTTTTATGGCGAATGTTAACTGTAGACGGGCTGGGGGGGGGCGACCAATAACCGTACAAAAAAGTGCACTATTTGATAATCCGCCGGTTATTTCCTGAACTAAGCGCCACGTTAAATCTGCAGGCTTCGCTTGAACTCAGCGCGCTGGCTGCCAGGCTTAACCGTTTCAACCACGAAATAACCAGGAGGAAATATGTCGCGCTTTGCAGAGAAAGTGGTGGTGATTACCGGAGCCGGATCCGGCATTGGTGCCGCCGCGGCGCAGCGTTTCGCCAGTGAAGGCGCACAGGTGGTGCTGGTGGGCAGAACCCGCGACAAGCTGGAACAGGTGCTGAACACGCTGAGCGGCGAGAATCATCTGGTGGCACCCTGCGACGTCGGCGATGCGGATCAGGTTAAACAACTGGCAGAGCAGGTGCAGCAGCAGTATGGGCGCGTGGATGTGCTGGTGAATAACGCCGGCAGCATCGTGCAGGGCAAAATTCATGAAGTGTCGATAGCGGACTGGAAGTCGCTGATGAGTACTGACCTCGACGGTGTATTTTACTGCACTCACTTCTTTATGCCCGCGCTGCTCAACAGTAAAGGCAACGTGGTGAATACCTCGTCGGTATCCGGACTGGGCGGCGACTGGGGCATGAGTGTCTACAACGCCGCAAAGGGCGCGGTGACTAATTTTACCCGCGCGCTGGCGATGGATTATGGCACGGACGGCGTGC
This sequence comes from Pantoea sp. WEP, assembly GCF_041678305.1. Classification (NCBI taxonomy): domain Bacteria; kingdom Pseudomonadati; phylum Pseudomonadota; class Gammaproteobacteria; order Enterobacterales; family Erwiniaceae; genus Pantoea; species Pantoea sp. WEP. The sequence goes on from NZ_JBGNXB010000001.1 coordinate 1,418,516, forward strand.
GCGTTAACGCCGTTTGCCCGGGCTTTACCTTTACCGATCTCACCGAAGAGATGAAAAACGATGAGGCGCTGCTTGCACGCTTCTATGACCGTATTCCGCTGGGCCGCGCCGGTGAGCCGGAAGATATCGCCAGCGCGATTGCTTTCATCGCCAGCGACGACGCGCGTTATATCACCGGCGTTAACCTGCCGGTCGATGGCGGTCTGACGGCGTCGAACGGCCAGCCGAAACAGGCGTAAGTGATAACAGGCGGAGGGTCAGGTGTAATGTCACCGTCAATCCGCCTGTTAGTCGGTCATGGCTCACCCGCTTCGCCATCGTCACATGCTGACACATAGCTGGCCGTATAACCGCCGTTCGCTAACGCCACGATTCTGGCAAAGCCAGACGCGCCAAAATGCATGCCGGCAATCACCGTATTTTCCGCTGCCACCTGCTGCAAAATACGCTGGCGCGACTCTCTGGCCATGACGGGATCAATATCGAAGGCGATAGAAACCTGCGGACAGGCCAGCTGAACAGGCGGGTAATGCACAATATCACCCCAAATCAATAAACGCTCGCCGTCTGAATCAATGCGAAACCCGCAATGCCCCGGAGTATGACCGGGCAACGCCAGCGCACGGATTCCCGGGCTGATCTCCTCATCCGCCATCAGCTGCAGCCGCGGGCCATAAGCCTGCAGGGTGCGCCGCACCAGCGCCGCGTTTAACTGCGCGCGTTCACTCAGCTGGCTGATCGCCGCATCATCCTGCCAGAAGGCGGCTTCGCTGTGGCTGAGGCAGAGCCGGGCATGGCGAAAGACCGGCTGACCCGCGCTGTCCAGCAAGCCGCCAATATGATCGGGGTGCGCATGGGTTAATAACAGGGTATCGATGTCGTCCGGCGTCACCCCGGCCAGCTGCAGATGAGGCAGTAATTTGCCGCTCTGCGCATCGCGTTTTCCCATCCCGGTATCCACCAGAATCACGCGTCCCTGACCGCGAATCAGATAACAAAACACATGGATGTCGCCCGGCTGTGCTATGCCTGCCTGACGTTGCAGTTCGACCGCATCGTCGTGGTGAATGTCCGTTAATAAACTCAGACTGGCTTGCATGGTGCCGTCGCTGATGGCGCTGACCTGATATTTCCCGGTGGTGTATGAAAATATTGCCTGGCTCATAATGATCTCAGTGCGCTAATTTACTCGTTCACGTTAAACAAATAACGCGGCAATTTTCGCGGCGGATTAGCGCGATGATAATGCTGCGTCAGTGGCTGTCAGCGCGATAATGACGCTAACACCGTTAAGGTGACCAGTGTCATTTTTGACAGAGTTGAGACCCGGATTGTCATGGACATAAAAATTTTGCGCGCCTTTGCTACTGTCGCGGCGTTGGAGCATATTGGTCAGGCTGCGGAACGGTTACATATTTCGCCGTCACCGCTTAGCCGGCAAATTCAGCAGCTGGAAAGCGAACTGGGCATGGTGCTGTTTCACCGTGAAAAGAAACGCCTGCGCCTGACGGATGAGGGTAAGCGCTTTCTCACCGAGGTGACGCCCTTTTTGCAGCATCACGAACGGCTAAAAGAGTATGCGCAGCATCTGCAGCAGGGTGACGTCGGGCGGCTGGATATAGGATATGTGGAGGCGGCTATTCACTCGCGCCTGCTGCCCGCGGCACTGGCGCGGCTGGCACCGGGGGCGGGCATTGATGTCCGGCTGCATGCGTTACGTTCCGCACAGCAAATTGCCCGGTTAGAGGCGGGGGCGATCGATATTGCCATTGTGCATACGCTGCCGCACGACGACGCGGATTTTGTGCATAAGAAGATCGCGACCGAGCCGGTGCTGCTGGCGATGCCAGCATCCAGTGCGCTGACCGCACCTGTGGCGGCTGATTTGCACGGTCGGGCGTGGATTGCCGACCAGGAAAATCTCAACCCTGCCGCGCGGGCGCGATTGCTGGCAGCCTGCCAGCGCGCCGGCTTCCAGCCGGATATTCGTTTTGAAGTGAATGGTCCGCTGGCCGCGCTTGCCTGTGTCGAAGCCGGGCTGGGTTTCACCCTGATCCAGCACAGCCTGGCGCGCATCGTACCGGATAACGTTGTGCTGATGCCGCTACCCGATCTGGCGCTGGAGATCGTGCTGTATGCCGTCTGGCGCAGGCAGGATACCCGACCGTTGACGGCGCGTTTTCTGCAGCAGCTTTGCCTCACGCCCGCCGTGGCGCCGCGGTAAGCCTGAGCGGAGGTGCGTCAGCCGGCGACATCCTGCAGCGCTTCCTGCAAATCGTACCAGCGGAAACCGAAGCCGGACTCCTCCAGCCGCTTCGGCAGCACGTGCTGCCCGCCCAGCACCAGCACGGCGGATTCTCCCATCATCAGTTTGATGGCGCTCGCCGGGGTGCGCATAAAGGCCGGACGGTGCATCACCTGGCCCAGCGTGGCGGCGAACTGCTCGTTGCGCACCGCGTAAGGCGCCACCATGTTGAACGGGCCCTGCAACTGATCGTTATCTATCAACCACAGGATGGCGTTGACCAGATCGTCCACGTGGATCCACGGCAGGTACTGTTTGCCGCTGCCAATCGGTCCGCCGACGCCAAGTTTGAACGGCAGCTTCATTTTGCTCAGCGCGCCACCTTCGCGCGCCAGCACCACGCCGGTGCGCAGCAGGCACACGCGGGTGCGCTCGCTTTGCGCCTTCAGCGCCAGCTGCTCCCAGCGGGCGCACAGGGTGTGGGTAAACTCCTCGTGGCCCGGATCGTCCTCGGTCACCACCACATCGCCGGTATCACCATAAAAGCCGGTGGCCGAGCCGGAAATCAACAGGCGCGGCGGATTGCTGCTGGCGTGGATCAGCGAGACGATCTGTTCAGTGATTTGCCAGCGGCTTTCGCACAGGCGCTGCTTCTGCTGCTCGGTCCAGCGCTTGTCGGCAATCGGTTCTCCCGCCAGATTGATGACGCCGTCAATAGCATTGAGATCGGACTGCTGGTTAATGCCCGACCACAGCATCACGCGCGCATCGAGTTTTTCCCGCGCAGCCGCCACGTCACGCGTTACCACATTCACCTGATGGCCCAGCTGCAGCAGGCGCGGAATTAAATGGCGACCTATCAAGCCGGTACCACCGGTAATAAGCAGGTGCATGTTTAGTCTCCCTGTCATTAATTATCTGCTCTGAATTGAGCATAGAAGAGAAGTGCCGCTGCGGCGTGACAGCGCTTACGCTTATGATGAAAAACCGCCAGTTTGCCGTGGTCCTGCGGCAAAACATCGGACCAGCCCGCCATTGCCTTAGCCGGCAAAAATCGGTAAACATGATGCACACCTGACGCTTAGCCGAGGCAGCTGATGAACTATCCCGCCATTACGTTGTGGTCCGATTCCTGTTTTTTTAGCCCGTATGCCATGTCAGTTTATGTTGCGCTTACCGAGAAGGGCATTCCCTTTACGGTCAGGCGCGTTGACCTGTCGCGCAATGCACAGCTTGACGAGGAATACCGCGGCCTGTCGCTGACCTGCCGTGTGCCCACGCTGCAAATTGATGATGTCAGCCTGAATGAATCCTCGGCCATCGCCGAATACCTCGAAGAGCGTTTTCCGGCGCCGGAGTTTGAGCGCCTCTATCCGCGCGATCGCGAAAAACGTGCCCACGCGCGCGAAGTGCAGGCGTGGCTGCGCAGCGATTTACTGGCGCTGCGCACGGAGCGACCTACCGAAGTGCTGTTTGCTGCTGAACGCTTTGCTCCGCTCACGCCCGCTGGCGAACAGGCCGCCAGTAAATTGATTGCCGCGGTGCAGCGCCTGCTGCCGGACGGCCAACAGAACCTGTTTGGCGAGTGGTCGATTGCCGACACCGACCTGGCGGTGATGATTAACCGGCTGGCGCTGCACGGCGATCCGCTGCCGGTGAAGCTGCAGCACTATGCAGAATTCCAGTGGCAGCGCGCCTCAGTGCAGCTGTGGCTGGCCGAGTCGGGTAAAGCACGCTAAAACCTTGCGGCGACGAAAAGAACGCTTTACCTTAGCGCTCATTCTAATAAAGCATCGCAAACAGGCGCGTGCTGGGCACGCCGAAAACAGAGAAAGGGTTACCGGATGGTGGATCAAACGGCAGGTGACGGTATCGAGTGGGTGGATATCGTTAGCGAAGAAAACGAAGTGATTGCGCAGGCCAGCCGTGCGCAGATGCGTGCGCAATGTCTGCGCCATCGCGCTACCTATATTGTGGTGCACGACGGCATGGGCAAGATTCTGGTGCAACGCCGTACCGAGAGCAAAGATTTCATGCCGGGTATGCTGGATGCCACTGCGGGCGGCGTGGTGCAAAGCGGTGAAGACCTGCTGGAATCCGCCCGTCGTGAAGCGGAAGAGGAGCTCGGCATCGCTGATGTCCCGTTCGCCGAGCACGGCAAATTCTACTTCGAAGATCAGCACTGCCGCGTATGGGGTGGACTGTTCAGCTGCGTGTCGCACGGTCCGTTTGCCATGCAGGAAGAGGAAGTGGATGAAGTGTTCTGGATGACGCCGGAAGAGATCACCGCCCGCTGTGATGAATTCACCGATGATTCACTCAAAGCCCTGTCGCTGTGGCTGAGCCGCAACAGTGACGCGGTGCGCAGTAAGCAAAGCAGCGAAGCCTGATTCCTGCGCTTCCGCAGCAAGGCACCCTAAGGGTGCCTTTTGTGTTTAATGCTGGCTGAGAATATGGGTGAGAATATTCAGCGCTGTGCTGAACTGGGCGTCCGGAATGGTTAGCGGATAAAGAAAGCGGATCACGTTGCTGTGCACGCCGCAGGTCAGCAGGATCAATCCTTCGGCCAGCGCCTGCTGCTGAATCGCTTTGGCGATCTCCGCCGAGGGCCGGCCGCTGGCGTCATGGAATTCCGCCGCCATCATCGAGCCATAACCGCGTACCTCGGCCAGCGCACGGCATCCGGCGCCGTTCAACGCTTCCGCCAGCTGCGTACCGAGCCATTGCGCACGCTCGCACAAGTTTTCCTCACTGATAATATCCAGCACCGCATGCGCGGCGGCAATTGCCGGCGGATGGCCAGCATAAGTGCCGCCCAGACCGCCCGGCTCCGGTGCATCCATCACCGCGGCCCGGCCGCTTACCGCCGATAGCGGAAACCCGCCTGCCAGACTTTTCGCCAGCGTGATCAGATCCGGCTGCACCTCATAATATTCGCTGGCAAACAGCCTGCCGGTGCGCGCAAAACCGCTCTGTACTTCATCGGCGATCAGCAGGATGCCGTGGCGATCGCACAGCTGACGCAGCGCCGTCACAAACTCTGGCGGCGCGACATAAAATCCGCCTTCGCCCTGAACCGGTTCAAAGATGATGGCCGCCACCTGCTGTGGCGCGATATCGCTGCGGAAAATCGTCTCCAGACTGTCGAGCGCATCGTGCACGCTGACGTTATGCAGCGCATTGGGGTAGCGCGCGTGAAACACCGGGCTGGCAAACGGGCCGAAGCCGGTTTTGTAAGGCAGAACTTTGCCGGTCAGCGCCATGGTCATATTGGTGCGACCGTGGAACGCGCCGCTGAAGGCGATAATCCCCGGGCGGCCGGTGGCTGCGCGCGCGATTTTAACCGCGTTCTCGACCGCCTCGGCGCCGGTAGAGAAGAAGGTGGTTTTCACGGCGCCTTCAATCGGCACCAGCGCATTCAGACGCTCCGCAAGGTGAATGTAGTTCTCATACGGCACGATTTGAAACGCGGTATGGGTGAAGCACGTCAGCTGCTGCTGTACCGCCGCCAGCACTTTGGGATGCCGGTGGCCGGTATTGAGCACCGCAATGCCAGCGGCGAAATCAATATATTCGCGCCCCTGCTGGTCCCACAGCGTGGCGTTTTCGGCTTTCGCCGCAAAGAAATCACACATCACGCCCACACCACGCGGCGTGGCCTGTAACCGACGGCTGTGCACATCACTGTTGCTCATTGCTGACCTCGTAAGTCGCGGGAGAGTGTAATCAGTGTTAGCGCGCAGGCGGGATTTTGCCAGTGCGTTTATACGGGCAGGGTTGTGGCGCAGGATAAAAAAAAGCACGCCCGGGCGGGCGTGCTGATGCGGAGCGGGGAAGGGGATTAGCCTTCAGCCTGCTGCGACTGAATCGCCGTCAGCGCAATGGTGTAGACGATATCATCGACCAGCGCACCGCGTGACAGGTCGTTAACCGGTTTGCGCATGCCCTGCAGCATCGGCCCGATGGAGATCAGGTCGGCAGAGCGCTGCACCGCTTTGTAAGTGGTGTTACCGGTGTTGAGATCCGGGAAGATAAATACCGTCGCACGTCCGGCCACCGCTGAGTTCGGCGCTTTAGACTTGGCGACGTCTTCCATGATCGCGGCGTCGTACTGCAGCGGGCCATCGATCACCAGATCCGGGCGTTTTTCCTGCGCAATGCGCGTTGCTTCACGCACTTTCTCTACGTCACTACCGGCACCGGAGTTACCGGTAGAGTAGGAGATCATCGCTACGCGTGGATCGATGCCGAAGGCTTTGGCGGAGTCGGCAGACTGAATCGCGATCTCGGCCAGCTGTTCCGGATTAGGATCCGGGTTGATGGCGCAGTCACCGTACACCAGCACCTGTTCTGGCAGCAGCATGAAGAACACTGAGGAGACCAGCGAGCTGTTGGGCGCGGTTTTGATCAGCTGCAACGGCGGACGAATGGTGTTGGCGGTGGTGTGAACCGCGCCCGAGACCAGACCGTCAACTTCGCCGCTTTCCAGCATCATGGTGCCCAGCACTACGTTATCTTCCAGCTGCTCCTGCGCGACCACTTCGGTCATGCCTTTGCTCTTACGCAGCTCAACCAGGCGCGGCACGTAGTTGTCACGCACCACCTGCGGATCGACAATTTCAATGCCTTTGCCGAGCTCAACGCCCTGCGCTGCGGCCACGCGCTGAATCTCATCCGGATTGCCCAGCAGCACACAGGTGGCGATGCCGCGCTCGGCACAAATCGCCGCCGCTTTAACGGTGCGCGGTTCGTCGCCTTCCGGCAGGACGATGCGCTTGCCGGCTTTACGCGCCAGCTCGGTGAGCTGATAACGGAATGCCGGCGGTGACAGACGACGGCTGCGTTCGGATGTGGCGGTCAGTGATTCAACCCAGTCAGCATTGATAAAGCCGGCCACGTACTCCTGCACTTTTTCAATGCGCTGCGTGTCGTCAGCCGGCACTTCCAGATTGAAGCTCTGCAGGCTGAGCGAGGTTTGCCAGGTGTTGGTTTTTACCATGAACACCGGCAGGCCGGTCTGGAAGGCGCGTTCGCACAGACGGGCGATCGGCGCTTCAATCTGATAGCCGCCGGTCAGCAGCACTGCACCAATTTCGATGCCGTTCATCGCCGCCAGACAGGCCGCCACCAGCACGTCAGGACGGTCGGCTGAGGTCACCAGCAGCGAGCCTGGACGGAAGTGCTCCAGCATATGCGGGATGCTGCGCGCGCAGAAGGTGACGGATTTGACGCGACGCGTATGGATTTCACCTTCGTTGATGATCTCCGCGTTGAGATGGCGGCACATATCAATGGCGCGCGTCGCGATCAGATCAAAGCTCCACGGCACGCAGCCCAGCACCGGCAGCGGGCTGTTAGCGAACAGCTGCTTAGGATCGATGTTGGCGATGCTGGCTTTCGAGGAGTCGTCGAAAATTTCTGACAGATCCGGACGGGTACGGCCCTGCTCATCCACTGGCGCATTGAGTTTGTTGATGATGACGCCGGTGATGTTTTTGTTTTTGCTGCCGCCGAAGCTGCTCTGCGTCAGTTCGATGCGCTCTTTCAGCTGTGCCGGTGAGTCGTTACCCAGCGACATGACGAAGACGATCTCCGCGTTCAGCGTTTTGGCAATTTCATAGTTCAGCGCCGAGGCAAACTGATGTTTGCGCGTCGGAACCAGGCCTTCCACCAGCACCACTTCCGCATCTTTGGCGTTGGCGTGGTAGTTGGCGATGATCTCTTCCATCAGCACATCCTGCTGGTTAGAACCCAGCAGCGACTCAACGCGGGACATCGGCAGCGGAACCGCGGCCGGAATAGCGGAGTTTTTGCGAATGATGGTGGTGGTCTGATCTGGCGCATCGCCGCCGGCGCGCGGCTGGGCGATCGGTTTGAACACGCTCAGGCGCACGCCTTTGCGCTCCATGGCACGAATCACGCCAAGGCTGACGCTGGTCAGGCCGACGCTGGTGCCGGTAGGAATAAGCATAATTGTACGTGACACTATAGAAACCTCGCGGTGTTACAGGGTGTCAAAAACAACACCGTCAGCCGAAGCTGACGGAGAGAAACATTACGCGGTGAGGCGCGCGGCGTCCTGGGCGATGACCCACTCTTCATTGGTTGGAATCACCACCGCCGGGCGGGTCCCCTCTTTATTGATGAAGCCGGACTTGCCGAAGCGTGCAGCCAGGTTGCGCTCGTGGTCAACCTCGAAGCCAAGCAGACCCAGTTTGTCCAGCGCCAGTTCACGTACCATCGCCGCGTTTTCACCGATACCGCCAGTAAACACCACCGCATCCAGACGGCCTTCCATCAGCGCGGTGTAGCTGCCGATGTACTTCGCCAGGCGGTGACAGAACACATCCATCGCGCGTTTGGCATCGTCTTTGGTGGCGTAGTTGTCTTCTACGTAACGGCAGTCGCTGGTGACTTCGGTCAGGCCGAGCAGGCCGGACTCTTTGGTCAGCAGTTTGTTGATCGCATCCACGCTCATGCCCAGCGTATCGTGCAGGAAGAAGACGATAGCCGGATCGATGTCACCGCTGCGGGTGCCCATCACCAGACCTTCCAGCGGCGTCAGACCCATTGAGGTATCTACGCACTGGCCGTTACGGATGGCCGCCACAGAACCGCCGTTGCCGAGATGGCAGGTGATGATGTTCAGCTCGCTGACCGGCTTGTTCAGCATTTTGGCGGCTTCCTGCGTCACATAGTAGTGACTGGTGCCGTGCGCGCCGTAGCGGCGCACGCCGTGCTCTTTATACAGGTTGTACGGCAGGGCATAGAGATAGGACTCTTCCGGCATAGTCTGATGGAAGGCGGTGTCGAAAACGGCGACATTTTTATCCGACAGGTGCGGGAAGTTTTTCATGGCTTCGTCGATACCGATCAGGTGCGCCGGATTGTGCAGTGGCGCGAAGGACGACGCGTCTTTGATGCCCTGAATGACGGACTCGTCAATCACCACCGATTGCGTCAGCTGCTCGCCGCCGTGAACGATACGATGGCCGATTGCAGCGATTTGTGCCGAAAGCTCTGGTTTTTGTGCCAGAATAGTTTTAACGATGAAGTTCAGCGCTTCGCTGTGCGCTGCGCCCGCGCCGAGCGGGGCTTCCTGTTTGCTGCCGTCCAGTTTCCACTTGATGCGCGCTTCCGGCAGGTGGAAACACTCCGCCAGACCGGAAAGGTATTCGTCACCGCTGGCTGGATTGAGAATGGCAAACTTAAGAGAGGAGCTGCCGCAGTTGAGGACCAGTACTAACTTCGTCGACATGGAAGTACCTATTTTGTTAAATAGTGGCTAAAAATAACGCAATCAGACTAACAGCGTAGCCTATGAAAGCTTGTAGATTAATGATTAACATCATGCGCTAGTCAAAAAAGAAACGACACGCAAAAAATTTCGGTAATTTTACGCAGATTTTTGAAATCCACGAAGCGAAACATGGCTCCAGCGCGCTCTTTTATTGCGCTGCGGCTTCCGGTAATGTTGCAAAAACGGCGTCAGAATACCCACTGTGACCCGCAAAGACAAAATCTTTTGAAGGATGTCACGTAAAGTTGTGTAGTTATGAAATTTTTTTAAATGTTGCAGTAATAGTTGAGGTCTACCATGGCGAATGACGCAGGCAATCCAGGCTGGTTCGGCTTATTTCAGCGCGGCCAGCACTACATGAAAACCTGGCCCGCCGACAAACGTCTGGCACCGGTGTTTCCTGAGAACCGTGTGGTGACGGCAACCCGCTTTGCGATTCGCTTTATGCCACCGCTGGCCATTTTTACGCTGACGTGGCAAATCGCGCTCGGCGGGCAGCTCGGTCCGGCGATTGCCACCGCGCTGTTTGCCTGTAGCCTGCCGATGCAGGGATTATGGTGGCTGGGTAAACGTTCCGTCACGCCGCTGCCGCCAACGCTGTTGCACTGGTTCCACGAAGTGCGCGCCAAACTGGAAGAGGCCGGACAGGCCATTGCCCCCGTTGACGGCAAGCCGACTTACCAGGCGCTGGCGGATGTGCTCAAGCGTGCTTTTAAGCAGCTCGACCGTACTTTCCTCGACGATCTTTGATCAAATGGCGCTTTTCTCTGCCAGAGAATTTGCGCCCAATCCCGGTTCAAATCAAAGAATAGTGATGCGGACATACACGCATCGCTTTCGTTGTGTAATCATTTCTGCATTGTTTAAATCTTAAGCGGCCCTGCGGCCCGGGAGTAAACCATGGAAATGACCCATGCACAGCGACTGATTCTTTCTAATCAATACCAGATAATGGCGATGCTTGAGCCGGATAACGCCGAGCGCTATCGCCGCTATCAGACCATTATTGAACGCGGCTATGGACTGCAATTGCGCGAGCTGGACAAAGAGTTCGGCGAGCTGAGCGAGGCGACCTGCCGTACGCTGATCGACATTATGGAAATGCATCATGCGCTGCATGTTTCCTGGTCCAATCACAAAGCGCCGTGCAACATTGAAGAGCGTCGCCTGGCGTTTCTCGGCTTCGACGCGGCCACCGAAGCGCGTTACCTCGGCTATGTGCGCTTTATGGTTAACGTGGAAGGGCGCTATACCCATTTCGATTCCGGCACCCACGGCTTCAATGCGCAAACCCCGATGTGGGAAAAATACCAACGCATGCTGGCGGTGTGGCACACTTGTCCGCGTCAGTATCACCTCAGCGAGAATGAGATCGCGCAAATCCTCAATGCCTGAATAAGGAGCAACGTGTGAAGTACAGGGGTTTTCTGTTTGATTTAGACGGGACGCTGGTGGATTCACTGCCGGCCGTGAATCGCGCCTGGTCACGCTGGGGCGCGCGCCACGGCCTGGCCGCGCAGCAGGTGCTGGACTACATTCACGGCAAACCGGCGATCAATTCGCTGCGCCACTTTATGGCGGGCCAGTCTGAAGCAGCGATCCAGGCTGAATTTCGCTGGCTGGAGCAGCTGGAAGCAGAAGACACGGCAGGCGTGCAGGCGATTGCCGGTGCACACGCGTTGCTGGCCACCCTGAACGCACTCGACATTCCCTGGGCGATTGTGACCTCGGGATCGATCCCGGTGGCGCACGCCCGCCACAAAGCGGCCGGCTTACCGCTGCCGGAGGTATTTATTACCGCCGAGGACATTAAATTCGGTAAGCCCAACCCTGAACCTTATTTGCTGGGTGCTGAGCGGCTCGGGCTTTCTGCGCCAGAATGCGTGGTAGTGGAAGATGCACCGGCGGGCATTATCGCCGGGCTGGAAGCGGGCAGCGCGGTGGTGGCGGTCAATCCGCCGGCCGATGCGCCGCGCCTGAGCGAAGTGGCGCTGCAGGTGGAAAATCTGCAGCCGCTGCACATCAGTAAACAGCCGGACGGTTATTTCAGCGTGACGATGCCCGCCTGAAACAGCCCACGCTGAGTGGCGCAGGTTACAGCGGCGTATCCTGGGAAATTTCATCCAGCGACAGGCTGAAGCTGGGGATGAAGACTTCAACGAAGTAGTCCATCTCCGGCGATCGCCGCTGCGCCAGCGTCTTCTCCAGACGGGCTTTGGCCAGCAGAAACTCGTTGTTGCCGGCCGACAATTCTTCAAGGCACTTGAGGTAGGCGCACAGCGCATCAGCCTGTTTCACCACCGCCTGCTCGCTCTCGCTATGCAGGTGCTCATCCAGCAGCGGACGATACGCGTCCTGCAACTCAGGTGGCAGCATCTCAATCAGCTTGTGCTGCGCAATCTTTTCGATCTTCTTGTATTCATGGGCAATCTGCGCGTTGTAATACTTTACCGGCGTAGGCAAATCGCCGGTCAGCACTTCGCTGGCATCGTGATACAGCGCCAGCATGGCGATGCGATCGGCATTCAGATTGCCGTTAAATTTTTTGTTTTTAATGATGGCCAGCGCATGCGCCACCATGGCGACCTGCAGACTGTGCTCGGAGACATTTTCCGTGCGCACATTGCGCATCAGCGGCCAGCGGTTGATGAGTTTCAGGCGGGAGAGATGGGCGAAAAAGTGGCTACGGGTCATGGACGGTTCCTGTTGCACGGCGGGGAGCTTGTGCGGCTCCCCGAAAGTCAAACAGTATACGCGTCACAGATTACTGACGATAGCCTTGCAGGAAGCGACCAAACTTGTTGATGGCCATCTCGAGGTCGTCCACGCGCGGCAGGGTAACGATGCGCACGTGATCCGGCCACGGCCAGTTAAAGGCGGTGCCCTGCACCAGCAGTACTTTTTCCTGCAGCAGGAAATCCAGCACCATTTTCTGGTCGTCCATGATGTTGAATTTTTTCGCATCGATGCGCGGGAACATATAGAGCGCGCCCTGCGGCTTCACGCAGCTGACGCCGGGAATATCGTTAATCAGTTCCCAGGCGCGCTGGCGCTGCTCGAACAGCCGTCCACCCGGCGCGATAAACTCGCTGATGCTCTGATAGCCGCCCAGCGCAGTCTGTATGGCATGCTGCGCTGGCACGTTAGCGCACAGACGCATCGAGGCCAGCATCTCCAGACCTTCAATATAGCCTTTGGCGTGCTTCTTCGGTCCGTTCAGCACCATCCAGCCCTGGCGGAAACCCGCCACGCGGTAGGTTTTGGACAGCCCGTTGAAGGTCACGGTCAGCAGATCCGGTGCCAGCGCGGCAATCGAATGATGCTGGGCTTCGTCATACAGAATCTTGTCGTAGATCTCGTCGGCGAAGATGATCAGGTTATGCTGGCGGGCGATCTCCACAATCTCCAGCAGCAGCTCTTTACTGTACACCGCACCGGTCGGGTTGTTGGGGTTGATGATCACGATTCCGCGGGTACGCGGCGTGATTTTGCTGCGGATATCATCCAGATCCGGGAACCAGCCCGCGGATTCGTCGCACAGATAGTGCACCGCTTTGCCGCTCGACAGCGAAACCGCCGCCGTCCACAGCGGATAATCTGGCGCGGGCACCAGCATCTCATCGCCGCTGTTCAGCAGCGCCTGCATCGCCTGCACGATCAGTTCAGACACACCGTTGCCAATATAGATATCTTCTACCGTAACGTCGCGCATGTCGCGCGCCTGGTAGTGCTGCATGATGGCTTTACGTGCTGAATAGAGACCTTTCGAGTCGCAATAGCCTTGCGCGCTCGGCAGGTTACGAATCACGTCTACCAGGATTTCATCAGGGGCTTCAAAACCAAACGGGGCAGGGTTGCCGATGTTGAGTTTGAGAACTTTGTTGCCTTCTTCTTCGAGACGTTTAGCTTCTTTCAGTACCGGGCCACGAATGTCGTAACAGACATTTTCCAGCTTGCCGGATTTATCAATTTGAAAATTCATCGTTACCGCCTTAATGGGCAGAGTCCTTTTAACCTGCCACTAAAATCAAACCTGCTCAATTTACTCCTCTCACCGTAACAAAAGAAGGGCAGCGCTGGGTTTTGGCGCGATAGCCAGGCTTTGCCGGATTCAGTGGCGCGAAACGCATTTTTAACTATTAAAACTGGTTTAATTATCTATTAAAATGGCAGGAATCAACATTAAATGCTTGCGCTGATCGGGTCGCCTGTAAACCGGGATATCCAGCCGCGCGCCGCGCCATTCAGCAATTTTTCATTTAACTGCGGTCTGAGGAATGGTTAGCGACTTGATGAAATAGTTAAAGGAATCTTGTTAGATGCCGAAAAAATGTGCAGCAATGATTAAGCACTATCTGGCATGAGGCGATGACGACGGTTATTTGCTTTGCCAGGCGGTTGAAACCAGGCCCCGTCAGCCGGGGATAAAACCGCGTGGCAGCGGCTTAAATAGCATTTACGCTGTCACTTTAACGCTTATTATTCAGTTTAAGAACCAGGCGGGTTAAAAAATCAGCAGCGTTGTGGCAGGATGTGCCGGAAATGGCTTTTGGTCAAAAATTACGATGTTTTGAACAAAAACATTTCCATTTATAGCGTAAAAATGATTAAGTATAATTTATTATTTGATGCACTTTATCGCTTCGCATCAGCATAACAAGATGTTATTCCTTTTTGCCCCGCAGGACAGTTTGGCGGGAAACCAGGCAACTACACAGCTTCCAGCAACGTTCTACTGACGTCCCTGGCCCAGGAAGTTGTTCTGACTTTTACGACGCCATTGCCCGTTTTGCGGTGATGTGTTCGTCGGCATCCGCCTGACTCGTTTTTTTCATGAGCGCCTTCACACAGGGCGATCATTAAGCACCATTACCACTTATCTCTTTGATAAGTATGGTAATACACCAGGGTAGTAGTTTCAAAAAATCTTATAAGTGAAGAAATAACATGACTAATGCAAATCGTCCGATACTGAATCTCGACCTCGATCTGCTGCGTACTTTTGTCGCCGTTGCTGACCTGAATACCTTTGCAGCCGCCGCTGCAGCAGTATGCAGAACGCAATCAGCCGTAAGCCAGCAGATGCAACGTCTGGAACAATTGGTAGGTAAAGAGCTGTTTGCCAGACATGGACGTAACAAATTGCTGACTGAGCATGGCATTCAGCTGCTTGGCTACGCCAGGAAGATCCTGCGTTTCAACGATGAAGCCTGCACTTCTTTAATGTACAGCAATATCCAGGGCGTGCTGACGATTGGCGCGTCTGACGATACCTCTGATACCATTCTGCCGTTTCTGCTTAACCGCGTAACGTCAGTGTATCCGAAACTGGCAATCGACGTCCGCGTGAAGCGTAATCCGTTTATGATGGAGATGCTGAACCAGGGCGAAGTGGATTTGGTGGTGACCACCTCCAGTCCGGGTAACTTCACCTACCAGGTGCTGCGCACCTCGCCAACGCTGTGGTACTGCGCGGCAGACTATATTTTCCAGCGCGGTGAAGCCATTCCGCTGGTGCTGCTGGACGAGCCAAGCCCGTACCGTGACATGGCGATCGATCATCTCAACGAAGCGGGTATCCCGTGGCGTATCTCCTACGTGGCTTCCACGCTGGCGGCGGTACGTGCGGCGGTAAAAGCGGGGCTGGGTGTCACCGCGCGTCCGGTTGAAATGATGAGCCCGGAGCTGCGCGTGATGGGGGCGGCAGAAGGCCTGCCGGTGCTGCCGGATACGCAATATCTGCTGTGCCGTAATCCGGACAGCGATAATGAGCTGGCACTGGCCATCTTCAACGCGATGCAGTCCACTAACGATCCTTACAATCTGAGCGCGAATCCGGACGGTACGCTGCTGCTGGATGATGAAGAGTAAGGTTGACCGTTACTGGTGATCCGGCACAACCGGCATGCCAGATAATTGTTAAAAGTTAGAGAAAAAAGCCTTAGCCTGATGAAAATCAGCTAAGGCTTTTTTTATGGCGGTTATTTCCGCTTTTTTAGCACGATTTGCACCTGATAATTTCACTAACTTCCTGAAAAGTGAAATGTGTTTCATTTTCATCCTGCGCGGAATTTATTTATCATTTCGTGCCAACTTTATCTCTGCCTGTCGCCAGACCGCCTGCCGGTTTTTCCAGCAAAAAACGTCAATATGTGTTCTGGATCAAAAAAATACCCCCGATAAGGGGGGGGGAAATCCGCGCAAGACCTGTCAAACTATGATTGTTAAATGCACGATCCCTGCATGTGAATACCCGCTACACTGAAATTAACCGTACAAACTGAAGCGATTTAGCTGGCGCTCAGGGGTGCATATGTTAATAATATGATGCGGGTGTAAATT
The DNA here is from genome assembly GCF_041678305.1 of Pantoea sp. WEP. Lineage (NCBI taxonomy): Bacteria > Pseudomonadati > Pseudomonadota > Gammaproteobacteria > Enterobacterales > Erwiniaceae > Pantoea > Pantoea sp. WEP. The sequence continues at coordinate 1,434,403 of NZ_JBGNXB010000001.1, forward strand.
AATGTTTGGATACTTTTGTCAAAGTTGACAAAAGGTTATAGAAAGGAGTAAAAAACCCCATAAAATTGCTGCTTAATTGATAAAGACAGCAAAGTTTATAAGGTTTTTTATCCTTCCCTTGAATCGATGTGGTGTGTTTGCTGCGACAGTGCAGGATGCCATCGCCACTTTTGATGAGTAAGCAAAGAGTATGTCAACAACCACAGAAGTCATCGCTCATCACTGGGCGTTTATTGTTTTCATTGTTATCGCGTTTGGCCTGTGTGCCTTTATGTTAACCGGTGGCTGGTTGTTAGGTGGACGTGCACGCGCGCGCCATAAAGACACGCCGTTTGAATCCGGTATCGAATCCGTCGGTGATACCCATATCCGCCTCTCGGCAAAATTCTATCTGGTTGCGATGTTTTTCGTCATTTTCGACGTCGAAGCCCTCTATCTATACGCATGGTCGACCTCCATTCGCGAAAGCGGCTGGGTCGGCTTTGTCGAAGCCGCAATTTTCATTTTGGTGCTCCTGGCAGGCCTGGTTTATCTGGTGCGCATCGGTGCGCTGGATTGGGCGCCTGCGCGTCGTCGCGTAGTCGTCAAATCGAGCCCGGTCAGCCACAGTCACACCAACCCTCATAAGCAGTAAAAGCGAGGCAATAAGATGGACTACACGCTGACACGCGTAGACCCGAACGGGGGCGATAACGACCGTTATCCCCTGCAGAAACAGGAGATTGTTACCGATCCTCTGGAGCAGCACGTTCATCGCAGCGTCTATATGGGCAAGCTTGAGCACGCCCTGCATGACATGGTGAACTGGGGTCGTAAAAACTCTCTCTGGCCGTATAACTTCGGCCTTTCCTGTTGCTACGTGGAAATGACCACGTCATTCACCGCAGTACATGATGTGGCGCGTTTCGGTGCGGAAGTAATGCGCGCCTCGCCACGTCAGGCTGACTTTATGGTGATCGCCGGTACGCCGTTTACCAAAATGGCGCCGGTGATTCAGCGTTTGTATGACCAGATGCTGGAACCAAAATGGGTGATTTCGATGGGGGCCTGCGCCAATTCCGGCGGCATGTATGACATCTATTCGGTGGTACAGGGTGTGGATAAATTCCTGCCGGTTGATGTGTATATCCCGGGTTGTCCGCCACGTCCGGAAGCTTACATGCAGGCGCTGCTGCTGCTGCGTGAGTCCATCGGCAAAGAACGTCGTCCACTCTCGTGGGTGGTTGGCGATCAGGGCGTGTATCGCGCCAATATGCAGTCTGAGCGTGAAAGAAAGCGCGGTGAGCGTATTGCCGTCACCAACCTGAGAACCCCAGACGAAGTTTAAGCACCCCGTACACGGATGGAGCCACGGCCGCAGCAGATAATGACAACGTAGTGTGTGCCGCCATCCTGACGCCTTCTTTTGAGTGCCTGATTACAGGCCGGAATGGTGAGTAACGTATGACAGATTTAACCACGCAAGATCTCGCTCAGCCTGCATGGCAAACCCGGGATCACCTGGATGATCCGGTGATCGGCGAGCTGCGTAACCGTTTTGGGCCGGATGCCTTTACCGTTCAGGCCACCCGCACCGGCATTCCGGTCGTCTGGGTGAAGCGTGAACAGCTACTGGAAATCATTGAATTCCTGCGTAAGCTGCCGAAGCCGTACGTCATGCTCTATGACCTGCACGGTTTCGATGAGCGTTTACGTACCCACCGCGCCGGTCTGCCCGCCGCGGATTTTTCCGTTTTCTATCACCTGCTGTCGATTGAACGCAACCGCGACATCATGCTCAAGGTGGCGCTGTCTGAAAACGATCTGAATGTGCCCACCATCACCAAAATTTTCGCCAACGCCAACTGGTACGAGCGCGAAACCTGGGAGATGTTTGGTATCACCTTCAACGGCCACCCGCACCTGACGCGCATCATGATGCCGCAGACCTGGGAAGGGCACCCGCTGCGTAAAGACTACCCGGCGCGCGCCACCGAGTTCGATCCTTTCACGCTGACTAAGCAGAAAGAAGATCTGGAGATGGAGTCACTGACCTTCAAGCCGGAAGACTGGGGCATGAAGCGTGGCACCACCAATGAGGACTTCATGTTCCTCAACCTCGGTCCGAACCACCCTTCAGCGCACGGTGCGTTCCGCATCATTCTGCAGCTGGATGGCGAAGAGATCGTCGACTGCGTGCCGGACGTGGGTTATCACCACCGCGGCGCGGAGAAGATGGGCGAGCGTCAGTCGTGGCACAGCTATATTCCGTATACCGACCGTATCGAGTACCTCGGCGGTTGCGTAAACGAAATGCCGTACGTACTGGCGGTGGAAAAGCTGGCGGGCATCACCGTACCGGATCGCGTGAATGTGATTCGCGTGATGCTGTCAGAGCTGTTCCGTATCAACAGCCACCTGCTGTACATCTCCACCTTTATTCAGGACGTCGGTGCCATGACGCCGGTGTTCTTTGCCTTTACCGACCGTCAGAAAATTTATGACGTGGTGGAAGCGATCACCGGTTTCCGTATGCACCCGGCGTGGTTCCGCATCGGCGGTGTGGCGCACGATCTGCCGAAAGGCTGGGAACGTCTGCTGCGCGAGTTCCTCGACTGGATGCCGAAGCGTCTGAAAGAGTACGACAAAGCTGCGCTGCGCAACACCGTGCTGATGGGCCGTTCGCAGGGTGTGGCCGCCTATAACATGGACGAAGCGCTGGCGTGGGGCACCACCGGTGCCGGTCTGCGCGCTACCGGTCTGGACTTCGACGTGCGTAAATGGCGTCCCTATTCCGGCTATGAAAACTTCGACTTCGAGGTGCCGGTCGGCGCCGGTATCAGCGACGCTTACACCCGCGTGCAGCTGAAGATGGAAGAGATGTGGCAGTCGCTGCGTATCCTTGAGCAGTGCCTGAAAAACATGCCGGAAGGTCCGTTCAAGGCCGATCATCCGCTGACCACGCCGCCACCGAAAGAGCGCACGCTGCAGCACATTGAAACCCTGATCACGCACTTCCTGCAGGTTTCGTGGGGCCCGGTAATGCCGGCCAACGAATCGTTCCAGATGATTGAAGCGACGAAAGGGATCAACAGCTACTACCTGACCAGCGATGGCAGCACCATGAGCTACCGCACCCGCGTGCGTACGCCGAGCTTCCCGCATCTGCAGCAGATCCCTTCGGTGATCCGCGGCAGCCTGGTATCCGACCTGATCGTGTACCTCGGTAGTATCGATTTTGTTATGTCAGACGTGGACCGCTAATTATGCACGATCAAAAAATTGCCATTCAAACCATCGACCCGACTGAGGTCTTTGTGCTGAGCGAGGCCGAGCACCACGCTATTGAGCATGAAAAACATCACTATGAAGATGCGCGCGCGGCGTCGATTGAAGCGCTGAAGATCGTGCAGAAGCAGCGCGGCTGGGTGCCGGACGGTGCCATCAACGCGATTGCTGAGGTACTGGGCATTCCGGCCAGCGACGTAGAAGGTGTGGCGACGTTTTACAGCCAGATCTACCGTACGCCGGTTGGCCGCCACGTGATTCGCTACTGCGACAGCGTGGTGTGCCACATCACCGGTTACCAGGGCATTCAGGCGGCGCTGGAGCAGAACCTGAACATTAAGCCAGGACAAACCACGCCGGATGGTCGCTTTACGCTGCTGCCAACCTGCTGCCTCGGCAACTGTGACAAAGGCCCGACCATGATGGTGGATGAAGATACCCACGTTCACCTGACGCCGGAAGGCATCGCCAATCTGCTGGAGCAGTATCAATGACCATTAAACAGATCATTCGTACTGCGGAAACCCATCCGCTGACCTGGCGTCTGCGTGACGACAAACAGCCAGTATGGTTCGATGAATACCGCAGTAAAAACGGCTACGTTGGCGCCGATAAAGCGCTGAAGGGCATGAGCCAGGACGAGATCGTCGCTGCAGTGAAGGATTCCGGCCTGAAAGGGCGCGGCGGTGCGGGCTTCAGCACCGGCCTGAAATGGAGCCTGATGCCCAATGATGAATCCATGAACATCCGTTACCTGCTGTGTAACGCCGATGAGATGGAACCTGGCACTTATAAAGACCGCCTGCTGATGGAGCAGTTGCCGCACCAGCTGGTGGAAGGCATGCTGATCAGTGCGTTTGCGCTGAAAGCCTACCGTGGCTACATCTTCCTGCGCGGTGAATACATCGAAGCCGCGGAAAATCTGCGTCGTGCCATCGCCGAAGCCACTGCCGCGGGCTATCTCGGTAAAAACATTCTTGGTACCGGCTTCGATTTCGAGCTGTTTGTTCACACCGGTGCCGGCCGCTATATCTGCGGCGAAGAGACCGCGCTGATCAACTCGCTGGAAGGGCGCCGCGCTAACCCGCGTTCCAAGCCGCCGTTCCCGGCCAGTGCCGGCGTCTGGGGCAAACCGACCTGCGTTAACAACGTTGAGACGCTGTCCAACGTCCCGGCGATCTTCCTGAATGGCGTGGAGTGGTACAAAAACATCTCCAGCAGCGAAGACACAGGCACCAAGATGATGGGCTTCTCCGGTCGGGTGAAAAATCCGGGCGTGTGGGAACTGCCGTTTGGCACCACCGCGCGTGAAATCCTTGAGGATTATGCCGGCGGTATGCGCGATGGCCTGAAGTTCAAAGCCTGGCAACCGGGCGGAGCCGGTACCGACTTCCTGACCGAGCAGCACCTCGACCTGCCGATGGAATTTGCCAGCATCGGCAAAGCCGGCAGCCGTCTGGGTACCGCGCTGGCGATGGCGGTCGACCACGAAATCAATATGGTGTCGCTGGTACGCAACCTCGAAGAGTTCTTTGCGCGCGAGTCCTGCGGCTGGTGTACGCCGTGCCGTGACGGTCTGCCATGGAGCGTGAAGATCCTGCGTGCGCTGGAGCAGAAAAAAGGCCAGCCGGGGGATATCGAAACCCTGCTGCAGCTGTGCCGCCAGCTCGGTCCGGGCAAGACGTTCTGCGCCCACGCACCGGGTGCCGTTGAGCCACTGCAGAGCGCGATTAAATATTTCCGTGACGAGTTTGAAGCCGGCATTGCGCCGCAGGTGTTTGGCAATACCCGCGCCATTGGCGGGATTCAGCCTAACCTGCTGAAAGCGCGCTGGTAAGCCGCCGTCGTACACGCAATCGCCCGGGCCTGAGGCTGCGGGGCAGGAATTAGATGTTTAACGCTCGTTTGCGGACGAGCCTTACGGAAGCATGTTCACTATGGCTACAATCCATGTAGACGGTAAAGAATATGATGTGAACGGAGCGGACAACCTGCTGCAGGCGTGTCTGTCTCTGGGCCTTGATATTCCTTATTTTTGCTGGCATCCGGCGCTGGGAAGCGTAGGAGCCTGCCGCCAGTGCGCGGTGAAGCAATTCCAGAATGCCGAAGATACCCGTGGTCGCCTCGTCATGTCCTGCATGACGCCTGCGTCTGACGGCACCTTTATCTCCATCGACGATGGCGAAGCGAAAGAGTTTCGTGAAAGCGTGGTGGAGTGGCTGATGACCAACCACCCGCACGACTGTCCGGTGTGCGAAGAGGGCGGTAACTGTCACCTGCAGGATATGACGGTAATGACGGGACACAGCTTCCGTCGCTACCGTTTTACCAAACGTACCCATCAGAATCAGGATCTCGGGCCGTTTATCTCGCATGAGATGAACCGCTGTATCGCCTGTTACCGCTGCGTGCGCTACTACAAAGATTACGCCGATGGCAAAGATCTTGGCGTGTACGGCGCGCATGACAACGTCTACTTTGGCCGTCCGGAAGATGGCACGCTGGAGAGCGAATTCTCCGGTAACCTGGTAGAAATCTGCCCGACCGGCGTGTTCACCGATAAAACCCACTCTGAACGCTATAACCGTAAGTGGGATATGCAGTTTGCGCCGAGCATCTGCCAGCAGTGCAGCGTGGGTTGTAACACCAGCCCGGGCGAGCGCTACGGCGAGCTGCGTCGTATCGAAAACCGCTACAACGGATCGGTGAACCACTACTTCCTGTGCGACCGTGGCCGTTTCGGCTATGGCTACGTGAACCGTAAAGACCGTCCGCGTCATCCGGAACAGATGCGCGGCAGCGACCGTATCACGCTGAACGCAGAGCAGGCGGTTAATGCCGCTGCGGATATCCTGCGTCAGGCGAAGAAGGTGATCGGTATCGGTTCACCTCGCGCCAGTATTGAAAGCAACTTCGCGCTGCGCGAACTGGTGGGCGCAGAAAACTTCTCAACCGGCATGCCGGCAGCTGAGCAGGCGCGGGTTGAGCTGATGCTGAAAGTGCTGCAGCAGGGCGGTATCTATACGCCATCGCTGCGTGAAATTGAAAGCTATGACGCCGTGCTGGTGCTGGGTGAAGACCTGACTCAGGTCGGTGCCCGCGTGGCGCTGTCGGTGCGTCAGGCCGTTAAAGGCAAAGCTCGCGAAATGGCCGCCGCTCAGAAAGTTGCGGACTGGCAGATCGCCGCCATCCTAAACATTGGTCAGCACGCCAAACATCCGCTGTTTGTCACTAACGTTGATGAAACCCGTCTCGATGATATTGCCGCGTGGAGCTATCGCGCACCGGTGGAAGATCAGGCACGCCTGGGCTTCGCCATCGCGCACGCGCTGGATGACAGCGCACCGGCGGTTAGCGACTTTGACAGTAGCCTGAATGGCAAGCTGGACGTGGTGGTACAGGCGCTGGCCGGCGCGAAAAAACCGCTGATCATTTCCGGTACCCACTCGGGCAGCACGGCAATGATTGAAGCGGCAGCCAACGTAGCTAAAGCGCTGAAAGCGCGCGGTGCTGACGTGGGTATCACCTTCCTCGCCGGCGCGGCCAACAGCTTTGGTCTCGGCCTGATGGGCGGCCAGTCGCTGGACAGCGCGCTGGAGCAGCTGGATAAAGGCGAAGCGGAAGCGCTGGTGGTGCTGGAGAACGATCTCTACCGTCACGCGCCGAAAGCCACCGTCGATGCAGCACTGCATAACACCGCGCACGTGATTGTGGTTGATCATCAACGCACGGCCACGCTGGAGAAAGCCGGTCTGGTGCTCTCCACCGCCAGCTTTGCTGAGAGCGACGGCACCTCCATCAACCATGAAGGTCGTGCCCAGCGCTTCTTCCAGGTTTACGATCCGGCCTACTACGACGATAGCGTGGTGATGCTGGAGAGCTGGCGCTGGCTGCATTCGCTGCACAGCGCCGTCGAGAGCCGCCAGATTGACTGGACGCAGCTCGATCACGTGATTGATGCCGCGATTGTGGCGCTGCCGCAGCTGAAAGGGATTAAGGACGCGGCGCCGGACGCCAGCTTCCGCATCCGTGGTCAGAAACTGGCGCGTTCACCGCATCGTGCCAGTGGCCGTACCGCCGCGCGCGCCAACATCAGCGTGCACGAACCGCGTCAGCCGCAGGATAAAGACACCATGTTTGCCTTCTCCATGGAAGGTAACAACCAGCCGTCGGCACCGCGTTCGCAGATTCCTTTTGCCTGGGCACCAGGCTGGAACTCACCGCAGGCGTGGAACAAGTTCCAGGCGGAAGTGGGCGGCAAACTGCGTCATGGCGATCCGGGCGTGCGGCTGTTTGAAGCCAGCGAAAGTGCACTGGACTGGTTCAGCCAGGTTCCGGCACGCTTCGTGGGCGGCAGCCAGTATCGCGTGGCACCTTACTATCAGCTGTTTGGTAGTGAAGAGATGACTCAGCGCTCGCCAACCTTCCAGAAACGCATGGCACCGGCCGCGCTGGTGATCAACCCGGCAGATGCTGAGAAGCTGGGCGTTAACAACGGTGCGTCCGTGGAACTGGTTTGCGCCGGTGAAACGCTGCGTCTGCCGGTGCGCTTCTCTGCGGCACTGCAGGCGGGGCAGGTGGGTCTGCCGCTCGGCATGCCGGGTGTACCGCCGTTCCTCGCGGGTGCGCAAATTGACAAACTGCAGGAGGCAGCGCAATGAGCTGGCTGACACCGGACGTTATTGACATCATCCTGCAGGTGGTGAAAGCCATTGTCATCCTGCTGGTGGTGGTGGCCTGTGGTGCCTTCATGAGCTTTGCCGAGCGTCGTCTGCTCGGCCTGTGGCAGAACCGTTATGGACCGAACCGTGTAGGCTGGGGCGGCTCGCTGCAGCTGGCGGCGGACATGATCAAAATGTTCTTTAAAGAGGACTGGGTTCCGCCGTTTACCGATCGCTTTATCTTTACCCTGGCACCGGTCATCGCCTTCGTTTCGCTGCTGCTGGCGTTTGCGATTGTGCCGGTTTCGCCGAGCTGGATGGTCACCGACCTGAACATCGGTCTGCTGTTCTTCCTGATGATGGCGGGTCTGGCGGTATACGCCGTACTGTTCGCGGGCTGGTCGAGTAACAACAAATACTCGCTGCTCGGTGCAATGCGTGCCTCCGCGCAGACCCTGAGCTATGAAGTGTTCCTCGGCCTGTCGCTGATGGGCGTGGTGGCGCAGGCGGGTTCCTTTAACCTGAACGCCATCGTTGAGAGCCAGACGCACCTGTGGAATATCATCCCGCAGTTCTTTGGCTTCGTGACCTTCTGTATTGCCGGCGTCGCGGTGTGCCACCGTCATCCGTTTGACCAGCCGGAAGCGGAACAGGAGCTGGCCGACGGTTACCACATCGAATATGCCGGGATGAAGTTCGGCCTGTTCTTTGTCGGTGAGTACGTGGCCATTACTACCGTTTCGGCGCTGATCGTCACCCTGTTCTTCGGTGGCTGGCACGGTCCGTTCCTGCCGCCGTTCATCTGGTTCGCCCTGAAAACGGCGTTCTTTATGGTGATGTTTATCCTGATTCGTGCTGCGCTGCCGCGTCCACGCTATGACCAGGTGCTGTCGTTCGGCTGGAAAGTATGTCTGCCGTTGACGTTATTGAACCTGCTGGCCACTGCCGCAGTGATTCTGTACAACGCGCAGTAAGGGGTTTTGAGATGACTTTAAAAGATATTGTCGTTGGCTTCGGCACGACAGTGCGCAGTATCTGGATGATTGGCATGCATGCCTTCGCCAAGCGCGAAACCCAGATGTATCCGGAAGAGCCGGTTTATCTGCCGCCGCGCTACCGTGGCCGTATCGTGCTGACGCGCGATCCGGACGGCGAAGAGCGCTGCGTAGCCTGTAACCTGTGCGCCGTTGCCTGCCCGGTCGGCTGTATTTCGCTGCAGAAAGCGGAGATGCAGGATGGCCGCTGGTATCCGGAATTTTTCCGCATCAACTTCTCGCGCTGCATCTTCTGTGGTTTATGTGAAGAAGCGTGCCCGACCACCGCGATTCAGCTGACGCCGGACTTCGAACTCGGTGAGTTCAAGCGTCAGGATCTGGTGTATGAGAAGGAAGACCTGCTGATTTCCGGCCCGGGTAAATATCCGGAGTACAACTTCTACCGCATGGCAGGTATGGCGATCGACGGTAAAGACAAAGGCGACGCGGAAAACGAAGCCAAACCGATCGACGTTAAAGGCTTATTACCTTAAGGAGCCAGGTATGGAATTTGCGTTTTATCTTTGCGGACTGGTGGCGGTGCTGACGACATTGCGCGTCATCACCCACACCAATCCGGTACATGCGCTGCTGTACCTGATTGTTTCGCTGCTGTCGATTGCCGGCGTGTTCTTCTCCATGGGTGCCTATTTTGCCGGTGCGCTGGAGATCATCGTCTATGCCGGTGCCATCATGGTGCTGTTTGTGTTCGTGGTGATGATGCTCAACCTGGGTAAAACCCAGCAGGATCAGGAGCGCGAATGGCTGAAGCCGTCGCTGTGGATCGGTCCGGGCATTGTCTCGCTGCTGCTGCTGGTGGTGATGATCTACGCCATCCTGACCGCGACCGACCAGGGTATTGATGGCACCGTCATCGATGCCAAAGCGGTGGGCATCAGTCTGTTTGGCCCGTATGTTCTGGCGGTTGAGCTGGCGTCAATGCTGCTGCTGGCCGGTCTGGTGGTGGCGTTCCATATCGGACGTGAAGATCGTCAGGGCGAAGTGCTGAGCAACCGCGTGTCAGACGCGGCGGCCAATAAGGAGGAGCACGCATGATCCCGTTACAACACGGCCTGATTCTGGCTGCTGTGCTGTTTGTTCTCGGCCTGACCTCGCTGGTACTGCGCCGCAACCTGCTGTTTATGCTGATCGGTCTGGAGATCATGATCAACGCCGCGGCGCTGGCGCTGGTGGTGGCAGGCAGCTACTGGGGACAAGCCGACGGCCAGGTGATGTACATCCTGGCAATCAGCCTCGCGGCGGCGGAAGCCAGTATTGGTCTGGCGCTGCTGCTCCAGCTCTATCGTCGTCGTCAGACGCTGAACATTGACACAGTGAGCGAGATGCGCGGATGAATCTTCTCTATTTAACCGTATTATTTCCGCTGATTGGCTTCCTGCTATTGGCGTTTTCCCGTGGTCGCTGGTCGGAGAACCTGTCGGCTGCGGTGGGGATGGGGTCAGTGGGCCTTGCGGCGCTGACCACCGTATTTGTGGGCATGGACTTCTTCAGCCAGGGTCAGCAGCCGTTTACCCAGGCGCTGTGGACCTGGATGCACGTCGGTAACTTTGACATCAAAGTGAACCTGGTGCTGGATGGTCTGTCGCTGACCATGCTGTCGGTGGTTACCGGCGTCGGCTTCTTCATCCACATGTTCGCTTCGTGGTACATGCGCGGTGAAGAGGGCTATTCACGCTTCTTCGCTTACACTAACCTGTTCATCGCGAGCATGGTGGTGCTGGTGCTGGCCGATAACCTGATGCTGATGTACCTGGGCTGGGAAGGGGTAGGGCTGTGTTCCTACCTGCTGATTGGCTTCTACTACAGCAATCCGGAAAACGGCAAAGCGGCGATGAAAGCCTTCATTATCACCCGTGTCGGTGACGTGTTCCTCGCCTTTGCGCTGTTCATTCTCTACAACGAACTGGGTACGCTGAACTTCCGTGAGCTGATGGAGCTGGCTCCGGCGCACTTCGCGGCGGACAACCACATGCTGCAGTGGGCGACGCTGATGCTGCTGGGTGGTGCCGTGGGTAAATCGGCACAGCTGCCGTTGCAGACATGGCTGGCCGATGCGATGGCCGGTCCGACGCCGGTCTCCGCGCTGATCCACGCTGCCACTATGGTAACCGCAGGCGTCTATCTGATTGCCCGCACCCACGGTCTGTTCCTGCTGACGCCGGAAGTGCTGCATCTGGTGGGTATCGTTGGTGCGATTACGCTGTTGCTGGCGGGCTTCGCCGCGCTGGTGCAGACCGACATCAAACGCGTGCTGGCTTACTCCACCATGAGTCAGATCGGCTACATGTTCCTGGCGCTGGGCGTACAGGCGTGGGACGCCGCGATTTTCCACCTGATGACCCATGCGTTCTTCAAGGCGCTGCTGTTCCTCTCCTCCGGTTCCGTGATTCTGGCCTGTCATCACGAGCAGAACATTTTCAAAATGGGCGGTCTGCGTAAGAGCATCCCGCTGGTGTATGTCTGCTTCCTGGTGGGCGGTGCCGCGCTGGCTGCGCTGCCGCTGATTACCGCCGGCTTCTACAGTAAGGACGAGATTCTGTTCGGTGCGCTGGCTAACGGTCACATCAATCTGATGGTCGCCGGTCTGGTGGGTGCATTCCTTACCTCAATCTACACCTTCCGCATGATCTTCATCGTGTTCCACGGCGAAGAGAAAATTCATGCGCATGCCGGTAAAGGCATTACGCATCACCTGCCGCTGATTGTGCTGCTGGTGCTCTCGACCTTCGTTGGCGCGCTGATTACGCCTCCGCTGGCGGGCGTGCTGCCACAGAACGAGTTTGGTGAAACCGGCAAAGTGGCGCTGGAAATCACCTCGGGTGCCGTGGCGATTATCGGTATCCTGATTGCCGCCGCGCTGTGGCTGGGCAAACGTCAGCTGGTCACCCGCATCGCCAACAGCGCGCCGGGCCGTTTCTTCGGCACCTGGTGGTTTGCGGCCTGGGGCTTTGACTGGCTGTACGACAAGGTATTTGTTAAACCGTACCTTGGCATTGCCTGGCTGCTGCAGCGCGATCCGCTCAACTCCCTGATGAACCTGCCGGCGCTGCTGTCGCGCATCGGTAATAAAGGTCTGGTGGTGAGTGAGAACGGCTATCTGCGCTGGTATATCGCGTCGATGAGCGTCGGTGCCGTGGTGGTGCTGGCGCTGATGCTGGTGATTTAACGATTGATGAGCGGGGCGCGCGATGGTTTAGCGCCCCACGTAAGAATGTTCAAAATTGTCTGATGCACGGGTGAGATCAACGCAGTCAGTTTGGTGTTCGTCAGCGCAGCAACCGGCGCGTAGTAATACGTGAACATTGCCCGCGCGGGCGAGGCGAAACAGGCGCGTCAGATAGCCTGAACGAAGACGAAAATAGGGAATGTACGCCGTGTTATTACCTTGGCTAATAATTATACCCTTTGTTGGGGGCTTGCTTTGCTGGCTGGCTGAGCGCCTTGGCGCGAAGGTGCCGCGCTGGATTGCCCTGATCACCATGGGGCTGACGCTGGCGCTGGGCCTGCAGCTGTGGCTGCAGGGAGGCTATTCGCTGACGCAGGCTGCGGGCCTGCCGCAGTGGCAGTCGACTTTCCTGGTGTCGTGGATCCCACGCTTTGGCATTAATTTCCATCTGGCGCTGGATGGCCTGTCGCTGCTGATGGTGGTGCTGACCGGCCTGCTGGGTTTGATGGCGGTACTCTGCTCGTGGAATGAAATCGAAAAGTATCAGGGCTTCTTCCACCTCAACCTGATGTGGATTCTCGGCGGCGTGATCGGCGTGTTCCTCGCCATCGACATGTTCCTGTTCTTCTTCTTCTGGGAAATGATGCTGGTGCCGATGTACTTCCTCATCGCGCTCTGGGGTCACAAAGCGTCTGACGGGAAAACCCGTATCAGCGCGGCAACCAAATTCTTCATCTACACCCAGGCGTCAGGTCTGGTTATGCTGATTGCCATTCTGGCGCTGGTGTTCGTGCACTACAACGCCACTGGCGTCTGGACGTTCAGCTATGAAGAGCTGCTGAAAACGCCAATGTCACACACCGTTGAGTATCTGCTGATGCTCGGCTTCTTCATCGCCTTTGCGGTGAAAATGCCGGTGGTGCCGCTGCACGGCTGGCTGCCGGATGCCCACAGCCAGGCACCGACCGCTGGTTCGGTTGACCTTGCCGGTATCCTGCTGAAAACTGCGGCTTACGGCCTGCTGCGTTTTAGCCTGCCGCTGTTCCCGAATGCCTCGGCGGAGTTCGCGCCGATCGCCATGTGGCTCGGCATCATCGGTATCTTCTACGGCGCGTGGATGGCGTTCTCGCAGACCGATATCAAACGCCTGATCGCTTACACCTCGATTTCGCACATGGGCTTCGTGCTGATTGCCATCTACACCGGCAGCCAGCTGGCGTTCCAGGGCGCGGTGGTGCAGATGATTGCGCACGGCCTGTCGGCCGCGGCGCTGTTCATCCTGTGCGGTCAGCTGTATGAACGTCTGCATACCCGTGACATGCGCCAGATGGGCGGCCTGTGGTCGCGCATCAAGTGGATTCCGGGCCTGTCGCTGTTCTTTGCCGTGGCCAACCTCGGTATGCCGGGCACCGGTAACTTTGTGGGTGAGTTCATGATTCTGACCGGCAGCTATCAGGTGGTGCCGTTGATTATCGTGATTGCCACCTTCGGCCTGGTATTTGCCTCGGTGTACTCGCTGATCATGATGCAGCGCGCTTACTACGGCGAAGCCAAATCAAAAGAGCCGCTGGCTGGAATGTCGCCGCGCGAATTCCTGACCATCGGTGTACTGGTCGTGCTGCTGGTGCTGCTGGGCGTTTATCCGCAGCCAATCCTCGACACGTCCCATGCTGCGATGAGCAATATTCAGCAGTGGTTTACCGCTTCAATTTCAACTACAAGGCCGTAATTCGCCATGACAATAACTCCTCAACAATTGATCGCGTTGCTACCGCTGTTAATCGTCGGATTGACGGTGGTGGTTGTGATGCTGTCCATTGCGTGGCGACGCAACCACTTTGTTAATGCCACGCTGACGGTCATCGGTCTCAACCTCGCGCTGCTGTCGCTGTGGTTTGTGGGCCACGTGGGCGCCATGGATGTCACGCCGCTGCTGCGCGTGGATGGCTATTCGATGTTCTATACCGCGCTGGTGATGCTGGCGAGTCTGGCAACCTGCACCTTTGCTTATCCGTGGCTGGCCGGTTTCCCGGACAACAAAGATGAGTTCTATCTGCTGGTGCTGATCGCGGCGCTGGGCGGGATCGTGCTGGCCAGCGCCAACCACCTGGCGGCGCTGTTCATCGGTATCGAACTGCTGTCGCTGCCGCTGTTTGGTCTTATCGGCTACGCCTTCCGTCAGAAGCGCTCGCTGGAAGCGGCGCTGAAGTACATGATTCTGTCGGCTGCAGCTTCCTCGTTCCTGATCTTCGGTATTGCGCTGGTCTACGCCGATTCCGGCAGCCTGAGCTTTGTGCAGCTCGGCAAGAGCCTGAATGACAGCATGATTCAGCAGCCGCTGCTGCTGGTCGGGCTGGGCATGATGATCATCGGTCTTGGCTTTAAGCTGTCGCTGGTGCCGTTCCATCTGTGGACGCCAGACGTTTATCAGGGCGCGCCGGCTCCGGTCTCGACCTTCCTCGCCACCGCCAGCAAAATCGCTATCTTTGCGGTCATCATGCGTCTGTTCATGTACGCACCGGTGACCGACAGTGAAGCAGTGCGCACCGTGCTGGGTGTGATTGCCTTCGTCTCGATCCTGTTCGGTAACCTGATGGCGATTTCGCAGAGCAACATCAAGCGTCTGCTCGGCTATTCATCTATCGCGCATCTTGGCTATCTGCTGGTGGCGCTGATTGCGGTGAAAACCCATCAGCTGTCACTGGAAACCGCCGGTGTCTATCTGGCCGGTTACCTGTTCAGCAGCCTCGGCGCCTTCGGTGTGGTCAGCCTGATGTCGAGCCCGTACCGTGGTCCGGATGCGGATACGCTTTACTCGTATCGCGGTCTGTTCTGGCATCGTCCGATTCTCTCCGCCGTGATGACGGTGATGATGCTGTCGCTGGCCGGCATCCCGATGACGCTGGGCTTTATCGGTAAGTTTTACGTCATCGCGTCCGGTGTTAACGCGCATCTGTGGTGGCTGACCGCGGCGGTTGTCGCCGGTAGCGCCATTGGTCTGTATTACTACCTGCGCGTTACGGTGAGCCTGTACCTTAGCCCGCCGGAACTGCACACCCGCGATACCCCGGCCAACTGGGCGTTCACCGCAGGTGGTGTGGTGGTGCTGATCTCCGCCATCCTCGTGTTGCTGCTCGGTGTTTATCCGCAGCCGCTCATCACGCTGGTGCAGCTGGCCCAGCCGCTGATGTAAACAGCGCGTCATCTTCACAATCAGGCCTGCGGGCCTGATTTTTTTTGCCTGCAATTTGAGAGTTTGATCACATTGCTCCGCGTGTCCGCCCCTGTTACGTGCTGCCCACTGCGTTTAGCGCATGCGCTGTGATAGGCTGTGAAGATCACTTTTTTCGCTCAGACAAGGAAGCATGATGGATATGCAATGGCTTGATTGCCACCACAGTGAACTGACCGCGCAGCAGCTGTATACCGTGCTGGCGCTGCGCAATCAGGTGTTTATCGTCGAACAGGCCTGTCCGTATCAGGATATAGATGGCCAGGATTTGACGGCTGATAACCGCCATCTGCTGGGCTTTCTTGATGGCAAACTGCTGGCCTATGCGCGTCTGCTGACGCCCGCGCTGGCTTCTTCGCCGGTGACCATTGGTCGGGTGATTGTGTCGGAAGAGGCGCGCGGCCTGAAACTGGGCTATCGGCTGATGGAGCAGGCGCTGAACAGCTGCGAACAGCACTGGCCGCAGCGGGCGGTATATCTGTCCGCGCAGGCGCATCTGGAAGGCTTTTATGGTCGCCTGGGCTTCCGGGCGGTCACGGACGTTTATCTGGAAGATAATATTCCGCACGTCGGCATGCAGAAAAACTAACGGCGAGGTGTTGGCCTCGCCGTGCAGGTTAGCCCGGCGTCATCTGCCGGTCGTCGGTGTACTTGCGCTGATCGGGCGGTGGCGGGAAGTACTGATACAGCCAGGTTTCGCTCAGCGTCTCATCTTTGGTGCGCAGGAACAGGCGCATATCCACCGGTTTGGTTGAGTCGCTGTTCGGATACCAGTCAAACAGGATACGGTAACCTTTCAGCGGTTCGACGTAGAGAATCTCCACCTGTTTGAAGGTGCCGGACGACACGGTGATTACCGGTTCGATGCCTTTCGGCGCGGCCGCCTGCAGGTCGCCGCCAATGAAATCGATAGCAAAGCGGCGGCACCACTGGTCCGGGAAGTGTTCGCCCGGTGCCCAGCCTTCCGGGAAGCCACCAATACCGGTGCGCGTGGCATCAACGCGGGCCAGACCGCTGCGGACCGGCGGCAGCTGGCTCCAGTAGAGTTTGTACTGGAAATTAAACTCGCTGCCAGCCTTGACCGGCTCGGCCGGCTGCCAGAAGCAGACGATGTTATCCAGCGTTTCCCCGGTCGTCGGGATCTCCATCAGGTTGATGGCGCCTTTACCCCATTTACCGATCGGCTCCACCCACAGGCTGGGGCGTTTGTCATACCAGCCAATCACGTCCTGGTAATCTTTGAAATCATGGTTCAGCTGCAGCAGACCGAAGCCGCGCGGGTTTTCATCCTGATAGGCATTAAACTGCAGGCGCTGCGGGTTATTCAGCGGACGGGCAATCCACTCGCCGCTGCCGCTCCACATCGCCAGGCGATCGGAGTCATGAATCTGCGGGTGATAGGTATTGCACATGCGGCGCTCGTTGGTGCCGCAGCTGAACATGCTGGTCATTGGCGCAATACCGAGCTGACGAATCTCGTTGCGCGCAAACAGGTGGTTTTCCACCTCCATCACCACGCGTTTTTCTTCGCAGTGGATGGTGAATTTGTAGGCACCGGTGACGCTGGCCCCGTCCAGCAGTGCATACACCACAAAGGTGGTGTCTTCAGCTTTGGGTGTTTCGAACCAGAAGGCGGTGAAGTCGGGAAACTCTTCCTGGCCATTGCTGAAGGTGTTAACCGCGACGCCACGGGCTGACAGGCCATATTGGTAGGTTTCATCTACCGCGCGGAAGTAGCTGGCACCGAGGAAAGAAACGATGTCGCGTCGCGCCAGCTCCGGCTTTTTAAAGGCGCGGAAACCGGCAAAGCCGAGGTCGGTTTTACCCACCAGCTGCTGGGTATCCACGTTGGCGTTGTGATAATTAAACAGTTCCGGACGGAAGTGGATTTCCCGCGCCTCGCGGCTGGCGGCGTCCACGGAGAACATGCGAATGCGGCGCTTAAAGCCCATGCCAACGTGGAAGAACTGCACATCCAGCTCGCGGTCGGCGATGTTGTTCCACAGTGAGTGGTTAGCGTCGTACTGAATTTCGTTATACGCCTGCGGTGTCAGATTGGCCAGGGTCGCGGGCAGGGGGCCGGGCGCGCCGCCCCAGGGCTGTTTGGCCAGCGCCGCGGCTTTCTTTTTCAGCACATCGAAATCGAAGCGCACGGCGGTTCCGTCGGCGATGCCATCATCGGCCCAGGCGGACTGCGCAAACAGCGAGGAGAGCCCGGTCATGCCGCTAACGGCAGAGAGGGCCATGGACGCTTTCATAAATTTTCTACGATTCATGCCGGAAATCTTTTCCTTAGCTGCTCGGGTGTATTGAGGCTGTCGCAAGACATTTAGCGTCAGGCTACAGGGGGTTACGACAGTGGCGAAAATAAAAAATTCAGTCCGCTGAAAATTTATCAGATTAATCAAATAAACGAAGCACAATTCCGCGTGCAACGCCCCGGATGACGTAACTTTGCGTTCAGCGCGGCAAAAAGCGCAGTCAGCGGATGACGTCGCGGCGCAAAAACGCAATTTATGACTATAGTTAATCGACACCGCATTTAAACATGGAGGATTGTGAACATGTCATCTACCGATCAATTTGAAACCCGTCTTGATGACGATCTGGCGCTGCTGACAGAAACGCTGGAAGAAGTGCTGCGCTCCTCGGGCGATCCGGCGGACCAGAAATATATCGAACTGAAGCAGAAAGCCGAGCAGGCGCTGGAAGACGTGAAGAATCGCGTGAGCCAGGCGTCCGACAGCTATTACTATCGTGCCAAACAGGCAGCGTATCGTGCCGACGATTACGTGCATGAAAAACCGTGGCAGGGCATTGGTATCGGTGCGGCTGCCGGTCTGTTTGTTGGCCTGCTGCTGGCGCGCCGTTAATCCCCGTGGGCGCGATGTCCGTCGCGCCCGATCCCGCTTTCCCGCTGTTTCCTTTCCGCATCGCGATTAACCCGCTATTTCGCACCGGTGGCGATTGTGTTTCGCCTGCGCGCTCCCTACAGTGAAAGCCACAGGGATAAGGAGAAGAGATCGTGATACGTGTCGAAATGCTCTCAACGGGCGATGAAGTGTTACATGGGCAGATTGTCGATACCAATGCCGCGTGGCTGGCCGATATACTGTTTCAGCACGGCCTGCCGATGACCAGTCGCAGCACGGTCGGCGATGCAATGAGCTCGCTGGTTGAAGCGCTACAGAGCCGCAGTCAGGTTGCCGACGTGCTGATTGTGAACGGCGGTCTCGGGCCGACCAGCGACGATCTCAGCGCCCAGGCAGCGGCCACCGCCAGCGGCAGCGAACTGGTGCTGCAGCAGGCGTGGCTGGAGAAGATGGAAGCCTGGTTTGCCAGCCGCGGGCGGCTCATGGCACCCAGTAATCGCAAGCAGGCGGAGATTCCGGCCAATGCCGAGTTGATCGATAACCCGGTCGGCACCGCCTGTGGGTTTGCCCTGCAGCTTAATCGCTGCTGGATTTTCTTCACCCCCGGCGTGCCGTCAGAATTCAAAGTGATGGTTGAGCAGCAGATTATTCCGCGTCTTAAGGCGCGTTTTACGTTGCCAGAACCCCCGCTGTGCCTGCGTCTGACCACCTTTGGCCGCGGCGAGAGCGATATCGCCGCCGAGCTTGAACCGCTGCCGCTGCCGGAAGGCGTGGTGATGGGCTACCGTTCGTCGATGCCCATCATTGAGATCAAACTGACCGGCCCGGCCAGCCAGCGCGTGGCGATGGAGCAGGTGTGGCAGCAGGTTAAGTTACTGCTGGCCGAGTGCACCATTTTTGAAGGCTTTGAAGGATTGCCAGCCGTGCTGGCGCGGGAACTGCACGATCGCGGCTTCCGCCTTGCTCTGAGCGAACAATACACAGCCGGGTTGCTGCACTGGCAGCTGGCCGCCGCGCAGGTGCCGCTTAGCGCCGCCGAGCTGCTGCCGGCACGTGAGGAGTCGCTGGAAGCGCAGGTTACGCGCACGCGTCAGTTAGCCGCTCAGCAGGGCACGGCGCTGGCCTTGTCGGTTGGCGATCTGCAGGAAGGGGAAGTGTCGATTGCGCTGCACACCCCGGAAGCCAGCTGGGGCCAGCGGGTGAAATTTACCCACGGGCGGCACAATCTGGAAACCCGGCAGAAAGTGGTGGCGATGATGGCGATGAATATGCTGCGCCGCTGGCTGCACGGCAGTGAAGTCAGTACCGGTCACGGCTGGATTGATGTCCTGGAGACGGTGAAGAGCTAACCCGATCGTGCTGGCGGTAATCATCAGCAAGGTCAGAGGGGAAGTTGAGCACGCCCGGAACGGCAAAACCCGCTCCCTGCGGGCCTCGACACGCGGCATCCTTGCCGCGTGACGTCCGGCTTAGCTCAACATCCCCTCTTCCCGTTAGCATTGGTGTCGCTGCAGGGTGACGTTCTGTTACCGCAATGAAGAAGCCTGATAGGGCGTGGGGGAGGTTGCCGCTTGCAGCAGCCTCCGCGCCAGGACGGCGCGGCGGCAGGCTCCAGGGATGGATTTACGCCGGTGCAGCAAGCGGCAACCTCTCTGACGACCTGTATGGATGTTGCAGCATTAAAGGACTTTTGGGTTTGGTGTAGCGGCAGGTTACAGCTCGATCTCAATCTCCCCTCTGGCCTTACAACAGCAGGGCAGAATCTCGCCCTGCTGAATAAACGCCAGTGGGGTTTCCGCATAATCCACTTCGCCTTTCAGCAGACGCATGCGGCAGGAGCCGCAGTAGCCTTCGCGACACTGAAACTCGACGCACACATTGTGTGCTTCCAGCGTCGTCAGCAGATTAGGGTGTTCGTCTGCGCACTCCAGCCGGGAGCCGGAGCTGCGCAGGATGACCACGGAACGGCTCATGCTTACAGCTGGAAATCGTTGAAGTCGTCTTCGCCCACTTCGGAGTCGATCTGACCCACCAGATAGGAGCTCACTTCAACTTCCTGCGGCGCCACCTGCACGTTATCTGACACCAGCCACGAGTTAATCCATGGAATCGGGTTAGAACGCGTCTGGAACGGCAGATCAAGGCCCACTGCCTGCATGCGGATATTGGTGATGTACTCAATGTACTGACACAGAATGTCCTTGTTCAGACCAATCATTGAGCCGCCGCTGAACAGATACTCAGCCCACTCTTTTTCCTGTTCGGCTGCTTTCTTAAACAGGTCGAAGCACTCGTCGCGGCATTCGGCGGCGATCTCTTTCATTTCAGGATCGTCTTCACCGGTACGCATCAGATTCAGCATATGCTGGGTGCCGGTCAGGTGCAGCGCTTCGTCACGGGCAATCAGACGAATAATCTTGGCGTTGCCTTCCATCAGTTCGCGCTCGGCGAAGGCGAACGAGCAGGCAAAGCTGACGTAGAAGCGAATCGCTTCCAGCGCGTTAACGCTCATCAGGCAGATATACAGCTGCTTCTTCAGCGCACGCAGATTCACGGTCACGCTCTTGCCCGCCACCTGATGCGTGCCTTCACCCAGCAGATGCCAGTAGTTGGTCATCTCGATCAGATCATCGTAATACTTCGAGATATCCTGCGCGCGCGCCAGAATCTGCTCGTTAGTCACGATGTCATCAAACACCAGTGACGGATCGTTGACGATATTACGGATGATGTGGGTGTACGAGCGTGAGTGGATGGTCTCGGAGAACGCCCAGGTTTCCACCCAGGTTTCCAGCTCGGGAATCGAGATCAGCGGCAGCAGCGCTACGTTCGGGCTGCGGCCCTGAATGGAATCCAGCAGCGTCTGATACTTCAGGTTACTGATGAAGATGTGCTTCTCGTGCTCCGGCAGCGCCTGATAGTCGATGCGATCGCGCGAGACGTCAACCTCTTCCGGACGCCAGAAGAAAGAGAGCTGCTTCTCGATCAGCTTTTCAAAGATGTCGTATTTCTGCTGGTCGAAACGGGCAACGTTCACTGACTGGCCGAAGAACATCGGCTCTTTCAGCTGGTCATTTTTGTTCTGTGAGAAAGTAGTGTAAGCCATGACTAAGTCCAAAAGTGAAACGGGCCAGCCGCTGCTGGCCCAGACACGATAAGGCGCCCGCAGGCGCCTTTCGATCAAATTTTACAGGCGCCGCTTTCGCAGCCATCGTCCTGAATAGACGGCGCCAGATCGTCCTGCGCATCCTCGGCACCGTCACGGGTGTTTTGGTAGTACAGGGTCTTCACGCCAAATTTGTACGCGGTCAGCAGATCTTTCAGCAGCTGTTTCATCGGCACTTTGCCATTGGCAAAACGGCCTGGATCATAGTTGGTGTTCGATGAAATCGCCTGATCGATAAACTTCTGCATCACGCCCACCAGCTGCAGATAGCCGTCGTTTGATGGCATCTCCCACAGCAGTTCGTACTGATCTTTCAGACGCTCATACTCCGGCACCACCTGGCGCAGAATCCCGTCTTTCGACGCTTTGATACTGATGTGACCGCGCGGCGGCTCGATACCGTTGGTGGCGTTCGAAATCTGCGAAGAGGTCTCAGACGGCATCAGTGCAGACAGCGTGGAGTTGCGCAGGCCGTGGGTTTTAATCGACTCACGCAGCGCTTCCCAGTCAAGGTGCAGCGGCTCATTACATACGCTGTCGAGATCCTTTTTATAGGTATCGATCGGCAGAATGCCCTGCGAATAAGTGGTCTCTTTAAACCACGGGCAGGCACCTTGCTCTTTCGCCAGCTCGTTGGAGGCTTTCAGCAGCCAGTACTGAATGGCTTCAAAGGTTTTGTGCGTCAGGTTGTTGGCGCTGCCGTCGGAGTAGCGCACACCGTGTTTCGCCAGGTAATAGGCGTAGTTGATCACGCCAATACCCAGGGTACGACGACCCATCGCACCGCGTTTTGCCGCCGGAATCGGGTAATCCTGGTAATCGAGCAGGGCATCCAGCGCGCGCACTGCCAGCGTCGCCAGCTCTTCCAGATCGTCCAGGCTTTCAATCGCACCGAGGTTAAAGGCGGACAGGGTGCACAGCGCAATCTCGCCGCTTTCGTCGTTGACGTCTTCCAGCGGTTTGGTCGGCAGTGCAATTTCCAGGCACAGGTTAGACTGACGCACTGGCGCAATGGCCGGATCGAACGGGCTGTGGGTGTTGCAGTGGTCAACGTTCTGCACGTAGATACGGCCGGTTGAGGCACGTTCCTGCATCATCAGCGAGAACAGGTCGACGGCTTTCACGCGCTGCTTGCGGATGCTGTCGTCCTTCTCATATTTGGTATACAGACGCTCAAACTCATCCTGATCGGCGAAGAACGCGTCATACAGACCTGGCACGTCGGACGGGCTGAACAGGGTGATGTCTTCGCCTTTAAGCAGGCGGGTGTACATCAGCTTGTTGATCTGCACGCCGTAATCCATGTGACGCACGCGGTTGCCTTCGACGCCGCGGTTGTTTTTCAGCACCAGCAGGCTTTCCACTTCCAGATGCCACATCGGGTAGAACAGCGTTGCCGCACCGCCGCGCACGCCGCCCTGCGAGCAGGATTTCACCGCCGTCTGGAAGTGCTTATAGAACGGGATACAGCCGGTGTGGAACGCTTCACCGCCGCGGATCGGGCTGCCGAGCGCACGAATGCGGCCCGCGTTGATGCCGATGCCGGCACGCTGTGACACATATTTCACAATAGCGCTGGAGGTGGCGTTGATGGAATCCAGGCTGTCGCCGCACTCGATTAGTACGCAGGAGCTGAACTGACGGGTCGGGGTGCGCACGCCGGACATGATAGGCGTAGGCAGCGAGATCTTGAACGTGGAGATCGCATCGTAAAAACGCTTGATGTAATCCATGCGCGTATCGCGCGGATAGCCGGAGAACAGGCAGGCGGCGACCAGAATATACAGGAACTGGGCGCTCTCGTAGATTTCACCGCTGACGCGGTTCTGCACCAGATATTTGCCTTCCAGCTGCTTCACCGCCGCGTAGGAGAAGTTCATGTCGCGCCAGTGGTCGATGAAGCCGTCCATCTGCTCAAACTCTTCGGTGCTGTAATCTTCCAGCAGATGGCGATCGTATTTGCCCATCTCGACCATTTTCACTACCTGGTCGTACAGCTTCGGTGGCTCAAACTGACCGTACGCTTTTTTACGCAGGTGGAAGATCGCCAGACGCGCGGCCAGGTACTGGTAATCAGGCGCGTCACGGGAGATCAAATCGGCAGCCGCTTTGATGATGGTCTCGTGAATGTCCGAGGTTTTGATGCCATCGTAAAACTGGATGTGCGAACGCAACTCAACCTGCGAGACGGAGACATTGTTCAGCCCTTCAGCTGCCCAGTCCAGCACCCGGTGAATCTTATCGAGGTCGATGCGCTCCTGGCGGCCATCGCGTTTCGTAACGAGCAGACTTTGGTTCATGTCGCGTGTTTACCTGTCCATGAAATACAAAATTATCCCCCGTCTATTCACAGGCGGCTCATTGTGAGTAAGCCTGTGGATAAACACTATATATAGGGGGTGCGGAAAGTTTGAACAACAATATGGTGAGTATTCTAGTCAGCAATCGGATCATCACAAGAGTTGATTTTCACAAAATTTTACGCCCTGGGGGGTGGGGAAAATCCTGGATCCCCACGCCACAAGGCCTGCACCTGGTGTCAACGGATAACAGGTTTTTTTTCAATTTTTGATCGAGCGCGTGTTTATTGCTCAACCGCTGCGATTCGGGAAATTTCCCAGGCGAAAAAAGCCCGCGCCGCTCCGTCAGCAGCGAACTTATCTGCGTTTGCTTATGAATTTTTTATGACCTTTTCACCTTACAAAAAGCGCATCGCAGCGTCTAAAAGGAAATTGATCTGGATAGGGCCAGCACGTGATAAACCGGAGGCGGTCGGAAGTGAAAGGAGGGCTGGCAGTTTGTAAAGCGTTATGCCGTTCAGTTGGGTAAATTGCCGGTCGTAAATTCCATAGCGGCGCGATTTTTCGCGTAATACATCGCGCCGCTACCACAGCGCTGCCCACGGGCAGGCAGGCCAAACAGGTCGTTTATGCCTGACGGTGGGTATGCACCATATAATTGACGTCCACCCCGCGGCCAAGGCGGAACTGATTGGTCAGCGGATTGTAGTGCAGGCCAGTCATATTGCGTTCACGCAGGGCGGTTTCGTCCACCCAGTTCAGCAGCTCGGCGGGACGAATGAATTTTTTCACGTCATGGGTACCGCGCGGCACCATGCGCAGCACGTATTCAGCACCAAACACCGCCAGCAGCCAGGCTTTGGGGTTACGGTTGATGGTGGAGAAGAACACTTCGCCGCCCGGTTTCACCAGCTGCGCGCAGGCCAGCACCACGGAACGCGGATCCGGCACGTGTTCCAGCATCTCCATACAGGTCACCACGTCGTACTGACCGGCATGGCTGGCCGCATGGGCTTCAACCGTCTGCTGCACGTAATTGACGCTCACGCCGCTCTCCAGCGCGTGCAGGCGCGCGATCTCCAGCGGCTCGGCGCCCATATCCAGACCGGTGACCTCCGCCCCTTCACGCGCCATGCTCTCGGCGAGAATGCCGCCGCCGCAGCCGACATCCAGCACTTTCTTACCAAACAGCCCATGGCTGTGCTGGGCAATCCAGCCAAGACGCAGGGGATTAATGCGGTGCAACGGCTTAAATTCACCTTCTAAATCCCACCAGCGTGATGCAACCGCCTCAAACTTAGCAATTTCGGCGTGGTCGACGTTCTGGCGGCTTTCCTGCGGTTGTTCATTCATTGAATCATGACTCCTGACAAAATATGCCACCAGTATAAACGCATAAACCCTGCGAGGCATCTCTCAGCGCAAAGGAAAAGCGCCACAAAACCCTGCTTTACGTTCACCGCACGCAAGCGATGTGATATACTTTCGCACCTTTAAAATCCGGGATTATGTAGAGGGATAGCGGCTCCATGAGCGACCTTGCGAGAGAAATTACACCGGTCAATATCGAAGAAGAGTTGAAAAACTCCTACCTCGATTACGCCATGTCGGTCATCGTTGGCCGAGCCTTACCCGATGTACGTGATGGCCTGAAGCCGGTGCATCGCCGTGTGCTTTTTGCCATGAGCGAACTGGGTAACGACTGGAACAAACCCTATAAAAAATCTGCCCGTGTGGTCGGTGACGTTATCGGTAAATATCACCCACACGGTGACTCCGCTGTATACGAAAGTATCGTGCGCATGGCCCAGCCGTTCTCCCTGCGCTACATGCTGGTCGACGGTCAGGGTAACTTCGGTTCGGTCGACGGCGACTCCGCCGCAGCGATGCGTTATACCGAAGTGCGCATGGCGAAGATCTCCTCTGAACTGCTGGCTGACCTGGAAAAAGAGACGGTCGACTTTGTGCCGAACTATGACGGCACCGAGCAGATCCCAGAAGTCCTGCCGACCAAAATTCCTAACCTGCTGATCAACGGCTCCTCCGGTATTGCCGTCGGCATGGCGACCAACATTCCGCCTCACAACCTGACGGAAGTGATCAACGGCTGTCTGGCGTTTATCGAAGATGAAAACATCAGCGTCGAAGGGCTGATGGAGCACATTACCGGGCCGGATTTCCCGACCGCCGCCTTTATCAACGGTCGTCGTGGCATTGAAGAAGCCTACCGCACCGGGCGCGGTAAAATTTACATCCGCGCGCGCGGCGAGATCGAAACCGACGCCAAAACCGGTCGTGAAACCATCATCGTCAATGAAATCCCGTATCAGGTGAACAAAGCGCGCCTGATCGAGAAAATTGCCGAGCTGGTGAAAGAGAAGCGCGTTGAGGGCATCAGCGGCCTGCGTGACGAATCTGACAAAGACGGCATGCGTATCGTCATTGAAGTGAAACGCGATGCGGTCGGCGAAGTGGTGCTCAACAACCTCTACTCGCTGACGCAGCTGCAGGTCTCTTTCGGCATCAACATGGTTGCCCTGCATCAGGGCCAGCCGAAGATCATGACGCTGAAGGAGATCATTGAAGCCTTCGTTCGCCACCGCCGTGAAGTGGTGACGCGTCGTACCATCTTCGAACTGCGTAAAGCGCGCGATCGTGCGCACATCCTTGAAGGTCTGGCGATTGCGCTGGCCAACATCGATCCGATTATCGAGCTGATTCGTCGGGCTCCGACGCCAGCCGAAGCGAAAAGCGGCCTGCTGGCGCAGTCGTGGGATCTCGGCAACGTCGCCGCCATGCTGGAACGTGCCGGTGACGACGCCGCGCGTCCGGAGTGGCTGGAAGCGGAGTTTGGTATTCGCGACGGTCGCTACTACCTGACCGAGCAGCAGGCACAGGCCATTCTTGATCTGCGTCTGCAGAAACTGACCGGCCTTGAGCATGAAAAACTGCTCGACGAGTACAAAGAGCTGCTGGACCAGATTGCCGAGCTGATTCACATCCTGCAGAGCGCCGAGCGCCTGATGGAAGTGATCCGTGAAGAGCTGGTGGCGATGCGCGATCAGTTTGGCGATGCACGCCGCACGGAAATCACCGCTAACAGCGCTGACATCAACATCGAAGACCTGATCAACCAGGAAGATGTGGTGGTCACCCTGTCGCATCAGGGCTACGTCAAATACCAGCCGCTGTCAGACTATGAAGCCCAGCGTCGCGGCGGTAAGGGCAAATCGGCGGCGCGCATTAAAGAAGAAGACTTTATTGATCGTCTGCTGGTGGCCAACACCCACGACACCATTCTGTGCTTCTCCAGCCGTGGCCGCCTCTACTGGATGAAGGTCTATCAGCTGCCGGAAGCCAGCCGTGGCGCGCGCGGTCGTCCAATCGTCAACCTGCTGCCGCTGGAAGCCAACGAGCGTATCACCGCGATTCTGCCAGTGCGCGAATACACCGAAGGCTTCAACATCTTCATGGCGACCGCAGACGGTACCGTGAAGAAAACGGCGCTGCAGGAGTTCAGCCGTCCGCGCAGTGCCGGCATCATTGCCATCAACCTGCGTGAAGACGATGAGCTGATTGGCGTGGCGCTGACCAACGGTAACGACGAAGCGATGCTGTTCTCTGCCGCCGGTAAAGTGGTGCGCTTCGCGGAGAGCGCGGTGCGCGCCATGGGCCGTTCGGCTTCGGGCGTACGCGGCATCAGGCTGGCCGAAGGCGACAAAGTGGTGTCGCTGATTGTGCCACGTGAAGAGGGCGCGATTCTCACCGTAACGCAGAACGGCTACGGCAAGCGTACTGCTAACAGCGAGTATCCGACCAAATCGCGCGCCACGCAGGGCGTGATCTCGATTAAAGTCACCGAGCGTAACGGGCCAGTGGTGGGCGCGGTACAGGTGGTGGACAGCGATCAGATCATGATGATCACCGATGCCGGTACGCTGGTGCGTACCCGCGTGTCGGAAGTCAGCGTGGTTGGCCGTAATACGCAGGGCGTGATCCTGATTCGTACCGCGGAAGATGAAAACGTGGTCGGCCTGCAGCGCGTCGCTGAACCGGTGGAAGAGGAAGAACTCGACGCCATCGACGGCAGCGTGGCAGAAGGCGAAGACGATATCGCGCCGGAAGTCGACAGCGACGACGACGCACCGGAAACAGACGACGAAGAGTAACCGTTCGTTGTCTGTCACAAGCGGCAGGTCAGGGCAACCGACCTGCCGTTTTTTTTGTCTGACTTTCACTCCCAAAGTCGCGTGCCAACTGGCTTTTTCGCCCTGATAAAGCTAGTGTATGAGAACTTTTCAACGTCCCGATAACCCTTGCCGCCAGTGAGTCTCTTTTGAAATATCTCGTCTCCTTTCGCACCACGCTTCGCATCTCGCGCTACCTGTTTCGTGCGCTGGCACTGCTGCTCTGGTCGCTGGGTGCACTGTTGACCACTTTCTATATCATCAATGTGCTGCACGAGAAAGAGAACGCGGTGCGCCAGGAGTTTGCCACCAATTATGGTCAGGCCGAATGGTATGTGCGCCACTCAGCGGATGTGATGCGCGAGCTGAAATACATCACTGAGAATCGCCTGAGCAGCAGCGTCAACGGGCTGGATATGCTCAACGGCATGCCGGGCGGCAAAAGCACGCTGCCGCAGTTTACGCCGCTGTTTACCGACGGTGACTGCACGTCAATGAGCAACACCTGGCGTAACTCGCTCGATTCCCTGAGCTATTTCATTAACTACTGGAAAAGCAATTTTGCCTCAGCCTATGAACTCAATCGGGTGTTCTTTATCGGCGGCGAAAATCAGTGCCTGGCAGACTTCACCATCGGTAACAATAATCCGGTCGATCGCGAACGCAGCCTGAAGGCGCTGCGCGAAAACGTGCTGCACTACCGCAGCGGCAACGAGGAAGAGCGGCGTAATCCAATGTACTGGATTACCAACAGCAGCCAGCCAGGCATCGGCAACTTCTACATGGTGGTGCCGGTCTATGTCGCCAACAAACTGCAGGCGCTGCTCGGCGTGGAGCAGAACATTCGCCTGGATGAATTTATTCAGCCCGGCGGGCTGCCGCTGGTGGCCACCATCACCGACGAAAACTATCGCCCGCTGATCAGCTCACGACGCGGCGGACCCGGTTATTCACTGGACGATCTGCCGGACAACAGCACCTGGTTTGGTTATCTTGACGGCTATCGTCAGTTGGTGCTGAAAAAGCCGCTGCCGCCGTCCAGCCTCAATGTGGTGTGGTCGCTGTCGACCGATGTGCTGATGGATCAGCTCAAGCTGATGCTGATCAACGCGTTGCTGCTCAATATCCTCAGCGCGCTGATTCTGTTTACCCTGGCGTGGGTGTTCGAACGCCGCATGTTCCTGCCGGCGGAAGACAACGCTCATCGGCTGGAGGAGCACGAGCAGTTCAACCGCAAGATTGTCGCGTCAGCGCCGGTCGGCATCTGTATTTTGCGTACCAGCGATGGCACCAACATCCTCAGTAATGAACTGGCGCATAACTATCTGACGCTGCTGACGCAGGAAGATCGCCTGCGGCTGAACGAAATCATCGGCGGCCAGCAGGTTAATTTTGTCGATATGCTGACCGGCAGTAACACTAACCTGCAAATCAGCTTTGTGCATTCGCGCTACCGCAACGAGAACGTGGCGATTTGCGTGCTGGTCGACGTCTCGGCGCGCGTGCGCATGGAGCAGTCGCTGCAGGAGATGGCGCACGCCGCCGAGCAGGCCAGCCAGTCCAAATCGATGTTCCTTGCTACCGTCAGTCACGAACTGCGGACGCCGCTGTACGGCATTATCGGTAACCTCGATCTGCTGCAGACCAAATCGCTGCCGAAGGGCGTGGATTCGCTGGTCACGGCGATGAACAACTCATCCAGCCTGTTGCTGAAAATCATCAGCGATATTCTCGACTTCTCGAAGATCGAGTCCGAGCAGCTGAAGATTGAGCCGCGCCCCTTCTCGCCGCGTGAGGTGGTCAACCATATTGCCAGCAACTATCTGTCGCTGGTGGTGCGCAAGCGCCTGATGCTGTATGTGTTTATCGAGAACGATGTGCCGCTGGCGCTGGATGGCGATCCGCTGCGCCTGCAGCAGGTGATCTCCAACCTGCTGAACAACGCCATCAAGTTCACCCACACCGGCTGCATTATCCTGCACGCCTATGTGAAAGAGGGATATCTGGCGTTTCGCGTGCGCGACACCGGCGTGGGAATCCCGGCGAAGGAGATCACGCGCCTGTTCGACCCGTTCTTCCAGGTCGGCTCCGGCGTGCAGCGTAATTTCCAGGGCACCGGGCTGGGACTGGCGATCTGTGAAAAGCTCATCAACATGATGGATGGCGACATCGAAGTCGACTCTGAACCGGGCATGGGCAGCCAGTTTGTGGTGCGTATTCCGATCTACGCCGGACAGCAACCCGCGCCGCCGCTGCTGGATGGTCTGCAGGAAAAAGCCATCTGGCTCGACCTGCGCAACGACTATCTGGCGGCCTTCCTGCTGCGTCTGCTCCAGCAGCAGGGCATCCAGGTTGCGCACTATCAGGGGCGGGCTGGGGCGGACGATGTGATGATCTGCGATCACCACGACGCGCCAGCGCAGACGGTACGCGCGCGCATCCGTATCTGCGGTGAACACATTGATATGCCGCAGGAAACGACGCCGGGACAGTGGGTGCACAGCAGCGCGACGCTACACGATCTGCCGCTGCTGCTGGGCCGGATTTATCGCATTGCCATCGACAGCGAAACGGTGACCACGCTGGAACTGCCGGTGCCGCAGCAGGCATCCAGCTATGAAGACATCATGGTGCTGATTGTCGATGACCATCCGATTAACCGCATGCTGCTGTCTGAACAGCTCGGCACGCTGGGCTATCAGACCAAAACGGCGCAGGACGGCGTGGATGCGCTCAACGTGCTCAGCCGTAACCATATCGATATCGTGCTGAGCGACGTCAACATGCCAAACATGGACGGCTACCGGCTAACGCAGCGTCTGCGCCAGCTGGGGCATGCTTTCCCGGTGATTGGGGTGACCGCTAACGCACTGGCGGAAGAGAAACAGCGCTGTATGGATGCCGGCATGGATAACTGCCTGTCAAAACCGGTGACGCTGGATGTACTGAAAACCACGCTGGCGCTGTATGCCGAACGCGTTCGCAAAAGCCGGGAAGGATAAGCAGGGCAGAGGAGAGGCGGTGCCGAAGCACCGCCGCAGGGATTACTCTTTGTCGACCTGAGTGGCGCTGACGGAAGAGAGGTAGTTCAGCAGCGCGATATCGTTATCCACACCCAGCTTCATCATTGCTGATTTCTTCTGGCTACTGATGGTTTTGATACTGCGGTTCAGCTTCTTGGCGATCTCGGTAACGAGGAAACCTTCGGCGAACAGGCGCAGCACTTCGCTCTCTTTCGGTGACAGACGTTTGTCGCCGTAGCCGCCGGCGCTGATTTTCTCCAGCAGTTTGGCCACGCTTTCCGGCGTGTACTTTTTGCCTTTCTGCAGGGCTGCCAGCGCTTTTGGCAGGTCAGTTGGTGCACCCTGCTTCAGCACGATGCCTTCGATATCCAGATCCAGTACCGCGCTCAGGATCGCCGGGTTATTGTTCATGGTCAAAACAATAATGGAGAGATCCGGGTAGTGACGCTTGATGTACTTGATCAGCGTGATGCCGTCGCCGTATTTTTCGCCCGGCATCGACAGATCGGTAATCAGGACATTGGCATCCAGTTTGGACAAGCTATTGATCAGTGCTGTTGAGTCTTCAAACTCACCTACCACATTCACCCATTCGATCTGTTCCAGAGATTTACGGATACCGAACAGAACGATTGGATGGTCATCGGCAATAATTACATTCAGGTTATTCATCTTATTGGTTACCTTGCTGCAGCAGTTGGTTGACGTACGCGTCAATTTCACTGGTGGTATTTTTAATGGTTAAATCGTCGCACAGTTTAATGTGCTGTTCTAACTCTTCACAAAGCTGTTTACCCGGCAGTAAATTGAGCATGGCAAACACGCCTTTCAGGCGATGCGCTGTCTGAGCAAGCGAGGGATAGTCCTTCTCCGCCGACTCAGTATACAGTCTCTTCACATCTGGCGGTACTGTCTCCGTAAACAGCTGGAAATAGCCGCCGCTCAGCAGCGGCGTGGCAGCCTCATCGTCGTCGCTCTCCTCTATCGAATCATGAGCCAGTTGCTTCTCAATCAGGGCCAGCAGCGCATCAAGCAGCGCATTGCTGAGATTGAAATTGACCCGGAATTGCTGGTCGTTGAGGGCGTGATGCCCCATTTCGTCGCCCGCCAGCAACAGCGCCCAGCCGTGCAGGCGTGCCGGATCGTCCGTCACCAGCACATCATGCTCCTGCCCGGACAGGCGTTCGTCCGAGGTCAGGCAATTTGCCCCCCAGCTTCTCGAGGTGGCGGCAGACAATTTTGTGTACGTCTTCGACCGCGATATCCACCAGCGCCGTCACGCCTTCCAGCAGTTTCTCTTCCTGCTCGCTCTGCTGTTCCAGCGCCAGCGGCAGCTGAATGTTGTAGCGCGTGCCGATATCCGGTTTGGCGATAATCTCCAGCTGGCCGCCCATCTGTTTGCACAACTGCTTACACAGGAAAAACGCCATGCCGGACGCCTGACCGTAACGGTCCTGCGTGGTTTCGCCGAGGTAAGGGAAATCGACGTTGGCCAGCTCGTCGCCGGTCAGGCCTGAGCCGGTATCCACCAGCTGGAACAGCACGCTGTTGGCTTTGCTGTCGCTGGCTTTGATATCAAGGGAAATCTTGCCCCACTGCGTGGTGGTGAGCGCGTAGTGCATCAGCGTGGTCAGGACTTTACGCAGCGCGCGACGATCGCCAAAGCGCATCTCGTCGTTGGCCAGCTGATTGTTGACCACCAGCGTCAGTCCTTTGCGCCGCAGTAGCGGCAGGCTCTCCAGCGCAATCTCATCCAGCAGATCCTGCAGGTTAAACACGCCCGCATCCGGCGACCAGTCGTGGGCTTCCAGCCGGTTGAGCAGGACGATATCGTCCACCAGCCGCGCCAGACCCTGGCTCTCATCCAGCAGATCCAGCACGCTCTCGTCGTCATCGCGCTGGCTGAGCTGCACCAGCTGCGTCACCATGCTCTGCAGCGGACGATTAAGCGCATGGCCAAGATTCTGCATCAGCTGCTGGCGCATCTGGTGGTTGCGATCCAGCACCTGCTGCGCTTTTTGCAGCTTCTTATTCACCAGCAGCTCGCGATCCTGATCGCGCATCATAAACAGCTGGGTGTGCGGCGACAGCATGCTGCGCGCGTGGCGAATCTCATACACTTCATTATTGATGGTGGCCTGCAGCACGCCCTGATGCTGATCGGACATATTGATGATCTTCTGCAGATTGAGATGCGGCAGCAGATGCTCAGCGATTTTGTTGCTCAACAGGGTGCGATTGGTACCAAAGTCATACACCAGCAGCCCGACCGGCAGGCTGGCGACGATCTCCTCATTCAGCATACGCAGTGAATCGAGCTCGGCGCTCTGGTTCTCATTCGGTCGCAGCGACTGCTGGCGCAGCAGCGTAATGCCGGCAATAGACAGCAGGAACAGCAACAGATTGATCAGCAGCGGCCACATCAGATTGTGCAGGGTATCCATCGCCAGGCTGGCGAGCGGCACCCGGTACACCAGCTGGAGCGAGGTGCTGGGCAGCGTGGCGGCAATCTCCAGGTTCGGGTTAACCAGCGTCACCGCGGTGCTTTCGCTGCTGGCGTCATCACTGGTGGCGCTGCCGGGCTGGCTGGCATCCTGGCGCAACTGGAAGTTCTCCAGCGGCATACTGCGTGGAATCAAATCGTTAACCGGCAGATCGAACGCCACCACCGTAGCTAAATGACCTGGCTGGTTAAACGTGGTGCGCAGCGTGAAGTAGTGATCGTTCTGCCAGGCAAAGTGGCGCAGCGGCGAGAAGCTTTCGCGTTCGTCGAGCGCATTGGCCTGCTGCAGCATTTCGGCACGGCGGCTGTCCACCAGCGTATTGATCGCGCTCTCTTTATAGCGCGTCGCCATATCCTTGAGCGGCAGCGTCGAGATCATGATCAGGCTGTTGTCCTGACCATTGAGGAAGTACATCGACCATGCCGGATTTTCAGCGCCCCACAGCGTATCGAGATAATTGGACATGCGCAGCGTCATATCCAGCGTGCTGCTGTCGTGCGAGCCGAAAATCAGCGCTTCGGTCTTGCGGCGGGTTTTCTCCAGATAGTAAACGTCCGGGCGCAGGCGCGTCTCCTGCAGGCTACTGTTCGGCGTAGAACCCGCGGCGCTGGTGGCGAGATTTTCATAGATTTGCCAGGTGGCAAAGCGGTAAGCATCAATGCGTTTTTGCATCGCGCGCGCCAGGTCGGTCATGGCGTAGCGCTTTTCCATGATCCACGCATTCACACTGTTATGCACCATGGCGCCGAGCGCGAGAAACAGCACCAGGTTAAACACCACGAAAAAGCGCGTTACGTTGCCGGAGGTCAGCGGAAATTTATAAGGCAGCATAGGTGTCTCAGGATCCTGCAATTAACGCGCGACCAGCCGGGCGCTGGCGGCAACCGCCAGCAGCAGCAGGGCGATAAGTAAAAACGCGCCGCTCAGGCTGAGCCACTGGGAAATAAAGCCGATTAAAGCCGGGCCTGAAAGAATACCCGCATAGCCGAGCGTTGTCATGGCGGAAATCGCCAGATTGGCCGGCATATCCTGTTGATTACCGGCGGCATTAAACAGCATCGGCACGGTATTGGCCAGGCCAAAGCCCACCAGCAAAAAGGCCAGCAGCGCCGCCTGCGGCCACGGCAGCAGCACCGCTAACGTCATGCCGGCTGCCGCCGCCAGCGCACCGGTCAGCATCACCGGATAGCGGCCAAAGCGCTGAATCACTTTATCGCCCGTCAGACGACCCAGGGTCATGGCGATGGAGAAGATGGCGTAACCCAGGCCGGCGTGCGCCACGCTCATGCCCGGACTTTGCAGCAGCAGCAGGGCGCTCCAGTCGAGTACCGCGCCTTCCGCAAGGAACAGAATAAAGCACAGGCAACCGAGGAAGGCGACCCAGCCGCGCGGGATCACCAGCCAGGGTTGATCAGGCTGATGCAGGCGCTCCGTCATCAGCGTCGGCAGGCTGCACAGCAACAGCAGCACCATCAGCAGCATGATCACGCCCACCGCCTGCAGCGGTGTCAGACCCGCGCCAAGTAACAGGCTGACCGCGCCGGCGCCAAGAATACCGCCAAGACTGAAGAAACCGTGGAAACCGGACATCATCGGCTTGGCCGCCGCTTTCTCAACCTCAACCGCCTGCACATTCATGGCCACATCCAGCATGCCGAGACCGGCACCGAACACCATCAGCGTGGCGGCCATCAGCCACATCACATCCAGCGTCGCCAGCAGCGGCAGTACGGCCAGCACCACCAGCGTGGAGCACAGCATCACGCGGCGGCAGCCAAAGCGTGCCACCAGCGCACCGGTCACCGGCATTGCCGCCAGTGAACCAATGCCAAGACACAGCAGCAGGCCGCCCAGCGACGCGCCCGTCAGCTGGAGACGCTGGCTGGCAAACGGCACCAGCGGCGCCCAGGCAGACATGCTTAAACCGGCGATGAGAAAAACGAGGCGTGTTCCCAGATTGACACGCTGATGCAATTTGTTGGGCTGTGCGGCGTCCAGTGCTGTCATAAAGGTGTCGTTGTCATAAGTCGTTCGAGCGACGAAGTTTAGCATTAAAGCTGGCGCGGCACCGCTCAATGAAGGCGAAGAGCAGGGCAAAAATGGTCGCCAGAAACGAGCATATTACCGATCTTTTGCCAGGCGCTGCGCTTTTCCAGACATTTCCTGGATTTCATAAGCTATCTGACTGTTAGTAAACCGACAGATTCAGTGAAAATTTGGCTTAAGTTGGGGTGAAAATCGATTACTGCGGCAACGCTAACTCACTGAATAGTGGTAAAGAATATTCCGCAAACGGTTGGACAAACGCATCGGCTATATTTCCGTGCAACTTTATTGCGCCCGGAAATTAACATTGCGCAATCATGGCTAAGTAATGAACAAAAAGTGCGAAAACGAACAAATAATGGCGTCCTGAGTGGCGGTTAATTTAACCTCAGTAAACAGGTTTACATAAAATTACAGAGCGGAAGATAAATGGCAGGCAAAAAAATGCCGGACAATCATGTCCGGCGGGAATTAGGGTAAATCTCTCATTCGGGGTGAATGAAGGTAATAATGAAATAAATGATGATAGCGGGGGTAATTGTATGCGCTGAGTGGCGTTAAGTTTTATCATTCAGTGCGGCAGCTTATCTCATCTTATCCCTATGTATTTAAATGAATAAAATTCGGTTTATCAATTAGTGCGATATTTTTTGCCGATGTGTGCTGATTATTAGTTCCGCGAAATTTACATTTAGAAATAACTATTTAATACAATGAAACACTTTCGGAAATTTAGTATCATTTTCGTGATAGATTATTGCTCTCCATAAAATAACAATGGCTTGCCGGCTGAATTTTTAAGCATTCAGTTAGCAGTGGCACATATAAAAGGCACATTACAGAGGGTAATAAAATGAAACGTCGCGTTCTCTCCCTGATGATTCCTGCATTGCTGGTGGCAGGCTCAGCAAGCGCAGCTGAAATTTATAATAAAGATGGCAACAAATTAGACCTCTACGGCAAAGTAGACGGCCTGCACTATTTCTCGGACAACGATGGCCAGGACGGTGACCAGTCTTACCTGCGTTTTGGTTTTAAAGGTGAAACTCAGGTGACCGACCAGCTGACCGGCTACGGTCAGTGGGAGTACCAGGCAGCGCTGAACACCGCAGAATCGCAGGGCACCGCCAACAGCTACACCCGTGTTGGCTTCGCCGGTCTGAAATTCGGTGATGCGGGCTCGTTCGACTACGGTCGTAACTACGGCGTACTGTATGACATCGGCGCCTGGACTGACGTGCTGCCAGAGTTTGGTGGTGACACCTACGGCGCGGACAACTTCATGTTCCAGCGCAGCAACGGCCTGGCGACTTACCGCAACAGCAACTTCTTCGGCCTGGTGGATGGCTGGAACTTTGCCGTGCAGTATCAGGGCAAAAACGACAACCCAACCGAATCCTCTTCCGGTCGTGATGTCCTGGGTGAGAACGGCGACGGCTGGGGTCTGAGCACCACCTACGATCTGGGCTCCGGCTTCGGTCTGGGTGCGGCGATGTTCCAGTCTGACCGTACTAACAATCAGAACGGCAACGCGCCAGGCATTCTCGGTCGCGGTGATAAAGCCGAAGCCTACACCGGCGGTCTGAAATATGACGCTAACAACGTGTATCTGGCGGCGATGTACACCCGTTCTTACAACGCAACCCGCTTCGGCGCGGTGGATTCTGCTGCGTACGGCTATGCCAACAAAGCGGACAACTGGGAACTGGTGGCACAGTATCAGTTTGACTTCGGTCTGCGTCCGTCGCTGGCCTTCGTCTCCTCACGCGGCAGCGATATCGAAGGTTATGGCAGCCAGAACCTGAAAAAATATGTCGACGTGGGTGCGACCTATTACTTCAACAAAAACATGTCGACCTATGTTGATTACCAGATCAACCTGCTGGACGACAACAACTTCACCGATGCGGCCGGTATCAACACCGACGACATCGTTGCGCTGGGCCTGGTTTACCAGTTCTAAGCCGGAGGGCGTGGCCTGCGGGTCACGCTCTGCTCTCCAGCAGCGCGTTCAGCGCCGCCTGCAGCGTTGCCGTCACCTGCTGCGCCGCTTCCCCCATCTGAACCTGCACGATTGCGCCATCCACCAGCAACACGATCTGCCCGGTTTTATCCTGCTGCGCTGTGCTGAGTCTTTCGGCAATGGCGGCCGCCATCTCCCGCTTGTGCTGGCGAATCAGGGCGCTCGCTTCCGGCAGGGTATCAGCCAGTTCTGCCGCGCTATTAATAAACGCACAGCCGCGGAAATCCTCCTCCTGAAACCAGCTCAGTAACGCAGCCGGCAGCGCCACGTTGATGGCAGGCTGCTGCGCCAGCGCGCTGCGAAAGCCGCTCATCCAGCGCTGATGGCGCTGCTGCAGAAACGCCAGAATTAAGTCATTTTTGGCCGGAAAGTGGCGGTAGAAGGTCACTTTGGTCACGCCAGCCGCGGCAATCACTTTATCGATGCCGGTAGCACGGATGCCTTGCGCATAAAACAGCTGTTGCGCGCTGAGCAGGATGCGGTCACGCGCGCTGGCGCTGGCATCAAACAGCAGGGGTGCGAGCATAAGAAAAAATTCCTGTTTACGGGGGTAGACAGAATTGTCTACATACGGCAGGATGAATCAAGTAGACAGACCTGTCTACATCATCAGGAGATAAAAAATGCTCATCCCCCCGTTCGATCATCAAAGTGCCTTAGAAAAAGTGCGTATGGCGGAAGATGCCTGGAACAGCTGCGATCCGCAGCGCGTGTCGCAGGTTTACAGTGAAGATACCCGCTGGCGCAATCGCAGCGAATTCGTTAACGGCCGCGCGGACGTCGTGACCTTTTTGCAGCGTAAATGGGCCCGCGAGCTGGATTATCGGTTGATTAAAGAGTTGTGGGCGTGGCACCACGATAAGCTGGCGGTGCGTTTTGCCTATGAGTGGCGCGATGACAGCGGCAACTGGTTCCGCAGCTACGGCAATGAAAACTGGCACTTTGGTGCCGATGGTCTGATGATTCAGCGCTTCGCCTGCATCAACGATTTGCCGATTAGCGCTGAAGCGCGGCTGTTTCACTGGCCGGCTGGCAGACGCCCGGACGATCATCCGGGCCTGAGCGAGCTGGGTCTGTAATTTACGGCGCGTTGCGCCAGCGTCTGGCCTTTGCCGCCTGCTGCGGGGAAGTAGTAGCAGGCGGCAGGCTGCCTTCCAGCGCCACGCCCGCCAGCGTGAAGGCGGAAAAGCTCAGCCAGCGCTGCCATTTATCCTGTTGTTCTGTTGCCTTACTCATATTGCACCTCGCTGATGTTCAACCCACCATCAACGCTGCACAATTCATGCCATGCCACCGCTCTCAGCGCCACGCGCCCCGTGGCCGCTTTGTTACACTGCGCCAGCGCTGATGCGGTGCAGGATGCACGACGCTGGTGCAATGCCTTAACGTCGGCGCGACGGATAGTGCTGAATCAGGCGGTGGCGATAGTGCTGCCAGCAACGGAAGCTTCCGTAAGCAAATAACCCGGCGGTAATAGCAAGAATCATATAAATCATCTGTCGCTCCTGTAAGGATTCTCGTGCAGGAACGCAGTATGCTGTGCCAGCCAGCGATCAACTTCAAGCAGCTTTAGACGGTTTTACAAGCGAGTTATGCTTTGTAATAGGCTGTAGTAATGAGTTACAGACGAGGAATTGATGAATTTTCAGAACATTCTGCTGACAGGCATGGTAGCACTGCTGCTGAGCGGATGCGAGCAAAAACCGGCGCAGCAGGCGCTGGTGCTGGAAGGCAAAACCATGGGCACCGTGTGGCGCGTGAGTCTGGCGGGCGTGGATGCTCAGCGTAAGGCCGCGCTGCAGCAGGCGATTCAGCAGCAGCTCGATCGCGACGATGGCGAACTTTCCACCTGGAAAAAGGACTCGGTGCTGTCGCGCTTCAACCAGTATCAGGGACAGGATCCCCAGCCGGTCAGTGCCGATATGGCCGATATCGTCACCCGCGCGCTGCGCATCGGCCAGCTGACCGGCGGCGCGATGGACATTACCGTCGGACCGCTGGTGAATCTGTGGGGCTTTGGCCCGGCGCAGCAGCCGGCGCATACGCCATCGGATGCCGCTATCGCCGCCGCCAAAGCGCAGACCGGCCTGCAGCACCTGCGCGTGATTGAAACGGTGAACGGCCAGTGGCTGCAGAAAGATCTGCCTGGCCTGTATGTCGATCTCTCCACCATGGGCGAAGGCTACGCCACCGATCACCTGGCGCGGCTGATGGAGCAGCAGGGCATCACTAATTATCTGGTGTCGGTGGGCGGGGCGGTGCTGAGTCGCGGCCTGAATGCCAGCCAGCAGCCGTGGCGGGTCGCCATCCAGAAACCGACCGATCGCGAGAGCGGCGGTGGAGGCACGCGTCGATCTGCAGGGGCACGGAATCAGCACCTCCGGCAGCTATCGCAACTATTATGAACTGGATGGCAAACGCATCTCGCACGTGATCGATCCGGCCAGTGGCCGACCCATCGATCACCGGCTGGTCTCAGCCACGGTGATTGCCACCACCGCGCTGGAAGCCGACGGCTGGGACACCGGGCTGATGGTGCTCGGCACCGAGCGTGCCAAAGCGCTGGCGCTGAAACAGCATCTGGCGGTGTATCTGATTACGAAGCAGGGCGACGGCTTCAGCCACTGGATGTCGCCACAGTTCAAATCGTTTCTTATCGATCAGCCCTGACCTGACAGGAGGTAACTGTGCTGGATCTATTTAGTGAAGACGCGCCATGGCAGGAACCGCTGGCCGAGGGCGCGGTGATTCTGCGTCGCCGGGCGCGCGAGCAGGCCGATGCGCTGCTGGCGGCAATTCATGACGTCGCGGCCTTTAACCCGTTTGCCCATCGCATCACGCCGGGTGGACATCGCATGTCAGTCGCCATGACCAACTGCGGCGATTTCGGCTGGTCGACCGATTCGCGCGGTTACCAGTACACCGAACAGGATGTCAGCAGCGGCCGTAAATGGCCGCCGATGCCCGCGCTGTTCCGCACGCTGGCGCAGCAGACCGCGCAGGAGGCCGGCTTTGCCGGTTTCAATCCGGATGCCTGCCTGATTAACCGCTATGAGCCCGGTGCCAAACTGACGCTGCATCAGGATAAGGATGAGAAAGACTTACGCCAGCCGATTGTCTCGGTGTCGCTTGGCCTGCCGGCCGTTTTTCAGTTTGGCGGTTTCGAGCGCGGCGATGCGACGCAGCGCGTGCTGCTGGAGCACGGCGATATCGTGGTGTGGGGCGGTCCGTCGCGCCTGCGCTATCACGGCATTTTGCCGCTAAAAGCGGGCATCCATCCGCAGGCTGGCGCGTTCCGTTACAACCTGACATTCCGCCGCGCCCAGTAACCGTAAAACGGATGAGAATTATTCTTGCCTTCACCCGAGGCGCCATTAAACTGCAGGCTGCCTGGTTGACCTCTGGATAATTTTTAATGGCATTGCTTCAGGTTGTTTTTCGCCAGTACCGCTGGCCGTTTATTGGCGTGATTGTGCTGACGCTGCTCAGCGCCGCGCTGGGTATCGGGCTGATCGCCTACATCAATAATGAACTGATCGTGGCAGTTAATACCTCGCTCACCGTGCTGCCGGGCTTTCTCGCCC
This sequence comes from Pantoea sp. WEP, assembly GCF_041678305.1. NCBI lineage: Bacteria > Pseudomonadati > Pseudomonadota > Gammaproteobacteria > Enterobacterales > Erwiniaceae > Pantoea > Pantoea sp. WEP. Next base: position 1,475,490 of record NZ_JBGNXB010000001.1, read on the forward strand.
AGCTGTTTCTGCTGATGGCGGTGACGCTGGCATCGCAGCTGGCGCTGACTCAGCTCGGCCACCATTTTGTCTGGCGGCTGCGCGGTGAGTTTATCAAGCGTATTCTGGATACCCGGGTTGAACGCATTGAGCAGATTGGTAACGCTCAGCTGCTGGCCGGCCTGACCAGCGACGTGCGTGCCATCACTATCGCGTTTGTGCGCCTGCCGGAGCTGATTCAGGGCATCATTATTACGCTGGGTTCCGCGATCTATCTGGCGTGGCTGTCACCGCAAATGCTGTTGATCACCACGCTGTGGCTGGTGGTGACGCTGATCGGCGGCTGGCTGCTGGTGTCGCGTGTTTATCAGCACATGGCGAAGCTGCGCGACATCGAGGACGAGCTGTACCGCGATTTTCAGACCATCATTGAAGGGCGCAAAGAGCTGCAGCTTAACCGCGAGCGCGCCCGGCTGATTTACGACACCGTGTATCAGGAAAATGCCACGGATTATCGTCGTCACATTGTGCGCGCCGATACCTTCCATCTCAGCGCGGTGAACTGGTCAAACATTATGATGCTCGGCGCGATTGGTATTGTGTTCTTCATGGCCAACGGTCTGGGCTGGGCCAATACCGCTGTCGCCGCGACCTATTCGCTGACGCTGCTGTTCCTGCGCACGCCGCTGCTGGCGGCAGTAGGCGCGCTGCCGACGCTGCTCAGCGCACAGGTGGCGTTGCGGAAAATTAATACCTTCGATCTGGCTCCCTATAGCGCCGGTTTCAACGCGTTGCCGACGGTGAGCGACTGGCAGACGCTGGAGCTGCGCGACGTCTGTTTCCATTATGGCGAGCACGGTTTTGCCGTCGGGCCGATCAACCTGACGCTGCGCCGCGGTGAACTGGTGTTTCTGATTGGTGGTAACGGCAGCGGTAAATCCACGCTGGCGATGCTGCTGACCGGCCTGTATCAGCCGCATTCAGGCCGCCTGCTGCTGGACGGTAACGAGGTGGACTGGCATAACCTTGATGCTTATCGCCAGCACTTCTCGGCGGTGTTCACTGACGTGCACCTGTTTGACCGCCTGATTCGTCGCGGTGGTGAGCCGGCTAATCCGGCGCTGGTGCAGCAGTGGCTGGAACGGCTAAAAATGCAGGACAAGCTGAAGCTGGAAGGCAACCGGGTACTCAACCTTCAGCTGTCGAAAGGGCAGAGCAAGCGGCTTGCTCTGCTGCTGGCGGCGGCAGAGGAGCGCGATATCCTGCTGCTTGATGAGTGGGCGGCCGATCAGGACCCGCACTTCCGCCGCATCTTCTACCGCGAGCTGCTGCCGTGGCTTCAGGCGTCCGGCAAAACCGTGTTCGCCATCAGCCATGACGATCACTACTTTATTCATGCCGATCGGCTGCTGGAAATGCGCGATGGGCAGTTAAGCGAGCTGACCGGCCGCGAGCGCGAAATGGCCACGCTGGACGCCGTCAAACGCACCGATACCGGCCATTGACGGCTGGCGGCAAAGCTTAGCAAAAACCCTTATTGGGCAGGACGTTGTCAGCGGGATACAGTGAATGGCAGCAGAGATCCTCGTCTCTGCCTCCCTGGAACACTTCTGTCGTCTTGTGTTGTCACCGGCCCGGGCTCATTCCGCGCCGGTTTTTTATTGCGTGCAGGCCGGGTGAGTGAGCAGTGTGACCACGCGCGCCGGCTGCAGCCAGAAGCGTGCGTCCAGCACGGTGCTGCGGGTAAATTCCGCGCTGAAATCCTGACACAGCTGCAACCGCGCGCGCTGCTGCGGCAGGTCGATATCGATCAGCGCAGCCTGATGAAACGCCATGGGCTGATGCAGCCGCGGCCATAGCGCCTTATAAAGACTCTCTTTCAGCGAAAACAGCAGCGTTGCCGCCTGCGCAAAGGGCAGCGGCTGCCCCTCAAGCAGCGCGCGCTCCTGCGCGTTCATCAGCAGTTCCGCCGTGTCCTGCGCGGTTTCCTCTGCCATCACCTGCTCAACATCAATACCCACATACAATGCCTCGCGCGTCGCGGCCATCACCACGCAGTCATGGCTGTGCGACAGTGAAGCACGAATGCCTGCCGGCCAGCACGGTGAGCGATCCGGCGCGTTGTGCAGCACAAAATCAGTGATTCCCAGCTGCGCCAGCTGTTGCCGCACCAGCCAGCGGCTGGCGAGATATTCAATTTTGCGTTTGCTGGCTGCCTGCTGTAGCGCGGACGGCAGCGGCAATTGCCACTGCGCAGGTAAAGCGGCGTGCCACTGTCGCCGATCAAAGCGGCACCACGCCAGCGACAGCGATTCAGCGGTGTGGCCAGCGGCGGTGATAAAACCACAAGCGGGCAGCGGCAGGGATGTTTCGGCTAAGAACATAACGAGTAACGGCTGATGGAAAAGCGTGTTTTACCAGTCAGCCGCGGGCAGAGCAAGCCGAAAAGGCTGCTGCGGGTTAGCGATTTGGCGGGATAGCGAAGCTCTTCATCTGCACCACAAAATGGTGGTGGCCTTTGGTAATGCGTGCACCACGGTCACACCAGTGGCTCGCCAGGCGGAAGAAATCATCGCTGCCAATATCATACGCCAGCTCCACTTTGCTGATGCCTGAGTGCAGGAGTTCTTCCGCATCCTGCAGGTTTTTTGCTTTGATGACCATAACGAGATTCCATCAAATAAACGGGAGCTTTAGGGTAGGTGAAATCTGTGACAGTTTTGTTTCACTTTAATGAATTGCTGTCACAAATCAGTAAAAACGTGATCCCCGTCGGCTTTGCTGACTTCAGTTAAGTACCTGATTCGCAGCATGAATGAAGTGTGATGCGATATTATGCTGCAGGATTTTGCACCCTGAACAGTAAGGTCAGGGCCTGTCGCAGTGGTGACGAATAGCCGCGTCTGGCGCGGTAATGGCGCCGTCATTTTCCATCTCTATCCTTCCTGTAGTGGCTGTATTATGAAGCCCATCACACATCGATGGCCGCTTCGTTTAAGCGGGGTAAAGCGTGGGCGTAACATGCTGGTGGCTGACGAAGAGGCTAAGGAGCGAACGATGCAAAAACTGGCTGGCATAATGTTACTGGGTTGCATGAGCGTAGGCGCTGCACAGGCAGCAGATCTCAGCTTCCAGAATGCGCAGGGCAATATTGAAGTGGTGCCCGGCAAACCCACCTTTGTGCATAAACTGCACTACCGCAAACTCTATGATGAAAAGCCGTTCCCGGATGCGGTGATTTATTACTACAGCAACGGGGTGTATAAAATCCTGTCGCAGGGCGAAAATCATTATGGCCTCTACGTGATGCAGGGCAGCGTTGAGGACCAGAGTTACACCATCCGCTATATTTCAGCGCCGTCAAAAGACTGGGGCAACAAAACCGCCTTCCATCAGCTCACTTTTGTGAATGGCGCGCAGGCAAAGGTGTTTATTCAAAACGCGATTACCGATACCGGTGAGCAGATCGCCCAGCAAAACGGCGAGTTTTTGCTGCAGGATCACGATCCCGCAAACGCGGCGGCAGACCGCTGGGATGATGAATTGAAAATCCAGCGCTGACGGTCAAAGCCTTCCCTCTGCGCCGCAACCGTTACGTATCGGGTTGCGGCGCCCGATGTGCCAGCGTTAGCAAAGATTTTCCCTATCCCAGCGAGAATTTTTTCCGGCTGGCAACGCGGCCAAAACTCGATAATTATCAGGGCATGACTAAATATCGTGTAAGAGTGGGTTTTCACAACCCCTCAGCCCTGACCTTCAGGCAGCTGGATGAAATCCTGGAACCGCAACGCTTCTGGCGCAGCGACACGCGCAGCGGTACGTTTCGCTACTTCATGGAGTATGAATATGAGTCGGAAGTGCGCGATATCTGCGAAGTGTGCGAGCTGGCTTATTCGCAGGCGTGTAAGGTGAAGAAATGCCCGCTGATTCTGGTGCAACCCTGCGAGACGGAAGTCCCGCTAACGTTTAACTCCTAGACGCGTGGCAGTCCGCGCGCTGAAAACCACCGCGCTCGGGGCGCGCCGGGTTTTACCATCGCAAAGTTCAGGCAATAAAAAAAAGCAGCCGTAAAAGGCTGCTTTTCTTTGGGATTTTGGTCGGCACGAGAGGATTTGAACCTCCGACCCCTGACACCCCATGACAGTGCGCTACCAGGCTGCGCTACGTACCGAACGTGGAGGGTTATACTACTGGTTCCGTTGGCGATTGCAATATGCCGGCAGCTTAACTGCCTCATAATTAATCAGTTTGCCGTGAACCGTTTCTCTTCCGTCAGCACCTGCAACAGCAGCGCCAGCTGAGGTTTATGATCTTTCAGCTCTTTGCCCTGGGCATCGTACGCGCTGTAGTTACCGTTGTTGCTGAGCACCAGCGTCACCGTTGGCGTGGTCACCACCAGTTTGCCATCTTCACTGCTGGCGACCCAGTTATGGCTGCGCTGCGCGGCAAACAGATCTTCACCCTGTGAATAGTTAACCGGATTGGTGCGCACGTGCAGCAGGCGCTGCATCAGCGTGGTCATAACATCCTGCTGATCGGTCAGGCGATCGATGCTCTGCGCCGGGGTATTCGGCCAGTGCACCACCAGCGGTACCTGCAGCGTCGCGCGGTTGCCCGGATTATCGCTGTTGTCGAAGGTAATGGCGCGCTGCGCCGTGATCACCACCACGGTATTCTTCAGCGCATCATTCTGCTGCAGCGTATGCAGCACCGTCGCGATTTGTTCATCCACGTTTGTCGCCTGGCGCATATAGCTGCGCTGGCGCGCTTTGGTGCTGTCGCCGGTTACCGTCACGCCGTTGAGCGCGATCCATGAGAACCAGGGCGCGCCGCCTTTCTGACCATTGAGCCAGTTCTGCCACTGCGTCACCGTGGTGCTGTTAGGCTGGGTATCGGCCTGCGGCAGGCTGTAATCCGCCAGCAGCGCCTGACGGTACAGCGGCTGGCTAAAGCCATCGGAAGAGAACAGGCCGAACTGATAACCCTGGCTGTTCAGCGCGCCGAGCAGGGCAGAGGGCATGCGCGCCGCCAGCACGCCGTCCATATAGCTGGAGGAGATACCATAGAACAGGCCGAACAGGCCTTTTTCCGGCTGCAGTCCGGCGCTGTAATGCTGGGTAAAGCGCACATTTTCACTGGCGAACTGGTTAAGCGACGGCAGCGCTTTATCCACCGTGGCATTGTTCAGGCCGTCCACCGTCAGAATCAGGAGGTTGTGGCGCGTTCCGCCATCGCGGAACGTAATATCGCTGAGCGGATACTGCACCGACAGCGCTTCCGGATCGCCCTGTTGCACCAGACGGCGCTGATACTCCTGCGCATCCAGCAGGCCGTGTCGCTCCAGAAAGCGCCGTGCGGTCATCGGATAGGAGAGCGGCAGGTTGGCACGCTGCATGGTAATCGGCCGGTAGAAGTTGGCGTCCGCCCAGATATACAGCAGATGGCTGGCAAAGAAGGCGCTGATAAACAGCGCGGCCAGCGGCTTGCCAAACGAACGCCGGTTCAGGCTGCGCAGCTTTTGCCAGCTCCAGGTGGCAAACAGCATCTCAACGAGGAAAATTAGCGGTACGCTGATAAACATCAGCTGCCAGTCGCGCGCCATCTCGCTTTGATCGGGGTTGACCACCAGTTCCCACACCACCGGATTGAGGTGCAGATGGAAACGGTTGAACACCGCGCTGTCGACCATAATCAGCGTCAGCCCGGCCGTGGCGACCACGGCGGAGAGCACGCGCAGCAACCGCTGCGACATGGCGACAAACGTTAGTGGGAAGATAATCAGCAGATAAGCGGCAAACACGATAAAGCTGAAATGGCCAATCCAGCTGGTAAACGCATAAATACGGCCGGCGAGGGAAGAGGGCCAGTCGGCGACCAACAGGTAGCGGCTGCCTAAAATAAGCGCAAACAGAATATTAAACAGGGCAAACCAGTGCCCCCAGCTGATCATCTGGGAGACTTTTTCACGGTAGCGCTGCCGGTTGGTTACCATATTTATGAGGTCAAATCTGCAATTTAGTGGGCGTTGTCATCGCGCACGGAAGACTGCAGCGCTTCCGCAAACGAGCGGGCGAGGCTGCGGCGCTGGGCCGGTGCGATGTCGGTGTTGATCAAATTGGTCACCATGTTCCCCAACACCATCAGGGAAAGATCGGTTGGCGCTTTGTCTTTTTCAAGAACCTGCGCCAGCTGCGCGAGAAGCTGTTCGACGCGCGCGTCGCTGTAACGGGATGATTGTGGCATATCGTCGACTAATCAAGTGTGAAAACGCGGTATATTACCGTAACAACGCACTTTTTTCCGCAATTTTATCGCAAGCAGAACGATCAGTTTGTGCGCGCAGTTGAAAGCGGCTGCGGGCGGTGTTTGAATACGCGCCTGAGCCAAAAGGAGAGTCTACCATGAGTCTGGATATCGACCAGATTGCCCTGCATCAGTTAGTCAAACGTGATGAAAACCAGCTGGAACTGGTGCTGCGCGATACCCTGTTACCTGCCACGCAGGCGGTGGAAGAGATGGCGGAAGAGTTACACCGCGTCTATAGCGCCAAAAGCAAAGCTTACGGCCTGTTTAATGAAGACAGCGAGCTGGCGGAAGCGCTGCGCAACTGCCGCAAAGGGCAGGATGACTTCCTGGCGTTCAGCCGTGCGGCTACCGGACGCCTGCGCGACGAGCTGAGCAAATACCCGTTCGCCGAAGGCGGCGTGGTGCTGTTTCTGCACTATCGCTATCTGGCGGTGGAGTATCTGCTGGTGGCGGTGCTGAACAGCCAGTCGAGCATGCGCGTTAACGAGCAGCTCGACATCAGCAGCACGCACTATCTGGACATCAATCATGCCGATATCGTGGCGCGTATCGATCTCACCGAGTGGGAAACCAACCCGGAATCCACGCGCTACCTGACCTTCCTGCGCGGACGCGTGGGGCGCAAAGTGGCCGATTTCTTCATGGATTTCCTCGGCGCCAGCGTCGGACTGGACACCAAAGCACAGAACCGCGGGCTGCTGCAGGCGGTAGATGATTACTGTGCCGAGTCCAGCCTCGATAAAAATGAGCGCCAGAACTATCGCCAACAGGTCTACAGCTACTGCAATGAACAGCTGCAGGCGGGCGAGGAGATTGCGCTGGAAGATCTCTCCAGCGAGCTGCCGCCGCTGGGCGAAAAAACCTTTCAGGCGTTTACCCAGGAACAGGGTTATGAGCTGGAAGAGCATTTCCCGGCCGACCGCAGCACCCTGCGTCAGCTGACGAAATTTGCCGGTAGCGGCGGGGGATTAACGCTTAACTTTGATGCCATGCTGCTGGGCGAGCGCATTTTCTGGGATCCGGCCACTGATACGCTGACCATCAAAGGCACGCCGCCGAATCTGCGCGATCAGCTGCAGCGTCGTACCGGCGGTCAGTGATCGCCCGATTTGCGCCATAAAAAAACGCCGCAGATGCGGCGTTTTTTCGTCAACCCGTTAGCGATTAAGCGCGAACGAAGTCGATGTGGTGCAGTTTTGGCTTGAACGGGTGACGCTGAACAGCCTGAACTTTAACTTTGGTTTCTTTACCGTCAACAACCAGAGTCAGCACGTCGCTGTAGAACTCAGGCTTAGCCTGCATGTTCATCACAGCGTCGTGGTCCAGTTCGATAGAAACCGCAGCGTCTTTACCGCCATAGATGATGGCCGGGAATTTGTTCGCTGCGCGCAGGCGGCGGCTCGCACCCTTACCCTGCTCTTTACGTACTTCTGCATTAATGGTGAACATCTTAAGATCTCTTCTATAGTTCCTGCTACAGGCGACCCAGCAACAGGACGGTTATTCAATACGCTTTTACGGATGCAAAAGCGGGCGGCATTATAGCCGGATTGCCACAGCGGGGCAAATGATTCCGCCGCTTAGCGCAGCTCGTTGGCGCGGCGATAGCGTCCCTGATAATCGAACATTTTTTCCCGCACCTGCCAGAAGTGGCCTTTGGCGCGCGCCACCACAAAATCGGGATGGCGCAGCAGCGGCTGCAACGCCACCACATCGGCGGCGGTCTGCCAGCCGAGCTCCACGCCGGGCGCACGCTGATGTGGCCGCATAAACAGCTGCTCAAAGGCGGTGCGCTGCGCCGGAGTGCGCAGGCGAAAGCGCTCGCTGACGCTGGTGCCATCCTCATCAAAATAGGTGGCTTGCAGCCATTCGCCTTTATCATCGCGTCCGTGCGCCAGCGTCATACCACTGCAGCGCAGTACGCGCGCGTCTTTCAGCTTCAGCGCCGCTTTCAGCATATCATCGGGGTCGACCAGCACCTTGTCGCACTGCTGGCAGCGGCGCGCGGCGATATCATTTTCTGCACCGCAGTCCGGGCAGCTTTTAAAGCGGAAACGGTAGTCGCACTGCGCGCGATTGCCCTCGTCATCGTCGAGCACGCCCTGACAGCGGCGGCCAAAGTGCTCAATGACGTGGCCATCTTCGGTCGCCTTGCCCCAGAAGGTGTTGGCAAAGCCGCAGGCCGGACAAAACACCTGCACCGGCTGGTTATCGCTGGCGCCTTTCGGCGCGCCGACTTCGGGCGTAAAGAGATCGTGCGGGTTTCCGGCGTAATCAAGGATCAGGCAGTCGGTTTTGCCTGGTGCCAGCCGCAACCCGCGACCGACAATTTGCTGATACAGGCTGACCGATTCGGTCGGGCGCAGAATGGCGATCAAATCGACGTGGGGCGCGTCGAAGCCGGTGGTCAGCACCGCCACGTTAACCAGAAACTTAAGCTGCTGCGCTTTGAACTGCTGAATCAGCCGGTCACGCTCTTTCACCGGGGTTTCCGCCGACACCAGCGCACTGTTTTCCGGCAGCAGGCTGAGAATTTCCCGCGCGTGTTCAACGGTTGCGGCAAACACCATCACACCGCGGCGCGTCTCAGCGAACTCGATGATCTGTCGCATGATCTGCGGCGTGACGCGCTGCTGCTGTTTCAGTTCGCGGTTAAGATCGGCCTCACTGAACAGGCCATTATTCTGCGGGATCAGCCGACTGAAATCGTACTGCACCACCGGCATATCCAGCCGCTCGGGTGGCACCAGAAACCCATGTTTGATCATATAGCGCAGCGGCAATTCGTAGATGCAGTCGCGGAACAGCGCATTATCATCGCCGCGCACCATGCCGTGATAGTGGTACTGGTAAATCCAGCCTTTGCCCAGGCGGAATGGCGTGGCGGTCAGCCCCAGCAGACGCAGCTGCGGATTGTACTGGCGCAGATGGGCAAACAGCTGCTGATACTGGCTCTCCTCGTTGTCGCTGATGCGATGGCACTCATCGACGATCACCAGCGAAAAGGCGCTGTCAAAACTGGCCAGATTGCGCGCCACTGATTGCACGCTGCCGAATACCACTTTACCGTCGCTCTGCTTGCGCTGCAGGCCCGCGGCGAAGATGTCCGCCTGCAGGCCATACGCCTGATATTTACTGTGGTTCTGCTCCACCAGTTCTTTGACGTGAGCCAGCACCAGCACGCGACCGCGCGCCAGCCGCGCCAGTTCGGCGATCACCAGGCTTTTGCCGGCGCCGGTCGGCAGCACAATCACCGCTGGCGTGGCGTGGCGGCGAAAATGGGCAACGGTGGCATCAACGGCTTCTTGCTGATAGGGGCGCAGGGTAAACGACATGGGAACCGGCTTTTTCTGGAACGGACGCGCATTATGCCATGAAAGTGGCTGAAACGCAGGATCGGCACTATTAGCAGGCGAAGGTTCAGGCTATACTGCCCACACTTTTTCAACGGTTAACCCTGCGCTCAATTATGCCGTGGCCGCCGCGCTACGCTGTAAATGATTTACCGGGCAAACGCCGTTTCAGTTCCCCTCCGCAGTAACAGGCAAAAAAGCGAATTCATGCGACTCGACAAATTCATATCTCAGCAACTGGAAGTTAGCCGTGCCATCGCCGGCCGTGAAATACGTGGCAGAAAGATCACCATCAATGGCGAAGTGGTGCGCGACACCGCGTATAAAGTCCTGCCGGACGATGCCGTAGAGTACGACGGCAATCCGCTGACGGTGCAGCAGGGCCCGCGCTATTTCATGCTGAATAAACCACAGGGCTATGTCTGCTCCACCGACGATCCGGATCATCCCACCATTCTCTATTTCATTGAGGAGCCGGCGGCGTTCAAACTGCACGCGGCAGGGCGGCTGGATATTGATACCACCGGGCTGGTGCTGCTGACCGATGATGGTCAGTGGTCGCATCGCATTACCTCTCCGCGCCATCACCTGGAGAAAACCTACCTGGTGGAACTGGAGCAGCCGCTTGATGCGGGGCTGATCGAAAAATTTGCTGCCGGTATTCAGCTGCACAACGAGAAAGATCTGACCAAACCGGCGCAGCTGGAAATCCTCGATGAGAAAGCCGCGCGCCTCACCCTCAGTGAAGGGCGCTATCACCAGGTGAAACGTATGTTTGCGGCGATGGGCAACCACGTCACGGCGCTGCATCGTGAAAGCATCGGTGAGATTGTGCTGGATGAGGAGCTCGGTGAAGGCGAATACCGTGAACTGACCGAGGCGGAAATCAATAGCATCGGCCTGCCGGACGAACTGAAACAGCGCAAATAGCGGGAGACAGCGGTGCGTAAGGAAAAAAATTCACCGGTGGGATTAGTGGTGATTCTGGGATTGCTGGCCATGCTGATGCCGCTCTCCATTGATATGTATCTGCCGGCGATGCCGCAAATCGCCCGTGAATTCGCGGTGTCGGCCGGCAGCGTACAGATGACGCTGAATCTCTACATCCTCGGCTTCGCCATTGGTCAGCTGGTGTATGGCCCGCTGGCGGACAGCTACGGACGTAAACCGGTGATTGTGCTTGGCACGCTGATTTTTGCCTGCGCGGCGGCAGCCTGTGCGCTGTCGCAATCCATTGACCAGCTGATTCTGATGCGTTTCCTGCACGGGCTCTCCGCCGCCGCGGCCAGCGTGGTAATTAACGCCCTGATGCGCGACAGTTATTCGAAAGAAGATTTCTCGCGCATGATGTCGTTTGTCATGCTGATCACCACCATTGCGCCGCTGCTGGCCCCGATCATCGGCGGCTGGCTGCTGCTGCTGTGGAACTGGCACGCCATCTTCTGGACGCTGGCATTGGCCGCGCTGATTACCACCGTGCTGGTGGTAACGCAGATCCGCGAAACGCTTAAGCCCGAGCAGCGGCAGCGTTTTCACCTGCGCACCACGCTGAGCAATTTTGTCGCGCTGGTGCGGCACAAACGCGCCTTCAGCTATATGCTGGCAAGCGGCTTCTCGTTTGCCGGGCTGTTTACCTTTCTTAACGCCGGGCCGTTTGTTTACATTGAAGTGAACCACGTGTCGCCGCAGAATTTCGGCTACTACTTTGGCCTCAACGTAGTATTCCTGTTTGTCATGACGCTGATTAACAGCCGCGCGGTGCGCCGTTTCGGACCGCTGGCGATGTTCCGCCTCGGTCTGCTGATTCAGTTTGCTATGGGCATCTGGCTGCTGATTGTCAGCGCGCTCAACCTCGGTTTCCTGCCGCTGGTGTTTGGCGTGGCAATGTTTATTGGCTGCGTATCGACCGTCTCCTCCAATGCGATGGCGGTGATCCTTGACGAATTTCCCCATATGGCCGGCACCGCATCCTCGCTGGCCGGTACGCTGCGCTTTGGCGTCGGTGCGCTGGTTGGCGCGCTACTGTCGCTGGTCAGCGTCAACAGCGCCTGGCCGATGGTCGCCACCATCGCGCTGTGCGCTACCGTCTCAATCGTGCTGTTCAGCTACGCCGCCCGTCCGCGCCACACCGCGTGATGGCGGCGGGTCGATCTTTAGCCCGCTGTTATTTCACCTCCTGATTTGCTCCTCTCCGCACTCTCGCTCTGCTTAATGTTTCCATATTGTGAAAATTTATTGATAAAAAAGTAACGACATTGCGTCTAAAATGATTGTTAAGCGCCGCGTAACGCGGTAAACATAGGCATAAATGCGAGAAAGCTCGCAAATAATAAAGTTGCATCACGCTTTGTGCTTAAAACGAGAAGGCTATCCTTGACGTCCGTATGCTGAGCTTGCCAGGTGGGGATTCACCGCGATGAAGCCGTCCGTTGTGAATAACGTTACTGTCTCTGGGAACCGAAACACTATGTTGCAACTCTCGGTTGTGCATCGTTTACCACAACTTTACCGCTGGTCGCTGGAACATGCCGGCGCCATTGAACGCCAGGAAGCAGCGAACGGCGCGCATGACGGGGATCTGGTCGCGCTGCGCCTGCTGAGCCATGATGGCCATCCGGCGCTGGAGATCCTGCAGCAGCTACAGGAAACGCTGGCGCAGATTCAGGTCGAGTGCAAAATTGCCGAATGTGAAGGGCAGCCGTGTTTGCTGATTCAGCGCGGCGACGAGAGCGCCACTAACTGTTGTCTGAAAAATCAGGGCGTGGCGATCGCCGAAACCTTTGACGGTCACTGAGGCCCGATCTCGCCCTGCGCGGAGGCCAGCAGCTGACGCGTATACTCTGCTGCGGGCGCGTTGAACAGCGCTTCGCATTCACCCTGTTCCACCACTTCACCCTGGCGCAACACCACCAGCTGATGACACAGCGCGCGCACCACCTGCAAATCGTGACTGATAAACAGATACGCCAGCTGATGCTGCTGCTGTAAACGGCGCAGCAGGGTGAGGATCTGCTTTTGCACCGAGCGGTCCAGCGACGAGGTGGGTTCATCCAGCACGATCAGCTGCGGCTGCAGGATCAGCGCGCGGGCGATGGCGATACGCTGGCGCTGACCGCCAGAGAATTCCGCCGGGTAGCGGCTGCGGCTCGCTGCCTCCAGACCAACCTCTTCCATCACCGCAATGACTCTGGCTTCCTGTTCGGCAGCACTGAGCTGCGGCTGGTGCACCGCCAGCCCTTCGGCAATCACCTGCTGTACCGTCATGCGCGGATTGAGTGAAGAGTTGGGATCCTGAAACACCACCTGAATGCGCTGGCGCAGCGGCAGTAGCTGCTTCGCGCTCAGCTGATGCAGCGGCTGACCGTCGAACCAGATCTCGCCGCGCGCAGCAATCAGGCGCAGCAGCGCCAGGCCGGTGGTGCTTTTGCCTGACCCGGATTCGCCGACTAACCCGAGGCTTTCGCCGCGCCGCAGGGTAAAACTGAGATTGTGTAGCGCGGTTTTTTCCGCCACGGTGCGCTTCAGCAGTCCACGGCGAATCGGGAAACCCACCTGCAAATTATTCACCTGCAACAGCGGCAGCGCGTCGTTCAGCGGCACCGGTGCGCCGTCCGGCTCGGCGGCCAGCAGCTCGCGGGTATAAGGCTGCTGCGGCTGGCGAAACAGTGCATCACAGCGGTTGTGTTCCACCTCGCGCCCGTTGCGCATCACCGTCACGCTGTGGGCCAGCTGACGCACAATGTTCAGGTTATGGGTAATGAACAGCATGCCCATGTTCAGTTCGCGCTGCAGTTCGCGCAGCAGCTGTAAAATCTGTGCCTGTACCGTGACATCCAGCGCCGTGGTGGGCTCATCGGCAATCAGCAGTTTGGGCTGCGTCAGCAAGGCCATGGCGATCATCACGCGCTGGCGCTCGCCGCCGGACAGCTGGTGCGGAAAATCCTGCAGGCGCGTCGCGGCCTGGCGAATGCCTACGCGATCGAGGCAGCTGAGAATTTCAGCGCGCGCCGCTTCACGCCGCATGCCACGGTGCAGCGACAGCACTTCATACAGCTGCTTTTCCACGCTGTGCAGCGGATTGAGTGACACCATCGGCTCCTGAAAAATCATCGCCATCTGGTTGCCGCGCAGCCCGCGCATCTCACGTTCGCTGGCCTGTAACACATCGCGCCCGTCAAACAGGATCTCGCCCTGCGGATAACTCACCGGCGGCTGCGGCAGCAGACGCATAATCGACAGCGCCGTCACGCTCTTGCCCGATCCCGATTCGCCCACCAGCGCCAGCGTTTCGCCGGCGTCAATGCGCAGCGAGATATCTTCCACCACGCGGCGCGGCCCGAACGCCACCGCCAGATGATTCACCGTTAACAAACTCATTTAGCGCCCCCGGCTCGGATCAAAGGCATCGCGTACCGCTTCGCCGATAAAAATCAGCAGCGACAGCAGCAGGGCGAGGGCGAAGAAGCCGGAAAGGCCAAGCCACGGTGCCTGTAAATTGTTTTTTCCCTGCAGCAGCAGTTCGCCCAGCGACGGCGAGCCCACCGGCAGGCCGAAGCCGAGAAAATCCAGTGAGGTTAAGGTAGTAATCGAACCGCACAGGATAAACGGCAGAAAGGTGAGCGTGGCGACCATGGCGTTGGGCAACATGTGGCGCAGCATGATGCGGCTATCGCTCACGCCCAGCGCGCGCGCGGCGCGGATATAATCAAAGTTACGCGTGCGCAGGAACTCAGCGCGCACGACGCTCACCAGGCTCATCCAGCCGAAAATCACCGTCAGCAGCAACAGCCACCAGAAATTGGGCTGAATCACGCTGGAGAGCAGAATCAGCATGAACAGCGTCGGCATGCCGGACCACACTTCAATCAATCGCTGGCCGATGAGGTCAACGCGGCCACCAAAGTAGCCCTGCAGGGCACCCACCACAATGCCAATCACGCTGGAGAACAGCGTTAACAGCAAGCCGAACAGCAGCGAGATGCGCGTGCCGTACAGCAGACGCGCCAGTACATCGCCACCGTTAGCATCGGTACCCAGCCAGTTTTGCGCGGACGGCGGTGACGGGAAGGGCACGTCGGTGGCGAAATGAATGGTGCTGTCGCTGAAGCGGATGGGCGCCCACAGCGCCCAGCCCTGCTGGTCAATACGTTGTTTCAGCCACGGATCCTGATAATCCGCCGCCGTGGCAAACTGGCCGCCAAAATCGCTCTCGCTGTAGTTAAACAGCAGCGGTGCGTACCAGCGCTGCTGATAGTGCACCAGCAGCGGTTTGTCATTGGCTAATAATTCCGCGCCCAGCGACAGCACAAAAATGAGCAGAAACAGCCACAGCGACCAGTAGCCGCGCCGGTTATGACGAAAGCGCTGCCAGCGCTGCTGGTTAACGGGAGATAAACGCATCAGCGGCCCTCAAAATCAATGCGTGGATCGACCAGCGTATAGGTCAGATCGCTGAGAATATTCATCAGCAGGCCAATCAGCGTAAAGATATACAGCGTGCCGAACATCACCGGATAGTCGCGCTGAATGGTGGCATCATAGCCGAGCAGCCCCATGCCGTTGAGTGAGAACATCACTTCAATCAGCACCGAGCTGGTGAAAAACATACTGATAAAGGTGGCGGGAAACCCGGCGATCACCAGCAGCATGGCGTTGCGGAACACGTGGCCGTACAGGATGCGCTTCTCATCCAGGCCCTTGGCGCGCGCCGTGACGACGTACTGTTTGCGCACCTCATCAAGGAACGAATTTTTCGTCAGCATGGTCAGGGTGGCAAAGCCGCCAATCACCGTAGCCAGCACCGGCAGGGTGATATGCCACAGATAATCGCTGATTTTGCTGTACCACGGAAGCGTGTCAAACTGCGGCGAAGTGAGGCCGCGTAGCGGGAACCAGTCGAGATAGCTGCCGCCGGCAAACAGCACAATCAGCATGATGGCAAACAAAAACGCCGGAATAGAGTAGCCGATGATAATAAAGATGCTGCTCCAGATATCAAACGCACTGCCGTTGCGCACCGCTTTTTTGATGCCCAGCGGAATCGACACCAGATAGATGATCAGCGTGCTCCACAACCCGAGGCTGATCGACACCGGCAGGCTCTCTTTAATCAGCTGCAGCACCGAGGCGTTACGAAACAGGCTGTCGCCAAAGTCAAAACGCAGGTAATTCCACAGCATTTCGCCATAGCGCTGCAGCAGGGGCTTATCGAAGCCGTAGCGATGGGTTATTTCTGCCACCACTTCCGGATCCAGCCCGCGTGCGCCGCGATACTGGCTGTCGCCGGGATTGTCGCGCACCAGCGCACCGCGCGCGCCGCTGTCACTGCCGCCGCTGCCAGGCAGACCGGTGCTATGACCAAACTGGATGTTGGCCAGCGCCTGATCGACCGGACCGCCCGGCGCAATCTGTACGATAAAGAAATTCAGGGTGATGATGGCCCACAGCGTGGGAATAATCAGCAACAGCCTGCGCAGGAAATAAGCACCCAAACCGCTCTCCTCAGCGTCGATCGGCCGGTAAACGACCGGCTTTGTTCACATCGTACCACCAGTTTTCCAGCCCGGTGGCAAACGCCGGTTTTATCTGCGGATGGGAAAACTTGTCCCACCAGGCCAGCCGCTGCTCGGCGTTGTACCACATCGGAATCATGTAGGCGTTCCACAGCAGCAGGCGATCCAGCGCCTGACCGAGCGGCAGCAGCGCTTTTTCATCGCCCTGATGCGCCACGATCTGCTGCACGAAATGGTCAACCAGCGGATCTTTTACCCGCGCGGTGTTCCACGATGAGCTGATGTAATCCGACTGCCAGACATACTGCAGGCTGGTGGAGGGCCACGGCATCGCCTGATAAAGCGACGGAATCATGTCGTAATCGCCTTCGCGCAGCCGGCGCAGATATTGCGAACTGTCCACCTGGCGCAGCGTCATCGTAATGCCAAGCCGTGCCAGGCTGTGCTGGAACGGCAGCGCCCAGTCGTTCAGAGAACCGCTGCGCAGCAACAGTTCAAACTGAAACGGCTGGCCGGTTTTCACGTTCACCAGCTGCTGATTTTTGATCTGCCAGCCGGCCTGCTTCAGCAGCGCCATCGCCCGCAGCAGATTGTTGCGGTCAAAGCCGCTACCGTCAGAGTGCGGCGGCGCGTAGGCATTGTTAAAGACTTCGGCAGGCAGCTGCGCCTTGTAGGGCGCGAGCAGGACCAGCTGATCGGCGTCAGGATAGCCTTTGGCGGCGTAAGCGGTGTTCTGGAAGTAGCTGTCGGTCCGCTTGTAAGCGCCGTAGAACAGCGCTTTATTCATCCACTCAAAATCAAACGCCAGCGTTAGCGCCTCGCGCACGCGGCGGTCGGCAAACAAGGCTTTCTCGTTATTGAACGCCAGCCAGCGCGTGTCGGTGGCGACGTCATTCGGCGTGGTGGCTTTCACAATGGCGTGGCTGGTGAAGTTGCGCCCGCGATATTGTGTGGCCCATTTCTTCGCCGAACTCTCCTCGCGCAGGTCATAGGCACCGGCCTTAAACGCTTCAAAAGCCACGTTGTCATCAAGATAGTAGTCGTAGCGCAGGGTATCAAAATTAAAGCGACCGCGGTTCACCGGCAGATCGGCCGCCCAGTAGTTCTTCACCCGGCTATATTGGATGAACTGGCCGGATTTGTACGAAGTGACGCGGTAAGGCCCGCTGGCGAGCGGCGGATAGCCAATCGGCTCATTGAATTTTTTGTTCTGCCAGAATTTTTCCGGCAGCACCGGCAGCGTGATCCAGCTCAGCACCAGGTCTTTATCTGGTTTGGGCATCTCAATGCGCACCGTCAGCCGGTTCAGCGCTTTCACCTGCACGCCACGAAACGCCACGCGAAACTGCGGCACGCCTTCGGTCATGAATTTGCTGAAGGTGAAGGCGACATCCTGTGCGGTGATCGGCGTACCGTCCTGAAACTGCGCGTGCGGATTGATCGACACCTCCATCCAGTGATAATCGCTGGGATAGCGTGCTGATTCGGCGATCAGCGGATAGTAGCTGCCGGGCTCATCGTCTGAGGTGGTAAACAGGCCGTCGTACAGCGTGTCAGTGCCGATACCGGGGTTGCCGCGCGACGCATAGCGGTTGAAGTTGTCGTAAGTGCCCACCACGGCGAGGGTGATCTTGCCACCTTTTGGCGCCGCCGGATTGGCGTAATCATAATGGCTGAAGTTGACCGCGTATTTCGGTTCGCCCAGCTTCGCAAAGGCATAGCTTTCATGGATAGTGACCGCGTGCACCGGCGCAATGGCGCTGCACATCAGTAGTGCTGTGGCAAGACGAAGCAGCATAAGTGGGGCGCTCTCCCTGTGGTAATCCGCACTGTATGGTAGCAGTTTCATGCGCGGTACGTGACGTTAACCCAAACTGGCCTGGTTCTGATAGTAGCTAATCAGCTTTTCCGGGCGCAGCGGGCGGCTAAACAGATACCCCTGCAGATGCGTGACGCCCCGGTTAACCAGCCAGGCCGCCTGGTCGCCGGTTTCCACCCCTTCCGCCACGGTTTTCAGGTTGAGTTTCTTTGCCAGCAGCAACACGGTGTCAAGTACCGGCGAGGTTACGGTTTCGGTGCCGATACTCTGCACAAAGCCGCGATCGATTTTCAGGTAGTCGAACGGATATTTTTCCAGATAGATCAGCGCGCTATGGCCAGTGCCAAAATCATCGATGGCAATCTTGAAATTGTGTTCATGCAGCCAGGCGAAGATTTCGCCGGCGTTCTTCTCCCGCACCATGGTGCGCTCGGTGATTTCAAATACATAGTTAAAATGATCGGCGGGCATACTGGCGATCCACGCTTGCACGTCGCGGCGAAAACTGGCCGATGCCAGATGCTGCGGTGACATATTCAGACTGAGACGGGTGCCGCGCGGCAGTTGCTGACAGAGAAAACGCGCGTCGCGCGCTACCAGGCTGAACAGATGTTGGGTCAGAGGAATAATCAGGTTTTGCGCTTCGGCGTGGCTGATAAATACATCAGGGGGGATCATGCCTTCAACCGGGTGAGTCCAGCGCAGCAGCGCTTCAACGCCATAGGGTTTGCCGTTGTGTGCCGTTACCAGCGGCTGATACTCAACGTGAAACTGACCGCGCCGGATGCCAAGCAGGATTTCACGTCCCGGTCGCTGATGCAGCGACAGCAGCAGCCAGCTGATTGCGGCAACCAGCAGCGCCAGCAGCAGGCCGGTCAGCAACGCCAGCGTGTAATCGCGTGAGGCCAGCGTGCTGCCGTAAAGCACAAAGCGCATGCTGCCGTCATCAAGCGTCAGGTCGGTGAGGGCGGGCGGCAAATCGCGGCTGCGCACCACCTGGCTGGTGCCGCTGAGCAGCGCGCTGTCGCCTGCCACCAGCGCCATGCGCGTGATTTCGGGATGGTAAGAGGCCAGCAGCTGGTAAGGCGTCATGCTGAGGTTCATGGTGGCGAGGATGCCGGTTTCGTTCGCTCCCGGACTTTTCAGCCACAGCGCCAGCGCTGGTTTGGCGGGCTGCAGCGGTGTGCCGGGCAGCAGGCGGACGTCACGGTCGCGCTCCAGCTCTGAATCGGGTGAAATGGCGCTGGCGGCCAGCAGAAATGCGCCGGTGGCCGAAGAGCAGTAAGCGTTGCCGTCGCGTACCAGTAATATCGCGCGAATGTTGCCGGCAAAGGCGGCGCGAGAGGTCAGCTCACGGTTGACGCTGTTGCAGCTGAGTTGAGTGTATTGCTGCAGTGGATAAAGGCTCTCGACCAGGGTTGACATCACCTGTTGCAGATCGTCACGGCTGTGAGCCAGCAGCTGCTGGTGTTGCTGGACGCGTTTTTGCCAGGTCAGCGTGAGCAGGACGGTGACAAACAGGATAAAAAACGCGACCCCAATAATTACGCTACTCCAGGCGATGCGCCGCGAGTAGCTGGCATGACGATTTAACGTCCCCGACAGTGGCATGGAGTTGGTTCCCCTGATCTTGCCCTTTTTATTATAAAAACGCATACAACTGTGCTGGTTCAAGGCAACGAGAATATAACGAGGCTGCGCGAAAAGTCTCGTTATATTTTTGATTCACAATTACTTTTTCCGTCATGGATTTGGCTTAAGCAACCGCAGACGAAAAAAAACGCTGCCGGGGCAGCGTTTTCAGATTCTCTGGCTGAGAACATCAGGAAGGAAGGGGATTAACTGGGATTTTTTGCCAGTACCCGACGCGCTTCGCGGTAGCGGTTTTTCCAGTAACTGTCGTTAAGGCTGGAAATCATCACGCCGCTGCTGGTAGACGCGTGTACAAAATTGTCGTTGCCGAGATAGATGCCGACATGGCGACCGGTGGAGCCGGCGCGGAACAGCACTAAATCACCCGGACGCAGTTTACTGCGTGAAATCTCTTTACCGCTGTCCTGCTGTTCCGATGTGGAACGCGGCAGCTCTAAACCAAACTGTTCGCGAAAGGTGCGCTGAACAAAAGCAGAACAGTCAATGCCGCGTTTGGTGTCGCCGCCTAAGCGATAACGCACACCTTTCCAGTCACTGTACTGCTCCATGATGCGGGACTTAACGTCCACGTTCTGCACCATTTGTTCAAATTCGTCCTGAGACGCCTGAAGTAAAAAACCATTCTGGTTGTTAACTTCATGATTCTCGTTATTCGCGTTCTGACCGTTATGGGTACTGCTACATGCCGATAAGAGGGTTGCTAATGCTACTGCGGGAATAATCCGCCTGAGGTATCTCAGAATTGGTTGAGACTTGACCATTGTACGTGTTTTCCTTCGATGTCCTTACGACAGAATGTCGCCAGCCAGATGACAAAACGGGTTGAGATTAATAAGTGCGACCCTCTAAGACAATTCCTTAATTACTAAAATGTGTTAATGCACACATTTTTGTTGCTTAAGGTACCGAATTTTATGCTGCACGGTAGTAATCGGAGTTGAGGTTAACCGATTACAGACCGCGTGGCGAGTGCTTTTATATAAATTTTTATAGGTTTTTTTGATGTGAAATCAATCTGTAACACAACGGTTACTTTATCAACAACTGGTAGCGATTTAAGCGTCAATTAACGGCAGGAACAGCGGCTAATTCTGGCGCTAAGGGAGATTTTAAGAGGGTTCTGACTGGACAGGCCAGGAATAACGCCATTGTCAGACGATTTGACGCATAGGTTTTTCTTTTATCAGAAAACGCTTAGTCCGCTAATAATTTATTGCAGAATTAAATAAGCGCAGGCGATCTTAAAAACAATGAATAATCGCCCGCGCTAAACTATTACGCCTGGGGTTTATATTTTCCGGGCAGCGAACGATAGAGCCAGTTCACCAGTTTGTCGCTGGCCGGTGTTAATAACCACCAGCTCAGGCCCACCAGCACCACCGACAGCGAACCGACCGCGATATCGGTAAACCAGTGCGCACCCGCCATCACGCGCGGCAGGGAAAAGAGCACCACAATCAGCAGGCCCATCAGGAAGGCGCGGAAGCCGAAATAGCGCCACATAAAGCAGGCGAAGATAATCAGCATCATGCCGTGGTCGCCGGGGAAGCTGTCTCTGGACGCATCTTTTGCCGGAATGCCGGTCAGTTCGCTGACGCGATGCACGTTATCAAAGAACAGCGTCGGGCTGGCATGCTTAACCGGCAGCAGATGGCCCAGCTGGTTAAGAATCACCGCCGTCAGCAGCATGGTGATACCAATCGCCAGCATACGACGTCGGCCCTGCGGCGTTTCGCGGCGCCAGAACCACAGATAGAGCAGGCCCATCGCCAGTAGCGACACCGCATCAAAACCGCGGAAATTGGTGATCGCCACCAGCAGCGCAAAGCCGTGATGGTCGACCATCTGGTCGTTAAAGCCAAAAAAGATGCCTTTGTCGAGAGCGAACCAGAACCCGTGCTCCGGCGGCAGATACCACGACATAAATAGCATCACACCCAGCGCATTCAGCAGCAGGATGGTAATCAAACGAGTAGTGCGCATAAAAGTAACTCAAAAAGAAAAAAATAACGGGCAAACCTACCGCAGCTAATTTAAACGAATCTTCAACAGGGCAGTCTGCAAGGCGTTCCAGTCGGCGGCCTGATGGTGGATCAATTCGATACGGCTATCGGGTGGCGTGACCGGGCGCGTTTCGATGAACAGGTCTTCGCCCTGACGGTTAATGCTGACCAGACCGTCAGCGGTACGCAGCACGCCTTTCACGCGATCCACCGGCGCAAGCCGCGCCCACTCTAAAGCCGGAATGGTATCGAACACCGTGTCACCATCGAAAATCCAGCCACAGGAAGCATAGCCCTGACCTTCATTTAACGCACGACGCCAGCGCGCTTCGCCTTCCAGTTTTAGCGCCGCCAGCCCCTGCGGGCGTGACGAATGATGATGATGCGCGGCATCGGGTACCGCACGATCCGCCAATGCCGGCTGACTCAGCAACGCCGGATCAATATTGCCCCAGCTGGCTTCCACCAGTTGACGGTCGCCCAAATGCTGCTGCTGCCAGCTCGCCAGCCGCTGGCGATCTTCCGCATCCCATTTGTCGCTCTTGTTGGCGATGATGATGTCTGCGGCGATCAGCTGGTCGCGAAAGTTTTCATTCTCCGTGACGCGCGTATCGGCTAACTGGCGCGGATCGAGCAGCGTCAGCGTGGCGTCCACGCGGATCCACGGCTGATAGACCGCCGCGCGCAGCATATTCAGTAACTGTTTGGGATGGCCAAGGCCGGTGGGTTCGATGATCAGGCGGTCCGGCTGGGTCTGCTTCAGCAGCATATTCAGCCCGACCTGCAGCGGCAGGCCGTTAACACAGCACATACAGCCGCCGGGGATCTCTTTCAGCGTGGCGCCGCGGTCGGCGAGCAGGGCGCCGTCAATGCCGATCTCGCCAAACTCGTTGACCAGAATGGCCCACTTTTCATTGGCCGGTTTGTGCGCCAGCAGATGTAACAGGGTGGTGGTTTTACCGCTACCGAGAAAACCGGTAATCAGGTTCACGCGCGTCATGATTTACTCCGTTAAAATAGCCGCGCCGGACAACCGCATCCGGCGCGCAGGCTGTTGTTATACTATAACAATCAACCGCCGCCGGAGAAAATCGTGCGCTTAATCGGCGCGTCCCATATAACGACGCTCGGCAATATGGATACGGATGCGATCGCCATTGCTCAGGTACTCCGGCACCTGAATCGACAGCCCGGTGCTCATGCCCGCCGGTTTGGTGCGCGCACTGGCGGATGCCCCTTTGATGCCGGGTGAGGTATCAACGATCTCCATGTCTACCGTCTGCGGCAGTTCCAGCGCCAGCACCTGACCATCCATGGTGAGCACCTGGATACCGGGAATGCCGCCTTCCGGAATAAACAGCAGCTCTTCTTCGATCTGATCTTTTTTAAAGCTGTACGGCGTGTAATCTTCGTCATCCATAAACACGTATTCGTCGCCGTCGATGTATGAGAAGGTCACCGCGCGGCGGCTGAGCTGGATGGCATCAATAATGTCGTCACCCTTGAAGCGCTCTTCAACTTTCAGGCCGGTGCGCACATCGGTGAAACGCATCTTGTACAGCGTGGCGGCACCGCGCGCGCTCGGGCTCTGGACATCGATATCCTTCACCAGCAACAGTTTACCGTTCCAGGTGACGGCCATTCCTTTTTTGATTTCGTTTGCCTTTGGCATAATGCTTGACTCGCTATAACCAGGTAGATGCGCGCCAACTTACTCGCGCGGTGAAAAACAGGCAAGTAAGGCCGGTGAAAATTGTTGGTCGCGCATAGAATTCCGCGGTGCAGACTGCTATTGTCGGCCGCTAATCTTTGCAGGAGCGCATGATGTTATGTCGAGACCAGTGCGGTGCCTGTTGCACAGCCCCCTCCATCTCTTCCCCCATTCCGGGTATGCCTGACGGCAAACCGGCCAATACCCGCTGCGTTCAGCTCGACGAACAGCAGCGCTGCAAAATTTTTGGCTCGCCGCTGCGTCCGGCGGTGTGTGCCGGTTTACAGCCACAGGCGGAGATGTGCGGCAACAGCCGCGCCGACGCCATGATCTACCTGCTGCAGCTGGAAGCGGATACCGCGCCCTGAGTTTCAGCTGACGCGAGCTGAACAGCACGCTCGTCACAGGCGCCGCGTTACAGCAACGCGTCAGCGCGCCCGCTGTGAAAAATCCTAAATCCGCCGCGAAGTGTGCGGAGCATCAAAAATCTGCTACGCCGATTGCGCATTTTCTTGCCTGTAACCGGGTGCTGTACCATATTACCTGAAACGTTTCAGCGTTGTCCTCCCGGCTAAGTCCGTGTCGCACAGC
The DNA here is from genome assembly GCF_041678305.1 of Pantoea sp. WEP. Taxonomy (NCBI): domain Bacteria; kingdom Pseudomonadati; phylum Pseudomonadota; class Gammaproteobacteria; order Enterobacterales; family Erwiniaceae; genus Pantoea; species Pantoea sp. WEP. Next base: position 1,499,417 of record NZ_JBGNXB010000001.1, read on the forward strand.
GTAATTTTTCGCCATCAGGCTGAAACGATTCACTTTCAGCAAGCGAGGAGAAATATGTTCCAGCTCGAAGTTCAGGCCATTCACACCGGCGCCAGCGCGTCCGATAAAGAACAGGCCATTCGTCAGGTTGCCGCTGCGCTTACCGCAGCCGGAAATGTGGCCGAAGGCTACGTCGACGGCATGCTGGCGCGCGAACAGCAAACCACCACCTTTCTCGGCAACGGCATCGCCATTCCGCACGGCACCACCGATACCCGCGATCTGGTGCTGAAAACCGGCGTGCAGGTTTATCAGTTCCCGCAGGGCGTGGACTGGGGCGATGGCCAGACGGCGTACGTCGCCATCGGTATTGCCGCTAAATCTGACGAGCACCTCGCGCTGCTGCGCCAGCTGACCCACGTATTAAGCGATGACAGCATCGCGGAGCAGCTGAAATCTGCCTCTGCTGAAGAGCTGCGCGCGCTGCTGATGGGTGAAAAGCAGGCCGCTGAATTCCAGTTCGATACGTCGCTGATCACCACTGACGTGGCAGCCAGCGATCTGATGACGCTGCAGGCGCTGAACGCCGGTCGTCTGCAGGCGGCCGGTGCCGTTGACGCCAGCTTTGTCGCGGACGTTGTCTCGCACGCGCCGCTCAGCCTCGGTCAGGGCATCTGGCTGAGCGACAGCACGCACGGCAACCTCAACAGCGCGGTGGCAGTGAGCCGCAGCGCGACGCCGCTGACGCATCAGGGCGAACCGGTAGCGCTGCTGCTGACGGTCGCCGCCACCGATCAGCGCCCGCTTGAGGTGCTGGGCTACCTCAGCAATCTGCTGCTGAACAAGCAGGCTGAACGCCTGCTGAAGGCGGACGCGGCGGGCATTCTCGCGCTGCTGACCAGCGAAGTTGATGAAGCCGCGGACGTCTTAACCGCGGAATTCACCATCCGCAACGAGCACGGTCTGCATGCGCGTCCGGGCACCGCGCTGGTGAGCGTGATCAAGCAGTTCAACAGCGATATCACCGTGACCAATCTCGACGGCAGCGGTAAGCCGGCTAACGGGCGCAGCCTGATGAAGGTGGTCGCGCTGGGCGTGAAGAAAGGCCATCGTCTGCGTTTCACCGCCAGCGGTGACGATGCGCAGCAGGCACTGCACGCTATCGAAGAAGCCATTAATAGCGGTCTGGGCGAGGGGGCAGCATGAGTCGTCGCGTTGCCACTATCACCCTGAACCCGGCGTACGATCTGGTCGGCTACACGCCGGAGATCGAGCGTGGCGAAGTTAACCTGGTCAAAACCACCGGGCTGCACGCTGCGGGTAAAGGCATCAATGTCGCCAAAGTGCTGAAAGATCTCGGCATCGACGTTACCGTCGGCGGCTTCCTCGGCAAAGAGAATCAGGACGGCTTTCAGCAGCTGTTCAGCGAACTCGGCATCGCTAACCGTTTTCAGGTGGTGCAGGGCCGTACCCGCATTAACGTTAAGCTGACGGAAAAAGACGGCGACGTCACCGACCTCAATTTCTCGGGCTTTGACGTCACGCCCCAGGACTGGGACCGCTTCACCGCCGACTCGCTGACCTGGCTGGGCCAGTTCGATATGGTGTGCGTCAGCGGCAGCCTGCCAGCCGGCGTTGCGCCGGACGCGTTCACCAAATGGATGAGCGATCTGCGCACCCACTGCCCATGCATCATTTTTGACAGCAGCCGTGAAGCGCTGGTGGCCGGTCTGAAAGCGGCACCGTGGCTGGTAAAACCCAATCGCCGCGAGCTTGAGATCTGGGCCGGCCGCAAGCTGCCGACGCTGCAGGATGTGATTGACGCCGCGCACCAGCTGCGCGAGCAGGGCATTGCCCACGTGGTGATCTCCCTCGGTGCGGAAGGCGCGCTGTGGGTCAATGCCTCTGGCGAATGGATCGCCAAACCGCCTGCGTGTGAAGTGGTCAGCACCGTAGGCGCTGGAGATTCGATGGTTGGCGGCCTGATTTATGGCCTGCTGATGCGGGAATCCAGTGAACACACGCTGCGTCTGGCGACGGCGGTGGCGGCCATGGCCGTCAGCCAGAGCAACGTCGGCGTGACCGATCGTACCCAGTTGGCCGCGATGATGGCGCGCGTCGACTTACAACCCGTTAACTAACAGCAGGAGAGCGATAATGAAAACGCTGCTGATAAAAGATTCGTCACTCGGCCTGGCATCAGGCCATTTAGCCTCGGAACGTCTGCAGGCGGCGGCAGGGCAGGCAGGACTGACGCTGGTCGACAGCGCCGCGGACGCCGAACTGGTGCTGGTGATTGGCCAGCAGGTTACCGACAACGCGCAGCTCGCCGGCAAGTCCGTTGCCCTCGTGGACGTGCAGCAGGCGCTGCGCGATCCGCAGGCGGCGCTGGCGCTGGCTAAAGATGCGGCGCAACCGTGGCAGCCGGCTGCGGCAACCCCGGCGGCAAGCGCACCGGCGCAGCGCACCGGGCAGAAACGTATTGTGGCCGTCACCGCCTGTCCGACCGGCGTGGCGCATACCTTCATGGCAGCCGAGGCGATTGAGGCGGAAGCCAGCAAGCGCGGCTGGTGGGTAAAAGTGGAAACCCGCGGCTCAGTCGGCGCCGGCAACCCGATCACCCCTGAAGAAGTGGCGGCGGCCGATCTGGTGATCGTTGCGGCGGATATCGACGTTGATCTGGCGAAATTTGCCGGCAAACCGATGTACCGCACCTCCACCAGTCTGGCGCTGAAGAAAACCGCACAGGAGCTGGATAAAGCGCAGGCGGAAGCCAAAGTCTGGCAGCCTTCCGGCAACCAGGCGGCAGCCAGCCAGAGCGACAGCAAAGAGAAAGCCGGTGCCTATCGGCATCTGCTGACCGGCGTATCTTATATGCTGCCGATGGTGGTCGCCGGCGGTCTGAGCATTGCGCTGTCATTCGCCTTTGGGATTACCGCGTTTAAAGAGCAGGGCACCTTAGCCGCGGCGCTGATGCAGATCGGTGGCGGCAGCGCCTTTGCGCTGATGGTGCCGGTGCTGGCGGGCTTTATCGCCTTCTCGATTGCTGACCGTCCGGGCCTGACGCCGGGTCTGATTGGCGGCATGATTGCCACCAGCATCAACGCCGGTTTCCTTGGCGGCATTATCGCCGGTTTCATCGCCGGTTACGCCGCGAAACTGCTGAGCAGCAAAGTGAAGCTGCCGCAAAGTATGGAAGCGCTGAAGCCGATTCTGATCATTCCGCTGGTGGCCAGTCTGATTACCGGCCTGCTGATGATTTACGTGGTAGGCAAACCGGTTGCCGGCATCATGAGCGGCCTGACCAGCTGGCTGGCGAATATGGGCACCGCTAACGCGGTTCTGCTGGGCGCGATTCTGGGCGGCATGATGTGTACTGACATGGGCGGTCCGGTGAACAAAGTGGCTTACGCCTTTGGTGTTGGTCTGTTGAGTTCGCAAACCTACGCGCCGATGGCCGCGATCATGGCGGCCGGTATGGTGCCACCGCTGGCGATGGGGCTGGCAACGCTGGTAGCGCGTCGTAAGTTCAATAAAGGTCAGCAGGAAGGCGGTAAAGCCGCGCTGGTACTCGGCCTGTGCTTTATCTCCGAAGGTGCCATTCCGTTTGCGGCACGTGATCCGATGCGCGTGCTGCCATGCTGTATCGTGGGTGGCGCAGTGACCGGGGCTATCTCCATGGCGATGGGGGCCAAACTGATGGCGCCGCACGGCGGGCTGTTCGTCCTGCTGATTCCAGGCGCCATTACCCCGGTGCTGGGTTACCTGCTGGCGATTGTGATTGGTACGCTGATTGCGGGTCTGGGCTATGCGATTCTGAAACGTCCGGAAGAGGAACTGGCCAAAGCCGCGTAACGGCAGCCAGGAACAACAAAGGGAGCCGCGGCTCCCTTTTTTTATTGGCGCAGGCCCCGGTGAAACCCGTTACGCCTGCTGCTCGGCCTTCAGCCAGGCAATTTCATCTTTCCAGATATCCGGATTGATGGTTTCGAGAATCATCGGGATACCGTCAAAACGCGCATCCTTCATCAGCCAGCTAAACGCGGTCTTGCCAATGTTGCCCTCGCCGAGGCTGTGATGGCGATCCACGCGGCTGCCGAGCGTGCTTTTGGCATCGTTCAGGTGCATACCGCGCAGATACTGAAAGCCCACCACGCGCTCAAACTCGGCAAAGGTGGCTTCACAGGCAGCTTCGCTGCGTAAATCATATCCGCCAGCGAAGGCGTGGCAGGTGTCGATGCATACGCCGACGCGCGATTTATCCTCGACGTGGTCAATAATCGCCGCGAGGTGTTCAAAGCGGAAACCGAGGTTGCTGCCCTGGCCGGCGGTATTCTCAATCACTGCTACCACGTTGTGGGTTTTATCCAGCGCAATGTTGATCGACTCGGCGATGCGCTTCAGGCAGGCATCTTCATCAATCTGCTGCAGGTGGCTGCCGGGATGGAAGTTGAGCAGCGTCAGACCAAGCTGTTCGGCGCGCTGCATCTCATCGATAAACGCCTCGCGCGATTTCTCCAGCGCGTCCATCACCGGGTGGCCGAGGTTAATCAGATAGCTGTCGTGCGGCAGGATTTGCGCGGCGCTAAAGTTGTATTGATCGCAGGCGGTTTTAAAAGCGTCGATCACCTGCGCAGAGAGCGGCGCGGCTTTCCACTGGCGCTGATTTTTAGTGAACAGCGCAAAGGCTGTGGCTTCGATTTCATGGGCACGGATCACTGCCTGGTCTACGCCGCCGGATGCGCTTACGTGTGCGCCGATATATTTCATGCCGCTCTCCTGAATGGGCGATTGCTGATGCAAAACGCCCATGATAGCGGATGCGCTTACGCCATGAAATGTTGCACCAGCACATTCAGTGCGCCGCCGCCAAGAATCAGCCAGATAAACATCAGCAGACCAAGCAGCAGCGGTTTGACGCCCGCCTGCTTCAGCGCGCCGAAACGGGTGGTTAAGCCCAGCGCCGCCATCGCCATCGCCAGCAGCAGATTCGCCAGCTGATTTAGTCCCGCTACCACCGGCGGTGGCAGCAGATGCAGCGAGTTAAACAGCGCCACCACAATAAACAGCAGGGCAAACCACGGAAAGCGGATCGGCTGCTGTGCCTGACGCTGGTGGCTGCGCTGGCGCTGCAGCCAGCTGCCGAGGATCAGCAGAAACGGTGCCAGCATCATCACCCGCAGCATCTTGGCGATGACCGCCGTGTTCTCCGTTTCCGCGCCCATCGCATGGCCAGCCGCCACCACCTGCGCCACTTCGTGCAGCGTCGAGCCGGTAAAGACGCCAAAGTGCTGTGCGCTGACCTGCGGCAGCAGCGTCCAGAGAAACGGGTACAGCACAATGCCGACGGTGCCAAACAGCACCACGGTGGCCACCGCGACCGCCACTTTCGACGGTGCAGCTTTGATCACCGGTTCACTTGCCAGCACCGCTGCCGCACCGCAGATGCTGCTGCCGGCACCAATCAGCCACACGGTTTCGCGATCCATTTTCAGTACACGGATGCCGATCAGGCAGGTGATCAGAAAGGTTGAGCTCAGCACCAGCACATCAATCAGCACGCCGCTGACGCCGACATCGGCGATCTGCTGCACGGTGATGCGGAAGCCGTAAAGAATGATGCCGAGGCGCAGCAGACGCTGTTTGGCCAGCAGCACCCCACTGTCGCACGGGGTCGCAACGCGGGGATACAGGCTATTACCCAGCACGATGCCGATAATGATGGCCAGCGTCAGCGCGCCGAATCCCGCGCCCGCCAGCCACGGCTGACTGGCCAGCCACGCGGCACCTGCGGCGATGGCGGCGGTCAGCAGCAGTCCCGGCAGCCAGCGATGAACATGAAAAGGGGTTTTGTTGACGCTTAGTTCAGCCATAATACGCTTCTCCTCAGTGAGGCTTTAGCGTGCGCCTGGCTGGCTTAAAAGTGAAATTGATAATATATTTATAATCAACCGGAATAAGTGATAAGGAAGGGCAACAATGTTCATGCGCTTGCGCCGCTGGGCGAAGCTCATCAAACGGGACGTGCTGACGCTGTGGTTTGCCTGTCGCGATCCGCGTACGCCGTGGTGGTTTAAGCTGCTGGCGTTTGGCATCGTCGCTTATGCGCTCAGCCCCATCGATCTGATTCCGGACTTCATCCCGATTATTGGCCTGCTGGATGACGCGATTATCATCCCGCTCGGCGTGATGATCCTGCTGCGTCTGCTGCCGCGCGACGTGCGCATCAGCAGCGCCGAACGCGCCGAGGTGCAGCGGGCGCGCGGCAAAAAGATCGTCAGCTGGAGCGGCCTGATTCTGATGCTGCTGATCTGGCTGGCGGTGGTGATCTATCTGGTGAAGCGGTACGCCATGTAAGGAGCACGCATGCACATTACGCTGCGTCAGATTGAAGTGTTTACCGAGGTGCTGAAAAGCGGCTCAACTACTCAGGCCTCGCAGGTGCTGGCGCTGTCGCAGTCGGCGGTCAGCGCGGCCCTGGCCGATCTGGAAAGTCAGCTCGGCGTGCAGCTGTTTGATCGCGTCGGCAAACGGCTGGTGCTCAACGAGCACGGCCGGCTGCTCTATCCGCGTGCGGTCGGGCTGCTGGAGCAGGCGATTGAGATCGAACAGCTGTTTAAAGAGGACAACGGAGCGATTCGCCTGTTTGCCAGCAGCACCATCGGCAACTATCTGCTGCCGGGGATGATCGCCGCGTATCGCCGCGATTTTCCCATGCTGCCGCTGGAGCTGAGCGTTGGCAACAGCCAGGACGCCATCAATGCGGTGGCTGATTTTCGCGTCGATATCGGCCTGATTGAAGGGCCGTGCCATGAGCCGGATATCATCAGCGAACCGTGGCTGGAAGATGAACTGGTGGTGTTCGCCGCGCCGGATGCGCCGCTGTTACAGCAGCCGGCGACGCTGGAGACGCTGGCCGCTGCGCCGTGGATCCTGCGCGAGCGCGGTTCCGGTACGCGTGAGATTGTCGATTACCTGCTGCTGTCGCACCTGCCGCAGTTTCAGCTGGGGATGGAGTTAGGCAATTCGGAGGCAATTAAACACGCGGTGCGCCACGGCATGGGCATCAGCTGCTTATCGCGCCGGGTGATTGCCGATCTGCTGGAGGCGGGCACGCTGAAGGAAGTGCCGGTGCCCCTGCCGCGCCTGACGCGCACCCTGTATCGCATCCATCACCGGCAGAAACATCTGTCGAAAGCGCTGAGCCGCTTCCTCGCCTATTGCCGGGAATAGCCAGTCTGCCCTGTGCTGTGGCTAATAATTCCCGGCCGATTATGAAGGTAACTAATAACCCGAGGCGAATGCTATACAGTGCAGGCTTTGCTGCTACAATCGCGCCTTATTTTTATCCAGCATAGCGTTTACACATGCATAATGACTCAAAAACAACACAACAACCTGGGCTGCGCCGTGAATTAAAAGCGCGCCATCTCACCATGATCGCCATTGGCGGTTCTATCGGCACCGGCCTGTTTGTCGCGTCGGGTGCCACTATCTCTCAGGCGGGTCCTGGCGGTGCGTTACTCTCCTACGCGCTGATCGGCCTGATGGTCTACTTCCTGATGACCAGCCTCGGCGAACTGGCGGCGTTTATGCCGGTCTCCGGTTCCTTTGCCACCTACGGCGCCAAATATGTCGAAGAGGGCTTTGGCTTCGCGCTGGGCTGGAACTACTGGTACAACTGGGCGGTGACCATCGCCGTTGACCTCGTTGCCTCACAGCTGGTGATGAACTACTGGTTCCCGGACACGCCAGGCTGGATCTGGAGCGCGCTGTTCCTCGGTCTGATGTTCCTGCTCAACTATATTTCGGTCAAAGGCTTCGGCGAGGCGGAATACTGGTTCTCACTGATCAAAGTCGCCACCGTTATCATTTTTATTGTGGTCGGTGTGCTGATGATTACCGGCATCCTGCGCGGCGCAGAAAATGCTGGCTGGCACAACTGGACGGTGGGAGATGCGCCGTTTGCCGGCGGGTTTGCCGCGATGATTGGCGTGGCGATGATTGTCGGCTTCTCCTTCCAGGGCACCGAACTGATCGGGATTGCCGCCGGTGAATCAGAAGACCCGGCGAAGAATATTCCGCGCGCGGTGCGCCAGGTGTTCTGGCGTATTCTGCTGTTCTATGTGTTCGCGATCCTGATCATCAGCCTGATTCTGCCGTATACCGATCCGCAGCTGCTGCATAACGATGTCACCGATATCAGCGTCAGCCCGTTCACGCTGGTGTTCCAGAATGCCGGTCTGCTGTCCGCGGCGGCGGTGATGAACGCGGTGATCCTGACGGCGGTGCTGTCGGCGGGTAACTCCGGCATGTACGCCTCAACGCGCATGCTGTTTAACCTGGCGCAGGAAGGCAAGGCACCGCGCATTTTTGCGAAACTGTCGAAAGGCGGCGTACCGCGCAATGCCCTGCTGGCCACCACGGTGGTGGCAGCGCTGTGCTTCCTGACCTCGAAATTTGGCAATCAGGAAGTGTACCTGTGGCTGCTGAATACGTCAGGGATGACCGGCTTTATCGCCTGGCTCGGCATTGCTATCAGCCATTATCGCTTCCGCCGCGGCTATGTGGCGCAGGGGCTGAATCTGGCCGATCTGCCTTACCGCTCCGGCTTCTTCCCGCTGGGTCCGATGTTTGCATTCGCGCTGTGTCTGGTCATTACGCTGGGGCAGAATTATCAGGCATTTCTCGCCGATCGCATCGACTGGTACGGCGTAGCCGCAACCTATATCGGCATTCCGCTGTTCCTGGTTATCTGGCTGGGCTATAAGCTGACGCGCGGCACCCGCTTCGTGAAATACAGCGAGATGGAATTCCCTTCCTTTAAGCAGTAATGCCTGACAACGCGGCCTTGACGCGATTATGCGCGATGAATCGCGCCGCTACAAACCGGTGCAACCCTCTGTAGCGGCGCAATTTACTGCGCTGGCAAACAGGCAGAATTGCCTGACAACGCGGCCTGGAGGCGATTTTGCGCGATGAATCGCGCCGCTACAAACCGTTATAACCTTCTGTAGCGGCGCAATTTATTGCGCTGGCAAACAGGCAGTAATACCTGACAACGCGGCCTGGTGGCGTTTTTGCGCGATGAATCGCGCCGCTACAAACCGGTGTAACCTCCTGTAGCGGCGCAATTTATTGCGCTGGCAAACAAGCAGTAATGCCTGACAACGCGGCCTGGTGGCGTTTTTGCGCGATGCATCGTGCCGCTACAAACCGGTGCAACCCTCTGTAGCGGCGCAATTTATTGCGCTGGCAAACAGGCAGTAATGCCTGACAACGCGGCCCCGGCCGCGTTTTTTTTGCGATCTATTACGCTATGCAAACCTGGCGCAAACCATTCGGGCTTTGTTACAGAGACAGCATTGATAATTATTATCACCTGCTCTATTGTGGCAGCCGTTATAAGGCGACAGGAAACAGGTAGAACAATGCGTAGTACGGACTCCGCGCTGGTGGCGGAACATGGCACCGAAGCCGATACCCTGACCCGTTATCGTCAGGTTCTGCGTCAGCGACTGCTGCTGATTGGTGTGCTGGTGCTGGCGATCCTCGCTTCAGTTATCCTCGATTTCACCCTTGGCCCGGCCGGCCTGACGCTCGACACGCTGTGGCAAACGCTGCTCCATCCCGCAGCGGTGGACGCCGGCACGCGCGTGATCGTCTGGGACATCCGTCTGCCGTATGCGCTGATGGCGGTGGTGGTCGGCTTCTCACTCGGCCTCGCCGGTGCTGAAATGCAGACCATCCTCAATAACCCGCTGGCCAGCCCGTTTACGCTCGGCGTCTCGTCGGCAGCGGCGTTTGGTGCCGCGCTGGCGATCATTCTCGGCATCGGTATTCCCGGCGTGCCGGACCAGTGGCTGATCTCCGCCAATGCCTTTGTCTTCGCCTTGTTTGCCGCGCTGATGCTGGATGGCATCACGCGCTGGACCAAAGTCTCAACCTCCGGCGTGGTGCTGTTTGGCATCGCGCTGGTGTTCACCTTTAACGCCCTGGTTTCGATGATGCAGTTCATCGCCAGCGAAGATACGCTGCAGGGCCTGGTGTTCTGGACCATGGGCAGTCTGGCGCGTGCCTCATGGGAAAAACTGGGCGTGCTGAGTGCCGCCTTTGCCATCCTGCTGCCGTTCTCGATGCTCAGCAGCTGGAAACTCACGGCGTTGCGCCTTGGTGAAGATCGCGCGGTGAGCTTCGGCATTGATGTGCGGCGTCTGCGGCTGGCGACGCTGTTGCGCATCAGCATTCTCTCGGCGCTGGCGGTGGCATTCGTCGGCCCGATCGGCTTTATCGGCCTGGTCGCGCCGCACATTGCGCGCATGATGTTTGGTGAAGATCACCGCTACTATCTGCCGGCCAGTGCGCTGACCGGCGCGCTGGTGCTATCGCTGGCGTCGGTGGCCTCGAAAAACCTCATTCCCGGCGTCATCATTCCGGTCGGCATCGTCACCTCGCTGGTGGGTGTGCCGTTCTTTCTCAGCATTATTCTGCGGCATCGGGGGACAGTGTGATGGAGCAGGGCTTACGCGTCAGCCACTTTTACGCCGGTTACCCGAAGCGGAACGTCATCGACGATCTCAATGTCACGCAGCTGCCACGCGGCAAAATCACCGTGCTGCTGGGGCCCAATGGCTGCGGCAAATCGACGCTGCTGCGTGCGCTGGCCGGTCTGAGCAAAGGGCAGGGCGAGCTGTGGCTCAATGGCGAAGAGCTGATGAGCCAGCCGTTTGCCCGGCGCGCGCAGCGCGTGGTCTATCTGCCGCAGACGCTGCCAGCCGGTGTGCATCTGCACGTGCTGGAGTCGATCATCGTGGCGCAGCGTGCCTCCGGCGGATTACACAGCGCCGCCAGTGAAGCGGAAATCATGCACCTGCTGGAGCAGCTGGGCATTGCCCATCTGGCGATGCGTTATCTTGATCAGCTGTCCGGTGGCCAGAAGCAGCTGGTCGGGCTGGCGCAGTCGCTGATTCGCCGTCCGGAACTGCTGCTGCTGGATGAACCGCTCAGCGCGCTGGATTTAAATTATCAGTTCCACGTGATGGATTTGGTGCGGCGCGAAACCCGGCTGCGAAACATGGTAACGGTGGTGGTGGTGCATGATATCAACATCGCGCTGCGTCATGCCGATCACGCGCTGATGCTGAAGCAGGGGCAACTGCTGGCCGACGGTGTGCCGTCGCAGGTGATTACGCCGGAGACGCTGGCGCAGGTGTATGGCGTGCGCGGCCGCATTGAGCACTGCTCACAGGGCATGCCGCAGGTAATGATTGATGGGCTGGTGGCGGAATCGCTGGCCTGACGCCAGACACGTTCTGCCCCTCAGCATCAGAGGGGCAGAGAAGTGCACTACGCCAGTAAATGCTGCGCGTGGAACCGCAGATGGTCTTCCACAAAGCTGGCGATAAAGAAGTAGCTGTGGTCATAACCCGGCTGGATACGCAGCTCCAGCGGGAAGTTCTGCTCGCGCGCCACTGCTTCCAGCCGCTCCGGGCGAAGCTGATCGGCGAGGAACTGATCGCTATCGCCCTGATCGATCAGCACCGGCAGGCGATGCTCAGCGTTCTGCATCAGCAGGCAGCTATCCCACTCGCGCCACGTCTGGCGATCGTCGCCCAGATAGGCGGCAAAGGCTTTCTGTCCCCACGGCACTTCGGTCGGGTTGACGATTGGCGCAAACGCGGACGCCGACGCAAAGCGCCCGCCGAGGCGCAGCGCCAGCACCAGCGCGCCGTGGCCGCCCATCGAATGTCCCATTACCGACTGGCGATCGCTCAGCTTGAAGTTATCCGCCACCAGTGCCGGCAGCTCCTCGCTGAGATAATCGAACATGCGATAATGTGCCGCCCACGGTTGCTGCGTGGCATTGAGATAAAACCCGGCACCCTGGCCCAGATCGTACCCGCTGTCATTGGCCACTGCATCGCCGCGCGGGCTGGTGTCCGGCATAATCAGCACCAGACCGAGTTCGGCCGCCACGCGCTGCGCACCGGCTTTGGTGGTGAAGTTCTCATCGTTGCAGGTCAGCCCGGCGAGAAACCACACCACCGGCGGTGGCGCGTCGTCGCGCGGCGGTGGCAGAAAAATGCTGAACGTCATCGGGCAGTTGAGCACGGCGGACTGATGACGCCAACGCTGCTGCCAGCCGCCAAAAATACGGTGTTCTTCCAGCAGCTCCAGAGTGGATGCCATGTCGCCTCCTGCTTATTTATTAAAATGCACCACGGAACGGATCGATTTGCCTTCATGCATCAGCTCAAATGCCTCGTTGATCTCTTCCAGCGGCATGGTGTGGGTGATGAAATCATTCAGCGCAAACTTACCGTCGAGGTAATCCTGCACGATGCCCGGCAGCTGAGTACGTCCCTTCACGCCGCCAAACGCCGACCCGCGCCATACGCGACCGGTAACCAGCTGGAACGGCCGGGTAGAAATCTCTTCGCCGGCACCGGCAACGCCGATAATCACTGATTCGCCCCAGCCTTTATGGCAGCACTCCAGCGCGGAACGCATCACGTTGACGTTACCGATACACTCAAACGAGAAGTCCACGCCGCCGTCGGTCATCTCGACGATAACCTCCTGAATTGGCTTAGCAAAATCTTTCGGATTAACCAGGTCGGTTGCGCCCAGTTTGCGCGCCAGGTCAAACTTGCTGGTGTTGATATCAATACCGATGATGCGACCGGCCTTCGCCATTTTCGCCCCAATGATCGCCGACAGGCCAATACCGCCGAGGCCGAAAATCGCCACGGTGTCGCCTTCTTTCACTTTGGCGGTATTCATCACCGCGCCCATGCCGGTGGTCACGCCACAGCCAAGCAGGCACACTTCTTCCAGCGGCGCTTCTTTGCTGATTTTCGCCAGGGAGATTTCCGGTACGACGGTGTATTCAGAGAAGGTCGAGGTGCCCATGTAATGAAAGATTGGCTTGCCGTCTTTGAAGAAGCGGGTGGTGCCGTCGGGCATCAGCCCTTTGCCCTGCGTGGTGCGGATTGCCTGACACAGGTTGGTTTTGCCGGAGAGACAGAATTTACACTTGCCGCACTCTGGCGTGTACAGCGGGATCACGTGATCGCCGACCGCCACGCTGGTAACGCCTTCGCCCACCGCTTCAACCACGCCGCCACCTTCGTGACCGAGGATCGCCGGGAATACGCCTTCCGGATCTTTACCTGACAGGGTGTAAGCATCGGTATGGCACACACCGGTGGCAACGATGCGCACCAGCACTTCCCCTTTCTGTGGCGGCATCAGATCCACTTCTTCAATCTTCAGCGGTTCGCCAGCAGCCCAGGCCACGGCCGCGCGGGTTTTAATCATGTTCATGCAATCCCTCTTCCTGTGATGTCGTGATTGGATAAAAAATAACGCTTACTCAGCGGCCTGCAGCGGATGCAGCAGTTCATCGTTGAGCGGGCGGTCATCAAACATTTCAATAATCAGATACTTCAGCGCCTCAACGTTGGGCGTAAAGGCGTCGCGGCGCCACATCAGCCAGGTGGCCGTGTCGCGCCAGGTCGGCGGCAGGCTGTGCTGCTGCACGCGCGTGCGGGCCGGCATCTGCGCCAGCACCGAGGCGGGAATCATTGCCACGCCGCCGCCGCCGGCTACGCAGGCGACCATGGCGTGATAAGACTGAATCTCCATAACGCTGTGCGGTGCGCTCTGGCTGTCGCGATACCAGGACTCCAGCCGGGAGCGGTACGAGCAGCTGTTGCCAAAAGCAAACAGCGTATCGCCCTGCGTATCGCGGGCGCTGTGAATCGGCGCATGTTCGAGGCTGGTGATCAGTACCATCTCTTCACGAAAGGCGATGCAGCCATTCAGATCGTCATGACTGGCCGGACCGTCCACCAGCGCCGCCGCCAGCGTGCCGGCGCGCACTTTATCGATGATATCGCCTGAGGTGCCGGTCACTAGCGACAGCGCGACGTTGGGGAAGCGCTGATGATAGGCGGCCAGCAATCCCGGCAGGCGGGTGGCGGCGGTGCTCTCCATCGAACCGAAGGCAAAGTTACCACCGGGTTCACCGGCGCGCGCCATGTTCAGCGCCTCGTCGCTCAATGCCAGAATGCGCTGCGCATAATTGAGGAAATTGTGGCCCATCGGCGACAAACGAATGCGCTGCTTCTCACGAATAAACAGATCGACGCCGATTTCTTCTTCCAGCTGTCGCAGTCGCGTGGTGAGATTAGACGGCACGCGATGCAGCATTTCGGCGGCGCGCGCCAGTGAGCCGGTTTCGGCCACGGAACAGAACATGCGGAGCTGTACTAAATCCATATTCTCTTCTCGTAAACAACTTGGTTAATATTATTCACTTTTCGTGAGTCTAAACGTCATGCATGCTGCTGACAAGTGATAATCCAATCGATCCGGAGTCAGAATGGCGTGGCGAGTCGCGCTTAGCGCGTTTTTAAGTTTAGTGGTTGCAATGGGGATTGGGCGATTTGCGTTTACCCCGCAGGTGCCACTGATGATTCACGACGGTCAGCTCACGCTCGCCAGCGCCAGCCTGGTCGCGGCGCTGAACTATCTCGGTTATCTGGCCGGATCGTTTGACGCGATGCGCGCGCAGCGGCGCGTGGAGTGGCGGCTGCAGCTGGGCGTCTGGGGTGCCGTCGCGCTGACGTTGCTGTCCGCCTGTATCAGCGGGCCGTGGCTGCATGCGGTGGTGCGTTTCCTGATCGGCGTCGCCAGCGGCTGGGCAATGGTGCTGGTGGCAGCATGGAGCAATGAGCAACTGCTGCATCACGGCCGGCCGGGCCTGTCGGCAGCGGTGTTTGCCGGTCCCGGCACCGGCATCTTCATCAGCGGCATGCTGGCGGTACTGCTGCACGCCAGCGGCGTGAGTGCGGCGTTTGCCTGGGCGGCGTACGGTGTGCTGGCGCTGCTGCTGATTGCCGCGATTGCGCGCTTCCTGCCGCGCAGCGGACAGCTGCATCGCCCGCAACAGGCCGCCGAGCCGCTGCTGCTGACGCGTGACCTGAAGCGCCTGATCCTCAGCTACAGCCTTGCCGGCTTTGGCTATATTCTGCCCGCCACCTTCCTGTCGCAAATGGCGGCGGCGCGCTTCCCTGATAGCGCTTTTGCGCAGTTTGTCTGGCCAGTGTTTGGCGGGGCGGCGGTGATCGGCATCGTGCTGGGAATCGTGACGCGCCACTGGGGCAGCAGCCACCGGCGGCTGGCGCTGGTGCTGTGGGCGCAGGCGCTGGGCGTGATCGCGGCCATTGTACTGCCGGGCATCAACGGTCTGCTGCTGGCGGCGCTGCTGATTGGCGGCGGCTTTCTATGCGTGGTGCAGCTGTCGCTGCAGTACAGCCGGGAGCTGGCGCCGCACCACGCGCGCTATCTCGCCGGCCTGCTCACGACCGGTTATGCCATCGGACAGCTCGGTGGGCCGCTGCTGTCCTGGATTTCCAGCCTGCTGTGGCACCGGCTCGATCCGGCGCTGTGGGTGGCCGGCGGTGGTTTGCTGCTGGCGGGGGCGCTGGTGATGCGGCGATCGCCCACCTGAAACGCTTTCATTTCCAATCGGATTGATTGCTGGATTAAGCGCGCGTTGTGTTTCACAATACGCGCTCAGAATTTCCCCCGCAGGCGCAGACCTGCGGGCGCATCACCTGCCGGAGAAGAGTACGATGAGCACCTTAAGTCAGGAAGCCGCCCTGGTTCACGAAGCACTGCTGGCGCGTGGCCTGGAAACGCCATTACGCGCCCCGGTGCGCGACATGGACGACGCGTCACGCAAGCGCGAGATCGCCGGCCACATGACCCAGATTATGCAGCTGCTGAATCTGGACCTGGAAGACGACAGCCTGATGGAGACGCCGCACCGCATCGCCAAGATGTACGTCGACGAAATCTTTTCAGGTCTGGATTACGCCAACTTCCCGAAAATCACCGTCATCGAAAACAAGATGAAAGTGGATGAAATGGTCACCGTGCGGGATATCACCCTGACCAGCACCTGTGAACACCACTTCGTGATCATCGACGGCAAAGCCACCGTGGCCTATATCCCTAAAGACAAGGTAATTGGCCTGTCGAAGATCAACCGTATCGTACAGTTCTTCGCCCAGCGTCCGCAGGTGCAGGAGCGTTTAACCCAGCAGGTGCTGGTGGCGCTGCAAACCCTGCTGGGCACCAATAACGTGGCGGTGTCGATCGATGCGGTGCACTACTGCGTGAAAGCGCGCGGCGTTAAAGATGCGACCAGCGCGACCACCACCACTTCACTCGGCGGATTGTTCAAATCGAGCCAGAACACGCGTCAGGAGTTCCTGCGCGCGGTACGCCACAGCTAAGCAGCGCGGGCGGCGGCGTTGTCGCCCGTGTTCCTCTCACCGTCAGGGCACTCGATGCAACGCTATCTCGCGCTGGATTTCATTCGTGGTTGCGCCATTCTCGGCATATTGCTGCTGAATATCGTCGGCTTTGGTCTGCCCTCGGCGGCCTATCTCAATCCGGCCTGGCAGGGTGAAGCCTCCGTTTCTGATGCCTGGACCTGGGCAATCATGGATGGCCTGGCGCAGCTAAAATTCCTGACGCTGTTTGCGCTGCTGTTTGGTGCCGGACTGGCCCTGCAGGTGCCGCGCGGCAGCCGCTGGATCTCCTCACGCTTAACGCTGCTGGTCTTCATCGGGTTCATCCACGCGGTGTTCCTGTGGGAAGGCGACATCCTGCTGGATTATGGCCTGATTGGGTTGATTGTCTGGCGCATGCTGCGTGACGTGCCGTCGGAGCGGGCGCTATTACACACCGGCGTGCTGCTCTATCTGGTGGGCTGTGCCGTGCTGCTGGTGTTTGGCGTCATCTCCAGTCCGCAGCCGACGCGCTCATGGCTGCCGGGCGCGGCAGATCTGGAGTATGAGAGCTACTGGAAACTGGTCGGCGGCTGGGAAGCGGTGCAGAATCGCCTCGAACACCTGTCATCCGGCCTGATGGCGCTGGCTTCGCAGTATGGCTGGCAGCTGGCAGGGCTGATGCTGATCGGTGCCGCGCTGATGCGCAGCGGCTGGCTGAGCGGCCAGTTTAGTCTGCAACACTACCGACGCGCGGCGGCGCTGTTACTTACCATCGGCTGGCTGATTGCCATACCCGGCGTGCTGGCGCAGTGGCTGCTACAGTGGGAATTTCGCTGGAGCGGCTTTTTCCTGCAGGTGCCACGCGATCTCGCCAGTCCGTTTATCAGCCTTGGCTACGCTGCACTCTGTCTCGGTTACTGGCCGGCCATCGCCGCCACGCGGTTCAGTTACGCCATTCAGTGCGTCGGGCGCATGGCGCTGAGCAATTATCTGCTGCAGACGCTGATCTGCACCACGCTGTTCTACCGCTTCGATCTGTTCCTCAAATTTGACCGCCTGCAGCTACTGGCTTTTGTACCGGCCATCTGGCTGGTCAATATTCTGTTCTCCGTGCTGTGGCTGCGCGTCTTCCCGCAGGGACCGATGGAGTGGCTCTGGCGCCGACTGACGCAGCTCGCCGCCGGAAAAGCGGATAACGCGTCCGCCGGCAGATAATGATGTTCATCACAAAGGTTGCATAATTGTATGTAACCGTTTTCATCCGTGTGACGTAATTCACGCAGCTGTTTCCGATGCCCTGACAGAATAGCGCCGTTACGCGCCAGTCGCGCATTTTCTCCTCTGTGGAACAACTGCATGATAACGATTCGTGATGTCGCCCGTCAGGCCGGGGTTTCCGTTGCCACCGTGTCGCGGGTGCTCAATAACAGCAGTGCAGTCACCTCTGATACCCGCGAAGCCGTGCTGCAGGCGGTTGAATCGCTCGGCTACCGGCCGAATGCCAACGCGCAGGCGCTGGCTACCCAGGTGAGTGATACCATCGGCGTGGTGGTCATGGACGTTTCCGATCCCTTCTTTGGTGCGCTGGTTAAAGCGGTGGATACCGTGGCGCAGCGCATGCACAAGCACGTGCTTATCAGCAATTCGTGGCATCAGGAAGAGAAAGAACGCCACGCCATTGAGGTGCTGATCCGTCAGCGCTGCAACGCGCTGGTGGTGCACGCGAAAACGCTTACAGACGCGGAGCTGGCCCGGTTTATGGACCAGGTTCCCGGTATGGTATTGATTAATCGTACTATTCCGGGATACGAGCACCGCTGCGTCTGCCTTGATAATGTCACTGGTGCGCAGGTAGCGACGCGCATGCTGTTACAGCAGGGCCATCAGCGCATTGGTTACCTCAGCTCCAGCCATCCGATTGAGGACGTGGCGCAGCGCCGCGACGGCTGGCTGCAGGCGCTGGCGGAGCAGGGCATCCGTCCGCCGGAGGGCTGGATTGCGCATGCCGAGCCGGACATGCAGGGCGGTGAAGCCGCGATGGTGGAACTGCTGGGGCGCAATCTGCACCTCACTGCGGTGTTCTCCTATAACGATGGCATGGCGGCCGGTGCGCTCACCGCGCTGAAAGATAACGGTATTCAGGTGCCGCAGCATTTCTCTGTCATCGGCTTCGATGACATCCCCATTTCCCGTTACACCGACCCGCAATTGACCACGGTACGCTATCCCATTGTTTCTATGGCGAAACTGGCGACTGAGCTGGCCCTGCAGGGCGCAGCAGGCACGCTCGATCCGCACGCCGCGCACTGCTTCATGCCTACGCTGGTGCGGCGCCATTCGGTGGCGCAGCGGCAAACTGTGGAGTCGGTCACTAATTCAGGCGATAGCGCCGTGTAACCGTTTCCAATCTGTGATTGTATTCACAGTTAATTAACATGGCGCTCACTATGATGGCAGCGTCTTACCGGACTGAAACATTATGTAACGCCGGGCTTTCCTTCCCCGGTCTGGTTTCAGTAGCCGATTGAAATGGTTCACAACACACTTCAGGAAGCGTTTACCTACAGGGAAGTCAGGATAGCGATGGTGGTCCGGCTTGGTAGCAGCGCCTGCCCCATAAAAAATAGCGTTTCAACCGACTGCGCTGTCTGCCCGCAGGCAATACGGCGCGATGAAATACCCTGCATAAAAAAACCGGAGATACCATGAATAAGAAGGTTTTCACGCTCACAGCACTGGTTGCCAGCATGATGTTTGGTGCAACTGCGCACGCCGCCGATACCCGCATTGGCGTGACAATTTATAAATATGACGACAACTTCATGTCGATGGTGCGCAAGGACATCGAAAAAGAGGCGAAAAGCGTAGGCGGCATTCAGCTGCTGATGAACGACTCACAGAACGACCAATCCAAACAGAACGACCAGATTGACGTGCTGATGGCGAAAGGCGTGAAAGCGCTGGCCATCAACCTGGTGGATCCGGCTGCTGCGGCAGTGGTGATCGACAAAGCGCGCGCGAACGACGTGCCGGTGGTGTTCTTCAACAAAGAGCCTAACGCGAAAGTGCTGGCCAGCTACGACAAAGCTTACTATGTCGGTACCGACTCCAAAGAGTCCGGCATCAAGCAGGGTGAGCTGATCGAGAAACACTGGAAAGCCACGCCAGCCTGGGATCTGAACAAAGACGGTCAGATTCAGTTCGTGCTGCTGAAAGGTGAACCGGGCCATCCGGATGCCGAAGCGCGTACCAAATACGTTATCGAAACCCTGAATAAAGACGGCATCAAAACCCAGCAGCTGGCGATGGATACTGCAATGTGGGATACCGCGCAGGCGAAAGACAAAGTCGACGCCTGGCTGTCTGGCCCGAACGCCAACAAAATTGAAGTAATCATCGCGAACAACGATGCGATGGCGATGGGTGCGGTTGAAGCGCTGAAGGCGCACAACAAAACCAGCATTCCGGTGTTTGGTGTTGACGCCCTGCCAGAAGCGCTGGCGCTGGTGAAATCCGGTGCGATGGCCGGTACCGTGCTGAACGATGCGGAAAACCAGGCGAAAGCCACGCTGGACATTGCTAATAACCTGGCCAATGGCAAAGAGCCAACCGCAGGTACTAACTTCAAGATGGACGGCAAAGTGGTCCGCGTACCGTACGTACCGGTTGATAAAGAAAACCTGTCGCAGTTTGTGAAGTAATTCGTCCCGGGCGCGGCTTTTCTGCCGCGCCTTATTGCATCTGACCAACGCTTTTTTTAGCCAGGTAAATTATGGCCAGTGAGAATCCGACCACACAGCGAGAATATCTGCTGGAGATGACGAATGTCTCGAAATCATTTCCAGGGGTGAAAGCCTTAGATAATGTGAATTTAAAAGTGCGGCCGCACTCCGTCCATGCCTTAATGGGTGAAAACGGCGCCGGAAAATCCACTTTATTAAAATGCCTGTTTGGGATTTATAAAAAGGATACGGGGAGCATCCTGTTTCAGGGTGAGGAAATAGATTACAAATCCTCCAAAGAGGCGCTGGAAAATGGCGTTTCAATGGTGCATCAGGAATTAAATCTGGTGCTGCAGCGCAACGTGATGGACAACATGTGGCTGGGGCGCTATCCGCGCAAAGGTCCGTTTGTCGATCAGGATAAAATGTATCGTGATACCAAAGCGATCTTTGATGAATTAGATATTGATATCGATCCGCGTGATAAAGTCGCGACGCTTTCGGTATCGCAAATGCAGATGATTGAAATCGCCAAGGCGTTTTCCTATGACGCGAAAATCGTCATTATGGATGAGCCCACGTCATCGCTGACCGAAAAAGAAGTTAACCACCTGTTCACCATTATCCGTAAGCTGAAAGATCGCGGCTGCGGTATTGTTTATATTTCGCATAAAATGGAAGAGATTTTCCAGCTGTGCGATGAGATCACCATTCTGCGTGACGGCCAGTGGATTGCCACTCAGCCGCTGGAAGGGCTGGACATGGACAAGATCATCGCCATGATGGTCGGCCGTTCGCTCAACCAGCGCTTCCCGGACAAAACTAACGTGCCGGGTGAAGTGATTCTGGAGGTGCGCAATCTGACCTCGCTGCGCCAGCCATCGATCCGTGATATCTCGTTTGATCTGCACAAAGGCGAGATTCTGGGGATTGCCGGCCTGGTGGGTGCCAAGCGTACTGACATTGTGGAAACCTTATTTGGTATCCGTGAGAAGTCGGGCGGCACCATTAAACTGCACGGTAAAGCGATTAATAACCACAGCGCCAACGAAGCCATCAACCATGGTTTTGCGCTGGTGACGGAAGAGCGGCGTTCCACCGGGATTTATGCCTACCTGGATATTGGCTTTAACTCGCTCATTTCTAATATCAAGAAATATAAATCCAGTATGGGTCTGCTGGATAATAAACGCATGAAAAGCGATACCCAGTGGGTCATTGATGCCATGCGGGTGAAAACGCCCGGCCATCATACCCAAATTGGATCGCTCTCCGGCGGTAACCAGCAAAAAGTCATTATTGGTCGCTGGTTATTGACGCAGCCGGAAATACTGATGCTTGATGAACCGACGCGCGGTATTGACGTCGGCGCTAAATTCGAGATTTATCAGCTGATCTCGGAGCTGGCGAAAAAAGAAAAGGGCATCATTATTATCTCTTCTGAAATGCCAGAGCTGCTGGGCATTACCGACCGTATTTTGGTAATGAGTAATGGTCAGGTAGCGGGCATTGTCGATACTAAAACGACCTCGCAGAATGAAATCCTGCGTTTAGCGTCATTACACCTTTAATGAAGCAAGGGCTTTAACATGAAAGCGACTACTAAAAAGAATGCGCTAACCTGGTTAAAAGAGGGCGGCATTTATGTTGTCCTGTTGGTACTGCTGGCGATTATTATTTTCCAGGATCCGACCTTTTTGAGCCTGATGAACCTGAGTAACATTCTGACTCAGTCATCGGTCCGTATTATTATCGCCCTCGGCGTAGCCGGTCTGATCGTGACCCAGGGCACCGACCTGTCGGCAGGGCGCCAGGTGGGTCTGGCGGCGGTGGTGGCAGCAACGCTGCTGCAGTCGATGGATAACGCCAACAAGGTGTTCCCGCATCTGGAAACCGTGCCGATTCCACTGGTGATTCTGACCGTGTGCATCATCGGTGGCGTGATTGGTCTGGTTAACGGCGTGATCATCGCTTACCTGAAGGTGACGCCGTTTATCACTACGCTGGGCACCATGATCATCGTTTACGGCATCAACTCGCTGTACTACGACTTCGTGGGCGCTTCACCGATTGCCGGTTTTGACGCTGGCTTCTCGAAGTTTGCCCAGGGCTTCCTGCGCTTCGGCGACTTCAAGCTGTCGTTCATCACCTTCTATGCGATTATCGCCATCGTGTTCGTCTGGATCCTGTGGAACAAAACCCGCTTCGGCAAAAACATCTTTGCTATCGGCGGTAACCCGGAAGCGGCGAAAGTCTCTGGCGTTAACGTTCCGCTTAACCTGATCCTGGTGTATGCGCTGTCCGGCGTGTTCTATGCCTTCGGCGGGATGCTGGAAGCGGGCCGTATCGGCAGCGCCACCAACAACCTCGGCTTTATGTATGAGCTGGATGCGATTGCAGCCTGCGTGGTGGGCGGCGTGTCGTTCGCTGGCGGGGTAGGTACCGTCGCGGGTGTGGTGACCGGTGTGATCATCTTCACCGTCATCAACTACGGTCTGACCTACATCGGCGTGAACCCGTACTGGCAGTACATCATCAAGGGCGGCATCATCATCTTCGCCGTGGCGCTTGATTCACTGAAATACGCGCGCAAGAAATAGCAGTGAACAAGGTCAACCATCAGGGCTGCGGCAACGCGGCCCTTGTTGTTTTTATTGCACAATAAGGATAGCGGTGAGAATTGCAGGGGATGGCCGGTATTTTGTAGGGTGCGGATTGATGCGCACCGGCAGCATCGCCGCGATCCTGCTTAACTCGCCAACGTCAGATCCAGCTGCTGGCCTCTTGCCGATTATTTCCGCAGCTTCTCTTCCAGCTCAAGCAACTGTTCCGGTGTGACCGCCGGGTAGCTCTGCGCATCTTCCGGCACTTCATGCACCGCCGGAATCGGCACCAGCGGGCCAAGGAAACGCGGCTCGCGCTTCATCAGATAGAGATCCGCCAGCGCACCGAGACGCGCACCCACCTCGCGGAACCGCACCGACAGCATATTTTTGGGCGACGGCACGGCGTAGCACTGCGCCTGAATACCAAGGTGCTGGGCGATATACAGTGCGCGTTCACAGTGGAAGCGCTGGGTAATGATGATGAAGTCGTTGGTGTCGAAAACTTTGCGCGTGCGCACAATCGAGTCCAGCGTACGGAAACCGGCATAATCCAGCACGATGTCCGAGGGATCGACGCCGGCTTTAATCAAATCGCGTCGCATGGTCATCGGCTCGTTGTAGCTCTGCAGCGCATTATCGCCGCTCAGCAGCAGATAATTCACCTTGCCGCTGTTGTAAGCGTTGAGCGCGCCCTGAATGCGATACAGGTAATACTGATTGATGACGCCGGTGCGGTAATACTTGGCGGTGCCCAGCACCACGCCGACCTGACGATGCGGCAGCGAAGCGACATCTTCATAAATAAACGGCGCGGTTCGCCAGCCAATCCAGCGATCGAGGCCGAGCGCGGTCGCCATCACCAGTAAGATGATGATAAACAGACCAAAGAAAACGCGTTTAAATATGCGCACGGGCACTCGGTTGACGAAAATTCAGATGGGTCAAGGCTACTTGAGGCGGCACGGCTAAGCAAGTTTGTGCCGGTCGGCTGGCGTTTTTTTAAGCGCTGCCGCACCTGAAGCGTGCGGCAGCGTCGGTCTGCAATTAAATCGAGGTACGGCGATAGTGACGATACTGCGGCAGCCAGAAGTTGTTGTTGATGGCTTTCGACAGCACGTCCTCGGAGGTAACCACCGCCACGCCCGCCAGCTGCGCCGCTTTGCCCACTTCCATGGCGATCACTTTGGAGACGCCCTGGATGTCCTTAATCTCAGGCAGCACCGGACCTTCACCGTCGTTAACCAGCGGTGAGCAGTCAGCCAGCGCGCGGCTGGCGGTCATCAGCATCGAATCCGTTACGCGGGTGGCGCCGGCAGCGATCACGCCGAGACCGATACCCGGGAAGATATAGGAGTTGTTGCACTGGGCAATCGGGTAGGTTTTGCCTTTCCAGGTGACCGGTGCAAACGGGCTGCCGGTGGCGACCAGCGCGTCACCGTCGGTCCAGGCGATGATATCTGCCGGGGTTGCTTCCACGCGTGAGGTCGGGTTCGAGAGCGGCATCACGATCGGGCGTTTGCAGTGCTTGTGCATCTCGCGAATGATCTCTTCGGTGAACAGTCCCGGCTGGCCGGAAACGCCGATCAGGATATCCGGCCGGGCATTGCGCACCACGTCGAGCAGTGAAATCGAATCGCTGGTCACGTCCCAGTCTTTCAGATTGTCGCTCTTCTGCACCAGCTTGCTCTGGAAATCGAGCAGGTTAGGCAATTTGTCAGTGAGCAGGCCGAAACGGTCTACCATCATCACGCGCGCGCGCGCTTCATCATCGCTCAGGCCTTCGGATTTCATCTGTGCGACGATCTGCTCGGCAATACCGCAGCCGGCGGAACCGGCACCGAGGAACACCACTTTCTGCTCGCACAGACGGCTGCCTGCGGCGCGGCTGGCGGCGATCAGCGTGCCCACCGTGACAGCGGCCGTGCCCTGAATATCATCATTGAAGCAGCAGATCTCATCGCGGTAACGCTCCAGCAGCGGCATGGCGTTTTTCTGCGCGAAATCTTCAAACTGCAGCAGCACGTTTGGCCAGCGGCGCTTCACCGCCTGAATGAATTCATCAACGAAGGCTTCATACTCTTCGCCGGTGATGCGCGGATGGCGCCAGCCCATGTAGAGCGGATCGTTCAGCAGTTGCTGATTATTGGTGCCGACATCCAGCACTACCGGCAGGGTGTAGGCCGGGCTGATGCCACCGCACGCGGTATACAGCGACAGCTTGCCGATAGGAATGCCCATGCCGCCGATGCCCAGATCGCCGAGGCCGAGAATACGCTCGCCGTCGGTGACCACGATAACTTTGACATTCTGCTTGGTGGCGTTTTGCAGCATGTCTTCAATGCGGTCGCGGTTGTTATAGGAGATAAACACCCCGCGTGCGCGACGGTAGATTTCTGAGAAGTGTTCGCAAGCCGCGCCAACCGTTGGGGTGTAGATGATCGGCATCATCTCTTCCAGGTGGTTGTCCAGCAGGCGATAGAATAGCGTTTCGTTAGTGTCCTGGATGTTGCGCAGGTAGACGTGCTTGTCGTTATTGTTTTTGAAGTCCAGGAACTGACGCCAGGCGCGCTCGGCCTGCTCTTCGATGGTTTCTACGGCGTCTGGCAGCAGGCCATTGAGGTTAAATTCGTTACGTTCTTCCAGCGAGAAGGCGCTGCCTTTGTTCAACAGCGGAAATTCCAGCAGGATCGGACCCGCGTAAGGAATATACAGCGGACGTTTACTTTCGTACTCGAGTTCCATGCAGTGTTTGCTCCGGTTGCAGTGTTTTCTGACGTGTCGCCAGCAAGAAGGTAACGCCAGACCCGTTTATTGTGAAGTTCTGGCGCCCGATCCTATGAAAATTCCTGCAGATGTACAGCTTTTGTTAATAGAAGGTCACAAAAGCGGTAAAAGGATCACTAAACTGTTGGTTTCGAAACTAAAGTAACTGAGAAATTGCTGCAGCCGAGCGCGGCGAGGGTGGTGCGCGTGGCATCAAACTGGCTCAGCGTGGCGTCGGCGCTTTCTGCCAGCACCGCCTGCTGAATCTCCTCCAGCGCTTCGTTGTGCATATTCATCAGAATCAGCGCGGCCTGTAATGGCGGCAGGCTCGGGTTAAAGGCGGCATTTTCGGCATAGCGCCCGGGGTAAATCTGGCCGCTGCGGCTCTGCAACGCCACGCCGCTATAACTCTGGCTGTAAGGTGCATGGCTGCGGCTGGCGGCATCAATCGCGGCCCGCTGCAGCGCATCGCCCTGCGGCAGGAAACCGTGGTCGACCGGCGTCAGCAGCCGTTCACTGATATTGAGATCGGCCGGGCCAAAGGCATCGGGTAAATAGTCGGCCAGCGTGCTGACCGCGCGGCCCGGCAGGCTGATGCGAATCGCCGTACCGCTATTCAGTTCATTCATAAACTGGCGGCAGTGCCCGCACGGCGTGTAGTTGACGGTAATGGTCGCCAGCTGCGCTTCGCCCCGCAGCCAGGCATGCGTGACTGCGCTCTGCTCGGCGTGGACCGTTTGCTGCAGCGGCGCATGTAAAAACTCCATGTTGGCACCGAAGTACCAGTGGCCACTGATGCCGCGCGCAATAGCGCCCACGTTAAAGTGCGAAACCGGTGCCACGGCACAACAGGCGGCAATCGGCAGCAGTGCGAGTGCCAGCGCATCATCATCCAGACCGGTTGCCTGTTGCAGCTGAGTCACCTCCTGCGGTCGCAGCACGCCGTGAAAATCAGCGGCGTCCAGCAGCGGCTGAAGCGCGCTCTGCAGCGCAGCGGGCAGGGCAGAGAAAGCGGAAGTGAATCGTGCATGCATGATGTTATGGCCTCATTAACTCGTGAGCGGCGAAGCGCCGCCTCAAGGTTTATATGTGATCCATGTCGCTATGACAATGCAAGCTGATTGGCTTGTTTCAACTTTGCGAGATCTCTCGCAAGTTTTACCCCAGTAAGCGCATCAGCAAAGGAAAAATGAAAGGCGCCAGTAACGAGGTGATGATGCCGCAGATTACCAGCGCCAGTGAACTGAAGGCGCCTTCCTGATAGTCAATCTCCGCGGCGCGCGCGGTGCCGAGCGCATGAGACGCGTTACCAATCGCCAGCCCGCGTGATGACTTGCTGCGCACCTTAAACAGATTCAGCAGCATGTGACCAAACACCGCACCCAGTACGCCAGCAATCAACACGCAAATGGCGCTGATGGCCGGAATACCGTGTAGCGAGCCCGATACTGCCATGGCGATGGGCGTGGTCACCGACTTCGGCAGGATGGTGGCCGCGATTTCCGGCGTCGCTCCCATCCACAGCGCGATCGCCGTGCCGGACACCATGGCGGTAATGCTGCCGATAAAACAGACGCTGATGATGGTTTTCCAGCGCGCGCGAATCTGGTGCATCTGCTCATACAGCGGCAGCGCCATCGCCACCACGGCGGGCTGCAGCAGCTGATTAAGCAGCGCGCTGCCGGCGAAATAGCGCGCGTAGGGCAGGTGCGTCAGCAGCAGCAGTGGAATAATGATCGCCATGGCCACCAGCAGCGGATTGACGATGGAGAGGTTGATTCTGGCTGCCAGACGGCGTGCCAGCAGATACGCCACTACGGTAAGTGGCAGTGACCACCAGGCGTCACTCATGGCCAGACTCCTTCGGACGCTGCAGGCGCTCGGCGCTGAGGCCGACAATCAGTAATACCAGCAGGGTGCTGACCATGCAGGAGACGACAATCGGGCCAAACTGTGCGCTGAGGATATCGGTGTAGCCCATCACGCCAACGCTGATCGGCACAAACAGCAGCGCCATGTAGCGGATCAACAGCTGACAGCCGGGTTTCACCCACGTTACCGGGATAATCTGCAGCGCCAGCAGGGCAAACAGCAACAGCATGCCAAGGATGCTGCCAGGAATGGTAAATGGCAGCAGGGCGGCAAGGCCGTTGCCGGCGTAAAGCGCGGCATAGACGATGGCAAAGGCGCGCAGATAGCGCCAGCAGGCAGATAGCACGGTGGGCATGTCAGGCTCCTGTTTTCGTGGCGCTTCATCATACGCATTAAGCGCTTAGCGTGCTAGCGATCACACTGGAATGCAGATTCAGGATTTTAACACCTTTGCTTTGAAGCTGCGCAAAGCGGCGTAAGCTGGTGGGCAGAACGAAGGAGCAGCGATGAACCACATCGTGCAACCGCAGCGCGCGCTGCGAAAGGCGATGCCGCAAGCGGAGCAAAAACTATGGCGCTATTTACGCAACCGAAATGTGTGTGGCGCGAAGTTTCGCCGCCAGCATCCAGTTGGAGGGTACATCGTTGATTTTGCCTGCGTTGAGCGATCGCTGATCGTGGAACTGGATGGCGGACAGCACAATGCGCCTGAAGAGCAGGCTTACGATGCCCGGCGCACGGCGTATTTACAGCGCTGCGGTTGGCGCGTTATTCGCTTCTGGAATCATCAGGTGTTTAATGAGTTTGAGGCGGTGATGGCGGAGATTTATCGCTGTCTGATGCTGGCGCGATAAGCGCGGTGCGGTTTTCCCCTCACCCCAGCCCTCTCCCGCAGGCGGGAGAGGGGGTAGTCTTATGCGGGGTTTTGCTATGTGCAGGCCTGGCTCTGAACCCAAACCCCGCACTAAACGGTTCCCTCTCCCGCAGGCGGGAGAGGGTTAGGGTGAGGGCCAGCGCGCACCACCCCTTACTTCACCGGTATACCCGGCTGGGCACCGCTATCCACTGTCAGCACAAAGCTGCGCTTCTGGAATCATCAGGCGGTTAATGAGTTTGAGGTGGTGATGGCGGAGATTTATCGCTGTCTGATGTTAGCGCGATGAGCGCGGTGCGGTTTTCCCCTCACCCCAGCCCTCTCCCGCAGGCGGGAGAGGGGGTAGTCTTGTGCAGGATTTTGCTATGTGCAGGTTTGATACAAGGTTAACAACGTGCGCTGTTCGGTCCCACCGGCAAAAGCGGGAGAGGGAGGCAATCGAACGAGGTGCAGGCCTGGCTCTGAACCCAAACCCCGCACTCAGCGGTTCCCTCTCCCGCTGGCGGGAGAGGGTTAGGGTGAGGGCCAGCGCGCACCAACCCTTACTTCACCGGCATACCCGGCTGCGCGCCGCTATCCACTGACAGCACAAACAGATCTTTGCCGCCAGGCCCGGCAGACAGCACCATGCCTTCGGACACGCCGAAACGCATTTTGCGCGGCGCCAGGTTGGCGACGATGATGGTCATCTTGCCCACCAGCACCGACGGATCCGGATAAGCGGCGCGAATGCCCGAGAAAATCTGGCGCTTCTCGCCACCCAGATCCAGCTGCAGACGCAGTAGCTTATCGGAACCTTCTACCAGCTCAGCCTGCTCGATCAGCGCTACGCGCATGTCGACTTTGGCGAAGTCATCAATGGTGATGGTCTCGCCAATTGGTGCATCGGCCAGCGGACCGCTTGCCGCCGGCTGGTTCGCCGCTGCTGCGTCCTCTTTCGAAGCCGCAATCAGCGCCTCCACTTTTGCCATCTCAATACGACCATACAGCGCTTTAAACGGCGCTACGCTGTGGTTGAGCAGCGGCTGCGCAATGCCATCCCAGCTCAGTTCGCTTTGCAGGAAGGCTTCTGCGCGCTCGCTCAGCGACGGCAGCACCGGCTTCAGCCAGGTCATCAGCACGCGGAACAGGTTGATACCCATCGAGCAAATCGCCTGCAGGTCGGCATCGCGGCCTTCCTGTTTCGCCACCACCCACGGTGCCTGCTCGTCAACGTAGCGGTTGGCCAGGTCGGCCAGCGCCATGATCTCGCGGATAGCACGGTTGTATTCGCGGCTGGCCCAGGCTTCACCAATCTTCTCTGACGCATCAACAAAGGTCTGATACAGCGCCGGATCCGCCAGTTCGCTTGCCAGCTGGCCGTTAAAGCGTTTGGTGATAAAGCCGGCGTTGCGTGAGGCGAGGTTCACCACTTTATTAACGATGTCAGCGTTCACGCGCTGGACGAAATCTTCCAGATTAAGGTCAATATCGTCGATGCGCGAAGAGAGCTTGGCCGCGTAATAGTAACGCAGGCTGTCGGCATCAAGGTGCTGCAGCCAGGTGCTGGCTTTGATGAAGGTGCCGCGCGATTTCGACATCTTCGCGCCGTTCACCGTGACATAACCATGCACAAACAGGTTGGTCGGCTTGCGGAAATTGCTGCCTTCCAGCATCGCTGGCCAGAACAGGCTGTGGAAATAGACGATGTCTTTGCCGATGAAGTGATACAGCTCGGTGCTGGAATCTTTCTTCCAGAACTCGTCGAAATCGATGTCGCCGCGTTTGTCGCACAGGTTCTTAAACGACCCCATGTAGCCGATGGGCGCATCCAGCCAGACGTAGAAGTATTTGCCCGGCGCACCAGGGATTTCGAAGCCGAAGTACGGCGCATCGCGGGAGATATCCCACTGTTGCAGACCGGCTTCAAACCACTCCTGCATCTTGTTTGCCACCTGCTCCTGCAGCGCACCGGAGCGCGTCCACGCCTGCAGCATCGCGCTGAAGGACGGCAGATCGAAGAAGAAGTGTTCAGAATCGCGCATCACCGGCGTTGCACCTGACACCACCGATTTCGGCTCAATCAGCTCGGTCGGGCTGTAGGTCGCGCCGCACACTTCGCAGTTATCGCCGTACTGATCGGGTGATTTACATTTCGGACAGGTGCCTTTGACGAAGCGATCAGGCAGGAACATGCCTTTTTCCGGATCGTATAGCTGCGAAATGGTGCGGTTTTTAATGAAACCGTTCTCTTTCAGGCGCGTGTAAATCAGCTCAGACAGCTGGCGGTTTTCGTCGCCGTGCGTGGAGT
Source organism: Pantoea sp. WEP (assembly GCF_041678305.1). Classification (NCBI taxonomy): domain Bacteria; kingdom Pseudomonadati; phylum Pseudomonadota; class Gammaproteobacteria; order Enterobacterales; family Erwiniaceae; genus Pantoea; species Pantoea sp. WEP. The sequence continues at coordinate 1,529,830 of NZ_JBGNXB010000001.1, forward strand.
GATAATTGTCATAGCTGATGCTGAAACCTGCGAAATCGGTCTCATGCTCCTGCTTCATTTCCGCAATCATCTGCTCCGGCGCGATACCCAGCTGCTGGGCTTTCAGCATGATCGGCGTGCCGTGGGCGTCGTCCGCACAGATGAAGAACACCTGATTGCCACGCATTCGCTGGTAACGGACCCACACGTCAGCCTGAATGTGTTCAAGCATGTGACCTAAGTGGATAGAGCCGTTTGCGTACGGCAGGGCGCACGTTACCAGTAGTTTTTTAGCGACTTGAGTCATAATTTGCGTAGCATTCCGTGAATAAAAAATCGGGCTTAGATGTTAACCGAAGCACCCTCTGGCGTAAACACAGCAGCTCGGCCACGTCACTTTTAGCGCCTATCTGATATGATTGATGGCACACCGCCATCGTCTGGCGTCATGACTAAATAAGGAGTTGGGATGACCGCACAATCCCGGGACCATCATTCACCTGAAGCGTTGCGCGCCGTGGTTATCGGCGTGCTGAGCGAGTTTGAGCATCCGACGCTGCAACACAATCTGACTACCCTCAAAGCGCTGCGCCACGTGGCGCTGCTCGACGACAAGCTGCACATTGAACTGGTGATGCCATTTGCCTGGGCCAGCGCGTTTGAGGCGCTGAAAGCCCAGACCAGTGCAGAACTGCTGCGCCTGACCAACACGCGCGCCATCGACTGGCGGCTGCGTCATGACATTGCCACCCTGAAACGCGTGAAAAATCAGCCGGGCGTCAACGGCGTGAAAAACATCGTCGCCGTCAGCTCCGGTAAAGGGGGCGTGGGCAAATCCAGCACCGCCGTGAATATGGCGCTGGCGCTGGCGGCCGAGGGGGCGCGCGTCGGTATTCTCGATGCGGATATTTACGGTCCGTCGATCCCGGACATGCTGGGCACCGAAAAGCAGCGCCCCACCTCGCCGGATGGCACGCACATGGCGCCGATCATGGCGCACGGCCTGGCAACCAACTCTATCGGCTATCTGGTGACCGACGATAACGCGATGGTCTGGCGCGGACCGATGGCCAGCAAGGCGCTGATGCAGCTGCTGAACGAAACGCTGTGGCCGGATCTCGATTACCTGATTCTGGATATGCCGCCGGGCACCGGTGACATTCAGCTGACGCTGGCGCAGAACGTGCCGGTGACCGGCGCGCTGGTGGTAACCACGCCGCAGGACATTGCGCTGATTGATGCGCGCAAGGGCATGGTGATGTTCGAAAAAGTCAGCGTGCCGGTGCTGGGCGTGGTGGAAAACATGAGCATGCACATCTGCAGCGAATGCGGCCATCATGAGCCGATTTTTGGTACCGGCGGTGCGCAGAAGCTGGCTGAGGATTATCACACCCGCCTGCTGGCTCAGCTACCGCTGCACATTAATCTGCGCGAAGATCTCGACGACGGTGAACCGACCGTGATTCGCCGTCCGGAGAGTGAATTCACCGCGCTGTATCGTGAACTTGCGGGCCGGGTTGCCGCCCAGCTTTACTGGCAGGGTGAGGTGATTCCGGGCGACATCGCCTTCCGCGCGGTTTAAGCCTTAGCTGCCGCTGGTGCGTGACGCCAGCGGCAGATGCATCAACACGTACTGGCCCTGTTCGCTCTCTCCCAGCGCTTCGCGCTGCCAGCCGTGCTGCTGATAAAACTGCAGCGCCGCTTCGTTCTGAAGCAGACATTTCAGCGCGCCGGTGGAGGTAAAATGCTGCTGCACCGCGTTCAGCAGCGCACTGCCGACGCCCTGGCCCTGAAAGGCCGGATCAACATACAAACTGTGCAAAAAATTATCGTTATCCATCACGCCGGCAAACCCTGCGCGGTGGCCGTCGATCTCCGCTACCAGTACCGTTTCACCGGGAATAATCGCGTCGAAATCTTCCAGCTGCCAGTCGTCGCCGGCCAGCCATGTCCAGTTATGACGGCGCGCCGCGAGATAAAGCGTGCGTAGAAAAGGGCGGTCGGCTTCTTCAAAAAGACGAATTTTCACTTCCAGACTCCATGACGAGTAAGCAGGCACGTTTTTTAGCGGCGTTGCGCACGCAGTTGAATCGTGCAGCAAAGATGATTGAATGTTTATAAAAAAATAGCAGTTGCCGCGCGCAAAGATAAAGCTTGTTAACTCTGCGGCTTTTCTGTGTAAAATGCCGCGGCAAGCCGCATCAAATCTGGCGTCGGCACTTTGATAGCTTTTGATTATCTGATTGATAACGTCTGCATATTAGAAGTTGGCCCGAAAATTATGTAGCCTGCATCACATCTTTTTAACGGAGGTCACCCATGTCTATCATCAATACCAAAATCAAACCGTTCAAAAACGCTGCATTCAAAAACGGCGAATTCATCGACGTAACCGAGAAAGACGTTGAAGGTAAATGGAGTGTTTTCTTCTTCTACCCGGCTGACTTCACCTTTGTATGCCCGACTGAACTGGGTGACGTGGCAGACCACTACGAAGAGTTCCAGAAACTGGGCGTAGACATCTACTCCGTTTCAACTGACACGCACTTTACCCACAAAGCCTGGCACGGTTCTTCAGACACCATCGCGAAAATCCAGTACGCGATGATCGGCGACCCGACCGGTGCTCTGACCCGTAACTTCGAAATCATGCGTGAAGCAGAAGGTCTGGCTGACCGCGGTACCTTCATCGTTGACCCGGAAGGCATCATCCAGGCCATCGAAATCACTGCAGAAGGCATCGGCCGTGACGCGTCTGACCTGCTGCGTAAAGTGAAAGCGGCTCAGTACGTGGCTTCCCACCCAGGTGAAGTTTGCCCGGCTAAATGGAAAGAAGGTGACGCAACGCTGGCTCCATCACTGGACCTGGTAGGCAAAATCTAAGTCACCTCCGCCCTTTGATCTTTCTTCCATCGGGTGCTGCGGCACCCGATTTTCTTCACAGGAACTCACTATGCTCGACACCAATTTAAAAACCCAGCTCAAGGCCTACCTTGAGAAACTAACGAAACCGGTTGAGTTGATTGCCACACTGGACGATGGCGCCAAATCCGCAGAGATCCGTACTCTGCTGACCGATATCGCGAGTCTGTCTGATAAAGTCAGCTTCCGTGAAGAGAACGATCAACCGGTACGTAAGCCATCATTCCTGATTACTAACCCAGGCAGCCACAGCGGTCCGCGCTTTGCCGGTTCGCCAATGGGCCACGAATTTACCTCACTGGTGCTGGCACTGCTGCAGACCGGTGGACATCCGTCGAAAGAGGCGCAGAGCCTGCTGGATCAGGTTGTTGCGCTGGACAGCGACCTGCATTTCGAAACCTATTATTCTCTGTCGTGCCACAACTGTCCTGACGTGGTACAGGCGCTGAACCTGATGGCGGTGCTCAATCCACGCATCCGTCATACCGCCATCGACGGTGGCATGTTCCAGAACGAGATCACCGAACGCAACGTCATGGGCGTGCCGGCGGTTTACCTCAACGGCAAAGAGTTCGGTCAGGGTCGCATGAGCCTGGCAGAAATCGTCGGTAAGGTAGACACCAACGCGGATAAGCGTGCGGCTGAAGAGCTGAACAAGCGTGACGCCTATGAAGTGCTGATCGTCGGCAGTGGCCCGGCAGGCGCTGCGGCGGCCATCTACTCGGCGCGTAAAGGCATCCGTACCGGCCTGATGGGCGAGCGCTTTGGCGGCCAGGTGCTGGACACCGTTGACATTGAAAACTACATCTCCGTGCCGAAAACCGAAGGGGCGAAGCTCGCCGGTTCCCTGCGTGCGCACGTTGATGACTATGACGTTGACGTGATTGACACCCAGAGCGCCATCAAGCTGATTCCGGCAGCCAAAGAGGGCGGCCTGCACGCCATCGAAACCGCTTCTGGCGCGGTGCTGAAATCACGCAGCATCATCATTGCTACCGGCGCACGCTGGCGCAACATGGGCGTTCCAGGTGAAGAGCAGTATCGCACCAAAGGTGTAACCTACTGCCCGCACTGTGACGGCCCGCTGTTTAAAGGCAAACGCACGGCGGTGATCGGTGGCGGTAACTCCGGCGTTGAAGCGGCCATCGATCTGGCCGGTATTGTCGAGCACGTCACGCTGCTGGAGTTCGCCAGCGAAATGCGCGCCGATAAAGTGCTGCAGGATAAACTGCGCAGCCTGAAAAACGTCGATGTGATCCTCAACGCGCAGACCACCGAAGTGAAAGGCGACGGCAGTAAAGTTACCGGTCTGACTTACATCGACCGCAATAACCAGACCAGCCACGAACTGGCGCTGAGCGGTATCTTCGTACAGATTGGTTTGCTGCCTAACACCAACTGGCTGGAAGGCGCGGTAGAGCGCAACCGCATGGGCGAGATCCTGATCGACGCCAAAGGCGAAACCAGCCTGAAAGGCGTATTTGCCGCCGGCGACTGCACCACGGTGCCGTACAAGCAGATCATCATTGCCAGCGGGGAAGGGGCCAAAGCGTCACTGAGCGCGTTTGATTACCTGATCCGCACCAAACCGGCTGAATAAGTTTTGCGATAGCCACGCAAGCACCCTGCAACCTGTGTTGCGGGGCTTTTTTTTAACCCAGCCAGCGACGCGCCTGTTCATCGCTGATATCGCGATAATAAATTTTATGGATGCGCTCGCCGCAGCGTTTGCATTCGGCTTCGAGGTACGTGGAGTACCGGTAACGGCCGCCGGGGGCAACGGCGCCTTGACGGGAAATGGTGATATTGTGCCAGTGGTGCGCGTGCGGAAGAAAACTGAATAAAGTCATTAGCGATTCCGGGTGAAGGTGAAACAGCGGTCTTCAAATCCGGAAGGGAATTAGGCCGTGTTACGCCGCCGGCCGGTTTGATATTAATCAAGTTGCGCGCTTTCTCCTGTTTATTTCCCGCATACTGCCCCGGCAGATTAAATTAACTATCCTGATGAATTTTAGGGCTTTTGGAAAAATTGATCTCCGTCGATTTGTTTATATTTTCCTGATGATCAAAAAATCATGAAAATTGATGGCGCACGTATTTTTGCTCATCGTTGTCCGGCAAAAAAAGCGCACCCGCCGCAGGATTTACAACTTTAAGCTGACCCTTTATGCTGTGAAGGCACGTCTGACACGGACGTGCATGACTCGGGGTGCCCTTCTTTGTGAAGGCTGAGAAATACCCGTAATACCTGATCTGGATAATGCCAGCGTAGGGAAGTCAGATGCCTGACCGCATTCGCCTTCCTGATTGCCGGTTGGGAGCCTTATGACACAGCCTGACCCTCTTTCCCCGGCGCAACTCGCGCACTCTCTGCAACTGCTGCGGCAGCAGGCACCGCTGGTGCACTGTATGACCAACGACGTGGTGCAAACTTTTACCGCCAACGTGCTGCTGGCACTGCAGGCTTCGCCCGCGATGGTGATTGATGGCGATGAAGCGGCGCAGTTTGCCGGTTTCGCCGATGCGCTGCTGATTAACGTCGGTACGTTAACCCGTGAGCGCCGCGATGCGATGCTGGCGGCGGTACAGGCCGCTAACCAGGCCGGCACACCGTGGACGCTCGATCCGGTGGCGGTAGGCGCGCTAACCCTGCGTACGGAATTCTGTCAGCAGCTGCTGAGCCTGCGACCGGCGGCCATTCGCGGCAACGCTTCTGAGATTCTCGCCTTAGCCCACCAGGCCACGGGCGGACGCGGCGTGGATAGCGTGCATCAGGCCGATGCCGCACTGAACGCCGCGCAGCAGCTGGCGCAACGCTGCACGACTATCGTCGCGGTAACCGGCGAAGTCGATTACGTCACCGATGGCCGCCAGACGCTGGCAATTCCCGGCGGCAGCCCGCTGATGACGCGCGTGGTCGGCACCGGTTGTGCGCTATCCGCCGTCGTCGCGGCGTGCAGCAGCCTGCCGGGCGAGCGCATCCAGCACGTGGCAGCGGCGTGTCGCTTGATGTCGCTGGCCGGTGAACAGGCCGCGCGCAGCGTGGCAGGGCCGGGCAGCTTCGTCGCCGCCTTTCTGGATGCGCTGTGGACGCTGGAGGTGGCAGCATGAAACGCATCAATGCATTGACCATTGCCGGCACCGATCCCAGCGGCGGCGCGGGTATCCAGGCCGATCTGAAAGCGTTTTCCGCGCTCGGCGCGTACGGTACCAGCGTGATTACCGCGCTGGTGGCACAGAATACCCGCGGCGTGCAGTCGGTGTATCGCATCGAACCGGCATTTGTCGCGGCGCAACTCGACTCGGTGCTGGACGACGTGCGCATTGACGCCGCGAAAATCGGCATGCTGGCAGAGACGGCGATTGTCGAGGTGGTGGCAGAGAAGCTGAAACGCGCCAGCCTGCCGTTTGTGGTGCTGGATACGGTGATGATTGCCAAAAGCGGCGATGCGCTGCTGTCGCCTGATGCGGTAGCCAGCATTCGTGAATGTCTGCTGCCGCAGGTATCGCTGATCACGCCCAATCTGCCGGAAGCCGCAGCGCTGCTGGGCTGCCGCATGGCGCAGGACGAGGCGACTATGCTGGAGCAGGGCGATGCGCTGCTGGAACTGGGCTGCGAAGCGGTGCTGATGAAGGGCGGTCATCTCAGCGATGCGGAAAGCCCGGACTGGCTGATCACCCGTGCCGGCCGCCAGCGCTTTACCGCACCGCGCGTTAACACCCGTCATACGCACGGCACCGGCTGCACGCTGTCGGCGGCGCTGGCGGCATTGCGACCGCGCCATGCGGACTGGGCGGGCACCGTAGCGGAGGCCAAGGCCTGGCTGCAGCAGGCGCTGCTGCACGCCGATTCGCTGGAGGTCGGCCACGGCATTGGGCCGGTGCATCATTTCCATCAGTGGTGGTAGGGCGTAACGCCAGATTGCCGTTTTTTCACTGCGTATCCGTCTGAAAAATGGAGTCAGCAATTTGCCAGCCTGGCGCGTTTCGGTCCAGGCTGTGGGGGGCGAATCGGCAGGTGCCGGTTCTTTTCCAGCCATTTATCAGGAGCGAACATGACGGACATCGTACAGTTATTGGGTAAAGAGGCGGATACGCTTCTTCAACATCGCTGCATGACCATTCCAGCGGACAGCCTTTATTTGCCGGGCGCGGATTATGTCGATCGCGTGATGATTGATAACAATCGTTCTCCTGCGGTACTGCGCAATATGCAGACGCTCTACAACACCGGCCGTCTGGCGGGTACCGGCTATCTGTCGATCCTGCCGGTGGATCAGGGCGTGGAACACTCTGCTGGCGCCTCGCTCGCTGCCAATCCGGCCTATTTCGACCCGAAGAATATCGTCGAGCTGGCGATTGAAGCCGGCTGTAACTGTGTGGCGTCAACCTATGGCGTGCTGGCCTCCGTGTCACGTCGCTACGCGCACCGTATCCCGTTTATGGTCAAGCTGAACCATAACGAAACCCTGAGCTATCCCACGCAGTATGACCAGACGCTGTACGCCAGCGTCGAGCAGGCATTCAACATGGGCGCGGTTGCGGTTGGCGCCACCATCTATTTTGGCTCTGAGCAGTCGCGCCGGCAGATCGAGGAAATTGCAGCGGCCTTCGAGCGCGCGCACGAGCTGGGCATGGTGACGGTGTTGTGGGCTTATCTGCGCAACAACGATTTCAAGAAGGATGGGGTGGATTATCACGCCAGCGCCGATTTGACCGGTCAGGCTAACCATCTGGCGGCCACCATTGGTGCCGACATTGTGAAGCAGAAAATGGCGGAGAATAACGGCGGCTATAACGCGGTGAAGTTTGGCCACACCGATGAGCGCGTGTACAGCAAGCTGACCAGTGAGAATCCGATCGATCTGGTGCGCTACCAGCTGGCCAACTGCTACATGGGGCGCGCCGGGCTGATTAACTCCGGCGGGGCTTCAGCCGGTGCGACCGATGTGGCGGAGTCGGTGCGTACGGCGGTGATCAATAAACGCGCCGGCGGCATGGGGCTGATTCTCGGACGCAAGGCGTTTAAGAAGTCGCTGAAAGAGGGCGTGGCGCTGATTAATGCGGTGCAGGATGTGTATCTGGCGAAAGATGTGACGATTGCCTGATGGTGTGAGGGGCGTTTTTGCCCTCACCCTAACCCTCTCCCGCAGGCGGGAGAGGGGACTGTTTTGTGCGGTTTTTTAATGCATTAATTCTCTGACAGCTTACTGGAACAGCTCCCTCTCCCGGTGGGAGAGGGTCGGGGTGAGGGCATCAAACCGCACCGCATCACACCGCACCGCAAGCTCACCCACCACAGCACTACGGCCCTTCAAACCATTCGCTGTTGCGCTCGGCAATCGGCGTAATGGTCAGAATCATCTCCTGCAGATGTCGCCGCATCGCCTTCTCCGCCGCATCGGCATCTTGCGCTTTCAGCGCGGCAAATATCTCTTCGTGCTGCTGAATCAGGCTCTCCGGCGGCGACACTTCGCTCAGCGTCAGAAAGCGCACGCGGTCCATCGTCGCTTTAATGTTCTCCACCGTCTCCCACGCCAGCAGGCAGTCAATGCCTTCGGCAATCAACCGGTGAAACTCATCGTCGAGCGCCAGAAACGCCTGGCTGTCGTGGCGTTCCGCTGCCAGTCGCTGCAGCTGCAGATTGTGTTCCAGCGCCATCAGTCCGGTGGCAGCGATCTCCAGCGCGGCGCGACGAACCACGGCGATCTCCACCGCTTCACGGATGAAACGGCCGTCGGCGACGCGCTGGGCGGAGATTTTGCGCACGAAGGTGCCGCGCTGCGGCAGAACCTGCACCAGGCCGGCTTCCGCCAGTTTGATAAAGGCTTCCCGCACCGGCTGCCGCGACACGTTGAAGCGCGCCGACACTTCTTTCTCCGACAGCAGCGAGCCCGGATGGATCACGCAGGTCACGATATCCTTCCGCAGATAGCGATAAATCTGCTGATTTACCGGTTCGCTGGTGGTTATGGTATAGGCAATCGACATGCAGCAATATCCGTATTACGGCTGGCCGCCGCCAGCCCGATGAGAAAGCGTCAGTCTAATCAGCACGCTGCGTCTGCGCTACACATTTGTGCAGGCGGCTTAGCCTTCTGTGACCAGCGCCTGCACCGTGGCGCGTGCACCGGTAAGCCGCAGCTGCTGATACAGCTCAGTAAGCCGCGTAACAAACACCGTGTGATAACGTAAGTCGTCGCCGAACACTGCCTGCAGGCGCAGTAAGGCCTCAACGCGCTGCGGGCCATCCTCGCTGTTGGCAACAATGCTGGCCAGCTGCGCGCTGAGCGGATCGCGAATCTCAATCGCCGCGCCCTGTTCATCGACGCCGCTGATATAGCGCATCCAGCCTGCTACGCCCAGCAGCAGATAATCACAGGCCGTCCCGTTACGCAGATGCCAGCGCACGCTATCCAGCAGGCGCTGTGGCAGCTTCTGCGTGCCGTCGGTGGCGATTTGATAAGTGCGATGTTTAATCGCCCGGTTTTCGTAACGGGCGATCAGCGAGTCGGCATAGGCGACCAAATCGACATCCTGCGTGCGCAGCGTGGGTGCCTGATCCTGCAGCATCAGCGCGCGCGCCGCCTGACGAAAATTGGCATCGGCCATGCAATCGCTGATGTGCTGATACCCGGCCAGATAGCCGAGATAAGCCAGGAACGAGTGGCTGCCGTTGAGCATGCGCAGCTTCATCTCTTCGTACGGCAGCACATCACGCACCAGCTCCGCACCGGCCTGTTCCCACGCCGGGCGGCCGCTGACGAAGTTATCTTCAATCACCCACTGGAAAAAAGGTTCGGCTTCTACCGCCACCGGATCGCGACTGCCCAGCCGCGCTTCCAGCGTCGCGAAAGCCTCATCGGTCATCGCCGGTACGATGCGATCCACCATGGTTGAGGGAAAGGTGAGGTGGGTCTGAATGTAATCCGCCAGCGCCGGGCTGCGACGCTGCGCCAGCTGGGTTATCACATTGCGCGTAACGTGGCCGTTCTCCGGCATGTTGTCACACGACATCACGCTGAACGGCGGCAGATCGCGCTGGCGACGGCGTTCAATCGCCGCCAGGATTACGCCGGGCAGCGAGCGCGGCGCGTCAGGATGCGCCACATCGTGCACGATGTCCGGATGCGTCAGGTCGAGCTGGCCGCTCGACGGCAGCGAACAGTAACCCTTTTCCGTGACCGTCATCGACACGATGGCGATTTCCGGCTGGCTCATCGCTTCAATCACCGCCTCAATACCGTCACTTTTCGCGTGCAGCGCCTGGGTAATTACGCCAACAATGCGCGTGTGCAGGCTGTCGTCGGCCATTTCGGTCACGCTGTACAGCAAATCCTGCTGGCGCAGAGCGGCGATCAGCGCGCCGCTGTTGAGATTCACTTCGCAGTAGCCCCAGTCGCTGCCGTGCTGCGCCAGTTGGTCAGTGGCCAGCGCCTGATGCGCGCGGTGAAAGGCACCAAAACCGATGTGCACCATGCGGGTTTTCAGCTGGCTGCGGTCGTAACGGGGGCGCTGTACGTCAGCGGGAAGGCGATCGGGTTGTAACATGCATAATCCTTGTGGCAAACGGGGCGCGCGGCGCCCCGGCAGAGTCATTCGATTAAACGGAAACCGGTTTGTCGCTGGCTTTCGGGCTGCGAATCACAAACAGCACCAGCAGCGCGCCAAGGGCCGCCACCACGCCCGCCAGCACAAAGGCGCTGTCAAATTTGCCGGTGTGCTGCACGATGAAGCCGGTAACGATCGGGCCGATAATGCCGGACAGGCTGCCAATCAGGTGAATAAAGCCGCTGATGCTGCCGACGCGGCTCTTGTGCACCACATCCTGAATAATCGCCCAGTAAATGGCACCGGTGATGTAGAGGAAGAAGATGGAGATCGACATCATGATCACCGCCGAATTCACCTCTTTGATGGTGCCCGCCAGCGCCACACATATCGCTGCCGCCAGCAGCGACACTACCAGCACAATCTTGCGTGATAGCAGCAGCTTACCTGTAATATTAAAGATTTTATCGGAAATCCAGCCGCCCAGCGCCAGGCCAACGAAGCCGACAATCCACGGGATCATGGTAGTGATGCTCATGGCTTTGATATCCAGCCCGTGCGCCTGCACCAGATAGGCCGGGAACCAGCTCAGGAAGAAGAACAGAATGTAGTTGTAGCAGAAGAAGGCGAACGCGGTAACGAGGATAATCGGCTGACGCAGATAGTAGCCCATGCCGTGCGCTTTGCCGTCCGCGTCGATGATATCTGCCGGCTCTTCCGCTTTCAGTTTCTCTACCAGCGCGCGCTCCTGCGCAGAGACGCGCTTACTGCGCGCCGGATTATCGGCGGCGAAGAAGAACCACAGCGCCATCCACACCAGACCAATCAGGCAGATCACCACAAACGCCGGACGCCAGCCGAAGGAGAGCGCCAGGTAGCCGACAATCGGCCCGGCGACCGCGCCGCCGAGCGGGGAACCGGCACTCAGCAGACCCATGGCGGTGGCGGCCTGCTTTTTCGGGAACCAGCCGTTGATGGCTTTGTTGGCCGAGGCGCAAATCGGACCTTCCGCCATGCCGAAGAGCACGCGCAGAATCATCATCGACCAGAAACCGGTCGCCAGCGCGGTCATGCCGCAGAACAGCGACCACAAGCCGACGGCGGTGCCGAGCACAATCGTCGGGCCGAATTTATCGGTGGCTAAACCGCCAATAAAGTTGAACAGCGCATAGCCGAAGAAGAAGCTGCCGAAGATCAGGCCGAACTGCTCGGCATTGATCATCAGATCCTTTTCCACCAGCGGCACGGTGAGCGACAGGGCAATACGATCGAGGTAGTTGATCATATACACCAGGAACAGCAGCAGTACGAGGGTCCAGCGTAGATTCTTCAGCATAGAAACTCCGTTTCCCTGTTCTTCTTCAGGCTGCAGCGTCACGGGGAGATGACCTTGATGACCGCGGCGCTGCGCCTGATTTATGCAGGGGATTATTGTTGTGGCCGGCGGGTACGCACCGGTATCAGGGACATCTGGTGTGGCGCATCACTCAATCCATTTGCAGGATCACTTTGCAGCAGGTGCGCGGGTCTTGTTCAAACAGCGTCATGGCGCACTCGATCTGCGCCAGCGGGAAATAGTGGGTAACCAGTTTCTCCGGCTGGATCAGCCCCTGTTCCAGCCACGCAATCACCTGCGGGAAGCGGTTGCTGTTCAGGCGCGAGGTAAACAGCGACAGCTCTTTGCTGGTCAACGCCTGCTGCGTCAGGCTGCACGGCTCAGCAGAAAACCCGAGCAGGCCGATGCGCGCCGCCGGCGAGGCCAGCGCAGCCGCTTCAGCGAGGATCGCCGGATGGCAGGCGGCGTCGATAATCAGCGTCGGCTGAACGCCTTCCAGCTGCGCCGCCAGCGGGATCTCGCTGTTGTTGAACAGGCGATCGGCACCGTTTTGCTGCGCCAGCGCCAGCCGCTCCGGCAGGCGGTCGACCACCAGCACCTGCTGTACACCGTACACGCCTTTCAGCACCTGAATGGCGGTCAGCCCCATCGGACCGGCACCGTAAATCAGCGCCACATCCTGTGGCTGCGGTTTGAGGAACGCCGTGATATTCGCGGCAATGGTGAAGGGCTCAACCAGGCTGGCGAGTTGGTCGGGAATGCTCGCCGGCAGGCGATGGGCATTTTTGGCTGGCGCCACCGCATACTCGCTGAAGCCGCCGTCGCGGTGGACGCCAATCACCTGCAACGACTGACAGACATTAGGACGGCCAACGGAGCAGGGATAGCAGTGGCCGCAGCTCACCACCGGATCGACCGCCACGCGCTCGCCCAGCCGACTGGCATCAACGTCCTGTCCGACCGCGTCAATCACGCCGAAGAACTCATGGCCGATGACGCGCGGATAGCGGGCAAATGGATTGTGACCGTGCCAGATGTGCACGTCAGAGCCACAGATGCTGGCAAATTTCACTTTTACCCGTACTTCATCAGCGGCGGGCTGTGGCAGCGCGCGCTCGGCCAGCAGCAGTTTACCCGGTTGTTCAATCACCACACTTTTCATCATTCACTCCTGGCTGGTGGCCTGAAGGCGCGGCACACCAGTAATAACGCGACAGTAATGACGAAAAAATACGCGCAATAATACTACCATACAAGTTGCTGTTGCAGAGTTGTGAACGCAATCACAGAGCGGATGGGGTAGTTGCAAAGCGAAGTTTCAGAATGGCGTTGCGGTGCGCATCACTGCGCACCCTGTAAGGTCATTAGCCAGTTTGCAGGCTCGCCATTTATGGCAACCGGGAAAAACGCAGCAAAATGACAGGCCTGCTGCGATCGACGGCGCGCTCGCCGCGCAACATCACGGCTGCCGTAACGTTACCGCGCTGAGCGTGCGCCACAATAGCTCTTTATCCTGCGATGACACGTTGCGCTGCTGAATGTCGCGCATAAATTCGGCCTTCTGTGGTGCCTGCAGCGTCGCGCCCTGTTTCAACTGCGCGGCAAGCTGCGTCAGAATCGCGTCGCTGTAATGACCAATGCTTTTGCGCACCTCATCCAGCGGACGCGGCTGCCAGTGCGGCTCCGGCGTCGCCAGCCAGTCGGCGCGATAGCGATACTGCACCGCTTTCGCCACGTCCATCTGTGCCTGAATAAACGGCTGCACCGTGGCATCGTCCAGACCCAGCTCACGCGCTTCCGCCAGGGCTTTGTCCAGCACCTTGCGCTCCTGACCCAAATCTTCAATCGGCTGATGATGCTGCGCTTTATAACCCGCCACATCCTTCATGTAAGACAAACGCGTGTTAATAAGCTGGCCCGGCGAAGGACTGCTGAGTTCTGCCGCGGCGGCGGAACAGCTGCAAATCAGCAGCGCTAACGTGGCCGATCGTAACTGCATTTCCATACTGATGCTCCCAATGTTCAACCCAGGCGCTGGATCTGCGCGAGGCTCAGGCTAAGACAAAATAATGACATGACAAAGTACAGGGTGAAAAATTATCTTGTTTTTTAATCTACCAACTAGTAGGTTTGTTTTCCAGCGCCTTTTGCCGCAATGTTATTGCGCTTCAGGTTGAATGATTTCTGGCACAGGGCTGTCGCTGAGACAGCGCTTATCATCAAAAGGAACACTCCATGACGGTCTTATCACATCACAAACGCCTTTCACTGCTGATTGCCGGTTCACTGCTGGCCGGCGCCACGCTGTCGCCGGTGATGGCGGCAGAGATGGCAGGGCAAAAAGTGCAGGTACGTGGCGTTGTTGAATCGGTAAACGGGCAGCAGCTCACTATCAAGTCACGCGAAGGATCGGAGGTCAGCGTGGCCATGAAGCCAGGCGTGATGGTGTCTGCGGTGGCGAAGGCCAGCATCAGCGACATTAAAAAGGGCGATTACGTGGGCATTGCCTCGCTGCCGAAAGCAGGCGGCGGAGATGGCGCGCTCGAAGTGCTGATTTTCCCGGCGCAGCTAAAAGGTGCAGGCGAGGGTAACTTCAGCTGGGATCTGAAGCCGGGCAGCTCAATGACCAACGCCACAGTCGCCAATAGCGTCACCTCGGTGGACAACAGCGAAGTGACGGTGAGCTATCACGGCCATCAGAAAAAAATTGCTATTCCGGCCGGTACGCCGGTGGTGACGCTGGCGGCGGCCACCCCGGATGACCTGAAACCCGGCACCACGGTGTTTGTTCCTGCCGAGAAGGGCGCCGACGGTAAGCTCACCGCAGGCAATATCATTGTCGGCAAAAACGGCGTAGTGCCGCCGATGTAATCCGGCTCCAGCCAGGCCTCGCCTGGCTGGTAAGGGGCTCGATGATGCAACAGCCTTCACCTTCCCGCAGTAAAACGCTAATCCGTCGTCATTCGCTGCTGGTGCGCGTGACGCACTGGGTCAACGCCCTGTGTTTTGCCGTACTGCTGATGAGCGGACTGCAAATCTTTAATGCTCATCCACGTCTGTATGTCGGCCTGTATGGCGCGGACCATGAGCAGCCGGTGTTTGAAATCGGCAATCGTCAGCAGCAGGGATTTGTCCGGCTCGGCTCGCTGCAACTGAATACCACCGGCGTGCTCGGTGTCTCGAAGCTGGAGGGCACGCTGACGGCGCGCGTGTTCCCCGGCTGGCTGACGCTGCCGTCGTGGCAGGATTTGGGAGCCGGTCGCCACTGGCACTTCTTTTTTGCCTGGCTGCTGCTGTTCAACGGCGTGATTTATCTGCTGCACGGTTTCTGGCACCGGCACTTTCGCCGCGATCTGTTGCCCGACCGTCAGCAGCTGGGCGCCCGTCATTTGTGGCAGGAGATTTGCGACCACGCCCGGCTGCGCTTCGCCCGCGGTGAAGCGGCGCGGCGCTATAACGCGCTGCAGAAACTCAGCTATCTGCTGGTGATCTTCATACTACTGCCGCTGATGCTGCTCAGTGGATTAACCCTGTCGCCAGCGCTGGATGCGGCACTGCCGTTTTTACCCGATCTGTTTGGCGGCCGTCCGACGGCGCGCACGGTGCACTTTGTCACCGCCACGCTGCTGGTGCTGTTTGTGCTGGTGCATGTGGTGATGGTGCTGGTGTCAGGCGTGTTCAATAACCTGCGTTCGATGATCACCGGCCGTTACGCGATCGACAAAGAGGATACCCCATCATGAAAATCGAGCTGTCGCGTCGCCGCCTGCTGCTGGGCGCGCTGTCCGGCGCCGGCGCGGCGCTGCTGAGCGGTTGCGATCAACTGACGCAAAACGACACGGTCAGCGGCTGGCTCAATCAGACCGAGCGGCTGACGCGTGCCAGCCAGCGCCTGCTGGGCGGCCAGCGGCTGGCACCGGAGTTCAGCGAGGCCGATATTTCGCCGCTGTTCCGCGCCAACGGCACGCAAATGCCCGACTCCGACGAATATGCGCGTTTGCTGGCGAACGGGTTTGCCGACTGGCGGCTGCGCGTTACCGGGCTGGTGCAGCAGCCGCTGAGTTTATCGCTCAGCGATCTGCAGCGGTTTCCCAGTCGCACGCAAATCACCCGTCACGACTGCGTGGAGGGCTGGAGCGCGATTGGCAAATGGCAGGGCGTACCGCTCGGACTGGTGCTGGATGCGGCGCGCCTGCGGCCAGGTGCCCGCTACGTAGTGTTCCTGTGTGCCGACGAACTGGAGCAGACGCTGGACGGCAGCGGGCGCTACTACGAAAGTATCGATCTGCAGGATGCATGGCATCCGCAAACGCTGCTGGCCTACCGTATGAACGATCAGCCGCTGCCGGTCGCGCACGGTGCGCCGCTGCGTCTCAGGGTCGAGCGCCAGCTCGGTTACAAGCACGCCAAGTATCTGATGGAAATTAAAGTGGTGGATTCGTTTGCCCAGCTGTGGGGCGGACGCGGCGGCTACTGGGAAGATCGCGGCTATGAGTGGTATGGCGGTATCTAACCGGCAGAACGCAGAAAAGCAAAAAGCCTGCTCTAAAAGCAGGCTTTTCTAAATCTGGCTCCTCTGACTGGGATCGCCTTTGCCAATAACTGGCTAATAAGTAAGCTAATTCTGAAAGCTCTCCCTGTCAAGACCACCAGAATGACCACCAAAATTAACGAGGGGATATAAGTAGTTAGACTGGCCCCATAAATCACCAGACACTTCGTCTCTCTTAAAATAAGAGGTAATCTTGGAACTATGTTTAATACTGTTCAGAATAATAAGATAGTTGAAGTGTTATCAGGACCTGAACGGCGTCGGGGTCGTACACCGAAGGAAATAATTGCTATTATTCAATAGAGTATGGAACCCAGTATCACCATGTCTCACGTTGAAGTCTCATGCCGAAGGTTTGGTGGAGGCAATGATGTCAAAGTTTGAGTTTTGGAGAAAAAATAAATTGCCTTATTAAGCACAGCCAGAGCTTTATTATTGAAAGTGTAGTCAAGCGACTAATCGAAGATGTCAATGAGTACTCTTATTTACTGATAACGGAAGATTGGCGGTTGCTGATGAGTTTTGATAAGTCAGTTGGTGAACGGAAGATTTGTCAGAAGCAGTGTCTGGGCTGCTTGGAATTCGCTAGGACGGTGACTATGCTATCCAATTTCATTAATGGGATCTTGAGTGCAAACAAGGAAAGTGAAGCGCTCGTAACTGAGTTATGCCGTATCCCATAAAGCGCGTCGTTTCGGCCTTTATTCTGGCTTCTTCCGCCACATTACCTTTTGTACCCAGACGCCAACCCAGAATTGTCAATAGACGATCGAAGAACAGGATGCGCGTATGATGTTCAAGCAGCGTTTTCTTGCTCTCTTTCGAATAGGGATCAAGATCCTCATTTTCAAGAGACTGTGTCATATCCTCAATTAATGTAGATAGATCTCCACGAAACTGATTACGCAATTGATGTTCGTTCACTGAATCAATTCCGGCAGCCGGTAAAGCAGGCGTCTGGCTGCGGGCCAACCGGCTTCCAGAAAAATATCCAGACTCTCTATCAAACGAGCTCGTCTGTTCTCATCTTCAAAGATGGTTTTATGATCGGCAAGAAACACGCCCATCATTTTTACCAATTGTTCCATTCCCAGCGTTTCGTTCTGGAAACCGGATTTTTTTGCATGACTTAACGCATGAGCCATCAGATCGAAACATTTGGCAGGATCGACAGGAACAAGCGTTTCAAGCAACTCCAGAAGATAATAAACAGTATGTGGCGAGCTGCAATCACCAATACGGCGCATGTGTAATTCAGTTTCGTTCAGAAATTGCTTAAGTTCTTCATATTCTAATGATGTCTTATCAGAATTATGCTTCCCTTCACAAGCGAAACGAAGTTGTAGACATGCCCTGTCTATAATCGCAAAGCAGTGTGTTAAGTTTTCCCTTTCAGCCTCTGTCAGGTCAGTATGGGGGGAGTATTGTTCCAGTTTTTTACCAGCAGCATCAATAATGCTATAGGCCATATCCAGCGCCCGATGCCTGACTTCTGTATCCTTCAGTTTACTTTGTCCGGCAAGGCCAAAAACAAATCCTTCTCTTAATGTAAACAGGACTTGACTAAGCTCATCATGATAAAAGGTGGGTTCGCTAATCCAGCCCTGGAGAATATGGTGCGATTCTCTGACTTCATGGACTCCCCAGAGAATTGCCAAATCGCCGCTGACCAGAGTACGAATACGTTTCTGGCGTTCGGGATGGCCATTAAAACGCCCCAATAGCTTCTGAATTAGGTAGAAAGAACGGGTTGGCTCGGTATGTAACAGATTTCTTATTCCATCCCCAACCGTATGCTCTATTACACCGGTATTGGTTTCCTGCTCCAGCCGTTCACTCAGGTAACGCCATACGCTATCCCGATCGACATCCCACAGCCGTAGCAGCCGTACTGATGCCTGTAATCGAACGGCCGGATGAGGATCAATCAACATTCTTTCAATATCTGGTTTCAGTCGCTCATACAGATCGGGGCGTAATGGAATAACATCGAGAATAATCTGTGCAGCATCAATCCTCGGTGCAGGTGAGCCCCAGCTAACACTATCTTCAAAGTTTTCTTCTGTATCTTCATTCAGGATTGGATCAGTTGCACAGGAAGCGAGATGTACTAAATCTAAAAAATGAGATGTCAGTTTATCAGCCCGATCGTCGTCTAGCGGAGGCAGCAATTTATGTTCAACAGCAGCAGCGCAGGCCCGGACAATGACATCCTCAGCGGTTGTACGCACATAGGTATGGGCGTGTTCCAGATTGAGCTGCTCATGAAGCGGTTCGAGAATGCTAAAAACATCCTCCAGCGATAATTCGGATGAAAGCGTGTTATTCGTTGTTAAACCCAACGCAGTTTTAGCGGTTTTGACCGCGTTGATAAGAGTGATGTTGTCCGGTTCGTTCCGATCCAGACCATCGATAAAATCGTAAGGTATATCGGTGCTGACTGTAACGGGGGAAATGTTGAAAAGCCTCTTATTACCAGCTGTTTCACCATCCCTTGGGGTGTTCTTCAGGAAATTTCTGGCTTGTACAGTCTGAAGATTCTCTGAACCAATTGTATTGAAAAGGCGGTACAACAAACTGGTTTTTGCTTTCTCAGGGTAAACATAATCGAAGAGGTCATACTGAAAGGCGGAATTTTCCAGTTCTCGCCGCTCATGCTCTGAACGATGCGTAATTCCCATAGCGACCAGATCGATAGCGTCTTTACGGGTATCTTCATTTTGGATAAATGCTTCTTGTGCAGCAATAGGCCAGAGAAAATCAATCAGGTCATCATTGCGTCTATTTGCAGCCAGAAAGATTCTGGCCCAGAAAATTGCCAGCGAAGCTTTTTCACAGATAAGCCTTGCCAGAACGAGCGCGTCGGGTTCGGGCGCGCTTTGCAAGCGCTGAAATAATTTTTTAACCAGTACTTCTCCGTCATGAGCATGTTTACCATCAGGATCGTGCGCCCAGATGTAGCTGCGATCGGCCTTAAGGTAAATATCATGCCCAGGAACGGGCACATGCATCACAGGTGTATCTAAGGGATGACGTCGAGCAACATACCCGCTTATTGCGCGCACTGCGGCATCCACAGCCAGACTAGGATATTGTTCGAGAAAACGGGAGAAATATTCTCCAAGTGAATAACGAGCCGATTCATAATCTTGTCGGGCATTTGACCTCAGAGGCAGGATTCGGCTGTTTCCCAGCGTTGTTTCCCGTTCTTCTGTGACATCATGGGTATAGACAAACTCGAATACGTTAACTACAAACTCAGGCGCACAATATCCGATTTTCTTAATGTTGTAACAGAGCACGGGGATCTCTTCTGAACCAAAGCGTTGGAGACGTTCGGAAGAAATAAGCTGCTCCAGTAAATGACAGGATGCCTGCACATCGGTATTGATAGTATCTGTAACGAGAAGAATAGCGCTTCTGACAAAATAATCTGGTTCACTCAGCGCAAGGGCGTAGGAGAACACAGCGCGACTGGCTGTCCCCAGCATATTGCATAAGGGTTTATCGGTAACTCGCTTGATAAGCGGGTACAACAGAAAGCGTAATGTTTCTGCGACTTTATGTACTTGGGGCGTCAGCGCTGCTACCAGATATACCCATGGAAGAGCTACAACCTCTTTTTCATCTTCAAAACGTATTGCCAGCGCTCCGCAGATATGACTGAGCGTGGTTATCATCTTCTCATCATCGGCAGCCACGCGTTCAGCAAGCCAGAGCAGGTCATATTGAGCAGTGGGATAATCTGCCGCAATCCGACCCGCCGAACTACGAATGATAGGATCTCCATTTTTGTCGTTGACCAGATAACTCACTGCCTGCCAGAAACGGCAATGGTTATTGTCATAACTCCAGATTTCCTGAAGTACAAAACCGAGCGCCGGGGATAGCATTAGCCCCAGTGCCTGTTGTTTGTGGAAACGTAATGTCCCCGCAATTAGCGTTTCTGGATCAAATGATGTCTGGGCCGCAGCGTAGTCAAATAAAAGGTGATGGCGAAACTTTATCCGACGGTCATTTTGTTCCCGAATCAACACCCCTTCGCGGCAGAGTGTATCGATCATGTCGGCATCCGTGTCTGCAAGCAGGGATGAAACACTGAGTGAACGCGCATTAATCATAGCATCCACTAATGTTTTTATATTTCGTGTGGCCTTAAGCCCATGAGCCTCAACGCGACGTTGCCAGTACAGTTTTAAGAGTTCTGACTGAGACGAAATATCCGCCAACCTGACACCCGTCTCTTGGGAAACCAGTTCTGCCAGTAGTCTGGTATTAAACGGGACTTTCGCTAGGTCTCGCAGTTTTTTAGAAGCGCCCTCAAGGGCCGTAGCCAGAGATGGAGATTTTTCCAGTAGTTGGCGAAATTCATCATCTGACCAACGTGGGATAACGATGTGGCGAACTGAAGAGAACAGAGTATCAGCACGTTTAGCAACAGGAGGGGTACCTTTAAACAAATCACGAAGTTTTACCCCCATGCGCAGGTCAAAGCTGCGTAATGAAGCAACCACTCGCCATCTGCCACCCCAAGCTAACACTTGCTCAATGAGGGGGCGAAAAACGGTCTCTCCCTTGCCCCCTCTGGTGGCATCCAGCGCATCTATAATCAGCCAGCCCTGAGATGAACCATCCCACGCCTGAAGCACGTCGGTCAAACTATGTTCAAGCCTGAGTTCATGGGTTAGGTGCCCGAGTGAGTCAACAGAATAGCGATCAACGGCCAGTTCCAGTACATCATCTCCCCGTTCGCGCAGGCTGCGGGCCAGTGCATTCAGCACTCCGCTTTTACCCGCTCCGGGTTCACCAATAATTAATAGCGAACCTGACTGTACGGCTTGCTCAACTTCATTCTGACACTCCCTGCGGAGGGTAACGGGCTGGCCTGACTGACTTTCAATGGCCTCATATTGATTAAGGGAAGCAGCAATCTCCTGAGAATGCTGTTGAAGTCGGGCAATATCATCCTTGTAGCGAGGAGGTGCTGCGAGTTCGATCCCTTTCCCTGCTAACTCGTTGCGAAAAGTTGACAGATCGCCGCCATCACGGCTGGACATCATTTTTCCGCAAATTTCGGTAAGAACACTCAATGCTGCCGTTGCCTGTGTGTCTTTAGCAAGGATCTGAGTAAGCCGTGAACAGGCGAGTAAAGCCATGTTTTCAACATCAACCACCAAAACAACAACCAGGCGGCAAAGTTCAGATACAAGGTGAGGCGGTAGGGGCGCGGAGGTTATGCTATTCCAGGCTGTGGAAATACAGCGTTCAAAAATGTTATACGCCTGTACCTGCTTTTGATTCATCGCTCCGCTGCCGTGCTGAGAAAAAAGAGACAAGGCAGCAGGAAGAACGTCGCGAATTGAAGCCGAAGCTTTGGTACTGACAGCTAAAACCAGACGGTCTTTATCTGAATCGAGAGGTCGATTCCACTCCAGAGAATCTATTGCCATCACGGCATGTAAGCCAGTGTCGGACAAACTGTTCTATGATCCGGTAAAAGGGGGTTCTTTCATCATCTGAAAGCGAAACGGTTGTTTTCGCCTGGATGGCGATGAAGCCACCGACGGATGTTGCAACCAATATATCGTCAACGGGGGCTTCTGTTTCAAAGCGCAACCAAACAGGAGATGCGTTGCCCAGCCTTAAACGTGTATCCAGTCTGCTATCGGAAAGGATCTGAGCAGCAAAGTGAGCCCCCAACTGCTGCTGAAATAAAATACCACTACTGGTTGCTGCTCCACCGCCATTTGCGGGACCGTTCAGATTGATGTCAGACAAGTTTCACCTTCATATAATGAATGCTGTGCTTTAGCACTATTCTACCTGTTCTTACGGCTTATTTTACGGATGGTTTATTAGTAAAACAAAGCGATAAAAAACTCTGAGAAGGATAGTTAGCATCGTTTGCTACCCTAATCCAGAAACCAGCCGTTGCGGAAAGCCTAATCGAGCAACACGAAACCATGGCAGAGTGGCTATGGATAAAGCGTATTGGCAGGATAGTTTATAACCGCCTCTGACAGCGCCGCAAAAAACGTCCTTCTGACACTTTATCCACAAAGGGGCGCAGCAACATTGCAGCCTTCATCGCTTCCACTTCGTTAATATGGCAGTCGCCATCGCGAAAGAGCGCCACCATGCCACGAAGTAGATAATCATACAGGGGCGAATTTTTTTCATGAAGCGAACTTTCCATCCGATACTTTTGCAATGCTGTTACCACGGACTCATGGTCTTCCTGCGAAGCGCCGACGCTACTACGGATATAACCCCAGTAATTGACAGTAGTCTTGTTTAACAAATAGAGAAAAGCGTCGCAAAGTTGCTCAAACTCATTTGCCTTAAAGTACACCCGGCGAGTGTAGATATTAAAAAAATCTTGTAGTTCAGTCAGCAACGCCAGCAGACTCTGTTTGCTGTCTACTTGTTCAACAGAGATATTACTTTCCGGTTGGTAGTTAGAATAAATATCCTCGGATGTACAGGAAATATGGCGAGGTGCGCAAAATGGCAGTCGTCGCCAGCCCCTGCGTTCTGGAAAGTAATTGGCACAGTACCAGCTATCTGCATGAGGGATTAATTTCTCTATAAGCCAGCGATATGTCGTCAACGCATCCCAGTAATTACGAGGCCCGATGGCGCCATCTTCCATATTATAGATATCATACCGACTGGGAGGTTGCCAGATTAGCACTACGCGATGATTAGTAAGGCTATTAAAATTAGGGTCGCGGTTGGCTAGTAGTGTGACATGATGCCCTTCGTTCATTACTTCATCTTTATGACGGGTAAAGACCATAATGCGCTCACGGGCAGGATTAAATATCGACCACTCGCCTTCGGTATTCAGATAATCATGATGTTGACAAAAGATGCTGATGCGACCCCATAGCCAGTAAGGAATGGAAATGAGATGAATATTATCACCGAGGGGTGTACTGTTCGAGAAATCAACGGTGCGACAAATCCGGTCAATTTCTTCCATGCGCAGTTTATAGCACATCCAGAACTTATCAAAAGCTTCACAGAGAGATTGAGTTTCATTTAGGGTAAGTACAAGGCGGCAATTACCGATATCACAATAATAATTTTCGCCATGAAGTTCTTTTAAAACCCACGATCTGACTCCCGCCTCCGGTGGGCTACCGACTCCTTCGAAGGCAGAATTTAGCAGGTTAGTCTGACTCATCGTCAGCAAAACATGGCTATAGCGGCCATTACGAAAATCAATAAAACAGGAGAGGGGATTCCCCTTCAGGTTAGGTAAAAACGCCTGAATAAACACGTGATCATTCTGTAGTGTATAGGTATCACCAGTAATGTGTTCATATGGATGCGTGTAATTTCGCCAGGCAGAAGATTCGTTATAGTCCCACAAGCCATAGTTTTTAATATTTAACAGTGCTCGCTCACCATAAAAAAGAGATACCCAGCTCTCGTGACAAAAACGATACAACAGATCTGGGCAATGCAGATTTTTCAGCCAGTCGTGGATCAGTTCCGAATCAAGAAGACGATGTACTATATCCAGTTCCTTAAAAAGAACCTCTTGTTTTTTGTATTCCGTGATTAATTTTGCTGACGCTTTCTCACTGAGGAAAATTTGAAACTCATTGATTTTAACATGCCATTTCTCCCTGTGTTCATTAAAACGATTGATAGTGGATAGATATTGGTTCGTTGTGAATTTTTCACAACGTTTCACTTCGTATAACGAATAAATGTCCTGATTGCCGTGCTGACGATGTGTAAAAATATCCGCCCCAAATTGTGATTGGCCGGAAATGCCAATCGTCATGGCATCAACTATTTCTCCGTTTTTTAGCCGTTTTTTTATGAGTTCACAACAAAATAGTTCAAACGTTTTCGGCTCCATAAGCTCCAGAGGTATATAAGCATCTGCTTTTCCTACTGGTGGCCCCAGCTTAACAATCTGTTGTTCAATAGTATTCAACTGACTCCCTCCGTAATATTGGTGAAGATGACAGATTAGCGACCAATGCTTATATTTATAACAATCTGCGAACTGTATTACACCACTTCCTGTTGCTGTTTTTGCCCGAAAGTGAAATCTTAAGCCCGTGCCTGCAAATTCAGGGGCCGGTATTGGAACCACGAGAAATGTTGGTTACTGCGGAAAAGAAAACCCCGCGCTGGCTAATACGCTTACCCACCGCTGGCCCAAAAGCGGAAGATTGTTTGCTTAAGCGTACGGCTTCGAGCCTGGATAAATCTGACCTTCACGCTACCGCTGATGCTCCTCCGACACATCTCCGATCCAGAAGCCGCCTCGCATTTCGTTTATCCTACCCGCCATAATCCTTTGAACCGCAAAAACAGTTTTCTATTATCTGCCTTCTTAGTGACGCACTTCGTTCCCATCTGCACTGCCCTTCGATGGATAACGGCTTTCTGCCCACATCATTACGAAAAGGAAATCATCATGAATCTGATGAATAATTGCGCACCTCCCGCCATGAATGTTATATTAAAATATAATATTTGGAGGTGCGCTATGTATACAACTCGTCTTAAAAAGGTCGGCGGATCCATCATGCTGGCGGTTCCTCCCGCCGTGCTGAAAATGTTGGAACTCTCGACGGACAGCGAAGTCGGCATGACCATTAATAATGGCTGCCTGATTATCGAACCTAAGAAACGGCCTCATTATTCACTTGAGGAGCTGCTGGCGCAGTGCGATCCGCACGCTGAAATGAGCGAAGAGGATCGGGAATGGATTGATGCGCCTGCGGTGGGTAAGGAGATCCTGTAAGTGGAAAGAGGGGAGATCTGGCTTGTTTCACTGGATCCGATTGCTGGCCACGAGCAAAGTGGTAAACGTCCGGTACTCATCGTATCGAAGGCATCGTTTAACAAGCTGACGCGGCTACCGGTGGTGGTTCCCGTCACCAGCGGCGGAAACTTTGCTCGCACAGCAGGTTTCACCGTTTCCCTGGAAGGGGCGGGGACAAAAACAATGGGCGTTATTCGCTGCGACCAGCTCAGAACTATTGATATGGCTGCCAGGAACGGCATGCGGCTGGAACGTATACCTGACGCTGTGGTAAATGAGGTGCTTGCCAGGCTGGATGCGATTCTGAGTTAACTTCAGAGACGCAGAAAAGCAAAAAGCCTGCTTTAAAAGCAGGCTTTTCTAAATCTGGCTCCTCTGACTGGACTCGAACCAGTGACATACGGATTAACAGTCCGCCGTTCTACCGACTGAACTACAGAGGAATCGTTTGGAACGGGGCGCATATTATCGGGCAGGCTGTGGCTTGTCAAAGCTCTTTTTCACAATTTTTTCTGACTGCTGAATAAAGCGTCAATTGCCCGTCGCGGGCCCGCGCGATGGCGCGAATTAGCGCCAGCACTGCGCCTGATTGTGAGAGATGTCACCAATGCTATGCAAAATTACATTCTGATTTGTCGCTTCTGTCAGATACCTCGCATGTATGATCACAGATATTTCATTTCGCCGTTGTCGCCGCCCAAAACGAAACATATATTCCGGGAAACTCTTCCCCGTGAACCGCAGGTGCAGCATGAACAAAGTCAGAATCGGTATGATTGGCAGTGGATATATTGGGCGTTGTCACGCGATTGCCTACGCGCAGGCACCCACGGTGTTTGCCCTGAAGGGCGAGATTGTGCGCGAGATGCTGGCAGAGGTGAATCCGGCGCTGGCGGCGCAGCAGGCGGCGACGTTTGGCTTTGCCCGTTCGACGGGCGACTGGCGCGAGCTGGTGCGCGATCCGCACATCGACGTAGTCGATATCTGCGCGCCCAATTTCCTGCACAAAGAGATGGCGCTGGAGGCGATTCGCCACGGCAAGCACGTCTACTCCGAAAAGCCACTGTCGCTCTCGGTGGCCGATGCCGAAGAGATGGTGCAGGCGGCGCAGCAGGCGGGGGTGAAAACCCTGGTGGGCTTCAACTACATGAAAAACCCCACCAGCCAGCTGGCGCGGGAGATTATCGCGCGCGGTGAGATCGGCGAAGTGGTGCACTTTTACGGCACCCATAACGAAGATTACCTGGCGCGCGCGGAGACGCCGCTCGACTGGCACTGCCAGAAAGCGCTGGCCGGTCTCGGCGCGCTTGGCGATCTGGCGGCGCATATCGTCAACATGGCGCACTATCTGGTCGGTGATATTGATGAGGTGAGCGGTGACATGATGACGGTGATCAAACAGCGACCGGATCCGAAGGCGCCGTCACGTCTGCTGCCGGTGGAAAATGAAGATCAGGCCAGCGCGCTGCTGCGCTTTAAAAATGGTGCGCACGGCGTGATTGAAACCTCGCGTATCGCCTGCGGCAGCAAGATGGGGCTGACTTATGTGGTGACCGGCACCAAAGGCACGCTGCGCTACACGCAGGAGCGCATGGCTGAGCTGGAACTGTATCTGCACGACGATCCGGCGGGTCGCCAGGGCTTTAAAACCATTCTCACCGGTCCGGCGCACCCCGATTACGCCAGCTTCTGCGTCTCGGCTGGCCACGGCATCGGTTTTAACGATCAGAAAACGGTCGAGATTCGCGATCTGATCAACGGCATCGCCGCCGGCGATCGCATGTGGCCGGATTTTGCCGAAGGGCTGCAGGTGCAGAAGGTGCTGGAAGCGGTGGCGATTTCCGCCGTGGAGCGCCGCTGGATGAAGGTGTGATGCAGAGCGTCAGCCGCAGACGCACGTAACCGCTCGCCATGAATGGCGACCCTACACGGTGCGTGCAGGGATGGCGAGCCTCACAGGGTGCGCATTTATGCGCACCGGGATAATGCAGAAATTTTCCAAAGATTACGCCAGCAACGCACACTGCGGCGGCAGGCGGCAGCTCAACGCGCCGGGCTGCACCTCAATCACAAACTCGCTGCCGGACAGCGGTTCGCCGTCGAGGTTAAAGGTCATCTCATGCGGTGAACGGATGGTCAGTGACGTCAGCTGTGCCGCGACAATGTTCGGGTTTTCGTCGTCGCGCGTCAGCGAGTGCAGCAGCGTTGGCAGCAGCTCCTGGGCGGTGACGATGCTGAGATTAAGTTGTCCGTCATTGATCAGCGCTTCCGGACACAACCGCTGTCCGCCACCGGCCTGACGGCCATTGCCAATGCCAATCACCAGCGCGTCACCCTGCCAGTGAAAGCCCGGTCCGCTGATTTCGCAGCTGTCCGGCTTCAGCGCATCAACGCGCATCAGGCCATGAATAAAATAGGAGACGCCGCCCAGCGCCGATTTCAGTTTCTCCGGCGTTTCCGTCGTGATGCGCGTGCCAAAACCGCCGGTCGCCATGTTGATGAAGTAACGGTCGCCGTTCACCCGCGCCAGATCGATGGCCGTGGCTTTGCCCAGCACTGCCAGTCGCAGTGCCGCTTCCATTTCTGCCGGGATACCGGCGCTGGTAGCAAAATCGTTGGCGGTGCCAAGCGGTAAAATCCCCAGCACCGGCCGCTGCGCTGGCGGCAGGGCGGCCAGCGCGGTGGCAATCTCATTGATGGTGCCATCGCCGCCGCCAGCCACCACGGTTTCCGCCTGCAGCTGCAGCGCTTCCTGCACGTAGCGGTCACCGTCGCCTTTTTCCCAGGTCACGCGCACCGCCAGGTTAAAGCCTTCGTCGCGCAGGGTATTCACGGCGGCACGCAACTCTTCATTGCCTGCACCTTTTCCATTCAGAATCAGCAAAGTGAGGGGTTTATTTTGCATTATCGCTTCCCTGATGAGTAAGACAGAGCTGTGGTTATAGCATAGCTGCGGCGGGAACTTTATCGGCGAACGATGAAAAAAAGAAAACCCGCACGGGGGAGCCGGGCGGGTGAATGAGGTGGTTCCTGGTACTACCTGCTGTTTGTTGTTACTCGTTAGCAGCAGGCGCGATTCTAAAGCGCGGCGAAGCGGCGGTCTGTGATCCTGTTCTAACTTCGCCGTTTTCTTTTCATTTAGTGCGATTTTTACCGTGCGGATCGTAAGTGCTGTTACCGTCGGTAAAATTACGCAGCAGCAGCGCATAGGCCAGATCGACCCCCTCCGGCACGCAGATCCAGACGCGATGACCGTCGCCCGGAGCGACCTCAACCGCGGTACCCTTGTCATTCTGCATCGCCTGCAGCGTGCAGTTGAGATTGCCGTCCGGCGTCATGATCTCCACGCTATCGCCCAGCATGAATTTGTTCTTCACCGCCACCTGCGCCCACGTACCGCGCCGCTCACCGGTAAATTCACCAACAAACTGCTGACGCTCCGAAATGGAAAAACCCTGCTCGTAGTTTTGATAGCTGTCATGGGTGTGGCGACGCAAAAAACCTTCGGTATAGCCGCGGTGCGCCAGCCCTTCCAGCGTCTCCAGCAGTGCCGGATCGAAAGGTTTGCCGGCGGCCGCATCGTCGATTGCGCGGCGGTACACCTGCGCGGTGCGCGCACAGTAGTAGAACGATTTGGTGCGGCCCTCAATTTTCAGCGAATGCACGCCCATCTGGCTCAGGCGTTCGACGTGCGCCACCGCGCGCAGATCTTTCGAGTTCATGATGTAGGTGCCGTGCTCATCTTCGAACGCGCTCATCACCTCGCCTGGCTTCATCTTCTCTTCCAGCAGGAATACCCGGTCGGTAGGCTGACCGACGCCGAGCGTCGCGGGCTGCACCGCAACCGGCTGATGAAAGCCAACAATGTTGCCGACCTCATCCTGCTGGCCTTCGGCCACGTTATATTCCCAGCGGCAGGCGTTGGTACAGGTGCCCTGATTGGGATCGCGCTTATTCAGATAGCCAGAGAGCAGGCAGCGGCCGGAGTAGGCCATGCACAGCGCGCCGTGAACAAAGATTTCAATCTCCATCTCCGGTACCTGCTGGCGAATTTCGGCGATCTCCTCCAGCGACAGCTCGCGCGACAGAATCACGCGCGTCAGCCCCATCTGCTGCCAGAACTTTACCGTGGCCCAGTTCACCGCGTTAGCCTGCACCGACAGGTGAATCGGCATCTGCGGGAAGGCGTCGCGCACCAGCATGATCAGGCCGGGATCAGACATGATCAGCGCATCCGGCTGCATTTCGATGACCGGCGTCAGATCGCGGATAAAGGTTTTCAGCTTGGCGTTGTGCGGGGCAATATTCACCACCACGTAAAACTTCTTGCCGAGCGCGTGCGCCTCGCTGATGCCTTTGGCGAGGTTTTCATGGGTGAATTCGTTATTGCGCACGCGCAGGCTGTAGCGCGGCTGGCCGGCATACACCGCGTCGGCGCCGTAGGCAAAGGCGTAACGCATATTTTTCAGCGTGCCTGCCGGCGAAAGCAGTTCGGGTTTAAGCATGGGGAGTTCTCACTGATGTCAGGTCAGCATGCCATCACGGATGGCACGTGCAGCGGCCGCGTCAGGCGGCCCTGCAAAAGGTGGGGAATTGTAGGCAGGGCGACACCAGATGTAAATTGACCTGGATCAATCCAAGCGGTTACAGCAGGCGGCCAACATCTGCTTCCCAGCGATATCCCATGCCGTACACGGCGCGAATAAACGGCTGTTCGGCATCAAGGTTCTCCAGCTTGCGCCGCAGGTTCTTGATGTGGCTGTCAATGGTGCGATCGGTGACCACGCGATAGTCGTCATACAGATGGTTCAGCAGTTGCTCGCGCGAAAACACTTTGCCCGGCTCCAGCGCCAGGGTTTTCAGCAGGCGGAACTCGGCGGGCGTCAGCTCCAGCGGCTGTTCGCGCCAGCTGGCCTGAAAACGCCCTTCGTCGATCAGCAGATGCGAGGCCAGCTGCGCCTCTTCTGGCGAACGTTTCACCCGGCGCAGAATGGTTTTCACCCGCGCCACCACTTCACGCGGGCTGAAGGGTTTGCAGATATAGTCGTCAGCGCCAATCTCCAGCCCGAGCAGGCGATCAATCTCTTCCGTGCGTGCGGTCACCATGATAATCGGCAGCTCGGAGAAGCGGCGAATTTCCCGACACAGCGTCAGGCCGTCACGGCCCGGCAGCATCAAATCCAGCAGCATCAGGTCTGGCGGCGTTTGTTGCACATAACTCAGTACCGCGTTGCCATCGGCGAGATGGTGCGTGCGGTAGTTTGACGCCTGCAGATAATCAATCATCAGCTGCGCCAGTTTGGGTTCGTCTTCCACAACAAGAATCAGGGGATCGCTATTTTCCGTGCTCATAAAGGGTGTCTAGTGAGGAACATACGGCAAGTTTAGCGTGATTTTCAGCCCACCTAAATCAGAGTCGGCCGCATTAATGCTGCCGTCATGCGCCTCAACAATATTCTTGCAGATCGCCAGACCGAGCCCGGAGCCGCCGCTGGCGCGATTGCGCGAGCTTTCGGCGCGGAAGAAGCGCTCAAACAGCTGTGCCTGCTGCTGGCGCTCGACGCCCGGTGCGCTATCGGCAAACTGCAGCTGCCACTGCTCGCCGCTGAGCTGCATACTGAGCTGCACCGTGCCGCCGGCATCGGTGTAGCGCAGGCTGTTTTCCAGCAGGTTAGTAAACAGCTGCATTAGCCGGTCCGGATCGCCAAAGCTGCTGGCCTGCGCCGGCAGCATCAGGCTGAGCGTCAACCCCCGGCTGCGATAGCGTTCGCCAAAACTGCCCGCCACCACCTCCAGCAGACTGACCAGATCCACCGGCTGTTTGCGGTAGGCGAGGGCGCCAGCGTCGGAGAGCGACAGCTGGTGCAGGTCTTCCACCAGCTGGGTCAGCAGCGCGACTTCACTCTGCAGCGAACTGATGGCGTCGGGCGTCAGCTTGCGCACGCCATCCTGCATCGCCTCCAGCTCACCGCGTAAAATCGCCAGCGGCGTACGCAGCTCATGGGAAATATCGGCCATAAAGGCGCGCCGGTTGCTCTCATTTTTCTCCAGCGAGCGCGCCAGCTGGTTGAAGTCGCGCGCCAGCTGACCAATTTCGTCGCTGCTGCCGACCTGCACCCGGGTGGTAAATTTGCCCGCCGCCAGCTGATGGGTGCCGTCCACCAGCCGTTTCACCGGCGCCAGCAGGCCGCGCGCCAGCAGCCAGGTGACCAGCGCGGCCAGCAGCGTGGTGAGGCCGACAATCAGCCAGCTGGTCTGGCGCTGCTGATGGTCAAAGTTGATATCGGTGCTGCGCGTCAGCCGCTCGGCGGGCGAGGCAATCACCCAGCCAACAATCTTGCCGTTACTGGTGGTGATATTGCGGCGCGAACCTTCCGGCGGCACCGGCGAGCGCGGGCCGGACAATATTTTGTACTGTTGATCGATAATCCAGAACTGGGTGCGCCAGCCGTGCGGCGGCAGCTGAGTGCCGCTGCCGGGGTTCTGTTCCAGCGAGCGCAGAATGGTGAAAATCAGCCGGTCGTTGTTACGCAAAAAATCCCAGCTACCGTGCTGTTCGTATTGATCGGCCAGCGCATCGCTCAGCAGCGTCAGGCGCTGCTCGTTGCCCTTTTTGATGTAATCGACAAAGCCATGCTCAAAGCTGAGGCGCACGCCCCAGTGCATGGTGATGATCACCAGCATGCAGGTGGAAAAAATCGCCATAAACAGTTTGGCGCTGATGCCGAGTTTTACCGGCTGCTTCATCCTTTTCTCCTGCCTCTCAGGTCCACGTTTTTACTCACATCGGCGGGCACGCGCCAGAACACCAGCGCCGGCAGCGCAATCACCAGCGCCATGCACAAATAGGTGTACATAAAGGTTTGATGGGTCGCGGCGCTGTCGCTCACCGCTCCATGGCCGAAAGCGCCGAGCAGCAGACCGGCCACGGTGACGCCGATACTCATCGACAGCTGCATGATCATCGACAGCAGGCTATTGCCGCTCGAGGCCAGCTCGTCCGGCAGTTCTTTCAGCGTCAGGGTATTCATGGACGAAAAGCGGATGGCATTGACCATGCCCTGCAACAGCAGCACCACGGGCAGCAGCCAGATCCAGCCGAGCAGCGCCACCACGGGAAACAGCAGCACCACCAGCGCCAGCGCCAGCGTGCCGCCCACCAGCGCGTTACGATAGCCAAACAGATTTACGATGCGCACCACCACGCGTTTGATGCCCATGTTGCCCAGCACCATCGGGATCATCATCAGCCCGGCGTGGAACGGGCTAAAGCCGAGGCCCACCTGCAGAAAAATCGGCGTCATAAACGGCAGCATGCCGCTGCCGATGCGGCCGGTGAAGCTGCCGAGCAGGCCGATGGCGTATATGCGGTTGTCAAACAGCTTCAGGCTAAACAGCGCGTTATCGTTGTTGCGACCGTGCATCAGGTAGAACAACAGGGAAAACACCCCCAGCAGAATCAGCAGGCACAGCAGCAGCGGTGAGCCGCCGGCGCTGCGCTGGCCGTCGAGCGCCAGCGTCAGCGTAGCCATGCCGACCGCCAGCAGCACAAAACCGAGGAAGTCAAAGCGTCGCGTCTGCATGGTGTAGTTCGGCATCAGCAGCAGCGTAGCAATGGCACCGATGATGCCGACCGGAATGTTAATCAGGAAGATCCAGTGCCAGCTGGCATACTCCACCAGAATGCCGCCCAGCGCCGGGCCGAGCAGCGGGCCAATCTGGCCGGGCAGGGTGACAAAGGTCATGGCCGACATGTACTGCTCACGCGGCACGATCTTCATCACCGTCAGCCGGCCGACCGGCACCATCATCGCGCCGCCGATGCCCTGGACCACGCGCGCCATCATCAGCTGGTCGAGTGAGGTGGCGAAGGCACACAGCAGCGAACCGAGGCTAAACAGCACGATGGCGCAGAAGAAGATGTTGCGCACGCCAAAGCGGTCTGCCAGCCAGCCGCTGAGCGGCAGCGTGACCGCCACGGTAAGCACGTAGGAGACAATCACCGAGTGCATATGCAGCGGGCTGACGTTGAGATCGTGGGCCATCGCCGGAATCGCGGTGTTCACAATGGTGGTATCCAGCGTCTGCATAAAAAAGCCGAAGGCCACAATCCACAGTTGCCAGCGGACGGTGGCGGTTTGTGCGTTCATGGTCATCCCGTGTTAACAGTTTCATCAGCCGCAGGTCGCGTAGCGGCGCGATTTATCGCGCGTTGAATTGCGCCGCTACGCTTAGTGCAGGTATGACGTTATGGCTCCGTTATCAACCGCGGCTGCTTTTTCCGACGGCGCAGTTTATCCATCATCAGGTACACCACCGGTGTGGTGTACAGCGTCAGCAGCTGGCTCATCACCAGCCCACCGGCAATGGTGATGCCCAGCGGCTGGCGCAGCTCCGCGCCGTCCCCGCTGGTCAGCACCAGCGGCAGCGCACCAAACAGCGCCGCCAGCGTGGTCATCAGAATCGGGCGGAAACGCAGCTGGCACGCCTGGAAAATGGCGTCGCGCGCCGACAGATTGCCGTTGCGCTCCGCCTCCAGCGCGAAATCCACCATCATGATGGCGTTCTTTTTCACGATACCGATCAGCAGCAGGATGCCGATCAGCGCAATCAGGCTGAACGGCGTATTAAACAGCTGCAGCGCCAGCAGCGCGCCGACGCCCGCCGAGGGCAGGGTAGAGAGAATCGTCAGGGGATGCACGTAGCTCTCATACAGAATGCCGAGCACGATATACACCGCGGCAATCGCCGCCAGCATCAGCCACAGCTGGTTCGACTGCGAATCCTGAAATACCTGCGCAGTGCCGGCGAAGCTGCCGCGCACGCTGGACGGCACGCCAATCGCCGTGATGGTGCGGTCAATGGCCTCTGACGCCTGCGACAGCGAGACCCCTTCCGGCAGGTTAAACGAGATGGTCGAGGCCGCCGACAGCCCCTGATGGTTGACCGACAGCGGCGCGTTGGCCGGCTGCCATTTGGCAAACCAGCTCAGCGGAATCGCTTTGCCGTCACTGTTGATCACGAACATCTGATCCAGCGCGCTGACATCCTGGGTATAGCGCGGATCCACCTCCATCACCACTTTGTACTGATTCAGCGGCTGGTAGATGGTGGAGATTTGCCGCTGGCCGAAGGCGTTATTCAGCAGCGCATTGGCCGCCGACACGTCGATGCCGAGGCGCGCCATGCTTTCGCGATCGTAAGTCAGCGCCATTTCGCTGCCGTTGTCCTGCTGATCCGAATTCACATCGGCCAGCTCTGGCAGCGCGGCAAACGCCTGGCGGATTTTCGGCTCCCACTCACGTAAATCGGCGAGGTTATCCGACAGCAGGCTGTACTGGTAGCTGGCGTTCGATTCGCGTCCGCCGACGCGAATATCCTGCACCGCATTGAGGTAGAGGTTGGCACCCGGTTCTTTCGCCAGCTTCACGCGCAGGCGGGCGATCACTTCCTGCGCGCTTTCGCTGCGTTCTGACAGCGGCTTGAGTGACACAAACATCGAGCCGCTGTTGGTGCGCGAGCCGCCGGTGAAGCCGGTGACGTTATCGACCGCCGGGTCAGCCTTGATGATATTCATGAAATCCTGCAGCTTGCCGCGCATCGCCTGAAACGAAATGCTCTGATCGGCGGAGATAAAGCCGTTGAGACGGCCGGTATCCTGCTCGGGCATAAAGGTTTTCGGGATGGCGATAAACAGCCAGATGGTCAGCCCGACGGTGCCGAGCAGCAGCAACAGCACCCAGATCGCGTGGTTCAGCACCCAGCCCAGCGAGCGCGCATAGCCCTGCTGCACCGCCAGCAGCACGCGGCCAAATCCGCGCGTGCGCGGCTGGCTGCGCTTCGCCTGCGGTTTCAGCAGATACGCGCACATCATTGGCGTCAGGGTGATGGAGATAAACAGCGAGATGAGAATCGCCACCGACAGCGTGATGGCAAACTCCGAGAAGAAGCGACCAATAATACCGCCAATCATCAGCAGCGGCAGGAACACCGCAATCAGCGACAGGCTCATCGACAGCACGGTAAAGCCCACCTCGCGCACCCCGGTGAGTGCCGCCTGCAGCGGCTTCATGCCGGCTTCGACGTGACGCGCGATGTTCTCCAGCACCACGATGGCGTCATCCACTACAAAGCCGGTGGCGATGGTCAGCGCCATCAGCGACAGGTTATTCAGGCTGAAGCCGCACAGGTACATGGCGGCGAAGGTACCAATCAGCGATACCGGTACCGCCGCCGCCGGAATCAGCGTGGCGCGGCCGTCGCGCAGGAAGAAAAACACCACCAGAATCACCAGCGCCACGGCGATCACCAGCGACTGCTCCACTTCGTGCAGCGAGGCGCGGATAGTGGGCGAGCGGTCCTGGGCGATTTGCAGGTCGATGGCCGCCGGAATCACCTCATGCAGCTCCGGCATTTCCGCCCGGATGCGGTCGACGGTATCGATAATGTTGGCGTCTGGCGACTTGCGCACCACCAGTAGCACCGCTGGTTTACCGTTGGTCATCCCGGCGTTGCGCACGTCCTGCACCGAATCCTGCACGTTCGCCACATCGCTCAGCCGTACCGCCGCGCCGTTGTTGTAGTGCACCACCAGCGGCTGGTAGACGCTGGCGGTTTGCAGCTCATCGTTGGTCCGTACCTGCCAGCGCTGCTGGGTATCGTCGATGGCACCCTGCGGACGGCGCTGGTTGGCGTTGCTGATGGCGGTGCGCACCGCATCCAGCGACACGCCCTGATTAAACAGCGCCTGCGGATTGAGGTCGACGCGCACCGCCGGCAGCGAACTGCCGCCCACCGTGACATCGCCAACGCCATCAATCTGCGACAGCTTCTGCGCCAGTTGCGTCGACGCGTAATCATACAGCTGACCGGGATTATAAATATCCGAGGTCATGGTGAGGATCATGATCGGCGCATCGGACGGGTTGGCTTTGCGGTAGGTTGGACGATTGGGCATGCCGGTCGGCAGCAGGCTCTGGGCGGCATTGATCGCCGCCTGCACGTCGCGCGCCGCGCCGTTGATGTCGCGGTCGAAATCAAACACCAGGATGATGCGCGTGCTGCCCAGCGAGCTGGTGGAGGTCATTTCACTGACGCCGGCAATGCGGCCCAGCGAGCGCTCCAGCGGCGTGGCGACCGAGGCCGCCATGGTTTCCGGCGACGCGCCGGGCAGCGAGGCCGAGATCAGAATCACCGGGAAATCCAGCTGCGGCAGCGGCGCCACCGGCAGCAGACGGAAGCCAAGAATGCCCGCCAGCGCAATCGCCAGCGTCAGCAGCGTGGTGGCAACCGGCCGATGGATAAACAGGGCGAAAAACTTCACGACTGCGCCTCCGTGCCTTTCAGACGCCGGCGCGTGGCGTGGGCAAGGCGATCAAACAGCAGATAGATCACCGGGGTGGTAAACAGCGTCAGCACCTGGCTCAGCACCAGGCCACCGACCATGGCGATGCCGAGCGGACGACGCAGCTCCGCGCCGACGCCGGTGCTGAGCATCAGCGGCAGCGCGCCAAGCAGCGCCGCCAGCGTGGTCATCAGAATCGGCCGAAAGCGCAGCAGACAGGCCTGATAGATCGCCTCACGCGGCGCCATGCCCTGTTCACGCTCGGCGGCCAGCGCGAAGTCGATCATCATGATGGCGTTCTTCTTCACGATACCGATCAGCAAAATGATGCCGATGATGGCGATGATATCCAGCTCGTTGCCGCTCAGCATCAGCGCCAGCAGCGCACCAACGCCGGCGGTGGGCAGCGTCGACAGAATGGTAATCGGGTGGATGAAGCTCTCATACAACACGCCGAGCACGATATACATCGCCACTACCGCCGCGACGATCAGCCAGATGGTGCTGGTCAGCGCCGCTTCAAACGCCAGCGTGCTGCCCTGGAACTGCGTCATCATCTCTGCCGGCATGCCGACCTGATCTTCCGCCGTGGTGATCGCCTGCAGCGCATCGCCGAGCGAGTAGCCGTGCGCCACGTCAAACGAGAAGGTGGCCGACGGGAACTGGTCGAGATGATTAATGCTCAGCGCAGCGTGGCGCTCTTCGACTTGCGCGATGGCGCTGAGCGGCACGCTGCCGCCGTCGCTGCTGTTCAGGCGAATAGCGTCGAGGCTGGCGAGACCGGGGGTTTGCGTGTTGTCCTGCTCCAGCACCACGCGATACTGGTTGGCCTGGGTGTAAATCGTTGAGATCAGGCGCTGGCCAAAGGCGTTGTACAGCGCGTTATCAATGTCGGCCATGCTGATGCCGAGCCGGCTGGCGCTGTCGCGATCGACGCGCACAAAGGCTTCCAGCCCCTGATCCTGCCAGTCGCTGCTGACGTTGCGCAGCTGCGGCAAGGTGTTGAGCTGTGCCAGCAGTTTCGGCACCCAGCTGCCCAGCGACTCCAGCGAACCCGACTGCAGGGTAAACTGGTACGGCGTGCGGCTCGCCTGGGTATCAATGGTCAGGTCCTGTACCGGCTGCAGCCACAGCGACACGCCGGGCAGGCGATCGATCGCCTGCTGCAGCCGCTGCTGCACTGCCGGAATACGATCGTCACGCTGGTCCAGCGGTTTCAGGTTGATTTGCAGCCGCGCGCTGTTGAGCGCCGCGTTGGTGCCATCCACGCCGACGAACGAGGTCAGGCTCTGCACCGCCGGATCTTTCATAATGATCGACGCCACGTCGCGGGTGCGCTGCGCCATACTGGCGTAAGAGACCGACTGCGGCGCCTGCAGCGTGCCCTGAATGATGCCGTTGTCCTGCTGCGGGAAGAAGCCCTTCGGAATCACCACCCACAGCAGCACCGTCAGCAGCAGCGTGCCAAGCGCCACCGACAGCGTCAGCCACGGATGGCGCAGCACGCGCGTCAGCCAGCGGCCATAGCCGGCAATCACCTTATCGAACATCGCCTCGCTGGCGCGGGAGAAGCGGTTCTGCCTGCGCAGCGATTCGGCGCTCAGCATGCGCGCGCACATCATCGGCGTCAGCGTCAGCGAGACCACCGCCGAGATCAGAATCGCCACCGCCAGCGTCACGGCGAACTCGCGGAACAAACGGCCAATCACGTCGCCCATGAACAGCAGCGGAATCAGCACCGCGATCAGCGAGAAGGTAAGGGAGATAATGGTGAAGCCAATCTCACCGGCACCTTTCAGCGCGGCGGTCATCGGCTTTTCGCCTTTTTCGATGTAGCGCGAGATGTTCTCGATTACCACGATGGCGTCATCGACCACAAAGCCGGTGGCGATGGTCAGCGCCATCAGCGTCAGGTTATTGATCGAAAAGCCAAGGAAATACATGGCGGCAAAGGTGCCGACCAGCGACAGCGGCACCGCGACTGCCGGAATAATGGTGGCCGGGACATTGCGCAGAAACAGATAGATGATCATCACCACCAGCCCGATGGCCAGCATCAGCTCATGCTGAGTATCCGCTACTGAGGCGCGAATGTTGGTAGTGCGATCGGTGAGCAGTTTGACGTCAACCGACTTCGGCAGCGTGGCGGTCAGCGACGGCAGCAGTGCGCGGATGCTGTCAGCGGTGGCGATAATATTGGCACCCGGCTGGCGCTGCACGTTCAGCACAATCGCCGGCTCACGGTTGGCCCAGGCACCCAGCCAGCTGTTTTCTGCGCCCTGTTCAACCGTGGCGACGTCGCCCAGCCGCACCGGCGCGCCGTTGCTGTAGCTGACGATCAGCTTGCGGTAATCCTCCGCGGAGGTCATCTGGTCATTGGCTGACAGCGTGATGGAGCGCGTTGGGCCATCAAGACTGCCTTTCGCCGAATTGACGTTGGCGTTGCTGATGGCGGTGCGCACCGTCTCGCTGGTAAGGCCGAGGGCCGCCAGCGCCTGAGCGTTCATCTTCACCCGCACTGCCGGGCGCTGGCCGCCGGAGAGCGTGACCAGACCGACGCCGGAGACCTGGGAAATCTTCTGCGCCACCCGCGTCTCCACCATGTCCTGCACCTGCGTCAGCGGCATGCTGGTGGTGGTAACGGCCAGCGTCATGATTGGCGGATCGGCCGGATTCACTTTGCTGTACACCGGCGGATTTGGCAGATCGTTAGGCAGCAGGTTAGTGGCAGAGTTGATCGCCGCCTGCACTTCCTGTTCGGCAACGTCGAGCGCCAGCGTCAGCTGGAACTGCAGCGTAATCACCGAGGCACCGCCGGAGCTTTGCGACGCCATTTGCTTCAGGCCGGACATCTGCCCGAACTGACGCTCCAGCGGCGCGGTAATCGACGAGGTCACCACATCCGGGCTGGCGCCGGGATAGAGCGTGACGACCTGAATGGTCGGGTAATCGACTTCCGGCAGCGCGGAAACCGGCAGGAAGCGATAGCCCAGCACGCCGGCCAGCAAAATTGCGATCATCAGCAGCGTGGTGGCCACCGGGCGCAGAATAAACTGGCGTGACGGGCCGCCGCTGGCGTCGGGAGGCATCACCTGCATTATTGACGTTCTCCGCGAGCCGGTTGCGCCGCGCGCGTGCTGTGCGTGGCGGTACTCTGTGCGGCGACAATTTCCACCGTGGTGCCTTCGGTCAGGCGGTCGAGACCGTCGGTGACCACGCGCTGACCGGCCTGCAGCCCGGCATCAATCACCACTTTCTGGCTATCCTGCAGCCCGGCGGTGACGCGTTTCTTACTCACTTTGTTATCGCTGTTCACCACCCAGACAAAGTGGCCGTCGTTGCTCATCTGCAGCGCGGCGGTCGGAATCACCACTGCGTTTTGCAGCGTATCCACCTTCAGCCGGGCATTAACAAACTGATTGGGAAACAGGGCGTCGTCCTGATTGCTGAAGCGCGCCTTGAGTTTAATGGTGCCGGTGGTGACATCGATCTGGTTATCAATGCTCAGCAGCGCACCCGTGGTCAGCAGGGTTTTATTGCTGCGATCCCAGGCTTCAACCGGCAGCGGCTGACCGCTTTTCTGGGCTTTCAGGATCTGGCTGATGTTGTTCTCGGCAACGCTGAACACCACGTCAATCGGGTGCGTCTGGGTGATCACCACCAGACCATTGGTATCGCCGGCGGTAATGTAGTTGCCGACATCCACCTGCTTCAGCCCGACGCGTCCGGCAATCGGCGCGGTGATGCGGCTGTAGGTCAGATTGAGCTGCGCGCTGGCCACATTGCCTTCGTCGGCTTTGATGGTGCCGAGAGTTTCGCTGACCAGCGAGCGCTGCGTATCCAGCTCCTGCTGCGACACCAGTGAGGTTTTTGCCAGTTTTTCGTAACGGCTTAGGTCGCGGCGCGCGTTAGCCAGCGTCGCCTGATCTTTGGCCAGCTGGCCCTGTGCCTGGGTGAGCGCTACCTGCCATGGGCGGGGATCGATTTCTGCCAGCAGCGCGCCGGCCTCCACCTGCTGACCTTCCGTGAAGTGCAGCGCCATCAGCTGGCCATCGACCCGGCTGCGCACCGTAACGGTGTTGGCCGCGGTGACGGTGCCAAGTCCGCTAAGGTAATAGGGCACGCTTTCGGTGGTCGCCGTTGCGGCCTGCACCGGTGCCAGCGGACGGCGTCCACCGCCGTTGTTGCCACCGCGTCCGTGATGCGGCTGGCCATCAGCCTGGGTAGCCTGTGCAGGCTCGGCCGGATGCTGCCACCAGTAATAAGCGCCTGCCAGCGCAGCCAGCACCACCACGCTAATCAGGCCTGTTTTTAATCGTTTATTCATTGCTCTGTGTGCTCTCCGGCGGTTTCGTTTTCCCCACATGCGCGCGCAAACGAACCGCGGCGCAAACGAAATGATTGTAGTCGCCCGGGTCGGGCAAAAATTGAAGGAATTAAGAATATCGCCCCGGGCACGCTAAGTATTCATATTCAGTAAATATTTTGGCAGCAATACGCATAAGCGTGACTTTTTCCTTTGCTAAGCTGAATGACAGACCAGTCTCGTTTCACTAAGGAGGATCACATGCGTCAACACAAAACCCGTCAGCTGGGCGACAGCGGTATCAGCGTGCCGCTGCTGACGTTTGGCGGCAACGTTTTTGGCTGGACGGTCGATGAAAAAACCTCGTTTTCACTGCTCGACGCGCTGGTGGAAAAGGGGCTGTTCTTCATTGATACCGCAGACGTTTACTCACGCTGGGCGCCGGGCAACGCCGGCGGTGAATCGGAAACCATCATCGGTAAGTGGCTGAAAAAAAGCGGTAAGCGCGACAGTATCGTGCTTGCCACCAAGGTAGGCATGGAGCTGACGCCGGAGAAAACCGGGCTAAAACCGGCCTATATCCGCCAGGCCGTGGAAGATTCGCTGCGCCGCCTGCAGACGGATGTCATCGATCTCTATCAGGCGCACCGTGATGATGACAGCACGCCGCTGGTGGAGACGCTGAAAGCCTTCGACTCGCTGATCAAAGAGGGCAAAGTGCGGGCAATCGGTGCGTCCAACTACAGCGCGCAGCGCCTGCAGGAAGCGCTCGACATCAGTAAGC
Organism: Pantoea sp. WEP; assembly: GCF_041678305.1. NCBI lineage: Bacteria > Pseudomonadati > Pseudomonadota > Gammaproteobacteria > Enterobacterales > Erwiniaceae > Pantoea > Pantoea sp. WEP. Next base: position 1,571,398 of record NZ_JBGNXB010000001.1, read on the forward strand.
AGGAGGGACTGGCGCGCTATGAAACCCTGCAGCCGGAGTACAACCTGTACGATCGTCAGGAGTATGAAAGCGGACTGGAGCAGGTGGCGGTGACAAACGGTCTCGGCGTGATTAACTACTACTCGCTGGCCAGCGGTTTCCTGAGCGGGAAATACAAAAAGCCGGAAGACGCCAGCAAAAGCGCGCGCGGCCAGGGCATTGTAGAAAAATATCTCAACGAGCGCGGTAAGCGCATCATTGAAGCGCTGGAAGATGTCGCGGCCTCGCACGACGCCTCGGCTACACAGGTGGCGCTGGCGTGGCAGATTGCGCGACCGAGCATCACGGCACCGATTGTCAGTGCCACCTCGCTGCAGCAGCTGGATGAGCTGGTGAAAGCCACTGAGCTGGAGCTCAGCAAGCAGGAGATTGAAGAGCTGGCCAGCGCCAGCAAGCCGTAACGCGAAGCGGGACGCTGCGGCGTCCCGTCACGTAATAATTTTTTCGCCACGCAAAAAATGCCTTTTTCCTCCAGAACATATCCATTCATCGATCGCTGTCACAATTGCGTTAAGTCACTGTCACCTTTGCACTCACTGCGCACAGATTTGCAAAAACTGACATAACCTCAGCATTATTCTCTGCCCGTTCCTCTCCGGAAATTCACAGAAGAATAATCATCATGAACAGAAAAAAAGCAGTGCAGCATATGCCTCGCCTGGCAGCGGGCACCCTGATGTTTGCCATGTTGAGTGCGTCGGCGGTGGCAGCCGATGCGTTCAGCTACGATTCCCCCTACATGTTTGGCGACTGGGGCGGTAACCGAACGCAGCTGGAAAACGACGGCGTGAAGTTCGACGTTAACTACACCATGGAAAGTGCCTCGAACCTGGGCGGCGGTGCCGATACCAACACCTCGATGCGCTACAGCGATCAGTGGGCGTTTGGCCTGAATCTTGACCTGCAAAAACTGCTCGACTGGCAGGATGCGCAGTTCCAGATGACCATTACCGACCGTAACGGTCGCAACATCTCCGATCAGGTGGCAGACCGCCGTACCGGCATGCTGTCATCGGTGCAGGAAGTGTACGGACGTGGCCAGACCTGGCGTCTGACGCAGTTCTGGCTCAGCAAAGGGCTGTTTGATAACACTGTCAACCTGAAAGCCGGTCGCGTCACCGTCGGGGAAGATTTCGACAACTTCGACAGCAAGTTCCAGAACCTTGCATTCGGCAGCGGCCAGGCGGGTAACTGGCGCGGCGACCGCTGGTTTAACTGGCCGGTTTCCCAGTGGGGCGGCCGCGTGAAGGTTAACTTCACGCCGGAAGTGTTCTTCCAGGTGGGCTTCTACAACCAGAACAGTGCCAACTACGATCGCGGTGACGGTTTCCGTCTGGATACCAGCAACTCCGAAGGCAACCTGGTGCCGGTGGAACTGGGCTGGAAGCCGACCTTCGGGCCGGCCAACCTGCCGGGTAACTACCGCATTGGTTACTACTACTCGTCGGCCAACGGCGATAACTACGGCAGCTGGCGCGATGGCGCTTATCAGAGCAAGGATCACGCCTACGGCGGCTACGTGCTGTTACAGCAGCAGCTGACCGCGCAGGGCGGCGATGCCAGCCGGGGTCTGGGCGTGACGGTGCAGGCGGTGATGAACGATCACAAAACCTCGAAAACCGACAACTATCAGTCGATCAGCTTTACCTGGAAAGGGCCGTTTGATGCGCGTCCGCAGGATGAGATTGGCGTCGGCGCGGCGCGTATTCACGTTAACAGCGCGTATACCCGTTCGCTGCGTCAGCAGAATGATGCCAACGGCGAAACTGATTTCGACAGCCCAACTTATCTGCCGATTCAGGATGGTTCCGAGTACAACTACGAGGTTTATTACAATGCGCAACTGACCAAATGGCTGCAGCTGCGTCCAAACCTGCAATACGTGGTGGCACCGGGTGCGGTGAGCGAAGTGAAAGATGCGTTTGTGGGTGGGATCAGTGCGAACGTGAATTTCTAATCTGGCAGAATGTGTGACTTTTCCCTCTCCCTTTGGGAGAGGGCAGGGTGAGGGGAAAATCGCACGGAGATGTCTGGCCCTCACCCTAACCCTCTCCCGCAAGCGGGAGAGGGAATTATCTGAACATCACTTCGGCCCAGCGGGCGAGGCCGGCGGTGACCGAGCCGAAATCATCGCCGCTGGCGATGGGCGTGTCGGGCAGTGCCTGCTGCAGCGCGGCGCGCAGTATCGGCGAACGGGCACTGCCGCCGGTGAGGTAAATCACCTCCGGATGGGTGTCACAACTGGCCAGCGCCAGCTGCACCTGCTCAAGAATGCGCGCCAGCGGCTGGTTGATCGCCTCTTCCAGCTGCGCGGCGCTGATCTCCGCCTGCAGCGTTTGCGCAATAAACGCCAGCGAGGCTGCGGTCTCGCGCTCCTCGGAGAGCGCAATCTTGCTCTCTTCCGCCGCGCGCACCAGCCGGTAGCTTAGCTTCTGCTGCCAAACTTTCAGCAGATGTGCGACTTTATCGCCCTGTTCGGCATCACGCACCAGATCGCGCAGCAGCTTACCGCTGGCAGCCGAGTAGAAGTCGCTTTGTGCCGGCACATCGTTAATCGCCACCGCGTTCCACCACGGCAGCGCGGGCAGGGCAGTGCCCTTCAGCGTGTTACCGCCCAGACCCAGCAGCGGCATCAGCGTTTTGAACGCCAGCATGATATCGAGGTCGTTACCGCCGACGCGGCAGCCGCTGTGGCCAAGCAGGCTGGCACGGCGATCGGACTGATTACGCCACTGCGGACCCATCAGCAGCATGGAGCAGTCGGTGGTTCCGCCGCCGATATCCACCACCAGCACGCGTGTCTCCTGCTGCAGCGTGGCTTCAAACTCCAGACCGGCGGCAACCGGCTCGAACTGAAACTCGACGTCGCGGAACCCGGCACGCTGTGCGGCACGCAGCAGAATGCCCTGCGCCTGCTGGTTGGCGTCGTCACCGCCCAGCCCCTGGAAGTTGATTGGCCGGCCAATCACCGCCTGGTCAATCGGTTGATCGAGCTGGGTTTCACCCTGCTGGCGAATGTGCAGCATCATGGCGCACACCAGATCTTCAAAGAAGGCGATCTGCTGGGGTTTCAGGCCGCTGGCGCCGAGGAACGACTTCGGTGATTTGACGAACCACACCTCTTCCGGGTCGACCATATAGTGCTGCAGCGCGGTCAGACCAAACTGCACGCTGGCAGGCGTTACCTCGATATCCTCTTCGCGGTTATAACGCAACGCGCGCTGCAGTAGCGCGGTGCTTTCGCTGTCTGGCGTGGGGATTTGATGGTGGCGGTGCAGCCATTCACTGATGGCTTCGCGCGTGGGCGCGCAAATCATGGAGGGAAGCAGGCGCTGACCGTTTTCCAGTGTCAGTAACCGCGGTGTGCCGCTATCCGTTACCGCGATGGAACAGTTAGCCGTGCCGTAGTCGAATCCGATAAACATTGTATCCCCCATGCCAGAAAAAAGGGGGCGACTTTAGCGCAGCCAACGCGGGCTGGCAATGGGCAGCGCCGCAGTTTATCCCTGAACTTCCTGGTAAACCTGATACTGGCCGCGTCCGGCGTGTTTGGCGCTGTAACAGGCGACATCGGCCTGCGACATCACCACATTGCTGATGCAGTTATGCTGATCGATTTGCGTGATACCGGCGCTGGCACCGACGTGATACGGCCGGTCCTGCCAGATAAAAGTAAAGTCATGCACCGCGCTGACGATGCCCTGCACCACCTCGCGCACCTGGTCAACATTGCTGTAGGGCAGCAGCAGGCCAAATTCGTCACCGCCGAGGCGCGCCAGCACATCGCTATTGCGCAGGTGCTGTTGCATGAGATCGGCCAGTGCGCGCAGCAGCGCATCGCCAGCGGCATGGCCGGCGGTATCGTTGACCGCTTTAAACTTATCCAGATCGATAAACACCAGCACGTGCTCGCTGTGATGCACGGCGGCGTCATTCACCAGTCGCTTCAGCTGCTGTTCAAAGTTGTGACGGTTCGGCAAACGCGTCAGCATATCGTGAGAGGCGCTGTAGCTCAGGCGTTTCATCATGCGGCGCGACTCGCTGACGTCATGAATGACCATTACGGCACCAATGTCGCTGCCGGTCAGGGTTTTCAGCGGCGTGATGCTGTAGTGAATCTCGACCTGGGCACCATCCGGGGTATGCAACACCAGCTCTTCTTCCAGGTCCGGTGTGGTTTTGCTGGCGGGCAGGCTGCACAGCAACAGATTCTCCACGCGCGGCCCCTGCGCACCACGCGTAATCGTCAGCAGTTCGCTCAGCGCCACGCCAGCCGCTTTCGCCTGCGGCCAGCCGCTCAGCGTCTCGGCCACCGGATTCATGAAGGTCACCCGCATCTCATCGTCAGTACAAATCACCGCTTCACCGATCGAGTCGAGGGTGATCGCCATACGTTCCTTCTCCTGGTACAGCGCTTCATTCAGCGTACGCAGCGAGGTGATGTCCTGGCAAATGCCCAGCATGCGTTCGATCTGCCCATCCTTGCTGATAATGCTATTGGCCTCGGAGCGCACGTAGCGCACGCCCTGCGGCAGATTGATGCGGTACTCCAGCTGGAAGGCGCTGCGGCGTTCAATCGCCTGCTGAATGGTGAGCGCGGCCGCTTCACGTTCCTGAACATCGACCAGATGCAGCCACAGGTCGTAGCTCGGTACCCGGTGCGGCTCCAGCGCAAATAACTCGTACATGCGCTTGTCCCATAACATCTCGCCGTTTAGCAGGTTCCACTCCCACACGCCGATGCCGCCCGCTTCGTTGGCCAGCGTGATGCGCTCCATCAGTCGCTGGTTGACCTGCTCGCTCTGCTTCAGCTCGGAGATATCCACAATCTGCGCGATAAAGTAGAGCGGGTGCAGCTGCGCATCACGCACCATCGAGACCGTGAGGCGCGCCCAGACGATCTCGCCATCTTTACGGAAATAGCGCTTTTCCAGGGTATAGGTCAGGATCTCACCGGCGATCAGCCGCTCCAGCTGCTGCAGGTCGCTGTTGAGATCGTCCGGATGGGTGATCTGCTGGAAGGTGAGTTTTTTCAGCTCTTCCGCCGCGAAGCCCAGCGTGCGGCACAGCGACTGGTTGACCTGCTGCCAGCCGCCTTCCGGTGATACCAGCGCCATGCCGATGGCGGAATACTCCATGGCGTTGCGGAAGCGGGTTTCGCTTTCGCTGATGTGGTGCTTTTCACGCTGGAAGGCATCCATCACCAGCGACATCACGTGGCTCGGCAGCAGCACCAGCAGAAACGGCAGCCAGGTGCTGACCTGGCCGAGCAGCAGATCGTTGCGCGCCAGGTTGACCCAGTCGAGCGCCAGCAGCAGCGAGATAAAGCTGGCGTTAAGGAAAAACAGCAGAAAGGCTTCGAATTTGGGCAGGCGCACCGCGCACCAGAACAGAATCACCACGATAAAGGTAAACGGCCACGGCAGGAAGCGCAGCGCCAGATAGCTGGCCAGCAGCGTGACCATCAGCGTGAGCAGCGTCTCCAGCTGACGTTCCGGCGTGATCAACTGGCGCAGCGGTTTATCAGGCCACAGCAGCAGCACCGGACCGAAGGCCAGCACGCCAATCACTTCAGAGATCACCCAGGTGGAGAAAAACGGCAGCGAGGCGTGGCCGTCAACGTGCAGCATCCATAGCGCCACGACGCCGCCCAGCAGCGGCGCGATCAGGCCCGCAGCCAGCGCAAAGCGTATCCAGTCGGCCAGTGAGTTGAGCGGGGCTTTGCGGTCGAGCAGCGCGCGCAGCATCAGCCCGCCGAGGATGGCCTGCACCATATTAAGGATGGCGAATTTGACATTGCTCAGGGCCGGGCCGATCACCAGCAGATTGGCCAGCGCCGTGCCGAGCACGCAGCTGGCCAGCAGCAGCGGTACCTGTCGCGAGGGGGCGCGGAACACCACGACGGTCATTAACGCGGTGGAGTACCAGAGCGGGGAAATGCGGCCGCTGACAACAATCAGTTCCAGACAGAACAGCGTCAGTAAAAATGCCAGCGCGCAAAGCAGCAGGGCGCTGAGCCACTTTTTTTGCGGATTATCCTGCGAGGTTAATATCTCAAGAGTCATGCACGAATCCAGCAGCGCGCATTGATTACTCGAAGAAAAATGCGCCAGTCAATCTCTTAATCCATGCTAGCACATCTGTCAGATATCTTTGTGCGGAAATGTTTTTTTGCGGCCTGCATCCAGGTGCGCATGAATGCGCACCCGACAAAAACGGTGAACGGTTTAGGGTGTCGACACCCTGCACCAGAACTGTCGTAGGGGCGCCATTCATGGCGACCAGGTTGTACAATGCACTCAGCGAAACCAGGTGCGCATGAATGCGCACCCTACAAAAACGGTGAATGGTTTAGGGTGTTGGCATCCTGCACCAGAACTGTCGTAGGGGCGCCATTCATGGCGACCAGGTTGTACAACGCACTCAGCGAAACAAATCGGCGCGGGTGAAGGGCTTTTCCAGCCCGGCGAGGTCAGCGGAAAAACGCTCGAGGAACTGCTGGGTGGTGGCGACGCGGCCGTGGCCCATCAGCAACAGCGGAATCAAAAATGCCACCGCCACCTGCACCACGCTAAACCCCTTCAGCGCGGTGCGGCGCTGGCTCAGAAGGAACGCGCTGCTCAGGGTAAAGCCTAGCATCAGTCCGGCCAGCACTTCACTCACCGAGTGCGCATGGATCACCAGGCGCGATAATCCCACCATCAGCGGAATCAGATAGCCGATACCGATGGTCAGGGCGCGCCAGAAGGTGGGCCAGCGGCCGGAAATCAGCCACATCATCACCGGCCACAGCGTCGCTGACATCGCGCTATGACCGCTGAACCCGGTGAAGTTGTAGCGCGCGCTGCCAATGCCGAAGCCGAGAAACATAATCTTCGAGATGCTGACCAGCAGGCCCGCCAGGCCAAACGCCAGCAGCCAGTACCAGACGGTGCGACGGTTGTCGCTTTTCCACGGCAGCACCAGTGCAATGATCACCGCAGTGGGGATCAGCAACATACTGTCGCCGAAATAGGTCAGGGTTCTCCAGCTCATACTTTTCCTTGCAACGACTATCGGGCTCCCGCCAGTCACACGGCGGGCAGAGAAACAGTGTATCGATTAAGCCGCTGGCTGCAAAACGGGATAGTCTGAAAAGGCGGCGCGCCGGTTTTCACTGGCATCAACCCGGTGAAATCCCTATAATTGCCGCCAACTAACCCTCTCAATCGGCCTGTTTTTGTGCAGACAGAAACCGGCTCCAGTTATCAGGTCTTAAAAAAGTATGACTGACAAGTCTCATCAGTGCGTGATCGTTGGCATTGCAGGTGCATCCGCATCCGGAAAAAGTCTTATTGCCAGCACGCTCTATCGTGAAATCCGTGACCAGGTCGGTGACGAGCATATCGGTGTGATCCCCGAAGATGCCTACTATAAAGATCAAAGCCACCTCACCATGGAAGAGAGGGTGAAAACCAACTACGACCATCCGAGCGCGATGGACCACGATTTGCTGCTGCAGCATCTGCGCGCACTGAAGGCCGGCGAAGATATCGACCTGCCGGTTTACAGCTACGTTGAGCACACCCGCACCGACGAGTGTATTCATCTGAAGCCGAAGAAAGTGATTATTCTGGAAGGGATTCTGCTGCTGACCGATGCACGGCTGCGCCAGGAGCTTAACTTCTCGATCTTCGTTGATACCCCGCTGGATATCTGCCTGATGCGCCGTATGAAGCGCGACGTCAACGAGCGCGGGCGCTCGATGGACTCGGTGATGAGCCAGTACCAAAAGACCGTGCGCCCGATGTTCCTGCAGTTTATTGAGCCTTCCAAGCAGTATGCCGACATCATTGTGCCGCGCGGTGGTAAAAACCGCATCGCCATTGATATCCTCAAGGCCAAAATTAACCAGTATCTTTGACGCGCCCGTCCGGTTCAGCGGGACCGGAACGGGACACCGTGCGTCCGGATGGACGTGACGCGAACGGTTTGTCACAACCTGACCACCTTTCGCTACACTTAAATCATGGAGTTTCTGCGATGAGATTATGCGATCGCGATATTGAAAGCTGGCTGGACAGCGGCAAGCTGGCCATCGATCCCCGTCCGCCGGTTGAGCGCATCAACGGTGCTACCGTGGATGTGCGCCTCGGTAACCAGTTCCGTACCTTTAGCGGCCACACCGCACCGTTTATAGATTTGAGTGGTCCAAAGCATGAAGTGAGCGCGGCGCTGGATCGCGTGATGAGCGACGAGATTGTGCTGCCGGAAGGCGAAGCGTTCTTTCTGCATCCGGGTGAACTGGCGCTGGCGGTGACGCTGGAATCCGTCACCATCCCCGACGATCTGGTGGGCTGGCTGGATGGCCGCTCGTCACTGGCGCGCCTCGGACTGATGGTGCACGTTACCGCGCACCGTATCGATCCGGGCTGGCAGGGCCGCATCGTGCTGGAGTTTTACAACTCCGGTAAGCTGCCGCTGGCGCTGCGTCCCGGCATGCTGATTGGCGCACTGAGCTTTGAACCGCTGTCCGGGCCGGCGGCGCGTCCTTACAATCGCCGCGAAGACGCCAAATATCGCGGGCAGCAGGGCGCTGACGCCAGCCGTATTGATAAAGACTAACGTTTCTCCTGGAGTGATTTCGCGCCAGCGGCCTGAAATCTGACGGTGATGAGGATGCAATGAGAAGACTGATAACCACGCTGGCCATCCTGTTAGTGGTGGTCGTAGCGGGCATGACGGCACTGGTATTGCTGGTCAATCCCAACGACTTTCGTACCTATATGGTACAGCAGGTAAAACAGCGCAGTGGTTATCAGCTTGAAGTGAGCGGCGACCTGCGCTGGCACGTCTGGCCGCAGCTCAGCATTCTGGCGGGCCGCATGAGCCTGACCGCGCCCGGCGCCAGCCAGCCGATGGTGACCGCCGATAATATGCGTCTGGACGTCAATCTGTGGCCGCTGCTGTCGCATCAGCTGAGCGTCAGCCAGGTGATGCTGAAAAACGCGATTATTCGCGCCACGCCGGACAGTGCGGTGCAGAAACCGCAGGGCGCGCCGATTGAGCCGGGCGACAGTGAACCGGCCATCGCCGCCAGCAACGGCTGGACCTTTAACATCAGTAAACTGCGCATCGCCGATAGCCTGCTCATCTGGCAGCAGCCGGGCGGTGACGAGTACAACTTCCGCGATCTCAACCTCAACCTGAATCAGGACGATAACCGGCAGGCCAGCGTTGAGCTGGCGACACGCGTGTCGCGCAATCAGCGTAATCTCAGCCTGAACCTGAAAGGGCAGATGGACGTGGCGCACTATCCGCACCGTATCAGCGGCCAGCTGGATGAACTGGAGTACACGCTGGACGGCGCGAACCTGCCGCCGCAGGGCATTAAAGGGACGCTGAGCGGGCAGGCGCAGTGGGATGGCGACCAGCAGCAGTTCGCGCTGAACAAGCTGCAGTTAACCGCGAACGACAGCGCCCTCGACGGCAGCGCTGAGGGCCGGCTGGCCCTGCCGCAGCAGCTCAACCTCGCGCTGCACGCGACCTCGCTCAATCTGGATAACCTGATGGCCAGCGCGCCCGCCAGCGATAACAGCACCACGCAGCAGGCTAACGTGATGCGCACGCCGGTGATCGCTGAGCCGCGCGCGCACAATAATGCCGACTCGCCGCTCAACAGCATGGATTTACAGCTGACGCTCGACGCCGACAGCAGCGTGTGGCGCGGTCTGACGCTCAGTAATCTGCAAATTGACGCCCGCAATCAGCGCGGGCTGCTGACGCTCAACAAGCTGCAGGGCAAATTTGGTGACGGCCACTTTTCCATTCCCGGCTCGGTGGATATCCGTCAGCCGGTCACGCAGGTGGCGTTTCAGCCGGAGCTGAGCAGCATTGCCATCGCGCCGCTGCTTAAAGCGCTGGAACTGCCGGCTTCGCTGCAGGGCACGGTCTCGCTCAAGGGCGACATCAGCGGTGCCGGGCTGAGCGTGGCGGAGGCGAAACAGAACTGGCAGGGCAATGCAGAACTGGAAGCAACTAATCTGCAGCTGGCGCAGCTGAATTTACAGCAGATGGTGCGCCGCGCCGTGGCGCGCGTCAGCAATCGCGTCAGTAACGATCAGCCGGATGATCAGGGAATTGAACAGTTAAGCGGGCGCATCAGCCTGAAGCAGGGCAACGTCACGCTGCCGGACCTGCAGGGCGGCAGCAGCCGGCTGGCGCTGCAAACGCACGGCAACGTGGATGTGGTGAAGCAGCAGCTGGATGTCACCATTAATATGATTCTGCGCGGCTGGCAGGGCGACGACCGGCTGGCGAAAGTCCTCAACGGCCAGCCGATTCCGCTGCGCATGTACGGTAACTGGAACAACCTGCAGTATTCGCTGCCAGTGGATGATGTGGTGCGCCAGCAGTTGCAGGGCGAAGCCAAAACGCGCCTTAATCAGTGGCTGGATAGTCAGAAGTCTGCACCGCGGCAATAAAGCCCGATGCCGGTGCGCATGAATGCGCACCCTACAAAAACCGATGCTTTCCGTGTAGGGTCGCCATTTATGGCGACCAGCTAAGCAACACGCGATAAATCACGCCCCGGCACCGGGTTAAATAAACGGTGCGGGCGCGACCGGCACAATCTCGACTTTTTGCACCCGATGGTTCTCCACCTGCAGGGTGCGCAGCAGATAATCCCCGACGCGCAACTCCTCACCTTCGGCCGGCACGTGCTGCAGGCTATCCATCAGCAATCCCGCCAGCGTATGGTAATTGCGCCTCTCGTCGAGCGGCAGCGCCACATACAGCGCTAAATCTTCCAGCGGCATATGGCCGTTGGCGATCCAGCCGCCATGCTCTGCGGGCTGAATATCGTAACGGGCATCAATCTCTTCTCCTTCATTGGGCAGGTTGCCGGCGATGGTCTCCATCACGTCGCTCAGCGTCACCACGCCTTCTACCGAACCAAACTCATCTACCACAAAGGCAAAATGGGTGCGCGCATGGCGAAACTGCTCCAGCGCCTGCAGCAGGGTGACGCGCTCGGGAAACACCAGCGGCTGGCGAATAAGCGCACGCAAATCCAGCGATTTACTGTGCAGCGACTGATGCAGCAGATCGATCACATGCACCACGCCCAGCGGCTCGCGCCCCTGTTCGGTGATCAGCAGGCGCGTATGCTGGTTGCGGTCGAGTTTATCCATGATCGACTGCGGGTCTTCGCTCAGATCGATGTGCTCGACGTCATGGCGTGACGTCATGATGCTGTTGATCTGGCGCTGACCCAGGCCCAGCACGCGCATGATCATGCGCCGCTCCTGACGGTTAAACAGCGCTGCGCCCTGGTTATCGCTCAGCAGCGATGCCGTGTCGGCATCCAGATCGGCGCGCTGCGCTTCACCGCGCAGAATGCGCAGCACGGCTTCGGCGGTGCGCTGGCGCAGCGGCCGTCCGGCGGTAAGAAAACGGCGGCGATTAAACAGCGCCAGCTGGTTAAAGATCTCAATCACAATCGAGAAGCCAATGGCCGCGTACAGATAGCCTTTGGGGATGACGAAGCCGAAACCCTCTGCCACCAGACTAAAGCCGATCATCAGCAGAAAGCTCAGGCAGAGAATCACAATGGTAGGATGGCCGTTAACGAAGCGCGTCAGCGGCTTGCTGGCCAGCAGCATTAACAGGATGGCGATGGTCACGGCGATCATCATCACCGGCAGGTCGTTGACCATACCGACGGCGGTAATGACGGCATCAAGTGAAAAGATGGCGTCCAGCACCACGATTTGCGCCACCACCGGCCAGAATTTAGCACCGCTGTTATTTTGACCCGATTCCTCGTCGCTGCCCTCCAGTCGGGCGTTCAGTTCGGTCGTGGCTTTAAACAACAGGAAGATACCGCCGCCCAGCAGCAGCAGGTCGCGTGCGCTGAAGCTGTGCTGGAAGAGGGTGAACAGCGGTTGGGTCAGCGTAACCAGCCACGACAGCGACGCCAGCAGCACCAGCCGTGATATCAGCGCCAGCAGCAGGCCGAACACCCGCGCGCGGTCGCGCAGCGTTGGCGGCAGCTTCTCCACCAGGATGGCGATGAAAACCAGGTTATCAATACCCAGCACCAGCTCAAGAACGATTAGCGTGACTAATCCTGCCCAGAGCGACGGATCGATGATCCACTCCCACATACTTTCATCACCATAATGTCTAAAAATGAGCTTAGTCTGATGATAGTTAATCGTCAGACAGGGTACAAATACGCCCCGGCCGCGCGGATGTCGCGGGCTGGCGGCTTATTAGGATTAATCTTACCTTGTTCAGCCGGGCGATAAGTGAAAAGTATGGATAAACATCCTGTGTGGATGAAGACCACTATTTATTCTTATCCGGCGGCAAAAGCGTACATTTTTAATGCGACTAATCTGAAGACGGGTATCGAATTATTCTGAAATTTGGCGTGAAATTGCCTGGCGGGGCTGGCATCAATACTTATGGCTGGTAGTCTTTTTCCTAAAATAGTGCAGGGAAGACGGGGCCTACTTGTAAACAAGCCAGTAATAACTAGTATAGCAACGTGTTAGTAAATGTCTGCGCCAATGTTGTTAATAGCGCGCTGTTTAGCTTCTTAATGTTGTGAATTGTGATCGTGCACGGGTTAAGGCGGGTATTTCCCGGCGTGGCGACAAAGCGCGGACAAAAAATAGGGTGTTGTAAGCGGTATTGGCAGCGACAGCCAAGGGCGGTAGCGTGCCTGACGTGGTTTTCACAGGTTAAGAATTGTCTGGCCTTGCGGCAAAAGGAAGTCAGACTAATCTGTTGGTATTTATCACAATTTTCTTGCTTAACTGGAAAGAGAATTGGCCTAAATGCCGGGGAGTTCGCCGCAGTTTGTCTCGCTGGTTTAGTTAGTGCATCGCTCATTAATTACTCAGGCTTAGGCGTTAGGGATTAAGGGAAATAAAATAAAAGAGTCAAATATGCGCGATAATGAATTTACATATAAAAGTCTTCTGACAAAAATTTTACTGGCGTGCTCGGATTTAATTTGTTTCAACGCGGCATTGTTTATTGCACTCGCGCTGATTAATTCGTTCGCCGATTCTCCACTGGCAGATATTTCTGAAAAAGACCTCAACTTAAAAATCGCCACCCATGTCTGTCTGTCCTTAATTTGTACAGGCTGGTTCTGGGTTCGCCTGCGTCATTATACCTATCGCAAACCCTTCTGGTTTGAACTGAAAGAGATCTTTCGTACCATTCTCATTTTCTCTGTCATCGATTTGTCAATTTCAGCATTATCACAATGGCAGATGTCCCGTTTTGTCTGGGTATTAACGTGGATTTTAGCGCTGGTGCTGATTCCGCTGGCGCGTGCTATTTCCAAACGCGTGCTGAATCATTTCGGTATGTGGAAAAAGCAAACCATTATTATTGGTAGCAACCGTAACGCGCAGGAAGCCTGGCAGGCGTTGCAGAGCGAAGAGGTGATGGGCTTTGACGTGATCGCCTTCTTCGACGTCGATGGCAGCTGCCCGCAGGCCAGCATCTCCGGTGTACCGGTGCTGCATAACGAGCAGGAGCTGTGGCAGCTGACCAACAGCGAAACCCAGTTTATCGTTGCGGTTGAGTTTGAGCAGAGTCAGCACCGCGACCGCTGGCTGAAAATGCTGGCGATGCATAACTGTCGCTCGGTCTCGGTTATCCCGACGTTGCGCGGCGTACCGCTGTACGGCACCGATATGGCTTACATCTTCAGCCATGAAGTGATGATTCTGCGTGTGAATAACAACCTGGCGAAACGCACCTCGCGTGTCCTGAAGCGGGCATTCGATATCGTCGGCGCGCTCAGCATCATCATCGCGCTGTCACCTGCACTGCTGGTACTCGGCTTCATGGTTGGCCGTGATGGCGGACCACCGATTTACGGTCACGAACGGTGTGGGTCTCAATGGCCGCAAGTTCAAATGCCTGAAGTTCCGCTCAATGGTGATTAACTCGAAAGAGGTGCTGGAAGAGGTGCTGCGCACCGACCCGGTAGCCCGCGCCGAGTGGGACAAAGATTTCAAACTGAAAAACGATCCACGTATTACCAAAGTCGGTCATTTCATCCGTAAAACCAGTCTGGATGAGTTGCCGCAGCTGTGGAACGTCGTGCGCGGTGACATGAGCCTCGTTGGCCCGCGCCCGGTGATTGAAGATGAACTCTGCCGTTATGCCGGTGATGTTGATTATTACCTGATGGCAAAGCCAGGCATGACGGGATTGTGGCAGGTCAGCGGTCGTAACGACGTTGACTATGAGACGCGCGTCTATTTCGATTCGTGGTATGTCAAAAACTGGTCGCTGTGGAATGACATCGCGATTCTGTTTAAGACGGTCGGCGTGGTACTCAAACGCGACGGCGCTTATTGATAGACAGCAAGGGCAGGGGACGAAATAACGTTCCCGCCTGATAACTGCCGGTGCTGGGAGTGTCTGTAACTGATAACTGCCATTATCGAGCCCGAACAGAGCGGGTTATTAAGCCGCTTAACGATAACCCACTTTAATTGAAGTCGTCTGCAACCAGGATGACAACATAAACCAGGGAGCTAATGATAATGAACCTCAGTTTCAGTGTTTAATTCCTTGCCTTTATTTTTGTTAGACGCTTACACAGCGGCGTTTTCGCCTCTATCAATCATTAACTGATAGCGAAGAACCAGATGATAATGAAAACTAAATTGATACCGTTACTGGTATCCGCGACTTTCCTCTCCGGGTGCACCATCGAACCAGGTTCGCACCTTTCCACTAGCGGAAAAGATGTCATTGAGCAACAGGATAGCAATTTTGACATCGACAAATACGTTAACGTCTTCCCTCTGACGCCGCGTCTGGTTGAACAGATGCGTCCGAAGCCGCTGGTTGCTCAGGCTAACCCGCTGCTGCAGAACGAGATTCAGAGCTATCAATACCGCGTTGGCATCGGCGACGTACTGAACGTCACCGTATGGGATCACCCTGAGCTGACCACGCCGGCCGGTCAGTACCGTAGCGCCAGCGACACCGGTAACTGGGTGCAGGCAGACGGTACCATCTTCTATCCGTACATCGGTAAAGTGCGCGTTGCAGGCCGCACCGTGACGGAAATCCGCAGTGAAATCGCGCGTCGTCTGGCGCAGTTCATTGAAAGTCCGCAGGTGGATGTCAATGTGGCCGCGTTCCGTTCGCAGAAAGCCTACGTGACCGGTTCGGTCACCACCTCCGGCCAGCAGCCGATCACCAACGTGCCGCTGACCGTGCTGGATGCGGTGAACGCCGCGGGTGGCCTTGCCGCTGACGCCGACTGGCGCAACGTGGTGCTGACGCACAACGGCCGCGAGCAGCGCATTTCGCTGCAGGCGCTGATGCAAAACGGCGACCTGAGCCAGAACCATCTGCTCTATCCGGGCGATATCCTTTACGTACCGCGTAACGACGATCTGAAGATCTTCGTAATGGGCGAAGTGAAACAGCAGACCACGCTGAAGATGGACCGCAGCGGCATGACGCTGGCTGAAGCACTGGGTAACGCACAGGGCATGGATCAAACCACCTCTGACGCCACCGGCGTATTCGTCATTCGTCCGATTCGCGGTGCTAACCGCACCAAGATCGCCAACATCTATCAGCTGAACACCAAAGATGCGGCGTCGATGGTGATGGGCACCGAATTCCAACTGGAGCCGTACGACATTGTCTACGTCACCGCAACACCAATCACCCGCTGGAACCGCGTGATTTCCGGACTGCTGCCGACCATCGTAGGTATCGACGATGCAAGCTCCGCAGCGCTGCGTTTCCGCAACTGGTCGGACTAAGGTTTTACCATGATTAAGTCAGTGTTAGTCGTCTGCGTCGGCAACATTTGCCGCTCCCCCACCGGGGAGCGTCTGTTTAAACGCGCACTTCCGCATACCCGTATCGCTTCTGCCGGTCTTGGCGCCCTCAAGGGCCACCCGGCGGATAAGACGGCCAGCGCCGTCGCCGCTGAACATGGCGTCTCGCTGGACGGTCATGAGGCTCAGCAGTTAACGGCCAGCATGTGCCGTGACTTTGACCTGATTCTGGTAATGGAGAAGCGCCACGTTGAGCAGGTGAATCGCATCGATCCGGCCGCGCGGGGGAAGACCATGCTGCTGGGCCACTGGCTTAACCAACAGGAAATTGCGGATCCGTACAAAAAAAGCCGTGAGGCCTTTGAAGAGGTTTACGGGTTACTGGAAAACGCTACCCAGAAATGGGTTAACGTACTAAGCCGATAGTTGGGAATATCCATGAATATCAAAAACAAGGTTATGACTGCGCCAAAAGAAGATTCGAATGGATGGGATCTGGCGCATCTTGTGGGACAGCTGATCGATCATCGCTGGATCATCGTGGCGGTCACCGCTTTCTTTATGCTGATGGCAACGCTCTACACACTGTTTGCTACGCCAATCTATAGCGCGGACGCTATGGTGCAGGTGGAGCAGAAAAACACCGCCTCGGTGCTGAACGAATTACAGGATGTGATTCCGACCACGCCAGCATCAGACACCGAGATTCAGATCATCGAATCCCGCATGGTGATTGGTAAAACCGTTAACGACCTCGGTCTGGACACGGTCATTCAGCAAAACTACTTCCCGGTAATCGGTAAAGGTCTGTCGCGCCTGATGGGCAACAAGCCGGCGCAGATTGCCATTTCACGCCTGGAAATTCCGCGCAGCATCGACAAACG
Organism: Pantoea sp. WEP; assembly: GCF_041678305.1. Lineage (NCBI taxonomy): Bacteria > Pseudomonadati > Pseudomonadota > Gammaproteobacteria > Enterobacterales > Erwiniaceae > Pantoea > Pantoea sp. WEP. Next base: position 1,588,142 of record NZ_JBGNXB010000001.1, read on the forward strand.
TACCGTTGAACTGGAAGTCACCGGTCCGCAGACCTATACCGTGAGCAAAGACGGCGACGAACTGTTCAAAGGCCGCGTCGGTCAGCTGGAGCAGCACGGCGACGTCACCATGCTGGTTAGCGGCATTCAGGCTGACGAAGGCACCAGCTTCAGCGTCACCAAGCTGAGCGACCTGCAGGCGATCAAAACTGTGCTGGGCGCGCTGACCGTCGCCGATAAAGGCAAAACCACCGGCGTGCTGGGCCTGGAGTTCCAGGATGAAGATCAGGAGCAGGCGAGCCGCGTGCTGAACCAGATCGTTAACAACTATCTGCTGCAGAACGTTGAGCGCAAGTCTGAGCAGGCAGAGAAGAGCCTCGAATTCCTGCGCACCCAGTTGCCTAACGTGCGTGCCAAGCTGGACGATGCGGAAGACAAGCTGAACACCTTCCGTCGTCAGAACGAGTCGGTGGACATGTCGCTGGAAGCCAAATCGGCGCTCGACTCGTCCGTTAGCGTCCAGAGCCAGCTGAACGAGCTGACCTTCCGTGAAGCCGAAGTTTCCCAGCTGTTCACCAAAGACCACCCGACCTACCGCGCGCTGCTGGAAAAACGCAAAACGCTGGAAGCGGAACAGGCGCAGCTGAACAAGAAAATCTCGGCCATGCCGCAGACCCAGCAGGAGATTCTGCGTCTGACGCGTGACGTGCAGGCCGGTCAGGAAATCTACATGCAGCTGCTGAATCGTCAGCAGGAACTGGGCATCAGCAAGGCCAGCACCGTGGGTGATGTGCGCATCATCGACCGTGCCGAAACCAGCACCAGCCCGGTGGCACCGAAGAAGCTGCTGATTATTGTCGCGGGTCTGATTGTGGGTCTGATGCTGTCGGTTGGTCTGGTGCTGCTGAAAGCGCTGTTCCACCACGGGATCGACAACCCGGAGCAGCTGGAAGAGCTGGGCATGAACGTCTATGCCAGCGTACCGCTCTCCGAGTGGCAGCGTAAGAAAGACACCGAAGCGCTGGCGCGACGCGGCAGCAAAGAGAAGTCGGATCCGCACAACACGCTGCTGGCGCTGGGCAATCCGACGGACCTCTCCATCGAAGCGATTCGTAGCCTGCGTACCAGCCTGCACTTCGCCATGATGGAAGCGAAAAACAACATCCTGATGATCACCGGTGCCAGCCCGGGTATTGGTAAAACCTTTATCTGTGCCAACCTGGCGACGCTGGTATCCAAAGCAGGTCAGCGCGTGCTGTTCATCGATGGTGATATGCGTCGCGGCTATACCCACGAGCTGCTGGGTGCGGATAACAAGACTGGCCTGTCTAACGTGCTGTCAGGCAAGAGCGAGTTCTCGCCGGCGATGATTCAGAAGGGTGTGTACGGTTTTGACTTCCTGCCGCGTGGTCAGGTGCCACCGAACCCGTCTGAGCTGCTGATGCATCGTCGCATGCAGGAGCTGCTGGACTGGGCAAGCAAGAACTATGACCTGGTGCTGATCGATACGCCGCCGATTCTGGCTGTGACCGACGCTTCCATCATCGGTAAGCTGGCCGGTACCTCGCTGATGGTGGCGCGTTTCGAAACCAACACCACCAAAGAGCTGGATGTCAGCTACAAGCGCTTCGCCCAGAACGGTATCGAGATTAAAGGCGTCATCCTCAACGCCGTGGTCCGTAAAGCGTCGAATGCCTATGGTTATGGCTACGACTATTACAACTACGAATACGGCAAAGAGAGCAAAAGCTAAGCACTATCGGGGGCGGATTTTCCGCCCCTTTTTATGGCGCGTCTCTGGCTAAGCGCCATGCCTTGTGCCTCTGCAAAACATGCGGATACACCGCAGAGTATTGTAGCGGCGCGATTTATCGCGCAATAAATTGCGCCGCTACGGAACGTGCGGTGATTAAACGCATAAAACTGCGGCGGTGAAATTGATACCGCGAACATAATAACGATTTTTTTCGGTGCGTTTTGCACCATCAAACATACACACAGCACAATCTTAGGTATTTCCGTGACGGTACGAAAAGTCTTATTGAAAAAGAATACTAACGGCATGATTTTTCAGAACAAAGCCGATTCCTTTCTACAGGCCGCTCGCGTTACCGTTGAATCTGGAACAGCTGTTTAAGAGGTGCTGGCAATGCAGGACATCCGCTTCTCAATTGTAATTCCCGCTTATAACGCGTCGAAATCGATTGTCACGACGCTGGATTGCGTCAAAGCGCAAACCTATCGCAACTTTGAAGTCATCATCGTGGATGACAAATCCGCTGATGCCGCGGAACTGGCGCAGGTGGTGCGCGGCGAGCGCTATCAGGATCTGGACATCAAACTGGAGCTGTCTGAGGTCAAACTCAACGGCGCCGGCGCACGCAACAAAGGTATTGAACTGGCGCAGGGCGACTTCATCAGCTTCCTCGACGCCGACGACGAGTGGCACGCGGACAAGCTACTGGAAGTGTGCGATACCATCCGCAAGCTGGAAGCGCAGGGTAAATCGCGCTATGTCATCTTCAGCCAGGTCAATATTCATCAGGACGGCAGCTTCCTCAAAGTGATGCCGATGCAGCCGCCGGGGAAAAATGAGACCGTGGCGGAGTACCTGTTTGGCTGTTACGGCTTTATCCAGACCAGTACCATCGTGCTGAAACGCGAAGATGCCGCCAGAATCCAGTTTGATGCGCGCTATATTCGCCATCAGGATTATGACTTCTGCATCCGCGCCGACCGCATGGGCTATGAATTTGTGATGATCGCCAAACCGCTGGCGACCTACCATCTGGTGACCAAATTTGGTTCCAAACACAAAGGCGAGTCGGTGAAGTACTCCTTCTTCTGGCTCGACACCATGAAGCCGCACCTGACGGCGCGCGATATCCATACCTACAAAGCGTTCAAGCTGCCGCTGCGCTACAAAATGGATGGCAATTCGCTGCTGGCCAGCGTCAGTTTTGCGCGCTACTTCTTCCTCACCAACCGTGATAACCGCGCCTACTTCATCAATCGCCTGGTCGATAAGCTGAAGTCGCGCTTCACGGGGCGAAGAGCGGTTTCCTGATCGATTTATGACTTTCACTTGCTCCCGCAGCGGGAGCATTTTTTCGGTTCCTGACACTCCGGGTATACAAATGACAAATCATGTTGGCACCATCGGTATCGTGATGCCGATGTACAACGCGCGCAACACCGTGCTGCGTGCGGTTGAGTCGATCGTGAATCAGACCTACAGCGACTGGCATCTCTACCTGGTCAATGATAAATCCACCGATGATTCACTCGCTTTTGTGCGCGAGCACTGCCAGGACGCGCGCATCACTATCCTCAGCAACGAGGTCAACCTCGGCGCGGCGGAAACGCGCAACGTGGGCCTGCGCGCGGCCAAAGAGGAGATCATTGCGTTTCTCGACAGCGATGATGAATGGCACGCGGAGAAACTGGCCGAGCAGGCCGCGGCGCTGGCCGCCGGTGACGACTTCGTCATCACCCATTATCACTACAAAACCAAAACCGCCGATCACGACATCAACTACCACAAACCTTATCTGCAGCAGGAAAATTTCGTGAAGAAGCAGTATCGCGTCTGCTTCTCCTCGGTGTGTTTCCGTCGTCCGCCACAGGGCATCTTCTTCCAGCGTAAAGGCCATGAAGACTTCCTGTTCCTCTATGAGCTGTTCCTCCGCTACAAACAAGCCCGGGTGATCCAGAAGACGCTGGTCAACTACTACGAGCTGGGCGATTCACTGTCGCGTAACAAAAATAAAGCGGCGAAATGGCACCTCGAATTATTAAGAATTATCTATAAAAACAATCCTTTAAAAATCTATTACTATTACGGCTGGTATATGGTGAATGGGGTTCTTTTCACCCTTAAACATCGCTAAGACCCTGTGTCCTTCGCGCTGCCGCTACGTTGGCTGCGCACGTCCATCCCGGTCACTTACTTGAGTAAGCTCCCGGGAATGAACGCACTTGCCGCCTTGCGGCAACGCAAATGACTTGGGTCTGGATTTGAGCAATTTGAGGTGAAAAGTATCAGATGAAAAAGATTGTTTTGGTTATTAAGGATGCCTACTCCTACGCAGGCACGGAGAATATCTGCAACTTCATGTCGGAGTGCCTCGGTGAAGAGCATGCCGTTACCATTTACTCGCTGGAAGGGCACGGCAAAACCTTTTACCCGTTTGAGCGGGTGAAAGAGATTGTCAGCTTCGAAGGCCACAGCAACCCGATTAAAAGTGCCGTGGCGCGCATCCATCAGGAGGGCTTCGACAGCGTATTCCTGATTAGTATGGGGCGCCTGAGCGTGATGTTTGCCTTCTGGAACCTGATGGCAATGAAGAAAAAAACCTTCAAAGCCTACGCCTGCGAGCACATCGCTATTAACTCCTTCAGCAAGCCGATCAAACTGCTGAAGTGGCTGCTGCTGCGCTACTACGACCAGGTGATCGTGCTGACTGACAAAGACCATCAGGTCTTCACCCGCTGGCATATCCCCAGCCAGCAAATTCCTAATCCGGTGGTGTACAAATCCTGGCAGCGCGAGACGCGCAGCCGTCAGGCGCTGGCGGTAGGCCGCCTCGATAACCAAAAGGGCTTTGACCTGCTGCTGGATATCTGGGCCGACTTCAGCAAAAAACACCCGGAGTGGAAGCTGGTGATCGCCGGTGACGGCGAACTGCGCCAGCAACTGCACGATCAGGCCGCGGCGCTGGGCATCACCGGCAGCGTTAACTTTGTCGGGAAAGTCAGCAATATCAATGATTACTACCGCGACAGCGACATGGCGCTGATGACCTCACGTTATGAAGGGCTGCCGCTGGTACTGCTGGAAGCCAAATCCTGGTCGCTGCCGGTGGTGGCCTATGACTGTCCGACCGGACCGCAGGAGATCATCAACCACGGCGAAGATGGCTTCCTGGTACCAATGAACGACAAAGCCACTTTCCTGGCGCGCATGGAGCAGCTGGCCAGCGACGATCGCCTGTTCTTTGCCATGAGCGAAAAGACCAAAGAGACGGCGCTGAAGTTTGACGGTAATCAGATCAAACAGAGCTGGCTGGCGCTGGTGTAACCACTTTTATCGTGCCTCGGGGATACCTTTTCGGCCGCCATGCGGCCCCATGACCACGGGATTGTTAGCATGAAAAGAAGAGAAGTCTTGCAAACTGCAGCCTCCTCCATTGTTGCCGCGCTGTCGGTGAGCGCGTTTTCCAGTTACGCCGCCAAAAGTGGTCAGCCGGCGCTGAAAGCGGTTGATGCCTCCAGCGTCCCGCCGGGCGATGTGCCGATTCTGACGCCGGAAAATGTCTATACCATGCCACCGCAGTTCTGGCAGAACTTTGAGGGCAAACTGTGGATTGGCGCAGCAGGCAAAGATGCCAGCCAGGCCGGCAACCAGATTCCGGTGTATCTGCGCGACGCCAGCGGTAAGGTTTCCCAGGTGAGCCAGCCAATTGCGCTCAATAAAGGCAACTTTGCCCAGTTTATTCACGATAATGCCGCGTTAATCGCCAATCCCGCGCACTCGATGGTGGTGGAAGATAACCAGGGTAATACGCTGTTTTCCATCAGCGACGTGTCGCGCCCGAACGCCAGCAACTTCAGCCAGCGCCTGGCGCAGCCGAACGGTTATCAGCTGATCGGCGAAATCCCGTCGGTGGAAGAGCTGCGTAAAACCCGACCGCTGTTTGCCGGAGCGAAAATCAAGCTGAAGAGCTGGCACGAAGGGCTGGAAGTGGGCGGCGGCGAGTTCGTCGGCGTGTATGGCGAAGGCGAAGATGATGGCGGCGTGATTTTCAGCGGTAACGGGTTCTACTGGCGCCGCGTGGTGGAAGATTTCAACCGTCTGACGCTGTTTGACTTCGGCGCCATCGCCGACGGCAAAACCGATACGGCACCGGCGATCAAAGCCATGTATCAGTGGTCGCTCAAGGCTAACCAGCAGATCTGCGTTCAGTTTCCGGCAGGCACCTTCTTCGTGACCGGCTGTGACTTTGGCGATCAGCAGCAGCGCTTCTTCCGCATTTCCGGCGCGATGGTTAACTTCGGCTATTTCCCGGCGACTACGCTGGTATCTGACGGTCGTTCCGAATTCCTGTTCCAGGTGAATGCGCGCTGGACCGAAATCTCCAACCTGATCTTTAACGGTCAGAACGACAAGCGGCCAAACAAACAGGGGCTGTTCCGCAACACCTGTCCGGGCGGCCAGTTCTTCCGCGGTGCCTGCCTGCGCTTCAACCGCGTCGGCGGCACCTCGATCAGCCTGCTGGATACGCTGGACTGCAAAATCGACCAGTGGTACGCCGACACCTGTACCGGTGACGTGATCAAAGCTAGCTGGTCCGGACAGAAACAGGGTGCGTGGGACCACAGTACGGCGATTGAGCTGTCGAACTTCAACGCCCAGCGCTGTACCGGCGGCATGGTACTTAACCTGCCGCGCTGCAGCCAGTCGATCATTCATAACGGCTGGATTGAGCACAGCGAGCACCCCGGCGATATCTCGAACGGCCAGTGGATTATTGATGCGCTGAGCCTGGAAGATTGCAAAAACCCGCTGAACGCGCGCAATTCCCGCCTCAACATGCGCCAGACCAATCTGCAGTCTGGCAGCTGGATCGATAACTCGCTGGAAGGCGAGCGCTGGCTGAATATCTGGGAGATGGGCTCAACGCGGGTGGAGTCTTACGGCGTGGCCATCGACGGCAGCCTGAAATACAACTACATCACGTCGCGTTTCCGTCTGACCAACAACACCAATCAGGCCACCTGGTTCGAGCTGGGTAATTTTTACTCGCCAACCGTGGGTGACAGCTGGGAGATCGAGCTGTTTGGTCAGTCGCAGTTCAGCAACGGCAGCGACAAACAGCCGCTGCTCGACGTGATGGGCGGTAAACAGACCGGCGGTCGCGCGGTGATTCATCTGCAGCGCAAAACCAGCAAGGCGGAAGCCAGCTGGTCTGCGGAAGGCAGTTCGCCGGTGCTGGAGGTGCGCGTCGATGCGCGCAGCGATACCGATAGCAAAGTGTTCGTCAAACTGGCGGGCTGGACGCCGACGGCGGTGGTGCTGATTAAGAGCACCGCCAAAGACCGGTTCCTCACCGGCCGCTGTGCGCGCGTTGACGCCACCATGGCGCAGGGCAGTCCGACCAGCGGCAGCCAGCCGGCCCCGCAGCGGTTTAGCCTGCACAACGGTAAAGCCGGCATCGGCGGCAACGAGCAGGGCGATTTGCTGCTGGCGTCGCGCGCGCTGAAGCCCGAAGAGGTAGATACGCGCCAGCCGAAGGGGTTTGTTTCAGTGGTGATCAACGGCGAGCAGGTGGCGCTGCCGTATTTTGCGCTGAAGTCGTGAGGATGAGCGGCGGTCGCCATGAATGGCGACCCTACGTTCGTGCACTTCTCATCATCGCGCACAGGACTTGTAGGGTGCGCATTCATGCGCACCGTATACCGGCGATGCAGGGCGTGGATTGATACCCGGCGCAGCGCCAGATATGTAGGGTGCGCATTAATGCGCACCGTATACCGGCGATGCAGGGCGTGGATTGATGCCCGGCGCAGCACCAGAAATGTAGGGGGCGCATTTATGCGCACCGCATACCAGCGATGCAGGGCGTGGATTGATACCCAGCGCAGCGCCAGAAATGTAGGGTGCGTATTTATGCGCACCGTATACCGGCGATGCAGGGCGCGGATTGATGCCCGTCGCAGCACCAGAAATGTAGGGTGCGCATTTATGCGCACCGTATACCGGCGATGCAGGGCGTGGATTGATGCCCGGCGCAGCGCCAGATATGTAGGGTGCGCATTTATGCGCACCGCTAAACAGGTAACGCATTTACGTCACAACAGGCAGTCGTTAATTTCGGGCCGCTGGCCCATTAGCAGTTTTTTCTTACAGAGTTCACTTAGCCAGTATGGAACTGGCGGCTTGTAAAAAATTACAAAAATTTATCTGGAGTTTTTATGAAGATTTTATTGGTGGGTAACCATACCTGTGGAAATCGTGGGGATGGCGCGATTTTACGTGGACTGATTGATTCATTGCAGGCCGCGCGTGGGGATCTGGATATCGATGTCATCAGCCGCTATCCAACCAGCTCCGGATATTTACTGCAGCAGCACATCCAGCAGGATTCGCTGTTTCTGCACAACAGTAAGGCGCCAAAAGGGCTGGTCAGCAGCCTGAAGCGCAAAGTCGCCAACCGTCTGATGCCGGATATCATGATGGCGCACCTCGGCAAAGGTGGCGTGTATAAATCCTTTTCGGTGCCGCCGCATCTGGCGGAATTCACCCGCAGCCTGGCGAAATATGATGCCATCATTCAGGTCGGCGGCTCGTTCTTCGTCGATCTGTACGGCGTCACCCAGTTCGATCACGCGCTGTGCGCGCTGATGGCGAAGAAGCCGTTGCACATGATCGGTCACTCGGTGGGCCCGTTCGAAAACCCGCGCGTCAATGCGCTGGCAAACTTTGTTTTTGACCGCGTCGACAGCCTGGTGCTGCGCGAAGAGGTCAGCCTCGATCGCCTGAAGCAGGATGGCGTGACCACCAGCCGGGTGAAGAAGGGCGTGGACACCGCGTTCCTGGTGCAGGCGCGCGAGGTGGAAAATCCGAGCCACAACCTGCTGCACTGGCAGAACATCATTCAGTCGCGCAAAACCATCGCCATCACCGTGCGTGAGCTGGCACCGTTCGACAAACGTCTTGGCGTCACGCAGAAAGAGTACGAAGCCGCGTTTGGCCGGGTGATCAACGCCATGATCGCCGAAGGTTATCAGGTGGTGGCGTTCTCCACCTGTACCGGCATCGACAGCTATGCCAAAGATGACCGTATGGTGGCGCTGACGCTGCGCGACCACGTTGAGCAGCCGGAGCACTACCATGTGATCATGGACGAGTTCAATGACCTGGAGCTCGGCATCCTGCTCAGCCACTGTCATCTCACCATCGGCACGCGCCTGCACTCGGCAATCATCTCCATGAACTTCGGCACGCCAGCCGTGGCCATCAACTACGAGCACAAATCGCTCGGCGTGATGAACCAGCTGGGTCTGCCGCAGATGGCCACCGACGTGCAGAGCCTGATGGACGGCTCGCTGATCGACAAAGTGCAGACCGTGCTGGCGGACTACGACAACGTGAAGCAAAAAGTGAACACCGCGGTGGCGCAGGAGCGTGAAATCGGCAACCGCATCACCGAAGAAATTCTCAACGTCCTGGGGTAAGTGATGAAGCTAACCTTTTTCACCATGCGTTTTCCGGTTGCCTCTGAGACGTTTGTCCTCAATCAGGTGACGCATTTCATCGATGCCGGCTATGACGTCGAGATCATCTCGGTGTTTCCGGGCGACATGATCAACCGTCATGCCGCATTCGATGAGTACAATCTGGCGGCGAAAACCCACTATCTGCTGCCGGAAGAGAAGGTATCAAACCTCGACAAACTGACCCAGCGCATCGGACTGATGCTGCCGAAAATCGCCAAGCCGGCGCTGCTGAAGTCGCTTAACGTTGGCCGCTACGGTGCGCAGGCGAAAAAACTGCTGCTGCCGGCCATTGTCGCAAATGCCCGGCAGACCTTTACCGCCGATGTGTTCCTGGTGCACTTCGGCTATGCCGGTGCGCTGGCGAATAAACTGCGCGAGCTGGGGGTACTGAAGGGCAAGCAGGCGACGGTGTTCCACGGCGCTGATATCTCGCGTCGCCACATTCTTGAAGAGCACAAACAGGATTACATCAACCTGTTCAGACAGAGCGAACTGATGCTGCCGATCAGCCATCTGTGGGAGAACAAGCTGATTGAGATGGGCTGTCCGCGCGAAAAAGTGCACGTCACGCGCATGGGCATCGAGCCGGAGAAATTTAACTTCCAGCCGCGCGACGCGTTCCACAAACCGCTGCGCATTGTTTCGGTGGCGCGCCTGACCGAGAAAAAAGGGCTGGACGTGGCGGTCAAAGCCAGTGAAATCCTGCGCGATAACGGCGGTCAGTTCCAGTTCACCATCATTGGTAACGGCGAGCAGGACGGCATGATGCGCGAGCACATCGCGCGTGCCGGCCTGGAAGACATGGTGACCATGCCGGGCTTCAAGCCGCAGGAGGAGATTCGTCAGGCGCTGAGCGAGGCCGACATCTTCCTGCTGCCGTCGAAAACCGCCGCCGATGGCGATATGGAAGGCATTCCGGTGGCGCTGATGGAAGCGATGGCGGTTGGCCTGCCGGTGGTGTCCACCTACCACAGCGGCATCCCGGAGCTGATTCAGAATAACGTCAGCGGCTGGCTGGTGTCGGAAAATGATGCCGACGAGCTGGCGGACACGCTGCTGCGCCTGTCGCGCGGCGACGTTGACGTTGCACCGGTGGTGGCCGCAGCGCGCCATAAAGTGGAAACCGAGTTCAATCAGCACATCGCTTACGGTGAGCTGGCGAAAATTCTGGAGCGCATGGTGTGAGTGGATTAAAAAAACAGGCGGTGTGGCTGTTTGGCAGCACCTGCTTTGCCGCGCTGCTGCAGGTGCTGCAGCTGGCGGTGCTGGCGCGTAAGCTGGAAGCGCACGAGCTGGGTTTGCTGGCGATCATCAACGCCATTCTGGCGGTGGCTACCGTGCTGCAGGACATGGGCATGAGTAGCTACATCGTGCATCGTCAGGAGATTACACGTCGTGAGCAGAGCACCATTTACTGGGTTAACGTCTCGCTGAGCTTCTGTACCGGTCTGATCATGCTGGCCATCGCCTGGCCGGTGGCGTGGTTCTACCATCTGCCGGAGCTGACGGCGCTGATTATGCTCACCAGCCTCAACTTCCTCGTGCTCGGTCATCTGTCGCAGTATCAGGCGCACTATGTGAAAACCAAACGCATGGTGACGCTGGCGAAGATTGAGATGGGCACCAAGCTGTTTGCCTTCCTGTGTACGGTGGCGATGCTCTATTTCACCTCCCTGACGGTAGCGGCGGCGATTCTCGGGCTGTTCATCAACGCCTTCACGCGCATTCTCTGCATGATCTACTTTGGCGAGAAGTCGTGGCGGCCAACGTGGGAGTTCGACGGCAAAACCTTTGTCAGCGCGGTGCGTTACGGTATCTATCAGCTGGGTTCGCAGACCATTAACCAGCTGCGTACCCAGGCCGATGCGCTGATCGTCGGTAAAGTGATGGGTGCCGAGATGCTGGGGATTTACTCGCTGGCGAAGGAGCTGATTCTGCAGCCGCTGAAGCTGGTGTCGCCGGTGATTAACCGCCTGGCGCTGCCGCGCTTCGCCGAGAAGCAGCACGATCCCGAGCAGCTGAAAAAACTGTTCCTCAAGGGCACCTTCGTCATCATGCTGTTCAGCAGCGCGATGTACCTGGCGATTGGTATTCTCTCTCCGGTGATTGTGCGTGTGCTGTATGGCGCCTCGCACGAGCAGGTGTATCACCTGATCCCGCTGATGCTGCTGTTCGGTATGCTGCGCCCGATGGGCGGCCTGACCGGCGCGATCTCCCAGGCGAACGGACGCACCAACGTCGGAGTTCTATTGGAATATCGTCGCCAGCCTGGTGGTGGTGGTGGTGCTGGCCACTACGTGGATCTGGCCGAACGTGATTTACGTGGCGCTGACGCTGTCGATTTCCCAGGTGCTGATCTCCGCCTTCGCGCATCCGTTCTTCATCAAACCGGTGATTGGCATCCGCTTTATGCCGTATGCGCGTCAATGGGTGTCGGTGTCGGTGGTGTTTGTCGGCCTGATGCTGCTGGTGAATCATTTCAACCTGTTCGTGATGCCCGAGTGGTTTGAGGGCTGGCTGTAAGCGGTGATGACAGGGGCTGTCGTTGGCAACGGCGACCGCCCGCCATCATCAAATGTGATCGGTGACTGACGTGAAGCTGCCGGTGCGCATTAATGCGCACCCTACAAAAACCTGCCGTGATCCCGTAGGGGCGCCATTCATGGCGACCTTTAAAATCAGATGTGATCGGTGACTGACGTGCAGCTGCCGGTGCGCATCAATGCGCACCCTACAAAAACCTGCTGTGATCCCGTAGGGGCGCCATTCATGGCGACCTTTCAAAATCAGGTGTGATCGGTGACTGATGTGCAGCTGCCGGTGCGCATTAATGCGCACCCTACAAAAACCTGCCGTGATCCCGTAGGGGCGCCATTTATGGCGACCTTTCAAAATTACGCTTCCATCTTCGCCCCAATGATGTTTCCGCAATGCCGGTCTGAACGCTCAACAATCACTGGCCTCACCGGTCATCGCCTTGCACTCTGCCTTCCACTGTTTTTCAGCCATTTAGCCGCTTTTTTTTCCCGCCTCATTGCCGGCTGGCAGATGGACTTTTTGACGATTTTTTATGTGTTGACAGAGAGTTAGTGCCGGTTTTTCAGATAAAGATTATACTTGCTCAACCGGCCGATCCTGCATAATCGACCCCACGTATTCACTTCATGAAATGGAATAAATATGACCAAGCTTAAAGCAGTAATCCCGGTTGCGGGTCTCGGTATGCATATGCTCCCTGCGACTAAAGCCATTCCGAAAGAGATGCTGCCTATCGTCGATAAACCAATGATTCAGTACATTGTCGACGAGTGCGTGGCGGCGGGCATCAAGGAGATTGTGCTGGTCACCCATGCTTCCAAAAATGCAGTGGAAAACCACTTCGATACCACCTACGAGCTGGAAGCGCTGCTTGAAGCGCGCGTGAAACGCCAATTGCTGAGCGAAGTGCAGTCAATCTGCCCGCCGGGCGTGACTATCATGAACGTGCGTCAGGCGAACCCGCTGGGTCTTGGCCACTCGGTACTGTGTGCCCGTCCGATGATTGGCGACAACCCATTTGTGGTGGTACTGCCAGACGTGCTGCTGGATGACTCTACCGCTGACCACCTGCGTTACAACCTTGCCGCGATGGTGGCACGCTTTGAAGAGACCGGCCGCAGCCAGGTTCTGGCGAAACACATGCCGGGCGAAGACCTGTCTGAGTATGGCGTGCTGACCACCGAGCAGCCGCTGGATAATCCGGGCGATATCAGCACCATCACCAACTTCGTGGAAAAACCTGAGCATCCGTCCGAGCTGAACTCAGACCTGACCGCCGTGGGCCGTTACGTGCTTTCTGCGGATATCTGGGGTGAACTGGAGCGCACTGAGCCAGGTGCCTGGGGCCGTATCCAGCTGACCGATGCCATCGCTTCCCTGAGCCAGAAAAAACCGGTTGATGCCCAGCTGCTGACCGGCACCAGCTTCGACTGCGGCCGTAAACTCGGCTACATGCAGGCCTTCGTCTCTTACGGTCTGCGCAACAACACCCAGGGCCGCGATTTCCGCGAAGCAATCCAAAAAATTCTGGCAAAATAATCTCTTTCCCCGCCGCGCAGGTTGCGCGGTTTTAAAGGAGTACACATGGCTATTTTGGTAACGGGCGGAGCAGGGTACATCGGCTCCCATACGGTGCTGGCGCTGTTAGAGCGCGGCGACGACGTTGTAGTCCTGGATAACCTTTGCAATGCCTCGCGCGAAGCAATCAATCGCGTTGAGAAGCTGGCCGGTAAGAAAGCGGTCTTCGTTGAAGGCGACATCCGCGACCGCGCCTGCCTGCGCGATCTGTTTGCCAGCAATGACATCTCGGCCGTCATCCACTTCGCTGCGCTGAAAGCGGTCGGCGAATCCACGCGCATGCCGCTGGAATATTACGAGAACAATGTCGCCGGGACCGTGGTGCTGCTGGAAGAGATGCGCGCTGCCGGCGTGTGGAACTTTATCTTCAGCTCATCCGCCACCGTGTATGGCGCTGACGCACCGGTTCCGTATGTCGAAACGACGCCGATTGGTGGCACCACCAGTCCGTACGGCACCTCCAAGCTGATGATTGAGTTCGTGATGCGCGACTTCGCCAAAGCCGAGCCGAACTTCAAAGCCATCGCGCTGCGCTACTTCAACCCGGTCGGCGCGCACGAATCCGGTGAGATTGGCGAAGACCCAACCGGTATTCCGAACAACCTGCTGCCGTACATTGCGCAGGTGGCGATTGGGCGTCTGGACAAGCTGGGCGTGTTTGGCGATGACTACGCGACGCCAGATGGCACCTGCCAGCGCGACTACATTCACGTCGTCGACCTGGCGGAAGGGCACCTGAAAGCGCTGGATCACCTGCCAAAAGTTGAAGGCTACAAAGCTTACAACCTCGGCGGCGGCAAAGGCTTCTCGGTGCTGGAGATGATCAAGGCGTTTGAGCAGGCGTCCGGTAAACAGATTCCGTTCGAATTCAAACCGCGCCGCGACGGCGATCTGCCGGCGTTCTGGGCGGATGCCAGCCTGGCCAACAAAGAGCTCGACTGGCGCGTCACGCGCGGTATTGATGCGATGATGCGCGATACGTGGAACTGGCAGTCGAAGAACCCGAATGGCTTTAAGTGATTAAGCAGGTAATGAGTAAAAACCCGGCATATGCCGGGTTTTTTTATGGGCAAATAATTTACTTTGGTGTTTTTTTGTTCAGGCATTCATTTGCGGGATGCAGAAAAATCCTAATCAGCGCCAGACCAATGCATCAAGTTCACAACTCATCATATTGATTTAGTGAAACCCCGCTGCAGCCTTTCATTCTGCGAATCGCCAGCTATATTCTTTCCGACTCAGTAGCTTGCAGTTAACCGCAACGACGAAAAGAAATTAAGATTCGCCGCGCCGGCATCAGACAATAACCATGTTAATTCGGCAGCACAAAATGTATTATTTGCGATGGTCTCAGACAAAGCGGTTGATGCTGCAATATTGACCATAATTAGCCGAGACGGAAAGCACAGGATTGACTTGTTACACAGCATATTGGTTGCTGCAAGCCAAGGGCGGTAGCGTGGCTATTTTTTGTTTTGCTGAAAAATTGTCCCGCTGAAAATGATAGAGCAGTCTAAAAGACACATTAGAGGTTGTGGAATGTTACTTCCCGTAATCATGGCCGGAGGAACCGGCAGTCGTTTGTGGCCCCTTTCACGTGAATTGTATCCAAAACAGTTCATCAGCTTGCACGGACAGCACTCGATGCTGCAGGAGACTGTCAACCGCCTGACCGGTGTCGAAGCGCGAGCTCCGCTGGTCATCTGCAACGAAGAGCACCGTTTCCTCGTCGCTGAACAGCTTCGTCAAATCAACAAACTTTCCCATAACATCATCCTTGAACCGGTTGGCCGCAACACGGCGCCGGCGATTGCTCTGGCAGCGATTAACGCGATTGAGCAAGGCGATGATCCGGTACTGTTAGTGTTAGCCGCCGACCATGTCATTGAGAACCGCGCGGCATTCCATCAGGCCATCACCACCGCAACGAAATATGCCAAGCAGGGGCATCTGGTCACCTTCGGCATCGTGCCCACCGGACCTGAAACCGGTTACGGCTATATTCATCGCGGTGAGCAGCTGGCGGGTGATGAACATGCGCCGTTTAGCGTGCAGCGTTTTGTTGAAAAGCCGAATCTGAAAACGGCTCAGGATTATCTGGCTTCCGGTGAATATTACTGGAACAGCGGGATGTTTATGTTCCGCGCCAAACGTTATCTGCAGGAACTGGAAAAATTCCGTCCTGATATTCTGGATGCCTGCCGCCGTGCGATGACGAACGTGGCAGAAGGTAACGACTTCATCAGCATTGATAAAGACGATTTCATTGCCTGCCCGGATGAGTCAGTTGACTATGCCGTGATGGAGCAAACGGACGCAGCCGTTGTGGTGCCGCTGGATGCGGGCTGGAGCGATGTCGGATCCTGGTCCGCGCTGTGGGAAGTGAATGAAAAAGATGCAGCCGGTAACTCGCTGAAAGGCGATACCTTCCTGCACAACACTAAAAATTGCTACATCAACAGCGAAGATCAGTTAGTGGCAGCTATCGGCGTGGAAAATCTGGTGATTGTTAACACCAAAGATGCCGTGCTGGTGGCGCGCAAAGATCAGGTTCAGGACGTCAAACGCGTGGTGGAGTTCCTGAAGAGCGAATGCCGTACGGAATATCGTCGTCATCGTGAAACTTACTGGCCATGGGGACGCTGCGATCTGGTGGTCAATACCGGCCGTTTTAATGTAAATCGTATCACCGTTAAACCGGGTGAACGTTTCGAATTACAGATGCATTATCACCGAACTGAACACTGGGTGATCTTATCCGGCACTGCCAAAGTGACTATTCAGGATAAAACCTTATTGCTGACGGAAAACCAATCGACCTTTATTCCTATTGGCCATCAGCACACGTTAGAAAATCCAGGCAAGATTCCGTTAGAGCTGCTGGAAATTCAGTCAGGCTCCTATCTGGGCGATGACGATTTAATTCTGATTAAAGAACAATTTGCAAGTAAGTAAGGACAGACAAAATCATGGCAGCATTGACCTGTTTTAAAGCTTATGACATTCGCGGTGAGCTTGGCGCGGAATTAAATGAAGAAATTGCATATCGTATTGGTCGCGCTTATGGCGAATTTTTAAAGCCGGAAACGATTGTCGTGGGCGGCGATGTCCGCCTGACCAGCGAAAGCCTGAAAATGGCCCTGGCCAATGGTTTAATGGATGCGGGTACCAATGTACTTGATATCGGCTTAAGCGGCACGGAAGAGATTTATTTCGCCACCTTCCATTTAGGCATTGATGGTGGCATCGAAGTGACGGCAAGCCATAATCCGATGAACTATAACGGCATGAAGCTGGTGCGTGAAGGTTCCCGTCCTATCAGTGGCGATACAGGCTTACGTGATGTTCAGCGTCTGGCTGAAGCTAACGATTTTGCGCCGGTAGATGCAGCTAAGCGTGGCAGCTATAAACAGATCTCGGTATTGAATGCCTATGTCGATCACCTGATGGGCTACATTGATCTGGCAAATTTCACTAAACCCATGACGCTGGTCATCAACTCGGGTAATGGCGCTGCCGGTCACGTTATTGATGAGATCGAAAAGCGCTTCCAGCTGGCGAATGCACCGGTCACCTTCGTTAAAGTTCACCATGAAGCGAATGGTCATTTCCCGAACGGTATCCCCAATCCCTTACTGCCAGAGTGCCGGAAAGATACCTCCGATGCGGTGAAAGCGAACAAAGCCGACATGGGCATCGCATTTGATGGCGACTTTGATCGCTGCTTCCTGTTTGACGAGAACGCAGAGTTCATCGAAGGTTATTACATTGTCGGCCTGCTGGCCGAAGCGTTCCTCAAGAAAGAGCCTGGTGCGAAGATCATTCACGATCCCCGTTTGACCTGGAACACTATCGACGTCGTCACTAAAGAGGGTGGCATACCTGTTATGTCTAAAACAGGTCATGCGTTTATTAAAGAGCGCATGCGTGAAGAAGATGCGGTGTACGGCGGCGAAATGAGCGCACACCATTACTTCCGTGATTTTGCTTATTGCGATAGTGGAATGATTCCATGGCTTTTAGTGGCTGAACTGGTCCAGACGAATAGGGCTAGCATTCAATCTTTAGTAAAAAATAGAATGGCTAAGTTCCCTGCCTCCGGAGAGATTAATCGTAAAGTTGTTAATGCCGCCGAATTAATTGCACTGATTGAAAAAAAATATAATTCAGACGCTCTGGACATTGATAAAACAGATGGGCTCAGTATGTCATTCGAGGATTGGCGTTTTAATTTAAGAACGTCAAATACTGAACCATTGATGAGATTGAACGTTGAAACTCGACAAAATTATAAGCTTATGATAAACAAAACTTCAGATATATTATCTTTTTTAGATGATAGGGATTATATCTGATATGTTTAAATCCATTTATCAATATCGCGGTTTTATTATCAGTAGTATAAAACGAGATTTTCAATCTCGTTATCAAACAAGTATGCTTGGAGCATTATGGTTAGTACTCCAGCCGCTTGCTATGATTTTAGTTTATACATTAGTTTTTTCACAGGTAATGAAAGCCAGAATGCCTGATAACACAGGCTCATTCGCATACAGTATCTATCTCTGTTCAGGAGTTCTAACATGGGGTTTATTTACTGAAATTTTGGACAAAAGTCAGAGTGTTTTCATAAATAATGCTAACCTGATAAAAAAACTCAGTTTTCCTAAGATATGTTTGCCGTTCATTGTTGTCGCATCAGCTGTGCTTAATTTCTTAATAATTTTTACACTCTTCATTATTTTCCTGATATTTACAGGTGAATTCCCTGGATGGTTAGTTTTGACAATGATTCCTGTCATCGTATTGCAAATTGCATTTGCGACAGGGCTAGGAATGATCTTTGGCGTGATGAATGTCTTTTTCAGAGATGTGGGGCAGTTCGTTAGTGTTCTATTACAATTCTGGTTCTGGTTTACACCGATTGTCTATGTATTGAATTCCCTGCCTCAATGGGCGCATAAAATACTCATGTATAACCCGGTCGCGCGCCTAATGCAAGCTTATCAGGGGATATTTGCCTACCATAAAATACCGGACTGGGGTTCACTAATTCCGGTTGTGATTTTAAGCATTCTTTTTTGTATTTACGGATTTATTTTATTTAGAAGACACTCAGCAGAAATGGTGGATGAACTCTAATGACACATATCTTAGTTTCTGGTGTTGGAAAAGCATACAAGATTTATCAGCGTAAAGTTCATCGGCTAATGGAATGGATGATTCCCGGCATTAAACCACAACACACCCTTAAGTGGATTTTGAAGAATATTAATTTCAAAATTAATGAAGGTGAAGCTGTTGGCATCATAGGCATTAATGGTGCAGGCAAGAGTACATTGTTGAAATTAATTACTGGCACAGCTAAGCCTACTACAGGCAATATTGATATTTCTGGCCGGGTTGCAGCGATGCTGGAACTGGGTATGGGATTTCATGCTGATTTTACTGGCCGGCAAAATGTATACATGTCAGGTCAATTATTAGGCTTGTCGGTTGAGCAGATTAATCAATTAATGCCTGAAATTGAGTCATTTGCTGAGATTGACGATTACATTGACCAGCCTGTCCGAGTTTATTCTAGTGGGATGCAGGTAAGGCTAGCCTTCAGCGTAGCAACGGCTATACGACCAGACATTCTGATTATAGATGAAGCGTTGTCAGTAGGAGATGCTTATTTTCAGCACAAAAGTTTCGAACGTATCCGTGAGTTCCGAAGAAAAGGTACGACGTTACTCCTGGTATCGCATGATAAGCAGGCAATCCAAAGTATCTGCGACCGCGCTATCCTTTTAAACCAAGGGGAGGTGGCAATGGAAGGAGAACCTGAAGCTGTAATGGATTTCTATAATGCGCTTTTAGCGGATAAAGAAAAAAAATCTATTAAGTTGAGTAATAATGATGGCAAGATGGCCACGCTTTCAGGCACTGGAGAAGCTCGTATCAGTCACATAGAACTGCTGAATCAAGATAATGAGTCTATTGAAACATTGCAAGTTGGGCAAGCTGTAACGTTGAATATTCAAGCTGATATACATGAATATTTAGATGAATTAGTTGTGGGCTATGTTATTAAAGATCGCTTGGGACAGCCTGTTTTTGGTACTAATACTCATCATATGCAAAAAGTGTTAAGTGGAGTCGCTGCCGGAAGTAAAATTAAATTTACCTTCAGTTTTTTAGCCAATTTAGGTGTGGGATCTTATTCAATTGCAGTTGCTCTACATTCATCAGAAACACATGTTGCTCGAAACTATGAATGGCGTGATCTTGCTCTGGTCTTCACTGTCGTGAACAGCGGTAAACCATCTTTTGTAGGCGTAGCCTGGATGCCACCACAATTGGAGATTAAAGGTGAGTAATAATTTTTACCGTGCATTTGAAGATAAACATCGTGGAAGTGTGGCAGATATTCGTCAACGGCTTACATTATATTTACCGTTAATTCAAAAACTCAATTCTTTCTACCCAGATGCTAATGTTATTGATATTGGTTGCGGCCGTGGCGAATGGCTAAAACTTCTACATGATAATAATATACATGCCGTAGGAGTCGATCTTGATGAAGGAATGCTAGCTGAAGCACTTAAAGATGGCCTTACAGTTGAATTAGATGATTGTATCAATTTTTTGAAGAAGCAAGAAAGCGATAGTGCTATCGCAATTACGGGCTTTCATATAGTTGAGCATCTTCCGTTTGAAATTGTTCATTCTCTAGTATTAGAAGCTTTGCGCGTATTAAAAGCCGGCGGTCTTTTGATCCTTGAAACGCCGAATCCAGAAAACATAAGTGTAGGCAGTTGTTCGTTTTACATGGACCCGACGCATCAAAATCCACTCCCTCCTGAACTTTTAAAGTTTCTCCCTGACTATTATGGATTTGAAAGAACGCGAATTGTCAGATTGCAAGAAAGTGACCGTATTAAAGATCATTCTTCAGAACTTACGTTATCGGAAGTGTTGAAGGGTGTTAGTCCAGATTACAGTACTGTTTCACAAAAGTCAGGTTCTCAGAAATTAAATACTGAATTTAACGAGTTTTTTGTAAAAAAAATAGGTGTAACTCTGGATGAACTTGCTGACCGCTATGATATGGGATTGGGAGGTAAACTTGATGTTATCATCCAAGAGCTCACAAACAAAGTTGAAAATGTACGTGCTGAAATAAAAGAAATCAATGATTATAATAAAGAATTAGAAAATAGATTATTTGCCGTATATTCCAGTAACTCCTGGCGCATGACTGCTCCATTACGACGTGTGATAGACTTGGGTAAACGCACCGATGTTGCTCGTAAAAAAGGGCTTAAGTATCTCGCAAAAGCCATTGTGCGTAAAATATTTCAGAGGCTTGTCCGTGTATTGGGGAAATACCCAAGGGCAAGGTCTAACATTTTGGTACTGATGCGTAAGATAGGAATATACTCCCTGCTAAGGAAAATTTATTTAAAATCTGTTAGCGGGGAAAATAATCAATATTCTTATAATAACTTTTTCCCGACATCTCATATTGATAAGTTGACAAATAGAGCAAAGGAGATCTACGAGGATCTTCATAAAGATGAAATAAAGAATAATAAAGGTGATTAATAATGAATATTTTAATCGATTTGCAAGGCTCACAAACTGAAAGCAAATTTAGAGGAATAGGACGCTATTCATTATCTATTACTAAAGGTTTACTACGTAATAACAAATACCATAATTTCTATATCTTTCTGAACGGTAATTTTGAAGATACTTTAGAAGACATTAAAAAATCTTTGTATGGACTTTTACCAGAAAAAAATATTATAGTCTGTCAGCTTCCGGCTCCTCTTCGTGCCTGCGATCAGGGAAATGAATGGCGGCAGGAAGCTGCGGCAATTATTCGCGAGGAAATGATCCGTACACTTTCAGTTGACTGGGTTTTCATTACCAGTCTATTTGAAGGTCATGTTGACGACGCCGCGATTACTATAAAAAAATTGCAAAGCAATGCGAAAATAGCAGTTCTTCATCACGATCTTATACCACTAGTCAATGAAAAAACGTACCTGCAAGATAATCATTTTCGCCAGTACTATATGGAAAAAATTGATTATCTTAAAAGAGCAGACTTGATCCTGACAAACTCAGATTATACTGCTCAAGAAATTCATGAATGGTTATCAGATGCTCAAGGTAAAATTGTCTCGATTTCTTCTGCTACTGAGGATGAGTGGTACAATAAAGAAATAGTTGATATCAACTTTGAAGCAGTTAAAGAAAAATTTTCAATCAAAAAAGATATTATTCTTTATGCTCCGGGGGGGTTTGACAAACGAAAAAATTTTGAAAGACTTATTTTAGCTTTCTCTAAAATTGAGCCAGAATTACGCTTTAATAAACAGTTGGTTATTATCAGCAAGATCAATGAGACTGATAGAAACTATCTGCAATCCATCGTGCTTAGAGCAGGACTGTCAAAAAAAGATGTTGTTCTAACAGGGTACGTTAGCGATGATGAATTAATTCTTCTTTATCGGAACTGCTTCTTATTTGTATTTGCATCTGAGCATGAAGGGTTCGGATTACCTATATTGGAAGCAATGAGATGTGGCGCGGCAACTATTGGTTCTAATGTAACCAGTATACC
Source organism: Pantoea sp. WEP (assembly GCF_041678305.1). Classification (NCBI taxonomy): domain Bacteria; kingdom Pseudomonadati; phylum Pseudomonadota; class Gammaproteobacteria; order Enterobacterales; family Erwiniaceae; genus Pantoea; species Pantoea sp. WEP. Next base: position 1,610,133 of record NZ_JBGNXB010000001.1, read on the forward strand.
TGAAGTTATCGGGCTTGAAGAGGCTCTATTTGACCCATTTTCAGTAAATTCAATCAGTAGTAAAATTCGTGATGTGATTATCAATGAACAATTTCGTCACTCACTCAAAAAGCATGCATTGTGTCAAGCCTCAAAATTTTCCTGGGACATTTCTGCTCAACGTGCAATTGAAGCCTTTGAGCTTTTTGAATCTGAAAATAATGAAAAAGATGAAAACGCCGAAGAGGCCATTACTGCGCTTGACAGCATAAAAAGAATTAATACTAAAATAAGGCCTACTGAGCAGGATTTATTGCGCGTCGCCGAGGCGCTTGACCGTAATATCAAGCGGGTCGAATTATATAAGGCTCTATCAAAACCGTTGGAATGGCAAATTGATGGCCCTTTTGACTCATCTTATAGTCTTGCCTTAGTCAATCGTGAATTTGCTCGTGGTCTTGCCAAAAAAGGCGTAGAGATTTTTCTGCATTCCACTGAAGGGCCTGGTGATTTTAATCCTAGCACATCTTTCCTGCAAAAAGGTAATAATGCTGACTTGCTAGCATGGAATGAGAAGGCACGCAGACAAATAAATGAATCAGTTTCCGTGCAGTCTCGTAATATCTACCCGCCACGAGTGTCTGGACTGAATTCGAAGGTAAAACTTTTACACTGCTATGCTTGGGAAGAGACAGGGTACCCATCCGAGTGGATTCATACTTTTAATCAGAACTTGATGCGGTACTCTGCACTTCAAAGCACGTAAAAAAAGTGCTAATAGATAACGGCTTGCGATTACCTGCAATCGTAACCGGTAATGGATGTGATCATTGGGAAAATGTCGCCGTTAAGCACATTCCGCTTCAAACCATCAAAACATTCCGTTTCTTGCATGTCTCATCGTGCTTCCCACGTAAAGGGGCAGAACACATGCTTGAGGCTTACGGTAAAGCATTTAGCTGTAAAGATGATGTAACATTAATCATCAAGACGTTTGACAACCCACACAATAATATTTCTGACAGCCTGGCAGCGCTACGGGAAAAATACTGTGATTTTCCTGAAGTTGTTATTATAAAAGAGGACCTTGAAGAAGGTAATCTAAAGAGCATCTATGAACAATGTGATGTGCTCGTCGCTCCAAGTTGTGCGGAAGGTTTTGGTCTACCGATTGCAGAAGCTATGTTAAGTGGAATGCCTGCTATTGTCACTGGCTGGAGTGGACAAAAGGATTTCTGTGATTTAACTAATTGCTGGCTTGTTGATTATGACTATGCGCATGCTAAAACGCATTTTGGCCTTTACTCTTCTGCATGGGTCAACATTGATGTTGATGACTTGGCGAGGAAGATGAAACTTGCTGCATCGACGTCATACGATCAACGAAGAGAAATGGCTAAGATTGGACGTGAGAAAATTCTTTCTGATTTTACATGGTCTGCTGTGGCAGAGCGCTCTGTCTCTGCTATACATACTCTGGAAGCTAAAAATTGGGAGTTAAATCAGAAAGCTAAAACAGGTTGGATAACAACCTGGAATACTAAATGCGGTATAGCAACTTATTCGCAGCATTTAATAAATAATATGTCCGGGGTTAACCCAGTCATTTTTTCACCCATTGGGCAAGAGATCCTCGACATTAAAAATGACTTTAGTATTCGTAGCTGGAGTATTGGTAAAGAGAAAAATAACTTTGATGTCATCATCAAGCATATAGAGCAAGCTAGACTGAATACCATTATAATTCAATTCAACTATGGGTTCTTCAATCATGCTGATTTGTCAGAATTAATTTATGCATTGAAACAAAGAAATATTGTTGTTGTGATGACACTGCATTCAACAGTTGATCCTGATAAGCAACCTGAACAGAATTTTAAATTAATACATATGCTTGATGCCTTAAAATCTTGTGACCGTCTGTTAGTGCATTCCTTTGCTGACATGAATCGTTTGAAGTCTTTTGGTTTAGAAGAAAATGTTACGCTTTTCCCGCATGGTGTTTTAAGCAACAAGGCTTTATCGCTCCAGCATAATACAAATAAAAATATGCATGTCATTGCTACTTATGGTTTCTGCTTACCCCATAAAGGTTTAAGTGAAATTGTACAAGCAGTAAAAGTATTAAAAGATCAAAACGTTACTGTTAAATTGAAATTAGTAAATGCTGAGTTTCCTGTTAGGGAGTCACGAGATCTAATTCATGAGTTAAAACAATACGTTAATGATAACAATATGAATGATCTCGTTGAATTCCATAATGGCTTCTTATCTGATGATGAAAGTTTAAAATTATTGACAGATGCTGACCTTCTTCTGTTTGCCTATCAAAACACAGGCGAATCTGCAAGCGGGGCAGTACGTTATGGGATGGCCACGGGTAAACCTGTTATGGTCACGCCTATTCCTATCTTTGATGACCTTGGTGATGCTGTTTTCAAATTTAAGGGGTTTACTGCAGAACACATTGCAGAGGACATCATTACAAGGCTTAAAGAAATTGAAGGCGAAACCCCACAATGGGAAGCGATTATGAATTCTGCAAAGAGTTGGCGCAACCAGCATGATTACCGAACTGTAAGCATGCGACTTGATAACATTTGTAACGGGTTGATTAGAAATAGAGCAATCAAAGATTGGTGTTAATTATAGAATGAGCCATAGTGATATGGCTCTTTTGAGGAATCTATGAAGGTTATTCTCTCTGTCGAACCAATCAAATATCCTTTAACTGGAATTGGTCGTTATACATACGAACTAGCAAAAGCTTTGGAAAAGCTAAATGAAATAGAAGATTTTCTCTATTTTGATGGTACAAAAATCGCTCAGAATATACCTAATGAAAACTCAAGCTTAACACTATCTCACGGCATAAAAAATATTCTAAAAAATAATTCTGCAGCAATTAAAATATATCAAGCTTTTTCGCCAAAAATAAAGCGAAGAATATTGTCACGTTATAGTGACTATATCTATCATGGACCAAATTTTTTCTTGCCAGAACATACAGCTAAGAAAGTCTGTACATTTCATGATCTGAGTCCGTTTAAGTATCCAGATTTTTTTGAGCCTAAAAGATGCAAATACACTCAGCAAGAAATTTTAAAAGGACTTGCTCGTAGTGATTATATCATCACAGTTTCGGAATACATTAAAAAAGACTTGAGTGAATATTTCGATTATCCAAGTGATAAAATAAAAACTACATATTTAGCTGCTTCAGAAAAGTTCTTCCCCAGAGATGAGTTGCAAACATTACCAGTGTTGAATAAATACAACCTAAAGTACCAAGGTTACTCACTCTTTATCGGTACTATTGAACCGCGAAAAAATTTAGTCTCTCTTATCGATGCATATGAATCAATGCCCTCTGCACTCAGAGTCTCCTATCCACTGGTCATTAGTGGATTTAAAGGATGGAGAAACGAGCAAATTCTTTTAAGAATTGAAAAGGCTCAACGTGAAGGCTGGTTAATATACTTAGGATATATTCCTGGTGCGGATATCCCACTGCTTTATAGCGCAGCTAAAGTATTTTGTTTTCCTAGTAATTATGAAGGATTTGGCTTGCCCGTCTTAGAAGCACTTCAGTCTGGCATTCCAGTAGTATGTTCAAACAACTCCTCATTGCCTGAAGTAGCTGGAGAGAATTCATTATTTCATGACGCAGAAGATGTTGAGGGGATAAGAAATCAACTCGAAATTGCATTATGTTCAGATGAACATAGAAGGCACGCTATTGAGCGTGGAATCATTCATGCCAGACGATTTAGCTGGGAAAAATGTGCCCAGCAAACGATGGATGTATATAAAGAATTAATTCATTTATGATAAAAGTTCTTCATTTTTACAAAACTTACTATCCAGATACATTTGGTGGTATCGAACAAGTCATATTCCAGCTTGCTGAAGGAACTATAAATAGTGATATTGAGACCACTGTTCTATCATTAACCCCTGGAGAAGAAAATCTTAACGCAACCATTGGCTCCCATAAAACAATTAGAATTCATGCTGATTTTTCCATTGCATCTAGTCCATTTTCTATTAAAGCGCTATCGTTGTTTAAAAAGCTTGCAAGTGAAGCTGATATTATTCACTACCATTTTCCATGGCCATTTATGGATGCTTTACATTTCATCTGTAAAATAAATAAGCCTACGGTTTTAAGTTATCATTCTGATATCGTGCGTCAGAAGAATTTGTTAAAAATCTATACCCCATTAATGCATAAGTTTATGTCATCTGTGGGGAAGATAGTTGCTACTTCACCAAATTATGTAAAAACTAGTCCAACACTAAATAAATATTTAGAGAAAGTTCAGGTAATCCCTATTGGAATCGATCAAGAGAGATATAAATTACCAAATGCTGCGGTGTTGAATTCATGGCGGGAAAGGCTACCTGAACGTTTTTTCCTTTTTGTCGGAACTTTACGTTATTACAAAGGTTTACATATTTTAGTAGAGGCCAATAAGAAAAAAGATTTCCCGATTGTTATTGTCGGGTCAGGGCCTATCGAAAATGAATTAAAATTACAAGTGAAAGAGTACGGTCTCAAAAATATCATTTTTTTGGGTGCACTAAATGACATTGACAAAATAGCATTATTACATCTTTGTTATGCGATGGTATTCCCGTCACACTTGAGGTCAGAAGCATTTGGGATCTCTTTGCTAGAGGGGGCTATGTTTAGCAAACCTCTCATCTCAAGCGAGATAGGCACAGGAACATCGTGGATAAACATTCACCATGAAACTGGCATCGTTATTCCACCCTCGGATCCCAATGCGTTGGCTATTGCGTTGGACACATTATGGGCAAACTCGGATCTGGCGAAGATTTACGGAGAAAGAGCCTATCAGCGTTACCGGGAACATTTTACTGGAGTTAAAATGGTCTCAGCCTATCAAGATTTGTATAACTCTATGATTAAATAGGTTTTTATTTTGTTTTCTTGATTAATAATTTTAGCATCAATCACTACCTGAAGATGATATTAGTGAGTTAACATATTCTCCACCTTTGTTCGTCAGCTGAGTAAGTCTGGCGATGAGACCTTTAGACAGGAGTAGATAATGTCCAAGCAACAAATCGGTGTGGTTGGTATGGCAGTTATGGGACGTAATCTGGCGTTGAATATTGAAAGCCGTGGTTACACTGTTTCTATCTTCAACCGTTCTCGTGAAAAGACTGATGAAGTCATCGCGGAAAGCCAGGGCAAGAAGCTCGCACCTTTTTACACTGTGGAAGAGTTTGTTGAATCGTTGGAGAAACCACGCCGTATCCTGCTGATGGTTCAGGCTGGTGAAGCCACTGACAAAACTATCGCATCTCTGACACCGCACCTGGACAAGGGCGACATCCTGATTGATGGTGGTAACACCTTCTATAAAGACACGATCCGTCGTAATAAAGAACTGTCTGATCAGGGCTTCAACTTCATCGGTACCGGTGTCTCCGGCGGGGAAGAGGGCGCATTGAAAGGCCCATCAATCATGCCTGGCGGTCAGAAAGAAGCGTATGAACTGGTAGCGCCAATTCTGGATAAAATTGCTGCACGTGCAGAAGACGGTGAAGCCTGCGTTACTTACATCGGTCCTGACGGTGCTGGCCACTACGTTAAGATGGTGCACAACGGTATCGAGTATGGCGATATGCAGCTGATCGCAGAAGCTTATGCGTTACTGAAAGGTGCGCTGGGTCTGAACAACGAAGAGCTGGCTAAAACCTTCACTGACTGGAACAACGGTGAGCTTAGCAGCTACCTGATCGACATCACCAAAGATATCTTCACCAAGAAAGATGAAGACGGTAAATACCTGGTTGATGTGATTCTGGATGAGGCAGCCAACAAAGGTACCGGTAAATGGACCAGCCAGAGCTCCCTGGACCTTGGCGAGCCACTTTCTCTGATCACTGAGTCAGTATTTGCTCGTTACCTCTCTTCACTCAAGTCACAGCGTGTTGCAGCTTCTAAAGTGCTGAGCGGCCCTCAGGCGCAAGCCTTCACCGGTGACAAAGCTGAGTTCATTGAGAAAGTGCGCAGAGCACTGTATCTGGGTAAGATCGTTTCTTATGCTCAGGGCTTCTCTCAGCTGCGTGCGGCTTCAGAAGAGAACAACTGGGATCTGCATTACGGTGAAATCGCGAAGATCTTCCGTGCTGGTTGCATCATCCGTGCACAGTTCCTGCAGAAAATTACTGATGCTTATGCGACCGATGCTAACATCGCTAACCTGTTGCTGGATCCCTACTTCAAAAACATCGCTGATGAATATCAGCAGGCGCTGCGTGATGTTGTCTCTTATGCCATCCAGAACGGTATTCCAACGCCAACCTTCTCAGCGGCAATTGCATACTACGATAGCTATCGCTCAGAAGTGCTGCCTGCCAACCTGATTCAGGCGCAGCGCGACTACTTTGGTGCGCACACTTATAAGCGTATTGATAAAGACGGTGTATTCCATACCGAGTGGTTGGAATAACTTAAAGTAGATATACTTTAGTGCGATAAAAGGCTTAATGCATAGCATTAAGCCTTTTTTATTTTCATAAATTCTTAGAAATTATTTTTTTCTGAATTTTATAATATTTATTAATGCTGTTCTCCCCGCTCTTAACATCGGTTTTTCAACAATCTCATGTAATACCCATGCAAATAAGATAGAACTTATCATGATAACGAGAAATTTACTTAGTGAATTTTTATTATAAAATGGAACATAAACATGATATTTAATCAATACCTGCATGACTATTGCATGTACGAGATAAAGGGAATAAGAAATATCGCCAAAAAAACTAAGAATTTTATTTTTTCCAATCACATGGTTTCTTTCTAACATGAGCCCAGCAGCAATTAGTAATATTGACCAAGTGCCAAAACCACTTAATCCCACTGTATAATTGAACGTAGTTAAGTAACAAAAAAGAAAAGAAAAAAACAATAAAAAACAAATATATTTATAGTGTTTAACATTATCGAAGAGTCTTACTAAATAAAAAAACATCATTCCAACTATAAACTCATATAACATTGGGGACGCAAAGAAATTCAAAAAGGCAAAATCAGAATTTTGCAGTCGCATGCTGCCATTGAAACTAATGCCATTATTATAATATAACTGCAGTATTAGTGCTGGAATGATAAGTACTGCAGATGTTATTAAAATCCTTTTCTGGTGGGATATCGACATCGCCATACAAAAAACTATATAGAAATACACCTCGTAACTCAAAGACCATGCTGGAAAAAGAACATTGTAACCAAAATAAGGAGCTGCTTTATCATAATCACGATTTATGAAGATGTATGAGCGTAATATCTCATAAAAGGTGTATGCGGGATGAACAAGGATATATAATGTTATCGCGACTAGAAATATTGGATATATTCTAAAGATACGCTTTATCGTAAAATTAAGAAGATTATGTTCCTTATTTTCTTGTGTAGAAAAAGCAATAATGAAACCACTTATGATAAAAAATAGGTCTACCCCAAATGCGCCCCCCTTGAATAGGTATTCGAAAATATTATGATTCCCCAAAACTTCATAGCCACTGGTTTTGTTATGATATGCAACAACAAGTAAGGAGGCAATTCCTCGTAAATAATGTATGGTGATTACTTTGTTCAATTGTTATGACCTTTAATTAAAAAACTAAGGGCTTTTTTTTATCAGTTTTAGTGTATGTATTTAATGGTGTTTTTATTACACTCAGACTGAAAATCTTAATTTTACTTGTTGCTTTCCTGCATTAAATGAATGCTTTACTTAACCGGAAAGCATTCATTTCATACCAAACCCCTTAAACTTAGTTGGACGTATTTATTTCTTTCAATGCCATACCTAAGATTCTTGAATCATTGCTTAGACCAATTTCCGATGGCGATTTGGCTGAGGTAGCATGGAAATCTATTTTAATGAACTTAGCGTTCATGGGGGATATCAGTAATTTTTGAATCCCAGAGTCTCTCACAGTGATGTTTCTTGTTATAATTTTACCTGACCAATCAGTATAACGCATAGTTAAATTAGCTGGTTTTTCAGTGCTTGCATTGAACATACTGTATGTAATGATAAGGTTACATACTTGCTTGGTACAGTTTTTTATTTCTGGTAACAGTAATGAAAAATTCTTTCCTGACCATACATGATCATTTTCTAAATTATGCCATTTGCCAGATAAAATAGCGTTTATATCAGGGTTATTGGATGTTACTTGAATAGGATAGGTTAATGGTGCGAGAGACTTTTCAATTTTATTTATGTCGCTTCGACGTGACTCATCATCCACGAGACTTACTTTACTTACAGCCATACCTAATGTGCGATCATCACCACTTACACCTAATTTATGAGGTGATGTAGCTTGGGGTACATCGAAGGCAATATGTTGAGTATTTTTAGCTGATAAAGGGATCAAAATTTCATTAATCTCTTTGTCTACTATTGTCACAGTCTTAGTTAATAATCCTTTCGCTGTTTGAGTATTAATTTCCAATACATATGGATTGTTTTCAGATGCTGAGAAAGCTTTCATACTCAATGCTACTTCACAGCTTTCACGATTACATTTATCTGGTACCGGTAAAGTTAAGCCGAATTTCTTGCCGGTCCATACCTGATCACTCTCAAGATTATGCCATATTCCATCCATTAAGAAAGTTACTTCTGGATGGTCATGATTTAAAGCTAATGGGTATTCATACTTATTGATATGGTTTGATAAATATTGTTTTCTTACTGAGTCATCTCGATAGAAATTGCTAACTCTAATTATTGTAAATAAATCATCACCTGAAACAGAAAGTTTAGTACGCTCTGTTGCTAATTTAATTAAAGGTGAGTAGAAACGTCGGTAATAATTAGGGCACTGAGAGTCTGTAGGATAATCATCAATATTTAAGTTATTACTGTCATTAGAGTTGTTGTTATCATGTGGCATCGCTTTACATGGCCAGACGTGTGCACTCCATAACATATCAACATAAGGAATAATAACAGCATCAACTTCCCCTTTAAGTAGCATGTTTTCTATGGAGTTTACACGACCTTTATCAGACAGGGCGTTGAAATTTCTAATTTCCAATGGCCAATGGTGCTTAGCTTCTTCAAGGTTTTTATCTCCACCAATATTAAAAGATTTAATGTTTGCCATTGGTGCTACATAATTAATCAGGAAATCATTCCCAATAGGCAGGAAGACAACTCTTTCGCCATCAGAAGTCTTATCGATAATTTTTGAAATAAACTCGTTATCAAGGTTATCTACCATTGCTTTATACGACTTTTTTGCGCTGAAATTATCATCAAGATTTGGAAGGTTTAATGCAATCAAAGTTAAACATAAGAAAAAAATTAACTTTTCATTTTTTTGGTTATTACCAGCGTAAATGACAAAAACAACCCAGATACAAGCCAAGCTTAATGCAAGCCAGCGATATGTTGCTCTCATAGCATTAAATCCAGGTAATTTACTTAAAATTGAATTACCTGTAGCCATAATAGCACTCGATTCAGGCATTTCAGTGCTGGCTACAGCTAGCTCATCGCGGCTGTTAATTCGGGTGCTATCAAATTTAATTGAAGGACCCATTGCCATGTACAATGAAAGAAATGTAATTAATATGAGAGGTGGAGCATATTTATTTTCTGATTTAATTTTAAAAAATGAATACACTCCGGTAAGTATCAATGGTAAGCTGAAGGTAGTAATCCAAACGGATGAATCACCAAAAAATAACTTTTCTGAGCGCCCCGTTGAGTAACCTACTAAGTCTAGAATCCAGTTTTTCCCCGTCGTAGGTATTAATATAAAACTAAGATCTAGGCCCCAACTTCTGAAATAATCTTCGCTTGAAGGTGTAAAGTTGCTTTTACCTATGAAGCTTACGTAAAGTAAGTATGCTGTTAAAAAACAGCATAAATGTAGAAACATTTTTAATGCATACAACTGCCATTCAGATCTGAATTTTACTAAAGAAATTAATATTATCAAACTAGAAGCGCATGCGAACATTACAAATGTATAGCCATCCATAAACACAGAAATGATTGCTAACAGTAGGTAGAAAGCCAACGAGCTAATTAATTTTTTTGAAATTTTTAATTCGGCTTCGTTCAGACGCATCACTGCGTAGATATAAGTAGGTAATAGTGCAATTCCAAGCGCTAACATACTATAGCCGAGATGTTGGGTAATTATCGGCATTGAAAACCACACTGCAACAAGTAATGGTCGGGTAAATTTTGGAACATTAAAATTATGCGCCAATTTGATGCACCCTACATATGCTATAGCTAACCAGAAGATATTCATCATAGCATATGCGTCAGATGTCCCGACACCAATGCGAATTAATAGCGACTGTATCCAAGCCCCACTTAAACCAAAAGCAATCGCCGCAGGGTGTGGATAACCTATATCGCGAGCGAAGAAATCGAATATGGATGCATTGTGGGATAGCGATTTAGCAAAGCCACTTGTCCAAACTGCTTGGCCTAAAGTGGGAATTGATAGAAAAGGAATGGCGCCATAATAGAAAGTTATGCAAATAAAAATGAGAATTGAATAAGTGAAATAGCTAAATTTTTTTTTGTATTTAAACATTATTTAGTGCCCTACCTCTTTTTAAAAATCCGCAAGTTAACGCTATAAGATAGAAGATAAAGTCTCCTGAAACTGTCATCATTCTCCCCAGTAATATGGTCAATAGCAAATCTTGATCATTTATGGAATTTTTAAAAAGGTAAAGTAGGATTACTTCTCTTATTCCAACTCCTGCTGGAGCCCCCGGAGTAATCAAACCAATTAGCCATGCTAAAATATATGCCCCAATGATCTCATGATTATGTAAATTTCCCGTTGAGAAATTAAGAACTTTGAGGAGAAGTAAAAAAGATAATCCTGATAAAAATGTGAATGTTAAATTTATAATTGCAGACTTAACCATTTCTCTATTGGTGAAGTATTTCAACAATGTCAGATATAGTCCAATAATAATTATTGATGCGCCAATAGATAACATAGGATTTAAAAATGGCGCTTTAATCGTAATCATTAACGTAGAAAGAATAGCCCCACCTAGACAGAGTATTACTAATTCCCAAAAAGTAGATTTGACTAAAGCCTTTGCATCTATGTTATTAGCCATGCCAATTGCCTGGCGACCAGCAAACTGGAATACATTTCCGGGTAAGTATTTAGCAAGTTGTGATACGCCGTAAATTGAAATGCTATCGAGCGTTGTTATTGTTACTTTACAGTATCCAAGATTGTATTTCCATGAAAATGCATTGAGTAAGCAAAGAACTCCATATGTTAGCGTCAGCAAAGCAAACAAAAACCATTTTTCGAGTGGTATCTGACCAAAAGTTAGATTTAGACTATAATTATGAAGTTTTATTCCTAAAAATAAAAGTCCGCATAGTGCTAACAAGCTTCCTATTTTATTAAGGTGTCTTTTGATAAAAGATATCATTTATCGCTATCTTCATCTTTAGTATTATAGAATTGGATATTTGTTTTGTATCGAATGTCTTCCAGTAATTTTCTATTCGCTGCTAAGAGGTCCGCTATAAAGGCAATAAGTATTGTTTGAAAACCCATGCCTAGCAGGACGGCAGCAAGTATTAACGATTGAATATGACCACTACCGTTTCCAGTAAAGTAGAAATATAGAAACCTTGCACCGATAATGAAACCTGTGCTAAACAATATGGTCCCCATAATGCCGAAAAATCGGAATGGACGATATATTATAAAAATCCTGAAAATTGTAGCAATGCTCCTTTTCACATAAGAGGTTATGCTTTTTACTAACCTTGATGGGCGTAGATCCTCGTTCACACCTACCGGTACAGAGATTATCGCTATGTTTTGCTGCCCTGCTTGAATTATGGTTTCCAAAGTATAGGTATAGGCACTAAATACTACTAAACGTTGAGCTACATTGCGTGTTATCGCACGAAATCCGCTTGGCGCGTCAGGTATGTTAGTTTTACTAGCCATGCGAACAACAGAACTTCCCAGCTTTTGTAAAAATTTCTTAATAGGTGAAAAATGTTCAATAGCTTGTATAGGGCGTTCACCAATAACGAATTCAGCATTGCCAGAAAGTATTGGTTTGACCAAATTAGGTATATCTGCCGCATTATACTGGTTATCTGCATCGGTATTTATAATTACATCTGCACCTGCTTTAAGACATGCGTCAAGCCCGGTCATGAAAGCCTTAGCAAGGCCTTGATTATGAGTATGTTGAATTATATGATCCACGCCACATGCCTTTGCAACTTCTACGGTCTTATCTTTACTCCCATCGTCGATAATCAACCATTCTGTTTTTTCGAATCCCTGAACTTCTCTTGGCAACTCAGCTAATGCTAACGCAAGAGTTTCGGCTTCATTATAGCAAGGTATTTGAATTATGAGTTTCAATGGAATGTCCAATGTTTAGCAAAACGCTCTTTATAATGCTGATATGCAATGTGTGTCAACCTTCTTTTATATGCAGATTTAGGAGTTGACAGTGAGATTTCTCTTTTTTTAAAATCCTTTAGAAATACCTTTAATATTGATGTCAATGGTGATTGTTTCAACGTGTTATGGTTTTGGTGAAGGCAATTAACTTTCATACTACTAACAAATCCCCACGCCTCCCCGCATTTTCCCCCGCCAGCCTCACCACCAGCATCCCGGCCGTGACAAACTTGGTCAGGTTTCGTGCATACAGCACGCCGCCAAACTCAGCCACCAGCGGTGTTACGTAGTCATTGATCGGGTCGACAATCTCCGCCACCACTTCGCCCGCTTTAACCCACTCGCCTAATTTTCTGCGGTTCAGCAGCAGTCCGGAGTGTGGCGCGTGGATGTACTCACAGCCCGCCAGTTGCGTTGGCGCGTGGATCAGGGCAGGGGAGTCTCCGGTTTCTCCGGCAATATATCCCCCTTCAATCAGCGCATTGATAATCGCATCCGCATCTTTCTCCGCCTGTTCCGGCGACACATCGGCTACGCCGCGCAGTTCCAGCGTCACCGGCAGCAGGCCACGCGGCATCGGGTAGTCTTTGCCAAAACGCTCAGCCAGCGTCAGCCAGGGTTCGCAGCAGGCCTCATCAAACGGCTCTCCGCCGGAGATCTGCGCCAGTAGCTGCACTTCACTGCCAAGCCAGCGCGCCAGTGGCTCAATTTCCGGCCAGGCGTGCGGTGTGGTGTAAAGATGCGGCAAGGCATCCCAGTCGCAGTGCAGGTCAATCATCAGGTCTGCCTGGCTGGCCATGCGCATCAGGGTGAAGCGCTGGGCCTCCAGTTCGGTTTTGGCGATGCGGTCGCGGTAGTGACGATCGATGGCGTCGCGAATCAGTCGTTTGTTTTCATATTCACTCTGTGTCAGCGATCCCGCCAGTTCTGCCGCCAGCGTATTGCCCAGCGCCGGAAAGCGACGGTTAAAATCCTGACCAGAAAGAGTATGAAAACGTCCGAGGTGAGTGCCATGCCAGTGCTGACCCAGTGCGAGTGGATTCGCGACCGGCACCAAAGTGACTTTGGCTTTTAGCTTGCCCGCCGACTCCAGCGCCAGCAGCTTCTGCTTGAGATACCACGCCACCGCCATGCCCGGCAGCTCATCGCCATGCAGCGCCGCCTGAATATACACCCGCTGCTGTGAGTCGGTGCCGAAGTGGAAGCTGACAATTTCCCGCTGGGTGCCCAGCGTCGCGCTTAACAAAGGATGATGTTGTTGTTGCATAACGCAGTCGATGTCCTATGTCTGGGGCACGCTCGTGGCCGCGCCGCATGAAATTGATGAAGGGAATTATAGTTCTGCTGGAAAAAGGGCGGCAAATGCGCCGCCCCATCGATCACGGCTTAATAGAGATATCCGTCGCAAAATACTTCTTCTGCAAGGTATCAAAGGTACCGTTCTTTTTGATCTCAGCGAAGGCGTTGTCCAGCGCGGTTTTTAATTCGGTGTCGCCTTTGCGCAGGCCGATGGCGGTGCCAGGGCCGATAATCGGATCCTGCACAATCGGGCCAGCCAGCTCGAAATCTTTGCCCTGCGGATGTTTCAGGAAGCCGTTTGCGGCCTGTGCGGCATCGGTGAACACCACGTCAAGGCGTCCGGAAATCAGGTCGCTCTCGACCTGTGCCTGATCGCCATATGGCACCACGTTCACGCCGTGCGGCTGCCATTTTGCCAGCGCGTAGCGCTCCTGCACGGTGCCCTGTTCCACGCCCACGGTTTTGCCTTTCAGCGATTCCGCAGTGGGCAGCAGGCCGGAGCCTTTACGCGCAATCAGCTGGGTGTGGGTGTCATACAGCGGCACGGTGAAGTCGATCTGCTTCAGACGCTCTTCGGTGATACCCATATCCGACAGAATGGCGTCAAACTTACGCGCCTTCAGCGCCGGGATCATGCCGTCGAACTGGCTCTCGACCCACACGCATTTGGCCTGCATCTGCGTGCACAGCGCATTGCCGAGGTCGATGTCAAACCCGACCAGCTTGCCCTGCGGCGTTTTGGATTCAAAAGGGGGATAGGTAGGATCAACGGCGAAACGCACCTGATCGATTTTTGCCTGAGCGCCGAACGCGCAGCCTGCCAGCACAGCCAGTGCCAGCGTCTGGCGCAGACGGGCGGTAAAACGGGAACTTGCCATAGTTGCGGTCTTCTTTTGTCGTGATGATAAGTCATCGAGAGTACCGCTCAGCGTGGTGTATGGCAATTAGAGTATTATTTTCATCACGTTACCATTATGCAGTGCGCGGTAATCCTCCACCTGCAGTACCACCGACTTCTCCAGCAGCCCGGCGTTAAAGGCAATTTCGTCGTAGCGCTCGAACAGCAGCGGGTCCACCACCAGCTGTAAATCCGCATGAAAGCTAAACGGTGGAATCGCGCCAAACACGCAGCCGGTCAGCGCATCCACTTCAGCCGGCGAGGCCAGCGATGCGCGACGGCCACCCACGGCGGCTGCCACTTTACTCAGGTCGGCCTGCTGGTCGGCCGGTAGCACCGCCAGCACATGCTGTTTGATGCCGTTGCCCTTGACGTGACACACCAGCGCTTTGGCGCCTTGTCCCACTTCCGTGCCACGAATCGCGGCCACGGCTTCACATTTACCGGTCGCTTCATGCTCCATGAGTCGGTAACGGGCGTTGTGCTGATCGAGCAGGGCGAGCAGTTTTTCATGCGTGGTCATGGAGGTTTCCATTCTGATGAAGCGCAATTGATCGCACTCTTTTGCGAAGTATGCTGCTCAAAATCGAGCCAGAAAGCCCGTTTTGAGCAGCATGGCGCACAAGCGTTACTTATGGCGTGCGCGCAGGTTGTTGATGATGGTGCTGAGGTCCAGCTCCTGATCCTGCAGCAGCACCAGCAGATGGTACAGCAGGTCGGAGGCTTCGTTAGTCAGTTCGTGGCGGTCATTGACGGTAGCGGCCAGCGCGGTCTCAACACCTTCTTCTCCCACCTTCTGTGCAATGCGCTTGGTGCCGCTGGCGTACAGCTTCGCCGTATAGGAGCTGGCCGGATCGGCGCTTTTACGCGAGGCCAGCAGCTGCTCCAGCTGATACAGGAAAGTCCAGTCCGGTGCGGCAGGCGAAAAGCAGCTTGAGGTACCGAGATGGCAGGTGGGGCCAATCGGATTGGCCAGCACCAGCAGCGTGTCGTTATCGCAATCCGGCGTGATGCTGACCACTTTGAGGAAGTGGCCCGACGTTTCGCCTTTGGTCCATAAACGGTTTTTGGTGCGGGAGAAGAAGGTGACGTTGCCGTCGGCCAGCGTCTTGTGCAGCGCGTCCTCGTTCATATAACCGTGCATCAGCACTTCGCCGGAGACGTTGTGCTGGACGATGACGGGCATCATGCCCGCGGTTTTGGCCCAGTCCAGTCTGGCCAGTTGTTCTGCAGTTAACACGCGCGAATCTCCACACCGTTGTCGATCAGGAAGTTTTTCAACTCGCCGATATTGATAATTTGTTTGTGAAACACCGAAGCCGCCAGCGCGCCGTCGACGTTTGCCTGCTCGAATGCTTCGAGGAAGTGCGCCATGGTTCCTGCGCCGCCGGAGGCGATCAGCGGCACCTTACACACGTCACGCACCTTCTTCAGCTGCACCAGGTCGTAGCCGTTACGCACGCCGTCCTGGTTCATCATATTCAGTACGATCTCGCCAGCGCCCAGCTTCTGCACTTCCTCTACCCAGTCCAGCGTTTCCCACTGGGTAACGCGGGTGCGCGCTTCGTCGCCGGTATACTGATTGACGTGATACTTGCCGCTGGCTTCATCAAACCAGGTATCAATGCCCACTACGATACACTGCACGCCGAAGCGGTCCGCCAGCCGGGTAATCAGCGTCGGATCGGCCAGCGCGGGCGAGTTGATGGAGATCTTATCTGCGCCAAACTGCAGAATGCGCGCCGCATCTTCCGGGGTTTTAATGCCCCCGGCGACGCAGAACGGAATATCGATCACTTCCGCCACGCGCGATACCCAGCTTTTATCCACCACGCGGCCGTCGGAAGAGGCGGTGATATCGTAAAACACTAGTTCGTCAGCGCCTTCCTGGGCATAGCGCTGCGCCAGCGGGACGATGTCGCCAATGATTTCGTGGTTGCGGAACTGCACGCCTTTCACTACTTGCCCGTCACGCACGTCCAGACAGGGGATTATCCGTTTTGCCAGCATGCAATTGCCTCCGCTACCGTAAATTTATCTTCCAGCAGGGCGCGACCGACAATCACCCCCTGTGCACCGCTGCCGCGCAGAGCCGCGATATCGTCCAGTAAACCGATGCCGCCGGAAGACTGGAACGCGATGTCCGGAAACGCCTGGGATACTTCCTGATACAGCGCCACGTTAGAGCCGCTCAGCGTGCCGTCGCGCGAAATATCGGTGCACAGCACATGTTTCAGGCCCACCGGCTGATACCAGCCAATCACCTCTTCCAGCGTCACGCCTGCCGCTTCCTGCCAGCCGCTGATCGCCACTTCTTTGCGATTGCTGGCGTCAATGCGCACGTCAAGCGCCAGCACAATGGCGTCGGCACCGAATTCGCTGAACCAGCTTTTCACTGCTTCCGGCTGCTTGACTGCGGTGGAGCCAACCACCACGCGCGTGGCGCCGGCTGCCAGCAGGGCGGCCACATCGTCACGATGACGAATACCGCCGCCAACCTGTACCGGCACGCTGACGCCGCATAAAAGCGTGGTCAGCAGCGGGATCTGGCGCTTTGCCGGATCTTTCGCCCCGGTCAAGTCCACCAGATGTAACACTTCCGCGCCCTGGCGTTCATAATCCTGCAGGCGCGGCAGGGGATCGTTGCCGTAATCGCGTTGCTGGCCGTAGTCGCCCTGATGCAGGCGCACCACTTTGCCGTCGATCAAATCTAATGCGGGGATAATCATCACATCTCCAGGAAGTTTTTCAGCAGCTGCGCGCCGGCTTTACCCGAGCGCTCCGGGTGGAACTGCACGCCGAAGAAGTTATCTTTCTGCAGGGCGGCGGTAAACGGCAGGCCATAGTCGCACTGGGCGATAGTGGCGGCATTCACCGGCATGGCGTAGCTGTGCACAAAGTAGAAGTAGCTGCCGTCCGGAATGTTGCGGAACAGGTGATTGCCGGCCTGCGCGGTGATCTGGTTCCAGCCCATATGCGGCAGCGGTAAACCCTGGGTATCCATCAGCGATACCGGCTCATCAACGATGCCGAGCGTGCTGACGCCGCCGTTCTCATCGCTGCCGCGTCCGAGCAGCTGCATGCCGAGACAGATGCCGAGCACCGGCTGGGTGCAGGCTTTCACCAGCTCGATCAGCTCGCGCTCCTGCAGCTGGTCCATCGCCGCCCGCGCAGTACCGACGCCGGGCAGAAACAGTTTGTCGGCGCGTAGTACCACGTCCGGATCGCGGCTCACCGCGGGCGTGTAGCCAAGACGCTCAATCGCCCACTTAACCGAAGAGAGGTTGGCGCAGCCGGTATCAAGAATCACCACGTTCATTACAGCACTCCTTTCGAGCTCGGCAGGGTGTTGCCCTCAACGCGAATCGCCTGACGCAGCGTGCGGCCAAAGGCTTTGAACAGGCTTTCCACGCGGTGATGATCATTGCGGCCTTTGGTTTTCAGGTGCAGCGTGCTCATCATGGCGTACGACAGCGAGCGGAAGAAGTGCTCGACCATTTCGGTGCTCAGGTCGCCAACGCGCTGATAGCTGAACTCGGCTTTGTATTCGAGGTGCGGACGGCCGGAGATATCCAGCGCGCAGCGCGCCAGGCACTCATCCATTGGCAGCACGAAGCCGAAGCGGCCGATGCCGCGCTTGTCGCCCAGCGCCTTCAGCAGCGCTTCGCCCAGCGCCAGGCCGGTGTCTTCTACCGTGTGGTGATCGTCGATATACAGGTCGCCTTTCACCTCGATGTTCATGCGGAAGCCGCCGTGCACGGCGATCTGATCCAGCATGTGATCAAAGAAGCCGACGCCGGTGTTAATTTTGCTGCCGCCTTCGCGATCCAGCCACACTTCCACTTTAATCTGCGTCTCTTTGGTGTTGCGGTTCACCAGCGCGTGACGGTCGCGTTTGGTCAGGCGCGCCTGAATCGCGTCCCAGTCTTCGCCTTCCGCACCGTAGCGCAGGCCCTGAATGCCCATGTTCTGCGCCAGCTGGATGTCGGTCAGACGGTCGCCAATCACATAGCTGTTGGCGGTATCCAGCGCGCCGTCGGCCAGCCAGGCTTCGACCATTTTGGTCTTTGGCTTGCGGCAGTCGCAGTTCTCTTCCGGCAGATGCGGGCAGATCAGGATGTCGCTGAAGTTCACGCCCTGTGAGCGCAGGATCTGCATCATCAGGTTGTGCGGGCCGTCAAAATCGGCCTGTGGGAAGCGCTCAGTGCCCAGGCCGTCCTGGTTGGTGATCATCACCAGCTGATAACCCGCCTCCTGCAGCGCCAGCAGGGCCGGGATGGCGCTCTTCTCAAACGCCAGCTTCTCCATACGGTCCACCTGAAAATCCGTCGGCGGCTCAGAGATGAGGGTGCCATCGCGGTCGATAAAAAGGATCTTCTGACTCATGCTTGCTCCACAGATAAGGCTTGCAGCGCGGCGATCAGGCGCTCGCACTCTTCACGGGTGCCAATGGAGATGCGCAGACATCCCGCCAGGCCAGGGTTTTTGTTTTGGTCGCGCAGAATAATGCCCTGATCCCACAGCGTTTTAAACACTTTTGGCGAGTCGGTGAAGCGCGCCAGAATATAGTTGGTTTCGCTCGGGAAGACCTGCTGCACTACGCTCAGCTGCGGCAGCTGTTCGCACAGCCAGGCGCGGTTGTCGTTAAGCTGCTGCGCGTGCTGACGCATCAGCACGATGCCTTGCTCGCTCAGCGCCTGCGCCGCCACGTCGGCCACCGGCGTCGCCAGCGGGTAAGGTGCAATCACCTTCAGCAACAGATCGATCACCGGCTTGTTGGCCAGCGTAAAGCCGCAGCGCAGGCCAGCCAGCGCAAAGGCTTTCGACAACGTGCGCAGAATCACCAGATGCGGGAACTCCTGCAGCCAGCCGGCCAGCGTTGCTTGCGGGCAGAACTCAATATAGGCTTCGTCGGCCACCACCAGCGCTTTGCCGGCGGTCATCGCCAGCAGCTGGCGGATGTCATCCTGATCAATCAGATTGCCGGTCGGGTTGTTCGGGCTGCACATGTACACCACTTTCACGCCGTCCAGCTGGTCCGCAATGGCGGGCAGATTGAGCTGCCAGTTATCCAGTGCCGGCACGGTGCGGTACTCAATACCGATGGTTTCGGCGCTGACGCTGTACATGCCGTAGGTCGGCGGGCAGAACAGAATGGCGTCCTTGCCCGGTTCGCAGAAGGCGCGCATCAGCAGCTCAATCCCTTCATCCGCCCCGCGGCTCACCAGCACCTGCTCCGGCTGGACGCCGGCATAGGCGGCGTAGCGCGAAATGACTAATTTGGGCTGGCACTCCGGATAGCGGTTCAGCGTCTGCTGCGACAGCTCAAACGGCACCGGCAGCGGAAATTCGTTCGCATTCAGCCATACATCACCGTTGCCACCGAGGCGACGAGCAGACTGATAGGGCGTCAGCGCGCGCACGTTGGCGCGGGCTAAATCTTCAACGTTGTTGCTCATGCTTGCTCCTTCAGGGCGGCGACGCGCAGGGTCACGGCATTTTTGTGCGCGTCCAGCTGTTCCGCGGCGGCGAGGGTTTCAATGGTGGCGGCGAGGTTGAGGAAGCCCTGCGGCGTCAGCTCCTGTACCGTCATGCGTTTCTGGAAATCGGCCAGCCCAAGGCTGGAGCAGGTCGCGGTGTAGCCATAGGTCGGCAGCACGTGGTTAGTGCCGGAGGCATAATCACCGGCGGATTCCGGCGACCAGTCGCCGAGGAACACCGAACCGGCGCTGGTGATCTCCTCAACCAGCGCGCGCGGCTGGCGCGTCTGAATAATCAGGTGCTCCGGGCCGTACTGATTGGAGATTTCCACGCACTGCGCCAGATCCTGCGCCACAATCAGGCGGCTGCTCTCCAGCGCCTGACGGGCCGTGGCGGCACGCGGCAGCTGCGCCAGCTGTTGTTCAACCGCCAGCGCCACGCCTTCTGCCAGCTGCAGTGAAGGCGTCAGCAGGATTACCTGGGAATCCGGACCGTGTTCGGCCTGCGACAGCAAATCTGAGGCGACAAACGCCGGCGTCGCGCCTTCGTCGGCAATCACCAGCACTTCAGACGGACCGGCAGGCATGTCGATCGCTGCGCCGTCGAGACGCTGGCTGACCTGGCGTTTTGCTTCGGTCACGTACGCGTTGCCCGGGCCAAAAATCTTGTCCACTTTCGGCACGCTTTCTGTGCCGAAGGCGAGTGCGGCAATCGCCTGCGCGCCGCCGACCTGAAACACTTCCTGCACGCCGCACAGCTGCGCCGCGTAGAGAATTTCATCGGCAATCGGCGGCGGCGAGCACAGTACCACACGGCCGCAGCCGGCAATGCGCGCCGGCGTTGCCAGCATCAGCACGGTAGAGAACAGCGGCGCCGAGCCGCCAGGAATATACAGGCCGACCGACTTCACCGGACGGGTGATCTGCTGGCAGCGCACGCCCGGCTGGGTTTCCACGTCCACCGGCGGCAGAATCTGCGCGTTGTGGAAGGTTTCGATATTCGCCATGGCGTCTGCCATCGCCTGCTTTAAATTGTCGCTCAGCCGCTCGCCGGCCGCCTGCATCTCAGCGGCGGACACGCGCAGATTCTCCACCTGGGCTTTGTCGAAGCGCGCGCTAAACGCCCGCAGTGCCGCGTCGCCCTGCTGTTTCACCTGCACCAGCACGTCCTGCACGGTGGCGCTGATGCTGGCCGATGCCGAGATTGCCGGACGCTGCAGCAGTGCCTGCTGCTGTTCGGCACTGCACGCCTGCCAGTCGATAGGTTGCATGATTGCGCTCATCGGTTACTCCAGCATTTTTTCAATTGGCAGCACGAGGATCGAACTGGCGCCCAGCGCCTTCAGTTTTTCCATGGTTTCCCAGAACAGCGTTTCGCTGCTCACCATGTGCATCGCCACGCGGCTCACTTCACCGGCCAGCGGCAGCACGGTAGGGCGCTCGGCACCCGGCAGCAGGGCGATGACTTCTTCCAGCCGCTCGCTCGGCGCGTGCAGCATGATGTATTTGGATTCACGCGCTTTAATCACGCCCTGAATACGCGTCATCAGCGTGTCCACCAGCTGCTGTTTCGCCGCTGGCAGTTCGCCATCGCGCTGAATCAGCACCGCTTTAGAGCGGTAGATCACTTCAACTTCACGCAGGCCGTTAGCTTCCAGCGTGGCGCCGGTGGACACCAGGTCGCAAATGGCATCGGCCAGACCGGCGCGCGGTGCCACTTCAACAGAGCCGTTCAGCAGGCAGGATTTAAACGCGATGCCTTGTTTATCAAGGTATTTCTTCAGCAGGTGCGGGTAAGAGGTGGCGATACGGGCATTATTCAGGCATTGCGGACCGGTGTACTCGGCATCGACTGGCATTGCCAGTGACAGGCGGCAACCGCCGAAATCGAGGCGGCGCAGCGTAAAGTAACGCGGGTCTTCGCCTTGCGCGCGGCGCGTCAGCAGCTCCTCTTCCAGCACGTTTTCGCCAACGATACCGAGGTCGACTACGCCATCCATCACCAGGCCAGGGATATCGTCATCGCGCACGCGCAGGATGTCGATCGGCATGTTCTCCGCAAACGCAATCAGACGCTGCTGCTGAAGGTTAATTTTAATACCGCAGCGTGCCAGCAATTCGCGTGATTCATCACTCAAACGGCCGGATTTCTGCATAGCTATGCGTAAACGGGTGTTATCTAACATGGTTCCTGTCCTCTTATTCAATCCTGTCTGAAGCGTCTTGGGTTGCGTTCGCCCATAAAAAAACCCCCGGAAGATGATCTTCCGGGGGCTCTCTTTGCGCTCGCACCACTGGAAGATCCTAAACGTCTTCCAGCACACATCGCCTGAAAGACTAGTCAGGGTGATGGTGATGATGGTGGTTGAACTGAACGCGTGTCATAAAAAATTCCGTTGCTGAATGAGTATTCATTTGCGTGCTAATTAACCTAACGAAGATGGCGGCGCTTGGCAACCCTTTTTTTAACGTCAGTTTTCGCAACCTTCGGCAACAGTTTGCGCTGGTCTGGCTGGCGCGCTGGCACTAAGATGGGGTGTCTTAGCGCGGGAGAGCAGGAGTCGATATGAAAAAGGTGGCGATTGTAGGTCTGGGATGGCTGGGAATGCCGCTGGCGATGGCGCTGTCAGCGCGCGGCTGGCAGGTGACCGGCAGCAAAACCTCACCGGATGGCGTCGATGCGGCGCGCCGCTGTGGTATTGATGCGTTTCAGCTGGTGCTGTCACCGGAGCTGGAGTGTGAAGCAGATGATTTGGCCGCACTGATGGCGGTGGATGCGCTGGTGGTGACGCTGCCTGCCAGCCGCACCGTGCAGGGCGGCGAAGATTACATGCAGGCGGTGCAGAGCGTGGTCGACACCGCGCTGGCGAATAGAGTGCCGCGCATCATCTTTACCAGCTCTACCTCGGTGTACGGCAGCGGCGACGGCGTGAGAAAAGAGAGCAGTGCGCTGCAGCCGGAGACGGTAGCGGGCAAAACGCTGGTGGAGCTGGAAAACTGGCTGCATGACCTGCCGGGCACCAGCGTGGATATCGTGCGTCTCGCCGGACTGGTCGGCCCGAATCGTCATCCGGGGCGTTTCCTCGCCGGTAAAACCAACCTGGAAAACGGCGCGCACGCGGTGAACCTGGTGCATCTTGATGATGTGGTCGACGCGATTGTGCTGCTGCTGCAAACGCCAAAAGGCGGGCACGTTTACAACCTGTGCGCTCCGAAACACCCGTCACGCGACAGCTTTTACCCGAGCGTGTCGAAGCAGTTAGGCCTGGTGCCACCGACGTTTGTTGCCGAGCCGGTGCGCGCCAGCGGCAAGGTGATTGACGGTTCGAAGATTTGTCACGAGCTGGGGTTTGAGTACAGCTACGATGACCCGATGAAGATGCCGCTGGAGTAGGGGCGGTGCGGGGTTGCCCTCACCCTAACCCTCTCCCGCCCGCGTGAGAGGGAACCGCCCCAGCGTTTATTTCGCTGGTTTCGTCACTTTGACAAACGGCAGCATCACCCTCATACAGATGATCTCACGGCCATTCTCCTTCTCCATACAGATGAACGCACCGTCCTTCTCCCTCTCCCTGCAGATGAACGCACCATCCTTCTCCCTCTCCCCATGGGAGAGGGCCGGGGTGAGGGCAGCAAACCGCACCCACCTAAACCCCCAGCCGATCCCTTAACGCATACCAGGCCGCGCCGATCGCCGTCAGTGGCACCTTAAAGCGTCTTCCGCCGGGAAACGGCAGGTGCGGCAGCTTCGCAAAAGCATCAAACCGCTCTGCATGGCCGCGCAGCACTTCGGCAATCAGCTTGCCGGAGAGGTGCGTACAGGTCACGCCATGTCCGCTATCGCCCTGCATAAAGAACACATTCTTCTCCAGCTGACCAAACTGCGGCATGCGCGACAGCGTGAGCAGGAAGTTACCGCTCCAGCGATGGCTGATCTTCACGTCGCGCAACTGCGGAAAGGTACGCAGCAGCTTGGGCCGGATCAACGCCTCGATGTCTTCCGGTTCGCGCGCCCCATACACCACGCCGCCGCCGTACAGCAGGCGGTTGTCGGCGGTCAGGCGGAAGTAATCCAGCAGATAGTTACAATCTTCCACACAGTGGTTATTTGGCATCAGCCCCAGCGCCTGATCGCGGCTCAGCGGCTCGGTGGTGACGATCTGCGAGCCGCACGGCATGCTTTTGCGCCCCAGCCGTGGTTCCAGTTGCGAAGGCAGATAGGCGTTGCCGGCAAAAATCACAAAGGTGGCACTGACTTCACCCTGCGCGGTTTTGACCCGATTGGGTGCGCCGTAGGTCACTGCCAGCGCCGCCGACTGCTCATATATACGGCCGCCGTGCCGGCGAATCGCTTCGGCTTCACCCAACGCCAGATTGAGCGGGTGCAGATGGCCGCCGCGCCGGTCCAGCAGGCCGCCGACGTAACGGTCGGTGGCCACTTCACGGCGGATACCGCGCTCGTCCAGCAGCTCCAGATCGCTGTTGCCGTAACGCGCCCAGCTGGCCTGCTGGCTGCGCAGATGCCCCATCTGGCGCTGATTGAGGGCTGCGAAAATGCCGCCGGGACGATAGTCGCAGGCGATGGCGTAACGATCGATGCGGTCTCGGATAATCTCCGCCCCTTCGAACATCATGCTGCCCAGCATCTGCGCAGTCTGTTTGCCGTAGCGCTGCTCAATCACATCGACATCGCGGCTGTAAGAATTCACCACCTGGCCGCCGTTGCGGCCGCTGGCGCCGAAGCCGACGCGGGCCGCTTCCAGCACCACCACATCGTAACCGGCTTCGGTGAGAAACAACGCGGAAGAGAGCCCGGTAAACCCACCGCCGATGATGCAGACGTCACACTGAATGCTCTCATGCAGCTGCGGCCACGGCGCGTGCGCATTGGCGGTCGCAGCGTAATAACTTTGCACGTGGTGCATCATAACCTCCTGTAGCGCGTGAACTCAGAAATTGGCGGGCGTATGCGCGCTGACAATGCGACACGGCTGATCTGACGTATTGGTAAAACTGTGCGGCAAACCGGTGTCAATCACGTAGCTTTCGCCGCGGTTAAGGTGATAACTCTGACCGTTCACCACCAGGGTGATTTCCCCCTCCAGCACCGTGCCGGTCTCTTCCCCCGGATGGCGCAGCTTTTCACCGGTACTGGCCCCCGGCTCGTAGCGCTCCAGCAGCATCGCCAGCGCGCGCTTCGCTGCACCGTTATCAATCAGCTGTAAAGAAACACCGAGGCTGCCGATCTCAACGCAATCATCCGGCCGTACGATGATGCGCGGCGTGGCATTCACTTTCGGCTCCGAGAAAAACTCCGACAGCGACAGCCCATACACTTTGAGTAGCTTTTGTAACGTGCTGACTGCCGGGCTGACTTTATCCTGCTCAATGGTACTGATGGCGCTGTGTGTTAAACCTGACAACTCAGCGACGCGACGCTGAGACAATCCCAACTCCTGCCGGATTTGCGATAAGCGTCGTCCGGGCGCCAGAGTGGCATCATTCATGGCTGCTTTTCCTTGTGATAACGTGCTGCGGCGTGGATAAAGGCCTCGAATAAACGGCGCGAGACCGGATCGCGAGCGGATTGCCACTCCGGATGCCATTGCACCGCCAGCGCAAACGGATGCTGGCGCAGGCTGACGGCTTCGATCAGGCCATCCGGTGCGCGGGCTTCAATGCGTAACTGCGGGCCAGGCTCGCGGATGCCCTGGCTGTGCAGCGAATTGACCGCGAACGCGGCAGCGCTGCCCAGCAGCTGGCTCAGCAGGCCGTCGGGTTCGGGCTGCACCAGATGCGCCGGCGCGTACTGCTGCTCCAGCGGCTGGCTGTCATCTTCGCGGTGCTCCTGAAACAGGTGCGTCTGACGCAGTTGGCGATGCAGCGCGCCGCCGTTGGCGACCACCAGCTCCTGCAAACCGCGGCAGATGCCCAGCATCGGCATTTTTTTCCCGCTGGCGTGGGTGATAAGCGCAAAGGATAAGCGGTCACGCGATGGATCGGCATGCGCCTCATGACCCTCTTCACCGTAATGCCAGGGTTCAATATTGCTTGGACTGCCGGTGAGCAAAATGCCGTCCAGCAGCGTCATACTGTTTTCTAATAGCTGCGGCGCGTGCATCAGCTGATGCGGTAAAGGCAGCGGCACGCCACCGGCGAGCACCACGGCGTCGAGGTATTTGTTATGCACGGTCTGCCCAACGTGGTTGCCGATGGGGTTCTGGCACATCACTACGCCAATCAAAGTCTTGTCAAAAATAATGCCCATTACGTCACCACGCTGCTGTTCA
Source organism: Pantoea sp. WEP (assembly GCF_041678305.1). Classification (NCBI taxonomy): domain Bacteria; kingdom Pseudomonadati; phylum Pseudomonadota; class Gammaproteobacteria; order Enterobacterales; family Erwiniaceae; genus Pantoea; species Pantoea sp. WEP. The sequence goes on from NZ_JBGNXB010000001.1 coordinate 1,636,568, forward strand.
ATATTTTCGCCGGTTTTGCGCGCTAAGTAGAAAAAGTGTGCAATATATTGTCAATCTAGCAACCGTCTGGTTGTTCTTCAAACAGAATTGTTACATTTGCACACCATTTGCGTTAGAGCTATGTTAGAGGTGTGGCTGTTATTTTGAGCATGTGCAAACCATCTTAAACGGTATAGGGCGGGTGGGAAGATGACGAACCTCGTGGAAGTAGAAGACTTCACGCGACACAGTGAAGAAAAACGAACCAGCGCGTTCCAGCTGGAGGTGAAAACCTGGCTGGAACGCCATCCGGAAACGCAGTATGTCGATATTCTGTTAAACGATCTCAACGGGGTATTTCGCGGTAAACGCATTCCCGTCTCCGCGTTAGCCAAGCTGGAAAAAGGGTGTTATTTTCCGGCCTCGGTTTTCGCCATGGACATTCTCGGCAACACCGTCGAGGAAGCCGGCCTCGGACAGGCGCTCGGCGAACCTGATAACCTCTGCATACCGGTCCCCGGGACCTTAATTCCTTCCGCCTCTGACCCGCAACGCATCGCCCAGCTGCTGCTGACCATGTGCGACCAAGATGGCACTCCCTTTGACGTTGAACCCCGAAACGTGCTGAACCGGCTGTGGCAACAGCTGCGCAATCGCGGTCTGTTTCCGGTGGTAGCGGTAGAGCTGGAGTTCTATCTGGTGGACAAAAAGCGCGATGCCGAAGGCTATATTCAGCCGCCGTGTGCGCCGGGTAGCGAAGAGCGCAACATGCAGAGTCAGGTGTATTCGCTGGATAATCTCGACCATTTCGCCGACGTACTGCGCGACATCGACGCGCTGGCGAAACTGCAGAATATCCCCGCCGACGGCGCGCTGGCGGAAGCCTCGCCGGGCCAGTTCGAAATCAACCTGCACCATACGCGCGATATCCTCAAAGCCTGCGACGACGCCATTCTGCTGAAGCGGCTGGTGCGTCAGGTGGCAGAAAACCACGGCATGACCGCCACGTTTATGGCCAAGCCGTATGAGGAGTATGCGGGCAGCGGCATGCACGTACACATCAGTATGCTGGATGCCGCCGACCACAACGCCTTTGCGCTGGATGATGGCAGCGATTCGCCGCTGCTGAAGCGGGCGCTGGCTGGCATGATCGATCTGATGCCGGCATCAATGGCGCTGCTGGCACCCAACGTCAACGCGTTTCGTCGCTTCCTGCCGGAGGCGTTTGTGCCGCTGCAGGCGTCATGGGGACACAATAATCGCACGGTGGCGCTGCGCATTCCTTGCGGCGATGTAGAAAACCATCGCGTCGAGTACCGTGTGGCGGGTGCCGATGCCAATCCGTATCTGGTGGTGTCAGCAATTATTGCCGGTATCTTGCACGGTCTGGATAATCAGCTACCCTTACCGCATCCGGTGAAGGGCAATGGCCACGAGGCGGAAGGGCTGGAACTGCCGATTCGCCAGAGCGATGCGCTGTACGAGTTTGAAAACAGCTATCCGCTGCAAAAGCTGCTCGGCGAGCGTTTCAGCGGCGTGTGGCACAGCTGCAAACAGTATGAGCTGCGCGAGTTTGAACGGCTGATCACCGCCACGGAAATTGACTGGATGTTAAAGAACGCCTGACCGACAGAAGAATTGATCCAACATCTTGTGTCGATGGCCTAAGTTGGGGCAAAATACGCGCCCTGCAAAAGACAAAACATAACCGACGCTTATTACGTCGGTTATTTTTTTGCATGGTGCTTTCACTACATGAACGAGGCCGGACACGCATCCGGATAGATAGACACTGAAACACGCTTGTGCGTGAGATTTGAGGAACAAAGATGGGACTGTTTACAATTGCACCAGCGCAGGCTGGTTCTCGCTTCCGTGATGATTATGGCGCGGCGACAATCGCAAACACTAATATCACTTCTCACTGCAGCACATTGCGCAGTATCCCTGTGGTACAACTGAACTCAGTTGTTGCTGTAGGGGGCCTGAACAATGTCGCTTAATACCTCTGCCGCACCACAGCGTGCACATCTGAAAAAATCTCTGACTCTGATCCCGGTCGTCATGATGGGCCTGGCGTATATGCAGCCAATGACCCTGTTTGATACCTTCGGCATCGTGTCAGGCCTCACCGACGGTCACGTCGCCACCGCTTATGCTTTCGCGCTGATCGCGATACTGTTTACTGCCGTGAGCTACGGCAAGCTGGTACGCCGCTTCCCATCTGCGGGCTCCGCTTACACCTATGCTCAGAAGGCTATCAGTCCGCACGTCGGCTTTATGGTGGGCTGGTCATCACTGCTGGACTATCTGTTCATGCCGATGATCAACATCCTGCTGGCGAAAAGCTACTTTGAGTCGCTGGTGCCGGGCATTCCGTCGTGGATTTTCGTGGTGCTGCTGGTGGCGTTTATGACCATCTCCAACCTGCGTGGGATCAAAACCGTGGCCAACTTCAACAGCGTCATTGTGGTGCTGCAGGTAGTGGTGATGGCGGTGATCACCGGTATGGTGGTGTATGGTGTGGCACACGGTATTGGCGCCGGTACGCTGACCAGTACGAAGCCGTTCTGGTCTGAAAATGCGCAGGTGGTGCCGATGATTACCGGTGCGACCATTCTGTGCTTCTCGTTCCTTGGCTTTGACGGTATCAGTTCGCTGTCGGAAGAGACCAAAGATGCCGAGCGCACCATTCCACGCGCGATTTTCCTGACCGCGCTGATTGGTGGGGTGATCTTTATTGGCGTCTCGTACTTCCTGCAGCTGTACTTCCCGGATATCTCGCGTTTCCAGAATCCGGACTCTTCACAGCCGGAAATCATGCTGTTCGTGGCGGGTAAAGCGCTGCAGATCGGCATTCTGATTTTCTCGGTGGTGACGGTGCTGGCCAGCGGCATGGCGGCACACGCCGGCGTTTCGCGTCTGATGTACGTGATGGGCCGTGACGGTGTGTTCCCGCAGCGTTTCTTTGGCTTCGTGCATCCGAAATTCCGCACGCCGTCGCTGAACGTGCTGCTGGTTGGTGCGGTAGCGCTGCTGGCGATCAACTTCGACCTGGTCACCGCAACGGCGCTGATTAACTTCGGTGCGCTGGTGGCGTTCACCTTTGTGAACCTGTCGGTGATTGCCCAGTTCTGGATTCGTGAGAAGCGTAATAAGACGCTGAAAGACCACCTCAACTATCTGGTGCTGCCCATCATGGGTGCGCTGACGGTGGGTGCGCTGTGGATCAACCTGGAAGAGACCTCGATGGTGCTCGGCCTGGTGTGGGCGGCGATTGGTATTGTTTACCTGGCGTTTGTGACCCGCACGTTCCGCAATCCGGTACCGCAGTTTAGCGAAGAGGTGTAAGGCTTTCCCTCACCCTAACCCTCTCCCGCCCGCGGGAGAGGGAACCGCCCGAGCGTGTGTCAGGTATCAGCCTGGTAGCTGCACCAAAACGCACTACTCCTCTCCCCGCAGGAGAGCACCGGGGTGAGGGCATCAGCCCGCACTATACCTCTCCCTCTCCCCTGGGAGAGGGCCGGGGTGAGGGCATCAGCCCGCACGAAACCCTGCTACGAAACCAGCTCCTGCGCATACAAATACAGCGCTTTCAGCTGCGCCATCTTCTCTGCATCGCCCTCATGTAAACTGGCCAGCGACTCCAGCTCCAGCAAAAACGCCTGCACCCGCTCCGCATTAAGCTGCTCGCGGCGGTGCTGCAGCCAGCGCTGCTGCTCTTTATCATCCAGCGTGCCAGGGAAGTTGCGGGCGCGATAGCGGAACAGCAGCTTCGCGATACGCTTATCCTCAAAGGTCAAATCGAGCGCCGGCAGGTTCTGCGGCGGCGTCTGACGCAGGATGTTCATGCCGGCGCGATCGGCGTCGCTGAAGAAGCCGTCATACAGCTGCGCATCAACATCCTCCGACGGCGTGAACGGCTCCGCTTCGGCAAACAGCGTCACCACATTTTCCCGCACTTCGGCATGCTGGCGCAGCAGGGCCAGATTCGCCAGACAGTGCTGACGATCGATACCCAGTCGTTCGGCATCTTCCGGGCGCAATGTATTGGCCGGGGCCAGAACCGGGCACTTATTGATGTGCACCAGCTTGATCGGCACCGCCGGCAAATCGCCCAGATCGCTGTGTCGCGTATACAGCCGCTCGCGCAACTCATCCGGCGACAGTGTCAGCAGCGGCGTCATGTCGCCGGCCAGATCGGCCACGATCAGCGCGTTTTTGTTATCCGGATGCCATGCCAGCGGCACAATCCAGCTGGTATTACCGCGCGCTGCGCCGAACATGCCGGAAACGTGCACCAGCGGCTTCATCTGCGGAATATCAATCAGCGTCATCAGTTTCTGCTTGTTGCGATGGGTAAACAGAAACTCAAACAGCTTCGGCTGCTTCTCCTGCACCAGCTTTGCCATCGCCAGCGTGGCGTACACATCGGACATGGCATCGTGCGCCTGTTCGTGTGCCACGCCGTTAGCCTGGGTGAGATGCTCCAGCTTAAAGCTCGGGAAACCGTCGTCGTTCTCCGGCCAGACGATGCCTTCCGGGCGCAGCGCATAACAGGCGCGCATCACGTCGAGCAGATCCCAGCGCGAATTGCCGTTCTGCCAGCTCCAGCCATACGGGTCGATAAAGTTGCGGTAGAAGATATTGCGCGTCACTTCGTCATCGAAGCGCACGTTGTTGTAACCGATCACACAGGTCTGCGGTTCGCTGAACAGCGCGTGAATGCGCTGAGCAAACTCCACTTCCGGCACGCCGCGCGCGTTGGCCACCTGCGGCGTGATACCGGTGATCATTACCGCTTCTGGCTGCGGCAGGTAATCGTCCGCGAGCTGGCAGTAAAATACCTGCGGTTCGCCCACGGCGTTAAAGGCTTTGTCGGTGCGCAGGCCTGCAAATTGCGCCGGACGATCCAGCGACGGGCTTTTGCCGAAGGTTTCATAATCGTGGAACAGAAAAGTGAACTCAGAGGCGGGCACGGCGTTATCCTGGCTATGGAAAATCAACGCACAGAATAGTCGTCAGCCCGGTACAGCACAACCTCGATCGCCATCGCTGCGAGCGGGCGCGCAGCATTTGTCCGCGGTTCATACTTTTTTTCAATTTATTCAGATATCAAAGCGCTATTTGCCGTAAAACGTGCGGCGGTAAATTCATTTATTTGATGTTGAGGAAGAAGTGTTGAAAAGGCGTCTGTTGGTAACTGTATCTGGAATGATTGTTTGGGCATCGCTGGCGCACGCGGATGACAGCATGCCGTTTCCCCTGACGCCGCCGGCCATTGATGCCGCGTCCTGGGTGCTGATGGACGCCACCACCGGGCAGATCCTCACCGCGGGCAACCCGGACGCGGAGCGCAACCCGGCCAGCCTGACCAAACTGATGACTGGTTATGTCGTCGACCGCGCGGTCGATCAGAAGAAAATCACCCGCGACGATGTGGTCACGGTGGGTAAAGACGCGTGGGCCGCCGGCAATCCGGTGTTTAAAGGCTCGTCGCTGATGTTTCTTAAGCCGGGCGATAAAGTCACCGTGCGCGACCTGATGCGCGGCGTGATCATCGATTCCGGCAACGACGCCTGCGTGGCGCTGGCCGACTATGTGGCCGGCAGCCAGGAGAGCTTCGTCAACATGATGAACAGCTACGTGCAGAAACTCGGCCTGACGCACACCCACTTCGAAACCGTGCACGGTCTCGATGCGCCGGGGCAGCACACCACCGCGCGCGATCTGGCGGTGCTGTCGCGCGCCATCATCAACGGTGAGCAGGATTTCTACGCCATGTACAGCGAGAAAACCCTCAGCTTCAACGGCATTACCCAGAACAACCGTAACGGCCTGCTGTGGGATCAGAATCTGCACGTCGACGGCATGAAAACCGGCCACACCGAGAGCGCCGGGTTCAATATCGTCGCCTCGAACATTGTCGGTCGCCATCGTCTGATTGCGGTGATCATGGGCGGGAAAAGTTCAAAGGGACGTGAAGAGCAGGCGCGTAAACTGCTGGTGTGGGGACAGAACAACTTCGACACCGTGCAGCTGTTCCACGCCGGGAAAAAGATCGGCAGCGAAAACGTCTGGTACGGCAACCCGCACAAAGTGGACGTCGGTACCACCGAAGATATCTACCTGTCACTGCCGCGCAGCGAAGTGTCGAACGTAATGGCGAAGTACGTGATCAATCGTAAAGACCTCGAAGCGCCACTGAAAGCCGGCGAGCAGGTGGGCGAAATTCAGGTGCTGGATAAAGACAAGCAGCTGGCCAGCTATCCGCTGTACGCGCTGCAGTCGGTCGATGAAGCAGGCATCATCACGCGCATCAGCGATTACGTGAAACAGAAACTGTAAGCCGTCGGGCAATAAGCAACCGCTGCGTTACATCCTTGTGTGCACTGAGAAAACAAGATGTAGCGCAGTTGTATTATTGCGCAAAAAGTTGCGCCAGCCCCTCAATGTTCGTGCTGTGCCAGGGTAACATAGCGCGCAAATTTTTATCGCATCCGGACCACCATGTTACGCGCTGACAAGCCCATCTCTCCGATTGAGTTCTGGTTTTACCGCCACTACCGCGCCGTGCACGGCGTACGCATCGCTATCGCCTTTGTGCTGTGCTTTCTGTTTGTCCGTCTGACCGATATTCCGGAAGGCACCTGGCCGCTGATTACGCTGGTGGTGGTGATGGGACCGATCTCCACCTGGGGCAATGTTTTGCCGCGCGTGGTGCAGCGTATCAGCGGTACCTTTGCCGGGCTGATATCAGGGCTGATCGCGCTGAAGCTGGAGCTGCTGTCACTGCCGCTGATGCTGGTGTGGTGCTTTATCGTGATGATCGTCTGCGGCTATCTGACGCTGGGCAAACACCCGTATATGGCACTGCTGATCGGCATCACGCTCGGCGTGGTGGTCGGCGCGCCGGCCGGCGATTTCACCGTGGCGCTGTGGCGCGGCGGCGATGTGATTCTCGGCTCACTGATGGCCTTGCTGTTCAGTGCCATCTGGGCGCAGCGCGCCTATACTCACTGGCGCATTCAGCTGTCGGACGCCTTTATCAACATGGCGAAGATTCATCACGCTGGCTTTTCTGCCAATCTGGTGGAGAAGCCGCGCCTCAATCCGCGCTTCCAGAAGCTGCTCACCAGCGTGATCAAAATGCGCGCGCTGCTGGAGCCGGCGAGCAAAGAGACGCGCATCCCTAAATCGGTGTTTGAAGCCATTCAGACCATTAACCGTAATATGGTTAACACCATGCAGATGCAGATTGAAGCCTGGTGGGCATCGCGCGAAAGCCATCTGATTTTACTTAACGCGCCGACGCTACGCCGCACGCAGCAGATGACCGAGAACACCCTGAACGCGCTGGCGGCGCTGATGGTGAAAGGCGAGACCGAACAGGTGATTGCCAACAGCCACGAGCTGGAAGCCATTACCCAGGAACTGGAAGCGCTGATCGCCAACGGCAGCGCGCGGCTGGAGACTACCGCGATTTACGGTTACGTCTGGCTGAGTCTGGAGCAGGCGCGCCAGCTGGAGCGCATGACAGACCTGGTGCGTCTGGCGCTGCGCAAATAGTTTTCTCAGGCAATGACTTAGTGCGAATTGCCCTTTCTTTGCGCTAAGATAAGTGCCAGTCCGAATTTAGCGGTGAAAATTGCGAACCCGGCTTATAAGCCGCTAAGCTAAATGTCTTCCCGGTTTATGACTATTTTGCCTGCCGCGGCAGGCCACAAGAAAGGTGCCAACATGGAAAATGCCAAGCAATCATTTCAGGACGTACTGGAGTTTGTGCGTATGTTTCGTCGTAAAAACAAACTGCAGCGCGAAATTACGGACAACGAAAAGAAAATCCGTGATAACCAGAAACGTGTGTTGCTGCTGGACAACCTGAGCGAGTACATCAAACCTGGTATGAGCGTGGAAGCGATTCAGGAAATCATCGCCAGCATGCGCGTGGATTATGAAGATCGCGTGGACGAGTACATCATCAAAAACGCCGATCTGTCGAAAGAGCGTCGCGAGCTGTCGAAAAAGCTCAAAGCGATGGGCGAACCAAAAGGGCAGTAAGCTTCACGGGCTCGATAGCCGCGTTTTGTTCCAGGGTCGCCCTTTACGGCGACCTTTTTAATGCCCGCGCCAGCTGCTGTAACTGCTGCGCAATCTCCGCCACATCCACCTGCTGCTGCAACGGCGGCGCCGTGGTGGCGCGCAGGACCAGTTCGGTCTCCAGCGGCTGACTGTCCGGCATCTCTCCCTCCAGCTGCGCCAGCAGACGATCGACGCTCACCGTGCCTAACTGCTGTAAATCCTGGCGCACCGTGGTCAGCGGTGGCTGATACCACGCGCTCTCCGCCGTATCGTCGTAACCGATGATCGACATCTCCGCCGGAATTCGTACGCCATGCTGATGCAGCGCGCGCATCGCGCCCAGCGCCATTTGATCGTTAGCCACCAGCAGCGCCTGCGGCAGCTGGTCGGGCAGCAGTGTCAGTAGCGCCTGATAGCCGGACGCTGCGCTCCAGTCGCCGCTCAGTACGCAGTCCGGCACCAGCTGATGACGCGCCAGCGCCTGTTGCCAGGCGCTAAATCGCGCCCGCGCTGACGCGGAGCTGGCAGGCCCGTTCAGCACGCCAATCTGCCGGTGGCCGAGCGCCACCAGATGATCCACCGCCTGCTGCGCACCGCTGGTGCTCCGGTACTGACACTGCGCCACGGCCGCGCTGCGCTCCACATCCAGAAACAGCGTCGGTTTGCTGCCGCACTGCTGCTGAATCTGCGCCGCCTGCGCGGCATCCAGCGGCAGGTTGATCAGCAGAGCATCGACGCGCTGCGCCAGCAGTTCATGTACCGTGTCCTGTGCGTGGCTGGTGGCATTGGCCATGGCGATCACCAGATGATAGCCCTGCGCCGCCGCGCGCTGCTGAATCGCCGAAGCAATCTGCGCTGGCGCCATTAGCGCCAGATCGCTGGTCGCCAGACCGAGCGTGCGCGTGGCCTTGCCGGCCAGCTGCTGCGCGACCCGGTTTGGCACGTAGCTGAGCTGCTGCATCGCGGCTTCCACCCGCGCACGGGTGCGGGGTGACACCTGCGCCGAATGGTTCAGCACCCGGGAAACCGTTTGATAGGAGACGCCAGCCAGCCGGGCGACATCGTCAAGCGTTACGGAACGCGCTGTCATTGATCCCTCCTGATGAGAATGCGGCGAGTGTAGCAAATTTTTCCCTGCCGTCGCGGTATTAAGGCGTTACACTGCCAGTGATAACGCAAGGAGAAAGTGATGCAGCTCAATGACCATCAAATTCAGGATATCAACACCATTGCCGCCTGGCTGGCGCTCGATCAGCTGCCAAAGGACGGTACGCTGGAGGTCGATTTAGCCATACTTGCCGGACATGCGGTGCTGCCGAACGTCGAAGCGGTAATTGCGCTGGCGAAGAAATATCAGCTGCCCTTGCTGATCAGCGGCGGCATCGGTCACTCAACCGCGCTACTGGCCGCGATGATTGCCAGCCATCCGCTCTATCGCCAGATCGACACCGCCGGCAAGGGCGAAGCGCAGCTGCTGGGCGAGATGGCGCGCGTGTTCGCGGAGCTGCCTGACGATCAGCTGCTGCTGGAAACCGCCTCGCGCAACTGTGGCGAAAATGCCGCCCTGAGCCAGCGCCTGCTGGATGAGCAGCAGTGGCAGCCGCAGCGCGTACTGCTGGTGCAGGATCCGTTGATGCAGCGCCGCAGCTGGGAGACCTTCCGCTGGCAGTGGCGCGATCGTGAGCATGCGCCGGAATTCATCAGCTGGCCGGTGTTTGTGCCGCAGGTGATGATGGATGCGGGCATGCTGCGCATCGTTGGCGCGCCGCCGCAGGGGTTGTGGTCAGTGGAGCGTTTCCTGTCGCTGCTGATGGGCGAGGTGCAGCGCCTGCGTGACGACGCCAGCGGCTACGGCCCGAACGGCAAGGGGTTCTTCGGTCACGTTGATGTACCCGACGCGGTCGAAGCAGCCTGGCAGCGCCTGATGCAGCTGCCCGGCGTGCAGTCGCGGTTGGGTTAAGCCGTCACCTAAAGCATATGTGATTGAGTAAAATAATAATTTGCACTATCCGTAGCGGCGCAATTTATTGCGCAACCGGCCGCGGTGCGGAAATGCACATTGCGCGATAAATCGCGCCGCTACGGTTTGTGCGACTGGCTGGTGCCGCAATGACATGTCGCACAAATAACAGGGGGCGCATTCATGCGCACCTGGCACGCCACGCACCGGACCGATCACCGCGTCTGCAAATACACCTGCAAATTCACATACACCGCGTTCAGCAGCGGCGTCGCCACCGCATGGCGTGCGCCGCGCACCAGCAAATCACCGATGATCTGATCGGCTTCGATATCATAGCCCTGGGTTAAATCGCGGTACATGGATGAGGTCATCGCCGCATCAGGATTGTTCAGCGTCTCATAAATCTTCGCCGTCACGGCCGGACGCTGTTGGTAGCCATCGGCGGTGATCACCGCCAGCACCTCGGCGAAAATGCCCTGTAACAGCGCTTCACCACCGGCTGAACGCAGGATGTGCTGCGTATTGCCGCGCGCCACACAGCACACGGCACCCAGCGTGCTCAGCAGCAGCCACTTCTCCCACAGCTCACTGATAATGTTATCGGCGAATACGCTATCAAACTGCGCATCACGCAGCGCGGCATCCACGCGCGCCAGACGGGCATCGTTGTTGCCGTCCAGCGCGCCGTAGTAAAGCACGTGCAGCGGCGACAGCTGCATCACTTCGCCGTGCTCGCCCAGCGTGGCGTGAATCTTACACAGCCCGCCAATCACCTTGTCACCGAAACGTGCGCGCAGCGTATCAATGTGACGCATACCATTGAGGATCGGCATGATCAGCGTCTGCGCCCCAACCGCCGGGGCGATGTCTTCCATCGCCTGTTCCAGCGCAAAGCTTTTCACCGTCAGGATAATCAGATCGTAATCACCGGTCAGCGTCGAGGCCAGCGCCAGCTGCGGCTGCAGCACCGTGCTGCCTTCCGGCGTTTGCAGCATCAGTCCGGTCTGTTGCAGCTGCTGCTGGCGGCGCTCGCGCACCAGAAAGGTCACATCACGGCCGGCCTGCGCCAGGCGCGCGCCAAAGTACCCGCCGGTGGCACCGGCTCCCACAATCAGAATACGCATGGACTGTTTTCCCGTTAAGCATGAAAGCCTTACCTTAAAGCGCTGCGCGTCACTGCGCCACACCGCAAATGCGGAAAACCGTGACAATCTCAGCGATGAGCAAAAAAAGCTCAAACTGTTCGTATTCATTCGTACAATGGGTTTATGCTGGGGCACAGCGGCGGGCAATGGTGCCTGCCGGTTTTTTTCGTCAACAGACTAAGGACGCATCATGCCCCGACCCCTCCCCATCGAACGTTATCGCAACATCGGCATCTCCGCGCACATCGATGCCGGTAAAACCACCACCACTGAGCGCATCCTGTTTTACACCGGAATGAGCCACAAGCTGGGTGAAGTGCACGATGGCGCGGCAACCACCGACTGGATGGCGCAGGAGCAGGAGCGCGGCATTACCATCACCTCGGCGGCGGTCAGCTGCTACTGGCCGGGCATGGACGGCAGCTTCACGCCGCACCGTATCAACATCATTGATACTCCCGGACACGTTGACTTCACCATTGAAGTGGAGCGCTCAATGCGCGTGCTGGATGGTGCCGTGATGGTGTACGACGCGGTCGGTGGCGTTCAGCCGCAGTCAGAAACCGTCTGGCGGCAGGCGAATAAATACCACGTACCGCGCATTGCGTTCGTCAACAAGATGGACCGCCAGGGCGCGGACTTTTTCCGCGTGGTGCAGATGATGAAAGATCGCCTGCAGGCGCATCCGGTGCCGATTGTCATTCCCATCGGCGCTGAAGAGCAGTTCAGCGGGGTCATCGATCTCAACAAAATGCGCGCCATCTACTGGGACGACGCCAGCCAGGGCATGAGCTTTAGCTATGCGCCGATTCCGGACGCGCTGCAGGCGCAGGCGGCGGAGTGGCGGGAAAACATGGTGGCAGCAGCGGCAGAAGCCAGCGAAACGCTGATGGATCGCTATCTGGAGCAGGGCGATCTCAGTGAAGACGAGGTGATTGCCGGGCTGCGGCAGCGCACGCTGGCGGGCGAAATCCAGCCGATGCTGTGCGGCAGCGCGTTTAAAAACAAAGGGGTGCAGCGCATGCTCGATGCGGTCATCGAACTGATGCCTTCACCGCTCGACGTGCCACCGGTCGCCGGCATCAACGAGCGCGGCGAACACGACGAACGCCATGCTGACGATGAGGAACCTTTCTCGGCGCTGGCGTTCAAGCTGATGAGCGATCCTTACGTCGGTCAGCTGACCTTTGTGCGCGTCTATTCTGGCGTACTGCGCAAGGGTGACAGCGTGTGGAACGCGGTGAAAGGGCGTAAAGAGCGCATTGGCCGCATCGTGCAGATGCAGGCTAACGATCGCATCGAAATTGATGAGATCCGCGCCGGCGATATTGCCGCCTGCGTCGGGCTGAAAGAGGTCACCACCGGCGAAACGCTGTGCGATCCTGATGCGGTAATCACGCTGGAGCGCATGGAATTTCCCGATCCGGTGATTTCGCTGTCGATAGAGCCAAAGACCAAAGGCGATCAGGAAAAAATGGGGCTGGCGCTGCAGCGGCTGGCGGCAGAGGATCCGTCGTTCCGGCTGCACACCGATGAGGAGTCCGGTCAGACCATCATTTCCGGCATGGGCGAACTGCATCTGGAAATCATCGTCGACCGTCTGAAACGCGAGTTTGGCGTGGAAGCCAATATTGGCCGGCCGCAGGTAACTTACCGTGAGACCATCCGCAAAACGGTGCGCGAGGTAGAAGGGAAATTTGTACGTCAGTCGGGCGGTAAGGGCCAGTATGGTCACGTGGTGCTGACGCTCGAGCCGCAGGCGGCCGGAAGCGGTTTCGCCTTTGAAGACGCGACCAAAGGCGGCGTGGTACCGCGCGAATTCATTCCTTCGGTGGAGAAGGGCATTCGCGAAGCGCTGAACAGCGGCGTGCTGGCCGGTTATCCGGTGGTCGACATCAAAGCTACGCTGACGTTTGGCTCTTATCACGACGTTGACTCGTCCGAGATGGCGTTCCGCATGGCGGCGATCTTTGGCTTCAAAGCGGCAGCGAAGCAGGCCGATCCGGTGATACTTGAACCGGTGATGCAGGTGGAAGTGGAGACGCCGGAAGAGTACGCCGGCGGCGTGATGGGCGATTTGTCATCCCGGCGCGGCACGCTGCAGGGCATGGACGAGCGTTTCGGCGCGCGCATTATCCGTGCTGAAGTGCCGCTGGCCGAGATGTTTGGCTACGCCACCACGCTACGCTCAATGTCGCAGGGCCGCGCCACGTACAGCATGGAGTTTGCCCACTACGCCGAAGCACCGCGTAACGTCGCAGAGGCGATTATCGCTGCTCGCGCTCAGTAAGCCCGCTGGCGGCAGGGATGCCGCCGGTTAGTGCTTTATTTACAGCGCCGTCACGCCCAGCGCGGCGGCGTCATCTTCCCAGCGTTTAACCTCGTCAAACCAGTCGCGCTGCGGCACAGAAAAGCCCGCCAGCAGGTTGGCCTTCATCACATCCTTGTAGTCCTCCACATTGGCCAGCTCAAACAGCGTGCTGCGCAGCTTTTCCAGCAGCAGACTGTCGGTTTTCGCTGAGGTTATCAGCGGCAGCGCGGCACACAGCGGGGTTTCGCCGATGATGGCTAAGCCCTGCAGCTCCTGCGGCCGGTATTTGCGCAGCAGCGCCCAGGTGATGCAATCAATCGCGGCGAGGTCGGCCTGTCCGGCGCGCAGCGCGGCCAGCGACTGGCGGTGGCTGCCGCTGAACCGGGTAGTGGCGAAGAATTTGCCGTCCTGGGCCAGCGGCGCGACCACGTAGCGCAGCGAATTGTATCCGGAGTGTGAGTCATTGCTGTTGCACACTGCGCGACGGCCGCGGAAATCGGCGAGGCTCAGGTTCTCATCTTCCTGCCGCGCCACCAGCCAGCTGCGATAGCGCAGGTCATGGCAGCCAGGCGCATTGGACTGAAACGTGCCCACCAGTTGCACGTCAGGCAATAGCGCGACCAGCGGATAGCCGCAGGTCTGACTCAGCAGTAGATTGTCATCACGCCAGTGTGGCAGCAGGTCGTCGTGCCACTGTACCTCAGCCTGCACGCCGCGCTTCGCCAGCAGCCGCGTCAGCACTGAGGTCATGGCCAGCGTGCTCGGGTGGTCGATGTCGTACATCGGTAAAGAGATGATGTGCATTCTGTGCGTCCTTGTGGTGTCCCGGGTGGGCGTTAACGTCGATCGGCTGACGCCAGAAGCGCTTCATCCATTCGCCGTAACCGGCAACGCGAAAACCCTGATTACGCTGATAGTAGCCGTCGCGGTAGAGCAAATAGACTTTGCGCAGACCGTACCAGGGTAAACCGGGCAGATCGTGATGTACAGAATGATAGTTGAGATTCAGGAACAGCAGGCGCCACGGCCAGGCCGCTTCGTTATTCACCGAGCGCGCCAGTGGCGCCTCATCGGCACGATGTTCGTAAAATGAGCGCACCTTGGTCAGCATCAGCGCCGGATAGCTCACCGCCAGCACCAGCCACAACGGGGAAAAGCCGCGCAGGCTGATCCAGTAAAACAGTCCGGCCAGCAGTAGCAGGTGCACCAGCCACATCATCATCGCCGGCACGTCGCGCTGCACCACGCTTTGCGTCAGCGCGCGCAGCGTGGCGAGGATATCCAGCAGCGGTCCCAGCAGCAGACGACCCGGAAAGGTATTACGCAGATGGATAACGCGCTGTTGCCAGGGTTTGAGCCGTGCCCAGTGCGCCGGCGACAGATAATAGGTTTCCGGATCATCATGCGGATCGGTCAGGGTGTGGTTGCGGTGATGCGCCAGGTGCGAATCCCGGTAGAGACCATACGGATACCACACCGCCAGCGGCAGCGTGCCAAACAGCTGATTAAGGCGCGGCAGGCGCGTCGGATGGCCATGAATCAGTTCATGCTGCAGCGACAAATACCAGGTGGTGAACAGGATCAGCAGCAGCGTGGCGAGGGGCAGGCCCAGCGTTTGCCAGTACAGCACGCTGGCGAACCAGCCGCTATAAACGGTAATGATTAACAGCCAGGTCGGCAATTCGCTGCGCCATAGCCAGCTGCGCGCCAGCTGGTGCACCACTTCGCGCTGTTGGGTACTGAGGTAGGCGGAGGTTCCTTTGACCATGTTCATGAATTCAGTCAGCGAGACGGGAAAAGATGCGCTCACGATGCGCGATACGCGTGATAAACACAAAGACGGAAAATTGCTTTGTTATGCAAAAAAGTTGAAGAAGCGCGCGAAAACTATTGGCTATCAGTCCTCTTCGCACAGGCGTAACCTTACCTCATCGAATTCTGATTGATGACGCCGGCGCCGTTCTGGCCCGCGAGGAGCATTTAGCATGAAAAAAATTGGTTTTTTATCTTTCGGTCACTGGACCCCGTCACCACACTCGGCCACCCGTTCGGCGCAGGATGTGCTGCTGCAGTCGATTGACCTGGCCGTCGCCGCCGAAGAACTGGGTGCCGACGGTGCCTATTTCCGCGTACACCACTTTGCCCGCCAGCTGAGTTCACCGTTTCCGCTGCTGGCGGCGGTCGGTGCCAAAACCAGCCGCATCGAGATTGGTACCGGTGTGATCGACATGCGTTACGAAAATCCGCTGTATATGGCGGAAGACGCCGGGGCAGCGGACCTGATCGCCAACGGCCGTTTGCAGCTCGGCCTGAGCCGTGGCTCGCCGGAGCAGGTGATTGAAGGCTACCGCTACTTTGGCTTCAATCCGCGCGAAGGGGAAACCGATGCGGATATGGGACGTCGTCACACCGAAGAGCTGCTGGAAGTGCTGCGCGGCGAAGGGTTTGCTAAACCCAATCCGCAGCCGATGTTCCCGAATCCACCGGGACTGCTGCGCCTCGAGCCGTATTCCGAAGGCCTGCGCGAGCGTATCTGGTGGGGCTCCGGCTCGAATGCCACATCGATCTGGGCGGCCCAGCTGGGGATGAATTTGCAGAGCTCGACGCTCAAGGATGACGAGACCGGCGAACCGTTCCATGTGCAGCAGGCGAAGCAGATTCGCGCCTATAAAGAAGCCTGGCAGGCGGCAGGGCATCAGCGTGCGCCGCGCGTGTCGGTCAGCCGCAGTATTTTTGCCCTGATGAACGACACCGACCGCGCTTACTTTGGTCGCGGCGGACAGGAGCAGGATTCCGTCGGCTTCCTCGATGAGAAAACCCGCGCCATCTTTGGGCGTAGCTATGCCGCAGAGCCGGAGCAGCTGATCAAACAGCTGGCACAGGATGAAGCGATTGCGGAAGCCGATACCCTGTTACTGACCATCCCTAATCAGCTTGGCGTGGATTATTGTGCGCACGTGATCGACAGCATTCTGACCCACGTCGCGCCAGAGCTCGGCTGGCGTTAAGCGACAGTGCGCAGGGAAGCGCACAATTATTGCGCGATAAATCGCGCCGCTACCAGGTGCGCATAAATGCGCAACCTGGGAAATGCGGCAAGGTCTTTTGACGCGTATTAGATTTTGCAGGGTTGCCATTGATGGCGACAACGCGTCCTTCACGAACGCACCCAGACCTTGTAACCCGCATTAAACCCTGTAGGGTCGCCATTGATGGCGACCAACCATTGCGCGATAAATCGCGCCGCTACCAGGTGTGCATAAATTCACACCCTGGGAAATGCGGCAAGGTCTTTTGACGCGTATTAGATTTTGCAGGGTTGCCATTGATGGCGACAACGCGTCCTTCACGAACGCACCCAGACCTTGTAACCCGTATTCAACCCTGTAGGGTCGCCATTTATGGCGACCAACCCATTGCGCGATAAATCGCGCCGTTACCAGGTGCGCATAAATGCGCACCCTGGGAAATTCAGCAAAGGCTTTGACCCCTTTTTAGATTCTGTAGGGTCGCCATTTATGGCGACCAACCATTGCGCGATAAATCGCGCCGCTACCAGCCATTAATCCGCGCCCAGCTCCCACCACAGCTTATCCAGCGCATAATAACGGTCGCGCTGCGCCTCTGGCTGGTTCAGATCGCGCTTCCACGGTTTGGCGAGAATGTAGTGCAGATTCTTCACCTCGTCGTCATGCCATAAGCCGGCATGCTGGAACGGCAGGGTTTTCAGCGCGTTGTAGATGTACGGCAGCGGCAGCCAGCGCCCGGCAAACACTTCATTGAGCAAATCCTGTTCGGAGAACGGATAGCGGCGCAGGTCGTCAATCTCAGCCACTTTCTGCTGCAGCCAGTCGAATACCGCCTGATCCGGCTGCAGCACCAGAAAGCCGCCGTTGAGATAGTTATCAAGACCGGCGGGAGGCGTTTCACCGCGCGCCTGCCAGGTATAATGGCAATGCTCCGGCTGCCAGCTGTCTGGATAGCTGGCGATTTGGTTCGGGTTGCAGCGGCAGGCGTGACAGGCCGCCAGCGCATGCTTGCCGAGGTCAAGCGTAAACAGCTCATCCATGTTGCGCAGCACCAGCATATCGGCATCAAGAAACACCACGCGCTCGCAGCCGGTCAGCTCCCAGGCGCGCAGCTTGCTCCACACTTCACCAAACTGTGCCGAGGCATAATGCTGCTCCAGCGCGGCGTCCGGCATCAGCGGCTGGACCGGATGGATCACGCAGCCCAGCGCCTGTAATGCTTCGCGCATGCTCAGGTCGATGGCATCGGTGACCATCACAATCAGCGGCCAGCGCGTTTCGCTGCGTTTGAGTGAGCGATGCAGCGCTTTCACCCCGACATAATATTCCGGCTGCGTTAACAGCGTTACCCAGGCGTACATAAATTCTCCCCATCAAACTCAATCAATCAAACAAAGCCGTGACATAGTCATTGCTAAAGCGGTGCGTCGGATCCAGCTGTTCACGCACCGCACGAAACGCATCCCACTGCGGATAGATGGCGCGCCACTGATAGCGCTGCGGATCGTAATATTTACCCCAGTGCGGACGTCCGCCTTCCGCCGCCAGCAGTTTTTCCACTTCGGTGAGGAAATGCAGTCCGTCCTGCGACAGCGAGCCGTCATCCGCGTAATACACCACGAAGCCAAAAAAGCAGGTCGGCTGCTGATGCGCCGGGCTCATCCACGCCTGTGAAGCGCCGGTACAGCGCAGGATGATGGGATAGTGCATGTGCGGACGATTCTGCGCGTACCAGGCTTTGATCTTGCTGATAATTTCCGGCGTTTTGGCCAGCGGCACGCCAATCTCAACGTTGATCTGCGGTACGGCAATGCCACGACAAAACAGCTGGTAGATATCGCCGCTGATGTCGGTGAAATCACGGAAGCGGGTGACGGTACGGAACTGTTTGCCGCCTTTACCGTGAATCTGCGTGTCGCGATGCATGTGTTCGAGCGTCTGATCAATGGTGTCGTTGAGGCTGCTGTCGGCCTGATCGCCGTGCTCAATCACTTCGCGCTGATGGTCGTACCACGCCTGGCTGTCCTCGGCACTGGCGACATCGGCGTTCCAGACATGCATCAGGTTGTCATCGACAAACCACCAGGCTTTGCTGAGTTCGTGCTGCTCATTCCACGTCAGCAAATCCTGCTCCAGTGAATCGGCAGACGCCGCGAATTTATGGCAGGTAAACAGGCGAAATGGCTGAGTGCGCAAGGTAATGGCGGTGACGATGCCGAGCGCGCCAAGTGACACCATCGCCGCCGGGAAATCGGCGTCGTCGCGTTGAAACTCGCGCACGCTGCCATCGGCCAGCACCATGCGGATATGCAGCGCTTCGTCCGCCAGCGAACTCTGTGCCAGGCCCTGACCGTGGGTGCCGGTTGCCAGCGCGCCGGCCAGCGTCTGCACCGCTATCACGCCGGGCGAAGAGGCGAGCATGCGATCCATCTTTGTCAGGCTGTCATACACCTGCTGTAGCGGCGTGCCCGCGGCAAACGTTACGCTCTCTTCATCCTGAGCGAGGATGCCGCGCAGCGCACTGAGATCCAGCAGTACGTCCTGCGGCTGTACGCACAGCATGCGACCGGGCGACAAACGGCTGCCGAGCACGCGCACTTTGCCGTGCGAGTCACGCAACAGCTGTTGCAACTCAGCTTCACTGCGCGGCTGATGCAACTGCTGGCGCTGGCCAACTACCGAATTTTGCGCCCAGTTCCAGAGCGCAGGCGTGTCATCGGTATTTTGCGTGTTGCGTAACGGATAGAGGAGAGCATCTTTCTTCACTACAGCGTTCCTTAATCTGAGGTCTGTCACGGTCCCGTTTATTTGATCAAGCGTAGACCATCACAGCGAACCCGCAGATTACGGGGCTTTGCGGATATAGCGCAGCGTGGCCGTCACCGCCAGCTGACGGTTGCGGCGAATACTGTCCTCTTCACTGTCGTGGGGGGTAAACAGCGTGTGGAAGGTGTAGCGGTTGGAGACGTGATGTACACAAATACTGCTGAGCAGGCGGTGTACGTCCACGGTATCCAGGCCGTCAATAAAGATGCCCTGACGCTGGCCGCGGGACAGGATGTCATCCAGCAAATCGAGGGTACTTTTGTTCATCGCTTTGATGCGCTCCGACTGCATGATGTAACGCCCGCGCAGCAGGTTTTCTGTACACACCAGGCGCATAAAATCGGGATGCGTGACGTGATAGTCAAAACTGGCTTCCACCAGTTTGATCATCGCCTCTTCCGGTTCCAGCGTAGTAAGATTCAGGCCGGTTTCATGCTGGCGGATCGCCTGATACACCTGCTCCAGCACCTCAATATACAGCTTCTCTTTGTTGATGAAGTGATACACCACCATGCGCTTGGTGGTCTGTGCCAGTTCAGCAATCTGCTCCATTCGCGCGCCCTGCATACCGTATTCGGCGAAGGTTTGCAGCGCACCCGCGAGGATGCGTTTTTTCAACCCTTCCGGGTCATTTTTACGTTTGGGTGTGGTATCCGACATAGCGCTCAATAACGGTCAATCAAACAGGCATGGTAGCACAGCCGCCCGGGGCCTTTTGGCGCGATGAGCGGCGGCATGGCTTTATTCATTTCAGGAATAGCATTCCCGGATAAATCATAATGCTGGAATAAGCAACTGCGTATACTGCGCGTATCTGTCGATCACGGCAGCTTATTTTGACTCGCGTAATAATAACACTCAGGAAATAATTTATGCACACACGCTTTGTATCAGCCAAAAATAAATTGTTGTTAACCGTCGGCGCGTTACTGGTTGCCGGCAGCGTGGTCGCGCCGTTTTCAGTGGCGCAGGCGGCGGATAAAACCGCGGTGAAGGTCGGTATCATGAGCGGCGAGGACGAAGACGTCTGGCGTGAAGTAATAAAGCAGGCCGCCGCGAAAGGGCTGACGGTGAAAACCGTGATTTTCAATGATTATAATCAGCCCAACGAAGCGTTACAGAATGGTGAAGTGGATGCCAATGCCTTCCAGCATCAGCCGTTCCTGAATAATCAAATCAAGGTCAATCATTACGATATCGTGCGCGTCGGCGATACCGCCGTCTGGCCGATCGGTCTCTATTCGAAGAAAGTGAAAAGCGCCGCCGCTCTGAAAGACGGAGCGGTAATCGGCGTGCCTAACGATCCGTCGAACGAGGCACGCGGTCTGGTGCTGCTGCAGCAACAGGGGCTGATCAAACTCAAACCGGGCGTCGGCATTGCCGCGACCACGGCCGACATCACTGACAATCCCCATCACCTGAAAATCAAAGAGCTGGATTCCGGCATCATTGGTCGCTCGGTGCCGGATCTCGATGCGGCAGTGGTCAATACCGACTGGGCGCTGAAAAGCGGTCTGACCGCGGCGGATCGTATCGCGCAGGAGCCGGTGAAAGACAACCCGTACAACAACTTTATCGCGGTGAAAAAAGAGAACGCCAGCGCCCCGTGGGTGAAAACCCTGGTGGCATCGTACCAGAACGATGCCGTCAAAACGGTGTTTGACAAGGTCTATAAAGGCACGGGCGAAACCGCCTGGTAAGGAACCCATCCATGACGCTATTTTCCGAGGCCACCGTGCCCCTGACCGCCGTGGCGCGCGGCGTGATCGAAGAGGCAACAGTACGCGATCGCGTGGCGCAGCACAGCAACGTGGTGCGTTTGCAGGGCGTGTCGCGCCGTTTCGGCCAGACACAGGCGCTGCGCAATGTCTCACTGACGGTGCAAAAAGGCGAAATCCTTGGCCTGATTGGGCGCAGCGGCGCCGGAAAATCGACGCTGATTCGCTGTCTCAACGGGCTGGAGCAGCCCGACGAAGGCGTAATCGAGATTGAAGGGCGGCGTATTACCGGTCTGTCGGAACAGCAGCTGCAGGCGGTGCGCAGTCGCGTCGGCATGGTGTTTCAGCACTTCAATCTGCTGTCGGCAAAAACCGTGGCACAGAATGTGGCGCTGCCGCTGAAAATAGCCGGCATGGAAAAGGCGCAGCGCAACCAGCGCGTAGCGGAACTGCTGGCGCTGGTGGGGTTGAGCGACAAGGCCGGACACTATCCGGCGGCGCTCTCCGGTGGACAAAAACAGCGCGTCGGCATTGCCCGTGCGCTGGCCGCCAGCCCGGCGCTGCTGCTGTGTGACGAAGCCACGTCGGCGCTCGATCCGGAAACCACCCGTTCGATTCTCGCGCTGCTGAAATCGCTCAATCAGCAGCTTGGTATCACCATTCTGCTGATCACGCATGAGATGGAGGTGATCAAATCCGTGGCGCATCGCGTGGCCGTCATCGACGCCGGGGAGATTGTCGAGCAGGGCCCGGTGTGGCAGGTGTTCGCCCATCCGCAATCCGCGCTGACGCGCACGCTGCTGCGCGGGCTGCTGCCGCAGCTGCCGGAGAATCTCGCAGCGCGGCTCAGCGAACAGCGTGAAGGTGAGGCGATCTATAGCGTTCACTTTGCTGGCGTGGCGGCGCAGGGGGATTTGCTGACGCAGTTTGCCAGCGCTCTGCCCGGTAAATTTCGCCTGCTGCAGGGGGGCATCGACCACATTCAGCACTACGCGGTAGTGCGTTTCTTTATTGCGCTCCCGGCCGCCAACGCTGCCGATGAGTATCAGGTTCTCAGCTGGCTGCGTGCGCAGCAGGCACAGGTGGAGTTGGTCGGTTATGTCGCCAGTGATGATTGATTTACTGCTCAACGCGTTGGGTGAAACGCTGCTGATGACGGCGGTGGCCGGCCTGTTTTCGCTGCTGGCCGGATTACCGCTGGGACTGATTCTGGTGACCACCAGTCCCGGCGGCATTGCTGAAAACCGGAGCATCAACCGCCTGCTGGGCGTGGTGATCAATGGCTTTCGCTCGCTGCCGTTCATTATTCTGCTGGTGGCGCTGATTCCCTTTACCCGTCTGCTGGTCGGCACCTCTCTGGGCACCTGGGCCGCAATTGTGCCGTTATCGATCACCGCCACGCCCTATTTTGCCCGGGTAGCGGAAGTTTCACTGCGCGATGTCGATCGCGGGTTGATTGATGCGGTGCGTGCCATGGGCGCCAGCAAATTACGTATTGTCTGGGAGGTGCTGATTCCTGAAGCGCTGCCGGGCATTCTTTCCGGTTTTGTCGTCACGCTGGTGGCGCTGATCGGCGCCTCGGCAATGGCGGGTGCCATCGGGGCGGGCGGTCTGGGCGACCTGGCAATTCGCTACGGTTATCAGCGTTTTGACACGGCGGTGATGGTGGCAGTGATCGCCGTACTGATCGTGCTGGTGTGCGGTATCCAGTGGCTCGGCGATCGGCTGGTGCAGCGCATTGACAGGCGGTAAACGGAATCTTTCCGTTCCTCTGCGCGGGACACATTTCCATGTCAGACAGGTATTCTCAGCATAGTATTACGTACCTTCTGAAGAGTAGCCGATCGGCAACCTGAATATACTCTCCTTATCGCATCGCAAATATCCATTCGGATCGTTAATTGCACGTTAAGGAGAGTTTTATGGAATTAACCGGTAACACCATTTTGATCACCGGCGGCGGTTCAGGCATAGGACGTGCTATGGCTGAAGCGCTTTTGGCTGCAGGTAATCAGGTTATTATTGCTGGCAGGCGAAAAGAGGTACTGGATGAAACTATCGCAGCCAATCCTGGCATGCACGCCATCGTAATGGATATGGATAGTCATGATTCAATTCTCAGCGGTGCGCAAACTGTCATTCAGCGCTGGCCGGCACTGAACGTGGTGATCCATAACGCCGGCATTATGCGCAGGGAAGATCTGAAAAGGGGTGACGTCACTGTGGCTGAAGCAGAAATCACCACCAATTTATTAGGGCCGATTCGCTTAACGGCTGCGCTAATTGAACATTTTCTGGCGCAACCCCGCGCCGCTATTCTGACCGTTTCTTCCGGTCTCGCTTTTGTGCCCCTGTCGCTTACCCCTGCGTATTGTGCCACCAAAGCGGCAATTCACTCCTGGACGCAGAGTCTGCGCTATCAATTGCGTGATACCGCTATTCAGGTAACGGAACTGGTTCCACCGCTGGTACAAACTGAATTGATGGGCAGGCAGCACGCAACGAATCCGGCAGCGATGCCACTGGCTGAGTATATGCAGGAAACGCTGCAAATATTGCAGGAACAGCCGGACACTGCCGAGGTGCTGGTAGAAAGGGTTAAGCCTCAGCGCTTTGCCGCTCGCGGAGATTATACTGCCTTTTATCAGGCGTTTAACGATCGCCTCGCGGGGCAAAATAATTAAGCCTGATAGTGCAATATTTACTCACAACGTGGCGTTTTGTTGCTGTTGACGATGCTCTCGCGGAGAGCATCCCCACTCTTTTTTAAACGCGCGTCCAAATGCGCTTTCTGTATCATATCCGGCAGAAAATGAAATCTGCGAAATAGGTTCGCGCGAGCTTCTCAGGCGCTCCCCTGCCAGCAGCATTCGCCATCTCGACAGGTATCGCATCGGCGTCATCCCCACCCGGGATTTAAATTTTTTCGCGAATACCGTACGCGACATCCCCGTCCGATGGGCCAGTTCCTGCAACGTCCACGGGAACGCGGGATCGGCATGCATTAAATTAAGTGCGGCTTTGAGTTGAGGATCGCAAAGGGCAAATAGCCAGCCAATACGCTCTTCACCTTCCTGCTGAAGAAATACCCTGAGCGCCTGCACCAGCATAATCTGCACCAGTTGCTGCGAGAGTAAAACGCCGCCTGGCTGCGAAGTTTGTATCTCCTCTCTCAGGCATTCCATCGCACTGCGCATAATGTTGGTTCCCGTGCCCTGCCTGACGGGAATGATCGCGGGCAGAGCCTGCAGCAGGATATCTGCCAGTGCGCTATCGAAGGTATATCGACCGCCGAGAATAAAAGCACCCTGATCGGGCGTGACCTGCGTCAGCGCGCCCGTTTCGCTGTCGGGCGGTACAAAAGGCTGTCTTTTCGCTGTGGGATGGGTGGCCAGACTAAAGGATTTGCCAGAGGTGAGAAATACACAGTCGCCGGTTTCCAGTAACAGAGGCTGCTGGTTTCCATCAACCGCTACCCAGCAGCAACCTTCCACAACACAGTAGCATTTGATGCCCTGATGAGGCGCAAACACCAGCGCGGTCTGTGCTTCCACTGGAAAACCGCCTGAGATAGCCCCCTGCAATCTGAGCAGAGTAAGCACTTCGGAAAGGGGATCCATAAAATTCCGTACGATCTGCATAAAATTACCTCGTTATAGCAGAGACCGTACCATTATTCATATTTTAATCTGCTTATCACCGGGACGTTTTTGTCCCAGACCATCGATAAGGGGATTGTAATGAATGTGTTCATAACAGGTGCAAGCGGGTTTATCGGTATGGCGATCGCCGCTGAGCTGATTCAGGCGGGTCATCATGTCACCGGACTGGCTCGTTCGGAGCAGACTGTCCAGCGTCTCAATCGTATTGGCGCGGACGCGCACCGGGGCGAACTGAAGAATCTTCTGAGTCTGACCGTGGGTGCCCGCGCCGCTGACGCGGTGATCCACTGCGCTTATGACCACGCTTTTGCTCACCCGCAGGACACGGCAATGCAGGAAATGCAGGCAATTGCAGCCTTAGGTAAGGGGTTACTGGATTCGACGCGACCATTACTTATCACTTCAGTTGCGGCCATGGGCAGTTCCGCACCGGGTCAGCTTGCCAGCGAGGATTTTTACGACCCGTCGACGCAAAATCCGCGCAAATCGACCGAAATAGCGGCAGCCCAGGTCGCAGACAGTGGCGTCAATGTTTCCATCATCCGGTTGCCTCAAGTGCACAACGAGGTAAAACAGGGGTTCGTCTCAGCGTTAATCCAGCTGGCGCGAGAAAAAGGCGTTTCAGCCTATGTGGAAGAGGGAAACAATCAATGGGCTGCGGCGCATGTTGCTGATGTTGCCTCACTTTATCGGATAGTGCTTGAGAAAGCGCTGCCTGGCCAGCGTTACCATGCCGTTGCGGAACAGGGTATTTCATTGCGCAACATAGCCGAAGACATCGGAGCGGGCCTGGGTGTTCCTGTCGTGCAACTGACCCGCGAAGAAGCCAGTGCCCACTTTGGCTGGCTGGCGCTGTTCGTTACCATGGATATGCGTGCATCAGCAGAATCAACCCGGCAGCGTACCGGCTGGCAACCTTCGCATCCGGGTTTACTGCAGGATCTGGAACGCTACTTCAGATTAGCGTAACACCATAGCGGCACAGCAGCCTCCTTAGTTATGCGCAGGGCACGGCCGTCGCTGCGGCGCGTTACGGCGCGTGACACCCTCCATCGCCCAGCAAACTCACCACAACAAGAAGCCCGCTCAGGTTTCCCTGAGCGGGCTTCTTTGAATCTGGCTCCTCTGACTGGACTCGAACCAGTGACATACGGATTAACAGTCCGCCGTTCTACCGACTGAACTACAGAGGAATCGTTGGAACGAGGCGAATATTAGCGATGCCGATCCCCGTTGTCAAAGCCCGATCGCACACTTCTGGTTTAAGTGCGCGTAAAAGCAGCGGATTGCTGCTTTTCTGCCTTGAATGGGCAGATTTCAAACTGCCAGCAAGATCTCACTTTAAACGCATTTCCTTTGAGATGTTAGATGCGTGTCAAAGTTTTGTTATTTGCCGATTTTAAAACAATCGTTTCAGTGCTTTTATGATGAAAATTTCAAAAGAAGAGATGATGAAACAAATGAACTGCTTATCATCACGCCCGAAACGAGTTTTGTCCGCTCAACGCTTCTTTCGAAAGTAACATATTGATAAGGAAGATGTTGAAAAAAGGAGCAGCACGGTACCGATAGCGTCAGACCAGAAGCCTTACCTCTACGAACAGAAAAAAAACGCCAGCGACGTTGAGTGAATGTAAAAGATATTTTTCATTCGCGGACTCAGCCAACCTGAGCACGTTAACAAATAAGAAGGGTTACCTATGAAATTCAAAAAAGCGTTAGTGACTTCCCTGTTAGCTTGCATGTTACCTGCCGCTGTGATGGCAAAAGATATCCAGGTGGGCGTTTCTATGGCGCTGTTTGATGACAACTTCCTCACCATCCTTCGCACAGCCATGCAAAAAGAGATGCAAAAAGACAACGTGAAAGGCCAGGTGGAAGATGCCAAAGGCGACGTCTCTCAGCAGCTGCAGCAGGTACAAAACTTCATCGGCCAGGGCGTCGACGCCATCGTCGTTAACCCGGTCGATACTAACGCGGTGAAGCCGATCATGGATGCCGCGACCAAAGCCGGTATTCCACTGGTATTCGTCAACCGCAAACCGGCGGGTCAGCTGACCGACAAGATGGCGTACGTCGGCTCCGACTCTGAACTGGCGGGCCGTCTGCAGATGGAAGCACTGGCCAAAGCGATGAACGGCAAAGGCAACGTGGCGATCCTGATGGGCGACCTGGCGAACGAATCAACCCGTGACCGTACTAAAGGCGTCGAAGCGGTGGTCGCCAAATATCCGGGCATTAAGGTAGTACAGAAGCAAACCGCCAAGTTTACGCGTAACGATGCGGTAGACGTGGTGAGCAACTGGATGACCGCCGGTGACGATATCCAGGCCATTGCCTCAAACAACGATGAAATGGCGATTGGTGCGCTGCAGGCGCTGGGTAAAAACCCGAACCACATCCTGATTGCCGGCGTGGACGGTACGCCTGATGCGCTGCAAATGCTGAAGAATGGCAAAATGGTTGCCACCGTATTCCAGGATGCGAAAGGTCAGGGCGAAGGTGCCGTACAGACTGCGGTGAAACTGGCGAACGGCGAAAAAGTGGAAAAAATCATCAACATCCCTTACCAGCTGATCACCAAAGACAACATGGCGCAGTTCGAAAACCGTAACCAGAAATAATCGCTCCCCCTTAAGCCGTACGGAGGTGATGTATGACCGCTTTTGCGCTTGAAGCCGAAGGCATCAGCAAGTTCTTCCCCGGAGTGAAGGCACTCGACAATGTCTCACTGCGTATTAAGCCGGGGTCGGTACATGCCCTGATGGGTGAAAATGGCGCGGGCAAATCCACTTTAATGAAATGCCTTATCGGGATGTATCGTCCCGATAAGGGCACCATCCGCATTAAAGGGGAGCCGGTGCAGTTTCAGGACACCATGGACGCGCTGCGTTCCGGCATTTCCATGATTCACCAGGAGCTGAATCTGGTGCCTTACATGACCGTGGCGGAGAATATCTGGCTCGGTCGTGAACCGATGAAATACGGCTTTGTCGATCACGGCAAGCTCAACCAGCAGACGCAGGAACTGCTTAACAAACTTAATATCCGTCTGAAAGCCGATCGGCTGGTCGGCGAGCTCAGCATTGCGTCCCAGCAGATGGTGGAAATTGCCAAAGCGGTGTCGTGGAACTCCGACATCGTGATTATGGATGAACCGACCTCGGCGCTGACGGAAACTGAAGTGGCGCATCTGTTCACCATCATCCGCGACCTGCGTGCCCAGGGCAAAGCCATCATCTATATCAGCCATAAAATGGATGAAATTTTTGCCATCACCGATGAGATCAGCATCTTCCGCGACGGCACCTGGGTCGGCAGCAACAGCACCACCGCCTTTACCCGTCAGTCGCTGATCACCCAGATGGTGGGACGCGAACTGACGCAGCTGTTCCCTAAATTCAACAGTGCCATCGGGGAAGAAGTGCTGACGGTGCGCAATCTGACCTGCAAAGACCGCTTTACCGATGTCAGCTTCAGCGTGCGCAAAGGCGAGATCCTCGGCGTGGCCGGGCTGGTGGGTGCCGGACGCAGCGAGGTGATGGAGAGCCTGTTCGGCATGGAAAGCTTCGACAGCGGTGAAGTGCTGATTGATGGTGTGCCGGTGAAAATCGATTCGCCGTCAACGGCGATTGAGAAGGGCATGGCGTTTCTCACCGAAGACCGCAAAAAGTCCGGGCTGTTTCTGGTGTTGTCGGTGCTGGAGAACATGAGCATCGTCAACATGCCCGATTACATCGGCAAAAGCGGTTTCGTTAGCCACATGAAGATGGCGCAGGACTGCATGGAGCAGATCCGCAAACTCAATATTAAAACGCCGACCATGGATCAGATCATCAATAACCTCAGCGGCGGTAACCAGCAGAAGGTGCTGATTGCGCGCTGGCTGCTGGCGCAACCGAAGATTCTGATCCTCGATGAACCAACCCGCGGCATTGATGTTGGCGCCAAAGCCGAAATCTACCGCCTGATCAGTGAACTGGCTAACCGTGGCGTGGCCATCATCATGGTGTCCTCTGAGCTGCCGGAGATTCTCGGCATGAGCGACCGGGTGATGGTGATGCACGGCGGACGTATAACCGGCATCCTCGATAAAGAAGAGGCCGACCAGGAAACCATTTTGTCGTTGGCATCCGAGTGAGGCACGAGACCCCTATGAGTAACGTAAAAATAACGGCCCCGCAGGCCACCGAACAGAGTTCTTTCTTCGGCAATCTGCGCCATAAAATGCCGAAAGACACCGGCATCTTTGTCGTGATGTTAGGCATTGCGCTGATCTTTGAAATAGCCGGCTGGTACGTGCGTGACCAGTCATTTCTGCTCAACACCAACCGTTTAGTGCTGATTGTGCTGCAGGTGGCGATCATCGGTATCATCGCCGTCGGCGTCACCCAGGTCATTATTACTACCGGTATCGACCTGTCGTCCGGTTCGGTTATCGCCCTGACGGCGGTGGTTGCCGCCAGCCTGGCGCAGACGTCTGACAGCCTGTCGCCGATGTATCCGTCGCTGGTCAATCTGCCTGCCGCCATCCCAATCGTCGCCGGCATCGGCGTCGGCCTGCTGTGCGGCGTGGTCAACGGCGTGCTCATCACCAAAACCGGCATTCCGCCATTTATCGCCACGCTCGGTATGATGGTGTCGGCGCGCGGTCTGGCACAATATTATACCCAGGGCAACCCGATCAGCTTCCTGTCGGACGGTTTCACCTCCATCGGTCAGGGCGCGATGCCGGTGATTATCTTCCTGGTGGTCGCCTTCCTGTTCCACATCGCACTCAAACACACCCGCTACGGCAAATATGTCTATGCGATTGGCGGCAACATGACCTCCGCCAAAGTGTCGGGCATCAACGTTAATAAATACCTGATCATCGTGTATACCATCGCCGGGGCGCTCTCGGGTCTGGCGGGAGTGGTGCTGGCGGCGCGCGTCAGCAGCGGCCAGTCGAGCATGGGCATGGCGTATGAACTCGACGCCATCGCCGCCGCAGTTATCGGTGGCAGCAGCCTGATGGGCGGCGTCGGGCGGATTACCGGCACGCTGATCGGCGCAGTGATCCTCGGTTTAATCAAAAGTGGCTTTACCTTTGTTGGCGTCGATGCTTACGTGCAGGACATCATCAAAGGGATGATCATCGTCGCGGCGGTTTCAATTGATATGCACCGCAACCGCAAAAAACGCTAACCCGTTCTGCTCCTCTCTTCCGGGAGAGGAGCAGGGTTAAGGCGGTAATTGCACGCTGCCGGGCTGCCGGCATCGTCAGACACAATAAGTTTTCCCACTGATAGCCACCGCGCAATTTCTCTTTATTCTCCTTTCTGCCCCCGCAATCCGTACATTTTCTGCCCGTTTTGCACCACTGCAGCACGCGGAGTCATCACTTTTTTGCACATCTGCCTCGCAAATGTTGCACCATCAGGGTGCGTCATCGCCAGCGGATAAACGTTATGGGTCATGTGCGGCACTTATTAACCCATTCGGGGTAATCAGAAACGCTTATTTTCCCGTTCGTTAGGAAAATTCTGGTCAGTGCCCGCCGGGTAAAGATCAAACCTGGCCTGCATATTGCAATTTCTTTGTCACAAGCCAGCAGGCTGAGAACTCATCATTTGGGCATTCGGGGATCCGTGACGGAGGCAATATGAACTTAAGACGACTGAAATACTTTGTAAAAATCGTCGATATCGGCAGCCTGACGCAGGCAGCAGAAGTCCTGCATATCGCACAACCTGCACTCAGCCAACAGGTGGCGACGCTGGAGAACGAACTCGACCAGCAGTTGCTGATCCGCACCAAGCGCGGCGTAACGCCAACCGAAGCCGGTAAAATTCTTTATGCTCACGCACGCACCATCCTGCGCCAGTGCGAACAGGCGCAGACAGCGGTGATCAACGCTGGCCAGGCGCTCAATGGTCAGGTATCGATTGGCCTCGCGCCGGGCACGGCGGCCTCTTCGCTCACCATGCCGCTGCTGCAAACGGTGCGCGAGCAATATCCTGATGTGCTGGTCTATCTGCATGAGAACAGCGGCACTTCACTCAATGAGAAAGTGATGAATGGCCAGCTGGATATGGCCGTGCTGTACGATCGCGCGCCGACTGCCGGTATCAACAGCATTCCGCTGATGAAAGAGGAGCTGTATCTGGTAGGGGCGACGGCCTGTCCGGGTGCTACGGTGGATCTGGCTGACGTGGCGCAGATGAACCTGTTCCTGCCGCGTGACTACAGCGCCGTGCGCAAACGCGTGGACGAAGCGTTCTCGCTGCGTCGTCTGAGCGCGAAAATCATCGGTGAAATTGAGTCGATCTCAACCTTAACCGCGGCGGTGTCGAGCGGCATGGGCGTTACCGTACTGCCGGAATCGGCGGCACGCGCGCTGGTGAGTTCAACGCATGCGTGGATGGCACGCATTAACAGTCCGTCGCTTAATCTGCCGCTGTCGCTGAACGTCTCAGCGCGCCTGCCGCTGTCGCCATCGGCGCAGGCGGTCAAAAATATCCTGCTGTCGCTGCTGAATAAGCCGATGGTGGAAGAGCGCGAGCTGATGTTAGTGGGTTGATAGAGAGGTTTTTTCCCTCACCCTAACCCTCTCCCGCCCGCGGGAGAGGGAACCGTCTGGCGCAGCCATCCATCCCGGTACGCCATCTCAATCTCGCGCGATCCGCTCCCTCTCCCTATGGGAGAGGGCCGGGGTGAGGGCGGCAAAGCGCACCCATCCCCAACCTCACGCTTATTACTATTGCGCATAACACACCGTTTTTTATTATTTGTTGCAATCTCACCAACTTCATAACATGGACGAAACAGGGGCAGGAAACAGGAGAAAAGGGTGTGAATTTCCAGCAACTTAAAATTATACGCGAAGCGGCCCGTTGCGAATTCAACCTGACAGAAGTCGCCAATACGTTGTTTACCTCACAATCGGGGGTGAGCCGGCATATTCGCGATCTGGAAGATGAACTGGGCGTGGAAATCTTCATTCGTCGTGGCAAGCGGCTGTTAGGCATGACCGAACCGGGCAAAGCGCTGCTGACCATTGCTGAACGCATCCTCGATGAGGCCGGCAAAGTGCGCCGGCTGGCGGATGTGTTTACCAATGAAACCAGCGGCGTGCTGACCATCGCCACCACGCACACCCAGGCGCGCTATAGCCTGCCGCGCGTCATCAAAGCGTTTCGCCAGCTCTATCCCAACGTGCGGCTGGAACTCAATCAGGGTTCACCGCAGGAGATCGTCGCCATGCTGCTGGCCGGTGAGGCCGATGTCGGCATCGCCTCGGAGCAGCTGGTGAATAACACCAGCCTGGCGGCATTCCCGTGGTTCAGCTGGCACCACTCGCTGCTGGTGCCGCACGATCACGAGCTGCTGGCGAATCAGCCGGTCACGCTCGCCAGCCTCAGCCGCCATCCGCTGATCACCTATCGTCAGGGGATTACCGGTCGCTCGCGCGTGGACCGCGCCTTCCAGGCTGCTGGCCTCCGCCCGGATATCGTGCTCAGCGCGCAGGATTCTGACGTGGTGAAAACCTATGTCGAACTCGGGCTGGGCGTCGGTATCCTCGCCGATCAGGCGTGCGATATTTACGATGGCGAAGACCTGGTGAAGATCGATGCTCACCATCTGTTTGATGCCAACACCGTGTGGCTCGGACTGAAGCGCGGCCAGCTCCAGCGCAACTACGTCTGGCAGTTCCTTGAACTGTGTAACGCTAACCTGTCACTGGAAGAGATCAAACGGCAGGCGCTCTCTTACGAAACCGACGACGAACCCGCCATCGATTTCCAAATCTGAGTTTCCTCTCTGGCCCGGTGCGGGCCTTTTTTATTTGCTTCCCCAAACGGACGTGGCAAGCTGGCGGGCAGAATGTTTCTCAGGGAGAACAGAATGAATTCGATATTGCGCGCCATGACCCTCGCGGACGCCGAAGCGGGTTATCGCCTGACTCAGCAACTGGGCTGGGCGCACCGCCGTGAAGACTGGCAGCAGCTGATTGCCCTGGGTGAAGGCGTGGTGGTTGAGGCGCAGGGCGACTATCTCGGCGGGGCGATTGGCTGGCGCTGGGGACCGGATGCCGCCACTATTGGTCTGGTGATTGTGAGCGAACAGGCGCGCGGACGCGGTATTGGCCGCCAGGTGATGCAGGCCATGTTGGAAAAATTCTCCGGCTGCAACGTGCGGCTGCACGCCACCGATATGGGGCAGGTGCTGTATGAGAAGCTCGGCTTCCAGGCCTGCGATCGCGTGGCGCAGCATCAGACGCGCGCGCTGGCGCAGCAGCCTGCGGTAATCGTACCGGATGGCCTGACGCTGCGGCCGGCCGTTGAAGCGGATGCGGCCGCCATCGACGCACTGGATTATCAGGCGAACGGGCTGCGGCGCATGCGTCTGCATCAGCAGCTGCTGGCGCAAAGCGTGGTGCTGCAGGATGCACAGGGCAGGTTGCAGGGGTTTGCCAGTCGCCGCCGCTTTGGACACGGCTGGACCATCGGTCCGGTGATTGCTGACGATGTTGCGGCGGCGCAGGCGCTGGTGTCGCAGCTGATGCAGGATCTGACGCAGCAGTTTGTCCGGCTAGATACGCCCGATGCCCGGCTCGGCGCGTGGCTGCTCAACCTTGGGCTGGCGCAGGTCGATGCGCCTTTCGCGATGGTACACGGCACAGCGTGGCGGGCGGCACCGAACGGGCCGCAGACCTTTGCGCTGGTCTCGCCTGCCCTGGGTTAACTAAGCGTAACGGCGGTGATTTCTAAGCCAGACGCGGCGAACGTCGCCGAACAGGTGTAATCTGTCACATTCCATTTCGTCGGCTACCCTTAACGTTTATTGCAAACGTCTAAGGGAGAGCCCGTCATGAGCAAGAAAACCAGCGATTTCTTTGTTGAACGCCTGCAGGCATGGGGCGTCACGCGCATTTATGGCTATCCGGGCGATGGCATCAACGGCGTGCTGGGCGCTATCCAGCGGGCCAATAAAGCCGGTGCAGGCATCGAATTTATTCAGGTGCGACATGAAGAGATGGCGGCTTTTATGGCTGCCGGTCACGCCAAATTTACCGGGGAGCTCGGCGTCTGTCTGTCGACCGGCGGACCTGGCGCGACCCATCTGCTGACCGGCCTGTACGATGCCAAAATGGATCACGCGCCGGTGCTGGCGATTGCCGGCCAGGCAGAAACCACCGCACGCGGCGCCAGCTATCAGCAGGAGATGAATTTAGACCGCATCTTCGCCGATGTGGCGAACTTCGTGCAGGAAGCGGCAGCCCCGGCGCAGGTCCAGCATCTGGTCGATCGTGGCGTGCGCATTGCCAAAGCGCAGAACGGCGTCGCGGTGATCATCCTGCCGAAAGATCTGCAGGATGAGAACTGGCAGCCACCGCAGCATGCGCACGGATTTACCCATTCCGGCCCGGGCTATCAGCGGCCAAAGATTGTGCCCTACGACGAGGATTTGCGCCGTGCCGCAGAAGTGCTTAACGCCGGCAAAAAAGTCGCGGTACTGATTGGTGCTGGTGCGCGCGGTGCTGCGGTTGAAGTGGTGCAGATTGCCAATGTGCTCGGCGCGGGCGTGGCCAAAGCGCTGCTGGGCAAAGACGTGCTGCCGGACGATGCGCCTTTTGTCACCGGTTCGATCGGCCTGCTCGGCACCAAACCGTCGTGGGAGCTGATGCAGAATTGCGACACTTTACTGATGATTGGCAGCGGTTTTCCGTGGACCGAATTTCTGCCGCCGGAAGGTAAAGTGCGCGCGGTACAAATCGATATCGATCCGGCGATGCTGGGGCTGCGCTATCCGTGCGAGGTCAACCTGCACGGCGACGCGGCAGAAACCCTGCGCGCGTTGCTGCCGTTACTGACCCATAAAGCGGATCGCAACTGGCAGGAGGAGATCGCGGTGCAGGTGCGCGATTGGTGGACGTTGATGGAACAGCGCGCCATGGCGCCCGCCAACCCGGTCAATCCGCAGCGCGTGGTGTGGGAGATGTCCCCGCAGCTGCCGGAAGATGCGATTGTCACCTCGGACTCGGGCTCCTGCGCCAACTGGTTTGCGCGCGATTATCGGGTGAAGCAGGGCCAGCGCGCCACGCTGTCGGGTGGGCTGGCTTGCATGGGGGCCGCCGTTCCGTTTGCCATCGCCGCGAAATTTGCCTTTCCCACTCAGCCAGTGGTGGCGCTGGTGGGCGACGGGGCGATGCAGATGAACAACCTCGCCGAACTGATCACCATTCAGAAATACTGGCAGCAGTGGGCCGATCCGCGCCTGATTGTCTGCGTGTTCAATAATCAGGATCTTAATCAGGTCACCTGGGAGCAGCGGGTAATGGAAGGCAATCCGCGCTTTGAAGCTTCGCAGCAATTGCCGGATGTGCAGTATGCGCGCTTTGCCGACAGCCTCGGTTTGCAGGGCATCTATGTCGACCGGCCCGAAGATCTGGCGGCGGCATGGCAGCAGGCACTCAGCGCCACCCGACCGGTAGTGCTGGAGGTGAAAACCGATCCGGAAGTAGCCCCGCTGCCGCCGCATATCACGCTTAAGCAGGCCAAAGCTTTTATGTCGTCAATGGCGAAGGGAGACCGCGGCATGGCGCAGGTGATTAGCGACACCGCCAGTCAGTTGCTGCACAGCAAGGGGTAGCGCGCCGCTACAATGTGTGCAGGATGGAGGTGCAAAAATTCAATCCCGCACGAATCGTAACGGCGCAATTCATTGCGCATTCTGGCAGCTGTGCAATCTTTCACTCAGCGCGATAAATCGCGCCGCTACAATGTGTGCAGGATGGTAGTGCAAAAATTCAATCCCGCACGAATCGTAGCGGCGCAATTCATTGCGCATTCCGGCAGCTGTGCAGTGTTTAACTCAGCGCGATAAATCGCGCAGCTACAATGTGTGCAGGATGGCGGTGCAGAAATACAATGCCGCACGGATCGTAGCGGCGCAATTTATTGCGCATCCGGGCAGTTGTGCAGTGTTTCACTCAGCGCGATAAATCGCGCCGCTACAATGTGTGCAGGATGGTAGTGCAAAAATTCAATCCCGCACGAATCGTAGCGGCGCAATTCATTGCGCATTCCGGCAGTTGTGCAGTGTTTCACTCAGCGCGATAAATCGCGCCGCTACAATATGTGCAGGATGGTGGTGCCGAAATAAATTGTCGTACGAATCGTAGCGGCGCAATCCATTGCGCATTCCGGCAGTTGTGCAGTGTTTCACTCAGCGCGATAAATCGCGCCGCTACAATGTGTGCATGATGATGGTGCAAAAATTCAATCCCGCACGAATCGTAGCGGCGCAATTCATTGCGCATTCCGGCAGCTGTGCAGTGTTTAACTCAGCGCGATAAATCGCGCCGCTACAATGTGAGCAGGATGGTGGTGCAGAAATACAATGCCGCACGAATCGTAGCGGCGCAATTTATTGCGCTTTATAACCGGCATCACTCTTGTTGATAATAATGATCCAGCTCCCACCTCAACGGGTTTTGCTCAATATATTGCCGTGCGAAAAACAGCTCTTTTTCATTGCGTATAATCCGCTCATAAAAATTGTGTTGCCACACTCTGTTTGCGATAACCCGACTAACGCCTGCCTTATAACCAGCTACGATTCTGCTTAAGGAATTATTGTTCTCGCCACACAGCCACAAAATGCCGTGTAGGTGATTTGGCATCACAACAAATGCATCTGTCATCAATCCTGGAACACGTAACGACAGATTAAGCCACTCCTGATATACAACACTCCCTGTTTTACTGGGAATCAGTTGCGCCTGCCTGATACGGCCAAACAGACATAACCGTTGTCGCGTAACGAGGGTAATAAAATAAGCTCCAGCTGCAGCGTAATCGTAATGCAACAGTCGTAATTGTTTTCTGAATTGCATAACAGCCTCCTTTCACAGAGCATCTGCTATCCGAATCAATTTTTCAGATTGTTTTTTAACTTCTCCGATCCAGATTCAAAAAAGCGCGAAAAATGACGCCGCTACGATTTCCGTTATAGACCAGCACGTAAATACATTCCCGCACAAATCGTAGCGCCGCAGTTTATTGCGTCTCTTCTGCACCCTCACACCATCCGCTCAATCTCGCTCAACGGCACCGCCCGGCTGAACAAATATCCCTGCAGCTCATTACACCCGGCATCGGCCAGCGCGTTTTTCTGGCCCTCGGTTTCGACGCCTTCGGCGGTGACGGTCAGGCCCATGGCGTGGCCGAGGCGCACCACGGATTCGACAATCGCGGTGGAGTTTTCCGCCACGCCCAGCGACTGGGTAAACGACCGGTCGATTTTAATCTTGTCGACCGGAAACGTGCTGAGATAATTCAGGCTCGAATAGCCGGTGCCGAAATCATCCAGCGCGATACGGAACCCGGCGTCGCGCAGCGCGATGATACTGTTGCGCGCTTCGTGTTCATCCTCAATCAACACGCCTTCGGTGATTTCCAGCTCCAGCCGCTGCGGATCGGCACCTTCCGACTGCACAATCTCAATCATGCGTTCGACAAACCCGCTGGCGCGGAACTGCACCGGCGAAACGTTCACCGCCACAATCACCTGCGGTAACTTCAGGGCGGTTTTGCAGGCCTCGCGCAGCACCCATTCGCCCAGCGGAATAATCATGCCGGTCTCTTCGGCGATGGCGATAAAGTCGGCAGGCGACACATCGCCGCGCTGCGGATGATGCCAGCGCAGCAGCGCTTCCAGTCCGACAATCTGCTGGCCGCTGATCTCCATCAGCGGCTGATACCACACCGCCAGACCGTCGTACGTGACCAGCGCCTGACGCAGATCCGCCGCTATCTGCTGGCGCGTGCGCAGCGATTCATCCATCACCTTTTCAAACTGGCGATACTGGCCGCGTCCGCCATTTTTCGCCTCGTACAGCGCAATGTCGGCTTTGCGCATCAGCTCCAGCCGGTCAATGCCATCGCGGGGTGCCAGCGCCAGGCCAATGCTGACGCCAACCCACAGCTCGTTGCCCACCAGCTGATACGGCTCGCCCAGCGCGGCGATGATGCGCTGCGCCAGCGCCTGCACCTGACCGATATTCTCTACCTCCGGCATCACGATGATAAATTCATCGCCGCCAATACGCCCGACGGTATCGCTGGCGCGCACCAGGTGGCTCAGGCGGCGCGCCACCTCGATAATCAGATCATCGCCGGCGTGATGGCCCCAGGTATCGTTAATGATTTTGAAGCGATCCAGATCCAGCAGCAGTAACGCCACGCGCTGGTCGTGACGGGTGGCGGCGGCCAGTGCCTGAGTCAGCCGATCTTCAACCAGCGCCCGGTTCGGCAGCCCGGTCAGCACATCGTGAAACGCCAGATGCTGCGCCTGCGCCTCGCTGGCCCCGAGCTTCAGCAGCGACTGCGATAAATCGAGCGAGGAAGTCCAGATACGCCGCACCATAAACAGACACAGCAGGGTGATCAGCAGCACCGAAATCAGCGTGGAGGGACCGAGGGTACGCAACATCTGCGCGCCCGGCTTGTCCGGATCCCAGCTGAGGTAGCCGACGATATCGCCCTGACGCGAGGTCAGCGAATAGCGCGCTTTGTGTTCGTTCTGCGGTACGCCATCGCTAAAGAAGAGCTGCCGCAGCTGACTGCGTTCAGACAGGTTGCGCAGATAGCCATCATCAAGAAACTTAATACTCACCAACCGGTAGCGCCCGGCCTCGCGCGTGCTGCTGATATCGCCCACCGCCAGCGCTGCCGCACGCTGGCCGATGCGCACAAAATCCGCGCGGTCGGCCGGACCGGGTACCTCATCACTGCTTTGCACCAGTGGCGTCTGCAACAGATCGCGCAGGTACGGCCCGATGCGCAGATCCGCCACCGGCTGGCCGTTGCGCCACACGGCGGTCGGCTGATTGGTGCGGTCAAGCAGCACAATCAGCTGATGATCAAACATATCGTACAGCCAGCTACCGACGTTTTGATTCAGCCAGTCGCTGTCCGGCTGCGGCTGCGCCAGTTGATCGGCGAGCGGGGACCAGCGCGTCAGGCTGCGCAGCTGGCGTAGATGTTCACTCAGGCTCTGATTGAACGAGGCAGCGATCATCCGCTGCTGCTGCTCGCGCGCCTCATGGTTGGTGGCCGAGGTGCTCCAGAACAGGCCGAAACCGGCACCGAGAAAAGTCAGCAGCAAAATCGCCACCAGCGGCAGGATCACTTCGCGCAAAAAATTGCGGCGAAAACCGTGCGAAAGTTTGAAGGTGTTTATCATTTTAAGGTTTCGCGCTCCGGGCAGGGCTTACTGATTAAATTAGCAGAATTTACGCAGCCTGCATCCGGTAAGGGAAGCGTTAAAGGCGTGAAACTGCACGCGATTTTTTTGCGCATAGTCACAAAGGTAACAGTTAAGTGGATTTTATTGAATTGGTCGCCGTCTGGCTGCCATCCTGCTGCCTTAAAGCAAATTCATCCGCACGTCACTGAGCCGTCACGGCACTGTCATCTGTCTCCCGCACTGTAGTCGCCATTCCGCAGCCTCTTCCGCTGCGCCCCTTAACCTGAAGCGAATGAGGTATTGAGCGTGATGGAGATATCCAGACATCCGACCACTGTCTATCAGGCGGTTGCCGCCCAGCTGGAGCAGGCGCTGCAGGAACGCTATCGCTGCGGCGATTATCTGCCGTCAGAACAGCAGCTGGCCGATCACTACGCCGTCAATCGCCACACGCTGCGCCGGGCGGTAGATGAGCTGGTGAACAAAGGCCTGCTGCAGCGGCGCCATGGCGTCGGCATCCTGGTGCTGATGCGCCCGTACGACTACCCGCTGCATGCCCAGGCGCGCTTTAGCCAGAACCTGCTGGAGCAGGGCAGTCATCCCACCAGCGAACGGCTGCTGGCGGTACTGCGTCCGGCCAGCAGCGACGTGGCCGCCGCGCTGGGCAGTGACGAGGGCGCCAGCGTCATTCATTTACGCACCCTGCGCCGCGTCAACGGCGTGCCGGTGTGCGTGATCAATCACTATCTGGCCGACCTGCGCTGGTGGCCGGCGCTGCAAACGTTCCAGCACGGTTCCCTGCACGACTTCATGCAGCAGCAGCTCGGCCTGCAGCTGAGCCGCCGTCAGACCCGCATCAGTACCCGCCGCGCACAGGCCAAAGAGTGCAAGCAGCTGGAGATTACGCTGCACGCGCCGCTGCTGTGCGTGCGCACCCTGAATACACAGCCGGACGGTCAGGTGGCGGAATACTCCGTCAGCCTGACGCGTGGCGACATGATTGAACTCACCCTGGAGCACCAATGAAACAGCAAACCGCCCGTCAGCACTGGCTTTCGGTGCTGGCGCACAGTGAAGCCAGCGCGCTGGCCAGCCACTGGCAGTCGCTACAGCTTACACCCGCCTTCGAGCGCCTGCGCCCGGCGGAAACCGGTTTAACCCGTCTGCAGGCGCGCATGGGCGGCAGCGGGAAACGCTTCGTTATGGGCGATGCCACCGTCACCCGCGCGGTGATCAGACTGCACGACGGCACGCTGGGTTTTAGCTATGTGCTGGGGCGCGATAAGGCGCATGCCGAACGCTGCGCGCTGATTGATGCGCTGCTGCAACAGCCGGAAACCCGGGCGCTGCTGCAGGAAAAAATTATTGCCCCGCTGGCGGCACTGCGTGAAGAGCAGCGCCAGCTGCGCGCGCGGGAAATCGCCAGCTCCAAAGTGGATTTCTTTACGCTGGTTCGCGGAGATAACGAATGACATTACTGGCAAGTTTTAACCATCCGGTTGCCGACGCCCAGCGCGCCTTCCGCCGCATTCTCAAAGCGATGAGCGAGCCTGGCGTGATGGTCTCGCTGCCGCTGGCGCAGGGCTGGGGCGATCTCTCCCCGGCAGCAACGGCGGTGCTGCTGACGCTGGTCGATCAGGAGAGCGCGCTGTGGCTGGATCGCCGCGTGGACAGCGATATCGTGCGCAGCAACCTGCGCTTTCACACCGGCGTACCGATTGTCGATGAGCGCGATGCCCCGTTTGCGCTGACCCACGCGGCGGCCAATCCCGATCCCGCCTGCTTCGCTGCCGGTGACAATCTGTCCCCTGAGAAGAGCACCACGCTGATTGTCGAAGTGCCGTCGCTCAACGGCGGGTTGACGCTGCGCCTCTCCGGGCCCGGCCTGCGTGAGCCGCGCGCCATCGCGCCGCAACTGCCGGCCGCCATTCTGACCTATCTGCGTGAGCGCCCGCATCCGTTCCCGCAGGGGGTGGATCTGATTTTCACCTGCGGTGAAGCGATGATGGCGCTGCCACGCACCACCGACGTGGAGGTGTGCTGATGTATGTAGCCGTGAAAGGGGGCGAAAAGGCGATTGCCAGCGCCCATCAGCTGCAGGCCGATCTGCGCCGTGGCGATCGCAGCGTTGCGGAGCTGGGCTGCGATCAGGTGGCGCAACAGCTGGGACTGGCGGTGGACCGGGTGATGACTGAAGGCGGCATCTTTGACACACAGCTGGCGGCCTTAGCTATCAAACAGGCCAGTGGTGATTTGGTCGAGGCGATTTTCCTGCTGCGCGCCTACCGCACCACGCTGCCGCGCCTCGCGGACAGCCTGGCGCTGGAAACCGCGGAAATGCGCATCGAGCGCCGCATCTCAGCAGTTTACAAAGATCTGCCCGGTGGCCAGGTGCTGGGCCCGACCTATGACTACAGCCACCGCCTGCTGGATTTTACCCTGCTGGCCAACGGCGAAACGCCGGCCGCCGCGCGTGACGATCAGGCGCTGGCGCAGCGTTGCCCGCATGTGTTCAGCATGATGACGCGTGAAGGGCTGGCAGCGCGTGAAGAGGATGACGGCAGCGAGCCGTGCGACATCACGCGCCAGCCGCCCGGTTATCCGGCGTCACGCGCCGC
Source organism: Pantoea sp. WEP (assembly GCF_041678305.1). NCBI lineage: Bacteria > Pseudomonadati > Pseudomonadota > Gammaproteobacteria > Enterobacterales > Erwiniaceae > Pantoea > Pantoea sp. WEP. The sequence goes on from NZ_JBGNXB010000001.1 coordinate 1,678,136, forward strand.
CCGCTTACAGCAGCTGGTGCGCGGCGACGAGGGGTTTCTACTGGCGCTTGGCTATTCGACCCAGCGCGGCTATGGCCGCAACCATCCGTTTGCCGGTGAAATCCGCACCGGCTATCTCAGCGTGTCGATCTGCCCCGAAGAGCTGGGTTTTGAGATTGAAATTGGCGAGATCCTGCTGACCGAATGCGAAATGGTCAACGGCTTCACCACCCAGGGCGACAGCGCGCCCCACTTTACCCGCGGCTATGGTCTGGTGTTCGGACGCGCAGAGCGTAAGGCGATGGCGATGGCGCTGGTGGACCGTGCGCTGCAGGCACCCGAGTATCAGGAGCGCATTGCCGGGCCGGCACAGGACGAAGAGTTCGTGCTGTCGCACGCCGATAACGTCGAAGCCGCCGGCTTTGTCTCGCACCTGAAACTGCCGCACTACGTGGATTTCCAGGCGGAGCTGGAGCTGCTGCAGCGGCTGCGCCAACAGCATCAGGAGCAGAATGATGAGTGAGTTAACCGGCTACAACAACGGCTACCTGGATGAGCAGACTAAACGCACCATCCGCCGCGCCATTCTGAAAGCGGTCGCGATCCCCGGCTATCAGGTGCCGTTTGCCGGCCGCGAAATGCCGATGCCGTATGGCTGGGGCACCGGCGGCATTCAAATCACTGCCAGCATTATTGGCGACAGCGACGTGCTGAAAGTGATCGATCAGGGCGCGGATGACACCACCAACGCGGTCTCTATCCGGCGCTTCTTCCAGCGCGTCAGCGGGGCGGCAACCACCGAAGCCACTAAGGACGCCACGCTGATCCAGACGCGGCACCGCATTCCGGAGACGCCGCTTGAAGAGGATCAGGTGCTGATTTTCCAGGTGCCGATCCCGGAGCCGCTGCGCTTTATTGAGCCGCGTGAGACCGAAACCCGCACCATGCACGCGCTGGAGGAGTACGGCATCATGCAGGTCAAGCTGTATGAAGATATCGCCCGCTACGGCCATATCGCCACCACCTATGCCTATCCGGTGAAGGTTAACGATCGCTACGTGATGGATCCGTCGCCGATTCCCAAATTCGACAACCCGAAGATGCACATGATGCCGGCGCTGCAGCTGTTTGGTGCCGGACGTGAAAAACGCATTTATGCGCTGCCGCCCTACACCAAAGTGGAAAGTCTTGATTTCGACGATCACCCGTTCAGCGTGCAGAGCTGGGAACAACCCTGTGCGCTGTGCGGTTCGCGCCACAGCTATCTCGACGAAGTGGTGATGGATGATGCCGGTACGCGCATGTTTGTCTGCTCCGATACCGATTTTTGCCACCAGCAGCAGGAACAACAGCATGCACAGTGAACAGCCGCTGCTCGCGGTCAATAACCTGACGCACCTCTACGCGCCGGGCAAAGGTTTTGAAGACGTCAGTTTTGCGCTCTATCCCGGAGAAGTGCTGGGAATTGTCGGTGAATCCGGCTCGGGGAAAACCACGCTGCTGCGCAGCCTGTCGGCGCGTCTGGTGCCCCAGCAGGGCAACATTCTTTATCGCGGCCGCGATCTGTATCAGCTCAGCGAGAGCGAGCGCCGGCGCTTACTGCGCACCGAGTGGGGCGTGGTGCATCAGCATCCGCTGGATGGTCTGCGTCCGCAGGTGACGGCGGGCGGCAATATTGGTGAGCGTCTGATGGCGATTGGACAGCGTCATTACGGCGACATCCGCAACGAGGCGCTGCGCTGGCTGCAGGACGTCGAAATTCCGGCCAGCCGCATCGACGATCTGCCCACCACCTTTTCCGGCGGCATGCAGCAGCGTTTGCAGATTGCGCGCAACCTGGTGACGCAGCCGACGCTGGTGTTTATGGATGAGCCGACCGGCGGGCTGGATGTTTCGGTGCAGGCGCGCCTGCTGGATCTGCTGCGCACGCTGGTGCGTGAGCTGAATCTGGCGGTGATTATCGTCACCCACGATCTGGGCGTCGCGCGTCTGCTGGCGCACCGCCTGCTGGTAATGAAGCAGGGCAAAGTGGTGGAGAGCGGGCTCACCGACCGGGTGCTCGACGATCCGCACCATCCGTACACCCAGCTGCTGGTTTCATCGGTGCTGGCATAGAACACGCTGGCGGTGCGCATTAATGCGCACTACTCACGAGGTGTGCACCAATCGTAGCGGCGCAATTTATTGCGCTCAGTTGAACAGCGAGCGTTGCTGTTAAATGCGCGATAAATCGCGCCGCTACGGTTACGTGCGGCTGCACGAATCATTATCAGGACATCAACATGCAACCCATTTTGCGCGTAGAGAATCTCAGCAAAACCTTTGTGCTGCACAACCAGAACAGCGCCGAGCTGCCGGTGCTGCAGCACGCCAGCCTTGAAGTGGCCGCCGGCGAATGCGTGGTGCTGCACGGGCGCTCCGGCAGCGGTAAATCCACGCTGCTGCGTGCGCTGTACGGTAACTATCAGGCCAACAGCGGCCACATCTGGCTGCAGCATCACGGCCAGTGGGTCGATCTGGCACAGGCACCAGCGCGTCAGATGCTGGCGATCCGCCGTGACACCGTCGGCTGGGTCAGCCAGTTTCTGCGCGTGATTCCGCGCGTACCGACGCTGGAGATTGTCATGCAGCCGCTGCTGGAGCGCGGCGTTGAACGCGCCCGCTGTGAACAGCGCGCCCGCGAACTGCTGACGCGTCTTAACGTGCCGCAGCGCCTGTGGTCGCTGGCTCCCTCGACCTTCTCCGGCGGGGAACAGCAGCGCGTCAACATCGCACGCGGCTTTATCGCTGACTATCCGGTGCTGCTGCTGGATGAACCCACGGCGTCACTCGACAGCGCTAACAGCGCGGCGGTGGTGGAGCTGATTGAACAGGCGCGCGCCCGCGGCGCCGCTATCGTAGGTATTTTCCATGACGAAGCGGTGCGCGCCCGGGTGGCCGACCGCCTGCACGTCATGCAGCCGCTGCACACAGGAGAACAGGCATGATCGTGAATAATGTCCGGCTGGTGCTGGAAAATGAGGTCGTCAGCGGATCGCTGGAGATGCGTGGTGGCCGGATCGCCAGCTTCAGCGACAGCGGCAGTCAGCAGCCGGGCGCGCTGGACGGCGGGAACGCGTTTTTGCTGCCGGGGCTGGTCGAGCTGCATACCGACAACCTCGATAAATTTTTCACGCCACGGCCCAAAGTCGACTGGCCGGCGCATTCGGCGATGAGCAGCCACGATGCACTGATGGTCGCCAGCGGCATCACCACGGTACTGGACGCCATCGGCGTCGGTGATGTACGCGACGGCGGTCACCGCCTCGAAAATCTGAGCAAAATGATTACGGCGATTCAGGACAGCAACCGCAAGGGCATCAACCGCGCCGACCACCAGCTACACCTGCGCTGTGAGCTACCCCATCACACCACGCTGCCGCTGTTTGAAGCGCTGATGAGCACCCCGGAGCTGTCGCTGGTGTCGCTGATGGATCATTCACCCGGCCAGCGCCAGTATGCGTCGCTGGAGATGTACCGCACCTACTATCAAGGCAAATATCAGCTCAACGATGAGCAGATGGATCAGTTTGAGCGCGAACAGCTGGCGCTGGCTGCCGAATTCTCCACGCCGAACCGCAACGCCATCGCTGGCCTGTGCCAGGCGCGCGGTATTCCGGTTGCCAGCCACGATGATGCCACGGCGGCGCACGTCGCGGAGTCACACGCGGTGGGCAGCGCCATTGCCGAGTTCCCCACCACGCTGGAAGCGGCTCGCGCCTCGCGCGACTGCGGCATGCGGGTGCTGATGGGCGCGCCCAACATTGTGCGCGGCGGATCGCACTCCGGCAATGTCGCGGCGTGGCAGCTGGCCAGCCACGGCCTGCTTGACATCCTCTCGTCGGATTACTATCCGGCCAGCCTGCTGGATGCGGTATTCCGCCTGGTGGCCGACGAGCGTAATGCGCTGACGCTACCGCAGGCGGCGGCGCTGGTCACGCGCAACCCGGCACAGGCGATTGGCCTGCACGATCGCGGCACGATTGCGGAAGGGCTGCGCGCCGACCTGGTGCTGGCACACACCGATCACGGTCATGTGCACATTCGCCACGTCTGGTCACAGGGCAGGCTGGTGTTCTGATGGCGCGCCTCATCTGGCTGACCGGGCCCTCAGGCTCGGGTAAAGACAGCCTGCTGAACGCGCTGCGCGAGGCGCCGCCGGACAAGCTGGTGATCGCCCATCGCTATATCACGCGGCCGGCCGATGCCGGCGGTGAAAACCACGTGGCGCTGAGCGAAGCCGAATTCCGCCGGCGGGAAGCGCTCGGCCTGTTCGCCATCAGCTGGCGCGCACACGGCCTGAGCTACGCGCTCGGCGAGGAGATTGACCACTGGCTGGCGCGCGGTCTCAACGTGCTGGTCAACGGTTCACGTCTGCATCTGCCAGTCGTGCGTCAGCACTACGGCGAGCAGCTGCTGCCGCTGGTGCTGCAGGTCTCGCCGGCCGTGCTGGCGGCACGGCTGCGCCAGCGCGGGCGCGAAAGTGAAGCCGACATTCAGCGACGGCTGGCGCGCGCGGCAGAACCGCTGCCTGCCCACTGCCACGCCCTCAACAACGATGGCGCGCTGATCGACACGCTCCATCAGCTGCGCCAGTTACTGGAGCATCCGCCATGAATCTGACCTTTCTCGGTACGGGCGGCGTGCAGGCCGCGCCGCTGTTCGGCTGCGACTGTCGCGCCTGTGAACGCGCCCGGCAGCAGCCACGCTATGCACGTCACGCCACCAGCGCGCTGATCGACACCGGGCGCGAGCGCATCCTGCTCGATGCCGGTCTGCCCGATCTGCATCAGCGCTTCCAGCCCGGTGAGCTGAGCCGCATTCTGCTGACGCATTTCCACATGGATCACGTGGCCGGCCTGTTCAGTCTGCGCTGGGGCCGCGGCGCGCCGATTCCGGTGTGGGCGCCACCGGATGAAAAGGGCTGCGACGATCTGTTTAAACATCCCGGCCTGCTGGCGTTTCGCCCGGCACTGACGCCTTTTGTCGCGCACAGCTTCGGCGCCCTGCAGGTGACGGCGCTGCCACTGCAGCATTCGCGGCTGACTTACGGCTACCTGTTCGACTGGCATGGCACGCGGCTGGCGTGGCTGTGCGACACCTGTGGTTTGCCACCGGACACCGCCGATTTCCTGCAGGGCCAGCCGCTCGATCAGCTGGTGATCGATTGTAACGATGCGCCGCGCGCCGCGGTGGGTAATCACAACGACGTTACCCGCGCACTGGACATCGTGGCCCGGCTGGCTCCGCGCCAGGCATGGCTGGTGCACCTGTCACATGAGATGGATAACTGGTTGCTGGACAATGGGTTACCGGAAAACGTCAGCGTACCGTTCGATGGCCAGCAGATTGCTGTCGGTTTGCGCGACGCTGTCACCGTTTAATCATGGTTCTGTCATCAGACCTTCATCGCCAGTGTCCGTAATAACGGGCAATCAACACCTCAGAAGAGATGGAGCGCAACATGGCACAGGCACTACTCAAAACCGTCGTCGACAATGCACATCCTGCCCAGCGCCATGGCGACAAGGTGCTGTCGGTGCAGGGGCTGTGCAAAGCCTTCGGTGATAACCGCGTGCTGGATGATGTCAGTTTCGATCTGCATGCGGGCGAGCTGGTGGCGGTAATCGGCCGCTCGGGCGCAGGCAAATCGACCCTGCTGCATATGCTGAACGGCACCATTGCCAGCAGCGAAGGCGCGATTCTCAGTATGCGTCACGGCGAGGCGGACCGCGATGTGGTGACGCTCAACAGCCGGCAGATGCGCGAATGGCGCAGCGAGTGCGGCATGATCTTTCAGGACTTCTGCCTGGTGCCGCGCCTCGACGTGCTGACCAACGTGCTGCTGGGCCGGCTCAGCCAGACCTCAACGCTGAAATCCTTTTTCAAAATCTTCTCTGACACCGACCGTGCGCAGGCGATTGAACTGCTGCAGTGGATGAACATGCTGCCGCAGGCGCTGCAGCGGGCGGAGAATCTGTCCGGCGGCCAGATGCAGCGCGTCGCCATCTGCCGCGCGCTGATGCAGCGCCCGAAAATCCTGCTGGCCGACGAGCCGGTGGCGTCGCTCGATCCCAAAAATACCAAACGCATCATGGATGTGCTGCGCCAGGTGAGCGAGCAGGGCATCAGCGTGATGGTCAACCTGCACTCGATTGAACTGGTGCAGCAGTATTGCACCCGGGTGATCGGCATCCAGCGCGGCAAAGTGCTGTTTGACGGCCATCCTGCTCAGTTGACCGACAGCCTGCTGCATGCGCTGTACGGCGACGAAATTAACCAACTCCACTAACTCCCACGGCAAGAGAAAATCTCACAATGAAACTGACTGCTTTAGCTTTACTGACAGGCGCTCTGATGGCTTTTGGCGTTAACGCAGCGGATGCACCGAAACAGCTGAACCTGGGAATTCTGGGCGGGCAGAACGCCACCCAGCAGATTGGCGATAACCAGTGTGTGAAAACCTTCTTCGACAAAGAACTGGGCGTGGATACGCAACTGCGCAACTCGTCTGACTATGCCGGCGTGATTCAGGGGCTGCTGGGCAACAAGATCGATATGGTGCTGAGCATGTCGCCGGCATCTTACGCCTCGGTCTATCTGCAAAACCCGAAGGCCGTGGATATCGTCGGTATCGTGGTGGATGACAAAGATGGCTCGAAAGGCTACCACTCGGTGGTGATCGTTAAAGCCGACAGCCCGTATAAGAAGCTGGAAGATCTGAAAGGTAAATCGTTTGGCATGGCCGATCCGGATTCCACCTCCGGCTTCCTGATGCCCAATCAGGCCTTTAAGAAAGAGTTTGGCGGTACGGTGGATGATAAGTACAACAACACTTTCTCCAGCGTGACGTTTTCCGGTGGCCACGAGCAGGACATCCTCGGCGTGCTGAATGGCCAGTTCGACGGCGCGGTGACCTGGACGTCGCTGATTGGCGATTACAACAGTGGTTATACCTCGGGGGCCTTTGGTCGTCTGATTCGTATGGATCACCCGGATCTGATGAAGCAGATTCGCATCATCTGGCAGTCGCCGCTGATTCCTAACGGCCCGATTCTGGTGAGTAATAACCTGCCCGCTGACTTCAAAGCGAAAGTGGTGGCCGCGATCAAAAAGCTGGATAAAGAAGATCACAGCTGCTTTGTTAAAGCGGTGGGCGGCGCCCAGCACATCGGCGCCGCCAGCGTCGCGGATTACCAGAATATCATCGATATGAAGCGCGACCTGATGAAGGGTGCTCGCGGGTAACGAGCGGGTGGTTCCGTGCGGTATTTCCCTCACCCCAGCCCTCTCCCGGGGGGAGAGGGGGCCGCACGTGCTACCGGACAATTCCCTCTCCCGCTGGCGGGAGAGGGTTAGGGTGAGGGCAATCCCTCGCCATCAACAAAGGATCTCTCCCTTGACCGATTTCGAACACTACTACCAACGTATTCGCCGCCAGCAAAAGCGCGACACGCTGCTGTGGTCGCTGCTGCTGGTGGCGCTCTATCTCGCGGCCGGCAACGTGGCGGAATTCAACCTGGTCACGGTCTGGCAATCGCTGCCTCACTTCTTTGACTACATCGGCGCGACGCTGCCGGTGCTGCACCTGCCGCTGCTGTTCGCGGACGTCAAAACCGAAGGTTCGCTGGCTTACTGGGGCTATCGCCTGCACTTTCAGCTGCCGCTGATCTGGGAAACCCTGCAGCTGGCGCTGTCCTCCACCCTGATTGCGGTACTGATCGCCGCCGTGCTGGCGTTTTTCGCAGCTGATAACACTCAGACGCCGCGCAGCCTGCGCGTGGCGATTCGCGCCTTTGTTGCCTTCCTGCGCACCATGCCGGAGCTGGCGTGGGCGGTAATGTTCGTGATGGCGTTCGGCATCGGTGCCATCCCCGGCTTTCTGGCGCTGGCGCTGCACACCATCGGCAGTCTGACCAAACTGTTCTACGAATCGATTGAGAGCGCCTCCAACAAACCGGTGCGCGGTCTCGCCGCCTGTGGTGCCAGCAAGCTGCAGCGTATGCGCTTCGCCTTCTGGCCGCAGGTGAAACCGACCTTTCTCTCCTACAGCTTTATGCGGCTGGAAATTAACTTCCGCTCCTCCACCATCCTCGGGCTGGTGGGCGCGGGCGGCATCGGTCAGGAGCTGATGACCAACATCAAACTGGATCGCTACGATCAGGTCAGCATGACGCTACTGCTGATCATCGTGGTGGTGTCGCTGCTGGATACGCTATCCGGCTGGCTGCGCCGCCGTGTGGTAGAAGGAGACGTAAAATGATCGCCTTAGCGCCCGATGTGGCGAAACTGAAACAGCAGCATGCTGCACTGTTTGCCGCGCAAAACCGTTATCTGCGGCGCATCGCGCTGATTGCACTGGCGCTGGTGCTCTACTATCTGTTCTTCTTCAGCGTGTTCGGCATCGACTGGCAGCGCTTTGTCATCGGCTGCCAGCAGCTCGGACGCTATTTCCTGCGCATGTTCGTCTGGCAGGATTTCGTCAACTGGCCGTTTGGCTACTATTTCTCGCAGGTCGGCATCACGCTGGCTATCGTGTTTGCCGGCACGCTCACCGCCACCGTCATCGCGCTGCCGGTCTCCTTTCTGGCGGCGCGCAATGTGATGCACGATCCGCTGACGCGGCCGATATCGCTGCTGGTGCGCCGGCTGCTGGATGTGCTGCGCGGCATCGACATGGCCATCTGGGGATTGATCTTCGTGCGGGCGGTAGGCATGGGGCCGCTGGCCGGGGTGCTGGCGATTGTGATGCAGGACATCGGCCTGCTGGGCAAGCTGTATGCCGAAGGGCATGAAGCGGTTGAACGCTCACCCAGTCGCGGCCTGAGCGCAGTGGGGGCCAACAGCCTGCAAAAACACCGTTACGGCATTTTTACCCAATCGTTTCCCACCTTTCTCGCGCTGAGTCTGTATCAGATTGAGTCCAACACCCGCTCGGCGGCGGTGCTGGGCTTTGTCGGCGCCGGTGGCGTCGGGCTGGTCTACGCCGAAAACATGCGCCTGTGGAACTGGGATGTAGTGATGTTTCTCACCGTGATTCTGGTGGTGGTGGTGATGGTGATGGACGCCATCTCCAGCCGGTTGCGTAAACGCTACATCACCGGGAAAGGGGTGCCGCTGTGGCAGCCTGCCGCGCGCGACTGAGCCGTTCGCTGCGCTGCCAGGCGCGCTCCAGCGCCTGCACCAGCTGCGCCTGCTGCCAGGGTTTCGCCAGCCGTTCACACAGCGGTAGCGTCACCGGCGTCTGGCGCAGATCCTGACCGCTGATCAGCAGGGTGGCCAGCTGTGGCCACTGCTGCTGCGCCTGACGAATCACATCCGCACCGTTCAGGGCACCCGGCAGCATCAGGTCACTGATCAGCAGATCGATATCCGGCGTCTGGCGCAGCAGCGTCAGCGCGCTCTCGCCGTCAGCACACTCCAGCGTCAGATAACCCAGCTGATGCAGATGTTCGCACAGCGTCTGGCGCACCGCCGGCTCGTCATCCAGCACCAGTATCAGGCGATCGCGGCTGGCGCGCGGCGTCAGCACCGGCGCGCTCACCAGCGGCTGCGCGGCTTCCGGCGCGCGCGGCAGCAGCAGACGCACCGTGGTGCCCTGGCCCGGCGCGGTTTCCAGTTCGATCTGTCCGCCGGACTGGCGCACAAATCCGTACACCATCGACAGCCCCAGCCCGCTGCCGCTGCCGGTGGCTTTGGTGGTAAAGAAGGGTTCAAACACCTGTTCCCGCACCTCGGCGGACATGCCGCAGCCGTGGTCAATCACTTCAATGGTGACGCGGTCGCGCTTGCCATCGGCCTCCTGAATCCGCTGATTCCAGATGCGCAGGCGAATTTCGCCGCTCTGGCGCTCCATGGCATCGCGCGCGTTCACCACCAGATTCATCAGGGCGTTCTCCAGCTGGCCGGCATCAATCCACGCCGGCCAGCCGGGGCGCTGCGCATCCACCACCAGATGCTGGCCGGGCAGCAGGGAGTGCTGCAGCAGCGACTGCAGATTTTCCACCAGCTCCACCACTGCAACGGCACGCGGATAAAGTGCCTGTTTGCGTGAGAAGGCCAGCAGACGCTGCGTCAGCTGAGCGGCACGATCGGCGGCCAGCCGCGCGCGCTCAATGCGGCTGGCCAGCGTGCCGGGCGGCAGCTGATCGACGGTCAGCGCCAGGCTGCCGATGATCACCGCCAGCAAATTATTGAAATCGTGCGCCAGGCCGCCGGTCAGCTGACCGACCGCTTTCATCTTCTGGCTGTGCAGCAGCGCCGCTTCCAGCGCCTTACGCGAGGTGCGCTCCAGCACCGTGTTGACCATGCCGCGCCGCGGCACCGGGCTGAAGCGCAGTTCCAGCGTGCGGCCATCCGGCAACCTGACTTCCTGCGCGTCATGCAGGCTGCTGAGCTGCACATCGACGCGATCGAGCAAACGCTGATAGTGCATGCCGCGATGCAGCTCGCGCGGCGCGAAGCCCAGCAGTTCGGCGTACTGCGCGTTCCACACCACCAACTGACCGCTGTTATCAAACAGCGCGAAGCCGTCGCGCATGGCGAGGAAGGTCGATTCCAGCTGGTTGCTTTTCTCTTTCAGTAGCTGCGAGGTGTGCGCCAGCGAAGCGGTGTTGCGGGCGAACACGTTAAAGGCGCGCGCCAGATCGCCCAGCTCATCGCGCCGTGCCAGGCCGGGCACGCTGACGCTTTTCTCCCCCTGCGCCAGCCGCGTCATGGCGTGCGCGATGGCGGTAAGGCTGGAGCCGAGATTGCGGTAGATGTAGTAACCGGCGTAACCGGTAATCAGCAGCGCCAGCAGCATAAACAGACCGATGAAACCGATGATTGAATCCAGTTCCTGATGGGCGGTGGCGCTGCGCGCATCGCTCTGCTGCGCTACCAGCTCAACATAGTGAGTGATGTCTTCGTTGAGCATCGCCACCAGCGCCTTGATGCGATACGTGGCGTAGGCGATGGCGATGTCACTCTGCTCCAGCTGACCGGTCACCGGCAGCAGCTGCTGGCTGGTGCTGACCAGCCGCGCGCGCTGCATCGCCAGCACGCCCTGCAGCGGCAGCGCAGACCAGATCGGCAGCACGCTGTTGAGCTGTTGCACTGCGGCTTGCGGCGTGGCGGACTGAATTGCCACGGTTAACAGCGCGGCCGTCTGCTGGCGCAGCGGCAGAAACGCACCGTCGCTGGCCAGCAGGTCGATACGGTTGAGCAGCAGCTGCGCCTGCCACAGGCCGCTGAGCATCACGTTACGCTGTAAATGGCGCTGATGCCCCTCCAGCAGCAGCTGGCTGATGCTTTGCTCCAGCATCTGGCTGCGTTCGCGGATGCGTGCCAGCAGCGCCGGCTGCTGTGCGGCCAGCGGCGCGCTGGCCAGCTGACTCAGCGACTGCTGCAGCGCCTGCTGGGTCTGCTGCAGACGCGCCGATTCGCTCTGGTATTCGAGCGCGCCCACCACCTGCGCCAGCCGCACCGCGGCGATGGCAACATTGGCCGTATCACGCGCCAGCGCCAGGCTGCCGTTCATATCGGCCAGCGTTTGTGCCTGTGCCTGCTCCTGAATGTGACCGGCGTGGCGAAAACCGAAAATAGCCACCAGGCTCACCGCCAGCGTAACGCTCACCACCAGCAGGTTAAACATCAGCAGGCGCCCGCGCGCGCCGGCGTGCCAGTGCAGACTGTGACTCATTGCTGCCGCTCCTTACCGCTCAACTCCGGCGAGTATAGAAGCGCGGCCGGGGCGCAATATGACAAATATGAACGGCGTCTGACATTTTCCATTTATCTGGCGTTGCTTAACTCGCGGCTATCCACTGGCAGCAGGAGCCTGAAGATGGCGGCGACACCGATATTAGAAATGCGGGCAATTACCCGGCGCTTCGGCAGCTTCTATGCGCTGAAAGGCGTCGACCTGACCGTCTGGCCGGGTGAAGTGCACGCGCTGATGGGCGAAAACGGTGCCGGTAAAAGTACCTTAATGAAGATTCTGGCCGGCGCGTATACCGCCAGCAGCGGGGAAATTCTTATCGATGGTCAACCCTACGCCATCCGGGGCCCGAAAGAGGCGCTGGCGGCAGGGATCACCCTGATTTATCAGGAAATCAACCTGGCGCCGAATCTGACGGTGGCAGAGAACATCTTTCTCGGCAGTGAAATTTCCCGTGGCGGGCTGGTGAAGCGTCGCCAGATGGCGGAAGAAGCGCAGCAGGTGATTAACCGCCTTGGCGCGCAGTTCAGCGCCACCGATCTGGTGAGCCGCCTGAGCATCGCCGAGCAGCAGCAGGTGGAAATTGCCCGCGCGCTGCATCGCAACAGCCGCATCCTGGTGATGGACGAACCCACCGCTGCGCTCTCGAATCGCGAAACCGAACAGCTGTTTGCGCTGATCAAACGCCTGCGCAGCGAAGGCATGGCGATCATCTATATCAGCCACCGCATGGCGGAAGTGTATGAGCTCTCCGATCGCGTCAGCGTGCTGCGCGACGGCCAGTACGTCGGCAGCCTGACGCGCGAACAGCTGAACGCCAGCGAACTGGTGCGCATGATGGTTGGCCGTCCGCTTAGCGATCTGTTCAACAAAGATCGCGCCATTAGCTTCGGCGAAATTCGTCTGGCGGTAAATCATCTGACCGACAACCGCAAAGTGCATCCCTGCAGCCTGGCGGTGCGCGCCGGGGAGATTGTCGGGCTGGCCGGGCTGGTCGGTGCCGGCCGCAGCGAGCTGGCGCAGCTGATTTTTGGTGTGCATCAGCCAGCCGGCGGGGAAATCTGGATCGACGGTGAAAAAGTACAGATTCACTCGCCGCGAGACGCCATTGCGCGCGGCATCGGTTTCCTGACCGAAAACCGCAAAGAGCAGGGGCTGTTTCTGGAACTGGCGGCGCAGGAAAACATCGTGATGGCCACGCTTGAGCGCGATGCCAGCTACGGCCTGCTTAACCGGCGCAAAGGGCAGAAGATCGCCAGCGAGGCGATTCAATCACTGAATATCCGCGTGCCGCACGCCCAGGTGCGCGCCGGCGGCTTATCCGGCGGCAACCAGCAGAAGCTGCTGATTTCGCGCTGGGTATCGATAGCGCCGCGCATCCTGATTCTGGATGAGCCGACGCGCGGCGTGGATGTCGGCGCCAAGAGTGAAATCTACCGCATGATGAACCAGATGGCGCAGCAGGGGGTGGCAATTTTGATGATCTCCAGCGAGCTGCCGGAAGTGGTGGGCATGAGCGACCGCGTGTACGTGATGCGCGAAGGCACCATCGCCGGCGAGCTGAGCGGCGAGCAGATTAGCCAGGAAAACATAATGACACTGGCCACCGGCGCGCAGCCGGTCCAGGCCTGAGGAGACGGGAATGACGAGTGAAACCGCACGCGTAAAAAGTCCAACGCTAAAACGTGCGTTGATGAGTGACCTGCTGCAAACCGTGGGTATCTTGCCGATTCTGATCCTGATCGTGGCGGTATTTGGCTTTGTCGCCCCGAACTTTTTTACCGAAGCTAACCTGCTGAATATCACGCGTCAGGCCTCCATCAACATTGTGCTGGCGGCGGGCATGACGTTTGTCATTCTCACCGGCGGCATTGACCTGTCGGTTGGCTCAATGCTGGGTACCACGGCGGTGGTGGCGATGGTGGTGTCGCTCGATCCGGCGTTTGCCGGGCTGACCATCCCCGCCGCGCTCGGAGCCGGGCTGATCATGGGGCTGTTCAACGGCATTCTGGTCGCCTGGGCGGGCCTGCCGCCGTTTATCGTCACGCTGGGCACCTATACCGCGCTGCGCGGGGCGGCCTATCTGCTGGCTAACGGCACCACGGTGATCAATTCGGATATCAACTTTGAGTGGATAGGCAACGGTTATCTCGGACCGATCCCGTGGCTGATTATCATTGCCTTTGCGGTGATTGCGCTGTGCTGGTTTATTTTGCGTCGCACCACGCTTGGCGTGCACATCTATGCGGTGGGCGGCAACATGCAGGCAGCGCGCCTGACCGGCATCAAAGTGGGTGCGGTGCTGGTGTTTGTCTACGCCATGAGCGGTCTGCTGTCCGGGCTGGGTGGCCTGATGAGCGCATCGCGTTTGTACAGCGCTAACGGCAACCTCGGCGTGGGCTATGAGCTGGACGCGATCGCCGCGGTGATTCTTGGCGGTACCAGCTTCGTCGGCGGCATTGGCACCATTACCGGCACGCTGATTGGCGCGCTGATTATCGCCACGCTGAACAACGGCATGACGCTGATGGGCGTGTCGTACTTCTGGCAACTGGTGATTAAGGGCGGGGTGATCATTATTGCGGTGCTGATCGATAAGTACCGTACGCGGCATCACGTGGGGTGAGGGGCGGGCGCTGGCTTTGGCCCTCACCCCAACCCTCTCCCGCTTGCGGGAGAGGGGGCTGTCCGGAGCGAAGAGGTAACTAACGTGCTTCACCTGAACACCATGCAGAACGGTTCCCTCTCTCGCTCGCGGGAGAGGGGGCTGTCCGGAGAGAGGATTCAGAAAACAAGAGCTTCACCTTAACACCATGTTGAACGGTTCCCTCTCCCGCTTGCTGGAGAGGAGGCTATCCGGAGAGAAGATTTAGAAAACAAGTGCTTCACCTGAACACCATGCTGAACGGTTCCCTCTCCCGCGGGCGGGAGAGGGCCAGGGTGAGGGCAAAGGCAATCAGGGCATAAAACCAAAAAAGCAGGAGAACATCGACTATGCGTTTTAATCCGATTATCACCGGACTGCTGGCCGCGACGCTGTTCAGTGCGCCATTTGTGCAGGCCAAAGAACTGAAATCCATCGGCGTGACGGTGGGCGATCTGGCTAACCCGCTCTTCGTCCAGATCACCAAAGGGGCGGAGCTCAAGGCGCGTCAGCTGGCGGGCGATAAGGTCAACGTGACGCTGGTCTCCAGCGGCTATGATCTTGGCCAGCAGGTAGCGCAGATTGACAACTTCATTGCCGCTAAAGTGGACATGATCATCCTCAACGCTGCCGACTCCAAAGGCATCGCGCCGGCGGTGAAGCGTGCGCGTGATGCCGGCATCGTGGTAGTGGCGGTGGACGTGGCCGCGGACGGTGCCAATGCCACCATCACCTCTGACAACACCCAGGCCGGGGCCATGGCCTGTAAATACATCTCCGACCGCCTGAAAGCCAAAGGCAACGTGGTCATCATCAACGGACCACCGGTGTCAGCGGTGCAGAACCGCGTGGAAGGCTGCATGAATGAGCTGAAAACCCACCCGGATATCAAACTGCTCTCTTACAACCAGAACGCCAAAGGCAGTCGCGAAGGCGGACTGGAAGTGATGACCGGTCTGCTGTCGGCCAATCCGAAGATAGATGCCGTGTTCGCCATCAACGATCCTACCGCTATCGGTGCCGATCTGGCGGCGAAACAGGCGCAGCGTAGCGAATTCTTTATCGTCGGCGTCGATGGATCGCCAGACGGCGAAGAGGCGCTGAAGCGCAAAGGCTCGCTCTTTGTCGCAACGCCAGCCCAGGATCCGCAGGTGATGGCGGCTAAAGCAGTTGAGATTGGCTATGACATCCTGCAGGGCAAGCCAGCGCCGGATAAGCCGGTGCTGATTCCGGTAACGCTGATCGATCGTAACAATGTCAGCAGCTACAAAGGCTGGACGGTGAAATAAGCCACACGGGCGTCGCGGTGCACATGCGCGCCGCGACGCCCGCCGGAGATGCAGCTATGCAACGTTCCGAAGTTAACGCGATTTTGCAACTGACCCGTGAATTCTTTCTGCGGCAGGATGTGCATCTGCCGCCGTGGGCCGATTACGGTCTCAGCCAGTGGCGTGCGCTGGACACCTCAGCCGCTGCCGAACTGCTGGCGCTGCACCTCGGCTGGGATGTCACCAGTTTTGGTGCCGATGATTTCAGCCAGACCGGCCTGACGCTGTTTACCCTGCGCAACGGTTCACGCGGCGGACAGCCGTGGGGCAAACCGTATGCGGAGAAGATCATGCACGTGCGCGAAGGGCAGGTGACGCCGATGCATTATCATCCGCAAAAAATGGAAGACATTATCAACCGCGGCGGTGGCAACCTGATTGTCACGCTACACAATCGCGACGGCGATCGGCTGGCGGATTCGCCGGTACAGGTCACGCTGGATGGCATCTGCCAGACCCATGCCGCCGGCTCCCAGCTGCGGCTGTCACCCGGCGAAAGCGTCACGTTACTGCCCGGTGTCTGGCACAGCTTCTGGGGCGAAACCGGCTACGGCGATGTGCTGGTGGGCGAAGTCTCCATGCCCAATGACGATGAGCACGACAACGTCTTTCTTACCCCGCTGGCGCGCTTTAATCCGATTGATGAGGATGAAGCGCCGCGCTGGCTGCTGTGTAACGAATATCACCGCTGGCTGGCATAACAGGAGTGTTCCATGGCACTGATCTCTCTGGCGCAGGGCCTCGCCCATGCGCAGCAGCACGGTTACGCGCTCGGCGCGTTCAACGTTCTCGACACCCACTTTCTGCGCGCGCTGTTCCATGCGGCGGAGCAGCAGCGTTCACCGTTTATCATCAACATTGCCGAGGTGCATTTTAAATACGTCAGCCTGGAACCGCTGATCGCCGCTATCCGTGCCGAAGCGGCGCTGCACGCCATCCCGGTGGTGCTCAACCTCGATCACGGCCTGCATTTTGATGCGGTGATGCAGGCGATTCGTCTCGGCTTCACCTCGGTAATGTTCGATGGTTCAACCCTGAGCTATGACGAGAACATTCGCCAGACGCGGGAAGTGGTGAAGATGTGCCACGCGCTGGGCATTTCGGTCGAGGCTGAGCTGGGCGCCGTGGGCGGCGATGAGGGTGGCGCGCTGTTTGGCGAAGCGGACAGTAATAAATTCACCGACCCGGCGCTGGCGGCGGAATTTGTCCAGGCAACCGGCATCGACTGCCTCGCAGTGGCCATCGGCAACGCGCACGGCAAATACAAAGGCGAGCCAAAGCTGGATTTTGACCGTCTGGCGGCGATTCGCGCAGCGGCCGGCATTCCGCTGGTACTGCACGGCGGTTCCGGCATCAGCGACGCCGATTTCCGTCGCGCCATCAGCCTCGGCATTCACAAAATCAACTTCTACACCGGGATGTCGCAGGCGGCGCTCGGGGCGATTGAAACGCAAATCACCCAGCGCGACGCGCGCTACGACTCTTTTGCCGAACTGTTAATGGCGGTTGAACGCGACATCGCCAGCGTTGTGGCCCAGCAGATGCAGGTGTTTGGCAGCGCCGGGAGGGCCTGACATGGCAGCACGCAACGGCATTCTGGCGGCGGGTAATATGCTGGTGGATCACGTGCAGCGCATCAGCCACTGGCCAGAACAGGGCTGGCTGGCCGAGATTAGCCACAGCGAGAAATGCAGCGGCGGTGCGGCGCTGAATGTGCTGTTTACCCTGGCGCGCATGCAGGTCGGTCTGCCGCTGGCCGCCGTGGGGATGCTGGGCGAGGACAGCGACGGCGATTACCTGCTGCAGCTGCTGGATGAACATCATGTGGATCATCAGCACGTGCAGCGCACCGGTGCGGCAGCCACGGCGATGACGCAGGTGATGACCGCGCCGGACGGTCAGCGCACCTTTTTTCACGCGCGCGGGGCCAATGCGCAGCTCGATGTGGCGCACTTTGCTCACCTCGCCACCGCGCACCGCATCTTCCACCTCGGCTATCTGCTGTTACTGGATAAGCTCGACCAGCCCGATGTGCAGTACGGTACCCGCAGTGCCCGGCTGCTGGCGGAGATGCAGCAGCGTGGCTATCTCACCTCGCTCGATCTGGTTTCGCGCGCCGGCGAGTATCAGGCGCTGGTGAAGCCGGCACTGCGCTGGCTCGATTATCTGGTGATTAACGAACTGGAAGCGCAGGCGCTCACCGGCATCGAGCTGCGCAGCAGTGGCACGCTGGCGTCACCGGCGGCTTTTGCTGCTGCGGCACGCTGGCTGCTGGCACAGGGTGTGCGCCAGCGCGTGGTGATTCATGCACCGGAAGGCGCATGGGGCCAGCAGCCAGCGGGCGACGGCCTGTGGCAGCCCGCCTGGTGCTTAGCGGCAGAGGAGATTGTCGGCAGCGTCGGGGCGGGCGATGCCTTCTGCGCCGGCGTGCTCTACGCCAGCCATCAAAACTACAACCTGCAGCAGACGTTAAAACTGGCCCATACCTGCGCCAGCTTTAATCTGCATGCGGCCAACGCGCTGGACGGCATCCGGCCACTGAGCGAGATGCAGCGCTGGATGAATCAGGCGATTTGCGTTTCGCGCGCCGCGGCGGACGGGCGCATCACATCGGCGGAAAAAACATAGCCCAGTCCGCGAATGGTGCGGATCAGGATCGGCTGATGCGGATTAGCCTCGATTTTGCGTCTGAGGCGCATGATCAACACATCAATGGTGCGATCGAACACGTCGAGGCTCTCGCTGTGGGTCAGCTCCAGCAGCTGGTCGCGCGTCAGGACCTTACGCGCGTGGCCGACCAGCGCGCGCAGCAGGCTGTATTCGCCCTGGGTGAGCGGTACGCTTTCACGCTGCGGATTGAACAGCTGACAACGCACATCATCCAGCCGCCAGCCATTAAACTGCCAGCCGTCATCAATCACCGTTTCCGGCTGCGCCAGTCGCCCGCAGCGGCGTAGCGCCGCACGGGCCCGCGCCACCACCACGCGGGGATTAAAGGGTTTGGCGATATAGTCGTCGGCACCCATCTCCAGTCCAACCACCATATCGGCTTCCGATCCCATGCCGGTCAGCATGATCACCAGCAGCTCAGGGCGCTGACGCTGCATCTGCTGTAATACCAGCAGGCCGTTGGTATCGGGCAGCATCATATCCAGCATCACCAGGGAGATTTCCGGATGCTGCGCCAGCAGCGCCAGGGCGTCGCGCCCCTGATGACAGCTATAAACGGTAAACACATGTTCGCTCAGCACATCGTGGAGCAATTCGCAGATGGCACGATCATCATCAACGACCAGAATCGCGGGCTTCATTGCACTGCCTCTTTTGTTGCGAAAGGGTTAAACGCAGTGTAACCCGGCGTTTTTAAGCTGCTGAAACGCGCAGCAGAAACGTGAGCGCCATCGCCTGGCAGAGTGTGAAAGCGTGCGTTACCGCAATATTTCACCCCCGGCTGCGCACGGCGGGAAAACGTTTGCGCGCAGGTGGTGCAATGCACCATAATCGCGCCTCGTTCTGGTTCAGAATTTTCTTAGCCGCAACGGCACGCTAAAACGGAAACGATTGCGTCAGGGAGTGGCATAGCAATTGCTATGTGGACAGGGGATAGCACACGACGTTCTGCTGCCAGCGGTGGCAAAACGCCGGCATAAAAAAATAATTTTCCTCACTTTTTCCGCGTCAGCTTAGCCACCACGCGCGGAATAGCGGGAAAACGCCTTGGCAAGAGAGAGCAGGCCTGCGGGCCGTCTCCGCTGATGAGAGATGATGATGTTAGAAAAACTTTTTAAGTTAAAAGCACACCACACCACGGTGCGCACCGAAATCATTGCCGGTATTACGACCTTTCTGGCAATGGCCTACATCCTGTTTGTGAACCCCAGCATCCTCGGGGCGACCGGTATGGATAAAGGCTCGGTGTTTGTCGCCACTTGTCTGGCTGCAGCCATCGGTTCGATTCTAATGGGCCTGATCGCCAACTATCCGATCGCGCTGGCACCGGGCATGGGCCTGAACGCCTTCTTCACCTACACCGTGGTGCTGCATATGGGCTACACCTGGCAGATCGCGCTGGGTGCGGTGTTCCTCTCGGCGGTGATCTTCTTTGCACTGTCGATTTTTAAAATTCGCGAATGGATTATTGCCAGCATTCCGCTGCCGCTGCGTGCCGGGATTGCGGCAGGCATTGGCCTGTTCCTCGCACTGATTGCGCTGGAAGGGGCGGGCATCGTGGTGGATAACCCGGCTACGCTGGTCGGTCTGGGCGACCTGACCAAACCGGGTCCGCTGCTGGCGCTGCTTGGCTTCTTTATCATTGTGGTGCTGGAAGCGCGTCGCGTGACCGGCGCCGTACTGATCGGCATTCTGGTTGTTACCTTTATCTCGATGGGCATTGGCCTGACACCGTTCGCGGGCGTGTTCTCTGCGCCGCCGTCGATTGCGCCGACCTTTATGCAGCTGGATATCGCCGGCGCGTTCAACGTTGGCCTGGTGAGCGTGATCTTTGCGTTCCTGTTTGTCGACGTGTTTGATAACACCGGCACGCTGCTGGGCGTGACGAAACGCGCCGGTCTGGCCGATGAGCAGGGCAACGTGCCGAAAATGGGCCGTGCGCTGATCGCCGACAGCGCCGCTGCGCTGTTCGGTTCACTGCTGGGTACCTCAACCACCACCAGCTATGTGGAGTCCGCTGCGGGCGTCAGCGCCGGCGGCCGTACCGGTCTGACGGCGATTGTGGTCGCCATTCTGTTCCTGCTCAGTCTGTTCTTCTCGCCACTGGCGGGTAGCGTGCCGGTCTACGCCACGGCGCCAGCGCTGCTATTCGTTGCGGTGCTGATGGCTTCCGGTCTGGCAGAAATTGACTGGAAAGATGTCACCACGGCGGCACCGGTCACCGTGACCGCGCTGACCATGCCGCTGACTTACTCGATCGCTAACGGTATCGCTTTTGGTTTTATTACCTGGACGGTGGTGAAACTGCTGAGTGGCCGCACCAAAGAGGTCAATGCGGCGCTGGTGATTCTGTCGATTCTGTTTGTGATTAAACTCGGCTGGCTGAGTGCCTGATACTGCGTAACGGAAGCCCGCCCGGGCTTCCGTGTAAGTTGTTACATTCGCGCAATGATTGTTTGCGTGATGTCTCGCAATTCTTGCCCGTCGCCACTTTTCTCTTTCAGGCCTGTTGTTTACTGTCTTTCCGTAAATTCTGCCATGCGCAAATTTTTTGCCTGCAGTGGCGGGATCGTGGAATGTTTAATCGCTGCCGCTCTGCTTAAATAGCGGTGGAGTGAGGCGATGACACAAGGTTGCTGAAGAAGGACAAGATAATGGATTATCCCGTTTGCACGCTGCCGCATCGGTTGCCGCCTCGCCTTCTGGCGTTAAGAAATCAGGGAGCACCGCTAATGGTACGATTAACCCAACACGTAGAACAGCTTGCGAACACCACCCAGCTGTTACAGCAGGATGTTGCGGTCCTGACCGCGCGTTTTGAAAACCTTGCCACCAGAGCGGACGTGGAACGCGTGCGTACCGAACAGGGGCTGATGTGCAATCAACTGATGAATGATATCGGTCAGGTGGAGAAACGCATCGATAAAAAGTTCGAACGGTTAAATGACAGACTGATCTGGACCCTCATGTTGCCGGCTATCCTCGCCGTACTGGCATGGTTTGTAAAAGTGGCGGTGCTGAAAATTTAAGGTTGCCAGCAGAAATCCGGCCCGTCCATGGGCCGGAACAGCGGATTTAGCGGAAGGGCGGTTCGTTAAAGGTGCGTAGTTTCCTGGAGTGCAGTTTGTCACCCTCGGCGCGCAGCAGCTCAACGGCGCAGATGCCAATCTGCAGATGTTCCGAGATCGCGCCCTCATAGAAACGGTTGGCCTGGCCGGGCAGCTTGATTTCACCGTGCAGCGGTTTATCCGAGACGCACAGTAGGGTGCCGTACGGTACGCGGAAACGATAGCCCTGTGCGGCAATGGTGGCGCTCTCCATATCCACCGCCACCGCGCGGCTCAGGTTGAAGCGTAACGCAGATGCGGAGTAGCGCAGCTCCCAGTTGCGGTCGTCTGTGGTGACGACCGTACCGGTACGCAGGCGCTGCTTCACCTCTTCGCCGGGCATACCGCTGACCGCTTTGGTGGCGTCGTACAGGGCACGCTGCACCTCCGCGATGCTCGGGATCGGGATATCCGGTGGTAATACGCTGTCCAGCACGTGGTCGTCACGCAGATAGGCGTGCGCCAGCACGTAATCGCCGATGCTCTGGCTTTCACGCAGGCCACCGCAGTGACCAATCATCAGCCACGCATGTGGGCGCACCACCGCGAGGTGGTCGCAGATGGTTTTGGCGTTCGACGGACCGACGCCAATATTCACCAGCGTGATGCCGCGACGATTGGGCGAGGTTAAATGCCAGGCGGGCATCTGATGCTTCTTCCACGCCAGATCCGACATCATCGCCGTTGGGTCCTGCGTTTCCGCCGTGATCACCACATCGCCGGCGCAGGCGAGACTGTCGTACGGCGTGCTGGGATCCTGCACCTGCTCAATCGCCCAGCGCACGAACTCATCGACGTAGCGCGTGTAGTTGGTGAACAGCACAAACGGCTGGAAGTGTTCTACCGCAGTGCCGGTGTAGTGACGCAGGCGCGCCAGGGAGAAATCGGTGCGCAGCGCGTCGAAATGCGACAGCGGGAACAGCGCGTCGGCGTTGAACAGGCCATCAGCGGTTTCATCGCCAATCTGCGATAGCTCGGTCGTCGGGAAATGGCGCGCAATACTGGCGCTCATGGAGCGGTCCAGCGACAGGTCGGAGCCATCAATCACATAGGGATAAGGGATTTCCTGCTGTGACGGACCCACCTCAATCAGTACGTCGTACTCTTTTTCGATCATCTGCAGCTGTTCGCTGAGATAGTGACGCAGCAGCGCCGGGCGCGTGATGGTGGTGCTGTAGCGGCCGGTGTGGGTAAAACGTCCCCAGGCGCGGGTGCGATTTTGCTGCGGGCCTTCACCCTGCCAGGTGATGCGCAGCTCCGGATAGACAAACAGCCCCTGCTGGCGCAGTCCGGCGTCCGGCAGTGTGCCGCTGGCGGTAAACGTGCGAATGGCGTTGCGCAGCGCTTCAACCGCGTCGTCATACAGACGCTCCAGTTGATCCAGCGCCTGTTCGGTGGTCAATCCGTTCCGTTGCGTATTCATAGATTCTCCTTCAGCAATTTGGACCGATTTGACCAGAGCATAGCGGATAAACCTCTCATCACGATGAAGAATCTGTGATCGACCGCATTCTGCACCATCACGGTGCTGGTAGGTGGCAAAAGGCTGGCTATGTTTATCAGGTGCAGGGAGGCCACATCGCACGTTTTCCGCCCGGCTGCGATGCCGCTGCAAAAAAATTGTCACCGATTGTCTTCTCTGGCGAGCTTTTTGCTTAAATTTCAACCGTGGTCGCGCTGACCACACTGCTCTCGAAGTGTTTCAGATTGATTTCTCCCAGGCCGTGGTATGGCTCCGTTCCTGACCCGTTGAGGATTGAAAGCATGTCTTTGAAATTCATAAAACACCCATTGAAGGTGGTGATGGCAGGTTGTTTAAGCATGGCGTTCTACGCGCAGGCTGACATAAAGATTGGCGTGGCCGGTCCGTTTACCGGACCGAATGCTACGTACGGTACGCAATACTGGAAGGGCGCCAGCCAGGCCGCGGCGGACATTAACGCGGCGGGCGGCATAAACGGTGAAAAAATTGTGCTGGTGCAGGGCGATGACGCCTGCGAACCCAAGCAGGCGGTGGCTGTTGCCAACCGGCTGGTGGATCAGGACAAAGTGATGGCGGTGGTGGGCCATTTCTGCTCATCTTCGACCATGCCAGCCTCAGAGGTGTATGACGAGGCGGGCGTACTGGCGATTACGCCCGGTTCAACCAATCCGCAAATTACCGAGCGCGGCATGAAAACCCTGTTCCGCATGTGCGGGCGTGATGACCAGCAGGGAACTATCGCCGCGAACTATATTCTCGATACGCTGAAAGCGAAGAAAGTGGCGGTGATCCACGATAAAGATACTTACGGTCAGGGGCTGGCGGATGCCACCAAAGCGGCGCTGGAGAAACGCGGCGTCAAAGAGGTGCTGTATGAAGGGCTGTCGCGCGGTGAAAAAGACTTTAACGCGCTGGTCACCAAAATCGGCGCGGTGAAACCGGATGTGGTCTATTTCGGTGGCTGCCATCCGGAGGCGGGTCCGCTGGTGCGGCAGATGCGTGAGCAGGGCGTCAATGCGGCTTTCTTCTCCGGCGACTGCATCGTGACGGAAGAACTGGTGACTGCCGCCGGCGGTCCGCAGTTCACTAAAGGCGTGTACATGACCTTCGGCAATGACCCGCGCACCATCGCGGATGGCAAAGCGGTGATTGAAAAATTCCGCGCCAGCGGTTTTGAGCCGGAGGGGTATACGCTGTACGCCTACGCCTCCATTCAGGCTCTGGCCGCCGCCTACAAAGCGGCAGGTAAAGACAATGCCAAAGCCAGCGACTGGCTGAAGGCCAACAGCGTTGACACCGTGATGGGCAAGAAGGCGTGGGACGAAAAAGGCGACCTGAAAGTCTCGGATTACGTGGTCTATCAATGGGATGACAAAGGCAAATATCACCAGCTGTAATTCGCTCTGCGGCCCCGCGCGCAGCGGGGCCGTTCGCATCTGAGCGTGTCCTGTGCACGCCTTCTACCTGCGAGAGACAATATGGACGCCTTCTTTATACAGCAGCTGATTAACGGGCTGACGCTGGGCGCGGTCTACGGGCTGATCGCCATCGGCTACACCATGGTTTACGGCATTATCGGCATGATTAACTTCGCCCACGGCGAGGTGTACATGATCTCTGCTTATCTGTGTGCGATCGGGCTGGCGCTGCTCAGCTACTTTGGCATTCACTCCTTTCCACTGCTGATCTTTGGCACGCTGTTGTTCACCATCGTGGTCACCGCTGCTTACGGCTGGGCCATTGAGCGCATTGCCTATCGCCCGCTGCGCAATTCCACCCGACTGGCACCGCTGATCTCTGCCATTGGCATGTCGCTGATTCTGCAAAACTATGTGCAGCTCAGTCAGGGACCGAATCAGCAGGGCATTCCCACCTTGCTCAGTGGCGTGCTGCGTATGGAGATCGACGGCGGCGTGGTGCAAATCACCTGGACCAAAGTGTTTATCCTGGTGGCGGCGCTGTGCGGGATGGCGCTGCTGACCTGGATTATCCAGTACACCAAACTGGGCCGTATCTGCCGTGCGGTCCAGCAGGATCGGCGCATGGCGTCGATTCTCGGTATCAATACCGACCGGGTGATTTCACTGGTGTTTGTCATCGGCGCGGCGATGGCCGGGCTGGCCGGGGTGCTGGTTACCATGAACTACGGCACGTTTGATTTCTACGCCGGCTTCATTATCGGCATCAAAGCCTTCACCGCGGCGGTGCTGGGGGGCATCGGTTCGCTGCCCGGTGCGATGCTGGGCGGTTTGCTGCTGGGCGTGGCCGAAGCGCAGTTCGCCGGGCTGGTGAACTCCGATTACAAAGATGTGTTCTCGTTTTCGCTGCTGGTGGTGATTTTAATCTTCCGTCCGCAGGGACTGCTGGGCCGGCCGCTGGTCGCCAAAGTGTAAGGAAGCCAGAATGAATGCAATGACGCAAACAAGCGGCATCCGTCAGGTGCTGCTCGACACGCTGCTGGCCGGTGCCGTCGCGCTGGTGGTGTTCGGCCCGGTGGTGGGCGTGGTGCTCAGCGGCTACAGTTTTACGCTGTCGCCGCTGCGCGTGGCGCTGCTGGTGGCGGTGGTGATGGCAGGACGTTTGTTGCTGGGACTGTTTCTGCATACCGCCGTGGGGCGCCGTTTTCTGCGCAAGTTTGAGGGCAACGATGACGGCGTATACGTGCGTGAACCCGGGTACCGCTCGCGCCTGCGCTGGATAATACCGCTGCTGCTGGTTGTGGCCCTGGCGTTTCCGTTTCTCTCCAGCAAGTATCTGCTGACGGTAGCGATTCTCGGGCTGATCTATGTGCTGCTGGGACTCGGGCTCAATATCGTGGTCGGCCTCGCCGGGCTGCTCGATCTGGGCTATGTGGCGTTTTACGCCATTGGTGCTTACGGGCTGGCGCTGGGCTATCAGTATCTCGGGCTGGGTTTCTGGAGCATGATCCCCATCGCTGCGCTGCTGGCGGCATTGGCCGGTGCGCTGCTGGGCTTTCCGGTGCTGCGCATGCACGGTGACTATCTGGCTATCGTCACGCTCGGCTTCGGTGAAATTATCCGGCTGGTGCTGAATAACTGGCTGTCGTTCACCGGGGGGCCGAACGGCGTCTCGGTGCCGTCACCGACCTTTCTCGGCCTTGAATTCGCCCGCCGGGCAAAAGAGGGCGGCATACCGTACCATCAGTTTCTGCATCTCGATTACAACCCCAACATGAAGTTCATCTTTATCTACGTGGTGCTGGTAATGGTGGTGCTGCTGGTGCTGTTTATCAAGCACCGGCTGACGCGCATGCCGATTGGCCGGGCGTGGGAAGCGTTGCGCGAAGATGAAATCGCCTGTCGCGCTATGGGGCTGAATCACGTGCTGGTGAAGCTGTCAGCCTTTATGCTCGGCGCCTCAACCGCCGGTATTGCCGGGGTGTTTTTTGCCAGTTACCAGGGGTTCGTTAATCCCACCTCGTTTACCTTTTTTGAGTCCGCGCTGATTCTGGCCATCGTGGTGCTGGGCGGGATGGGCTCGACGCTTGGCGTGGTGCTGGCCGCGTTTGTGCTGACGGTGGCGCCCGAGCTGCTGCGCAGCTTTGCCGAGTACCGCGTGCTGCTGTTTGGCATGTTAATGGTGCTGATGATGATCTGGCGTCCGCGCGGCCTGGTGCGCACCGCACGCGTCGGGGTGCCGCTGAGAAAAGGAGTACGCCATGAGTGATGCCATCCTGCAGGTTGATAACCTGATGATGCGCTTTGGCGGCATCAAAGCGCTGAATGATGTCAGCCTGCGCGTGGAGCGCGGCTCGGTCACCGCGCTGATTGGCCCCAATGGCGCGGGCAAAACCACGGTATTTAACTGCCTGACGGGATTTTATCGCGCCAGCGGCGGGCGCATTGTGCTCAATGCCCATCAGCGCAGCACCGATGTGATTCAGGTGCTGGGCCAGAAAATACAGCCGGGTGACTGGCTGCGGCCGGCGCGGCTGGGCTCGCGTATCTGGTACAAGATGTTTGGCGGCGCACATCTGGTCAACCGCGCCGGTCTGGCGCGTACCTTTCAGAACATCCGCCTGTTTCGCGAGATGTCGGTGGTGGAGAACCTGCTGGTGGCGCAGCATATGCAGGTCAACCGACAGCTGCTGGCCGGCATTCTCAATACCCGTGGCTATCGGGCAGCGGAGAGTCGCGCGCTCGATCGCGCTTTTTATTGGCTGGAGCGCGTTGATCTGGTCAGCAGTGCCAACCGGCTGGCCGGTACGCTCTCTTACGGCCAGCAGCGCCGGCTGGAGATTGCGCGCGCCATGTGCACCCGGCCGGAGCTGATCTGCCTGGATGAGCCCGCAGCGGGGCTTAATCCGGTCGAAACCGAGGCGCTGAGCCAGATTCTGCATCAGCTGCGCGCCGATCATCGCATCAGCGTGCTGTTGATTGAACACGATATGCCGATGGTGATGCGCATTTCCGATCACATCGTGGTGCTGGATCACGGTGACGTGATCGCCCAGGGCACGCCGCAGCAGATTCGACACGATGCGAAGGTGATCGCCGCTTATCTCGGCGCGGAAGAGGAGAGCGAGCATGGCTGAAGCAATGCTGGCGTTTGAACAGGTGGATGTGTTTTACGGCCCGGTGCAGGCGCTGAAGCAGGTGTCGCTGACCGTGGCGGAAGGGGAAACCGTCGCGCTGATTGGGGCCAACGGTGCGGGAAAATCCACGCTGCTGATGTCGATTTTTGGTCAGCCGCGCATTGCCAGCGGTGAAATTCGCCTGCGCGGAGAAGCCATCAGCCAGCGGTCGACCCATTTTATCGCCGCCAGCGGCATTGCCCAGGCGCCGGAAGGACGGCGCATCTTTCCGGATATGACGGTGGAAGAGAACCTGCTGATGGGCACCATCGCCATCGGCGAGCGCTACATGAAGCAGGATAAAGAACGCATGTACACGCTGTTTCCACGCCTGCTGGAGCGGCGGAAACAGCGGGCAATGACGCTCTCCGGCGGCGAGCAGCAAATGCTGGCGATCGCCCGCGCGCTGATGAGCCGGCCGCGTCTGCTGCTGCTGGATGAACCCAGCCTTGGGCTGGCCCCGCTGGTGGTAAAGCAAATTTTCAGCATCCTGCGCGAGCTGACGCAGCAGGGCATGACGCTGTTTCTGGTGGAGCAGAACGCGCGCCACGCGCTGCAACTGGCGGATCGCGGTTATGTAATGGTCAATGGCGAAATTCGTCTGAGCGGCAGCGGCAGCGAACTGTTGCACAACGAAGAGGTGCGCAGCGCCTATCTGGGCGGCAGCGTCGGCGCGGGCGGGGAGTAAGCAAAAAGTTTGTAATAATGATTAAATGGTGACGGGAAACACTTTGCATAATCGTTAGCAGCCTATCATCATTATTACTCTACTTCTTAACCAAAGTGATTTGGTACTCCCTTGCAAAATCCTGGCGTAGCAGTAATGCGGGCGATCAGAAACACGGCGTGGTATCCCAAACGCCGTGCTTATCGCACGCTGTTGTGGCGTGAAATCACCCCACTGGCGGTGCCCATCTTTATTGAGAACCTGTGCGTGATGCTGATGGGGGTTCTCAGTACTTTTCTGGTGAGCTGGCTGGGCAAAGAGGCGATGGCAGGCGTTGGGCTGGCTGACAGCTTTAACATGGTGATCATCTCCTTTTTTGCCGCCATCGATCTCGGTACCACGGTGGTGGTCGCGTTCAGCCTGGCCAAACGCAACGGCAAGCGTGCGCGTGCGGCGACGCGGCAGTCGCTGGGATTGATGACGGTGCTGGCGTTTGTGCTGGTCATCGCCATCGAGTTCTGGGGGCATCTGATTGTTGACGTGATTGCCGGCAACGCCGAGCCGCAGGTCAAAGAACTGGCGCTCAGCTATCTGCAAACCTCGGCGTGGAGCTATCCGGCGGCGGCGATTGCGCTGATAGGCAGCGGCGCGTTGCGCGGTGCCGGCAACACTAAAATTCCGATGCTGATTAACGGCGGCATGAATATCCTGAATATCATCATCAGTAGCGTGCTGATCTACGGTGCGCTCGGCTGGGAAGGGATGGGATTTGTCGGTGCCGGGCTGGGATTAACCATTTCACGCTATATCGGCGCGGCGGCGGCCATTTACGTGCTGTATCGCGGCATCAGCCCGGCGCTGAAAATCACGCTGGCCAGCTATTTCCGCCGCTGGGATCGCAACATCCTGATGGAAGTGCTGGGGATTGGCGTACCGGCCAGTATCGAATCCGTGCTGTTTAACGGCGGCAAACTGCTGACGCAGATTTTTGTCGCCGGCATGGGCACCAATGAGATCGCCGGTAATTTTATTGCCTTCTCCATCGCCACGCTGATCAACCTGCCGGGCAACGCGCTCGGTTCGGCGTCGACCATTATCACCGGCAGACGCTTAGGGAAAAATCAGGTGATGCAGGCGGAGCGGCAGATCAAGCACGTATTCTGGCTGGCGATGATTGGGCTGTGCACGCTGGCGTTTATCACCGTGCCGCTGGCGGGCACGCTGGCGCGATTCTACACCCGCGATCCGCAGGTGATTGAGGTAACCAAACACCTGATCTGGCTGAATGCTGCCTTTATGCCTATCTGGACCGCCTCCTGGGTGCTGCCGGCCGGGCTGAAGGGCGCGCGCGACGCGCGGTACACCATGTATGTATCGATGTTCAGTATGTGGGGTGCGCGCGTGGTGGCCGGTTATCTGCTCGGCATTGTGCTGGGCATGGGGGTGATTGGCGTCTGGCTCGGCATGTTCCTCGACTGGACGGTGCGCGGTATCTGTTTCTGGTGGCGTTTAACCAGCGGCAAATGGCTGAACAATTACCGCAAAATGCTCGCGAAGAGCAGTGGCCCACAGGGCTGAGGAATCCCCACAAAAAAAGAAAGGCATAGGGTTTTATGATCAGGTTATTGCGCCAGCAAAAACAGATCGCACCCTATGCCTGCCATACCCGGCCCCGTCTCAAGCCGCACGGCTATTTTCGCGCTGACCGCTGCCTTTCCGCTGGCAACCTTACTCAGCGCTTTCGTGCATTCGAACGTGATGCGACAACTGTGCACCTTGCCAGTAAACCTAAAAAATTTTTTTATTTTCCTTAAGAATCGTCTTTATTGCGCCGTCCTGAAAATGAGAGCTTTCTTAGTGCGATGGGTGTAGAGATGATGACAGTCAACTGGCAGACGATAGATAAGGTTGTATACATCAACCTGAACAAACGCAAGGATCGCAGGGTGCGCATTGCTCGTCAATTAAAAGCAATTGGCGTACCACGTGAAAAGATTGTCCGTTTTGAGGCTATTGAAGAAGCGCCAGGCTATATCGGCTGTATTAAATCACATATTCTCGTGCTGCAAATGGCTCAGCAAAACGGCTGGAAAAATGTATTGATTCTGGAAGACGATATGGTTTTCCATGATGATATTCAGACCAAACAGCGAATTGATCTATTTCTCTCCTCTTTACAGCAGATCAACTGGCATGTCGCGCTGCTCGCTGCCAACTATGATAACGTCGTGCCGTTAAAAAGTGTGGATTATATTGTTAAGCCGCAATATGCATGGTGCGCTTGCGCTTACATTGTGAACGGTGATTACTACTCCACTCTCATTGATAATTATGCAGAAAGCTTGCAGGGGTTGCTGGCGGGTGGCGTTCCTCAGTGCTGGGCTTTAGATGTACGCTGGAATAGTTTGATAAAACGTGACCGCTGGTTGGGTATCTTTCCCAATGCGGGTTATCAGGCCGCTGATAAAAGTGATATTGAAAACCAACCTGTTGATTATCGAGCTCATTTCGCTAAAAAATTAGAAGAAATAGTCTGGCCAGCCTATCAACCTGGCGAAGAAAAGATAAAAGTGGATATCTTTTTCCAGTGGGCCCCCGGCTGGACTAACTTTGAGTCGGTATATCGCGCTATGCAGGCCAAACCGCATTTTGATTGTCAGATTATCCTTGCGCCCTATTTCAGTCGGGGCGCAAAAGCACCGGATTACACTGCACAGCGTGATTTATTAAATGATAAGGGTATCCGGTATACCGAGTATCACGAGTATGAGATTACGGCGCGTAAGCCGCATGTGGTTTTTTTACAAAATCCTTATGATGATGCACGTCCCAATGAACTGCAAAGTTTGACGCTTAATCGACGCAATATTTCTATCGCCTATATTCCTTATGGATTAGATATGGGTGATGGTGAGAGAAACCGTGTTTATCAGTATAATCTTCCCTGTCAAAATGTTGCCAGGTGGATATTCGTTCGCTCTCAGCGGCATAAAGATGAGTTTGCTAAATATTGCGGAAATGGCAATCATCACGTCTATGTTAGCGGACATCCAAAGCTAGATAACTATCCATCACGCTTTGGCGTCCAGACGGATGGCAAAGTTAATAAAGGCAAGCCAACGCTATTATGGGCGCCGCATTTCGTCATGCCTGATGATGAAAAGATGTGGTCTACGTTTAATTTATATACACAGGCAATGCTCGATATCATCAAACGTGATGACGTCAATTTGATTATTCGGCCACATCCGCTTTTTAAACAATTTCTGGATATTCGTAAAGAGCGCGGAACACACAGCGAAACTGCTCAGAACTGGCAAATGCTGCGCGAATACTCTCATCTCAAATCACATGTGGAGTGGGATTTTTCTGCAGATTATCGCTACGCCTTTTCACAATCAGATGCGCTGATGGCAGATGCAGGATCGTTTTTGCTGGAGTATTTACCTTCGCGTAAGCCAATCCTTTTCCTGACTCATGAAAATTGCCTCGGTATTAACAGTAGCGCTGAATTTATTTATGACGCTTATGACGTTGCGAATGAATCCGCAGATATTAAAACTTTCGTTGATAATCTTGTTTCAGGCAAGGATCCCATGCGTGATAAGCGACTGCAGGTTTTACGTGATGAACTTCATATGCCAGAGCAGGGCGCAGGCAGTGAGATTGTAAAAATCATTGAAAAAACCCTTATGCCCGCTGGAGTTCATCACAATGTCTTCTAAACGCGCCGCAATATTACTGGTTGCTGGTCAGGGAACGAGAATGGGGCATCTGACCCTAAATTATCCTAAATGCTTGCTACCGGTCGGTGAAATCACCGTGCTGGATACGTTGCTGACTGAGCTGTTAAAATGCGGCGAGCGTGAAATTGTACTGGTTACCGGTCATCAGTCATCAGTTGTAGAACGCTGGATTAAAGATAATTATGCTGATGCTAATATTAAGTTAGCGCACAATGATAATTATAAAAATGATGTCAACATATTATCCGTTGAAAAAGGTGTCAGCGCGCTTAATCATCCTGAATATGGCTATACAATTATCGAAACGGATGTTCTGCTGGATCCACGTGTATGGCCGCGATTAACGCAAGCTGAAATGGGCAGTGACAGTTTTTGGCTCACCCATGGTTATTACAACTCTTGCCTTACTGGCGGTATTGTCGAAGCCAGTAAAGCTGAACCTGCTATAAAGAAAATTGCCTATGTGCCCGATTACGACTCCGCATTTGATGGCTGGATGAAAATGGTCGGCTTGCTAAGTGTCTCTCCGGAACAGGTGGAAAACGATCGACGCCTGCGGCAGACGTTTTTACAGCAAAGCACCCAGCAATATTACATGGCACCCTGGATTGTACACCGCTCTTGCTTACCCTGCCGTGCTGTAGATATTACGGATTTGTTTGCAAGATCTTTCAACGAAGAAGTCGATTACCGGCAGGCGGTTGCGGATTATCATTTATTATTAGAAAATTTTGAGGCACTAAAATGAATGTAGAGTTTTTTGAACCACAAAAATTGCGTCATATTGAAAAATTCAGTTCACGTCGCGTTGAATGGTTGCGTAATAAAATTATTCAGGAAGGCGTATGGGTAAAACCTCTGGCGCTTGATCTACACCATAATCTGGTACTGGACGGCCAGCACCGTATGGAAGTCGCGCTCAGTCTGGGACTAAAAAGAGTACCGGTCGTACGATTTGATTACGCCTCGGTGCCATTAAGATCGTTGCGCGAAAATCATCAATTTGACTGGCAGGAAGTGGCGAGGCGTGCATTAATCAATGACATCTACCCTTATAAAACGGTAAAGCATGATTTCGTTGTACCCATGCCGGTATGTCAATTTTCGCTGCAGGAGTTAGGCTATCATGGTTGAAAATGCCATCATTCTGGCCGCCGGCAGAAGCCTGCAACTGGATGGTAAAAATAAAGTTTTAATTCGCCATCCCAAAACGCGGAAAACGATTCTAGACTATGCTATTGATGCCTTTCATGGGAAAAAAATCACCGTAGTGATTGGCTTTGGTGCGTTACAGATTATGGAGTCCTACCCTGATCTCAATTACGTTATCAATGACAACTGGGCAACGACTAATAATGCAATGAGTCTGGGGTTGGCCCTGAATCAGATTAATAGCCCCACGTACGTTGTCTCGGGAGATATGTTTTTTTCTCCTCAACTTATCCATGAAATGGATCACGCTGAGGGAAATCTCGTTTTGACTCACCAGCGGCATAATCGCATGCTGACCTCCATTCATTGTGACGTTAATCGCCAGGGCATCGTGGAGGAGACGTATCTGGGACCGATACGCGCCGCAGAGCACCCTGAGGCTATGGGTCTGTTTAAAGTCAGTGACATGGCACTCCTGAGTCAGTGGCATAAGCAATGCCTGCGTTATGGTAATTTGTATGCCGCCCAAACGTTACCGTGTCAGAAAACGACAGCACTCTACGCTCACGACCTGGGGGAGCATGCATTTAATGAAATTAATACGCTGGCAGATTACTGGCGTCTGATGCAAGAGGATCACGGTTAATGATACGAGCTATTACGCTGGGCTTGCCTTACTCCGCTATTTCCGACGGGCATTCTGAGTCACGTTTACATCACTTTCGCACGTTAGTGATTGATAAACTCCAGTCTCGTCGTTGGCCACTGCGAACATTACGTTTAACCCTGCCACCATTGAATGATCGTGATGAAGATGAGATTTATACCCTGCCAGCACGAATAAATTCAATCAATGCGTTGGCTGAAAGACTTGATATTCGTTGGTTTTGCTTACCGCTGGACTTAACGCATGGCGATAATTACCGCGGACGGTTAGATGCCGCGTTTGCTTTACTCTTCAGGCAACCGCGTATGTTTCTGAATCTGATGGTTGCCGATGAGCAGGGTATAAATATTCGAGCCAGCCATGACGTTGCCCGTTTCATGTTACAGGTAGCACATCGCAGTAATAATGGCTTTGATAATTTTCGCCTGGGTGCCTCATTGCGCTGTCCACCAAATGCCCCGTTTTTTCCCTTTTCCCGGCATGAAGGTGAGACACTGAAGTTTAGTTTTGCCCTCGAAACTACCGATATTGCTTTGGAATTGAGTGAGCAGGTGCGGGAAGGCAACATGCTGCTGGCGGACTTTGCTGACCAGTTTATTCTTCGACTCTGCGCACGCTTACGCGAAATTGATGCATTCGGTCATGAGCTGGCGTCTGATTCAGGGCTTGACTATGCCGGTCTGGATGCCTCACTGGCGCCTTTTCCGGATGGCAGTATTTCTGTCGGCAGGTTAGTTGAAAATCTTGGTGCGCGTCCTGGTGGCGTTCAGGGATCACTCTTTATAACCAGTATTCTGACGAATGCGATTAAAAGCGCAGTCGCAATCAGTGGTGCTCGCGCAACGGGTTTCAATGGCGTCATGTTCTCAGTACTGGAAGATGATGCCCTGGCGAGTACCAATAATCGTCGTGCATTAAGCATTGATACGCTTAATGCATGGTCAACTGTTTGTGGTTGTGGATTAGATATGCTTCCGGTGCCAGGTTCGACTCTGCCTGAAGATATAGCCGCGATTATTCTTGATACGGCTGCACTCGCGGTGCGGTTAACGAAACCGCTCGGTGTACGTTTATTACCTATTCCTGGCGGAGAGGTAAATGAATTTACACGCTTTAATTATGACTTCCTCTGCAACAGCCGCATTATGAGTGTCGCGAAAAGTGATGTTGATTTTTCTGCTGATAATGAACGCTGGACGTATCGCTAAAATCAGGCTTAATGAAATGTTAGATGCAAAAAAAGTGAAGAATTTTTGGGATCGTCGAGCGAATGATTACAATAAATTATCGTTAGAAAGTTTAGCAAACCTCGAAAACGATCCAAAGTTTCTCGATATTAAAATTCGCACAGAGATGCAAAAAGTTTTTGCCTGGTTGCCTGACCTGACAGGGAAAACGGTACTTGATCTCGGCGCCGGGGTCGGGCAGTGGGCTTTTCGTTTTCAGCATGAGGGCGCAAAAAAAATCACCGCTGTAGAGTTTTCAGCTGCAATGATTGAAGTGGGTAAGCTTGAAGCCAGCAAACGCAATATTAATAATGTCGATTTCATTCTTTCATCTGCCGAGAATTATTGTAGCTCAGAGCAGTACGATGTCATTTTCATATCTGGCCTGATGATCTACCTTAATGATGAGCAAGCTGAAAAAATGTTAAGTAATTTGCGTGCTTACAGTAAACCAGAAAGCACTATATTATTGCGTGATGGTACGGGTGTCGGTGAAAGATTCGAAATCAATAACCGCTATTCTGCGAATCTGCAAGCAGAGTATTCCGCTACATATCGAACCGCTGAGCAATACGAAAACATATTTGCGCGGCATGGTTTCAGCTTAATCAGGAGTGAAAATATGTTCCCTGAAGGTCATATGCTTAATAAGTATCCTGAAACCCGATTACGCCTTTATCACTTTGAGCAAAAAAATGGTTAATATCTCACCTCTCTATGACGATGTTAGCTGGCCGGCAGATGAAGGTGTTTTAGGCGTCGTGGGCGTAGCCCCCTGGGCAACACTGGATTTTTGCCAGCAGCTGTATGGCCTGGTTCAGGCAGATAAAGAGTGGCAATATCCGCGGCTTATTATTGATAATAATAGTAAAATACCCAGCCGTGGGCGTCATTTGCAACTGGGTGAACGTGATCCTTCTCCCTGGATTCACGCAACTATTACAGAACTCGCTGCTGCGGGTGCGACGGTTGCCGTTGTGCCTTGTAATACCGCTCACCTCCTTTGGTCGCGCTGGAGCAAGGACGCAGCTATTCCGGTTATTAATATTATTGATGCCACACTTGAGCATATTGCGCCTCAGGGCAAGCGGGTTGTTGTGCTCGGTTCGCAAATGTTGTACCAGAGCAGGCTGTATCAGAATGCGCTTACGCAACAGCACGCCGAGATCGTCAATGTAGCTGCATCCACCCAACAGCTTTTGACACGCTGCATTAACGAGATAAAAGCGACAAAAAGCGTGTCTGAACTCTCAATGCGGCAGTTAGCGGACTCCGTAAGTAGCTGGAAGCAACAGGGCGCTACGCACATTATTCTGGCTTGCACAGAGTTGAGTTTGTTAAAACACAGCGCGATCTGGCAGGAAATGACGTTAATTGATTCGAGCGAAGCTCTCGCGCGTGCCGCTTTGCGCGCCATATCATTTCGCCGCCTGCGTGATTAAGGCGGACGAATTATTTCCACGACGAAGGGCCACTTATCTCATCAATTTTCCCGCCCCCGGGCCTGTGAAAATCCTGCTTTGATTTTCCCCCGGGCGGGGTAAACACCAATTTGTATCACACTGTATCTCCCGCCACACAGCACACACGCCGTTGCATAACCCGCCAGTCTGTACATATCCGCTATACATCGCCGTGGTCTTCTGTACGCATCAACCGAATGCATGGAGATACCACGATGTTAACCCGACTGTTTATTTCAACGTTACTGATGGGCGCCTCTGCGACCTGCGCCTGGGCGGAGCGACTGAGCGCTGCTGACGTGCTCGGCCCGGCGGCCGTGGCGCCACTGGATCATCCCCAGCCGCCTGCTCGATTAATTGTGGATGCGCCGCTGGCCGGACCGCTGCGCAAGGGCGCGGTGTTTATCCAGTACCGGGCAGAAAACCTGCGCATCGAGCCAGTGTTTGGCCAGGAAGCGCTGAAAATCACGCCGCGCATCGGCCACATTCACGTCATCGTGGATGACAACCCGTGGCACTGGGCGGACACCAGCGGTGAGCCAGTGATTCTGGTCGGTCTGCCTGTCGGGCCGCACAAGGTCACCCTTATTCTTGCCGATCCTACGCATAAACCGATCGACAGCAAAACCATCACCTTTAACGTGCCCGTACAGATTGCACCGCACTGATGACCCGGAGATAAATTATGAAAACACTGTTACGTCAGACTCTATTGGCAACGCTGGTTCTCACGGCGGCAGGCACCGCGTTTGCCGCCACCCCGGCCTCACACGATTACGCCGCTGACTTCAGCCACGTGCAGCAGATCAACGCGGGCGTGCTGAACACAGGCTATGTGGACATCGGTCCGCGTGATGGTCAGGCGGTGATTTTGCTGCACGGCTGGCCGTACGATATCCAGAGCTATGCTCAGGTGGCACCGGCGCTGGCGGCAAAAGGGTATCGGGTGATCGTGCCGTATCTGCGCGGCTTCGGCAGCACGCGCTTCCTGTCGGATAAAACGCCGCGTAACGGCCAGCCTTCGGCAATCGCAGCGGACGTCGTGGCGCTGATGGATGCGCTCAATATCAAACAGGCCGTGCTGGGCGGCTTTGACTGGGGCGCACGTACGGCGGACATCGTCGCGGCGCTATGGCCAGAACGGGTAAAATCGCTGGTGTCGGTCAGCGGCTATCTGATCAGTAGCCAGCAGCTGGGAAAAAAACCGCTGCCGCCACAGGCCGAACAGCAGTGGTGGTATCAGTTCTATTTCGCCACTGAGCGCGGTCAGCAGGGGTATGCCGCCCATACACACGACTTTGCGAAACTGATCTGGCAGCAGGCATCGCCCGGCTGGAAATTCAGCGATGCCACCTTTAACCAGAGCGCCAAAGCGCTGGATAATCCGGATCAGGTGGCGATCACTATCAGCAACTACCGCTGGCGCCTGGGCCTGGAAAAAGGCGAGCAAAAATATGCCGCTTATGAGAAAACATTAGCCACGTTACCGACAATTCACGTCCCCACCATCACCATCGAAGGGGATAATAACGGGGCGCCGCACCCGGCACCGGAGACGTACCGCACCAGTTTCAGCGCCGGGTACCAGCATCGCACCTTCACGGGCAATATCGGACACAATCCGCCAGCGGAAGCACCGCAGGCGTTTGTGCAAGCCGTTGAGGATGCGGCCGCACTGTAGCGGAGTAATTCACGACCCGGACCGGCCATCGCGTGCCGGTCTTTTTTGCATAAGTGGCTGACAGGAGGCTGTTTTGGAGCACGTTGATCACATTCTGGTGGTGGATGATGACCGGGATATCCGCGAACTGATAACCGACTATCTGATTAAGTCCGGTTACCGCGCCACCGGTGCGGCCAATGGCCGCGAAATGCGCGCCGTGCTGAGCAGCAGCCTGGTGGATCTGGTGGTGCTGGATATCATGATGCCGGGTGACGATGGCCTGACGCTGTGCCGTCAGCTGCGCAGCGATCCCCGGCAGAACCTGCCGGTACTGATGCTTACTGCCCGCAGCGAAGAGACCGATCGCATTCTCGGGCTGGAGATGGGGGCGGATGATTACCTGATCAAACCCTTTGTGGCACGTGAGCTGCTGGCGCGCATCAAAGCGATCCTGCGCCGTACCCGGGCGCTGCCGCCGAATTTACATATTACCGGGGCCGGCCGCATCATTGCCTTTGGCGAGTGGCAGCTGGATACCTCCGCGCGCCATCTGCTGGACAGCGACGGCGTGATTGTGGCGCTGAGTGGCGCAGAGTACCGCCTGCTGCGCGTGTTTCTCGACCATCCGCAGCGCGTGCTGAATCGCGATCAGCTGCTCAACCTGACGCAGGGCCGCGACGCGGAGCTGTTTGAACGCTCGATCGATCTGCTGGTTAGCCGGCTGCGCCAGCGGTTACGCGAAGATGCCCGTGAACCGGCCTACATTAAAACGGTACGCAGCGAAGGTTACGTACTGGCGAGCACGGTGGTGATTAAAGAGGCGCATCAATGAGGCTATGGCCGCGATCGCTGCTGTCACGCCTGCTGATTATCGTGTTGGGCGGGTTGTTGCTGGCGAATACTCTCACGCTGGCAAGCCTGCTGATAGAACGCATGAGCAGCGCTAAAAGCGTGATGCTGGGCAACCTGGAGTACGATGTGGCGACCAGCGTGGCAATCCTCGATCGTCTGCCAGCGGACGAGCGTCCGGGCTGGCTGGCGAAGCTGGCGCGCGGCAACTATCGCTACAGTCTGTCGCCGGGCGAAGCGGGGCCGTATCCCTCCAGCTGGCGCACGCGCGACGCGGTACGCTCACTGCAGGAGGCGCTTGGCGGGCGCTATCAGATGAGCATTCATGCGATTCCGGGGCCGCGGGAGCATATTCAGGTGCATCTGACGCTGCATGACGGCGCGCCGCTCACGCTCGATCTCTGGCCGCGCATGCCGGCGATTGCGCGCTGGCTGCCGCTGGTACTAATGGGTCAGCTGCTGCTGCTGCTGTGCTGCGCATGGCTGGCGGTGCGGCAGGTAGTGCGACCGTTTGTGCGCTTTACCCAGGCGGTGGATGCGCTCAAACCGGCCGCCAGCCACGCACAGCTGATGGCAGAGCACGGCCCGGATGAAGTGCAGCAGGCGGCGCGTGCGTTTAACGCGATGCAGCTGCGGATTCAGGATCACCTCAAAGCGCGTGCGCAAATCCTCGCGGCCATCTCCCACGATCTGCAAACCCCGATCACGCGCATGAAGCTGCGGGTGGAGATGGCGGAGCAGCCTGAGCTGCGCGACAAACTGCTGAGCGATCTCGATAACATGAGCCGTCTGGTGCGCGAGGGCATCGCCTATGCACGCTCATCGGAAGTGCTGGAGGAGAAGCGCCAGAGCGTCAGCCTCAACGCGCTGCTGGATAGCGTCGTCTGTGACTATCAGGATGTCGGTAAAGCGGTGAACTTTGTGCCGTGCACAGGTCATGACACCTTCGCCGTGCGGCCGCAGGCACTCCGGCGCATCATGACCAACCTGATCGACAATGCGCTCAAGTTTGGCGGCGAAGCGGAGGTTGAACTCTGTTCACCCCAGGGTGACAGCGTAGAGATTCTGGTGCGTGATAACGGGCCCGGCATCCCGGAGGAGGCGTTACAGGCGGTGCTGGAGCCCTTCTACCGCGTGGAGAGTTCACGGAATCGCCACACCGGCGGGACCGGGCTCGGCCTGGCGATCGCCACCCAGCTGGTGAGCCAGATGTCGGGTAGCCTGCAGTTGCGTAACCGGGCAGCTGGCGGGCTGGAAGCGTGCATCATCCTGCAGCAGCAGGATGTGTAACCCGATGTATCTGCCTGCCCGCTACACACATAACCCGACAAAACGGCGTTTCCCCGACACAGCCTGAACACATGCGGTGGATGTAATAGACGTACTGCCGGACGCGCAGACGTTTATCCACCGTATGAGGTTCCTTATGACACTGCTTATCGCTTTTCTCGCCGGGATGCTGACGCTGCTCAGCCCCTGTACCTTACCGATTATTCCTTTTGTATTTGCCAGCGTCCGCGGCCGACGCGGACAGCTGCTGGCGCTGCTGAGCGGCATGGTCCTGATGTTCACGCTGGTGGCACTGCTGGTATCGCTTACCAGCCACTGGGTCAGTCAGGTCACCCGCATTGGTCGCGACCTGGCGCTGCTGTTCCTGGCGATAGCCGCACTGACGTTAATCTCGACGCGTATCGCCCAACGCGTCACCCGGCCGTTTGTCGCGCTGGGTAATCGCCTCAACGATGCCAGCCAGCGACGTAGCGGGGTGCTCGCCGCGCTGCTGGCGGGCCTGGCAACCGGTCTGCTGTGGTCGCCCTGTGCCGGGCCGGTGCTGGGTGCGATCCTCAGCCTGGCCGTGGTGGGCGATCATCCACTGTCGGTTGGCGTGTTGCTGCTGGCGTATGGCAGCGGTGCCGCGCTGATGCTGGCGCTGCTCTATTTCGCCGGAAGATCGCTGGTGGCGCGACTGCGTCCGGGGCTGGCGATGAGTGCGCGGCTGCGTCAGGCGGCGGGCGTGCTGATGCTTGCCTCGGTGGGCGTGATTGTTACCGGCTCACAGAGCCAGCTGCAGGCAGCGCCCGCTTTTGCCCTGAAGCTGGAGCAGCAGCTGAGCCAGTGGCTGACCACGCCGGCACCCAAAGTGCGCCTGGAGCCGGTTAGCCTGCCGCAAACCAGCAGCGCGTTGCCGTCGCTGGAGGGGGGCACAGCGTGGCTGAACGGGGCACCGGTGACGCCTGCCACGTTAAAGGGCAAAGTGGTACTGGTCGATTTCTGGACCTGGGATTGCATTAATTGCCAGCATACGCTGCCATACGTGCGCGACTGGGCCAGTAAGTATCAACGTGACGGGCTGGTCGTTGTGGGTGTGCACACGCCGGAGTACCCGTGGGAGCGCGATGAAAAGGCGCTGAAGCGCGCGATTACGCGCTGGCAGCTGCCCTACACCGTAGTGGCGGATAACAATTACAGCATCTGGAACCGTTTTGGTAATCAGTACTGGCCCGCGCACTACATCTTTGATGCACACGGCCAGTTGCGCTACACCGCGTTTGGTGAAGGTAACTATGAAGAGCAGGAGAGGGTGATTCAGCAGTTGCTGAAAGAGGCGCGTGCATGACAGGTCAGGCGGCCCGCCCGGGCCGCCACTGCTTCTCATTTAGGTAGTGGTTCGCGGAGTATGACTTTGAAAACCGGGGGCTTCACAGGGACTATCAGGTAAACAGCGTGCGGCATTGCCGGGGGCCTCCCAGCCCGTAGGGGCATTCTTCAGTGTGACCGTCATGGCGCAGCCACCGTTGCCACCCCGATATGCAAAATGCAGTAATCCTACGCATAACTTGTCGTTTGGTTCCGCGTCCAGGCTGGGGTTTACTGTCAGCGTTAACCTTTTTTGGAGAAGCTGACAATGAAGAAGATCCTGCAGCAGTGGCTGGCGCGTCTGGCAGCCAGCAAAGCCGCCACCCCTGACGGGCGCGAATTCGACCCCGGTGAGCATATCGATCTGCTGATCCCGATCAGCCAGCTGTACGGCGTGGAGTTTCATCCTTCCGTGTATCGCTACTATGAACGATAACCGCCGCCACCAGCGCATGCGCTATTGCTACTGGAATGAACTGTGCACGCCAGACTAAAAACCCGCTCACGCCGAGCGGGTTTTTTTATGCTGTTTACCCGCCTGATGAAAAAATTGCCGTAACGTCCCGCCGGTTTGTTCAATTGTATTGATTTCGTAATTTTAACGTAAAGAAAAGTATTCCCAAGCGGCAGTGCGCGTGTAAGAATATAAAAGTAAATGATAACCATTGGCGTTATCATTTAGGTGTTGTCTGGGAAAACCGTGTTGATTCAGTGCTATGCCTGAATGGCAGGTGCGGTTAAGACAATGAGTGCGTTAATAACGATAAGAAACTCACCTTTTAACATGGATAAAAATCGCCAGCTGCCGTTTGGTAGCTTCAATTCGCTGACCCTGTTCACCGGGCTTTGTATTGGTATTTCGCCGGCTGCGGCGCTGGGGGCCGATAACTCCGGCAAAAAATCTGATGATACGCTGGTGGTTGAAGCGCGCACGCCTTCGCTGTACGCGCCAAATGCCTCGGCCGATCCCAAATTTACCCGTCCGCTGGTGGATACCACCCGCACTATGACGGTGATTCCGGATCAGGTTATTAAAGATCAGGGCGTCACCAATCTGACCGACGCGCTGAAAAACGTGCCGGGCGTCGGGGCGTTTTATGCCGGGGAAAACGGCAGCTCAACCACCGGCGATGCGGTGTACATGCGCGGTGTCGATACCTCCAACAGCATTTACGTGGATGGCATTCGCGACATCGCCAGCGTCACGCGTGACACCTTCAACACGCAGCAGGTGGAAGTGATCAAAGGGCCTTCCGGCACCGACTATGGTCGTAGTGCGCCATCCGGCTCAATCAATATGATCAGCAAACAACCGCGGCTGGATACCGGGCTTGACGCGTCAGTCAGCGCCGGCAGCGCGTGGATGCGCCGCGGCACGCTCGATTACAACCAGGCAATCAACGACAATGCGGCGTTTCGCCTTAACCTGATGGGTGAGAAAACCCATGATGCGGCGCGTGACAACATCCAGAACGAGCGTTATGGCGTCGCGCCTTCGCTGGCGCTGGGGCTGGACACCGCAACGCGGCTGTACGTCAACTATTTGCACGTCCACCAGAACAACACACCGGACGGCGGTATTCCGACCGTTGGCCTGCCAGGCTATTCGGCACCGTCTGCCGCGTATGCTGCGCTGAACAATTCCGGCAAGGTCGCCACCAGCAACTACTACGGCACCGATTCTGATTTCGACAAGTCGACCACCGACAGTGCCACGCTGCGCTTTGAACACGATTTGAGCGATAACACCACGCTGCGCAACACCACGCGCTGGTCGCGGGTGAAGCAGGAGTATCTGCTGACGGCGGTGATGGGCGGAGCCAGTAACATTACTGCACCCAACCCGAACGATGTGGGCAGCTGGCGCTGGTCGCGCCTGGCAAACACCAAAGATATCAGCAACCGTATTCTCACCAACCAGACCAATATCACCTCGAAATTTACCACCGGTTCCGTCGGGCATGATGTGAGTGCGGGCGTAGAATTCACGCGTGAAAACCAGACCACCTATGGCGTCAACGCGCTGACGCCACCTGCGGTGAATATCTACCATCCCATCAGCAGCATTTCGATTGGCGGTCTGGACCGCAACGGTGCGAACGCTAACGGGCAGACTGATACGTTTGGCATCTATGCATTTGATACGCTGGCGATTACCCCTGACTTTGAGCTGAACGGCGGCATTCGTCTCGACAACTATCACACCGAGTACGACAGCGCGACGGCCTGTGGCGGCACCGGACGCGGCGCGCTGGCTTGTCCGGCGGGCGTGGCGCGCAATACGCCGGTGACCACGGTGGATACGGCGAAATCCGGCAATCTGGTGAACTGGAAAGCGGGGGCGCTCTATCGTCTGACCGAACAGGGCAACCTGTATGTGAACTACGCCATCTCCCAGCAGCCGCCGGGTGGCAGCAGCTTCGCACTGGCGGCGGGTGGCAGCGGCAACAGCGCCAACCGTACCGATTTTAAACCGCAGAAGGCCAAATCCAGCGAAGTGGGCACCAAGTGGCAGGTGCTGGACAAGCGGCTGCTGCTGAACGCCGCGCTGTTTCGCACCGACATCGAAAATGAGGTCGATGCCAACGATGACGGCACTTACTCGCAAACCGGCAAGAAGCGCGTGGAAGGCTATGAACTCTCAGCAACCGGCAACATAACGCCGGACTGGGAAATCATTGCCGGTTACACCATGCAGCACGCGTCGGTGCGTGAAGGTGCCAGCGTGGCGCAGGATGGCTCATCCGCGCTGGCCTATACGCCGAAGCACGCCTTTACGCTGTGGACCAACTATCAGGCCACTGATGCATTGTCGGTGGGCGCGGGCGCACGTTACGTTGGCAGCCTGCGTCGCGGCAGCGATGGGGCCGTGGGCACGCCGGATCACACCGAGGGCTACTGGGTGGCTGACGCGAAGCTCGGGTATAAGGTCAACAACAACCTCGACCTGCAGCTCAACGTGTATAACCTGTTTGATACCAACTATGTGGCATCGATCAACAAGAGTGGTTATCGCTATCATCCGGGCGAGCCGCGTACCTTCCTGTTGACGGCTAACGTGCATTTCTGATGGTCAACCGTGGGGCGTTCGCGCTCCACGCTTAATGGCGAGAACTCCGCGATGATGTATCACATTCCTGCCGTGCTTAACGCTGAACAGCTGGCGCACTTTACCGCCCAGCTGCAGCAGGCTGACTGGGTTGACGGACGGGCGACGGTCGGCAGCCAGGGCGCGACCGTAAAAAATAACCAGCAG
Source organism: Pantoea sp. WEP (assembly GCF_041678305.1). Lineage (NCBI taxonomy): Bacteria > Pseudomonadati > Pseudomonadota > Gammaproteobacteria > Enterobacterales > Erwiniaceae > Pantoea > Pantoea sp. WEP. Next base: position 1,723,007 of record NZ_JBGNXB010000001.1, read on the forward strand.
ATTGACACCGGCACGCCACTTTACGATCGGCTGCAGGCTGCAGTGCTTCAGGCACTGAATAGCCATCCGCTCTTCTTTGCCGCCGCGCTGCCGCGCACGCTTTCTGCGCCGCTGTTCAACCGTTATCAGCAGGGGGAAACCTACGGTTTTCACGTTGATGGTGCGGTACGCCACAATGGCGCGGCCGGCTGGATGCGTACCGATCTCTCCGCCACGCTGTTTCTGTGTGAACCCGACAGCTACGAGGGCGGGGAACTGGTGATCGAGGATACTTACGGTCAGCACCGCGTAAAACTGCCAGCGGGCGATCTGGTGCTTTATCCCTCCAGCAGCCTGCACTGCGTCACGCCGGTCACGCGCGGCGCGCGGGTCGCCTCGTTTTTATGGATTCAGTCGATGGTGCGCGATGATAAGCAACGCGCGATGCTGTTTGAACTGGACCGCAACATTCAGAGCCTGAAAGCGCGCCACGGTGACAGCAAAGAACTGCTGTCGCTGCTGAATATGTACCACAACCTGCTGCGTGGCTGGACGGAAGTTTAGCCGTCACGCAATAACAAAAAGCCCGCTCAGGTTTCCCTGAGCGGGCTTCTTTAAATCTGGCTCCTCTGACTGGACTCGAACCAGTGACATACGGATTAACAGTCCGCCGTTCTACCGACTGAACTACAGAGGAATCGTTGGAACGAGGCGAATATTAATGGCAGCCCCTGTGGGTGTCAACCGCTAAAAACACATTTGTATTCAACTGGCTAGCAAAGCGGCAAAGCGATCGTGATTTAAGCAGATTCCGGTGCCTGCTGCGCCAGCCGCGCCAGCGGATCCTGATGGTAAAACTGCTGAAGGTGGCGATACATGGCCGGAAAACGGCTGGCGAGCAGGTCGGGGGCGCTGAAAAAGTACTCCGACAGCACGGCAAAACATTCCGCCGGATCGCTGGCGGCATAAGGATCGAGGGTCGCGGCCTGTTCACCCACCAGCTCCACTTCCGCTTCAATCTCGGCCATCGCCTGCAGTAAATCTTTCTCCCAGCTGGCCACATCGCGCAGCGCGATGGCCGGGATGCCGCTGGTGTAACCGCTGCCGCGCGCGTCGAGCTTGTGCGCCACTTCGTGAATCACCAGGTTGTAACCAGAGAGATCGTATGAGTCCTGGATGTCCAGCGCGTTCAGCACCACCGGTCCCTGCGTCCAGCTCTGGCCGGCATGCACGGCCGGCGCGTGGTGCACCAGGCCGCTGTCGTCCTCCCAGCGATCGTCAACGCTGAACGGCTCCGGGTAGATCAGCACTTCGTGGAAGCCGTCGAGCCATTCCAGACCCAGCTTCAATACCGGCAGGCAAAACAGCAACGACAGGCGAGTCAGGCGCAGTTCGCTGAGTTCCAGACCCTGCAGCGGGGTGATTTTTTTCTGCAGCAGGAAGCGTTGCGCCAGCGCCACCAGTGCCTGCTGTTCGTCGCTGTTCAGCAGAGAAAAGATCGGCTGCCCCAGCGCCTGTTGCCAGGGCAGGGCAGTCACGGCAGCATCTTTTTGTGCACGCCACGGCCATTTGATCATTGCGTCACTCACTCTGCAGGGCGGAAATCATATCCTGACGCGGCAGACGATAAATTGCCAGCGTGGAATCAAAGCCGCTTATTCAACCTGTTAGCGGCGGATTTGTCTGTGACAGGGATTGCAAACTGGCAAGGTGGGAAAGGGGGCGCGCTGTGCCGCCGGCGAGGGGGCAAGGGCTGGTGATTCACTGAATCGCGCAAAAGACGACGCCCTCTTCCGTGCGGAAGAGGGCAAACGGTTAGCCTTCACGCTCCACACGCTGGAATGCGATGACCCAAACCCAGGGATTCACCTCCCAGCTGGTGGCGCCGTACTGCTTCTGCCACGCCTTGCGGTAAGCTTCTTTCGGCGATTCGGAATTCATGTTCATAGTGAAGAAATTATTGAGGAAGTGCGAATCGGTCTGCACGCCTTCCGCCATGATGTCGTCTTCGCTGATGTCCTGAATTTTCTCCGCGCGTACCGCCGTGATTTCCAGATCGATGCGGCTGGCCCAGCGCGGCATATGGATGGCGGTCTGCCAGCCAAACTGCTCGGCGACCTGCTGATTGTCTTCCTGTTGTCCAAGTTCATGGCTGTCGGCGCGATACTGGCAAAATGCCGGATTGCGGAACGGCAGCGGATCGCGCTCGTATTCCGCCAGATGCGCCTCAGGCACAATCGGACCCCGCCAGGTTTCACGCACCCACAGGCGATCGCCGACCTGGCCAAACGGGCACTGGGCGCCAATGTCCGCCATCGACATCAGCTTGTAGCCGTGCAGATGATTAGCACTGACATCAAACGCGTGCACGCCTTCATGATGATCCTGTCCCGGGCCAAACGCCTGAGTTTTCATAATGCGCCGGGTCTGAGTTTGCTGGCCAACCAGCAGGGCGCGCACCCGCTGTTCGGAAAAAAGAATCGGCCGTTCTTTCATTATGTACCTCATGTTGTATCACGTACCCGGAGAACTTCGACGAAACATCCGTATCCTCGGATGAGAGCATTAGCATAATGGGTTTGAATCAATTTGCTTAATAATTTGTCGCCTTATTATCGGGCAATAACTGCCGCTTCCGGTATTAAAAATGGCTCATAAGCAAACAGTGTGCTGACGAAGGCTTCGGGTACAGGTGAGAGCCGTAAATTTCCCCTATACAGTACGTTATAACGGCCGCAATGGGAATCTTTTCAGATTATGTCGCTATGCAAAAGGGCGTTTTAATGCTGGGGTTGCGACAGGCTAAACTGGACCTTTGGCGATGCTGGAAATTCACCCAGCGGGAAATGCATCACCGAAATTAAACAGAGTGGCTTAACTAAAACAGGTTAAGGAAATACTGAAAACCGCATCGCGACTGGGCAAGCGGCTTTAACAGCGCTATAACATGATCGGGATCGCATTTTTTTGCGCTGGACATCCGGGAAGGGTGTAAAGAAAGTGTCATCACCGGGCCGCTATGATGGGCGCAAGCCGTACCCGGTGCGAAATAATAGCAATAACAGGAGAAGCACGATGTCACTGACCCATTGGCAACACCGTTACGAAAGCTGGCTGCAGCTGAACTGGCTGCACGATGATAAAGCCCATGATATCGCGCACCTGCGCCGCGTCTGGATGAGCGCGGCCCGCATTATGCAAAACACCAATGCCGATCCGCTGGTGGTGCTGACCGCCTGCTATTTCCACGATGTGGTGAACCTGCCGAAAAACCATCCGGAGCGCCATCTGGCTTCGACTTACGCGGCGGAAGAGACGCGCCGCATTCTGCAACAGGATTTTCCGGACTTCCCCTCAGCGCTGCTGGACAGCGTGGCGCATGCGGTGCAGGCCCACAGTTTCAGCGCCCGCATTACGCCAAAAACGTTAGAAGCGAAGATCGTTCAGGACGCCGATCGTCTCGAATCATTAGGCGCGATTGGCCTTGCGCGCGTTTTCTATACCGCAGGTGCGCTGGGACGGCCGTTGTTCGACAGCGACGATCCGCTGGGTAAAGACCGTGAACTGGATGACGTAAAGTGGACGCTGGATCATTTCCAGAAGAAACTGCTGAGCCTGCCGCAGACCATGCAGACGGAAACCGGCCGTCTGCTGGCGGAACACAACGCCGATTTTCTCGTCCGCTATATGGCAAAGCTGTGCGCCGAACTGCAGGGCAATCTGACCGATATTGATGAGTCCGTGTTACGCGATTTCAGTCCCATACCGGCACAATATTAAATTTTTATGACAGTCTGTTAACTTTCATCTGCTTCCGCTACGTTGTTGTAAATCAAGAGGGAGTGTGAAGATGACCGAGACCGTTAACTTAACCATTAAAATTGACCCGGCGCTGAAAGAGCACATTAAACAGTTAGCCGCTGATAACCAAATCTCCATGAGTCAGGAGATCGTTAACCGCCTGCAGGCCAGTTTAGATACCGTTGAGCCACCGGTCGTCGACAGTCTGTATACCGAAGAGGCGGGCGATCAACTGAGCGCCGCCGAGCTGAAGCAGGTGCGTGCACTGCTGAAGAAAAGTAAGAAAAAGAAATAACACCAAAACCCGTCGCTGACGGGTTTTTTCTTTCTGCACCTTAGCTAACGCGGAACTGCTGCGCGCGCTGCGTCAGTCGCGCTGAAAGTTCACTCAGCTGCGCCGCTGCCTGCACCTGCTGGTCAGTCAGGGCTTCGTTTTGCTGGAGCTGAAGACTCATTTCCACCACTTCCCGGGCAATTTTGCTCACGCGATGGCTCTGCGCCGTACTGTTATCCTGCAGTTCATTCAGCTGGCTGACTACGCCCGATACCGCCTGGCCAATCCGCGCAAACAGCACTTCCAGCGCCTGCACCTTCGCAAAGCCATCCTGAACGTGCTGCTGCGTGTGCTGGATTAAACCGTCGATCTGCCGCGTGGATGCGCCGCTCTGCTGCGACAGCAATCCCATCTCTTTGGCGACGACCGAAAAACTGCGCCCGTAAGCGCCAGCATGCGCAGATTCTATCGCCGCATTAAGCGACAGCAGACGCGTCTGCATCGACAGGCTGTCCAGCATGCCGACGATGCCAGCGATATCGCCGGCGGCCGCGACGATCTGCTGCATCTGGTGTTCCATATTGTCGACTTCATGGGCGCAGTGACGCATCAGCGCATCCGCGGACTGCGCGTCGTGCGTCGCCTGTTGCGAGAAGTGTGCACCTTTTTCCACCTCTTCTGACACGCGATGCAGCCGCTGCGACAGATGATGGAAGCTGGCATTTTGCGCCTGATGCTGCTGCATTACCTGCTGATTATGCTGCTGCATCTCGTCAGCGCCGGCCGCCACCCGGGTTGCTACCGTCGTGATGTCGCTGACGATCTGCTGCAAACCCTGACGCATGGTATCGATGGACAGGAGCAGCTGGCGCGTTTCCAGCGACTGACGACGCGTCGGTGCCGGGCTGGCGACCAGATCGCCCGTCGCGATTTGTGCCAGCTGGGCGTTGGCGTGACGCAGCGGCAGCAACACGCCGCGCATCAGCAGAGCGGCGGCCAGCAGCAGCAGCGCCATTAATAACGCGGCAATCGCCAGCGCCAGATTGCGGCTCTGCTTGAGCGTGCTAAGCGAATGCTGGTTGACGCTGCCGAGCTGCTGATTGGCCTGTTCAATTTCGCTAAACCAGGCATCGTTGAACTGCTGCTGGAAAGCCTGCATCGGCACCATAAAAAATGCGTTGATATCATTGGCTGCCAGCCCTTTCAGCTGCTCCTGCAGCCCGCCAGCCAGTAGCACGAAGCCCTGTGCCAGCGGGCTATCGCTTTTCGCCTGATAGGCAGCAAACAGCTGCTGCGCCTGCTGCAATGAGGTAGTGGCGGCCGCCGCCAGGCTTTTCCAGCTGTCGACCGAACCGCTCTGCTGGTCCTGCATCAGATAAATACCGGCACGATGGCTGTTGTCGCTGGCGGTGAGTAACTCAATGCGTGCTTTATCCAGCAGGGCCAGCCGTTCGCGCAGCTGGCTGGCCTGCTGCAATGAGTGTTGCGTCTGATTCACGTGCTGGTTGAGCAACAGCACCCCGGCAAACTGCAGCAGACAAAACAGCACAATAAACAGCATGAACTGGCTGCGCAGGCTGGAGAGCCAGACGGGCAGACGCAGGGTAAAACGAGGTCGCAGCCGCAGCGGCAGGGAGATTACAGACAGGAGAGACATCAAACAGCTCCGCAAAAAATAAAACGCAGTATTGGTTTGATGCGTGACAGTCCGGTGACAGTGCGCGCGATGTGCGGCAAAACAGCACATCGCGCCTTACTAAAGCAAATTGCGGGGCGGAAAACCGGGGCGTGAAGCGCGGCTGCGTTTTCAGCGGCGCTGACGCGCGTGCTGCTCAATCAGCGGCAGCAGTAGTTTCGCTACGGCGGCGAACACCGGCACCACCACCGAGTTACCAAACTGTTTGTAGGCTTGTGTGTCGGAGACCGGAATGCGGAAGCGCGCTTCGCCCGGCGCTTCAAAGCCCATCAGGCGGGCACATTCACGCGGCGTCAGGCGGCGCGGGCGGCGCGCCATGTTCGCGGCCTGCTGAAAATCCTGCTCGCCCAGCGCGTGGTCCCAGCCGCGATCGATCAGGATTTCCGACCCGTCTTTATAGTAGCGCGCTGACAGCGTGCGTACGCAGCAGTGCGGATTGCGCGGATCGTTGAGGCCAAAGCCAAAACCGTTGCCTTTGGCTTTATGCTTCTTCGCATACTGGTACAGATAGTGCCACAGCGTGGGCGACAGGGTATATTTTGCCGCCGGCTGCGGCTCCAGCAGGCTGTGCAGCGGCGGAACTTCAGGCGGATAGAGCGCCGCCAGCGCGCGCAGCGAAAAACCCTCGCTCAGGCCGGTATCGCGCCGGATCCCCACCAGCACGATGCGCTCGCGGTGCTGTGGCAGGAAGTGACGCGCATCGACCACTTTGGCATCCGGCGATGAGTCGTCAGCCGCGTCAGCGACGTCGTAACCCAGCTCATCCAGCGTGGCCATAATAATGGCAAAGGTGCGGCCTTTATCATGGCTCTTGAGGTTCTTCACATTCTCCAGCACGAAAAACGGCGGTTTTTTGGCGGCGAGGATGCGCGCCACATCAAAAAACAGCGTGCCCTGGGCTTCACATTCAAAACCGTGCGCGCGACCCAGTGCATTCTTCTTACTGACGCCGGCCAGCGAAAAGGGCTGACAGGGAAAGCCGGCCAGCAGCACCTGATGGTCGGGAATCGTCTTATCGATATGCTGATAAATCGCCTGCTCATCCGACAAACCGGCCGGCTGGGTAATCAGCCGGATATCACTGTTGAACTGATGCCGGGCGGGATCGCTGTAGTGATTGGCTTTGTAAGTGCGCACCGCTTCTTTATTCCACTCGCTGGTGAATACGCACTGGCCACCAATCTGCTCAAAGCCGCGGCGAATACCCCCGATGCCGGCAAACAGATCGATAAACTGAAAGCGGGGATTGTCATAATGCGCCGGTCGCGACGGCAGCAGCGCCTGCAGACGGGCGACCTCCGCCGCGGACAGCGCGGGCGCGGCACTTTTTCCCGCGCGAATACGGTTAAGCTGCGTGATACTCCAGTCGCGGCCGCCGGCCTCGCTCAGGATGACCACCAGATCGCGGGCCGCGTAGATATCCAGTACCTGCAGCAGTAACGCGGTGGCGTCATCATCAGCGGAGTGCGGGGAGGGCGAAGCCGTCGCGGCGGGATCGAGTGCAAGCATGCGTTTTTCCTTAACAGTGAAGTGGCTATGCTACCACTCCTGGCGCGGCGTGGAAATTAACGATGGCTGCGCAGCGTCTCGCAATCTGCTCTGCACAAACTTTCGCTTTCGCCTCAACGCGCTAAAGTTGAAGAAGCCCGCAAAAAAGGAGACGCCATGGCAGACGTCCACTCGCATGATATTCGCAGCAAAAATATGCGCGCCATTCGCAATCAGGATACGGCGATTGAGCAGCGTATTGCGCTGCTGCTGAAAGATCGCGGCTTTAGTTTTCGTGTACAGGACAAAGCGCTGCCGGGCCGGCCGGATTTTGTGCTGCCGCAGCACAAAGCCATTATCTTTGTGCACGGCTGCTTCTGGCATCGTCATCACTGTTATCTGTTCAAAATGCCGGCCACGCGCACCGAATTCTGGAGCGGCAAAATCAACAGTAACGTGGAGCGTGACCGGCGCTATGTGCAGCAGCTGCAGGAAAGTGGCTGGAAGGTGCTGATCGTCTGGGAATGCGCGCTGCGCGGCAAACTGCGGCTGGAAGATGAGGCGCTGGTGGAGCGGCTGGAAGAGTGGCTGCTGGCTGCCACGCACAGCAGCGAGATCGATCATCAGGGATTGCATCACTATCGGGCGGATTAAGGCAGGGTGATTGCTTTTAGCTGCCATAACAGTTTAGATCAGCGTTTTCTCTGGGACGCGGAACACCACCATGAGCAGCATCAAACTGACGGTTAGACGCCTGTATCAACTGCGCGATGAGCGCATGGTCAATGCGCATGCCACGGCGCGCATTTACCTGGACGATACGCTGGTGGCCACCGAGGAGATAAGCGGCATGACAGAAAGTCCGGTGAGCAAGTATCTGCACGCCGACGATCTGCACGGGAAAACGTTACGCGTCGAATGGGACTGTGCGGGCATCGCCGATATGACGGTGACGGCGATTGAGCGGTGCCCCTGTTGTCAGGATCACGAACCGGAATAAGGAATGACATTTTGGCAGGAACCAGCTTACTGACTCTTCTGGATGATATTGCCACGCTGCTCGACGACATTTCCGTCATGGGCAAAGTGGCGGCAAAAAAGACCGCTGGCGTGCTGGGCGATGACCTGTCGCTCAATGCGCAGCAGGTGACGGGCGTGAAGGCCAATCGTGAGCTCCCGGTGGTGTGGGGCGTGGCGAAAGGCTCGTTTATCAACAAACTGATCCTGGTGCCGCTGGCGCTGCTGATCTCCGCGTTTGCGCCCTGGCTGATTACGCCGCTGCTGATGATTGGCGGCGCCTATCTGTGCTTTGAAGGGGTGGAAAAAGTGCTGCACAGCCTGCACCACGACAAAGCAGAGAAGAGCCCGGAAGCGCGGCAAAAGCGGCTGGATAATCTGGCGCAGCAGGACCCGCGCCAGTTCGAAAAAGATAAGGTGAAAGGCGCAGTGCGCACCGACTTCATTCTGTCGGCTGAAATCGTGGCGATTACCCTGGGCATTGTTTCGGATGCGCCGCTGCTCAATCAGGTGTTAATCCTCGCCGGTATTGCCATTCTGGTGACCATCGGCGTGTACGGTATTGTGGCGATGATCGTTAAGATTGACGATCTCGGCTACTGGCTGCGTGAGAAGTCCTCCACGCTGGCGCAGGCCACCGGCGGCGCGCTGCTGGCGCTGGCTCCGTGGCTGATGAAAATCCTGTCGGTGGTTGGCACCGTCGCGATGTTCCTGGTAGGCGGCGGCATTATCGTGCACGGTATCGCGCCGCTGCATCATGCTATTGAAGAGTACAGCAGCGGCTTCCCGGGCGTGGTTTCCATGTTGCTGAGCAACGGCGCGAATCTGGTGCTGGGCTTTATCGTTGGGTCGATTGTGCTGTTAGTGGTAAATCTGGTTGCGAAGCTGCGCGGTAAATCGGTATAAAGCGCAGGAAATTTCTAATCACGGGTCAGGAGAACGATGATGAACGACGATATGTTTGAATTTGATATCGATGCACAGCTGGAGCAGGCGGAAGCCAAAGCGGCAGAAAAAGCCAGTGAAGTGCCGGCAGATATCAGCGACGAAGCCGACTGCGAAGGCTGCAAAATCTGATTTCCCACCCGGGAAAATCATTCAAAGCCGATAATAACTTTTATCGGCTTTGTTTATTTACGGCATTTTTCACTGCTTATTCCGAATTTGTCACAGTAATAGCAATATCCTATAGGCAAAAAACGCGCACAGCTGCTATACCTTAATCCGTTCAATCAACGGTGAGAAGGGAGGGCGCGGTATGACCTTTGCAATCAGTGACGAAGTTCAGCACAAACAGGGCGGACCCACCATGGTGGTGACCGGCTATGCCAGCGGAATGGTAGAGTGTCGTTGGTATGATGGCTACAGTGTACGCCGCGAAGCGTTCCGCAGTGATGAGCTGACGCATCTGTCGGCCGCGCGCCAGCTGGCCAGCTGAGTCCCCCGGGACGGTCAGCGCGCCGTCCCGATGTCATTGTCACTTTTCACGTTTTTCCTGATCTCTGCCTGTACGCCGTTTTCCCGCCTGACTACACTTCTTCAATTCGTTGTTATCCGGAGCCTGGCTACTGATGCCAATCTCGCCACTGTCATCACGCCGCATGACGCCTGCGCTGCGCGTGCATCTCTGTTTTCTGGCGGTCTTTCTCTTTTCACTTTTTCTCACCGTCCATGAAGCGCTGGAATTAAAAAATAACTATCAGCAGCGGCAGCGCGCCCAGCTGTCGGAGATCCAGCGCAGCCTCGATAGCCGCTTTCAGGAGAGTCTGGACGAGCTTAATTACTATCAGCGGATGCTCAGCTACGCGCTGACGCACCCGCTAAACGCCGATTATGGTCAGCACGCCCTGCAGCGTTTTCAGCAGTTGCGCCATCAGCCGGTGTGGCAGTTGCAGATCGCTAACCTGCGCAGCATGCCAATTAACGGCGTCAGCGATGAATGGCTGCAGCGTGATGCGCTGCTGCAGCGCGATGATACTTATCTGCTGCCCGAGCTGCGCGCTGCGCTGGAGTTCAGCTTTATCATGCAGTTCAGCGATGAGGCGCAGGACTTTCATTCACGCTTCTGGTACACCTCGCGCGCAGGCTATTACATCAGCTCACGTCCGCCGCGCGACGCGCAGGAGCTGGCACAAAGTTACGCCACCATGACGCAGCGACCCTATTTTCGCGACCAGCAGCCGGGCCGGGCGCCGCAGACGCGATGGCACTGGACCGAAGCCTATCAGGGGGAGTTCAACGAAGGGTTGATGCTGACGGTGAGCGCGCCGGTGATCGCCCATCAGCACTGGTACGGCGTGTTGTCGATGGACTTCACCCAGCAGCGAATAAATGCATTGCTGCACCAGTCGCGTCACAGCGTGCTGCAGGGCAAGCTGGTGCTCGAAGATCGCGCACTCAACGAGATCACCCGGCTGCCGGCACCGCACGATGTGGCATTGACCCCCGCGCAGCGTGGCCAGCTGATGCAGGCGATTCACCAGCAGCCGGCCGGAACACTGTGGCTCGGCAGTCAGCTGGCCAGCTGGGTTAAGTTAAAAAATGTCGATGCCTGGCTAATCAACGTGCAGAGCCTGCGCCAGGGGCTGGCGCAGGAGCTGGGGCGGGTAGCGCTGTTTCTGCTGGGCATGTGGCTGCTGTTCGTGCTGTTACTGGCGCTGGCGCATCAGGTGATTTTCCGCCTGGTACGGCGGCTGGAGGACCTCTCGGCGCGACTGGCCTGGCGCGCTAACTATGACGGCCTGACGCGCCTGCTTAATCGCAGCGCGTTTTTCGACCAGTTTATCGTGCTGGCGCGGCGCTGCGAACAGCAGCAACAGCCGCTGGCGGTGATCCAGCTCGATATCGATCATTTTAAAAAGGTCAATGATAGCTGGGGCCACCACGCGGGCGATCAGGCGCTAATGCGCGTGGCCGGCGTCATCAAACATACGCTGCGCCCTTACGACGTGGCCGGACGCATCGGCGGCGAAGAGTTTTGCATCGTGCTGCCGCACACCACGCTGGCTGAGGCGCAGGGCGTGGCGGAGCGTATCCGCAGCCGGCTGGCGGCCAAAACCATTCTGGTCAACGCCAGCACCACCTTTAGCGTTACGTTGTCGGCAGGTGTCAGCTGCAGTACTGAGCAGGGCAGTTACCATGCAGAAAGTCTGCAGGCGGTAGCGGACCGCCGCCTGTATCTGGCGAAAAGCGGCGGTCGCAATCGGGTGTGCGCGGCTGGTTAGACTTTGCCCTCGTTATCCTCTTCAACCGCCTGATAGATGCGCTGCAGGATATCAGGGAACGCTGACTGCACGCGGCTCCAGCTGGGGATAAACGGTTTCTCGTTTGGCCGCTCGATGAACGACTGGCCGGCGTCGAGAATCGCCTGAGTGAACATCTCGACCGCCGCTTCTTCAATGTGCTGATCAAACTTCAGTCCGTTCATGGTGGCTTCGTGGTTGTAGATCTCCATCATGTCCAGCGCGTTGCGATAATAGGTGGCCTTCAGCACGCGGAATGAGTCGCTGGTGAGCGGTACGCCCATTGTCGCCAGCTTACGCAGCAGCGACTGCACGATATCATTACTCATGCGTTTCAGGCCACCGGTGCCGTCCTCTTCCGCCAGCGGCTGATGCTTATGGTCGTAGTTGTCCGCGATTTCCACCTGGCAGGTCTGCCGCGTGGTGTAATTGCGATAGATCTCTGACAGCACGCCAATTTCCAGCCCCCAGTCGCCAGGGATTTTGATGCCGTTCAGCACGTGGGTGCGCATGGCAAACTCGCCGGACAGCGGATAGCGGAAACTGGTGAGATAGTCGAGATACTCCGAATGGCCGTAGACTTTCTGCAGCGAGCGCAGCAGCGGGCCCACCAGCAGACGCCCGACGCGGCCATTAAGCTTGCCGTCCGCAACGCGCGCATAGAAACCTTTGCAGAATTCATACTGAAACGCCGGGTTGGCCAGCGGGTAGAGCAGACGTGCCAGCATGCCGCGCTCATAGGTCACGATATCGCAGTCATGCAGCGCCACGCACTGCGAGCGGTCGGAGGCCAGCGTGTAGCCGGTGCAGAACCACACGTTGCGCCCCTTGCCGGGCTGGCTGGGCGACAGGCCCTCTTTATCCAGCTCGGCGTCCAGCGCTTTCAGCCGCGGGCCATCGTTCCACAAAATGCGGTGGCGCTGCGGCAGGCGCGAGAAAAATTCGCGCGCGAAAAGAAACTGATCGCGATCGGCACGGTCAAGGCCAATCACAATCTCCTCCAGATAGGGCACTTTCGCCAGTTCATTGACGATATTATCCAGCGCCGGGCCTTCCAGCTCGGAAAACAGCGAGGGCAGAATCAGCCCCATTTTGCGCTTGCGCGCAAAGCGCACCATCTCTTTTTCCAGCGACTCCACGCTGCGGTGGGTGAGATTATGAAAGTTGGTAATTACGCCGTTCTGGTAAAAATCACTCATCGTCTCATCCTTCTGGTCAGCTGCCGTTATTCAGGTTGGGCAAGAAAGTAATCCAGACCTTCGCGCCAGCCCTCAGGGCCAACGTGAGCGGTGTGGTAAACGTTGTGATGATCGCTGCGTTGCAGCACCACCGGGGTTTTACTGAAACCTTTAATCACCACGGCATAATCGACGCGTTCCAGCATCGGCGCATCGTTAGGGCCATCGCCCAGACCAATCGTGGTGCGCTTCGTGCCTTCCTGCTGCTGCAACTGCTGCAATAACTGTTCCAGCGCCACGCCTTTACCGCTGCCCGCCGGCATTACGTGCCAGAAACGTCCGCCCTGTGTCAGGGCCAGCTGATGCTGCGCCAGCGCCGCGCGGAAGGCGTCGAGCCGCGTTTCATCATCGCGCCATACGATGACTTCAGACGCATCGCGCAGTCGGCTCTGGCTGGCTTCCGTCAACGTCAGGCCGGTGAAACGGGCCACTTCTGCGTCGCTAAAGTCATGAAAGCCGGTGAAGCGAAAATCCGCCTGCAGGTTGCTGAGCGTGGCGCAGAGCGCAAGATAATCGGCGCCGGGCTCTTCGGCGATCTGTGCTTCCCCGCCGAAGGCGACGCGGGCACCGTTTTCCGCGATAAAGGGCGCACCGGCGATGCCCAGCCGCTTCTGCAGCGGAATAATTTCGGCTGCGGTTTTACTCGAACAAATCACCAGCGGAATCTGTTGCTGCTTAAGACGCGCCAGCCACTCGCTGGCGGCCTGCCAGTTATAGTCATGATGATCGAGCAGCGAACCATCGAGATCGGTCACGATCAGCAGGGAGGAATCTAACGGGATCATCAATACACTCCTTACGCCCAAAGGCATCCGTAAAGCGACGTGTAATCAGTATAATAGCGTAATCACGATCACACTTTTCCTTGCCGCCGGCGCGGCCACTATCCAGGATAATTCTTAAAACACCGCCCGGATACCGAAGCGGCTGCACGTTTTGTGCATGCAGAATGTCAGCCGTAGCGCGATGTTTTCGGTAACAGCAGTGCATGATTATGCAGATTTGTTCGAATTGCGTGCAGAATTGAGACTTGTCTTACTTCAGCTAAGGCGTACTCTGAAGCGGTGTTAAGATTTTCCTGGTGTAACGAATTTATTCTTTTTTCAACCCGGCCAGCGTGCCGGGTCTTTTTTTTGAAATCGATTTCAGCGGTTCACTTCGGTGATGGTGAAATCACGAATATCAAGTTCAAACGCCTCGGCCAGTTCGGTGTAAGAGTCAAACGCTTCGCCATTCACCTTCACGCGGTGCGCATCTTCAGCCTGCATAAACTCCTGCACTTCGCCTGACGTTTTTTTCTGAATCGCTTCCAGCAGCGCGTCCACGTCGATGTTCACTTCGCGCTGCACGTTATCGCTGTACTCTTTTGCTGTAGCCATGACAGCCTCCCGGAGGCAAACGGATTCCTGACAAGTATAGACGGTGACAGCGGGCGAGGGACGTGGACGGGAAACGGGCAAAAAAAAGCCCGCGCTGCGCGGGCAAAAATCCTTGTTACTTTTAGGTTGACTGCCCCTTTGGGGTTGGTGCAGTGCTGACAAGTGTACGAGGGTGCCGCGTCAAAAGTCTTTCCGGGAAACGTTAAGAAAGTGAAAAGCCCGGCTTTGACACTTCTTTACCCGCTGCATTCCCCATTCTGGCGTAAAGCAGCTATGCTTACAGCTGGTTGATTATTATGGTTATCAGGGAGTTAGTATGGATTTAATTCGGATTATTATTGCCATTCTGTTGCCACCGCTGGGCGTATTTTTACAGGTCGGCTTCGGCGGCGCCTTCTGGCTCAACATTCTGCTGACGCTGTGTGGTTACATCCCCGGCATCGTGCATGCGGTGTGGGTAATCGCCCGACGCTGATCGCGATCAGGCAGCGCTGACTATCTTCCGTTACACTATGCGCAGGACTGTTTCTGGAGAGAAATCAATGAAGGTCAATGACCGGGTAACGGTAAAAACCGACGGCGGCCCACGTCGCATCGGTACTGTGCTGGCTGTGGAAGGCTTTAATGAGGGCACCATGTATCTGGTGGCGCTGGAGGATTACCCGCTGGGGATCTGGTTCTTTAATGAGAGCGATCACGCCGAAGGCGTGTTTGTCGAGCCGTATGCGGGGGAAGGGTAGTCTGGTTTTGCGCTAGATTGCCCTCAGGTTGCCCTCACCCAAACCCTCTCCCGCTTGCGGGAGAAGGAACCGTTCAGTGCGGATGGTTAAAATAGATTGTTTGCAGGGCGCTAAGTAAAGACGATATTTAATCGCCGCACGGACAGCCCCCTCTCCCGCAAGCGGGAGAGGGATGGGGTGAGGGAAAAATACCGCACCCCAGTTCACTCCTCTTAAAACGTCTCCCAGTTATCATTGCCCGCTGCAGCCAGCGTCGGACGTGGAGCGAGCGCTGGCGCTTTCAGCGCTGGCTGCGGCGCAGCAGCCACCAGCGAGGCCGGCGTATCATTCAGGCGGAACACCGCCACCGCCTGCGTCAGTTTACCGGCCTGATCTTCCAGCGAAGCCGCGGCTGAAGAGGCTTCCTCCACCAGTGAGGCGTTCTGCTGCGTCACGTTATCCATCTCGGTCACCGCCAGGCTGACCTGCTGAATGCCACGGCTCTGCTCATCAGACGCTGCCGCAATCTCGGCCATAATGTCGGTAACGCGGCGCACCGCTTCGACAATCTCGCCCATGGTGCTGCCGGCTTCACCGACCTGATGCGAGCCGTTGCTGATCAAATCTACTGACTCGGCAATCAGCGACTCAATCTCTTTCGCCGCCTGCGCACTGCGCTGCGCCAGATTGCGCACTTCACTGGCGACCACGGCGAAGCCACGGCCCTGTTCCCCGGCGCGTGCGGCTTCTACTGCGGCGTTCAGCGCCAGGATATTGGTCTGGAAGGCGATACTGTTAATGACATTGGTAATCTCGGCGATTTTCTTCGAGCTGCCGGAGATGTTATTCATGGTTTTCACCACACCGCTCACCAGTTCACCACCGCTGCGCGCTTTGCCAGACGCATCGGCGGCCAGCTGGCTGGCGTGATGGGCGTTTTCGGCGTTCTGCTTCACCGTGGCGGTGAGCTGCTCCATGCTGGCGGCAGTCTGCTCCAGCGCAGAAGCCTGCTGCTCGGTGCGTGATGACAGATCGGTGTTACCTGCGGAGATCTCGCTGGAGCCCTGATAAATCGCCACCGCGCCTTCACGGACGGTGCCAACAGTGCGCACCAGCGACGCCTGCATCAGCTGCAGGTTGTGCAGCAGGCTACCAATTTCATTGCGACCATAGGCCTGCTCGGGGGCGGTGAGATCGCCCTGCGCGATGCGCTCAATGCGACCCACCGACAGGCGCAGTGGATTGATCACCACGCGGCGCAGGAATACGAAGGTGAGCAGCACCAGCAGCAGCGCGGCGGCAAAAGCCGCAGCCATCGCGATAAAACCGACGCGCGACTGATGCGCCGCTTCGGCGTTAATCGCTTCGGCGCGCTCGGTGCGGATCTTAATCGCCTTTAGCAGCACGGCATTATAGGCATCATCCAGCTTGCGGGTGACATCGGTCTCCTGCGCGACAATCCCCTCAAAGCTGCCCTGTTTCGCCGACTCGATCATCGGCTTCAGGCCTTTATCGATATAGGCATTGAAACTGGTAGTGAGTGGACCGTCGAGCGCCAGGTCAGCCGGCGTCTTCATTTTGCGATCCATATAAATTTTGAAGCCCTCGCGCGCCTGCTTAATACGCGTTTCGGTGCGCGCCAGATCGGCACGATAGCCATCCATTTCACCGATGCGCGCCGCCGCGCCCGACTGCAGTACATTAAGGCGTGCGGTTCGCAGATGGTTTGAGCTGTTAGAAATGCCCATGCGCACCTGAATCTCATCGGTGGCGTCATTGAGGGAATTATTGCTCTGAATCAGAAAGTAGCTGGCGAGTCCAATGCACAGGGCAAAAAGCAGCAGAATGCCACCAAAGATCATGCTGAACAGAGGCATCAGACGTAGGTTTTGCCAGATGCTGAGCTTATGTTGCTCATCTATCGATGCTGTTTTCATTTCCTTGCTCTCATAGTGGTAAGGGGTTCTGAAAACAAGCATCGGCAGCAGGGGATAAAGGCTTAGCGGGGAAGTGGGATCGCGCTCGCAAAACGCTCAAAAATAATCAAGGCCAGTCGCGGGGACTGGCCTTGACCACAAAGCGTATTATCGGTGGGTGAAATTATCGCACGTTGACATAAATGCCCGAGGTAACATTATCTGTCAGGCGCACCACATGATAAATAACCTGTTTATTGTGCGTTTTAATTTTGCGTTTAATATTGCCTTTATGTGACGAAACAGTTTTCGCTTTGATTTGCATCTTATCCGAAATCTGAATAGTGTCATGACCTGACATCCACATCTTCAGCATATTCGATTCAGTCTGGCTCAATGTCAGTGGATGAATATCCAGCCCGGCAGAAATGCGCGGTGACGCATTGAGTTTCTTTTGCAGGTAGGTGCCCAGCAGGGAGTCCAGTGTCGATGTTTTTATCGATTTTGACGTAATAATCAGGTTCTTACGAACGTAGAGGTATTCCTCAAAATGGATATTCGAGATCGCCATAAAAATAAAGAATAGCGTATCCGGATGCTGCATGATAATAGAACGAATGCGATCGCTGGAATCGGATTCATGAATAAAGCATTCTTCGTTAATAAATACTACGCCCGGTTTTAATTGCGCACACCGTTGTTGCAATTGTTCGATGTCAGACACGGAAGTAATATTTTTCTTTTTGACTCCTTTTGCCGACATATAGTCTGACAAACCCAGGCGTGTGTAGTTACATGAATCCATAATAATCGTTGGCATTATAGCGACCCTCACCAATTTGTTATCCGTTTAAATCAACGATGAATACGCGTTTGCGGTACGAGAGAGATTTCCAAAGACACTTTTTTATTCTGCTCAGCAGACTGGCGTAATGCATTCCTGCGCCATCTTGACTCGTCCCTGACCCGTTCTGCGAAGTTTATTGTGTTACTTCCACGTCACTCTTGTCCCCGCGATAGTGGGAATCGCCGGGAATTTGGTTTATGTGTTTCTTTCGCTCTGTTTTGAGAGCCCTGTCACTATCGCGCAAGTCACAGACAAATCTGATAGGACAATTCTTAAAAACATTTGAATCGCGAAAGTGTGACGTTTCAGCGAGTGTTGACAATGCCGGAAAAAAGGGATTTAGACAAGAAAAATCGCTGTAATATTTTTTTTGTTTAAAAACAGCCCTTTGAGCATTTTATCAACCGATTCACCGGCTTAACCGGCTTAGGAATCGTCTGACTAAAATACGCGAAGCGCCGTTTAATAAGAATAATTTTCACCATAAATGCGCATTTATCAGAATATCCTCAGTTGATTTCTGAAAAATATGGTTCGAAAAATGCACAGAATGTTTTTGATTACTTAACTATCGTATAAGAAGGTTAACAGTATCGTTAATCAACGGGCAGGGGAAAGTTCTGATACAAACTGCGCGAGTAAATCAAAGACTTCACCGAACAGATGTTCACAGAAAGGTGCAAGCAACGGCATCATCATACCCAGACTCAGGATCCCTACCGTTAAGGTGATTGGGAAGCCGATGGCGAAAACCGACAGCTGAGGTGAAACGCGGTTTAACAAACCTAGTGCCAGGTTTAGCGTGAGGAGCAGAATTATTAAGGGTAGCGCTAACATCATGCCATTAAGGAAAATTAAGCTGGCGGCTTTGGTCAGCGCCATGAAGGCGTTGGCGTTGAGTGGCTGATCGTTAATCGGCAATGTGTGAAAACTGTCCACCAGTAACGAGATCAACCACAGGTGACCGTTGAAGGTCAGGAACAGCAGCATCGCCAGCATGTCGAGAAAACGGGCCAGCAGCGGCATGTTGATCCGGCTGTTTGGATCGAGCAGGGTGGCAAAAGAGAGGCCCATCTGCAGACCAATCATCTCACCGGCCAGCCGCACGGCAGAAAAAGCCAGCTGCATGGTCAGACCAATCCCCACGCCAATCAGCAGCTGCTGCACCAGCATCCAGAAACCGGCCGGAGTAAACAGCGTCACTTCGACCGGCGGCAGCAGCGGCATCAGAATCCAGGTGGTGACTACCGCCAGTCCAATTTTGACCCGTTTCGGAATCGAACGTTCATTTAGCAGCGGCGCGCTGGCAAACAGCGCCAGCAAACGCACCATCGGCCAGAAGAATTGCGCCACCCAGTGCACCAGCTGGCTGCTGTCGAGGGTGACCATTAGCCGATGATGTAAGGCAGGTTGCTGAACAGGGTACGGATGTAGTCCAGCATCAGGTTGAGCATCCACGGTCCGGCCACCACGGCAGTGGCCGCCACGGCAAGAATTTTCGGGATAAACGACAGTGTCTGTTCGTTAATCTGCGTTGCCGCCTGCAGAATACTGATCAGCAAACCGCTCACCATCGCCACCAGCAGCAGCGGAGCGGCCATCATCAGGGCGATACGCATCGCTTCCTGGCCCATTACCATTACCGATTCCGGTGTCATGTTGCGCTCCTGTCGAGAGAAAGGTGAGGGCGGAAAGCCACTCAGGAGTAAAAACTTTGCGCCAGCGATCCCACCAGCAGCTGCCAGCCATCCACCAGCACGAACAGCATCAGCTTAAACGGCAGCGAAATCGTGGCCGGCGGCACCATCATCATCCCCAGCGCCATCAGTACGCTGGCGACCACCAGGTCGATGATCAGAAACGGAATAAAGACGGTGAAACCAATCTGGAAAGCGGTTTTCAGCTCGCTGGTGACGTAGGCGGGCAGCAGAATACGCATCGGCACCGCTTCCGGGCCCTGAATCGGCGCGCTGTTGGCGAGACGGGCGAACAGGGCCAGGTCGGCTTCGCGCGTCTGGCGCAGCATGAACTCACGCAGCGGCTGGGCACCTTTGTCGATCGCCACGTCCATGCTGATTTTGTCCTGGCTGAACGGCAGATAGGCATCGGTGTAAATCTTGTCGAAGGTCGGCGCCATGATAAAGAAGGTCAGGAACAGCGCGAGACCCAGCATCACCTGATTCGGCGGCGCGGACGGCGTGCCCAGTGCGTTACGCAGCAGACCAAACACAATAATGATGCGGGTGAAACTGGTCATCATCAGCAACACCGCCGGAATAAAGGTCAGCGAGGTAATGAAGACCAGCGTTTGCACCGGCAGCGACCAGCTCTGGCCGCCATTGGCCAGCGGCTGGCTGATCAAACCCGGCAGCTGCGCATGGGCAGCCGGTGCCAGCAGCATCAGCAGCGGCAGAAGAGGGAGCAATCGACGCATCATTGGGGTTTTCCGGGACGTTTAACCAGGTTCTGAAACAGCTGACGAAAATCCTGCGGCGCCGCGCTGACAGGTAGCGACGCTTCCGGTGGCAGCGGCGGCAGCGAGTGCAGATGGGTGATCTGCTGAGCGGTGACGCCCAGCACTAAACGCGCATCGGCGGTATCAACAATCACCACCCGCTCCTGACGGCCAACCTGCACGCTGGCGCTGACTTTCAGCGCCTGACCGCTCACCGCTTTCGGCGCAAAGCCGAGGCGTTTCGCCAGCCAGCCGCAGGCCAGAATCAGCAGCACGATCACCGCCAGCACGCTACTGACTTGCCCAACAACCGAACTGGTGGATACCACCGGCTGGGCGTGAGCGGGCTGAACGGTTTGCGCGTTTTTTAACATGATTAGCGGCTCAGACGACGCATACGTTCGGACGGAGTAATAATGTCGGTGATGCGCACGCCATATTTGTCGTTCACCACCACCACTTCACCCTGGGCGATCAGATAGCCATTGATAAGGATGTCCAGCGGCTCGCCGGCCAGGCCGTCAAGCGCCACCACCGAACCCTGCGTCAGGCGCAGCAGTTCTTTGATGGTCATCTTGGTACGGCCCAGTTCCACGGTCAGTTTGACCGGGATATCCATGATCAGATCGATGTCCTGCAGCGAGCCGCTGGCGGCGCTGGCCTCAAGCGACTTAAATACGTTATCGCCTGGCTCCGCTGCACTGCTGGTCGCCGCCTGCTCGTTCATCGCTTCAGCCCACAGATCGTCCGCAGAGATATCATCGGACGGTTTTTTGCTGTCACTCATTGGGCTGTTCCTCATTCAGCGAATTCAAAATCGGGTTAATCAGATGTTCTACACGCAGCGCATACTGGCCGTTGAGCGTGCCATACTGGCTCGTCAGTACCGGTACGCCGTCGACGTGGGCAATGATGCGGTCCGGCTTCTCAATGGGCAGGACGTCACCAGGTTTCAGTTGCAAAATACGTGACAGACGCAGCGACGTTTCAGCGAAGTGGGCAATCAGCTCCAGCTCCGAGTGCTGCACCTGTTTCACCAGATTGTCGCGCCAGTGGTTATCTTCCTGACGCGAGTTCTCCAGCGGTGGATTGACCAGCAGCTCGCGCAGCGGCTCAATCATCGAAAACGGAATACAGATATTGAACTCACCCACCAGGTTGCCAATCTCCACCTGGAACGGTGTGTTGACCACGATATCGTTCGGTGAGGTGGTGATGTTGGTGAACTTCACCTGCATTTCAGAACGCACGTATTCCACTTCCAGCGGATAAATGGCTTTCCATGCGTCGCTGTAGCCTTCCAGCGCCAGCTTGAGCATGCGGCGAATCACGCGCTGCTCGGTGTGGGTGAACTCACGGCCTTCCACTTTGGTCGGAAAACGACCGTCGCCGCCAAACAGGTTATCCACGGCGATAAACACCAGGCTCGGCGAGAACACCACCAGCGCAGTCCCCCGCAGCGGCTGCAGGTGAATCAGGTTCAGGTTGGTTGGCACCGGCAGGTTGCGGGCAAACTCATGGTACGGCTGAATCTTGATTGCCCCAACGCTGATATCCGGGCTGCGGCGCAGCAGGTTGAACAGCGCCATACGGAAATGACGGGCAAAACGCTCATTGATGATCTCCAGCGCCTGCAGACGCTCGCGCACCACGCGACGCTGGGTATTGGGATCATAGGGGCGGATATCGCCATCGGCCCCTTTGGAACTGTTCTCTACTTCCGCACTGTCACTGTCGCCATTGAGCAGCGCGTCAATCTCAGCCTGGGAGAGAATGCTATCGCCCATTAAGTCACCTCAAAATGAAGGCGGTAAACAGCACGTCACTGACTACCTGCGCAGGTTGACCTTTTACCAGCGGTGGCGCCAGCACCTGTTTGATCTGTTCAACCAGGGCCTGTTTGCCTTGCTCGGTTGCCAGCGCGCTGGCGCTCTGACGTGAAAGCAGCAGCAGCAAACGGCTGCGCACCTCAGGCAGGTAGTCATTCAGCCGACGACGGGTATCCTCATCCGGCAGACGCAGGGTAAAGCCTACGTACAGCACGCGATCGGGATCGTTATCGGGATTGACCAGGTTAACCGTAAACGTATCCATTGCAAAAAATACCGGGGCGGGCGGCGGCTCCACTTTGGCAGCCTCCGGCTTGTCACCCTCGTGTTTATTCATCATTCGCCAGACTGCATAGCCTGCCACGCTGCAAGCGGCCAGCGTTACAATCAGTAACACCGGAATTAGTAATGAACGTTTGCGGCCTTTAGCTTTCGCGTTATCAGACATGTTTGCAGTTACTTCCTGTGAATTATGGGCAAGCCTCTCGGCTTACCTGGACAGATTATCCCGCGTCTTAAGTCAAACAATGGGAAGAAAAGACGCGGGTTTTACGCTTACCTTCAGCGTTTAGTCGCTGTCAGGCAAAGATATCGACAGCGCCGTTGCCGGTCGCGCGCGCCTGGAGGGCTGCCGGGACGGCAATAGGCGTTATCTCGTTGTCACTGTCCTGGGAGAGGGTAAAGCTGCCGTACTGGCCGTCGCGACGTCCTTCCTGCTGGCCCTGATAACTCTGGCCCTGTGCGAAGGCGTCGCTGTTGACGTTACTCTGTCCCAGGTTAATGCCGCTCTCCGCCAGCGCCGTACGCAGCTGTGGGAGCGCCGCTTCCAGCGCGGCCCTCACATGGCTGTGGCTGGAAACCATTGTTAACTGTGCCTGATCTTTATCCAGCGTCAGGCTGATCTGTATCGCGCCGAGGTCTTCCGGATGCAGACGTAATTCGGCGTTCTGCTGGCCGTTACGGCTGAACATCACAATCTGCTGGCTCAGCGCCTGCTGCCACTCGTTGCTGCCCAGCTGCGCATTCAGCATCGGCGTGGAAGGCGCGCTGCTGGTGCTGGCCGTGGTGCTGACCAGCGGACTGGTACTGCTCAGCGGGCTGCTGATGGCCGGCGCGCTGCTGTCATGGCTGCTGAGCATCTCGCGCCGCTCTTCCGGTTTGCTCAGCGTGCTCAGCACCTGCTGAAAACTCTCATCCAGCGTCATACCGCTGTTGCTGGCCGGCGTGCCGCTGGCGGCCGCGCTCTGCACCGGGCTATGGCTGACACCGGTCAGGCTGGTCAGCGCATCGCTGCCTTTAGATGGCTGTCCATCCGGCTTCGCCTGTTCCTCTTTCAGCGCACTTTGCAGCGAACTGTTAAGTAACGCAGCGTTTAAGCTGGTGCGCGCCTCACCCCGGGTCTCCAGTGCGGTGCTGTTATCCGCTGGCGGGCTGCTGCGGTTTTCGACCACCGCTGGCAACATGGCAAACAGCGCCTGCACATTCTGTAAGTCGCTGGCAGTTAACGAACTTGCTGCGCGCTTGTCATTATCATCGGCTGATTTCAGTCCGGCTTTAGTGTTTTCCGGCTGTAAAAATGCGTTTAACGCCTCTGGTTTGTCCAGTGCCTGCAGCAGGGCGCTTAATGACGCTTTTGTGACGTTTTTCGCGTCAATTTCTGCCGCCAGATCAGCGGATTGCGCGCCATTCCCCTGCTGCTTAACCAGCGTCAGCAGGCGGTTGCCCAGCTCGGTAATAAATCCCTGCGGCAGGGTGTCAGCAGCGGACAGATTGTCCACTGCCGCTGAAGGTTGCGCTTTGCCGGTTTTGGCAAGCTGTGTCAGCAGTGTTGGCAGCGTGTTCATTCGCCTTTCCTCAATGCGGCCCGTTGGGCAAATTCATCCATCCGTTTCTGATCGAGACGGCTTTCCTGTCGTAATGCGTTCTCTTCCGCGCGGGTAATCAGCGTCTGATAGGCATTCAGCTTCTTATGCTTTTCACGCCAGTTGCTCAGCGCCTGTTCCAGCCGCTGGTTCCACTGATTAAGCTGCTGGCGATGCTGTTCGATGGCTTTTTCCAGCGTCTGAATAAACTGGTGATAATTGCTCCAGCGCGTGCTGGCGATGCCGCCGGACATATCCTGATTGAGCTTATTACGGTACTCATCCTGGTAATCGAGCAGCATGCTGAGCTGCTGATCGGCCTGCTGCTGACCGCGACGCATGTCGCCGAGGTGGATCACCGCCTGTTCCAGATCCTGCTCCGCCAGGTCGCGCAGCGTATCAATCGCATTGGCTGTTTTCATCGCGTTACCTCAAGTCGGGCGGCGTTAGCCGAACATCGCCTGCAGGTGCAGACAGGCATCGTCATAATCGCTGCGTTCAAAAATGCCCTGCTGCAGGAAAGCTTCCATCTGCGGATAGAGCTTAATGGCCCGGTCCAGCATCGGATCGCTGCCTGCGGCATAAGCGCCGACGCTCACCAGATCGCGGTTACGCTGAAAGCTGGAGAGCAACTGCTTGAACTGGCGCACGCGCGCATAGTGGGTTTCATCAATCAGCGCGGTCATGGCACGGCTGATCGACGCTTCAATATCAATGGCCGGATAGTGACCGGCCTCCGCCAAACGACGCGACAGCACAATGTGGCCGTCGAGAATGGCGCGCGCCGAGTCGGCAATCGGGTCCTGCTGGTCGTCGCCTTCGGTCAGTACGGTATAGAGCGCGGTGATTGAACCGCCGCCGTGAATGCCGTTGCCGGCGCGTTCTACCAGCGCCGGCAGCTTCGCGAACACCGATGGCGGATAGCCTTTGGTGGCCGGCGGCTCGCCGATCGCCAGCGCGATCTCACGCTGCGCCATGGCATAGCGGGTGAGGGAGTCCATAATCAGCAGCACGTGCTGACCGCGATCGCGGAAATCTTCGGCGATGCGCGTGGCATAAGCGGCCCCCTGCATACGCAACAGCGGCGAAACGTCGGCCGGCGCGGCGATCACCACCGAGCGCGCGCGCCCTTCGGCGCCAAGGATGTTCTCGATAAACTCTTTAACTTCGCGGCCACGTTCACCAATCAGGCCCACCACGATGACGTCGGCTTTGGTGTAACGCGCCATCATGCCGAGCAGCACCGATTTCCCCACGCCGGAGCCGGCAAACAGCCCCATACGCTGGCCGCGGCCCACAGTGAGCAGGGCGTTGATTGCCCGCACGCCGGTATCCAGCACATCGTGGATCGGCGTACGCTGCAGCGGGTTGAACGGCGCGGTGATCAGCGGCGCGCGGTAGCCGGTTTCCGGCGCGGGCAGGCCATCCAGCGGCTTGCCGCTGCCGTCCAGCACGCGGCCAAGTAGCTCCGGCCCCAGCAGCAACTGTTTACCGCTGTGATCGCCGTGCACGCGGGCATACACGCGCGCGCCGGGCAGAATGCCATCAACCTCTTCCAGCGGCATCAGAAACAGTTTCTGGCCGTTGAAGCCGACCACTTCGCTTTCCACTTCGGTAATTGTGCCGTTGTCGTGGCGCTCAATAATGCAGGTGGCGCCCAGCGGCAGCTGCAGGCCGGTGGCTTCCAGCACCAGACCGGTGGCGCGCGTCAGGCGGCCATAGCGGCGCACCGTCTGCACCTGACTGATGCGGTCTTCAAAACTGTCGAGCGCGCCCAGCCAGCGCGAAAGGCGTGACGTCATCAGAATGCTCCCGGTGCCGCCAGACGGCACAGCTCCTGCCAGCGCGTGGCGACGCTGGCATCCAGATCGCCGTCTTCGGCGCTGAGTTTACAGCCGCCGGGATGCAGCGAACTGTCGGCCAGCAACCGCCAGCCGTGTAAATCGAGCGTTGGGCCCAGCGTCTGCTCAACGCGCTGCAGATCGTCCGGGTGCACGCGCAGCTGCGGTTTGCCGCTGAACATTGGCTCCTGCTGAATCAGCTGCTGGATCTGGCGCAGCAGGGCGCTGCCATCCACCTGCGTCGCCTGGCCAATCACCGTGCGCGCCGCTTCCAGCGCCAGCTGCATCAGGCGCGACGCAATCACGCTATCCAGCGCTTCCAGCGTGTGATGGAACTCGGTGACCAGCTGCTGCATACGCGCCTGTAACGGAGCCTGCTGCTGCTGGGCATCAGCCAGTCCCTGCTGGAACCCGGCGTCATAGCCGTTTTGCTGCGCTTCGGCGAAGCCTTTCTGATAACCTTCGCTGTAGCCCTGCGTCTGCGCATCTTTACGCATCTGCTGCTGCAGACGTTCCAGCTGCTGCTGCTGTTCATCTTCCTCGCTCAGCACGAGGTCGCTGTCCGGCTCCTCTGCCAGCAGCAGTTCAGGTTCGGGCGGCTGCGGTGCGCCTAAATCATCAGGCTGCCAGCGCTGCCATGCACGGGCGGAAAAGGCATCAGACATAGGTTTCCTCGCCACCACCAATTACCATCTCGCCTGCTTCCGCCAGACGGCGCACGATAAGCAGGATTGCTTTCTGTTGTTCTCCACCGCGGACATACGGACCGGGCCACGGTTGGCGAGGTCGTCGCGCAGGATATCGGCGGCACGCGCCGACATGTTTTTGAGGAATTTCTCGCGCAGCGGCTGCTCGGCGCCTTTCAGGGCAATCAGCAGCTGCTCGGACTCCACTTCCTGCAACAGACGCTGGATGCTGCGGTCGTCCACTTCCACCAGGTTTTCGAACAGGAACATCTCGTCGATGATCTTCTGCGCCAGCTCGCCATCGAAGTCGCGTACTGCTTCGATAACCGCTTCTTCCTGCTGGGTTTTCATCAGGTTGATGATTTCCGCTGCGGTTCTCACGCCGCCCATCTTCGCACGCTTGAGGTTGGTGCCATCCAGCAGGCCGTTGAGCACTTCGGTCAGCTCCGCCAGCGCCGCCGGCTGTACGCCGCCGAAGGTGGCGATACGCAGCATCACATCGTGGCGCAGACGCTCGTCGAACAGCGCCAGAATATCCGCCGCCTGGCCGCGCTTCAGGTGCACCAGAATGGTGGCGATAATCTGCGGGTGCTCGTCGCGGATCAGATCCGCCGCCGCCTGCGGTTCCATAAAGTTGAGGGTTTCCATGCCGCTGGTGGTTTCGCGCGTTTCGAGGATGTCCTCCAGCAGGCTGGAAGCGCGCTCTTCGCCCAGCGCCTTGATCAACACCGAACGCAGGTAGTCGTTGGAGTTGAGGCTCAGCGCAGCAAACTGTTCGGCATCGGTTTCGAACTCGCGCAGCACTTCGGTCAGCTGCTTGTGCGAAATCTGTTTCATGCTGGCCATCGCGGCGCTGAGGTGCTGCACCTCACGCTGGTTGAGGTGTTTGAACACCTCTGCCGCACGCTCTTCGCCAATGGTCATCATCAGAATGGCGCTCTTTTCAGTACCGGTCAGACTCATAGTTCGTTACTCATCCATTCGCGGATAACCAGCGCCACAACGCGCGGATCGTTTTCAGACATATCGCGGATGCGCTGGCTCATCACCTCGGCGCTCATGCGGTTGTTAGATTTGCGCTCCTGGTCCAGCTCGTCTTTGTTGATCTGGACGCTGTAAGCGGCTTCTTCTTCACGCGCGGCAGCACGGGCAGCGGCGGCTTCGGCGGCGGCTTTCTCGGCTTCACGCTTACGCAGCAGCTGCGGACGCACCATTTTGCGGTAGAGGATGAAGGCAACCAGTGCCACCAGCAGCCAGCGACCGGCCGTCATCAGCTGATCAAAGAACGACTGCTGCTGCCAGAAGGGCAGGTCGCCGCCGGTTGGCTCGGTAGTGTTGAACTGCGAGTTCACCACGTTGACGCTGTCGCCACGCGTTTGCGAATAGCCCATCGCTTCGCGGGTCAGATCTTCAATCTGCTTGATCTGCTGATCGTTAAGCGCCACCGCTTTGCCTTTGCCGTCATCGCGGTAGTTGACCACCACGGCGACCGACAGGCGCTGCACGTCACCGACGTTGAGTTTGGTGTGACGAATGGTGCGATCCAGCTCGTAGTTCACCGTGTCGTTGCGGCTGGAGCTGCTCGGGCCGCTGCTCTGCGCGGTGCTGGTCGAGGTGCCGGCATTCTGCGCGTTGTTGTTGTTCTGCTGACCGTTAGCGTTGTTATTGTTCTGCTGCTGCGGGTTGGTGACCGGCGCGGTATTGGCCGGCGCAGGCTGATTCGACAGCGCACCCGGCACGCCGCCCGGATACGGGCTGCCGTTCTGATCGCTGGTGCTGGTCTGGCGTGAGCGAATCGCTGTGTTATTCGGGTTCGCATTCGGCTGATACTTCTCGTCCGTCTGCTCGCTGCGGTCAAAGTTAATCTGCGCGGTCACCTGCGCATGCACATTACCCTGACCGAGAATCGGATTCAGAATGGCTTCAATGCGCTGCTGATAGCGTGCTTCCACTTCAGAGGCATATTTCAGCTGGGCATCGTTAAGATCGCGGCCTTCGCTGTCGGAGCGCGTCAGCAGGCGACCTGCCTGATCGACCACGGTTACATTGCCTGGTGGCAGACCGGCTACGCTGCTGGAGACCATGTGCTGAATCGCCTGAATCTGGCCTTCATCCAGCGCACGGCCCGGTTGCAGGTTCAGCGTTACTGAGGCCGACGGGGATTTTTGCTCGCGCACGAACAGCGTCGGTTTTGGCATCGCCAGATGCACGCGCGCGCTCTTCACCGGTCCAAGCGTTTCGATGGTGCGCGCCAGCTCACCTTCCAGCGCACGCTGGTAGTTAATCTGCTCACTGAACTGGCTGATACCAAACTTCTCTTTATCCATCAGCTCAAAGCCTACTGAACCCCCTTTCGGCAGTCCCTGCTGGGCAAGACGCAGACGCAGCTCATGCACTTTATCGGCGGGCACCATCAGGGCGCCGCCGTTTTCAGCGAACTGGTAAGGGATGTTCATCTGGGTGAGCTGGGTAACAATCGCGCCGCCATCCTCATCAGAGAGGTTGTTATAGAGAACGCGATAGTCGGGCGCTTTGGCCCACAGCACCAGCGCCAGAACCACGGCGATAGCGGCCGCGGCAGCAACGATTAATGGAATACGCGGATTTGCGCGCAGGCGGGCGAGAAGGTCATTAAAGCCTTTCTTTGCTGTATCCTGTGTGGCGGCTGCACTCGCATTCATGACCAATTCCTGCCTGACATAATTGACCGGGTGTATGTAGGTGACAAAACTGACTCCCTGATACGCATCCCCGCCCGTTGATGCCGTGTTGCTGGCCGACGGGGTAGGGGAAAAAATGAAATTCCAATCTAATGCCTGGCATTATTTGATGAATCGTGTCACTTCGATGGCTGGATAAGCCGGGTTTTTTGCAGTCATTTAGCGCCTTTGTCCTATTGACAGTGTGTTAACTTTTCCTCCGTGAAAAAAAGAACCCTTCATCTATGAGGTACAGGCAATGTCAATTCAGGCAATTGATGGCGTACTGCAGCAGCTGCAGCTGACGTCACTGCAGGCCAGTGGCAAACCGACCGAGTCCGCCAGTCAGCTCGATTTTGGTGCCACCATGAAAGCCGCGCTGGATAAAATCAGCGCCACCCAGACCGCTGCGCGCAGTCAGGCGCAGGATTTTGAGCTGGGTAAACCGGGCATCCAGTTGAATGATGTGATGGTCGATCTGCAGAAATCGTCGATTTCGATGCAGATGGGAATTCAGGTGCGTAACAAGCTGGTCAATGCCTATAGCGAGATCATGAGCATGCAGGTCTAGCGGCGCGCAATAAAAAACCGCCTGAAAGAGGCGGTTTCGTCAGGGTCAGGACAGTGACAATTTCTCGCTGATCGCCCTGTAGCCTTGTTCAGCAAAACGTTGCTGACTGATGGCATCGTTTTTGGTGGGTTCAAACCAGGCACCGTCTTCACGGATAGAGAAAAACCAGATTTCGGGTTCTTCATCGCCGCGCTGTACCCAATAAAATCCTTCCTGCATTATCATGTCCTCCTCACAGGAATATAGTTCAGCTACGCTGCGCTTAACAGCGTAACTGACAATATTCTCACCTGCAGACGAAAACTTAAGCAGAGTGTGACTCTTCCGGTGGCGTCAGTTTGCCACTCAGGAGTTTAAAACCGGCAGATTTAAAACGAGGCAGAGAAAGCGGTATCGGCTCCATCGGGCGATAAAAGCCGCGTCCAGCATCCCAGTACCATACCTCAGGCTCAGTTGTGCTGCTGCCTACCCAGTAAAAACCCGTTTCCATTAGTGCTCTCCAGAAATGAATGAAGGCACGCCTTCTCTAATTTCCGCAAAATAATGTCTTAATTAAACTCAATGATCAATCTCGGTTGCCGCTTCGCTTATTAACGCCAGCAGTCAGCGGCCGCGAAAATAACATCCGGTGGGTCGGTCCAGATATCATCGAAGGCAATTTACTGATCCTGATAAGGATCTTTTTTGTCATCCTGACTGTCATCGCGCGTACGCGGGATTTCACCGTGCTCACGAGCGTCATCCTGGGCTGGATGGTCATCCTCTTCATAAGCATTACCTGCATGCGGTGCGGCTTCCGGTAAACCTTTGTGCACCTCGCCCTCGTTTTTACGCTCCTTATTGGTTTCGTGTTGTTTCATCTCTCTCTCCAGCAGGGGTTTTATTGTGATGAATTTTAGCTGATCGCTGGCCGTTTCTGGCGGCCGTAATCGTTTTCACACTCTACACGCAGAACGGCTAAATTGTACAGTTTTGCAAAGTTGTACAAGTTTGTGGGGGCTGTATAGAAGTGAGCGAGTCAGCGAGGGGAGAAAAAAATTTTGTTGAGCAGAAAGAGTGGGTTAGCACAGGGTCTGATATTTTATTCAGGTTAACTGCATGATTTTTCCTGTGAAAATGACGATTTATTGTGGGAAAGAATGGCGAAATTGTTGTGCAAATCTCCTCTGACCACACGAAATGCTAACGGAATTGTTGTACAAGTTTTCCATCTTTGTATAACTTCTCGGTTGTGGCAGTCAGTCACACGTAACGAATGATGCTTTGCATCGCCTCTGAAGGTGTTGTGGATTTCCACTTTCAGAGGCTGCTTTTTTACCTGTGCTGATTCAAAAATTTAACCTGAGTAACCGATTAATCACTGCAGTTTGCACTGCAGCTCACCCGATGAGGCTTGTTATGGAACAGAATGCATTGGCGTCAACAGAGTCTCAATTGTCAGAATATTTCCAGCACGCGGATTCAGAATATGCCAGTGAAAAAGAGATCATTGCGCTGATTTATAAGCAGCTGGCAGCAGTGAAACTGCGTGTGAGCAATAAAGATATTATTCTGGCGCTGCTGGAGCGATTAGAGTCTGAACATGACGTGGTTCAGCTGGATATTTATCGCCAGGCACTGGAACTTATTGTTCAGCGTACCCCTGACGATATTGCCTCCTGAATTCTTGTGTCTGCTGTTCTCCACTCCATTGCAGTAACACGGATGTTAGCTTGCCTGTCTGCTTCGCCCCTTAGCTTAGGGGCATTTATTCTTTTACCGCCTCGTTCATTATCTGAATAAGCCCAGCGTTAAGTGCCCGGTCGCTTCTCTTATCTGCTACAGTAATTAGCTGGAGTAAGCTTTCATGCAAGCAGGGTTACTCATTACGCCAGAGGGCGTATCACTTTATCGGGCACGCATGAATGTCTGATTCGCGGCGCAGGCCGCTGGGCAAACCTATGAATGATGGTTATTACTGGATTAAAGATGGCGAGCGTCATCCGGAAGTGTGGCTGTACCAGAAGCAGTTTGGCTGGTTCCGCCCGTGCAGCGCGGTGCCAATGACGCAGCGCACGTTTGAGCTGATGAAATACGTGGTGCTCAGTGAACGGCTGGAGGAACCGGCACGCGAGACTGAGTGTTAAGCGCGTGACCGCCGTAATTACGGCGGTCAGCGTGCGCGGTTACTTGATCTCCGGCCAGGCTACTGCCGGGAAACCATTAAACTGTGGGCGGGCAAACAGATAGCCCTGGAACTGACTGACACCCACCGCTTCCAGCCACATCCACTCCTCGGCTTTCTCCACGCCTTCAGCAATCACCGCGATCTCCAGCGAAGCGCAGCACTTAATGATGGCGTGTACAATCGCCTGTTTTGGACCGCTTTTGTGCACGTCACTGATGATTTCCCGATCGATTTTGATCTTATCCGGCTGGAATTTAGACAGCAGCGACAACCCCGCAAACCCGGCACCAAAGTCATCCAGCGCCAGGCTGATACCAGCCGCCTTAAGTTTTCTTACTTCTGCTGTAAACTCTTCGGCACGCGAGATGATTTCATTCTCCGTCACTTCCACCACGATCTGCTCCGGTACCAGATCGTTGGCCGCGATTTCCTGCAGCAGGAAATCCACCGCATTCGGGACGGTGACCAGCGACATCGGCAGCAGATTGATGGTCAGCGTCTGCTCGCCGAGGCCGAGATTTTTCGCCAGGTTGAAGGCCAGACTCTTGGACTGAATATCGGCGTGGTAAATCGCATCACCGCCAAACGCAGAGAAGTACTCCTGCGGTGAACCGCCGTCCGGCGTGCGAATCAGCGCTTCATAGGCCGTGATACGCCGCGAGAAGGGATCGACAATCGGCTGAAACGCAAACCGGCAATCCTGTACATAGTGCTGCAGACTCTCCAACTGACGCTGACTTTCCGCATCAGTAATAAATTCCCAGGTATTGGCCGGCGGGATCTCGAAATAGTTCTCTTTTTCCCGCGCCTCAACGAAGGTGCGCAGGAACTGCAGTGCACGGTCGTCATAGGTGAGCTGGTAACGCGAAGTGCCTTTATCCAGCACCGCCTGTAGCACGCTGGATTTGTCATGCTCGCGCAGGTCAAACAGCTCCATACCGACGTTACCAAAACGGCGGGCTGGCGCGAAATCATGCATCAGTTCCACCAGATTGTGATGACGGGCGTCGCGGCAGATACGGTCGTAAATGCCCTGAACGGCCTGATCGGGTCCTTCAAGCAGCTGGAAGAAATGTCGCCCATCAAACAACAGAATGCCGGTGACATCTGAAACTTCGTTTTTCTTATTGGCTTTGCCAACCATATCCTCCAGCGTTTTGATGGGAACGTGATCATAGAGGTGGCTGCGGTAAAGGATGGTAGTCAGCATGAGATTGTCCGGCGCTATCGTTATTTTGCCTTACATTAACAGCCAGACGGCAGGATCTGTCCAGCGCTGAGACGCGTGATCGTTAACTATTTTATTAAATTCCACTTAACCGAAGCGGCTGGCGGTGCACGCCAGGGGGAATTTTTACCCAACCGCTGGCCAGCGACGTGAACGATAAATAAATTCGATTGAAAGGATAAATGAAAAGCGTATCGTTAGCCGGGTTAATCGGAGGTGATAAAGATGTTGCGTGATTATTTGAAGATTGATGAAAGCGATCGTTTAGTTGAGCAGAGTTTGTTACGCCTGCATAACCGGGGACAGGAAGATGTCACCGAATGGCACATTGTCGGTGCCAACGGTGAGCACAAGGGCAGCGTGGCGCTGTTCGATAAACTGAGTAACCGCCGCTCTTACCGCGTCAGTTACCGTATAACGCAAACCGATCCCGAGGGAAGGGTGGTCGTTGATCATCTCACCGACACGTTGTGATTTTTGCCGTAGTCTTTTGTTGGATTTGACCCGCCGCGTGGCGGGTTTTTTGCTGCTTCAGCGGCTGCCGCGCCGCCGCATTTCCACCAGCGTGCCAATCAGTTCCAGCGTATTTTTTTGACTCTGCTGCACGGGAAAATCTTCGTTCAGCGGCCGTAACGAGAAAATTTGCTCGTCGTGCATCCGAATAATTCGCACCATCGCGACGTTATCTACCCGCGCCAGCACCACATCGCCCGGCTGGGGCACGCGTTGCGGATCAAAGATCAACCGGTCGCCGGCGCGATACGCCGGGTTCATGGCGTCATCTTCCAGCGTAACCGCCAGCGCACTGTCGCTCAGCGCTTCGTCACTGTAAAGAAAGCGGACGGCCTGCTGCTGCCACTGCAGTCGCTGCTCATCCAGCCAGTCCGCGGCCTGCACCAGCGTGACCAGCGGCACGGCAGTGAGAGCGGGGGAAGCGTGCGTACTGGCAAACGGCTGGCCGTCGCCATCAATAATCCACGCCGCGCTACACTGCAGCAACTCCGCCAGCCGCAGCAGATGCTCACCACGCGGCACCGTCTCTTCTTTCTCCCACTGCGAAACCGCAACGTGCGACACGCCAATGCCATTGGCCAGCGCCTGCTGCGTTAATTTCAGTGCCTTACGGCGCTGGCGAATGCGCTCACCACCAGATTCTTTTTTCATCATCTTGACAACTCCTCCAGGCTTGACTTAAGTATACTTAAAATCATTATTTAAAGTAAACTTAAATATGCCGCTGGCCGTGATACTGGCGAGGGAGGTCAGCGGGGTGTCCGGCTAACCCTCGCCAGGTGAGAGAGGTAGGGCATGGAGAGTAGTTTGGTCACCAGCGTAGGCGCACTGCTGCTTGGCGGTGGCGCGGCAGCGGTGTTCTGGAAACCCCTGATGGCGGGGATCGCGTCAATCGTCACCAGCAATCGCGCGGGCGGCGAGATCATCACCAGCTACAAAGAGCAGGTGCTGCTTCTCAAGGAGAGCCATGCGCTGATGCGCCAGGAAAACGATGAACTGCGTATCCGTCACGACAAAAACCTGCGGCGTATCTCATCGCTGGAGACCGATCTGCGTTTGATCAAGAACGCACTCGGTATCCTGCTGGCGACCACCGAAGCCGAGCACAGCGATAAGTTTCGCAGCCAGATTAATCAATTGATCACCACTCTGGAGGAGAACCGCGATGGTGCAGATAAACAGTGAACTGCTGGTGCGAAGCCACCGCCGTCATTTGATGCTGGGTGGCCTGCTGATGCTGTTATCGCTGCTGTGTGTGGCGATGACCATTCTGTTTCTTTACGTCAATAACGACGCCAACCGGCGCGTGGAGGAGATTCGCCAGCAATACCGGGCGATCTCCGATCGACGCGAAGCAAAGGTCGCCGAACTGACCAGCCAGCTGGTTGAGCTGCAGAAAAAGCTGGATGCCCAGCTGCCGCGCAGCACCAGCCACACCTCAACGCCCTCCACGCCGCCGGCCGGGCAGCAAACCGCGCCACAGCCGCGGCGCTAAGGAGGACCTGATGCGTATTACCGAGCGGATCGCA
The DNA here is from genome assembly GCF_041678305.1 of Pantoea sp. WEP. NCBI lineage: Bacteria > Pseudomonadati > Pseudomonadota > Gammaproteobacteria > Enterobacterales > Erwiniaceae > Pantoea > Pantoea sp. WEP. The sequence goes on from NZ_JBGNXB010000001.1 coordinate 1,757,983, forward strand.
GTCCGTTTGCAGCAACTGCGGTCTTTATTTAGCAATAAGGAGAAAATTATGAGCGATCAAACTGTCATCAATCCAACCAGCGCTGCGGCGCAACAGGCATTGTCACCGCTGGAGAGTTTTGCCAACGAAACGGCCAGCACGTCTGCTGTGCCGGCTGCCGCTGACAGCGCAGCTGATAGCGTTGCCCAGCCAGAAACGCCGCCGGCAGCCGCAACGCCAGCTGCGCAACCGGCAGCGCCCGCCAGCGCTGAGCAACCGTTTCATGCGGATGCTCCGGTCGATCTCGATCAGCAGCTGGCAACGCAGGATACGCTGGCGAACGGCTCGGCCAGCGCAGGCGCCTCGGCGGCCGCCACACCTGGCGTGCGCAACGCGCAGACCGCCGCACCGGTTGTTGCCCCTGACGCGCCGGTGGCTGCGACCGCCGCCAGCGATGCGGTGGCGCAGGATATCAGCGCCGGGGTGAAGGACTTTGTCCAGGCCTTCAGCTTTGTTGAACAGGGCGTGCTGAAGCTGGGCAGCGCCGCAAAGGATGAACTGATTGCGCTGGCGAAGAAGTATCTGTAATTCAGGCGGGCATAACAAAGGGACAGGGATGTCCCTTTTCCCTGCGACTACATACTTCGGATAATTCTGCAGGCGGCTTCGCTATTATCTGCTAACTTTAATTGCTCAGGCGTTATTTTAACTGGCTTTATCAGCAAAAAGGAAAATAGCATGAGTGATACAGAGGCAATCAAAACCAAAACTGACTACCTGCGTGATGTCACCTCACAGCTAAAAGAGATGCGTCACTATGCGCAGACCAACACTGAGACGCTTTCCAGCCACTGGCTGGCCTTTGATGCCGGGGAGTATAAGGATAAAGAGTACGCCACGCGTTTTGATGCGCTGATCAACAAGCAGGGACAGCTGCTGGATGATATCGATCAGGCGATTCAGGATCTGGAAATCGCCATCAATCACAGCGAGCAGGAAAGCTAAACGCGGCTGCTGGTGGCCTAATCGGCCACCAGCCACATCTCGGCTTCATCGAACATCTCTTCAACAATACGCGCAATCGTCGCCTTGTCGTTTTTACTCATATCGGTTTCGATGGCGTTTCGCTCCATCGGCTTAACCCGCACCTCCAGATCCGGAAAGACGCGCTGCACGCGTTTCTCCAGCTCCTGCAAAATCATTTCCCGCGCGCCCGGTAATCCGGCTACGTTGCGCTTGTCGTAAATCAGCTCCACAAACATCAGGGCATTCCAGTAATCAAAGTGGGAGCGTCATATTACTGTAAATAAAACCAGTGACAAGCGGCAGGGCGGCAATTATTTTCATACGGGTGAAACAGCGCGGCGTAAAGATGCAACGACAGGGGAGTAAAGCGGGCAAAAGCAGAGGGCGCACGCAAAAAATCGAACCTCTGGAGGTGGAAATCCAGCAACACCTCCAGAGGCGGTGCAATAGCACCTTTCGTTCAAGGACAATCGACGACAGTCGTCGTGAGTATTAAGTTATACAACTTTTCCCATCTTGTACAACTTTTTCCCCGGAAATTTCTCTCCGATCGCCTTTTTATCAGTACATCGCTTATAACTCGTTCTTAATACAGAACTCTTCCCACGTCATACCCAGTGCTTCCGCGTGAGATTTCAGATAGATTTCAATCGCTTGTGCAGCAACCGCTTTATCCGGTTCCGCCAGCTGGATGGAGAACAGCATGCCGTCGAGCTTCTTCTGCCGCAGAAACGCGGCATAGATGCGCTCGGCGTGCCACGCGCGCAGTTCACGCAGGGACATATTGGCGGCGCGCGCATCACTCTCACTCAGTTCATCCAGCGCGGACTGAAAATCAGGGTGGGCGGTGAAAAACAGGCTGCGGGCCAGGGCGTAATACTCTTCAGGGGTTTTCATTCGGGGGTTCCTGCCGGTCAAATTGCGCGTTAGTGTAACCCGCACACGGCGACTTGTCAGGAACCCCGAATGTTTACTGCTGTGCGGCTTGCAGGCGCGTCACGTCCTGCTGATTTTTTTCCAGCGTTTGGTCCACCGTCAGCTTGCCCTGCAGCAGTGCTGCCAGATTCTGCCCGACGGCGTTACCCATCTGATCAAAGCCAGCAATACTGACGTACTGCACACCGGTGTAAGGTACGGTATTCAATGTCGGTTGATCGACGGTGGCGGATTCAATCGCGCTGCGCACCTGAGCGGCGTAAGGCGCCAGGCGCTGATAGTTTGGCTGCTGGTAGGTGGAGTTGCGGCTGCCGGGTGGCACCGCTCCCCAGCCGACGGTATCCGCAACCTGCTGAATATACTGCCGCGAGGTCGCCCAGCTGATGAAGTCCACGGCGGCGGCGCGCTGCGGTGAGTTAGCCGGTACCGCCAGCGCCCACGACCACAGCCAGTGCGAGCCGTTGCGCGTAATGCCGCCCGGCGCCGGCGCAAATGCCAGCTTGTCCGCTACCAGCGAAATCTGCGGGTTAATCAGCAGGCCGGCGGCGACGGTACTGTCGATCCACATCGCGCATTTTCCCTGTGCGGTAAGACGCAGGATCTGGCCAAAGCTATTGCTGGCCGTATCCGGCGGACCGTCCTGTTTCACCATCGCCAGATAATCGGTCAATACCTCACGCCACTCTGGCGAATTCAGCGTTGGCTGCCAGCGATCGTCAAACCACTGCGCACCATAGGCGTTGGCCATGGTGGTGAGCAGGGCAACGTTATCGCCCCAGCCGGGCTGGCCGCGCAGGCACAGGCCATAGATACCGTGCTGAGGATCGGTGAGTTTCGCCGCGAAATTTTTGATGTCGGTCCAGTCGGGATCGTCCGGCATGGTCAGCCCTTTCGCCGCAAACAGATCTTTGCGGTAATAGGTCATGCTGCTTTCCCCGTAAAACGGTAGCGCGTACAGCGTTTGCTGCCAGGACAGTGCTTTGCGCACCGGCGTCAGCAGATCGTCGCTGTCATACTCTGGTGGCAGGTTGTTGAGCGGCGCCAGCCAGCCTTTTTTACCCCACAGCGGCGCTTCATAGGTACCCACGGTAATCACATCAAATTTTGCGTCACCGCTGTTCATGGCTGCCAGCACCGCCTGGCGCAGGGCGCCATCATCCATCACGTGCCATTGTAGTTTCACATCCGGATGCTGCTGTTCGTAACGGCTCGACAGCTGCTGCATGATAGTCATGTCACCATTGGCAATGGTGGCGATATTGAGCGTGGTGGCGGCCTGGCTGAGCAGCGGCAGCGCGGCCAGCAGCGCGATTATGGTACGCTTCATGGCGGCTCCTTATGGCTGCTGCAGGCGGAAGAACGCCATTTTTTCCACCAGCAAACCGGCATGCTGGCTCACCGTCTGGCTGGCCGCGCTGGCCTGCTGCACCAGCGATGCATTCTGCTGGGTGGCGCCGTCCATCTGGATTACTGCGGTGTTCACCTGCTCAATGCCGCTGGATTGCTGGCGGCTGGCCACGGCGATCTCGCCAACGATATCCACCATGCGCGCCACGCCGTGATTGATGTCGTTGAGCATCTCGCCAGAGCGCTGCACCAGCGCGCTGCCGGCTTCGACTTTACCTACGCTGGCATCGATCAGCGCCTTGATCTCCTGTGCGGCACCGGCCGAACGCTGCGCCAGCTGTCGCACCTCTGACGCCACCACCGCGAAGCCGCGTCCCTGTTCCCCGGCGCGCGCCGCTTCTACCGCCGCATTCAGTGCCAGCAGGTTGGTCTGGAAGGCGATTTCATCAATCACGCGGTTGATATCCGCGATGCGCTTGCTGGAGGATTCAATCTCCTCCATCGCACTCACCGCGTCGCGCAGAACACCGCTGCCGCGCTCGGCCTGATGGCGCACATCGCTTGCCAGCTCGTTGGCCTGCGCGGCGTTGTCCGCGTTGTGTTTCACCGTGGCGGTCATCTGCTCCATACTGGCCGCAGTCTGCTCAAGCGAACTGGCCTGCGCATGGGTGCGCTCCGACAGATCGTCGTTGCCATCCGCCATCTGGCGTGCCGCATCGCTCAGTGCATGGGCACTTTCGCCCACCTCGCGCACGATCTCGGCCAGCCGCACATCCATGCGCAGCAGCGCCTGCATCAGTTCACCCATCTCATCGCGCGTTACCGTACCGATACGGTGATTGAGCTCGCCGCCGGCAATGGCATCCGCCAGTTCGCGCGCCTGGGCGATGGAACGGTTAATCGAGCGGATCAGCAGCCAGCCGGAGACCAGCGCCAGACTCAGACCCAACAGCAGGATGGCGATCAGGCTATTGCGTGCCAGCAGGTAGTCGCGGTTGCCCTGTTGCCAGGCCGTCTGCGCATGCTGCCGCATCAGCGTATCCAGCTGGTCAATGTCCTGTTGCAGCAACTGGCTACCGCTGCGCAGGCGGGTTTCGATGACCACCAGTGCGGCGGACGGGTTACCGCCTTTCAGCAGCTCACCGGCTTCATGCAGCGCACCCTGCCAGCCGTCGAGATGGGTCAGGAAGCGCTGGCTCAGCGGTTTGGTCTGCGCATCAAACGCCAGCTGCTGCCAGGTATGGCGATCGGCGTTGATTTGCTGACCGTACTGCGCAATGCGCGCCAGGCGTTTTTCCACTTCACTGCTGTCGGTCCAGTAGCGCAGCGCATCGAACAGGGTAGCGGATTGCTCCTGCACCATGCGGTACAGGCGTGAAGAGTATTGCAGCGGGAGCAGCTCGTTCTGATAGGCATTTTGCGCGCGCTGATCGGCAGCGCGCAGGCCGATAATTCCCCAGACGGCAGCAATAATCAGTAACAGGCACAGCAGGCTGACAATCGCAGCCAGACGTGCGCGAAGGGTCAATCGCATAACAGCGTTCTCCGAAACCAGGGTGAGTAAGTCGTCAATATTGTTATGGGTGCAGGTGCTTTAGACTTCACATCAGGTTATCGGCGAAGAGTTGAACAGCTTGAGGGCGCCGGAGAAAGAGAAGGGGGATTCCACCGCAGATACCTTGCGTCACGCCGGGAAAACATTATAACGTAGCCGCCATTGATGCGAGTGTAGGGACCGAAGATGAAAAAGTGGATGGTACTGGCCGCGCTGGCGCTGAGCGGCTGTGCGCAAATCAACAGTTATGACGAAGCGGTAAAAACCCCGGCACCGCTGGAGCTGCAGGGTAACTGGCAGACGATGGGACCGCAGAGCAAGCTGATCAGCAGCGAGGCTATGGCCAGCCTAATCGTCAGCGCTGATGGCGCTACCCTTGACTGCCGCCAGTGGCAGCGGGTGATTGCCAAACCGGGCAAGCTGACGCGCCTGGATGATGACTGGGTTAACGTTAACCGTCAGGCGCGCGTGATGCCGCTCTCGCTGGAGAACGGTGAGCTGCACTACGATGGCCTGACGCTGCGTAAAGTGGATCGCCCAACCGTCGAGTGTCAGCAGGCGCTGGACGAAGTGGCAAAGCGTCCTGGCGACGCGGTGATTCAGGATATTGAGCCGCAGATTCTCAGGCCGGTCACGGCAGAGAAATAATCCGATTGCGCGGGTAAGGCCACAGTGCCGTTACCCGCGCAATCGGTGGATTAAAGGTTCCCCGGGTAGAGTACCTTGTCAGAGAAGCGGCCATAGGCTGAGGTGACTTTTTGTTGTTGCGACGTTGTTTGCACCAGCGATCGCAGTTCATCCATGCGCTCAGCCAGTAACGTCTTCATCAAGACTTCATTATTCAGTATCTGTTTAATCAGTGCGCGAATTTGCACACGCAGGGCCGCAGGGAGTGCACCCGGATCCTGATTACGTGCCATGCTCTCGACGTTGCGGACATAAGTACTTTCATTCGCCACCAGATCATCCCACAGTCCTTCCCGCGCCTGATTCAGCATAGTGTTACTTAACTTCAGTAACTGCTGATATCCCTGCAACACATCGCCAGGTGCCATCATCAGTAAGATTCCTGTACGTGATGAGGACCAATTTGCTTCCATGCATCGGCGATATTGGTGAGTAACCCTTCAACCTCGACAATAGCCTCTGCATCATTACGCAGGTTAGCTTCAAGCAAACGTCGTGTCATGTAGTCATACAGGTTGTCGAGGTTTGCGGAGAGTTCACCGCCCACCTCATGATTTAATCCTGCGCGTAAGCCGTTGGTAATAATATTGATGGCTTTGGAAAGTGCCTGGCCTTTACCGGGAATGTCGCCCTGTTCCATCAAAATAGTGGCTTTTTTCATGGCGCTCAGTGCGCCATCAAATAGCAAAACTACCAGCTGGTGTGGGCTGGCACTTAACACGGCACTCTCCAGACCGACCTGTGCGTAGGCCTGCGTTCCCGATTTTGCGTACATTTTTAACTCCTGTTAACTGCTCATCGCCGCAAACTGCTGCGTCAGATAGTTCTGGGTTTGCGTCATGGATGAGACCAGCGTATTCAGATTCGTGAACTGGGTTTTGTAGCGTGCCATGGTGGCGGTAATCTGAGCATTCACCCGGTCGTAATCATCAGACAATTTCTTCAGTGTCTTGTTGATACCGTCTGTGGCGTTTTGCACTGAACCATCAGTGCCCAGGATCTGATCGAGATAGTTACTGGTCTGCGTTGCGAAGCCAGTCGTTTTACCGTCACCTGACAGGAACGTCACGACATCTGCGGATTTTTCATCCAGCGCTTTATTCAGTTTGGTGCTGTCGACGGTCAGCTTGCCGTTAATATCCTGAGTGATACCAATCTGAGAAAGCAGTGAAATACTGCCGCCGCTCTGGGCACTGGTGGACAGCTTGGAGCGCAGGCTGGTCTGAATGTTACGCAGCGTGCCGTCGCCCAGCAGATCGCCATTACTTGTATCCTGGGACGTACTGCCCTGATCTACGGCAGTGTACTTCGTCTGGTTACTAATGGTGGTTTGCAGCGAGTTATACGCATCAACATAGGCCTGCACCGCAGCGATCATCGGCGCATTATCCTTGGTGACGGATAAGGTCTCCGGGCTGCCGGTATTGGTTTTGGTCAGGTTCAGCGTGACGCCTTCCGGCGCATCAGTAATGGTGTTGCTGCTGCGGGTGATGGCGACGCCGTTGATGCTCAGTTTGGCGTCGGCAGCGGTTACCTGCTCTGTCATGCCATTGCTGCTGCCACCTTTAGTAAAACCAATGTACTGCGCCAGGGCGCTGTCATCGGTAGAAACCGTCATCTCGTTGGTGGTGCCGGTATCACGCGAGGTCAGGGCCAGATAATAGGTATTGTCATCAGACTTGATGATACTGGCGGTAACGCTGCCCTGCTGTTTGTTAATCGCATCTTTAATGTCCGTCAGGCTGGTTTGATCTTTGCTCAGCGTGATGGTCATTGGGTCTTTCTGACCAGGTTGCGTAATGGTAATAGTGCGCGAGGCGAGGCTGGAATCGCCTAAATCGCCATCTTTACTGGTCGCGCTTTTCGACAGCAGCGACTGCGCTTTAGCCAATTGGGTAACTTCAACCGAAAAGTTACCGGCTGCCGCGTCATTGGCCAGCGTGGCGGTGAACGCAGTGTTGGTGCTGCTGACTTTGGTTGAGGCAATAGCAGAGGTATCTTTTAAGGCCGCTGCGGCCGTTTGCACTTTTGCCAGTGCAGTTTGTACCACACCCCAGGCCGTTAATTTTGCTTTATAAGACGTTTGCTGCTGCGTAATTGGCGTCAGGTTCGCTTGTTCAGCGGTTTGAAGCTGGTCATACAAATCGCTTAAGCCGAGGCTGTTACCGGCATTGAGGTTGCTTACACTTGCCATGTTGGAATCCTTAGGGTTGACGATCACTGGAGAGAGTATCGGCAGCGTTGTAAGGAATATTAGAGAAGGTGAAAAAAAACAATAAGCCAAATAGGGTCGAAATCGTGGCGTGTTTCTGGCCTTTAAAAAAAAGCTAAGGTTTTTATCCGGGTCGACGATAACCATAACAAGCTAATTGGCCTCGGGCCATAAGCCCGATTGAAACCCACTTTTAGAATACAGGACATCATCATGGCCGTTATTAATACGAATACCCTGTCTCTGGTTACCCAGAACAACCTGAACAAATCTCAGTCTTCCCTGGGCACGGCTATTGAGCGCCTGTCTTCCGGCCTGCGCATCAACAGCGCTAAAGATGATGCTGCAGGTCAGGCGATTGCTAACCGCTTCACCTCTAACATCAACGGCCTGACCGTTGCTGCCCGTAACGCCAACGACGGTATCTCTCTGGCACAGACTGCTGAAGGCGCGCTGTCCGAGATCAACAACAACCTGCAGCGTGTGCGTGACCTGACCGTGCAGGCGCAGAACAGCTCCAACTCGGCTTCAGACATCGACTCCATCCAGGCTGAAGTTAACCAGCGTATGGAAGAGATCAACCGCGTTACCAAGCAGACCGACTTCAACGGCATCAAAGTGCTGAACACCGGTTCAGGTACGAAAGACTACAGCTTCCAGGTTGGCTCTAAGGATGCTGAAACTATCTCTATCACCATCAGCTCAAGCGACGGCTATAACCTGGCGGCAGCCGGTGTGGCAGGTACGGGCGCGCTGAACACCCGTGCTATGTCTTCGGGTACGGATCTGGTTAACGGAACCGCGCGTACCACCTCAGCGACAGGCTTTGACGTGCTGAAAGGTGCGGTAACAAGCGGCGCGTCAGGTGGCGTGGCAAACGGCACTACACCACTGGCGGATATTGATAAGGCGATTAAATCTGTGGATGCGCAGCGCAGCCTGCTGGGTGCTTCGCAGAACCGCTTCGAGTCAACGATTACTAACCTGAACAACACGGTGAACAACCTGTCGGCAGCCCGCAGCCGTATTCAGGACTCGGATTACGCGACAGAAGTATCGAACATGTCGCGCGCGCAGATTCTGCAGCAGGCGGGCTCTTCTGTGCTGGCGCAGGCCAACCAGGTGCCACAGACCATGCTGTCCCTGCTGCGTTAAGATTTAAATCATCTTATCTTTCAAACGGAGCCCAGGGCTCCGTTTTTCTTATTGTTTTACTCTCATGCGTGATGCGCACCCGCCAATCGACAATTTTTTATCGTCCTCAAAAAAAGACAATAAAGTTTTTTCTTGCCCTGTCGATAATCCCAGTACGGTTAAGAACCGCAGGCCTGAAGGCTGAATTAAACTCTCTTTAATAAGGAATCTTACTATGGCAGTGATCAACACTAACACCTTGTCTCTGGTTACCCAGAACAACCTGTCTAAGTCACAGTCTTCTCTGGGCACGGCTATTGAGCGCCTGTCTTCCGGCCTGCGCATCAACAGCGCTAAAGATGATGCTGCAGGTCAGGCGATTGCTAACCGCTTCACCTCTAACATCAACGGCCTGACCGTTGCTGCCCGTAACGCTAACGACGGTATCTCTCTGGCACAGACCGCTGAAGGCGCGCTGTCCGAGATCAACAACAACCTGCAGCGTGTGCGTGACCTGACCGTTCAGGCGCAGAACAGCTCCAACTCGGCTTCAGACATCGACTCCATCCAGGCTGAAGTTAACCAGCGTATGGAAGAGATCAACCGCGTTACCAAGCAGACCGACTTCAACGGCATCAAAGTGCTGAACACCGGTTCAGGTACGAAAGACTACAGCTTCCAGGTTGGTGCGAAAGATGCTGAAACCATCTCTATCACCATCAGCTCAAGTGATAAATTTAACCTTGCTGCTTCAGGTGTGACAGGCACGGGCGCACTGAATACCAAAGCGATGGGTACTGGTGACACGGTCAACGGTGTTGCACGCAGTACCGAGGCCGTTGGTTTCGATGTGCTGAAAGGTTCAGTTACTGGCGGTGCATCGGGCACGGCTTCAGGTTCTACGCCACTGGCAGATATTGATGCGGCCATTAAATCTGTGGATGCACAGCGCAGTCTGCTGGGTGCTTCACAGAACCGTTTTGAATCGACCATCACCAACCTGAACAACACGGTGAACAACCTGTCAGCTGCGCGCAGCCGTATTCAGGATTCTGACTACGCGACTGAAGTATCGAACATGTCGCGCGCGCAGATTCTGCAGCAGGCGGGCTCTTCTGTGCTGGCGCAGGCCAACCAGGTACCACAGACCATGCTGTCCCTGCTGCGTTAATTCAACGCAAATCATTAATAAAAGCGCTTCTCAGGAGGCGCTTTTTTTATATTTATAACTCACCCTGCTCTGACACTTAAATCTGATAATGAGGAAATCTTTGATACTAAGATCCCTAAAGTTAATTTTGCGTGTGACGATAATTAATAGGCGGCCGGAACGGTTTAATTATCAGGCCAACTTAACTAACGTATAAGGGTATTTCTTATGGCAGTTATCAACACAAATACATTGTCTCTGGTTACCCAGAACAACCTGAACAAATCTCAGTCTTCCCTGGGCACGGCTATTGAGCGCCTGTCTTCCGGCCTGCGCATCAACAGCGCTAAAGATGATGCTGCAGGTCAGGCGATTGCTAACCGCTTCACCTCTAACATCAACGGCCTGACCGTTGCTGCCCGTAACGCCAACGACGGTATCTCACTGGCGCAGACCGCTGAAGGCGCGCTGTCCGAGATCAACAACAACCTGCAGCGTGTACGTGACCTGACCGTACAGGCGCAGAACAGCTCCAACTCGGCTTCAGACATCGACTCCATCCAGGCTGAAGTTAACCAGCGCATGGAAGAGATCAACCGCGTTACCAAGCAGACCGACTTCAACGGCATCAAAGTGCTGAACACCGGTTCAGGTACGAAAGACTACAGCTTCCAGGTTGGCTCTAAGGATGCTGAAACCATCGCAATCACCATCAGTTCAAGCGACGGCTATAACCTGGCGGCAGCCGGCGTGGCAGGTACGGGCGCGCTGAACACTCGTGCTATGTCTTCGGGTACGGATCTGGTTAACGGAACCGCGCGTACCACCTCAGCGACAGGCTTTGACGTGCTGAAAGGTGCGGTAACAAGCGGCGCGTCAGGTGGCGTGGCAAACGGCAGCACCCCACTGGCGGATATTGATAAGGCGATTAAATCTGTGGATGCGCAGCGCAGCCTGCTGGGTGCCTCACAGAACCGCTTTGAGTCCACCATCACCAACCTGAACAATACCGTGAACAACCTGTCAGCTGCGCGCAGCCGTATTCAGGATTCTGACTACGCGACAGAAGTATCGAACATGTCGCGCGCGCAGATCCTGCAGCAGGCGGGCTCTTCTGTGCTGGCGCAGGCCAACCAGGTGCCGCAGACTATGCTGTCCCTGCTGCGTTAAAGACAAAAACGCATTTAATGTGCCACTGCATTGCAGTGGCTTTTTTTTTATGTAAAGGCGGAAATTACCGGGTTTGAGCGGTTTTTATCAGCCGATTGTTAAAGTTTGTGTCCGATAAAATGTGAGGAGTGATAGTACACTCTGGAGCTCAATCATGAGCAATGATAATCGAATCAACGCTATTGCCGTTGACATAAACTATAAGTCCACCCAGGAATTTTTTGATGGCCGTGGTAACGCTAATTACATTAACCCACTTAGCGCCACGATGTATCAGGATAATCAGCCTCAACTTGTGGCAGAAAGAGATCGTGCAGAAAAGGTAATTTTAGCCGAGCATATTTCATCTTCTCTCCCAAAACGCGTAATTGAGCTTGGCTGTGGAATAGGGCGATGGAGCTGGTTTTTCGCCGAAATCTCACCAAAAATTGAATATCTCGGAGTTGATTTCTCTGCTTCACTCATCACGCAAGCAGTTGAACACGCACGCCTTAGGCAAGTCCCTAATGCGAGGTTTCAACTCATGTCAGTTACGGATATACAGGATGAGCATCTGAGCCTCACGCCTCCGTTTGATATGATTATTATCTCCGGACTAATGCTTTATTTAAATGATGCTGATTGTTATGCAGTGCTAAGCCATGCTGCCAGACTATGTGCTAAACATGGCCGTATTTATTTACGTGAGCCATTGGCTACAGATGAGCGACTGACGCTTAAAGAATTTTACTCGGAAGAATTAAAACAGAACTATTCCGCCATTTACCGCACCACAACTGAAATGGATGCGATATTGCAATTTGCATTTCCTTCTGATGTTTTCTCATGCCTCGAATGGAAGTCCCCGTTCGGTGATGAACTTGCTAATCGCAAAGAGACCCAGCAACTTTATACGCTCATTAGTCACCGGGGGGATAAATGAACACAGCCTATTGCTTTGATTTAGACGGTACTCTTACTCGCCAGGAACTATTACCTTTAATAGCTACTTCGGTCGGACTGGAGGATGAAATTTCGGTTTTGACTGAGGCGACAATTGCCGGGCTTATTCCATTCGAAAAATCTTTCAAGTTGCGGGTCCGTTTATTAAAGGATTCCAATGTTGCATGGATTCATGAGGCTTTGGAAACACGCGTTGAATTCCAGCCAGAAGTTCTCGATTTCATCAGAAATCATCCTGACCAATGCTTTGTGGTAACGGGTAACTTAGATATTTGGGTAAAGCCGTTATTAGATAAACTGGGAATACAAAGCTTTACATCCATCGCTGAACTGAATGATCAAAGTCAGCTTTGTGGCGTGAGTCATATACTCAATAAATCTGATGCGATTCGACAATTACGGAGTCGATTTGATCGAATCATTGCCGTCGGAGAAGGTATGAATGACGTTCCAATGTTCGAAGAAGCTGACTGGCGGATCGCATTTGGTGCTACCCATGAGCCTAACAAAATTTTGTGTAAGCTTAGCGATTTTATAATTTACGACGGAGGTGCACTATGTCGTCTATTAAACACGCTGTAATAAGTGCAGCAGGTATTGGTTCACGTCTGGGGCTGAACCGCGCAAAGTGTATGGTTGAGGTGGCAGGGAAGACGTTACTCAACTATCATCTTGAACGTCTAAAAAACATTGAAAATGTCTGGATAGTGGTTGGTTTTCAGGAAGAAGATGTTATCAGAGAAGCAAAACGAATCCGTCCCGATTGCCTGTTAGTGCGTAATCCTGATTATATGAAAACCAATACATTGCAAAGTATATGGTGTGTGTCACGTCATTTAAAAGAGCGTTTTTTAATTATCGATGCTGACACAGTGATTCAAGATGAAAGCTTTGAGAAATTTATGGCTGCAACCCAGCAGCATGAGACATTGATAGGCATTTCTGAGTATACAACAAGTGATGGCGTACGAGCATGTCTTAATAAAGATGGCGAAGTTGATTTATTTACAAGAGAGACGACATGCGCGTATGAATGGACAGGTATCGCAATAATCAAGCCTGAAGTTGTTGTTAATGAGCCACTATATGTTTATGAGGCTCTGACGTCTTTTCTACCTATGGCTGCTTTTAATATCAATGCATTTGATATTGACACAATTCAGGATCTGGATATGGCTAAAGATATTATGGTTCATGGTTGGAGGGATTTATGTCATTAATCACTGGAGAAAAACCTCATTCCCTGTCAGACGATCATTCTAGCGATATCGTTAACATGACTTTTTTCGATTTACAGAGTATCCCTGGGCGTAAGAGAAGTTTTGCTGATTTCAGTGCTGGTTATAGTGATCTGGCTATTGAAGCGGCAGTCCATTTCGAGAAGGTTGTCATTATTGATAATCGCATTCCGAATATTAACTTTTTATCATCTAAAATCAAACAATTAAATCTGAATAATATCGATTTGATAAATCAGGACGTTTTGACTTTTAGTTCGAAAGAAAAGTTTGATTGCATAGCCCTTTCCCAGAGTTTAGCAAGCTATGGTGATGAAAAAGCACAGTTGCAAATTCTATTAAGAGTGGCGTCATTACTGAGTGATAACGGTGTTTTACTACTTTCAGGTAGTGAAAAAGAAGTTCGCTCATGCCGTGCTATTGCTGGATTGATTGGTTTTGAGTTTGAGTCATATTTAAAGTCAGCTGATGAAAAGTTATGTGTTGCGTTTCGTTTGCCATCACCGCAAATTTTTCAGGGTAAGAACGATTCTCTGAAGGTGGCTTGTTTTGGCAGTATGCCATTCCATTTTCGCTCTTTAAAACCGTTGGCTAAAATGTTTAGCCAAAGCATTGTGACACTATCTATTGATGAAGTTCTCTCATTTAAGCCAGATGTCATTGCAGTTGCCGATGGCTGGTCTGTTGAGTTCTGGCGTGATTATTGCGATGCTCATAATGTACAATTAATTGGTATGAGGCATGGCTCTGTTACACGTTATGGATTTGCAGAAAGTCAATATAACTATGCTGACTATATGTGTGGCAGTCCCTGGGATATTGAAGATACTCTGCAATCAAATGTGCTGCCTCGTAAAGGATTCATTATTACAGGAAACTCCTGGGTTGATCAGGTCTTTCAAATTGAAAAGAAAAAGATAAATAATGTCAATCCAACAATATTATTCGCGCCAACCTATAATCCAGAAATCAGTGCCGCCGTTTTTTTCGGTGAGCGAGTCGTTGACCTCATTCGAAATATTTATCCTGATTCCAGAATTATAATAAAGCCTCATCCTGCAATTGTGCAACATGAGCATAGTTTTGTTGTCGATAAAGCTATTTTTCGTGACTTAATGAATAAGTGGCGTGAACAATCACAACAAGATCCTTTGGTCGAACTGATTGATGATCCCGAAGCAAGTATCGCTACCAGTTTTGCAGAAGCAGACATTTTACTTGCTGATGCATCATCATTAATTTATGAATTTATGACATTGGATCGGCCCATTATTCTGTATTCTGCAGATGCGAAGGTTGCCCACTGGGAATATAACCCTAATGCACCAGGTAATGCATGGCGAGATATCGGACTTCAATTCAATGATGAAAAAACTTTTATAGCACATCTGAAGGATGCGTTCCGGCTTCATGATAAACTTTGCCGTCGCGCTCAGGCGGACCGCACAGCGTTCTTACATGGTGATTTTCAGGACGGATGTTCTATTAATCGTGTTGCAACAGCAATCGTACAGCAGCCAGCGCTGGATGTAATCATTTATGGCGATAATAGTGACTTTAAGTATAAAAAACGCCTTGCCTCGCAAATTAGCGATTGGCTCGCATTTGCGCGATTTACAATCATAGATGTAAATGCAGATTTTACAGATCTACAGGACTGGCAT
Source organism: Pantoea sp. WEP (assembly GCF_041678305.1). NCBI lineage: Bacteria > Pseudomonadati > Pseudomonadota > Gammaproteobacteria > Enterobacterales > Erwiniaceae > Pantoea > Pantoea sp. WEP. Next base: position 1,773,023 of record NZ_JBGNXB010000001.1, read on the forward strand.
CACAAACGAGATCAGAAAGTTAATCGTCATCATGCAGTTCTCATGATCAATGCTGATCAGTCAAAAATTCCTGCGAGCGCTCATCAGATTACGCAGGGATTGCGCGAAATGGCACGTGGTAAATTTAGCCGACTGGTGATGCGCACTGACAACGAAATTGCGCTTGCTTTAATGCATATGCATGATGTAGGTAATTTTATCAGCAATAATGATGATGAAAATTTCCTGGAAAAAGCCTGGGACACTGTTAAATTAAATGTTACTCCATTAAATGGAGTCGTACGCAATCCAGGTCAGCATTGGTTTAAAGTAGATAATAATGCACATTTTAGGTTAACACCCGCTATTCTGGGGATTAAACCTGTAGAAGCTAGCGTGTGGCTGAATGTCTCACTTTTTGATCGCGCGGAATATGATCATTTTCCTTTCATCACTCAGATTGAAGTTAATGGTCGGGTCATTAAAGAAGAAGTCATAGATAATATATTCGACCGTGTTCTGATGCTGCCATTTGTGCCCGATGACAGTGGGGTAGCGAATGTACGTATTTTGAGTAGTTCAGGCATCCCAACTGCAAGAGATTTTATTAAAAATGTTGTTTTCTCCATGCGTTCATCACAAATAATGCTGGATGAAATAACCGAAAATGATTCAGGTTTGGATGGTTGGCTGGCAGCACGAAAACCTTCTAATGCTCAGGCTCACTTCATTTCCGAATACGAGCTGGAAACAGCACAGATGACTTATATAAGTTGTCTGGTTGTCGTTAAGGATGCAGATGACAATCTTATTGAAACATTAGAAAACCTAAAGGAATTGGATTCCAGACATAGATCGCTTAAATTGCAGCCGTTAATACTTAACGTGAGTGATAATAAACTGACGTTGAATGACAGTGTTGTTGTTGTGAATTGCGCTCATAAAGAAATTGCAGAAGAGATTAATAAATTAATAAGCGAATATGCCAGTGACTGGTTCATTATCCTAAATGCGGGAGAAAAGCTAACCGATAACGGTGCAATAATTGCTAAATTACAGCTCCCATTAGCAACAAATTGTGCTGCAGTTTATGGTGATGCTGTCCTGATTCAGGATGAAAAAGTGAGTAGTCTGGCTTTTCATCCTGACTTTAACCTGGATTTATTGCTTAGTATTCCAGGAATTATGGCTGATCACTGGTTATTTAAAAGAGAAACATTCATTGAATTGGATGGGTTCTCATCTGATTGGTCAGATGCATTCCAGTTCGAATATATTACCCGAATCATTGAATGTAAAGGCATCGGGGTCGTAGGTCATCTTGACGAGCCTTTCATTATGCGTAAACCCTATGTCCTGCGCTCTTGTATAGAACAACAGCAGGTGCTGGAAAAGCATTTATTACAACGGGGTTATGAAAATGCAGCGGTAGAGAGTCATTCTCCTGGAGTCTGGCGACTAAAATATAATGTTACGCATACACCTTTAGTTTCGATTATTATTCCAACTAAAGATCAATTGCCAATATTAATTACTTGCGTGACAACGTTGCTGGAAAAAACCAGTTATCTGAATTATGAAATTATCATTGTCGATAACAATAGTGAGTTAATCGAAACGCAGGAGTGGTTGAAAGGTATTGCACAAGTCGACCCTGCTCGCATACGTGTGCTTTCCTATCCTTATCCGTTTAACTATTCATCTATTAATAACCTGGCGGTTGAAGCCGCACGGGGTGAATATATTGTTCTTTTGAATAATGATACAGCAATTATCCAGAACGATTGGCTGGAAAATATGCTGAATCACGCCCAGCGTCCTGAAGTAGGAATTGTAGGTGCTAAACTTCTTTACCCTAATGGCCGGATCCAGCATGCAGGGGTAGTGTTAGGACTAAGAGGCCCGGCCGATCATCCATTTATCGGCAGACCTGGTGATGATAAAGGTTATTTGAACAGGCTCATCGCTGATCAAAATTATACTACTGTCACTGCCGCTTGCATGATGGTGAGAAAAGACGTTTATCAGGCTGTCGGTGGACTTGATGAAGAGCGTTTTCGTGTTTCATATAATGATGTTGATTTCTGTCTGAAAGTGCGTGAACAAGGGTATCTGACGGTCTGGACACCTTATGCGACTGTCATGCATGAAGGAAGCGTTAGTCAGAAGAAAGTCGACAAAGCAACACAGGACGCGAAGATTAAACGCTTTACTGGTGAACAGGATTTGATGTACGAAAAATGGTTACCGCTCATCGCGAAAGATCCTTCTTACAACGCGAATCTAACCCTGGGTGGTGAAGGTTTTGAATTGCTTGATGACAGCAGCTATACGTGGAAGCCTGTCTTCTGGAGGGCAGCACCTACAGTGATGGCACATATGGCTGACTTAAGCGGCTGCGGTTATTATCGAATAATCAAACCATTTGAGGCGATGGAAGAAGCTGGATTGGTACAAGGTAAACTTTCTCGTTTACTCATCAATTTGCCTCAGCTTACACAGTACGATGCTGACAGCATTATACTTCAGCGCCAGATTACACCTGAAGCGCATGACTGGATCGCCAGATTGAAGAAGTTTTCACGAGCGTTTAAGGTGTTTGAACTGGATGATTATCTTCCCAATCTGCCGGTTAAAAATATGCACCGTGTGGATATGCCGAAAGATATTGTTAAATCGATCCGGAAAAGCCTGAGTATGGTCGATCGCTTTGTCGTTTCCACACCTGTGCTGGCTGACGCTTTTTCCGGCTATCATCCTGATATTCGAGTTGCTGAAAACCGTTTACCAGTTAATCAATGGGGAAGCCTGAGCTCTTTGCGTGGTCAGGGCAGAAAACCAAGAGTTGGATGGGCTGGTGGTGCCAGCCATACAGGTGACCTGGAGATGATGGTGGATGTGGTTCGCGCATTGTCGGATAGAGTTGAATGGGTGTTCATGGGAATGTGTCCGCCCAGGTTACGACCTTATATTCATGAATACCATACCGGTGTTGATATCGATGCGTATCCAGAAAAATTAGCATCGTTGAATCTTGATCTGGCTATAGCGCCGGTTGAAGATAATTTATTTAACCGCTGTAAGAGTAATTTACGTCTGCTTGAATATGGCGCCTGTGGTTTTCCAGTCATTGCAAGCGACGTTGAGTGTTATCGCTATAACCTGCCAGTGACTTTAGTGCGTAACCGTTATAAAGACTGGGTTGAAGCTATCGAAATGCACCTGAACGATTGTGAAACGTCTTGGCGTATGGGTGATGCGCTGCGCGAGGCAGTAAGAAGTGACTGGCTGTTGACGGGCGAACCGTTAAGGCAGTGGGCAAAGCTCTGGTTGCCTGATTAAGTGAATAAAAAACCCGGTTTAATCCGGGTTTTTTTATGCATGAAGCAAATCAACTATCGCGTTATCAGGCGATAGCTGAACTTTCACTCTGAGGAAAAAAATCTCCGGTAAGTTTATTTTGCCAGTCCGATGCCTCAATCCCCAGCGCCGCTATCCGCGCGGTATTCAGTACGCTGTTTGCCGGCCTTGCCGCCGCCATCGGATATTGCGCACTGCCAATCCCTTTCACCAGCACATCCCGCTGCGCGACCACAAAAATCGCCTGGGCGAATTCGCACCAGCTGACCGCCACATCGCCACAGTAGTGATAAACGCCGGCGGCTTCCGCGCGGGATGCCAGGGTGATAATCGCCTGTGCCAGATCGCCGGCATAGGTCGGGCAGCCAAACTGATCGTTCACCACGCTGATTTCGCTGCGGGTTTCTGCCAGCCGCAGCATGGTTTTGACAAAATTTGCACCGTACTCACTGAACACCCACGAGGTGCGAATCACTAAGGCGTCCGGCAGCACGGAGAATACGCGTTTCTCACCCTCCCATTTGCTCAGGCCGTAGAAATTGATCGGGCAGGGCAGATCGCTTTCGGTATAAGGCGTTTTTTTACTGCCATCAAACACGTAATCGGTGGAGAGATGAATCAAGCGGGCGCCCTGCTGGTGAGCGGCGATGGCGAGATTTTCCGGGCCGATGGCGTTGACCTTCATGGCGCGGATACGGTCGGTTTCTGCCTTATCAACCGCGGTATACGCGGCGGCATTGATGATCACATCGGGACGGAATTTCTTCACCACCCGTTCCACCGCCGGGCGGTCGGTAATATCTAACTCGGCAGAGCCACAGGCCAGCAGGATCCACTCTGCCGGCACCCGATCCAGTAAACAACGGCCAAGCTGGCCATAAGCACCGGTTAACAAAACGCGCATTGCACTAACTCCTGCAGGGAGAGTCCTTGTTGATCTTTTACCGATAGCAGAGGCGTCGCTACCGGCCATTGCACCGCAATTTCAGCGTCATTCCACATCAGGCAGGCTTCATCCTGTGGGTTGTAGTAATCAGTACATTTGTATTCGAAGTCAGCGACCTCGGAGAGCACCACAAAACCGTGTGCCAGACCCGGCGGGATCCACAGCTGGGTTTTGTTCTCTTCAGACAGCTCCAGCCCGGTCCATTGGCCAAAGGTGGGCGAATCCGCACGGATATCGACGGCAACGTCAAATACCGCGCCGCGTACCACGCGCACCAGTTTGCCTTGCGGCTGGGTTTTCTGAAAATGCAGCCCGCGTAGCACGTTACGCGCTGAACGGGAGTAGTTGTCCTGCACAAAATCCAGGTCGATATCCAGCAGTTGCTGATAACGCCGCTTCTCAAAGGTTTCGAGGAAGAAGCCGCGGGCATCGCCAAACACTTTAGGCTGGATAATTTTGACATCAGCAATTTTCGTGGTGATGACCTCCATCTCACTCCTCCACCAGCATCTTCAGATAGTGACCATACTGCGTTTTGCCGAGATAAGCGGCGCGCTTCAGCAGCGATTCGCTGCCAATCCAGCGCTTGCGCCAGGCGATCTCTTCCAGACAGGCAATTTTGAAGCCCTGGCGCTTTTCAATGGTATGAATGAAGTGTGACGCTTCGAGTAAGCTCTCGTGGGTACCGGTGTCGAGCCAGGCAAAGCCACGTCCCAGCACTTCGACGTTGAGCAACCCATCGTCGAGATACATCTGATTGAGGGTGGTAATTTCCAGCTCGCCGCGGGGAGAAGGGCGAACTTCCCGCGCCATGGCGCAGACGTTTTTATCGTAAAAATAGAGGCCGGTGACGGCATAGTTCGATTTTGGCTGTGGCGGTTTTTCTTCAATGGACAGCGCGCGGAACTGCTTATCAAACTCCACCACGCCGAAGCGCTCGGGATCCATCACCTGATAGCCAAACACCGTAGCGCCCTGCGGCCGCGCAACCACGTCTTCGAGCTTTTTACCAAAGCTTTGCCCAAAGAAAATGTTATCGCCCAGCACTAATGCGCAGCGCTCACCGGCAATAAAAGACTCACCGATGATAAACGCCTGCGCCAGGCCATCGGGCGATGGCTGCACCGCGAACTGCAGATTGACGCCGAAATGGCTGCCGTCGCCCAGCAAACGCTGGAATCCCGCCAGATCTTCAGCGGTAGTAATCACCAGGATGTCACGAATGCCTGCCAGCATCAGCACCGAAAGTGGATAGTAAATCATCGGTTTGTCATAAACTGGTAACAACTGCTTCGATACGCCGCAGGTTACAGGATGCAGGCGGGAACCTGTCCCGCCCGCCAGCACTATACCTTTCATCATTGCCTTCCTTATTACGCGTCTCTGCTCTCCACAGAGTCATGCTGTGAGCATACGAGCGCGCAGGAATAATTGATGGCGCGAATAACCGATAAAAAAGCGGGCATTGCCGGGGATAAGCGCAAGGAGAGAAAAGCAGCGCGTGGGCATTCCTGCTGAGCTAAATCAAATTGGGCTGTTGCGCGGCAGACGATTTCCCCTTGCGCATCATAACCTCAAAAAAGTAACCATCCTGTTACAGCCTGGGTGAGAACTGCCGATAACCCTCTTCAGAATCATTCCAATTTTTACGCTCTATTTTTCCTGTTTCTGGGGTGTCTATGCGCTTCAATTATGACTTGTTACCGGGTGAGCAACTGACCTTCGATGAGATCGCGCTGCGCTATGCGCAGCAGCATCCGGAGGAGAAGGAGCTCACCGCCCGCGGGTTGCTCAGCCCGTCAACCAGCTACCGCAACCTGGTGATCCGCGCGCTGTTTGCGCAGGAGGAGCTGAACAGTCCGCTGGAGGATCTGCTGTTCGTCTCCGACGATAACGAGCGCAAAAACTACCTGCGCCGCTTCGAGCATTACCTTAAAAACCAGCAGGCGTTTCTCTATTTTCGTCGTAACGATGAAGCGCGTAAAAGCGGACGCTGGAAAGTGATCGGCGAAACCCGGGTGTACGCGATGCTCGATCCCCGCTCGGCAGAAGCGCAAAACCTGCTCAACAGCCGCGGTTTTAAGCTGGTACTGATGCGTCAGACCGAAGAGGATGAGTACTGGCAGCTGTTTGATCCGCAGGCGCATCCCTGTTTCCCGCTGTCGCGCAAGATCCAGTTCTTAGTGGTGCTCAGCACGCCGCAGCAGAAAATGCCCAGCGCGGTGATGCCGGGTACTGAAGTGGGGCGGCGCGTCAAGGCGAAAGTGTTCCAGCGCGCCAGCCAGGCGGAGTTCAGCGCGGCGGTGAAAGCGCGCTATGGTGCCTGCATTATTACCGGCACGCGCTTAACCGAGCGCCACAGCTGGCCGTGGGTGGAAGCCTGCCATATCGACACCCAGGAGAATGAAGAGGGCTTTCTGGCGGATAACAGCGTCGACAATGGCCTGTTCCTGCGCAGCGACCTGCAGCGGCTGTTTATCAACAAAATGATTAGCATTGACGCAGAAACCGGTCAGGTGCTGTTTAATTCCGCGCTGGAATGCGACGAGTCCATTAGCCCTTTTTATCAGGCGCTTGAGGGCAAAACCTGTGCGCTGTGGGACGCCGTCCCGCCTGGCACAAGGCAGCGGCTGCGTAATCTGCGCTGAACCTGCGCACAATGGCGGTGCGATCCACCGCCATCCATAACAAATTTGAAATAACCTCGCTTTTGCCTGCCTATTCTGCCAATCGAAACCGCTACAGAATTGGATAATCATGCCGATAACTTTATTAACGCAGGGTAGTCAACGTGAACGATCTCTATACCGCCGATGGCGTGATGGATAAACATTCGCTCTGGCAGCGCTACGTTCCTCTGGTGCGGCATGAAGCGCTGCGCCTGCAGGTGCGTTTGCCAGCCAGCGTTGAGCTTGACGATCTGCTGCAGGCCGGTGGTATTGGCTTACTGAATGCCGTGGAGCGCTATGACGCGCTGCAGGGCACCGCCTTTACCACCTACGCCGTGCAGCGTATCCGGGGCGCAATGCTGGATGAGCTGCGCAGCCGCGACTGGGCACCACGCAGCGTACGTCGTAATGCGCGCGAGGTGGCCGGCGCTATGCATCAGGTAGAGCAAGCGTTGGGGCGCGCGGCTACCGAGCAGGAAGTGGCTGAGCGGTTGAATGTTTCGCTGGAAGAGTACCGGCAGATTCTGCTGGATACCAATAACAGCCAGCTTTTCTCGTACGACGAGTATCGGGAAGAACACGGCGACAGTGCGGAACTGGTCACGGAGGGGCATGAGGAAGCCAACCCGTTGCATCAGTTAATGGAAGGAAACCTGCGTGAACGCGTGATTGAAGCGATTGAGGCGTTGCCTGAACGCGAAAAATTGGTGCTCACACTGTACTACCAGGAAGAACTGAACCTGAAAGAGATTGGCGCGGTGCTGGAAGTGGGGGAATCCCGCGTCAGCCAGTTGCACAGTCAGGCGATCAAACGCCTGCGGGCCCGTTTGACGGGAGCGCGCTAACAGACTCAGTTCCTGGGGAACCAAAAATAAAAAAACCGGGGACTCAGCAATGGGAGCCAAAGTTAAAGCCAGACCGTTAAGTCGCTACCTTAAAGACTACAAACACAGCCAAAGCAACTGTTCACACTGTGGCAAAGTTTTAGACCGTATGGCGTTAGTGTTCCGCGGCCAGATCATCAACAAAGAGGCCATCGCACGCATGGATCAGATGATTGACGATCAGGTATGGATGAAACTCCAGCCGGAACTGACGGCGCTGTGCCGTTTCTGCAGCGATATTTTTTGTAATACCCATCCGAATTACTTCGATATCATGGCGTTCAAACAATATCTGTTTGAGCAGACCGAGATGAGTCACAGTACCATTCGTGAATATGTGGTGCGTCTGCGTCGTCTTGATGACATGCTGAAAGCGAAAAATTTCCCGGCAGAAAGGTTACGGGGCAACAGCTGGCATGAGTGTCTGCAAAACGATCTGCCCGATGCGGGCAACAATAACTACCGTATTGCACTGCGCAAATATGACCAGTTCTTAGGCTGGCAGCGCGGCTAAGGGTGATTCAACCCCGGTTACTGGTGAGCATGCCAGCAACCGGGGCGCGTCGCGATCAATTCCGGATGCGACTTTTCTCATCTTCTGCAACACTGTAGGGATAACTGCACATTGCCCGAATGGAGGCTGCATTGTCCTTACATCTTCTGCACCAGTTTCCCCGTCTTGAACTGCTTGGCGCACCGACGCCGTTAGAGCATTTGCCACGCCTGTCTGATTACCTCGGACGCGATATCTTTATTAAACGTGATGACGTCACGCCGGTGGCGCTGGGCGGTAACAAGCTGCGTAAACTGGAGTTTCTCGCGGCCGATGCGCTGCGTGAAGGTGCCGATGTGCTGCTGACCGCCGGTGCGATCCAGTCCAACCACGTGCGCCAGACGGCAGCCGTGGCGGCACGTCTGGGCCTGAAATGCGTGGCGCTGCTGGAGAACCCGATTGGCACCGACGCCGCCAACTACCTGAGCAACGGCAACCGCCTGCTGCTGGACCTGATGGATGTCGAGGTCGTGATGGTTGATGCGCTGCACAATCCGCCGCAGCAGCTGGCAGAGCAGGCAGAACGGCTGGAAGCGCAGGGCTTCCGGCCTTACATTGTGCCGGTGGGCGGCTCGAATGCGCTTGGCGCACTCGGCTACGTCGAATGCGCGCAGGAGATCGCCCATCAAAGCGAAGGCGTGGTGGATTTCGCTGCGGTGGTGGTGGCGTCGGGCAGTGCCGGGACGCATGCCGGGCTGGCGGTCGGTCTGGAACAGCTGCTGCCGAATAGCGAGTTGGTGGGCGTGACGGTGTCGCGCAAGGTCGAGGCGCAGCTGCCGGTGGTGGAGCGCATTCGCAGCGCGCTGGCACAGCAGCTGGAGCTGGAAGCACGTGCGCCGATAACCCTGTGGGATGACTATTTTGCGCCGCGCTACGGCGAACCCAATGACGAAGGCATGGAAGCAGTGCGCCTGCTGGCGCGGCTGGAGGGCATTATGCTCGACCCGGTCTACACCGGCAAAGCGATGGCGGGTCTGATCGATGGCATCAGCCAGAACCGTTTCCGCCGGGAAGGGCCGTTGCTGTTTGTGCATACCGGCGGCGCACCGGCGTTATTTGCTTATCATCCTTCGGTATGAGACAGCAGCAAAAAAAGGTTTATAATCCAGCGGTTATTACAAAGAGCACATGCCGGAGCGGCACCCTTTATTGCGAGATAAAGCACGCCGCGCCCAAAATGTGCGTTAATTAACCATAAGCACACAACACATCACAATAATGGGGTAAACATGGCTTTCTCTCCGATTCGTCGCCAGCTGGTGATGGGAATGATGGCGGTCGCACTGGTGGCGGGCGTGAACGTAAAAAGCTTTGCGGCAGAAGATTTGCTGGCGCAGGTCAAGAGCAAAGGTGAGCTGCGCGTCGGGCTGGAAGGCACCTATCCGCCGTTCAGCTTCCAGGATGAAAACGGCAAGCTGACCGGTTTTGAAGTCGAGTTTGCCCAGGAGCTGGCAAAACACCTCGGCGTGAAAGCGGATCTCAAACCGACCAAATGGGACGGCATGCTGGCCTCGCTGGATTCCAAACGTATCGACGTGGTGATCAACCAGGTGACCATCTCCGACGAGCGCAAGAAGAAGTATGATTTCTCCACGCCGTACACCATCTCCGGCGTGCAGGCGCTGACGCTGAAGAAAAACGCGGGCTCCATCACCAAACCGGAAGATCTGTCCGGCAAGAAAGTCGGCGTGGGTCTCGGTTCTAACTATGAGCAGTGGCTGCGCGACAACGTCAAAGGCGTCGATATCCGTACCTATGACGATGACCCGACCAAATATCAGGATCTGCGTTCAGGCCGCGTGGATGCCATTCTGGTCGACCGCTTAGCCGCGCTGGATCTGGTGAAGAAAACCGGCAATACCATGGCGGTGGCGGGCCCGGCCTTCTCCCGTCTGGAAGCGGGCGTGGCACTGCGTAAAGGCAATGAATCGCTGCTGAAAGCGATTGATGGTGCCATTGCCGACATGCAGAAGGATGGCTCGCTGAGCAAGCTGTCTGAGAAGTGGTTCGGCGCGGACGTCACGAAATAATGCAGGAAAGTTTACAGCTGGTGCTGGATTCAGCACCTTTTCTGCTGAAGGGCGCGCTGTTCACGCTGCAGCTGAGTATCGGCGGGATGTTCTTCGGCCTGATACTCGGCTTCGTGCTGGCGCTGATGCGCCTGTCACGCTTCTGGCCGGTTAACTGGCTGGCGCGTTTTTATGTGTCGATCTTTCGCGGCACGCCGCTGATTGCCCAGCTGTTTATGATCTACTACGGTCTGCCGCAGTTTGGCATTGAGCTCGACCCGATTCCATCGGCGATGATTGGTTTGTCACTTAACACCGCGGCCTATGCCTCGGAATCGCTGCGTGGCGCGATTGCGGCTATTGAGCGCGGTCAGTGGGAAGCTGCGGCCAGTATCGGCATGACGCCGTGGCAGACGCTGCGTCGCGTTATTCTGCCGCAGGCGGCGCGCACCGCGCTGCCGCCGCTCGGTAACAGCTTTATCAGCCTGGTGAAAGATACCTCGCTGGCGGCCACCATTCAGGTGCCGGAGCTGTTCCGGCAGGCGCAGCTGATCACCTCGCGCACGCTGGAAGTGTTCACCATGTATCTGGCGGCCTCGCTGATTTACTGGGTGATGGCCACGGTGCTGTCGGCGCTGCAAAACCGGCTGGAAGCGCACGTCAATCGTCAGGATCGGGAGGCAAGATGAGTGCAATTGAAGTCCGTCAGCTGGTGAAACAGTTTCACGGCCAGACGGTGCTGCACGGTATCGACCTCGATGTCGCGCCCGGCGAAGTGGTGGCGATCATCGGTCCGAGCGGCTCAGGCAAAACCACGCTGCTGCGCAGTATTAATCTGCTGGAAGTTCCGGAAAGCGGCCAGGTCAAAGTCGGTGACATCAGCATCGACGCCAGCCTCGGCCTGCATAAGCAGAAGGATAAAGTGCGGCAGCTGCGCCAGCAGGTCGGCTTTGTGTTCCAGAGCTTCAACCTGTTCCCGCACCGTTCGGTGCTGGAGAACATCATTGAAGGGCCGGTGATCGTCAAAGGCGAAGCGAAGGCGGAAGCCATTGCGCGCGCGCGCACGCTGCTGGAGAAGGTTGGTCTGCACGGTAAGGAAGAGAGTTTTCCACGCCGGCTTTCCGGCGGTCAGCAGCAGCGCGTCGCAATTGCCCGGGCGCTGGCGATGCGTCCGCAGGTGATTCTGTTCGATGAGCCAACCTCGGCGCTGGATCCTGAACTGGTGGGCGAGGTGCTCAGCACCATCCGCGCGCTGGCGCAGGAGAAACGCACTATGGTGATCGTTACGCATGAGATGAGCTTCGCGCGTGACGTCGCCGATCGCGCCATCTTTATGGATCAGGGGCGTATTGTGGAGCAGGGCCCGGCTAAAGCGCTGTTCAGCAATCCGCAGCAGGCACGCACCCGGCAATTTCTCGACAAGTTTCTCAATCAATAATCTCTCCGGGCCGGTTCGCTGGCCCGAATTATTTTTCCTCTAGCAAAATATTAAATACCGCGCTTACCTTTTTGACGCATTAATAAATTTATTTCCCGGCGATATAATTAATGCTGGTTTACTCCGCTGCGGAATGTTCTTAATTTCCACGCGGCATTACGTGCGCGGCGCACCGTCAATTTATGCCATGAAGGCTTAAATAACAGCTATTCACGGCTAACCCGCCGGGCGGTCAATTTATCTCTGGTACTGTAAAGTATTGTTATATCAGGACCAGCGAAAAAGTTTTAGGAGTTTCGCTAGAGTCAGCCCCTGCTGCTTGTTGAATAATCGTTGAATAACCATAAAGGCTTCACTGCCTGTTTCTTCATTCTTCTCCTTTAAGACCTACACCGCAGCAGGAGTCAAAAATATGAATAACGCCAGGAAAGAAGATATTGCATGGGTGAATACCCTGAAAGGGGTGTGCATATTGCTGGTGGTGCTGTATCACACCGTATTACCCGGCTTTGAAGGCACGGTTAAATATCTCAGCGCCGGCTGGATCCCGGCGGAAATATGGGTGCAGTTTAATACGGTGTTATCACCGTTGCGTATGCCCGCCTTTTTCTTCGTCTCCGGCCTGCTTGCCACCAACGGCATTCTCAACCGACCGTGGAAACAGGTATTTACCAGCCGCATTACCAATCTGTTCTATCTCTATGTGCTGTGGGGCTTTATTCAGTGGTGGTCGATTGTCGGCATTTCGACTGAAATCACCGGCCAGCGTATCTCGCAGAACCTCAACGCGGCTTACGCCGGTTCGCTGCTGGAGTTCCTTAAGCTGACCTTCCTGGCGATGAGTACCTCGTGGTACCTGTACGGTCTGGCGATCTACTTCCTGTGCGCCAAAATCTTCCGTCATCACAAAGTGGCGCTGCTGGTGGCGGCGGTGGTGCTGAATTATCTGGCGGTGGAGAAGATCATTCCCTACTGGGGACCGCAGAGCGTGGCACAGTATTTCCTGTTCTTCCTGCTGGGCGCGTTCTGGAGCCCGCTGATGTTGCGCCTGAGTCAGCTGCGCCGCGAGAACCTTCTGCCGTGGGCCGCGCTGGCGGCGCTGTCCGGTCTGCACGTGATTTTTGGCCTCGATAAGAGCCTGTTTATGTGCATCATCGCGGTGCTGGTGAGCGTGGCGGCGTGCCGCTGGCTCAACGCGCACTTCAGCATGCGTTACTTCAACTGGATTGGCCGCAACACGCTACAGATCTACGTTATCCACCGCATTTTTATTGAGTTCTTCGGCATGTCAGCGATTCTGTTTGCGCAGCGCCATCATCTGTTTGAGCAGGCGTGGTTTGCGCTGCTGTGGGCGTGCTTCTATCCGCTGGCAATTGTCGGTATCTGTTCGCTGTGTTCGGTGGCGGTGTGGTCACTGACCAACCGCGGGCTGGGGCAGTCACTGTTTGTGTTCCCGACGCTGATTGGTTTGAAACGCAGTAAGTCGGTGGCATGATGTGCGCTGATAAGGTTTAAAGTGGTACAAAAACGACGGCACGTTTCGTAGCGGCGCGATTCATCGCACAATGAATAGCGCCGCTACGGCCTTATTGCAACTTGCGGTGTCCTTCACCGATCTCCATTACGCCATCCATGGCGATCCTGCTTTACTTAACCGATAGTCATCAGGCTGGCGTTGCCGCCAGCGGCGGCGGTATTGACGCTCAGCGAGCGCTCAATCAGCAGACGTTCCAGCAGCAGATTGGTCTCGCCGCGGGCAAAGCCCTGCACGGACACAATCGCACCTTCGCGGGCGGCAATCTGTTCGCACAGGCTGCGCAGCTGATCGGCATCGCCGTGATAGATCACCGCATCAAACTCTGCCGTCAGCACATCTTTCGCCAGCGTGATGCGTGCCTGCACCGCGGCCGGCAGCGACTGGCGCAGCGTCCGGTGCAGTTCGTCATCCTGCCACAGTGCCTGGCTACCGACGCTGGTGACCGCCGCCAGCTGAATCAGTGCATCCTGCTGATTGTCCGCGATACACAGTACCCGATCGCGCGGCAGCAGCGTAAAGGTATTGCGCTCACCGGTCGGGCCTGGCAGCAGTCGCACGGTCCCGGCCTGGCTCAGCGCAGCGTAACGCTGACACAGCGCCAGCAGCTCCGGCTTATCCTGTGCCCAGCTCTGCAATGCCTGATGCGCGCTCAGCAGCGTGGTGCGCACGCTGCTGTCCACCGGCCGTTCGGCATCCTGACGATCAAAGGTAATGCGCAGGGCACCGTCCGGACGATGGGCCAGCAGGCGGTAGAGATAGAGCGGACCGCCGGCTTTCGGACCGGTGCCCGACAGGCCTTCGCCACCGAACGGCTGCACGCCAACCACCGCGCCAACCATGTTACGGTTAACGTACAGGTTGCCGACTTTCGCCCCGGCCGTCACCTGCGCAATGGTTTCATCGATTCGGGTATGCACGCCGAGCGTCAGGCCATAGCCCGAGGCGTTGATCTGCTCAATCAGCTGCGGCAGGTTGTTGCGCGCAAAGCGCACCACGTGCAGCACCGGACCGAACACCTCTTTATCCAGATCGCTGACCTGGTCGAGCTCAATCAGCGTCGGTTTGATAAAGGTGCCGCTGTGCCACTCTTTGCTGTCCTGCGGATGCTCCTGCACCGCCTGATACACAGTAAAGCCTTTATTGCGCATCGCCTGGATATGACGCTCGATGTTGGCTTTGGCTTCAGCGTCGATCACCGGACCGACGTCGGTCGACAGACGCTCCGGATTGCCCATGCGGCATTCGGCCATGGCACCACGCAGCATCTTCAGCGTGTGGTCAGCCACATCGTCCTGGATGCACAGCAGACGCAGCGCCGAGCAGCGCTGGCCGGCGCTGTCAAACGCGGACGCCACGATATCTACCACCACCTGTTCGGTGAGCGCTGAAGAGTCGACGATCATGGCATTCATGCCGCCGGTTTCGGCGATCAGCGGCGTCGGGCGACCCTGCGGATCGAGGCGCCCAGCCAGGTTGCGCTGCAGCAGGGTGGCGACTGCGGTTGAGCCGGTGAACATCACGCCGCGCACCCGCTCGTCGCCGGTCAGCTGCGCACCCACCGTTTCGCCCTGACCGGGCAGCAGTTGCAGCACGCCGGCCGGTACGCCGGCATCCAGCATAATCTGCACCGCCTGCGCGGCAATCAGCGGCGTCTGCTCGGCGGGTTTCGCCAGCACGCTGTTGCCCGCTGCCAGGGCGGCGGCAATCTGGCCGGTGAAGATCGCCAGCGGGAAGTTCCACGGGCTGATGCACACTACCGGACCGAGCGGGCGATGGGTTTCGTTATCGAAATCGTCACGCACCATGCCGGCGTAGTAATAGAGGAAGTCCACCGCTTCGCGCACTTCGGCAATGGCGTTGTTGTAGGTTTTGCCTGCCTCACGTACCAGCAAACCGATCAGCTGCTGCATCTGATCTTCCATCGCCTGGGCGGCACGCTCAAGGATCGCGGCGCGCTCCTGCGGCGGCGTGGCGAACCAGATCGGTCCGGCATTCACCGCGGCATCCAGCGCACAGGAGACCTCTTCAGGGGTGGCTTCCCGCACGCTGCCGACGATATCCGCCGGCGTGGCCGGGTTGATCACCGCGCGGCTGCTGCCGCTACCCAGCTCGCCATCAATGATCGGCTGAGCCTGCCACGGCTGGCTGGCGCTGGAGAGCAGGGCGCTGGAGAGCGACGCCAGGCGGTGTTCGTTGGCCAGATCCAGACCGGCAGAGTTAACACGCTTGTCGCCATACAGATCGCGCGGCAGCGGAATCTTCGGATGCGGCAGGCCAATGGCGCCTTCTGCGACACCCATTTTTTCTACTGCAGCCACCGGATCGGCCACCAGCTCGTCAATCGGCAGCGTGTTGTCAGCGATGCGGTTGACGAACGAGGTATTGGCGCCGTTTTCCAGCAGGCGACGCACCAGGTAGGCCAGCAGCGTTTCGTGGGTACCGACCGGCGCATAAATCCGGCACGGCCGGTTCAGCTTGCCATCGGCCACTTTGCCCACTACCTGCTCGTACAGCGGTTCGCCCATGCCGTGCAGGCACTGGAACTCGTACTGGCCAGGATAGTAGTTGTTGCCCGCCAGCTGGTAGATCGCCGCCAGCGTGTGGGCGTTGTGGGTGGCAAACTGCGGATAAATCAGGTTAGGCACCGCCAGCAGTTTACGCGCACAGGCGAGGTAGGAGATGTCGGTGTACACCTTGCGGGTGTAAACCGGATAGCCTTCGAGGCCTTCCATCTGCGCGCGTTTGATTTCGCTATCCCAGTAAGCGCCTTTCACCAGACGGATCATCAGACGACGGCGGCTGCGCTGCGCCAGATCCACCAGCGCATCAATCACAAACGGACAGCGCTTCTGATAAGCCTGAATCACGAAACCGATGCCGTTCCAGCCTTCCAGCTCCGGCTCAAAACAGAGTTTTTCCAGCAGATCGAGCGACAGCTCCAGGCGATCGGCTTCTTCGGCATCGATGTTGATGCCGATGTCATACGAGCGCGCCAGCAGCGTCAGCGATTTCAGGATCGGGTAAAGTTCTTCCATCACCCGCTCATACTGCGCGCGGCTGTAGCGCGGATGCAGCGCCGACAGCTTGATGGAAATGCCCGGACCTTCATAAATGCCGCGCCCGTTGGAGGCTTTACCAATGGCGTGAATCGCCTGCTGATAGGAGATCAGATAGGCTTTGGCATCGCTGGCGGTGAGTGCCGCTTCGCCCAGCATGTCATACGAGTAGCGGAAGCCTTTCTCTTCCAGCTTGCGCGCGTTGGCCAGCGCCTCGGCGATGGTTTCGCCGGTGACGAACTGTTCGCCCATCAGGCGCATCGCCATATCCACGCCTTTGCGGATCAGCGGTTCGCCGCTCTTGCCGATGATGCGGTTCAGCGATTTCGACAGGTTGGCTTCATTGTGCGTGGAGACCAGACGCCCGGTAAACAGCAGGCCCCAGGTGGCGGCGTTGACGAACATCGACGGGCTGCGGCCCAGATGGGACTGCCAGTTGCCGTTGCTGATTTTATCGCGGATCAGCGCATCGCGGGTGGGCTTGTCAGGAATACGCAGTAGCGCTTCCGCCAGGCACATCAGCGCCACGCCTTCCTGCGACGAGAGCGAGAACTCCTGCAGCAGGCTTTGCACCATGCCGGCGCGTCCGGTTGCCCCTTTTTGGTGCCTTAGCTTGTCCGCCAGGCTGTATGCCAGCTGGTGGGTTTTCTCTGCCAGCGGGGCAGGGAGACGCGCCTGCTCCAGCAGCATCGGCACCGCATCGGTCTCCGGACGACGCCACGCGGCGGTAATGGCCGAGCGGCTGACCGACTGCGGCAAAATGTGTTCGGCGAAGTCGAGGAAAGGCTGGAAACTCTCTTCCTGTACGCGCTCATCGTCTGCGGCATCATTCAGCTGCAGCGGGATCTCCGCCAGCGTTTCTCCCGCTTCCAGCTGGCCGAGATAGTTAAAAATTGCCTGCTTGATCAGCCAGTGTGGCGTGCGGTCAATCTTTTGCGCCGCCAGTTTAATGCGATCGCGGGTGGCTTCATCCAGCTTCACCCCCATGGTGGTGGTTCCCATGATTTCCTCGTCCTCAAAGTGTGAATCAACTTCAGCGTGGGCTGCACTATCACTCATGTTGCAACTTTGTGCAACCGTGTTAAATGTGACCCCGGTTGCACGTTTTTAACCGGCTTTTTTGTTAACGCAGCAAAAGCGGCACAGAACTTGCTGCAAGAATCTCGCCAGAGTTGCAACCCACTGCAACAGGACGCCTCCTGGCTGATATCAGGTGCAACTTAAAATGTGAACAGGCGCAACCTGTGAGCATGAAAAACGCAAAGTCAGGTGAAACCCAGGTAACAGCTGTGTTAAATGCATTGTGCGCGTCGCACCTTTGCGGCAGGATACCGCGCCTTATGAGAAATCGCTTTCTCTGGATGCGGTAAAGCCCTGACGTTATCCCGTTCCGGTAACGCAGGAAAAAGATTTCTCTTAAGAGATCAAATAATAAGTGGAGAGACAGATGACAGTAAGTACACCGATGCTGGTGACATTTATCATTTACATCCTCGGGATGGTGTTGATTGGTTTTATCGCGTACCGCTCAACCAAAAACTTTGACGACTATATTCTGGGCGGTCGCAGCCTGGGCAGCGTGGTGACCGCGCTGTCGGCCGGGGCCTCGGACATGAGCGGCTGGCTGCTGATGGGACTGCCGGGCGCGATTTTTCTCTCCGGGATCTCTGAGAGCTGGATTGCCATCGGCCTGACGATTGGCGCGTGGCTGAACTGGAAAATTGTTGCGGGTCGCCTGCGCGTGCAGACCGAGCATCACAATAACGCTTTAACCCTGCCAGACTTTTTCACCAGCCGCTTCGAAGACCACAGCAAAATTCTGCGCGTCATCTCGGCACTGGTCATCCTAATCTTCTTCACCATTTACTGTGCCTCGGGCGTCGTGGCGGGTGCGCGCCTGTTTGAAAGCACTTTCGGCATGAGTTATGAAACCGCGCTGTGGGCTGGCGCGGCAGCAACCATTCTTTATACGCTGGTGGGTGGCTTCCTGGCGGTGAGCTGGACCGATACCGTACAGGCCAGCCTGATGATTTTTGCCCTGATTCTGACGCCGGTGATTGTGATTATCGCCGTCGGTGGCCTGGATGATTCGCTGGCCGTGATTGAAGCGAAAAGCCTGGAAAACCTCGATATGCTGAAGGGCCTGAACTTCGTGGCGGTGATTTCACTGCTCGGCTGGGGCCTTGGCTACTTCGGCCAGCCGCATATTCTGGCGCGCTTCATGGCCGCAGACTCGCACCGTTCAATCCGTACCGCACGCCGCATCGGCATGGCCTGGATGATCCTGTGCCTGGCCGGTGCCGTCGCGGTGGGCTTCTTCGGCATCGCCTATTTCCAGAACCATCCGGATCAGGCAGCGGGCGTGAGCGAAAACGGCGAGCGCGTGTTTATCGAGCTGGCACGTATTCTGTTCAATCCGTGGATCGCCGGTATTCTGCTGTCAGCTATTCTGGCGGCGGTGATGTCGACCCTGAGCTGTCAGCTGCTGGTGTGCTCGAGCGCACTGACCGAAGACCTGTATAAAGGTTTCCTGCGTAAAAATGCCAGCCAGAAAGAGCTGGTATGGGTTGGCCGTTTAATGGTGCTGGTGATCGCGCTGGTGTCGATTGCGCTGGCCTCCAACCCGGAGAACCGCGTGCTCGGCCTGGTGAGCTACGCCTGGGCAGGCTTTGGTGCCGCATTCGGTCCGGTGGTGCTGTTCGGCGTGTGCTGGAAGCGCATGACGCGCAACGGCGCGCTGGCCGGCATGATTATCGGTGCCGCCACGGTGCTGATCTGGAAGCAGTACGCCTGGCTCAATCTGTATGAAATCATCCCGGGCTTCCTGTTTGCCAGCATCGCGATTGTCTTGGTAAGTCTGGCCGGTCGCGAACCGTCGGCTGAAGCGCAGCAACGTTTTATTGCTGCCGAAGCGGAATACAACACCAAATAACGGTGATGGCCTGAGTAAAGCGGGGAGCGCGTGTGCCGTGCTCCCCGCACTGTTAGTGTCACGTCCTCTGCGCGCGATTTATCGCCTAATCTGTCACTCCACCCTGACTTTCCCGCATCGCACCCTGACCCGCAAAAGCAAAATTAATTTCGCGCGGTGACTTGTATTTTCATTCGCGATAATGATAATCGATATCGTTCGCACTTTACGTATTTTTACCTAAGGTTTACCCTCCTTAACATTCAAGAGGTTGGTGATGTTCGTTCCCTTTCTCATTATGCTGCGCGAAGGTCTCGAGGCAGCACTCATCGTCAGCCTGATTGCCAGCTATCTCAAACGCACCCAGCGCAGCCAGTGGTTTCCCGCGATGTGGGCCGGCGTGTTTATCGCTGCAGCGCTGTGCCTCGCGCTCGGTATTTTCATCAACGAAACCACCGGTGAGTTCCCGCAGAAACAGCAGGAGCTGTTCGAGGGCATCGTGGCGGTGATTGCCGTGGTGATCCTCACCTCGATGGTGTTCTGGATGCGCAAGGTGTCGCGCAATATCAAAGCCACGCTGGAAAAATCCGTCGATCAGGCGCTGCAGAAGCCGGGCGGCAGCGGGTTGCCGCTGGTGCTGATGGTGTTTCTCGCCGTGGCGCGTGAAGGGCTGGAGTCGGTGTTCTTTCTGCTGGCGGCCTTCACCCAGGATGTCGGTTATGCGCCGCCGATTGGCGCGGTGCTGGGTCTGGCGACCGCTATCGTGCTGGGCATGCTGATTTACTACGGCGGCGTGCGTCTTAACATGGCGCACTTCTTCCGCTGGACCAGCCTGTTCATCCTGCTGGTGGCGGCCGGTCTGGCGGCGGGGGCGATCCGCGCCTTCCACGAGGCGGGACTGTGGAACCACTTCCAGGCGACCGCGTTTGACTTCAGCAACACGCTCTCGACCCATTCGATCTTTGGCACGCTGCTGGAAGGCATTCTGGGTTATCAGGAAGCGCCGAGCGTCAGCGAAGTCGCGGTATGGCTGATTTACCTGATCCCGGCGCTGCTGCTGTTTTTCTTCCCGGCGCGTCCGGCACCCAGCGCCGCACGGTCGGTGCGCTAACTTTTCGCAGGCGCGCGTGCGCCTGTACCTTCATGTAACAGGGATATGACTATGACGATTCGCTTACGCCGTAAGGCGCTGTTGCTCTCCATGCTGGCGCTGTCCGGTGCCGCTTCTGCCGCTGCCGTACCGCAGGTCACGGTGACGGTCACTGACAAGCAGTGCGAGCCGATGTCGCTCAACGTGCAGGCCGGTAAAACCCAGTTCATCATCAAAAACAACAGCCAGAAAGCGCTGGAGTGGGAAATCCTCAAAGGCGTGATGGTGGTGGAAGAGCGCGAAAACATCGCGCCTGGCTTCAGCCAGAAGCTCACCGCCAACCTGGAAGCGGGTGAATATGACATGACCTGCGGCCTGCTCACCAATCCGAAAGGCAAGCTGGTGGTCAGCGGTGACAGCAAAACCGCCAGCAACGGCAAGCCAGACGTGTTGCAGCTGGTCGGGCCGATTGCCGATTACAAAGTCTACGTGATGGGCGAGGTGAGCGCGCTGGTGGCCGGCACCAAAGCCTTTACCGACGCGGTAAAAGCCGGTGACGTGGAAAAAGCCAAAGCGCTGTATGCGCCGACGCGCGTCCACTACGAGCGCATCGAGCCGATTGCCGAACTGTTCTCTGACCTCGACGGCAGTATTGACGCGCGTGAAGATGACTTCGAGAAAAAAGCGGAAGATCCGAAATTTACCGGCTTCCATCGGCTGGAAAAACTGCTGTTCGCAGACAACACCACCAAAGGCGCGGACGCGTTCGCTGACCAGCTGTATAAGGATGTGCAGGATCTGCAAACCCGCGTCAGCGAGCTGGCCTTCCCGCCGGCGAAAGTGGTCGGTGGCGCGGCAGGCCTGATTGAAGAGGTAGCGTCCAGCAAAATCTCCGGTGAGGAAGATCGCTACAGCCGTACCGATCTGTCCGATTTTCAGGCCAATATCGACGGCGCACAGAAAATCGTTGATCTGCTGCGTCCTCTGCTGCAAAAAGCCAATCCGCAGCTGCTGGCGAAAGTGGACGCGAACTTTAAGAAGGTGGATGGCATTCTCAGCAAATACCGCACCAAAGACGGTTTTGCCTCCTATGAAAAGCTGACCACCAGCGACCGCAATGCGCTGAAAGGGCCCATCACCACGCTGGCGGAAGATCTCTCCCTGCTGCGCGGCACTTTAGGTCTTGATTAATCATGAGTAAAAAAAATGACGCGGCGCAACCGTCGCGTCGTCGTCTGTTACAGGGATTAGGCATGCTGGGTGGCGCGGCGGCACTGGGCGGCGGCTGTCCGTTCCATGCCGCCAGCGCGGCAGAGAGTTTCTCACCCGGCACGGTTGCACCCGACGCGCGCCAGCAGGCGCAACCGTTTTATGGCGCTCATCAGGCCGGCATTCTGACGCCGCAGCAGGCATCTATGATGCTGGTGGCGTTTGATGTGCTGGCCAGTGATAAAGCCGAACTGGAACGCCTGCTGCGGCTGCTGACGCAGCGCTTTGCCTTTCTCACCCAGGGCGGACCGGCGCCGGCGGTGCCCAATCCGCAACTGCCGCCGCTCGACTCCGGCATCCTGGGTGCGGACATCGCGCCCGATAACCTGACCCTGACGCTGTCGGTGGGGCATTCACTGTTCGACGAGCGCTTCGGGCTGGCCGCGCATAAACCCAGCCAGCTGCAGACGATGACACGCTTTCCCAACGATTCGCTCGACGCCGCCCAGTGTCATGGCGACCTGCTGATTCAGATCTGCGCCAATACCCAGGATACGGTGATTCACGCGCTGCGCGATATCATCAAGCACACGCCGGATCTGCTGGCGGTGCGCTGGCGGCGCGACGGCTTTATCGCCGATCACGCTGCACGCAGCAAAGGGCGCGAAACGCCGATCAACCTGCTGGGTTTCAAGGATGGCACCGCCAATCCGGATACCCACAATACTCAGTTGATGGACCAGCTGCTGTGGGTGACACCAGAACAGCAGGAACCGGCGTGGACGCACGGCGGCAGCTATCAGGCGGTACGCATCATCCGTTTTCACGTTGAAATGTGGGACCGCACGCCGCTGGGCGAGCAGCAAACCATTTTTGGTCGTGAGAAGTTGTCCGGCGCGCCGCTGGGGATGCAGCACGAGCACGACGTGCCGGATTACGCCCGCGATCCGGACGGCGAGATCATCGCACTGGATGCGCATATCCGGCTCGCCAATCCGCGCACGCCGCAAACCGACAGCAGCCTGATGCTGCGGCGCGGCTACAGCTATTCCTCGGGGATTACCGGGGCAGGGCAGCTGGATATGGGACTGCTGTTCGTCTGTTATCAGCACGATTTAAGCAAAGGCTTTATTACCGTGCAGAAACGGCTCAACGGCGAAGCGCTGGAAGAATATATTCGTCCCATCGGCGGCGGATACTTTTTTGTTTTGCCCGGCGTGGCGGACAAAAATCATTATCTGGGGCAGCCGTTGCTCGAAGCCTGATTAATTAATGTACAGCGCTTGTCCGCCGTTAGCGGTGCCGGGCGCTGCTGTTAAGCCCGCCTTAAATTTCTCCTGTCTCGCTGTGACGTCCGAATTTTCTGAAACAGTTTGTTAAGTTCTGAATTACCTATCTTACTGAATAGTAATATTAATTTAATTTAAGCGCACCGGGCTAAGGCTGCGCCGCGCGGGTTTTCTTTGCCATAAAGTAAAAATAGTGTTGCAAATCGGCGGAAATATGATGAACTTTAGTCATAGCGTCGTCAGTTGTGTGGCTAAGTCCACTGGAGTTCGCGCATGGCCCGGTCCTTATACGGACAGTTAAATACACTTCAGCTAGCGCAGTACGCTGCGGGGGATTGCCTCCCGCGTGAGAATCCTCTTCACTTTTCTTTTATCGCCTTCGAATTCTTTTCCGATGTTTACCGGTGCGCGGCAGCGTTTCGGCGTTGTTGCACACTTTTCTCACTGGCTCGATACGGCTTACAAGGAAGCCAACAAAACCTCTAAAGCGTTCAAATCATCGCCGCGGGTGATCCGCCGCGATAAATGAAACCAACTGTAAGGTGCCACTATGGGAAGACAGAAAGCAGTGATCAAAGCGCGTCGTGAAGCCCGCCGAGTGCTTCGCAATGACTCTCGCAGTCATCGTCAGCGTGAAGAAGAATCGGTCACTTCGCTGGTGCAGATGGGTGGGCTGGATGCAATTGGCATGGCGCGCGATGTGCGTGACCGGTCACCAATTGAGGCCAGAAACGATGCTCAGGCGCACTATCTTAACGCCATAGAAACGAAACAGCTGATATTCGCGACCGGTGAAGCCGGCTGCGGTAAAACCTGGATCAGCGCTGCGAAAGCAGCCGAGGCCCTGATCAATAAGGACATCGAAAGGATCATTGTGACGCGCCCGGTTTTACAGGCGGATGAAGATCTCGGTTTCCTGCCAGGAGACATCTCCGAGAAATTCGCTCCCTATTTCCGACCGGTTTACGACGTTCTGGTTAAACGTCTCGGCGCTTCCTTTATGCAGTACTGCCTGCGACCCGAAATCGCCAAGGTAGAGATCGCGCCCTTCGCTTATATGCGCGGACGTACCTTTGAGAATGCGGTGGTGATTCTGGATGAGGCGCAAAACGTCACCGCTGCGCAGATGAAGATGTTCCTGACCCGCCTGGGCGAAAACGTCACGGTCATTGTCAACGGTGATGTCACTCAGTGCGACCTGCCCGCCAGCGTCAAATCTGGCCTTGCCGATGCGCTGGCGCGCTTCGAAGAGGATGAGATGATTGGCGTGGTGCGTTTCGGTAAAGACGACTGCGTTCGCTCGGCACTGTGCCAGCGTACGCTGCATGCTTACAGTTAACCTTGATAAAATAGCTAATCTCAACCCGGCTGCGGCCGGGTTTTTCATTGCTATGCTTACGGGAAGAAAAAGGGCGGAAACGATGAGCGGAGAAAGTCATGCACTCTCTTGATGTGCAGGTGGTAAGGATGGCGCAGCAGTGGGCGGAAGCGCAGCCGGTGTGGCTGTGTACCGTGCTCAGCACGTACGGATCATCGCCGCGCCCGCCGGGCGCGATGATGGTGATTCGCGCCGATGGGCGCTACAGCGGTTCCCTTTCCGGCGGCTGCGTCGAGGAGAATTTTATCACCCGCGTTCAGCAGCAGGCGTTCTCTGCTGCCAGTCAACTGGTGCGCTACGGTGAGGGGGGCGACACGCCTGACCGCGCGCTGCCGTGTGGCGGCGTACTGGATATTCTGGTCGAACGGTTGCCTGCCGGGGCCGCCACGCTGCGCTATTTACAGCAGCTGGAGGATGCGCTGTCCGGCGCGCGTGCCATCACCAAACGCCTGACGCTGCCGCAGCCGTGTCACGCGCTCGAACCGGCGCCATATACCCGCCGCACCCGCACCCAGGTCACTGACGGTGAAATCGTTTTGACCCTCAGTGCCGCGCCGCGCCTGATCCTTGCCGGACTCTCCAGCGTCGCCGTGTACTGTGCCAACTTCGCGCTGGCGCTGGGATTCGAAACCATCGTCTGTGAACACCGTGAAGAGGTGCTGAGCAATATGGCGGCCGAACTGGCACCGGACGTCAAACTGGTGCAGCAGTTTCCGGCGGTGTATCTGGAACGCGAGGGCTGCCATGCCGCTACGGCGATCCTCTCGCTGACGCATGATGCGCGTATTGACGATCTCACCATGATGGAAGCGGTCAATCTGCCGGCATTTTATCTCGGTGCGATGGGCTCGCAGCGCAACAGCGCCAAACGCAAAGCGCGCCTGAGCGCGATTGCGGAGCTGACGCCGGCGCAGTTGCAGCGCATTCACGCACCGGTTGGTCTGGATATCGGCAGCAAAACCCCGGCGGAGATCGCGCTGGCAATCATGGCGGATATTGTGCGTCACAAAAATGGGTTAGCGGCAACGGATGCGCTTAGCCCGGTGCACGCAGCGTCTGAAGGATAACATCACTCACCCCACGAAAAACCCGGATGCACCAGGACGCCAGCAGACGGGTAATCGGCTATGCCAAATTTTCGCGCCGCAAATAATCAATAAGCTGTGCTTTATGTTTCATGATGTGATCAACGCTTGCGCTTTACCGGTAACATCTTATCTTCAGAGAAGCGTGTACAAACACCTGAACTGAGAAGGGGGATTTATGGCTAAGCGTCATTGGATTAAATCAATTGAAATTACAGCAATTATTGTCTTCGCGCTGGTGATCACCTGGCTGGCCGTCACGGGCATCCTGTCATCAACCGGCCTCGATCATGCGTGGCCTTATCCACATCAATAACTGAGTCCGGCACCAGGGAAATCAATTACGCTTAAATATAAACAGAATAAATTATCTAACCTGTACACCCGTATCAGCGGCGACACATTATCACCACACAGGGTTTCGCTCTCAGGTTTGCCGCGTATAAATCAGCGACGTTCGGGAAACACGTTATGCTGTTATTCGAAGTCCGCATGGCGGCTGAACATGCTCTCGCTGGTTTCACCGCACTGATGCATGATTTCAAGCACCATGGCGTCACAGGTGATGAAGCAAAGCTGCTCAAAGGCCGAGCCCATTGGCTGCGAGAATCGTCCGGCGCTGCGTGCGTTATCGGTTTTAACGGTGCCGGGTAACACCAACACGCATTTGGCCAGTCTGCCGATGCCTGAATCTGCTTTCAGGGTAATCAGCGCCACATCGACACCGCGCTCAACGGCGTTCAGCGCCAGTGCTTTCAGGCTCGCGGTTTCGCCACTGCCAGAACCAATAATCAATAAATCGCCAGGTCTGGAGTGGGGTGACGAGATTTCACCCACCATGCTGACAGAGAAACCCAGATGCAACAGACGGTTAGCGAACGCGCGGATAGCAATGCCGCTGCGCCCGGCACCCTGCAGGAAAATGTGTTTCGCGCTGCGAATTTGTGCGATCAATGCCTGCGCCTGGCTCTCGTCTATCTGCCGGGCGTTGTGCGCGAGTTCGTTAAGAATATGGGATACGTTTGACTGAACGGCCATGTTAACGCTCTCCCGTCAGGCGATCGTTCGTCCGTCTCATTAAACAGCGAAGAGAGTGGCCGGAACATGGCCGGTGCTTTTTCAGTCTGGTCATCGCGCATTCCCTCTGAATTCAGTGACATCATCAGTGGATGAAAAGGATATCCTGCAGAATTTCCGGTAAGAGTACACGGTCCGCTGCCCACGCGATATTGCAGCGAAAGGGGATCTTTCGATTATGCGTCCTGTGGCACAAAAGCGGTGAGTGTGCAGAGTTGTTGGGCAGATTTGTGATGGATTGTGGCATCAAATGAGGTAGCGGGGTCGCCAGATCGCGGGGTCGGTGCTGCAAGGAGAATAAAAAATGAAAAAGCTCCTGTCGATAGTCAGAGGCTTTCATGGCATCAAAGTGCACGTGCACTTCACGTGCATTTTTTTGCTGATTTTGTAGAACTGTGTCTCTGTAATCAATTCACAAGCGGTTTCGTCCGCCTGAAGTCTTGTTACAAATGGTAGAGGGGATTGATGAGCTTCGCTCACCCTGCGGGCAGCGTCGCAGGCTCCGCTGTCCAACTGGCATGCGCCAGTTGTCGAACCCCCCATCGGGGATTCTCATCCCCCCACGTCTGGAGAATATAAATGAAAAAAGCCCGTACTTGCGTACAGGCTCTTCTCTGAATGATGGCGGTGAGGGGGGGATTCGAACCCCCGATACGTTGCCGTATACACACTTTCCAGGCGTGCTCCTTCAGCCACTCGGACACCTCACCACATTTTGTTTGCTGACCGCACTGGGTCAACGGGGCGCTACTATAGGGAGTTCAGCGATAAGGGTCAAGGGCTATTTTCTCCTTTTTTTCTATTCGCTTAACCTCTGCGCAGATTGCCTTAAGCCTCTCCACTTTGCCGGTTTTGTCATCAAAACATTCCTTAACTGACACAAAAGTGTCACCGCACTGTCGCAGACTTGTCGGCGGAAACATTTGGTTATATCTACGGATAAGGATGCTGATAAATGAAACGCTTACCTCTTTTCACGCTCTCTCTGCTGGCTTCACTCACCGCCACGTCCGCGCTGGCAGAGAGCGCCAGCTATCAACGCGCCGCCACCGGCGATATCACCCAGCACGGCGGGGCGCGTCGCCTGAGTGGCGACCAGACCGAGGCGCTGAAAGCCTCATTGAGCAATAGCACGGCGAAGAATGTCATCCTGCTGATTGGCGATGGCATGGGCGATTCCGAAATCACCGCGGCACGCAATCAGGCGATGGGGGCCGGCGGCTTCTTTCCCGGTATTGATGCGCTGCCGCTCACCGGCCAGTACACCCATTACTCGCTGGACAAGAAAACGCACAAGCCAAACTACGTAACGGATTCTGCCGCGTCGGCCACCGCCTGGGCCACCGGCACGAAAACCTATAACGGCGCGATTGGCGTCGATGTCAACGGCACAGATCAGGTCACGCTGCTTGAACTGGCGAAAGCAGCCGGTAAAGCCACCGGCAACGTCTCGACCGCAGAACTGCAGGATGCCACGCCGGCCGCGCTGATGGCGCACGTTACCTCGCGCAAATGCTACGGCCCGGAAAAAACCAGCGAGCTGTGTCCGGGTAACGCGCTGGAGCAGGGCGGGAAAGGATCGATCAGCGAGCAGCTGCTGCAAACCCGTCCCGACGTCACCCTGGGCGGCGGTGCCAAATCTTTCGCTGAGCGGGCTAAAGCGGGCGACTATCAGGGCAAAACCCTGCGCGAGCAGGCCGAAATAAGGGGGTTCCAGCTGGTCGATAATCTCGCCGCGCTGAATGCGGTACAGCAGGCGAATCAACAGACGCCACTGCTGGGGCTGTTCTCGGAGGACAACATGCCGGTGCGCTGGCAGGGGCCGAAAGCCAGCTATCACGGTAATCTGGATAAACCGGTGGTGACCTGTGAGGTCAACAAAGATCGTCCGGCATCAATGCCAACCCTGGCGCAGATGACGCAAAAAGCCATCGACCTGCTCAGCCACAACGACAACGGCTTCTTCCTGCAGGTGGAGGGCGCGTCGATTGACAAGCAGGATCACGCTGCTAACCCGTGCGGTCAGATTGGTGAAACCGTCGATTTAGATGAGGCGGTGCAGGTGGCGCTGGCGTATGCGCGCGAGCACGGCGATACGCTGGTAGTGGTCACCGCCGATCACGCGCACAGCAGCCAGATCGTCGAAAACGGCACTAAAGCGCCGGGTCTGACTCAGGCGCTCAACACCAAAGATGGCGCGGTGATGACCATCAGCTACGGTAACTCGGAAGAGGATTCCCAGGAGCACACCGGCACCCAACTGCGCATCGCGGCCTACGGTCCGCACGCGGCGAATGTGGTCGGCCTGACCGATCAGACCGACCTGTTCTTCACGCTAAAGCAGGCGATGGCATTGAAGTAAGCGCGTCAGTGCGGGCGGATGCGCAGCACCAGCAGTCCGCCCAGCACCAGTCCGCCAGCGGCCAGCAGCAGCGCGGGGTGCAGGGAAGCAAAAATCTGCACGCTGGCGGCGGAGATCAGCGGCCCGATTAGCTGGCCAGTGGCATAGCCTGACGTCAATATCGCCACGGTTTTTGCCACGCTGATATTGGAGACGGCGCGCGCCAGCTGCATCGACAGCTGCATAATCGAAAGAAACCCCAGCCCGACCATCACCGTTGAGATCAGCAGCCCGCTCACGCCCGGGATGAGCACGCCGCTGGCCACGCCCAACCCCTGCAGGATCATAACCCACGCCAGGCTGAGGCGCGTATTCAGGCGCGCAGAAAACAGCATAATCAGCACCACACCAGCCACTGCGCAAAGTCCAAACAGCGGCCAGAAAAGCGTTGCCAGCTGACCCTGCGCAAACAGGCTGTGCGCCATTTGTGACAGAAACGTCGCGGGCAAAATATAGCCGAAACCGGCCAGCGTATAGGCCAGCCATAGCCGTTTTACCGCACTACCCGGTGCCGCCGGCGCACTTTCCCGCTGCCGGGCGGGGAGCGACGCGGGCAGCGCGCGCCACAGCAGCAGCACGCCAGCCAGCGCTACCACGCCATAGCATTGCCAGGCGCGATCGTCATTCAGGTGTAACCGGGTGATAAGCCACGCCAGCACGCCGCTCAGAGTGATGCCAGCTCCCGGGCCGGCAAATACCGCGGCGGACATGCGCGGGGCCTGCTGCTGTGCCAGCACCATCTGCGTCCAGGATGTGACGATAATCAGGGCCCAGGCACCACCGATACCCGCCACCACACGGAACAGGCACTGCAGTACCCAGGCATGACTAAAGCCGGAGAGCAGGGTCACCAGCGCGGTGGCCAGCAAACCGGCCTTCAGGTAGCGCGCGTGATGGGCAGTGATGCGGCTCACGTGCAGTGCGCCCAGCAGGTAGCCGATGTAATTCATGGCCGCCAGCACGCCAGCGCTGGAGAGCGTCAGGTGACCGTTGGCGATCATCAGCGGGATCTGCGGCGTGAGTGAAAAGCGGCCGATACCCATTACCACAATCAGGGTCACCATGCCGGTGAGCATGGTGATCAGGCTCACCCGGGTGTGCCGGACTGCTTGCCGTCCGGCGGAAACTGAATCTGCTGACATACTTTGCTTTACTCCGCTGAGATACCTTACTCTGTCCGGTGATAGTAAATGTCAATCATTCAGTGAAAAATGGGGTGGTTTATCCTATGACTACAGGTCATACCCAGGCCGTCAAATCGCGTGGTGAAGATGTGAAAAACTTCCTTACCCGCCAGCGCGCGCGTATTGATCCGCAGATCTATGGCTTCAGCCGGCAAAACCGGCGCGTTAGCGGACTGCGGCGCGAAGAAGTGGCACAGCTGGCAGCAGTCAGCGTCAGCTGGTATACCTGGCTCGAGCAGGGGCGCGACATCAGTATTTCGCCCGCCGCGCTGCAGCGCATCGGCAAAGTGCTACAGCTCTCGGTTACCGAGCAGGAGTATCTTGAAGCGCTGGTGTTTGGTAACGCACACTCGCAACCCTTCAGTCATGAGTTGCCGCCTGAAGTAAGGGCGATGGTGGATGCGCTGGACCCGCATCCGGCATTTGTGCGCCGCGCCAACATGGATATTGTCTACTGGAATCCGGCAGCGCAGTCGCTGATTGTCGACTGGGCGGCCCTGCCGCCGGCGGATCGCAACTCGCTCAAGCTGATGTTCATCAGTGAAGCCTACCAGCAGCGCATTCATGGTTGGGAAGAGGCGGCGCGCCATACGCTGTCGGCGTTTCGCGCCGGTTATGCCGCCAGCAATCAGTCGCAGGAATTCGAGGTGGTGATCGAGGATTTGCTGGCGCGCAGCGCCGGGTTTCGCACGCTGTGGAATGACCATGATGTGGGGAAAATCGGCGCGGGCAATAAAACCCTGATTGATGTCGAAGGCAGGATGCAGACATATACCTTTACCTCGCTGCAAATTGAGCAGGCACCGGGAATGCATCTGATCTTCTATCTGGCGCATTAGCGCGGCGTGCGCGGGTCGGGCGCACGCCGCCGGGGAGATTACAGACCGCGCTGTGCCATCAGGCGTGCGAGGTCAACCAGACGGTTGGAGAAGCCCCATTCGTTATCGTACCAGGCAAGGATCTTCACCAGGTTGCCACCAATCACCAGCGTGGATAAGCCGTCGATAATCGATGAGCGCGCATCGCCCTGATAATCGCTGGAGACCAGCGGCTCATCGCTGTAGCCGAGGATACCCTGCAGCGGACCCGCAGCAGCAGCGGCTTTAAAGGCGTCATTCACCTCTTCGGCCGTCACGTCGCGTTTCAGCGTCACCGTCAGATCCACCACCGACACCACCGGCACCGGCACGCGCAGCGAGTAACCGGTTAAGCGGCCTTCCAGTTCCGGAATCACCCGGCCGAGCGCTTTAGCTGCGCCGCTGGAGTAGGGCACAATCGACAGCGCCGCCGCACGCGCGCCGCGCAGATCTTTCTCTGGCTGGTCATGCAGCGCCTGGCTGTTGGTATAGGCATGGGTGGTGTTCATCAGACCGTGCTCAATACCAAACGCCTGATGCAGCACCTGCGCGGCGGGTGCCAGGCCGTTAGTGGTACAGCTGCCGTTGCTCACTACAAAGTGCTGTTGCGGATCGTAGCGCTGGTCGTTGACGCCCATCACAATCGTCAAATCATCATTTTTGCCCGGCGCAGAGATGATCACGCGTTTGGCGCCGCCGTGCGTGATATGCACCGCGGCCTTGTCACGCTCGGTAAAAAAGCCGGTGGCTTCGATGACAATATCCACGCCCACGTCACGCCAGCGAATATTGGCCGGATCGCGCTCGCTGAACACCCGCACTGGTTTGCCATCAATGCGCAGCTCGCCGTCGCCAGCGCTGACTTCTGCCGGCAACCGACCCAGCAGGGAGTCGTGCTTCAGCAGATGCGCCAGCGTTTTACTATCGGTGAGATCGTTAATCGCCACAATATCAATGTCGCTGCTGCCCAGCGCGGCGCGGAATACGTTACGTCCGATACGGCCAAAACCGTTAATGCCTACCTTGATCATGACTGACTCCTTAGTGAAGTTACTGCAGTCACTGTAGGCCGGAGGCTCGCTGGCGTAAACGACAAAAAAGGATCACTTTACGCCATTTTGCGGCTGTGAAAGCGCTGGCGATATTCGTTAGGCGTGAGATGCAGCTGGCGCTCGAAGCTGCGCCGCAGGTTGATGCTGCTGCCAAAGCCGGTGGCGATGGCAATGCGTTCCAGCGTCTCGCGCGTCTGCTCCAGCCGCTCGCGCGCCGCCGCCAGCCGCGCTTCTGCCACATAGCGCGCCGGTGAAACGCCGGTTTCGCGGCTGAACACGCGGGTAAAGTTACGCGGGCTCATCGCCACCTGGGCTGCGAGTTTCTCCACCGACAGGTCTTCCGCCAGATGGGCGGCGATCCAGCTCTGCAGCTGAGCAATCGGCCCCGACTCGCTGACGGACTGCAGGTGAAAGCGGCTGAACTGCATCTGGCCGCCGGGACGACGCAGATACATCACCATATCCTGTGCGATGTCGCGCGCCACGCTGAAACCAAAATCTTCCTCTACCAGCGCCAGCGTCAGATCGAAGCCGGAACTGACGCCGCCGGAGGTCCAGATTGGGCCATCCTGAATATACAGCGGGCCGCCTTCGACCTGCACGCGCGGATAGCTGGCCTGCAGCGTGTCCAGCAGACGCCAGTGGCTGGTGGCGCGCCGGCCATCCAGCAATCCCGCCTCCGCCAGCAGCATCGCCGCCCCGCAAATCGACACCACGCGGCGCGCCTGTGGGGCAGCCAGCTTAATCCAGTCCACCACCATGTTGCGTTCTTCGGGGTTATCACCGCGGCCGGTAATCATGATGGTGTCCCAGCGTTCGCGCGGATCGAGTTCAGCCAGTTTGAGGTCGGCGAGCAGATTGAGGCCAGACTGGCCGTGGATCACCTGGTGCGGCTGCGTGGTCGCGATGCTGATGCGATAGCGTACGCCAGCAACGCCCACCGGCTGGTGCAGGTTGGCGTGCATGAGGATGTCGGCGATACCCGCCGCTTCGAACAGCATGCCGCCGTCCGGGACAATAATCAGAAAGGTTTTCATGGCGTAAAATGTACCTGCGCCACGAAAGAAGTCAATGTACTATGGGCGATCAGGCGCGCGAGCTGAATACCCGGCCGCGGCCATCAGACGGGGCATTTCCGGCGGCACCGTAAAGGCGCTGGTCGGCACCGGCCTGTTGGTTCAGGCGCTATATTGCTATATTTATATAAAATCATGATGTCGCAAATGATGCTTATATCCCTCATCGTGCAGTTAAAAATATCTGCAGACTGAAGCGTTGGATGCCAGATTAATCAGGTGCCTGTTATTTTGGAAGTGAAATGCCAGGATAGGTTAAGAGAAACACTGTTTTATAAAGCATTCCTTTGCCATGCAGTGATAATGACACGATAATGAGCAGCTGAGTAAATCAGGCTTAAAACCATCAATTATATTCTACCTGCAGAAAAGTCAAACCACGCTCACGGATAATGCGCGCGGTGCCCAGCGCGTAAGGTAATTCACGCGCGGCACCATTAACCTGCAGGGTTTTGCTCTTTTTAATCCCTTCGCGCGTGCAGTTCAGCGAGACGCTGCGCGTCACGGCATAATCACAGGAGGGTTCAACGATCGCGCCGACGAACGTGATTTGACCGTCGGCGGCAAAGGTGGCGTGGCTGGCAAGTAAAGCTATCATCGGTAACAGCAATCTTCTCATCACAGAGGCCCTTTAAGAAGTCGGGAATTACCCGATTAATGTCGTCTTAATGACTAATAGCGCGCCACAGTTGAATATTGCTTAAACCGCGGCGTTTCCGTGTTGAGGCATATTATTGCGATGGCTTAGCCAGTGCGTCGTCATGTTTTACGCAATCGCCTCAGCAGTAAACGCTTATGCCTGCATTAAGCGCAGCTATTATATTAGTAAGCAACCAGGATTAATCGGGTGAGCAGGGCGGTGAAATAAGCGTATTAAACCGGATAGATTTATTCGCGGGATAGCGTCGGGACAGAAAACGGGCAGATAGCGTGTTGGTGTAAGCCGCTGAGGGAGAGAAGAACGGGCTGAAGTTAAGCAGGCGCACCCGACATCGGTGCGCTCTTGTGGTTTATCAGCTGCGGGAAATCTGAGCCAGCGTCACGTCGGCTGACGCAGCGCCTGCGGCGACACCGTCGATAAACAGCGCACGCTGTTCACCGGCGGGCAGGGCAATCTGCAACGTTTGCCATGCCGGCTGATAGTCACCCTTGCGCCGTAACCTGAGGTGAATGGCTGTGGCTTCGCAGCGCATTTCCCACTGCAGCCACAGCGCATTACCCTGCTGATAGCCCCAGGATTCGCCATCATCTTCGAACAGTTCGCCGTGGCTAACGCCTTTGCCCTGCAACGTGTAGAGCTGCAGCGTGCGACGATCGTCTGCGGCGGCGTCGACGTGAGCAATACGCTCGCTGAATGGCAGTGCCGCACCTGCGCGCACCAGCAGCGGCTGCGTTTCCAGGGGCGCAGGCAAGGTGATCCACTGACCCCCGCTATACCACTGCTGCGTGGCGAAATCATACCAGCCTGTCTGGTTGTCGGGCAGCCACAGGCGGCGTTCACGCTGGCCAGGTTCCACCACGCTGGCGACCAGCAGATCGCGGCCGAGCAGGAATTCATCACACTCAGCAAAGGTCTGGGCATCGTGTTCATGATCGAGGAACGTCGGGCGCAGCATCGGTTCATCGTCCGCATGCGCCTGCCACAGCAGCGTGTAGAGATACGGCAGCAGGCGATAGCGCAGCGCGATAGCCGCCCGAATCGCGGGTGTGACCGAAGGATACATCCACGGCTCATTCACGGTGTGATCGTCATTCCACGAATGAATGGTGAAGCGCGGATGCATGACGCCATTCTGCACCCAGCGCACAAACAGCTCCGCGTCGGGTTTATCGCCCGAGAAGCCGCCGACGTCGTGACCGACGTTATACAAGCCGGACAGGCTCATGCCGAGGCCCATGCGAATGTTGTAGCGCAGCGAGGTCCAGTTGGTGCGGTTATCGCCGCTCCAGGTTTGCACGTAGCGCTGCATCCCGGCGCAGCCGGAGCGCGAAATCAGGAACGGTCGCTGTTCGGGGGCAAAGCGCTGTTGCGCTTCCATCGAGGCGCGCATCATCAGCAGCGGCATCACCGGGCGAATATGCTTGATGGCAATCGGCGTGCCGAAGCCGTGACAGCGTGCTTCGCCGTCCCAGACTTCATACTCGTTGTTATCGTTCCAGGTGGCGTCGATGCCTTTTTCCAGCAGCTGACGGGTGACGTTCTCCTGCCACCAGGCCACCGTTTGCGGATGGGTGAAATCGAGGTGCGATCCTTCATCATCCCAGAACACCGAGCGCTCTGGCACATCTTCTTCCGAATCGCGGATAAACAGTCCCTGAGCCGCGACTTCTTCATAGCGCGGGTGATCCTGCAGCAGGCAGGGTTTGATGTTGGCCGCCAGGCGCAGCCCGGCATCGTGAAATGCCTGACTCATCGCTTCCGGCTGCGGCACTTTGTCGTAGTTCCAGTTGAACACATAACGCTTGTTGTTGATCGAGGTATAACCCGAAGAGAGCTGGAAGGAGTCGCACGGAATAGCGTGCTCCTCACACAGGCGGATGAAGTTCATCAGCTGGTTTTGCGCGTCCGGCGCATCGGTGTAGTGCATGGTCGAGCCGCTGTAGCCCAGACTCCATTTGGGGCCGAACAGCGTTTTGCCGGTCAGGCGCACGAAGGTTTTGGTGATATCCAGCACCCGCTTACCGACAAACAGGTAGTAATCGATATCGCCACTCTCCGCCTGCCAGCGGCGATACGGCTGGTGATAGTTATCCAGCTCGTTACCCAGATCGAACCAGCTGGTGCTGAGGTTATCGTAGAACAGGCCAAAGCTGACGTCGTTACGCCGCGTGAGGGTGAAGGGCACATGTTTGTACAGCGGATCGGTGGAGGAGGCGTTGTAACCCATGGCATCCAGATTACGCATCTCAAAGCGTTTGCCGTTGCGTTGCAGATCGCCAGTTTTTTCGCCCAGACCGTAGTAGCGGTCGTCTGCCATGCGGCGCTGATAGTGCGCTACGCCGTCGCCGTGTGCGTTGATCTGATAGGCACTGGTGGGGCGATCGCCGGTCAGCAGTTGCCAGTGGCCAGCGGCATCACGGTACTGCCACTCCAGCGCCAGCGGCTGACGCACTATCACGCGCAGCGTGTCGGTACTGATGGTCAGACAATTGGCTTCTTCCTCCAGCGTAAAGCCGGGCAGGCTAAACCCGGCCAGGCTGTCGCGCGGACGCCCTTCCCACGGAACATCCTGTTCCGGCGCAATGCTCCAGGTGCGGTCCAGACTGTAGTTGCCGTGGCGCTTGATCACCACGCGGAACAAACCTTTTTCCAGCACGTACAGGTACAGATGGTGTTTGCCATCGACGTTAAGCACCACATGGTGACGATCAGAATGGGCTAAAGACCAGTTTTTTAAGGTTTTCATCGTTACCTACTTCATTGGGTCGCTGAACGACGCTCAGCAATAAACGCAATCAGGAAGACTGCACCGATCAGGTCAAAGAAGCCCATGGCGACAAACAGCGGGTTAAAGCCGATTTTGTCAGCCGTCACGCCAATCACCAGCGAAAACAGGAAGCTGGAGATCCAGGCAAACGAGCCGCGCATGCCATTCACCGTGGCCATCTGGCCCTTATCAAATTTTTCCACCACCAGCGCACTTAACATGCACGAGATGATCTGGTGACCAAAACCGCCAATTGAGATCAGGGCAATCGCGACATAGGGGTCTTTGGTCATCGCCACCAGCGCCAGCGACAGCATCAGAAAGGCGCCGGTGACCGAGCTGGCGACAACGGAATTTACCTGCCTGAAGCCAAACAGCCGGGTATAGATGCGCGTCAGGTAGCCGCTGGCTGCACTGCCGAGATCCGCCGCGAGGAACGGCAGCCAGGCGAACATGGCAATCTGTTTCAGGTCCATTCCCAGATCTTTTGCCAGATAGAGCGGTACCCAGAAGCTCAGCACGCCCCATGCCGGTTCAGCCATAAAAGCGGGAATGGCGATACCGTAAAAACGCTTGTTTCTGGAGACGGTTTTCAGGGCTTTGAAGAAGGGCAGTTTGACCGCCGGTGGCTCATTATCCTGACGAATAAAGGCCAGCTCATCGCTGCTGAGATTCGGGTTACGTTCCGGATCGCGATACAACAGCCACCACAGCACTACCCAGCCCAGAGCCAGACAGCCGGTAAACAGGAATGCGCCCTGCCAGCCGAACGAGGCGTGGGCAAAGTAGATGATGGGAGGCGCCAGCATGGCGCCAATCGAGAAGCCGACGCCGGCCCAGCCGGCCGCAATCGGACGCTCTTTTTTCGGGAACCATTCACCAATCACTTTGGCGTTAGCTGGCGTGGCGGCCGCTTCAGCTCCGCCCATGACAAAGCGCAAAATGGCCAGGTGCAACCAGCTGGCGGCGCCGGCATGGAACAGACAGGCCAGCGCCCAGATGGTGGCGCAGATGAAGAAGCCGAGTTTGAGGCCAATGACATCAATCAGCCAGCCGCAGATCGGTTGAAAGAAGGTATAAGCCAGCTGAAAAGCGCCGACTATCCATGAATATTGTTCTGTAGTGATGCCGAGACTGGTTTTCAGCTCGGGCGCCAGTATGCCTAACGAGTTACGGGTAATGTAGTTGACAGTGACGCCGGCGAGAAACAGCACCAGCACCCACCAGCGCAGATGACGGATGACGCGTTTCGTGCCGGTTGCGGCAATCCCTGGATTCAAACTGCGGTTCATCGGATTCTCCATTCATTATTAACAGCATGTGTGAGCAACGTCTGTGACTGCCT
Organism: Pantoea sp. WEP; assembly: GCF_041678305.1. NCBI lineage: Bacteria > Pseudomonadati > Pseudomonadota > Gammaproteobacteria > Enterobacterales > Erwiniaceae > Pantoea > Pantoea sp. WEP. The sequence goes on from NZ_JBGNXB010000001.1 coordinate 1,810,836, forward strand.
GGCCGGAGGTGGAGTCCATACCGGCCAGCGCATAACCCTGGCCCTTGATTGCCGGGCGTGGCGTGATGCGTCCTGTTTTACCTATCCGCCGGGAATGAACCACAGTTAGGTCAGGTGGTCGCCAGCCTGATGCGGTATTTGTGATCTGGTTAACCAAAATCATTTATCAGGTTGACTTCCAACGGTGAAAAGCCGAATTTGACGCTGCGCAGGCGCTTTTTATGGCTCATAAAGCGCTTCGCTTGTAAAATTGGTCAACCAAAATGGAAGGGCTTTGAGGATGATGCTCAGGCCCGCAGGAGAGAACGACATGAAGCAGACCTGGCGCTGGTATGGCCCTGACGATCCCGTTTCACTCGCCGATGCCCGACAGGCGGGCGCTACCGGCATTGTGACTGCCCTGCATCACATCCCTAACGGCGAGGTGTGGCCGGTTGAGGAGATTTTGCAGCGCAAAGCGATGATTGAGGCGGCCGGGCTGGTCTGGTCGGTGGTGGAGAGTGTGCCGATCCATGAGGAGATCAAAACCGGCAGCGGGCAGTGCCAAAAGTGGATCAGCAACTATCAGCAGTCGCTGCGCAATCTGGCGCAGTGCGGCATCCACACCGTATGCTACAACTTCATGCCGATTCTGGACTGGACGCGCACCGATCTGGCGTTCGAGCTGCCGGATGGCGCGAAAGCGCTGCGCTTCGATCAGATTGAATTTGCGGTATTCGAGCTGCATATCCTGCAGCGTCAGGGCGCAGAAAATGATTACAGCGCTGACGAGATAGCCCAGGCCGCTGCGCGCTTCGCCAGCATGAGCGAAGAGCACAAGCTGCGGCTGACGCGTAACATCATCGCCGGATTACCTGGCGCGGAAGAGGGCTACACGCTGGCGCAGTTCCGTGCTCAGCTGGCGCGCTATGACGGCATCGACAAAGCCCGGCTGCGCGAGCACTTTGCCACGTTTCTGCTCGGCATTATCCCGGTCGCTGAAGAGGTCGGTATTCGTATGGCGGTACATCCGGACGATCCGCCGCGTCCGATCCTCGGCCTGCCGCGTATCGTCTCCAATGCCGACGATCTGCAGTGGATGATCGACACCATCGACAGCCCGGCCAACGGCTTTACGATGTGTACCGGCTCCTACGGCGTACTGGCGGAAAATGATTTAGCCGGCATGGTGAAACGTTTTGGGCCGCGCATCTATTTTGCCCATCTGCGCTCAACCCGGCGTGAAGCCAACCCCAAAACTTTCCACGAAGCCGCGCACCTTGGCGGTGATGTCGATATGTTTGCGGTGATCAAAGCGATTGCCGAAGAGGAGCAGCGCCGTCGTAATGCGGGACAGGAAGACCTGATCCCGATGCGGCCCGACCACGGGCATCAGATGCTGGACGATCTGCATAAGAAAACCAACCCGGGCTATTCCGCGATTGGCCGGCTGAAAGGTCTGGCTGAGATTCGTGGCGTTGAGCTGGCGATACACCGCGCCTTTTTCTGACGCCGGTCGCCCTGTACCGCTTGCCCGGCGGACGCGCAGTCGCGCCGGACACTGAGGAGTTTACATGCAACACAACCTTGCCGACGCCAGCATTAAGGTGGCGCGGCCCGCATGGCAGCAGCAGCGGCTGGTGCCGCGCATCGTGCACATCGGCTGCGGTGCGTTTCATCGCGCGCATCAGGCGCTCTATCAGCACCATCTGCTGGAGATGAGCGACAGCGACTGGGGCATTTGCGAGGTCAACCTGATGTCGGCCAGCGGCAGACTGCTGGTGGAACAATTGCGCGCTCAGAATTTGCTCTACAGCGTCACCGAGCAAGGTGCGACGCGTCATGACGTCAAAATCATTGGTTCCGTGCACTCCGCGCTGCACCCGGCGCTGGACGGTTGTGACGGCATTCTTAACGCGCTTGCCCGCGCGGAAACCGCCATCGTCTCGCTGACGGTAACCGAAAAAGGCTACTGCACTCATGGCGCAACCGGGGAACTGGACAGCACTCATCCGCTGATCGTGCACGATCTGGCCCATCCCCGGCAGCCGAAATCTGCCATTGGTTTTATCGTTGAGGCGCTGCGCTTGCGGCGTGAAGCCGGGTTGGCGCCTTTTACCGTGCTGTCATGCGACAATCTGCGTGACAACGGCCACGTCGCGCGGGCTGCGGTCATCGGCCTGGCACAACGACAAGATGCGGCGCTGGCGGCATGGATTGAGCAACAGGTCACGTTTCCCTGCACCATGGTTGACCGCATCGTGCCGGCCGTGACGGAGGAGACGCAGCGCGAGATTACCGGGCTGCTGGGCATCGCCGATCCCTGTGGTGTCGCCTGTGAGCCGTTTCGTCAGTGGGTGATCGAAGATAACTTCGTGGCGGGACGTCCCGACTGGCAGCGTGTTGGTGCGCAATTTGTTCCGGATGTCGCCCCCTACGAGTTGATGAAACTGCGTCTGCTGAATGGCACACACTCGTTTCTGGCATATCTTGGCTACCTCGGCGGTTGTGAAACTATCGCTGAGACCATGCAGCTGCCCGCTTACCGTCAGGCCGCGCTGTCGCTGATGCTGACTGAACAGCGGGCCACGCTGACGATGCCGGCAGGCAGCGATCTGAACGCGTATGCGCATCAACTGCTTGAGCGCTTCAGTAATCCGTCGCTGCGCCATCGCACGGCGCAAATTGCCAGCGATGGCAGTCAGAAACTGCCACAGCGCATGCTGGATTCGCTGCGCTATCATCTGCACCACGGCAGTGACTGCCGGCATCTGCTGCTCGGCATCGCGGGCTGGATGCGTTATATCCTCGGCGAAGACGAAAAGGGTGAGCGCTACCCGGTGGCTGATCCACTGGTCGCTAAGTTTGAGCGGATTAATCAGCAGTTCCCTTCAGGTCCCGCCCGCGTGCAGGCACTGCTGGGCATTGACGAGATCTTCGCGGACGACTTACCCGCCAATCCGGCCTTTGTTGCCGCCCTGCAACACACCTATGACCGCCTGTGCCAGCAGGGTGCCAGAGCCGCGGTTGCATCCCTCAATCCGGAGGCCAAATGAAGCGTTTTATGGATGACGATTTTCTGTTGCACAGCGAGGTGGCGCGCCGCCTGTATCACGACGTGGCGGCGGAGATGCCGATCTATGATTACCACTGCCACCTCAATCCGCAGGAGATTGCAGAAGACCGGCAGTTTGCCAACCTCGGGCAAATCTGGCTGGAGGGCGATCACTACAAATGGCGCGCATTGCGCGCGGCGGGCGTAGAGGAATCACTGATCACCGGTAACACCACCAGCGATTACGATAAATACCTGGCCTGGGCGCAGACCGTGCCGAAAACGCTTGGCAATCCGCTCTATCACTGGACGCATCTGGAGCTGCGCCGGCCGTTCGGTATCACTGACACGCTGTTTGGACCGGAAACCGCACCGCGCATCTGGCATGAGTGTGCAGAGAAGCTGGCCACGCCTGAATTTTCCGCACGCGGTATTATGCGCCAGATGAACGTACGCATGGTGGGCACCACCGACGATCCGGTTGACTCCCTGCAGTACCATCGTCAGATAGCTGAAGACAGCAGCTTTGATATTGAGGTGGCACCGAGCTGGCGTCCGGATCGGGTGTTTAAGATAGAACTGGAAGGATTCACCGATTATCTGACCCGGCTGGAAGCCGCCGCAGATGTCAGCATCGACAGCTTTGATGCGCTACGTGTGGCGTTATTGCGCCGTCTGGACCACTTTTCCGCCCATGGCTGCCGCGCCGCCGACCACGGCATTGAAACGCTGCGCTATGCTGCGGTGCCAGCCGACAGCGTGCTGGATGGCATTCTCGCCAGACGCCGCAGCGGTGCGGCGCTGAGCGAGCTGGAGATTGCGCAGTTCAGCACCGCCGTGCTGGTGTGGCTGGGCGCGGAGTATGCCCGCCGTGGCTGGGCGATGCAGTTACACATCGGTGCGATCCGCAATAACAGCACGCGCATGTTCCGTCAGCTCGGCCCGGACAGCGGTTTCGACTCCATCGGCGATCATCCTGTTGCCTGGCCGCTGGCGCGCCTGCTGGACGCGATGGACACCAATGACCAGCTGCCAAAAACCATTCTTTACTGCCTCAATCCGCGTGACAACGAAGTGCTGGCTACCATGGCGGGTAACTTTCAGGGCGCAGGCATGGCGGGCAAGATGCAGTTTGGCTCTGGCTGGTGGTTCAACGATCAGCGTGACGGGATGCTGCGGCAACTGGAGCAGCTGGCGCAGATGGGGCTGCTCAGTCAGTTCGTTGGCATGCTGACCGACTCGCGCAGTTTTCTCTCTTATACGCGGCACGAATACTTCCGCCGCATTCTGTGCAATCTGTTTGGCGAGTGGGTGCATGACGGCATTGTGCCGCACGATGAAGCCGCGCTGGGCGCGATGTTGCAGGATATCTGCTTCCATAACGCCCGACGCTACTTCACCCTTAACCCACGGTGAAAATCACGCCCTGTGTTATAGTGCAGGGTAGAAAATTTGGCGGCCTAATGTCTGAACCAGCAGAAAAGAGCGTTATGAAACCACAAGCTTCAGCACAGCGACCCTATCAGGAAGTGGGCGAGATGCTTCGCAACATGATTACGCAGAAACAGTACGCGATTGGTGAGCGGTTGCCGCCGGAGCGTGAACTGGCGATGCTGCTGAACGTCACGCGCACGCTGGTGCGTGAGGCGCTGATTATGCTGGAGCTGGAAGGGTTGATTGAAGTGCGGCGTGGCGCAGGCATTTATGTGATCAACGACACGCCGGCACCGCGTGCCGCTGCGCAAACCGCCTGCAATGCGGCCGGTCCGTTTGAGATGCTACAGGCCCGCCAGCTGCTGGAAAGTAATATCGCCGAATTCGCTGCGTTACAGGCGACGCGCGAGGACATCATCAAAATGCGCCAGGCGCTGGCGCTGGAAGAGCGCGAACTGGCGTCAGGCGCAGTGAACGACAGCGAAAACGGCGACCGCAATTTCCACCTGGCGATTGCCGAAGCCACGCACAACAGCATGCTGGTGGAGCTGTTCAAACAATCCTGGCAGTGGCGCGAAGACAACGTGATGTGGAGCCAGCTGCACCGGCATCTGATCAACACCAACTACCGCAAAAAGTGGCTCGACGATCATAAAAAGATCCTCGCCGCCTTAATCAAGAAAGACGCGCGCGCCGCGAAACAGGCGATGTGGCAGCACCTGGAAAACGTCAAGCAACTGCTGCTGGAGTTCTCCGATGTGGACGACATCGATTTCGACGGCTATCTGTTTGAGTCATGGCCGCTGTATGCCACTAACGGATCGGATAATTAGCCTGGCGTAGCTGCTTCAGTAATCATTCGCGCGGCCGCGTTGCTGCCATTCAGTCAATGAAACCGCAATTCGCACAATAGCCGTAGCGGCGCGATTCATCGCCTTGCGTGGGGTTTATTTACCGGGCTCATGAGATTGTTTGAAGCCTGATGGGACATCAGCTTGCCGAGCCAGAAGGGAACGTGATGTTGGTTCAAAGCTTTGATATACTCTTGAGGCTATGGTGTCTTACGCAACTGCACTGATGTAGAGAGGGCTTAATGACCAACAACAGAAAAAAAGCGCACTCAGGTTATGCTAAACCTTCTCGCTCCGATATCATTCGTTCAGTAGCAACGTCAACGGCTGTTGAAACCGGCCAGTCCTCAGCTAGCGTCGAGGCCTCACTTGAAGCCGCGCGCAAAAAATTCGCGCATCTTCGACTGGCTTAGTGCCTTCTCAGTGCCCGACTGACCCAGTATTTCATTGGCGCGTAGTCCATTGACATACCAGCATGAATAGCCGAAATATACTGGGTTTTATTCTGCTCCCAGCTTTGATAATCCAGCGGTTTGTATCCTCCCTGAACCGCCATGACATCCGCTAACAGCCGCGACAAACGTCCGTTTCCTTCTCTGAAGGGATGTATAAGTATCAGCTCGACATGGGTAACGGCGATAGCAATGATGAGTTCTTCTTCTTCCATGACGTTACAGGGCGTGTAATGCGCAAGATACTTGTTGTATTCGTTCAGCAGTTTTGGCAATTGTGCTGAAGGCGCAAACATAAAACCACCCTTGCTAATATTGACCGTTCTCTCTTGTCCAGCCCATTCGTAGATGTTACCCAGCCAGCGGCGATGCCAGCTTTTTAGTAGCGCGACGTTAAGTTTCCCTTCGGGAAAGTTTTCTTCAAAAACTGACTGGTAGAGTTGTTCTAACAGAACAAGTTCTGCCTCGTTCATCTCAGTGGAATCGGTGAGCCCCAGCTTATTGGCCATGACCTGCTCGCCTGAGTCTTTTTCAAACTTACCTTCACTGCCAGCAACATGGTATCGGCTCATGAGTGCGCTCTGTAATAATGACAAACGAAGCGTAAGTATATTTAGGTCCATCAGGTTTATCAGCCAATCCTGCCCCGAAACCTTTCGTTCATCAGGATAAGTTAAATTGCTGTATATCCAGGGAGTACCGTTGGTTGCAGCCAGGCTGTACCTCAATAGCATCAGCCCGGTTGCCCGTTTCGATCAAACAGGTAATGTGGTTCGGTAAGGGGAGCTATAAGTAGCGCTGCAGCCGAGATTTTGACCAGCCGCCGTAAAGAGTGCGATGTGACTGGCGCTGGCAATTTATCCCCGCCCGTAAAAAGCATGTAATAAAAAATCCACGCAATTGCGTGGATTTTATAGTTATTGCGCTCTCTATGAGGCTCGGTGAAACCTCATGAGACGGCACATTTTATTTAAACGTTAAACAGGAAGTTCATCACATCGCCATCTTTCACGATGTACTCTTTACCTTCTGAACGCATTTTGCCGGCTTCTTTCGCACCCTGTTCACCTTTGTATGTGATGAAATCTTCGAACGCGATGGTCTGAGCGCGGATAAAGCCTTTCTCGAAGTCGGTGTGGATTTTACCGGCTGCCTGCGGTGCGGTGGCGCCAACCGGGATGGTCCAGGCACGTACTTCTTTCACGCCTGCGGTGAAGTAAGTCTGCAGGTTGAGCAGGGCGTAACCGGCGCGGATCACGCGGTTGAGGCCCGGCTCTTCCAGGCCCAGTTCGGCCATGAATTCGTCGCGCTCTTCATCTTCCAGCTCGGCGATGTCCGATTCCACTGCCGCACAGACCGGCACCACCACTGAGCCTTCGGCTTCAGCAATCGCGCGCACCTGGTCGAGATACGGGTTGTTCTCGAAACCGTCTTCATTAACGTTGGCGATGTACATGGTCGGCTTCAGCGTCAGGAAGCTGAGATAGCGGATCGCTGCTTTCTCATCGGCGTCCAGCGACAGCGAGCGCAGCATACCGGCGTTTTCCAGATGCGGCAGGCACTTCTCCAGCGCGGCCAGTTCCGCCTTAGCATCTTTGTCGCCGCCTTTGGCTTTCTTCTGGCAGCGCTGAATGGCACGTTCGCAGGTGTCGAGATCCGACAGCGCCAGCTCGGTGTTGATGACATCAATATCTTCCGCCGGGTTTACTTTACCGGAGACGTGGATGATGTTGTCGTTTTCAAAGCAGCGTACCACGTGGCCGATAGCTTCAGTTTCGCGGATGTTGGTCAGGAACTGGTTGCCCAGGCCTTCACCTTTCGACGCGCCTTTTACCAGACCGGCGATGTCCACGAACTCCATGGTGGTTGGCACCACGCGCTGTGGCTTAACAATTTCGCTCAGCTGATCGAGGCGCAGGTCAGGCATCGGCACCACGCCGGTGTTGGGCTCGATGGTGCAGAACGGAAAGTTGGCTGCTTCGATACCCGCTTTGGTCAGCGCGTTGAACAGGGTGGATTTACCGACGTTCGGCAGGCCCACAATACCGCATTTAAATCCCATGATCTTACCTTTCTCACTGAGTGTGCAGCGCTGGCAGACAGCGCCGACTGATTCAAAAATTTTCGCGCATTATACACAGAATTCCCTGCGGCGGCGCGGGAATTGGCTTAGCTGGCTTTGAAGGCGTGCAGGCGGTTCATCGCCTTGATCTTGTCCTCTTTCAGCCACAGCTCGGTGCAGCGCACCGCTTCGTCGACCGCCTCGTCAATCAGTTTCTGCTCGCTGGCCGGTGCCTTGCCGAGCACAAATCCTGTGACCTTGTTACGATCGCCCGGATGGCCGATACCGACGCGCAGGCGATGAAAATTGTTGTTATTACCGAGCTTGCTGATGATGTCTTTCAGGCCATTATGACCGCCATGGCCGCCGCCCTGTTTGAATTTCGCCACGCCTGGCGGCAGGTCCATTTCATCGTGTGCCACCAGAATCTCTTCCGGCGTAATGCGATAGAACGTCGCCATCGCCGCCACCGCTTTGCCGCTCAGGTTCATAAAGGTGGTAGGCACCAGCAGGCGCACATCCTCGCCGGCCAGCGACAGGCGCGCGGTGTAGCCGAAAAACTTCGGCTCCTCTTTGAGAGACTGATTATGGCGCGAGCAAAGTAAATCCACATACCAGGCACCAGCGTTATGGCGCGTTGCCGCGTATTCAGCGCCGGGATTGGCCAGCCCCACAATCAGTTTAATGCTGCTCACGATGTTTATCCTGTCTCGCTGCGAAAGGGCGATAGTTTACTGCCTGCCGGCGGGGATGACAAAGGGCGCAATGACAGATTAATGACCAAAGGTGACTAATCAATTTCTATCGAAATCAATGTGCTGGCGGTAAAGTTTTGTCAGACATTGTGAAGGATGTGTGATCCTGTACGCATCTTAACCGCCAGCCATTGCCTAAACTTATGGCCAGTTAACCAAACGTGCTGTTTTCTGCGTTGCTGAAAAGGATGGAGGTGAATCATGAAACGTCAACACTGCCGCACCGTCGGTAATGGTTTGATGTGTCTCGGCTTGTTAACCATGGTACTCGGGGTGGGTTATTCCATCATTAACCAGCTGCCGTCGGTCAACCTGCCACAGTTCCTCGCGCATGGAGCGATGTTCAGTATTTTCGTGGGTGCGCTACTGTGGCTGGTCGGCGCACGCGTCAGCGGGCGGGAGAGGGTGGAAGACCGCTATTACTGGTTGCGTCACTACGGTGATAAACGCTGCCGTCGCGATCACCACTCAACGCACTAACCGGCTTCCGCCATTGCCGCCTGCGGCGTCTGATAACCTTCGACGCGGTTACGTCCGGCGGCTTTAGCGCGATACAAGGCTTCATCAGCCAGCGCCAGCAGGGAGGGAAACGCCTGATGACGCTGGCTGGCAGTGGCAAAGCCAATGCTCACTGTATAACCGATGTCGTTGGGTAGCGACAGCTGTGTCGCCAGCCGGATACGCTCACAGATGCGCTGCGCCTGCTCACTGTCGCCAGGAAGCAACGCGGCAAACTCCTCACCGCCCAGCCGGGCAAACTGACCCTCAACCGGCATTAACGCTTTTACCACCTGACAAAAATCCACCAGCACCCGATCCCCCTGCTGATGGCCATAGCGATCGTTAATGCTTTTGAAATGATCGAGGTCGAACAGCACTGCACTGTAAATATAGGGCTGCGGCAAACGTGCGTGGCGCAGCAGCAGTTTTTCTGCGGCCTCAAACAATGCGCGCCGGTTCCAGACGCCGGTAAGCGGATCGTGCAGCGACGCCAGCTTATGGGCGATCTGCGTACGCTCATTGACCATCGCCAGGATAGTGAATGTCAGGCCGATGACGAAGAGGATCGACTCCAGAATCACATACACCGAAAAGCCGGACCCGCCAATGGCGCCCGGTACGGGGGTGGCTACCGCATCGTCAAGGAAAATGCGCGCCAGATGGAACAGTAAGTGGATCCACAGCAGTATCTGCGCGGGCCAGAAAGTGACGGTCAGCGAGGCGCGTGCCTGCCACTGCAGACGAATCAGCGCGGCGGTAAAGATGATGCACAGCAGGCACATGACCAGCACGCGTTTCGGCTGGCCGTGATAGAACTGCGGAAAGGCACAAAGCAGCGCCCACAACAGCGCGCCAGTGATCCAGCAAAAACCGAGCGGAAGGCGGCAAAAAGTACGAAAGGCGTTGAGCAGGGTGCCGTAGGCCAGCAGCATGATGACATTCCCGACCGCCACCGGCAAAAAGTGTAAACCGGCGCTGCGCAGGCTGCTGAGCAGCACGGCGGCAAGCGTCAGTATTAGCGTCAGTGTGGTAAAACCCAGCACCCGGTCGTACTGCGCCCCGACCCAGGCAAAAATCAAAATAATGCTCAGAAACCCCAGCACGTAGAGCTCGCAAATAAACAACGTATAAATGTCGAGTGGCATGGTGGTCGGAGTTCTCAGCAAAAGTGTGGTGAAAAATATCACTAATCACTGGACCGCTAAAGCCCGGATGCGCTTGTCTGATAAAAAGAGTGGAAGGCGGGGAGATTGGCGGATTTTGAGGCCATTTATCGCGCAAATAGTGGCAGCGGAAGCGGCTTTATCGGGGTGTTACTCCGCGCACAGGCAATAAAAAACCGGGCAGGGCGCCCGGTTTTTCGCGAACAATTAATGTTCGAACATCGCCGAAATCGATTCTTCGTTGCTGATACGACGAATGGCTTCGGCCAGCATGCCAGACAGCGTCAGCGTACGCACGTTTGGCAGTGACTTCATCTCTTCCGACAGCGGAATAGTGTCGCAAACAATCACCTGATCAATCACTGATTTGCGCAGATTTTCCACCGCGTTGCCAGAGAAGATTGGATGGGTGGCGTAAGCGAACACGCGTTTCGCGCCGCGCTCTTTCAGTGCTTCAGCCGCTTTGCACAGCGTACCGCCGGTGTCGATCATATCGTCGACCAGTACGCAATCACGACCGGCAACGTCACCGATGATGTGCATCACCTGCGACACGTTCGCACGCGGGCGACGTTTGTCGATGATGGCCATGTCGGTGTCGTTGAGCAGTTTGGCGATAGCGCGAGCGCGCACTACGCCACCGATGTCCGGCGAAACCACAATCGGGTTTTCCAGACCAATCTGCAGCATATCTTCCAGCAAAATCGGGCTACCGAACACGTTATCCACCGGGACATCAAAGAAGCCCTGGATCTGTTCAGCGTGCAGGTCAACCGTTAGTACACGGTCCACGCCGACGCTGGAGAGGAAATCAGCCACAACTTTGGCGGTAATTGGCACGCGGGCAGAACGCACGCGGCGGTCCTGACGGGCATAGCCAAAGTAAGGGATTACAGCAGTAATACGACCAGCAGAAGCCCGACGCAGTGCGTCGACCATCACAACCAGCTCCATCAAGTTATCATTGGTGGGGGCACAGGTGGACTGGATGATGAAAATATCACCACCGCGTACATTTTCATTAATCTGTACACTTACTTCGCCATCGCTGAAACGGCCGACAGCGGCGTCTCCGAGGCTGGTGTAAAGGCGGTTGGCAATACGTTGTGCTAGTTCCGGGGTGGCGTTACCAGCAAATAGCTTCATATCAGGCACGAGAAGAACCTCAGGCTTGGCGTCCAGAGAATGAACCGCTCAAAAATAACCGGCGAATACATTTGAGCCTGTTCATACGGGTGTGTTAATGCGTCACGTGCAGTGTCTGGAACAGGGTGACACTGTCACGTTTACGCTTAGAGCCCGGAAAGGGTACGCTGTAACGGCGAGAGATTAAGCCCACGCGCCACAAATCCGCACATCCATTTCGGGGCAAGCTCCAGCACCTGACGAGCAGCGGACTCGGTGTCAAATTCAGCAAACACGCAAGCGCCGGTCCCTGTCAGGCGCGACGGCGCGTATTCTAGCAGCCAGGAAAGCAGCGCATCAACCTCACGAAAACGTTTTCTTGCTACCGCTTCACAATCATTGTGAAAAGGACGCTGCAACAGTTCATCTAATGTGCGTATTGGTGAATCGCGCGTCAGTTCAGGATCGCGAAACAGATCCGGGGTGGCGATGCTGACGCCAGGATGGGCCACCAGATACCATTTTTCCGCCGGAAACGCGGGCTGCAATTGCTCGCCGACCCCTTCGGCAAACGCCGCATGGCCGCGCACGAATACCGGCACATCGGCACCGAGGCGCACGCCAAGCGTAGCCAGCTCATCCACGCTGAGCTGGGTGCGCCACAGATGGTTCAGCGCCACCAGCACCGTCGCGGCATCAGACGAGCCACCGCCCAGACCACCGCCCATCGGCAGGCGCTTCTCCAGCGCGATCCGGGCACCGGCCTGCGGCGGCAGGGTGCCTTTGTCCGCCGCTGCGGCACGTAGCGCCAGCGCCGCCCGCACGATCAGGTTGTCTTCATCGGCCACGCCGTCGAGCGGCGTCAGCAGGGTGATATTGCCGCTGTTATCCGGGGTAATCTCCAGGGTGTCGCCAACATCGAGAAACTGAAACAGCGTCTGCAAATTGTGGTAGCCGTCTGCACGACGGCCGGTAATGTAGAGAAACAGGTTGAGCTTTGCCGGCGCGGGCCAGGTGGTGATCATTGTGTGGTCCAGCTATCCATGCGCAGTTTGATGCGCTGACCGCCTTCGGTCAGTTCGAGGTTGGCCGGCAGCGGCGGGTTCACCTTGCTGTCGTAATCGCTGATATTCACCTTCCACTGCTGGCCGTTGCGGCTGTAGGTCAGGCTTTGCAGCTGATAATTGTTGTTCAGCTGATAGTCGCTGGCGTCGCCAGGCAGACCCATCATCCACTGACGCAGGTTCGCCAGCGGAATATCCATGCCGGTGAGCTGGGAAATCATCTTCTCCGCGTCGTTGCTGACGTAGCGTTTGCCTTTGTTATCGACAATCTGCACCACCGAACCCTGCGCGTCGAGCTGCAGTTCTGTGCTGCCGAGCGGGTTAGTCAGCAGCAGACGGTAACGGTCTGCAGCAGTTTGCTGCCAGTTGAAGCGGGCATAAACCTTCTGCTTATCCGACAGATAGGCAAACGCGCCGCGCGTCTGGTACTGGGTAATTTTCGCTACCGCCTGCTGATGTTGCTGCCACTGCGGCGATGTCGTGCTGGGACCGGGACCTTGCTGGGGTTTGTTGATGCTACAGGCAGCCAGCAACACGCTGGCAAGGGGCAAAAGGCGCAACAGCTGGCGCGGGGGCAAATGCATCACGTGGTCGTCTCCTCAGACACGTTTTTACGTCGTAACCGGTAACGCTAACCATCCGTCTCTGTGCCGTCAATGGCGATGTCAGGATAATTGCGCACGATCAGTTTAATCTTATTACAGTCATAGGCTTTGTATGGCTTTTCTTGATCTGTTGCATCTTGTAGAATGCGCAGCACAAAACCTGACAATTATTGGGACTTCCCAACCCGAATCACCATGACGCTGCTTGCTCTCGGAATCAACCACAAAACCGCACCTGTTGCGCTGCGCGAACGTGTTTCGTTCACGCCAGACACGCTGGACCAGGCGCTGAACAGCTTGCTGTCTCAGCCGATGGTGCAGAGCGGGGTGGTGCTTTCTACCTGTAACCGGACGGAACTCTACCTCAGCGTAGAGCAGCAGACCGATCTGCAGGAGCAGCTGGTGCGCTGGTTGTGCGAGTATCACGACTTACGTGAAGAGGACGTGCGCAACAGCCTGTACTGGCATCAGGATAACGCGGCGGTCAGCCACCTGATGCGCGTGGCCAGCGGACTCGACTCGCTGGTGCTGGGCGAGCCACAGATTCTCGGTCAGGTCAAAAAAGCCCATGCTGACTCCTCGCGCGACCATGCGCTGAGCAGCGAGCTGGAACGCATGTTCCAGAAAACCTTCTCGGTGGCCAAGCGCGTGCGCACCGAAACCGAAATCGGCGCCAGCGCGGTGTCGGTCGCCTTTGCTGCCTGCTCCTTAGCCCGTCAGATTTTCGAATCACTTAGCAGCGTTAACGTGCTGCTGGTTGGTGCCGGTGAAACCATCGAACTGGTGGCGCGCCACCTGCGCGAACACAGCGTGCGCAAACTGATGATCGCCAACCGCACGCGTGAACGCGCACAGCTGCTGGCGGACGAAGTCGGCGCCGAAGTGATTGGCCTTGCCGATATCGAAACCCGCCTGGCCGATGCCGATATCATTATCTCCTCCACCGCCAGTCCGCTGCCGATTATTGGCAAAGGCATGGTGGAACGGGCGCTGAAGGCGCGCCGCAATCAGCCTATGCTGCTGGTGGATATCGCCGTGCCGCGCGATGTTGAGCCGGAAGTGGGCAAGCTGGCCAACGCTTATCTGTACAGCGTGGATGATCTGCAGGCGATCATCGAGCAGAACATGGCGCAGCGCAAAGCGGCGGCGGTGCAGGCGGAAAGCATTGTGGTGCAGGAGAGCGGTGAATTCATGGCCTGGCTGCGCGCGCAAAGCGCCGGTGAGACCATCCGCGAATACCGCGCGCAGGCTGACGACGTGCGCGCCGAGCTGCAGGATCGTGCGCTGGCGGCATTGCGTCAGGGTGCTGATGCCGAAAAAGTCTTGCAGGAGCTGGCACACAAGCTCACCAACCGTTTAATTCATGCACCAACCAAATCACTGCAGCAGGCCGCGCGCGACGGCGACAGCGAACGCCTGCAGATCTTACGTGACAGCCTCGGTTTAGAGTAATCTGGTCTGTCACGACCTATCACTGGGATACCCTCTATTAGATGAAGAGCTCGATTGTTGCCAAGCTGGAAGCGCTGCAGGAACGCCATGAAGAAGTTGAAGCGTTACTGGGCGATGCCGGCGTAATTGGCGATCAGGACCGTTTCCGCGCGTTATCACGTGAATATGCCCAGCTGAGCGACGTCACCCGTTGTTTCCGCGAATGGCAGCAGGTGCAGGAAGATGTCGAAACGGCTGAAATGCTGCTCGACGATGCGGAAATGCGCGACATGGCGCAGGAAGAGTTAAAGCTGTCGCGCGACAAGCGCGAGGTGCTGGAACAGCAGCTTCAGGTGCTGCTGCTGCCGAAAGATCCCGACGATGAACGTCCGTGTTTTATCGAAGTGCGTGCCGGTACCGGTGGCGACGAAGCGGCGATTTTCGCCGGCGATCTGTTCCGCATGTACAGTCGCTATGCCGAAGCGCGTCGCTGGCAGGTGGAGATCATGAGCGCCAACGATGGCGAGCATGGCGGCTACAAAGAAGTCATTGCGCGTATCACCGGTGATGGCGCCTATGGCCGCATGAAGTTTGAATCCGGCGGCCATCGCGTGCAGCGCGTGCCGGAAACCGAATCGCAGGGGCGCATTCACACCTCCGCCTGTACCGTGGCGGTGATGCCGGAGCTGCCGGAAGCCGAACTGCCGGACATCAATCCGGGCGATCTGAAAATCGACACCTTCCGCTCTTCCGGCGCAGGCGGTCAGCACGTTAACACCACCGATTCGGCGATCCGTATCACCCACCTGCCAACCGGCATCGTGGTGGAGTGCCAGGATGAGCGCTCGCAGCACAAAAACAAAGCCAAAGCGCTGGCGGTGCTGGGCGCACGTATTCACGCGGCGGAAATGGCAAAGCGCCAGGCGGCGGAAGCCTCAACGCGGCGTAACCTGCTGGGCAGCGGCGACCGTTCCGACCGTATTCGTACCTATAACTTCCCGCAGGGGCGCGTGACCGATCACCGCATCAACCTGACGCTCTACCGCCTCGACGAAACCATGGAAGGCAAACTGGATACGCTGATCGAGCCGATTGTGCAGGAGTATCAGGCTGACCAGCTGGCCGCACTGGCCGGGCAGGAGTGATGAACGTCCGGCGCTGGCTGCAGCAGGCGCAGGCTGCGTTGTGCGGAGGCGATAGCCCGAAGCGCGACGCGGAGATTCTGCTGGGTTTTGTCACCGGCAAATCGCGCAGCTGGCTGATAGCGTTTGACGACAGCCCGCTCGATGATGCGCAACTGGCGCAGCTGGAGACGTTACTGGCACGCCGCGTGCGCGGTGAGCCGATTGCGCATCTGGTGGGCGAACGCGAGTTCTGGTCGCTGCCGCTGCGCGTCAGTGATGCCACGCTGATTCCGCGTCCGGATACCGAAGTGCTGGTGGAGCAGGCGCTGCTGCGGCTGCCCGCGACGCCTTCCGCGGTGCTCGATCTCGGTACCGGCACCGGCGCCATTGCGCTGGCGCTGGCCAGCGAGCGGCCCGATTGCCAGATTACCGGCTGCGACCGCATCGCCGCCGCGGTTGCGCTGGCGCAGGACAACGCCCAGCGCCTGCACCTCACCAACGCCGGATTTGTGCGCAGCCACTGGTTCGACGATCTGCCCGCCCAACGTTTCGATCTGATTGTCAGCAATCCGCCTTACATTGATGCCGCCGATGAACATCTGCAGCAGGGTGACGTGCGTTTTGAGCCGCTCAGCGCGCTGGTGGCGGAGGAGGCCGGGCTGGCCGATTTACGATTAATCATTGAACGCGCGCCGCACTGGTTGCAACCGCAGGGTTGGCTGCTGCTGGAACACGGCTGGCAGCAGGGCGAGGCTGTACGCGCGCTGCTGACCCGTAATGGCTTTCAGGCGGTCACCACCGTTGAGGATTACGGCGGCAATCCGCGCGTCACGCTTGGACAACTTACTTAAGGAAGCACTATGGCCAGCTGGTATCCGCTGATAAAAAATTTCCATCTGCTGACGGTCGCGATCACCATCACGCTGTTTCTGCTGCGTTTTTACTGGCTGACCACCGGATCTGCCCAGCTGCAACGGCGCTGGGTGCGCATTGCGCCGCACGTCAACGATACATTCCTGCTGCTCAGCGGTGCACTGCTGGTGCTGATTACCCACTTTTATCCGTTTACCCCACAAGGAAGCTGGCTGACGGAGAAGCTGTTAGCGGTTATCATCTACATCGCCTTAGGTTCCGTGGCATTGAGTCGTCGCCCGCGCAGCATGGCGACCCGCTGGGTCGCCTGTTTAGTCGCCGTGGTCGCATTATTGCTGGTGATTAAACTGGCGATGACCAAAATGCCGTTATTGGGGATAGTATGACCTCGCCAGTGCAACTTGATTACAGTGAAACACCGTTAAGTGAAGCGGTGATTGGCGCGACCTGCGCCATACGCAATGATTTTTCCGCGCCTTCCGTCCAGCAGCAGCTGGCTGACCTGGTTGAAGAGGCGCGGCGCTATGTCAGTAGCGAACAGGATGCGGATCTGCAGCTGGAGAAGCTGCTCGATCTGTTTTACCAGCAGTGGGGCTTTGGCGGTGCCAGCGGCGTGTACAATCTGTCAGACGCGCTGTGGATCGATAAAGTGCTGAAGAGCCGGCAGGGAACGGCGGTGTCGCTCGGCGTGATTCTGCTGCACATTGCGGATGAGCTTGAGCTGCCGCTGATGCCGGTGATTTTCCCGACGCAGCTGATACTGCGTGCCGACTGGCTCGACGGTGAAATGTGGCTGATCAATCCGTTTAACGGTGAGACGCTCGACACCCACACGCTGGAAGTGTGGCTGAAGGGCAACATCAGCCCGACGGCAAAGCTCTATTCTGACGACCTCGACGAAGCAAAAACCGTCAGCGTGATGCGCAAAATGCTCGACACGCTGAAAGCGGCGCTGATGGATGAGAAGCAGATGGAGCTGGCGCTCAACGTCAGCCAGGTGCTGCTGCAAATCGACCCGGACGATCCCTATGAGATTCGCGACCGCGGTTTGATTTACGCCCAGCTGGAGTGCGAGCATATCGCACTGACCGATTTGACCTATTTCGTTGAACAGTGTCCTGAAGACCCAGTCAGCGAGATGATTAAAGTGCAGATCCACGCAATTGAACAGAAACAGGTGACGCTGCACTAAGCGTCCCCCGACATTTAAGGAAAGGGCATGACACAGAAAGTAGTGAGTATCGGCGATATCAAGGTCGCAAACGATCTGCCATTTGTTCTCTTCGGCGGCATGAACGTGCTGGAATCCCAGGATCTCGCCATGCGCATCTGCGAACATTACGTGAAGGTAACCGACAAGCTCGGCATTCCGTATGTGTTCAAAGCCTCTTTTGACAAAGCCAACCGCTCTTCCATCAAGTCTTACCGTGGTCCTGGCCTCGACGAAGGCATGAAAATTTTCCAGGCGCTGAAGCAGGCGTTCGGCGTGAAAATTATCACTGACGTGCACGAAAGCTGGCAGGCGCAGCCGGTCGCCGATGTGGTGGACGTGATTCAGCTGCCGGCCTTCCTGGCGCGTCAGACCGACCTGGTGGAAGCGATGGCGAAAACCGGTGCCGTGATCAACGTGAAGAAGCCGCAGTTCGTCAGCCCGGGCCAGATGGGCAATATCGTCGATAAGTTTGCCGAAGGTGGCAACGACAAGGTGATTCTGTGCGATCGCGGCAGCAACTTCGGGTATGACAACCTGGTGGTTGATATGCTCGGTTTCAACGTGATGAAGAAAGTCACTAATAACAGCCCGGTGATTTTTGACGTCACCCATGCGCTGCAGACGCGCGATCCGTTTGGCGCGGCCTCTGGCGGTCGTCGTGCGCAGGTTGCCGAACTGGCGCGTGCGGGCATGGCGGTAGGCATCGCCGGTCTGTTCATCGAAGCGCACCCGGAGCCGAACAGCGCCAAATGCGACGGCCCGTCCGCGCTGCCGCTTGATAAGCTGGAACCGTTCCTGGCGCAGATGAAAGCGATTGATGATCTGGTTAAAAGCTTCCCGGAGCTGGATACCAGTAACTGATTTGTCATAGCAACAGCAAAGGCACCCGCGGGTGCCTTTGTAATAGAATGGTTAATTCTGTCGCAGGCGCTTAACAACGAAGGGATTACATAAAGTATCAACTGAAATTGACCGTCAAAACCATCTAAAATATTTCACGTAAATAGCACCCATGGCAATGACCCACAGTAGAGTCAATAACAGCCCATAATGAGGGAAAAGCGCTGTCAAAAGTATTCCACCTGCTACCGCCGCAATCACCGGTATTAGTGAAAAAAAAGACTGACTTAACCATGCATAGAACCAGGAAAAGATTCGTTTCATTTTGTCAGTAACCGTTCTACTAATGCCAGTATTTGCTCATCATTTGTTGAGCCGGATTTCTTTAAGTAAATAATTTTAGACATTTCAGGCTCTATGAGATAATAAAGCATTTCTAATTTCTGTTGATACAGATCGAAATAATATTCCGGATCCGCAAATTTTAAATGCTGAGCTGCTGTTGCAGCGATTTGTATTTTCCCATAAAATTTTAAAACTGTGACACTATAAAGCGAGGTCTGGTCAATCACATCAACCAGCGAACTCTTAAAAACTTTAGATTCGGTAACTATGCGCGCGATAAGAAATGAAATGGTGAGTTTTGAAGCTTTACCGCTTGTATAATTAGCCGCCTTTTCAGCAAGTTGGCGCACCAGATTTTGAACATTATGTTCACTGAGACGCGCAAGTTTTTTTCTAAAGTAGATTTCAACCATATCAAGGATGACATCATGTCGTGAAAAAACCTGTGGCAGAGCTGAAAACATACGAACATCTTCATTTCTCAGTCGTTTACACACATCTTTGTAATCATCAAAAACGCAGGAACCATACCAGCTAACTCTTTCAATGCCCGAGGCAACTGTGATACTGGCGGTTCGCGTTTCTTCACGCAGTTGCGCCAGTGCTTTTTCAAAATTGAGTGCAATGGTACGATCGGCCTGAAGCTTCAATTTCAGATACGACATGGTTAATCATCCCTTACTGTAGAAATCCTTAAGAAACGATTATATACTTATCATATCTTGTTGCAAGGAGCATACATGAAATGAAACGGATACTATTACTAATTGTCTTAACGCTAGGCTACGCAATTATTATTCCTGAGGTCATGTTCAGGTTCCTTTCCGAATCATCGTATATGCTGTTAGGTAAATTAGTGAACCCTTTTCATGTTTTTTTATCGACCATTGATGCGTTGATTATCGCAACTATTTTATTATCTGCTTTTCTCTCATGGTTGACATTAAAGCTGATAGCGTCCATCGCTAAGCGGTAAGGTTTTAACGTACAAGCAGCATTTTGATACGGTGTCGGCGCTGAAAAGAATGTAAATCAATTGACGTATGGATTATTTACAGGCAATCATAAATAATGACTGGCAGCCAGAGTGCATGCGGTGAACATTTTAACTTCTTCGGGTAAACAGAAGATTTGCAATAAACTATTCGATTTAAGGCTTAATTTTTAGCAAATAGCTGGCAGGGCCAGATGTGCTAACGGCTGTTATTAAGCCGTAAAGATATCTTTATCCAGGTGCGCATTTATGCGCACCCTACATTGTACGGTCGCCGTTCATGACGACCGATTCACCTGATGCACATGAATGCGCACCCTGCGCTGTAGGGTCGCCATTCATGGCGACCACTTCATTTCACATCACAGCATAATCGTCAGCAGATAGCCGGCAAACAGGGCCAGATGCGCTGCGCCGTTGAGCACGTTGGTGCGGCCAGTGGAGAACGAGATGTGGCACAGAATCAGCACCGCGCTCATCACCACCATATGCGGCGGCTCAAGGCCGAAAATCAATTGCTGACCGGTCAGGGTAGCGATAATGGTCACCGTCGGCACCGTCAATGAAATGGTAGCCAGCACCGAACCGAAAAACAGATTCATCGCGCGCTGGACCTGATTCATCAGCACCGCCTTGATTGCGCCCAGACCTTCCGGCGACAGAATCAGCAGCGCGACGAGGAAACCGGTAAACTGCTCCGGCGCGTTCATTTCAGTAAGCAGCATTTCCAGCGAGTTGGCGTTCATCTTGGTCACGCTGATCACCGCAATCAGATGCACAATCAGCCACGCGGTGTGCCACAGCGAGCTGTGCGCGGAAGGTTTGCCGTGATGCGGGTCGCCATCATCGCTCTCGTCTTCATGCTCGTAAACAAACAGGCTCTGGTGGGTTTTGGTCTGAATCAGCAGGAACACGCCGTACATCGCCGCAGAGATCGCCGCAATGATCAGCGCCTGCGTGGTGGTGAAATTGCCGCCGGGCAGGGCATTAGGAAACACCAGCACCAGAATCGCCAGCGGGAAAATGGCGATCATGTACTGCTTCACGCCGGCCAGGTTAACGTACTGGGTGGCAAATTTACGCCCGCCAAGTAGCAGGGCACAGCCCACCAGTCCGGCGGTAACAATCATGATGATGGAGTAGAGCGTATCGCGCATCAGCGCGGGCGCTGCATCGCCGGTCGCCATCAGCGCCGAAATCAGGCTCACTTCCAGAATTACCACTGACAGGCTGAGGATCAGCGAGCCGTAAGGTTCACCTAACCGGTGCGCCAGAACGTCGGCGTGACGTACTACGCTGAAGGCGCTGCTTAAAATCGCTACCAGCGCCAGCAGATTGATGCCGATTACCGGCAGAAGCGCTGTCTGGCCGCCAAAAAAGCTCAGCACCGCCAGCGCCAGAATCGGGAAAATCAGCGAATACTCGCTGTGTCGGGTCTTCTCATGTCCAGCCATGCGCCATCCTCTTCGGCAAAAAGAACAAAAACAGGCAATTGCTGCCTGATAAATATAGTGACTCATCTGACGAAGCGCAGTGTAACTTTTCACCACTGCTCACGCAGATTTTTTACGCGTTTTTACTTTTTGTCATTTTTATCTGAATGAAGCAAAATTCGCATTAATCAGCGAATTAACCCTTTTCATCAGCAGGTTAATAGTGCGTGTTTCTCATCTATCCTGCGTGAAAGGAGGAAGAACAGAACTGAATCATCTGGCCTTATCCCCACTAACCGCCTTTTTTGCTGGCAGAACTATGAAATAGCAGGTTTGCGTTTTTGCCGTTCTCTTCCAGACTTATACAGGGAACCTGAAACAGGAGGAACTATGCCTTATTCATCGAACCGGGAACTGCCGGACAGCGTGCGCCACGTGCTGCCGGGCCATGCGCAAACCATCTACCAAAAGGCGTTTAACAGCGCCTGGGATCAGTATAAAGATGAAGACGATCGTCGCGGTGATGAATCGCGTGAGCAGGTGGCACACAAAGTCGCCTGGGCGGCGGTCAAAAAAGAGTACGCCAAAGGCGAGGACGACAAGTGGCATCCTAAACACTAGCTCCCGCACGGGCCACTGCGGCCCGCTTCACACTTCTCCGCGCTTCGTTCAAGAATCCTGCCAGGCAGCCGATGCTATTTACAGATAATTTCCCCTTTGTGATCGGGGTCAATCTTGAAACGTTTATGGCAAATGCATTACTGTCTTGTCTTAAGTCGACGCCGTGGGCGCCGCCTGTAAAATCGCAGATTCAGGGAGCTATAACGACAGGAAGGTCAGCGCAGTAGAGGAGATTGCAGTGTTAACCCGGGAATTCTTACTTAAAGCGGATTGCAAAACTTCATTTGGTGATATTGACGAAGCGCTGCTGTGGAGCTGTGAGAAGCGCGCCGCGTCGCTCTGCGCAACGCTTGCCTGTCGTCCCGATCAAAGCCCGGTGTGGATCTTCGGCTACGGTTCCCTGATGTGGAACCCGGTCTTTGAAGCGGAAGAGGTGGCGACCGGACGGCTTGAGGGCTGGCATCGTGCTTTTTGCCTGCGGCTGACCGCCGGACGCGGCACCGTTGCCGCACCGGGACGGATGCTGGCGCTGAAAGAGGGCGGTTCTACCAGCGGTCTGGCGTTTCGCCTGCCGGAAGCGCGCCTGCATGAAGAGCTTGAGCTGCTGTGGAAACGGGAAATGATCACCGGCTGCTATCTGCCCACCTGGTGTGAACTGACGCTGGAGGATGGCCGCACGGTTACGGCGCTGGTGTTTATCATGGATCCGCGTCATCCGCTGTATGAAGCCGACTCCTGCCGCAGCACCATTGCTCCGCTGATCGCTCAGGCCAGCGGTCCGCTCGGCAGCAACGCGCAGTATCTGTTTTCGCTGGAACAGGAGCTGGGCAAACGCGGCATGCAGGAAGAAGCGTTAACGCGCCTTGCGGCCGAAGTGCGCGCGCTGCAGCAGAGCGCCGCGCGCGGCTAACCTCAATTACCCGGATTAATCAGCCAGGTGCCCGGCTGGTTAATCGTCAGCATCTGGCTGCGCACCTGGCTGCCGTGATGCACTTCAATACGATAGCTGCCTGCCGCCAGATTCAGCGAGGCGAAACCGCTGCTGGCGGGTTTCACATCCTTCGCTTCGCCGTTCAGCACGATATTTTCCCCTGCCTGCAACTGCAGATAAACCGTCGCCATGGTTGGTGCGCTGCTGGCGGGCGCGCTGCCCGCTGATGGCGTCGCCGCCGGGGCGCTGCTGGCCGCCACCGGCGGTGCGTCGCTCGGGCGATTGGCTTTCCACACCACGACCACCACGGCAAGCAACGCCACGGCAGCGGCGGCGAGCAGGGCAGGCGACAAACGGCGCACATTGCGCGGCGTTACCGGTTCAATCGCGGCGGCGGCATGATTAACCGCCATTACCTGCGGTTCCGGCACGGCCGCTACCGGCTCGGGCACGGGCTGGCTCTCCGCGGTCACCGGGAAGGTCGTCACCAGCGCTTCGACATCGCTCACCGGCAGATCGATCAGCCGGGCAAAAGCATCAATACTCTGTGGCCGGTCTTCCGGCTTCATTGCCAGCGCGCAGTCGATCGCGTGCAGCAGCGGCAGCGAATACCCCTCAGGCTTGCGCTCCACCAGCGGCTGGTAGTTATCTTCAATGCAGCGCACCACGCTGACCGGCGGCGCGTGGCCGGTGATCAGCGTATGCAGCACCGCGCCCAGCGCGTAGATATCGGTCCACGGTCCCTGTTCGACTTCTCCCTCTTCGCTGTACTGCTCAATCGGCGCGAAGCCCGGCTTGAGCATGATCTCGGTTTCATCCGACAGGTTGCCAATCTCTTTGCGCGCCGAGCCAAAGTCGAGCAGCACCGGCAGCTGATTTTCCTGAATCTGAATGTTATCGAGCGAAATATCACGATGCAGGTAACCGGCGGTGTGAATGGTGTTGATGGCACCAAACAGCGGCGGCAACAGACGGCGAATCCACGCTTCGTCAATGCTGTCCGGGCTGTTGAGCTGCCACTCTTTCAGCGTCATGCCGCTGTAATAGAGCGTGCCCATGTAAGCCGTGCCGTTCTCTTCCCAGAAGCGCAGGACATGCAGCAGACCGGGATGATTGAAGCGCGCCAGCAGCCGTGCCTCCTGAATAAAGCTGTTGCGTCCGGCATTAAACAGTTTCTGGAAGCGCTCGCCGCGCAGTTCCAGCGCCAGGTCCGCACCGCGTACCGCCAGTGACACCGGCATGTACTCTTTGATGGCGATGGTGCGTTCCAGCTGATGATCCCAGGCGCGATAGACAATGCCAAAGCCGCCGCCGCCGATCACTTCCTTGATTTCAAACTCGTTAAACCGGTAGCCCGCAGGCAGGGCATTGGGGGTATGATTTTCGTTTGCCGACATAGTGAGCTCTCTGAACACGTCCTGTAGCGCCCCGTCACGCCGGTGACGGTGGGCAACAACCGCTAATTAATTAATGTTACGCCAGGCACCAATTGCCGGATCGGCCAGATCGGCGTGCAGGGTGTCAATCAGTAACACAGTCACTTTTTGCTGTGGCATAAACTGCGGCGACCAGATGCCGCGTAAGCTATCAACCCGCGATTTCACCGCTTCGCTATCCGTGCCGGTGTTTTTATCCATTTTAATCAGCAGCGTGCCGCTGAAGCGCCAGACGTGCTGCTGAGCATCGAACGGCAGCACCAGCCAGCTATCGCTGGCATCGGGCCGCGCGACAATCATGCGCTGTTTGTTCACCGCTACCACCTCCAGCGGCGTGCGGGTCAGCGTAAGATCGGCGATAGGATAACCTTGCAGGAACGTCACCATCTGGCTGCGCGTTTTGCCGTCACTCAGCAGCGTCATCGCCGCCGGACCTTCCAGCCAGCCCTCGGTTGAGCAATGCTGCTGCGGGTTCTCAGGGATAAACAGCGAACCGCCGTTTTCATCCCACCAGGTACGGAAATGGCAGCCGCCGGGCAGGGCGAAGTGCTGCAGCGGCGTGCTGTCGGCCGGACGCGATAAATCCAGCGGCGCTGCGGTATTGGCGCTGGCGCTGGCGGTCGCGTCGTTGAGGATGATCGGCCGCCAGTTCTGCAGTTTTGCCGCGCTGCCGTTAGCCAGCACGCTGCCCTCTTTGCTGGTCATCTGCCAGGGGATCTCATCCAGCAGGCCGCACTGGTTCGCCAGCAGCGTGCCGACGCGCGGCAGAAAGCTGGTAAGAATGCTGGTGTCGCTGCTTTTACCGGATACGATGCGCAGCGGCAGCGTCTCTTTACACCAGTCGTCGGGCGCATTACTGGCAACGTTATCGATATAGACTTCCAGCGACAGGCTGGGCGAGTAGACCACCCGGTAATCTTCCGCCTTCGCATTCAGGGCCAGAAACAGGGCGGCAACGCCCGGCAACCACAGTTTCATAATGATCCTTGCAATCAATAACGTGACGGCAGAAAACGTGCCGCATCAGCCTGGGAATAAAGCAGCGTCGCGTCCTGCGGTTCGCCAATCCAGATTGCCAGAGCGCTGAGATTGTCGCTTTTAACACTGCGGTTTACGGCCTGTTCCATCAATGCCAGCCACTCTTCGCAGGCGTTTACCATGCGCAGTGCCTGTTCCATTTCGTCGGTGGTGAGGTTGAGCCAGAAACCGTCGGTACAGACCAGAAATGCGTCACCATCGGTCAGCTCAATCACCTCGCTGAAGGTGGCCGGTCGGGCCGGCTCAATACCCAGCGCATTATAAAGTAAATTACTGTTAATGCCGGTATTTTCATAGCCGGCTTCACGCAGCTGCTGCGCCAGACTGTGGTCACGCGTCACCTGATGCAGCACCCCGTGGCGGAAGTGATAAACCCGGCTATCACCGGCGTGCGCCCACCATGCGCGCTGCGTTGTGCGGTCAATAAACAGGGCGGCAAGGGTGGTGCTCATGCGCGAAAAATTCGGATTGTTCCCCTGGGCGCTGACCAGCGTTTGCTGACACTTTTCTATCGCCGCGCGTGTACTCTCCGGCGTGAACGTGTTGTTTTGCTGCAGCTGCGTCAGCAGGGTATCGCGCACCAGCTGGGCGGCATAATCGCCGCCGGGCAGACCGGCCACGCCGTCGCACACCAGAAAACAGGCTTTCTGTTCATCGACTTCGGCACCGGTGCGATCCTGGTTTTCGTCACGCATACCCTGCTGGCAGCGGCTGGCAAACTTCATCTTCATGCGTCTTCGGTCCGCGTCTGGGAATCTTTGTACTGATTCACTTCCATGTCGTAGGCATGCAGAAAGGCTTCACCAAACAGGGTGTGGAAGTCATCTTCAATCTCGCCCGCGGTGCGCTGATAGTGACGGAGAAAATAGTCCCACAGCGCCGCTTTGCGTCCGCCGCTGAAGGGCATCTTAGGCAGCACGCCGTCTTTGCGCGCTTCCTCTTCCAGACGCTGCGGATTAAACGACTGCAGCATCGCAGCAATGATGGCGCGAATGCCGGCAATCATCCCCAGCTGATGCGCCTGTAAATCCACCAGCGCATCGCGCACCGCTGCTTCCGGTGGCATAAAGCCAGGCATCTGGCTCTGGTACATCTGCATCAGCACGGTTTTGCCGGAAGGCAGAATTTTAAACGGGTTGTTGGCTTCGTTAAGGATCATCGTCATGTCGGCTTTCACGCCGCGCTTGAGGATGGAGCGCGAAGAGAGCAGGGCAACCGTACCCTGCGAAAACAGGCTGAGCATGCGACCAGTGACGCGCATCTGCTCTTCGGTGATCGGCGTCTGGTGACCATTATTCAGGCCCATGCCTTCCAGCAGCGCGGCGATCAGTTTGTCCTGATCGGCGCCCGGCAGCACGGCTGGCACTACGGGCGCATCGCTTTGCGGATCGATCGCCAGGCGTGCGTCCGGGCGGCGTTCGTGACGCGGACTGTCGCTCTGCGGCAGCACTTCCGGTTCCGGCACGTTTTCGTCCTGCTGCATACCCAGCGGATCGGCGGCGCTGTCAGCAAAAAACGCCAGCGGATCATCCTGCGGTGCGTTCTGACACGCCGGGTCGCGCACTTCCAGGCCATATTCGCCAATCTGCAGCGTATCGCCGTGGCGCAGCCGCACCTGCGAGCCGCGCTGTAGCGCCACGCCGTTCAGCACCACTGAAGTGACGCTGCCCTGGTTGGTCAGGCGGCACTCGCCGTCTGGCGACAGGTGCACCAGCGCCTGCAGGCGCGAGATGGCGCGTGATTCATCGGGCAGCACCAGGTCGTTATCCTGGCTGCGGCCGATGGTCCCGCCGGGCGGGCTAAACGCGACGGTTTTGGCGGGCACATCCGTATTGCACTGCACAATGGTAAATTGCATGAGTCATCCCGTTAACAAGGCAAGCGCACTGGCCTACTCAAACATCGGTGGATAGAGGCCATTACGTCCCGGCTGAGCACCCGCCGCCGGGTTAAACAATAACGAAAAAAGTTGCGCGGTGAGCGGGCCACTGTGTTTATGCGTGGCGTGGGCAAAGCCGTCACTGCGATTACTCCACCAGTAGCTAATGTGCTGTTGGGGATCAAAACGGTCGGCCACTTCACGCCAGCTCAGGGTGCAGGGCAAATCGTCAAAACCAATCACATCCATGATGTCGCTGCGCTGCTTATCCGGCAGCAGCAGCGGAGCCAGCTGCTGAATCTGCGTCTCCAGCGCGTCCGGGCTGTGGCGATCGCGCACCGCCTGCCACAGCAGCGCGCCGAGTTCCTGATACCAGTCGCCGGAGATCGCCAGCTGTGAAGCATGCCACGCGCTGAGCGGAATGCTGTGCAGCGCCAGCAGCGGCCACGCACGGCCGACGCGATCGCACGAGGGCAGCAGACAGCCCAGCTGCACCTGCTGGCGCAGCGGCGATAGCGGCAGGACAAAATTCCATACCGGCGCGCGTAAAAACTGTTGCGTACTGGCCTCTTCCTGCTGATGCCAGTGGATTAAGCCTTGTTGAAACCAGTGGCTCCACGGCGTCACCGTGGCTTCACTGAGCCGCTGGCGCAGAAAATCACCGGTGGCCGGTAATTTGCCATACCAGCCCGGCGCGGTGTAACTCGCCATGGTTACCTCACCATTACTCACTGTGTCCGGTCAATCGCTGCGATACGGTGTGTGGCGCAACCGCCAGCATACGGCCATTCTGACCGGCATTTTTCAGATTTTCCGCAAGCTTACGCATCATCAGCGCATTGTCGCGCGCATAAGGCGACGACTGAATCTGCTGATCGAGCAGCTGACTAAGGTGCCAGTCAAGCTGCTGCAGATCGCGCGCGCTGACATTGTCCGGCAGCGTGCGCTGCAGATTTTGCATCAGCCAGCCGCGCAGAAATTCTCCGTCATAGTTACGCGGCTGATACAGCATCTGATAAGCGCGCAGCGCATTGCGGCTGTAGTCATTGTCGGTGCCGGGATCGTCACGCAGCAGGTTGGTAATTTGCTGGGCCACGCGCGGCAGCAGTAAAGACTTAAGCGCATTTTGATAAAGCACCCATGCGGCATCGCTCACCTGGTTACCGCGATACAGTCCAGCGCGCATGGTAAGCGGTGGATTGTCGAGAGAAAAATGCGCCGACAGCGGCAGTTTCACCAGGTTATTTAAGAAGGGTAGCAGATCAAAAATATTATCGGCTGGCTGATGAATAACCTGCTGACTTTGCGCGGTAATCGGCCCGATACGCGCCGCGACCTGATCGAGATAACGCTGATTCTGCACGTAGCTGGTGAGCCACAAACCGGAGAGCAGCACCAGCGCGCCGGTGAGCGCGCCGTAACCGATCCAGTGCAGCAGCCGGTTACGATACTCCCAGCGACGGTTGCTGCCGGCGAGGCCGCTTTCGCGGAACACCAGGTCGCTTAACAGGTCGCGAATAAAGAAGCTCTGGCCTTTGGTACCCGGAATCGGATTGCTGCGGTTAACGCTGTCCCACGCGGCAAGGCTCGACTCGCCGGTGTGTGGCAGCTGTAGCTTACGGTTGAGTTCGCCCATGATGCGGTCAAACGGCAGGCCTTCCTGGGTACCGCTGGTGAAGAACAGGCCGCGCGCCGACCAGGCAATCTCATCCTCATGGCGGGAAAACACCACGTCGAGATATTCGTTGAGTAACGGACGCAGCGAACTGAATTCCTGCGGAAACAGGAAGCTGTCGGCGCGCTGGGTGAGATCGCGCTCGCCGGCCATCACGTCGGCCAGCTGCTGCTGCAGACGCTGCTCCAGCTGCTGAAAGCGCTCGCTAAAGCTGCGGTGCCAGTCATCTTTATGCGGCTTGCCCGGTTCCCACGGGAAGGTGAAGCCCCAGATGGCATCGCGCTGCGGCTTACTCAGGTTGCCATAAAAGCTCATAAACCCTTTCAGCAGGTCGGTTTTGGTGACCATCACATACACCGGGAAGTGAATGCCGGTTTGCTGATGCAGCTCGACCATGCGGCTGCGCAGCGCGCTGGCCTGGGCGTGACGTGCCTCGGCGGAATCGGTCAGCAGATCGGCCACGCTGATGGTCATGATCACGCCGTTGATCGGCTGGCGCGTGCGGTAGCGCTTTAGCAATTTAATGAAGTTATGCCACTCGGCGCCGTCGCGCGCGCGCTGGCTCTCCTGCAGTGCGTAACGGCCCGCGGTGTCGATTAAGACTGCGCTGTCGGTGAACCACCAGTCGCAGTGACGCGTGCCGCCGACGCCGCGTACCGCCTCTTTGCCGAGGCTGTCAGTTAACGGAAACTCCAGGCCAGCATTCAGCAGCGCGGTGGTTTTACCGGCGCCGGGCGCGCCTATCATCACGTACCACGGCAGCTGATACAGATAGTGACTCTGAAAACGCGCCAGCCAGCTTTTCTGATGCCGGCGACCAAACTGGGTGCGTTTCAGCCGCAGCGCCGCTTCACTGAAGCGCTGGGTCAGCAGCGTCTCGGTCGCCTGGCGATCGGACGCTTCTTCGTGGCTCATCTCCTGCAGGCGATTGAGCAGCTTGCTGTTAAACCAGCCGCGCCAGATGGCGGGAATAAACTGGAACAGCACCCAGCAGAAATAGAGCAGGCCGACCGCCAGCTGGCGCGGGAATACCGGCTCCAGTGGACGGGTGTCACCCAAGCTCCACAACGGACCGAGCATCCACAGCACGCAGCTCAGTGCCGTGACGCCAATCAGGCCCCACAGCATGCGATGGGTTAACAGATGTTGGAGTGATGCGCGCATCACTGGCCTCCCTGATGGTTGCCGAGGGTTTCCGGTGCCGCAAACAGGGTGATCTCCACCCGGCGATTGCGGGCGCGGTTTTCATTGCTGTCATTGGGTAAGAGCGGATTGCTGTCACCGCGGCCTTCGGCTTTAACGCTGTGACCGTCCGCCAGCTGCGTATTCAGCAGTTGCGTAACGGCACGGGCGCGGGCGAAGGAGAATTCATAGCTGGAGGCGAAACGGCCATCCACCGGACGATTATCGGTATAGACCGATACCAGCACCGTGCCTTTTACCGTCTTCATCGCGCTGGCCACATGCGCCAGCAGCGCGCGGCCAACCTGGTTTACCACCGTACCGTCCGGCGCAAACAGCTTGTCCGCAGGGATGATCACTTTGCTGCCAAAGGCACCATCGCTCACTTCCAACTGGCCTGCGGCAATCACGTCGTTAAGCCGCTGATGCAGATCGAGCAGCGCCTGCGGTGAGGTGGGGCGGCGGCCCGGCATGATTTGCGGCAGCGGGGTTTGATAGATGGCGCGCAGCAGCGGTTCGGCCGCATTGCCCAACCGCCAGTTGAGCCCGCTGTAGATCAGACAGGCAATCAGCGTAGCCAGCGTGACGCAGGCCCACAGCGGCACCATCGGTCGTGTCAGGGTGCTGACCAGCGGATGCACTTCCACCAGTGGCGCGCGCGGTGGTGCCGCCGGTCGGGTTTCCGCGATCAGCTGCGCCAGCCGTTTACGGATGCCTTCACACTGCGCGCGTCCGCTGTCGCTGCCGCGATAGCGCCCTTCGTAGCCAAGCAGCAGGCAGTAGTGAATCACTTCCAGCAGCCATAAATGCTGCTGCGGGCTTTGCGACACGCGCGACAGCAGCTGGAACACTTTTTCGCCGCCCCAGCTTTCGTTATGAAAGGTCACCAGCATGCCGTTGCCGGACCAGACGCCGCGCGTGCCCCAGGGAGTTTGCGCCGCCGCTTCGTCCAGCACGCTACACAGGCAGTAGCGTGCGCCGATGATCATCTCAAATGGCAAACCCGCCTGCTTGCAGCGTTGCTCGAACTGGCGGATCTCTTCAATCAGCAGCTGACGCAGGCCAGCGGGATCGTCGTGCGTCGCCGCCTGCCGTATACGCACGACGGCATTCAGAATCGGGGCTGCGGCATTCAGCAAAAGGTTATCGTTGCCCGCGACAATGCCATCGCGGGCAAGGGAGTCCTGAGTCATTAAATCTCAATTATCCTGGCAATAACGGAACGGTTAGCCCGCAAAGCAGCGGTGTGCTGCGGGCAATATGCGCCGGATTGCATCATCAGTCTAAGATCCAGGTCGCGGTATCATTGGTGCGGCATGCTTTACTGGCGCCGCCCACGGCCACGCAGACCTGTTTAGTACGACGGGGACGCGGCCGGTCGCTGCGCAGCGTGGCATCATAGCGGCTGCTCTCCACGCCAGCTTTGGGGGGCACGTAGCCAATCAGCTGACCGCTGGGTTCTTCTGCAATCGCCAGCCAGTTGTGCTCGACGCGACCCAGCACCTCAAAGGTTTGGGCGTTATCCAGATAACGCACCACTTTGCCGCCGTAATCCGGCAGGGTCATCACAGAGGCGGCATATAGCGCGCGAAAGCTCTCATTCACCGGGGTAAATTCACCGGGTGCTGCCACTGCATGACGATGAACCAGTTTTACGCCGTTCACTTCGCTGGTGACCAGGGTGTCATCCGTCACGGGCGGTGGAGGCGCTTTACATCCCGCCAGCGTTAAAGCCGCCAGCAGCGTTAGCAAGAGACTCTTATTCACCATGATCCTCAAATTTTCATCAGTATCGCTGCAGAGTTGTATCCGGCACGCACTCAGCGGGCGGGCAGATTATGCAGTGAGAAGGCCACTAAAAAACAGTCAAATTACAGAAAGATAGTGCTGACTTAAGTCTACCTAAGACTTTTGAGAATTCAAACCATTGCACCGCGGCAAATCCCGTGCTACCGGGCGAAAAAACGCCTTAACGGCACGCCGCGATCGTTCTGGCTGGGACGATAGATAAGCTGCATTAATTTATTTGCGTAAGCAAGCGCGGCTGGTGTGCGGCGCGACATTTGCCCCCTGATGGTGCTTAGGGGAATTGGTAAATAAGATTTATCTATTTTTTCAGATAAAAAAAGATTGCGCGGCGAAACAATTTTATGATTTTCGGAATTTCCGGGCGCAGCCGCGTCTTTAACCCAGCCAGTCCGGCACGGCTTTTGCTTGCTCCACCACTTAACCGTATTACGCAGCAAAGGTCGCGGAACCGTTCGCTGGTGATTGGCCCGCACCAGGTTAGCGCAGGTGCTGATTTCACTTATGGCTAAATAAACCCATCTTTTTCTCGCTTAATCCGCGCTTTAGACCCGAAGGGTTTTGGCATCCTATGCTCAGAATTCCTGCCAGCTGAGGTATGTCGTGGCTGAAGAGAGCAACGAGGACAAAACAGAATCGCCCACCCCCCACCGACTTGAGAAAGCACGGCAGGAGGGGCAGATTCCGCGTTCGCGCGAGCTGACTTCGGTACTGATGCTGCTGGCCGGGCTGCTGATCATCTGGCTGGGCGGCCACAATATGGCGCAACGGCTGGCCAGCATGGTGGCCACCGGCTTCCGCTTCGACCACGGCATGGTCAATGATGATAAAATTATCGTCTCGCACATCGGCAACCTGGTGATGCAGGCGGTGATCGCGCTGCTGCCGCTGATGGCCGGGCTGCTGATCGTTGCCATCGCCGCGCCGATGATTCTGGGCGGAATCAACATCAGCGGAAAATCCATCAAATTCGATTTCAAAAAGCTCAACCCGTTACCGGGCATTGCGCGCATGTTCTCCGGTCAGACGTGGGCGGAACTGGTGAAGGCGATCCTCAAAGCGGTGCTGGTGGCGCTGGTGGCTGGCTGGTATCTGTGGAGTCACTGGCAGGAGATGCTGCGTCTGATGAGCGAATCGCCGGTGAATGCGCTGCAGCATGGCCTGTCGATGACCGCCATCAGCTGTGCGCTGGTGATGCTGGGACTGATCCCGATGGTTGGCTTTGACGTGTTCTGGCAGCTCTACAGCTACTTCAAAAAGCTGCGCATGACGCGCCAGGAAATTCGCGATGAACACAAGCAGAACGAAGGCGACCCGCACGTTAAAGGGCGTATCCGCCAGGCGATGCGTGCCGCTGCCCGCCGCCGCATGATGGCAGACGTGCCGAAGGCGGACGTCATCGTGACTAACCCGACGCACTACTCGGTGGCGCTGCAGTATCAGGAAGGCAAGATGAGCGCGCCGAAAGTGATTGCCAAAGGCGCCGGTGACATTGCCCTGCGCATTCGGGAAATCGCTAAAGAGCACCGCGTACCGATTCTGGAAGCGCCGCCGCTGGCGCGTGCGCTCTATCGTCATACGGAAATTGGCCAGTTTATTCCCGGCGCGCTCTATGCCGCCGTGGCCGAAGTGCTGGCGTGGGTCTGGCAGCTGCGACGCTGGAAGCGCGAAGGCGGCCTGATTCCAAACAAACCAAAACATCTGCCGGTCCCGGCAGAGATGGACTTTGCAGGAGAGAACACCAACCATGGCTAATCTGGCCGAAAAGCTGCGTTTACCGGGCAATTTTAAAGACACGCAATGGCAGGTGCTGGCTGGTCCGGTGCTGATCATGCTGATCCTGTCAATGATGGTATTGCCGCTGCCGGCGTTCATCCTTGACCTGCTGTTTACCTTCAACATTGCGCTGTCCATCATGGTGCTGCTGGTGGCGATGTTCACCCAGCGCACGCTGGAATTCGCTGCCTTCCCGACCATTTTGCTGTTCTCAACGCTGCTGCGTCTGGCGCTGAACGTCGCCTCAACGCGTATCATCCTGCTGGAAGGGCATACGGGGGCTGATGCCGCCGGGCGCGTGGTTGAAGCCTTTGGTCACTTCCTCGTCGGCGGTAATTTCGCCATTGGTATCGTGGTATTCATCATCCTCGTGATCATCAACTTCATGGTCATCACCAAAGGTGCCGGTCGTATCGCCGAAGTGGGCGCGCGTTTCGTGCTGGATGGTATGCCCGGCAAGCAGATGGCAATTGATGCCGATTTGAACGCTGGCCTGATTGGTGAAGACGAAGCCAAACGCCGGCGCACCGAGGTGACCCAGGAAGCGGACTTCTACGGCTCTATGGACGGTGCCAGTAAGTTTGTGCGCGGCGACGCCATCGCCGGCATCCTGATCATGGTGATCAACGTGATCGGCGGCCTGCTGGTGGGCGTGGTGCAGCACGGTATGGATCTCGGCCACGCCGGGGAGACCTATACGCTGCTGACCATCGGTGACGGCCTGGTGGCGCAGATCCCGGCGCTGGTGATCTCTACCGCTGCCGGTGTCATCGTTACCCGCGTCAGCACCGATCAGGACGTCGGCGAACAGATGGTGGGCCAGCTGTTTAACAATCCGCGCGTGCTGATGCTGAGCGCCGGCGTGATTGGCCTGCTGGGCCTGGTGCCCGGCATGCCGAACTTTGTGTTCCTGCTGTTCACCGCGGCGCTGCTCGGCCTGGCCTGGTGGCTGCGCGGCCGCGAAATGCAGCCGAAGAAGCAAAGTGAAGCCTCCAGCGTGGTGAAAACGCAGGAGACGCCGGCCACGGTCGAAGCCTCGTGGACCGACGTCCAGCTGGAAGATTCGCTCGGCATGGAAGTGGGCTACCGCCTGATTCCGATGGTCGATCATCTGCAAAACGGCGAGCTGCTCGGGCGTATTCGCAGTATCCGTAAAAAGGTGGCGCAGGAGGTTGGCTTCCTGCCGCCGGTGGTGCACATTCGTGACAACATGGAGCTGCCGCCGGCGCGCTATCGCATCCTGATGAAGGGCGTGGAGATTGGCAGCGGCGATGCTTATCCGGGACGCTGGATGGCGATCAACCCGGGCACGGCGGCGGGCACGCTGCCGGGTGAAGCGACGGTGGACCCGGCGTTTGGCCTCGCGGCCATCTGGATCGACAGCGCGCTGAAAGAGCAGGCACAGATTCAGGGCTACACCGTAGTGGAAGCCAGTACCGTGGTGGCTACCCACCTTAATCACCTGATCGGCCAGTACGCCAGCGAGCTGTTTGGGCGTCAGGAAGCGCAGCAGCTGCTGGACCGCGTCACCCAGGAGATGCCAAAGCTGACGGAAGATCTGGTGCCGGGCGTGATCACCCTGACCACGCTGCACAAAGTGCTGCAAAATCTGCTGACCGAGCGCGTTTCGATCCGCGACATGCGCACCATTATCGAAACGCTGGCCGAACATGCCCCGGTGCAGAACGATCCGCAGGAACTGACCAGCGTGGTGCGCGTCGCGCTGGGCCGCGCGATTACCCAGCAGTGGTTCCCGGGCAACGGCGAAGTGCAGGTCATTGGACTGGATGCCACACTGGAACGTCTGCTATTGCAGGCGCTGCAGGGTGGTGGCGGTCTGGAACCGGGTCTTGCCGATCGACTGCTGATGCAGGCGCAGGCCGCGCTGCAGCAGCAGGAGATGACCGGTGCGCCGCCGGTGCTGCTGGTTAACCATCCGCTGCGGGCGCTGCTGGCGCGCTTCCTGCGCCGCAACCTGCCGCAGCTGGTGGTGCTGTCCAATATGGAGCTGACCGATAACCGGCAAATCCGCATGACTGCAACCATAGGCGGCAAATAATGCGCGGCGTGACGCTCTCATGGCTGCTGGCGGCGCTGCTGGCGCTGCCGCTAACGGGCCAGGCCGCCAGCGGCGCGTGGCAGGCCAGCGCCAGCGGCCCGAGCCTTGGCGTGCGCGGCAACTGGCTGCTGTCGCCGGCGCTTAAAGCGCCCTCGGCGGCTGCAGGGACTATTTCGCTGGTGAACTGGCGCTACACGCTGAGCCGACCGGCGCCATCCGGTCTGGTGGTGCGGCTGTGCGCCAGCCAGCGCTGCGTGGAGCTCGACGGCGCCAGCGGCAGCACGCGCGGCCTCGCCAACGTGGCAGCCGATGAAACGCTGCATCTGGCTTTCGGATTTCAGGGACAGGGCGCGTTGCCGCCTGGCCTGCGGGTGGTGAGCAGTGAAGTGATGGTCAATTACCAATAGCAAATAAAAAACCCGCCGCAGCGGGTTTTTTTAGGCTTACATTCGCTCGACGGTTTTGATGCCCAGCGTATCCAGCCCCTGCTTCAGAGTTTTCGCCGTCAGCGCAGCCAGCTGCAGACGGCTGTTGCGTACGTTTTCCTCTTCGGCGGAGAGAATCGGGCAGTGCTCATAGAAGCCCGAGAACAGACCGGCCAGATCGTACAGATAAGCACACATCACGTGCGGCGTGCCATCGCGCGCAACCTGGGTGATGGTCTCTTCAAACTGCAGCAGACGGGTCGCCAGCAGCGCTTCGCGCTCGTCAGTCAGGATGATATCACCGTGCAGGCTGTCTGCCTCAATGCCCGCTTTACGGAATACCGAGAGCACACGCGTGTAGGCATACTGCATGTACGGCGCGGTGTTGCCTTCAAACGCCAGCATGTTGTCCCAGTCAAAGATGTAATCGGTGGTGCGGCTTTTCGACAGGTCGGCGTATTTCACCGCGCCAATGCCGACCACTTCCGCCAGTTCTTTCAGCTCTGCCGCGCTCATCTCCGGATTTTTCTCGCTGACCAGCGCATGGGCGCGCTCAACGGCTTCATCCAGCAGATCGGAGAGTTTGATGGTGCCACCGCTGCGCGTCTTGAACGGACGGCCATCTTTGCCCAGCATCATGCCGAACGCATGGTGCTCCAGCGGCACCGACTCCGGCACGTAGCCCGCTTTGCGCACGATGG
Organism: Pantoea sp. WEP; assembly: GCF_041678305.1. Classification (NCBI taxonomy): domain Bacteria; kingdom Pseudomonadati; phylum Pseudomonadota; class Gammaproteobacteria; order Enterobacterales; family Erwiniaceae; genus Pantoea; species Pantoea sp. WEP. Next base: position 1,847,664 of record NZ_JBGNXB010000001.1, read on the forward strand.
TCCACGCCTGCTGCAGATGCTGATGCTGGCGGGAATCGATGTAGTACAGTACGCGATCGGCATGCAGCGTTTCGTAGCGATATTTGGCGCAGGCGATATCGGTGGTGGTGTAGAGATAGCCGCCATCCTTCTTCTGGATGATCACGCCCATCGGTTCACCTTCCTTGTTTTTGAACTCATCAAGGAAGACCACGGTGGCGCCTTCGCTGGTCACCGCCAGCCCTTTTTCGCGCAGATCGGCGACGATGCCCGGCAGCATGTCGTTATACAGGCTTTCACCCATCACATCCTTACGCGTCAGGGTGACGTTAAGGCGGTCATACACCTGCTGGTTCTGACTCATGGTGATATCCACCAGCTTCTTCCACATGGCGCGGCAATATTCGTCGCCACCCTGCAATTTCACCACGTAACCGCGGGCGCGCTCGGCGAAGGCTTCGTCTTCGTCATAGGTGCGTTTCGCTTCGCGGTAGAAGGCTTCCAGGTCGGCCAGCGCGATATCTTCATGATGCTCGTTCTGCTGCTTCTCCAGATAGGCGATCAGCATGCCAAACTGTGTGCCCCAGTCACCGACGTGGTTAGCGCGGATGACGTGATGACCGAGAAACTCCTGGGTGCGCACTGCGGCATCACCGATGATGGTGGATCGCACGTGACCGACATGCATCTCTTTCGCCACGTTGGGCGCTGAGTAGTCAATCACGATAGTCTGAGGTGTCACCTCGCTGACGCCCAGGCGTGGCAGCTGCAGCGCCTGCGCGGCCTGCTGTGCCAGCCACTGGCGGTCAAGGAAGATGTTGATAAAGCCGGGACCGGCGATGTCGACTTTGCTGGCGATACCAGCCAGATCCAGATGCTGAACTACCTGTTCAGCCAGCTGGCGCGGCACCTGACCGAGCTTTTTCGCCACGGCCATGATACCGTTCGCCTGGTAATCGCCGAACTGCACTTTTGCAGACTGACGAACCTGCGGTTCGCAATCGGCCGGTGCGCCTGCCGCCACCATCGCCTGAATGACTTTATCGGAAAGAAGAGCCTGAATATTCACCGCGTTACCTTCATATGCTGAAAAGGCCCGCCAGCTGAGGGCGAGCCGATGTCGTCATCCCGCGTGCGTATCGGGACGGAAAAAATAAGAGGGGAAGTATACGTGAAATGTTGGGGTGCGTCAGCAATCGGTTATGGCTGCCGGTGGACGCAGGCCCGCGCGCCGGTTAACGGCGGCGCGGGTGGCGACGGGGATTTTTAACGCTTTTGTCTTCACGCACCTTCCAGTGGCGGGAAATTGCAAATCCCATCAAGGCTATCAGGACCGCGACAACAATGAGCATAGACATAGGGCCATTCCTTGTAGTTGTGAAACCCAAATTTATAAGAAAGGGTCAGCTACTGCAATTGATTGGCGGCTAAATAAGAGTTATCTCATTGTATTAACTATTGTTAATAATAACAGTTGGTTAAGGCACTTTTATAAAGTAACGTGTGGACCTGATTACGCGATTAATCCGAAAGAGAGGGGCGATTTATGCGGTTTTTGAAGGTTTTTGGCGTGAAATCGGATGAATCCGAGCATTTTGTCAAGCGAAAGCTGCGGCAGCCCTGTTTTTTTATTGATTAAAAGATCTGAACTGAGTTTGAGGTATTTAACGTATGAATCTGGATTTTCCTTCAGAACTGAGTGACTTAAAACAAGACCTGTCCCGATTCGAACAGGCTTTGCAACACTTTGCGGCACGCCTCGGTCTTGACCTCACGCAGCACGAGGCGGACCACGTGGCGGTGCGCTGTCACCAGTTCGCCACGGCAGAACGCTGGAAAGCCGGCTTACTGCAAATCGGCGAGCAGTTTTCCGAAGCGATGATTAATGGACGGCCGATCTGCCTGTTTAAGTTGCATCAGCCGCTGCGCATCGCGGGCTGGCAGGTGGATGTGATCGAGCTGCCGTGGCCCGGTGAGAAGCTGTATCGCCATGAAGGCTGGGAGCATGTGGAAATTGTGTTGCGCGGCGAGCCGGAAACGCTGGGCATGCGTGCGATGGCGTTGCTGGCAGACGAGGCGCTGACGCAGCCGGGCATCGCGTTTAAAACCAGCACGCCGCAGGGCGAAAATGAACGTCTGCCCAATCCGACCTTAGCGGTGACGGACGGGCAAACTACCATCAAGTTTCATCCGTGGCGGCTGGAGGAGATCGTTGCCAGCGAACAGGCTTAGCGCCGTGCTGCCACCGCCTGCAGCAGGCGCGATACCGCCTGCTGCAGGGTGGCGTGCGTGCAGCCAAAGTTGAAGCGCATGAAGCGATCGTCGCCGAAATCACGGCCCGGCGAGAAACCGAGACCGTGTTTTTCGAAATACAGCGCCGGGCTGGCGACATCCAGCTGGCTGGCGTCAATCCAGCCGAGGTAGCTGGCCTCTGGCGCGACCATGCTGAGTTCCGGCAGCGCATTCACCTGCTGCACCAGCCAGTCACGATTGGTGCGCAGGTAAACCAGCTGGTCCGCCAGCCATGCATCACCGCCGCGCCATGCGGCTTCCGCCGCTACCAGCGCTAGAATATCCACACCCGGTACGATGCCTTCACGCACCTGCTTAAAGCGTTTCCGCAGTTCGGGATGAGGGATAATGGCCATGGACGCACCCAGCCCGGCGATGTTGAAGGTTTTAGACGGCGAAATCAGGGTAATACTGCGCTGGGCGGCGTCTTCACTCAGCGAGGCAAACGGAATGTGCTGTACGCCAGGCGTTAACAGCAGGTCACAATGGATTTCATCAGAGCACACCAGCAAATCGTGGCGTTGGGCAAAGGCCAGCTGCGCCTCCAGCTCATCCCGGCGGTAGACGGTGCCGCCCGGATTCTGCGGATTGCACAGCATGAGCAGGCGCTCGTTGCCCTGCATCTGGCTGTCATCCAGCTGCATCACCCAGCGATCCTGCTGTAACTGCAATGGCAGATTGACCTGAGCGCGCTGCGCCAGCCGCGCTGCCGCGCGAAACGGCGGATAAATCGGCGTCGGTGCCACGGTGCTCTGCGACGACTCGGTAAATGCCCGGACCGATAAATTCAGTCCGCTCACCACGCCCGGCAGCAACACAATCCATTCCGGCTCAATCTGCCAGCCATAGCGCTGGGCTAAGCGGGAAATAGTGATATCAATCAAACCGTGCGGCGTCGCGCCATAGCCGAAAACACCGTGGTCGGCACGCTGTTTGATGGCCTCAATGATGCACGGCGGCGAGCGAAAATCGGTGTCGGCAACCCACAAAGGCAGCACATCGCGATCACCATATTTGTGCCATTTCAAACTATCGCTGTGACGACGGTCTATCCCTTGATCAAAATCGAATGCCATAGTGCGCTTTCCACGTAAACTGTCTAAATGAGCAGACTAACTGATGCACTCCTCCCGAGCCAGCAGTCATGAAAAGGAGCAAGGTATGACGAAACTGGAAATTTGTTGCTATGGCATCGACTGCGCAATGACTGCGCAGGCGTCCGGTGCCGATCGCGTGGAGCTGTGCAGTGCTCCGCGTGAAGGCGGACTGACACCTTCGGCGGGTATGCTGGAAGCCGCACAACGTGAACTGACCATTCCGGTCCACCCGATCGTGCGGCCGCGCGGCGGCGATTTTTGTTACACCGCACGCGAATTTGAGGTGATGAAATCGGACGTGGCGCGCATTCGCGAGCTGGGTTTTCCTGGCCTGGTGATTGGCATGCTGGACGAAGATGCGCACGTCGACACGGTTCGCATGCAGCAGATTATGGCGCTGTGCGACGGCATGGCGGTGACCTTCCATCGCGCCTTTGATTTGTGCCACAGCCCGAAGCGTTCGCTGGAGGTGCTGACTGATTTAGGGATCGCCCGCATTCTGACTTCCGGTCAGCAGCAGAGCGCTGAAACCGGAATTGCATTATTACGGGAACTAAATGAATACAGCACCGGTCCAATCATTATGGCAGGGGCAGGCGTGCGCCTCAGCAATCTGCAAAAGTTCCTCGACAGCGGATTGCAGGAAGTCCACAGCTCCGCCAGCCGCGCCGTCGCGTCACCGATGCGCTACCGTAAAGCCGGTGTCTCGATGTGTTCTGAAGCGGAAACCGATGAATTCAGCCGCTCCTGTGTCGATGGCGATGTCGTCGAAGCCATGAAGAGCATGATGCAGATGAGCGTTGACCGGGTCGCCTGACCCGTACCAATTTTGCCGCGCAGCACGCCGAAAACCTGACGTGATGTTTGCAAGTACCAAACCCCAGTTCCTTGCTGGGGTTCTTTTTGTCTGCCGCTTCGCCATGAATAGCGCATTGGTGAAAAAGATGCTTTGATTACTCTATGGCTTAACGCGCGGATAACGCTGATGAAATCCCTCCCTTATGCTGTTGTGATTCTGCTGTTCCCCGTTGCCGGCGCGGCGCTGGCCGCCAGCAGCACCTGCCCGCCGCTGAGCAAAAACATCACCAGCAGCAACAACTGGATTATGCTGGGCGGCGATGCCAAAGGCGCGGTGCGCCAGGTGGTGGCCGGGGAGTTTGGTAAAGACGTCAACTCGCAGAAGCGCGTGCTCGGGCAGTTTGACCAGTGCGGCGATCTGATGGTAGCTGACATCACCTATGACAAAAGCGAAGGCAACGTGGTGCTGAGCATGGAGCAGCATATCGCGCGCGTGCAGCGCGGCTGGGTAGCTGACTATGCTTATCTGGTTAAAGTGACCCGCGCGGGCAAAGAGGAAGTGGTGGATAACCGGCAGGGCACCATCAGCTGGCAGATGGGGCAACACGGCAACATCATCAGCGCCTCGGACAAATTTACCAGCATGGGGAAAGAGGGCTTTACTGATACCACTTACCGCTACGATAAACACTTCCGGCTGGAAAAAAGTATTGCGCGCGGCAGCGATGAACTGACCAACGGCGAGAATACCTGGCGCTGGAATCCGCAGGGGCTGGTGGTGGCATCCACCAGCGCGCGCAGTAAAGATACTTACAGCTACGATAATCAGTGGCGCGAACTGCGGCTGCACGGCACCTCGACCACGCCGGTCAGCACTTTGCGATCGGTGGATGAGTGCCAGTTGTGGGACGAGGTGGGCAATTGCACGCTGAGCTATTTGCATGAGACCGAAGTGTTTGCCAAAGGCACCATTGAGCGGCATCTGAGTTCGGCCTACAAATATCAGTACTGGGATCGTCCGGCGACGGACAATTGATGCGCCGTCGCGTATGCTGTTCTGTGCACAACCCGGGAGCCCATTATGACACTGATTATTTCATTCCTTTTCGCCATTACCCTGCTTACGCTGACGCCCGGCTTCGATACCGCGCTGGTGCTGCGTTCAGCGGCTGCGCAGGGCTGGCAGCGTGCCTCGGCGACGGCATTGGGCGTTACGCTCGGCTGTCTGGTGTGGGGCGTGGCGGTCGGGCTGGGCTTAGGCGCGCTGCTGCTGGCTTCGGAAATGACTTATAACCTGCTGAAAGGCATCGGTGCCGTGTACCTGCTGTATCTCGGCGTCAGACTGCTGCTTAACCCGCGCAGCACGGTGGCCAGCGGGCAGGAGGGGCAAAAGCGGGAAGAGCGCTATCTGACCTGCTTTGCGCGTGGCCTGACCGGTAACCTGCTCAATCCCAAAGTCGGGGTCTTTTACGTCACTTTCCTGCCGCAGTTTATCCCGGCCGGCGGATCGGTGGCGCTGTGGTGCACGCTGATGGCGCTCACCCACATGGTGATTGGCTTAGTGTGGAACGCGGTATTGATTAGCGGCAGCCAGTACTTTGCCGGTCATCTGCGCCGTCCGGCAGTGTTAAAAGTGATGGATCGCCTGACCGGATGCGTGTTTATTGGTTTCGCCGCGAAGCTGGCGCTGTCGCGGCGTTAAGCGTCACGGTTTGCGCGCCACCAGCACGGCACGCAGCGGGGCGGGATAGCCTTCAATCGTTTTGCTGCTGTCGTGCGGATCGAGGAACTCCGCCAGCGATTCGCTGGTCATCCAGTCGGTGCGACGCTGCTCTTCCACCGAGGTGATGGCGTAATCGGCGATGCGCACATCGACAAAACCGCACTTCTCCAGCCAGTTTTTCAGCGCCGCCGCAGACGGAATAAAGTAAACGTTGCGCATCTGCGCATAGCGTTCACCCGGTACCAGCACCGCGTTTTCATCGCCTTCAATCACCAGCGTTTCCAGTACCAGTTCGCCGTCGCTGACCAGCTGATTTTTCAGCTGCAACAGATGGTCGAGCGGCGAACGCCGGTGATAGAGCACGCCCATGGAGAACACGGTATCGAACGCCTGCAGCGCCGGCAGCTGCTCAATGCCCAGCGGCAGCAGATGCGCACGGCGATCATCACCCAGCAGCTTACGCACCGCTTCGAACTGGCACAGGAACAGCTGCATCGGATCGATGCCGACCACCAGCTGCGCGCCGGCACCAATCATGCGCCACATGTGATAACCGCTGCCGCAGCCCACATCCAGCACGGTTCGACCCGCCAGCGAAGAGATATGCGGCAGCACGCGGTCCCACTTCCAGTCGGAGCGCCATTCGGTTTCGATGTCGCAGCCATAGAGCGAAAACGGCCCTTTGCGCCACGGCATCAGGTTACGCAGCAGCTTTTCGATGCCGGCGCGCTGGCGATCGGTTAACGCGTCATGCTGCGCGCTGACGCTGTGTAGCAGATCGAGCTGCTGCGGCACCAGCAGCGGCAGATTGTCGACCGACTTCTCCCAGTTGCGAAAATGTCCGTGCAGGTTTTCACGCTGCCAGGCGGCGACCTGCGCCGGCAACACTTCCAGCCAGCTGGCGAGCGGGCCGGTGGCGATTTGCTGATAAAAACGGCCAAAATCAATCATTTCAACGCCACCAGTGAGCCAAAGTTAAAGCACTGGAACCACAGCTCGGCGTGGGCAAAGCCAGCGCTTTTCAGACGGGCTTTATGCGTTTCCACGCTGTCCGTCAGCATCACGTTCTCCAGCATGCTGCGCTTCTGGCTGATCTCCAGCTCGCTATAGCCGTTGGCGCGCTTAAAGTCGTGGTGCATGTTGAACAGCAGTTCGCCGACGTCGGCATCTTCAAAGCTGAACTTTTCCGACAGCACCAGCGCACCGCCCGGATTGAGGCCGGCAGCGATTTTCTGCAGCAGCGTCAGGCGCGCGTCCGGCTCGAGGAACTGCAGGGTAAAGTTGAGCACCACCAGTGAGGCGTTTTCGATGTGGATATCGCGGATATCCGCTTCCAGCACCTGCACCGGCGTAGCAGCGCGGAAGGCGTCGATGTGACGGCGGCAGCGTTCCACCATCGCCGGCGAATTATCGACGGCAATAATCTGGCAACCCGGTGCCTGAATATTGCGGCGCACCGCCAGCGTGGCCGCGCCCAGCGAGCAGCCGAGATCGTAAACCTGGCTGTTGGGCTGTACAAAGCGTTCTGCCAGCATGCCAATCATCGAAATGATGTTGGAGTAACCCGGCACCGAGCGCTGAATCATATCGGGAAAGACTTCAGCCACGCGCTCGTCAAAGGTCCAGTCGCCCAGTTTATCGATGGGCGCGGAGAATAGCGTATCGCGGTCAGACATAATGAATTATCCGGAGAGAAAACGGAAAGGGCGCTATTCTGGCAGAAACTGCCGCAGGCTGCACCCGTTTCCCTGCGTTTAGAACAGGCTGGATTGCTGTGGCCAGGCGGGCAGCGGGCGCAGCGTCGGCTCCAGCTGTTGCAGCTGTGGCCACAGCGCCTGCAGCAGCGGAAACACCGCGCCCATATCCGGCGTGTGGATGAACAGCAGCGGGTCGCTGTCGTGCTGCCAGTCCGCCAGTTTTTGCTGCCAGACATCAAACAGTGGCAGGCTCTCCTCCACGCTATCGCTGCCGATAAAGCGCACCATCGGCTGTCCGGCAGTGCGCACCGCGTGCGTCGGCACGCGCGGCTTTTGCGCGCGCGCATGCACGGCGGCCGGGCTGAGCGAGGCAGAGGCGTGCACCGGACGGCTGTCGAGTATCACCCGATTAACCCCGCGCTGATGCAGGCCGCGATTCAGCGCGCGCTCGGCCTCGCCTTTGGCAAAAAAGGCCGCATGGCGCACTTCAACGCCATAGTGAAAGCTGCGCGGCAGGCGATCGAGAAACGCCCATAAATCTGTCAGCTGCGCCGGTGAAAAGGCGGCGGGCAGCTGCAGCCAGTACTGGCCGATGCGCTGGCTGAGCGGATCCAGCAGGCGCAGAAATTCATTCACCAGCTCATCGCAGTTCTTCAGCGCCGCTTTGTGGCTGATTGTGTCAGGAAATTTAAAGCAGAAGCGAAAGGCGTCGTCAGTCATGTCATACCAGCGCTGCACCACTTCCGGTTTGGGCAGCGCGTAAAGCGTGGTGTTGCCTTCGACGCAGCCAAACAGCCGGGCGTAATCCGCCAGGGTTTCGATACCCAATACTTTCCAGTTGGCGTGCTGCCATTGCGGTAATCCAATACGAAGTGTCAAAACTGCTCCTGCCTGCTGTGGCGCGGAAAATGCGCCGTACGTTACCTGGTTTTGCCACGGGCAGGAACCGATCGCGCGGCAAACGCTGACGATTTGTCCGCTTTGCGCGGGATCTGCTTATCCTGCCTGCCATTTTCCATTATAATAGCCGCCTTTTTTGCGGCAGCATCTCAGAAGGTTACGCGGCCTGATGCTGTCTGGCAGCAGCGGCGAAGTTAAAAGGATACGTTATGCGTACAGAATATTGCGGACAGCTCAATCTGTCTCATGTGGGTCAGCAAGTTACTCTCTGCGGCTGGGTCAATCGCCGTCGCGATCTCGGCAGCCTGATTTTTATCGATATGCGTGACCGCGAAGGCATCGCGCAGGTGTTTTTCGATGCCGATCATCAACAGGCTTTCCAGCTGGCGTCTGAACTGCGTAATGAATTCTGTATCCAGATCACCGGTACCGTGCGTGCGCGTGAAGAGAAAAACCGCAACAGCGACATGGCCACCGGTGACATCGAAGTGTTCGCCCATGAGCTGAACATCATCAACCGCGCAGAACCGCTGCCGCTGGACTCTAACCAGACCAACAGCGAAGAAGCGCGTCTGACCTATCGCTACCTCGACCTGCGTCGTCCGGAAATGGCGCAGCGTCTGAAAACCCGTGCCAGAATTACCAGCTTCGTGCGCCGCTTTATGGACGGTGAAGGCTTCCTCGACATCGAAACCCCGATGCTGACCAAAGCCACGCCGGAAGGCGCGCGTGACTACCTGGTGCCGAGCCGGGTGCACAAAGGTAAATTCTACGCGCTGCCGCAGTCACCGCAGCTGTTCAAACAGCTGCTGATGATGTCTGGTTTTGACCGCTACTATCAGATCGTCAAATGCTTCCGTGATGAAGACCTGCGTGCTGACCGTCAGCCGGAGTTTACCCAGATCGACGTGGAAACCTCGTTCATGAGCGCGGAGCAGGTGCGCAGCGTGATGGAGCGGATGATCCGTGAACTGTGGCTGGACATCAAAGGCGTCGACCTCGGTGACTTCCCGCAGATGACCTTCGCCGAAGCGATGAACCGCTATGGTTCGGATAAGCCAGACCTGCGTAACCCGATGGAGCTGGTAGACGTTGCTGACCTGCTGAAAAACGTCGAATTCCAGGTGTTCGCCGGCCCGGCAAACGACCCGAAAGGTCGCGTCGCGGCGCTGCGCGTGCCGGGCGGTGCCGCGCTGACGCGTAAGCAAATCGACGAATACGGCAGCTTTGTTGGCATTTACGGTGCCAAAGGTCTGGCGTGGATGAAGATCAATGCGCGCGCCAGCGGTTTCGACGGCGTGCAGAGCCCGGTGGCCAAATTCCTGACGCCGGAGATCGTTGAAGCTATTCTGCAGCGTACCGACGCGCAGGACGGCGACCTGATCTTCTTCGGCGCCGACCGTGCCAAAGTGGTGGCGGATGCGCTGGGTGCACTGCGCCTGAAAGTGGGCCGTGATCTGCAAATCACCAATGATAAAGCCTGGGCTCCACTGTGGGTGGTCGACTTCCCGATGTTCGAAGAGGACGACGAGGGCGGCCTGGCGGCGATGCACCATCCGTTCACCTCGCCAAAAGCGCTGACGGCGGAACAGCTGGCGGCCGATCCGACGCAGGCGGTGGCTAACGCCTACGATATGGTGATCAACGGTTATGAAGTGGGCGGCGGTTCAGTGCGTATCCACAGCGGCAATATGCAGCAGACGGTGTTTAGCATTCTGGGCATCAGCGAAGAAGAGCAGCGTGAGAAGTTTGGCTTCCTGCTGGATGCGCTGAAGTTCGGTACCCCGCCGCATGCAGGTCTGGCATTCGGTCTTGACCGTCTTACCATGCTGCTGACCGGCACCGACAATATCCGCGATGTGATTGCGTTCCCGAAAACCACCGCGGCGGCCTGTCTGATGACCGAAGCGCCAAGCGAAGCCAACCCGGCGGCGCTGGCGGACCTCGGTATCCAGATCGCGCCGAAGAAAGTCACTCCAGAGACGAAATAATGGGCTATAAACACCCGGTATCGGTGCTGGTGGTGATTTTTGCGCAAGATACCGGCCGGGTGTTAATGCTGCAGCGGCGTGATGACCCCAGCTTCTGGCAGTCGGTTACCGGCAGCCTGGAGCCGGGCGAAACGCCGGCGCAAACGGCGCAGCGCGAAGTGGCTGAAGAGCTGGCGATTGATATCGCCGCAGAGGGGCTGGTGCTGGAAGATTGCCACAAACAGATTGAGTTTGAGATCTTTCCGCACTACCGCCATCGCTATGCGCCGGGCATCACGCATAACCGGGAACACTGGTTCCGGCTGGCGTTGCCCGCCGAGCGCCAGCCACTGCTGAGCGAGCACCTCGCCGCCCAGTGGCTGACACCGGCCGCCGCCGCCGCACTAACCCGCTCGTGGAGTAATCGTCAGGCAATCGACGAATTTATCTGAATGCCCGCCACCGCGCGTTTTTCCGGTGGTTTTATCGTTAAATTACAGACATACGGTGTAAATCGAAAGATTTGCACCGCTAAAATAGAACAGTCAGGCGTCATCGGCGCAGCAAGGTTGTTCACCGCCAGCGCACAGCAACCGGAGCGTACATGAGTACGTGAGGATTGCGCGCACTGCCGGGGAACAAGATTGCCAGCAAGATAGCCTGCACCCTGTTAAAGATCGGAGAATATGTAAGATGGCTGGACACAGTAAATGGGCAAACACGAAGCACCGCAAAGCGGCACAGGACGCCAAGCGCGGTAAAATCTTCACCAAAATCATTCGCGAACTGGTGACAGCGGCCAAGCTGGGCGGTGGCGATGCCGGCTCCAACCCGCGTCTGCGCGCAGCGATGGACAAAGCCCTGTCCAACAACATGACGCGTGACACCATGAACCGTGCGATCGCGCGCGGCGTCGGCGGTGAAGATGACAGCAACATGGAAACCATCATCTATGAAGGTTACGGTCCGGGCGGCTCTGCGGTCATGGTAGAGTGTCTGAGTGATAACCGTAACCGTACCGTGGGCGAAGTGCGTCACGCCTTCAGCAAAACCGGCGGTAACCTCGGCACCGACGGTTCGGTATCTTACCTGTTCAGCAAGAAAGGCGTGATCTCCTTCGCGCCAGGCCAGGACGAAGATGCTGTGATGGAAGCGGCGCTGGAAGCCGGTGCAGAAGATGTCGTGAGCTATGACGATGGCGCGATTGACGTCTTTACCGCGTGGGAAGAGCTGGGCAGCGTGCGCGATGCACTGGAAGCCACCGGTCTGAAAGCCGACAGTGCTGAAGTGTCGATGATTCCATCAACCAAAGCGGAACTGGATGCCGAGACGGCACCTAAACTGCTGCGTCTGATCGACATGCTGGAAGATTGTGATGATGTGCAGGAAGTTTACCATAACGGTGAAATTTCTGATGAGGTAGCGGAAACGCTGTAATGGCGTTACGCAAATCCCTGCAATACGGAGACGCGCTATGGCGATAATACTCGGGATTGACCCCGGCTCGCGCGTCACCGGCTACGGTGTCATCCGCCAGACCGGCCGCCAGCTCAGCTATCTGGGCAGCGGCTGTATCCGCACTAACGTCACCGATCTGCCTTCCCGCCTCAAACTGATTTACGCTGGCGTCAGCGAAATCATCACCCAGTTCGCGCCGGATTACTTCGCCATTGAGCAGGTGTTTATGGCGAAGAACGCGGATTCGGCGCTCAAGCTGGGGCAGGCGCGTGGCGCGGCAATTGTCGCAGCAGTCAACCTTGATCTGCCGGTGTTTGAGTATGCGGCCCGTCAGGTGAAGCAGACGGTAACCGGCATCGGCAGCGCGGAAAAAAGCCAGGTGCAGCACATGGTGCGCACGCTGCTCAAACTGCCGGCCAATCCGCAGGCGGATGCCGCCGATGCGCTGGCCATCGCCATCACCCATTGCCACGTCAGCCAGAATGCGGCGCGCATGAGCGACAGCAAACTGGTGCTGACGCGCGGACGTTTGCGATCCGGTTAGCAAAAGCGTGGCCATTCAATAGGCTGGATATGCATCCAGCCTTTTTTATGATATACATAGCCGACATTTTACCTCCAGCAGACGCGCGGTTGAGCGCGGTGTGGCAGGAGGCCGATGATTCAGACGCTTACACATACACTAAGGAATTGCTCAGGTGATTGGTCGTTTACGAGGCATTATTCTGGAAAAACAGCCGCCGCTGGTGCTGATTGAGGCGCACGGTGTGGGTTACGAAGTGCACCTGCCAATGACCTGCTTTTACGAGCTGCCGGACATCAACCAGGAAGCGATTATCTTCACCCAGTTTGTGGTGCGGGAAGATGCGCAGCTGCTGTTCGGGTTTAACAGTAAGCAGGAGCGGGCGCTGTTCCGGGAGCTGATCAAAGTCAACGGCGTCGGGCCCAAACTGGCGCTGGCGATTCTTTCCGGCATGTCAGCGCAGCAGTTTGTCACGGCGGTGGAGCGCGAAGAGATCGCCTCGCTGGTGAAGCTGCCGGGCGTGGGCAAGAAAACCGCTGAGCGTCTGGTGGTTGAGATGAAAGATCGCTTCAAAGGCATGCACGGCGACCTGTTTGGCGGCGACTCGGCGTTTACCCTGACCACGCCGTCGGCACAGCAGGATAACAACGACGCCGAGGCTGAAGCAGTTGCGGCGCTGGTAGCGCTGGGTTATAAACCGCAGGAAGCCAGCCGTATGGTCAGCAAGGTTGGCAAACCAGATGCGGATTGTGAAACCCTGATTCGCGAAGCCCTGCGCGCTGCTATTTGAGGTAATGCATGATTGAAGCCGACCGCCTGGTCTCGGGCAGTTCTTTCACTGAGGAAGAGAGCCTCGACCGCGCTATTCGCCCCAAACTGCTGACGGAATATGTCGGGCAGCCGCAGGTGCGCGAGCAGATGGAGATTTTCATCCAGGCCGCCAAACTGCGCGGCGATGCGCTGGACCACCTGCTGATCTTTGGTCCGCCCGGGCTGGGTAAAACCACGCTGGCCAACATCGTAGCTAATGAGATGGGCGTCAATCTGCGCACCACGTCCGGTCCGGTGCTGGAAAAGGCCGGTGACCTGGCGGCGATGCTCACCAACCTTGAACCGCACGACGTCTTGTTTATCGATGAAATTCATCGCCTGTCGCCGGTAGTGGAAGAGGTGCTGTATCCGGCGATGGAAGATTATCAGCTGGATATCATGATCGGCGACGGACCCGCAGCGCGCTCGATCAAACTGGATTTGCCGCCGTTTACCCTGATTGGTGCCACCACCCGCGCAGGCTCGCTCACCTCACCGCTGCGCGATCGCTTTGGGATCGTGCAGCGCCTGGAGTTCTACAATGTGCCGGATCTGCAGCACATCGTCGGACGCAGCGCCGCCTGCCTGGGGCTGACGCTGAGCGAAGAGGGCGCGCTGGAAGTGGCGCGTCGCGCACGCGGCACACCGCGTATCGCCAACCGCCTGCTGCGCCGTGTACGTGACTTCGCTGAAGTGCGCGCCAGCGGCAACATGAGTGGCGAAGTGGCCGCCAGCGCGCTGGATATGCTCAATGTGGACAATCAGGGCTTCGACTATATGGACCGCAAGCTGCTGCTGGCGATCATCGACAAGTTCATGGGCGGTCCGGTGGGGCTGGATAATCTGGCGGCGGCGATTGGTGAGGAGCGTGAAACCATCGAGGACGTTATCGAACCGTTTCTGATCCAGCAGGGCTTTATTCAGCGCACGCCGCGCGGCCGGATGGCCACGCAGCACGCCTATAAGCATTTCGGCATCAGCCGCGAAGAGTAACCGGCGTCACGCCGCCGGTTTTTTTGCCATGCTGATAATGAACAGTACCGCAGCACACAGCACCACCGACGGACCGGCCGGGGTGTCGTAGCTGGCGGAGAAGCTCAGGCCACCGGTGACGGCAATGATGCCGATGAGCACCGCAAAGCCGGCCATCTGTTCTGGCGAACGCGAGAAGCGTCGCGCCGTGGCGGCCGGAATGATCAGCAGTGAAGTAATGATCAGCGCGCCAACAAATTTCATCGCCACACCAATGGTCAGCGCGGTTACCAGCATCAGCATCAGGCGGGTACGCTGAATGTTTACGCCATCCACCTGCGCCAGCTCCGGACTGATGGTCATCGACAGCAGCGAACGCCACTGCCACGCCATCACCACCAGCACGATTGCCACGCCGCCCGCCATCAGCGACAAATCATCCGGGGTGATCGCCAGCAAATCGCCAAACAGATAGGCCATCAAATCAACGCGCACGCCCTGCATCAGACTGACCACCACCAGACCCAGCGACAGCGCGCTGTGCGCCATAATCCCTAACAGTGTGTCGATCGCCAGATGCGGGCGTCGCTCCAGCCACACCAGCCCGAGCGCCAGACAGACGGTGACCAGAATCACCGCATAATAGGGGTTCACATTCAGCAGCAGACCAAACGCCACGCCGAGCAATGACGCGTGGGCGAGGGTATCGCCAAAATAGGACATGCGGCGCCAGACGACAAAAGAGCCGAGCGGACCGGCCGCCAGGGCCAGCAATACGCCGCCCAGCCAGCCGGGTAATAACAGTTCTATCATGACGGGCCGTTTCCTTTGCGCAGAACAATGCGTCCCTGTAAATCGTGACGGTGATTATGATGATGGCGGTAGATCGCCAGCTGCTGTGCGCCGCGCGGGCCAAACATGGCGATGAATTCCGGGTGCTGCGAGACGGCTTCCGGCGTGCCGGAACAGCAGATGTGATGGTTGAGGCACAGCACTTCGTCGGTCTTTGCCATCACCAGATGCAGGTCGTGCGACACCATCAGCACGCCGCAGTTGAGCTCGCGTCGCAGTTGATCGATCAAGTCGTAGAGCGCCACCTGGCCGTTAACATCCACGCCCTGCGTCGGTTCGTCCAGTACCAGCAGCTGCGGCTGGTTGAGCAGGGCGCGCGCCAGCAGCACGCGCTGCGTTTCGCCACCAGACAGTTTTTGCAGCGGTGACTGCAGCAGATGGCCGGCCTGCACCCGCTTCAGCGCCGGCAGAATAGCGTCACGGCGACTGCCGCGCGTCAGACGCATAAAGCGCTCTACGCTGATCGGCAGCGTCGGATCGATGTGCAGCTTTTGCGGCACATAGCCAATACGCAGCCCCGGCGCGCGGCGGACGCTGCCGCTGTCTGGCGTGAGCAGGCCGAGTACCGTGCGCACCAGCGTGGACTTGCCGGCTCCATTGGGACCCAGCAGGGTGAGAATTTTGCCCGGCTGCAGCGACAGGCTGATGCCTGCCAGCACCGCGCGCTGGCCAAACTTCACCGAAATGTTTTCGAGTGTAACAAGTGACGACATGATATTTACGGGTTGCATTGAATTTCGAATGTTATAATATCACATTCCATCACTTGGTCACGATGGAATGACGCATTATGTTACACAATAAAAAGCGCCTGGCTTTTACCCTTTCTGCGGCGACGTTAAGCCTCGCCACCACGTTTTCCGCGCAGTCTGCGGTGGTGGCTTCAATCAAGCCTCTCGGATTTATCGCAGCCGCCATTGCCGATGGCATTACGCCGGTTGAAGTATTGCTGCCGGACGGTGCCTCAGAGCACGATTATGCCTTACGGCCATCCGATGTAAAACGTATTAAAAACGCTGACTTAGTAGTATGGACCGGTCCGGAGATGGAAGCCTTTCTGACGAAGTCCGCCGGGGAGTTACCGGCCAGTAAGAACCTCGAAATTGCCGCCTTGCCTGGCGTAAAACCGCTATTGATTAGCGGCGGTGAAGATGAGGACGAACATGAGCACGGTCACGATCACGACCATGACTCAGACAATTCTGAGAACCAGGACCCGTCTCATACTCATCATCACCACGGCGAGTTTAATATGCACCTGTGGATGTCGCCGGAGATTGCGAAACAATCTGCTGTTGCAATCCACGGAAAATTATTGGAACTTATGCCGCAAAGCAAAGCCAAACTTGACGCCAACCTGCAGCAGTTTGAGGCACAATTGGCGGACACAGACAAACGGATTGGCGCACAACTCGCGCCGGTACGGAACAAGGGTTATTTCGTTTTTCACGACGCTTACAGCTACTTTGAGAAACATTACGGTTTATCACCATTAGGTCATTTTACCGTCAATCCTGAGATCCAGCCGGGCGCCCAGCGTTTACATCAAATACGAACACAGTTGGTTGAGCAGAAAGCAGTCTGCGCTTTTGCTGAACCACAATTCAGGCCGGCGGTCATCGATGCCGTGTCTCGCGGAACCAGCGTGCGTAAAGGCACCCTCGACCCGTTAGGCATGGGAATCAGCTTAACCAAAGACAGCTACGTGAAATTCCTCTCACAGCTGTCAAGCCAGTATGCGAGCTGCCTGAATGGAGCATAGAGGAATAGGTAAAAGTGCAGCAGATAGCCCGCTCTGTCGCCCTCGCATTTAATAATTTGCCGCGCCCCCACCGCGTTATGCTGGGGTCACTCACCGTTGTTACACTGGCCGTCGCTGTCTGGCGGCCTTACGTCTATCATCCCCGCGATGTTGCGCCCATCGTGAAAGACATCACGCTGGACAAAAACGAGCTGCGCACGCTGCTGCCGGAAGCCAGTGAACCGATCGATCAAACCACGGCGGAACCGGAAGACGAGATCCCGTCGGATGACATTGATAAAGACGTGCCGGTTAATCCCGATCAGCATGATTACACCGTTTCCTCAGGCGATACGCTGAGCAGCGCGCTTAATCAGTACGGTATCGATCTCGGTGACATTAATGCGCTGGTCAGCAGCGACAAGAGTTTGCGTAATCTGCGCGTGGGGCAGCAACTGAGCTGGACGCTGGATGCTGATGGCGCGCTGCAGGACTTCACCTGGGAGATTGATCGGCGTGAAACCCGCACCTATGCGCGTCAGCCGAACGGCAGCTTTAAGATGCAGCAGGAGATGCAGAAGGGTGAATGGCAGAACAGCGTTCTGAAAGGCGAAGTGCGCGGCAGTTTCGCCGCCAGCGCCCAGCGCGCCGGCCTGACCAGCGCCGAAACCAGCAGCGTGATTAAAGCGATGCAGTGGCAGATGGATTTCCGCAAACTGCGCGCCGGCGATGACTTTAGCGTACTGATGTCGCGCGAGATGCTGGACGGCAAGAGTGCGCAGAGCCAGCTGCTCGGCGTGCGTTTGCGCACCGGCGGTAAAGATTACTACGCGTTCCGCGCGGAAGACGGCAAGTTCTACGACCGCAACGGCTCCGGTCTTGCGCGGGGCTTCATGCGCTTCCCGACGGTCAAGCAGTACCGTGTCTCGTCAAACTTCAATCCGCGCCGCCTCAATCCGGTGACCGGGCGCATCGCGCCGCATAAAGGCGTCGATTTTGCGCTGCCGATTGGTACGCCTGTACTGGCCGTCGGCGATGGCGAAGTGGTGATCGCGAAAAACGGCGGAGCCGCCGGTAACTACGTCGCGATCCGTCACGGTCGCCAGTACATGACCCGCTACATGCATCTGAGCAAAGCGCTGGTGAAACCGGGACAGAAAGTGAAACGCGGCGATCGCATCGCGCTTTCCGGTAACACCGGTCGCTCTACCGGACCGCATCTGCATTATGAAGTGTGGATCAACAACCAGGCGGTCAACCCGCTGACGGCGAAATTGCCGCGCATGGAAGGGCTGACCGGTAAAGATCGCAGCACCTATCTGGCGCAGGTGAAGAGTTATCTGCCACAGCTGACGCTGAAATAACGTTAATTTCCGGGCAAACGCGCAAAAACCGACGGATTCTTCGTCGGTTTTTTGCTATCTGGCCTGTGAAGATTGCAAAATTACCTGCCGTCACTATTATTGAGCCGTCATTGTCAGAGGCGAGTGCATGGAAACCCGAAAAAAAAATAACAGTGAGTTTATTCCCGTTTTTCAACGTTCTTTTTTAAAGCCGAAATACTGGGGCAGCTGGCTGGCGATTGGTGCGCTGGCCGGTATGGCGATGCTGCCGGCCAGGGTGCGCGATCCAGTGCTGGGCGGGCTGGGTAAGTTTGCCGGCAAGCTGGCGAAAAGTGCGCGCCGCCGTGCGCTGATCAATCTCTATTATTGCCTGCCGGAGCTCAGCGAAGCGCAGCGCGAAGAGATTGCTGATCGTATGTTTGCCACCGCGCCGCAGGCGATGGTGATGATGGCCGAGCTGGGGATGCGTAATCCTGAACGCGTGCGCCAGCGCGTTGAGTGGCACGGCCGCGAGATCATCACGGCGCTGCAGGAGAATCATGAGAACGTGATTTTCCTCGTGCCGCACGGCTGGGGCGTGGATATTCCGGCGATGCTGCTGGCTTCGGAAGGCCAGATGATGGCGGCGATGTTCCACAATCAAAGCGATCCGCTGATGGATTATATCTGGAACACCGTCCGTCGCCGTTTTGGTGGCCGCATGCACGCGCGCAACGACGGCATCAAACCGTTTATCGCCTCGGTGCGTCAGGGCTATTACGGCTACTATCTGCCGGACCAGGATCACGGTGCTGAGCACAGCGAGTTTGTCGATTTCTTTGCTACCTATAAAGCGACATTACCGGCGGTCGGGCGTCTGATGAAAGTGTGCCGCGCGCGCGTCGTGCCGCTGTTCCCGGTGTATAACAGCGCGACGCACAAGCTGGAGATTTATGTGCGCCCGCCGATGGACGATTTGCTGGATGCCGATGACACCACGCTGGCGCGGCGCATGAACGAAGAGGTGGAAATCTTCGTGCGCCCGCATCCGGAGCAGTACACATGGATTCTCAAACTGCTGAAGACGCGTAAAGAAGGGGATATTGAGCCTTACGCGCGTAAGGATTTGTACCCGCGTAAATAGCTAACGCGTGCTGAACCGTGCCGCCCGGCACGGTTCGTCATCACTCATTCGACGCTTGTCAGGCGACTGCGCCGCTTGCGCTCGCGCAGGAACAGCGTCACCAGGCCAAACCACAACACGCCGGCGACGGAGTTAATCGCGCTGAACCACGGCGTACCGCCGCTGAAATAACCGCTTTTTGCCACTTCAATCCCTGCCGCCAGCGTCAGAATGCTGATCATCCCCAGCATGGCGGCGATGCTGCCTTTGCCTTCGCTGCTGGAATAGAGCGTCAACCGGTACAGCCCGGCGTTGACCATCCCGGCACCAAACGCATACAGGCTAAGACCGGCGGTGAGCAGCAGGTAACTGTGGCTGTTGAGTAGGTTCGCCACCAGCGCGATGCTCAGGCCGAGCAGAATCGGCCAGGCGGCAAATTTCACCGGTTGCTCGATGGCCACGCGTCCCGCCAGTTTGCCCAGCGTCAGGTTACCGGCGATCATCGCCAGAAACACCGGTAATTGCAGCAATGCATACTGCAGGCGGGATAAGCCCTCTTCATGCATCAGAATAACCGGCGACAGCGCCACCCAGGTAAGAATCGGGATGAACACCAGGCCGATAGCGAAGGAGCCGTACATCACCTGCTTATCGCGCGCCAGCCGTCCGTAGCCGCGCGCCAGGTTCGGTAACGCAATGGAGTGGCTGCGATCGCCGGCGGTTTCCGGCATGATGCGCCACAGCACCACAAACGCCAGCAGGCTGCAAACCGCAAACAGCCAGAACATGCTGCGCCATTCGCCCACCGTTAGCCAGGCGGCACCGGCCAGCGGACCCGCCAGCGGTGCCAGCAGCGCCACGTTAGCCATCAGCGCCATCATGCGCACAGCTAACGCCTCGTCAAACGCCTCCTGCACTGCGGCATAGCTTACTGCGCCAATGAAGCACAGGCTGATGCCCTGGATAAAACGCAGCGTAACGAACTGCTCGATGTTGCTCACCCAGGTGGTGAGAACACAGGCGGCGGCAAAGAACAGAATGCCGAACAGCAATACCGGACGCCGGCCATATTTATCCGACAGCGGACCGAGCAGCCACTGCAGCACCACGCCGCCCATCAGATAGGCAGTGAGTGAGGTGGATACCCATTCCGGACCGACGTTAAACTCGGCGGTGACCAGCAGCATGCCGGGCTGAATCATGTCATGGGCGATGTAGGTCGCGAACTCAAACAGCACCAGCGCCAGCGGAAACAGCAGCACGCGCCCGGTGAGTTGACTGATGGGTTGATAGCGGGCCATCTGGCCTCCTTGTCAGTGAAAAATAAAACGCGACTGCCAGGCAGTCGCGTTTGTCCATGTTGTTACAGCCGCTGTCAGGAGGTGCGTAAAACTCAGTCTACGCGCAGGACACGGCTGGTGTTGGTGGTGCCGGTGGTCGCCATCACGTCGCCCTGGGTGACAATTACCAGGTCGCCGGAGACGAGGAACCCTTTGTCGCGCAGCAGATTAACCGCATCGTGCGCGGCGGCGACACCATCATTGTTGCTGTCAAAGAACACCGGCGTCACGCCACGGTACAGCGCGGTCAGGTTCAGGGTACGTTCATGACGTGACATTGCGAAGATCGGCAGACCGGAAGTGATGCGCGACGTCATCAGTGCGGTACGACCAGATTCGGTCATGGTAATGATGGCCGACACGCCCTGCAAATGGTTAGCGGCGTACATCGCCGACATGGCAATCGCTTCTTCGATGTTGTCAAACTGCACGTCCAGGCGGTGTTTGGATACGTTCACGCTTGGAATTTTTTCCGCGCCAAGACACACCTTCGCCATCGCCGACACGGTTTCCGCCGGATACTGACCGGCCGCCGTTTCCGCCGACAACATCACCGCATCGGTGCCGTCCAGCACGGCGTTTGCCACATCCATCACTTCCGCGCGGGTCGGCATCGGATTGGTGATCATCGACTCCATCATCTGGGTAGCCGTAATGATGGTGCGGTTCAGCTGACGCGCACGACGAATCAATGCTTTCTGAATGCCCACCAGTTCCGGATCGCCAATTTCCACGCCGAGATCGCCACGCGCCACCATCACCACGTCGGAGGC
This sequence comes from Pantoea sp. WEP, assembly GCF_041678305.1. Classification (NCBI taxonomy): domain Bacteria; kingdom Pseudomonadati; phylum Pseudomonadota; class Gammaproteobacteria; order Enterobacterales; family Erwiniaceae; genus Pantoea; species Pantoea sp. WEP. The sequence continues at coordinate 1,869,034 of NZ_JBGNXB010000001.1, forward strand.
GAGGATGATGTCGTCCATCGCTTCCTGCGTTGCCACCGCTTCAGCGCGCTCGACTTTTGCCACCAGTTTGGCATCGCAGCCGGCATCGCGTGCCAGACGGCGCGCGTAGTTCATGTCTTCGCCGTTACGCGGGAAGGAGACCGCCAGATAGTCGACGCCAATTTTCGCCGCGGTAATGATATCCAGCTTATCTTTTTCGGTCAGCGCTTCGGCCGACAGGCCGCCGCCGAGCTTGTTGATGCCTTTATTGTTGGAGAGCGGGCCACCGACGGTCACTTCGGTGAACACTTTCACCCCCTGAACTTCCAGCACCTTCAGCTGCACACGACCGTCGTCCAGCAGCAGGATATCGCCCGGCACCACATCTTCCGGCAGGCCTTTATAGTCAATACCGACTTTCTCTTTGTCGCCTTCGCCTTTGCTCAGGTTGGCATCCAGCAGGAAGCGGTCACCGACATTGAGGAAAACTTTGCCTTCTTTGAAGGTTGATACGCGAATTTTAGGGCCTTGCAGATCGCCAAGAATGGCGACGTGGCGACCGAGTTTGGCCGCAATCTGCCGCACTTTATCGGCGCGCAGTTGATGATCTTCCGGGGTGCCGTGGGAGAAATTGAGTCGCACAACGTTAGCGCCCGCCGCGATGATTTTTTCGAGGTTGTTGTCGCGATCGGTGGCTGGGCCGAGGGTTGTAACGATCTTGGTTCTTCTGAGACGTCTGGACATGAAGGACTCCGTTGACAAAGTATCGTGTCGATCACAAGTGACACGCAATGGTCACTCATTCTATATGATCGAGGGGCTGTGATTCGACTCACATTGTGAATGTGATGTTAATTATTTTGCTGTGCACGTGATTCCGTCGCCGGCTTTTCGAGGCGCGACGCTTTCAGCGCCTCTTTTACCCGTTTGAGATTCTCGCGGAAAGCGGTACCGCGCTCCAGGGTAAAACCGGTTGCCAGCACGTCAACCACGGTGAGCTGCGCCAGGCGGGAAACCATCGGCAGATAGATGTCGGTATCTTCCGGTACATCCAGCGTCAGCGCCAGCGTGGCTTCATCTGCCAGCGGCGATCCGGGCGAGGTGATAGCCAGCACGGTGGAAGCGTTTACACGCGCCAGGCGAGCCAGTTCTATCATATTTTTGGTGCGGCCAGTATGCGATATCAGAACAAACACGTCATTTGGTCCACTATTTATGCAACTCATGCGCTGGATCACAATATCCTCGGACCAGATGACCGGCAGATTAAAACGCAGAAATTTATTGGTGGCATCATGCGCCACCACCGCTGAAGCACCGAGGCCGAAGAAGGCAATTTTGTGCGCCTGCGACAGCGCCTGCACCGCCTGATCGATCACCTGCATATCGAGCTGCTGACGCACGCGGCTGAGTCCCGCCAGCGCGGAATCGAAAATCTTGTGGCTGTAGCGTTCTACGCTGTCATTTTCTTCGACATCGCGACTGACCCAGCTCGGTCCTTTGGCCAGACTCTGTGCCAGCTGCAGCTTGAAATCGGGAAAGCCGCGCGTGCCCATGCGGTGACAGAAGCGGTTCACCGTCGGTTCGCTGACCTGCGCCGCCTGTGCCAGCGTGGCAATGCTCGAGTGCATCGCCTGCTGCGGCGCGGCCAGAATCTGTTCTGCCACTTTGCGTTCTGATTTGCTCAGCGCGGCCAGCTGCGCCTGTATTTGATCCAGCATGTTGTTAACCCGATGACCATCAATCACTTTTTTGCATTCACCCGTGCGTGAAATCGCTGCCAATTATGCGGAATATACCGTGTAATAGCCTGACGTACGCAGCGGCGGACAAATGTAACCGCGCTTTTTTTGTCATACTTTGATCGCTGCCGGGTTTTCGCCCGACAAACATCGAAACAGAAAAAGGCGCGTTAGCGCACTTCGCAACACGTTAAATGCGCCCCGGCGGTGCAGGATAATCACCTGTAACCGACCGCAGCCGGGTTGTCCTGGCGCGGTGAAAAAAGTACATTGTGCTGTAAGAAAATTACAATAAGGACCCGGCAGGATGAGGACGCTCAGGCCGGGTATATCCTGCAACGAGGAGAGGAAAATGGCGGTAACACAAACAGCCCAGGCATGCGATCTGGTGATTTTCGGTGCCAAAGGCGATCTTGCACGCCGGAAACTGTTGCCTTCACTGTATCAGCTGGAGAAAGCCGGTCAGATTCACGATACCACGCGCATTATTGGCGTGGGTCGCGCGGAGTGGGACAAAGAGGCCTACACCAAAGTGGTGCGTGAAGCGCTGGAAACCTTCATGAAGGAGAAGATTGACGAAGCGCTGTGGGACAAACTCAGCGGCCGTCTCGACTTCTGCAACCTCGACGTTAACGACACCTCGCACTTCTCGAAACTGGGCAAGATGCTGGATCAGAAAAACCGCGTCACCATCAACTACTTTGCCATGCCGCCGAGCACCTTTGGCGCCATCTGTGAAGGCCTGGGCGCCGCTAAACTCAACGCCAAACCGGCGCGCGTGGTGATGGAGAAGCCGCTCGGCACCTCGCTGGAGACCTCGCAGGAGATCAACGACAGCGTCGGTAAATTCTTCGATGAAAGCCAGGTGTTCCGTATCGACCATTACCTTGGTAAAGAGACGGTGCTCAACCTGCTGGCGCTGCGTTTTGCCAACTCGATTTTCGTCAATAACTGGGACAACCGCACCATCGACCACGTGCAGATCACCGTGGCGGAAGAGGTGGGTATCGAAGGCCGCTGGGGTTACTTCGATAAAGCCGGCCAGATGCGTGACATGATCCAGAACCACCTGCTGCAGATCCTGACCATGATCGCCATGTCGCCGCCGTCCGATCTCAGTGCTGACGCGATTCGTGATGAGAAGGTGAAAGTGCTGCGCTCGCTGCGTCGCATCGACCAGACCAACGTGCGCGAGAAAACCGTACGCGGTCAGTACACTGCCGGTTTTGTGCAGGGCAAAAAAGTGCCGGGCTACCTGGAAGAAGAGGGAGCTAACAAGCAGAGCAGCACCGAAACCTTCGTCGCCATCCGCGTGGATATCGATAACTGGCGCTGGGCGGGCGTGCCTTTCTACCTGCGCACCGGTAAGCGTCTGCCGACCAAGTGCTCAGAAGTGGTGGTGTACTTCAAAAACCCGGAAATGAACCTGTTTAAGGACTCTTACGCCGAGCTGCCGCAGAACAAGCTGACAATTCGTCTGCAGCCGGACGAGGGCGTGGATATTGAGATCCTCAACAAGGTGCCGGGTCTCGATCACAAGCACAAGCTGCAGACCACCAAGCTGGATCTGAGCTACTCCGAAACCTTCAATCAGTCGCATCTGGCGGATGCCTACGAGCGTCTGCTGCTGGAAACCATGCGCGGCATTCAGGCACTGTTTGTGCGCCGCGATGAGGTCGAAGCGGCGTGGACTTATGTCGATTCGATTATTGAAGCGTGGAATGCGGATGGCGACGCCTCCAAACCGTATCAGGCCGGCACCTGGGGCCCGGTCGCCTCGGTGGCGATGATCACCCGCGACGGCCGTTCGTGGAACGAGTTTGAATAACCGCTCCTCCATCGCTGACTGAGAAGTTTATGATAACGCCCCTGCGCTCATTGCCAGGGGCGTTTTGTTTTAAGCCAGCAAGGGTTTACCCATGGTCGCCATGAATGGCGACTCTGCAGACGGATGCGGAATGATGCGCACCAGGCAATCATTCGAAAATGAACCGCGGTTTCAAAAATTGATGATATCCAATAGACGTCCGTCCGGCCGATCTTGTATGGTAGGGCTCTCTTTCTGACAGCGTGACCGCGCGTCGGGCTGTCTCTCCTGAGGAAACGTAATGAAGAACTGGAAAACGAGTGCGGAACAGATTCTGACTACCGGCCCGGTTGTGCCGGTGATTGTCGTTAACAAGCTGGAACATGCGGTGCCAATGGCCAAAGCGCTGGTGGCAGGTGGCGTACGCGTGCTGGAAGTGACGCTGCGCACGCCGGTGGCGATGGATGCGCTGCGGGCAATGATCAAAGAAGTCCCGGAAGCGATTGTGGGTGCCGGCACGGTGATCAATACCCAGCAGCTGAAAGAAGTGACCGACGCCGGCGCGCAGTTTGTCATTAGCCCGGGGCTCACCGAACCGCTGCTCAAGGCGGCGGTGGAAGGCCCGGTGCCGCTGATTCCAGGCATCAGCACCGTGTCGGAACTGATGGTCGGCATGGATTATGGTTTGCGCGAGTTCAAGTTCTTCCCGGCAGAGGCTAACGGTGGCGTCAAAGCGCTGGCGGCGATTGGTGGTCCATTCCCACAGGTGCGTTTCTGCCCGACCGGCGGCATTTCACCGGCCAACTATCGTGACTATCTGGCGCTGAAAAGCGTGCTGTGTATTGGCGGCTCGTGGCTGGTGCCAAACGATGCGCTGGAGAGCGGAGACTGGGATCGTATTACGCAGCTGGCGCGTGAGGCTGTGGCAGGTGCGGCTTCACCCCGCTGATGGCGAATAGCGCTGCCGCGTAACTGCTACGCGGCAGCGGTCAAATTTTGCGGGTGGTGATGGCGCTGCGTCACCACCCGGGCAATCAGCCCTGAACCTGCACGGCCGCGGCGCTGGCAATGGCGCGGGCCACGGCATCATTGGTGCTGTCACCGGTCGCCAGCGCGACGCCCAGACGGCGCTGCCCCGCAATTTCCGGCTTACCAAACAGGCGCAGCTGCAGACCCGCACCGAGTGCGGCTTCCACATTCACAAACTGCACGTTGTGGCTATCGAGCTGTGGCAGGATCACCGCCGACGCTGCCGGTCCATACTGGCGAATGCCGCCAATCGGCAGGCCGAGGAAGGCGCGCACGTGCAGCGCGAACTCAGAGAGATCCTGCGAAATCAGCGTCACCATACCGGTATCGTGCGGACGTGGAGAGACTTCGCTGAACACCACTTCGTCGCCGCACACAAACAGCTCCACGCCAAACAGGCCGTAACCGCCGAGCGCTTTCACCACGTTAGCGGCGATATCCTGCGCGCGCTGCAGGGCCAGTTCGCTCATCTGCTGCGGCTGCCAGGATTCCCGATAATCACCGTCTTCCTGACGATGGCCAATTGGCGCGCAGAAGTGGATGCCGTCCACCGCGCTGATGGTCAGCAGGGTGATTTCAAAATCGAACTTCACGACGCCCTCGACGATCACCCGGCCCGCGCCCGCGCGTCCGCCTTGCTGCGCATAATCCCAGGCGTGATCCAGCTGGCTGGCTTCGCGAATGAAGCTCTGGCCTTTACCGGAGGAGCTCATTACCGGTTTCACGATGCAGGGGAAACCGATCTCATGCGCGGCCGCGACGAAACGCGCTTTGCTATCCGCAAACTGATAGGTTGAGGTCGGTAACGCCAGCTCTTCTGCCGCCAGACGGCGAATGCCTTCGCGGTTCATGGTCAGACGTGCAGCACGGGCCGTCGGCACCACTTTTTGCCCCTGCGCTTCCAGCTCCAGCAGTTTTTCGGTGGCGATGGCTTCAATTTCCGGCACCACAAAGTGGGGCTGCTCCTGCGCAATCAGCGCCGCCAGTGCATCACCGTCCAGCATGTTAATGACGTGGCTGCGATGCGCAACGTGCATCGCCGGGGCATCGGCATAGCGATCGACGGCGATCACTTCCACCCCGAGACGCTGACACTCCAGCGCCACCTCTTTGCCTAATTCACCTGAACCTAACAGCATGACACGCGTTGCGGCAGGACGCAGCGCGGTTCCGAGAGTCGTCATAATTTCACCTTAGCAGTCAAAATGCGCGCGCAGTATAAACGAAAACGTTTGCGTACTCACGCATTGCGCACGTCCGGCTTTGCCATACTTTGCCGGCTCTGACGTTAACTGACACAGCGTGCGGCAGCATAGTGAGCGGAAACTTAAACAGGAGTTAAACGATGAGTAACTGGCTGCAGCAAATTCAATCGGTTCTGGCAAAGAAGGGCGGTGACGGCAAATCAGGCGGCCTGAGCGATATGCTGGCACCCGGCGCGCTGGGTGGCCTGGCGGGTTTACTGGTTGCCAGCAAATCGTCGCGCAAGCTGTTAACCAAATACGGCGGCACCGCGCTGCTGGTCGGCGGCGGGGCGGCGGCAGGCGCGGTGCTGTGGAATAAATACAAGCAGCGCGTGCGGGAAACCCATCAGGATGAGCCTGCGTTTGGCCAGTTGCAGACGCCGCTCGACCAGCGCGCGGAGCGACTGGTAACCGCGCTGGTGTTTGCTGCGAAAAGCGACGGGCACATTGACGATCTCGAGCGCACGGCCATCGAACAGAATATCCATCAGGCCGGTTACGGTGCGCAGGCGGAAGCGCTGATTCAGCAGGCAATGAACCGTCCACTCGATCCGCAGTGGCTGGCCGCCGACGTGAAAAATGAAGAGGAAGCGCTGGAGCTCTATTTCCTTAGCTGTGCGGCGATCGATGTCGATCATTTCATGGAGCGCAGTTACCTCTCCGCGCTCGGCGATGCGCTAAAAATTCCGCAGGACGTGCGCGACGGTATTCAGCGCGACATCGCGGCGGAAAAAGCGGCCTGAGTCACGCCGGAGGCGGTTGCGGCGGCCTCCGGTTACACTTCGCGTGCGTTTCCGGCTTGGCTTCCTCTGCCAGAAGTGCCACGCTTGCAGGATGTCGTCTTTCAGGGAGAAACTCTGTAATGAATCAGCCGCAAGCGAAAAAAATCCCCCACCACATGACGTTACACGGCGAAACGCGCACCGATAACTATTTCTGGCTGCGTGATGATGACCGACAAAACCCCGAGGTACTGGCTTATCTGGAGGCGGAAAACGGCTACGGTAAAGCGATGATGGCTTCTCAGGATGCGCTGCAGGATCGGGTACTGAAAGAGATCATCGATCGGCTACCGGCGCAGGACCACTCGGTACCGTACGTTAAACGCGGCTACCGCTATCAAAGCCGTTACGAAGCCGGCAATGAGTACGCAGCCTATTTCCGCCAGCCGGTGGATGCGCCCGCCGACCAGCCGTGGCAACTGCTGCTGGATGGCAACCAGCGTGCGGCACACAGTGATTTTTACACCATGGGCACGCTGGATATCAGCCCGGATAACCAGGTGATGGCGCTGGCGGAAGATTTTTTATCGCGCCGCCAGTACGGCATCCGCTTTCGTAATCTCAACAGCGGCAGCTGGTATCCGGAGGTGCTGCGCGACGCGTCCTCCAGCGTGGCGTGGGCCAACGACTCACGCACCCTCTACTACGTACGCAAGCATCCGAAAACGCTGCTGGCTTATCAGGTGTGGCGTCACGAACTGGGGCATCCGCAGTCGGAAGATCAGCTGGTATATGAAGAGCAGGATGAGTCTTTCCACCTTAGCGTGCATAAAACCACCTCGGAACACTTCATCCTGATCGCGCTGTTCAGCACTACCACCAGTGAAATTCTGCTGATTGACGCGGAATATCCGGACGCACAGCCGCAGGTGTTTTGTCCGCGGCGGCGCGATCATGAATACAGCATCGATCACTACAATCACCAGTTCTTCATTCGCTCCAACCGCGACGGCAAAAATTTCGGCCTGTACCGCAGCGCGTGGCTGGCTGAAGATCGCTGGCAAACCCTGATCCCGCCGCGCGACCACGTGGTGATGGAAGATTTCCAGCTGTTTCGTAACTGGCTGGTGGTTGAAGAGCGCCAGCGCGGGGTAAATACCCTGCGCCAGATTAACTGGGCCAGCGGCGAGAGTTACGGTATTGCCTTTGACGATCCGGCCTATGTCACCTGGCTGGCCTACAACCCCACGCCGGAAAGTGACACGCTGCGCTACGGCTACTCGTCGATGACGACGCCGACCACGCTGTTCGAACTGAACATGGAGACCGGCGAGCGGCGCATTCTCAAGCAAACCCCGGTGCCGGGCTTTGACTCTGCCGACTACAAAAGTGAACACCTGTGGATCACGGTGCGCGACGGCACGGAAGTGCCGGTCTCACTGGTTTATCACCGCAAACACTTTCAGCGCGGCGCCAATCCGCTGCTGGCGTACGGCTACGGCGCGTATGGCAGCAGCATGGAGGCCAGTTTTGGCACCAGCCGCATCAGTTTGCTGGAGCGCGGTTTCATCTACGCGATTATCCACGTGCGCGGTGGCGGCGAGCTGGGCCAGCAGTGGTATGACGATGGCCGGCTGCAACATAAAATGAACAGCTTCACCGACTTCATTGATGTTACCGAAGCGCTGGTGGCGAAAGGCTATGGTAACCCGCAGCAGCTGTACGCCATGGGCGGCAGTGCCGGAGGCTTACTGATGGGCGGCGTGCTGAATATGGCCCCGCAGCTGTTTCACGGCGTGATCGCTCAGGTGCCGTTTGTCGATGTGGTCACGACCATGCTCGATCCGTCGATTCCGCTGACCACTGGTGAATATGATGAGTGGGGCAATCCGGAGCAGGCGGAATTCTATCGCTACATCCGCCAGTACAGCCCGTATGACAACGTGACGGCGCAGGCGTATCCGCACCTGCTGGTGACCACCGGGCTGCACGATTCGCAGGTACAGTACTGGGAGCCGGCGAAGTGGGTGGCAAAGCTGCGTGAGCTGCGCACCAACGATGCGCTGCTGTTACTCTGCACCGATATGGATTCCGGCCACGGCGGCAAATCAGGACGTTATAAATCCTATGAAGGCGTGGCGCAGGAGTTCACTTTCCTGATCGCCCTGGCGCAGGGCACGCTGCCGCCGCGCAGCGATTACTGAGTGTCCTTAACGTATTTGCGCAGCGTCTGCCGCAGCGGCGCGCGCAAATCACGTACGTTTTCCAGCACCCAGCGCAGATAGCCCGGATCTTTACGCGCGATGCTGCCGATGCTCTGACCACGATACTTACCAAACGGGAACACCTCGTCGCTGACCGGTGCCGGCTGGCAGCGACTCACCATCTCGCTGGCGCTCCAGCCGGAGGTTTCCATAATGCGGATCAGCAGCGCGGCGGTGACGTAGCAATCGTACAGCGCGCGGTGCGCGTGCAGGTCTTCCGGCGGCGACACCTCAAGTTTCAGGCTGTGACGCAGCGCCTGGTTACCGTATTTAATGCCCGGCCACAGCTGGCGCGCCAGCGTCATGGTGCAGATCCATTCGCCCGGCATCGTCGGCAGCATGCGCCGGTCAAAGCTGGCGTTATGTGCCACATAGTGCGGGCTACCGTGATAGCGGCCAATTGCCTCTTCGATGGTCGGTTTGCCTACCACCATGGCTTCAGTGATGCGGTGCACCGCCATCGCCTGACGACTGATGGGCCGATCCGGGCAGATCAGATCGCTCATCGGATTGACGATCTGGCCGTCAATGACATCCACCGACGCCACTTCCACCACGCCGCCCTGCAGGCCACAGGTTTCCGTATCGATTACGCGTAACATAAATTATTTCTGCTTAGGTTCGTAGGGCAGGCGGGAGAGGCTGAGCGATGCCTGGCGATAGGCCATCAGGCGCTGACGGAACCAGTCGCGCAGCGCTTCCGGCTGCTCGCGCTCCACCATCTCGGCGATCACCGGCATGTTGTAGCGCTCTTTAAACGCCACGCCAGCGGCGGCGAGATCGACGTTTACTTTGTCTTTCTCTTCCTGCGACAGCAGGGCAAGGTTTTGGCTCATGCTTTTCTCCTGATAAACAGGGGCAAAAATAATGGTTTCGCCCTGCTGGATCAAGGGAATTGGATCGCACCGCAAGTCTCGACAGCCTAAAAGCAGCGGCGTATCCTGCTGCCACATTTGCGGCGCAGTGCCGCAGTTAAAAGGGAAGACGTGATGATGAAAACTGCATCCAGGCGCGTTATCGCGCTACTGCTGGCGGGCGCGACGCTGGGCTTCAGCCAGCTGGCTCTGGCACATGCCCACCTGAAAGCCCCGGTGCCGGCGGATAACGCCGTGGTGGAGCGCGCGCCGCAGCAACTCACCCTGACATTTACCGAAGATATTGAACCGGCATTCAGCGGCGTGGAAATGACCAACGCGCAGCAGCAGCCGGTGGCGCTGGAGAAAGCCCAGCTGAATCCGCAGCAGCACGATCAGCTGATTGTGCCGATCGCCCAGCCGCTGGCGTCGGGCCAGTATCAGGTCAACTGGCACGTGCTGTCAGTGGACGGCCACAAAACCAAAGGTAGCTACAGCTTCAGCGTGAAGTAATGAGTCTTAGCGCGTTCTGGATCGTCCTGCGGGCGCTGCATTTTCTGGCGCTGTTTCTGCTGACCGGCAGTGCATTTTATACCGCGCTGCTGGCGCCGTCGCGCTACCGACCGGTGCTGGCACAGCGCTGGCGGCGGCTGATGGGATACAGCGCCGTGCTGAGTTTACTCAGTGCGCTGTTGATGCTGGCGGCGCAGACCGGGCTGATGAGCGGCGACTGGCGCAGTATCGCCAGCATCGACGTCTGGCTGGCGGTGCTGGGCACACGCTTCGGCGCGGTGTGGCGCTGGGTTATCCTGTTTGCCCTGCTCAGCACGCTGGCGCTGCGCCTGCGGGGTAATCTGCGCCAGCAGGCGTTACTGGCGACTGCGCTGTTGCAGCTGGTGGCACTGGCGGGCGTCGGCCATGCGGCGATGCGCGACGGCATGCCGGGACTGCTGCAGCAGGGGAATCATGCGCTGCACCTGATCGCGGCCGCCTTCTGGGCCGGTGGTCTGCTGCCGCTGCTGCTATTAATGCGCGAGGCGCGTAACATTGCCTGGCGCACCGATGCCATTCGCAGCATGATGCGCTTTTCACGCTATGGTCATCTGGCCGTGGCGCTGGCGATTGTTACCGGCACGGTCAACAGCCTGCTGATTGCCGGTACGCCGCTCAACTGGACCGCCACGCTGTGGAGCGAGCTGCTGGTGAGCAAAGCGCTGCTGGTGGCACTGATGGTGCTAATTGCGCTGCTTAATCGCTATCTGCTGGTGCCGCGTTTTCGCCTGGCCGCCAGCCGGGCACCGAAACTTTTTATCCGTCTGACGCAGCTCGAGCTGCTGCTGGCGTTGATTGTTATCGGGCTGGTGAGCGTGTTTGCTACGCTGTCGCCGGCCTGAATCTGTTAAAAGATGAGATGAGGTCGAGATTTTGCTGAAGAAACTGATTCCAGCTGGGTTACTGATGGCGTTGTGCAGCCAGGCGTTCGCCGGGCAAATTATCACCGTCAGCCGTTTTGAAATGGGCAAAGATAAATGGCCGTTCACCCGCGAAGAGGTGATGCTGACCTGCGAGAAAGATGGCGCGCTGTTTGCCATCAACCCCAGCACACTGCTGCAGTATCCGCTTAATGATAAAGCGCTGGCGCGCGGCAATGCCGGGCAGGGCACATTGCAGTCCATCGATACCATCCTTGCCGCCGATAAAGCGCATCCCGGACAAAAGATGAGCCTGCAGCCGATCGTCGATCGCGCCCAGCAGCTGTGCGGTAAATAATCCCTGCATTTTCAGGCGTAGCGCACATTTTTGCCGCTGCGCCTGCCAGCCGTTAGTGCCAGCGCGATCACAGAGTTGGCAGCTTTTGCCGGCGGCGAAGCCCGCTGGCTGGAAAATCACCGATGCTGGTCTACCTTTAAAAGGCAAGGCGTCCTCGCCTGCAAAAATGCCAACTTTTAGCGCACGGCTCTCAACGAGCCATTTCCCTGGACCCGATACAGGAATCGTATTGGGTCTTTTTTTGTCTCTTTTTCGGCGTACTCTTTACCTGGCGAAATGACAGTCGTGGCCGCAGCAAAATAATTATTTTAAATGCCTGAGGCTTTCAGAGATTAAAATAGTGACAGATTCTATCCACTTAAAACTTTAAACGCGGAGCGTTCACCGTTTCGTTACGCCTTTAATTGGCCATTAAATTTATTTAGCCCTTGTGTTTACCCGCCAGACGTGCGTTAATGCATCTCCGGTCTGATAAGCAGACAGTCCCATAGTTAGTTCGTTTTGTATCTCTCATCTGTGTTAGTGCCTTTCCTGTGCCTTTCTCTTTGAGTTTTATCTCAGGTTCTGATGTGTCGCTGCGGTTCAGCCTCTAATGCCATATGGCTCATTATCAAGGTATAAACATGTCAAATAAAATGCTCGGTACAGTAAAATGGTTCAACGCTGAGAAAGGTTTCGGCTTCATTTCTCCGGAAGACGGCAGCAAAGACGTTTTCGTCCATTTTTCTGCCATTCAGGGAACTGACTTCCGCTCACTCGATGACGGTCAGAAAGTTGAATTCTCTGTAGAAAACGGCCCTAAAGGTCCGTCAGCTGTTAACGTTACAGGTCTCTGATTATTACAGTAATTAATGCTATGAGATGCCCACAATGTCAGGGCTCTCAATATCGCCAGTCCGTTTTTGACAGGAACAGGCAAAATCCACTCGGCGCAAAATGTATTTTTTGTAAGTCGATTATGATTGCCATTGCCTCGTCGTTGTATGTGATGAAAGAAGCGAATTAATTCAGTTGTGTTATTCATGTGGCGAAATAAATTAATAACCACACCTGATGACTAACGCAGCGAGTACCCTATTATTGGTCACCTTCGGGTGGCCTTTTTTGTTTATCGCGTTAGCCGAGGGCAGGCGATAAGCAAAGCGTTAACCCATAACTAATTTACTTCTTACGCTTAATTCACAGATGCGTGATAAACCCGCCGGGCTGAAGGATAACGCAACTAAAATAGTTATTACCCAATGTGGGGTATGGAGGTGCTTATGTCAGAACGACCCGATGATGTCACTCCGCTGCCTGATGATGCTCAGGTGCCCGGTGAAGAGCCGCTTGATGACGATGATGACACCGGCGAAGACGATGGGCAGAAACCGATCTAGGTGATAAACCTCCTGCGGGAGGTTTTTTTCCTCTGATGCCGGTTTCTTATAAAGAGATATTGCTGATTTCTTCTGCGGTCAGGCCTGCGGCTGACCTACCGGCCCCTTACTCATTGGGCCGCCGGGCACCGGTTGTTCTGCAGGGACATTAGGGCGTCCGTCCGGGCCAATTGGCCGTTCAGGTTGCTGACAGCCAGCTAACGCGGTCAGGGTGGAGAGGATTAACAGACTGGCAAACAGGCTCTTCATGCGATGATTTCCTGCGAAGGGAAAGATAATGTCCGCCGCACACGCGACGGCGGACCGGACAATAATGCATTAAGGTTCTTCGATACGTGCAACATCAACACGGGTATTCTCGCCCCGGCCATACACTTTGCCGCTTACCCGTACCTGATCTTCAGCGTTATAGGTTTTGCCTTTGAAGGTATCGGCAGCGGCTTTAATGGTGATGGTGCCGGTGCTGTCGCGAAACTGATAATTATCACCGCTTAACTTTTTAACGATATAACCTTCCAGCGTGACATAGCCGCCCTGACGAAAATCCCGAATCTGTTCGATATGCGTCTGGCCGGTGTCTTCAGACCCTTTATAACCGGCGTCCTGTTGTTTCTGCGGCGGCGGGGTTTTACCGCCCTCAAAGCCGCCCTGTTCAGCGATAGCGCCCAGACTAAACACCATCAGCAGTGACGCCAGTACCGTTTTTTTCATCATAATCATTCCCTCTTGATTGCAACATTCCACAATGACTTAAGCCTGGCACAGGATCGCGCATCCCGGGAGCCGTTACGCTGAATCGTTATTTAGCACGCTGGCCGGAATGTCGATGCGATCGCCCAGCGACCAGCGTTTCTGCCCCAGCACGCGCTGCGGCGTGGTGTCCGGTACGTTGAAATAGTAACCGACGGCGCCGTTATCGTCGGGCTGCGCTTCGAACAGCGTGTCCGGACGGATGCCCATCTCATTGAGGTCGTCGTCGCTTAACGCAAGGTAGGTGGCTAATGCAGACTGGCTCATGGCTTTCCTCCTGTCTTATGGGTACGTATTCAGTTAAGCATCGATTGGTATTTATGCCATCGGCTGCGCTTATTGCAGGCGGTGATGATTTGACGAACGCCAGATGCTGTTCTTGACTGAGTCGTACAGGCATTAAATTGAGGTCGCTACCATGACTGAGCTATTCCATATTATTTCCGTCGGTACCCTTGTTGCCGGACTTTATTTGCTCAATTAGCGCATTTATTAAGCGTGATAACATTGCGTGAGATAATACGAAAGTGACGTTGTCACATGCGATGCATCGTCATGCTGAGCGCAACGCAGCGGATATTTGCAGCAGCCAGCCATAGCGAAAAATGGTATAACAGGGCGCATTGATTGATGGCCGCTTAACAGGATTTCGCATGGCAGCAAATACACACTATCTTCTCTGGGTAATGATTGGCACGCTCACCATTCTGAGCATTTTTATCGGCGCGATTGTCGGTCAGGCCAAAACGCCGCGCACCGGTTTGCTGACCTTTGCCGGTTTGTTTATCGGTTTTATGCTGGCGATCTTTTTAATCACGCGTTAGCCGGGATTCGTCATAGCCAACCTATGATTTTTAGCTGCGCCGTTACCAACTGCTGCCGTTGCGAATATGGCCCCAGCGCGGGGTGATATTCTGCTCCAACTGATATATCAGCGCCAGAATCAGGTTGAGGTTATAGCGGGTCACCTCATTATGTTGCGTGATACAGGGTGATGACGATTCAATCAGATTGAAATTACTGTATTTTTCCAGCAGCCCGAGGTGCGGTAACACTTCCTGCTCGCGCTGATGATCGGCCAGTGCTGTAAACAGATAAATATTTTTCTGCGTCTGGCGATCGCGACGCAGGGCATTGGGCAGGTATTTATTTAGCAACGCGACCGCAGCCGGGCTTATCTCGCCCATCATCGCTTTACCCACACTGGGCCAAATCTGGCTTGCATAGTCACCGAGAAAAAACTGTGGTACTGCAGTAATAATGTTTCTGATGTTGTGGCGAATACCGAAGTAGAGCGCTGCACTGCCGCCTTTCGACGCGCCGAGAATGGTCACGTCAGAAGGTTGGGTTAGCTCAATCACCGCCCGGATGAGCTGGCTGACGCCGTGCTCGATGTTGAACTGAAGATTGTTACACAGGTAATACGCTGGCAAACCGTTGAAATCGTCTTTGATCCATAACACGGCTGCACGGGTGTGCTCCAGCAAAGTAAAATCATACACGGTGGGATCGGGCAGGTTAAACCCGGACATGACAATCAACAGATGCTGATTATCCAGACTGGCCGGTTTATAACGATAGTGCACATCCAGGCCATCCAGATAGTTAAAGGTGTAGTCAGTGATCATGCGGGCTCCTGTGAGATTTAGCAGACAGAAGCGACACAAACGCAACGGGCATTAACAGCGCGCCAGATCAATAGTTGAGAATGATAGTTAATATCATTTAACTTGTTCGGAATAATCTTAAGCGTTACAGTAGGTGCCGTCCCTTACAGAGCTAACACCTTGATTGAGTGCCGGAGATAAGCGCCGGGGGGAATTTTCACAGGGCTGCAGGATGCAGCCACTGCTGAAAACCTTACAGCGGCCTGCGCGCCGCCAGCAAAAACAGCATCGGACGCTCGCGCTCCTCTTCCAGCGCCGGATTCTCCGCTACCTGCTGTACATCCGGACCCCACTCATCCAGCCGTTCAATCACCAGACCGGCGGCAATCAGCGCATTGATCCACGTTGCCAGTTTGCGGTGCTGCTTCTTCACGCCGGCAGCAAACCAGTTGCTGACTCGTTCCCCTTCCTGCTGATACTGATTGACTGGCCAGCTGCGCTGCCCGGCATCATCAATGATCCACTCCTGCTGACGCGGAGCGGTATAAATCGGGTGCTCGCATGAAAACACCAGCGCGCCGCCGGGACGTAACGCATGAAAGATCGTGGCAAACAGGGCGTCGATATGGCTGAGATAGTGCAGCGCCAGTGAACTGTACACCACGTCAAAAGTGCTGCTGAGCTGCAGGGTTTCGAGGTCAGCACGCTGATAAGTGATGCCGGGCCGATCGGTCATGGCAGCGGCCTGCGCCAGCATTTTTTCTGACACATCCAGCCCCACAACTTCTCGCGCGCCTTGCTGCTGCGCGTAACGACAAAACCAACCGTAGCCGCAGCCCAAATCCAGCACGCGCTGGTCACGCAGCTCAGGCAGCATGGCCCGCAGCGCGGGCCACTCGGGCGCGCCGTCCAGTCCGTTGACCGACCGCGGCAGGGTGGCATAGCCAGCAAAAAATTCGGGGTTATCGTAGATATTCTGACTCATGGCGACTCCTTTCAGTAAGACGCAAAGGAGTGTAAGCGTTTAGCGCGGCATGAAACACCGCTCAGCCAACAAAAAGCAGATGCACCAGGCGCGCGAGCGACTCCAGCAGCAGCAGGCTGCCAATAAAAATCATCACGAGGATGCCAACAAACTGTTTCCGACTGCTCACGCTGATGCCTCCGCGGCTACCCCTCACCGGACTATACTTTATGCCGGGTTTAC
The DNA here is from genome assembly GCF_041678305.1 of Pantoea sp. WEP. Lineage (NCBI taxonomy): Bacteria > Pseudomonadati > Pseudomonadota > Gammaproteobacteria > Enterobacterales > Erwiniaceae > Pantoea > Pantoea sp. WEP. The sequence continues at coordinate 1,885,388 of NZ_JBGNXB010000001.1, forward strand.
TAAACTTCCAGTCAACCGGGGCAGATTACATGTTTTATCAGACGCTGCGTGCAAATAACTGGCGCAATATTTGGGTGGTCGGTGATTTGCACGGCTGCCGCGCGCAGCTTGATGCGCAGCTGCTGCGGCAGGGCTTTGATCGGCAACAGGATCTGCTGCTATCGGTCGGGGATTTAATCGACCGCGGGCCGGACAGCCTCGGCTGTCTGCAACTGCTGGAAGAGCCGTGGTTCCGCTGCGTGCGCGGTAATCACGAGCAGATGGCGCTCGATGCGCTGCAGGGCGACGATCCGATGCTGTGGATGATGAACGGCGGGGACTGGTTCTGGCAGCTGAGCGGTGCGCGGCTGATTGCCGCGCGTCATGCGCTGAAGCGCTGTGCCGATCTGCCGCTGATTTTACATCTGCAATTTGAGGAGCGCGTCATCGTCATTGCTCATGCCGACTATCCTGCCAGTGCCTACGCACTGGGACAGGATGTCGACTGGCATCAGGTCGTCTGGAGCCGCGACCGGCTCGCTCGCCATCAGCGCGGCCGCTCGCAGCCGATCGCCGGTGCCAGTGCGTTCTACTTTGGCCATACGCCGCTGGAGCAGCCGCTTAACGCCGCGAATCAGCATTATATTGATACCGGCGCGGTATTTGGCAACCGGCTGACGCTGGTGCAGTTGCAGTAATGCGTGTTAGCGGAACAGCCGCCCGTCGCGCACCAGTTCACGCGGATAGCTGTTTTTGATGCGGCTTCCAACGCGTTTCGCCAGGCCCAGCGGCTGCTGCTGGTAGGTGACAATCACTTCATCACGCGCGGGCGGCGTGTCGGGATGAATATCCTGACCGCGATACCAGCTTTCCGCCTGCGCTTCGTCCAGTTCGAACGCCAGCGCGCTGTCCGGTTGCGCCAGCGCCACCACCGCTTCATGCTGCCAGCGAAAGCCTTTCGGGAAGGTTTCCGCCAGTTTGAGACCGATACGCGAGAAACGCACTTTGCTGAGCCAGCTCTCCAGCGCCGCCGGGAACAGCCACAGCTCTTTGTCGCGCTGCCACAGCGTCAGGCTCTCATCCCAGTGCAGTCCCACCTTGTGCGCGGCCTGCGCCACCTCCGCTACCAGCTTGCGGCTGGCGGGCGAGAAGGGCAGCTTGCCGAGTTTGTAGGTCGGCGCCGGTAATGGCGGCACGCTGGCAGTTTTGCGCAGCCGCGCGACGAAAAAGCCTTCGCTGTCGAAGATATGCGGAAACACGTGCAGGAAGCCTTCCGGCGTCAGCGCGCGTTCGGCGCCAGCGAACATATCGTTGAGCGGCACAATTTCCAGCGCCTGCGGATAGCGCTGCTGCAGCCAGGCAATCACCTGCTGGTTTTCGATAGTATTAAGCGTACAGGTCGAGTAAATCAGCGTGCCGCCCGGTTGCAGCGCGTGAAAAGCGCTGTCGAGTAAATCGCGCTGGGTGGCGGCGATGGCCTCGGTGCTGGCCAGCGTCCAGTTGCGCAGCGCGTCAGCATCTTTGCGCACCACGCCTTCGCCGGAGCAGGGCGCATCCAGCAGTACGGCATCGAACTGTTCCGGCAGCGCGGCACCAAAGACGCGCCCGTCAAAATGGGTCAGCGCCACATTGCTGACGCCGCAGCGGCTGATATTGGCATGCAGCACTTTCACCCGGCTGGCGGAGTATTCATTGGCGAGGATCGCGCCCTGATTGCGCATCAGCGCGGCCATTTGCGTGGTTTTTGAGCCCGGCGCAGCGGCCACGTCAATCACCTGGCGGGCATCCGGCGCGGCGTCAAACAGCGCGGTGACCGGCAGCATTGAGCTGGCTTCCTGAATATAGAACAGACCGCTGAGGTGTTCCGCGACGCTGCCGAGCGGCAGCGATTCGTCATCACGCGCAATCCAGAAGCCTTCCCGACACCACGGAATCGGCGTCAGCTGCCAGCCGTAGCCCGCCACGCGCGTGAGAAAATCCTCCACGCTGATTTTCAGCGTATTGACGCGCAGACTGCGGCGCAGCGGCTGCTGACTGATGGCGAGAAAGCGTTCGAGTTCGGCCTCGTCGGCCAGGCTGGCGCGCATCAGCGCGAGAAAATCTTCAGGAAAACGATCGGACACGGATATCTACCGGACTAACAAAGTGAGGGCGAAGTGTAACGCCGAGCCCGGCTCAGGTACAGCCGTGCGCAATATCCCTGACGCAAATAAGTCGGGCAGCCCGCAGGCTGCCCGTTGTCTTAGTTTGGCGACGGAATCGCCGTGCCCCAGTTGCGCCACTCTTTTGGCGCTTCATCCTGCAGCAGGAAGTGCTTGTCGGCACCGGCCTGCGGCGCCAGCGGCACCGTTGGTGGTGTGGCAAACTGGATGCCGCCGCGAATGAACTGCTGGAAGGTGCCGGTTTTCACCACGCCGCCAATCAGACCAAAGTCGAGGTTATAACCGGAGGCCAGCCAGAACACCGAGTTGTTACGCACCAGATGCTGATACTTTTTGCTGATGCGCAGCGCGATTTGCACGCGGTCGGCCATGTTACCCAGCGAAGTGCCGGTGACCGTGCCGACTTCTACACCGCGGAACAGCACCGGCGTGCCAATCGACAGCGAACCGGCTTCGGTGGTATCCACATAGATGTTCAGCCCGTTAAGGTAACGCGAATCGGTAATGGTGCTCTCCTGCAGTTCAAAGCTGCGCGCCAGCGCGCCTTTGCCCGGGTCCACGTTCACATACGGCTGCAGCAGCGTTTCCAGGTGATTAACGCCGGCGGGCGAAATCTCCGGCGAGACAACAGAGAAGCGGCTGCCGATGCGCGCGAAGTCCTGCACATACTCCGGATAGAGCACCGCTTTCGCCACCACCTGGTTGTTATCCTGGCTCAGCGCCAGCGACTCCACCTGACCGACGTTGATGCCGAGGTAGCGGATTGGCATGCCTGCCGACAGTTTGCTGGCATCAAAGGTGTGCAGGGTAATCTGGCTGCCCACCGCACGCGCGGCGGTTTCAGACGGATAGAGCACGCGCTTAGCGCCTTTCGCCGCCTGCGCGCCCGTCAGGTTATCAAAGCTGATTGCGCCTTTCAGCGCGCGGTTCAGCGGTGAAGCCTGAACGGTCAGACCGCTGCCGTTGAGCTGGACTTTGGCACCGCCTTCGGCCCAGAACACGCTTTCGCTGGTCAGCAGCTTGCGATACTGCGGCTGGATATGGACCGAAATCTCAAACGCATCGGCGCGCGGCACCACATCCACCACTTCACCGACCTGGAACTTGCGGTACAGCACCACCGAGCCGGCCTGTACATCCGGCAGGCTGTTGGCGGTCAGTTTGAGCGTGGTCGGCGGCTGATCGCCGGTAATGCCTTCCGCCGCGCGCTCTGAGTCGGCGTACAGCGGATAGCGGCTGGACGGCTGACCTTTCGCACCCGGCACCAGCCGGATACCGCCGTCGATCCATTCGCGCGCGCTGGCACCCAGCACCTGCATGCCGTCGAGGCCAAATTTAACGTCGAGACGGCTGTTAACGATGAACTTACTGTCGGCGTGTACCAGCTGGCGGTGCTCCGGATTGATGGCCGCCACAAAGCTGATGCCGTTTTCATCCAGCCGGCGCGAAATAACCTGGCCGATCTTCACGCCATACAGCATTACCGGCTGTCCGGCGTCGATACCGTAGGTTTCCGGCGCGCTGAGCTGAACGGTGAGCACATCCGGCTTCTGCAGCAGCGTTTCGCTGGCCGGCAGCACGCTGAAGTGATCCTGCGGCTCACCCTCGCCCGGGACCAGTTCCAGCGTATTACCGGTCAGCAGGCTGCTCAGGCTGGTGTCGGTCAGGCTGAGTTTCGGCGCGCGCATCTCAATCCGCGTGCCGCTGCGCATCAGGCCGGTGACGGAGGGATCGATCGTCAGCTCGCCGGACACTTTGCCGCCCGGCAGCAGCGTCAGTTTGGTCAGGGTGCCCACTTCCAGCCCCTGATACATCAGCGGCGTGCTGTCGGCTTTCAGGTTGTCGCCGTTGGGCAGATCGAGCGAAATCAGCACGCCGCGCTGGCTGTGTGCCAGATCCGAATAGAGCTGATAGTTTTGATCGCTGTTGGCCTGTTCGCCGCTGTCCGGCGAGTCAAAGGCAATCGCGCCATTCACCAGCGCGGCCAGGCTCTCCAGCTTCACTTTGGCGCCGCTCAGGCTGACATCGGCGTCAACGCCCGAGACATTCCAGAAGCGGCTCTGTTTTTTCACCAGGTTGGTAAAGCGCCGCTCAATCAGCACATCGATGGTCACGCCATCGGTATTACCGTTGATGCTGTAGTCATAGACGCGGCCGACCGGAATTTTACGGTAATAGACCAGCGAACCGGTGTTGAGCGAGCCGAGATCGGGCGCGTGCAGGTGAATCAGCAGTTCGCCGGTGTTTACCCGGTATTTCGGCTGGGTGTCCAGCGCGGTGAAGTGATCGCGCTCTTTGCCGTCGCCGGGCATCATGCCGATGTAGTTACCGCCCACCAGCGCATCCAGCCCGGAGACGCCCGCCAGCGAGGCTTTTGGCGTCACCAGCCAGAACTGGGTGTTCTCCCGTAGCGCATCGCGCATGTCGCTCTTGATGCTGGCTTTGATCTGAATGCTGCGATAGTCATCGCTCAGCACAATGCCCTGCACGGTGCCCACTTCCACGCCCTGATAGCGAATCGGCGTGCGGCCCGGCACGATGCCGTCCGCGGTCTGGAAGTTGATGGTGATGGTGGTGCCGCGCTCCTGATAATTGGTCCATAACAGCCAGCCGGCAATCAGCAGGGCGATAATGGGCAAAAGCCAGAACGGCGAAATCTTGCGTTTATTACGCAGATTAGCGCTAGTCGGTGTAGTCGGCGTTTCCTGTTGCATGTGCATCCCAGATCAGGCGGCTATCGAGCCACTCAACGGCCATAATGGTCAGGATGACTGCCGCGCCAAAGTAGAAGGCGGCAGGTCCCATGGTAAAAGCCAGCAGCTGGTCACGATTGACCAGCGACATGGTTAAAGCAATGACGAACAGATCCAGCATCGACCAGCGGCCCACCCAGGTGACGGCACGCAGCAGACGGATGCGGGTTTTCAAACCCTGTTCACACTTAAAATGGATGCTGAGCAACAGCGTCAGCATCACCAACACCTTGGTAAACGGCACCAGAATACTGGCGATAAACACCACTGCCGCCACCGGCACGTTACCGGAGGCGAGGCCAAGAATACCGGAGAAAATGGTGTCTTCGCGCCGCGCACCGTTGACGTACACCACCGAAATCGGCAGCAGGTTAGCCGGGATCAGCAGCACAATCGAGGCGATCAGCGCCGCCCAGGATTTTTGCAGGCTGTGGCGGCGGCGAAAATCGAGCGGCGTATGGCAGCGCGTGCAGCGTCCGCGTTCATCGGGCATACCGGTATGGTGGCAGTTCAGGCAAACCTGCCACCGCTCGGGCGGTTCGTGCGGCACCGACTGCGGGTAATAATGTTCCCACAGCTCCTCCACGTTGAGATGAATCAGCGTCAGCAGGCTCATAATGGTTAGCGCGATATAGGCGACCAGCCCGTAGCCGACCTCCAGCGCGGCATAATCCTGCACCTTAATCGACGCCACCGCCACGCCGACCAGATAGATATCCAGCATCACCCACTCTTTGAGCTTCTCCAGCATCAGCAGGACCGGGCGCAGGTTCATGCCGAGCGCGTGGCCAATCCACAAATAGCAGATGCCGGCCACCAGCGTCACTGGCGCGCCAATCGTGCAAAACGCCACCATGGCGGCTGTCAGTACGTTGCCCTGTTGCGCCATCTGCAGCACGCCCTCCAGCAGGCTGGCGTTGATGCGCATGCCAAGCAGGCGGATATCCACCAGCGGCAGGCTGAAGGCGAACGGCATTAGTACGATCATCGTGACGGCCATGGCGGTGAGCCGCGTCATTGACCAGTCGCGACCGTTCTGAATACGGGCATGACAGCGCGGGCAATAAGCCGACTGATGCGATTTCACATCCGGTAAGGAAAAAAGGGTATCGCATTGCGGGCAACGCTGATAACGTGCGTGGGGCAACGTCTGGCTGATGGCGTGAATTTTCATAAATGACGCAAGGGGCCCATTGTTCGTTACAGTTACCGGCATGCGGAGCAGAGTTCGTCTGTCTGCATCAATCTATGGTACGAGAATAGTCTCAAGCATAGCGTGCTAAGGGTATAGTAACTAACACAATGATTCACCTTGTGGGGTTGGATTATTAGTGCTTATTTTAACAACTGAGTGACAACAAGGTCACGCCAGTGATGAGTTATGGTTAAACAATGAACAAAAAAGCCTTTTACGAGGATTTAAATCGCGATGTCCGCGCACTGTTAGCGGGCGAAACTTCTTTCCTGGCGGCGCTGGGCAACTGCAGTGCGCTGCTGTTTGAACGCCTGGAAGGGGTTAACTGGGCAGGCTTCTATCTGCTGACCGAGCCGGAGACGCTGGTGCTGGGTCCGTTCCAGGGCAAAATCGCCTGCGTACGCATTCCGGTGGGTAAAGGCGTATGTGGCACCGCGGTTGCGGAGGATCGCGTGCAGCGGGTTGAAGACGTGCACGCTTTCCCGGGGCACATTGCCTGCGACGCCGCCAGCAACGCGGAAATCGTGATTCCTCTGAAAGTGAATGGCACGATGGTCGGTGTTCTCGACATCGACAGTACGGTTTATTCTCGCTTCGATAGCGAGGATGAAGCGGGGCTGGTAGCCCTTACCGACGGGCTTTGTGCAGTGCTGGCGAACAGCGACATTGAAAAATTTCTTCAGCTGACGCGCAGCTAATCGACTGGATCACATAGCATTTGGCGATGTTGTCATTATAATGTCGCCTGTTCATGCCTGCTCTGGTCGGCAAACCCGTTGTAATCAGGAAATTTCATGGAAAATCAACCTAAGTTGAACAGCAGTAAAGAAGTCATCGCCTTTCTGGCGCAGCGTTTTCCGCACTGCTTTAGCGCCGAAGGTGAAGCGCGTCCGCTCAAAATCGGTATCTTTCAGGATCTGGTGGAGCGCGTTCAGGGCGAAAACAGCCTGAGCAAGACGCAACTGCGTTCGGCCTTACGCCTTTATACCTCAAGCTGGCGTTATCTTTACGGCATTAAAGCCGGTGCCACCCGTGTCGATCTCGACGGCAACGCCTGTGGCGTGCTGGATGAGCAGCACGTAGAACATGCGCGTAAGCAGCTGGAAGAAGCCAAAGCGCGCGTGCAGGCGCAGCGCGAGCAGCAAAAAGCGAAAAAACGTGAAGCCGGTGAAGAGACCGCTGAGCGTCGTCCGCGCAAGCCTGCTGCCCGTAAAGCGGCGGAGGGTGACGCACCGCGTAAGCCACGTCCACAGGCGCCGCGTGCTGCGGCCGGTGAGCGTCAGGCTGCTCCGCGTCCACCGCGGGCAAAACCCGTCACTGACACTTCAACGTTGCAAGCGGGTCAAAACATCAAAGTCAAAGCAGGCAAAAGTGCAATGGACGCTACCATCCTGGAAATTACCAAAGATGGCGTCCGGGTCCAGCTCGCTTCCGGCCTGGCAATGATTGTGCGCGCAGAACACTTGCAGTTCTGAAACGGAGGCCCGACCCTGGCATGAACAGCATTTTTAAGATCGGTATGATCGCGGGCCTGCTGCTGGCAGGCCCCACCTTTGGCGCGGACAACATTACCCGCGCCGACCAGATTCCCCAGTTACACGAAGAAGCACAGCATCCTACCGTCAGTGAACGCGTCACTTCGCGTTTCACCCGCTCTCACTATCGTCAGTTCGATCTGAATCAGGATTTTTCGGCGAAAATTTTTGACCGCTACCTGAATCTGCTCGATTACAGCCATAACGTGCTGCTGGCGTCGGACGTGGCAAAATTCGCCGACAAGAAAACCACGCTCGGTGATGAGCTGCGCAGCGGCAAGCTGGATGTGTTTTACGATCTCTATAATCTGGCGCAGAAGCGCCGCTTCGAGCGCTATCAGTATGCGCTCAGCGTGCTGAACCGCCCGATGAACTTCACCGGCAATGACACCATCGATATCGATCGTGCCAAAGCACCGTGGCCGAAAAGCACAGATGAGCTAAACGCGCTGTGGGATGCCAAGGTGAAGTATGACGAGCTGAGCCTGAAGCTGGCCGGGAAAGATGACAAAGAGATTCGCGAGACGCTGACCAAGCGCTACAACTTTGCCATCCGTCGTCTGGCACAAAGCAACAGCGAAGATGTGTTCCAGCTGGCAATGACCGCGTTCGCGCATGAAATCGACCCGCATACGAACTATCTGTCACCGCGCAACACCGAGCAGTTCAACACCGAAATGAGCCTGTCGCTGGAAGGTATCGGTGCCGTGCTGCAGATGGATGACGACTACACGGTGATCAACTCGATGGTGGCCGGTGGTCCGGCGGCCAAGAGCAAATCCATCAGCGTGGGCGACCGCATTGTGGGCGTCGGCCAGCCGGGCAAGCCAATGGAAGATGTGATTGGCTGGCGTCTGGATGATGTGGTGTCCAAAATCAAAGGGCCGAAGGGCAGCAAAGTGCGCCTCGAGATCCTGCCAGCCGGCAAGGGCACCAAAACCCGTACCGTGACGCTGACGCGTGAGAAAATCCGTCTGGAAGATCGCGCGGTGAAGGGCACCGTGCACAACGTCGGCAAAGAGAAAGTCGGCGTGCTGGATATTCCGGGCTTCTACGTTGGCCTGACCGATGATGTGAAAGTACAACTGCAGAAACTGCAGAAGCAGAACGTCGACAGCATCGTCATCGATCTGCGTACCAACGGCGGCGGCGCGCTGACCGAAGCGGTATCGCTCTCCGGCCTGTTTATTCCGAGTGGTCCGGTGGTGCAGGTGCGTGACAATAATGGTCGCGTGCGTGAGGACAGCGACAACGACGGCATCGTTTACTACAAAGGTCCGCTGGTGGTGCTGGTCGATCGCTTCAGCGCCTCGGCGTCGGAAATCTTTGCCGCGGCGATGCAGGATTACGGCCGCGCGCTGATTGTCGGCGAACCGACTTTCGGTAAGGGCACGGTGCAGCAGTATCGCTCACTCAACCGCATCTACGATCAGATGCTGCGTCCGGAATGGCCGGCGCTGGGCTCAGTCCAGTACACCATTCAGAAATTCTACCGCATCAACGGTGGCAGTACTCAGCGGAAAGGCGTCACGCCAGACCTGCTGATGCCGACCGGCGTGGAAGCGGCAGAAACCGGCGAGAAGTTTGAGGATAACGCGCTGCCGTGGGACAGCATCAACGCAGCGACCTACACCAAAACCGGCGATATCACGCCGCTGGTGCCGCAGCTGACCAAAGAGCACGCCGATCGCATCGCCAAAGATCGCGAGTTCCAGTACATCATGAAAGACATCGCGCGTTTCAACGCGATGAAGGACAAGCGTAACATCGTGTCGCTCAATCTGGCTCAGCGCGAGAAAGAGAACCACGAAGAAGATGCGCTGCGTCTGGAACGTATCAATGCGCGCTACCAGGCGGAAGGCAAAGCGCCGCTGAAGAGCCTGGACGATCTGCCGAAAGACTACAAAGAGCCGGATCCATATCTGGATGAAACGGTGAAAATCGCTAACGATTTGGCCCAGCTGGAAAAAGATCAGCCAGCGCCGGCGGCAGCGAAGTAACCCTTCGGCCTGAAATCACAGCACCGCTGCGGCGGTGCTTTTTTTTGCCTTGAAATCACTGCCCGGCAGGCGGCAGCTGCTCACATTACCAAATGTAAAGTTATGTCTTTTTAGGCACTTAAAGATTAAGGTCGCTTGAAAAGCGCCACAATGGACATAGGATGTATATCCGCGCATGAGCGCGAGCACAACTGAGGAAGATTAACGTTTATGATGCGTATTGCGCTTTTCCTGGTCACCAACCTGGCGGTGATGTTGGTATTCGGACTGATTCTGAGTCTGACAGGAATCCAGTCAAGCAGTGTTCAGGGTCTGATGATTATGGCAGGTCTGTTTGGCTTTGGCGGTGCGTTTGTTTCACTGCTGATGTCCAAATGGATGGCGTTACGCTCGGTCGGCGGTGAAGTGATTGAACAACCCCGTAACGAGACGGAACGCTGGCTGATGGAAACCGTCGGCCGCCAGGCTCAGCAGGTCGGCATTGCGATGCCGCAGGTGGCGATTTACCACGCGCCCGATATCAACGCCTTTGCCACCGGCGCACGCCGTGACGCCTCGCTGGTGGCGGTCTCCACCGGTTTGCTGCAGAACATGAGCCGCGACGAAGCGGAGGCGGTGCTGGCGCACGAGATCGCCCACATCGCGAACGGTGACATGGTCACCATGACGCTGATTCAGGGTATCGTGAACACCTTCGTGATCTTCATTTCGCGTATCATTGCGCAGGTGGCGTCTGGCTTCCTGTCCGGCAACCGCGACGGTGAAGAGAGCAGCAACGGCAATCCGCTGGTCTATTTTGCCGTGGCGACGGTGCTGGAACTGGTGTTTGGTATTCTCGCCAGCATCATTACCATGTGGTTCTCGCGCCATCGCGAATTCCACGCCGACGCCGGCTCTGCGAAGCTGGTGGGTCGTGAAAAGATGATTGCCGCGCTGCAGCGCCTGAAAACCAGCTACGAACCGCAGGAACCCAGCAGCATGATGGCGTTCTGTATTAACGGTAAAGGTAAGTCGCTGAGTGAGCTGTTTATGTCGCACCCGCCGCTCGACAAGCGTATCGAAGCGCTGCGCAGCGGTGCCTACCTTAAGTAAGCTACATAGAAAATGAACAGGGCGCCTGCGGGCGCCCTTTTTTTATGACTCTGCCGGCTGACGGCTTTGCGTCATGCGCAGCATACTGACGATCGCCGCCACGCTGGCAAAGGTCCCGGCCAGCAGCAGCGAGGCATGGGTGCCGCTGTCGTTGAACAGGTTAAACATCAGCGCCACCAGCGCGGCACCGGTGCTTTGCCCGACCAGTCGCGCGGTGCCGAGCATGCCGCTGGCACCGCCGCTGCGCTGGCGCGGAGCCGACGAGATGATGGTGTGATTGTTGGGTGACTGGAACAGCCCGAAGCCGGCACCGCACAGCATCATACGCCAGATAATATCGGCATCCGTGGGTTGTGCAGGCAGCAGCGCCAGCAGAAACAGCCCGGCGGCAAACAGCGCCAGCCCCAGCCCACCCAGCAGACCGGCATGAAACTTCTCGATCAGGCGGCCGGCAATCGGTGCCATCACCATGGTAGCCAGCGGCCACGGCGTCAGCAGCAGGCCGGTTGCGACCTCATCCCGGCCCAGTACGTTTTGCAGGAAAAACGGCAGCGACACCATCGCCAGCATTTGTGCACAGAACGAACAGATCGAGGTGCCGATCGACAACGAAAACACCGGAATGCGCAGCAAATCTACCGGCAACAGCGGCACCGGCATCGCCAGCTGACGCCGCACAAACACCACGCCGATCAGCAGCAGCGCCAGCAGCATACCCGCAATCAGCCAGCCATTTTCTCCCTGCGCGAAGCCGGTCAGCGCTGAAATCAGCAGGCCGAAAAACAGCGCATTCATGATGGCGCTCGGCACATCAAATTTCTGCTGCTTCGCTTTCTGCGTGTTATCCGGCAGGAAGCGCAGCGCCAGCCACAGCGCCACCACACCGAGCGGCACGTTGATCAGGAACAGCCATTTCCAGCTGGCGATGGAGAGAATCGCCGCCGCCACCGTGGGACCGGCGGCGCTGGAGACGGCCACGATCAGCGAGTTGATGGCCATGCCGCGTCCCAGGAAGCGCTGCGGGTAAATAATACGGATTAGCGCAGTGTTGACGCTCATCAGCGCCGCACCGCCGAAGCCCTGCAGCACGCGCGCCACGGTGAGCATATTCAGCGACGAGGAAAGGGCGCAGAACAGCGAGGTGAATACAAACAGCACCAGCCCGACCTGATAGACGCGCCGGTAGCCGAACATATCGCCAAGAAACGACAGCGACAGCAGCGAAATCACGATAGCGATTTGATAGGCGTTGACGATCCAGATCGATTCCGCCGGGCTGGCGTTCAGCTCACGCGCAATGGTCGGCAGCGCCACGTTGGCAATCGCGCCGTCCAGCACCGCCATCATGATGCCAAGCGCAATGGTAATTATTGCGCCGTAGCGCTGTGGAACGGGTAATCCATCCTGAGACACGGTAGGAGACATAAACAGGGAGAAGTGAAGTAAGTGAATATCATCATGCTAATCAATTTTCTGCCTGAAATCACCGCATTAATGGACAAAAATTACAAGTGGATGTGTCGTTGCCGCCGTCCGGCTGTAACCTCTATACTGGCGTTTTTGCAAAAGCGTTAAGGAAGTCCCGCATGGCGAGCCGCGATAACGATAAACAGCCGGATGCCGTATCATCAGTGATGAAAGTGTTTGGCATTCTGCAGGCGCTGGGCGAAGAGCGCGATCACGGCATCACCGAGCTTTCGCAGCGGGTTATGATGTCGAAAAGCACGGTCTACCGCTTTCTGCAGACCATGAAATCACTCGGCTACGTGGCGCAGGAGGGCGAGAGCGAAAAATATTCGCTGACGCTCAAACTGTTTGAACTTGGCGCGCACGCGCTGCAGAACGTGGATTTGATTCGCAGCGCCGATGTGGAGATGCGCGAACTGTCGCGCCAGACCAAAGAGACCATTCATCTCGGCGCGCTGGAAGAAGACAGCATCGTCTATATCCATAAGATTGACTCGCTGTATAACCTGCGCATGTATTCGCGCATCGGCCGGCGTAATCCGCTGCATAGTACCGCCATCGGCAAAGTGCTGCTGGCGTGGCGTGAGCGCGCGGAGGTGAACGACATTCTGCGTGAAGTGGAATTCCGTCGCAGCACCGCTAACACTATCGTCAACGCGCAGGCGCTACTGCCGGTGCTGGATCAGGTCAGGCAACAGGGCTTTGGTGAGGATAATGAAGAGCAGGAAGCGGGGATTCGCTGTCTGGCGGTACCGGTGTTTGATCGCTTCGGCGTGGTGATTGCCGGCATGAGTCTCTCTTTTCCGACGGTGCGCTTCTCCGAACCGGCAAAAAAAGAGTATGTGACCATGCTGCATCGTGCCGCGCGTAAGGTGTCGGAGCAAATGGGCTATTACGACTATCCGTTCTGAATCCTGCCGGGCTGACGTGCAGCCCGGCAGGCGGCTTAACTTAGTTGTCGACCACTTCGCCGCTTTTCTTCAGCAGTGGACAATCGGTAACGCCAACAATGCCGCTGTCGGTGTGCAGATACTGTGCGGTAATCATGCCGCGCGCGGTCAGGTAGCTGCACTGTAAGCCCAGCCCGGCTGCGTTTTTATTGCTGCCGGTTAACACGCCGTAGCCGGTAAACAGCATCGCCAGCCACAAGACAGCCAGCACCATCACCGCACGAATCAGTAGTTTCATTTTTATCTCCTTGTGTTACATAACGCAGCTGTTCCCGCATTGCTGCGAACTCTATAGTAGCAGCATGCCTCGCTTTTCTCGCCGGATCGATCAGAGATAACTGAAAGCGGCACGCAGGCGGGATAATCTGCTTTATCTTCGCCACCATATCTTTTCCGCACGCAACGAGTAGAATCAGCGGCGATGTACCTGAATGATGTTTGAGGATTGATGCAGTTATGAACGAATTAGCCGCCAGTACCGGTCCGCTGTTTAACTATGGCGTGCTGGCCATCATTGTGATTGTGGCCTTTATTGCCTGGTTTTTTGTTAACCGGGCCAGCGTGCGCGCCAGTGAACAGCTTCAGCTGCTGGAAGCGCTGCTGGAAGAGCAAAAGAAACAGAACGCGCTGCTGCGCCGTATCGCTGAGGCGCAGCCGGTGGCCGAAAAAGCGCAGGATGAGCAGGATACCGGGGACAAGCGCGACTTTATTCGCCTGATCCCGGAACGTTAAGCACACAACGGAGAGGCCATGGCCTGGCAAAATCCCTGGTATGACGCTTCGCTGGCCCATCATACGCCGCATGGCTTTCGTAACCCGGAAGAGGAGTTGCGTCAGCCTGGCTATTTACAGCGCTGGCGGCGCGAGCGTAAGCAGCAGAATCTGCCGCTGCCACCGCAGTCCGGCTATGCGGCCTTTACCGCTAGCTGGTGCCAGCAGGCCGACCTGAGCGGTGAAGATGACCGTGTCTGGTGGCTGGGCCATGCCGCGCTGCTGCTGCGTCTCAATCAGCGCTATATTCTGATCGACCCGGCGCTGTCGACACGCGCTTCGCCGCTGCCATTTGCCGGGCCGCAGCGTAAAACCCCGGCGCCGCTCAGCGTGGCGCAGCTGCCGCATCTTGATTATGTGCTGATCTCGCATAACCATTACGACCACCTTGATCGGCCTACGGTGAAACGCATCGCTCGCCGCTTTCCTGCGGCGCACTTTCTGGTGCCGCTGGGGATGGCCGACTGGTGTCGCCGCCGTGGCGTGCGCACCGTCACTGAACTGGACTGGTGGCAGCAGGTGCAGCTTGACGACATCAGCTTCACAGCGGTTCCCGCGCGCCACTGGAGCATGCGTACCTTCTGGGATCGCAACCGGTCGCTGTGGTGCGGCTGGGTAGTGCGTAATGCGCAGCTCAATTTCTGGTTCTCCGGCGATAGCGGCTACAGCGATAATCTCTCTGCCATCGCGCAGCGTCTGGGGCCGTTTAATCTGGCTGCGTTACCAATAGGTGCCTATGCACCAAAATGGTTCATGCGCGGCCAGCACATGGACCCGGATCAGGCGGTACAGCTCTGGCAGCAGATAGGGCGACCGCTGGCGATTCCCATTCACTGGGGCGTATTTGAGCTGGCGGACGAGTCGCTTGACGATCCGCCGACGGTGCTGGCGCAAGCATTGCTGCAGGCGGGCGAGGTCGATGCGCCTTTTGCCCCATGGCGAATTGGCGAGAGCCGCAGCCTGATGAATTACGATTAAGATTTATCCTAAGCCCTTTTTGTTAAATGCCAGCGGCTTCCGCGCTTTTTAACATTTAATTGTTGGGTGTTTAGAAAAAAATGAGATAAATGCCAGCGTGCAGTCTGCCTATATTTGGGGCAACGGCGATTATATTTTCCTGATTTTGGTGCAAAACTATTTTTAACTTGTACTGTCAGGAATTTGTTGTACAAGATTTGAGCGCTGCGCAGTTATGTCGCTCATTGCACAACGGCCAGTGAAATAGCTTATCTGTGCCATATTAATGCAATATTTTTTGCCTAAACTTATTCGGTTTAAATGTGAAAAAGCAGCGTTTACCGCTGCGCTTGACGAAACGCGAGTCTGGCGCTAACTATACTGACGCATAGACTTTTTTTGCACACGCTGAGGCGTTGCTGTCAATAACGTTATCCACCTTTCGCTGCCGGTTTCAGGCAATTATGTGCGGCATGTCGATCACTGTTTAAAAATGGCTTGCCATTAATTAGCGGATATGTGATAACGAATCGTGGGTCAAACGAGGTACAGTTCTGTTTATGTATGGCATCTTCAGTAAAGAAGTTACGAGTAAAGACGTTGACGTTGAATACCGCTTCCTTGCCGAACCTTAAATTAGTGCCTCATTCAGTAATGTCTCTGGTTTCTCTGTAAGACTGCCTGCGGGCAATATAAACACTCTAAGGAATTTGCAAAAATGGCAAAGATTAAAGGTCAGGTTAAGTGGTTCAACGAGTCTAAAGGTTTTGGTTTTATTACTCCTGCTGACGGCAGCAAAGACGTGTTCGTTCACTTCTCTGCTATCCAGGGCAACGGTTTTAAAACCCTGGCCGAAGGTCAACAAGTTGAGTTTGAAATTCAGGACGGCCAGAAAGGCCCGGCAGCAGTTAACGTTACTGCTATCTGATTTCGCTCTCAGGCTCGGTGTCATGCACCGCTGAATCGAATCTTAAAAGCCCTGCTCAATGAGCGGGGCTTTTCTTTATCCTTTCTGTTACCGGATGATCAGGGTAAACTGCGCCGCGAATCGCTAACCCGGAGTTATCTATGTCGTTGATTTGCCCACTTTGCCACCTCGCTTTGCACCTGCACGCCAGCAGTTATCGCTGTGCGTCCGGTCATCAGTTCGATCGGGCGAAAGAGGGGTACGTCAACCTGCTGCCGGTGCAGCACAAAGGTTCACGCGAACCGGGCGACAGCGCAGAGATGCTTCAGGCGCGCCGGGCCTTTCTGGATGCCGGACACTATCAGCCGCTGCGCGATCGGGTGGCGCAGCGTCTGGCTCAGCCACTCACAAACCGGCCCGCGCAGCTGCTGGATATCGGCTGTGGCGAAGGCTATTACACCGCCGCCCTGGCTGCCGCGTTGCCCGACAGCCAGCTGTACGGTCTGGATGTGGCCAAAGCCGCGGTGCGCATGGCGGCAAAGCGCTATCGCGCGGTTAACTTTTGTGTCGCCTCCAGCCAGCGCCTGCCGTTTGCCGATGGCTCACTGGACGCTATCGTGCGCATTTACGCGCCCTGTAACGAGCAGGAGCTGAGCCGCGTCATCAGGCCCGGCGGCTATTTGCTGACGGTGACACCGGGGCCGCACCATTTGCAGCAGTTTAAGGCGTTGATCTATCGTGAAGTGCAGCTGCATACGGCGGAAGAGAAAAACTATGCGGGATTTGAGCAGATCGATCAGCAAAACCTCCATTATACGATGACGCTGAACGGGGCGGAAGCGGTGAGCCTGCTGCAGATGACCCCCTTTGCCTGGCGTGCGCGTGAAGCGGTGTGGCAGCAGCTGGCCTCCAGCGCCACCTTTAGCTGTGACGCGGATTTCACCCTGACGCTGTGGCAGCGCGTTTAACGCGCCTCCACCAGCGTATGGTAGATTTTCTCCAGGTCGTCGAGCTGTTTCACCGCAATCAGCAGGCGACGCTGCTCCAGCTGCATCACCAGAATGCCATCCTCTGACAGGTTCATACTCTGAATACGCCGGTAATCGATCCACACGCTGGCGAAAAACAGGCCGTCATTTTTCATCAGCAGCCGCGGGCTGCGGATCCAGAACAGCCAGATAGCCATAAAGCACAGCACCATCAGCAAAGTGGTGGTGAGCTGCGGGCCATGATGGCTGACGTTGTTCCACAGCAGAATCAGTAGCAGCACGATAAAGATGCCGCTGTCGATTTTATGGCGGCGGCGCAGGGTGACGCGCAGTCGGGTCGGTCCATTGCGGCGGGGCAGGATGACATCGTCGTAAATCGCAAACAGGGCGAGAGCGGCGATCAGCAGGGCAATCAGGGCGTCAGTCAGTGACATACAGGCTTCTTCCTCAACCGAAGTGACCTCAGCGTTGGCGCTCAGGTCACGCCGTTCAAAAAACGCCGGGAGTCTGACTCCCGGCGGTGAGATTACAGACCGAGCAGGCCGATCCAGTAACCAAAGATACCGATGGCAAAGAAGCCAACGATGATCCAAAGCGCGTTAACTTTACGGCGCAGCAGCCACATACAGCCAAAGGTCAGCAGCAGTGGAATCAGGCCGGGCATCAGCTGGTCGAGAATCGACTGCACGGTGGTGACCGTGGTCTTGCCGGTCTGGTCGGTGATGCGGGATACCACCAGCGGCACGTTGACGTGCGTCCACTTGTTGACCAGCGCTCCCATAACAAACAGGCCGAGTATCGATGCCCCCTCGGTCAGTTTTTGCAGGAAGCCGCCGCCCATATCGCTGACGATATCCACCCCTTTGCGATAGCCATAAGCCACGCCGTAATAACGGGTCAGCATGCGCGCAATGTTAAACAGGAAGAAGAACAGCAGCGGACCAAGCAGGCTGCCGCTCATCGCGATACCGGCACCCAGCGCGGCGAACACCGGACGCACGGTCCCCCAGAAAATCGGGTCGCCCACGCCAGCCAGCGGCCCCATCAGGCCCACTTTGATGCCGTTAATGGCACCGTCATCGATCGCCGCACCGTTGGCGCGCTGCTCTTCCATGGCCATGGTCACGCCGAGCACCGGCGCTGCCACGTAAGGATGGGTGTTGAAGAACTCAAGGTGACGCTTAATCGCCTGCTTGCGTTCGTCGTTGTTTTCCGGATACAGGCGACGGATCACCGGCACCATTGAGAAGCAGAAGCCCAGCGCCTGCATGCGTTCAAAGTTCCACGAACCCTGAAACAGGTTGGAGCGCAGGAACACACCGCGCACGTCACCGGGGGTGAGTTTCTTTGGAGTATTGGTTGTATCTACCATGATGTCACCTGTTCCTAGTCGAGTTCGTTGTCGAGGTCGTTGTTAGCCGGGCCCGCCGAGGCAGCGCCTGCGACGCGGTTGTATTTTGGCGCCAGCTGGATGTACAGCACCGCCATTACCACGCCAATCACGCCCAGCGCCACCAGGTTAAAGTTGGTGAACGCGGCGGTGACAAAGCCAAGATAGAAGAACGGCATCAGATAACCGGCACGCATCATGTTGATGACCATCGCGTAACCGACCACCACGATCATGCCGCCGGCGATGTTCAGACCATTGGTGACCACTTCCGGAATCGAACTCAGCAGGCTGTGCACCGCGCTGGTACCGACCGAGACCGCCACAATCAGCGCCGGGATAGCGATACGCATCGCCTGCAGCAGCAGGGCAGAGACGTGGATCCATGAAATCGCCGTCAGATTGCCTTTCTCCGCAGCTTTATCCGCGGCGTGCTGGAAGGCGACAGTGATGGTACGCACGATGATGGTCAGCACCTGACCGGCTGCGGCCAGTGGGATGGCCAGCGCAATACCGGCACCGACGCTTTGACCGCCAGCAATGACCAGAATGGTAGAGATGATGGAAGCCAGCGCCGCATCCGGTGCCACTGCCGCACCGATGTTCATCCAGCCCAGCGCGATCATCTCCAGCGTACCGCCGATGATGATGCCGGTTTTCATATCACCCAGCACTGCACCAATCAGGGTACAGGCCACCAGCGGCCGGTGGAACTGGAACTCATCGAGAATCGATCCCATCCCGGCAATACAGGCCACAATAAATATCAACACTATTTGTAGCGAGGTTATTTCCATTGCATTTTTCCTCAGCAAGATCAGAACTTTTTGCCCACGCGCGCAGGCACAGGCGAATCAGGCATTGACCTTCGCAATCAGGTCCATCATTTTCAGTTTCGGGTCGTTGGAGACTTTACGCACTTCCAGTTCGATACCGCGCTCATTCAGCTTGCGGAAGGCAGCGATGTCCTTCTCATCCACCGACACCGCGTTATTAACCTGCGTTTTCCCCTGACGGAAGGCCATGCCGCCGATATTCACCGACTTGATATCCACGCCTTGCTCCACCACGCGCTCAACATCGGTCGGATTGGTAAACAGCAGCATCACGCGATCGGAACCGTACTTCGGGTTGTTCCACACGCGGATCATCTTGGCGATATCCACCACGTGGGCGGTCACGCCCGGCGGCGCCACCTGAGTCAGCAGGGTTTTGCGAACGTGATCGTTGGCCACTTCATCACTGACGACGATGATGCGCGTCACGTTGGTCTCTTTGGTCCATCGCGTGGCCACCTGGCCGTGGATCAGACGGTCATCGATACGGGCCAGGCCAATTTTCATGTGCTCGCCCGGTGCCAGCGGCTTCTGCGGCTGGGCAGGGGCTTTCGGGGCCGGTGCGGCCGCTGCCGGCGCGGCGGATTCGGTTTTGAGCGCTTTCACCCCCTCGCGGCCGGCCTCGACGGCGATGTGGATCAGCTCTTCCAGCGATGGATCGTCATCGCGCCCCATCAGGGTTTCCACCAGCATGGGAATGTTGACGCCGGCAATAACGTCATAGCCCGGTTTATCCACCACGATGCGGCTGGCGGCGTTAAACGGGCTGCCGCCCCAGGTGTCCACCAGAAACAGCACGCCTTTCGACGTGTCGAGTCGGGCGAGCTGTGCCTGATATTTTTCGATTAGCGTTTCTGCATTTTCGCCGGGTACGAAATCAATCCATCCGACATTTTCCTGCTCGCCCAACAGCATTTCTGCTGTTTTCAGCAGCTGTTCTGCCGCCCAGCCATGTGTACCAATTACAAGCGCAATGGTCACTTGCTACCTCCGTTCGCATGAGAGTTCCCGACCATGGCCGGGAATCATTGAGAATTACCGTTGTTATTTTCTGTGGATCGCCCGGGACTAAATTGAAGAAAGTCATCAGGAAAAGGCCCAAAACATTCCGCGATACAGCAGTAAGGTCGCGATTTATTTTAGTGAGCGAAAAAATAAAATATGTGACGTTGCTCTGCTATTCGGAGCGTACCGGCGGCAACGGGCATTTTTATGGCAGTTTCTTGCGCTGGCGCAGTTATTTGTAAATGTAAGAAAATTTTTTGACGTTATTGATGTAACTGATACATTAGCTTTCTGTTTATTACTCAGGAGTACCGGGCTTTAGCTCACCTATATGGACCGTCACCGACGTCGCTTCACTTGTTCCCCGCGCTGCTCAGCGCGCACCCTGACACCTGCCGGTGTTGCCTCATCCGTTAACGCTCTCTCGTCTCGCCTTCCGGCGCAGGCTCAGTCGCGTTCGCCCTTACGTTTAGCAAGGAGTCATTGATGGAATTTCTCTTCGACCCCTCAATCTGGGCGGGTTTATTGACGCTGATCGTGCTGGAGATTGTGCTCGGCATCGACAACCTGGTGTTTATCGCCATTCTTGCCGACAAGCTGCCACCGAAACAGCGCGATAAAGCGCGCCTGATTGGTCTGTCGCTGGCGCTGGTGATGCGCCTCGGCCTGCTGTCGCTGATCTCCTGGATGGTGACGCTGACGCGACCCCTATTCAGCGTAGGCGATTTCAGCTTTTCCGGACGAGATTTAATTCTGTTGATTGGTGGTTTGTTCCTGTTGTTTAAGGCCACCATGGAACTGCACGAGCGGCTGGAAAACCGTGGCATGGAGCATCAGGGCAACAAAGCCTATGCCAGCTTCTGGGCGGTCGTGACGCAGATTGTGGTGCTGGACGCGGTGTTCTCCCTGGATGCGGTGATTACCGCCGTCGGTATGGTGAACCATCTGCCGGTGATGATGACGGCAGTGGTGATTGCCATGGGCGTGATGCTGCTGGCCTCAAAACCGCTGACCCGCTTCGTCAACGCGCACCCAACGGTGGTGGTGCTGTGTCTGAGCTTCCTGCTGATGATCGGTCTGTCGCTGGTGGCGGAAGGCTTTGGTTTCCATATTCCGAAAGGCTATCTGTACGCGGCAATTGGCTTCTCGATTTTGATCGAGCTGTTCAACCAGATTGCGCGCCGGAACTTTATCCGTCATCAGGCGCACCGTCCGATGCGTGAACGTACCGCCGAAGCGATTCTGCGTCTGATGGGCGGGCGCCAGCGTAACCAGCCGGCGCATACCGAAGAAGCGTCACTGACGGAAGCGATGCCGCAGGAAGCGTTTAAAGACGAAGAGCGTTACATGATTAACGGCGTGCTGACGCTGTCACAGCGTTCGATTCGCAGCATCATGACGCCGCGCGGCGATATCTCGTGGGTTGACGTCTCGCGTCCGCTGGATGAGATCCGCATTCAGCTGCTGGATACGCCTCACAGTCTGTTTCCGGTGTGTCGTGGCGAGCTGGATGAGATCATCGGCGTGGTGCGCGCGAAAGAGCTGCTGGTGGCGCTGGAGCACGGTATGGATGTCGCGACCTTCGCGGCCAACACGCCGCCGATTGTGGTGCCGGAAACGCTGGATCCGATTAACCTGCTGGGCGTATTGCGTCGCGCTAAAGGGAGCTTCGTCATCGTTACCAACGAATTTGGTGTGGTGCAGGGCCTGATTACGCCGCTGGACGTGCTGGAAGCGATTGCCGGTGAGTTCCCGGATGAAGACGAAACGCCGGATGTGGTGGCGGATGGCGACGGCTGGCTGGTGAAGGGCGGTACCGATCTGCACTCGCTGCAGCAGCTGCTCGACCACCATGAGCTGGTCGATCCGGATGAAGATCACGCGTCGCTGGCCGGCCTGTTGATTGAGCAGAAGGGGCAGCTGCCGCTGCCGGGCGAGATTATCGATTTGCCACCGCTGCACTTCCAGATTATCGAAGCCACGGATTACCGTATCGATCTGGTGCGCGTCACCAAAGACAAGCCGCACCATGACGAGGAAGAGGGCGACGCCTGATGTCGTCCGGCATCAGGCGCCCAGCTGCGCCTGATGCTGCGCCAGCCATTGCGGGAAGTCCTCAATCGGCATCGGGCGCGCATAGTAGTAACCCTGCAGATGATCAACGCCGCGCTCGCGCAGATAATGCGCCTGCTCGGCGGTTTCCACGCCCTCCGCGACCAGCGCGATATTCAGCCGCTGTGCCAGTGAAATCACCATATCCGTTACCGTAGCGTTGATCGCGTCAGTGCCAATCGCGGCGGTAAAGATTTTATCGATTTTCAGCACGTCCGGCTTCAGATCTTTCAGATAGGCCAGCGAACTGTGGCCGGTACCGAAATCGTCAATCGCCAGCCGCACGCCAATTTCGTGCAGCTGCGCCACGACCGTCTGGTCGATGACCGGCAGCGCATCGCGCTCGGTCAGCTCCACCACCAGTTTCGGCAGGGGATTGGCGGGCCACCAGTAGCGCTGTAAATCCTCAACAATCAGGCGATCGCGGAAGTGGCTGGCCGCGACGTTAATCGCGATATGAAATGCCGGGCACTGTGGCAGATTAGGCAACTCCGCGACGACTCTGGCAATCACAAAGCGCGTCAGCGGTGCAATCAGGTTCTGGCGTTCGGCCAGCGGAATAAATACGTCCGGGGCAATCCAGCCCTGACGCGGATTGTGCCAGCGCAGCAGCAGCTCGATACCATCGCAATCGCCGCTGCGGGCATTGATCAGCGGCTGGCAGTAGACCATAAATTCGTTAGCGGTGATGCCATAGCTGATTTGCCAGCTCAGGCTCATGCGATTGGCGGTGGCCAGCCAGACGATATAGCCCAGCAGCAGGCTCAGCAGTACCGCCAGCGGCAGCTGAGACGGCAGGGTATTGAGCGCCAGCCGCGCCGGAGAGGGGCCGTACAGCGTAATGCTGTAGGGATAACGCAGCGAGGCCTGATCGTACGCCACTTCGTCATCGGACGGTACGGTATGCTCGATCAGCGGATTACCATATTCGAGGCTCTGTCCGCCTACGTTAAAGATCGCGCGCTCTACCCACGGCAGCTGCGGCTCCAGCAGATAGTTGGTCATCAGTTCAATATTGATGATCTGCAGCAGGCCGTCCTGGTTATCCAGCGACTTTGGGGTCCACAGCAGCAGCACCGGCGAACCTTTTAGCAGGTAGTCGTCGGTAGACAGCATCATGCGCTGGTTGTTGATCGCCAGCTCGGGATAGGTCTGGCTGAACGAGATGTGGCGCGGGCCATAAATACTCGAACAGTAGATGGTATCGTCCTGCACCAGCAGTACGGTACGCACGGTTTGCAGCGCCGCGATCTTCTCAATCAGCGGGTAGCGCACCTGCGTGCAGGGCACGCCCACCAGCCCCAGCGTGTTGTTGGCGGAGACGTCCAGCGGCGAAAACATGCGGTCAAAGCGCTCAATCGCGCGGGTGGCAAAGTTAAGGGACTGCTGCTCAATGCGTGACTTCTCTTCGATGTAGCGAAAAGTCAGCGTAAGAATGAGAACCAGCGACGCGATCACCAACGCAATAAGCAGGCGCTTACGGCGAAATTGACCCACAAATTGCTGGGGAAGGAGCATCAGTAACCACCTTGCTAAGACAAAGAATGAGACCAAATTAACGTGAAAGTTATCGGCATGGCGGCGGCCAAATTTAGCGCGGCTGGAGAAAAAAAGCGGCACTAAAAAATCGCGCGACCATTAGAGGTCGCGCGCAAAAATAATGTATCTGGTTTGATAACGCGGAGGTAGAGGCCATTGCAGAAATAATGGCCGATCGCTGCAATTGTCAGCAGCGAAACGCGACGTTGCCGGTCAGTCGCACTGCACCTTGATCGCCAGACCGCCACGCGAGGTCTCACGATATTTAGCGTTCATATCTTTGCCGGTCTCGTACATCGTCTCGATCACCTTATCCAGCGATACGCGCGGCTCGCTGGTGCGGCGCAGCGCCATCCGCGCGGCGTTGATCGCTTTCACCGAAGCAATGGCGTTACGCTCAATGCACGGCACCTGTACCTGACCGGCGACCGGATCGCAGGTCAGTCCGAGGTTGTGTTCCATGCCGATTTCAGCGGCAACACACACCTGCTCCGGGCTGGCTCCCAGCAGTTCAGCGAGGCCAGCGGCGGCCATTGAGCAGGCCACGCCTACTTCGCCCTGGCAGCCGACTTCGGCACCGGAAATCGAAGCGTTCATTTTGTACAACACGCCAATCGCGCCCGAGGCGAGGAAGTAGCGGATAAAGATATCCGGCGTGACCGTTTCGATGAAGTGATCGTAATACGCCAGCACCGCCGGCACGATACCGCAGGCACCGTTGGTCGGTGCGGTGACCACACGACCACCGGCCGCATTCTCTTCATTCACCGCCAGCGCAAACATATTGACCCAGTCGATGACGTTCATCGGATCGTTAGAATGTTTGGTTGAGGAGACCAGTAGACGTCGCAGCGACGCCGCCCGACGCGGCACGCGCAGCGGGCCCGGCAGCACCCCTTCGGTATTCAGGCCACGATCGATACACGCCTGCATGGTTTGCCAGATGTTGCCAAAATAGGCGTAAATCTCGTCACGGCTGTGCAGCGCCAGCTCGTTTTTCATCACCAGCCCCGAAAGCGACATGCCGGTATCGCGGCAATGACTGAGCAACTCTTTGGCTGAATGGAACGGATAGGGCACGGCGACCTCATCCAGCACGGACTGACCAAAGTGCGCTTCGTCGACAATAAAGCCACCGCCAATCGAGTAATAGGTTTTGCGCTCAAGCAGACGATCGCCGGCAAAAGCGTACAGAGTCATGCCGTTTTCATGCAGCGACAGGTTTTCGCTGCGGAAGACCATGCCGCCGTCACGCGGGAAGTCGACCTCGCGCGCGCCCTGTGCCAGCAGCAGCCGCTCACGCGTTTCGACATCTTTGATAAACGCCGGAATGCTGTCGATGTCGACGCTGGCAGGCTCAAAGCCGGCCAGACCCATAATGATGGCAATGTCGGTGTGGTGTCCTTTACCGGTGAGCGACAGTGAGCCGTAAACGTCCACCGCCACGCGCGTCACGTCCTGCAGCTTGCCCTGTTCGATCAGCAGGTCAACAAACTGTTTGCCCGCTTTCATCGGGCCAACGGTATGCGAACTGGACGGGCCGATACCCACTTTGAACATGTCAAAAACACTTATCACCGGTGACGCTCCTCACAAATCTTCTTTTCTACGGCGCAGGCCGTTAATGCGGCTAATAGTAATCGCCAGCGGGCGGCAGCGAGCAGCTTTTCGCATGAAATAAACTAATTATAAACCACAGAAATAGTTATCCGTATCCCCGGATGTGAACGGGATCAATTTTTCGGCCAGGGTGAAACGGGACGGGGGATCAAAGCAGGGCGATCTGCTGGCCGAGCGCGCGCAGGATACCGGCGGTCATGCCCCAGATAAAATAATCTTCATACCACGACAGCCACACCTGGTGCTGGCGATGACCGCGGCGCAGCGTTAGTCCGCTGTAGCGCCCCAGCCGCAGCGCCTCTGCGAGCGGCATGGAAAAGGCGCTTTCAACTTCATCCGGGTTAAGCCGCAGCGGCAGGTGCGGCGGAATGATGCCGACCACGGGCGTGACGGCGAAACCGGTACTGCTGGTGACCGGCGGTAACACGCCGACCACCCGCACCTGCTGCGGCGCGATGCCCACTTCTTCCTGCGCTTCACGCAGCGCGGTGGCGATCAGCGAATCGTCAGTGGCATCCATCATGCCGCCGGGGAACGCCACCTGCCCGGCATGTTTGCGCAGCAGCGCGGAGCGGCGGGTCAGCAGCAGTTCGGGCTGGTCGCCATCAATCACCGGTACCAGCACCGCGGCACGGCGTCCGCTGATCACGCTGTGCGCGGTCGCCAGCGGCGGCTGCAGCACAAAGCGACTGAGAAACTGCGCCAGCGTCAGCTCCATATCACGCCTCATCACGCAGACAGGGCAGAATACGGTTGAGCTTGTGCAGCGTCTCCTGATATTCCGCCTCAGCATCGCTGTCAGCCACCAGACCGCCGCCCGCCGCGCAGTACAGCTGCTGATTTTCGGCAATCAGCGTGCGGATGGTAATGCTGCTGTCCATACGCCCGCACAGGCTGATGTAGCCGATACTGCCGCACCACGCATTGCGCCGCTGCGGTTCGAGTTCTTCGATGATCTCCATGGCGCGGATCTTGGGCGCGCCGGTAATGGAGCCACCGGGGAAACAGGCGCGCAGCAAATCGGTAGCGGAGAGCGCGTCTGGCAGCCTGGCCCGCACCGTGCTCACCAGGTGATGCACCGCCGGGAACGGCTCCACCACAAACAGCTCCGGCACGCTGACGCTGCCCGGCTCGGCGACGCGGCCAATATCATTACGCAGCAGGTCCACAATCATCAGGTTTTCCGCCCGATCTTTTTCAGCGCTGGCCAGTTTCTCCGCCTGCAGCCGATCGGCCTGCGGATCGGCCAGGCGCGGCAGCGTGCCTTTAATCGGCCGGGTTTCAATCTGCTGTTGCTGCAGCGAGAGAAAACGCTCCGGCGACAGGCTCAGCACGGCACTGTGCGGCAGACGAAGGAAGGCGCTGAACGGCGCGCGGTTGGCGCGGTTGAGACGTAAAAACGCCTGCCACTCATCGCCGCGATAGCTGGCCTGGAAACGCTGCGCCAGATTAACCTGGTAGCAATCGCCCGCCTGAATGTAGGCCTGCACCGCCTGGAAACGCGCGGCGTACTGCGCATAGCTCATATTGGCCTGCCAGTCGCTGGTCAGGGCAAAGGGTTTGGGCTGCGGCACCGCCAGCGCCTGTAGCCACTGCCAGCGCTGTTCCGCGTCGTGCAGGGCAATCAGCGTCAGCGTCTGGCGATGGTGATCGGCAATCAGCGCCCAGTCATAAATGCCCACCGCCATATCCGGCGTGTGTAAATCCTGTTGCGCCCGCTGCGGCAGCGTTTCGAAACGGCGACCGAGGTCATAACCAAACAGACCCAGCGCGCCGCCCTGAAACGGCAGATTTGCATCAAACGCCGGCCGGATGCCCAGCGCGTCCAGCTGCTGCTGCACCAGCTGCAGCGGATCGGTGGTGGAGTGGCTGATGCCGGTGCCGTCGTCGATGGCGGTGCTGTCACCGCGCGTCGTCAGGGTCACCCGCGGGTCGGCGGTGAGAATATCGAAACGGTTATCCGCGTGCTCGGCGTGACCAGAGGTCAGCAGCATCGCCCACGGGCGGTGCGCCAGCGTGGAAAAACGGTGTAAAAGTGTATCGGGCGTATACTGTAGCGAGAGGGTTTTCACGTTCGTTTGGCTAAATCAGTTCAGCAGGCAGGCGCGTAGCCTGGCATATTTTTTTGCTGCTGGCACCTGTTTGTTCAGCGTGGAATAATGCGTCCCCCCATTACAGGAGTGCATCATGTTTTCAGGTCTTCCGGCTTTATCGCACGAACAGCAGCAGCAGGCAGTGGAACGTATTCAGGAACTGATGGCCGGCGGCATGTCCAGCGGGCAGGCGATTGCGCAGGTGGCGCAGGAAATTCGCCAGAACCATCAGGGCGAAGCGATTCGGGCGCGCTTCGAAGAGGACGAAGACGACGAATAGCGCCCGGCGAGCGTTATAGCGCGGCGATGATTTTGATTTCCACTTTGTAGCGCGGATTCATCAGGCCGGCCTGCACCGTGCAGCGTACCGGCGCATTACCCGGCGAGACCCACGCATCCCAGGCGCGGTTCATCGCGGCAAAGTCCTCTTTGTCCACCAGGAAAATGGTGGCGTCGAGAATTTTGCTTTTATCCGAACCCACGCGCGTCAGGATGCGGTCAATCACCGCCAGCGCGTTGGCGGTCTGCGCTTCCGCATCGTCATCCAGATTCTCCGGCACGCTGGTGTAATACACGGTCTGGTCATGTACAACCGCTTCGGACATGCGGTGCTCGGCATCAATACGCGTAATGGTCATGCTGTTCTCCTTTATTTTTGCTGCGTTAGCCTGCCATATCCCATGGCCGGCTGTCATCTGTTGTGGTCGCCTGCGGTGAATCCTGACATAATTACAGGTGTTTTAAGAGCAATCGGTGAGGATGTGTGGCAGACGATTTTGCAGCGGATGGCGCGTTAGCGCAGGCGATTCCCGGCTTTAAGCCGCGCGCGGCACAGCGCGAAATGGCGCAGGCAGTGAGCGAAGCGGTGCAGCAGGCAGGCGAGCTGGTGGTCGAGGCCGGCACCGGCACCGGTAAAACTTATGCGTATCTGGCACCGGCGTTGCGGGCGAAGAAAAAAGTCATTGTATCGACCGGTTCCAAAGCGTTGCAGGATCAGCTCTACAACCGCGATCTGCCGACCATTGCCCGCGCCCTGGCGTTCAGCGGCAAAACCGCGCTGCTGAAAGGGCGCTCCAACTATCTGTGCCTGGAACGGCTGGAGCAGCAAAATCAGACTGGCGGCGATCTCAGCGTGCAGGCGCTCGGCGATCTGATTAACGTGCGCAGCTGGTCTTCGGAGACCGTTGATGGCGACGTCAGCAGCTGCGCCGGCGTCGCGGAAGACAGTCCGATCTGGCCTTACGTCACCAGCACCAACGATAACTGCCTCGGCAGCGATTGCCCGCTGTATAAAGATTGCTTCGTGGTGAAGGCGCGCAAAAAAGCGATGGATGCGGATGTGGTGGTGGTGAACCATCACCTGTTTCTCGCCGACCTGGTGGTCAAAGAGGGGGGATTTGGCGAGCTGATCCCGGAAGCTGACGTGATGATCTTCGACGAAGCGCACCAGCTGCCGGATATTGCCAGCCAGTATTTTGGCCAGCAGCTGTCGAGCCGGCAACTGCAGGATCTCGCCAAAGACATTATCCTTGCCTACCGCACCGAGGTGCGCGATGTGCAGCAGCTGCAGAAATCCGCCGACCGGCTGGCGCAGTGCGCACAGGATTTTCGGCTGACGCTGGGCGAGCCCGGTTTTCGCGGCAATTTGCGCGATCTGCTGAGCGACAACAACATCATGCGCATGTTTACGCTGCTGGATGATGCGCTCGAGCTGTGTTACGACGTGATTAAGCTGTCGCTGGGCCGTTCCGCGCTGCTGGACGCTGCCTTCGAGCGTGCCGCGCTGTATCGCACCCGGCTCAAGCGTTTACGCGCGATTGATGAACCGGGCTTCAGCTACTGGTACGAATGCAGCAGCCGGCACTTTACGCTGGCGCTGACGCCGCTGTCGGTCGCGGAGCGCTTCCGCGAAGTGATGGACGGACGCAAAGCGGCGTGGGTGTTTACCTCGGCGACGCTGGCGGTCAACGAACAGATGAGCCACTTCGCCAGCCGGCTCGGTGTGGATAATGCCCGCACCCTGATCCTCGAAAGTCCGTTTGATTATGCGCAGCAGGCCTTGCTGTGCGTGCCGCGCAACATGCCGGAACCCAACTATCCTGGCGGTGCGCGTCAGCTGGCACGCATGATGAAACCGCTGATTGAAGCCAACAAAGGACGCTGTTTCTTCCTGTGCACCTCGCACAAAATGATGCGCGAGCTGGCGGCGGAGTTCCGCGCCTCCATGACCCTGCCGGTGCTGTTGCAGGGCGAAACCAGCAAAGGCCAGCTGCTCAAACAGTTTCTTGACGCCGGCAATGCACTGCTGGTGGCCACCAGCAGCTTCTGGGAAGGCGTTGACGTGCGCGGTGATGCGCTGTCGCTGGTGATCATCGACAAGCTGCCGTTTACCTCGCCGGAAGATCCGCTGCTGAAGGCGCGCATGGAGGATTGCCGTCTGCGCGGCGGTGATCCGTTCAACGATGTGCAGCTGCCGGACGCGGTGATCACCCTCAAGCAGGGCGTGGGCCGTCTGATTCGCGATACCGACGATCGCGGTGTGCTGGTGATTTGTGACCAGCGGCTGGTGTCGCGTCCGTATGGCGGTCTGTTCCTTAATAGCCTGCCGCCGACACCGCGCACCCGCGATTTACAGCGTGCGATTGACTTTGTGCGTCCGCCAGAGAAGCACTAATTTCTGCCAGGCTGTGGTAAGATGCGCGCCATTTTGATTCTCTGAGGTTGTTATGTCCGCCCGAATTTTAGCCCTGGACACCGCGACAGAAGCCTGTTCTGCCGCGCTGCTGAATCAGCAGCAGATCGATGCCCGCTTCGAAATCGCGCCCCGCGATCATACTCAACGTATTCTGCCGCTGGTGCAGGAATTGTTGCAGGCGCAGTCGCTGGCGCTGAGCGCGCTGGACGCGCTGGCGTTTGGCCGCGGGCCCGGCAGTTTTACCGGCGTGCGCATCGGCATTGGCATCGCGCAGGGCCTGGCGCTGGGCGCAAATCTGCCGATGATTGGCGTATCCTCGCTGGCCACCATGGCGCAGGGTGCCTGGCGTTTGACCGGGGCAACGCGCGTGCTGGCGGCGATTGATGCGCGCATGGGTGAAGTCTACTGGGCAGAGTATCAGCGTGATGAGCAGGGCGAGTGGCAGGGCGCTGAGAGCGAAGCCGTCCTCAAGCCGGAAGCGGCACAGGCGCGCATCGCGCAGCTGAGCGGCGAGTGGGCCACTGTCGGCACCGGCTGGCAGGCATATCCGCAGCTTCTGGCTGGCACGACCGGGGCACAACTGCTGACCACCACGGTCACGCTGCCTGCCGCAGAAGATATGCTGCCGCTGGCGCTCAGCGCCTGGCAGCGCGGCGACAGCGTGGCGGTGGAAAATGCTGAGCCGGTTTATCTGCGCAATGAAGTGGCATGGAAAAAATTGCCGGGGCGCTAGGCGCCTACGCAACTTATTTTTGTGCCTTCAGTCTAACGGAGAAATAACAGGAGAAGTGCTATGCCAATTAGTCGTAAAGGGATGTCTGGCGCTCTGTTAGCCTGTGCGCTGTTGCTCAGCGGCTGCGTGTCAGTGCCGGATGCCATTAAAGGGAGTTCTCAGCTTCCACAGCAGGATTTATTACGCGTGATGAATGCGCCGCAGCTGTATGTCGGCCAGGAGTCGCGCTTCGGCGGCAAAGTCGTGAAGGTAACTAACCTCAACGGCCTGACCCGGCTGGAAATTGCTACTCAGCCGCTGGATGACAGCGCGCGACCGCGCCTCGGTGCTGCCTCCATTGGCCGCATTTACGCTGACATTCATGGTTTTGTTGATCCGATCGACGTCAATAATCAGTACGTCACGGTGTTGGGCAACATCAAAGGCACCGAGAAAGGGGAAATTGGCAAAGCCAGTTACAACTTTGTGGTGATTGATGTGCGCGGTTATCAGCGCTGGCATCTGACTCAGCAGGTGATGACGCCGCCGCAGCCGATCGATCCGTGGATTTGGTACGGGCCGACGCGTCGCCATCCCGGCTATTGGGGGCCTAACCCCTACTGGGGCATGAACACCGGCGGTCCGGCGCAGGTTGAGACCATTCTTACCGAATAGCGCTAAACAGGTTTTTTTACGGCCCGGTCGCGGTGCTCGCGAACGGGCCTTTTTATTGGGCGCGCAACCGATGCGCGAAATTTAGTGATGCGCCTCGCAACCTGAAAATGCCGGAACAGGCAAACTGGTACAATCAGTTAAAATATTGTTAACAACACTGATTGCAGAGGCGGCGATGGCTACGCAACAAGAATATCGGGGTGAATCTTTGAACAAGGTTTGGCTGAAACGCTATCCGCCAGATGTACCAGCGGAAATTAACGCAGACCGTTATCCCTCTTTGGTCGATCTTTTCGAACACGCAGCGCAACGTTATGCCGATCAGGTGGCTTTCATTAACATGGGCCAGCCAATGACTTACCGCCAGCTGGAGCAGCAGAGCCGTGCTTTTGCGGCCTGGCTGCAACAGGGATTAGGCTTGCAGCAGGGCGATCGCGTCGCGCTGATGATGCCAAATCTGCTGCAGTATCCGGTGGCGCTGTTTGGCGTCCTGCGTGCCGGTATGGTGGTGGTGAATGTTAACCCGTTGTACACGCCGCGCGAGCTGAAGCACCAGCTTAATGACAGCGGTGCCAGTGCGATTGTCATTGTCTCCAACTTCGCCCATACGCTGGAAAAAGTGGTCGCGGAAACCCCGGTTAAGCACGTGATGCTGACGCGCATGGGCGATCAGCTGGCGCCGGTGAAAGCCACGCTGGTGAACTTCGTCGTTAAATATGTGAAAAAGCTGGTACCGAAATACCATCTGCCAGGGGCGGTACCGTTTCGTCATGCGCTGCAGCAGGGCGAGCAGATGAGCTATCATCGTCCTGTGATCAATAATCAGGATCTGGCATTTCTGCAGTACACCGGTGGCACTACCGGCGTGGCGAAAGGCGCCATGCTGACCCACGGCAACATGCAGGCTAATCTGGAGCAGACCAAAGCCACCTACGGTAAACTGCTGCGCGCCGGACAGGAGCAGGTGGTAACCGCGCTGCCGCTTTATCACATCTTTGCCCTGACGGTGAACTGTCTGCTGTTCCTCGACCTGGGCGGCACCAACCTGCTGATTACCAACCCGCGTGATATTCCCGGTTTCGTTAAAGAGCTGAGTAAATTTCCCTTTACCGCCATCACCGGTGTTAATACGTTGTTCAACGCCCTGCTGAACGATGCCAATTTTAACCAGCTGGACTTCTCCACGCTGCGTCTGTCTGCCGGTGGCGGCATGGCGGTGCAGAAAGCGGTGGCCGAGCGCTGGGAGAAACTCACCGGGCACTATCTGCTGGAGGGCTACGGACTCACCGAATGCTCACCGCTGGTGTCGGTTAATCCGTATGATATTACCTGCCACACCGGCAGCATCGGTTTGCCGGTTCCGTCCACCGACGTGCGTATTGTCGATGATGAAGATCGCGACGTACCGCCGGGTGAACCGGGTGAACTGTGCATCCGCGGGCCGCAGGTCATGATTGGCTACTGGCAGCGGCCGGATGCCAGCGAGGAAGTGCTGAAAAATGGCTGGCTGCACACCGGTGATATTGTTACCGTGGACACGGAAGGGTTTATCCGCATCGTCGATCGTAAAAAAGACATGATTCTGGTGTCCGGCTTTAACGTGTATCCTAACGAAATCGAAGATGTGCTGATGCAGCACGCCAAGGTGCGCGAAGCGGCGGCGATTGGCGTGCCGAGCGATCTCTCCGGCGAAGCGGTGAAAGTGTGCATCGTGAAAAAAGATCCGTCGCTGACGAAAGAGGAAGTGCTGGATCATTGTCGCCGTCAGCTCACCGGCTATAAAGTGCCGAAGATTATCGAGTTTCGTGATGAGCTGCCGAAGACCAACGTCGGTAAAATTTTACGTCGCGAATTGCGCGACGAGGCGAAGCGCGAAGCGTAGTACTGGCTTCCGCTGAATGCTCAGGTCAACGCCGGCACCGTCCGGCGTTTTTATTGCTTTTAACATGGAGCGCTGTGCGAGGTTTGTCGCAGCGAGAAAGACAACGTGAATTACACCCTGATCGACCACAATGACCAGCTGGCCGCGGTATGCCAGCAGGCCCGTCAGCATCACGCCGTGGCGCTGGATACCGAATTCGTGCGCACCCGCACGTACTATCCGCAGCTTGGCCTGATCCAGCTCTTCGATGGCGAGCAACTGGTTCTGATCGATCCGTTAACCATCAGCGACTGGGCGCCGTTTGTTGCGCTGCTGCAGGATCGTCAGCTGACCAAGTTCCTGCACGCTGGCGGGGAAGACCTCGAAGTCTTCCTGCATCGTTTCGGCTGCCTGCCGGAGCCGATGATCGATACGCAGATTCTGGCCGCTTTCGCCGGGCAGCCGCTGTCGTGGGGCTTTGCCGCGATGGTCAATCATTTCAACCAGATTGAGCTGGATAAGAGCGAAGCGCGCACCGACTGGCTGGCGCGTCCGCTTACCGAGCGGCAGTGCCAGTACGCTGCGGCCGATGTGGCTTATCTGCTGCCGATCGCCCATCAGCTGGTGGCGCAAACCGAAGCGGCAGGCAACATGGCGGCGGCGCTGAGTGAGTGCGCTACGCTGTGTCAGCGCCGTCTTGACGTGCTGCAGCCGGAAGAGGCGTGGCGCGATATCACCAATGCGTGGCAGCTGGGTCCGCGCCAGCTGGCGGTGCTGCAGCGTCTGGCCGCGTGGCGTCTCAACCTCGCCCGGCAGAAAGACATGGCGGTGAATTTTGTGGTGCGCGAAGAGAACCTGTGGAAAGTCGCGCGCTTTATGCCCGGCAGCCTTGGCGAGCTGGATCATCTCGGCCTGAACGGTCACGAAATCCGCTTCCACGGTAAGGCGCTGGTGGCGATGGTGGCAGAGGCGCAGGCGCTGGATGAGGCCGCATTACCGCCGCCGTTGCCTAATCTGATTGACCACGCGCACTACAAGCAGGCGTTTAAAGCGATTAAAGCGCTGGTACAGCAGGTGAGTGAGCAGACCGGTTACAGTCAGGAGCTGTTAGCATCACGGCGCCAGATTAACCAGGTGCTGAGCGTGCACTGGGGGCTGAAAAGCGCCACGCGTCCGCCGGAACTGCTGGCAGGCTGGCGGGGTGAGGTGTTGAAAGCCGGGATCGACGAGATTTTACACACGCTGTAAGCGGAACGTTTTCCCCTGCGCAACCACGCAGGGGAAAATCAGGAACCCGCTACAATCATTTAGGAACGTCTTCCGTCTCCGGCAGCGTCACGTTGAGCTCGAGGATAGAGATGTCATCCCCTTTCTGATCCAGCTGCACCGTGACCATGTCCGGGTCAATTTTCACGTATTTACAGATCACTTCCAGGATATCGCGCTTCAGCTGCGGCAGATAGTGGGGCTCACTGTCGCCCCTTCTGCGTTCGGCCACGATAATCTGCAGCCTTTCCTTGGCTATGTTGGCTGTGTTCTTCTTACGGGATAAAAAGAAATCAAGTAATGCCATTGGTTATCCCCCGAACAGGCGTTTCAGGAAACCCTTCTTCTCTTCTTCGATAAAGCGGAAGGGGCGTTCTTCGCCAAGCAGGCGATCTACGGTATCAGCGTAAGCTTTACCGGCGTCAGAGTTTGCATCGAGGATCACGGGCTCACCCTGGTTAGACGCGCGCAGCACCGACTGATCTTCCGGAATCACGCCGACCAGAGGAATGCGCAGGATTTCCAGCACGTCTTCCATGCTCAGCATGTCGCCACGCGTTACGCGTCCCGGGTTATAGCGGGTCAGTAACAGGTGCTCTTTTACCGGCTCTTCGCTGTTTTCAGCGCGACGTGATTTCGACGAGATGATGCCGAGAATACGGTCTGAGTCACGCACGG
The DNA here is from genome assembly GCF_041678305.1 of Pantoea sp. WEP. Taxonomy (NCBI): domain Bacteria; kingdom Pseudomonadati; phylum Pseudomonadota; class Gammaproteobacteria; order Enterobacterales; family Erwiniaceae; genus Pantoea; species Pantoea sp. WEP. The sequence goes on from NZ_JBGNXB010000001.1 coordinate 1,920,627, forward strand.
AAGAGACTTCCGGGTTGGTGGTAATGATTGCTTCATCCGCGAAGTACAGCGCCATCAGCGCACCGGTTTCGATACCGGCCGGCGAGTCGCAGACGATAAAATCGAAATCCATTGCCGCCAGGTCGTTCAGCACTTTTTCCACGCCTTCGCGGGTCAGAGCATCTTTATCACGGGTTTGTGAGGCGGGCAGAATGTAAAGCTGCTCGGTGCGCTTGTCGCGAATCAGCGCCTGATTCAGCGTCGCATCGCCCTGGATAACGTTGACAAAGTCATACACCACGCGGCGTTCACAGCCCATGATCAGGTCGAGGTTACGCAGACCGATATCGAAATCGATCACCACGGTTTTTTTGCCTTTCTGCGCTAACCCTGTGGCGATGGCCGCGCTTGACGTGGTCTTGCCAACGCCCCCTTTACCCGATGTAACTACAATGATGCGTGCCATAAATGTTGATTTCCTTAACGAAAGAAAAGGGGCCTAATTAAGTGTCTGGATGGTGAGCGCGCCCTCTTTAAGGCACAGGCGCGCGGCTTTACCAAAGAATTCCGCCGGGATCTGGTCCATGATCCAGTATTCGCCGGCAATGGAGACCAACTCTGCTGACAGGTTGGTGCAAAAAATCTGGCAGTCGCGATCGCCGCTGGCACCGGCCAGCGCGCGGCCGCGCATCATGCCGTAAATATGAATGTTGCCGTCTGCCACCAGTTCGGCACCGGCGCTGACGCTGCTGGTGACGATCAAATCGGCGTTGCGCGCATAAATCTGCTGACCGGAACGCACTGGCGTATTGATGATCCGCGTTTTGCTGGCCGGTTCGCTGACCGGCGGCGCGACCGCTTCCGGCTCCGGCGCATCAGCGCGTTTGCGGTTCTCTTTACCCTCTGACAGCACCGGCAGGCCAGCGCGGGCAATCATCTTTTTCAGGGCTTCATCTTTACAGCCGCTCACGCCCACAATGCGTAAGCCGGTGGCGCTGACGGCCTGCTGCATCTGCTTCCAGTTGATGTCACCGTTCAGGGCTGACACGTTCAGCACCACCGGCGCGTTGTGCAGAAAAGCCGGGGCCTGGTCGATTTTGTCCTGCAGCGCCTGACGAATCACCTCGGGTTGCGAATGGTGCAGATGAACAACTGACAGGGTAAAACTGCTGCCCTTGAATTCGATTGGCGATTGCGACATCTGTCCTGACTCAGTCCTGTTTTACGACCCTGAAGTAAACGCCGATAAAATCGTCATTAACACCCGCGGGTCAATATTCGAAGTTCTGCAAGCATGTTATAGTTACTGCTATATTCAGGCAAGTGACGCCCTTAGTTAATTCGAGTAAAAAATATGTTTTGTGTGATCTATAGAAGCCCGCAACGCGACCAGACTTATCTGTATGTAGAAAAAAAAGACGATTTTTCGCGCGTCCCGGAAGAACTGCTGCGCGGCTTTGGCAAACCGCAGCTGGCGATGATGCTGTCGCTCGACCAGCGCGACAGGCTGGCCAACGCTGACATCAATAAAGTTAAGCAGGGTTTAAGCGAACAAGGTTATTATTTGCAGATCCCACCACCGGTTGAAAGTCTGCTCAACATTCATCTTGAACAGGGTAAAAAAGTTTAATTCAGATTCATCTGTAAAAATATATCCTGTAAATATAATCAGTGCTTCGGCATTAATTTAATTGCTCACCTTAACCCATTATTGTGGGCAATAATCGTTGTCTTAAGCGGCGGACCTGATGAACCGGGGAACGGCTTTTGCCGCTTTCCGTCACGTGCGCCGCGATAAACCCGCTAATATAGTGCTCAGCAGCCTGCCACGTTCCGGCGGCTGATGAGACATCTTCGCCAGCGCGGCTGGCACCTAACACAACTCAAGCAGGGGATTAGCATGTATCAGCATCGTAACTGGCAGGGCGCGCTGTTGGATTATCCGGTCAGCAAAGTGGTGTGCGTCGGCAGCAACTATGCAAAGCATATTAAAGAGATGGGCAGCGCCACCCCGAGTGAGCCGGTGGTATTTATCAAACCGGAAACCGCGGTGTGCGATTTGCGGCAGCCACTGTCGATCCCGGCCAGCTTTGGTGAGGTGCATCATGAAGTGGAGCTGGCGGTGCTGATTGGCGCTACCCTGAAGCAGGCCAGTGAAGAGCACGTGGCGAAAGCGATTGCCGGTTATGGCGTCGCGCTGGATTTAACGCTGCGCGATCTGCAAGCCGGGTTTAAGAAAGCCGGTCAGCCATGGGAGCGCGCCAAGAGTTTCGATAACTCCTGTCCGCTGTCCGGGTTTATCCCGGCGGCTGAATTCAGCGTCGATCCGCAGGATGCCGAACTCAAGCTGGTCATTAACGGCGAGGTGCGTCAGCACGGCACTACGGCAGATATGATCCACAAAATTCTGCCGCTGATTGCTTACATGAGCCAGTACTTCACGCTGCGCGCCGGTGACGTGGTGCTGACCGGCACGCCTGAAGGCGTGGGCCCGCTGCGCTCCGGCGATAAGCTGGAAGTGTCGCTGGCCGGTCACGGTATCAGCACCCGCGTACTGTAATACTTGCATCACCGCACCTGAAGCTTTATAAGGTGCGGTCTTGTTGCTCAACCCGGACCGCTATCATGACCGACCAACCTTTCTGGCAGACCAAACGCCTGGACCAAATGAACGACGCAGAGTGGGAATCGCTGTGCGACGGCTGTGGACAGTGCTGTCTGAACAAGTTGCAGGATGCGGATACCGATGAGATTTACTTCACCAACGTCGCCTGCAATCAGCTCAACATTAAGACCTGTCAGTGCCGCAATTATGAGCGTCGCTTCGAGTACGAAGAAGATTGCATCAAGCTGACGCGTGAGAATCTCACCACCTTTAACTGGCTGCCGCGCACCTGCGCTTACCGGCTGTTAGGGGAGGGCAAAACGCTGCCGGCGTGGCACCCGCTGATTGCCGGGTCGAAGAAGGCGATGCATGCTCAGCGTATTTCGGTGCGATACATCGCGGTGCGCGAGAGTGAAGTGCGCGACTGGGAAGAACACATTATAGACCGGCCGGATCGTAACGGCTGATAACGCAACAGGCAGCCGCGGCTGCCTGTTTTGTCTGAGACGTATTTTGACTGGGAATCAGCGACCAAACAAATCGCGACGTTTCGCTTTGAACGGTTGCGCAATCAATACCAGAATGCCCACCAGCAGATAAGCGGCAAAAATCACGATCATCCACTGCGGCATGCTCCAGGTCAGGAAAGTCCATCCGCGTTCGGCGCAGTCACCGCTGGCGACAAATACCGCCGGCAGCCATTTATCCAGCGGCAGCCAGCTCGGGAAGCGAGCAGCAAAATCGCAGGTCACAAACGGGTTGGGATGCAGCTGAATCATGGTGTGCTCATAAGAGAGGCGTACCCCTTCATAAGCGCTGTAGAGCCAGATGGCGATGGCGGCCCAGCGCAGCGGCGTTTTAGGCGCAATTGCACCCACCAGGCCGGCGCCCATGACGCCAAACAGCGCACAACGCTCATAGATACACATTACGCAGGGTTGCAGTCCCATCACGTGCTGAAAGAACAGCGCAACCAGTTCAAAAACCAGGGCGGTCAGGGCCATTAATAACCAGGCACCGCGTCCGCGTGAGCATTGATTCAAGTATCGCAACATATTGCTTTTCCCGTAGCCGTTAATGCATCGCAGTGTAAACCAAAAGCGTACCCGTGCCAGCCAGGCAGGCGGAAAAAATCATGTATAAAAATGACTTATCCCTGATCCACGCCAAAAAATCGTGGCTTTTAGCACACGGCATCAAAAGCGCCCAGGCAAGCGCAGCGTAACCCACGGCTTTTTTCGCTGCGCAGCTGCTGAATTTTGCGCCAGCGCGCGCTTTTAATCCGCTGGCAGGCTATTTCCGCTATGACCCCTCTGGTATGATGAGTGCTATTACGACAAAGAAAGCAACGAGAAATAAATGCTATGGTGATTAAGGCACAGAGCCCTGCAGGATTCGCTGAAGAGTACATAATTGAAAGCATCTGGAACAGCCGTTTTCCGCCGGGATCGATTCTTCCTGCCGAACGTGAGCTTTCTGAACTGATCGGCGTGACCCGCACCACTCTGCGTGAAGTGCTGCAGCGGCTGGCTCGTGATGGCTGGCTGACCATTCAGCATGGTAAACCCACCCGCGTCAATGATTTCTGGGAAACGTCTGGTCTTAATATCCTCGAAACGCTCGCCCGTCTTGACCACGACAGTGTGCCGCAGTTAATTGATAACCTGCTGTCAGTGCGCACAAATATCGCGTCTATCTTTATCAGCCGCGCGCTGCGTCATCATCCGGATAAGGCGCGTGAAGTGCTGGAGAGTGCGCTGAGCGAGGAAGATCAGGCTGAAGCCTATACCGAGCTTGATTACCGCGTGTTTCGCGGCCTGGCCTTCGCTTCCGGCAACCCGATTTACGGCCTGATTCTCAACGGTCTGAAAGGGCTGTACACCCGCGTTGGCCGCCATTACTTCTCAAATCCGGAAGCGCGTGAACTGGCGCGTAACTTTTATCGTCAGCTGGCGGATCTGTGTGGCAAACAGCCGACGCAGGATCAGATCGTCGACAGCGTGCGTAACTACGGCCGCCGCAGCGGTGAAATCTGGCACAGTATGCAGAAAAGCATGCCGGATGATTTGAGCAGTAAGCGTTAACAGCGTACAAACGTTTTACGGGTTCCTGTCCCGGACAGCCAGTATCCGCTGCTGCCGGGCTGCTCCTCGCGCCGCTTACGCGGTACCTTCGGCGTTCACGTTGCGCCTGACGGACCGGCCGGTATCGGTCTTCCTGACCGGCCCGGCCTGATTCCCGCCTCCCCGCGGGAATCTCCTGGCGCAACGTAAAAGCCTCAGCGCTGCGAATAGCCCGCCGCATCAGCGGATACTGACTGTCTGTGAAGTTGGTGCAGGATTATCTGTGAGATTAGGGGCTTACAACGCAGGATGATAAATGCTCGTCCCTGAGCATGGAGATTTTGTTTAAAGCGCTGGTCCGCGCGCCGGGCAGCGATCCAGCAGCTCCACGCTGCCATCTTCGTTCTGCTGTTCCAGATTGACATCAAAACCCCACAGCCGATGCACATGCTTCAGCACATCGCGACGGCTCTTATCGAGCGGGGCGCGCTGCTGCGGCACATAGCGTAGCGTCAGAGAACGGTCACCGCGCAGGTCAACGTTGTACACCTGAATATTGGGCTCCAGATTGCTCAGATTGTACTGCGCCGACAGCTGCTGACGAATCGCGCGATATCCCGCCTCATCATGAATGGCGGCAATCTCAAGATAGTTATTACGATCGTCGTCCATTACCGTAAACAGACGGAAATCCCGCATCACTTTCGGCGACAGGAACTGGCTGATGAAACTCTCGTCTTTAAACTCGCGCATGGCGAAATGCAGCGTCTTCAGCCAGTCGGAGCCGGCGATGTCCGGGAACCAGTAGCGATCTTCTTCGGTTGGCGACTGACAGATGCGCTTGATGTCCTGGAACATGGCAAAGCCCAGCGCATACGGGTTGATACCGTTATACCACTGGCTGTTATACGGCGGCTGATACACCACGTTGGTATGGCTGTGCAGGAACTCCATCATGAAGCGTTCCGACACTTTGCCCTCATCGTACAGGTGATTCAGGATGGTGTAGTGCCAGAAGGTCGCCCAGCCTTCATTCATCACCTGGGTCTGTTTCTGCGGGTAAAAATACTGGCTGACTTTACGCACAATGCGCAGCACTTCACGCTGCCACGACTCCAGCAGTGGCGCGTTCTTTTCCATAAAGTACAGCAGGTTTTCCTGCGGCTCAGAGGGATAGCGCGCCGCCTCGACCTGAGTAAACTCTTTCTCTTTGCGTGGCAGGGTGCGCCACAGCGTATTGACCTGGCTCTGCAGATACTCTTCCCGGCTTTTCTGCCGCGCTTTCTCTTCCTGCAGCGAAATCTTTTGCGGGCGTTTATAGCGATCGACGCCATAGTTCATCAGCGCATGACAGGAGTCCAGCAGCCGCTCGACCTCTTCCACGCCATAACGCTCTTCGCAATCAGAGATGTAGTTACGCGCGAACAGCAGGTAATCGACAATCGAGCTGGCATCGGTCCAGCTGCGGAACAGGTAGTTGTTTTTGAAGAAAGAGTTGTGGCCATAGCAGGCGTGCGCCATCACCAGCGCCTGCATGGTCATGGTGTTCTCTTCCATCAGATAAGCGATACAGGGATTCGAGTTAATGACGATCTCGTACGCCAGTCCCTGCTGGCCATGTTTATAGCGCTGCTCGGTTTCGATGAACTTCTTGCCGAACGACCAGTGGGCATAATTGATGGGCATCCCCACGCTGGAGTATGCATCCATCATCTGCTCAGAGGTGATCACTTCGATTTGGTGCGGATAGGTATCGAGCCCATAGCTTTTGGCCACGCGGTCGATCTCCGCCAGGTAGACATCAAGCAGTTCAAAGGTCCAGTCGGGACCGTCACTAAGTCGTTTGCTGTTGCGGGTTGGCTCGTCAAACATTGTCGTCATAGCGCACCTCTGTTTTGCAAGCGGCAGGCAACAGAGTGTCACCTGTCACGATCGTTTAAGGCTTCATCCTGAGAAAGACAGCCCAAAAAAACTGAGCGAACACTTCAATGATAGTCCACTGTCGCTTATCCGATGCGGGAACTCAATCGAATTCTTTTGGTACAAAATCATCATAATAGGCGTGCTTTGGTAGCTAATAAGGTGATGTGTTATCTGAGTTATAAATTGCAGCATTAAATCCTGTTTATAAGCGCGCGATATGACTGCGGCGCTTTCTCCTGAAAAAAGTGAGATGCTCTGCCTTTCGCATAATAATTCGCTGGTTAACGCTTTTAAGGCACAAAAAACTCTGATTTTGGCGCGACCGCATGATTTCAGTGTGCAGTTAAGTGAAAAACATGTGAAATGAAAGGGTCGAATGTAATATCAGTTCAGCCATCGGGTTATGCTAAACCCGATGGTGATACCAGTTAATTATGCTTTTCGCGATGAGGGGCTTATGCGCGTAGTCATTCTGGGTAGTGGTGTCGTAGGGGTAGCCAGTGCGTGGTATCTGGCGCAGGCGGGGCATGACGTCACCGTAATCGATCGCCAGCCCGGCGCGGCGCTGGAAACCAGTGCCGGCAATGCCGGGCAAATTTCGCCCGGCTATGCGGCACCCTGGGCGGCGCCCGGTGTACCGCTTAAGGCGGTAAAGTGGATGTTTCAGAAGCATGCGCCGCTGGCAGTGCGACTCGACGGCAGCAAATTCCAGCTGGAGTGGATGTGGAACATGCTACGCAACTGCGACATGCGTCACTACCAGGAAAATAAGGGCCGTATGGTGCGTATCGCCGAATACAGCCGCGACTGCCTGAAGGCATTGCGCAGCAGCACCGGTATCGCCTATGAAGGGCGCCAGGGCGGCACTTTGCAGCTGTTCCGCACGCAGCAACAGTTTGACAGCGCCAGCAAAGACATCGCGGTGCTGCGTGAAGCGGGTGTGCCTTATGAGCTGCTGGAAGCGCATCAGCTGCACAGCGTAGAGCCGGCGCTGGCGGGTACCGCGCACAAGCTGACCGGCGGCCTGCGCCTGCCGAATGACGAAACCGGTGACTGCCAGCTGTTTACCCAGCGGCTGGCGGCAATGGCAGCCGCAGCCGGCGTCACTTTCCGTTACGACACGTCAGTGGATCAGCTGTTGCGCGAAGGCAATCGCATCTATGGCGTGAAGTGCGGCGATGAGGTCATCAAAGCCGATGCTTACGTCGTGGCGTTTGGCTCTTACTCCACGGCGCTGCTGAAAGACATCGTGTCGATTCCGGTCTATCCGCTGAAAGGCTATTCCCTGACTATCCCGATCAAAGATCCGCAGGGCGCGCCGGTCTCCACCATCCTGGATGAAACCTATAAAGTGGCGGTGACACGCTTCGATGACCGCATTCGCGTCGGTGGCATGGCCGAAATCGTTGGTTTTAACACCAAACTGTTGCCGGCACGACGTGAAACGCTGGAGATGGTGGTCCGCGATCTCTATCCTGAAGGCGGGTATGTTGAACAGGCTACGTTCTGGACCGGACTGCGCCCGATGACGCCGGATGGCACGCCAATTGTCGGGCGCACGCCGCTGACCAATCTCTGGCTGAACACCGGGCACGGTACGCTGGGCTGGACGATGGCCTGTGGTTCCGGCCAGTTGCTGGCCGATCTGATTTCGGGACGTAAACCGGCCATCGCCGCCGACGACTTGTCGGTGCTGCGTTATCTGCCGGGCTTTGCGGCCCCGGCATCGCCGCTGCGTAATGCCAGCGCGACGCGCTGATACTTCAGGGAGAGTAAAAACATGTCACGTCCTACGGGTGCCACCATTAATCAACAGGCGCTGCGCCACAATCTGGCGATTGTGCGTCAGGCGGCACCGCACGCGCGCGTCTGGTCGGTGGTGAAGGCCAATGCCTACGGCCACGGCATTGCCCGCGTATGGCAGAGTCTGGCGGAAACCGATGGTTTCGCGCTGCTGAATATGGAAGAGGCGATCCTGCTGCGCGAGCAGGGCTGGAAAAAGCCAATTCTGCTGCTGGAAGGCTTCTTTCACGCCGATGACCTGACGCTGATCGATCGCTATCGCCTGACCACCAGCGTACACAGTAACTGGCAGATTCAGGCGCTGGCGAAGGCGCAGCTGTCGGCGCCAGTCGATGTTTATCTGAAGATCAACAGCGGCATGAACCGTCTCGGTTTTCGTCCGGAACAGGCACAGGCGGCCTGGCACAAGCTGCGTGCGTTGCCCAACGTGGGGGAAATGACGCTGATGGCGCACTTCGCCGATGCGGAAAACCCGCAGGGGCTGGTGGAACCGATGCAGCACGTCGAACAGGCGGCGGAAGGGCTGAACTGTCCGCGTTCGCTTGCCAACTCAGCGACTACGCTGTGGCATCCGCAGGCGCATTTTGACTGGGTGCGGCCCGGGATTATTCTTTATGGCGCGTCACCGAGCGGCGACTGGCAGGATATCGCCAGTACCGGTCTGCAGCCGGTAATGACGCTCAGCAGTGAAATTATTGGCATACAGCAGATCAGTGCCGGCGAGGGCGTTGGCTACGGTTATCGCTACCACGCGGCCGCGCCACAGCGTATCGGTATTGTAGCCTGTGGCTATGCTGACGGCTATCCGCGCCATGCGCCGACCGGTACGCCGGTCAGCGTTGATGGCATCCGCACGCAAACGCTTGGGGCGATCTCGATGGACATGATGATGATTGACCTCGAACCCTGCCCGCAGGCGGGTATCGGATCGCGCGTGGAGCTGTGGGGCAACGAGGTGAAAATTGATGAGGTGGCGAAAGCCGCCGGAACGGTAGGCTACGAGCTGATGTGTGCACTCGCGCCGCGCGTCCCGGTCACGCTTAGTTAAGCGCCGTCACTGTACCACGCATGTTCTTACTGCAGCGCCAGGCGATCAGCGCCAGCGCTGCACCCACCAGCATCATCAGCGCTAACGCTGATTTCTCTGCCACCGGCAGCGCCACCATCGCCAGGCTGCCACCCGCACCGCCCGCCATCTGAATAAATCCCTGCAGCGCCGCTGCCACACCCGCCTGCTGCTGATACGGCTCCAGCGCATAACTGGTGGCCGGCCCGACGGTGAAGGCCAGGCCGGCTACCGAGATCGCCACCGGAATCATGTACAGCGACCAGTGGGTTTGCCAGGCCGCAGGTAACAGCGTCATCCCCGCCACCAGCAGCAGCGCACCGAGTAGCATGGTGACAAACCCCATGGCGAGACAAAACGGGCGGCCCGCCTTGCGAATGGTTTTATTAACAAAGGCGCTGACCAGCATGATCCAGAAACCGTTGGCGCCAAAGGCAAAGGAGAATTGCAGCGGCGTCAGGCCACCTTCGGTCATCAACACGTGCGGCGCCAGCGAAACGTAGGTCAGCACCATGCCGAGCGCGCCCGCGTTGGCAAAGGCGAAAGCGAGAAAGCGCGGCTGCCGGGCGATGGCAGCATACTGCGCCAGCGGCAGTCCTTTGACGCGCAGCGTGTCCGCCGGACGCGTTTCCGGCAGTGCGACCACCACAATAATGGCAATCACCAGCGCATAGCCGCACAGGAACCAGAAGGGCGCACGCCAGCCATAGGCTTCCGCCAGAATACCGCCGAGCAGCGGTGCCAGCGCCGGCACGATGTTCAGCGCGCCATTGAGGAAACCATAAGCGCGCGCCGCGGCATCGCCGCTCAGCCGATCGCGCACGCCGCTAAATGCCACCACCGCACTACAGCATACCGCGCAGCCCTGAATCAGGCGCGCCAGGAAGAACACCGGCCAGACGGTGGCGGTTGCGGCCACTGCGCTGCCGATGATGTAGAGCGCGAGGCCGAACAGCGCGATCGGCTTACGGCCAAAATTATCCACCAGCGGACCAGTAACCAGCTGACCGATACCCATCACCAGCAAAAACAGCGGAATGGTGGTCTGGATCAGACTGACCGGGCTGTTAAGACCGTCGGCAATCTGCGGCAGCGTGGGGAGGTAGAGATCGATGCCCAGCGGTGCCAGCAGCACCAGGCTCAAAAGGAGTAGGGTAAACTTTTGCATTACGAACCAGTAACGTCCTGTTAAACAGGCGAGAAGGGTAATGAGTCTGCGGCCAAAAAGAAAGGGCTACAACGAAAAGGCGATGTCTGCCGGCACAGCGCAGACATCGCGTCGAGGGTATCAGTAAGCACCGTCGCGGCGCAGCACCACGCCAGCGGTTTTGAACAGGATGGCGATGTCAGTCCACAGCGCCCAGTTCTTCACGTACCAGGAGTCAAAATAGACGCGCGTGTCGTAGTCGATATCGTTACGCCCGCTGACCTGCCACAGACCGGTCATGCCCGGTTTGGCCATCAGATAGTAGTCGACATCGCCGGCGTAGCGTTCCAGCTCGGCTTCAATCACCGGACGCGGTCCCACCAGACTCATTTCGCCACGAATGACGTTCCACAGCTGGGGCAGTTCATCCAGGCTGGTTTTCCGCAGGAAGCCACCGATTTTGGTGATGCGCGGATCATTCTTCAGTTTGAAATCACGATCCCACTCAGCGCGCGCTTCGGCACTGGTGGCCAGCAGATTCTGCAGCACTTCCTGTGAGTTGGTCACCATTGAACGGAACTTCAGGCACTTAAACTTCACGCCATCCTGACCGACGCGTTCGTGGCCGTAAATGGCATTCCCGCCATCGCGCTTCACCATCCAGCACAGCAGACCGAACACCGGGGCAAGAAACAGCAGCAGCAGTGAGGCAACCACCACGTCGAAAGTGCGCTTGAGGAAACGCGAGGAGCGTTTCGCCAGGTTGTTACTGACGCGCAGGATCATCACTTCATGGCTGAAGATAAACGACATATCGGTGCCATACAGCGGCACACCGCGCAGCGTAGGGATAACCGAAATCGAGCGGCATTTCATCTTGGACAAAAACTTCAGCCATTTATCGCGCACCACCTGCTGTTCAAATTCGGTGGCGACGATAAATTGCGTGTTGTCACGGTCCATGGTTTGCCAGTTGATGTCTTTCCAGGTAATAACCGGCACGCCGTTAACACTTTCCTGGTGAGGCTCATCATCCAGCGAGATAAACGCCTGCACGTTATAGCCCAGAATCTCCTCGCTCTGCAGCGCCGCGTAGGCTTCCATGGCGTTCTTACCGGAGCCGATGATAATGGTCTCTTTTTGCCACTGGCCCGCGCGGTTAATGGCACGCTTCACGCCAGCGCGCATCAGCGGCAGCAGCAGCAGGGCATAGGTCCAGCTGAATACCCACACCATGCGCGAGAAGTCCCATTTGGAAAAGGCAATCAGTGCCAGATCCAGCAGCGAAAATACAAACAGCGTTTTGACGATTTCTTTCAGCTCAAACCAGAACGGTTTGCGGTAGGTGTAGTGGCGCATACGCACCCAGAACCAGGCCGTGCACAGCACTGACAGACCTAACTGTGCGACAAAGCGGTATTCAATTTGCTGCGGCGGAATAAAACTGTCCAGTTCTCCCCAAATACCCTGGACGGTGGCCGCGGATAAAAATAATGCCAGGTTCAGTGCAATTAAATCCGAAAAGCTGAGTGCCACTTTCGCGATGAGATTTTTGCGCAGTCCGCTCCACGAGCGGGTTGCATCGTTCATTACCAATGTACTTGCCATAAAACCTGCTCTCTTTTCTTAAGTAAAAGATGGCCTGACCAGAATCAAGTACGCGCTCAGGAGTCGTCCGCTGAAAGCAGAAATAAAATAATATTCAGCGAGATATGAGTCAGTGCTGCCATAAGCGCTGCATGGAAAGGGCCGTTTGAGACGTGATTTACGTCACGAAAAGCTGCAGCAACGTTTAAGAGTATGCAGGAGTTATTTGACAGAGTTAATATGGAAAGAGTCTGAAAAAACAATATTTGATTAAAGTACAGACCAGCTAATCTGTTGAAAAATAATATTAAAAGTAAAAGGTGCCATGAAATAACAGACTATTTTAAGACTACTTTTCGGAATGACCGCCAGTCAAAGTGAATGGCGGTGAGGAAAATATCAGGCCGGTTTTTTCAATACCCAGCGGTCTTGCTGCTTGTCATAGTGGCCGATCTGCAGATCGACCGGTTCGCCATCAATCCACGCCGGTACGCTGGTTTCATGATCCCAGCCGTCGAGCTGATAACTCAGGCCGGGGTTGGTATGGCAGGGAATGCCGACGGTATCCAGCTTCTCCACATCCATTACTGCATCGACGATCTCGTAACGACCAATCTTCACCACGTGTCCCATCATCTTCTCCCGTTTGCTGGGTGGAATAGTGATCATAGACGCTGACACGCAGTTTACGAGCGATACGGCCTCGGATTATTCCTTCTCTTCCCGCACGCGCACCCCAATTTTGACGATTTGGTTATCCTCTTTTTCCGCCACTGTCCACGTCAGTTGGTTCCACTCGACCTGATCTCCTACCACCGGCGTGCTGCCGAGCAGACCCATAATCAACTGGCCGAGCGACTGCTGATCGTTAGTCTCTTCATCAAGCTCGAGGCCATAGATCTGCGCGACATCGCGCAGGCGCGCCTCGGCATCAAGGATAAAGTCACCAAAGAAGCGCTGATCCAGCGCCACCGGCGGCGTCTGGCTGAACATTTTGCCAAGCGCCGGCAGGTCGCGCTCGCGGCCAATAACGCACAGCACGTCACCCTCTTTCAGACGCGTATTGCCGTTGGGGTGCATCAGCGCGTTATCGCGGAACAGGGCGGCAATACGCGTTTCGCGCGGCATTTGTAAATCGCGCAGCGCGGCGCCGACGCACCATTTGTCGGCGCTGAGCTGATAAACAAACTGCTCCCACGGATTTTCCGGATGGATATCCAGCCCGACGCGGCTGATGGGTGACGCGGTCGGCGGTACCACTACCTTAGCCCGTTTAGCGGCATAGCCCAGCGACGTGCCCTGCAGCATCAGAGATACCAGTACCACGAAGAAGGCGATATTGAAGTAGAGTTTTGAATTCTCCAGCCCGGCCATCATCGGGAACACCGCGAGGATAATCGGCACCGCACCGCGCAGGCCTACCCAGCTGATAAAGATGCGTTCACGTCCGGTAAAGCCTTTAAACGGCAGCAGCCCGACCAGAATCGACAGCGGACGCGCCACCAGAATCAGCCACAGCGAGAGAATCATCGCCGGCAGCGCGATATGCCACAGATCAGACGGCGTCACCAGCAGGCCAAGCACGATAAACATACCAATCTGGCTCAGCCAGGCCATGCCGTCGAAAGTTTGCAGAATGCCGTGGCGGTTACGAATCGGGCTGTTGCCCAGCAGGAAACCACACAGATAGACCGCCAGGATGCCGCTGCCTTCCATCACCGTGGTCAGGGCAAACACAATGATGCCGCCGCTCAGCGCCAGCAGCGGATAGAGCCCTTGCGCCAGGCTGATGCGGTTGATCAGTTGCTGCAGCGCCCAACCGCCGCCCAGTCCGAGCACAATGCCCAGGCCGAACTGCTGCACCAGATGCACCACAAACATCCAGCTCAGGCCGCTCTGCCCCTGCTGGATCATGTCGATCAGCGTAATGGTAAGAAACACCGCCATCGGATCGTTACTGCCTGATTCAATCTCCAGCGTGGAACTGACACGCTCGTTAAGCCCTTTGTCGCCCAGCAGTGAAAACACCGCTGCGGCGTCGGTCGAGCCGATAATGGCGCCAATCAGGAAGCCCTGCATCAGATCGAGCTTAAACAGCCAGGCGGCAGCCAGACCGGTGAGGCCGGCGGTAATCATCACGCCAACGGTGGCCAGCGACAGCGCCGGACCAAGCGCCACCTTGAACGAGCTGGCCTTGGTGCGCATGCCGCCATCAAGCAGAATGATGGCCAGCGCCAGGTTGGACACCAGATAGGCCACCGGATAGTTATCAAAAGCAATACCGCCGATGCCGTCCACGCCGGTCAGCATCCCCAGCGCCAGGAAGATCACCAGAATCGGGATACCGAGACGCGACGAGAAGGAACTCAGCAGAATACTTGCTGCGACCAGCACGGAACCAATAATGAACAAACTGTAAATCATGCTGGCATTCAACGGCGTTCTCCTGCGGCGGGGCATAAAAAAGCAAATTGCGGGCAATTCACACAGACAAGGTGAAAAGATAATGCCTTATCAATAGCTTGTCAGCGGTTAATTGCACATTTTTTCATTCTGTGGCGCGCTATCCCATAGAAGGTTAAATCCGCACAGAAAAACAGCAGGGTTTTCAGAGGGGTTAAGCCGGGCGGGGTAAAGAAAAAGCCGGTCGGTGACCGGCTGGTAAACTCAGGCTTCAGCGACCTGTTTATGGAAAAGCTCACGAAATACCGGGTAGATGTCTTCCGGCTCGCGGATGTGCTGAATGGCAAAGTTATCAAACATCGCCTGCAGATGCTCATACTCGCGCCACAGGGTTTGGTGCGCCCGTCGGGTAATCTCAATGTAGCTGTAGTAGCGCACCACCGGCAGAATATGCTTCGCCAGAATTTCATGACACAACGGTGAGTCATCCGCCCAGTTATCGCCGTCCGAGGCCTGCGCCGCATAGATATTCCACTGCGACGGGTCATAACGCTCTTTCACCACTTCGTCCATCAGCTTAAGCGCGCTGGAGACGATAGTGCCGCCGGTCTCCTGCGAGTAGAAGAACTCCTGTTCATCGACTTCTTTCGCCTGAGTATGGTGACGGATATACACCACATCGACGTTTTTGTAAGTCCGGCTAAGGAACAGATAGAGCAGGATATAAAAGCGTTTCGCCATATCCTTGGTTGCCTGGTCCATCGAGCCGGAAACGTCCATTAAGCAGAACATTACTGCCTGGCTGGACGGTTCAGGCCGCTTCTCGAAATTTTTGTAACGCAGGTCAAAGGTGTCGATAAACGGCACACGCTCAATGCGCGCCCGCAGTTCCGCAATCTCTTTACGCAGCCGCTCTTCTTCCAGTAATTGCGCCGGCTCGCTGTTTTCGACTTCACTCAGTGTGGCTTCCAGTTCGTGCAGCATACGACGTTTGCCTGCGGTCATGGCGGTTCGTCGCGCCAGCGAGTTTTGCAGCGAGCGTACCACGCTGATGTTGGCCGGCACGCCATTCGAGGTGAAGCCCGCGCGGTGAGTTTTGTACTCATTGAGCTGGCGATGCTGATTTTTGCGCAGGTTAGGCAGTGCTAAATCTTCAAACAGCAGGTCGAGGTACTCATCCTTGGAAATCTGAAACACAAACTCGTCCTGACCTTCTCCGTCCTGGCTGGCATTGCCCTGACCGCTGCTGCCGCCACCGCCGCCCTGCGGCCGCTCAATGCGGTCGTTTTGCACAAAGTGGTCGTTCCCCGGATGCACGCGATGGCGGCTGCCGCCGCGCCCCTGATGGAAAATCGGCTCGTTGATGTCGTCGATAGGAATCGACACCGATTCGCCACTCTCCACGTCGGTGACCGAACGCTTGTTGATGGCCTCGGAGATCGACTGTTTGATTTGCGACTTATAACGGCGCAAAAAGCGCTGCCGGTTGACCGCACTTTTATTCTTGCCGTTAAGACGCCGATCGATGAAATAGGCCATAAATTCCCCCAAACTAAGCTGTAAGCCAGGCCGGAACAGGTCCGGCCTCCTCAGGCGGCATGTGGATGCCGCGTAGCTTACCGCTGTCGATTATGACGATTTGCGCACGCGCAGATACCATTCGCACAGCAGACGCACCTGCTTGCGGGTATAGCCTTTTTCCATCATGCGATCGACAAAATCGTCGTGTTTTTTCTGTTCGTCCGTGGATGTTTTGGTGTTGAACGAAATCACCGGCAGCAACTCCTCGGTGTTGGAGAACATTTTCTTCTCGATCACCGTGCGCAGTTTTTCGTAGCTGGTCCAGTTTGGATTGCGTCCGTTATTCTGCGCCCGTGCGCGCAGCACAAAGTTGACAATTTCGTTACGGAAATCTTTCGGGTTACTGATCCCGGCAGGTTTCTCAATCTTTTCCAGCTCGGCATTGAGTGATTCACGATCGAACAGCTGGCCGGTATCCGGATCGCGATACTCCTGATCCTGAATCCAGAAATCCGCGTAAGTGACGTAGCGGTCGAAGATATTCTGACCATACTCCGAATAGGATTCGAGGTAAGCGGTCTGAATCTCTTTGCCAATGAACTCCGCATATTTCGGAATCAGATAGCCCTTCAGGTGTTCCAGATATTTCTCAGCCTGATCCTGCGGGAACTGCTCGCGCTCGATCTGCTGTTCCAGCACGTAAAACAGGTGCACCGGGTTAGCCGCTACTTCGGCATGGTCGAAGTTAAACACGCGTGACAGAATCTTAAATGCGAAGCGGGTCGACAGGCCGTTCATGCCTTCATCCACCCCGGCGTAATCGTGATACTCCTGCCACGATTTCGCTTTCGGATCGGTGTCTTTCAGGCTTTCACCGTCATACACGCGCATCTTCGAGTAGATACTGGAGTTTTCCGGCTCTTTCAGGCGCGACAGAATCGAGAAGCGCGCCAGCGTTTCCAGCGTGCCGGGTGCGCAAGGCGCGGTGGTCAGCTCACTATGGTTGAGCAGTTTTTCATAAATTTTGATCTCCTCGGACACGCGCAGGCAGTAAGGCACCTTCACGATGTAAACGCGGTCGAGGAAAGCTTCGTTGTTCTTGTTGTTACGGAACGTCACCCACTCTGATTCGTTGGAGTGCGCCAGAATGATGCCGTTAAACGGCAGGGCGGAAATCCCTTCGGTACCGTTATAGTTACCTTCCTGAGTAGCGGTCAGCAGCGGATGCAGCACTTTAATGGGTGCTTTGAACATCTCCACGAATTCCATGATGCCCTGGTTGGCGCGGCACAGCGCACCCGAATAACCGTAGGCATCCGGATCGTTTTGCGCGTGGTTTTCCAGCTTACGGATATCCACTTTACCCACCAGCGCTGAAATATCCTGGTTGTTCTCATCACCCGGTTCGGTTTTGGCGATAGCCAGCTGTTCCAGAATCGACGGCCACACTTTCACCACTTTGAAGCGGGTGATGTCGCCGCCAAAGTCATGCAACCGTTTTGCCGCCCACGGCGACATAATGGTGCCAAGGTAACGCCGCGGCACGCCGTACTCTTTTTCCAGAATATTGGCGTCTTCCTGCGGATTAAACAGGCACAGCGGATGGTCATTGACCGGGCTGCGTTCACCGTCGGCACTCAGCACATAGATCGGCACGCGCTGCATCAGCGCTTTAAGCCGTTCGGCCAGCGAGGATTTACCGCCGCCCACCGGGCCGAGCAGGTACAGAATCTGTTTCTTCTCCTCCAGCCCCTGCGCGGCGTGTTTCAGGTAGGAGACGATCTGCTCAATCGCTTCCTCCATACCGTAAAACTCTTCAAAGGCCGGGTAGCGTCCGATGACGCGGTTCGAGAAGATACGGGAAAGGCGAGGCTCCTGGGCAGTATCGACCATCACAGGCTCACCGATGGCCATCAATAGTCGTTCTGCCGCGTTGGCGTATGCACTGCGATCCTGCTTACAGATGGTGAGGAATTCCTGCAGTGTGAACTCTTCGTCCTTGGCAGCTTCATAACGCTGACGATAGTGATCGAATATATTCATAGCGATGCCCGTCCTTTCGTTTTTAGCACAGGTAAAGGAGCGTAATAAGATGCTCTTGCAGCTCCCGGAAGATATTCTTTATTGAGTACAGCAACCCTTATGCCAACCTGACGATTTTTTATCGGGATTCACAATTCTTATGGTTACTCTGCTCGTACAAAAAATTCTCGTCTTACTTTTACTGTAGAAGGCAATCAGAAAAATTGCTCCGTCTTTTCTCCTTATTTAGCGATATATCAATAACAAAGTCTCATAAGCGCTAAGGCCGTCACGCCCTTGCGGCAACAGGTGCGCTGCGTCTCAGACGCTTCTGACAGGATAAAAAGGAAATCAACATTAAAAGTTAAACCAGTGGCAAAATTTGGTTAGACTCTGCGTGTGATTGTTATATTAATGGAATGAATAAATTGTGAACCATTTCAAACTTAAAGCGCTTGCTCTGATGTGTCCTTGCTATTTTGCGGCGTTCAGCACTTACGCTGAACCCGTGTCACTTGGGGCTTCGGTTATTTATGCCCAGTCGCCGTACCGCGGCGGCCAGGACCGTTATCTGCCGATCCCGGTCATCAATTATGAAGGGGAAAACTTTTGGTTCCGCAGCCTGCAGGGCGGTTATTACCTGTGGAAAGACCCGCAGAATCAGCTGTCGTTAACGCTGCTGGGCTCGCCGCAGCAGTATGACCCGAAAGATAACGATCTGGGCGATATGAAAGGGCTGGACAAGCGTCGCATGACGCTGATGGCCGGCGCGACTTATCGTCACGTTGCTGACTGGGGGATTGTGCGTACCGCGCTGCTGGGCGATGTGCTGAATAACAGCAACGGCATGATTTGGGACCTGACCTACCTGTACCGCTTTGATTTCGGCGCGTTCAGCCTGACGCCGGGCATTGGCGCAATGTGGAACAGTGCCAACCAAAACCGCTATTACTACGGCGTTTCCGGCCACGAAAGCGCGCGTACCGGCATCGATCGCTATCACCCGGACGATAGCTGGTCGCCTTACGTCGAGATGAACGCCAGCTACCAGATCAGCGAGAGCTGGAACGCCAGCCTGTCAGGCCGTTATACCCGCTTCGCCAGTGAAATTAAAGACAGTCCAATGGTAGATAAAGACGGTCAGTTTACGCTGTGGACCGGCGTCAGCTACAGCTTCTGATGACCGCACGAACGCCTCATAATGAGGCGTTTTTGTTACCTTGCACCAATATTGCGCCCCATAATGGCGCAACAGGAGGTGAGATGAAGACGATTCAGTTTAACGACGATACGCCGTTACCAGCTATCGGCCAGGGCACCTGGTATATGGGCGAAAATCCGGCACAGCGGGCGCAGGAAACCGCTGCGCTGCAGGCTGGACTGGACGCCGGACTGAAACTGATCGATACCGCTGAGATGTATGCCGAAGGCGGCGCGGAAGAGGTGGTCGGCGCAGCGCTGCGCGGCCGGCGCGATCAAGCCTGGTTGGTATCAAAAGTTTACCCGTGGAACGCCGGTGAGGTCGATGCGATTGACGCCTGTGAGCGCAGTCTGCGCCGTCTGCAGACGGACTATCTCGATCTTTATCTGTTGCACTGGCGCGGTAATGTTCCGCTGGAAGAGACCGTGCGCGCCATGCAAACGCTGCAGCAGCAGGGCAAAATTCGCCACTGGGGCGTCTCCAATTTTGATAGCGACGATCTGCAGGAACTGTGGAGTGAAGCCGGTGGTATGGGCTGCGCGACTAATCAGGTGCTGTACCATCTGGCTTCGCGCGGTATTGAATTCAATCTACTGCCGCTCTGTCAGCAGCACCATACGCCCGTCATGGCTTACTGTCCGCTGGCGCAGGCCGGACGGCTGCGTCAGGCGCTGTTTGACGATGCGACTCTGCAGCAGATTGCACAACAGAAGGGCATCAGCATCGCTCAGTTGCTGCTGAGCTGGGTGATTCGCCAGCAGGGCGTGATGGCCATTCCCAAGGCGGGCAGCGTGGCTCACGTGCAGGAGAATGCGGCGGCCCTGAATATCACCCTGGCCAGCGATGAACTGGCGCTGCTGGATCGCGCCTTTCCGCCGCCGCAGCACAAACTGGCGCTGGATGTGGTGTAAACGGCGCATGCGCGCCGTTCAGCATTACTTATTGCGGATTCTCAGCGTGACGCCAAGGCGGGCAGGGGTTTCACCGGCACTTTTCATCGGCTTGTTAATCCGCGCCGTCTCCACGCACACCATGGTTTTATAACCATCATTAGGCATATCGGCCATGCTGCAGGACAGTGCCGGGCCAGGATTCCAGGTGACAACGTCACTTTGATGATGGTGGTAGACTTCAATCTGGCGCTTACCGGCGCGATCGTGGATCACGCTGCAGTCTTCCGCTGCGGTATGAATGCGATCAACCCGATCGGGATAGGTTTGTTTACCGTCCGCTGCGCTGCCGATGGCATTGTCCTGCACCTTATCGATATAGCTGTTGCCGAGCCCGCTGACTTCAACCTGCGCAATGTCCGCCACCTGAAAATAGCTGTGCAGCGCGGCAGTGGCTTCATAATCGCCCCAGGTTTCCAGCTCAATCTCACAGTGTTCAGCAATGCGGAAGCGCGCCAGCAGCGTGAAATCGTGCGGCCACAGTTTTTTCGTTTGTGCATTACTTTCCAGCGTGAACGTCAGCATGACCGCATCTTCGTTCTCATCATGCGCCGTCAGCGTCCATGGCTGATTACGGGCAAAGCCATGCGCAGGTTCACCTGCCGGACCAAACCACGGCCAGCAGACCGGCACGCCGCCGCGAATGGCTTTGCCGCTGACGAACGGCGTCTTGTCGCTAAGCCAGATGGCGGGCTGCTGACCGGCCGGCTGCCATGCCAGCAGGTGCGCACCCTGCAGGGCAATGGCGGCGCGCACTTTCGGATGGCTGATCACCAGAATCGGCAATTCACCCATCTGACGCTGCGACAGGTAAGGGGTGATCTGCGTCACCACGGGCAAGTTAAAGAGCGAATTGTGCATTGTCAGACCTTCTCTCATCCAATCGAAAAAAAAGGGGCGACCGAAGTCACCCCTTGTCTGTTTAGCCGGTTAGCTTACTTAGCAGCAACCAGTGCAATCAGATCCAGAACCTTGTTTGAGTAACCGGTTTCGTTATCGTACCAGGAAACCAGTTTCACAAAGTTGTCGTTCAGAGCGATACCGGCTTTCGCGTCGAACACGGAAGTCAGGGTTTCGCCGTTGAAGTCGGTAGAAACCACGTCGTCTTCGATGTAGCCCAGCACGTCTTTCATGTCACCTTCAGCAGCGGCTTTGATGGCTGCACAGATGTCTTTGTAAGACGCTGGTTTTTCCAGACGAACGGTCAGGTCAACCACAGACACGTTTGGCGTTGGTACGCGGAACGCCATACCAGTCAGTTTACCGTTCAGCTCTGGCAGAACTTTGCCAACTGCTTTCGCTGCGCCAGTAGAAGATGGAATGATGTTCTGCGCTGCACCGCGGCCGCCGCGCCAGTCTTTGTGAGACGGGCCATCAACGGTTTTCTGGGTGGCGGTGGTGGCGTGAACAGTGGTCATCAGACCTTCAACGATACCGAACTTGTCGTTGATTACTTTAGCCAGCGGTGCCAGGCAGTTGGTGGTGCAGGAAGCGTTAGACACGATGTCCTGGCCGGCATATTTGTCGAAGTTGGCACCACGAACGAACATTGGGGTGTCATCTTTAGACGGGCCAGTCAGAACCACTTTCTTCGCGCCGGCAGTGATGTGTTTACGTGCGGTTTCGTCGGTCAGGAAGATACCGGTTGCTTCAGCAACAACGTCAACGCCCACTTCGTCCCATTTCAGGTTAGCCGGGTCTTTCTCAGCGGTAACACGGATTTTTTTACCGTTAACGATCAGCGCGCCATCTTTCACTTCTACGGTGCCGTCGAAACGACCGTGTGTAGAGTCATACTTCAGCATGTAAGCCATGTAATCGGCGTCGAGCAGGTCGTTGATCGCAACGATTTCGATGTCAGAACGCTGCTGAGCAGCACGGAAAACGATGCGACCGATACGGCCAAAACCGTTGATACCTACTTTGATAGTCATATATTCCACCAGCTATTTGTTAGTGAATAAAAGGTTGGCTGTAAAATTACAAAAACCTTACCAGGCGTCAAGCGGAATCGTGTCAATTGTTGCGACAGGTCAATTCCAGCGCCAGGAATAATTGGGTGCGCAAACGCTTGCGCAACGCCCTTGTTGCGCACCTATCTTACGCCGAATGCAGACTAAAAAGGGATGACTGTTGCAAAGAGTGATCGTCATCACAAAATTGCGCAGTGCTGGTCGGGGCAAAAGCATCCGCACGAAAAAAGACCCGGAAGATGTTGTTCGTTTGTTAGAATACTAGACGATTTTTACAGAATGACACTCCGGAACTCAAAATGGCTAAAGACACCGCACCCGAGGCAAAAATTGCCCAGCTGTCGGAAATGCAGCGCTACGTCACTCAGCATCGTGGAACCGAACCGCCTTTCACCGGCGCGCTATTGCACAACAAGCAGGAGGGCATCTATCACTGCCTGGTCTGCAACGCACCGCTGTTTCTCTCCGAAACCAAGTATGACTCCGGCTGCGGCTGGCCGAGCTTTTACCAGCCGTATAACGATGAAGCTATCCGCTATCTGGAAGATGACTCGCACGGTATGCACCGCGTCGAAATCCGCTGCGGTAACTGCGACGCCCATCTGGGCCACGTTTTCCCGGATGGCCCGCAGCCAACCGGTGAGCGCTATTGTGTCAACTCAGCGTCGCTGAACTTTACCGACGAGCAGGGCAATCAGCACGAGGGCTGAGCATGAAGCAGGAACTGGAAGCAATGCTGGCGGCGATGACGCCGGAAGTCTACGAGCGCCTCGCCAGCGCGGTGGAAACCGGCAAGTGGCCAGACGGCGTGGCGCTGACGCAGGATCAGAAAGATAACTGTCTGCAGCTGGTGATGCTGTGGCAGGCGCGCCATAACGACGAACCGCAGCACATGACCATCGGTAAAGGCGGTGAGATGGTGATGAAGTCGAAAAAACAGCTGAAGGAAGAGTGGGGAATCGAGTCCGACGTGACGCGCATCAACCTGCATTAACCGGCTGCAGGGCTGGAGAGTTCCAGCCCTGATTTTCAGATAATGACCGCACCCTGCGCCTGCATCTGCGCGATCGCGATCTCGCTGTCGTCCGGATTGAGATTGACGCCACGGCAGCCTTCCTGCACCACCTCAACCTGATATCCCAGTTCCAGCGCATCCAGCACGCTGTACTTGACGCAATAATCGGTCGCCAGGCCGAGCATCACCAGGTGAGTAATGCCGCGCTCGCGCAGCCAGCTGTCGAGCTCGGTTTTGCGGCGGTGCCCGTTATCGAAAAAGGCGCTGTAGCTATCCACATCCACATCGCCGCCTTTATGGAACACCGCATCAATCAGACTGCGATCGAGATCCGGATGGAAATCCGCGCCCTGTGAGTGCTGCACGCCGTGATCCGGCCACCAGATCTGCGCCAGACCATTCAGTTCACCGAGCGTATACACCGGCTCGCCAGAGACCGAGGCAAAGCTGCCGTGATTAGCCGGATGCCAGTCCTGCAACGCCACCACGCATTCACCGCGCGCGCGGAATTCGCGTGCATAGCGATTAGCAACGGCAACCGTCTGGTCACCTTCACGCACGGCCATCGGGCCGCCGGGGCAAAAATCGTTCTGAATATCGATGATTATCAATGCCCGCTTCATGGGATTTTGCTCCGTATCAATCTTCGGTCAGTTCGCCACGTAAATTCTGCTGCATTTTGGCACGAATTTCAGCGCTGGTGAGGTTCTGGCTTAACAAAAAGTGCAGTTTAGTCAGGGTGGCCTCGACGGTGAGATCAAAACCACTGATCACGCCGGCGTGTTCCAGTGCGTTGCCGGTGGCGTAACCGCCCATATTGACCTTACCGGACATGCACTGCGTCAGGTTCACCACCACAATGCCGCGCTCGCTGGCCTGCTGCAGTTCGGCAAGAAACTCGGCGTTTTGTGGCGCGTTGCCCACACCGTAAGAGCGCAGAATCAGCGCCTTCACCGGCTGACGCAGGAAATTGCGTACCACGTCGGCAGAGATACCAGGATAAATGGTCACCACGCCAATCGGCTGAGGAGTGATCGGATGGACGATCAGCTCACCGCTGCCGCGCGGTGCCGGCGGCGTATTGAGACGGCGAATATGGATGCCTGCTTCCAGCAGCGGCGACAGGTTCGGTGACGCAAACGCATTAAAGCCGTCGGCGTGGGCTTTGGTGGTGCGGTTACCGCGGAATAGCGTGTTGTTGAAGAACAGCGCCACTTCATTAATCGGATAGTTAGCCGCAACGTACAGCGAGTTCAGCAAATTTTGCTGACCGTCTGAGCGCAGCTCGGCCAGCGGGATCTGCGACCCGGTGACGATCACCGGCTTGGCCAGGTTCTCCAGCATGAACGACAGCGCCGACGCGGTGAACGCCATGGTATCGGTGCCATGCAGAATGACGAAACCGTCATAGCGATCGTAGTTCAGCTGGATGTCGTCAGCGATTGACTGCCAGTCCTGCGGCGTCATATCCGAGGAGTCAATCAGCGGCTGGTATTCGTGGATGGTAAAATCCGGCATTTCCGGACGGTGAAACTCTGGCATCATCGCCAGCTGCTGCTGCAGATGGCCAGAGACCGGAATGTAACCCTGCGCGGAGCGTTGCATACCGATGGTCCCGCCCGTGTAGGCTACATAGATATTTTTCTTTTGCATGAATGAACTCAGACTTGCCGTAAAACGCGCAGTATAAGGGGATTAGCGGGGAAAAGCAGCCCGACCAGCGGCCGGGCTGTAAAGATTAGCGTACGTTGCCGCAGGTCAGGCAGAACGCGTAACGGTTTTGCGGATCGTTGAGATTATTCATCAGGCCCGGCTGCGCCTGCAGCGCGCCCATCACTTCGCTGACCGGAGCCGGCAGCCACACTTTCAGCGCGGCCGGCAGCACGGCCTGTGCCGACGCATTCATCTGGTTAAGCAGCAGGTCGATCATCCCCGGATCGTCCTGATACCAGCTCAGTTCAGGTTTCGCGACCTTCGCCAGCTCGGCGGCTTTAGCCACCGCATCGTCGAAGTCGCCCAGCGCATCCACCAGCCCATTGGCTTTGGCATCGCTACCGGTCCAGACGTGACCCTGCGCAATGGCATCAATCTGCTGTGGCGTTTTATGGCGTGACGTCGCGACCAGACCGACAAAGTTGCGATAACCGTTTTCAATGGTCAGCTGCATCAGCTGCTGCACTTCAGTCGGCAGCGCTTTGGTGGTCGACACATCCGCCAGCGGCGAGGTGGCAACGCCATCGCTGTGCACGCCGATGCTGCTCAGGCTGTTCTCCACCGTATTGATCACGCCAAAGATGCCGATCGACCCGGTCAGGGTGCTCGGCGCAGCAACGATGTAGTCGGCCGGCGTGGAGATCCAGTAGCCGCCCGATGCCGCCATGCCGCCCATCGACACCACCACCGGCTTGCCGGCGTCGTGCGCCGCCGCCAGCTCTTCGCGGATGGCCTCAGAGGCCGTTACGCTGCCGCCCGGGCTGTTGACGCGCAGCACGATGGCTTTGATTTTGTCGTCGAGGCGGGCGTCGCGGATTTGTGCTGCGGTGGTGTCGCCACCGACGTTGCCGGCGCTCTCTTCGCCATCCATGATGGCGCCGCTGGCGAGAATCACCGCAATGTTGCCATCCTGCTGCGGCGGTTGTTTGACGTTGTAGTCATAGATGCTGACGTTGCGGTAGTCGTTGATGGCTTTATCCCAGCCAAAGGTTTTCACCAGCTCGCGATCGGCGGCAGCGCGCGAATCCAGCACATCCACCAGTTTGTTATCCAGGGCATATTTAGCGGTATCGCCCTGAACGGCCTGCAGACCGCTGATGATGCCCGCCGCCCCCGGAAACAGCTGCTGCGGCGTGATTTGCCGGTTGGCGGATACCGTGTTGAGGTAGTTCTGCCACAGCTGGCCGACCCAGCGGCCATCAGCATCGCGCGCTTCCGGCGACATATCATCACGCAGGAAAGGTTCAACTGCGGACTTATAGGTGCCGACACGGAACACGTGTGAGCTGACTTTCAGCTTATCCAGCAGGGATTTGTAATACAGGCCGTTGGTGGCGAAACCGTGCAGATCCACCGTGCCCTGCGGCGACAGATACACCTTCGTGGCGTAGCTGGCGAGATAGTATTGCGCCTGGCTATAGCTGTCGCCGAGGGCAAAAATGGGTTTGCCCGCGTCGCGGAATTCGCGCAGCGCCTTACCCACGTACTGCAGCGAAGGCTGATCGCCGCCGGCAAAATCGCGCAGATCCAGCACCATGCCGGTGATATTTTTATCGCTCTTTGCCTGACGAATGGCATCGACCACATCAAACAACGAGTTTTCCTGCAAACGATCGCTGCTGGCACCCAGCAGCTGGCGGCTGATGCGGCTCAGACGATTGCTGACCGACGGTTTGTCCACCAGCACGCCGCTCAGATCGACTTTCAGCGCACCCTGCTGCACCGGTTCACTGCTGCTGGCGCTGGATAGCTGCAGCCAGATGCCGACGCCGGCCAGAATTAACACAATCAGGAACAGATTCAGGATAAATTCCCGGATAAAATTCAGCACCCGCCAGCTCCAGCGGAACAGGCCAGCAATAATTCGCCACAATGTGCGCATAAACTCTCCATATTCACGTAGCCAGGGCAGCCGGTATGCGGTCTGCCCCGATGTCGGGTTCATCCTAAAGAGCAGCGTGCGAAAAGTCAGCAGGAAATCGCGCCAGACTGTTACAAAAATTCGCGCTGTGCCAGGATTAGCCCACGCTTTGTTAATCACGGGAGAATCAAGATGGATGCACTGGAATTACTGGTAAACCGTCGTTCAGCGTCGCGTCTGACCGAGCCGGCACCGGCCGGTGAAGTGCTGCAGAATATTCTGCATGCGGGTATGCGCGCACCGGATCACGGCACGCTGCAGCCGTGGCGCTTCATCATTATTGAAAATGAGGGGCGCGAACGCTTTAGCCATCTGCTGGAGCAGGCCGCACGCGACAGCCAGCTGGATGACAAAGCCATCGAGAAGGCCCGGACGTCACCGTTCCGCGCGCCGATGATCATCACCGTTGTCGCGCACTGCGAAGCCTCCGCCAAAGTGCCGCGCTGGGAGCAGGTCGTGTCCGCGGGTTGCGCGGTGATGGCGATGCAAATGGCGGCCGTCGCGCAGGGCTTTAACGGCATCTGGCGCAGCGGGCCATGGACCGACCATCCGCAGGTACGCGCCGCCTTTGGCTGCCGCGAGCAGGATGCGATTGTGGGTTTCCTCTACCTCGGAACGCCGCAGCTGAAAGCCAATACCACCGTGGTTGCGCCCGACAGCGAGGCGTTTGTCAGTTATTTCTGACAGACAGCAGCGGGTTTCTGCGGCAAGGTGCATGCAACGACACTGATTGCACAGTCGCTGTGCGAAAGATCGCGCTTAGCGGCGACAGCGCTTACCAGCAGCGGGCAGCCAGGCTAACATAGCCCTCTCTGTTCAGCGCACAAGGAACCCGCCATGAGCGAACCGCTTCGTTTGACGCAATACAGCCACGGCGCTGGCTGCGGCTGTAAAATTTCACCTCAGGTGCTTGAGACCATTCTGCACAGCGAACTGGCTGCCTTTCACGATCCGCAACTGCTGGTCGGCAATGAAACCCGTGACGATGCTGCCGTGTACGATCTTGGCAACGGCACGGCGGTAGTCAGCACCACTGACTTCTTTATGCCCATCGTTGACGATCCGCACACCTTTGGCCGTATCGCGGCCACCAACGCCATCAGTGATATTTACGCCATGGGCGGCAAACCGATCATGGCCATCGCTATTCTCGGCTGGCCGGTTAATGTGCTGGATGCGAAGGTGGCACAGCAGGTGATTGAAGGCGGTCGCGCGGCCTGCCAGGCGGCCGGCATCGCGCTGGCGGGTGGTCACTCAATTGATGCGCCGGAACCGATTTTTGGCCTTGCCGTTACCGGCATCGTTGACGTGGCGCGCGTGAAAAAGAACAGCGCTGCGCAGGCGGGCTGCGAGCTGTTCCTCACCAAACCGCTCGGCATCGGTATTCTGACTACCGCAGAGAAAAAAGGGCTGCTGCGTGCGGAGCATCAGACGCTGGCGGCGCAGGTGATGTGCCAGCTCAATAGCGCAGGGGCGGAATTTGCTAAACTGCCCGGCGTCAGCGCCATGACCGATGTCACCGGCTTTGGTCTGCTGGGGCATCTGAGTGAAATCTGTCTGGGCTCCGGCCTGCGCGCACATGTGCAGGCCGCACAGGTGCCGCGTCTGCCCGGCGTGGACCAGTACATTGCGGCCGGCGCGGTGCCGGGCGGCACCAGCCGCAACTTCGCCAGCTACGGCGAGCACATTTCTGCGATGGATGAGGCCACGCGCGCACTGCTGTGCGATCCGCAAACTTCCGGCGGGCTGCTGGTGGCGGTGCAGCCTGACGCTATTGCGGCGTTTCACGCGTGCGCCGTGCAGGCTGGCGTCGAGGCCACGGCGATCGGCTCGCTGCTGCCGGCCGACCGCGCCCATCCACTGATTACTGTAGTCACCTGACGTAAAGGAACGACGCCATTCATGCGTTTGTTTATTGCTGAAAAACCCAGTCTGGCACGCGCCATCGCCGATGTGCTACCCAAACCGCATCGACGTGGCGACGGCTATATTGCCTGTGGTAATGACCAGGTTGTGACCTGGTGTGTCGGGCATCTGCTGGAGCAGGCGCAGCCTGACAGCTATGACAGCCGCTATGCGCGCTGGAATCTGGCGGATTTACCCATCATCCCGGACAAATGGCGCCTGCAGCCGCGCCCGTCGGTGGCGAAGCAGCTCAAAGTGATCGAGGGCTTACTGCAGCAGGCCAGCGTGGTGGTGCACGCCGGTGACCCGGATCGCGAAGGACAACTGCTGGTCGACGAAGTGCTCGATTATCTGCAGCTGCCGGCTGAAAAGCGCCAGCAGGTGCAGCGCTGCCTGATTAACGACCTCAACCCTGCGGCGGTCGAGCGCGCGGTGAGCCGTTTGCGCGAGAACCGTGAATTCATTCCGCTGTGCGTCTCGGCGCTGGCCCGGGCGCGTGCTGACTGGCTGTATGGCATCAACATGACGCGCGCCTGGACGCTGCTGGGCCGCAACGCCGGTTACGACGGCGTGCTCTCGGTGGGACGCGTTCAGACGCCGGTGCTGGGACTGGTGGTGAGGCGCGATGAAGAGATCGAAAACTTTGTGCCGAAGGATTACTTCGAAGTTAAAGCGCACATTGTCACCCCGAAAGAGGAGCGCTTCGTTGCCAGCTGGATCCCCAGCGATGCCTGTGAACCGTGGCAGGATGACGAGGGCCGTTTGCTGCATCGTCCTCTCGCTGACCACGTGCTTGAACGTATCAACGGCAAACCGGCGTGGGTTACCGGTTACAACGATAAGCGGGAGTCAGAAACGGCGCCGCTGCCATTTTCTCTCTCCAGCCTGCAAATCGAGGCGGCGAAGCGTTTTGGCCTGAGTGCCCAGACGGTACTGGACTGCTGTCAGCGTTTGTATGAAACCCATAAGCTAATTACGTATCCGCGTTCGGACAGCCGCTATCTGCCGGACGAACATTTTGCCGGACGTCATGCGGTGCTGAACGCCATTCAGGCGCATCAGCCGGACGTATCGCTGCCGGCGGATTTCAATGCGGATCAGAAAAATCGCTGCTGGGACGATAAAAAAGTGGATGCGCACCATGCCATCATTCCTACGGCGCGCGCCAGCAAGGTGAACCTGAGCGACAATGAAGCCAATATTTACGCTCTGATTGCGCGCCAGTATCTGATGCAGTTTTGTCCCGACGCGGTATTTCGCAAATGCGTCATCGACCTCGATATCGGCGGTGGCAGGTTCGTCGCCAAAGCACGTTTTCTTGCCGAAGCCGGCTGGCGTGCGCTGCTGGGCAGTAAAGAGCGCGATGAAGAGAATGACGGCACGCCGCTGCCGGTGGTGAGCAAAGGCGATGAGCTGTTGTGTGAGCGTGGTGAGGTGCTGGCGAAGCAGACTCAGCCGCCGCGGCCGTTCACCGACGCCACGCTGCTGTCGGCCATGACCGGTATTGCCCGCTTTGTGCAGGATAAAGAATTAAAGAAAGTGCTGCGTGCGACCGATGGTTTAGGAACGGAAGCGACGCGTGCCGGCATCATAGAATTGCTGTTCCGCCGTACATTTCTGGTGAAAAAAGGTCGCTATATTCACTCAACCGAGGCGGGCAGGGCGCTGATTCATGCGTTACCGGAGATGGCCGCGCGGCCGGATATGACGGCGCACTGGGAGTCAACGCTTACCCGCATCAGTGAAAAAGCCTGTCGCTATGACGAGTTTATGCAGCCGCTGGTCAGTACCTTAATTGGTTTGATTGGTGAGGCGCGCCAGAGGCCGTCACTGCAGGCTTTTCGTGGATTAGCCGCGACCGGAGCGAAGACGCGCAGTAAAAGTAAAACGCCCCGGCGCAAAACGAAGGAGATGGAATAATGCGTTACGCAACGCTGTTGCTGAGTGGGCTGCTGCTGTGCAGCCATGCCGCGCTGGCTAATCGCCAGCCGGAGCCCGCGCGAATGGGCAATACCGATGTGGTGGTGGATATGCCGCCGGAAGTGTGGACGCAGGGGCAGAATCGTCAGCAGAACAACTGCCTGCAGTGCTGTATCTATGAAAACCGCAGCTACTCCGAAGGCGCTGTGGTGAAAGCGGAAGGCGTACTGCTGCAGTGTGCGCGTGACGAAAAAGTGCTGGGTACCAATCCGCTGATTTGG
Organism: Pantoea sp. WEP; assembly: GCF_041678305.1. NCBI lineage: Bacteria > Pseudomonadati > Pseudomonadota > Gammaproteobacteria > Enterobacterales > Erwiniaceae > Pantoea > Pantoea sp. WEP. The sequence goes on from NZ_JBGNXB010000001.1 coordinate 1,951,625, forward strand.
AAAATCATTAAATAAGCGGGCGTGGCGCGCGGGCGCCACGCTGTTCAGTTACAGCCTGAAACTGGACCACACCGGCGCGTGATCGGACGGCTTTTCCATACTGCGAATGTTGTAGTCGATGCCGCTGTCGATGCAGCGTGATGCCAGCGGTGGGCTGGCCAGCAGCAGATCGATGCGCAGACCGCGGTTGTCATCAAATCCTTTTGAGCGATAGTCGAACCACGAGAAGCGATCGGCGGTTTCCGGGTTTTTCTCACGCCACGTATCGACCAGTCCCCACTGCAGCAACCGGTCCATCCACTCGCGCTCTTCCGGCAGGAAAGAGCATTTGCCGGTGCGCAGCCAGCGCTTGCGGTTCTCTTCACCAATACCAATGTCCAGGTCGGTACTGCTGATGTTCATATCGCCCATGATCAGCACCGGCTTGTCGGCCGCCAGTTGCTGCTCGAGATAGCTTTGCAGGTCGCGATAGAACTTCTCTTTGGCCGGGAACTTGATGGGATGGTCACGGCTTTCCCCCTGCGGGAAGTAACCGTTGATGACGGTGATATCGCCAATCGGGCTGGGAATTTCTGCCATGATCAGACGTCGCTGGGAATCTTCGCCGTCATCAGGAAAACCGCGTCGAACTGCTACCGGCTGCGTCTTGGTCAGCAGCGCCACGCCGTAATGGCCTTTCTGGCCGTGATAAAACACGTTGTAACCGAGTTTGCTGACCTCTTCCAGCGGGAACATGTCATCGTGCACTTTGGTTTCCTGCAGGCCGATGACATCCGGTTGATGCTGTTCAACCAGCGCCGCCAGCTGATGAGGGCGTGCGCGCAAACCGTTGATGTTAAAAGAGACAAATTTCATTTCGCTGCCATTTTTCGTCGCAAAAGGTTGCGGCGATGGTAACCAGGTTTGCGGCAAAAGTCATGACTTGCGTCATAAGAGCGTGACGATAAGAGCGAGAGGCAGAACGCAGGTGATTTGTGGTGGTGGACGCAGGATAGCGGGGTAAGACAGGCGATGACGTTCAGCTGGGGGCGTTGATGTGAATATCCAGGTGCGCATTAATGCGCACCCTACAATCCGGGTGACAACTGGGACGATGAGAATAGAAACCGGTCACATGGGTAACACTTGAGTCCGTATCACTGTAGGGGCGCCATTGATGCCGGCCTGGCATCGCGTAAATTCAGATGTCGGTCTGGTGAAAAGTGCAGCATGAAAGGGTGGCGGGAGAAGGATTATTCGCCGCAAGCGGCTCACCCTGCGGGCCGCGCTGCGCGCGTTGTCTCACTGCGTTCGACCCGAACCTTCGGTCGAAGCTTCTCATCCTTCTCCGGATGTTATTTATTGGTTTTTCTATCGGCTGGGGGAGATGTGCAGCATGAAATGGTGGCGGGAGAAGGATTCGAACCTTCGAAGTCGATGACGGCAGATTTACAGTCTGCTCCCTTTGGCCGCTCGGGAATCCCGCCAGGGATATGAAGCTCAGAAGATTCAGGCGCAGAATGGATTCAGATGGTGGCGGGAGAAGGATTCGAACCTTCGAAGTCGATGACGGCAGATTTACAGTCTGCTCCCTTTGGCCGCTCGGGAATCCCGCCACTGGCCTGAATCTTTATGCCTGAAAGCGGGGCGCATCATACCAAATGCGTTCAGTCTGTAAAGCGCCCGCAGTAAAAAACTCAATCGTTTGCCCACTTTTTACGCGTGGCGCTGAAGAGTTGCGCAAATCAGCGCCGCAGTGGTTAAAGAATGATCGTGCGGTTGCCGTAAACAAACACGCGCTGGCCCAGCACTTTATACAGCGCGCGGCTCAGTACATTCTTTTCCACGTCGCGTCCGGCACGCATCATCTCTTCAGCGGTATAGCTGTGATCGACGTTAATCACGTCCTGCATGATGATCGGGCCTTCATCCAGGTTGTCGTTCACGTAGTGCGCTGTGGCACCGATGATCTTCACGCCGCGCTCATAGGCCTGATGATAAGGACGGGCGCCAATAAAGGCTGGCAGGAACGAGTGGTGAATATTGATGATCTGGTTGGGATAACGCTGCACAAACGCCGGCGTCAGCACGCGCATGTATTTCGCCAGCACCACGTAATCCGGCTGATAGCGATCGATCTCATCCGCCATGCGGTTATCGTGCTCTTCGCGCGTCAGGCCTTCATGGCTGACCAGCACGAACGGGATGTCAAAACGCTCGACCAGCGAACGCAGCGTTTCATGGTTACCAATAACGGCGGCGATTTCCATGTCCAGACCACCAAAAGCGCTCTTCATCAGCAGATCGCCCAGGCAATGCGCCTCTTTGGTGACCAGAATCACCACGCGGCGACGTCCGGCGCTGTGCAGCTCACGTACCGAACCGGTCGGCAGCGCGCTGTCGAGGTCAGCCAGTAGCGTGTTGTCGTTGAAAATGCCTTCCAGCTCTGTGCGCATGAAAAAGCGCCCGGTACGGTGATCGACGAACTCATTGTTCTGCACAATGTTCAGTTCGTGCTTGTAGCAAATGTTGGTGATCTTGGCGATCAGACCTTTGGCATCGGGGCAAATGGTCCGTAAAACTTTTCGTTGCATGGTTTGCGCTTGCATCTCGATCAGAGTCCTGTCAAAGCGATGAATGGTGAAGCTGTTGGGCATCTGTCCAGATTAGCCACAACATTTTTTGTGTTTTTTATCGGAGCCACAAGGACAGCGATCGTTACGCCCTAACTCCGGCGTTGTTCCGTCGACATAGTACCAGCGTTGATCCTCGCGAAGAAAGCGTGAACATTCATACAGGCTGCAGGTACGGCCTTTTTCGAGATAACGCGCAAAAAAAGTCACGAAGGCTTCATTCTCATGGCTTCCGTGATTACAACGGGTTACATTCAGGCCAAGCCATTCTGTGGTGGCGAAACTTTCGGATAATAGCGTCTCCAGTCCGGCCACGCGCTGGCTGGGATGCCAGGTTTCCACCAGCCAGGCGGCGTTTTGCTTAACGTAAGCGCTGTAACGCGAGCGCATTAACTGTTCAGCGCGCTGTGGCGTTTGTTGCCCGTTCAGAAAGGGCTGACAACATAGGCTATACTGCTCTCCGCTGCAGCAGGGGCACTTTTCGGACACATCATCTCCTGAGAGTGATTAAAGTTAATGAAAGTGTGCGCTATGTTAGCCGACTGGCCAGCGTGAAGCTACGCATCAGGTTGATCACGAGGTGAGATGAGAAAAGTCAGGATTGGGCTGGCCCTGGGATCGGGCGCTGCCAAAGGCTGGGCGCATATCGGTGTCATTAACGCGCTGGAGCGCGCCGGTATTGAGGTGGATGTCGTTGCCGGCTGTTCCGTCGGCGCACTGGTGGGTTCTGCCTACGTCAACGGCCGTCTGGCGTTGATGGAGAAGTGGGTCAGCGCATTTCGCTACTGGGATGTTATCCGTCTGATGGATCTCTCATGGCAGCGTGGCGGCCTGCTACGCGGCGACCGGGTGTTTAGCCATATCCGTCAGCTGATCCCTAACGAGCTCATCGAAGACGCGGACAAGCGCTTTGGCGTGGTGGCAACCAACCTCAGCACCGGACGCGAGCTGTGGCTGACCGAAGGGGATTTGCACCAGGCGGTGCGTGCATCGTGTAGTATGCCAGGCTTATTGCCTCCGGTTGGCTACAATGGTTATTGGCTGGTGGATGGTGCGGTGGTCAATCCGGTGCCGATTTCGCTGACCCGCGCGCTGGGCGCTGACATTGTGATTGCCGTTGACCTGCAACATGATGCGCACCTGATGCAGCAGGATCTGCTGTCGGTCACGCCGCAGAGCGGTGAAGAGGCGGCAGCGGCAGAAGCACTGAGCTGGGGCAAAAAACTGCGCCAGCGTCTGATGGGGTTGACCCATCGGCGCGCCAGCCAGTCTCCAGGCGCGATGGAAATTATGTCAACGTCAATCCAGGTATTGGAAAATCGCCTGAAACGTAATCGTATGGCAGGCGATCCGCCGGATGTGCTGATTCAGCCTTTTTGTCCGCAGATTTCAACGCTGGACTTTCATCGGGCTGAAGAGGCCATTGCGGCAGGCAAGGCCGCCGTGGAGAAAAAAATGGATGAACTATTACCGCTGGTCCGTAGCAGATAATCAGTTGTTCATTCACGGGGGTTGTGACTTCAGCCAATTCTGAAAGGCGCAACGGCGTTTTATGAACCACTATTGAAATATCTGGTACGCAGGGGGAGAGAATGGAAAAACCGCTAATCGGCAAAAAGATACTCATTGTCGAAGATGAGGTCGTTTTCCGTTCATTGCTGGACACATTGTTAACTGGCCTCGGAGCCAGCACGTTCGAAGCGGGCGATGGACTCGACGGCCTGAATTTACTCGCCGCGCAGTCGGTGGACCTGGTCATTTGCGATCTGGAAATGCCGCGCATGGGCGGTATTGAGTTTGTCGAGCGAATTCGTACACGTGGTAATAGCGTGCCCATCCTGATCATCTCCGCCACGCAGAACATGGCCGATATTGCCCACGTGCTGCGCCTTGGCGTGCAGGACGTGCTGCTCAAGCCGCTAAAAAACCTGGAACGTTTCCGTGAAGCGGTGTTTGAGTGCCTCTATCCTTCGATGTTCACCTCGAAAGTGGAAGAAGATGAACAGCTCTTTCAGGACTGGGATGCCCTGGTGCGCGATCCGCTCGCTGCCGCCAAGCTGCTCAAACAGCTGCAACCGCCAGTCCAGCAAACCATCGCCAGTTGCCGCATAAACTACCGTCAACTCACCATGGCGGAACAGCCGGGGCTGGTGCTGGATATTGCCGCGTTGTCGGACAAAGATCTGGCGTTTTATTGCCTGGACGTAACGCGTGCCGGCGACAACGGCGTGCTGGCTGCATTATTGCTCAGAGCACTGTTCAACGGTTTATTGCAGGAGCAACTGTCCGGGCAAAAGCAACGTCTGCCGGAACTCAATGGTCTGCTGCGTCAGGTGAATATGCTGTTGCGTCAGGCCAACCTGAACGGTCAGTTCCCGCTGCTGGTGGGCTACTACCATCGTCAGTTGAAAAATCTGATTCTGGTTTCAGCCGGCCTGAATGCCACACTGCACATCAATACTCAGCAAATCCAGCTCAGTAACGGCGTGCCGCTTGGCACTATGGGCAGCACCCATCTTAATCAAATCAGCCAGCGCGCCGATGCCTGGCAATGTCACGTCTGGGGAGCCGGCGGCCGGCTTCGCCTGATGTTATCGTCCGAAGAATAGCCACTCAGATTTATATTTTCCGCGGGTTAAAGACAGGGCCAAAGCTTAGCTTTACACTTGGGTAATAGTCTTAAATTCCGCGGATTAACTCCATCCAGGATAAATCCGTCTGACACTAACTGATATACTCATTTCGTTTTTAAACCGACATATCAAGTATTAACTTGAACGGCCTATTAAGAGAGGTATTTGATGTCTGCCTATAAGTCTAAAGTAAAAAAAGCGGTAATCCCGGTTGCAGGTCTGGGTACGCGTATGCTGCCTGCCACCAAAGCTATTCCAAAAGAGATGTTACCGCTGGTCGATAAGCCGTTGATCCAGTATGTCGTGAACGAATGTATTGCTGCGGGTATTAATGAGATCGTGCTGGTTACGCACTCCTCTAAAAACTCCATCGAAAACCATTTTGATACCAGTTTCGAACTGGAAGCGATGCTGGAAAAACGCGTGAAGCGTCAGCTGCTGGATGAAATCCAGTCAATCTGCCCGCCACACGTCACCATCATGCAGGTACGTCAGGGTATCGCTAAGGGCCTCGGTCACGCCGTGATGTGTGCTCATCCGCTGGTCGGTGATGAGCCAGTCGCGGTGATTCTGCCAGACGTGATTATTGATGAGTACGAATCTAACCCAACCAAAGATAACCTGGCAGAAATGCTGACGCGCTTCGAAGAGAGCGGTCGCAGCCAGATCATGGTTGAGCCAGTTGCCGATGTCACCGCTTACGGCGTGGTTGACTGCCAGGGCGCAGAGTTGGCACCGGGCCAGAGCGCACCGATGGTGGGCGTGGTTGAGAAGCCAAAAGCCTCGGAAGCGCCATCTAACCTGGCGGTAGTGGGGCGTTACGTGCTGTCTGCGGACATCTGGCCTCTGCTGGCGAAAACCCCTCCGGGTGCCGGCGGCGAAGTACAGCTGACCGACTCCATCGCCATGCTGATGGAAAAAGAGACCGTAGAAGCTTACCACCTGACCGGCGTGAGCCACGACTGCGGTAATAAACTGGGTTATATGCAAGCTTTTGTTGAGTATGGCGTGCGTCATCCGGTGCTGGGCAAAGATTTCGCTCAGTGGCTCGACGGCGTTGCAGGCAACAAAAAGTAATTCATTAAGCACAGGATAATTCAATGAAAGTCACTGTATTTGGTATCGGCTATGTCGGTCTGGTTCAGGCTGCGGTGTTGGCCGAAGTCGGACATGACGTTCTCTGTATTGATGTCGACGAAAAGAAAGTCGAAAACCTGAAAAAGGGCATCATCCCAATTTTTGAACCGGGTCTGACGCCACTGGTTATGTCGAACTATGAAGCGGGGCGTCTGAAATTCAGCACCAACGCAGAAGAGGGCGTAAACCATGGCGTAATGCAATTTATTGCTGTGGGCACGCCGCCGGATGAGGATGGCTCTGCCGACCTGAAATATGTGACTGCGGTTGCGCGTACTATCGCGCAGCACATGAACGATCACAAAGTCGTCATCGACAAATCTACCGTACCGGTAGGCACCGCTGACCGCGTGCGCGCGGTGATGAGCGAAACGCTGAAGCAGCGTGATGCCAATATTGCGTTCGATGTGGTCTCCAACCCGGAGTTCCTGAAAGAGGGCGCCGCAGTTAACGATTGCATGCGTCCTGAACGTATCGTGGTGGGCACCGACAATGATGAAGTGGTCGAACTGCTGCGTGAACTGTACGAGCCGTTTAACCGTAATCACGACCGCATGATTCTGATGGATATTCGCAGTGCAGAGCTGACCAAATATGCAGCTAACTGCATGCTGGCAACCAAAATCAGCTTCATGAACGAGATTTCCAACCTTGCGGAACGCCTGGGTGCTGACGTGGAAAAAGTACGTCAGGGCATCGGTTCTGATTCACGCATCGGTTATCACTTTATTTATCCGGGCTGTGGTTACGGCGGTTCCTGCTTCCCGAAAGACGTGCAGGCGCTGATTCGCACTGCAGAGTCAATCGGCTACACCCCGCGCCTGCTGCAGGCGGTAGAAGACGTCAACGATTCGCAGAAGAACAAGCTGCCGACGTTTATTAAACGTCATTTTGGCGACGATCTGCGTGGCAAGACGTTTGCGCTGTGGGGTCTGGCGTTCAAACCGAATACCGACGACATGCGTGAAGCCTCAAGCCGCGTGCTGATGGAAGCACTGTGGCAGGCGGGCGCAACGGTGCAGGCGTTTGATCCGGAAGCGATGGAAGAAGCCCAGCGCATCTACGGCCATCGTGACGATCTGAAGCTGTGCGGCACTAAAGAAGCTGCGCTGCAGGGCGCCGATGGTCTGGTGATCTGCACCGAGTGGCAGAACTTCCGTGCTCCGGATTTCGACGTGATTAAATCCTCGTTAAAACAACCCGTGATTTTTGATGGTCGTAACCTGTATGATCCGGAGCGTATCAGCAAACGCGGTTTCGTTTATTATGCAATCGGCCGCGGAGCGTCTATTCAAATTGTGTAATAAATGAGGGATGTATGAATTTTCTGGTCACCGGCGCGGCAGGATTTATTGGTTTTCACGTTAGTCAGCGTTTGCTGGCTGCCGGTCACCAGGTTGTTGGTATCGATAACCTGAATGATTACTACGATGTCAGCCTGAAACAGGCGCGCCTCGACCAGATTACCGCACATCCCGCGTTTACTTTCCTTAAAATGGACCTGGCGGATCGCCAGGCCATTTCTTCCCTATTTGAACAGCATGCTTTTGCGCGCGTGATCCATTTAGGCGCACAGGCAGGGGTTCGCTATTCCATCGAGAATCCGCACGCCTACGCTGATGCCAACCTGATTGGTCACTTAAATATTCTGGAAGGTTGCCGTCATCATAAGATTGGCCACCTGCTGTATGCTTCATCGAGTTCGGTTTATGGCCTGAACCGTAAAATGCCGTTCTCCACGGATGATTCGGTTGATCATCCGGTATCACTTTATGCTGCGACGAAAAAAGCCAACGAATTAATGTCGCATACCTATTCACACCTTTACCAATTACCTACCACCGGATTGCGCTTCTTTACCGTTTATGGTCCGTGGGGCCGTCCGGATATGGCGCTGTTTAAGTTCACCCGCGCGATGCTGGCCGGTGACGCGATTGATGTGTATAACCGCGGCCAGATGACACGTGACTTCACCTATATTGATGATATTGCCGAAGCGATTGTGCGTTTGCAGGACGTGATTCCGCAGGCAGATGAAAACTGGACGGTGGAAAACGGCTCGCCTGCCACCAGTTCGGCGCCGTATCGCGTGTACAATATTGGCAATAGTCAGCCTACCAGCCTGATGACTTACATTGAGTCGCTGGAAAAAGCGCTGGGGATTGAGGCGAAGAAAAATATGCTGCCGATGCAGCCCGGCGATGTATTAGGCACTAGTGCAGACACCCAGCCGCTGTATGACGCGATAAATTTCCGCCCGCAGACCAGCGTAGAGCAGGGCGTGCAGCGTTTTGTTGACTGGTACCGCGACTTCTATCAGCAGTAAATCGCGATAAAAAAAGGAAGCCAGCGGCTTCCTTTTTTCTTACCCGGTGTAAAACAGAGCACAGCGCCAGGGCTGGCATGCTGCGAAGCACTGGTTCCTTACAGCAGGAAATCGTCCAGTTGTTTACCTTGTTCTTCAATCGCTTTTTTAATCACGGCTGGCGTACGTCCCTGGCCGGTCCAGGTACGGTTCTCACCGTTTTCGTCGACGTAACCGTACTTCGCCGGGCGAGCCGCACGTTTGGCTTTACCTGGCGCTTTGGTTTCTGCTAATGCCTGCAGCAGTTCGTTTGGATCAATACCGTCTGCCATCAGCATTTCACGATATTGTTCCAGCTTACGGCTGCGCTCGGCATTTTCCGCCTGGGCAAGAGATTCTTCTTCACGACGTTCATTCACCACAACCTCAAGTTTTTCCAGCATCTCTTCCAGTGTTTCCAGAGAGCATTCCCGAGCCTGCGCGCGCAATGTACGGATATTATTAAGAATTTTAAGTGCTTCGCTCATTGTCCTAATCTCAAAATATAATAAATGGAGTTGTTCTGCCGCCTCATAATAGTGGCGGTGAAAAATAACTGCAATAGCCAGATTAAAAAGCAAAACGTAAAGTTAATGTTGTTAAGCTTTTTAAGGCGCTATTTATTATTCTTTTTATAGATTTGATAGCACAGGTTTTGCAGGGATAAATACCGCTGTGCGCCTTTCGCCCGGGCATCAGCGCTAATAATACTGAATAAAATTGCTGCATGATCACGGCTTTGACATAACGTGCGAAATGTTGATAACGATGCTGCTGATCTATGACGATGGCGTTAATTTGAGCAGTTGATAAAAATAATGCATCGCAACAGTGCAGCAGCTTTATGATAGACTCACGCGCAACAGTTTCGGGCAGTGACAAGAGACATTTATGGCGCAACTCTATTTTTATTACTCAGCGATGAACGCGGGAAAATCCACCGCACTGCTGCAGTCTTCCTACAATTACCATGAGCGCGGCATGCGTACGCTGGTGTATACCGCGGAAATTGACGACCGCTTCGGCGCCGGAAAAGTCAGCTCGCGTATTGGTCTTTCGTCTCCGGCTTTTTTATATAACGCGCAGACCAACCTGGAAAGTGAAATAGCGGAACAGCACGCGAAGCAGACGGTTCACTGTGTACTGGTGGATGAGAGCCAGTTTCTGACGCGTGAGCAGGTGAAAGCCCTGTCGGACGTGGTAGATAATCTGGATATTCCGGTGCTGTGTTATGGTCTGCGTACCGACTTTCGCGGTGAGTTATTTACCGGCAGTCAGTATTTACTGGCCTGGGCCGATAAGCTGGTGGAATTGAAAACCGTGTGTCACTGTGGACGCAAAGCCAGCATGGTGTTACGGCTGGATGCGCAGGGTAAACCGTTCAGCGAAGGGGAGCAGGTGGTGATCGGTGGTAATGAGCGCTATATCTCTGTGTGCCGCAAGCACTATAAACAGGCGATTAATGACGGCTCGCTAAACGCCATTTACGGTTCACAACTGCCTCACGCCTGAATAGCCGCAGCATAAAAAAACCCGCCGCAGCGGGTTTTTTTGTATCAGGCCAGTCAGGCCTTTTTGGTTTTCTTCTCACTCTTTACGGCTTTAGCTTCACCCTCAGCGGCAACACTGTTATCTGCTTCTGAGAACTCACGGCCATAGAAGGTATCCAGCATGATTTGTTTCAGTTCGGCAATCAGCGGATAGCGTGGGTTAGCGCCGGTACACTGGTCATCGAACGCATCATCCGCCAGTTTGTCGACTTTCGCCAGGAAGTCAGCTTCCTGCACGCCCGCTTCGCGGATAGAAGTTGGGATGCCCAGCTGAGTTTTCATCTCTTCCAGCCATGCCAGCAGTTTTTCAATTTTCTGCGCGGTACGGTCACCGGCTGCGCTCAGACCGAGATGGTCAGCAATCTCAGCATAGCGGCGGCGTGCCTGCGGACGGTCGTACTGGCTGAAGGCAGTCTGCTTGGTTGGATTGTCATTCGCGTTGTAGCGAATCACGTTACAAATCAGCAGGGCGTTGGCCAGACCGTGTGGAATGTGGAACTCAGAGCCCAGTTTATGCGCCATGGAGTGACACACGCCGAGGAAGGCGTTGGCGAAAGCGATACCGGCAATGGTCGCCGCATTGTGAACACGCTCACGCGCCACAGGATTTTTCGCGCCGTCGCGGTAGCTGGCAGGCAGATTCTCTTTCAGCAACTTCAGTGCCTGCAGCGCCTGACCGTCAGAGTATTCGTTGGCCAGTACCGATACATAGGCTTCCAGCGCATGGGTGACGGCATCCAGTCCCCCAAAGGCGCACAGCGAACGCGGCATCTCCATCACCAGGTTGGCATCGACAATCGCCATATCCGGCGTCAGGGCATAGTCTGCCAGCGGATATTTCTGGCCGGTGGCATCGTCGGTTACTACCGCAAACGGGGTAACTTCTGAACCGGTACCGGAAGTGGTGGTGATGGCCACCATGCGCGCTTTGACACCCATTTTCGGGAACTTGTAGATACGTTTACGGATGTCCATAAAGCGCAGCGCCAGTTCTTCAAAGTGGGTTTCCGGATGCTCGTACATCACCCACATAATCTTGGCCGCATCCATCGGTGAACCGCCGCCCAGGGCGATGATTACGTCAGGTTTGAAGCTGTTCATCTGCTCGGCACCTTTACGCACGATGCTCAGCGTTGGGTCTGCTTCTACTTCAAAGAACACTTCGGTCTCAATACCGTGTGATTTCAGCACGCGGGTGACCTGGTCAGCATAACCGTTGTTGAACAGGAAGCGGTCGGTGACGATAAAGGCGCGTTTTGCACCGTCTGTCGCCACTTCTTCCAGCGCAATTGGCAGAGAACCGCGGCGGAAGTAGATAGACTTCGGAAGTTTATGCCACAACATATTTTCAGCTCGCTTGGCCACGGTTTTCTTGTTGATCAGGTGTTTTGGACCCACGTTTTCAGAGATAGAGTTACCACCCCATGAACCGCAGCCCAGCGTGAGTGAAGGGGCCAGCTTGAAGTTATACAGGTCACCAATCCCGCCCTGTGAAGCCGGGGTGTTGATCAGGATGCGCGCGGTTTTCATTTTGTCGCCGAAGAAGTTTACGCGCTCGCGCTGGTTGTCCTGGTCGGTATAAAGACAGGAGGTGTGGCCGATACCGCCCATTGCCACCAGTTTTTCTGCTTTATCCACCGCATCGTAATAGTCTTTCGCGCGGTACATGGCCAGCGTAGGCGAGAGCTTCTCATGGGCGAACGGCTCAGACTCATCCACCAGTTTCACTTCACCAATCAGAATTTTGGTGCTCACCGGCACGCTAATCCCTGCCAGTTCAGCAATTTTGTAAGCCGGCTGACCGACAATCGCCGCGTTCAGCGCGCCATTTTTCAGGATGATATCCTGCACCGCTTTCAGCTCTTTGCCCTGCAGCAGGTAGCCACCGTGGCTGGCGAAGCGCTCGCGCACGGCATCATAGACAGAGTCCACGACAATCACTGACTGTTCAGACGCGCAAATCACGCCGTTGTCGAAGGTTTTTGACATCAGGATCGAGGCAACCGCGCGTTTGATATCGGCCGTTTCGTCAATTACCACCGGGGTGTTACCCGCGCCCACACCAATCGCTGGTTTGCCGGAGCTGTAAGCCGCTTTCACCATGCCCGGACCACCGGTGGCGAGAATCAGGTTGATATCCGGGTGATGCATCAGCTGGTTAGAGAGCTCAACCGATGGCGCATCAATCCAGCCAATAATGTCTTTTGGCGCGCCGGCCGCGATAGCAGCCTGCAGTACGATGTCAGCCGCTTTGTTGGTGGCATCTTTGGCACGTGGATGAGGAGAGAAGATGATACCGTTACGGGTTTTCAGGCTAATCAGGGCCTTGAAGATGGCGGTAGAGGTCGGGTTGGTGGTGGGCACGATGCCACAAATCAGGCCAATCGGCTCAGCGATGGTGATGGTGCCAAAGGTATCATCGGTGTCCAGCACGCCACAGGTTTTTTCGTCTTTGTAAGCGTTGTAGATATATTCGGAAGCGAAGTGGTTTTTGATGACTTTATCTTCAACGATACCCATGCCGGATTCGGCAACGGCCATTTTGGCGAGAGGGATACGGGCATCGGCAGCGGCGAGGGCGGCCGCACGGAAAATGGTATCAACTTGTTCCTGACTAAAATTGGCGTATTCGCGCTGTGCCTTTTTAACACGTTCTACCAGTGCGTTAAGCTCGGCAACATTAGTAACGGCCATAATACTCTCCTAAGGAAGTTAAACTTTTTTAGTAAACAAGCCTGAATCCAGAAGTATAGTCTCGTTACGCTTATGGATAGCTAAGGATGGCGATGCCCGTGCCGTTGCTTACTAAAAAGGTTTTTCCGCCAGGATGACCTGTGTCACAGGGTTGAGTTCCGATGGGCTAAGATTACCCCTGATGGGGTAGGCAATTTATGATGCAGATCAATTTAACTATCAGCTGACACCTTTCAGCGCTCACTTTTGCAAGTAAAGTTAGCGTCGACGGCTACAGAAGCCGATCTGACCGGCTGTAGGCCGATAACATCGCGCTAACAGTAGCGGAATAAACTGGGATAGTGCTTTAAGTGCAGCATTTATTTCTACGTTAGCCTCTGGTGTTTCGCCAGGCTTTTGCACTACATTAAGCGCGATTTTTTCGCCATTACCTGGAGCCCACCGTGACCCCTGCGCTACTCGATCTTTCTGGCTACATTAAATTTTTTGTGGGTTTGTTCGCGCTGGTTAACCCGGTCGGCATTATTCCGGTATTTATCAGCATGACCAGCTACCAGGCGGTGGCGGAGCGCAATAAAACTAACCTGACCGCGAACCTGGCGGTGGCGATTATCCTCTGGACCTCGCTGTTTCTTGGCGACGGTATCCTGCATCTGTTTGGTATCTCGATTGACTCTTTCCGCATCGCCGGTGGCATTCTGGTGGTCACCATCGCTATGTCGATGATCAGCGGCAAGCTGGGTGAAGACAAACAGAACAAGCAGGAGAAGTCAGAAACGGCGATTCGTGAAAGCATCGGCGTGGTGCCGCTGGCGCTGCCGCTGATGGCAGGGCCGGGCGCGATCAGCTCGACCATTGTCTGGAGCTCGCGTTATCACAGCTGGCCAAATCTGCTGGGCTTTACCCTGGCGATTGCGATATTTGCCTTCTGCTGCTGGTTATTGTTCCGGGCCGCACCGCTGATGGTGCGCGTATTGGGACAAACCGGTATCAACGTCATTACGCGTATCATGGGGCTGCTGCTCATGGCGCTGGGCATTGAGTTTGTCGTGACCGGAATGAAAGCCCTGTTTCCAGGATTACTGAATTAACGGCGGTTATTTTTTATCGCTAAGCGCTTTGTGAACCAGAATGGTGCAAATAAATGAAATATTGCACCATTATAGTGATTTTATTTGTCGCGCTTAATATCGGCCCGACCGCATCAGTTTTACTACTGGTGTTATCCCGCACACAGCCTGAGCCTCAAAATACTGTGATAATCGTCACAGTATATCCCGCTACTCTGTAAATCATCCGCAGTATCATTCTATAGCTTGTGCTGTAAATCTGAATAAATATCCGGGCTTCAGCATTAAAAGCAGCAATATTTGTAAATATTATAAAGTTAGTTGATTAACGAATAATTAACGTGCAAATCAGGCTGAAATTCATTATTTATCAGCGGATTAATGGATAATTCTGCTCAAGAATTAACACTTTTCCTGTGCGCGGCAACGTGATAAAAGAGAATCAGCTAACATTTTTGTGGTTTAGCTTTGGCGTGCGGGCAACGCTTCTGATAATTTTCGGCTCACCGCAAAATTTTTTATCTGCTAGCAACAAATGTGTACGCTTCTTGCTTACTGCTATCAGGTTTATGTTGAAGGTTGATATTGGTTGATGAAAAGCATGGTAGCGAAAACGGCAGCGCGCACGTTTCTGGCGCTTTGCCTCTCCAGTGCGCTGGCGCAAAGTCAGGCCGCTGAGATCCCAGCCGGGACGACATTAGCGGATACGCAACGCATCGTTATTAACAATGGCAGCGAAGTGTCCTCACTTGATCCGCAAAAAGTCGAGGGCGTGCCGGAATCCAATGTGATTCGCAATCTGCTGGAAGGGCTGGTTGAGACCGACAACAACGGTCAACTGGTGCCCGGCGTGGCGCAGCAGTGGCAAAATCAGCAGGGCCGCATCTGGACGTTCACGCTGCGTAAAGACGCCCGCTGGAGCAATGGTGAGCCGGTCACCGCGCAGGATTTTGTCTACAGCTGGCAGCGTCTGGCCGATCCGCGCACCGCCTCGCCGTACGCCAGCTATTTGCAGGCTGCGCACATCAGCAACATTGATGCCATTCTGGCTGGTAAAGCTGCGCCTTCCCAGCTGGGCGTGAAAGCGCTGGACGACCATCATTTGCAGGTTACGCTCTCCGAACCGGTACCGTATTTTGTTGATATGCTGGCTCATACTTCGATGAAACCGGTGTATCGTCCGGCGGTAGAGCAGTGGGGCGATGCCTGGACACAGCCGCGGCATTACGTGGGTAATGGCGCTTACACGCTGGCGGACTGGGTGGTGAATGAGCAGATCGTGGTGAAGCGTAATCCGCACTACTGGGACAATGCCCATACCACGCTGGACGAAGGCGTATTTCTGGCACTCACCTCTGAGAATAGCGATATAAACCGCTATCGCAGTGGCGGCACCGACATGACCAACAGCGTGGTGCCGCCCGATATGTTCAAAAAGCTGCAGCAGGCGCTTGGAGATGAAGTAAAAGTCAGCCCGCTGCTGTGCACCTTCTATTACGAAATCAATAACAAGAAAGCGCCGTTTGACGACGTCCGCGTACGCAACGCGCTGAAGTTAACGCTCGACCGCGACATCATCGCGCAGAAAATTATGGGGCAGGGACAGATCCCGGCCTACGGCCTGACGCCGCCCTTTATTCACGGTATTGCTCTCAATACGCCTGCGTGGGCGCAGCAGACGCAGGCGCAACGTAACGCGGCAGCGAAGCAGTTGCTGGCGGAAGCTGGCTTCAATGCCCAGCATCCGCTGCGTTTTACCCTGCTGTATAACACCTCAGAACAGAACAAGCGTCAGGCGATCGCGGCTGCCTCGATGTGGCAAAAGAATCTCGGTGCGCAGGTCACGCTGCAAAATCAGGAGTGGAAAACGCTACTGGAGACCCGTCATCAGGCACAGTTTGATGTGGTGCGCGCCACCTGGTGTGCGGATTACAACGAGCCATCCAGCTTCCTCAATCTGCTGCTGAGTGGCTCCTCCATCAATACCGCGTTTTATCACAGCGCCGCATTTGATGCGCTGATGGCGCAAACGCTCAACACCGCTGATGACGCGCAGCGCGCGCAGCTCTATCAGCAGGCGGAACAACAGCTGGATCAGGATTCACCGATCATCCCGGTTTACTACCGCGTTAGCGTGCGGCTGGTGAAGCCGTGGGTGGGCGGTTTCAGCGGCAAAGATCCGCAGGATATGCTGGCGCTGAAATACTATTACATAAAGAAACATTGAGTAATGTGACGATCCGGCGCTACAGTCGGGCGTCACGTTGCCGTGGTAACCCTGCAGGGTGGTAGTGATCTTCGCGCAGACAGGCGGAGATCTCCCGGAAACGGGGTACGCCGGGCGGTCAGCCGACCCGGTGACGATAATAAAACTGGAGCGTAATAATGAACAACATCACGAAAAAAAGCCTGATCGCCGCAGGCGTACTGGCGGCCATCGGCGCGCTGGCAGGGAATGCTGCACTGGCGGCCAACGTACCGGCGGGTACCGAATTGGCAGCGAAACAGGAACTGGTGCGCGGCAATGGCGATGAAGTGCAGTCGCTGGATCCGCACAAAATCGAAGGCGTGCCGGAAGATAATATCGCCCGTGACCTGTATGAAGGTCTGATCGTGAGCGACAGCAACGGCAAGCCGGTTCCGGGCGTCGCGGAAAGCTGGGAAAACAAAGACTACAAAGTCTGGACCTTCCATCTGCGTAAAAATGCCAAATGGTCAAACGGCGAGCCGGTCACCGCGCAGGACTTCGTCTACAGCTGGCAGCGTCTGGTCGATCCAAAAACCGCCTCGCCTTATGCGAGCTACCCGCAGTATGGCCACATCCTCAACGTGGATGACATCATCGCCGGTAAAAAACCGACCTCCGATCTTGGCGTGAAAGCACTGGATGACCACACGCTGGAAGTGACGCTGAGCGAGCCGGTACCGTACTTCGATAAGCTGCTGATCAACGCGGTGATGTCACCGGTGTATAAGCCCGCCATTGAGAAGTTTGGCGACCAGTGGACGCAGCCGCAGAACTGGGTCGGCAACGGTGCATTTAAACTGGAATCTCACGTGATCAACGAACGCGTGACGCTGGTGCGTAACCCGGAATACTGGGACAACGAACATACCGTACTGAATAAAGTCACCTTCCTGCCAATCAACTCCGAAGTCAGCGATGTGAACCGTTATTTCTCCGAGAACGGCAGCGACATCACTTACAACAACATGCCGATCGAGCTGTTTAAAAAACTGCAGCGTGATAACGGTAAAGAGCTGATGGTGAAACCGTATCTGTGCACCTACTACTATGAAATCAACAACCAGAAAGCACCGTTTACCGATGTTCGCGTGCGTACCGCGCTGAAGCTGGGTCTGGATCGCGACATCATGGTGAACAAAGTGCTGGCGCAGGGTCAACAGCCGGCCTACAGCTTCACACCGCCAGCCACTGACGGCATGGAACTGCTGCCGCCGGACTGGTACAAGTGGGATCAGAACAAGCGTAACGAAGAAGCGAAGAAACTGCTGGCCGAAGCCGGTTATACCGCCGACAAACCGCTGACCTTCAACCTGCTGTATAACACCTCCGATCTGCACAAAAAACTGGCGATTGCCGCTTCGTCTATCTGGAAAAAGAACATCGGCGTGAACATCAAGCTGGAAAACCAGGAGTGGAAAACCTTCCTGGATACCCGTCATCAGGGCAACTTCGATGTCTCCCGCGCAGCATGGTGTGCTGACTATAACGAACCGACTTCCTTCCTGAACATCATGCTGTCGGACAGCAGCAGTAACACCTCGCACTATAAGAGCGCGGACTTCGACAAAGTGATTCACGATGCGGTGAAAGCGGCGGATGACAAAGCGCGCGTGGCCGATTATCAGAAAGCAGAGCAGATCCTGGATAAAGACAGCACCATCGTGCCGGTTTACTACTACGTGAACGCGCGTCTGGTGAAACCGTACGTTGGCGGCTACACCGGCAACGATCCGCTGGATAAAACCCTGGATAAGAACCTGTACATCATTAAGCATTAATAGCACTCAGGCTATCGACAGTGGCGGTGCTGCGGCGCCGCCTTTTTGACTTTGTGAAGCAACAGCCTGGTAGGTACGGCAATGTTAAAATTCATCCTGCGTCGGCTCCTTGAAGCCATCCCGACGCTATTCATTCTGATCACCATCTCCTTCTTTATGATGCGACTGGCACCCGGCAGTCCGTTCACCGGCGAGCGTGCGCTGGCGCCGGAAGTCATGGCCAACATTGAGGCCAAATATCATCTCAACGACCCGATCGGCAAACAGTATCTCAGCTACCTGGTGCAGCTGGCACACGGCGATTTCGGGCCGTCGTTTAAATATAAAGACTACTCGGTTAACTACCTGGTTGGTCATGCGTTTCCGGTATCGGCCAAACTGGGGCTGGCAGCCTTCTTCCTTGCGGTGGTGCTGGGCGTCACGGCGGGGGTTATCGCCGCGCTGAAGCAAAACAGTTTGTGGGATTACGCGGTCATGGGGGTGGCGATGACCGGGGTGGTCATTCCCAGCTTCGTGGTGGCACCGCTGCTGGTACTGATCTTTGCCATCACTCTGCGCTGGCTGCCGGGCGGCGGCTGGAATGGCGGGCAGTGGAACTACATGCTGCTGCCGATGGTGGCGCTGTCACTGGCTTACATCGCCAGTATCGCCCGTATCACCCGCGGCTCGATGATTGAAGTGATGCACTCCAACTTCATCCGCACCGCGCGTGCGAAAGGGCTGCCGTTGCGCCGTATCGTGCTGCGCCACGCGCTGAAGCCGGCGCTGCTGCCGGTGCTCTCCTATATGGGGCCGGCGTTTGTTGGCATCATCACCGGTTCGATGGTAATCGAATCAATCTACGGTCTGCCGGGCATCGGTCAGCTGTTCGTCAACGGCGCACTGAACCGTGACTACTCGCTGGTGATGAGCCTGACCATTCTGGTCGGCGTGCTGACTATCCTGTTCAACGCGATCGTTGACGTGCTGTACGCCGTTATCGATCCGAAAATTCGTTACTGATGGTGGAGCTCGCTCATGATGTTAAGTAAGAAAAATAGCGAAGCTCTGGACGCGTTCAGCGAAAAGCTGGAAGTGGAAGGGCGCAGCCTGTGGCAGGACGCACGTCGCCGCTTTATTCATAACCGTGCGGCCCTTATCAGCCTGCTGGTGCTGCTGGTGATTGCGCTGTTCGTGGTGTTCGCCCCGATGCTGGCGCAGTTCAAATATGATGATACCGACTGGGCGATGATGTCTGCACCGCCGGACACCACCTCAGGGCACTGGTTTGGCACCGACTCTTCGGGACGTGACCTGCTGGTGCGCGTGGCGATTGGCGGCCGTATCTCACTGATGGTTGGCATCGCTTCAGCGCTGATCGCGGTGCTGGTGGGCACGCTGTACGGTTCGCTGGCCGGCTACCTCGGCGGCAAGATTGACTCGGTGATGATGCGTATCCTGGAAATCCTCAACTCGTTCCCGTTTATGTTCTTCGTCATCCTGCTGGTGACCTTCTTTGGCCGCAATATCCTGCTGATCTTCGTTGCCATTGGCATGGTGTCATGGCTGGATATGGCGCGTATCGTGCGCGGCCAGACGCTGGGACTGAAGCGCAAAGAGTTCATCGAAGCGGCACAGGTCGGCGGCGTTTCTACCGGCAATATCGTGCTGCGCCACATCGTGCCGAACGTGCTGGGTGTGGTGGTGGTGTATGCCTCGCTGCTGGTGCCAAGCATGATCCTGTTTGAATCCTTCCTGAGCTTCCTTGGCCTCGGTACCCAGGAACCACTGAGCAGCTGGGGCGCGCTGTTGAGCGACGGCGCCAACTCGATGGAAGTATCACCGTGGCTGCTGATGTTCCCGGCGGGATTCCTGGTGGTGACGTTGTTCTGTTTCAACTTTATCGGCGATGGCCTGCGTGACGCCCTCGACCCGAAAGATCGTTAAGGAGTTTCCCGATGACCCATCATGATACTCAGCAGCCGCTGGCGGCTGCACCTGCGGGAAACGCTAACCTGCTGCTGGACGTTAAAGATCTGCGCGTTACCTTCAGTACCCACGACGGCGACGTGACCGCTGTGAACGACCTCAACTTTTCCCTGCGCGCCGGTGAAACGCTGGGCATTGTCGGTGAATCCGGCTCCGGAAAATCGCAAACCGCGTTTGCACTGATGGGACTGCTGGCGAAAAATGGTCGCATTGGCGGCTCGGCGCAGTTCAACGGCAGCGAAATTCTCAATCTGCCGGAAAGCAAGCTGAACAAGCTGCGCGCGGAGCAGATTGCGATGATTTTCCAGGACCCGATGACATCGCTCAATCCGTACATGCGCGTCGGCGAACAGCTGATGGAGGTGCTGAAACTGCACAAAGGCATGAGCAGCGCCCAGGCGTTTGAAGAGTCGGTGCGCATGCTGGATGCGGTGAAAATGCCGGAAGCACGCAAGCGCATGAAAATGTTCCCGCACGAGTTTTCCGGTGGCATGCGTCAGCGCGTAATGATCGCCATGGCGCTGCTGTGCCGGCCAAAGCTGCTGATTGCCGATGAGCCAACCACCGCGCTGGATGTCACCGTGCAGGCGCAAATCATGACGCTGCTGAATGAGCTGAAGCGTGAATTTAACACCGCCATCATCATGATCACTCACGATCTCGGCGTTGTTGCCGGGATCTGTGACAAGGTACTGGTGATGTATGCCGGGCGCACCATGGAGTATGGCCGTGCGCGCGATGTGTTCTACCAGCCGGCACATCCGTACTCGATCGGTTTGCTGAGCGCGGTGCCGCGTCTTGACGCGGAGGGTGAGTCGCTGACCACCATTCCCGGCAACCCGCCCAACCTGTTGCGTCTGCCGCAGGGCTGTCCGTTCCAGCCGCGCTGCGCATATGCCATGGATATTTGTGCCAAATCACCGCCGCTTGAACCGTTTGCCGAAGGGCGCCTGCGCGCCTGCTTCAAACCGGTGGAGGAGTTAGTATGAGCACCGTAATTGAAGAGAAAAAAGTGTTGCTGGAAATCGCCGATCTCAAGGTGCATTTCGATATCAAAGACGGCAAGCAGTGGTTCTGGCAGCCGCCGAAAACCCTGAAAGCGGTGGATGGTGTCAGTCTGCGTCTGTATGAAGGCGAAACCCTCGGCGTGGTCGGTGAATCCGGCTGCGGCAAATCCACGCTGGCGCGCGCCATTATCGGTCTGGTGAAAGCCACCGACGGGCGCGTGGCGTGGCTGGGGCGCGATCTGCTGGGCCAGAGCCAGGAAGAGTGGCGTCAGGCGCGCAGTGACATTCAGATGATCTTTCAGGACCCGCTGGCCTCGCTCAACCCGCGTATGACCATTGGTGACATCATCGCCGAACCGCTACGCACCTACTATCCAAAGATGCCGCGTCAGGAAGTGAAGGATAAGGTTAAAACCATGATGATGAAGGTCGGTCTGCTGCCGAACCTCATCAACCGCTATCCGCACGAGTTCTCCGGTGGCCAGTGCCAGCGTATCGGTATCGCTCGTGCACTGATTCTTGAGCCGAAGCTGATTATCTGTGATGAGCCGGTGTCGGCGCTCGACGTGTCGATTCAGGCGCAGGTGGTTAACCTGCTGCAGAAACTGCAGCGTGAAATGGGCCTGTCGCTGATCTTCATCGCGCATGACCTGGCGGTGGTGAAGCACATCTCTGATCGCGTACTGGTGATGTATCTCGGCCACGCGGTTGAGCTGGGTACCTATGATGCGGTGTATAACGATCCGCAGCATCCGTATACCAAAGCGCTGATGTCGGCGGTGCCGATTCCTGATCCGGACCTGGAGAAGAATAAGCAGATTCAGCTGCTGGAAGGGGAACTGCCGTCGCCAATCAATCCGCCATCAGGCTGCGTGTTCCGTACCCGCTGCCCGATTGCCGGCCCGGAGTGCGCCAAAACCCGACCGCTACTGGAAGGCAGTTTCCGCCATGCGGTATCCTGTCTGAAGGTTGATCCGCTTTAATAGCGGTGCCATAAACAACAACGCCGGGCACAGCCCGGCGTTTTTTTATGCGCTGCGGCTTATTCACGCCACAGAATATGACACAGCTTATGGTCTTTCTCGCGGCACAGCAGGATGCGCGCGAACACATCGGTAATCGGTTCGCCGTCCGCTTCACCGAGGCCGATCACCACTTCTGAAAAGAAGTCAGGGTTGAGATCGAAATCCACATGTTCCTGCCAGTCTTCGGATGGATCAAACAGCTCGGCGCCGCCGCGCTCTTCAAATTGCAGATTGAACAGAATGATGTCTGCCGGATCGAGGTTATCGCCTGCCAGCTCAAGAAAAATATCGTAAGCCTGTTCCAGCGTTTCATCTTCAGTAAGGCGATTATTTAAATCCATGGTCATTCCTGCTTGCCCTGAGGCGGTAATATTTTCGCTCGTTTTACAGTAAAGGGCTAAAGAAGTAAAACAGTCGTTCGACGATGCGCTGCCACCAGGCACGTTTTGCCCAGCGCGCGCCGTCCAGCAGACGCGAGCGGGCGATATAATCATCCTGGACCGTGGCGAGATCGCTACCAAAGCCGTCATCATCCACCACCAGCGTGATCTCGAAGTTGAGCCACAGGCTGCGCATATCCAGGTTCACCGTGCCCACCAGACTGAGCTGACCGTCCACCAGCACGCTCTTGGTGTGCAACAGGCCATCTTCAAACTGGTAGATTTTCACCCCGGCTTCCAGCAGTTCAGTGAAGAAGGCGCGGCTGGCCCAGCCGACCAGCAGCGAGTCATTGTGGCGCGGTACAACAATGCTCACCTCAACGCCACGCAGCGCGGCGGTACAGATGGCGTGCAGTAAGTCGTCGCTCGGCACGAAGTAGGGCGTGGTCATGATCAACTGCTCGCGCGCCGAATACACCGCCGTCAGCAGCGCCTGATGAATCATGTCCTCCGGGAAGCCCGGCCCTGAGGCGATCACCTGAATGGTGTGACCGCTCTCCTGCTCAAACGGCATCACATTGCCGTCCGGCGCTGGCGGCAGAATGCGTTTGCCGGTTTCGATTTCCCAGTCGCAGGCGTAGACGATGCCCATGGTGGTGGCCACCGGGCCCTCCATGCGCGCCATCAGATCAATCCATTGACCCACGCCAGCATCCTGTTTAAAGAAGCGCGGATCCACCAGGTTCATGCTGCCGGTATAGGCAATATAGTTATCGATCAGTACCACTTTGCGATGCTGACGCAAATCCATGCGGCGCAGGAATACACGCCACAGGCTGACCTGCAATGCCTCGACTACATCAATACCGGCGTTGCGCATCATGCCCACCCACGGACTGCGGAAGAACGCCACGCTGCCGGCGGAGTCCAGCATCAGGCGGCAGTGCACGCCGCGCCGTGAGGCAGCCATCAGCGATTCCGCTACATCATCAGCCAGACCACCCGGCTGCCAGATGTAAAACACCATCTCAATATTATGGCGCGCCAGCTGAATATCGCGGATCAGCGCCTGCATCACGTCATCGGCGCTGGTCAGCAGCTGCAGCTGATTGCCTTTAACGCCGGCAATACCCTGACGATGACGGCACAGCTCGAACAGGGAACGCGCCACGTCGCTGTGTTCAGTCGCGAAAATGTGACGACACTGTTTCAGGTCGTTGAGCCATTTGGCGGTCGAGGGCCACATGGTGCGGGCGCGTTCTGCGCGACGTTTACCTAAATGCAGTTCGCCAAACGACAGATAGGCGATAATACCCACCAGCGGCAGAATGTAGATGATCAGCAGCCAGGCCATCGCCGAGGTCACCGCACGCCGCTTCATCAGGATGCGCAGCGTAACCCCGGCAATCAGCAGCCAGTAGCCAAACAGCAGCAACCAGCTGATAAGGGTATAAAATGTGGTCATAAAGTGGACGTCCCGTTCGCGCTTTGATGGGCAAAGTTTACGTGTTGATCTGCGCCAGCGAAACCTTTAATCGTTGATGACGTTTCGATGAAGGTTTCGATTTGGCATTTTTAGCCAGATCACTATAATGCGTCGCGGGTTTAGCCAGTCAGAGAGGATGTGATGAGACGCAGCAGAAATGAAGTGGCCCGCTGGAGAATGTTACGCCAGGCGCATCGCCGTCGTGCCCGCTGGCTGGAAGGGCAGTCACGTCGTTATAAGCGCATCCATGCGATTCGTCATCAGGTAGCGCAGCAGCAGCGTCGCTCTATCCTGTTTATCACGCAGAATACCTGAGCAATGAACGCGGTCGTCAGTGGCCGCGTAATACCAGTGAAACATTCACTATCTGCAGGGCTGCCGCCAGTACCACCAGCATGACGATGTGCTGGCGTGCCTGACGCCAGCCCTGACGGCGCCACAGCCACAGCGCACGACCAATCAGCAGCAGCACCAGCACTAACAACAGAAGGGGCTGCCACTGCATCAGAACACCCGTTTAAACGGTTTAACCGTGACTTTATCGTACACGCCAGCGGCGATATATGGATCGTCATTGGCCCACGACTGGGCCGTTTCCAGCGATGAGAACTCGGCAACAATCACAGAACCGGTGAAACCAGCCGGGCCCGGCTCATTACTGTCGACGGCAGGCAGAGGACCGGCGACAATCAGACGCCCCTCATCCTGCAGCAGCTGCAGACGCGCCAGGTGTGCCGGGCGCACAGAGTTACGTTTTTCCAGTGAATCTGCGGTATCTTCCGCATAAATGACGTAAAGCACGATGGGATACTCCCGTTAGACTTGCCGAATTTGCGAGACACGTTAAGTGATCGCTAAACATAGTGCAAACGAAAGATAATGGGCGCGCGCTGCAACGCAGGCAGGGTTAAAAAGCGCCTTTCTTTTGGGCTTCAGTAGCGTGCTTATTGAAACTGATTGCTATTTGCATTTAAAATCAGCGCTTCACTCAATGAACATGACTGATATGACGACGTTGACTACGCCTTTTCCAACCCGAACGCCTGTGTCCGTGATTTTATCCGTGCTCCTTCACGGTTCGGTAATCGCCGGCATTCTTTATGCTTCATTTCATCAGACCATTGAGGTTCCTAAAGCGTCTCAGCCTATCAGCATTAGCATGGTGGCACCGGAAGTGCAGCCTGAACCGGCACCGGCAGCCGTAACCCCGCCGCCGCCGCCCGAGCCGGAACCCGAGCCGGAAGTCGCGCCAGAGCCACCAAAAGCCGAGCCGGTGCCGATCCCTAAGCCGGAACCTAAACCGAAGCCAAAGCCGAAACCGAAGCCAAAGGTGGAGAAAAAGGCAGAGCCGAAGCCGCGCCAGCAGGTGAAGCCGCAGGAGAATCCGTTTAAACAGGACGCGCCAGCCGCGCAAACGCGCCCCTCTACGGCACCGAAGAATAACCCGGCCCCGACGCAGACGGTGTCGGATGGACCGAAAGCGATGAGCGTCAGCAAGCCGGCGTATCCGGCGCGTGCGTTCGCGCTGCGCGTTGAAGGGCGGGTGCGGGTGAAGTTTGACGTGGACAGCGATGGGCGCGTCGATAACGTCGAGATTTTGTCCGCCGAGCCGCGCAACATGTTTGAGCGCGAAGTGAAGCAGGCGATGAAGAAGTGGCGCTATCAGCCAGGGCGGCCGGGCAAGGGGCTGACGATGAACATCGTGTTCCGCATTAACGGCGGCGCGAACATCGAGTAAAGCCAGACAGGCAAACAAAAAGCGGCCATTCCGGGCCGCTTTTTTATACGCTTAATTGCTCAGATTGGCCTGGCCTTCCGGCAGCGGACGGGATTTCCCGCTGTTATCGACCGCCACATAAACAAACACCGCTTCGGTGGCGCAGTAAGTCTGGCCGATCGGTTCGGACGACACTTTTTTAATCCACACTTCCACGTTGATGGTCATCGAGCTATTGCCGGTGCGGATGCAGCGCGCGTAGCAACTCACCACATCGCCGACGGCGACGGGCTTGAGGAAGGTCATACCGTCCACGCGCACCGTTACCACGCGACCTTTGGCAATCTCTTTAGCCAGTATCGCGCCGCCCATATCCATCTGCGACATCAGCCAGCCGCCGAAGATATCACCGTTGGCATTGGTATCTGCCGGCATCGCCAGGGTACGCGAGACCATCTCGCCTTGCGGCAACTTATGTTTTTCGTCCATTGCTCAGTTCTTCTGCAGGTGAAGACAAGCCCGGCGGAGACCAGGCTGCATCGATTATTTTTGTTCTTGTTGCGGCATCTGTCGCCAGATGTACAGGCCGCTTAACAGCGTAAACAGCAGGGTCAGGCCGGTAAGACCGAACACTTTAAAGTTAACCCAAAACGCCTGGGATAACCAAAACGCCACATAAATATTCGCCAGGCCGCAGGCCAGGAAGAACAGGGCCCAGGCGATATTCAGCCGACGCCATACCGCACCCGGCAGCTGCAGCTCTTTGCCAAGCATGGTCTGGATCAGCGGTTGCTGCATAAACCACTGGCTGTACAGCAGCGCCAGCGCAAACAGCGAGTAAATCACCGTGACTTTCCACTTGATGAACTCATCGTTGTGGAACACATAGGTCAGGGTGCCGAACACCGCAACCAGCACAAAGGTGAAAATGGTCATCTTTTCCAGCTTGCGGTACAGCACCCAGCTGACCACCAGCGCGATACCGGTCGCCACCACCAACGCGCCGGAGGCGACGAAAATGTCGTACAGCTTGTAGAAAATAAAGAAAACTACCAGGGGAAGAAAATCGAGTAACTGCTTCATAGCGTTTCCAGTCAGGGGCAGGAGCGTTGAGTTACGGCGCCGCCACGGGCGCCGTAACGCTTAACGTAACAGCATATACAGCCGGTACAAATAGATAATCAGAATGGCTGATACCAGGTTGCCCAGCGCGTTGAGCACCACCGAAGCGATATTGGCAGGCAGCACGGTCAGGGTGGAGAAGAAGAACATCAGCGCAATTTTCGCCAGCAGCCACAGAATAATCGCCGGGGCAATCACCTTAATGTTCTTCCAGGCCAGACGCATACTGGCGCGCATCGCACTGAAAATGCCCATTTTTTCACTTGCCAGCATCACCGGCGCCAGCGACAGCAGAATCGCCAGAATCACACCCGGCACCATCAGTACCATAAAGCCCAGCTGAACCAGCAGGGTGATCAGGAAGGTCTGCACCAGCAGTTTCGGCAGCAGCGGCGCAGAGGCGCCAATCGCGCGCAGCGCGCTGACGCGCTGTCCACTGGATACCATCGGCAGCAGGCACAGCATGCCGCCCAATAGCAGCGTGTTGCCAATCAGGGCAGCGAAAGTGCCCGCGGCAGAGGCGCGCAGCAGAATGCGTTGCTGATCCGGTGACATGTTCTGGACGATTTCAAACAGCGATGAGGCGCTGCTGTCGGTCTGGCTGAGCAGGGATAACTGATCCTCGCCCGGCGTCAGGGCGTGGCCAACAATCACGGTAATAAACGAGGTCAGCAACGCCATCAGCACGATGGTGACCAGCTGATGGCGCAGAAAATTTCCTGTGTCACGGTATAACGAGCTTGCCGTGATAGACATGTACACTCCTTGAAGGAACCGGGTTAATTAACCCGGCGATTGTACATGTTCTGCAGGCAGGCTGGCACCCGGAATCCCATAACTTTCTGTCATCTCAGGTAAAGAAGGGTGAAAAAGCGGGGGTAAACCATAGCGCGCCCGGGCGCGATCGCAGGCGTCATTCGGCACGCCATTTTCGCCGGACATGGCGAACTCCCGGCACGGTGACGGCCGCTGCGCATAAATCCCACAGGAAACACAGCCGCCAATTTCACCCTGCAGCGCCACGCAGCGCGGAGCACGATCGTTGGTGCCGCGCATGTTGCGCATCAGCAGGCTCAGGGGTTCCGTCAGTTCAACCGGCACCGCGCCACCGCCGTCGTCGGCTTCGGCCCAGTAAAAAGAAACGCGAAAATGGGCGCAGCAGGCGCCACAGGTCATACAGGGGTTAAGTAAATCGCTCATCTGATCGCCCGCCACTCCTGAGGCTTCGAACCAAAATCACAAAAGGGGAATAGCAACATAATCACGCCGTGTCACGGCGGCAACAGGATTTTTATGTCCGCTTGTAAAGGCAAAATTGATCTGAATCAATTCATTGTTTTATAAGTGATTAATTTGAATTGATGCTGATGATCTTTTGGCAAAAAAGGGGTAAATCTTGTGCCGCGATTAACCTCAATACCCTGTTTTCCGGCAAAGGAGTGATTATGAAACTGGCTAAATGCGCGCTGCTGCTGGCGCTGGCGATCCCGCAACTGGCACTGGCTCACCAGGCCGGTGATTTTTTTGTGCGCGCCGGTAGCGCGACCGTTCGTCCGACCGAAGGCTCTGATAATGTGCTGGGTATGGGCGGCTTCAGCGTCAGTAATGATACCCAGCTGGGTCTGACGTTTACCTGGATGGCGACCGACAATATCGGCGTTGAGCTGCTGGCGGCCACGCCGTTCCGCCACAAAGTGGGACTTGGCCCGACCGGCAACCTCGCTACCGTGCGTCAGCTGCCGCCCACCCTGATGGCGCAGTACTACTTTTTCGACAGCCAAAGCGCGCTGCGCCCTTACGTTGGCGTCGGGATCAACTACACCACCTTCTACGATGCGAAGTTCAACCAGACCGGGCAGGATGCGCAGCTGAGCGATTTGAGCGTGAAAGACTCCTGGGGCGTGGCGGGTCAGGTCGGGCTGGATTATCAGATCAACCGCGACTGGATGCTCAACGCATCATTGTGGTACATGGACATCGATACCGAAGTGAAATTCAAAGCGGCGGGCGAACAGCAGAATATCAATACCCGCATCGATCCGTGGGTGTTCTTCTTTGGCGCGGGCTACCGTTTCTGATTTTTACACCAGAAAGAAAAAGGGCGACCCGCAGGTCGCCCGTTTAGTTACTTAATCTGCATATTGTTGACGACGGATTTTACCCCCGCCACGTTACGCGTTACCGCAACCGCACGGTTGGCCATCTGCGGCGAGCTGACAAAGCCGCTCAGCTGTACTTTCCCTTTGAAGGTCTCAACGTTAATTTCTGTCGATTTCAGCGCCTCGTCATTCAGCAGCTGAGCCTTCACTTTGGTGGTAATGACCGTGTCATCGATGTAACCGCCGGTCCCTTCCTTTGTTGCTGTTGGTGCACAGGCACTTAAGGTGAGCGCCATCACTGCAGCCACTAAAAAACCCGCAACGACTTTGAACAATTTCATTGGTTATCTCCCTGTCATAGATGGTGGTGCACCGTAACGTGACGGCACGCTTAAGTGTGGGCCGTGCCTCGCATTTCGGCAACTCAGGCGCGATGAAAAAGTTTGTCGCTAGGGAAAAAAAGGAGGCAGGAAGTAAGAAGGGCCCTGCAGCCAGTGCAGGGCCGTGCCAACTCAGCGGGTAGCCGCTTTGAGATCGCTGACGAACGTTTGCAGTTCGCTGAGCAGCGCCGTTGGGTCGTTCTGATTACGCTCGATGATTTTCACGATGGCCGAGCCGGAGATGGCTCCGGCGGCTCCGGCGGCAACGGCCTCTTTCACCTGACCCGGCTCAGAGATGCCGAAGCCCTGCAGCGGCGGCGCAGCATGATATTCGTGCAGCTTCTCAATCAGATGATGCAGCGGCAGGCTGGCGCGATTTTCCGCACCGGTAACGCCGGCGCGTGACAGCAGATAGGTGTAGCCACGGCCGTGCGAGGCGATTTCGCGCAGCAGATCGTCATCCGCGTTGGGCGGACAGATAAAGATCGGCGCAATGTTGTGACGCATCGCCGCCTGGCGGAACGGTGCCGACTCTTCCACCGGCACGTCAGCCACCAGCACCGAGTCAACGCCCACCGCAGCGCACTGCGCGTAGAAGTTGTCGATACCTCTGCTGAACACCAGGTTGGCGTACATCAGCAGGCCAATCGGCAGATCGGGGTATTTCTGGCGCACGGTGGCCAGCATTTCAAAACACTGCGCCACGGTGGTGCCGGCGGCAAAGGCACGCAGCGTAGCGCCCTGAATGGTCGGGCCATCGGCCAGCGGATCGGAGAACGGAATCCCCAGCTCCAGCGCATCCGCACCGCCCGCGACCAGCGCATCAATAATCTTCAGCGACAGCGCCGGCGACGGATCGCCAAGGGTGACGAAGGGCACAAACGCGCCTTCCTGTTTCGCGGACAGACGTTGAAACAGCTGATTATAACGCTCCATCAGATCTCTCCCTTAGCTTTCAGAATATCGTGAACGGTAAAGATGTCTTTGTCGCCGCGGCCGGAAAGGTTCACCACCAGCAGCTGCTCTTTGTCCGGGTTTTCGCGGATCATCTTCAGCGCATACGCCAGCGCGTGCGATGACTCCAGTGCCGGAATGATGCCTTCTGCACGACACAGCGTCTTAAAGGCCTCCAGCGCTTCATCATCCGTGATTGACACGTAGTCAGCGCGGCCGGTGCTGTTCAGGTGCGCATGCTGCGGACCGACCGACGGGAAATCGAGACCGGCAGAGATGGAGTAGGACTCTTCGATCTGTCCCTCTTCGGTCTGCATCATCGGCGCCTTCATGCCGAAATAGATGCCAACGCGACCGTGCTTGAGCGGCGCACCGTGCTCACCGGTGTCAATACCGTGACCCGCAGGCTCCACGCCGATCAGGCGCACGCTGCTCTCTTCGATGAAATCCGCAAACATGCCGATGGCGTTAGAACCGCCGCCGACGCACGCCAGTACCGCATCCGGCAGGCGACCCTCTTTTTCCAGAATCTGCGCTTTGGTCTCTTCGCCAATCATGCGCTGGAATTCACGCACAATGGTCGGGAACGGATGCGGACCTGCGGCAGTGCCGAGCATGTAGTGCGCGGTTTCGTAGCTGCCGGACCAGTCGCGCAGCGCCTCGTTACAGGCATCTTTCAGCGTGGCCGAGCCGCTGTGTACCGGAATCACCTCTGCGCCCATCAGCCGCATACGGAACACGTTGGGTGACTGACGCTCAACGTCTTTCGCGCCCATGTAAATACGGCATTTCATGCCGAGCAGGGCACACGCCAGTGCCGACGCCACGCCGTGCTGACCGGCGCCGGTTTCCGCGATGATCTCGTTTTTGCCCATGCGTTTTGCCAGCAGCGCCTGGCCCAGCACCTGGTTAGTTTTGTGTGCGCCGCCGTGCAGCAGGTCTTCGCGCTTCAGGTACAGGCGGGTTTTGCTGCCTTTGGTCAGGTTGCTGCACAGCGTCAGGGCCGTCGGGCGACCGGCGTAGTTTTTCAGCAGGTCAGTAAATTCTGACTGAAACGCCGGATCGCGCTGTGCTTCAACAAAGGCCGTTTCCAGCTGACGCAGTGCTGGCATCAAAATCTGCGGCACATACTGGCCGCCGAATTCGCCAAAGTAGGGATTAAGTAATGTCGTCATCGTGTCCTCTTCCTTATCCGGCCCGCCCGCAGGCGGGCAGACGCAATTAATAGGCGCGCAGCGTGCGGAATACCGCCGCGACTTTGCTGGCATCTTTGATGCCCGGCGCGGACTCCACGCCGGAGTTGAAGTCGAGGCCGGCGCAGCCGAGCTGAGCGGCTTCGACGCAGTTATCGGCGCTCAGGCCGCCGGCCAGCAGCACATCAGCCAGGTCTTCACCCTGCAGCAGCGACCAGTCAAAGCGCTGACCGCTGCCACCCTGGCCATTATCCAGCACGTAGCGATCAACGTGCGGCCAGTCGCGTGGCGGCAACCGATCCTGAATGCTCAGTGCCTTCCAGATGCGCACGCTGGCTGGCAGCGCCTGGCGCAGTTCTGCAACGTAGGCTTTGTCTTCGTCGCCGTGCAGCTGAACGGCCGCAAGCGATAAACGCGTGGCTAACGTGACAACGTCACTGATAGCCTGATTGCGGAACACGCCGACATACTTCAGCGGCGCAGCGGCGATCACCGCCTGCGCCTGCGCCTCGTTAACCTGGCGCGGCGAACCGGCGGCAAAGATCACGCCGCCATACAGCGCGCCAGCCTGATGCGCGGCCTGCGCATCTTCCGGGCGGGTCAGGCCGCACACCTTGTTATCGCCCAGCAGCACGCGGCGCACACCGGCGTCGAGGTCGTGCTCTTCCATCAGCGCCGAGCCAATTAAAAAGCCGTTAGCAAAATGGCTCAGCTCGCGCACCTGGGCGTAGTTATGGATGCCGGACTCGCTGATCACGGTGACGCCATGGCTGAGACGTGGGGCCAGCTGACGCGTGCGATTCAGGTCAATCGACAAATCACGCAGATCGCGGTTGTTGATGCCGACCACTTTAGCTTCCAGCGCGATAGCGCGCTCCAGCTCTTCTTCATTACTGACTTCGGTCAGCACGCCCATTTTCAGGCTATGCGCCACCGCAGCCAGCTGACGGTACTGCTCATCATCCAGTACTGACAGCATCAGCAGAATGGCATCGGCCTGATAATGGCGCGCCAGGTAAATCTGGTAGGGATCAATAATAAAGTCTTTGCACAGCACCGGCTGCGTGATGGCGGCGCTGACCACCGGCAGGAAATCAAAGCTGCCCTGGAAATATTTCTCATCGGTCAGCACTGACACCGCAGAGGCGTAATGGCGATAGATCCCGGCGATAGTCGCGGGATCAAAATCGGCGCGAATCAGCCCTTTCGACGGGGAGGCTTTTTTACACTCCAGAATGAAGACGGTGCGCGTGCCACGCAGCGCCTCGTAAAAATGACGCTCCGCCGGCTGCAGATCGTTCTGGAAGGAGGCCAGCGGCTGCTGCGATTTACGTGCTTCAACCCACAGGGCTTTATCCTGCACAATTTTCTCTAATACGGTGCCCTTGATACTCATTTCATCCTCTCGCTGCCAGTGCCACAACGCGCTCGTACGCCTGACCGCTGCGAATGGCAGCCATGGCGCGCTCAGCGTTATCGCGCAAATCTTCATTTCCGAATACTTTCAGCAACATTGCGACATTTACCGCAACAGCCTGCTCGTGGGCGGGCTGGCCTTTACCCTGGAGCAAACGCGTCAGAATGTCACGGTTTTCTTCCGGTGTGCCGCCGGCCAGTGCCTCTTTCGGCTGGAAGCTGAAGCCAAAGTCTTCCGGCGTCAGCTGATAGCTGGTGATCTCGCCGTCACGCAGCTCCGCGACCTGGGTCGCACTGTGCAGCGCCACTTCATCCATGCCGCCACCGTGCACCACGGCAGCACGCTGGTAGCCCAGTACTTTCAGCGTCTGGGCGATGGGCAGCACCAGTTCCGGACTATAAACGCCTATCACCGCCAGCGGTGGGCGCGCCGGGTTGATCAGCGGACCCAGCACGTTAAACAGCGTGCGGGTTTTCAGCTGCTGGCGCACCGGCATCGCGTGGCGGAAACCGCTGTGATACTGCGGCGCAAACAGGAAGCAGACGTTGAGATCGTCCAGCGCCTGCCGTGCCTGCTGCGCCGGCATGTCGAGATTGATACCGAAAGCGGCCAGCAGATCGGAAGATCCGGATTTGCTGGAGACGCTGCGGTTGCCGTGCTTGGCCACTTTCAGCCCGCAGGTGGCGGCGACAAAGGCGCTGGCCGTTGAAATATTAATGCTGTTGCTGCCGTCACCGCCGGTGCCAACGATATCGGCAAAGGTATAGTCCGGACGCGGGAACGGTCTGGCATCGGCCAGCAGCGCGGAGGCGGCACCGGCGATCTCTTCCGGGCGCTCGCCACGCACTTTCATGGCGATCAGCGCCGCTGCCAGCTGCGTCGGCTCCAGCTGTCCGGTAATAATCGCGCTGAACAGCTGGTGGCTCTCGGCCTGGCTCAGCGTTTGCGCCTGATACAGTTTTTCCAGAATAGTTTGCATCATCATCTCCCTGTTATTTCGCCAGCGCCCAGGCCAGTGTTTGCTCCAGCAGACGTGCGCCCTGCGTGGTGAGAATCGACTCGGGATGGAACTGGAAGCCGCACACGCGGTCCGTTTCGTGACGCACCGCCATCACCATGCCGTTGTAGCTGGCGTTAACCGTCAGTTCCGCCGGCGTATTGCTGCCCACCAGCGAGTGGTAACGCGCCACCGGCAGCGGGTTGCTGAGGCCGGTAAACATCGCCTCGCCATCATGGGTAATGGCGGAGGCTTTGCCGTGCAGAATTTCGCCCGCCTGGCCGACGTGCCCGCCGTAAGCTTCGACAATGGCCTGATGGCCGAGACAGATACCAATGATCGGCAGCTGACCGCGCAGCGCCTGTAACAGCTGCGGCATGCAGCCGGCATCTTTCGGTGCGCCAGGGCCGGGTGAGAGCATCAGCACCGGGTTTTCCATCTGCTGCAGGCGGTCGATCAGCACTTCTGCCGGGACGTTGTTGCGGTAAATCACCACGTTGTGGCCAAAGGTACGCAGCTGATCAACGAGGTTGTAGGTAAAGGAGTCGATATTATCGAGCAGCAGGATATCGGCCATCAGAAAATCTCCTTGCAGTGATGGGCAGTAGCGATGGCGCGCAATACCGCGCGGGCTTTGTTGCGGCTCTCATCCGCTTCAGCCTGAGGCTGAGAATCCAGCACCACGCCGGCACCGGCCTGCACAGTGGCGACGCCACCTTCCACCCAGGCGGAGCGGATGACGATGCAGGTATCAAGGTCGCCGCTGGCGGTAAAGTAGCCGACCGCGCCGCCGTAGCTGCCGCGCCGCGTGCCTTCTTTTTCCGCAATCAGCTGCATCGCACGCACTTTCGGTGCACCACTCAGCGTGCCCATGTTCATGCAGGCGCGATAGGCGTGCAACACATCAAGATCGTTGCGCAGCGTGCCAACCACGCGGGACACCAGATGCATCACAAACGAGTAGCGGTCCACTTTGGTTAAATCCGCCACGTAACGGCTGCCGGGCACACAGATACGCGCCAGGTCGTTGCGCGCCAGATCCACCAGCATCAGGTGCTCAGCCAGCTCTTTATGATCGGTGCGCATTTCCAGTTCAATACGGCTGTCCAGGTCGCGATCCAGCGAGCCATCCGCATGGCGACCGCGCGGACGCGTACCGGCAATCGGGTAGATTTCGATCTGGCGCGAGCTGGCGTCATACTTCAGCGAACTCTCCGGCGAAGCGCCGAACAGCGCAAAATCCTGATCCTGCATAAAGAACATGTACGGGCTGGGGTTGCTGTTTTTCAGCGTATCGTAAGCCGCCAGCGGTGACGGGCACGGCAGCGAGAAGCGGCGCGACGGTACCACCTGGAAAATTTCGCCGATGCGAATGGCCTGCTGCAGTTCGCTCACCACGTTGCAGTAAGCCTCATCGCTCTGGCTGGTGCTCAGCGTCATCTGCTCGACGCGCTGCACCGGCAGCGCAGGCGCTGGCTGCGTCATTTGACCGTGCAGCTGTTCAATACGGCTCTGCAGACGCTGAAACTCGCTGGTGGACGGCGCAAACAGGCTGGCCTGCAGACGGGCGCTGCGCTGCTGGTGATCGATCACCAGTAACGTTTCGGCGAGGTAGAAACAGTAGTCCGGGCAACTTTGGTCATTGCGCAGCGGCGGCAGATCTTCAAATCCCGCCACCAGATCGTAGGCAAACAGGCCGCCCAGCAGCATGGCTTCACGTTCTTCGGCTGGGCTGTTCACCAGATGCGGAATCAGACGCAGCGCATCAAACACCGACAGCGCCTTCAGGCGGGAGTCTTCATCGTGCAGACCCTCAACCGGCATGAAATGCAGCTCTCGTCCGTCCGGGCGAACGGCGATGCGCACCTCGGGTGGCAGCGCTTCGTCCAGCAGCGGCAGCAGCGCGCGGCCGTTTTCCGACAGCGCCTGCAGGGTAACAACATTGCCGAGGGCGCTGATGCGCAGCGCACTGTCAACAATCAGCAGGCTTTTCAGGTTCTGCTTGCTGTCGATATCGGCAGATTCAAGCAGCAGAGTTGCCGGACGTGCGCCGCATAATTGATGAAACACTGCGGCCGGATCTTCGCGGTAGGGCGCGGTACCGGTAATCAACTTCAATGTAGGTTTCGCATTAGCCATAATGGATTCTCTGAATTTCGCTCAAAAAAAAGCCCGCTCGGTGGCGGGCTCAGGTATCTGCACTGCGGTTACGCAAAATGTGCATGACGACGTCGCCCGTGAAAGGGATCATCGCGCCACCAACCATTAACATGCGTACCGATAAGAGCCATGATTAAATACCCGTTACGTGTGAACTTGTGTACTAGTTAACTGGTTCGGGTGAAAAAAGTCAATACCCTTTTTCAGTTACGGGCAAAATCGTTATCATGCCAGCCGGTTTAATGCAGTCGCTGGAGTGACCTTGTCAGATATCGCCCGTTTTCCACTTTATGATTTACACAGCCATACCCAGGCTTCTGACGGTTTGCTGACGCCGACCGCGCTGGTGCAGCGTGCCGTTGAGATGCACGTCGGCGTGCTGGCGATTACCGATCACGACAGCGTGGCGGGCGTTGCCGAAGCGCAGGCGGCGGTGCAGCAGCTTCAGCTACCGCTGCGGGTACTGGCCGGTGTGGAAGCGTCGACGCTGTGGGAAAACCACGAAATTCATATTGTCGGGCTCAACGTTGATACGCAGCATCCGGCGTTAACCGCTTTTCTGGCGCAGCAGCACCAGTGCCGTATGGCACGTGCAGAACTGATTGCCGAACGGCTGGAGCGCGCGCGCATTCCTGACGCACTGGCCGGCGCTCAGCGTCTGGCGCAGGGCGGGGTGATCACCCGCGGGCATTTTGCCCGCTATCTGGTAGAGCTGGGCAAAGCCGATAACATGGCGCAGGTATTTAAAAACTATCTGGCGCGCGGCAAAACCGGCTACGTGCCACCACAATGGTGTACAATTAAACAAGCCATTGATGCTATTCATCATTCTGGCGGCGTGGCGGTGCTGGCCCATCCTGCGCGCTACGGGCTGTCGGCCAAATGGCTGAAGCGACTGATTGCGCATTTTGCCGCAGAAGGCGGCGATGCGATGGAAGTGGCGCAGTGTCAGCAGGCACCGAATGAACGTACCCAGCTGGCGAGCTATGCGCGCGATAATCAGCTGGCGGCCTCGCAGGGGTCCGATTTTCACCAACCCTGTCCGTGGATTGAACTGGGGCGCAAGCTATGGCTGCCGGGCGGCGTGGAGCCGGTCTGGGAGCGTTTTCCCGCTTTAGCGCCGGTCAGATCGCACGTTGATGGGTGACATGAGGTTTTTATGAGTCAACTTTTTCACATTCATCCGGAAAATCCGCAGCCGCGTCTGGTTAATCAGGCGGTGGATTATCTCAACAAAGGCAGCGTTATTGTCTATCCGACCGATTCCGGCTACGCGCTGGGATGCCGTCTGGAAGAGAAGAATGCCATGGAACGCATCTGCCGCATTCGTCAGCTCGATGGTAACCATAACTTTACCCTGATGTGCCGCGATCTTTCTGAGCTGTCGACCTATTCACAGGTGGATAACAGCGCGTTTCGCATTCTGAAAAACAACACGCCAGGTAATTACACCTTCATTCTGAAGGCCACCAAAGAAGTGCCGCGTCGTCTGATGAACGATAAACGTAAAACCATCGGCCTGCGCGTACCGTCAAATCCGGTGGCGCTGGCGCTGCTGGAACGCCTCAATGAGCCGATGATGTCGACCTCCCTGATGCTGCCAGGCAATGATTTCACTGAATCCGATCCGGAAGAGATCCAGCACAGCATCGGCAAGCTGGTGGATTTAATTATTGATGGCGGAACGCTGGGCCAGCAGCCAACCACCGTGATCGATCTCACCAGCGATGCGCCCGTCATCGTGCGTGAAGGGGCAGGCGATACCCGCCCGTTCCTGTAATTACGCCGGGCCGGGCGCTGTTTGTGGCGTCTGGCCGATATTGGCTTCCAGCCAGCGTTTGAAATCGCCGTACGGAATGTACAGCGAGACATCTTTTAAGATGACTTTTTTGCTGCGTACGTTAGCAATTTCATGGCTGTAACCCACAATCACTCCGCTGATTGTCTGGTCGGCATTATAGACAGCGCCGCCTGACATCCCCTGAACGACACCGGCATCGGAAGCCATTGCCATACAGGGTTTTTTATTCCAGCGATTATTAATGGCGGTGCGCGCCAGATTAACGCCGCTCGACTCGACCGGCATCGCGGAAATAAAACTATAGCCATACATTTTAATTGGCTCGCCCACCGCGCTGCTGCGGAATTTCGCCAGCGTATCCGGATTGTTTTTATGATAAATAATTGCGACGTCGCAATAGGGGTGATAAGCCTTCACGCGCTGCACGGCGGTTTTGGCCACGTGCGCGGCAGTCAGACTGTATTCCGGCGTTAACGGAATGGTTGTACCGAGGATGCCCAAACCCAGTACCGTCGGGATGCCGGTCACGCTCATATCCACGTGCTGCAGCGCCGTACGACTGTACTCAGTATGGCCCACGGAACAGCCGCTCAGTGCCAGCGCTGCAAGCGCCGGCCAAAGCAGGGAGGTTCTCATGATGGCGGTCTTCATTTAATGTCCGTCAGCAAAATCCCTGGTGAAGACTTTCGACAGACAAATTAAATTCAATCCGTGAAACGATTAGCGCGCCATTTCCCGAGCGCGCCGGATTATATTATCAGGCCAGCTGTACCATTATTTGTTAATGGCTTGTTGTTTTAAAGCTTATAAAAAGTAATTAAAATAATTTCTGATACTGCTTAGCCGAATTCAGGATTAAATTTTACACAGTTTTCGCGGCAGAACAATTCATCATATTTAATCTTTATCAAATAAAAGCGAAAATACAGACTTAATCCAACCTGCAGCGCCAATCCGCTGTATGGCTGGTGCTGCTGGCTGCAATAAGCTTTACTAACACCACTATTTAGTTCTTTGTGCTGATTTCGGTGTTTTACGCCGATTTTCTGTTTGCACATCTGCAGCCTGGCCGGGAACGCTGCGGGTAACAGACTGGTGAGCCTCTTTAATCTATTGCGGCACTAATCGGCGCGTCATTAAATAAATAAACGGTCTCAGGCAAAACGACGTAATTTCAGCGGGTTGCGCAGGCCATCCTGACGCTCGTTACGCAAATCAATCAGAAATCTGAATCAATGACCTTACTGCCCGCTTCAGCCTCCGGATCACAGGCGCTTTATTATCGGCAGAAAAGGAAAAGGTGTTAACGGAACTGTAGCTGGTGTAAAATCTCCGGCCGTCCGCGCTGGCACCTGGCGCGAAGCGGTCACAGATTCTGATACGGGACCTGGTAACGCCGGTATCTTACCTCTTCATTACCACGACGCCTGGGAAGGCGACAACGAGGCAGCTCCATGAGCGAGAAATTACAAAAAGTATTAGCGCGCGCCGGACACGGTTCGCGCCGTGAAATCGAAGCAATGATTTCAGCCGGACGCATCAGCGTCGATGGCAAACTGGCGACGCTGGGCGATCGCATCGAAAATGACAAAACCCTGAAAATCCGTATTGATGGCCATCTGGTATCGATTGCTGAATCGGCCACCGAGGTGTGTCGCGTACTGGCGTATTACAAACCGGAAGGTGAGCTGTGCACGCGCAACGATCCGGAAGGGCGCCCAACGGTATTTGATCGTCTGCCGCGCCTGCGCGGTTCACGCTGGATTGCCGTCGGCCGTCTGGACGTGAACACCTGCGGTCTGATGTTGTTCACCACCGACGGTGAGCTGGCCAACCGCCTGATGCACCCAAGCCGCGAAGTTGAGCGTGAATACGCGGTGCGCGTATTTGGTGAAGTGGATGACGAAAAAGTGCGTCAGCTGAGCAAGGGCGTGCAGCTGGAAGACGGTCCGGCAGCGTTCAAAACCATCAAATTCGCTGGCGGCGAAGGCATTAACCAGTGGTACAACGTCACCCTGACGGAAGGGCGTAACCGTGAGGTGCGTCGTCTGTGGGAAGCGGTTGGCGTGCAGGTAAGCCGTCTGATGCGCGTGCGCTACGGCGATATTCAGCTGCCAAAAGGTCTGCCGCGCGGCGGCTGGATGGAGATGGAACTGCCGGCGGTCAACTACCTGCGTAAGCTGGTGGGACTGCCGGAAGAGACGGTGACCAAAGTAGCGGTCGAGAAAGATCGTCGCCGCACCAAAGCAAACCAAATCCGCCGGGCGGTGAAACGCCATAGCGCGGTAAGCAATAACAGCCCGCGTCGCAACAACACCAAACGCGGTGCCTGATGCTCCCCGACGCCGCGCCTGCGGCGTCCGTTTTTACCAGTCGATTCCCTGCTGTGCCTGAATGCCGGCATCGAACGCGTGTTTGACCGGACGCATCTCGCTGACGGTATCCGCCATCTCCAGTAACATGCGGTGACAGCCGCGCCCGGTAATGATCACACTTTGCTGCGGCGGACGCTGCTGCAGTGCAGCGATCAGCTCATCCAGATCGAGATAATCCATACTCACCATGTAGGTGATTTCATCGAGTATCACCAGATCCAGCGACGCGTCTTGCAGCATGCGTCTGGCGTGTTGCCACACCTGCTGGCAGGCGGCCGTATCGCTGGCACGGTTTTGCGTCTCCCAGGTAAAGCCGGTGGCCATCACCTGAAACTCCACGCCGTGCTGCGCCAGCAGATTGCGTTCGCCGTTAGGCCATTCACCCTTAATAAACTGCACGGCAGCCACGTTTTTACCGTGGCCACAGGCGCGCAGCGCGGTGCCAAAAGCGGCGGTGGTTTTACCTTTGCCGTTGCCGGTAAACACCATCAGGATGCCGCGCGTTTCGGTGGCGGCGGCGATGCGGGCGTCAACCTGTTCTTTCAGCCGCTGCTGGCGTTGCTGGTGACGACCGCTCATGCGCTGGCCGGTCCCGGCTTGCGCCCCGGTTGTGCATCGTAGCTGATGCCGGTTTTACGGCGGCTGTCATCGCCCATCAGATAGAGGTAGAGCGGCATCAGGTCGGCCGGGGTTTTCAGCAGGCTGGCATTCTCCTCCGGGAAGGCGCTGGCGCGCATTTTGGTGCGCGTGCCGCCCGGATTGATGCAGTTCACCCGCAGATGGCGGTTTTTATACTCATCGGCCAGCACCTGCATCATGCCTTCGGTGGCGAATTTCGACACGGCATACGCGCCCCAGCCCGCGCGGCCGGTGCGGCCCACGCTGGAGGTGGTGAACACCAGCGAACCGGCGTCGGATTTTAGCAGCAGCGGCAGCAGCGCCTGCGTTAAATAGAAGGTGGCGTCGAGGTTGATTTGCATCACCTGCTGCCAGACCGCCGGATCGAGTTCCGCCAGCGGCACGATCTCACCGAGAATGCCAGCGTTATGCAGCACGCCATCCAGCCGCGGCACCAGCGCGGCAACCTGTTGCGCCAGCTGCTGGCAGCTTTCCGGTGTGGCGTGCGCCAGATCCAGCAGCAGCGTAGCGGCGGGCTGTTTATTGAGCTGATTAATCGCCTCAGCGGTTTGCTGTAGCGTAGTGGCATTGCGGCCGAGCAGAATCACGCGCGCACCGTAGCGCGCATAGGTCAGGGCGGCTTCGCGGCCGATGCCGTCGGAAGCGCCGGTCACGAGAATGATGCGATTGTCCAGCAGGTCGCTTTTCGGTTGATAATGCACAGCGATGTCCTTTGCAGGTCAGAGGGTTTTTTGGCTTTATGCCTCAATTTGGCGCAAGGTGCAATCGCCGCAACGCGCATTCTGTGCCGCCTGCCGGCATTTCAGGCGACGAATGACATCAAAGCGGGTAAACTCAGGGTTTGACTGTAATTCACTGTTTAATAAGGCGGCAGAATGGATTTACTCTCCAGCTATGGATTATTTCTGGCCAAGGCCGTCACCGTCGTGGTGGCGATCGCAGCTATTGTACTGATTGTGCTCAATGCCGCGCTGCGTAAACGTCACAGCGGCGGTCAGCTGCGCTTAACCCATCTTGACGAAGCCTATCGCGAGATGAAAGAGGACCTGCAGCTGGCGAAGATGAAGCCGCAGGCGCAGAAAGTGTGGCTGAAGCAGCATAAGAAAGAAGAGAAACAGAAAGCTAAAGCCGAAAAGCGCAATGCCAAAGCCGGTGTGACTGAAGCGGCGAAGCCGACTCTCTATGTGCTGGAGTTCAAAGGCAGTATGGACGCCGGTGAAGTCAGCTCGCTGCGCGAAGAGATCTCCGCCGTGCTGGCGGTGGCTCAGCCGGGTGATGAAGTGCTGCTGCGGCTGGAAAGTCCCGGTGGCGTGGTGCACGGCTATGGCCTGGCCGCGTCGCAGCTACAACGTCTGCGTGATGCGGGGCTGCAGCTGACGGCGGTAGTGGATAAAGTTGCCGCCAGCGGTGGCTACATGATGGCCTGCGTTGCGGATCGCATTGTGGCGGCGCCGTTCTCTATCATTGGTTCCATCGGCGTGGTGGCGCAAATTCCCAACTTTAACCGGCTGCTGAAGCGCAACGATATTGATGTGGAGCTGCACACTGCCGGCCAGTACAAGCGTACGCTGACGCTGTTTGGTGAGAATACCGAGGAAGGCCGGGAGAAATTTCAGGAAGACCTGAATGAAACCCATCAGCTGTTTAAAGATTTTGTGCATCAGATGCGTCCGGCGCTGGATCTGGACAAAGTGGCGACGGGCGAACACTGGTATGGCCGTCAGGCGCTGGATCTGGGGCTGATTGATGAGATTGGTACCAGCGATGCGCTGATCATTGCGCGCATGGACCGTTTTAGCGTGCTGGGCGTGCACTTCGCGCGCAAGAAAAAGATGATCGATCGCGTGACCCACAGTGCCAGCGTGGCAGCCGAGCGGCTGATTCTGAAAATCTGGCAGCGCGGTGATAAACCGCTGTTGTGAACCAACCCGGCGCAGGCCGGGTTTTTTTATGCCAGGTGATACTGTGCGGAGAGCACCACGGCAAGGTGCTTAAACACGTTAAACACCGCCGTGGTTTTGGCGGTCGGCAACCCTTCATCGTCGAGGAACCACGGGCCGCGAAACACCAGAACCTCGCCCTGCTGAATCACCTCCGTGGCTTCCATCCCGGCAAAATATTCATCGTGCTGCTGAATGCGCTGATTAGCGATTTCCAGTAGCGCCTGGCGTGAAATGGATTCCGTTTCTGCTGACATTTTTCACCTCTTTTTTGACAGCGAATTTTCTCCTTCTATATTACTTGCCTGTCGGTGCGTTCAGCAAATCAGCGTTCGGTCAGAAAACTGGCGAGAAATTAAACAGAATGCTAATTAAGTTGCGTAACAGATTTTATCAGGTAGAGTGTGGGCGATTCAGCTTTCAGGGAGATCACACCAGGATGTGTGATACCGTCAGACGGAAAACTCGCTCTTAATCATCAAGTTGCAAATGCCGATGCAATCTGACCAGAGATTGTCCCCGCTGGCTTGAAAAGCAAAAAGTCAGCAGCAATATTGAACCCATTGGGTTTTGGGGCTGCCAATCCTCTCCCGTTTATCAGGACGTTTCAATTAGGTAAAGGTACATATGGGTAAAGCACTCGTCATCGTTGAGTCCCCGGCAAAGGCCAAAACAATCAATAAATACCTCGGTAATGACTACGTGGTGAAATCCAGCGTCGGTCATATCCGTGATTTGCCGACCAGTGGTTCAACGGCCCGTAAAAGTGCCGACGGGGAAAAGGCGAAAACCGGCAAGAAAGTAAAGAAAGATGAAAAGGCCGCGCTGGTTAATCGCATGGGCGTTGACCCGTGGCACGGCTGGGAAGCGGACTACCAGATTCTGCCCGGCAAGGAAAAAGTCGTCTCCGAACTGAAGAACCTGGCTGCCGATGCCGACCACATCTATCTCGCAACCGACCTTGACCGCGAAGGGGAAGCCATTGCCTGGCACCTGCGGGAAGTGATCGGTGGCGATGACAAACGCTTCAGCCGCGTGGTGTTTAACGAAATCACCAAAAATGCGATTCGTCAGGCGTTCGAGAAGCCGGGCGAACTGAATATAGAGCGCGTCAATGCGCAGCAGGCGCGTCGTTTTATGGACCGCGTGGTGGG
Source organism: Pantoea sp. WEP (assembly GCF_041678305.1). Lineage (NCBI taxonomy): Bacteria > Pseudomonadati > Pseudomonadota > Gammaproteobacteria > Enterobacterales > Erwiniaceae > Pantoea > Pantoea sp. WEP. The sequence goes on from NZ_JBGNXB010000001.1 coordinate 1,995,505, forward strand.
CTATATGGTCTCGCCGCTGCTGTGGAAAAAAATTGCCCGTGGCCTGTCGGCCGGACGCGTGCAGTCGGTTGCCGTGCGTCTGGTGGTGGAGCGCGAGCGCGAAATCAAAGCCTTCGTACCGGAAGAGTACTGGGAAATTGACGCCGATCTGTCGACGCCGAAAGGCGATGCGCTGGCGGTCAGGGTGACGCATCAGGGCGACAAAGCGTTCCGCCCGGTGAACCGCGAGCAAACTGAAGCGGCCGTGGCCATCCTGGAAAAGGCGCGTTACGCCGTTCTGGATCGTGAAGACAAGCCGACCAGCAGCAAACCGTCGGCGCCGTTTATTACCTCGACGCTGCAGCAGGCGGCGAGCACCCGCCTTGGTTTTGGCGTGAAGAAAACCATGATGATGGCGCAGCGTCTGTATGAAGCCGGTCACATCACCTATATGCGTACCGATTCCACCAACCTGAGTCAGGATGCGGTGGCGATGGCGCGTGGCTACGTGGAGAAAAAATTCGGTAAGAACTACCTGCCGGATGCGCCCAACACCTACGCCAGCAAAGAGAATTCACAGGAAGCGCACGAAGCGATTCGTCCTTCTGATGTCAACGTTGCCGCCGAGCAGCTGAAGGATATGGAAGCGGATGCGCAGAAGCTGTATCAGCTGATCTGGCGCCAGTTCGTGGCCTGCCAGATGGTGCCCGCGCAATATGATTCCACCACGCTGACCGTCGGCGCGGCAGATTTCAAACTGAAAGCGAAAGGGCGTACGCTGCGTTTTGACGGCTGGACCAAAGTGATGCCGGCGCTGCGTAAAAATGACGAAGATTTGACGCTGCCGCCGGTGAACGTGGGCGACACGCTGGATCTGAAATCCCTGCTGCCGGGCCAGCACTTTACCAAGCCGCCGGCGCGCTTCAGCGAAGCTTCGCTGGTACGCGAGCTGGAGAAGCGTGGCATTGGCCGTCCGTCTACCTATGCTTCGATCATTTCCACCATTCAGGATCGCGGTTACGTGCGGGTGGAAAACCGCCGTTTTTACGCCGAGAAGATGGGTGAGATTGTTACCGATCGTCTGGAAGAGAACTTCCGTGAGCTGATGAATTATGATTTCACCGCGCACATGGAAGACAGTCTCGACCAGGTCGCGAATAACGAAGCGCAATGGAAAGCGGTGCTGGATTCATTCTTCAGTGATTTCAGCCAGCAGCTGGAGCAGGCGGAGAAAGATCCGGAAGAGGGCGGCATGCAGCCGAACCAGATGGTGCTGACCTCCATCGACTGCCCAACCTGCGGACGCAAAATGGGGATTCGCACCGCCAGCACCGGCGTGTTCCTCGGCTGTTCCGGTTATGCACTGCCGCCGAAAGAGCGCTGCAAGCAGACCATTAACCTGATCCCGGAAAACGAAGTGCTTAACGTGCTGGAAGGCGATGATGCCGAAACCAACGCGCTGCGCGCCCGTCGTCGCTGCCAGAAATGCGGCACCGCGATGGACAGCTACCTGATCGACAACGGCCGTAAACTGCACGTCTGTGGTAATAACCCGGAGTGTGACGGTTATGAAATCGAGCAGGGTGAATTCCGTATTAAAGGTTATGACGGTCCGATTGTTGAGTGCGAAAAATGTGGCTCTGAAATGCACCTGAAGATGGGGCGTTTTGGTAAGTACATGGCCTGTACCAACGACGAGTGTAAAAATACCCGTAAGATTCTGCGTAACGGCGAAGTCGCGCCGCCGAAAGAAGATCCGGTACCGCTGCCGGAGCTGCCGTGCGAGAAATCGGATGCGTATTTTGTGCTGCGTGACGGAGCTGCGGGCGTGTTCCTGGCCGCTAACACCTTCCCGAAATCGCGTGAAACCCGTGCGCCGCTGGTGGAAGAGCTGCAGCGCTTTGCTGACCGTCTGCCGGAGAAACTGAAATATCTGGCCGAAGCGCCGGCAGTGGATCCGGAAGGCAATAAAACGCTGGTGCGTTTTAGCCGTAAGACTAAACAGCAGTATGTTGCCTCAGAAAAAGAGGGCAAAGCGACCGGCTGGTCAGTTTTCTATATCGACGGTAAGTGGCAGGAAGCGAAGAAGTAATCCCCCTGGAGGCCAGCGTTCGCTGGCCTTTTTCCCATCCTTATAGCTAATCGTTCTACATTCTTACGTTAACTGATATAGTAGTTATAGCTTATTGCATTTTGCTGACTCGCTTTCCCTCATTATTACGCCATCAGGGCGGATACACGCCTGCAGGGAATGCACCTCTGTCGCTATCGGGAAGATATAACTATGAAATTGCAGCAGTTGCGTTACATCGTTGAAGTCGTTAACCACAACCTCAATGTCTCCTCCACGGCAGAGGGGCTGTATACCTCGCAACCGGGCATCAGTAAGCAGGTGCGCATGCTGGAAGATGAGCTGGGCGTGCAGATTTTTGCCCGCAGCGGCAAACATCTGACGCAGGTGACGCCAGCGGGTGAAGAGATTATCCGTATTGCCCGCGAAGTTTTGTCCAAAGTGGATGCGATTAAATCGGTTGCCGGTGAACACACCTGGCCAGATAAAGGATCGCTGTACGTGGCCACGACCCACACTCAGGCGCGCTATGCACTGCCTGGCGTAATCAAAGGCTTTATCGAACGCTATCCGCGCGTTTCCCTGCATATGCATCAGGGCTCGCCCACACAAATTGCTGAGGCGGTCTCCAAAGGCAACGCCGATTTCGCCATTGCCACCGAAGCGCTGCACCTGTACGACGACTTGATTATGCTGCCGTGCTATCACTGGAACCGTGCCATTGTGGTCACGCCGGATCATCCGCTGGCGGGGAAATCCAATGTGTCGATTGAGGAGCTGGCTGATTTCCCGCTGGTGACTTACACCTTTGGTTTTACCGGCCGCTCAGAACTGGATACTGCCTTTAACCGTGCCGGTTTAACGCCGCGTATTGTTTTTACCGCAACCGACGCCGACGTGATCAAAACCTATGTGCGTTTAGGCCTGGGGGTAGGGGTAATTGCCAGCATGGCAGTGGACCCGGTTTCCGATCCGGATCTGGTGCGCATTGAAGCTTCAGAAATCTTCACCAATAGCACTACTAAGATTGGTTTCCGGCGCAGCACCTTCCTGCGCAGCTATATGTATGATTTCATTCAGCGCTTCGCACCGCATCTGACGCGAGACGTGGTGGACGCCGCTGTGGCGCTGCGCTCAAACGAAGATATCGAAGCGATGTTCCGCGATATCAAGCTTCCTTTCAGGTAATCACCTAACTCATTATTTTTGCGGGATGTCCAGCGACTTCCCGCACACTTCCCGCCGCTTAGCACCAGCAGAACCTCAAAAAATTCCATTATTTTTTTGTAAATGAAACATGCGTCACATGTTTTTTCATTGTTATTTATTAAATGCGAATCAGTACACAATTTTTACTTTGCCGCTTTGCGGACTGCCAGGAATATTCCCATACTCCAGTTAAGAGCTGATGAGAAAGGGCTTTTTAACTGGCTCGTTAAATTAAACTCAAATTTAGAGTGGATCTAATTTTGGTTTAAGCCAAATTTACAATGTAACTATTAAATTAATAGTTTGCAGCGTGCTTAAATTTATCTCATCAGTTTTGGCGGTTTTGATAAATAGCGTTAATCGTTGTGCTCAATAAAAATAACTGGATTTTTGGACTTAACAAGTTTAGGATTCGTCCTAAATCTTCATCGTTGTTATCAATCGTTTTATTGAGAGTGATTATCAAAAACTATGACTACGAGATTAACTGTACAACCGGACTTCCGGGCTAAAAGCACCAAGGTAGAGCGTTCAGGTAACATCCGTCGCAAAGCCTGGTTGACTGTCTTCGCTGCTTCAGCACTGTTCTGGGTAGTGGTGGCGTTAATGATTTGGCGTATGTGGGGTTAAGCCATGTGGGCAAATACACTCAGTCGTAAATATCCGGTCGCTGCGCGTCAGCCTAAAGCACCGGTGTGCAAAGCCAAAGACGCGCCTGCTGAACCGCAAGTGGCAATCCCGGCTTCATGGGAACTGAGTGAACAGCAGCGCAGCTTTATTGAATCATTCATGGATCCTAAGTCTAAATAACGCAGTCTGCGTCCAATTCTTATTAAGACATACTGTCGCGCATTTTACCGGACTCTCCGGTGGGCACGTTAAAAGCCCGTCCTTTAACACTCAGCATCTAAAAAAACGGTGTCATCAGTACAACGCTGAAGACGATGGCTTTTTGTTGCCCGCTATCCGGGAGGAGTGACAGATGAATACCACAACTTTTTCATGGCTCAGCGTTTATGCCTTCTCAATGGCCTTTTGGGCTGCGGCCGTCTGGGCCGTCCTGTAATTCACTAATCCTGCCAGTTAACGCTTTCTGAATGCCCTGACTTTTGTCAGGGCATTTTTCGTTGCGGTTTTGTGTGTCAATTCGTGTTGTTATCAAAACGTTAACGAAAATGTGGTCTATCTTTAAGCTAAACCTTGCACTCTCTGAGGTTTAGCAGAAGAGCCCATAAAAGGAGGAGTTATGTCGTTAACGTTACGTGAGCAGAGTCAGGATGCGCTGGAAGTAGGGGCAAAAAAATATCATTACTACAGCTTGCCGAAAGCCGCTCAGCAGGTCGGTGATATCGATCGCTTACCAAAATCCCTTAAGGTTCTGCTGGAAAACCTGCTGCGCTGGCAGGATGAAGATTCCGTAACGGCAGCAGATATTCAGGCGCTGGTGGCGTGGCAGCAAACTGCACATGCCGATCGCGAAATTGCTTATCGTCCGGCGCGCGTATTAATGCAGGATTTCACCGGCGTACCGGCGGTGGTTGACCTGGCGGCGATGCGTGAAGCGGTTAAGCGGCTGGGCGGTGATGTGGCGAAAGTTAACCCGCTGTCACCGGTCGATCTGGTGATTGACCACTCGGTCACGGTTGACCATTTTGGCGATGACGATGCGTTTGAAGAAAACGTGCGCCTGGAGATGGAACGCAACCACGAACGCTACGTTTTCCTGCGCTGGGGGCAAAAAGCCTTTAACCGTTTCCGCGTCGTGCCGCCGGGCACCGGTATCTGTCATCAGGTCAATCTGGAGTACCTCGGTAAAGCCATCTGGCATGAAACGCTGGACGGCAAAGAAGTGGCTTATCCGGATACGCTGGTCGGCACCGATTCCCATACCACCATGATCAACGCCCTGGGTGTGCTTGGTTGGGGCGTGGGCGGCATTGAAGCTGAGGCCGCCATGCTGGGCCAGCCGGTTTCGATGCTGATTCCCGATGTAGTGGGTTTCAAGCTGACCGGCAAACTGCGTCCCGGTATCACCGCCACCGACCTGGTATTAACCGTGACGCAGATGCTGCGCAAGCACGGGGTGGTCGGTAAGTTTGTCGAATTCTACGGTGACGGACTGGCCGATCTGCCGCTGGCGGATCGCGCAACCATCGCCAACATGGCACCAGAATATGGCGCAACCTGCGGTTTCTTCCCGATTGATGAAGTCACGCTCAGCTACATGACGCTCACCGGGCGCGATGCGCAGCAGGTTGAGCTGGTGGAAGCCTATGCAAAACAGCAGGGGCTGTGGCGTAAACCGGGCGATGAGCCCATCTTCACCAGCACGCTGGCGCTGGATATGGCCGAGGTAGAGTCGAGCCTCGCCGGTCCGAAACGTCCGCAGGACCGCGTCTCCCTCGGCGACGTACCGGCGGCCTTTGACGCCAGTAATGAGCTGGAAGTGAATCACGCGCAGAAACCGCACAAAACGGTCAGCTATCTGGACAGTGAAACCGGCGACCGCATCCAGCTGGATGATGGTGCTGTGGTGATCTCCGCGATTACGTCCTGTACCAACACCTCGAACCCCAGCGTCTTAATGGCGGCTGGCCTGCTGGCGAAAAAAGCCGTCGAGCGCGGGCTCATGCGCAAACCCTGGGTAAAAGCCTCGCTGGCACCAGGATCAAAAGTGGTGTCCGACTATCTCGCCGTGGCGCAACTGACCCCGTATCTTGATGAGCTGGGCTTTAACCTGGTGGGTTACGGCTGCACCACCTGCATCGGTAACTCCGGCCCGCTGCCGGATGAGATCGAAAGCGCGATTAAAGAGGGCGATTTGACGGTGGGTGCCGTGTTGTCCGGCAACCGCAACTTCGAAGGGCGCATCCATCCGCTGGTGAAAACCAACTGGCTGGCGTCTCCGCCGCTGGTGGTGGCGTATGCGCTGGCGGGCAACATGAAGATCAACCTGCAGACTGATCCGATCGGTCAGGATCAGCAGGGCAATGACGTCTATCTGAAGGACATCTGGCCATCGCCGGAAGAGATTGCCGCATCGGTGCAGAAAGTTACCAGCGACATGTTCCATAAAGAGTACGCCGAGGTGTTCGACGGCACGCCCGAGTGGCAGCAGATCAAAGTCAGCGAAGCCGCTACCTATGACTGGGACGAAGGCTCCACCTATATTCGTCTGTCACCGTTCTTTGACGATATGGAAAAAACGCCGCAGCCGGTGCAGGACATTCACGGCGCGCGCATCCTGGCGATGCTCGGTGATTCGGTGACGACCGACCATATCTCCCCGGCTGGCAGCATTAAAGCGGAGAGTCCGGCGGGGCGTTATCTGCTGGCGCACGGCGTTGAGCGTAACGACTTCAACTCGTATGGCTCACGACGCGGCAACCACGAAGTCATGATGCGCGGTACGTTCGCCAACATCCGTATTCGCAACGAAATGGTGCCTGGCGTCGAGGGGGGTTATACCCGGCACTATCCGAGCCAGGAACAGCTGGCCATCTATGATGCGGCGATGAAGTATCAGGAGGAGGGCGTGCCGCTGGCGGTGATCGCCGGGAAAGAGTACGGCTCCGGCTCCAGCCGCGACTGGGCGGCGAAAGGTCCGCGCCTGCAGGGCGTGCGCGTGGTGATTGCCGAATCGTTCGAGCGTATTCACCGCTCTAACCTCATCGGCATGGGCATTTTACCGCTGGAATTCCCGGCGGGCGTGACGCGTAAGACGCTGCAGCTGACCGGGGAAGAGCGGATCGACGTGGCAAATCTGGCACAGCTGCAGCCCGGTTGCAGCGTCCCGGTGACGCTGACGCGGGCTGACGGCAGTCAGCAGACGCTGGAAACACGCTGTCGTATCGATACCGGTAATGAGCTGACCTATTACCAGAACGACGGCATCCTGCATTATGTGATACGCAATATGCTCAACTAAAAAATAAAGCCGGGCATGCCCGGCTTTATTATTGACGCTGACAGCGTGTGTCACTTAAGCGCTTTGCAAGTGCGCGCACCGCCGCGTTACGATTTCGGCAGCAGATGCCCCATCTTCTCGGCTTTCGTATCGAGATAGTGCGCATTTTTCGGGTTACGGCCAACGATCAGCGGCACGCGCTCAACGATATTGATACCCGCTTCTGACAGGATCTCCACTTTGCGCGGATTGTTGGTCAGCAAACGCACTTCATTGATGCCCAGCAGTTTAAACATGTCGGCGCACAGGGTGAAGTCACGCTCATCGGCGGCAAAGCCCAGCTGATGGTTCGCTTCAACCGTGTCGTAGCCTTTGTCCTGCAACGCATAGGCGCGAATTTTGTTCAGCAGCCCGATGTTACGGCCTTCCTGACGATGGTACAGCAGCACGCCGCGTCCTTCTTCCGCAATGGCGGTCAGCGCCGCTTCCAGCTGGAAGCCGCAGTCGCAGCGCAGGCTGAACAGCGCATCGCCGGTAAGACATTCGGAGTGGACGCGCGCCAGCACCGGATTGTGATCGCTAATATCACCATAAACCAGCGCGACGTGGTCGTGGCCGGTTGCCAGTTCTTCAAAACCAACCATCAGGAAATCTCCCCATGGCGTGGGCAGTTTGGCTTCTGCTACCCGTTTCAGCTGCATGTGACTCTCCAGAACCTTCAGAGGATGCGCTATCATCATGATAACGCACGGGCCCGACTGGCCCGACGAAACTACCGATATTGTGCCACAACCTGCACCAGGGCCGCTAATCAGTCAGAGTGATTGTAGTGATAAAGCACAATTATCTAAGCCGCAACGGGTATGTTATTCTTTTTTCAACTAAAGTTATGCAATATGCCTGTCAGGTCGGGAAACAATAAAGGGACGAGATGTTAAAAATTGTGCAACGCACCACGCTGGGCGCGTTTTTATTACTTCTGATGCCGCTGGGCGTATGGCTTTCCGGCTGGCAGTGGCAACCGGGGGAGAGCGGGCATCTGTTGCGCGTGCTGTTCTGGATCACCGAAACCGTCACCAGTCCGTGGGGCACGCTGACCAGCCTGATTCTGAGCTGCTGGGTATTGTGGTGCCTGCGCTTTCGCCTCCGGCCGGCCATTCTGTTGTTGATTATCATGAACGGCGCGATTCTTGCTGGTCAGTCGACCAAAACTTTTATTAAAGAGCAGGTGCAGGAGCCGCGGCCGTATGTGGTCTGGCTTGAGCACAGCCACGGCGTCAACGAACAGCAGTTTTATCAGCTGAAACGGCAGCAGCGCGGCGAAATGGTGTCCGCCTTGCTCGCCAATGATACAAAGCTGCCCGCCTGGTTAAAAAATCACTGGGCGTTTGAAACGGGCTTTGCTTTTCCGTCTGGCCACACCATGTTTGCCGCCAGCTGGGCGCTGCTGGTGATTGGCCTGTTATGGCCGCGCCGGCATGTTGTTACGGTGGTGGTGCTGTTTGTCTGGGCGACGCTGGTCATGGGCAGCCGGTTGGTACTGGGCATGCACTGGCCGCGCGATCTGGTGGTCGCGACGCTGATCTCGTGGCTGCTGGTGACGCTGGCAACCTGGCTGGCGCAGCGCTTTTGTGGCCCGCTCAGCGTGCCGCCGGAAGAGCAGCGTGAGATTGCCGGGCGCGATGACGGATTGTAATTTCTCCCTTTGCCCCCATATGATTGATTGTACTTGCAGAAAGGGCACTAACTGCTGCGCGGATAAGCAGCAACGGCGGCACTTTTTTGGCATACTCTACCGGATAACCTCACGACAGGACGCATTGTGAAATATTTGCTGATTTTTCTCGTGGTTTTGGTCATTTTCATCATCTCCGTCACGCTCGGAGCGCATAATGACCAGATTGTCACCTTCAACTATCTGCTGGCGCAGGGCGAATTCCGCATTTCAACCTTGCTGGCCTGCCTGTTTGGTGCCGGATTTTTGCTGGGCTGGGCGATCTGTGGCCTGTTCTGGCTGCGCATTCGTGTTTCGCTGGCGCATGCACAGCGTAAACTGAAGCGCATGCAGGCGCAAAATGAACAATCTGCTGCGGTAAATAGCACCTCCACTGCAGTGCGTCGGGATTAATGTTCGATGCTTGAATTGCTGTTTCTGCTTCTTCCTGTCGCGGCGGCGTACGGCTGGTATATGGGCCGCCGCAGTGCGCAACAGGATAAGCAACAGGAAGCTAACCGTCTGTCACGCGAATACGTGGCAGGGGTGAACTTTCTCCTTTCTAATCAGCAGGATAAAGCGGTCGATCTGTTCCTCGATATGCTTAAAGAGGACAGCGGCACCGTTGAAGCCCACCTGACGCTCGGTAACCTGTTCCGTTCGCGCGGCGAAGTCGACCGCGCCATCCGCATTCACCAGTCGTTAATGGAAAGCGCGTCGCTTACCTACGATCAGCGTTTGCTGGCAATTCAGCAGCTGGGACGCGACTACATGGCTGCCGGCTTGTACGATCGCGCCGAAGACATGTTCAGCCAGCTGATCGATGAAACCGATTTTCGCATCAGCGCGCTACAGCAGCTGCTGCTGATTCATCAGGCGACCAGCGACTGGCAGAAAGCCATCGAGGTGGCGGAGCGGCTGGTAAAACTCGGCAAAGATAAGCAAAAGGGCGAAATCGCCCACTTCTACTGCGAGCTGGCGCTGCAGGCGCTGAGCAGTGACGACCTCGATCGTGCCATGAGCCTGTTGAAAAAAGGTGAAGCGGCCGACCACCAAAGCGCGCGCGTTTCCATCATGATGGGACGTATCCTGATGGAGCAGGGCGAATACGCGAAAGCGGCGCAGCGGCTGCAGCGCGTGCTGGAGCAGGACAAAGAACTGGTGAGCGAAACGCTGCCGATGCTGGAAACCTGCTATCAGCGGCTGGAGCAGCCTGACAGCTGGGCGCAGTTCCTGCAACGCTGCGTTGAAGAGAACACCGGTGCTGCGGCGGAACTCTATCTGGCGGACATTCTGGAGCAGCAGCAGGGGCCGGAAGCGGCACAGCTCTACATTAACCGTCAGCTGCAGCGTCATCCCACCATGCGCGTGTTCCATCGTCTGATGGATTTCCACCTGCACGAGGCAGAAGATGGCCGCGCCAAAGAGAGTCTGATGGTGCTGCGCGACATGGTTGGCGAACAGATTCGCACTAAACCGCGCTACCGCTGCCAGAAGTGTGGCTTCACCGCACACGCCCTCTACTGGCACTGCCCATCGTGCCGCGCCTGGTCTTCCGTTAAACCGATTCGCGGACTCGACGGCCAGTAAGCTGGCCGCGTTCGGTGATTATTAATAACGCATAGTAGTTACAACATACTAATAGGAACTTTATCATCGCACCATCAGCACTGTGCACCGGCTCGTCAATCAGCAAGGCAATCGCCGTCGCAACGTTGTCGTGGCCGGGTTGCACGGGTAGAATGCTTGCCGTTTGTCCATCGCGCCTGCGGGTGCCAGCCTCTGAGGAAACGTTATGCCTGTTACTCACTCACCGATTCTGGTGGCACTCGACTATCATGATCTCAATAGCGCACTGCAGTTCGTTGACCGTATCGATCCGTGCCAGTGCCGTCTGAAAGTGGGTAAAGAGATGTTTACCCTGTTTGGACCGTCGCTGGTGAAGACGTTGCAGGCGCGCGGTTTCGAGGTATTTCTCGATCTCAAATTTCATGACATCCCGAACACGACGGCACATGCGGTCGCGGCGGCAGCGGATCTCGGCGTATGGATGGTCAACGTGCATGCCAGCGGCGGGGCGCGGATGATGAATGCGGCGCGCGAAGCGCTGCTGCCGTTTGCCAGTGATGCGCCCTTGCTGATTGCGGTAACGGTGCTGACCAGCATGGACGAAGACGATCTCAAAGGTCTTGGCATCACCTTATCGCCGGCGCAGCAGGCTGAGCGTCTGGCACGACTGACGCGCGAGTGTGGCCTTGATGGCGTGGTGTGCTCGGCGCAGGAAGCCGCGCACTTTAAACAGGTTATCGGGCAGGATTTCGCGCTGGTTACGCCGGGTATTCGCCCGGCGGGTAGCGAGGCCGGCGATCAGCGTCGCATCATGACGCCGCAGCAGGCACAACAGGCCGGCGTGGATTACATGGTGATTGGGCGACCGATCACCCAATCTGCCGACCCGGCGCAGACGCTGCAGCAAATCCTGCACAGTTTACAGGAGGGCTAATGGCTCAGGACAATCCGCTGGTTTACTCCACCGAAACCGGCCGTATTACGCATAGCGAAGAGAAACCGCAGCGACCCAAAGGCGATGGCATCGTGCGCATTCAGCGCCAGACCAGCGGGCGTAAAGGTAAAGGCGTGTGCCTGATTACCGGTATCGATCTCGATGATGACGCGCTGGCAAAGCTGGCGGCCGAGCTTAAGAAGAAGTGCGGCTGCGGTGGGGCGCTGAAAGAGGGCGTAATTGAGATTCAGGGCGATAAGCGCGATTTGCTTAAAACGTTGCTGGAAGCCAAAGGCATGAAGGTTAAACTGGCGGGCGGTTAATGAAAGCGGGCCACGCAAGGTGGCCCGATGTGACGTAGATGCGCTGCGTAGCCTGCTACAATATTATTATTAATCAACCTGATGGCCAATAATGCCGCCCACCGCAGCGCCACCGACGGTACCCAGCGCGCTGCCGTTGGTGAGCACCGATCCACCAATAGCACCGGCACCGGCTCCAATCGCCGTGTTGCGGTCACGTTTTGACCAGTTGGAACAGCCGCTCAGGGCCACCACTAACGTCGTTGCCAGCACGGCAACCGTCACGCGTTTCATTGTTGTAGTCATGGACATCTCCTTGATGGTTTGCTCAGAGGCAACTCGTTAAGTATAGATGTTACGCCCTGAAGTTGTTCGCCCGATGCACTCAGGCGGTGCTTTTCCTTCAGCCTGCACGCTGGCGCGCAGCCCTTAGCGCGCGTTTTTCACGCTGCTGGCAAAGACCATTTTGGTACCGCCGCAGGCTTGAGATAATTCTAGGCGTAAGCGGATGTGTATGCAGAAAGAAAACTCTGAAATCCCGACGTGGTGTCCGCATCCGGATCCCGTATCAAACCCCACACTTTGCCCGCTTTAGCCACTTTCCGCTGCTAATCCAGCCATTCCCTCCATAACGTTTTTACCGGTGGCTCCGCACAATTCAGTAATGACTGTATGGCGGAGAAAACACAATGCTGGAAGCGCTGAAACAGCAGGTTCTGGAGGCCAATCTTGACCTGCCGCGTTACAACCTGGTGACCTTTACGTGGGGCAATGTCAGTGCGGTAGACCGCGAGCGCGGGCTGCTGGTGATCAAACCCTCGGGCGTTAAATATGAGCAGATGCAGCGCGACGACATGGTGGTGGTCGAACTGGAAAGCGGCAATGTCGTGGAGGGCCAGCTGCGGCCATCCTCGGATACCGCGACGCACCGCGCACTGTATCAGGCGTGGCCGGAGATTGGCGGCATCGTGCATACCCATTCGCGCCACGCCACCATCTGGGCGCAGGCGGGCAGGGACATCCCGGCGTGGGGCACCACGCACGCTGACGATTTCTATGGCACCATTCCCTGCACCCGCGCGATGCAACGGGCAGAGATTGAGCAGGAATATGAATGGCACACCGGCCAGGTCATCATTGAAACCTTTGCGCAGCGCGGCATTGAGCCCGGCGCGATTCCTGCTGCGCTGGTGAACTCCCACGGGCCGTTTGCCTGGGGTAAAGACGCACATAGCGCGGTGCACAGTGCGGTGGTGCTGGAAGAGGTGGCCTATATGGCGCTGCACACTGAGCAGCTGCGCGAGGAGCTGCCGCCTATCGCTCAGACCCTGCTTGACCTGCACTATCTGCGCAAGCACGGGAAGAACGCCTGGTACGGGCAAGGCTGAGCGCGTGATAATTTCTCAAGGCACCGGCGGGTGCCTTTTTTATTTAAGGGGATTGCGTGCCCGAACGAGAGACTGTGGATGCTGTCGTTTATTCACTATGCGTTAAGCGTATTTATACGCTTGCCGGCTGTTGCGCCGTCATTAAGTAAGCCCGCTAATCTTTCCTCAGGCAGGGGCTCGGGGATCTCTCTGGATTTTACGTTATAAATCAAACTCTCATTTGGTCTGGCCTCACTCTGCATTACGCTGATGTGGCGTTTAACGCATCACATAAATAGAGGATGAGACGATGACAGTAATTAACCAACCAACCTGCCGCCTGTTTACCGAAGTCGGCCAAACCACCCAGCTAGCCGCCTATTATGAGGAAGGTCGACACACCATGTGGATGATGCTGCGCGCTCAGCCGCGCCCCAGTTTCAACCACGAATTAATCGAGGAGATCATGAACCTGAGCTACGCCGCCCAGCGTTCCGGTCTGCCGATTGATTTCTGGGTGACCGGATCGCTGGTGCCGCAGATGTTTAACGCCGGGGGCGATTTGCGTTTCTTTGTCGAATGCATTCGTAATAACCGCCGTGAAGCACTGCGCGCCTACGCCCGCGCCTGTGTTGACTGCATCCATTCGGCGGCCCGCGGGTTTGACACCGGCGCCGTGACGCTGGCGATGATTGAGGGCAGTGCCTTGGGCGGCGGTTTTGAAGCAGCGCTGGCGCACCACTTCATTCTGGCGCAGAACAGTGCGCGTATGGGCTTCCCGGAAATTGCCTTCAACCTGTTCCCCGGCATGGGCGGCTACTCACTGGTGGCACGCCGCTCCGGGATGAAGCTGGCCGAAGAGCTGATCTGTGAAGGGGAGTCGCACAGTGCAGAGTGGTATGAAACCCGTGGTCTGGTCGACAAAGTGTTCCAGCCTGGTGACAGCTACCGCACCACGCGTACCTTCATCGATACGCTGCGGCCAAAACTGAATGGAGTCCGTGCCATGCTGAAAGCGCGACAGCGCGTGCTGCAGCTGTCACGGGCAGAACTGATGGATATTACTGAGGATTGGGTCGACTATGCTTTCACGCTGGAACCGAAAGATATTGCCTACATGGAACGTCTGGTACAGCTGCAAAATCGTCACAGCGCATCACTGCGTAAAGCCGGTTAGCAGTACGCTAAGACGTTAAACGCGGGCAGGATGCTTAGCCAGCCAATGCCCGAGCTGCTCTGCGGGCATTGGTTTCGCATAATAATAACCCTGACGCCCATCGACACCGTTGGTCAGCACAAACTTCTCTTCGGCTTTGGTTTCGATGCCTTCGGCAATGACCTGTAAATCCAGGGCTTTCGCCACGGCAACGATCGCGCGCACCAGCGACTGCGATACCGGTTGCTTGTTGATATTGCGCACAAAACTTTGATCCAGCTTAATCGCATCGATCGGCACGCGCGCCAGCTGGGAAAGCGAAGAGTAGCCCGTGCCGAAATCATCCAGATGCACCTGTGCGCCTAACTCCTGAAACTGTTTCATCAGCTTCAGCGCACCGGCCTCGTTCTCGATCAGGCAGCTTTCCGTTAGCTCGATGTCTATCGGACACTCGCTGATGCCCGCTTCGCTCAGCGCCTGTTTCAGGTCGCTGTAGATGCTCTGGTCGATCAGCTGTTTGGCGGAAACGTTCACTGCGACACGCAGGTAAATGCCTTCGCTGCGCCATTTAACGATTTGCTGCAGCACGTTCAGCATCACCCAGCGCCCGAGCGGCACAATCAGTCCGGACTCTTCCGCGTAAGAGATGAAATCGCCAGGCGGCACCAGGCCGCGCTCAGGTGAATTCCAGCGCACCAGCGCCTCGGCACTGCGCACTTCACCGTCGCGATCGATCTTCGGCTGATAGTGCACCACCAGATGATCCTGCTCCAGCGCTTTGCGCAGATTAGTATCCAGCCACAGATATTCGAATACGCGCTGGTTCATCTCGCTGGCGAACACGCAGAATTTGCCGCGCCCGTTCTCTTTAGCGTGGTACATCGCGGTATCGGCGTTACGAATCAGACTTTCGCGATCTTCACCATGCAGCGGGGCGAGGGCGATACCAATCGAGCAGCCGCTGTAGACTTCGATCAGCCCGATACGGAACGGCTGACGCAGCCGCTCCAGAATGCGTGAGGCCATCGCCTCCAGCGCCGCCTGACTGGTGTGCTCAGCCAGCACCACAAATTCATCACCGCCGAGGCGCGCCAGCGTCTGGTCCTTGCCGAGACAGCTGAGGATCGCCAGCGACACCGCCTGCAGCAGCTGGTCGCCAAACATATGGCCGTAGGCATCGTTTACCTTCTTAAAATTGTCGAGATCGAGGTAAACCACGCCGGTCTGGCTGCCGTTAGCCAGCTCCAGTGCCAGGCTAATTTGCTGATGGATAGCGTTGCGATTCGGCAGGCCGGTCACCGTGTCGGTGTTGGCCATAACGCGTAAGCGCTCCTGCGCCCGACGCTCTTCTGTGATGTCGGTTCCGGAACAGATGAGGAAAATTTCATTTTTTCCGCTACCGCTGTGGACGAACTTATTACGAAACAGAAACAGTCGCTGACCTTTTCGGGTTTTAACCCAGCGCTCCACTTCGTAGGAGTTGCCGTCGCGAAAGAAGCCGGCGATATTGCGGCGCGATGCCTGCGCTTCCTGCTTGGTCATAAACAGCTGAAACACATTACGGCCAATCACTTCCTGCTCTTTCAGGCCGGTGTACTCTTCGCTCAGACGGTTAAAACGCTGAATGTTGCCGCGCTGATCGAGGATGACGATCACCGAATTCGCTTCTGACACCACCTGTTCGGCGAAGGAGAGACCAAGGGTTAAATCGCGCGCCACCGACGAGGTATCGCCCCAGGCGGACGCAGTGCCGGCCCAGGTCGACTGATTCACTTTACGGCCGACAAAGTGCATCGGCACTGGCGAGCCGTGCAGTGAAAGGGTCAGGTTGATGCTGGAAGTAATTACCGTCATGGCACGCAGCAGACTGGCCTGAGCAGGCGTCAGGGGCACCGCCATATTGGTATTGGCATTTTCATCTTCGGCAAAATGCAGCGCATCGCTATCTGAAGTTAAACGCCAATGAGGGCTGGTTGTGCCAAACAAGGTATATAGCAACGTTTGCCCTTGTTCATCGGTCATGGAAACTTCCTCCGGAGGAATGCGCAGCAGGGGGTATCTCATTATTTTAGCAACAGTATTCAACCTCCTGCGCCAGCACAAGATGCAAACTGAATATATTTTTGTTTTTATTAAAGAATGGCACGAAAAAGCCCCGGATTCCGGGGCTGAAAGGTTAGCACGGGCACTTGCCGAGTTTGCCCGCCTGGCTGGGAAAACGCGCCTCCAGGCAGTAACGATGGAAGGCGCGCTCATCCATGGGGGCCTGTTCCGGATGTTTTTCGCGCATATGCTTCAGATAAGTTTGATAGTCGTGCACGCCCACCATTAACCGGAAGCTCTGCTGTAATCCCTGCCACAGACGCTGCCAGCGTGAGCGTGGTGCAGCAGGGGCGCGGGCAGCGAGCGGTAAGCACTGCTGAATTTGCCAGCCCGCGTGCGGCTTTTTCCAGCGTAAAATGGCCTCAGACATTTCGCACCTCCTGACGGAGTGACACGTCCGACTCATGGGTGGTCGGCACTGAACTGCGCAGCGCGCGCCGGATCACGAAGAACGCCGCAATCAGCATGGTTACCGCGACCAGCATGAAAAAGCCGCACAGCGCCGCGTTGATCTGATTGCTGAACACGATGGTTTGCATGTCGGCCCCGGTTTTCGCCGGTGCGATAATCACGCCCTCATCGAGACCTTTACGGAACTTACTGGCCTGCGCGAGGAAACCAATTGACGGTTTTTCATGGAAAATTTTCTGCCAGCCGGCGGTCATGGAGGTGATAAACAGCCAGGCGGTGGGCACAATCGTCACCCAGGCGTAACGCTGCTTTTTCATTTTGAACAGCACCACGGTACCGAGGATCAGCGCCATCGACGCCAGCATCTGGTTACCAATACCGAACAGCGGCCACAGGGTGTTGATGCCGCCGAGCGGATCGACCACGCCCTGATACACGAAGAAACCCCAGCCGGCCACTGCCACAGTGGTACCGGCCATGTTCCCGAGCCACGAGCGGTTGTTAGCCAGCGAAGGTACCACGGTCCCGACCAGATCCTGCACCATAAAACGGCAGGCGCGTGTACCGGCATCCACGGCGGTGAGGATAAACAGCGCCTCAAACAGAATGGCGAAGTGATACCAGAACGCCATCATTGCGCGGCTGTTAAACACCTCGGTGATGATATGCGCCATCCCGACGGCAAACGTCGGTGCGCCACCGGCGCGGGAGAGAATGGTGCTTTCGCCCACTTCGCCGGCGATACCGCTCAGCATCTCCGGCGTCACCACAAAGCCCCAGCCGTTAATTACCTGAGACGCGCTCTCCACCGTGGTGCCAATCAGCGCCGCCGGTGAGTTCATAGCAAAGTAGACGCCAGGATCGAGCACCGAGGCACAAATCAGCGCCATGATCGCCACAAAGGACTCCATCAGCATGGCGCCATAGCCGATGAAGCGAATATGGCTTTCGCGCTCCACCAGTTTTGGCGTGGTACCGCTCGACACCAGCGCGTGGAAGCCGGAGATTGCGCCGCAGGCGATGGTGATAAACAGGAACGGGAACAGCGCACCGGAGAACACCGGCCCCGTGCCGTCGATAAAGCGCGTCACCGCCGGCATCTTCAGTTCCGGCATGGCGAACAGAATGCCCACCGCCAGCCCGATGATCACGCCGATTTTTAAAAAGGTGGAGAGGTAATCACGCGGTGCCAGCAGCAGCCACACCGGCAGCGACGAGGCAACAAAACCGTAGATCACCAGCACCCACGTCAGCTCGGTGCCTTTCAGGGTAAAAATCGGTCCCCAGTACGGATCGGCCGCCACGTCACCGCCGTAAATGATCGCCGCCATCATCAGCACAAAGCCGATGATCGACACTTCGGCGATTTTACCCGGACGCAGAAAGCGCATATACACGCCCATGAACAGGGCAATCGGAATGGTGGCGGCGATGGTAAACAGCCCCCACGGACTGTTGGCCAGCGCTTTCACCACCACCAGCGCCAGCGCAGAGAGAATAATGATCATCACACCGAGCGCACCGAGCATGGTGACTACGCCGGCGAACGAGCCCAGTTCCTGGCGCGCCATCTCACCCAGCGAACGACCGTCGCGGCGCGTGGAGATAAACAGCACCAGAAAATCCTGCACCGCGCCGGCCAGCATCACGCCGACCAGAATCCAGATGGTGCCGGGCAGAAAACCCATCTGCGCCGCCAGGATCGGCCCGACCAGCGGACCGGCACCAGCGATCGCGGCAAAGTGGTGGCCAAACAGCACCCATTTGTTGGTAGGAACATAGTCCAGCCCGTCATTGAAGCGCTCTGCCGGCGTGCGGCGCCGGTCGTCCAGCTCAAAAATGCGCCTGGCGATAAACAGGCTGTAGAAGCGATACGCGATGCTATAGCAGGCGACGGAGGCGATCACCAGCCAGACGGCATTAACGTGCTCGCCGCGACTGAGCGCCAGCATGGCGAACGCAGCCGCACCAATTAACGCCACCGCTAACCAGATCAATCCGGTTCTGACGTTGTTCATGAGTTAACTCCTTGTAGGGACCGGGAAAAAGGCGATCGGAATACAACAAGTTAAAAGTAATGTAATGAATTGTTAACGACAGGGAATCGGATCAGAAGTGTGAAGCGGGAAACAAATTTAACAACTGCTGGGGCGGGCGGGGAAAAATGCGGGATAACGGCTGTTATCCCGCACGATTTCATGCTCAGGCGGCCGGACGGGCCACCACGCTGCGTGTTTCCATGCGCACTTCGGCGATGGTCACATCAATCACATCGGTCACGCGGTAGGCCACTTCACCTTTAATCTGCACGGTGCCGCTCTCCTGCGAGCACACCAGTTCGTCACGCACGGCGTGAATGAACGGGGCAGGGATAAAGGCGACCGCACCGTTCTCCAGCAGGCGCACGCGCATGCCGCCGCGCGAAACGTCGATGATCTCCGCGCTGAATTTGCGGTCAGTGCCGGCAAACGGCGCGAGGAAGCGCGCGTACAGCCAGTCACCGACATCGCGCTCGGCCATGCGGTTGAGACGACGACGCTCACTCATGATCAGGGTCACGTCATCCTGTGGCCGCGCAATGCTTTCGCCGCGCACGATAGCCTTCAGCAGACGATGGTTGATCATGTCGCCGAATTTACGAATCGGTGACGTCCAGGTCGCGTAGGCGTCGAGGCCGAGGCCAAAGTGGGGGCCCGGTTCGGTGCTGATTTCGGCGAAACTCTGGAAACGACGAATGCGGCTGTCGAGATACTGGGTTGGCTGCGCATCAAGCTGACGACGCAGCTGACGGAAGCCTTCCAGCGTGGTAATGGCCTGCGGATCAACCGTGATACCGTGACCAGCCAGTACGCCGGCCGCCTGTTCCGCGTTCGCCTGGTCGAAACCGGTGTGCAGGTTGTAGATACCGAAGCCAAGCTTCTCCTGCAGCACTTTAGCGGCGCAGACGTTAGCGAGGATCATCGCTTCTTCCACGATGCGGTTAGCGATGCGGCGCGGTTCCGCAATAATATCCAGCACTTCGCCTTTCTCACCGAGCACGAAGCGGTAGTCAGGGCGATCTTTGAACACCAGCGCGTGCGTCTGACGCCACTCGCCGCGTGCCAGGCACAGGCGATGCAGCAGGCGAATCTGCTGCGCGATGGTGTCATTTTCCGGCTGCCAGCTGCCGCTGTTCTCCAGC
Source organism: Pantoea sp. WEP (assembly GCF_041678305.1). Classification (NCBI taxonomy): domain Bacteria; kingdom Pseudomonadati; phylum Pseudomonadota; class Gammaproteobacteria; order Enterobacterales; family Erwiniaceae; genus Pantoea; species Pantoea sp. WEP. Next base: position 2,015,408 of record NZ_JBGNXB010000001.1, read on the forward strand.
CAGTCCGACACTTCGTCGTACACAAGCTTGGCTTTGGATTCGATCCACGCGGCAAAGAAGTGGGCATCGTCAGCCAGGCTGCCATCCGGCAGTACAGTGACGCGACACACCAGCGCCGGACGCCTGACGTTAGGGCGTAGCGAGCAGACATCATCTGACAGTTCGCGTGGCAGCATCGGGATGTTAAAGCCCGGCAGATAGTTGGTGAAGGCGCGTCTGGAGGCCAGCTGGTCGAGTTCGCTGCCGGCAGCAACGTAAGCGGTCGGGTCGGCAATAGCGATGGTCAGCGCCAGCTTACCTTCTGCCAGCTCTTCAACATACAGCGCATCGTCCATATCTTCGGTGCTGGCGCTGTCGATGGTGACAAAGTTCAGCACGGTGAGATCTTCACGCTGCAGCTGTTCGTCCAGCATCTCGCCAAAGCCCACTTCCGGCGCTTCGCGCTCCAGATTGTGGCGCGACAGCGTGACCCACCACGGCGCGAGGTGATCGTCCGCGGTGACAACAAATTCGGTCAGTTCGGCATAGAAACCGCGATCGCCTTTCAGCGGATGGCGGCGCATCTCTGCCACGGCCCAGTCACCGTTCTGGAAATCGTGGGTCAGGCCACGCACCGCACGGCACTGAATCGCGTCTTTCAGCAGCGGATGATCCGGCACGATAGACAGGCGGTCATCTTTTTTCTGCACGCGGCCGACAAAGCGCGTCAGGAACGGCTCAATCAGGGTTTCCGGCTCCGCGCTCTCGCGGTCTTTATCAGTGTGGATCACGGCGGAAATGCGGTCGCCGTGCATCACTTTCTTCATCTGCGGAGGGGGAATGAAGTAGCTTTTCTGAGCGTCAACTTCGAGGAAGCCAAAGCCTTTTTCCGTGCCTTTCACAACACCTTCGGCGCGCGGGGTCTGCGCGTGAAGCTTCTCTTTAAGCTGCGCGAGCAGCGGGTTATCCTGGAACATAATATATTTAGTTTCGTGGCCTAAGAGCGGTGGACAGTTTTACGCGAATCAGGTCCGCGCGGCAAGGCTAAAACAGGCGAAAAAGCCGCTTTACGCGGCTTTTTACTTTCTGGTAACGCACAGAACTCAGGCGATACGCTGGGTGGGCGCGGCGGCGGTCAGCGCCAGCTTCACCGGTACCGATTTAGAGGTGGGCGTGCCGCTGCCGTCACCGTAGCTGGAGAGCGGTACCAGCGGATTGGTCTCCGGATAGTAGGCGGCGAGGTTACCGCGCGGAATATTATACGGCACCAGCTTAAAGCCGCTGACGCGACGCGTCAGACCGTCATTCCACAGGGTTTCAATGTCAACCAGCTGTCCTTCGCTGAAACCGAGTGACGCCATGTCGTCCGGATGGATAAACACCACTTCACGCTGACCGTATACGCCACGATAGCGGTCATCCAGGCCGTAAATGGTGGTGTTGTACTGGTCATGCGAGCGCAGCGTCTGCAACGTGAACGGCACTTCAACGTCATTGCCCAGCTGCGGGAACAGCGAGGTCGGCAGTGCCGCCGCGCTGAATTCTGCCTGACGCGATGGCGTATTGAAACGCAGTTCTGCGGCAGCGTTACCGAGGTAAAAGCCGCCGGGAATATCACACTGACGGTTAAAATCAGCGAAGCCGGGGATGGTCGCCGCAATGTGAGCGCGAATGACGTTGTAATCAGCGGCCATGCCGAGCCAGTCGATGTGGTCGCTGCCCAGCGTCGCATGCGCGATACCGGCCACAATGGCTGTTTCCGAACGCTGCGTCTCTGCCAGCGGAATACCGACACCTTCTGAGGCATGCACCATGCTGAACGAATCTTCCACGGTGATGAACTGGTTGCCGCTGGCCTGGCGATCGCGCTCGGTACGGCCCAGCGTCGGCAGAATCAGGCCTTCGTGGCCCGGTACCAGATGGCTGCGGTTCAGCTTGGTGCTGATGTGCACCGTCAGACCACAGTGCTGCAGCGCTTCTTCGGTAACCGGTGAGTCCGGCGCCGCCGCGGCGAGGTTACCGCCCAGCGCAATCAGCACTTTGACTTCATCACGCAGCATGGCGTTGAGCGCTTCAACCGTGTTATGACCGTGCTCGCGCGGCGGTTCAAAAGCAAAATGCGCGCCCAGCGCATCGAGGAACGCTTTCGACGGTTTCTCGTCGATGCCCATGGTGCGGTTGCCCTGCACGTTACTGTGGCCGCGCACCGGACACAGGCCCGCGCCCTGTTTGCCGAGCTGGCCAAACAGCAGCTGCAGGTTAACGATTTCCCGTACGGTATCGACCGAGTGTTTGTGCTGAGTAATGCCCATCGCCCAGGTGATGATCACCCGTTCGGCGCTCTGGTAAATGGCGGCGGCTTCGCGAATCTGCGCTTCGCTCAGGCCCGACTGCTGCACAATCTGCTCCCAGCGGGTCTCGTCGACGGCCGCCAGATACTGCTCAACGCCCTGGGTGTTGGCGTCAATAAAGGCCTGATCGAATATGCCTTTTTCACCGGCGGCCAGCCGTTTACGCTGCTCTTCCAGTAGCGCTTTAACCATGCCGCGCACCGCCGCCATATCGCCGCCGAGGTTAGGCTGATAATAGGCAGAACTGATATTGCCGGCCATCGACGTCACCACCTCCAGCGGCTTCTGCGGATCGGCAAAACGTTCCAGGCCGCGCTCGCGCAGCGTATTGAAGGTCACGATTCTGGCGCCGTGATCGGCGGCGTGACGCAGGCTGTGCAGCATGCGCGGATGGTTGGTGCCGGGGTTCTGGCCAAAGACAAAAATCGCATCAGCGTGGTCGAAATCGTCCAGGCGAATGGTGCCTTTACCAACGCCAATGCTGCGTTTCAGTCCGGTGCCGCTGGCTTCGTGGCACATGTTGGAACAGTCAGGGAAATTGTTGGTGCCCAGCACCCGACCAAACAGCTGGTACAGCCACGAGGCTTCATTGCTGGCGCGACCGGAGGTGTACAGCTCCAGCTGATCCGGATGATCCATCGACTGCAAATGCTGCGCGATCAGCGCAAAGGCGTCATCCCAGCTAATCGGTTCATAGTGATCGGTCGCGCTGTTGTAGCGCATCGGGTGGGTCAGGCGGCCCTGATACTCGAGGAAATAGTCGCTCTGCTGATACAGGGTGCTGACGCTGTGCTGGGCAAAAAATTCTGGCTCGACGACGCGGCGTGTCGCTTCCCAGGTCACGGCTTTCGCGCCGTTTTCGCAGAAGCTGAAGGTACTTTTGTTATCATCGCCCCAGGCACAGCCCGGGCAGTCAAAGCCGCGCGCTTTGTTCATGCGCATCAGGTTACGCATGTTTTTCAGGGCAGCTTTACTGTCAAGGACAAAACGGGTGGTGGCTTCCAGCGAGCCCCAGCCGCCCGCAGCGGCGCGATAGGGCTGAATCTTACGTTTAAATTTCATGATAGTCGCAGGCTTATTGTTTATGAATTGTTATCAGAATATGACTTCTGTTGGTGAGAAGTGTGCGACTGACGGCAAAAGTTGTCTAATTGATTGACTTAATGGTGCGATAGTTAACGTTTATCGCGCGCCAGGGGTAAAAGCGTGATCGCCATCATAAATTATCCGCTGCCGCGCGCCGGCGGGTAAGTGTGCGGCCAAATAGTGGCTAATAATTGCTCTTTCCGTTAGCAAAAGGGCGCGCTCCATGAAGCAACTTGCCAGTCAGGTTCACGCATTCGGCAAAGCCTTAATGATGCCGATCTCCGTCATTGCTGCCGCCGGTATCTTTCTCGGTCTGGCCGCCGCGTTGCAGAATCCGGCGATCACCGGTGAAGCATTTGCCAGTTTGCAGGTGCCGCAGTTGATCATCGGTTTTATTCGTAAAGTGGCGGGCGCGCTGTTTGCCAATCTGCCGGTATTTTTTGCCGTCGCCAGCGCGATTGGGCTGGCCAAAGCGGAGAAACCCACCGCCGCGTTTGCGGCAGTAATTGGCTATATCGCCATGAATGTGGGGATCAGCGCCACGCTGGCGGCAAAAGGGCTGACGGCAGCCACCACCACGCCCGAGGCGCTGCAGCAGGCGGGTATGGACCAGACCAGCGCCATGATGACGTCAGCCGAGTACATCGACATGCTCGGCATTTTTACCTACAACATGAGCGTGCTGGGCGGGGTGATTGCCGGCCTGCTCACTGTGATGCTGCACAACCGCTTCTATACCCAGCAGTTGCCCACGGCGATCAGCTTTTTTGGCGGGCGTCGCTTTGTGCCCATCGTGACGGTGGTGGTGCTGCCGCTGACGGGCGTGCTGCTGGCACTAATCTGGCCAACCATCGGCCAGGGCATTGCGTGGGTCGGTCAGATGATCGGTAAAAGCGGTCAGTACGGTGCCTTTTTGCTCGGCGCCTGCGAGCGCCTGCTGATCCCGACCGGCCTGCATCACATCCTCAATGAAACCGTGCGCTTTACGCCGATTGGCGGCATGGCGACGGTAGACGGCCAGACAATCGTCGGCGCGCTGAATATTTTCAACACCTCGCTGACCCATCCCGGCGCGATTCCGGACGACACCGTGCGTACCGCCACGCAGTTTCTCGCCCAGGGCAAAATCCCGGTGATGATGTTCGGTCTGCCCGCCGCCGCGCTGGCCATCTATCACACCGCCAAACCTGAACATAAGCAGCGGGTCAAAGCGCTGGTGCTGGCCGGCGCCCTGACTTCGTTTACCACCGGCATCACTGAACCGCTGGAGTTCTGCTTCATCTTCGTCTCGCCGGTGCTGTACGTGATGCACGCGCTGCTGACCGGCCTGTCATTTATGCTGATGTCGATGCTGCACCTGATGATCGGTAACGTGCAGGGCGGCGCGATTGATCTGCTGGTGTTTGGCATTCTCGGCGGCAGCAAAACCCACTGGTGGTGGACGCTGGTGCTGGGCGCCATTTATGCGCCGGTTTATTACTGGGGCTTTCGCCTGGTGATTACCCGGATGCAGGTCGAAACGCCGGGGCGCGAATCCGAAGAGGAAGCCAAACCGCAGCAGGTGGCGGCGGATGAACGCACCCGCGTGATCATCAGCGGGCTGGGCGGTGAGGCCAATATAGAGGACGTCGATTGCTGCTTCACACGCCTGCGCGTGCGGGTCAAAGAGATGAAAGAAGTGGTGGATCAAACGCTGCTGTCGACCGGTGCGAACGGGGTTAATCGCGTCAGCGAGCACGATGTGCAGGTGATCTACGGGCCGCAGGTCGAGAAGATCGCCAATGAGGTGAAAAGTGCGCTCGGCGTCGCCTGATGCCGGGCGGTACCGTTAATCATGCGGGGCGCGGCCGGTGGCGACCCGCCGCGTCTCCTTGTATATATCACCCGCTATCCACCTGAGCAATCCGCCTGACAACGCAGAAATTTCTTCGCTGAGTGCGCGTTGGGGGGCGACGAGTTTTGCTACCATAACGCGATAAAAATTCGACGGTGGATAAGAAAATCGACATCAAGCAATTGATTTACCTGTGCAATCTGGAACGCGAGCGCCATTTTGGCCGCGCGGCGGAGGCCAGCTTCGTCAGCCAGCCCACGCTCTCGATGCGGCTTAAAAACCTTGAGCGCGAGCTGGGGCTGTCGCTGATCAATCGCAGCAACAACTTTGACGGCTTCACGCCAGAAGGGGAACGCGTGCTGACGTGGGCGCGCGAAATTGTTTCGGTGTATCAGGGACTGAAGCTGGAAGTGGAGTCGCTCAAACACGGCGTCAACGGCACGCTGCGGCTGGGCGTGATGCCGCAGTGCAGCGTGGCGCTGCCGGCGTTACTGAAAGCGGTGGAAGCGCGCTATCCGCAGCTCGACTATCGCGTTTCCGCCATGAGCGCCGATCAACTGCTGGAAGCGCTTAACAGCCACACCGTGGACGGCGGTATCGGCTTTTTTGAGCTGACGTCACTGCGGGAACTGCATTTCCAGACCGCGCTGCTCAACGATCGCGGCGTCGAAGCGATTTTCCATCCCGATCATTTCCCGGCGCTGCTGCAGCATGAGCGGCTGTCGCTGCACACGCTGGCGAATCAGCCGCTGTGCCTGGCCGAGCCCACGCGCTATTTCCGGCGTTACCTCGACGGACAGCTGCGTGAAACCGGCGTGCTGCCGCGGGTGATTGTGGAAAGCGCCTCGGTAATGCAGCTGATTCAGAGTGCGCAGGTTGGCCTGGGCGTCATGGTGTCGCCCTGCGGCCATCTGCTACCGGAAATGCTGAAGCATCTGGCGCGCCGGCCGATTGATATCGCGCCGATGGGACGTCAGGCGGCGCTGGTGATTGCCGAGCCGGGCAGGGCGTCGCCGCTGTCGCAGCACTTCTTTGACGAAGCACGCCGCCACCTGGCGGATTAGCGCGCTTCGCCCAGCGCCATCAGCAGTCGATCCTGCCAGCTGGCAAATGCCACCGCCTGCATCAGCGTGAACAGGCGCTCGCTGCCCCAGCCCGCGTTTAACAGCGGCTGCAGATGGGCAGCACTGAAGCGCTCCGGCAGCCGGGTAAGCTGGGCGCTCAGCGCGATCACCTGCTGCGTCAGGTTGTCATCGCTGGCCTGATCCACATCGTGCAGCAAACGCGTGCGCCAGCCGTTCGCCAGCTGCGCGAACTGGCGTCGGCAGCCCAGCACGCGCGCGCTGACTGCCTGCGCCAGCTGTTCCTCTTCCCCACCATAAGCCTCAAGCCGCTGACGCAGCGTCGCCCAGCCATATAGCGCCTGGGCATCGTGCACCAACAGCCAGACAGCGTCGTCGAGTCCGGCCATACCCTGACAAAAGGTCACCGCCGCCAGCTGGTCAGCGCTGGCATAACGCAGCTCAACCGGCTTGATGGCGTGCTGCCAGGCAGCAGCCTGACTGAACAGCACTGCATCGGCGTCGGCGGGCGGCGTGACGCCAGGGATCCAGCGCACCGGCAGGCCCATCATCGCCTGAAGCGCGGCGACCACGCGCGCCTGATAGCTGACGTAGCCTACCAGCTGGTTGAGCGTAACGATATCGGGTTCAGTCAGGCCTACCGCATCCAGCGCGCTGATGCTGCTGGCGGTAATCAGCTCAGGCTGCATCGCCAGCTGGCGCGCATACTGCGTGATTTGCGTCAGGCGATTATTGCTTTCACGCGAAGAATCCGGTCCCGGCAGCGGGTTAAGCCGCGCCGAGTAGTGATTGCACAGCCGCTGCACGCCAGCCACCTGCGCCACCGTGAGTGCGGTGCTGAGACGATCGTACAGCGTTAGCGTGTGGGTCAGCGAGGTGCTGACCGCATCGGGCAGCAGGGTATGGCTCAGGTCGCGTGCCGCCTGTAGCACTGGCTGAAAGCGCTGCAGCAGCGGCTGCAGTGCGCTGGCTTCCTGCTGCAGGCCGAGCAGAAAACGGTCATCAATATGAGCGGCTTCGGGAACCAGGGGAGCAGCAGCGGACGTATGCGGGCGAGTCTGGCTTTCATAAAACCAGTGGTCATGGCCGGGAGAACGGCGGTGTTCCATGGTCATTCCTTTCGCAAAAAACGGACTGAGTGCACAACGGGCAAATCTGAAAAGCGCATCGCCACTCAAGGGCTAGCTTATCGTCGCTGAACGGCTGTCCACGGCAAAAGAATCATGGGGAATAATTAATAGCGTGTGGCTATAAGGCGGGGGAGAGAAAAGAAAAAGGGCGAGCACCTGGCTCGCCCGCAGAACTTATTTCAGTTCCAGCTCGTTCATCGCGGCAATGCTGAAGCCGCCATCCACGTGCACCACTTCACCGGTGATACCACCCGCCAGGTCTGAACACAGGAAGGCCGCAGAGTTACCCACGTCTTCGATAGTGACGGTACGGCGAATCGGGGTTACCGCTTCGCAGTGTGCCAGCATCTTACGGAAATCTTTGATGCCTGATGCGGCCAGGGTACGGATTGGACCGGCAGACACGGCGTTAACACGCACGCCTTCCGGACCCATCGCGTTCGCCATGTAACGCACGTTGGCTTCCAGCGACGCTTTCGCCAGACCCATCACGTTGTAGTTCGGGATAGCGCGCTCTGCACCCAGGTAAGAGAGGGTCAGCAGTGCGGCGTTCGGGTTCAGCATCGCGCGGCACTCTTTGGCCATCGCCACAAAGCTGTAGGCGCTGATGTCGTGCGCGATTTTGAAGCCTTCACGGGTAACGGCGTTCACGTAGTCGCCATCCAGCTGGTCGCCCGGGGCGAAGCCGATGGAGTGAACAAAGCCGTCAAATTTCGGCCAGGTTTTTGCCAGTTCAGTGAACAGGGCAGTGATGCTCTCGTCTTCTGCCACATCGCACGGCAGAACAATGTCTGAACCCAGTTCTTTAGCGAACTCTTCCACGCGACCTTTCAGTTTGTCGTTCTGGTAGGTGAAAGCCAGTTCTGCGCCCTGTTTGTGCATCGCCTGCGCAATACCGTAGGCGATGGAAAGTTTACTGGCAACGCCAGTAATCAGAATGCGCTTACCGGAAAGAAAACCCATAGCTGTAATCCTTATGGTCATTGTTGTTGGCGGTCGCGATGATTAAAAATTGTGCGACCGACGTTAATCGACGTGCGGATTCTAGCACGTCTGTATCAAATGGGGTAAATCGCGCCGCGTTTTCCGCTACGGCCGTAGCACTCAACGCTCGCGCCGCCACGCCTCGGCGGTTAACGCTTCGCCAAAATGGCTGGCAATCAGCCGTTTGGTTAAGTCGTGCAGCGGCGAGGCCAGCACGTCAGCGGTGCCGCCGCGCTCCACCACTTCACCCTGATGCATCACCAGCACCTGGTCGCTGATGTGCTTCATCATGCCAAGATGCTGAGTAACATAAATATAGGCGATGCCGTGTTTCTCCTGCAGCTCGAGCATCAGGTTCACCAGCTGCGAACGCATGGTCATGTCCAGCGAGGCGAGGGCTTCATCGGCGACAATCACCTTCGGCTGCAAAATCAGCGCGCGCGCCAGCGCCAGGCGCTGCTTCTGGCCGGGGGCCAGCATGTGCGGATAATAGCCGGCGTGGTCGCGCAGCAGCCCGACCTGACGCAGCGTGGCAATGATGCGCTTTTCGCGTGCTTCATCATCAAGATCGGTATTCAGCCGCAGCGGAAAATCAAGGATCTGGCTTACGCGCTGGCGCGGATTGAGCGACGTCGACGGATCCTGAAAAATCATGCGAATCCGCTGGCTGCGGTAGCCGTAATCGCCATAAGAGAGCAGGTGATCGTCGATCAGCATCTCACCTTCGCTTGGCGCCACCATGCCGCTCAGCATCTTCGCCAGCGTGGATTTGCCCGAACCGTTCTCGCCGATAATGGCCAGCGTCTGCTTTTCGCGCAGAGTAAAACTGACGTTTTTCACCGCTTCAACATGCTGGCGCCGGAACAGCCCGGTGCGGTAGCGGTAGGTTTTGCTCAGGTTGCGCACTTCCAGCAGGGTTTCCATTATTGGCTCTCCATATTCAGCGGGAAGTGACAGGCATAAAGATGCGCTTTAGTGCCGCTCAGGCGCGGCGTTTCGATGCATTTACGCTGCGCGTAAGGGCAGCGCGGACCGAGACGGCAGCCAATCGGCAGATGTTCCAGCGACGGTATCGCGCCGGACAGCGTATTCAGGCGGCTTTTATGCGGCAGCGCGCGGCCAAAGTCGGGCATGGCGCGGATCAGCGCCTGGGTATACGGATGGTGCGGCGTTTCCATCAGATCATCACTCTGCGCGGTTTCCACCGTTTGTCCGCAGTACATCACGTTGATGCGGTCCGCCCACTGACTCATGGTGCGCAGGTCATGGCTGATCAGCAAAATCGTGGTGTTGTTATTCTGATTGAGGCGGCTCAGCAGACGGAAAATCTGCGCCTGCGTGGTGGGCTCCATGGCATTGGTCGGCTCATCGGCAATCAGCAGGCGCGGCTGATTAGCCAGCGCGATAGCGATCATCACCTTCTGACATTCGCCTTCGGTCAGCTCATACGGGAAGCTGCGCATGATGTCTTTGTGATCTTTAATGCCGACGCGGTGCAGCAGCTCAATGGCGCGCTCTTTGCGCCAGAACCACAGGCGCTGATACCAGCGGCCTTTAAAGGTCCAGCGTGGAATGGCCTGCATCAGCTGGCGGCCGACACTTTCAGAAGGATCGAGACAGGATTGCGGCTCCTGAAAAATCATCGACACGTTATGGCCAACGATACGCCGCCGTTCGCGCGGCGACAGGCGCAGCAGATCGATATCATCGAACACCATGCGGTCGGCGGTGACGCGCCAGTTATCTTTGGTCACGCCGCAGATGGCTTTCGCCACCAGACTTTTCCCCGAGCCGGATTCGCCCACCAGGCCACGCACTTCGCCCTCGTTTAGCGTCAGATTGATGCGATCGACCGCTTTCACCGGACCTTCAGCGGTCATGAATTCAATGGTCAGATTTCGGATGTCCAGTAACGGCATTATTCCACTCCCGCAGCGACGGCGCGACGGATGCCATCGCCCAGCAGGTTAACAATCAATACGCTTACCATCAGCGCGGCACCCGGCAGCATCACCGTCCACGGTGCCACGTAAATCAGCTCCAGCGCGTCACCCAGCATCGCACCCCATTCGGGCGAGGGCAGCTGCGCGCCGAGGTCAAGAAAGCCGAGCGCGGCGATGTCGAGGATGGCCATTGACAGCGAGCGGGTAAATTCACTGACCAGCAGTGGCAGAACGTTTGGCAGCACTGCATTCCACAGAATATTCAGGTTGCGCGCGCCATCCAGCCGCAGCGCCACCACATACTCTTTTTCCATCTCGTCATGCACTGCCGTGTAGATTTCGCGCACCAGACGCGGGATCAGCGCCAGCAGTACCGCCAGCATTGCATGCTCCAGTCGCGGGCCAAGAAAGGCCACCACGATAATCGCCAGCAGCAGAGAGGGAATCGACAGCAGCGTATCCAGCACGTGATTCATCACCGCCGAGCGCAAACCGTGGGTAATCCCCGCCAGCACGCCCAGCAGCAGCGCGCAGATTGCTGCCAGCACCGTTACCAGCAGCGCAGAGCCAACCGTCGGCGCCACGCCGCTCAGTAAACGGCTTAGCACATCGCGCCCGAGATCGTCAGTGCCGAGAAAGAAGGAGACATCGCCGTAGCGCGACCACGACGGCGGCAACAGCTGATAGCCGAGAAACTGCTGGTCGATACCGTAAGGGGACAGCAGCCCGCCGAACAGACAGAGAAACAGCAGGATGCCGAAGCCGTACAGGCCAATCATGGCGCTGGTATCGCGATAAAAGCGCTGCCAGCTGAGGCGAAACGCACTCGGCAGCCGCTTCTCGGCGTAGATGTTATCTGAGGGCATACCACTCCTTGTGTTTCAGCGGATTGAGCGCCGCACCGATAATATCCGACAGTACGCTGACCAGAATCACCAGCCCGCCAACCACCATCACGCCTGCGGAGATCGCCGCGTAATCCTGCTGACGGATGGCGTTAATCAGCCAGCGCCCCAGTCCGGGCCAGTTGAACACCACTTCGGTGATCATCGCCAGCGTCAGCATAGTGGAGAATTGCAGGCCAAGACGCGGGATCACCGGCGGCAGTGCGTTGTGCAACACGTGACGACGAATCACGGTGAAGCGCGACAAGCCGCGCGTTGCCGCTGCCTTGACATAATTTTTATCCATCACGTCGCTGGTGCTGTTGCGCAGCAGGCGAATCACTTCGGTAGTCGGTGCCACAGCCAGCACGATCACCGGCAGAATCAGGTGCGTCAGCGCGCTGACCAGCATCTCATGCCGCCACGGTGAAGGGCTAAGCCAGGCGTCAATCAGGGCAAAACCAGTAATGTTCTGCACCGGATAGAGCAGGTCGAAACGGCCGGAAACCGGCAGCCAGCCCAGCGTCAGCGAAAACAGCAGGGTAAACAGCAGTGCCAGCCAGAACACCGGCATTGAGAAGCCGAGCAGCGCCAGCGCGCTGATGGCTTTATCCTGCCATTTATTGCGCATCACGCCGGCGCAGATACCGAGCGGAATACCGACCAGCAGCGCCAGCATAAACGCCAGCACGCACAGTTCCAGCGTGGCGGGAAACACCTCGCGCAGCTGTATATCAATTGCCTGACCGTTGGTGCTGGAAACACCGAAATCAAACTGCAGCAGCCCTTTAAACCAGAACCACCAGGCATCGAACAGCGAGGCGCCTTCCAGCGGCGCGTTAGGCGTGAAATAGCTCAGGCTGAAACTCACCAGCGAGAGTAAGAACAGGGTGATGATCAGCAACAGCAGGCGACGCAACAGATAGATGATCATGCTTACTCCTCGCCGTGCTCATCGCGGTAAACCCCGGCGAACGAGGCATTACCGAAGGGACTCAGCACCAGACCTTTAATATCGTGCCGGTAAGCCTGAAGGCGCAGCGACGACGCCAGCGGCAGCACCGGCAGCGCCTGCGCCAGCATCTGCTGGGCGCGATCGTAGCTGTCGATACGCGCCGACAACTGCTGCGACAGCAGCGCGCGCTGCAGCGCCTCATCAAACGCCGGCGAACACCAGTGCGCGTAGTTGGTCTGCGAACGAATCGCCGCACAGCTCAGCAACGGGCGGAAGAAACTGTCCGGATCGTTACTGTCGGTGGCCCAGCCGGTCAGGGTTAAATCATGATTCATGGCCATCAGCTGTGCTTCCTGAAAACGCCCCTCGACCGGCGCGATGGTGACGCGCACGCCCACCTGCGCCAGATCCGCCTGCAACAGCTCGGCGGTTTTTAGCGGGCTGGGGTTCCACGACATCGAGGTGGTCGGCACCACCAGACGCAGATGCAAATCCTCAATGCCCAGTGCTTTTAATGCTTCACGCGCTTTTGCCGGATTGTATTCCGTCACGCGCGCATCATTATCGTAAGCCCACGAGGCGCGCGGCAGAATCGAGGCTGCGGTTTCCGCCGTGCCGTAATAAATCGACTCCATCAGCCGCTCGTTGTTGATCGCCAGCGCCAGCGCGTGGCGCACTTCCGGACGGTCGAGCGGCGGTTTGCGGGTGTTAAACGCCAGATAGGCGATGTTCATGCCAGGACGCAGCGTCATGCGCAGGCGCGGATCGTCGCGCAGAATCGACAGCTGGCTGGCGGCTGGGTAGGCCAGTACGTCACACTCGCCGGTCAGCAATTTCGACAGGCGGCCAGTGCCGCCCACGCCGAGGTCAATCACCACCTGTTGCAGACGCGGCACGCCTTTCCAGTAGTGCGGATTGCGCGCCAGACGCAGATATTGCCCGGTGCGGTACTCACTCAGCTGGAACGGGCCGGTGCCCACCGGCTGGCGATCCAGCTGTTCCTGCTGGCCTGCCGCGCTCAGCTGGCTGGCGTACTCCTGTGACAGCACCGGCGCGTAGTGGGTGGCGATATGCCACAGGAACGAAGCGTCCGGGCTGTTGAGGCGGATCTCCACCGTGTCGTTATCCAGCTTCTTCACGCTCTGCACCGAGTCGGCAAACTGCAGGCTGTCGAAGTAGGGATAACTGCCGCCGTTGACGTTATGCCACGGATGCTGGCGATCAAACATGCGGGCAAAGCTAAAGACCACATCGTCGGCGTTCATTTTGCGCGTCGGCGTAAACCAGTTGGTGTGCTGGAACGAAACATCTTTGCGTAAGTGGAAGCGGTAAGTCGCGCCGTTATCGCGCACTTCCCAGCTCTGCGCCAGATCGGGGATCAGGCGATAGGTATAAGGGTCGACGTCGAGCAGGCGGTCATACAACTGTGCCGCCAGCGTATCGACCACCAGCCCGCTGCTGACCATCTGCGGGTTGAAGGTGTTAACCGTGCCGTTGACGCAATAGACAAAGCCACTGTGGCGGATAGAGTCCGCGGGCGCGGCGAGCGCAGAGGCACTCAGGACGCTGAGACCAAGCAGCAGCGCGGGGAATAATTTTGGCATAGAACTCAACGATTCTCGGGCAATAGCGAGAGTGTATCGCAAAGCACGCGCACTCCCCAAATTCGCCGCGCATCTGCGCTTTTTTTACCCAGCGGGAGACGGGGGTAAGCACAACCTTAGTGTGGAAATGAGAAAAATTCTCAATTAGCGCTTTACAGATGATAATAGGAATGATTATTATTCTTCTGCGCTTCGACGGTGGCTCTACCGAAGAAGAGCACGACATTGCTCACATTGCTTCCAGTATTACGTTGCCCGCACCTCGTGTTGCGGGCTTTTTTTTGCGCCATCGTCAGCCGCGCATCGTTATGTTACTTCCGGCAATCCTCATGCGAAATCGGCATCGGTCATTTGTTATGCGCAGGGTAGTCTGGGCTTTTCATCTGCAGAGAAATGATAATGAAAAGAGTGACTTTAACGATGCTGTTACTGGCCAGCGGCAGCGTCGCGGCACACGGCGTTACCCTGCGCATTGCCGATCAAAAGGGCAACATGCGCGCCGAGCTCGAAGCAGCGCAGCAGCTCAACGATCTCTCCTACCGTATCGAATGGGCGGAATTTCCGGCCGCCGCTCCGCTGGCCGAAGCCCTGAATGCCGGGGCGGTTGATGCCGGTATTATTGGTGATGCGCCGCTGCTGTTCTCGCTGGCCGCGGGTTCGCAGGTTAAAGCGGTGGCCGTCAGCAAATCCATCCCGGCCGGGCTGGCGGTGCTGGTTGCGCCGGACTCACCCATCAAAACGCCGCGGGATCTGCGCGGTAAACGCATCGCTACCGGGCGCGGGTCGATCGGTCATTTTATCGCGCTGAAAGCGCTGGAAAGTGCCGGGCTGAGCGATAAAGCGGTCAGCTGGCGCTTTCTCACGCCTGCCGATGCGCGCATTGCGCTGGCGAGTGGTTCCGTCGATGCGTGGGCAACCTGGGATCCTTACACCGCGCTGGCAGAAGTAACGCATACTGGGCACGTGCTGATCAACGGCGTGGGGCTCTCCAGCGGCAACAGCTTCCTCGCCGCCACCGATGCGGCACTGAGTGACGCCAGTAAACGTGCGGCGCTGCAGGATTATATTAACCGGCTGGCGGCCGCTGACCGCTGGGCCAATCGCCACGTTGAGGCGTATTCCGCCAGGCTGGCGAAAATCATCGGTTTTCCTCAGGAGGCTGCCGCCAAATCTTTTGCCCGACGTCAGTCACACTGGCAGAGCATTGATGACCACACCGTACAACAGCAGCAGGAAACCGCCGACTTTTATCAAAAGTACGGCCTGATTGCTCAGCCACTCGATGTCAAGCCGACCTTTTATCGCGGTCTGCAGGTGGCACAACAGTAACCCTTTGTGCGCCGGTATTTGGCGAACAGGCGGGATGCGCGTAGCATGGCGGCATCAAATCCGTGGCGGATAACCCAATGTTAATCAAAACCTTTGATGGTCATAATGACCTGTTGCTCAACCTGTGGTTGCATCATCGCGACGATCCGGCCACTGCCTTCTTTACCGGTATCGAAAAAGGACACCTCGATTTTCCGCGCATGCAGCAGGGCGGCTTTTCCGGCGGATTGTTTGCGCTGTTTGTGCCGCCGCAGCGCTACGTCAGCGAAGTGGCGCCGCACCTGGCCGGTGAAGCCTGGCAGCCGCTGGAGATCCTGTGGCAGCAGCTGGAGATTCTGAAAAAGCTGGTTGCCCGTTCTGACGGCCGGGCGCGCCTGTGCCTCAGCACCGCCGATATCGCCGCCTGCCGGCGCGACGGCGTGCTGGCGATGGTGGCGCACATTGAGGGCGCGGACGGTTTTGACGGCGACGGCGCCGACCTTGCCGCCTTCTGGCAGGCGGGCGTGCGCAGCATCGGTCCGTTCTGGAATCTGGAAAATCGCTTTGGCGCTGGCGTCACTGGCGCATTTCCCGGTTCGCCGGATAGCGGTCCGGGGCTGACCGCCGACGGCGAGCGGCTGATCGCGCTGGCGAATCAGCAGCGCATGATGATCGACGTGTCGCACATGAATGAAAAAGCGTTCTGGGACACGGCCCGGCTCTCATCCGCGCCGCTGGTCGCCAGTCACTCGAATGCGCACGCGCTGTGCGCGCAGCCGCGCAACCTTACCGACGACCAGCTGCGGGCGATTCGCGATAGCGGTGGCGTGGTCGGCATTAATTTCGGCAACGCCTTTCTGCGCGCCGACGGTAAGCGCGACGATGATGGCGGCTTGATCGAAATTGTTAAACACTGTGAGCATCTGATGACTATTATGGGAAGCGATCACGTCGCGCTGGGGTCGGACTTTGACGGCATCAGCGTGCCCGCAGAGCTTAAAGATGTTACCGGTTTGCCGCGGCTGTATGCGCTGATGCGCAGTCTCAACTATGATCAGGCATTGCTGGAACAACTTGCCTGGGGCAACTGGCAGCGGGTATTGCACCAAATCTGGCAGGCGTAAGTGTATTTCCTTACGCAATCAGGGTTGATCTGCTCGCTACATTGGCGCAACATCGCCCCGCGTTATCCATTGCTGGCGGAAGCTTTGTTTCTGTCGCAATGTTTTTAGCAGAGCCTGCTCTGCGTTTTAAGACTATGAGGAAGAATATTATGTGGAAAAAACCTGAGTTTGTTGACCTGCGTCTGGGCCTGGAAGTAACGCTGTACATCTCCAACCGCTAAGACGTCCTGCCCGCCGTTCGTGCGGGCATTTTCTTTTCCTGCTTCGGTCCTTCACATGTTTATTAAAGTCCTCGGTTCGGCGGCTGGCGGTGGCTTTCCGCAGTGGAACTGTAACTGCGCCAACTGCAGCGGGCTGCGTAACGGCACGCTCCAGGCGCAGGCGCGCACCCAATCCTCAATCATTGTCAGCGATAACGGTACCGACTGGGTGTTGTGCAACGCTTCGCCGGACATCAGCCAGCAAATCGCCCGCACGCCGGAACTGGTGAAACACGGCGTGCTGCGCGGAACGGCGATTGGCAGCATTATTTTGACCGACAGCCAGATCGATCACACTACCGGTCTGCTGAGCCTGCGTGAGGGCTGCCCGCATCAGGTCTGGTGTACGCCGGAAGTGCATGCCGACCTCACCAGCGGCTTCCCGATTTTTACCATGCTGCAGCACTGGAACGGCGGCCTGCAGCATCGTGCGCTCACGCCGCTTGAGCCGTTTCGCGTTGACGTCTGCGCCAGCCTGCAATTCACCGCCATTCCGATTCTCAGCAATGCGCCACCGTATTCGCCGTATCGCGATCGTCCGCTGCCGGGACATAACGTGGCGCTGTTTATCGAAAACACCGCCAGCGGGCAGACGCTGCTCTATGCGCCAGGCCTCGGCGAACCGGATGCGGTGATTATGCCTTGGCTGCAAAAAGCCGACTGCCTGCTGATCGACGGCACCGTGTGGCAGGATGATGAGCTGCTGACCACCGGCGTCGGCAAAAATACCGGCAAAGCCATGGGCCATCTGGCGCTGGCGGAAGAGCAGGGGCTGATGGCGCTGCTGGCCGCGCTGCCGGCCAGACGCAAAATTCTGATTCACATTAACAACACCAATCCGATTCTCAACGAGCATTCGCCGCAGCGCCAGTTCCTGACGCAGCAGGGCATTGAAGTGAGCTGGGACGGCATGGCGATTCATTTGCAGGAGTCCGCATCGTGATCATTACCGAGGCGTTGTCACCCGAAGCCTTTGAACAGGCGCTGCGTGCCAAAGGCGCGTATTACCATATTCACCATCCTTACCATATCGCGATGCACAACGGTGCCGCGACGCGCGAGCAGATTCAGGGCTGGGTGGCGAACCGTTTTTACTATCAGACCAATATTCCGCTGAAAGATGCGGCGATCATGGCCAACTGTCCGGATCCGGCAACGCGCCGTAAATGGGTACAGCGTATCCTCGATCACGACGGCCGTAACGGTGAGGAAGGCGGCATTGAAGCCTGGCTGCAGCTGGGAGAAGCGGTTGGTCTCGATCGCAAAGTCTTGCTGTCAGAGAAGCTGGTGTTGCCGGGCGTACGGTTTGCCGTTGATGCCTATGTCAACTTTGCGCGTCGCGCCAACTGGCAGGAAGCAGCGTGCAGCTCGCTCACCGAGCTGTTTGCCCCGCAGATTCATCAGTCGCGCCTCGACAGCTGGCCGCAGCACTATCCGTGGATCAAAGAGGAAGGCTATTTCTACTTCCGCAGCCGCCTGAGCCAGGCGAACCGCGATGTGGAACATGGCCTGGCGCTGGCGCTGGAAGTCTTTACCAGCGCTGAGCAGCAGAACCGTATGCTGGAGATCCTGCAGTTTAAACTCGACATTCTCTGGACCATGCTGGATGCCATGACCATGGCATACGCGCTGCAGCGTCCGCCGTACCACACGGTGACCGATCAGGTCGCCTGGCACAGTACAAGACTGGTGTAATCACATGAAAGAGACTCTGATTCCGGCGTTTCGCCGCGGCTATCGTCTGCAGTGGGAAGCCGCGCAGGACAGCCACGTGGTGCTTTACCCGGAAGGAATGGCGAAGCTGAATGAAACCGCTGCCGCCATTCTGGAACTGGTGACCGGCAAGCAGGATGTGGCGGCCATTATCGCCACGCTCAATGCGCGTTTTCCGGAGGCGGGTGGTGTCGATGATGACGTCAAAGACTTCCTGCAATCGGCCATTGAACAGAAGTGGATCCAGTGTCGTGAACCCGAATAAACCTGGCGTGAATGCGCCGCTGTGGCTGCTGGCGGAGCTGACTTATCGCTGCCCGCTGCAGTGCCCTTACTGCTCGAACCCGCTGGATTTCTCCCAGCAGGAACAGGAGCTGAGCACCGAGCAGTGGATCGAGGTGTTCCGCCAGGCACGCGCCATGGGCAGCGTGCAGCTGGGGTTTTCCGGTGGTGAACCGCTGACGCGCAAAGATCTGCCGGAGCTGATTCGCGCTGCGCGCGATCTGGGCTTTTACACCAACCTGATCACTTCCGGCATTGGCCTGACGGAGAAAAAGCTTGATGCCTTCGCCGACGCCGGGCTGGATCACATCCAGATCAGTTTCCAGGCGAGCGATGAAACGCTGAACGCCGCGCTGGCCGGTTCGCAGAAGGCGTTTCAGCAGAAGCTGGCGATAGCAAAAGCGGTGAAAAAGCACGGCTATCCAATGGTGCTGAACTTCGTGCTGCACCGCCATAATATCGACCAGATCGATAAAATCATCGATCTGTGTATCGAGCTGGAGGCGGATGATGTCGAGCTGGCCACCTGTCAGTTCTACGGCTGGGCGCATCTTAACCGCCAGGGGCTGCTGCCAACGCGCGAGCAGATTGCCCGCGCCGAAGCGGTGGTTGCGCGCTACCGTGAGCGCATGGGCAGCAGCGGCAATCTCACCAATCTGCTGTTCGTCACGCCGGATTACTACGAAGAGCGGCCCAAACCCTGTATGGGCGGCTGGGGATCGATATTTCTCAGCGTGACGCCGGAGGGTACGGCGTTACCCTGTCACAGCGCGCGCCAGCTGCCGGTGCAGTTTCCCTCAGTGCTGGAGCAGAGCCTGGAAGATATCTGGTATAACTCGTTTGGCTTCAATCGCTATCGCGGCTTCGACTGGATGCCGGAACCGTGCCGCTCATGCGATGAGAAAGAGAAAGATTTCGGCGGTTGCCGCTGCCAGGCATACATGCTGACCGGCGATGCCGACAACACCGACCCGGTGTGCAGCAAGTCGCCGCATCATGGAAAAATTCTTGAGGCACGCCGTGAAGCCAGCTGCAGCGATATCAAAATCGCCCAGCTGCAGTTCCGTAACCGCAGCAATTCTGAGCTGATTTTCAAACAGCGGGTCACCTGATGTGCGAACGCAGCCTGACGCTGGCTAACGGTCTGCGCTGTCATCTGTCGCACCAGCCCGACGCGCGGGAAAGCGCGGCGCTGGTGCGCGTCGGCGCAGGCAGCCTGCACGAACCCGATCGCTGGCCCGGTCTGGCGCATCTGCTGGAACATCTGCTGTTTTGCGGCAGCGCGGGCTTTACCGGCGATGAGCGCCTGATGCCGTGGCTGCAGCAACAGGGTGGTCAGGTGAATGCCACCACACAACTCAGCCGCAGTGCCTGGTTCTTCCAGCTGCCGGCGCAGGCGCTGGCGGCGGGCGTGGCAAGGCTGGCAGATATGCTGGCTGCGCCACTGCTGACCGGTACGGCGATTACGCAGGAAGCGGCGGTCATTGAGGCAGAATTTCAGCTGCTGCGGCATCATGCCGAAACGCTGAGTGAAGCAGCGCTGCTCGACGCGGCCGGTGGCGCACTGCGCCGCTTTCGCGTCGGGAGTGCGGCGACTTTTGGTGACAACGCAACGGAGCTTCAGCAGGCGCTGCGGCTATTTCATCAGCAGCATTTCGTCGCCGCCAACCAGCGGCTGTGGCTGAGCGGACCGCAATCGCTGGATGAATTACAGCAGCTGGCCGAGGCGTTTGCTGTTCGCCAGTCAGGCGGTGCGGTGCACTCCTCATTGCCAGCCATTCCCGCGCCGGAGCCTGTTGAAACGCTCATCCAGCTTCCCGATGAAGAGTCATTCTGGCTTAGCCTATTTATCACCGGCGAAGAAAACGCTTTGCGTGACAATGTCACATTACTGGAGGCTTTCTGGCAGGATGAAGCCCCTGGCAGCCTGATGGCGCAGCTGCGCAGCGAGCAACTGTGCGCTTCGCTGCAGTGTGAATGGCTGTGGCAGAGCGCCGATCATAGCTGGCTGGCGTTGCGCTTCAGTGCGCCAGCGCTGTCAGCGTCGGCGGCAAGACGCATTGAACAGCTCTTCTGGCAGCATCTGCGTGCGGTGCGCGCCGCCACGCCAGCGCAGCATCGCCACTATTTGCAACTGGCACAGCAGGATTTCGCTGCGCTGTCGCCGCTGACGCAGCTGCGCGGACGGGCGCTGGGATCGGCGCCGTCAGCTGACGTTCCCGCAGATTTCACCGGTTTCATCACCGCGCTGCCACAGGCCTCGTGCACGCGGCTGCTGACGCAGCGACAGCTGTCCGCCGCGCCTTACACCACGCAGGGATTCTGTCTGCAGCGCGCGCCATGGCCACAGAGCGCGGCTGGCCCGGTTGCGCCGGTTAACTGGTCATTTTATCCGTGCGCTGACGTCCTGCATTTGCCGGAACTCCCGGCAAATTGCGCGCCGTTGCTGCGCGCAAATCCGGTGCAGCCGCGGGAAACGCTGCTGGTGCGCCCGGCGTTTTATCACACCCTCAGTGACGAGGCGGCGCTAAGCTGGCAGCAGCAGCTGCGCCCACGGCTGGCCGCACTGCGCCATGCCGGTGGCAGCGGACGCTGGCAACAGCAGCAGGGCGTCTGGCAACTGGTGATTAATCTGCCTGACGATGCAATGCCCGCGCTGCAACAGCTGCCTGGCGTGCTGGCGGCGCTGAATGCGCCGGTGCTGCCGCAACCGCACCGCGCTGCACAAAGTATTGTGATTCGTCAGTTGCTGGAAGCACTACCGCAGCAGCTGCTGGCCCCGGCTGCGCATCCTGCATGGCAGGCCGCCTGGTGCGGCCACAGCGAAAGTGTCAGTCAGCACGCCGCGCACGGGGTGAGCGAAGTGGTCCGGACTCAGCCTGCGCCGGCGCGCGCGGCGGCGCTGCAGCACGGCGTCAGCGCGCTGCGCTGTGCGGCGAACGATCAGGCCTTGTTGCTGTTTATTCCGCTGCCCGCTGCCGATGATGCCAGCCTCGCGGCGCTGCGTGCGCTGGCGCTGATGTTTGAACCACGCTTCTTTCAGCGCCTGCGGGTTGAGCAACAGATTGGTTATGTGGTGTCAGCGCGCTACCAGCGCGTGGCGGATGTGGATGGACTGCAGCTGGCGCTGCAATCACCGTCCATTGGCTGGCGTACACTGCTGCAACACTGCAAAGCGTTTTTGCGCGACATGGTGAGTGAACTCGCCGCCATCAACGATGAAACGCTGCGGGGCTGGCAGGCAACGCTGCTGGCGCAGTGCCAGCCACACCAGAACGCCGACGCCGCCAGTGAGGCACTGCGAAAACAGCAGGGACTGCCGGTGCTTACGCCAGAAGCGGTCGCCGCGCTCACGTTACCCCAGCTGCAGCGGCTGCATCAGCGCCTGCTGCGCGAACGCCGCCGCTGGCGTTTACTGATTAATCAACGTGAATAATTTCTCCCTCTCTGCAGTCAGCCTGCTCCCGCTGGCATAAAGACAAAAGTTTACACAGCAGGGGTTGGTGTTTCTGCTGCTTTTGCATAAACTGGCCGCACTTTTCTCTGAGGCTGTGGCATGACGATATCGCCCCAACGCGCAAAATGGATTCTGGCACTGGTTTGTCTGGTGCTGGCGTTTTGTCTCGTCCAGCGCAGCTTCAATCTCCCGACTCAGCCTGTCGTTAGCATTACTGCTCACAGCGCCGCCGTTGATGACGGTGCCAGCAGTGATAAGCCCTGTGCGCTGGGCGCTAAGTCACTCAGCGGCAGCGCGCCGCTGCTCGATACCGCGCTGCCGTTCCTCGTACTGCTGCTGGCGTTGATCGCCACGCTATTCCAGACTTCGTCTGCTACCGTCTGGCGGCGTGAACCGCTGTTTGTGCCGCTGCGACGGCGCCATCTCACGCTCTGCGTCTTCCGGGAATAACACCACGCGATCCACCGCGTAAACCCTGTTATTCAACGGAGAAACGATTATGACATTCCTGATCAGGAGCCTGCTGCTCCTTGTGGCGAGCTGCGCGCTGACCGTGCAAGCCGCCGATACCGGCTGGCTGCGCAACGCGCAAAATAGCCATGCTGAAGTGCGCCTGCGCGCCGCGCCGCAGGGCGATCACCTGCAACTGCTGCTGGATATTCGCCTGCAGCCGGGCTGGAAAACCTACTGGCGCTCGCCGGGTGAAGGCGGCGTCGCGCCGGAAATCCGCTGGCAAACGCCGGATGTCAACGCCCGCTGGTCGTGGCCAGTGCCAGCGCGCTTTGACGTCAGCGGCCTCACCACGCAAGGCTACAAAGGCAACGTTACGCTGCCCATCGTGCTCGAATCTGCCCCGCAGAGCACGCTGGCCGGCACGCTGACGCTGTCCACCTGCAGCGACGTCTGCATTCTGACGGACTTTCCGTTCCAACTCGATCTCTCGCAGCCCGCCGGTCCGGATTTTGCGCGTGACTTCGCCCAGGCGATGGGGCAGATCCCGGCTGACAGCGGGCTGACCGATCAGCTTGATGCCAGCTTCGTTGATGGCACGCTGCAAATCCGGGCGCAGCGTCAGCAGGGCTGGCAGCAGCCGGAACTGTTCTTTGATTATCCGCAGGGCAGCATGCTGGCGGCGCCGCAAATCAGCGTGCAGGGTGAGACGCTGACTGCTCGCGTGGCAGTGACCGACGAATGGGGCGAGGCCGCGCCGGACCTGCGCGGTAAAGCGCTGTCGCTGGTTATCGCTGACGCCGGTATCGCTCAGCAAAGCCAGCTGACCCTTGGTCATCAGCCGCTGTTTTCTCCCTCTGCCGGAAACGCCACGCTGTGGTCGGTAGTGCTGCTGGCGCTGCTCGGCGGGCTGATTCTCAACCTGATGCCCTGCGTGCTGCCGGTGCTGGCGATCAAACTGAGCAGTCTGGTGCAGCAGCAGGGACAGACGCAACGCCAGACGCGTCAGCAGTTTCTCGCGTCCAGCGCCGGTATTCTGTTCTCTTTCCTGCTGCTGGCGCTGCTGATGACCGTGCTACGGCTCAGCGGTCAGGCGCTGGGCTGGGGCATTCAGTTTCAGAGCAGCGGCTTTCTGCTGGTGATGGTGCTGGTGATGTTCCTGTTCAGCGCCAGTCTGTTCGATCTGCTGCATTTTCGACTGCCTTCCGGCCTGACTACCCGGCTGGCGACGCACGGCGGTGCCGGTCTGGCAGGACATTTTGGCCAGGGGGCCTTTGCCACGCTGCTGGCGACGCCGTGCAGCGCACCGTTTCTTGGCACCGCCGTCGCCTATGCGCTGACCGCGCCGCTGCCGCAGCTGTGGCTGCTGTTTTTCGCGCTCGGTGTCGGCATGAGTCTGCCGTGGCTGCTGGTTGCGGCGCTGCCGGGCATGGCGCGCTGCCTGCCGCGTCCGGGGCGCTGGATGCTGCATCTGCGCACGCTGCTGGGGCTGCTGATGCTGCTGGCAACGCTGTGGCTGGTGACGCTGCTGATTCCCCACTGGGGCAGCACCGTCGCCATTCTGCTGGCGGCCATCCTGCTGCTGGCGCTGACGGGCTGGCTAATCGCACGCCGCGCGCTGCCGCAGGCAGGTCTGGTGTTCATTACCGTGACGCTGGCGGGCGCGCTGTTACTGCTGACGCGCCTCTCCCCGGAAGAAGAATCGCTGGTGTGGCAACCGCTGACCGAAGCCGCCATCAATCAGGCGCTGGAGCAGGATAAACGCGTATTCGTCGATGTCACCGCTGACTGGTGCATCACCTGCAAAGTGAATAAATCGCGGGTGCTGAATCAGCCTGACGTGCGTGCCGCCCTCGGCGCAGAGGATGTGGTGCTGCTGCGCGGTGACTGGACACAACCGGATCCGGCCATCGGCGAGTTCCTGCGCCGCCGCGATCGCGTAGCGATCCCCTTTAACCAGATTTATGGCCCGGCACTGCCGCACGGCCAGATTTTATCGCCGTTATTAAGTCGTGATGCGGTGATTTCAACATTCTCTGAGGCAAAAAAATGATGAAAAAATCCCTGTTACTTTCGCTGATGTTACTGGCAGCACCCGCCCTGGCTGCCGCGCCATTTACCCCTGAGCAGGAGGCGCGCATCAAACAGCTGATTCGCGAAACCCTGGTGCAAAATCCGGCGATTCTGGCAGAAGCCGCCGACGCATTTGATAAAGAAGCCGCGCGCCAGCAGCAAAACGTGGTTGCGCAGATGGTAGAGAAAAACCGCGCGGCGCTGTTTAACGATGCCGGCTCACCGCGCATCGGTGCCAAAAAACCGGCACTGACGCTGGTCTATTTCACCGACTACAACTGCGTCTTTTGCAAAAAGTTTGAGGCGGATATCGAAAAACTGCTGCACAACTATCCGCAGGTGGCCGTGGTGCTGAAGCCGCTGCCGTACCGCGCTGAAAGCTCGCTCAGTTCGGCGCGTCTGGCGCTGACGGTGTGGGAGCAGCAGCCGAATAACTTTCTTAAGCTGCATGAACGGCTGATGGCAAAGAAAGGCAACCATGATGAAGCCAGCATCGCCGCCGCGCTCGACAAAAGTGGCATCAGCTTATCGGCGCCGAGCACCGCCAGCCTCGACACCATCAACCTCAACCTGACGCTGGCGCAGCAGCTGGGTGTGCAGGGTACGCCCGCCACGCTGGTGGGCAATCAGCTGATCAGCGGGGCAGTGCCTTATGCACAGCTGGAAGCCGCGGTGAAAGGTGCGCTGCAGGCTCAGCCATGAGCCGGGTAACGCGCTGGCTGCGCGAAGGCGTGCTGTTGGTGCTGATGGCAGCGGCGCTACTGCTGGCCATGGACTGGCTGCGTGCACCGCAGCTGCCCGCGGATGTGGCCCTGCAGCCGCTCAGCGCGCTGCAGGGCGAGGTGAACCTGGCGACGCTGAGCCAGCAGCGGCCGGTGCTGGTTTACGTCTGGGCCAGCTGGTGTGGCGTGTGCAAACTCACCACACCGACGGTGGCCGCGCTCAGTCAGCACGGCACGCAGGTGGTCAGTGTGGCTCTGCGATCCGGCAGCGATGCGCGCGTCGCCACCTGGCTGGATAAAAAAGGAGTACGGGGATTCGCCGTCAATGATGAAAGCGGGGCGCTGGGACAGCGCTGGGAAATCAGCGCCACGCCGACGTTCATCGTGCTGCATCAGGGCAAGGTGGTCAGCACCAGCAGCGGCTGGACCAGCAGCTGGGGACTGAAGCTGCGCCTGTGGTGGGCGGCGCGCGCTGCCTGATTAATCATTAACGGTTAACCGACCGCGTTAAATAACCGTAGCGTGAATAACCTTGCGCTGCGGTTATTTTTTTGCTGATTCAAAATCCGCACCAAATATTTCAATGCATTGAAATTAAATAAGTAATAAATAAAGTGATAGATGGATGTTTCTGGTTTATTTGCAATTAGCATCATCATGGCACATATATGTTAAATCACTTTTTTATTTATTTAATAACGGCGCGCTCGCGCCATTTTATTTTGGGGGAGAACAATGCGAATTCATCACCTCAACTGTGGCTGCATGTGCCCGCTCGGTGGCGCGTTATTCGATGGTTTCAGCAAAGGTCCGTTTGCTGAACTGGTGTGCCACTGCTTACTGCTGGAAACTGACCGTCACGGTTTAATCCTCGTGGATACCGGTCTGGGCACGCAGGATATGCGCCATCCTGACCGCCGCCTGTCGGGCTTTTTCCGCGCGCTAAATAATATTCGCTATAACGAGCAGCTCAGCGCACTGGCACAGATTCAGCTGCTGGGTTTTCGCCCGGAAGAGGTGCGCCACATTATTCTGACCCACCTCGATTTTGACCACGCCGGCGGCATCAGTGATTTTCCGGCCGCCCGCATTCATCTGCTGCAGCGTGAACTGGATACCGTAACCCAGGCGGGCGATAGCAGCTGGCTGGCGCGTCAGCGGTTTCGCCCGCAGCAGTGGACTGCGCACGATGGCTGGCGCGGTTACGCCAGCGGCGGCGAGCGCTGGTATGGCTTTGATGCGGTGAAGGCGGTCGACGATCTCAGCGATGAGATTCTGCTGGTGCCGCTGCCGGGACATACGCTGGGCCATGCGGGCGTGGCGATTCGTCACCAGGGCGGCTGGCTGCTGCATGGCGGCGACGCCTGGTTTTATCGCGGTGAAATGTACCACAGCCAGCGCCACTGTACGCCGGGCCTGCGCGCCTATCAGCGCCTGATGTGCAGTGACCGCGCCGCCTGGCACAGCAATCAGCAGCGGCTGCGTGAGCTGTCACTGCAGCACGCGCAAGAGGTGCAACTGTTCTGCAGCCACGACGCACAGGAACTGAACCAGTTCCGTCGGCACGGTTAACTTTTTGTGCGGGCTGTGCGCATGACTCTTTATCTTTACTAATATTTCTCAGGCGTGCGAAGCGATGCCTGGCCGGATCGCTCTCGCCTGGAAAAACTGTGATAGGGAGAGTGCGATGTACCATACCTCGGGACGCTCGGTTGTTGGCGTGACGCTGTTTACCCTGCTTGAGCCATTGCCGCTGGGCTTTTTCTTTGCTGCCTGGCTGTTTGATATTATCTATCTGCAAACCTTCATCGTCATGTGGACCAAAGCCGCCAGCTGGCTGATAGCCATCGGGCTGGTGCTGGCGATTGTGCCGCGACTAATCAGCCTGATTCATTTATTCCGTGGCGCACCTGCCGCAGAGAAAACCCATTTCTGGCTGTCGCTGCTGGCAATCGTGCTGGCCATCGTTAACGCATTCATTCACAGCCGCGATGCCTATGCAGTGGTGCCGATGGGCGTGACGCTCTCCACCCTGGTGGTGGTGCTGTTGCTGATAGCGAATCTGCAGCTGGCGCTGCGCGAGCGTCGTTTACAGGGAGGTCGCCCATGAAATTTCGTGTTATGAGTGCGATGGGAATTGCAGTACTGCTGAGCGCCTGCGACAGCGGATCGGACCTCGATCCGCAACGGCAAATCGGCCCTGATCCGCAGCTGCCGCAGGCTAAAAACTTCTTTATGCCGCCGATGCAGGTGCCGGAAGGCACAGCGTGGAAAGAGGGCGAGACACCAAAAGTGGCCGATGGCCTGAAGATCGAGAAAATCCCGGCCAGCCTGATGCACCCGCGTCAGCTGTATGTGCTGCCGAATGGCGACGTGCTGGTGGCAGAAGCCAACGGGGTGAAAAACCCGGTCACGGCACCGAAAGAATTGATCATGAGCCTGGTGCAGAAATCTTCCGGCAAAGGTGGCCCGGGCGGCAACCGCATCACGCTGCTGCGCAACGTAAACGGCAAGTGGGAACAGCACCGGTTTATCGAAAACCTCAATGCGCCGTTTGGCATGCAGCTGATTGGCAATACGCTGTATGTGGCTAACGCCGACAGCCTGGTGAAATTCCCTTACCAGACCGGCGAAACCGAAATCCGTACGCCGCCGGAAGAGGTGACGTCGCTGCCGGGCGGTGAGCTGAATCACCACTGGACCAAAGCGCTGCTCGCCAGTCCGGACGGCAGCAAACTGTACGTCGGTGTCGGCTCCAACAGTAACATCACCGAGAACGGCATCGGCGCAGAGTATGGCCGCGCGGCGGTGTGGGAAGTGGACGCCGCAACCGGTGCCAGCCGCATTTATGCCAGCGGCATCCGCAATCCTACCGGTCTGCAGTGGGAGCCGCAAAGCGGCAAGCTGTGGGCCATCGCCAACGAGCGTGACGAAATCGGTTCGGATCTGGTGCCGGATTACCTGACCTCCGTGCAGGACAAAGGTTTCTACGGCTGGCCGTACAGCTACTTTGGTCAGCACGTCGACGAGCGCGCGCAGCCGCAGCGGCCGGATCTGGTCGCGAAAGCCATCAAGCCGGACTATGCGCTGAGCTCACACGTGGCACCGCTCGGCCTGCTGTTCTATGGCGCGGAGAATATGCCGCAGTACCGCGGCGGCGCGTTCATCAGTGAACACGGCAGCTGGAACCGCACGCCGCTCAACGGCTATAAAGTGATTTGGGTGAAATTTGAAAACGGCAAACCGGTCGGGCAACCGCAGACGGTGGTGTCAGGATTCCTCACCGACGATCAGAAGCAGGTACGCGGTTTGCCGGTAGGACTGGCGACGGATAATCAGGGCGGGGTGTTGATTGCCGACGATGCCGGCAACGCGATCTGGCGTATCAGCGCCGCTCAGTAGCGGTAATCGCAGGCAATAAAAAAGGATTTGGCCAAGTCGCCAAATCCTTTTTTTATGTTCGTCACCCGGCTGGTAACCGCGCTCGGAACGGGGTGCTCAGCACTCCTCACAAAAGGAATGATAAAATGTGCAGCGGAAGATTTCAAGTTTCGCTAAAATACTGTATGGTTATACAGGTGTTGGGCGCGGCGGATGCTTATTGTTTTCTGATGACTCCAGGGGCGCGGATAGTCAAACCCCGGCAGGTTTCAGGTGGTGCTGGCCTGTGGCTTTCACAATGAGTGCCGCTCAGCGCTCCTCACAGATGTGCTTAGGCGGTCGGCGGGTAGAGTCAGGGCCCCGAAAGCTGAACAGCGCGCTCCTGTCAGAGGAGAAGGAAAGTGATGGAACTTGTTCGATTACTCCTGGACCTGGTCCGGGTGATCCTGCAAATCATCGTTGCCCTTTTGCAACTGACCGGTCAGGCGCACTGACCGGAACTTGAAACAAGGCGGAGCTCACCCCTCCGCCTTTTTTCGTACGCCCGCGTTACTCGCCGGGCCGGCTTTGCTGTTGCATCGCCTGTCTGAGCGCCGCAACAAACACGCTGACGCGCGCCGGCAGATGGCGCGTGGTGGGAAACAGCGCCCACACGCCCAGCATCTGCGGCTGCGCGTCCTCCAGCTCCAGCGCCACCAGTTCGCCGGATGCCAGCTCTTCCCGCACATCCCATTCAGAAAGCTGCGCGATGCCGCTGCCGGCCACGCACAGCGCACGCACCCCTTCGACATTGCTGCCGCTGAAGCGCCCGTCAACGCTCAGGCTGGAGAGATGACCGTCCACCATAAAACTCCACTGCACCACATTCGACAGGCGCAGACAGTGGTGTTGATGCAGATCCGCCAGATGACGCGGCGTGCCGAAGCGTTGCAGATAGCCCGGAGCCGCACACAGCCGGCGCGGGTTATCGGCCAGACGGTGTGCCACCAGGCGGGAATCGCGCAGCGGGGCGATGCGAATCGCGACATCAAAGCCCAGCCCGACAATGTCCGTGACATCGTCGCTGAGCTGAAACTCAACGCGCAGCCCGGGGTTTTGCTCCATCAGTGACGGCAGCAGCGGAATGATGGTGCGGCGGCCAAACCCCGTGGGCGCGGTGATGCGCAGCTGGCCGGTGGCCCCCTGTTTATCGGGCGCGAACAGGTTGCGTGCGCTCTGTTCGGTCTCGGCCAGCGTTCTGGCATAGGGAAGAAACTCTTCGCCTTCATCGGTAAGGGCAATGGCGCGCGTGGTGCGATGCAGCAGCCGTACGCCGAGATCTTCCTCCAGTGAGGCCAGCCGGCGCGACACGGTCATAGTGGTGGTGCCGAGCCGCCGCGCCGCCTGCGTCAGGCTGCGGGTTTGCGACACCATCAGAAAAACATCAATATCCCGGGAGTTCATTGTAACGGTTTCCGTTAAGCAGACGTATCATAATCGGTCATTTTTGCCACAATGGCGACTCACTATAATGGCTCCTGATGATAATTTATTTCAGAGCGCCAAATGTCCGACAAACACCTGTTTCAGAGCAGTACGCTTAACCACCTCGATTTAACCAATCGCCTGATGGTGGCACCGATGACGCGCATCTCCGCCAGCGTAGACGGTGTCCCGGGCGAGCGTATGCAGCAGTACTACACGCGTTTTGCCCGCGGTGGCTTTGGCGCGATAATCACCGAAGGTCTCTACATCGATGAAGCCTGGTCACAGACTTACGCTTTTCAGGCCGGGCTGGTCAATCGCCAGCAGATCGCCGGCTGGCGGGCCATCACCGACAGCGTGCACCAGCACGGCAGCAAAATCATTGCACAGCTGATGCACGCCGGTGCGATATCGCAGGGCAATATTTACCGGCGCGATACGCTGGCGCCTTCGGCGATCCCGCCACGTGGTGAACAACTGCGGTTTTACCATGGCCACGGCGCTTATCCGTTGCCGCGCGCCATGAGCGATGAACAGATTGAGCAGGTGATTGACGCCTTTGCTGACAGCGCGGCGCGCGCCATTGAGGCAGCCGGTTTTGACGGCATTGAAATTCACGCGGCCAACGGTTATCTGCTCGATCAGTTCGTTACCGATTACACCAACCAGCGCAGCGACCGCTGGGGCGGCGATATTATCGCAAGACTGACGCTGACGCGGGAGGTGATCGCCGCGGTGCGGCAGCGCATCGGTGCCAACGTCACGCTGGGCGTGCGGATTTCCCAGGGGAAAGTGAATGATTTTACGCATAAATGGCAGGAGGGCGCTGCCGGAGCGCGCCAGGTATTTGCGCTGCTGGCCGACTCAGGTATCGATTATCTGCACCTGACCGAGCACGATGCGCTGCAGCCGGCGTTCGCGGACGCGACGGAGTCGCTGCTACAGCTGGCGCGCCAGGCTGCGCCACAGCTGCCGGTGGTGATCAACGGATCGCTGTCAGATGCCGAACGCGCCGGCATGGCGTTGTATCAGGGCGCAGATTATGTGGCGTTGGGCAAAAGCGCGCTGGCCAATCCGGACTGGCCACAGCGCGTTCGCCACGGCCAGCCGCTGCGCGCCTTCGATCAAAACCTGCTGGCACCGTCCGCGGATGTTAAAAACAGCGAGCTGGTATAACCGCCGTTTTCGGTCGCCATCCATGGCGACCCTGCCACAACGGAGAAAGACGCATGCCCACGCGCAAGCAACAATGGTGTGGGGTTTTGTCGGGTGCGTAATGCTGCGCACCAGCCGCAATAGTGTGTAATTTTGTAGGGTGCGCATTGCTGCGCACCTGGATAAACCCAACACTACCCAGCCCGCTTAACGTTTAAACGCCCAGCTCAGCTTACCGTTATCGGCGCTTAACTTGTTCAGCGCCTTCTGGTTCACCGCGTCTCTGGCACCGAGCGCCTGCGCCGTCAGCGGACCGCTATCACTCTGCGCAATCACCGTATCCTTCGGCACGCTCACCATCTTCTCCGCCACCTTTTTCACCGCTGCGGCGTAGCCGTCGCGGTCGCGCAGGTTGAACGCTTTCAGCGGCAGTTCCCGGCTCAGCCACTGTCCCCAGAAAAATTCAAGGAACGGCGGCGGGTTGTCTGGCTTATCGAAGCCGATATCGCGCACAAAGTAGATCAGCGAACGATACTCATCATCCTGCATATGCTGGCGACCCAGCTCCTGCGGCAGCGCTTCGGGGGCGATTTTACCGTTTGGCGTCTCCAGCCACACCAGATGTGCCGCCGCCATTTTTTGCCAGAAAGCAGCCTGGCTTTTCAGCGGGCGGAAATCATCGGTAATGCGCACCTGCACTGGCGTTGATAGGCCGGCCATGTCAGCAAAGTTGCTGAACGTATGGTGACCATCAGTCAGGTACAGTTGATTATCCGGACCGATAACCGCGGTTTTCATCGGGCCGGGCTCGCTGCCGACCGGCGCCTTACAGCTGAAACTGGCCGGATCGCGCACAGTGGAGCGCGGCGTGAAACTTTTCACCCCTTTTTGTCCCATGCTTTCGCAATAGTCATCGAACAGCTTTTCCGGATCGGCCTG
This sequence comes from Pantoea sp. WEP, assembly GCF_041678305.1. Lineage (NCBI taxonomy): Bacteria > Pseudomonadati > Pseudomonadota > Gammaproteobacteria > Enterobacterales > Erwiniaceae > Pantoea > Pantoea sp. WEP. Next base: position 2,047,568 of record NZ_JBGNXB010000001.1, read on the forward strand.
ATAACGATGCTGCTTGTAATCCAGCTGGCGATAACCAATGGCTGCCTGAGTGGGATGCAGTTGCGCCAGTTCGACCTGCACAATTTCTCCGGCTTTGATGTCGGGCGGCAGGGCGGCAAAGGCGGGGGCGGTACTGAATAGCAAGGCTAATAACGGCAGGGACGCTTTCATTCCATTTTCTCCTGAAGATCTCCCGGTGGAGCAACACGATAGCATTCCTGTCATCTTCCCGCTCTAGTGTTGTGGCTCGCGGTTGCGTTGAGGCAACCACTTATCCAGACATCTGACCACAACGGAGCACCTGCTTTATGATTTCTGCCACCCAGCATCCCGCTAAAATGCAACACACCGCCATCGATCCCAGCGTCCGTCTGCGCGACACGCAGATTGGCCAGCAGTGTGAAATTCTGGCGCACAGTTATCTGGAATACAGCGAACTGGGTGATTTTTCCTACCTTGGGGAACACTGCTGCGTGGCGGATGCGCAGATTGGCCGCTTCACGGCCGTCGCCAATCAGGTGCGTATCGGGGCACCGAATCATCCGATGGATCGCGCCTCACAGCATCGCTTCACCTACTGCCCGGAGTATTACGACAGCCGCGCGCAGCGCGATGCCGGTTTCTTCGCCGGACGCCGTGCCGATCGGGTGATCATTGGTCACGATGTGTGGATCGGTCACGGCGTGATTGTCCTGCCTGGCGTGACGGTCGGTGACGGCGCCGTGCTGGCGGCCGGGGCGGTGGTGAGTAAAGATGTGCCGCCTTACACCATTGTCGGAGGTGTGCCGGCGAAACCGATTCGCGCCCGTTTCAGCGCTGACATCGCGGCGCAGCTGCAGGCGATTGCCTGGTGGAACTGGCCGCTGGAGAAGCTGATGGCGCACCTGGCGGATTTTCAGTCGCCGGATATCGCCGCCTTCTGCCAGCGGCACGGGCGATAACGCTTACAAAGCTTGCTGCGCGGCGGCTGGCGGCGCATCGGCTTGCAGGCGTTTCTCCGGCTGCAGCAGCGTCATGGCCAGCATGCTGCCAAAGGCGATACAGGCGGTGACGGTAAACATGGCGTTATAACCGTAGTACTGCGCCAGCCAGCCGCACAGCATCGGTGAAATGATCGACGCGAGGTTGGCGATGGCCAGCGTCATGCCGCTGAAGGTACCAACCGATGCCTTTGGCGTCACGTCAATCACGACCGACCAGTAGACGTTATTCACCAGCGCATTGAGCGCGTTGCCAAGCGTCATCAGCGCGATAATGCCGGCAGCAGATCCGACCCAGGGAATAGCCATAAAGCAGCAGGCGGTGGCGCACAGCGTCACGGCGGCAAACAGGTTGCGCGCCAGCCGCAGATTGTTAAAGCGCGCCAGCAGGCGATCGGCGATGCGCCCGCCCAGCAGCACCGTCAGGCAGGCACCGCTCCAAGGGATCATCGCCACATACCACAGCGAGTGCAGGTCATAGTGGAAATTATCCTGCAGATATTTCGGCAGCCAGGTCACCAGGGTAAAGGTGATGTAGAGGAAACTGAAATAGCCCAGCGCGTTACACACCAGCGTGCGGCTGGTAAAGAAGCGCCACCACGGCAGCGCGCCTTCGTCCTGCGGCTGCTGGCGTTGCCCGGCAATGATCAGCTGACGCTCGACGGCATTGGCACGGGGATGCTGCTGTGGCGTATCAGTAAAGTGGCGCGCAAACAGCAGCATCGCCAGCAGTGAAAACGCGCCGAGCAGCATAAACATCATGCGCCAGTCGTTGGTGAGCAGCAGCAGTCCGACGGCAATCGGTGCGGTCAGCAGCGAGCCCACCTGGGTGCTCAGCAGGCCAATTCCCAGCGCGAAACCGCGTTCGTTATCCGGTGCCCAGTGGGCGATGGTTTTGTTCATCAACGCGTAGGCCGGCCCTTCGCTGAAGCCAAACAGCACGCGCAGTGCAGCAAACCCCATGATCGCCGAGCCGCCAAACAGCGCCATGCCCAGCTCTCCGGCCCACGCGGTGGCGATCTCCAGCAGCGACCACAGAATGCCGGCCATCAGCCAGACCTTTTTGGTGCCCAGCCGGTCGGCAAGGAAGCCGCCGCACAGCGACCCGAACAGATAGCCAAAGCCAAAGTAGCCCAGCACGGCACCGAGTTGCACTTTACTGAAGTGAAATTCCTGCGAGATGGCGTTGGCGGCGAACGACAGCGCACCGCGGTCGATGTAGTTAATCAGTGCGATGAGAAACAGCAGCGAGAAAATGGTGTAGCGGGTTGAGGACGCTTTCATCATGCGACTCCTGAAAATGAACACAGGAATCATTAAGCAAAGGTAATGCCAGATTGCTAAGGCTGCTAACTAATTAGTGTCCGCCATGGCATAGTGCCCGCGCCGCCGCAGTCAGAACCATCGCGCTGGCTAATAAATACCCGCTATCTGAGCGTACTGCACCAAACCGATCGCCGGCACGATCGGTTACGGTGCGCTGCATCACACTACCGGCTGCGTGACCACCGCGGCACTGCGCAGTGGCTCCTGACCTAAGCCAACGTGCAGCAGAATCTGGCTGCGGTAATGCGCATCCGCTTCATGCTGTTCGTCACTCTGTAATAAACCGACCTCATTCACATTTTTCCCCGCGACCTGCACCTTAGTGCGTGCCGCGCTGCGCATCCACTCGTACTCAATATCGATATGGCCGGTATCGATGCAGCGAATGCCGTGCTGACTGAGGTCGTAAGCCAGCACGGTTGCCGTCGGGCCAAGAGAGATCAATACCATGTCGAACTCGCGCGCGTGCGCCAGCACATTACTGTATAGCTCGTTATAAACCGAAAACGCGTTACGGTTGAGGGTGGTAATGCGCCGGATCTGCCGGGCACCTTCGAGCAGATCGTTACCGAGACCAAGGCGCGTGCCGCTACCCTCAACAATCAGAATTTTTTTATCGTGAAACAGCTGTTTAAATTTAGCAAAAATACGTGCCGCCGGCTGTTTATCTTTATAATCATGATAAGGTCGCGTTACCGACGTATTACCATAGCGATAGCCTTTCTTTAATAAATGCTCATAGTGGCGAAAGAAAAACGCTTTATGAAAAAACCAGAAAAGCGCTGAGCCAAAACGCATATTCCCGGTGCCGCGAAAGGCATCAGGCATACACAGCAGACAGCGATTATCGCTCTGCGTGCCACGGCGCATGATCTCTTTCAGGCGAATGGAAAGGCGTTCATCAAAAGACTGAAAGCCAATATTCTTAAATAGCGTCATTTCCAGTTCCCCATCCCCATAGCGGCACACTGAGAGCCGGTCATCGCTGAGCAGCAGATCGATGGTCTGTTCTGCTGACAGGACCTGATATTGCCGGGCGTGCGCATTGGCCACGGGAAATTTAATGGCAGCATGTGTGAGTTTAAATGGAAAACGTAATTTGCGATAAAAAGCGTCTGCGCTGATCATAATAACCTTCTTTTTATAAGCGGCTTTGCCGCAGAGCAGTCAGATAATGTATATCACCGATTAATTTGGCAGACAGGCTAAGGAAACTCTCAAAATAATAAATACGCTATTTCATTTATCAATGTCACCGTGCCGGAAAGACGCTATTTTTAGGGCAAAGCGCAGCGTTGCCTGCTTTTTTAGCATCAGGTTCTGACATGACCAGGACAAATCGCATTTGTACGCCACTAATCAATTAAATAATTTCACCAGAAATACATGCGCCGACAAATTGCAGGCTGCCCGGCAGCACGCCTGTCGCGCCCTTAGTCATATCGCACGCTGCGTTATCAAAAAATGCGGATTTTCCTGATGATTGATTAATTTCCTCCAACAAAATTGAAACGTGATTTCACTCACACTACGAGCGAAGCGGGGCGCAGCATGAAGGAGCAGAGCTACATTGATAAGCGGCACTAACGACACGCCGCCAGGCAGATTTTTAACTGACGGTTACGTAAGTTAAGATTTTGTTGAGTTTATGTGTCTTTAGTTTGGGGTGGTTAATAATGATGAGCGTTGAGGGATTCGCATGATAAACAAACTGACCAGTCTCGTGCTGGCGATTCTGGGTGTTGCGCTGCTCTATATGGGCGGCAAGCTGCTGATGATGGGCGGCAGCGCATTTTACGCATTGATGGCGGTGGGATTACTGATCACCGCCATTTTACTGTTCCGCAATCAGCGCAGCGCGCTGAGCCTGTATGCGGTGCTGATGTGGATCACGCTGGCATGGATGATCTGGGAAGTCGGCTTCGACAAGTGGCAGTGGATCCCGCGCGGCGATCTGTTTGGCGTAATCGGCCTGTGGCTGGCGATGCCGTGGGTGGTCAAACCGCTGTATCAGGGACAGCGTCGCTTCCACTGCCTGCTCGGCAGCACGGTGGCGATCATGATTGTACTGGTGATTGGATTGTGCTTTTACGATCCGCTGCCGCAGGCCGGCACCATCACCAATGCGCGTGAACAAAACAGCGAGCAGGGCGCGAACGCTGACTGGACCGCCTACGGCGGCACCGCCGACGGCCTGCGTTTCTCCGCCCTGAATCAGATCACCAAAGAGAACGTGCGCAATCTCGAAGTGGCCTGGACCTATCACACCGGCGATCTGCGTCAGGATAACGACGCCACCGAATACACCTTCGAAGCCACGCCGCTGAAAGCCAACGGCATGCTCTATTTCTGTACGCCGCACAATGAGGTCCACGCGCTCGATCCGCAGAGTGGTGCGGTGAAGTGGAAATACACGCCGGCGAAAGATCGTTCTTATCTGCAGCAGCATCAGACCTGCCGTGGCGTCAGCTATTATGCGGACGCACCGATTGCCGCACAGGACACGGCGGCGACGCCGGCGATGTGCCGCAAGCGCATCTTTAACGCCACCACCGATGCCCGCCTGATTGCGCTGGATGCCGACAGCGGTAAACCGTGCGCCGATTTTGGCAACAACGGTGTGGTGGATCTGCATGCCAATATGGGTGAGGTTCGTCCACACGCGCTGATGCAGACCGCCGCGCCGCTGGTCGCGGGCAATCTGGTGATTGTCGGTGGCTCGGTAATGGACAACGGCTTCAACAGCGGTAACCCCTCTGGCGTGATTCGCGCCTATGATGTGCAGAGTGGTCGTCTGGTGTGGAACTTTGATCCGGCTAATCCGCAGAATACCGCGCCGATAGCTGCTGGCCAGACCTATCCGCAGGATACGCCGGTGGCCTGGGGTACGCTGAGCGCCGACCTGAAAAACAGCCTGGTGTACGTGCCGTTTGGCAACGCCTCGCCGGATGAACTGGGCATCGAGCGTGATGCCAGTAGCAACACTGAAAAATTTCGTGATGCGTTAGTGGCGCTCGATCTGCAGACCGGGGCGTTCAAATGGCGCTATCAGAGCTCCCATCACGATCTGTGGGACCGCGATAACCCGTCACAGCCATCGCTGGTCGATATCAATTATCAGGGCCAGAAACAGCCAGTAGTGATCCTGCCGACCAAAACCGGCAACCTGTTTGTGCTCAATCGCCTGACCGGCCAGCCGGTTTATCCGGTTAACGACGTGAAGGTTTCGACGGAAGGCGGCGTGCCGGGCGAGAAATTCGCCGCCACCCAGCCGGTATCCAGCCTGAACTTTATTCCGCAGCCGCTGACTGAGAAGTCAATGTGGGGCATCACACCGTTTGATCAAATGGCCTGCCGTATGGATTTCCGCAGCCTGCGCTATGACGGCAATCCGTGGACGCCAGCCACAGAAGGCGGCTCGCTGGTGTTCCCGGGCAATATCGGGGTGTTCAACTGGGGATCGGTGGCGGTTGATCCGCAGCGTCAGATGCTGATTGCCGCACCGGTGCGCCTCGCCTACAAATACAACCTGATCAAGCGTACGCCCGCCACGGCGACGGAGCGCCTGTTCACCAAAGATGGCCAGCCTTACTGGAACGAAAACTTCCACGGTGATTACGCCATCCACATCCAGCAGCTGGCCTCCGGTCTCGGCATTCCATGCATTGCACCGCCGTGGGGCCGCATGGTCGGCGTGGATTTGAAAACCGGCAAAACCGAATGGCTGCGTCGCGTTGGCACCACGAAAAACCTGAAAACCAGCTTCCTGCCGGGTCGCTTCCCGATTGGCTTCCCGATGGGCATGGTGGCGCACGGCGGGCCACTGCTGACGGCCGGCGATCTGGTGTTCCACGGTGCGACCGCAGACAACTTCATTCGTGCCTATGACAGCACCACCGGCGAACTGCTGTGGCAGCAGGAGCTTAGCGCCGGCGCGCAGGCGACGCCATCCACTTACATGGGCAGCGACGGTAAGCAGTACGTGGTGATTGCCGCAGGCGGTCACGGTTCGCTCGGCACCAAAGCCGGCGACAGCGTGGTGGCGTTCCGTCTGAAATAATCCTGTCGATGCAAAAAAGGCGCCCGCGGGCGCCTTTTCTATTTTTATAAATCAGCTCATTAACGCCTGGCGCGCTCGGTTTGCACCCGCTGGGCAATGCGATCGCCAATCGTCTGATCGATGTTGCGCCAGTACTCAAACGCGCGCGACAGCACCGGCTCCTCCACGCCGTTGAGCAGATGACCGCTGACGTTATTCACCAGACGATCACGTGCCGCCTCATCCAGCACTTTATTGACCAGCGTATTGGCCTGGCCAAAGTCATCATCATCCTGACGCAGCGTGTAGGGCGCGCGCACCATGTTGCCGTGCGCTTCCCAGGTGGAATCCGTCGGGTAGCGCTCGCCGTCCGCCACCGGACCGCCTTTCGAATTCGGCGCGTAGACCGGATCGCTGACCGGATTGATGCGCATCGCGCCATCCTTGCTGTAGCTGTGCACCGGTGCCTGCGGGGCGTTGACCGGAATCTGCTTGTAGTTAACGCCAAGACGGGCGCGGTGGGCATCGGCATAGGCAAACACCCGGCCAATTAGCATTTTATCCGGACTCAGGCCGATGCCGGGCACCAGGTTGTTTGGTTCAAACGCCGCCTGTTCAATCTGCGCGTGGTTGTCGGTCGGGTTGCGGTTCAGCATCAGTTTGCCGACTTTAATCAGCGGATAATCGCTGTGTGGCCAGACCTTAGTCAGATCAAACGGGTTGAAGCGGTAGGTTTCCGCCTCGGCAAACGGCATGATCTGCATGTACAGCGTCCAGCTGGGGAAATCACCATTTTTGATGGCGGTAAACAGATCGCGCGTATGGTAATCGCCGTCCTGGCCGGCCAGCAGATCGGCGTTATCCTGCGTCAGGAACTCCACACCCTGATCGGTTTTGAAGTGGTATTTAACCCAAAATTTTTCCCCGGCGGCGTTAACCCACATATAGGTGTGGCTGGAGTAACCGTTCATGTGGCGCCAGCTTTTCGGAATGCCGCGGTCGCCCATCAGCCAGGTCACCTGGTGCGCCGACTCTGGCGACAGCGTCCAGAAATCCCACTGCATATCGTTATCACGCAGATTGTTGTCGGCACGGCGCTTCTGCGAGCGGATAAAGTGCTGGAACTTCATCGGGTCACGGATAAAGAACACCGGCGTGTTATTGCCCACCATGTCGTAGTTGCCTTCGCTGGTGTAAAACTTGATCGCGAAGCCGCGCGGATCGCGCCAGGTGTCCGGGCTGCCACGCTCGCCGGCCACGGTGGAGAAGCGCATCACCACATCGGTTTTGGTGCCGGGCTGAAATACCGCCGCTTTGGTGTAGCGGCTGACATCTTCTGTCACCTGAAAATAGCCAAATGCACCGCTGCCTTTGGCGTGCGGCTGACGCTCTGGAATACGTTCGCGGTTGAAGTTAGCCATCTGCTCAATCAGGTAGTGATCGTGCAGCATCAGCGGGCCGTCAGGACCGACGGACAAAGAATGTTCGTCGCTGGCTACCGGAATGCCAGCATCCGTGGTGGTCGGCTTGCGATCGTCATTGCTCATAATATCTCCAGCTTTTGTAAGGATAATCCAACCACTAAGCGTAGCAGCGAGGCGCAGGCTTGCCCGAATAATTGCGCCGTCTCATCTGGTTGCCGCATTAAGCGATGCGGTACAGCTCGCAAATTTGTTTTTATTTCTGCTGCTGGCTAAGCAGATTTTCCGTGCCGGAAAAAGCGCCATTCTGCGAATGGGATCGGAAAAGAAAAATTAATTCGCCCGTCTTTTAAGACAGGTCGCAAAGGATTTTTCCATATAAGTAAAAACAGACCTCGAATTAATCAATCATCTTATAACTTCATGTAAAATATAACTTTTTAATTTAATGATATTGATCAAAAAGAACCGCAATCCGCTTATTTATGCTCTCGCTGCGTCAAAGGCAATCCCGTTGTAATTAATGAATGGACATAATAAGAGAGATAAATATGGTGATGCATAAGGCTAAAACCGCGCGCCTGGCGCTGGCTATCGCGGGGATGATGGTGGGTGGCAGTGCAGCGGCACAGTCATTAACGCTGGAGCAGCGTCTGGCCCAGCTGGAAGAGAAAATCGCGCGCGATGAGCAGCAGCAAAAGGAGGCGAGCGCCGGAACAACCAACACGTTCCGTTTTTCCGGCTACGCCCGTTCCGGCCTGCTGATTAATGATAAAGGGCGCGGCGGACGTGCCGGACCTGCTATTTCGCCTGCCAGTTCGATCGGCGGTGATGCGCATATTGGCCGGTTAGGTAATGAAAAAGATCACTACATCGAGCTGGGCTTTCATAATCAAACCCGGTTCAGTAATGGTTCGTGGGCCAATTTCAAAGCGCTGCTGGCAGATGGCTCATCCAGTCCGGACCCGTGGGTGCAGAATAAAGACAATAATCTGAATATCCGCCAGGTGTATGTCGAAATGGGGGATTTCCCCAGCTTCAGCGGTGCTGCCCGGCATGCCTCGCTGTGGGCAGGTAAACGCTTTGACGGCGACAATTTTGATCTGCACTTCACCGATACCGATATCGTCTTTCTTGGCGGCACCGGCGGCGGCATCAGCAACCTGCAATGGAACGAGCAATGGCGCAGCGATTTCTCCATTTATGGCCGCAGTTTTGGCGACCTGGGCAGCAGCCGCTACGACGATAACAACGTGCAAAACCTGTTGCTGACCTCGAACCAGTTTTACGGTAACTGGCAGTGGATGCTGACCGGCATGAGCGCAAACGGCAACGACGAGCTGAAAGGGCGCGCATCGACCACCGGCAGCTATGCGCTGCGCAGTGACGATACGGCAAAGCACGGCGTGTTTACCATGCTGGCCTGGCACGATAATAACCGCTTCTACGGACTGGCACCGGGCAGCAGCACTCACGCCATTCAGTGGGGGAAAGGCCTGGGCGCAGAAACCCGGCAGATCGGTGGCGACGGCGACTTAACGCGCAACGCCAGCGCGCTGCGACTGGCCACTTTTGGCGTGATGCCATTGAGCGATCGCTGGTCAGTGGCCCCGTCGCTGCTGGCGCAGCACAGCGAGGATCGCTACCGCAAAGGCGATCGCTATGACTGGGCAACCATCAACCTGCGCGCCTCCCAGGCGATTACGGAAAACTTTGCGCTGCAGTATGAAGCGTCGTGGCTGTATATGGACCTCAAACCCAATGGCCGCAGCTATCAGGATGGCGGCAGCATCGCGACGTACAACGCGGTGAAGGGCGATGTGTATAAACTGACCTTTGCGCCAACATTTAAAGTCGGCAACATCAACGACATGCTGGTGCGACCGGAGATTCGCCTGTTCGCGACCTGGATGAACTGGTCTAAAGCGCTGGACAACTATGCGCTGAACGATGATTTCGGCAGCGCCGGCTTTACCGCTGGCGGTAGCTGGAACTTTGGCGTACAGGCAGAAGTGTGGTTCTGAGATCGCACTTCGCGCTGACCGGCTGAAGGAAGATTGCACGGTGCGAGGCGTTGAAACGGCCTCGCACCGCATCCGGAGAAGCCTGCCAGGAGCGGTAAAGCTGCATTCCGTCACCGATTGCGGCTATAGTGCAACGTACTGAACCTGAAGCGATAAGGAATCGTTGTGACCATTGCCTGCCTGCATACCGCCGCCAGTAATATTGCTATTTTTGATGACGCCGCACAGTCGCTCGGCATTCCGCCTCAGCAAATCAGCCATCTGGTGATGCCACATCTGCTGGCAGAAGCAGAGCTCAGCGGTGGCATGACGCCGGCCCAGCAGCAGCGTCTGGAGCAGCTGTTACTTAGCCTGACGCCGTGGTTCGACGCGATACTGATTACCTGCTCTACCTTAGGTGCCGCCGCAGACAGCCTGCGCGATGCACAACAGCGCTGTGCGGTTTATCGCACTGACCGTATGCTGGCGGACGAAGTGCATCGCCGTGGCGCACCCGCGCTGGTGCTGTGTGCCGCGGAGTCTACGCTGCACAGTACGCGCCAGCTGTTTTGCCCGGAGAATCTGGCACCTGACCAGCGTCCGCAAGTCAGGCTTATCCCTGATGCCTGGGGCGCATTCAAAGCTGGCCGGCTGGACGACTATTACACGCTGATCGCCGATGCCGTCGCTCAGGGACAGCAGCAGGGCGCGGTTCAGGTGGCGTTAGCGCAGGTGTCAATGGCCGGCGCCGCATCGCGTTTTCCTGCGCCACAGCGGCCACTTACCAGCCCGCACCTGGCGCTCAGTTTCGTACTGCAGCAGGCTAAAGGCGCGGACGAAGGTCATTCAAAACCACTGATTTAAGCCAACAAAAAGCCCTACTGTTACGCAATTTTGCAGCCTTTATGATGGTCATCAGAATCTGATTTTTGAGGAAGCTACTGATGAATGTGATTAAAGCGCAGCGCGACCAGCTGTTTGAATACGGTCCCTTTACCATTCGCCGGCAGCGTCCGGGAGAACCACTGGGCGCGCTGGCAATTGTCGACCAGATGACGCTGAAGCCCGGCGCGATGGTACCGATGCGCCGCCATCAGGATGATGAGATTTTCAGCTATGTCTGGCGCGGCTCGGTGCAGTACCGGCGCGAGGAGGGAGAGACTCTCGCCCTCAACGGCAAACGCGCACTGCTGGTGAACGCGGGCAGTGGGGTACGTCATGAAGAGTCAGCACCGCTGATTGAAAGCGAAATGCTGCAGGCGTACATCCGCCCGGCAACCGGCGGCGGTGAAGGGCAGGTGCAGAGCGTGTACCGGGCAGAAGGGGCGGCGCTCAACCAGTGGACGCTGCTGGCCGGTCCGCAGCACAGTGAGGCGCCGCTGACGCTGCGTCAGGCCGTTTACATCTATGACGTCAGGCTGGATCGTGGAGCACAGATCGAGGTGCCGCATTTGCCGGGTTATGCCAGCTGGGTCACGGTGCTGGAGGGTATTGCACGCACCGGGGATGTGCGACTGCAAAAGGGCGATGCGGTAAGCGATAGCGCTGCCTTGCCGGCTATCCACGGTGAACGCGACGCCCTGCTGGTCGCCTTTCTGGTGCAGCAGGATGCGCCTGCAGTGCTCAGCGGTACGCTAAGCGGCAGTTAAAACACCGGGTATGACACGGCTGGCACGCACCAAAGTGGCCAGTCGTGTCAGCGTGCCGCTGGCGATGTCACCCACTCAGGCGCTGCCGGCTTTTAACTCAGCGCCCGATGACCCATTATTTCGCGTGTGACACCTGTTCGTAGTAACCGATCTTCTCCACTTTGGCGGTCGAACCGCCACCTTCAAACTCGGATGCCAGCCAGGCGTTAACGATGTTTTTCGCCAGCTCCGGTCCGATTACGCGTGAGCCCATGGTCATGATTTGCGCATTGTTACTTTTGCGCGCTCGCTCGGCGGAGAAGGTGTCATGACACTGCGCGGCGCGCACGCCTTCCACTTTATTGGCAACAATCGCGACGCCAATGCCGGTGCCACACAGCAAAATGCCGCGCTCAAACTGCTTTTGCTGCACCGCCGTCGCCAGCGCAAACGCCACGTCCGGATACATCGGGCGGTCATTTTGCGCGTCGTTACTGTAATCAGTTACCTGATAATCCTGCTCTTCCAGCAGCTTTTTAATAATGTTTTTCAGGTCGATAGCCGCATCATCGGCACCAATAGCGATAGTTTTCATCACGTCTCTCCAGTAACACAGGGTCTGACACCTGCACATATGTTCGTCAGGTGATTAGATGTTCACTGACAGCCTGCCACAAAAACAAACATATGTTCAATACATGTTCATATGATTTAGCGATCGACCACGCAAAATCTCACACACATCCTGATGGAACGATCGCGCAGCGCCGCTCTGCTGCGAAAAATCCTGAAAATACCACCGAAAACAAATCTCATGCGCACTGTCACACTTTCGCCAACTGCGCTTGAGGTGCGAGCAAATATCCGTGTAGTGTTCATTTGTTCGCATGACCCTATCCATGTACAAGAAGACCCATTGAGGACTCGAACATGTGTCATTTGCTTCTTACCTCGCATTTTGTCTGTCGCCAGCGCCGGTTTTGCGCCTGGCCAACACCGTCTCACTGCGCACGTTTCGGAGGTGCGTTATGAATCACTCTGCTGTCAGCGCGGCTGAGCAGACCGCAATCCGCAAAATCTCCTGGCGCCTGGTACCGTTTGTGGCGCTGATGTTCTTTATCAACTTCCTCGATCGCACCGCCATTTCCTTTGCCGGCCCAAACGGCATGACGCAGGACCTCGGCCTCAGTGCGCTGCAGTTTGGTCTCGCCTCCGGCATCTTCTTTATTGGTTACATCCTGCTGGAAGTGCCCAGCAACCTGGCGCTGCATAAGTTCGGCGCGCGGCGCTGGCTGGCGCGCATCATGATCAGCTGGGGCATCGTCTCGCTGCTGTTTACCTGGGTCAGCAGTGTCGAAGGGCTGTACACGCTGCGCCTGCTGCTGGGGATTGCCGAGGCCGGTTTCTTCCCGGGCGCCATCCTTTATCTCAGCCTGTGGGTGCCGGCGCGCCACCGCAGCAAAATTCTCTCGCTGTTCTACCTGGCACAACCGCTGACGGTGGTATTTGGCGCACCGCTGGCTGCCTCGCTGATTGAGCAGCACGGGCTGTTTGGCCTGGAGGGCTGGCGCGTAATGTTTATGGGCGTATCGCTGCCGGCGATCCTCATCGGGATTGTGGCGCTGTTCTGGCTGGTGGACTCGCCGCGTCAGGCGAAGTGGCTGAATGACGACGAGAAAAACTGGTTGATAGCCGAACTGGAAGCGGAACATCAGCACAAGCAGGGCCAGCACCCGCACAGCGTGCGTTCGGTGATGGGCAACAGCCGCGTGTGGATGCTGTGCCTGATCTACTTCGGCTTTATTTACGGCCTGTACGCGCTGGCGTTCTTCCTGCCGACCATTATCGCCGGCTTCCAGCAGCAGTTTGGCACCACCTTCAACGTGATGCAGAAAGGGCTGATCACCGGCGTGCCGTACCTGATCGCCGCCGTCGTGATGTTTTTCTGGTCGCGGGATGCCGCGCGGCGTGGCTGTAAAACCTGGCACATCGCGATTCCTGCGGTCGCGGGCGGCGTCAGCGTACCGCTGGCGCTGTACATGGATTCACCGTTTACCACCATCCTGGTGATCGCCGTAACGGCCAGCGCCATCTTCGCCGCGTTACCCAATTTCTGGACGCTGCCAACGCAGTTCCTGACCGGCGCATCGGCCGCGGCGGCGATTGCGCTGATTAACACCCTGGGCAACGTGGCGGGTTTCTCCGCCGGTTACATCACCGGCGCACTGCATGATGCCACTCACAGTTATGTGTTACCGATGTTCGTGGTCGGCGGTTTTATGCTGCTCTCCGCTGTATTGATGCTGTTCCTCAATCGCCGTCGCGCGCAGCCTCTGCCAGCCTCATTTGTACAGGAGCAATAACATGACGTACCTGTTTAACCAGCCATCCGCGTTTGCCGCGGAACTGATCGAAGGCTTTGTGGCCGCCAACGCCGATAAAGTACGCCAGGTGAGCGGTGGCGTGGTGCGCAGCACGCGCAGCCAGCCGGATACCGTGGCGGTGATTGTCGGTGGCGGTTCCGGTCACTATCCCGCCTTTGCCGGATTGGTCGGCCAGGGCCTGGCGCACGGGGCGGCAATGGGCAACCTGTTCGCTTCGCCGTCGGCGCAGCAAATCTATAACGTCGCGCGCGCGGCGCATAACGGCGCGGGTGTGCTGTTGCTGTTTGGAAACTATGCCGGTGACGTGCTGCATTTTGGTCAGGCGTGCGAGCGGCTGCGCGCTGAAGGTATTGCCTGTGAGGTGCTGGCGGTAACGGATGATGTGTCCAGCGCCAGCCACGATGAGCGTCTGAAGCGACGCGGCGTCGCTGGCGATCTGTGTGTGTTTAAAGTGGCGGCGGCCGCGGCAGAAGCGGGTGACGATCTGGCTACGGTGCTGAAAAAAGCGCAGCACGCCAACGATCGCACCCGCACCTTTGGCGTGGCATTTTCCGGCTGTACGCTGCCGGGCGCTTCGCATCCGCTGTTTGAGGTAGAGAAAGGGCGCATGGCGCTCGGGCTGGGCATCCACGGTGAGCCGGGCATCAGCGAAACAGCGGTGCCGCGCGCCGACGAGCTGGCAGAAATCTTTGTCGACCGGCTGCTGAGTGAGCGGCCAGCGGATGTGGCGCAGGTGGCGGGACAGCGCGTGGCGGTAATCCTCAATGGTCTCGGTTCAGTCAAGTATGAAGAGCTGTTTGTGGTATATCGCCGCATCGCCCAGCTGCTGTCGGCGGCGCAGTTGCAGGTGGTGGAGCCGGATGTCGGCGAATTTGTCACCAGTTTTAACATGGCGGGCGTCTCGCTGACGCTGATGTGGCTCGATGATGAACTGGAAACGCTGTGGCGCGCGCCGGCCAATACGCCGGCCTACCGCAAAGGCAGCGTCCTGATTGCCGAACCGCTCAGCGCGGCCGAGTGCGAAGAGATCCGTGAAGAGACGTTACCTCAGGCCAGCACCGCATCACAACACAGCGCCCGGCGCGTTCTTGAACTGCTGGAAGCAGTGGCGGTGATGATTCAGCGTCATGCCGGCCAGCTGGGCGACATTGATGCGGTAGCGGGCGACGGCGATCACGGCATTGGTATGGAGCGCGGCATACTCGGCGCAGTGGAAAAGGCGCGTGAGGTGGCCGCGCGTGGCGCCGGCGCTGGCAGTCTGCTGTGTCGCGCCGCCGATGCCTGGGCGGATAAAGCGGGCGGCACGTCCGGAGCCCTGTGGGGCGTGGCACTGACCGCGCTCGGCACCGCGCTGGGCGACAGCGCGGCAGCGGATGCACCACGCGTCGCTGCCGGCGTCCGGGATGCCAAAGAGGGCATTATGCACTTCGGCAAAGCGCGCGTCGGTGATAAAACCATGGTTGACGTGCTGGTTCCGTTTAGCGACACGCTGAGCGCTGCGGTCGCGCAGGGCGCATCACTCACCGAAGCCTGGTTACGTGCGGCAGCGGTGGCGGAGCAGGCCGCGCAGGCCACCGCACAGCTGGTACCGAAAGTGGGGCGTGCACGGCCGCTGGCAGAAAAAAGCGTTGGCACGCCGGACGCCGGTGCGGTTTCACTGGCGATGATCGTCAACACCGTTGGCAATCTGTTAAAAGAACACAGTGCATCTGAACAGGGAGCGTAATTATGGCTCAGCCTAAAATCTGGCTTGGCGTCAGCCTGAAAATGTATTTCGGCTACCAGCAAACGCTGGCGTGGTGTCGCGAAGTTGCGACGCTGGCGCAGCATCCGGCAGTGCAGCGCGGTGATGTCGGGCTGTTTGTGCTGCCCGCTTATCCGGCCATCCCGGCGGTAACAGAGATTTTTGCCGGCACGCCGGTGCGCGTCGGCGCGCAGGACGTGTGTCAGGCGGAGAACGGCGCCTGGACCGGAGAGGTCAGCGCCAGCATGCTGCAGGAGCTGGGGTGCTCACTGGCAGAGATCGGTCACGCCGAACGCCGTCGCCATTTTCATGAAGATAAAACGCAGATTGCCGCCAAAGTGGCGATGGCGTTGCGTTATCGCCTGACCCCGGTGCTGTGCATCGGTGAACCGCAGCAGGGCACGCCTGAGCAGGCGATTGCGCTGTGCCAGCAGCAGCTGCGGGAGGCGCTGGCGGAGGCCGCGCAACATGCGCTCAGCGGTGAGGTGTTGTTTGCTTACGAACCGCAGTGGGCCATCGGTGCGCCGCAGCCGGCGCCGGACAGCTACATCCGCGCGGTGTGCAGCGGGCTACAGCAGCTGACAACGCCAGACGGCATCACGCTGCGGGTGATTTACGGCGGCAGCGCCGGGCCGGGCCTGATTCAGCGCCTCGGCGGCAACGTCAACGGCCTGTTCCTCGGCCGCTTTGCCCATGATCCGCAGGCGCTGGCGCAAATCGTGCAGGAAGCCAGTGCGCTGGCTGAGGAGCTGCCGTCATGAGCCGCATCGGACTCAGCACCTACGCGTTTTTCTGGCGCATGTCGCCCCAGGTGCCACAGCCGCTCACGCTGGCGCAGATGCTGCAGCACACCGCCGATCTCGACGTGTCGGTATTTCAGATTTGCGACTACCCGGCGATTGAGCAGTGGTCAGATGAACAGCTGCTGGCGCTGCGTCAGCAGGCGGATGCGCTTGGCATCACGCTGGAGCTGGGTACGCGCGGTCTCGGCAGCGCACACCTGCGCCGCTATCTGCACATCGCCGCCATTCTCGACGCGCGCGTGGTGCGCTCAATGTTCAACACCGCCGATCACCGGCCATCGCTGGATGAAGCGGCCAATCTGATTGCTGCCGTGCTGCCGGATTTTGCCCGCCAGCAGGTGCGGCTGTGCCTGGAAACCTACGAGCAGGTCAGCAGCGCGGCGATGATGTCGGTGATCAACCGCTTTCTCTCGCCGTGGCTGTGTGTCTGTCTCGATCCGGCCAACTGCGTCGCCGGACTGGAACTGCAGGAGCAGGTGATCGCCAATACCGCTGCGCGCGTCGGCAATCTGCACATCAAAGATTTCGCCTTTACCCGCCGTGCCGGCTGGGTCGGTTTTACCCTGGCCGGCTGTCCGATGGGCGAAGGGAAGCTGGATTATGACCGGCTGATCGCCAGCGTGCGGCCGGTCGATCGCGACATCAACCAAATCATCGAACACTGGTTGCCGTGGCAGGACGATGCCGCGCAGACCTGCGCGCGGGAAGCCGAATGGACTCGCCGCGCCGTTGAATTCCTACGCAGTAAACAAGATCAGGAGTCGTTAACATGAGCAAGGCATTGAAAACCATCACCGTGATCGGCGCAGGCGGCAAAATGGGCATGCGTATTTCCGCTAATTTGCAGCACAGCGCTTATCAGGTGTTTTACTGCGAGAATTCACCGCAGGCGCAGCAGCAGGTGACTGCACAGGGACGCGAGCTGTCGGATGCCGCGTCGGTGGTGCTGCTGAGTGACGTGGTGATCCTCGCCGTGCCGGATATCGTACTGGGCAAAGTCTCGCAAAGCGTGGTGCCACAGATGCAAAGCGGTGCGGTGCTGCTGACGCTCGATCCGGCCGCGGCCTACGCCAACCTGATCGCCCAGCGTGACGACATCGAATACGCGGTCGCGCACCCGTGCCATCCGTCGGTATTTCTGGCCCGCTACACCAAAGAGGAGCACGCCGATGCGTTTGGTGGCGTCGCTGCCGTTCAGCACGTCGCGGCAGCCTGGGAAAGCGGCAGCGCTGAGCAGAAGGCAGAGCTGAGTAAGGTGATTAGCGTGATGTACGGCCCGGTTGATCAGGTGCACTGGGTCACGGTGACGCAACTGGCGTATCTGGAACCGACGCTGGTCGAAACCGTCGCCTGCATGGTCGGTGCCTTCATGAAAGAGGCGCTGGATGAAACGGTAAAACACAGCGGCGTCCCGGAAGAGGCAGCGAAGGCCATGCTGTACGGCCATATTCAGATTGCGCTGGCGGTCGCTTTCCGCGCCACCAACCCGTTCTCGGATGCCTGCATGATCGCCATGGAGTATGGCCGCGAGAAGATCATCAAACCGGACTGGAAACAGATCTTCGATCAGCAAGAGCTGGATAAGGTTATTGCCCGCATGCTGAAAATTGACGCCATTCAGCGTTAAGCGTGACAGCCGCGGCGACTCGCGGCGTTGCTGGCTGGCGAAGCGAGTCGCATCAATGATATAACTCCCAGCTGAGCACTCCGCACGACGATACAAGACAGGTAACGGATGGAAAAAAACACGCTTTCTCAGGACTCCGAGCTGCTGACGGAAATTGCCGTCGCCTACTATCAGGACGAAATCACCCAGGAGGAGATTGCGCGTAAGTTTGGGATTTCCCGTATCAAGGTGGGACGACTGCTGAAACGCGCGCGTGAAGAGGGCATCGTCGAAATCAATGTGCGCTACCATCCGGTGTTCAGTACGCGGCTGGAACAGCAGTTGCAGACGCGCTTTCCTCATCTGCAGCGCGCGCTGATTGCCCTCGATTCGCCAGACAGCGACGAGCAGCGGCGTCAGGTGGCGGCGCTGGTGTCGGCGCATCTCGCGCAGTCGCTGAAAGACAACGCCATTGTCGCCGTGGGCCAGGGGCGCAACGTGGCGGCCGTCGCCGATTATCCCGGTCAGGTGCCGACGCGCAACTGCCTGTTTATCAGCGGCATCGGCGGCACCCATCGTCCGGGGGATGCCATCAACGCGGACCACATCAGTCGCCGGCTGGCCAAAAAGTTTGGCGGCATCAGCGAAACCCTGTACGCCCCGGCTTACGTCGAAAACCGGGCGCTGCGTGACGCTTTCATGCAAAACGGCACCATCAAAGAGACGCTCGACCGCGCGCGCAAAGCGGATGTGGCACTGGTGGGCATCGGCGACATGAACGAAAACAGCTATATGGTGAAGCTCGGCTGGTTCACACCGCATGAGATCATTGATGCCAGCGTCAATCAGGGCGTGACCGGTGATGTGGCCGGCTATGATTTTTTTAATGCTCAGGGCCAGCACGTGGATACGGTGATGAACGACCGGGTAATTGGCCTGAGTATCGACGAGCTGCGTAAAATTCCCTGCGTGATTGCCATTGCCGCTGAAAACACCAAAGCCATGGCGATCCTCGGCGCGCTGCGTACCGGCGCTATCGACATCATTGCCACCACGGCGCAGAACATCCGCACCATTCTGAGCATGTCGCAGTAACGCATAAACGCCTGCCCGGCGCGGCCTGCGGGCGTGCCGGGTGAGGGGGATTCTGCGGCAGGTCGCTGTCCATCACCCAACCGTCACGTCAGCGCCATAAATCTTTCATCCGCCTCAGCTAGCTTACCGCCATTCTGATTTCAGGACTGCGGATGCATGAGCCATCTCTCGCTGCAACACATCACCAAAACCTGGGGCGATAAAATCGCGCTGCAGGATATCAGCTTCGACGTGGCGCAAGGCAGTTTCGTCGCACTGCTGGGGCCTTCAGGCTGCGGTAAATCGACGCTGTTGCGCACCCTCGCCGGGCTGGAAACGGCCGACAGCGGCCGCATTTATTTCAATCACACCGACGTCACGCCTCTGCCACCGGCGCAGCGCAAGCTGTCGATGGTGTTTCAGTCTTACGCGCTGTTTCCTCACCTGAGCGTGCGGGAGAATCTGCTGTTTGGCCTGAAGGCGCGCGGTGAAGATAAGCAACAGTTTGCCGCCCGGCTGGCGCAGGTCAGCGCACTGCTTGAACTGGAACCGCTGCTGGCGCGCCTTCCTTCACAGCTCTCCGGCGGGCAGCAGCAGCGCGTGGCGCTGGGCAGGGCGGTGATCGCCAACAATACGCTGTGCCTGATGGATGAGCCATTATCCAACCTGGATGCCAAACTGCGTCAGAGCATGCGGCGCGAAATCCGCGCGCTGCAAAAGCAGCTCGGGCTGACCATGTTATACGTCACCCACGATCAGACCGAAGCGATGAGCATGGCCGATCACATCATTCTGCTCAACGATGGCCGCATTGAGCAGCACGGCACGCCAGACCAGCTCTACAACCAGCCGGCGAGCTGTTTTGCCGCGCAGTTTATTGGCGCACCGCCAATGAATATCCTGCCACTGCACAGCAAAGGCGCGCATCACTACCTCAGCCATCTCAACACACCGCTGCTGAGCTATGCCGGCGAAACGGCGCTGAGTCTGGGCCTGCGCGCGGAGGATATCCAGCTGGTCGCCCCGCAGCAGGCCGCGCTGAGTGCGCGGGTAGTGAGCTACGAATACATGGGCGCGGATACGCTGCTGGTCTGTCGGTTGCCCGGCATCACGGAATCACTGACCGTCAAAGTGCCCGGCCTGCAGCGCTTCACGGATGACAGCCTGGTCGGCCTGCAGTGGTCCACCAGCCGGCAATACCTGTTTTCCACCACCAGCGGCCAGCGCTGTGTCGCTGCTGAACACCCGATGTTGCTGGCTGAGAAAAAATACGCTGTTTAACCGTTGTCGTTTATTCAAGGGAAAATCATGTCTGCGCTCCGTTTCTCGCCTCTGGCTTGTGTCGTTATGCTGTGTGCCTCCGCGTCGGTGTTTGCTGCTGAGCCGGTGAAGTTACAGATGTACTATCCGATTGCGGTCGGCGGTAAAGTCAGCCACACCGTGGAAGCCCTGGTGGCGGATTTTGAAAAACAGCACCCTGAGATCAGCATTCAGCCGGTCTACACCGGCGATTACGCCACCACCGTGACCAAAGCGCTGACGGCGTTTCGCGGCGGTAACGCACCGCAGCTGGCGGTAATGGGCGATATTGAAGCCTGGTCGCTGATGGATGCCGGTGCCATCGTCGCCGCCAGCGATTTAGCCCCGGGTGAAGAGGGCAAACAGTGGATCGACAGCTTCTATCCGGCCTTTTTGCGTCGCATTGAGGGCAAAGTGTGGGGCGTGCCTTTTCAGCGCTCAACCGTGGTGATGTACTGGAACAAACAGGCATTTGAGAAAGCCGGCCTCGATCCGAATACGCCGCCCGCCACCTGGCAGCAGGTGGTGGCATTCAGCAAAAAACTGACGCTGAAACAGGCCAGCGGCGTCAGCCAGTGGGGCATTGAGATCCCTTCCACGCCGAATGGCTACTGGAATTTCCAGGGGCTGGCTGCCACCAATGGCGGACGGCTGGATAACGGCAAGGGCAACGCCGTGTATTTCAACACGCCGGGCAACGTGGAAACCCTGCAGTGGCTGACCGACCTCGGCCAGAAAGAGGAAGTCTCGCCGAAGGGTGCGATTGCCTGGGGCACCACGCCGCAGGACTTTATCAGTGGTAAAACGGCCATGATGGTCACTACCACCGGTAACCTGACCAACGTGCACGATAACGCGACCTTCCCGTTTGGCGTCGCCATGCTGCCGGAGAAAACCCAGCGCGGCAGCCCGACCGGTGGCGGCAACCTGTACGTGTTCAAAAGCGCTTCACCGGCGCAGCAGCAGGCGGCGATGCGCTTCATCCGCTGGGTCACCGCACCGGAACAGGCCGCGCGCTGGAGTATCGCTACCGGCTATGTTGCCACCTCGCCGGCAGCGTGGGACACAGCGGCAATGAAAGCCTATGTGCAGCAGGTGCCTCAGGCACTGGTGGCGCGTGAGCAGCTGAAATATGCTCAGCCGGAGCTCTCGACCTACAACAGCGTGCAGATTCAGGACGCGCTCAATCACGCCATTGAAGCAGCGGTGACGCAGAGCAAAACCCCGGCCCAGGCGCTGGCTGATGCGCAGAAACAGGCTGACCGCCTGCTGAAAAACTATCAGTGATGGCCGCGTGATGAGCTCATTCTCTGTCAGCGCCGCCACGTTGCGCCCGCGCGGGTGGTCATTGCAGCTCAGCGGCTATTTGCTGCTGCTGCCCGCGCTCAGCTTTCTGCTGCTGTTTACCCATTACCCGGCGCTGGCCACGCTGTGGCAGAGCCTGTTCAGCGCCGCGCGCGCTTCGCATCCGGCCCATTTTGTCGGGCTGGATAACTATCGCGCGCTGCTGGATGACGACATTTTTATGCAGTCGCTGTGGAATAACCTGCTGTATGCGCTGATCACCATTCCGCTGGCGGTGACGCTGGCGCTGCTGATGGCGCTGGCGGTCAATCGTCGGCTGCGCGGCAACGCGCTGGTGCGTGCGGCCTTCTTCATTCCGTCGCTGCTGCCGATGATCGCCATCGCCAATCTGTGGCTGTTTTTCTACACGCCACAGCTTGGCATCCTGAATAGCCTGCTGGCATGGTTTTCGCTACCGGCGGTCAACTGGCTCGGCGAGCCGGATACCACGCTGTACTGCCTGATGGCGGTTTCGGTATGGCGCGAGGCGGGCTTTTTCATGATCTTTTATCTCGCCGCGCTGCAGCAGATCGATCCGCGCCTCAGCGAAGCCGCCGCCATTGAAGGCGCATCGCGCGGTTACTTTTTCCGTCGCGTGCAGTGGCCGCTGCTGCTGCCAACCACGTTGTTTGTGCTGATCAACGCCTCGATGAACGCCTTCCGCATTGTCGATCAGGTGATTGCCATGACCAATGGCGGCCCAAACAACAGCAGTAGCCTGCTGCTGTTTTATATCTATCGTACCGCGTTCAGTTTCTGGGACATGCCAGCCGCGTCGGCCATGACGGTAGTGCTGCTGGTGATCCTCGGATCGATTGCGTTGATCAAATTTCATCTGCTGGATAAGCGAGCCCATTATCAATGAAAGCTGCATCCTCTCCGGGCGGTTTTGCGCTCAACCTGCTGATTTGGCTGGCCGCGCTGCTGTGGAGCTTGCCGATGCTGGTGGCACTGTGGATTGCCATTCATCCGGCCGCCGGACAGGGGCACTTTTCGCTGCTGGCACCGCTGACGCTGGCGAACTTCATCAATGCCTGGCACGCGGCACCGTTTGCCCGCTACTTCCTCAATACCACGCTGCTGGTGCTGATGATTGTGGTGGTCCAGCTGGTGCTGGCCACGCTGGCCGCTTATGCCCTGGTGCGGTTCCGCCTGAAATTTTCCGGTTTCCTCTTCGCGCTGATTCTGCTGCAGCTGATGATCAGCCCGGATGTGCTGATTCTGAATAATTACCGCACCATCAGCGCGCTCGGGCTACGCGATACCCTGACCGGCATTGCGCTGCCGTACTTTGCCTCGGCGTTCGCCATCTTTCTGCTGCGGCAGACGTTCAAAAGCATTCCGCTGGTGCTGGAAGAGGCGGCAACCGTTGAGGGGGCCAGCCGGTTTTACATTCTGCGCCACATCTACATTCCGCTGGCAAAGCCAATCTATGTGGCGTTCGCGCTGGTATCGATCAGCTTCCACTGGAACGATTTTCTCTGGCCGCTGGTGATCACCGACTCGGTTCAGGTGCGTCCGTTAACCGTCGGGCTGCAGCTGTTTTCTGCGCCGGAGCAGGGCGTGCAGTGGGCGCTGATTGGGGCAGCAACGCTGATGACCACCTTGCCGTTGCTGCTGCTGTTTTTGCTGTTCCAGCGGCAGTTTATTCAGTCATTCATGCGTGCCGGTATTCGCTAAGGAGAGCCAGAGATGGGATATGCCCATGCGCTAACCGCAGCGCAACGCCAGCGGCTGGGTGATGTCGCTGAGCTGTATCAGTTACCGGATTTACGCGCGGCACCGCTCGACGGCACGCTGCGCTTCGGGCTGCTGGCCGATCCGCAATATGCTGACGTTGAGGCGGATGTCCCGGCGAATCTCTACTATCGTCATGCGCTGCATAAGCTGCCGCAGGCAATAACCGCGCTCAATCAGCAGCCGCTGGATTTTGTCGTTACGCTCGGCGATCTGGTGGATCGCCACTGGGACAGCTATGCCACGCTGCTGCCGCTCTACGATCGGCTACTCCATCCGCATGCCGTGGTGCTGGGGAATCACGACGCCCAGACCATCGCGCATCACCTCGATGACGCGCTGCCGCTGCCAAAAAGTTACTATGCCTTTCAGCTGCCGGGCTGGCGCTTTATTGTCTACGACGGCAACGATATCAGCCTGTACTGCAATCAACACAACGGCGACGATCGCCAGCGCGCGGCCGCACTGCTGGCTGATTTACAGGCGCGCCAGCAACCGCAGGCGCAGCCGTGGAATGGCGCGGTCGGTGCGACGCAGCTGGCATGGCTGGAAACGCAGCTTATTGAGGCCCGCGCCTGCGGCCAGCAGGTAGTGGTGTTCGGGCATTATCCGCTGGCACCGGGCTACAGCCACAGTCTGCTCAACGGTGCGCAGCTGGCAGAACTGTTCTGCCGCTATGGCGTGCGCGCCTGTTTTGCCGGCCACGATCACCGTGGCGGCTATCATCGCCGCGCGGATACCGTGTTTATAACCCTGCAGGGGATGCTGGATGGCCCGTCGCGCGTGCCCTTTGCGGTGGTGGAACTGACGGGCGAGACGTTGCGGCTGCGGGGATGGGGCGGCGAAATCAGCCGCGAAGAGGTATACGATGCCGCGCCGATGTCTAGCCGGCCAGGTTAAAACTGTTGTCAATGCGCAACAAAACCTCGGCCGTCGGGACTGATCCATCCAGACACAGGGAAACCCAATGCTTTTTGTTCATATGGTAGCCCGGGAAATAAACCTCGCGATCGACCAGCGAAGCGATGGCCTGCGGCGAGACTTTAATATTGACGATTTCAATCAGGCTATCATCCGGTCGGCCCAGCTTGCTGCTGTGAATCGTCAACAGCGCGCCGAACCACTTTTGATTATCTTTGCGGCGAAAGATGGCGTTTTCAGGAAAGCGCGGCCATAAGAATTCCAGCTCACTCTGATATTGCTGTTTCAGGTGCTGAACAATCGCATCGGCCTGCGCTGTTTTGAAATGCTTCTGCGGGAAACATTTTTCTGCGATATCCAGCAAGATAGCGTCATGTTCTTCACGAACCTGTCCCACAAAGGCACCGGTGGCAGAAGTAATACGGTGAAGAATGTAATCTTCTCCTGTGACTTTATCGATAATGGTGGCGGCAATGTCACCCTGGGTGGTGATGTTTACCTGCAGGGTGAACTGTTTATTCATCACATCACAGCGGTAGCCGTAATCCTGCCCATCCTTGCGGAAACCGTAAGCCAGCAGCTTTTTCACATTCATTTCCCGGCTGACGAAAAGATGATTCACGTTGTACATTTTCATGTCTGGTTAACGGTGAGGTGTTCACAATACCCGGAGTTTAATCAGGGGCTAGCGGGCTATTTTAACCGACAGGAGGGATTTTTATGTGCCATAAATCGCTATGACACCCGGCACCGCTTTTTCGCCCTATCACACCGCAAAGAACAACCGCCACCGGACGCTTAACCCAGCCTTACGCAACGCGCGCACATGCTGTATAGTCCGTTTTTTTTCGGAGGAACCATGCTGCCCAACTCATCCACGCGCCTGAATAAATACATCAGCGAGAGCGGAATCTGCTCGCGCCGTGACGCCGATCGTTACATCGAACAAGGCAACGTTTTCATTAACGGCAAACGCGCCAGCGTCGGTGCGCAGGTGTTCGCCGGGGATGAGGTCAAAGTCAACGGGCGGCTGATTGAACCGCGCAATGAAGACGATCTGGTATTAATCGCCCTCAACAAGCCGGTGGGCATTGTCACCACCATGGAAGAGGGCGAGCGTGACAACATTGGTGACTTCGTCAATCACAGCAAGCGCGTGTTCCCGATTGGCCGGCTGGATAAAGACTCGCAGGGGCTGATTTTCCTCACCAATCACGGCGATCTGGTGAATAAAATCCTGCGCGCCGGTAACAATCACGAAAAAGAGTACGTGGTCACGGTGGATAAGCCGATCACCGACGAGTTTATTGCCGGTATGGCGGCGGGCGTACCGATGCTCGGCACAGTGACGAAAAAATGCAAAGTGAAGCGGGAGTCGACCTTTGTATTTCGTATTATCCTGGTGCAGGGACTGAACCGGCAGATTCGCCGCATGGCCAAACACTTTGGCTATGAAGTGACGAAGCTGGAGCGCACGCGGATCATGAACGTGAGCCTGAAAGGTATCCCGCTCGGTGAGTGGCGCGATTTGACGGACGATGAACTGATCGACCTGTTTAAGCTGATTGAAGATTCGTCGTCAGAAGATCAAAAAACGCAGCAGGCACAGGCGAAGAAAAAAGCGGCGACGCCCGCCGCGAAAAAACCGGCCGTCAGCGCACCGAAACAGAGTGACAAAGCGGGTCAGGGCGCTAACCGCAAGCGCTTTACCCAGCCGGGACGCAAGAAAAAAGGGCGTTAAAATCACACCCGCGGCGCCCGCGACCATCACGTATCTTTAGCGCCGCACGCCTTCATTCCAGCCACGTTTTTATTATTTATAACCGGGCGTCAGAATATCTGCGCCCGGTCATGCTTTTTCACGCAATCAATATGCAAATCCGCTGCATATCCAAAGGAGAAAATGGCATTAGGGATAAATAGTGACTGTGATAATTTTCAGCTATACGCCGAATAGCAGGCGTCACTCACCTTATTTAGCTGAACCTTTTCCAGGGATATAAACAATGCATAAACACCGCCTGGCCGGACTATTACTGGCCTCTGCATCGCTGCTCGCCGGCTTGTCGCTGCACGCTCGCGCCGCTGATGCATCCATTCCCTCACTGGCCGGTAAACGTATCGGTATTACCGTGGCCGGTACCGATCACTACTGGGATCTGAAAGCCTATCAGGGACAAATTGATGAAGTAAAGCGGCTGGGTGGCACGCCTATCGCGCTGGATGGCGGACGCAAAGAGTCACAGCAGATCGCGCAAATTCAAACGCTGATTGCACAAAAACCGGATGCCATTATTGAAACGCTGGGCACCGCCTCAGTGCTGGAACCCTGGCTGAAAAAAATTCGCGACGCCGGCATTCCCTTATTTACCGTGGATACCGCCAGCCCATCCAGTATTAACGTCACAACCTCCGATAACTTTTATATTGGCGAGCAGCTGGCATTAAAACTGGTCAATGATCTGCGCGGCGAAGGCAATATTCTGGTGTTTAATGGTTTTTATGGCGTGCCGGTGGTGGCGATGCGCTATGACCAGTTAAAAGCCGTGCTGAAATGGTATCCGAAAATTAAAATCATTCAGCCCGAACTGCGCGACGTAATTCCCAATACCGTGCAGGATGCCTATGCGCAGATTAGTCAGCTGCTTAACAAGTATCCGCAAGGGTCAGTACAGGCTATCTGGGCGGCATGGGACGTACCGCAGATTGGTGCCACTCAGGCGGTTGATGCTGCCGGTCGCAGTGAAATCAAAACTTACGCCGTGGACGGCAGCCCGGACGTGGTCTCGCTGGTGAAAGATCCGAAATCCAGCGCGGCGGCGGTGGTGGCGCAGCAACCCTATCTGATCGGACAGACTGCGGTACAAAATGTGGCGAAATACCTTGCCGGCGATCGTTCACTTCCGCCTGCCACCTATGTTCCGGCCATTCTGGTCACCAAAGAGAATGCGGCGCAGGCGCAGCAAACGCTGGGCCAGAGCGATGATAAATAAGACAGTGCGACTGCAACTGCGCCAGATCAGTAAAGCCTTTGACGGCATTCCCGCGCTGCAGGCGGTATCGCTTGATGTCCACGCCGGCGAAGTGCATGGGCTGATTGGGCATAACGGAGCCGGAAAATCGACGCTGATCAAAGTGCTGGGCGGCATCCACGCTGCCGATGAGGGCAGCGTGACGCTGGAAGGCCGGCCACTGGTGTTGACCAGTCCGGCTCAGGCACAACAGCAGGGCATCGCCATTGTTCATCAGGAGCGGCTATTGCCAGGCACGCTGACGGTGGCGGAAGCGCTGCTGCTCGGTAATGAGCCACGGATTGGCAGCACACCGTTTATCGATCGCCGGCGTATGCGTCAGCAGGCGCGGCAGCTACTGCAACAGCACTTCGATCTGCAGATCGATCCCGATGCGCTGATCGCCGGGTTAAGTGTGGCGGAACAGCAACTGGTGCAGATCTGTCGCGTATTACAGCGCGCGCCGCGCGTGGTGGTACTGGATGAACCGACCGCCGCGCTGGCGCGCCACGAGGTGCAGGCGCTGTTTCGCGTTATTGAACGTATGCGTCAGCAGGGGATCGCACTGATCTACGTTTCTCACTATCTCGATGAAATCCAGGCGCTGTGCCAGCGGGTTACGGTGCTGCGCGATGGTAAAGACGTCGCGCATTTTACCGGCGACGCCCTTTCTCCGCAGGCGCTGATTAATGCCATGATCGGTGAGACGCAGCAGGCGATTGCACCGCGCGGTCTGCCACCTGACGGCGAGCCGGTGCTGACCGTAGACGCCCTGAGCGCGCCGGGTCGCTTTCACAATGTTTGTTTCAGCGCACGACGTGGCGAGATCGTTGGCATTACCGGCCTGCTGGGCTCCGGAGGGAAGGCGTTAATCAGCGCACTGTTTGGTCTGGAACGTGGCGTGAGCGGGACGCTGCGCGTAGGTGAGACGCACGGCGTACCGGCTTCGCCACATGCCGCGGTGAAACGTGGCATCGCGCTGGTGCCGGAAGATCGCCGCGCCAACGGCATCGCGCTCGATGTGAGCCTGCGCGACAACATCACCCTGACGACCGTGCAGCGCCTGCTGCGCTGGGGCGGCGTCTCCGCAACCGCCGAGACCGCGCTAGTGGCGGACAACATCCGCCAGCTGGCGATCCGCACACCGGGCCAGTTGGCACCGCTGCGTCAGCTGTCCGGCGGAAATCAGCAAAAAGCGGTGCTGGCGAAATGGCTCAACACCCACGCCACGCTCTATCTGCTGGATGAGCCCACGGTTGGCGTCGACATTGCCGCCAAGGCCGCCATTTATCAAACCCTGCAGCAGCTGGCGGCCGCCGGGGCGGTGATTATCCTGTTTTCCACCGATCTGCTGGAACTGCAAACGCTCGCCGACCGCATTATTGTGCTGGCGCGCGGCGAGCAGGTCGCCACGCTGTCCGCCCGGCACACCAGTCACCAGGAGATTCTGTCCCTGGCTTCCGGCACGGGCGCATTGACGGAGCAAATCCTATGAGTGAACTGAGCCAACCGGCGGTGGTGACGGCGGCAGGCAAACCGCAGGGGCAGCCGTGGCTGCAGCACGTCGCGCTGCTGATTATTGTACTGGTGCTGGCGGTATTTGCCTGGCTGTCGCCTATTTTCCTCAGCGTGATCAACCTCGGTAACGTATTGCAGCAAACGGCGGTGGTGGGAACGCTGGCGCTGGGTCTGACGCTTGTGCTAAGCGGTGGCGGTGTTCAGGGGATTAGCGGCGGCATTGATTTATCCATTGCCGCTAATATGGGGTTGTGTGCCGCGGTATTCGCGTCGCAGATCGCTGAGCAACACTCTGTCACTTATGCGCTGCTGCTCACGCTGCTCACCGGCATCGCCGTGGGGATATTCAATGCCCTGGCGATTGTCTGGCTTGGTATTTTGCCCCTGCTGGCGACGCTGACCAGCATGAACATCGCCATGGGACTGGAGATGGTGCTGAGCGGAAACGCGTCGATTTCCGCCAGCAGCGCGCTGCAAAACCTGCTGATAGCCAGCGGACCGCTGGGCGTTTCCTGGCTCGGCTGGGGATTTCTGCTGCTGGCGTTGAGTGCACTCGGGCTCAGTCGTTTCACCGCGTTTGGCCTGCGCCTGCAGGCGGTGGGTAGCCATCCGCAGGCCGCCAACGCGGCGGGCATTAGCGTGGCGCGCTATCAAAGTCTGAGTTATGTGCTGTGCGGCTTCAGCGCTGCACTGGCAGCCATTGCCTCGGTGGCGCTGCTCAGCGGCAGTTCGCCGGGCGCTAACGACAATCTGCTGATGGTGATTGCCGCCGCGCTGCTCGGCGTGGTGTTTTCGCGTCGCCTGGTGCCGACCCTGGGCGGTGCACTGATCAGCGCGCTGTTTCTGAGTCTGATAGCCAACGGCTTTCAGTTGGTTAACGTCTCAAGTTACTGGATTAACGGCGTCGAGGGTGTGCTCATCCTGCTGGTTGTGGCGCTGACCGCGCTACTGCGGCGCCGTCAGGCGGGGAGGGCATCTCATGTCTGAACTGAGCCTGAGCGGTAAAAAAGTGCCGGGGCTGTTGCGCAGCCTGATGGTGCTGACCTTTGTTGCGCTGCTGCTGTTTTTCATCATCGCCGCGCCCGCGTTTGCCACCGTCGCCAACATTCGTAGCGTGCTGCTGAATAATGTCGCACCGCTGGCGATTGTGGCGCTGGCCATGACGCTGGTCACGCGTATCGGCGCGATCGATCTGTCCGTCGGTACGGTGATTGATGTCGCCTGCCTGGTGCTGGTGACGCTGGTACTGCATCAGGTCGCGCTGCCGCTGGCGCTGTTGGGTGCGCTGACGGCGGCACTGCTGGTAGGCGTGTTCAACGCTTTTCTGGTGACACAACTCGGCGTTGAGCCGTTTCTCGCCACGCTTGGCACGCTGTTTATTGGTCAGAGCGTACAGCAACTGTCGTCCAACGGTGGGCAGCCGGTCTATCTGCTAAGCCAGACGCTGCCGGCGGGTTTTACCGCTATTGGTCACGGCACGCTACTTGGCGTTCCACTGCCGCTCTGGCTGTTGCTGGGCGCGGTGCTGGTGCTGTATCAACTGTTGCACCGCAGCGCCAGCGGTCGCGCACTGCGCATGATGGGTGAACAGCTCAGCGTAGCGCATCATTCTGGCGTGGCGGTCAAACGTCTCACCGCGCTGGCATTCATATTCAGTGCACTGGTCGCCGGTATCGTCGGGTTAATTCTCGCCGCCAATGTCAAAGCCTGGGTACCGTTATCGGGCAATGCCTATCTGCTGAATGCCATCGGTGCCAGCTTTATTGGCGCGACCTTCGCACATTCGCGCCGCCCGAATGTGCCGGGTACGCTGCTGGGGGTCGTGCTGCTGAGTTTCATCGCCAACGGACTGTTGCTGGTCGGCTGGAACTTTTACTGGCAGCAGGTGGCAACCGGCGCACTGATCTTTGTGGTACTGGCCGTGGGTGCGCTGCGTGCGCGTCGCCCTGTCTGAGGAGGGTAACGGATGCCTTCACCGTTTTTGCTGTTTGCGTTCATGATGAATGTCCCTGGTCATCTCTCTGCCGGATTGTGGCGACATCCCCAGGATCAGGCGCATCGCTATACCGAGCTGGATTACTGGACGACCCTCGCGCGGCAGCTTGATACCGCAGGTTTTGATGCGCTGTTTATTGCTGATGCGCTGGGACAACTGGATGTATGGCAGGGCAAGCCGGACGCGGCGTTGCGCCTGGCCGCTCAGATGCCAGTGAACGATCCGCTGCTGCTGGTCTCAGCCATGGCAGCCGTCACGCAGCACCTCGGTTTCGGTATTACGGTCTCTGCCACCTACGAACATCCTTATTTGCTGGCGCGCAAGTTCACTACGCTTGATCATCTCACCCGCGGGCGTATCGCCTGGAACGTGGTGACTTCCATGCTTGATTCCGCGGCGCGCAATCTGGGTTTGACCCGGCAGCTGCCGCATGATGAGCGTTACGATCGCGCACAGGAGTTTCTGGATGTGGCCGCGAAGCTGTGGGAAGGCTCATGGGAGGAAGATGCGGTTAGCCGCGATAAAGCCAACAGCCTGTATAGCGATCCGCAAAAAGTGCACGCTATTCAGCATTATGGTCGCTGGTATCAGGTGCCGGATGCACATCTCAGTGAGCCCAGCCCACAGCGCACCCCGGTGCTGTTTCAGGCTGGCACTTCGGCACGCGGTGCGCAGTTTGCTGCCCGTAACGCAGAAGTCATTTTCCTCGGTGGCGTCACCGCGCAGGCGATTGCCAGCGATATTCAGCGCATTCGTCAGCTGGCCGTGGCAGAAGGGCGCGATCCGGCGTCGCTGCGTTTTGTCA
This sequence comes from Pantoea sp. WEP, assembly GCF_041678305.1. Classification (NCBI taxonomy): domain Bacteria; kingdom Pseudomonadati; phylum Pseudomonadota; class Gammaproteobacteria; order Enterobacterales; family Erwiniaceae; genus Pantoea; species Pantoea sp. WEP. The sequence continues at coordinate 2,079,207 of NZ_JBGNXB010000001.1, forward strand.
CAGCCATCACGGTGATCACGGCCGAAGATGATGCCGCCGCCCGGGCCAAACTTGAGGATTATCAGCAATACATCAGTGAAGAGGCTGCGCTGGCGCTCTTCTCGGCGTGGACCGGTATCGACTGGTCGCAGGAGGATCCGGACATGCCGCTGGCCTTTCGCGAAACCGACGCCTGCCGTTCGGCGCTGGCCAGCCTGACGCGAATTGACGATCAAAAACGCTGGACGCTGCGTGAGGCAGCACGCTACATCGGTATCGGTGGTCTGCATCCGTTGCTGGTGGGCGGCGGCGAAACCATTGCCGATCGGCTGGATCAGTTTGCGGCAGAATCGGGCGTGGACGGCTTTAATCTGGGCTGGGCTATCAGCCCGGGCAGCTTCAACGATTTCATTGCCTGGGTCATGCCGGTACTGCGCCAGCGCGGGCGGGTGCGTCCTCAGCCAGCACAGCCGTTAACCTTGCGTGAACGTCTGACGGGTCAGCCGCGCCTGGCAGCTGACCATCCGGCAACGCGCTTCCGCCGCCCTTAGCTCCACGCATGGCGCGGCGGCGGCGTGCCGTTGAGATAATAATTACCCACGTGGTAATACTTCCAGCGCACCGGATCGTGCAGCGTATGGGTGCGCGCGTTGCGCCAGTGGCGGTCCAGATTAAACTCCTGCAGCGTGGCGCGGGTGCCAGCCAGCTCAAACAGTTTGTTACCGGCAAGCAGAGCGATCTCCGTCGTCAGCACTTTGGCCTCGGCGGTGGCCACGGTCGCGCGTGCCACGCTGGTCTCATCGGGCTGCGTCAGCGCGGCGTCAATCGCTGCACCGGCCTGCCACAGCAGCGCTTCGGCAGCGTGCAGGCGGATTTTCAAATCACCGACTGCCGCCAGCGTGAAGTGGTCATCGGCAGCGCGCGCCTGGCCACTGTCAATCCACGGCCGCGAGCGTTCGCGAACAAATTGCAGGGTGTCTTCAATGGTGCCGCGCGCAATACCGACATCCACCGCCGCCTGAATGATCTGTGAAATCGGCCCGGCAGCGGTTGGCCGCTCAAACGCCTGCCAGGTTGGAATAACGCGCGACAGCGGGGCGCGGACATTCTCCAGCAGTACGGTACCGGAGGCCGTCGTGCGCTGACCAAAGGCCGACCAGTTATTAATGACGCTGATGCCTGGCGTGTCGCGATCGAGCACAATCAGATGCGCCCGGTCATGCTCGTCCAGCGCCACGGCATGGATTCGATGCGCCAGCAGCGCGCCAGTGGCATAAAATTTTTCCCCGTTAATCACCACCTCATCACCGTCACGCCGAAAGCGCGTCTGAAAATCGGCGACCGTGCGGCCATGCTTCTCCGAGAAGGCGTTACCCCAGCGCAGCCCGGCCAGTACCTCGCTCAGCAGTACCTGTTTTTGTGCTTCGCTACCGTCTTCCAGCAGATGGGCCACACCGGCCAGATGGTTTTGCGGCAGCTGACCGAGCGCCGGATCGGCAGCTGAAATGATGGCGATCACCCTGGCCACGGTGGTCCACGACACGCCCGCTCCGCCCCAGGCTTTGGGGATGGCCATTGCCCACAGGCCGCTTTGCGAGAACGCATCCAGCTCTTTGAGGGGCAGAATGCCCTCACGATCGCGCAGTGCCGCCTCGCGCGCGAAGCTGGCCGCCAACTGATGGGCTACGGCGATAGCTTCCGCATCGTCGCGAATGATATGCGCGGCGCCAGCCGGTAATGGCACCGGTGCTTCCGCCTGTTGCGTATTGACTTTACGCGGCAGCGCCGCGGAGTCGGCTAAGGTCAGCGACATGATGACTTCTCCGGTAGAAGAGGATAGAGGAGGGCATCATCGCATGCGCACGCGGAGGGCTTATATCTCAATAGCGGTTAAGCAAAGCGCAAAAAAGCCTTAGTGCTCACACACTAAGGCCGGATTTACAGTCGGGGAGAGAACCGCCGGCTACGCCACTTTCACCACGGTTTTGCCGAAGTTTTTGCCTTTCAGCATGTCAATAAACGCCTGCGGCGCATGCTCCAGCCCTTCTACCATGTGTTCGCGGTACAACACTTTTTGTTGCTCGACCAGCGGCGTCATCGCCTGCAGGAATTCCGGATAGCGATCGCCATAATCCTGGAAGATGATGAAGCCCTGCATACGGATGCGGCGTTTCAGAATCCCGCCCATGATCAGCGGCGTGCGATCGGGGCCGGGTGGCAGTTCGCGACTGCTGTAGCCCGACACCAGGCCACACACCGGCACGCGCGCGGCGGTGTTGAGCAGCGGGAAGACGGCATCGAATACTTTGCCGCCGACGTTTTCAAAATAGATGTCGATACCGTCCGGGCAGGCGGCCGCCAGCTGTTCTGCGAAATCGTCACGATGATGATCGATACAGGCGGAAAAACCAAGGGTATCAATCGCGTAGCGGCACTTCTCCTCGCCGCCGGCCACGCCGACGACGCGGCAGCCATTCAGCTTACCGAGCTGACCGACCGTGGCGCCCACCGGTCCGGTGGCTGCGGCGACAACCAGCGTTTCACCGGCTTTGGGCTGACCGATATCCATTAGGCCCATGTAGGCGGTAAAGCCCGGCATACCCAGAATACCCAGCGCCCAGGATGGATGGGGCAGATGACCGATTTTAGTCACGCCAGTGCCATCGGACAGGGCATAGCTCTGCCAGCCGCTGGCCGCCAGTACCCAGTCGCCGGCGCTGAAATCCGGATGCTGCGATTCCGCCACCTGGCATACGGTGCCGCCGACCATCGGCTGGTCGAGTTGCGCCGGCGGCGCGTAGGATTTGCTGTCATCCATGCGGCCACGCATATACGGGTCGAGCGACAGATAGTGGGTGCGCAGCAGCATCTGTCCCGCCTGCACCTGCGGCAGCGGTTGTTCGACAAAGCGGAAGTTCTCTTTCACCGGCTCGCCGTCCGGGCGTGACGCCAGCAGCCAGGCGTGATTGATTGAAGCGTGTTGAGTCATAGCATTTCCTTGTTTCTGCGCGGGTAAAACAGCAAGTGTAGCCAATGACCGGGCAGGGAATGGATGATTGATGCGGGGCCGGATGTGCTATCGCGCCATAAGAAGGTGTAGCAGGACATTTGTGATTAACATCTTATTTACATCATTAACATCCCCTTTTTGCTGGCTATCGGTTATGCGGTGATTCTATAGTCAATTTACTATGTAAAACTGTGTTTTATCTGATGCAACTCATAGCTTTGGCGATGAGGGATGCCAGCAGCGTTTCAGACCTGATTTAAATCAGGCAGTTAAGAGGGGATACTATGGAGATCGTTAACGCACCGCATCTGCCAGTCAGAGAGCACTGGCTGGCACTGCATCATGAACCCGCTTTGATGCCCGACCTGCCGATGGTCGATGCGCATCATCACTTATGGGACCGCCAGTCAGGGCGTTATCTGGCGCCTGAATTCAGCCACGATATCGAAACGTCCGGCCACCGGATACTCTCCACCGTCTACATTCAGTGCCGTTCAATGCTGCGCCGCAACGGACCGGAGGCCTTCAAACCCGTCGGTGAGGTGGAGTTTGCCAGCGGCGTCGCGGCAATGTTTAACAGCGGCCATTACGGCGCGGCGGCAGGCTGTGAAGCGATTGTCGGCGGTGCCAGCCTGTTGGCTGGCGATGACCTGCTGCCGGTGATTGAAAGCATGACGGAACGTTCAGGGGGACGGTTACGCGGGATGCGTAATCCGCTGGCCTGGCACGATGACCCGCGCGTGGTATCCAGTCCCGTGACGCCGCCCGCCGGTCTGGCGGCCAGTGCCGCATTCCGGCGCGGTGCCGCATGCCTGGCCCGCAAAGGACTGTCGCTGGATGTCTGGGTTTATCACACCCAACTCGATGAAATCGCTGAGCTGGCACGGGCGCTACCCGATCTGCACATTATTGTGGACCATTGCGGCGGGCCGATCGGTAGCGGGCCGTATGCCGACAAACGGGATGCCACCTTCCAGGAATGGAAAAAGGCCATCATTGCGCTGGCGGCGTTGCCAAACGTGAGCATCAAAATCAGCGGTTTCGGCATGACCGTCATGGGCTACTCCTTCGCCCAGCACGCCACGCCACCGGACTCCCTGACGCTCTCGCAGGCCTGGCGGCCGCAGTTTGAAACCCTGGTTGACGCGTTTGGCGTCGGGCGCTGTATGTTCGCCAGCAACTTCCCTGTCGACAAAGGGATGTTCAGCTACGGCGTATTCTGGAATGCCTGTAAAAGGCTGGCTGAGCACGCTTCGCCGACCGAAAGAGAACAGCTGTTCTGGCGCACCGCGGCTGCACGCTATCGCTTATCCTCCCTGGAGAATATGGATGAATATCAAATCAAGACTGCATGAAGCGCCTCCCCTGGCGCAGGATGAGTCCGCTGCAGCGATCTCGTATACATCGGCAGAAAAAAAGGACGCTGGCGCTGGGCGGGTTAGGGTGGACGTTTGAAAGCTATGACTCGTTTTTGCTCTCGCTGTTACTACCGGTACTGGGTGTGGTATTTGATGTCAGCAAAACGGAACTTGGCGTGTTTATCAGCACCACGGCAGGCGGGCAGATTATTGGTGGCATTCTGTTTGGGCTGGTTGCCGATAAGATCGGACGCGTCAGAACGGCCTTTATCTGTATCGCGATCTATTCACTTTTCTCCGGACTGCTGGCGCTCTCCCACAATCCTCAGGCGTTTGCTGCGCTGCGATTCTGCGGTGCGCTGGGTATGGGCGGCATGTGGACGTCAGGAGCGGCACTGATCGCCGAAACATGGCGTCCGGAACGTCGTGCACGCGGCGGCGCGCTGATGCAGATGGGGTTACCGGTGGGAGCGATTCTGGCGATTGGCCTGACGGCGCTGGTGACGGCCCTGACCGGCGGGCTGGAAAACGGCGGCTGGCGCTACCTTTTCATGATTGGCGCACTGCCGGTGTTTATCATGATGGTTATTGCTTATATCACGCCTGAATCACCCGTCTGGCTGGCGCGCCAGCAGGAACGCGCTCACCGCCAGAGCAAAACAGCAGGTACCGGCAAAATCAACCTCAAAGGATTGCTGCTGGCATTTACCTTTATCTTTTTCATTCAGTACCTGTTCTGGGGCGTATTCACCTGGACGCCAACCTATCTTCGTGAAGTTAAGCATCTCGATTTTCTTCACAGCCTGAAATTTGTGCTGGCCCTGCAAACCGGTGCCATTGCTGGCTTCCTGGTGTTCTCACTGCTGGCCGATAAGTGGGGGCGCAGGCCGATGTTTCTGCTCTACCTGTTTATCGGTGCGGTGGCGGTCGGCATGTATCTGGCGACCACTCAGCCGCTGATTCTGATGGTTGCCATCTTCATGGCAGGGTTTGGCGTAAACGGTATTTTTGCCGGCTCCGGCCCTTTCCTCGCCGAGATCATTGGCGACACGCAGTCACGCGGCTTTTTAATGGGGCTGGCGTATAACGGCGGGCGCCTGGGCGGCTTTATCGCGCCGCTGCTGATTGGTTTTGTCGCCAGCGTTGGAGGATTCACTGCCGGGCTGGCCACCACGGTGATCGCTTTTCTTGCCGCGATGGTGGTGGTCTGGTTAGCGCCAGAAACCAAAGGCGTGAAGTTGCAGTAAGCTGTGCGCCTGTCGCGCGATCGGTACGCTAAAGCCTGTGACACGGTTGAACACCTGACGCGCTGTCAGGTGTTCAGCCGGTTTCATCTTAGGGTTATGATTGAGATACGGAAAGTATTTTACGTTGGGTGCTTTTTAGTATTCAGGCGTACTACCGGCAACCTGAAGCCGAAGATTTTGGTTAAGTCATGATTGAGGTATGATGCGCTGACTTAATAACCACTTTATTCATGAGGGATTATGGCAACGGGTTTTTTTCTGTATCACCTGGACAAAACTACCTGCGGAGGACGGATCCTTTCCGGTGCGTCTGACGACACCTACGAAATCGGTGGCATTCTGCGGCAACAGGCCAGGGAGGGCGACCCGGTGACGTGCGGGAAGCATGAGGGGCGCTTCCGCGTTTGCGGCGGCACTGGGGACACCTATGAGGTGGGCGGAGAGCTGAAAGAGTGGGCGGGTTCGCTGGACAGCTACAGCTCCTGCCCGTGCCGCGCCCGTTTTATTCCATCAGTCCAGACGCACACCTACGAGAGCGACAGCAACGCCGGACGGGTAGCCGAACGGGCCGAGACCGCGAGAAAAAAAGCGCAGGAGTCAGAGCCTGAACAGCGTGCGCAGGCCGCGAAGAAGAAACGGGAAATTACGCTGACCATCGGCGTGTTCTTTGATGGCACAGGCAACAATGCGAATAACAGCGGTGATCGTCAGGCCGCCTGTTCCGGTGAACATTACGGGATGAATGATGCTGATGCTGGATCTGCGTATTCCCAGTGCGTGAGACTAAAACGTGGCTACAGCGGCACTGCTGCAGGGAGCTATATCGGTTACTACAGCAACGTACACTGGTTGAATACATTGTATAGACAGGATATCAGGCCCGATACAGGAGCCGGTCAGTACGCTATTTATATCGAGGGTATCGGTACGGAAGACGGGGCTGGCGACAGCACTTACGGAATGGGAACAGGCCGGGGCGATACTGGCGTAGTGAGAAAAACCGATAAAGCAGTTGCAGCACTGGCTTCCGGTATTCAGGGTTATTTACTCCAGCATGCCAACACCAGTTCCTGCACCATTAAAGAGCTGCAGTTTGATATTTTTGGCTTCAGCCGGGGAGCAGCGGCGGCGCGCCACTTTGCCAATCGGGTGTTCAGCCAGGATCACGCCATTATCACGGCGATTAAAGCAGGTCTGAATGGTATTGAGTTTTCCGGGACGCCCGGAGGAAAAACCCGCTTTCTGGGTATATTCGATACCGTAGCCGCCATCGGGACACCAGTTAACGGCCTCAACCCGCACAGCGCCGACACCGGGGATGTCAATCTGGTGCTGCGTCCGGGCGTGGCAGACAAAGTGTTCCATATCACCGCCCAGCACGAATGCCGCTTTAACTTCGCGCTGAATAGCGTAAAACCGGCGTGGCCGGAGCTGGCGCTGCCCGGTGCACACTCCGACATTGGTGGTGGCTACAACCCCGACGAACAAGAAGCATACTTTCTTACCCGACCAGAGTTTGAAACCGTCCCTCACTCCACCCCTGATACGGAAACCCGGATTTATCGGCAGGCCTGCGCGCAGCTTACAGCACTCGACGGCTATCCGGCGATAGCGCCCTTGTTGAATGCGGTAGAGGTGAATGTTGCTACCTGGTATGACGACAGAATGCCCGCCGACCGTTACGGAACGCTACAGAAACGTAGCGGTGCCGCACTGGTTATTGACCGTCCGACGCATAACGACTGGTCGAAGGTGGTATTGCGGGTGATGCTCGATGCGGCGCAGGATGCAGGGGTGGAATTTTCCCTTATTTTACCTAAAGACGACAACCTGTCACTCAAGCCAGAACTGAACAGCCTGTGTGAAAAAGCGATTGTAATGGGCCGTGCCATAAGGAGAGGGCAACCTGCCCCCGGCTTTACCACGCCAGAAATTCTGATGCTGGCCGAAAAATATATTCACTGCTCAGCCAACTGGAATAGCGTGGTGAGAGACGGCCAGGGGAGTATCAGCGGTGCAGTCAAACCAGCGAAGCTGGTAACGTTCACCAACCGGCCAGACGAGCGCTGGCAACGTACAGTTTATGATATGGACGGGAATAAAATATGGAAATAATCCGTGCAGCCTGGTTTTTTCCGTTGCTGATTCTAACGGCCTGTCAGGGGAAATCTTTGTCCGACACCGCCGCGCAAAGCAATGTACCGGCAGAGTGGACTTTTAACTTTTTCACACCTAAAGCGTTGCCAGCAGTGGTGACGTTTGCCGCTATTCTTGACTCTGATGGAAAGGACTATCGCTTTAACACGCTGAACAGTACGCCCGACCTGCCCGAAGTTATCGGCGAGTGGAACGACAAAGACCGTGCGCCTGGTGGCTACTGGAATCACGTTAAACGGCCTCCCAGACATATTATTTTTTGCTGGGACTCGATTATCGATAAAAAAGTGTATGAAACTCACCTGACGATCCCTAAACCTGTACTGGAGAAAATGCTCAGGCCGAGTGAGTACAGGGATTATCGGGGAAGAACTGCGTATTACGACAGAGTACAAATTGGTCTGGCTCCGGAGGGGAAAGTGGCCGTCTGGTTACAGGGAAGTGGTTCTGAGCCTAATTATCGCTTCACCCCGTCAGTTCTGAAAACCGTATCAGGGGATAAATTAGATATTTGCAAAGGAATAACGCGATTTTCTAACGGCTATGAGTACGGAAAAGATACCGAGGATTTTATCAAAGGGAAAAAATATCCCTACGGTAGTTGGTAAGAAACCTATTTACCCCTCAAGGATCTTCCCAAGATCCTTTGGGGTTTAGTGGTTAATTTTTAGTCTTAACGTACAAGATTTTCCGTTTACCAAACTGACTCTTTTCATATCCGCACCGGCTGCACCTTTCCCGTCCTGTCCGGGTGTTTGCAGACTGGCTGACTTTACTGCTGCAGGAAAAGATGCATCTTAGCCCGGAGAAATAGTGCAGCCATCAGCGGCATCACCGCAAAATCCTGCATCACATCGCGGCCACGCCAGGTGAGCCCGCGCACAAACCCGGACAATACATCAGGTTCGCCGGCCCGCTAATTGCCTGATTAGCCTGGCTTGCTGGAGAAGTGCCCAGGTGAGGTCGGGCAATCTCACATAACAGGCGCGTGCTTTACTGCGTATAACCGGGTCTGATTACCCCTCATCAAGGAGAACACCATGATAAACAGCCTGCGCACCGTTACGCTGCTGGCGGCAATGACGGTGAGCGCGCCACTGCTGGCGCAGACCTTTGTGTACGTATCCGCCGCCGACGACGGCACCATCGCGCGCTATACGCTGGACGCGCGCAGCGGCGCTTTGCAGCTGCTTGGCCACACTGAGGCCGGGGGCAAAGTGATGCCGATGGCGCTCAGTGCGGATCACAAAACGCTGTACGCGGCGATTCGCAGTAAACCACTGCAGCTGGCGAGCTGGCAGATTGACTCGCAGAGCGGCGAGCTGAACAACCGGCACACCGTGCCGGCTGCGGCCAGTTACCCCTACATCAGCACTGACCGTCAGGGACGCTTTCTGCTGGGGGCCTCATATGACGGCGACGTGGTGCAGGTTTACCGCCTGACAGCCAGCGGCACCATCGCTACGCCGCCGGTCGGCAGCTATAAAACCGGTCATGCGGCGCATTCGGTGATTGTCGATGCCAGCGGTCGTCACGCTTATGTGGGCAATCTTGGCACCGATCGCGTGCTGCAGCTCAGGCTGGGCGCAGACGGCACGTTGAGCGCCCTCGGCAAGGGGGAGGTAGCAACCGCCGCCGATAACGGTCCGCGCCACTCAGTGTTATCGCCGGATAATCGCTATCTGTACAACATTGGTGAAATGGGCGGCATCATTACCCAGTTCCGACGCGAAACCAGCGGCGAGCTGGTGAAAGTGGCGGAAACGCCCAACGCGGTGGCGGCGCAGTATCATCTGCAACATGGGCGTGAACGGCCGCCGGGTTACAGCGACAGCACGCCGCGCATCTGGTCAGCGGATATCCAGCTGACGCCGGACGGGCGTTTTCTGTATGTCAGCGAGCGCACCAGCAGTACCGTGAGCGGTTATCGTGTTAACCAGCAGGATGGCAAACTGACGCTGATTGGCAGCTGGCCGGTGGAGAAACAGCCGCGCGGCATGGCGATCAGCGCCGATGGCCGCTGGCTGGTGGTGAGCGGTGAGAAGAGTGCGGTTATTGGCAGCTACGCCATTGAAGCGCGCAGCGGGGCGTTGCAGCGGGTCGACGAAGCGCCAGCCGGCCGGGACGCGAACTGGGTGACCATCGTCAGCTATTAAAATGATCGGGCGCAGGAAACTGCGCCTTATTGCGCGAAATTATTTTATGGATAGCATCGTCCGGCAGCAAAGTGTGATCTGCGACACATTTCTGCCGCTGAAGGCAGATTGCTGCTTTGTGCGGCAGTGACAGCGCAGATATACCGCCGGCGACCCGCCGATCGCTGCGTTCGATTAGTTTCCTTAAAGCATTCTGTGCCTGCTGTCAGGCGCGTATGAACACCGTTTTCGATTACGAAACAATTTGTCGTAGTTATCGGGATGAGCGCCCGCCAGATTCTGGCAGGATACGCCGCACTTAGCGCCTTCTGGTCTCCGTGACATGCAGTGGTTTTCGAAAAACGCCGTTTTTTTTGCTGTAAAAACCTGTCTGGCCGCCTTTCTGGCATTATATCTGGCTCTTGAACTGAATGTTGATCGTCCCGCCTGGGCGCTGACCACGGTGTTTGTGGCATCGCAGCTTTATTCGGCCTCCACCATCTCCAAATCGCTGTTCCGCCTGCTCGGCACGCTGCTCGGTGGCGTCTTCATCTTTTTTATCTTTCCGCTCACCGTGGCGCATCCGCTGCTGTTCAGCCTGTGTATCTCACTGTGGGTGAGCCTGTGTCTCTATCTGTCGCTGCACGACCGCACACCGAAAAGCTATGTTTTTATGCTGGCGGGCTACAGCGCCGCGATTATGGGTTTCCCGGAAGTGACGACGCCGCTCGGTATCACCAGCACCGTGCTGTCGCGCATTGAGGAAATTACTTTAGGCATTGTGTGTAGCAGCCTGGTGCACGCGTTGTTGTTTCCGGTCTCGATGCGCAGTCTGCTGGAGCAGAGCGTCAGCCAGTGGTATCTCAACGGGCGCAAGCTGTGTCGCGATTTACTCTCTGGCATTTCCGCAGACCGATCGCCAGAACGCGACGAAATCCTGACCCGCATGGCCACTAATCCGCAGCAGGTCGAGATCCTGATTACCCATTGCGTGTACGAGGGCGACGCGGCCCGGCGTCTGATTCGCCTGGTCAGCACGCAGTATCAGCATCTTTCATACTTAATCCCCACGCTGACGGCGATTGAAATGCGGCTGCAGCGGCTGGCGGCGCGCCAGATTGCCTTTCCTGCCTGGGTTGAGCAGACCCTGCAGCAGTTCCTGCTGTGGCTGAATGACGGCGAAGCGGTGGGCGATGTCATTGGCATTCAGCTGGAACTGAGCCTTTGTCAGGATCGCCTGAATGCGGCGTGGCGCAACGGCGAGTTGTCTACCGAACACTGTCTGCTATTTACCGGCCTGCTGGAGCGGCTGGTGGATTTTGTGCGTATCGCCGGGGCTTACCAGAGCGTGGGCGGGCTGGTCAGCGATCTGTCAGGCGATACCACGCTGGCGCGCGGCAAACGCACGCATCGCTTTTTCGACAAAGGGCTGATTCGGCTGTCGGCGCTGACGGCATTTTGCGCCACCTTTGGCTCCTGTCTGTTGTGGATGGCGACCGGCTGGCGCGACGGGGCATCAGCGCCTGTGATGGCCGCGATTCTCAGCTCCTTCTTCGCCAGCCTCGATACGCCGCTGACCTCAATGAAGCTGTTTATTCGTGGGGTGATCGTGGCGATTTTTATCAGCGTGATTTATGTCGCGCTGCTGCTGCCGCAGGCAACCTCGTTCGAGGCGCTGATTCTCTGCCTGGCACCGGGTTTGCTGCTGCTCGGGCTGATGATTGCGCGACCGGCCAGCAACATGATTGGTCTGAGCGTGGCGATTCAGATCCCCGGCTTTATCGGGCTCGGACATCATCTGAAACCCGATCTGGTGCTGCTGGTGAATAACGCGATTGCTTCGATGGCCGGCGTGCTGTTTGCGGTGATCCTGACCGCGCTGATGCGCAATAAGCGGCCATCGTGGACTGCGCGCCGCGCCGTGCGTCACGGCCTGCGTGAACTGCTGCGCTTTATTAAGGAGATTGAGCGCAACGGCTCATCGCTGCTGGGACGCCAGCGTTTTATTGGCCTGATGCTGGATAAGGTCAACGTGGTGCTGCCACGCCTGCACCTTGATCCGCAGTCCGATATGGCGCCGGCGGGAATGCTGCTGACCGAGGTGTGGCTGGGGGTCAATAGCTTTGACTACTACGCACGCCATCAGGCGCTGCTGAGCCGTTATCAGCTGGACAGCGGGCAGATGTTTCACGAACTGGGACTGTTTCTCAAGCGCAGGCTGAAGTCACTGCAGACGCCGCCGCATGAGGATTTGCAGGAGGAGCTCGATGTGCTGCTGATGCAGCTGGAACAGCTGGCGCAGCGTGACGAGGCGCTGCTGCTGCCGCTGTTTCATCTGTTCAGCATCCGGTTATACCTGTTTCCGCAACTTAGCTGGCCGGTGGCCACACCGCGTCAGGCCGAACGCCTGCAGCAGCATCGTTACCGCCTGCAGGCTTAGCCATACCAACTGTAGCCTTTCGGCACGCGGGAAAAGCCGATGGCTTTCAGGGCCGGTAGCAGCGATGACTGACTGGCCGGCTGATCGTCCACCCGTTCGAGGATGAAGCTATGGGCTTTCTCCCGGCGTAAGGCCTGGCCCAGCGCCACGATGGCGGCCTGGCGTTGCTCCTCACTAATGTCGCCAAAAGTTAACAGCTCTTTACCACCCGGCGGCAGCCACAAGATAACGCGCCCATCGCCAATCACCACCAGTGCGCCGCTGCGGCGGGTAGGCCGCACGCCACCGACGCTGAGCGGCCACGCCAGCTGCACGCCAAAGGGATTGGCGGGATCCAGCACCGCCAGCGCCACCGGCGGGTGCGTGGCCTGCGCGCTGCCGAGCTGGCGCAGCCGGTCGATGGCCGGATTTTCAGCAAACTGCGCGCCGCCCATGCCGGCAACAAAGCGCCCGCGCAGCAGCCGTCCGGCATCCTCCATGCCGCGCAAGAGCGGCTGCAGCGCCGGAAAGCCGCCGGGAATCTGCTCTGCCACGGCGGCACCGCGCGTGATCACGCCAAAGCGGTCGAGCATATTTTCAGTCAGCGCCAGGGCGCGTTCGGTGTCGGTCAGCGGCTGCCGCACAATCAGCGACCAGCGTCCGGCCATGCTGTTGAGCGAGGGCTGCGCAGCAGCACTGCGGCTGGCTGCGAAACTGGCCCGACTGTGGCGACTGCGCGCAGGACGGGCCGGGCGTGGACGCGGCGTGTGGCTGGTGGTGCTGAGCTGGCGCAGCGCGGCCCAGGTATCCATGGTCAGATAGCCGCGCCATACCAGCTCCCACATCGCGGCAAAGACTTCGCCGGGGTCGACAGCATGTTCATGCTGCGCCATCACGCGCGGCAGCAGCTCGCGGGCGAACCAGCCGCCGCCGTCCTGTAACTGCGCCACAATCGCCTGCTGCAAAGGTGACAATGTCACATTATTACCTTCATCAGGCACCGGTAACGTTTCGCTGGCAAACTCACTCAGGTGCAGTGAAACCAGTCCGTCCTGCGCGCCAGGAGCCCGCTGGCCACTCCAGATGACTTCACCGGAAGAGAGCAGCTCATCCAGCATCGCTGGCTGATAATCACGCACCCGCGCCGGCAAAATCTGGCTTTCCCACAGCGAAACCGGCAGCGCCACGCCAGCCAGTTGTTCAATCACCCGCACCACGCCGTTGATACCGGCAAAGGCGCCCTGTGCCGCGGATGCTGCGACGTCGCTCAGTAATCCCTGACGCTCAAGCAGAAAAGCCACGTACGCCGGCGCTTCGACCGGTCGGGTGGCCTCACGCGCCGCCTGTAGCGATCGCACGCGCAAACGACGAAATACGCTTTCCGCTACCCACTGCGTTGACGCATCGACTGCAGGCGAGAGGAAATCGCCTTTCAGTACGCGTTGCTGCTGACGCAGCTCTTCCAGCGTGTCGTCGACCACGGCGCGGCCCAGACCAAAGCGGGCGGCGATTTGCAGACTGGTGGCGACAGCGTGGGTGCGCAGATAGCGATTAAGTAAGTCATGCAGCGGACGGGCCACCGGCGCGAGCAGCCCGGCGGGCAGATCAGCTGGCAGCGCCGTGCCCAGCGCGTCGCGCAGCCGCACGCCATCTTCAGCGACAGCCCAGCGCGCCTCCGCCGCAATCGTAACCTGAATGATGCGTTGCGCCTGCTGCAGCGCGGTTAGCAGCGGCATCAGCGCCGCCTCGCCGTTGTAGCGCGCCGTGATTTCCGGCACAGTGAGCGGCCCCAGCTCGCGCAGCAGATCAACCACAGCTTCCTGAGTGCTGGCCTGATAATCAGGGACGGTGCGCTGAAGCTCCTGCTCAACGCGTGCCACCACCTCGGGCGCCAGCAGCTCGTGCATCTCAACCTGGCCCAGCAGATCGCTCAGCAGCGCGCTGTCGAGCGCCAGCATGGAGGCGCGCCGCTCCGCCTGCGGCGCATCGCTGGCATACATGAATTCGGCGACATAGCCAAACAGCAGCGGCCCAGCAAACGGCGAGGGCGTATCGGTGGTAACTTCAGTCAGCTTAACCTCGCCCTGTTGTATCCGCGCCATCAGCTGATGCAGCGCCGGCAGGTCATACACGTCCTGCAGACATTCACGCGCGGTTTCGATCAAAATCGGGAAATCGTCGAACTGCCGCGCCACTTCCAGCAGCTGCCCGGCACGCAGCCGCTGCTGCCACAGCGGAGAACGTTTGCCGGGATTGCGGCGCGGCAGCAGCAGGGCGCGCGCGGCGCATTCGCGGAAGCGGGCGGCAAACAGCGCAGAATGTCCCACCGCAGCCGTCACCTGTCGCTGGAGTTCGTCCGGCGCAAACAAAAACAGTTCAGCGCCTGGCACGCGGCCTTCGCTGTCAGGGAAGCGCGCGACAATCCCATCATCGCTGGCGACCACGGCCGGATCGAGGCCCATCTGGCGACCAATCTGCTCAGCGATGGCCAGCGCCCACGGCGCATGCACGCGCTGACCATAAGGAGAATGCAAAATCACGCGCCAGTCGCCGGTTTCATCGCGACAGCGCTCAATCAGCAAATTGCGATCGTCTGGCACCAGGCCTGTGGCGGCAATCTGCTCGTCGATGAGCGCACGAATGTTGTGTCGGGCATTGGCGTCAAGGTTGTCGCTGCGGGGCAACACCCCGCTGGCGGCATGTCGCAAATAGCGGCCAATGGCTTCGCCGAGTGTCGCCGAACGCCCGAGACTGTCGCCGTGCCAGAAGGGCAGGCGCGCCGAGCGACCGGGTGCCGGCACCACTACCACCTGATCGTGCGTAATTTGCTGGATGCGCCACGAGGTTGCGCCAAGCGTGATGATGTCGTTAATCCGCGACTCATACACCATCTCCTCATCGAGTTCGCCGACCCGGCGCGCACCGGACTGTTCTTCGCCCTCCGGCAGCATCACGCTGAACATCCCGCGGTCCGGAATGGTGCCACCGCTGGTGACGGCCAGATGCTGCGCGCCCGGCCGACCGCTTAAGGTTTGTTGTTGTCGATCCCAGATAATGCGCGGGCGCAGGTTAGCAAACTCGTCCGAAGGGTAGCGGCCAGACAGCATATCCAGCACCGCATCGAAGGCGTTACGCGGTAACGTTTTGAACGGATCGGCACGGCGTACCTGTTGATACCACGCCTCGACTGACAGGGTGTCCATGGCCGCCGCCGCCACCGTATGCTGGGCGAGAATATCGAGCGGATTGTGTGGCAAAGCGATAGCATCCAGTTCACCTGCCAGCATTGCGTCCACCGTCACGGCCGCATCAACCAGATCGCGGCGCGTGCGCGGCCAGATAATGCCTTTCGGCGTACCGCCGACCTGGTGACCGGCACGGCCAATACGCTGCAGCGCGCTGGCCACCGAAGGCGGTGCCCCGACCTGAATCACCAGATCGATATCGCCCATGTCAATTCCCAGTTCAAGACTGGATGTCGCCACCACGCAGCGCAGTTCGCCGGCTTTCAGGGCGTTCTCAATCTCCAGCCGCTGCTCTTTCGAGACTGAGCCATGATGCGAACGGGCAATATACGCTTCAGCAGGCGTGGCGCGTTTTTCGGTTCCGCCGCTAAAAGAGCCATAGGCGAGGGCGGGCTCTGTTACGCCCTGTTCCGGCGCGGCGCGTCGCGCATACAGTTCGTTGAGCCGTGCGGTGAGTTTCTCCGCCAGCCCACGCGAATTGGTAAACACCAAAGTCGCGCGATGGCGCAATACCTCATCCAGAATGCCGGCTTCAATATGTGGCCAGATGGAACCGGCGGCGAGGCTGCTCTCCTGCGCGGCGCGCGCATCGGGACGCTGCTGCATGTCCGTCATGTCCTCTACCGGCACAGTAATTGTCAGCTGCAGCGGCCGCTGCGCCGGCGGGTTGACGATGCGCGTAGCGCCCGCGCCACCGAGGAAAGCCGCCACCGCTTCTGGCGGTCGCACAGTGGCCGACAGGCCAATGCGCTGAGCAGGCTGCGCCAGCAATACATCGAGCCGTTCCAGGCTGAGCGCCAGGTGGGCGCCGCGTTTACTTCCGGCCACCGCGTGTACTTCGTCAATAATCACGGTCGAGATGCCACGCAGCGTTTCGCGGGCTTTTGACGTCAGCAGCAGGAAAAGCGATTCCGGGGTAGTAATCAGGATGTCCGGCGGCCGGCGCTGCAGCTTTGCCCGTTCGGCGCTGAGCGTGTCGCCGGAGCGCATGCCGACCTCCAGCGTGATTTCCGCCTCACCCAATTCCGCGCGCTGAGCGGCAACGCCCGCCAGCGGTAGCGCCAGGTTACGCTGCACGTCAGCCGCAAGCGCTTTAACCGGTGAAATATACAGAATGCGCGTCTTATGACTGCGCGCTACGGGTTCGTCACGGCTGCGCTCGCGAAGCAGCGCGTCGATCGCATGCAGAAATGCCGCCAGCGTTTTGCCGGAGCCGGTTGGGGCAATCACCAGGCAATGTTGTCCGCTGGCGATGGCGCGCCAGGCTTCCTGTTGTACGGGGGTCGCCGCCGGGAAAGTGCGGCGAAACCACTGTTGCGTGGCCGGGGTGAACAGTGAAAGCGCTGAGGCTGGCATCCATGACTCCTGCATTCTCGAAAGGGCGATCAGCAGTGTAGCGTGCCGCAGCGTTTACGGCATTATCATGATATTGCCGATGCGGGCGGCGCGAAAACACGCGCCGCAGCACTAATATGTGACAACGTCACTGAGGATAAACAGAGTCGGCCAGTTTCCCGCGTCGATCAAAGCGACGTGCGGCCAGCCACAGCAATGCGGTAACAAACCAGCCGATGATCCATGACACATCGTTGCCGGCAAAAATCCACGTCAGGGAACCATGATGCAGCGGGTTATCAATGAACGGCAGCTGTACCAGCACTCCGAGGAAGTAAATGATAATACCGGCCCAGTTCCAGCGACCGTAGCGGCCATCCGGTTGCGACAGCGCGGGCACATCGACTTTCCCTTTGGTAATCAGATAAAAATCCGTCAGGCTGATGGCGCTCCACGGCACAAAAAAGGCCAGCAGGAACAGCAGGAAGTGGGTAAATGATTTGAGAAACGCCGGTTCGCTGAGCAGCGCAATGATGCAGGAGATCGTGACCATCAGCACCACAAACAGGATACGTCCGCCACGGCTGATCGCGGTTTGCTGGCGAAAACCGGAGACAATGGTGGTCAGCGACATAAAGCTGCCGTAGGCATTGAGCGTGGTGAAGGTGATTTTGCCAAAGCAGATGGCGAAGTAGATAACCATCGCCATGGTGGCGCTGCTGCCCAGCCCGACGATGTAGCCCACTTCATTACCGGAGAACGCTTTACCCGCAATTGCAGCCACAATGACGCCCAGCGTCATGGATGCCTGCGTGCCCAGCACGGTGCCAAAAAACACCGAACTGAACAGCTTTTTCGCGGAGACATCCACCGGCAGATAGCGCGAGTAGTCCGACACATAAGGGCAAAACGCAATCTGCCATGACGAGGAGAGCGATACCGCCAGCAGAAAACTGGCAACGCTGAAGTGCTGATTTTGCCAGACGGCCGCTAAATCGTGGCTGGAGAGTAGGGTGATGAACAGGTAAACAAAGGCCAGCACGCCGATGACGCTAGCCACTTTGCCGAGTTTATGAATCACCCGATAGCCGAGCACTGCAATCACGATGATGATGGCGCTGAAGATGATCATGCCGGCTGCATTGCTGACGTTGACCAGCTTCGCCAGCGCCTGGCCGGCCAGTACCGTGCCGCTGGCCGAGAAGCCCACATACATAATGCACACCAGCACCAGCGGGATCACCGCGCCAAACACGCCAAACTGCATACGGCTGGTGATCATCTGCGGCAGGCCAAGCCGCGGGCCCTGGATCGCGTGCAGCGACATGATGGCCGCGCCGACGATCTGTCCCACCAGTAAACCGACAATCGACCACACCACATCGCCGCCCAGCACCACCGCCAGCGCACCGGTAACAATGGCGGTGATCTGCAAATTGCCGCCAAACCACAACGTGAACTGGCTAAACGGATGCCCGTGACGCTCGCTGAGCGGGATGTAATCAATGGAACGTGTTTCTGACAGGCGCTGTTTCTCTGCACCTGAATAATCTGCGGCAGGTATCTGAGCGGACATAGTTTCCTCGCTGGAACGGCTAAAGGTGGTTAGTCATTGATTTTTCTTGTTAGTCAGTAGTAAATGTCACGAAACATACATGTATATACATGTAGCGATATTGTCACGAGGTTGATAAGGTTACAAGCTGACCGGTCATTGGAAATTGTGATGACGCTGGCAATGTTGTCCGTTAATGTCAGGAGCCTGGCCGGTAACGGACGCGCACAAAGGCGATGATGCGCTAACTACAGACCCACTAACTGTGGCGATCAGGACAACCCGGGGAGGGAATCATGCAGGCAGTGATTGAAACAGAACGCTTACGACTGGAACCCTTTGCGCTAAGCCACCTCACCGGCTTGCGCGCGATGGATGATGACCCGGAAATCATGCGTTATATCAATGAGGGACAGGTGAAGAGCGAGGACGAGACGCTGGCGACCATTGAGCGCGTGCAGCAACGCTGGCAGCGCTATGGTTTTTCCTGGTGGGCGCTGCGCGAGAAGAGCAGCGATGACATCGTCGGAGCGGCTTGTCTGCAGCATCTGGCCCATCAGGAACAGGCGCCGCTGGAAATTGGCTGGCGACTGTTGCGCAGCAGTCAGGGGAAAGGGTATGCCACCGAAGCCGCCACGGCGATTGTGCAGTTTGCTACCGGGCAGATTGGCGTGGATTATCTGGTGGCGGTGGCACATCCGGAAAATCTTGCTTCCCACCGGGTGATGCAGCGGCTGGGTATGCGCTATCGCGGTATCGAGCAGCATTACGACCAGCCCTGTGTGGTTTATGAACTGGATATGAAGAGTGCCCCAGCGCATTCGTGAGGCAGGGCGCGCACCCTTTCTAGCGGCGCGATTTATCACGCAATAAATTGCGCCGCTATCAAACATGCACCCGGTAAGGGTGCGCTCAATACCCTGGTACGTGCGCGGCTTTCATAATCAGATTTGCCACCGCCTGCGGCTGGGAAATCAGCGACACATGGCTGGCCTTGAGTTCGATGGTCTGCGCATGCATGCGTTTCGCCATAAAGCGCTGCAGATCCGGATTGATAGTGTGATCCTCTGTCGACACCGCATACCAGCTCGGTTTGCTATGCCAGGCCGCCACGCTGGTTTTCGCCTGGGTAATGGCTTTACCCATCGGCTGCTGAACGGCGTAATAAGCCCGCGCTTCGCTTTCCGGCAGATCGCCGGCAAAGTCGTGGATAAACGCCTGTTCACTGAGCGCCCCAAAACCGTCGTCACGCCACTTCAGGCCAGCGGCAACCGGTGCTGCAGGGAACTTTTTGGTGAGCGCCGGATAATCTTCACCGGCCTCCGGCGCGCGCGCTGCGATGTACACCAGCCCCTTCACTTCAGGTTCATCGCCCGCCTGGCTGATAACCATGCCGCCATAAGAGTGCGCAACCAGAATCACCGGTCCGTTCTGCTGTGCCAGCGCGCGTTTCACCGCCGCCACGTCATCATTCAGCGACGTCGTGGGGTTTTGTACCGCGGTGACGTGCAGACCTTTCGCCTGCAACAGTGGGATGACTTTGCCCCAGCTGGATCCATCAGCGTACAGGCCATGGACCAGCACAATATTTTTTACTTCCTGCGGCGCGGCAGCGCTGTCGGCATGCGCCAGTCCGGCACTCAGGGCAGAGATTACCAGCGCCGTCAGCGCCGTGATTTTGCGTAATGTCATGATCGGTCCTCATAATTAATCGGGGTTCATGCACCACTGTAAGCGCCGGGGACCAACTATCCGCTGACGTGGAAATGACAAAAAAATGACAGCGACACAATGTGGCAGCGGAGGATTTAAAAGTAATAAAAGCAGAGGATTAGCCGTGAGTCGGAGCATAGCCGCTATGCTTGATAAGGATGAGACCCGACCAACCCGAGAATCTCTCAAAGGAGTGCTGAATAGATTATGCTGTTGCGCAAGAAGAAAATCCGCTCTCACAGCGAAGACCGCCTGCTGGCGTTAACGCTGGCCACCACGGCCGGTATCCTCAACGCCATGGCGTTTGGCGCATTTGGTTTTTTCCCTTCCCATATGACCGGCAATACCTCGCAAATTTCGGCAGAGGTGAATGGTTCTGACCTGCACGATCTGCTGTTTCTGGCCGTGCTGATTTTTGCTTTTGTCTGCGGTGCCATGCTGGCGCGTTTGACGGTAGCTTACGGCCTGAAGCGGAATCTGCGCACCATTTACTGTCTGGTGCTGCTGGCCGAGGGTATTTTCCTGCTGCTGACCTCCCTGGTAGAAATTCTGTGGTATTCCGAACGAAACAACGGCGAAATTCTGGTTACGCTGAGTTTGCTGATGGGCATCCATAATTCAACCTCGACCCAGCTTTCCTCCGGTCGCGTTCGCTCCACGCACGTGACCGGCACACTGACCGACGCCGGCATCGCGTTAGGCTCCTGGCTGCGCGCATCCTTCAGTCAAAGCGAGGCCGCCGATCGCGATGGCCACCGAACCGTGCTTTTTACTCATCTGGTTACGATCTTCTCATTTCTATCCGGCTGCGTTGTCGGTTATCTGCTGTTCAGACACCTTGGATTTGAAGCGATGGCGGGGTTGGGCATTGTGCTGGCGCTGATCGCTGTCGGTGGCATCGCCAGAACCCTGCATTTAACCGGCATGCGATTTTGGTAACACGCACGGAGAGTTGTCCGATTTGAAGCAGGTGGATTAAGTGCACATGAATACTACTTTTTGCTGGTATTCATGTGCACTTGACATAAAGCCAGGCTAAATCAAGGGATGACAGGGAGTCCGGCAGAAGAAAAAGAGCAGGGGACGGGCGCTGTCAAGCCGGCTGCACGCTCAGGAAGCGGATTTTTTGTTAATTTGCCGTCTGGTTTTCTCACAGGCGCTATAACTTACTATTCCTGCTTCAACAAACTGCTGATGAGGTAAAATAATGGATAACACCATGATAACGGATGAATTTTCCAAAGATTTGTCTGCGTTTGTCGGGACGCATTTCGTTTATACCTATGATAATGGCTGGAAATATGAGTGGTACGCGCGCAACGCGACGACCTGTGATTATCGTATCCATCAGGGATTAGTTGGTGGCCGTTGGGTGACCAATCAAAGCATGAATGCGGTGCAGTTTGCACCGGGCATTTATAAAGTCGACTGGCACGAGCCGACCGGCACCTGCGTCAGTCTGCTGTTTGATATCAACCGCAAGGTGATTCACGGCACCATCTTTTTCCCGCAGTGGATTGCCGGCGAAGGACAGCATCCGGAAAAAACCATCTGCTATCAGAATGAATTTATCGAAGATATGCATCGTTTCCGTGATGAAGGGCCAGCGTATCCGTACGTGGTGATTCCTGAGTTTGCCAAAGTGACCTACATGAAGAATGAAGGTCCGGATAATGATGCCGTAATCAACATGCCGCCGGGACAAATGCCGGAAGATTATTTTAAAGATAAATGAGGGTGGCAATCCGCTGACGGCGCCGGGTTCGGTTGCCATGAATGGCGCCCCTGCGATTGTGCAGTGCGGAGTGGCATTGCAGGGTGCGCATTGATGCGCACCAGGATGACGTCGCGATATTCAGCAAACAGACCGATCGCGCTACGTGAAATCTGACAAAAGCGTTGAGGGATAACCGGGAAGTTTTCGCGTAGCGTTGTCGTTGTGGATGGGCGAAAGAGATAGCTGAAGCACCGAGGACGAAGCTAACCGTGCAGTCAGTTGTAGGGTGCGCATTGATGCGCACCAGGATAACGTCGTGGTGTCGCGTGATTCGTTGTCATTGTGGATGAGCGAAAGAGATAGCTGAAGCTAACCGGGCAGTCTGTTGTAGGGTGCGCATTGATGCGCACCAGGATATCGCCGTGGTGTCCATCAAACAGACCGGTGGGATAAGTTTTCACATAGTGTCGCCGTGGTGGAATGCGTTGTGGGCCTGGTAAGAGGCGTGAAGGGCGAAACTGAAGGATTGAGATACCTGATCAGACACCTTATTTAACATAAATGGTATGAGACGTTGGATCATTCAGGCAATGTGAGAAGTGTTGCGCCTTAGCCTGTTACTGATGAAAAAATCATCATATTTTTGATGCTGATAGTAACTACCAAGGGAGGAGATAATTATGAATATTCTTCCAAACAGGGAAATGCTTAAGGAAGTAATACAGCAGCTTAATGCAGGTGTTGTAAGTCGTTCACAGGTATCTGAATGGGCTTTTTCAATCATAGATGATGAGGAAATCAGAGTGAAAGACCAAATTGTTTGGAAAACTCTGGAATGTTTAGGTGCAGTAGATATTCCTTCGACAGACCGTGACTACCTCTATGGGACAGATGATTTTATAGACTGGTTAAAATCACTGGATGACTAGTTGTGAGTGAAACTGATTTTGGTGAAATATTCTATTTTGACTACTCGCAACTTAAAGATGGAGAGTGTCCAATATTTCAGAGGTTACCATCTGGGAATTCACTGCATTATGCGAACAACTTCTATAAGTTTTTGTGTAAGCGAATTGAAGCTCACCTGAATTAGTTTGTATAATTTTACTTTCCCGCCTATAGCTGGCGAGATTTTTTGTACTGATTTCCTTCGGCGGCAGACAACATATGTTTTTGGATAACCATCATAATAGGGGTGTTTAGCTTGCCTTTAAGCTACATCTGACTGATCAAAATGATGGTCTTAAGCCTTAATGCTGAAGAGCTGAGTAAGGGAAGATTCACTGTTACACGAACTATTTTGACCCAACAAATACAATCCCGGCCATCGAGCCGGTAATGTTAAGAGTATCAGTCAATAATCATTAGTGCCGCTGTGGGGATAAGAGGCGTAAAGGGAGAAACTGAAGGATTGCGATACCTGACGGGATACCATATTTAACATAATATACATTATGCGCCATTTGATCACAGGGGCAAAGCTGACCAGGCCGCTTTAGGCTACCTGCTGAAAATCCTGAAATACCTGTATAAATTCTGCAAGCATTGCCGTGAGTTCATGCTTCAAACTTTGCTTTCCTGAGCTTGTGTCTGCTCTACTGAACATGCTCTTATCATCTGCAATAAGATTCCATTTGAAAGCGGCAATGATAGATTCACACGCTCAACGCTATGACACGTCGCGTAATTAATCCGGCAATGTGCAGAGATCAGCAATATTTATTGGATAAACGACGTCGCGAGTGTTTCGCAGCTCAGTAAGATCCCACCAGTGATAACTATCAATGACTGACTTTTCATTTTCAGTCCAACCACTGGTACGGATATCTTCATCTCCAACTTTAATTAAATAAAATCGTTCATTTGCCAAAACCACCTCACCGCTGGGAAGCGTCATTTCAAAAATGCGCTCAGTTAACGGCTGACCCACATCATCGACATAAAAGCCTGTTTCTTCTCTGAGCTCTCTGATAGCTGCCTGTTCAAAAGTCTCTCCCGGTTCAACGCCTCCGCCGGGTGTGGCCCAGTATTCTCTGCCTGACAGGGCATTATTTTTATGCTTAAACCAAAATAATAAAACCTGATTAAGAGGATTTATAATAATCAAACGAGCCGAATCCCGGGTGCGCACTTTATAATTCCTTTATGATTTTTAATACAAATCAGCATAACTGATCATGATCATAAGACAAAACGCCACAGGCTGTAGGAACAGGACGACAGGATAGACATCCCTCCCCGGCTCGCTATATAGTAAGCGCGCATCTCACTTCTGACTTGCCGTAGGCGTTACCGTCATCCAACGCGCCCTGAACCGGAATGGGCCTCTGCGCAGAGGAAAACCGGAACAGCGCCACGGCATCGTTCACGCTTTCTACGCATCCTGTTTATCAGGATCGCTAGCAGTGCATCACCGCACGTGGCCTTTCATTCTCTGACTGACAAGGCACATTATGAAACTGACCAACAACACCCTGCTCATCACCGGCGCAACCAGCGGCATTGGCCGCCGCCTGGCCGAGGTTTTTCACGATCGCGGAAACCGCGTCATTATCACCGGCAGACGCCAGGCGCTGCTCGATGAGATCATCGCCCAGCGTCCGGCCATTACTGGCTTTGCTCTGGACGTTAATGACACCACTGCCCTCGCCCGCTGTTCCGCGGCGATTCACGCGCAGTTCCCGCATATCAACGTGCTGATCGCTAACGCCGGTATCTCGCAGCCTGAAACGGTGACGGCGGACGAATGGACCAGCGATATTGCTGAGCAAATCGTGATGACTAACATCCTCGGTGTGATTCGCGTCACCGCCGCTTTTTTGCCGCTGCTGCGCCGTCAGCCACAGGCTACGCTGATGGCAACCAGTTCCGCGCTGGCCTTCCTGCCGCTGGCCAGTTTTCCCACCTACTGCGCCAGCAAAGCCTTTCTGCATTCCTGGCTGGTTTCGCTGCGTCATCAACTGCGCAATACCCCGGTTGAGGTGCTGGAAATGCTGCCGCCGTATTTACAGACGGCGCTGACCGGTGATCAACAGCTCAGCGATCCCCGCGCCATGCCGCTGGACGACTATATCGCGCAGATTCTGCAGATGCTGGAAAATGGTCCGGTCGCGCGCGGTGAACTGCTGCTGGAGCACGACCATGCGCGGCGCTGGGCCGAACGCGACGGCAATTTTGACGCCATTTTTGACATGATGAACCCGCGCTAATCCGCTTTGAACCGGTGTGCCCGGCAGCGCACCGGATCTATCATAATGTACGCAAAGGCGCGCCGTGGCTGAAGTGCGCCAGCACCCGTTCTACCGCCGGATTGGCCTGCGCCTGAACCGCATAGCAAATGCCGACACGCCGCATCAGCGGCTGACCGGGTAAAGCGCGCCAGGCCAGGCGATGCCGCGCGGCAACCAGCGGCGCCGGCGCAATGGTGACGCCAAAGCCGGCTTCCGCCAGATCCAGCGCCAGCGCGTAGCTGCCGGCGTTGGCCGCGGCCGCACCCGCACCGTAAAACGGCAGCAGCCGCTGATGCGACTCATCAGTCGGCACCATCACCCACGGCAGCGGAAGCAACTGGTCATGGGTCAGCGTTTCCAGCTGATTTAGCGCATGACTGGCGGGATACGCCAGCACGTAGTGCTCTTCAAACAGCGGCATAAACAGCTCGTCTTCGCAGCGCAGGCTTTCACACGCCAGCCGGATATCGCCCACGCAGCCGGGCTCGACGCTAAGCAGCACCGTGGGAAAATGTTGCCGGATGGCCGTCAGCAGTTGCGCCAGCTGGGCGGGCGCGACATCCCCTTCGACACCAATCTTCAGCGGCAGGCAATCCGACGGCTGCCGAAAGCGTGTGACCAGCGCCTGCATATCGCTAAGCATCTTGCGCGCCTGCGGATAAAGGACGCGAGCGTCCTCCGTGACCTCCACGCCACGCGGTCTGCGGATAAAAAGCGTGGTGGCCAGCTCCTCTTCCAGCAGTTTGATCGTGGCCGAGAGCGCGGGCTGCGTCAGATTGAGTAACTGTGCGGCGCGCGTGATGTTGCGCTCCTCAAACACGCAGATAAAAGCTTTTAGCTGTCGCTTATCCATAGAAAATCATTATATCGGCGAAAGAAATAAACCATTTTTCACCAATCGCTGCGCGATTTAAAGTGCACGCCTCAGCTTCGCCATTAATTTTATCTATGAGGAAGTCATTATGACGCAGAATGTTAAACCTTTAATCGTCATCACCGGTGCCAGCTCCGGTATCGGTCTTGCCACGGCGAAACTGCTTTCGGCGCGTGGACATGCCCTGCTGCTGCTGGCTCGCCGTATCGATCGTATGACGGCACTGAATCTGCCCAACGCCCTGTGCCGCGCGGTTGATGTGACCGATCGCCACGCATTTACCACCGCAGTGCAGGATGCTGAGCAGCAGTTTGGCCCGGTCGATGCGCTGATTAACAATGCGGGCGTGATGCTGCTCGGCGCAATTGAACAACAGGATGCCGGCGAATGGGATAAGATGTTCGACGTCAACGTGAAAGGCCTGCTCAATGGCGTGCAGGCGGTCACCGCAGGCATGATTGACCGCAAAAGGGGCACGATCATTAATATCAGCTCAGTGGCCGGACGGAAGACGTTTCCTAATCACGCAGTGTATGTTGGCACTAAATTCGCTGTGCATGGCATGTCAGAGAACCTGCGCGAAGAGCTGTCGCCGCACAATGTACGCGTGATCGTTATCGCGCCGGGCGCAGTTGAAACCGAGCTGTTGAGTCACACCACCAGCGAAGCAATTAAGGACGGTTATCACGCGTGGAAAGCCGAAATGGGCGGCAAGGTGCTCAGCGCAGACGACGTGGCCAGCGCCATCGATTACGCCTATTCACAGCCGCAGTCGGTCTGCGTGCGGGAAATCGTGCTGGCGGCCACCCGCCAGGGCGCATAAACCTCAGTAACCCGGCAGCGCTGCGCCGGGTTCCATCTCTTCGGCTAAGGCCATCAGCGCCGCGCGGTTACCGATCGCATAACCCCCCTGCTGCTTACGCAGCACCCCTTCTGCGCTGAACTGCGCAAACACATACAGCAGGTGGCGATAGGTCACGCCAAGGTACTCCGCTACCTGCGTATGCTTCTCTTTATACACACCGTCATGCTGAGTCAGCAGGATAAAGGCCGCCAGCCGGTTAACCAGCGGAAACGCCTGATTGCGCGTTGAGGTGACAATATTGCGGAAATTCTTTTTCACCAGGCCGAGACAGGCGTGGCGCAGGAACTGCGCATCATTTAACAACAGCGTGCGGCAGGTTTTCACCGGCAGCGCCAGGCACCAGCAGGCTTCAATCGCCTGCACCGCGCGTGAAGCATGCGTTTCATCCAGCACTTCAATCTCGCCAATAAAACAGGGCGCATTAAAGAAATCCACCAGCGAAATACGGCCATTGGCCAGCGTGACATACAGTTTGGTGCGACCGCGCGCCAGATAAAACATATACGCCGGCAGAGTACCCTCGCGCACAATATAGTCTCCGGCAAGAATATGAAATAAATGTGTGTGCGGGATCACATCGGCTGAAAATTTATCGCAATAGCCGGACGCCATTATTAACTGCTGCTTCAGCGCGTCATTATTTATTTCTTTCATCATTCGATGTCCACTATGAGATTTCTCATACTCTGGCGTGTCACGCCGCTGCTAAGGTGAAGGCCTCTACCCTACCGCACCGGAAAATTTCTGCAATGAAATTAAGGTGATAAATAAAGAAGCTGAGGAGTAAACCATGACAGCACGTAAAATTATTCTGGACTGTGATCCCGGTCATGATGATGCCATCGCCATCATGCTGGCCGCGAAACATCCTTCGATTGAACTGCTCGGTATCAGTATCGTGGCAGGCAATCAAATTCTGGACAAAACGCTGGTCAACGGCCTGAACGTTTGCCAGATGCTGAATATTGACACGCCAGTTTATGCCGGCATGCCGCAGCCGATTATGCGCCAGCAGATCGTCGCCGATAATATTCACGGCGAAACCGGTCTTGACGGCCCGGTGTTCGGCCCGCTGACGCGTAAGGCGGAAACAAAGCACGCGGTGAACTTTATTATCGATACGCTGATGAACAGCGACGGGGATATCACGCTGGTGCCGGTCGGCCCGCTCACTAATATTGCGGTAGCGATGCGCATGCAGCCGAAAATCATTCCTAAAATCCGTGAAATTGTGCTGATGGGCGGCGCTTACGGCACCGGTAATTTTACCCCGTCGGCGGAGTTTAATATTTTTGCCGACCCGGAAGCCGCGCGCGTGGTATTTACCGCCGGCGCCCCGCTGGTGATGATGGGCCTCGACTTAACGCACCAGACGGTGTGCACGCCGGACATCATTACCCGCATGGAAAAGGCTGGCGGCCCTGCCGGCAAGCTGTTCAGCGATATGATGAATTTTACGCTGAAAACCCAGCACGACAATTACGGTCTGGCGGGCGGCCCGGTGCATGACGCCACCTGTGTCGCCTATGTGATCAATCCGGATGCCTTCAACGTTCAGCCGATGTTTGTCGAAATCGATGTTAACAGCGGTCCCTGCTATGGCCGCACGGTGTGTGATGCGCTGGGCGTGCTGGGGAAACCGGCAAACACCAAAGTGGGCACCACGCTGGATACCGCCTGGTTCTGGGATTTGGTCGAAGACTGCGTGCGCAGGTACCGCTAATCCTTTAACCCCACAATATGGGCAGAAAGTGGTCGCCCATACCGCTATGCAACCTCACCAGGCTGACATCAGGAAATATCATGATGGATATAATGAGAAGTGTTCTGGGTATGGTGGTATTACTGGCGATCGCGTTTCTGCTGTCAGTAAATAAAAAGCATATCAGTCTGCGCACCACCGGCGCCGCGTTACTGATTCAGATTGCCCTCGGCGGCGCGATCCTCTATTTGCCGCCGGGCAAATGGCTGGCGGAAAAAGTCGCCAGCGGCGTGCATCAGGCGCTGGCTTACAGTGATGCGGGCAGCGCGTTTCTGTTTGGCGCGCTGGCCGGACCGCAAATGGACAAGGTGTTTAACGGCGCCGGCTTTGTATTCGCTTTTCACGTTCTGCCGGCCATCATCTTTATCACCGCGCTGGTTAGCGTGCTCTACTACATTGGCGTGATGGGCGCCATCATTCGCCTGCTGGGCGGCATCTTTCAGCGCGCGCTCAACATCAGTAAGATCGAATCCTTCGTGGCGGTCACCACCATTTTCCTCGGCCAGAATGAGATCCCGGCCATCGTCAAACCCTTCGTCAACCGTCTCAATCGCAACGAACTGTTCACCGCCATCTGCAGCGGCATGGCTTCAATAGCCGGTTCCACTATGCTCGGCTATGCCGGGCTGGGGGTACCGATTGAATATCTGCTGGCCGCCTCGCTGATGGCCATTCCTGGCGGCATTCTGTTCGCCCGGCTGCTCAGTCCGGCAACGGAAGCGTCGCAGGTGACTTTTACCCACCTGTCGTTTAGCGACACGCCGGCACGCAGCCTGATTGAAGCCGCCGCCAGCGGAGCGATTACCGGGATGAAAATAGCCGCCGGTCTGGCGACGGTGGTGATGGCGTTTGTCGGTATCATCGCGATGCTCAACGGCATACTTGGCGGCATCGGCGGCTGGTTGGGTCACGGCGACATCAGCCTGCAGGGAATACTCGGCTTCGCGCTGGCTCCGCTGGCGTGGCTGATGGGTGTGGCGTGGCACAATGCGGCGCTGGCGGGCAGTCTGATAGGTCAGAAACTGGTGGTGAACGAGTTTGTCGCCTACATCAGCTTTTCACCTTATCTGCATCAGGCGGGCGCGCTCGCCGGCAAAACCATCGCCATCGTCTCGTTCGCCCTGTGCGGCTTTGCTAACTTTGGTTCGATTGGCGTGGTGGTCGGCGCTTTTTCGGCCGTCGCACCGGAGCGCACCCCGGAAATCGCGCGGCTGGGCCTGCGCGCGCTGATCGCCGCAACGCTCTCCAATCTGATGAGCGCCACCATTGCCGGCTTCTTCATCGGCCTTGGCTAACGCGCGAACCGGGCATTACGCCTCTGTGCGTCCCTGCCCGGTTTTCATCGGTGCCACCACCACATTCACCCCCAGTTCCTGCAGGCGACGCAGCACTGGCACCGGCGTGCCCTGATTAACGATCACCACATCAAACTCGCTCAGGTGGGCAAAGCGATGCAGCGCGCGCCGCTCAAACTTGGTGTTATCCATCATCAGGATGCGCTTCTGCGCCGCCTCGAACATGGCACGCTTGGTCTCCACCGTCTCGGCCGACTGGTGAAACACCGCATCATCAATAATCGCCGACATGCTGACAAAAAACACATCGGCGCGCAGGCTGGCGATTTCGTCTCGCGTCATGCGCCCCATAAAGGCGTTACACCAGTGATGAAACTGGCCGCCGAGCCCCATCAGAGTAATATCGCGACCGTTGCGTAATTCATTCATTAACGTCAGCGAATTGGTGATCACCGTGAGCGGCGCTTTGGCCGGCAGCAGCCGCGCCATCTGCAGCACGGTGGTGGAATCATCCAGAAACAGCGCCTGGCCGGGTTCAAGGTAGCCAGCGGCCACTTCGGCAATCGCCTGTTTCTCTTCCAGCTGGCGCGTGGCACGGTAGAGATCGCTGGATTCCACCAGGCTGGTTGGTGTGGCAGAGACCACGCCGCGTGATTTATGCAGCAGCCCGCGCTCAACCATCTCATCAATATCGCGATGGGCGGTCATCAGGCTGATCCCGAAGCGCTCAGTAATATCTTCGATACGCACCGCGCCTTCGGCCATCACGGCTTCGGCTATGAGCTGGCGTCGTGCCAGCTGACGCGCCTGACGGCTGTCGCCCGGTAAGGTTTCATTCAGGAAGTGACCAGCGGAGGTCTCTTGCGGGTTATGCGCCATGTTTCGTCCGGAAAGTGAAGCGGAAATGCAGTTTCGGCTTTGATTACAGCGCGTAAACGTTTCTTTTGCAAATCAGGCGCGCAGCAGGCAACCGATGACGGCCAGAATGCCGCCATCGGTGATCTGACTTACTGCTTCAGGACAAACGGCGAAACGAAATCACCGGCGTTGTCTTTGGTGATCAGAACACAGTCAAACAGCTGCTTCTCCTGTGCTACCCCGGTTTTGCCGGTTTTGAGGAAGGTGTCCGCCTGCTCTACCGCCTTCTGCGCAAACTGCGCTACCGGCTGCATCACGGTATAGGCCAGCGTACCGGCTTTAACCGCGTCGACCGCATCCGGTGAACCGTCAAACCCACCCACTTTGACCTGGCTGAGTTTGCCAGCTTCCTTAAGGGCGGCGATAGCACCCAGCGCCATCTCATCGTTACCGCTGATCACCCCTTTGATGTTCGGATTAGCCTGCAGCAGCGACTGCATTTTATTGAAGCCCTGGGTGCGATCCCAGTTCGCCACTTCCTGGCCGACTTTCTTCAGCGTCGGGTACTGAGACAACACGGTATCGAAACCGTTGGCGCGCGTGGCGGCGTTGTTATCCGACGGCGGTCCCACCAGCTCGACATAGCTGGCGCTGTCACCCACCTGCTTCACCCACTCCATCGCGCCTACTGCCGCGCCTTGTGCGTTATTCGACACCAGCTGCGCTTTAGCCAGCCCGCTCTGGTTCAGTTCGGCATTGATCACGAACACCGGAATATTGGCGGCGATGGCTTTCTTTACCGAGCCAATCGAGCCGTCGGCGTTAGCCGGATCGAGAATGATCGCCTTGGATTTATTGGTGATCGCCGTATCAATCAGCTGGCTTTCGGTGTTGGTATCCCCTTTGTGCGCGCTGACTTTGGCACTGTAGCCCAGCTTCTCCGCCGCCTTCTGCGCGACCTGGCCCTCAGTCAGCCAGTATGGATTGGAGGGATCGTTGACGATGATGGTCATCAGGCCGTTGTTGGCCCAGCTGGGTAAGGCAAAGGTGGAGATGGCCATCGCGGCGGCGGCGATAAACAGACGTTTAGTGAACATAGGTGCTCCGTTATTATTAGGGTACAGGTTTGTTTTACGGTTACTCGCGCGCCAGCCGGCCAGCGCGCACAGGGTTAGCGACCGCGCCGGCCGTATTGCAGGGTGTTGAGCAATACCGCCAGCACAATCACGGCGCCAGTGAACACCGTCTGCCAGTAAGCAGAAACGCCGATAATCACTAAGCCATCAGAGAGAAAGCCAATCACGAACGCGCCCAGCAGCGTGCCGCGCACGTTACCGCGTCCTCCGGTCAGCGCTGCACCGCCAATCACCACCGCAGCAATGGCGGTCAGCTCGTAGGTGGTGCCCGCGGTCGGACCGGCGGAGGTCAGCTGCGAAGAGAGCACCAGCCCGGCCATCGCCGCACAGATACCCGACAGCACGTAGACGCTGATTTTGATGCGTTTCACCGGCACGCCGGAGAGATCGGCGGCGCGCTCGTTACCGCCCGAGGCATACAACCAGCGGCCAAACGCCGAGCGACTCAACAGGAAACCGCAGGCCAGCGCCACTGCGCCGAGCACCAGCACGCCGACCGGGATGTTGAACAGGCGGTTAAAACCGAGCCAGTCGAAACCGGTATTGCCCAGCGCTTCGCTGCCGGAGAGTTTGTTGTAGGTCAGACCGTTGGTGATCAGCAGCGCGATACCGCGCGCCACATACATGGTGCCGAGCGTGGCGACAAACGCCGGGACGCGAAAAATCGCTATCAGCACGCCGTTGACCAGCCCCACCAGCGCGCCCAGCACCAGCGTCAGAATTGCCACCGCCCACACCGGCAGATAGAGCACCACGCCGAGCGCTTCAAGGTTGATGCCCTGCATCATAAAGCCGGCCATCACGCCAGCCAGTCCCAGCGTCGAGCCGACTGACAAATCAATCCCGCCGTTGAGGATCACCAGCAGCATGCCGATCGCCGGCAAACCGAAGATCGCCACATGCGATGCCATGGTGAGGAAATTCGCGCCGGTAAAGTAGTTGGGCGATAGCAGGGAGAACGTGGCGATAATCACCAGCAGCGCGATAAAGGCACGCCCTTCCAGCAGCAGCCGCGCCAGATTGAGGCGCTTGCCGCTGGCCGGTTTCGCCACCCGCGGTGCGCTATCCAGCGTTTGGGTTCTGTCAGTCATACCGTTTGCTCCGTTTTTCATGTCATGCCACCAGAGACTCGCCCGAAGCGGCCATAATGCGTTCTTTACTCACGCTGGCGTCGAAAATGGCCGAGATGCGCCCTTTGCTCATCACCACGATGCGGTGCGCGATACTCAGGCACTCGCCCACTTCCGAGGTGGTGTAAACCACCGCCAGCCCTTTGCTGGCATTCTCCGCCAGCAGACGAAACACTTCGGCTTTGGCACCGATATCGATGCCGCGGCTCGGTTCATCCAGCAGAATGACTTTGGGTCGGGTGGCGAGCATTTTGCCGATCACCACCTTTTGCTGATTGCCGCCGGACAGGGAACCGATGGCCGCCTCACCGCCGGCAGTCTTGACCGTCACGTTACGAATGCTGTCACTGATCAGCTGTTTCTCCCGTCGCGTTGACAGCACCAGTCCGCGCACAAACTCGCTGATGCTGGCCAGCGACAGGTTCTCGCCCACCGTCATGGTCTGCACCAGCCCGTCGCGCTGACGATCCTCCGGGACCAGCGCCAGCCCCATTTTGATGCGCTGCGACAGCGACAGCGCGGAGATCTCGGTATCCTGCAGCAGGATGTGCCCGCTGCTCTGCTTCAGCCGTCCGGCGAGACACTCCAGCAGCTCGGTGCGCCCCGCGCCCATCAGGCCATAAATGCAGACAATCTCGCCGGCCTGCACCGTCAGCGACAGCTGATCCACCAGCCGGATGCCGGTTTTGCTTTTCACGGTTAACGCCTGCACCGTCAGCGCGTCGCCACCGAAGGCATAGCCGCCGGGCGGTGAACCGAGGTCGAAGTGCTCTCCCACCATGTTGCGCACGATCCATTCAAGGTCGATCTCGTCGCGCCGGGCATAAGCGGTCATCACGCCGTCACGCAGCACCACAGCGCGATCGGTGATCTCCAGTGCTTCCTCCAGATGGTGTGAGATATACACAATCGCCACGCCCTGACTGGTCAGATCGCGGATGACCTGAAACAGCACCGCCACTTCCGCCGCGCTGAGCGCCGAGGTCGGTTCATCCATGATCAGGATTTGTGAATTCACCGACAGCGCGCGGGCGATTTCCACAATCTGCTGCTGCCCGAGACGCAGGTTCTCCACCGGCGTCAGCGGATCAATCTCCTCCTCCAGCGCCGCCATCAGATGGCGGGTCAGCCGCGCCTCTTCGGCGTAATCCACCCCGCCGGACCGCATGATTTCGCGCCCCATAAAAATGTTGTCGCGCACGTTCATGTTGGGCGCGAGATTCAGCTCCTGATGAATAATCGAGATACCACAGTCGCGCGCCTCGGTGGCCGAACGGAACACCTTTGCTTCGCCGTTTAACAGAATTTCCCCGGATGTTGGCGTAATTACGCCAGAAAGAATTTTCATCAGCGTCGATTTACCGGCGCCGTTTTCACCAAACAGCGTGGTGACTTCGCCGCGGCGGATTTCAAAATTGACGCCTTTCAGTGCATGGGTGGAGCCATAAACTTTGCTGACGTTGCGCGCCTGCAGAATCACTTCTCCTTTCAGCAGCGCCGGGTTGACGTTGAACGGTTTCATTGCACCTCCACGCGCACCGGCGTAATCAGCCAGTTGGTCGGACTGAGCAGACGGAACACGCCGACCACCTGCACGGTTTTGCCCGGCAGCGCGTCGCGGTCCAGTTTCTCCAGCACCGCCACTTTCATGGCGCGGTTAATCGCCGCCCCGGCGTTCTGGTATTCGATCTGATTAGTAAAATCACCAAACTGAATTTTGCCGCTGGCATCACGCAGATCGGTGCCGGTGATCGCCGGGCCGGTTTGCAACCTCAGCTGCGTGCCCGCTGGCAGACCGGCGACCTGTAACGGGAAGACACCCATTTGCCCCGGCTGCACCACGCCCTGCAGTTTGACCGGCAGCACCGGCAGCGGCGAGCCGACACCGTATCTGGCCACCGCCTGCTGCCGATCGCTGTTCAGTGCGGCCGCCAGCGTGGCGGCATCCACCGCGCGCGCTTCGACATCCTGCTGGATGCCGGGAAAGGTTTTCTGCCCGTAGCTGTCTGCGGAGAAGCCCTGCTGACGCGCGTCGTCCGCCGAACCGATGCGCACCACTTTGGTATCCAGCGCCATGGCAGCCACCAGCGCCACGATCACCACACCGCTGAGCGTGTAGCGCCGCCGACGTTTGCGTGCCAGCTGCTGCGTTAAGATTGAGACCTCGGACATAACGTGACCTCTCAGGATGCACAGCGACGATGTTCATCGCCGTGCAATGTTATAAATGTGATAACTTGTGTGATGAGAATTGTGCTGTTGTGGCTAAATTGTCAACAGGTGGCGCGCAATTTTTCGCACAGCGCGATCTGGATCGCTTATTTGCCTGCAATCACCCCAAATCCGTTTAAAAACCCCTTTAATACAATCATTAAAAACCTTTCACAGTGTCCAGGCGCATCCGCAATCCCCGCTGATTTTGTGATCGAACTCGCCATCCGGTGTGAAATTTATTCTTTTTTTAGAAAAATAATACATCAGATATGTTATCTCCATGAGAAGTGGTGTAAGACAGTATTTAGCAAAATCATCACAGCTCATTAACAAGGCTGCGGATAAACCAAACAGGGGTTCCCGCACCGGGAGCAGCGAACGGAGGTGTATGTGGAGAGTGGCGATATCATTCTGGGTCTGGATTCCGGCACCTCGGTGGTTAAAGCGGTGGCGTTTGATCTGGAAGGTAACCAGCTGGCGTGCGCGTCGGCGCGCAATCGCTATTACCGCAGCGCAGGCGGTGCCGCCCAGCAGTCAATGACGCAAACCTGGCAGGATGCGGTCAGTGCGATTCACAAGCTCGGCGATCGGGTGGAGAATCTGGCGGCGCGCGTGGTGGCCGTGGCGGTGACCGCCCAGGGCGATGGCAGCTGGCTGGTCGGTGCTGATAATCAGCCGGTGGATGATGCGTGGATCTGGCTGGATGCCCGCGCCGCCGCCACGGTGGAAAAACTCAATCAGCAGCCGCTGGCCGCCGCACGCTTTCAGGCCACCGGCACCGGTCTTAACACCTGCCAGCAGGGTGCGCAGCTGGCGCACATGGACCAGCACTATCCCGAACTGCTGGCGCGCGCCGAAGTGGCACTGCACTGCAAGGACTGGCTCTATCTCAATCTGACCGGTGTGCGCGCCACCGATCCGTCTGAAGCCAGCTTTACCTTTGGCAACTATCGCCACCAGCGCTACGACGATACGGTGATTGACGCGCTGGGGCTTAACCACCGGCGCCACCTGCTGCCGGAGATCATCGACGGCACGCAAATCACCCATGGCCTGACCGCTGACGCCGCCCGGCAAACCGGCCTGCTGGCTGGCACGCCGGTGTGTCTCGGCTATGTCGATATGGCGATGACCGCGCTCGGTGCCGGGGTGCACACCGGTGAAGCCAATACCGCCTGTTCGATTGTCGGCTCAACCGGCGTGCATCTGCGCAGCGTCACCATTGACGAGGTTTGGCTCAACCCGGCGCAAACCGGCTACGTGATTCCGCTGCCGTGGCCAGGTTATGTCACTCAGGTGCAAACCAACATGGCCTCCACGCTCAATCTCGACTGGCTGCTGAACGTGGCCAGCGATCTGCTGAGCAGCTTTGGCTGTGAAACCGATCATGCGCGGCTGGTGCAGCAGATCGATCGCTGGCTCAACGACGCGCAGCCGGGCACCCTGCTGTTCCATCCTTACATTTCGCTGGCCGGTGAGCGCGGACCGTTTGTTAACGCCGACGCGCGCGCCAGTTTCACCGGCCTCAACTACCAGCACAACTTTGGCGACCTGGTGCGCGGCGTGATTGAAGGCATCGGCATGGCAGCTCGCGACTGTTATCAGGCGATGGGCGCCACGCTGCCGGGAGAAATTCGCCTTACCGGCGGTGCGGTACGATCGCAGCCGCTCAGGCAAATCCTTGCCGCCTGCATCGGCGCGCCGGTGCGCATCAGCCAGCGCGAGGAAGCCGGCGCAGCGGGTGCGGCCATGATGGCAGCGGTGGCGATTGGCGCGTATCCGGACATGGCGCAGTGCGTTGAACGCTGGGTGCGCCCGCTGCTGGACGACGCCGAAGCACCATCGCCTGCGCTGATGCAGCGCTACCAGCAGCTGTTCCCTCAGTATCAGCAGATCCGCCGCGATCTTCCTGCCGCCTGGCAGGCATTAAACAGCTTTAAGGAGTAACGCATGAGTGACAACACGTTGGATCTGTTTGTGATCGGCGGTGGCATTAACGGTGCCGGTATCGCGCGCGATGCCGCCGGGCGCGGGCTGTCGGTGATGATGTGTGAAAAAGACGATCTTGCCGCAGGCACCTCCTCACGCTCCGGTAAACTGGTGCACGGCGGCCTGCGCTATCTGGAGTACTACGAATTCCGCCTGGTGCGCGAGGCGCTAATTGAACGCGAGGTGCTGCTGAACGCGGCGCCGCACATTATCTGGCCGATGCGCTTTGTGCTGCCGCACAGCCCGTCCGATCGCCCGGCGTGGCTGGTGCGGCTGGGCCTGTTTCTGTATGACCATCTTGGCGGACGCAAAAAACTGCCGGGCACGCGCGTGCTCGATCTGACGCGCGATCCTGAAGGCGCGCCGCTGCTGGACAGCTACCAGAAAGGCTTTGAGTACTCCGATTGCTGGGTGGACGATGCCCGGCTGGTGACGCTCAATGCGCTGGATGCCGCCGAGCGCGGCGCCACCATTCTGCCGCGCACCCGCTGCGTGGCAGCGCAGCGTCTGCCGGGCAAATGGCAGATTACCCTGCAGGATCAGGCCAGCGGCGCGCAGCGCACGGTGTTCGCCCGCGCGCTGGTAAATGCCGCCGGACCGTGGGTGCTGGATATCGTCAATCAGGTTAGCCACACGCAAAGCCAGCGCAGCGTGCGGCTGGTGAAAGGCTCGCACCTCATCGTGCCGAAATTCTGGGAGGGCCAGCAGGCCTATCTGGTGCAAAACACCGACAAGCGGGTGATTTTTATCAATCCCTATGAGGGTGATAAAGCGTTAATCGGCACCACCGACATTCCCTGGCAGGGCAAAGCGGAAGATGTCAGTGCGGATGATAGCGAGCAGCAGTACCTAATCGACGTGGTGAATCGCTACTTCAAGGTTAAGCTGCGCGCCAGCGATGTGATTACCCGCTTCTCCGGCGTACGGCCGCTGTTTGACGACGGCAAAGGTAATCCCTCGGCGGTGACGCGGGATTATGTGTTCGACCTCGATAATCAACAGGATGCCCCGCTACTGCACGTGTTCGGCGGCAAAATTACCACGTTCCGCAAGCTGGCCGAGCATGCGCTGCAACAGCTGGCGCCGTTTTTCCCCAACATGGGCGCGGACTGGACGCGCAGCGCCACGCTGCCGGGCGGCGAGATCGCCCATGCCGATTTTGACAGCTTCCTGGAGGAGATCAAAACGCGCTGGCCGTGGCTGCCGCAGCCGCTGCGCAAGCATTATGCGCGACTGTACGGTGCGCGTATGAGCACGCTGCTGGGCACCGCCGGTTCGCTGAGCGATCTCGGTGAGCATTTTGGCGGCCAGCTGTACGAGGCCGAGGTGCGCTACCTGGTGCAGTACGAATGGGCGCAGCAGCCGGAAGACATTCTCTGGCGTCGCACCAAACATCAGCTGCACCTGAGCACTGCACAGCGCACCGCGTTCAGCCAGTGGTTCGAACAGACTTTCCACCCTGCCGCGCCGCTGCGCGCCCACGCTGGCTGAGAGGTGCCGCATGCCACTAACGCTTTCGCTGAATACCAATCCGCTGGTGAACCGCTTCGCCGATCCCGGCGATTTAATTCACACCGTGGCGCAGCAGATCCGCATCCGCGATCTGCAGCTGACGCATGAGTTTATCAATCCCGGCTGGCCTGCTGCCACGCTCAGCCACATGACGCGCCGCATGCAGCAGGCGCTGCGTGACACCGGCGTGCGCGTCACCTCCGGCATGACCGGCCCGTATGGCCGCCTCAACCATTTTGGTCATCCGGATGCGGCGGTACGTCGCTACTACATTGACTGGTTCAAGACCTTTGCCGACATCACCGCGGAACTGGGCGGCGTCGCGGTGGGCTCGCAGTTTGCCATCTTCACCCAGCGGGATTTTAACGATGCGGCGCGGCGTGAAGCGCTGATTGCCATCGCCATTGACTGCTGGGCGGAAGTGGCGGAACACGCCAAAGCGGCCGGTCTGCGTTACCTGTTCTGGGAACCGATGAGCGTCGGGCGCGAATTTGGCGAAACCATTCCCGCCTGTATGGCACTGCAGCAGCGGCTGAGCGCGGCACAGTTTGCCCTGCCGATGTGGATGATGGCGGATATCGATCATGGCGATGTCACCTCTGCCGATCCGCGTGACTACGACCCTTACGCGTGGGCTGAAGCGGTGCCGCGCTTTTCGCCCATCATCCATATAAAGCAGAGCATGATGGATAAAGGCGGGCACAGGCCCTTTACATTGCAGTACAATGCCGGCGGTCGCATTCAGCCGCAACCGCTGCTCGAGGCGCTGGCGCGCGGCGGCGCGCAGGATAACGAGATTTGCCTCGAGCTGAGCTTCAAAGAGCGCGAGCCCACCGACAGCAATGTGGTGGCGGAGATTGCCGAAAGCGTGGCGTTCTGGGCCGACCATATTGATACCGGGGTGCGGGATTTGCATCTCGCGTGAGCATGCCGTGCTGAGGGCTTTCATCAGCCCGCAGCACTCCTCAACCAGACAGGGACAACCCGATGAAATCCGCACCGACTTCCGCTGAACGCGATGACTCTCTGGCCCTGCGGGCGGCCTGGCTGCACTATGTCGGCGGCCTGACGCAGGCTGAAGTGGCCAAACGGCTCGGCCTGCCGTCGGTGAAAACCCATCGGCTGATTGCGCGCATGGTGGCCGAAGGCGCGGTGAAAGTCACCATCGACGGCGCGATTGTCGCCTGCGTGACGCTGGAAGAGCAGTTGCGCAGCCGCTACGGCCTGAACTTTTGTCAGGTAGCACCCGATCTCGGCGAAGAAGGCCTGCCGGTGCGCGCGCTGGGCATGGCCGGTGCCGACTATTTACGTAATCTGCTGGCCTCCACGCCGGCGATCACGCTGGGTCTCGGCCACGGCCGGACGCTGTCGGCAGCAATTCACCAGCTGGCACGTATCGACGCGCCGCACCTGCGCTTTGTCTCCCTGCTCGGCTGCCTGACGCGCAACTACGCGCTCAATCCGCATGACGTGATGCATCGCATCGCCGAAAAAACCGGTGCGCAGGCCTACATGATGCCGGTACCGTTTTTTGCCAACACCGAAGAGGATCGCGATGTGCTGCTGGCGCAGCGTGGCGTCAGCAAAGTGTTTAGCATGGCCGCGCACAGTGAAGTGAAGCTGGTGGGCATTGGCACCGTGGAACCAGCCGCCCAGCTGGTGGAAGCCGGAATGATCGATGCAGCCGAGATCCGTGCCCTGTCGGAAGCCGGCGCGGTGGGCGAACTGCTGGGGCACTTTTTTGCCGCCGATGGGCAGATGATTCACAATTCGCTGACGGCACGCACGCTGTCGGTGCCGCTGGATCTGGCGCAGCGCGCAGAGATCGTGGCGCTGACCGGCGGACCGAGCAAAGTGGCGGCGATCCGCGCGGTGCTGGCCAGCGGACTCGTCACCGGTTTGATCACCGACGAGCTGACCGCGCAGGCGCTACTCAGCGCATGAATCAGGTTAAACCAGACTGAGCTGCAGCGACTGCGCACGCAGCTGCTGCTGCCAGCCTGCGGCGAGTTCCGCGTCGGTGATCACCTGCTTAAACGGCTGTAGCGGCGCCAGCGCATAGGGATGAATCTGACCAAATTTGGAGGAGTCGGTGAGCGCGACGGTGTGCGTCGGTTTTTCCATGATGGCGTTCACCACATCGCAGCGCAGCATGTCGCGGCTGGTGAAACCGGTCGCCTCATCCCAGCCGTCAATGCCAATAAACGCCTTATGGAAGTTGAGGTGCTGAATGCACAGCCGCGTTAATGGCCCGACCACCGACTCACTGCTTTTCTGAAACAGCCCGCCGAGGATAATCACATCGCCGCCCTGCTCACGCAGCAGTCCGGCGATGTAATGGCTGACGGTGATGATGGTGATGTCCTGCCGATGGCTGAGCTCTCGCGCCAGCAGCGCATTGGTGCTGCCGCCTTCAATAAACACCGTTTCGCCGGGGTTAACCAGCCCGGCGGCGTACTCCGCCAGGCGTTTTTTCACCGCAAAACGGGTTTGCATGCGCGCGCCTACGTCATCACTTTCCGGTGCCACGGCAGAACCGTGCACGCGGCGCAGAAAGCCACCCTTCTCCAGCAGGTTCAGATCCTGACGCACCGTCACCTCCGAAACGCCGGTGGTTTGTGCCAGTTCATTGACGCTGACGCTGCCGCGCTCGCTGACCAGTTGAATAATGTGCTGATGACGTGCGTTCATAGAGCCTGTTGTAAAAAAGTTTTTGCCCAGCTTAGCAGAAATCACGCTAATCCCAGACTGCGCCGGCCGTTTTCATTCAGATCCTGCGGCGTAAAACGACCGCGCCAGCTGGCTTCGTAATCCTCTTTGGGGAAATCGCCCGGTGAGACACCAGTCGCCAGCGCCTGCGCCACCTGCTGCGCATAGTCGGCGTTTTTACCGCACATCGGCGCGGCGGGAATGTACATCACGTTGCCCCAGCCCTGCTGATTTTCTACCGGCGCCACCGCATGAATCACGTCGCAGTGCCACCACACCGAATCGCCCGCCTGCAACGCCGGGATCGAACACAGACCGGCAATTAATTCCGGATGCCAGCGCTCCGATACCGGCAGCACTTTGCCCGGCGCCACGCCGCACAGTTCCTCTTCCGGCACATCTTTCAGTAACGGACGCAGCAGCAGATAAGCCATGGCTTCCGGCACCGGCACCACGTGCAGCAGTCCCTGACCAGGCTGCATGTCGGAGAGCGCGGTCCAGCCCTGGAACGTGCGGAACACCGAACATTTGGTGGTGGTGCCAGACTGGTACTCCTGCACGGCCGTGCGGTGCGCCGCGTCCCACGGATCGTACTGATCGAACTGGTTAGAAAAGATCTTGCTGAACACCTGCTGATAGGCCGGCAACAGCCAGCGCTCCAGCGCGCCGGAGTCGGTGTGCGCGCCCAGCCCTTTTGAGGTGGTGCCCGGCAGCCGGCGCCGGATGCGATCCGGATAGATGATGCTCACGTCTGGATCAAACCAGCGCGTACCGGCGGATTCGAATTTCCACAGGCGATTGAGGAACGCCTGGGTTTGCGCCATGGCCTCGCTCTGGCGGGCCGACATCTGCGCATCGCTCCAGTAAATGGGATAGATCTCCGGCCGCGAGGCATCGAGGTTGCCAAAGAAGTTGTCGCCCGGCCCCTGATAGACACGGTCGAAGTCATTGTCGTCGAGGTAGTTAAGCATGTCAGCATCCCACGCCAGCGCCTGCTCACGGCTGAAGGTTTGCTTCACCACCACGCAGCCGCGGCGGCGGATGTGATTTTTGGTCTGTTCGCTGATGCGGCCAGCGGCCAGATCCGCGAAGCTGACCTGCGGCCACGCCGTACCGTGCTGCTTCTCTTCGGCGCGCGCGGCCGCGATTTCACTGACAATCTTACTTCTGACCTGCTCAAACAGGCCTTCGACATCGCCAATCTGTGCTCTGAGCGCCTGCTTCATCAGGCGCACATGCTGTTTAAAATCGTCGGGTTGTTGTTCTGAGGTAAAAGTGGTGTTCATCTCGCACTCCGTCTGTTTACGCTTAAGTTTCATTCGAAACACATTACATATTCATTCATAACATCGAGCGAACAAAAAGACAGCACGCAGGCAAAAAATAGCGAGCATGGTCACAGTTATTTATCTGAGGGATTTTCGTTTGAAAGGGTTCAGGGAGCGAAACGGTGAGATGAATAACGCAAGCGCGCCTGGATCAGGCACGCGGGGGCCACCTTCCATGGCAGCCCGGGAAAATTATGGCTGATCGAATAAATGACGGTACTGCACAAAATCGGTTTGTTGCGCCAGCCGATCGTACAGCGCCCGCGCGTGGCTATTAGACGCCTGCGTCAGCCAGTAAACACGCGAACAGCCGAGCTTCTCTGCCTGTTCATAGACCGCCAGAATCAGCGCCTTGCCGGCACCCAGACCGCGCGCGGCTTCGCTGACGTAGAGGTCCTGCAAATAGCAGTAGTCGCCCTGAGTCCAGGTTGAGCGATGGGTAAGAAAATGCACCAGCCCGACCATCGCGCCGTCCTGCTCGGCCACCAGACAGTGCATGGGTTCCGCGCGGGACAGCAAGCGGCGAAAGCTCTCGCCGGTGGTGTTATCGTCAATGGTAGTCTGATAAAAGCGCTGATAGCCCTGCCACAGCGCCAGCCACGGCATAAAATCTTCTGCGCGCAGCGCTCTGATGGTGATCATTCGCCCTTCCCGATGTTGCTGATGATTTTTTCCGCAGCCACCACCCGATCGTCATTCGGGAACCACTTATTTGCCAGCATAATCAGCGCAACCCGCTGCGACGGAATAAAGACCGCGTAGGTGGCGAATCCGTTGGTGGAGCCGGTTTTGTTGTACCACGCCTGCTGCGGCGCAGCCTGCGGCGGCGTAATCCGCATGGCTTTCATGCCCTTCATGATGCGCGCGCCGCTGTTGCCGTCCACCAGCTGCTGCGTGGTCACCGGCAGCGGGTAATATTCCCACATCATCGCCTGAGTAAAAGCGGTCTCGGTGTGGTAATAGCCCTGATGCGTCGCGGCCACCGCCTGTTGCCATGCGGGCGCGACCGGCTGTTGCTGCAGCTGAATGGCCAGCCAGCGAATCAGATCGGCAGAGGTGGATTTCAGGCCATAGGATTCCGCATCCAGCGGGCCTGGCGTGACCCGCACCGGGCGATCCTGCTTGTTATAACCCTGGGCGTAGCGCCCCATCTGCGATGCAGGCACCTGCACATAGCTGTGCGTCATGCCCATCGCCGGCAGCAGCTGCTTTTCCATCGCGCTGATGAACGGCTGATGCAGACTTTTAGCCGCAATCATGCCGAGCATACCGATACCGAGGTTGGAATAAACGCGCACCGTGCCCGGCTGGGCCTCTGGCTGCCACTGTTTGTACCAGCGCATCAGCTCGCGGGTATTGGTCACGTCATCCGGTACGAACAGCGGCGTGCCGCTGGTGTGCGTCGCCAGATTCAGCAGCGAGACGCGATCAAAAGCGCTGCCTTTCAGTTCCGGCAGCCACTGGCTGGCCGCGTCGCTGAAATTCAGTTTGTTCTGCTGCGCCGCATAGCTGGCTAAGGTGGCGGTAAACGTTTTACTCAGCGAGCCGATTTCAAACAGCGTCTGCTCGTTGATCGGCTGTCCGCTCTCTTTCGATGCCACGCCATAGTTATAAAATTCGGTTTTGCCGTCGTGCAGAATCGCCACCGCCATACCGGGGATCTGATACTGCTGCATCAGCGGTTTGATGATGCTGTCTGGTGATGTCGTTGCCAGCGCACTGCCGCTGACCAGCAGCGCAAGTGCGCTTAATCGGGCCCATGAAAACATGAAAATTCCTTTTCCTGCAGGTTAACCATGATGTCTGACCGGCAGTATATCGTTACCCCTGCCAGGCTTCCCGACAATTCTCATTGGTAGTGAACAAAATCACATCCTGTATGACCTGATTTGCCGTTTGCTGCGCCCGCTCCTATACCTTTGACAAGTAAGCGTTCATCGCAAGGAGCTGACAATGGAACAGGTTTTGACCCGCGAACAACGGCTTAGCCGCCTGCGCGCGCGCAGTTCGCTGCCGGTGCTGATCGTCGGCGGCGGCATCAACGGCATCAGTACTTTTCGTGAGCTGGCATTACAGGGCATTCCTGCGGTGCTGGTGGAGAAAGGTGACTGGTGCCAGGCGGCCAGCGGCGCGCTGTCGCGCATGATTCACGGCGGCCTGCGCTATCTGGAGAC
Source organism: Pantoea sp. WEP (assembly GCF_041678305.1). Classification (NCBI taxonomy): domain Bacteria; kingdom Pseudomonadati; phylum Pseudomonadota; class Gammaproteobacteria; order Enterobacterales; family Erwiniaceae; genus Pantoea; species Pantoea sp. WEP. The sequence goes on from NZ_JBGNXB010000001.1 coordinate 2,124,153, forward strand.
CGGCGAGTTTGGCCTGGTGAAGGAGTCGGTGATGGAGCGCGATCGCCTGCTGAAAAACGCCGCGCACTATGTGTTTCCGCTGCGTACCACCGTACCGATCGATAATCTCGGCGGTGGACTGGTTAACGCCACGCGACGTTTCCTGCGCCTGAGCGATAAGCCCACCCGGCGCGGCGCGCTGCTGATCAAAACCGGCCTGAGCCTGTACGACCTCTACACGCGACAGTATGGCGCTATGCCGCGCCACCAGCTGCGTAACGAAGCCGCCACGCGCGATCGCTGGCCTGGCTTCGCGCCTTGGGTGAAATACAGCGCCAGCTACTACGATGCGTGGATCAGCGCGCCGGAGCGACTCGGGTTTGAGTTGATTGAAGATGCGGAACGCGCCTGCCCGGAGGCGCTGGCGCTCAATTATCTGCGGGTGGTCAGCGCCAGCGACGAGACGGTGCTGCTGGAAGATACGCTGAGCGGTGAGCGCTTTAGCCTGCAGCCGCACGTGCTGGTGAATGCCGGCGGCGCGTGGATCGACCAGCTGAATCAGCAGCTGGCCGTGCATTCACCACCCACCAGACTGATAGGCGGCACCAAAGGATCGCATCTGATCCTCGATCACCCACAGCTGTTACAGATGCTGGACGGTGAAATGGTCTATTTCGAAAACCAGGAAGGCCGGGTGTGCATCATGTTTCCCTGGTTCAGCAAAGTGCTGGTGGGCTCAACCGATATCCGCGTTGATGACCCCGATAGCGTGGTGTGCGAAGCCGAAGAGCAGGCTTACATTCTTGAGTCGCTGCGCTTTGTGTTTCCTGACATCGTGGTGCCAGCGTCTGCGGTGGTGTACACCTTCTGCGGCGTGCGCCCGCTGCCGGCCAGCGAGGCCAAAGTGAATGGCCAGATTTCGCGTAACCATTCGCTGGTGCTGCTGCCGCCTGACCACGCGCGTGCCTGGAGCACGCTATGTCTGGTCGGCGGTAAATGGACTACCTTCCGCCGCTTCGGGGAAGAGGCCGCCGACCGCGTGTTGCGCCTGCTGGGAGAAAAGCGTCGCGTCTCCAGCAGCGACCTGCCGATTGGCGGCGGCCGGGATTTTCCGGCGCCGTCCGCCCAGCCCGCCTGGCTCAGTGCGCTGGCGCAGCACTATGACCTTCCGCTGGCACGCGTGACGCAACTGGCGAAACGCTACGGCAGCCGGGCCCTGCCGCTGCTGCAGCAGATTCAGCAGCACGGCGAACAGCCGCTGCAGCATCATGCCGGTTACAGCGCCACCGAACTGCGCTATCTGATCGAGCATGAACAGGTGTGCCAGCTGGAAGATGTGCTGGTGCGCCGCACGTCGCTGGCTATCTGCGGTGAATTAACGCCGCCGCTCATGCAGGAAATTTCGCAGCTGCTGGCCGACTCGCTCGGCTGGCAGGACAGTCAGCGCGCTGAACATTTGCAGCACACCGCAATCAGCCTGGCGCAGCGCCATGGGCTGCACGCGCTCGCATCCGCGTTTTCACAGGAGGAAGTTCAGGATGTCACTCACCCCTAAAGTTCGCCTCAACCGGTTATTTCACCACGGCAAGTGCCTGGATGTGGCGATCGATCACGGCATCGCCAACGAGCCCGATTTTCTGCTGGGGCTGGAAGATATTGAAAGCGTGATGCGCAACCTGATTGCCGCACAGCCGGATGCGATCCAGGTCAATTATGGTCAGGCCGATCTGCTGCAGTGCGTTGCCGGGCGCAAACCGGCGCTGGTGATGCGCACCGACGTCGGCAATGCCTATAACGCAGCACGCCATCGCGAGATGTGGGCGGTGCTGCACAATCCGGAGGCACCGATTCTTGCCGCGCTGCAGATGGATGCCGCCGCGGTGGTGGTCAATCTTTATCAAATTCCGGATGAACCGGGCATTTTTCGCATGTGCGTGGAGAACATTGGCCGCCTGCGCCAGGCCTGCGATCGCTATGCCATGCCGCTGATGGTGGAGCCGCTGGTGATGGCCCCCGCCGGCCAGGGCGCGGCGTACGGCTCGCTCGGTGACGTCAGACAAATCGTGCCGCTGGTGCGGCTGGCGCGGGAGCTGGGCGCCGACATCATTAAAGCCGACCCCACGGATAACGTAGAGGATTTCCATCGTGTGGTGGAGGCGGCGCGCTGTCCGACGCTGGTGCGCGGCGGCGGCAAAGGGGAACTGGGCGCGGTGCTGGCGAAAAGCGCCGCGCTGATGGCGCAGGGTGCCAGCGGCATGGTGTATGGCCGCAACGTTTATCAACATGATAATCCGTCACGCGTGGTCAGCGCGCTGATGGCGATTATTCATCAGGGTGTCAGCGGCGCGGATGCGCTGGACATCTACCAGCAGGGTTAAGCGTGACCTGCACCGGCGCTTAAGCGGTGCGCCGTCTTCGCCTGAAACGGAGTCGGATATGAGCCAGATTCTCGGCATCGATGCCGGAAATACCATGATCAAAGCGGTACTGTTTGACCTGAGCGGCCGCGTGCTGTCGGTAGCGGAGTGCGCCGGCGAAACGCATCAGCCGCAGGAAGGCTATGCTGAACGGCCAGTTGAAGATATCTGGCGCGGCGTCAGCAATGCGGTGAGTCGCTGCCTGCAGCAAGCCGGCACGCGTGGCAGCGAAGTGATTGCCGTCGGGGCCGCCGGACACGGCAACGGGTTGTATGCGCTGGATCGTCAGCAGCGCCCGCTGTTTGGCATCCAGTCGATTGATCATCGCGCCAGCGCCACGGTACAGGCGCTGGAATCCAGCGGTGCGGCGCAGCAGATTTACGCGCTGTCGTTGCAAAAACCGTGGCCCGCCGCAACACCGGTGCTGATCAGCTGGATACGTCAGCATCAGCCGGAACGCTGGGCGCAGATCGGCCATCTGCTGTGTGCCAAAGATGTCATCGCCCACTTTCTGTGCGGCAACGTCAGCGCGGACTATTCGGATGCCGCCGGTGCCGGGCTGATTGATTATCGCCAGCGCAGCTACAGTCGTGAATTGCTGGCGTTATATGGCATTGAAGAGGCGCTCGCCCTGCTACCACCGCTGCGTGAATCCTGCGAGGTTACCGGCGTGGTCTCGGCCCACGCAGCGCAGCTCACCGGTTTACCCGCTGGCATCCCGGTGGTGGCCGGCATGTTTGACGTGGTTGCCAGCGCGGTCGGCTCGGGCGTAGTGAACTGCGGTGAGGCCTCCATTGTCGCCGGTACCTGGAGCATCAATCAGGTGGTGGTCGACAAACCTGATTATCTGCGCCCGGTGTTTATGAATTCGATCATCGAACGCGATCGCTACATGGCGATCGAGGCCAGCGCCACTTCTGCCGCCAATCTTGACTGGTTCCTGCGTGAATTTGATGATGGCCGCGCTGGCCAGGGCGCGGCGCGCAGCAGCGACAGCGTGGCACAGGTCAGGCCTGACGCGCAGTTGCCGCTGTATCACCCTTACCTCTATTCAGGGCGGAAAGCCGAACCCGCCAAAGCCGGCTTTTACGGCCTCGGCGGCTGGCATACGCGCGCTGACATGCTGTTTGCCCTGTTTGAAGGCGTGACCTTTGCCCACCGGGCGCACATTGACCGGCTGCGCGCGGCCGGCATTACGGTCAACCAGGCCACGCTCTCCGGCGGCGCGACACGCAGCAGTGTCTGGCCGCAAATGTTTGCGGATGTGCTGGGGATGCCGATTCGCGTCGCAACCTGCCACGAAACCGGGGCGCTGGGTGCGGCCCTGTGTGCGGGCGTGGGCGTGGGTCAGTGGCCGAATCTGGCTGCCGCCGTGCAGCAGGCGGTTACCCTTGCGCCGGAGGCGCTGCAGCCCCGCGCGGCGCGCTTCGCGTTCCATGACACCCGCTACCGGCTGTTTAAAAAACTTGAGCTGGCGATGAGCGACATCTGGCGCACCGCCAGTTAATGGCGGTGCGGCGTGAACAAACCATGACACCGGCGGGCAAATGCTGTACACTTGATGCATAAAAATGTTCACATGAACATTATCAGGAGGTTGTGATGTCCACCGCATCGGCTTTTAATCCCACCAGCGGATCGCGCATCTTTGATCCGTCGCTGATTCAGCACGCCCGCCCCTCTTTTATGGATCAGATGGGGCTGCCGCGTAACCGGCTTAAGGCGCATAAGTTGATCACCGACGGCATGGATGTCGGCATTGTCGAACGCGCCGCCACGATTCTGAAAGCGACGCCGATCGACATCGCGCAAATGGTCTCGATTGACCGTAACACCTACCGGCGCCGCGAGAAGTCCGGATCGCAGCTCTCGGTCGAACAGGGTGCACGCATCTATCAGGTGTTTGAAGTGCTGGATGCGGTGATCCAACTGTTCGCTGGCGATCCGGAAGTGGCGATGCACTGGATGTATCAGCCTGCACTGGCGCTCGACAACGCGCAGCCGATTAACATGCTCAGTACGCCCGCCGGCTGCGATGCGGTGCTGACGCTGATTGGTCGCCTGGAGCACGGAGTGATTGTCTGATGACACGACGGAAGGATCCGGTCGCACCCGTCAGGGTGTTCTATCGGATTGTCAAAGCGGAGTACGCCAGCCAGGCGTTTAACGGTGCTGGCGCAGAAAAATGGGGTGGCCGCTGGAATCCGCCCGGGATGAAAGCGGTTTACCTCAGCAGCTCAAAAGCGCTGGCGACGCTGGAACTGGTGGTGCACGCCGGGAAAACGCTGCTGGAGCAAAGCCGCTTTGTGGTGTTTACCGTGGCGGTACCCGAGTCCGACATCATCGCCCTCGACAGCAGTAAACTGCCGGCCGGCTGGGAAAAATATCAGCAGCAGGAGGAGACGCAGGCCATCGGCGCGGCGTTTCTCGATCCGCACAACGGCTTTCCCCTGCTGATGACGGTACCCAGCATCCTCACCGGCGAAGATAATGCGCTGTTTAACCCCGATCATCCGGGCGCGGCCGCGCTGATTGCCACAGCGACCTCCGCACCCTTCGCCATCGATCGCCGTATCAAAGACGATCCGTAAACGCTCTAGCGGCACTGGCTGGCACAGTTTTGTACGCAAATCTGCGCCAGCGAGCCACAGCCGCCGCCGTTGTCATTCTTGCACTGCGATTGCTGCACGTAACAGTTCTGCTGACAGGAAGAGACATCACACTTCGCTGCTACCGGCGTGAGCTGCGGCACATCCCCTTTTCTCTCCGGCTGCCACGGTGTTTGCGCCGCTGCGCTCAGGCTGCCCAGCAGAAATAACATCGTTATCCACTTCATCATTCAGTCCTCGCAGGATGGATGTAGAGAGTATGAACGCTGGCCGGATGATTGCCAGCGTGAAACCTTTGGTTCACCTTCCCCCGGATGACGCCCTGTTAAGGTGCAGCATCTGTGCCCATTGCCGAAGCAGCGTCTGACCCAACCAGAATAGAAATCATTATTTTCAATACTTTAACTCACCATCACCCTAGCCCTGCAAGATGGTACAAAAGTTGCAGGGCTTAGGGTGCACAGTAAAGGAGACGGTAATGAAAGCGATTGTGATTGGAGCGGGTATCGGCGGCATGAGCGCGGCGCTGGCGCTGGAAAAAGCGGGTTTCAGTACCGCAGTGTATGAAGCGGTGAAAGAGATGAAACCGGTCGGCGCGGCCATCTCTATCTGGCCTAACGGCGTGAAGTGCCTCAATGCGCTGGGTCTCAAGGCACAGCTGCGTGCGCTCGGCGGCAATATGGCGTTTATGGCTTACAACGATGGCCACAGCGGCAGCACCCTGACCCGCTTCAGTTTGTCACCGCTGGTGCAGCAGGTCGGCGAGTATCCTTATCCGGTCGCACGCGCAGAGTTACAGGCGCTGCTGATCGACAGCTACGGCCGCGAACGCATCCGCTTTGGCAAACGCGTTGTGCGGGTGGAGCAGCATGCCAGCGGCGTGACCGCCTGGTTTGATGACGGCAGCCAGGCTGAAGGGGATTTTATGGTGGCCGCCGACGGCACCCACTCGGTGATTCGCCATCACGTGCTGGGCGAACACGTCGAGCGCCGCTACGCAGGCTACGTTAACTGGAATGGCCTGGTCACCATCGATGAAAGCATCGCGCCCGCCGATCAGTGGACCACCTTTGTCGGCGAGGGCAAGCGCGTCTCGCTGATGCCGGTGAGCGGTAACCGCTTCTACTTTTTCTTTGATGTCCCGCTGCCGAAAGGGCTGGCGCAGGATCGCGCAACGGTGAAAGACGATCTGCGCGGCTATTTTGCCGGCTGGGCCGAACCGGTCCAGCGGCTGATCGCCAGCATTGACGCACAAACCACCAATCGCGTGGAGATTCATGATATCGAACCCTTCAGCCGCTTTGTCAGAGGACGTGTGGCGCTGCTGGGGGATGCGGCACACAGCACCACGCCGGATATCGGTCAGGGCGGCTGTGCGGCAATGGAAGATGCGGTGGTACTGGCGCAAACCCTGACTGCCCACTCGCTGGGCATTGAGGACGGCCTGCTGCGCTATGAGGCGCGGCGCGTCGAGCGCACCCGTGATTTGGTGCTGAAAGCGCGCAAGCGTTGTGATGTCACCCACGCCAAAGATGCGGCGGTCACCGCGGAATGGTATGCCGGACTGAAAGAGGAAACCGGCGAGCGCGTGCTGGCCGGCATGTGTGACACCATTGAAGGCGGTCCGCTGGGATAAGCGTGCAGGCCAGCCAGCTGCACCGCTGGCTGGCCCTTCGGTTACGGCGCGTTACGCCTCGTCGAGGCCGCGGTGTTTCAGCATCGGCCCGATGTCCGGCGCTTTACCGCGCCAGGCCAGCCACAGATGCTGCAGATCGCTGCTGTTACCGCGCGACAGAATCTGCTCACGGAAGCGCTGACCATTTTCCCGCGTCAGACCACCCCGCTCGACAAACGCCTGATAACCATCGTCGGCCAGCATCTGCGTCCAGATATAGGCGTAATACCCGGCCGCATAGCCGCCACCCCAGATATGACGGAAGTAGCTGGAGCGATAGCGCGGCGGCACGGCACTCAGGGCGATATTCTCCGCCGCCAGCGCCTGCTGCTCAAAATGGCTGACATCCTGCGGTTTATCGTGCGGCGACAGCGAGTGCCACTGCAAATCAAGCAGCGCCGCCGCCAGCAGTTCGGTCATGTCATAGCCTTTGTTGAATTTCGCGGCGCGCACCATTTTGTCGCGCAGCGCGGCGGGCATCGCTTCACCGGTCTGATAATGGCGCGCATAGTGGGCAAACACCTGATCCTGACTGGCCCAGTGTTCGTTGATTTGCGACGGAAACTCGACAAAATCACGCGGTGTGGCGGTGCCGGACAGGCTGGCATAGCGCTGGGTGGCGAACAGGCCGTGCAGCGTGTGGCCAAACTCATGGAACAGCGTGATCACCTCATCCCAGCTGAGCAGTGCCGGCTGTCCGGGCTGCGGCTTGCTGTAATTGCAGACGTTGTAAATCACCGGCCGGCTTTCCAGCAGCGTCGACTGGTCGACGAAATTGCCCATCCATGCGCCACCGCTCTTGTTATCCCGCGTGAAGAAATCGGTGTAGAACAGCGCTAACGGTGCACCGTCGGCATCGAAAATCTCATAAACGTTGACGTCCGGATGGTAGACCGGCAGATCGTGGCGCTGTTCAAAACGGATGCCATACAGCTGGCTGGCACACCAGAACACGCCCCTTTCCAGTACAGTGTTGAGCTCAAAATAGGGGCGGATTTGCCCTTCATCCAGCGCGTATTGCGCGGCGCGTACCTGCTCCGCGTAGTAATTCCAGTCCCAGGCGCGCAGCGGGAAGCTGTGGTTTTGATCGGCGATCAGCTGCTGAATATCCGCCGCTTCACGCCCGGCGCGCGCCGTCGCGGCAGGCACGATGTTGCGCATAAAGGACTGGGCGGCTTCCGGCGTTTTCGCCATCTGATCCTGCAGGCTCCATGCTGCAAAGCTGTCGAAGCCCAGCAGACTGGCCTGCTGCGCACGCAGTTGCGCCATGCGCGACACGATGGCGCGCGTGTCGTTGTCGTCACCCTGCTCGCTGCGCGTCAGCGCCTGCTGAAACAGCGCTTCGCGCGTGGCGCGCACCGTCAGCGACTGCAGCACCGGCTGCTGGGTGGTATTTTGCAGAGGGATTAGCCATGCGTCGTGCAGCCCGCGCGCCCCGGCGGCGTCCTTCGCCTGTGCCAGCGCCGCCGGCGACAGGCCGTCCAGCGCCGCCGCGCTGCTGACGGTATAAGCGGCGGCGTTAGTTGCCGCCAGCAGCCGGTTACCGAAACGCGTGCCCAGACTGGCCAGCTCCTGATTGCAGGCGCGCAGTTGCGCTTTATCGCGCTCACTCAGGCTGGCGCCGGCCAGCTGAAAGCGCTGCCAGGTGACTTCCACCAGACGCATCGCTTCGGCATCCGGGCACTGCGAACCGCGCTGCTGATACACGCTGTCGAGCCGCGCAAACAGCGCCGGGTTAAGGTAGATTTCGTCATTGAGCGCCGTCAGCTGCGGGGTGATCAGCTCGTCAACCTGCTGGAGCCGCTCGCTGGTATTGGCTGAGGTCATCGCGGCAAAAACGGGGTACACGCGATTTAGCAGGCTACCGCTGCGCTCCAGCGCTTCATAGGTATTAGCAAAGGTTGCCGGCTCGGGGTTGCTGGCAATGGCCGCCACTTCCTGGCGCTTTTCGGCGATTCCGGCTTCCAGCGCCGGCAGGAAATGCGCTTCGTCGATCAGATCAAACGGCGGTGTCTGGTACGGCAAGGGGCTGACGTTAAAAAACGGATTGGCACGTGAAGTCATTATCGCTCCTGATAATCAGCAACGCCGCAGCCACCTGCGGCGGGATGCTTTTATCCTGGCAGTTTCGTCGCCTGGCAACAACCTTGCGCGTGCGCATGGCTTTCCCGCTGCCACACGCACTTACCGTTGATCCAGGTTTGCGCGATGTTACGGTCATCACCCAGCGTCATCAGGACAAACAAACGCTGATGGATATCGTCGCTGTTGGCCATGCGCAGCTGCTGCAGCGGTGATACGGCAGGATCGATCACCACAAAATCCGCCTCTTTACCGGGGTTGAAGTTGCCGATTTTGTCATCAAGATCCAGCGCATGGGCGCCGCCCAGCGTGGCGTGGTAAATCGCTTCTGCGGCGCTGAGTTTGTACTGCTGCAGCTGCCCCACCTTATAGGCTTCACCCAGCGTCTGCAGCATATTGAAGGTAGTGCCGGCGCCGACATCGGTGCCCATGCCCATGCGCACGCGCTGCTGCCAGCGGCGTTTTAGATTGAACAGCCCGCTGCCGAGGAACAGGTTGGAGGTCGGACAGAAGGCCATCGCCGAGTCGGTGTCGTGCAGGCACTGCCATTCGCGATCCTCAAGATGCAGGCAGTGGGCAAATACGCTGCGTTTGCCGGTGAGCTGATGCTGGTGATACACATCAAGATAGCCATCATGGGCGGGAAACAGCGTTTTTACCCAGGCGATCTCCTGCTGATTTTCGCTGAGATGGGTATGCAGCCAGGTGTCGGGAAACTCGTTTTTCAGCTGCTGCACTTTTTCCAGCAGCTGCGGCGATGAGGTCGGCGCAAAGCGCGGCGTCAGCGCATAACCGAGACGCCCGCGCTGGTGCCAGCGCTGAATCAGCTCACGCGTCTGCTGATAACTTTGCGCCGGCGTTTCGGTCAGTTCCGGCGGTGCGTGGCGGTCCATCATTACCTTGCCGGCAATCAGCCGCATCTCCAGCTGTTCGGCGGCGCTGAACAGCGCATCTACCGATTGCGGATGCACCGTACCAAACACCAGCGCAGTCGTGGTGCCATTGGCCAGCAGCTGTTGCAGGAAAAACGCTGACATGCGCGCCGCGTGCGCCGCACAGTGGTACTGGCTCTCGACCGGAAAAGTGTACTGATTGAGCCACTCCAGCAGCTGTTCACCGAACGCGCCGATCATTTCGGTCTGCGGATAGTGAATATGGGTATCCACAAACCCCGGCAGGATCAGCTTGCCGCGCAGATCGATCACCTGCGTTGATTCCAGGTGTTGATGTGCCGGCTGCCAGCGCTCCAGGCTCACCACTTTGCCGTCGCGCAGCGTCAGCAGACCGTCTTCGAGGTAGCGTGCCTGGTCGGCGAGGCCATCGGGCTGGTCGGCCAGCGCGGGAAAATCAAAAAAACTGGCGCGCAGACGAGTTACAACGGAGTCAGACATGACGCTTCCTTCAGAGTGTAATGGCAAGTTTCAGAGAGATATAGCAAAGATATTGCAAACTGCATGCCAGGCAAGTTCACCCAACAATCACTTTAAATTCAGATAAATACCCAATTTCAGCGCGATTATCGTCGCAAAAATTGCAGGCAATCGTATGCGTAACCGATTGCCTGTTCGTGGTATTCCGCTTGCGCATTGCGCTGGCGTTATACGCCGGGAAAATGTGCCTGATCGGGCACGCTCATGGTGCATGGCCGCACCGAAAACGTGCAGGAAAGATTCTGCAACACGCCGCTCACGCTTTTCATGAGCGGCGCTGCGGGGTTAATGCTAAGGTGTGGCAGAGAACCTGAAATCGTATAAGGAACAGTGAGATGATTATTTTTGTTACCGGTGCGACCGCCGGTTTTGGTCAAAGTATCACCCGCCGCTTCATTGCTACAGGTCACAAAGTGATCGCCAGCGGACGCCGTGCTGAGCGTTTGCAGGAATTAAAACAGGAACTGGGCGACAACCTGTATACCGTGCAGCTGGATGTGCGTAACCGCGCGGCTATCGAAGAAGCCATCGCTGCCCTGCCCGCCGAATGGCGTGATATCGATGTGCTGGTGAACAATGCCGGGCTGGCGCTGGGCGTCGAACCGGCGCATAAAGCCAGCGTTGAAGACTGGGAAGATATGATCGACACCAACAACAAAGGGCTGGTGTATATGACGCGCGCCGTGCTGCCTGCCATGGTAGAGCGCAACGTCGGTCACATCGTCAACATTGGCTCGATTGCCGGCAGCTGGCCGTACGCCGGCGGCAACGTGTACGGGGCAACCAAGGCGTTTGTGCGCCAGTTCAGCCTCAACCTGCGCACCGACCTGCACGGCACCGCGCTGCGCGTCACCGATATCGAGCCTGGCCTGGTGGGCGGCACCGAGTTTTCGAACGTGCGCTTCAAAGGTGACGATGGCCGCGCGGATGCGGTGTATGAAGGCACCACCGCGCTGACGGCGGAAGACGTGACGGAAGCGGTCTATTGGGTGACCACGCTGCCGAAGCACGTCAACATCAACACGCTGGAAATCATGCCGGTGACGCAAACCACCGCCGGACTGAAAGTGTTTAAAGGATAAGCAAGCTGCGCGTGGCGGCCCGTCGGGTCGCCCTGCGCGCCCGGTTCAGGCCTTGCCCCAGCCGATAACGATAATCAGCATGCCGCTGAACGCCACCAGCGCACCGACCCAATCCCACGCACTCAGTTTGACGCCATCGACCAGCCGCAGCCAGATCAGCGCCGTTAACACATACACGCCGCCATAAGCCGCATACACCCGGCCGCTGGCTGCCGGATGCAGGGTCAGCAGCCAGACAAACAGCGCCAGACTGGCTGCGGCCGGTAACAATAGCCAGGCGCTCATACCACGCTTCAGCCACAGCCACGGCAGAAAACAGCCGGTGATCTCGGCAATCGCAGTGATAAAAAACAGCAGCGCGGTTTTCAGCAGCATACAAAGTCTCTCTGATCGTTAAACAAACCGCTCACCGCTGGTGAGCAAAGAAGCAGCGATGATATACTGGCAGACAGTGTTGTGACAGCCGCCCTGCGCGCTGTGCTGGAGTTAACGAAAGGAAATGACGATGAAAAAACTGTTTTCCGCCCTGCTGGCTACCACGCTGACCGCCAGCGTATTGCTGACTGCGCCGCTGGCTGTCGCTAAGACGGATCGCCTGATTATTGAAGATGGCAACAACGCGGCCAGCAACGAGGCGGCGCGTCAGAGCAATGAGCAGTGGAACGATACGCGCAACCTGCGTAACAAGGTAAATACCCGCGTGGAGAAAGAGTTCGACAAGGCAGACCGGGCCTTTGATACCCGCGACGCCTGTGAAAAAAGCTACAACGTTAATGCGTACTGGGAACCGAACACCCTGCGCTGCCTCGATCGCCGCACCGGCCGTCCGCTGGCGCCGTAACGCGCGCCAGCTGCTATAGTTTTCACGGGAATGACGCAACAAGGAGTGAGTGATGAAAAAACGTAATGCAGTTGTGTTGCTAATGGCGCTGGCGTTACCGCTGGCGGTGCAGGCGTCCTGCGAAAGCGTGCGCGCCGACATCAGCAAAAAGATCATCAACAATGGCGTGGCGGAATCGGATTTTACGCTGGATATCGTGCCGAACGATCAGGTTGATCAGGCAGGCGGTCAGGTCGTTGGCCACTGTGAAAACGACACGCAGAAAATCGTTTACAAGAAAAACGGTCGCGATGCGGACAGCAGCGTGCCGGACAGCGCGGGCAGCTCGCAGGATGCTCCCGCACAGTAATCTCTTCGGGCGGCTGGTCGGCCGCCCTGCTTTATTCCGCCTCCGGCCGCTGACGCGGCATCAGCCACGCAATCCACAACGTCAGCAGCGCAATCAGCAATGCCACCACAAATACCCAGTGCAGCGAACTGGCAATCTGCCCGGTCCAGAAGTGTAACTGTTCCTGCGGCAGCGCCTGACGGCTCTCCGGTGCCATAATTTTCTGCATCGGATCGCTGGCCTGCGGCAGCCGCAGCGACAGGTTGAGATTGAGCACCGCGCCCATTATCGCCGTGCCGATGGCCGATCCCAGCATGCGGCTGAACATGATCGAGGCGGTGCAGATGCCGCGAATCTCATAGTGCGCATGATTTTGTACCGAAACCAGAAAGGTGGTGCTGGTCATGCCCATCCCGGTGCCAATAACAAACGCCGTCAGCCCGGCCTGCATGATGCTGCTGTCGGCGCGCAGCAGCAGTAACAGCGCGCTGCCGGCAATCAGTAAAAACGCGCCGAGCTGCGCGGTAAAACGATACGAGGTGATCAGCATCAGGCGCCCGCTGAGCGTACTGGCCAGCGGCCAGCCAATTGACATCATCGCCAGCGCGCTGCCCGCCTGCAGCGGCGTGCCGCCAGTAATGCCCTGAATCCACGTCGGCAGAAACGCGCTGATGCCCATCATGGTGGCCCCGATAATCAGGTTCCCGGCATTACCGGCCACAATCAGGCGGCTGCGCCACAGCGCCAGCGGAAACAGCGGCGCATCGGCCCGCTGCTCGTGATGTTTCAGCCGCCAGCCGGCCAGCAGCGCCAGCGCCAGGAACGGCACCAGCCAGAAACCCAGCGCTTCCGCCTGTAACAGCGCCACCAGCAGTGCGGTGACGCTGATCATCAACCAGCAGCTGCCGGTCAGATTCAGCGTTGCGCCCTGATGCTGTTCGCGCGCCGGCAGAAAACGCGCCAGCAGCAGCATGGAGAGCAGACCAATCGGCACGTTTACCCAGAAAATCACCGACCAGTTAAAGTGCTGAACCAGCCAGGCGCCGCTGAGCGGACCGATGACGGCCGCGACGCCCCAGACGCTGGAGAGCCAGCCCTGCACGCTGGCGCGCTCGCGCGGCGAATAGATGTCCGCCACGATGGTGGTGGTCAGCGGCATAATCGCCCCGGCCCCCAGGCCCTGAAAGGCACGAAACACAATTAGCCACATCATACTATGGGCAAAACCGCACAGCACCGAGCCCAGCAAAAACAGCGTTACGCCGATGAAAAATAATCGTTTGCGACCCCAGATATCCGCCAGTCTGCCATACAACGGGACGCTTACCGCCTGCGTTAACAGATAAATAGAAAATACCCAGCCAAACTGCGCGAAACCGCCAAGATCGGCAATGATGGTTGGCATGGCCGTGGCCACAATGGTGACCTCAATGGCAGCCATGAACATCGCCAGCATGCAGGCAATCAGAATCCAGTGGCGATGTTCCGTTTGTAATTGTGCGCTTTCAGTCATACGTCTCCCTTTTTCTTACAAGGCTAGTCGAAATTTCGCCGACTCAGTTTCCTCTGCGTGCGCCTGCTTGTGACAACGTCACCTATCTTGATGAAAATTTTTTATTGTCGAGCGACACCTTATTTCATGCGGGTTTCGCTTAGTTTTACCACTTTTGTATCTACCTGATTTTGCCGTGAAAACTGGCAATGATCATCAAGCGTTGCTATAGCTCTAAAGGCAGTTTCTGGTTTTTCACTGTGAAAAAGCCGGGAAACAGTCATTTTAACTGCAATTTGACAGCGTGCTGGATTTTCGTCTGTGTATTGCACCGCATAACGCCGGTACGCTGAAAATAACGTCATAAAATCAATCGATTTTTTCAATCAGGGAGACGCACGCTATGCACAATGCATCGCTCGCCCGACGTGCCGGGCTGGCACTGCTCGCCATCGTGGTGGTGATAGCCCTGCTGGTGTGGGGATTAGGGCTGGATACGCTGCGCGACCGCAAGGTGGATTTACTTTACCTTGGGCAGCAACACCTGTACTTAGTGTTCTGGTCGATGTTATGCGCTTTACTGGTTGGCATCCCGAGCGGGATTTTGCTCAGCCGTCCCTTCGCCCGTCGCTGGGCTGAATATGTGATGCAAATCTTCAATGTCGGTAACACGCTGCCACCGCTGGCTGTGCTGGCGCTGGCGATGGTGATTGTCGGCATTGGCGATCGCCCGGCGCTGATAGCCTTGTTCCTCGCCTCGCTGCTGCCAATTGTGCGCAACACCTATGCCGGTCTGAGCGCGGTGCCCCCGTCGCTGATTGAAGCCGCCAACGGTATTGGCATGACCAAACTGCAGCGGCTGCGCCGGGTTGAACTGCCGAATGCGCTGCCGGTGATCCTCGCCGGGGTACGCATCGCGACCGCGATTAACGTCGGCACCGCGCCGCTGGCCTTCCTAATTGGTGCCAGCAGCTACGGCGAGCTGATTTTCCCCGGTATTTATCTCAACGACTTCCCGACGCTGATCCTCGGCGCAGTGGCCACCGCCCTGTTTGCCCTGATCCTCGACATGCTGCTGGCAGCATTGGGACGCGTCCTCAGCCCGCACTCTGCGGCTTAACCCGGAGCATGTAATCATGGCCACTGCTAATCTGCTGGCGCGCTGGGTCAAACGCACCGCGCTGGCCCTGACCGCCACCTTAACCCTTAGTCACGGCGCGCTCGCCGCCACGCCCATCGTAATGGCGACCAAAAGCTTTACCGAGCAACATATCCTGTCTGCGATGACGGTGATGTGGCTGCAAAAGAAAGGTTTTCAGGTCATCCCGAAAACCAACATCGCCACCACCATCGGGCGCAACGCGATGATCAACAAGCAGATTGATATGACGTGGGAATATACCGGCACCTCGCTGATTATTTTTAACCATATCAACAAGCCGATGTCGTCTGAAGAGGCGTACAAAACCGTTAAACAGCTGGACGCGAAGCTGGGACTGGTGTGGCTCAATCCCGCACCGATGAACAACACCTACGCGTTTGCCATGCAGCGCCAGCGCGCTGAGGCGGAAGGCATCAGCACCATGTCGCAGCTGGTGGCGAAGCTGGAACAGGTGCGCAACACCGATCCGGATCATAACTGGAAACTCGGTCTCGATCTGGAATTTGCCGGCCGCTCGGATGGTCTGAAACCGCTGCAGAAAGCCTACAACATGCCGCTGGATCGCCCGCAGATTCGTCAGATGGACCCCGGCCTGGTGTATAACGCGGTGCGCGACGGCTTTGTCGACGCCGGACTAATTTACACCACCGATGGCCGGGTTAAAGGCTTTGATTTGAAAGTACTGGAGGATGATAAGCACTTCTTCCCAAGTTACAACGTCACGCCGGTAGTGCGTCAGGATGTGCTGGAAAGCCATCCCGGCCTTGAGGCCGCGCTGAATGCGCTGTCGCCGCTAATCACCGATGAAGCCATCACCGAGATGAACAAGCGCGTCGATATCGATCACCAGTCGCCGCAGCAGGTGGCGCGTGATTTCCTCAAATCCAAAAACATGCTGTAAGGAGGCGCAATGGATACCCTGCATTACATCATGGATAACTGGAACACGCTGCTGGCGCTCACCTGGCAGCACACCTGGCTGGTGCTGGTGGCGGTAGGTTTTGCCATCCTCGTCGGCGTGCCGCTGGGCATTCTGATTGTCCGCTTCAAATGGCTGGCAACACCGGTGCTGGGCATCGCCACCATCGTGCTGACCATCCCGACCATTGCGCTGTTTGGTCTGATGATTCCGCTGTTTTCACTGATCGGTCAGGGGATTGGCGCCCTGCCGGCGATTACCGCGGTGTTCCTCTATTCACTGCTGCCGATTGTGCGTAATACCCATACCGCGCTGGAAAACCTGCCGCCCGGGCTGCGCGAAGCCGGTCGCGGTATCGGCATGACCTTCTGGCAGCGCCTGCGCTGGGTGGAAATTCCGATGGCGCTGCCGGTGATTTTTGGCGGTATCCGTACCGCCGTGGTGATGAACGTCGGCGTGATGGCGATTGCGGCGGTGATCGGTGCCGGCGGCCTGGGCCTGCAACTGCTGGACGGCATCAGCGGCAGCGATGTGCGTATGCTGATAGCCGGCGCACTGATGATCTGTTTACTGGCGATTATTCTTGACTGGCTGCTGCACCGTCTGCAGTCAGCGCTGACTCCTAAGGGGATTCGATAATGATAAAACTGGAAAACCTGACGAAAACCTTTACGCAAAAAAACGGCACCACGTTCAATGCCGTCGATAACGTCAGCCTGGAAGTGCCTGCCGGGGAGATGTGTGTGCTGCTTGGCCCGTCCGGCTGCGGCAAAACCACCACGCTGAAGATGATTAACCGTCTGATCCCCGCCAGCAGCGGGCGGATTTTAATTAATGGCGAAGACACCAGCGGCCAGGATACCGTCACGCTGCGCCGCAATATCGGCTATGTGATTCAGCAGATTGGTCTGTTCCCGAACATGACCATTGAAGAGAACATTACCGTGGTGCCGCGCATGCTGGGCTGGGACAAAAAACGCTGCCGGGAACGGGCGACGGAGCTGATGAGCATGGTGGCGCTTGACCCGACGAAGTTTCTGCATCGCTACCCGCGTGAGATGTCGGGCGGCCAGCAGCAGCGCATCGGCGTGATCCGCGCGCTGGCGGCGGATCCACCGGTACTGCTGATGGATGAACCGTTCGGTGCCGTCGACCCGATCAACCGCGAGGTGATTCAGAACGAGTTCCTCGATATGCAGCGCCAGCTGAAGAAAACTGTGATGCTGGTGAGCCACGATATTGATGAGGCGCTCAAGCTCGGTGACCGCATCGCGGTGTTTGGCCAGGGCAAAATCGTGCAGTGTGCCAGCCCGGACGAACTGCTGGCGCAGCCGGCCAACGAATTTGTCGGCTCGTTCGTCGGTCAGGACCGTACGCTGAAACGTCTGCTGCTGGTGCAGGCGGGCGACGTCACCGATCAGCAGCCGACCATCACCGTGCAGCGCAGTACCCCGCTGCAGGAGGCGTTCGCGACCATGGACGACAATGACATGCGTTCGGTCACGGTGGTCGACGAAGATGGCAAACCGCTGGGCTTTGTCAAACGTCGTGAAGCGCGCGGCGCCACCGGCCGCTGCGAGGAGATGCTGCACACCTTTAAGGTCACCGGCAAAGCGGAGGAGAACCTGCGCGTGGTGCTGTCGAAGTTGTATGAACACAACACGGTATGGATGCCGATTGTCGATGAGGAAGGTCGCTACAGCGGCGAAATTTCGCAGGATTACATCGCGGATTACCTCAGCTCCGGCCGCACGCGCCGTCGTCTCAACCCGTAACCCCGACCGAACCGCGCCACGGAGGGCGCGATTCTCCAGGTAAATTGTGCGTCAGTTGCTCTCTTCAACCGCGCCGACCGCCGCAACCGTTTTAGCTTCATTCGGTAGCACCACGTTCAGCAGCATGGCGAGAATCCCGCCGGTGGTGACCGCATGACCAAACAGGTTGCTGACCAGCGGCGGAAACTGTTTCAGCACGTCCGGAACCGCTTCCACCCCGAGGCCAATGCCAAACGACACCGCCACAATCAGCATCTCACGCCGCCCCAGTGGGGCCTGCGTCATCACGCGAATACCGGCGGCGACCACACTGCCAAACATCACCAGCGTTGCCCCGCCCAGCACCGGCGGCGGAATCTGCTGTAGCAGGTTGCCGACCAGCGGGAAGATGCCCAGCAGCACCAGCATCAGGCCAATCACCATCCCCACGTAGCGACTGGCGACGCCGGTCATCTGAATCACCCCGTTGTTCTGCGCAAAGGTGGTATTGGGAAATGCCGAGAACAGCGCCGCCAGCAGGCAGCTGAGACCATCGGCCAGAATTCCGCCCTGCAGCCGGCGCTGAAACCCGTCGCCTTCCAGCGGCTGGCGTGAAATCAGACAGTTGGCGGTCAGATCGCCCACCGCCTCAATCACGCAGATCACCGAGACCAGCGCGATCGGCACAAACAGCGTCCAGCTAAAATCAAAGCCAAAATGCAGCAGCGAAGGCAGCACCAGCCAGTGCGTCTCCGCCATCGGCTTCAGCGGCAGATGACCGCTCAGCGCCGCCGCGATGCAGCCCGCACCAATGCCGGCGACCACCGCCACCAGCCGCGCCCAGCGCGAGTGGGAACGGTTAAGCACGATAATCACCAGCAGGGTCAGCGCCCCGAGCGCCAGATTACCCGGCGCACCAAAATCGCGGGCGTTATGCCCGCCCGCCCAGTCGGTAATACTGACTTTTATCAGGCTGATACCAATCAGGGTGATCACCGTACCGGTCACCACCGGGGTCAGTACTTTACGCAGTGGTGTGATGCAGCGGCTAATCAGCATCGGGATCAGCGCCGCCACCAGGTTGCAGCCAAAAATCATGGCGAGGATCGCCTGCGGTGAACCGCCCTGCGCTTTCACCGTCATCCCCGCCGAGAGAATGACGCCGAGAAAGGCGAAGCTGGTGCCCTGCAGACAGATCATGCCTGCGCCAATGCCGCAGAAACGGCGCGCCTGCAGAAAGGTGCCGAGTCCGGAAACCAGCAGCGACATGCTGATGAGATACGGGATCCAGGCCTGTAACCCCAGCACGGAACCGATAATCAGCGGCGGCGTGATGATACCGACCACGCTGGCCAGCACGTGCTGCAGGGCGGCAAAGAACGCCGGTGCAGGACCGATGCGGGCATCCAGCCCGTACAACAAACCTTTCTCTTCTTCTGGGTGCGACATAGCAGGGCTCCGGCAAACGATTTATCAGTTTGCCTGATGCATGAAACGCGCCAGGGCGACAGCGGACAGGGAAAATTCAGGACAGATGATTGAATATAAAAAGGTTTACGGCACAAAAAAAAGCAGCCGCTCCTGAAACTCCGGATTCAGCTGCGTGCGATATGCCGCATTTTGTTTCATCAGGCGGCGGGCTTTGCACTCTCGCTGTGCAGTGCATCACCCCCGAGTAACGAAATATCCAGATAACCACTCAAATCACGCTGTTCGGCGCGCGGCAGATAAGGCAATTCACCCAACAGCGGCGCGTTCAGCTTATCGCGCAGAACATCAATGATTTCAGCATAGTGCGCCAGTCCGGGATTGATGCGATTGGCGACCCAGCCCGCCAGCGTCAGGCCATCGGCGGCAATCGCTTCGGCGGTCAGTAAAGCGTGGCTAATGCAACCCTCTTTAATGCCCACCACCAGCACCACCGGCAGTTGCGCCTGCTGCACCCACTGCGACAGCGGCCGTAAGTCGTTCATCAGGCTGCGCCAGCCGCCCGTGCCTTCCACTACCACGCGTGCAGCGCGATCCTGTAAGCCAGCCAGTCCGCGATTGAGTAACGGATAATCGATGCGCTGCGCCGGGCTGGTGCTGATTTCATCCTCTTCCAGCGTCACGGGATTGACGTCGCTGTAGTTCAGCGTGAGGCCGGATGCCTGCTGCAGCAGTACGGCATCTTTATTACGGAGCCCTTCCGGCGTGTGCTGCGCGCTTTTGGCAACCGGCTTGTAGCCAGCGGCACACAGATTCGCTTTGGCAAAGCACTGTAACAGTGCGCGGGAAACCACGGTCTTACCCACCGCGGTGTCGGTACCGGTGACAAAAATCGTTTTCACCTTTCTCCTCCTTCATTAAAGCGATGTGTAACCTGCAAAGGAGGCAGTTTAAGGATTTGTCCCAGGCGAGAGCTTGCGTTAGCGCAAACTTAAGGCGGGCTGGCGTTAGCCCTGCAACAGTTTTATCAGTAAATGGCCGCTATAGAGCGCGTCTTTGATCAGCGCCGCGCCGCCCAGCGTGCCGGGATCGTTAAAAGCCGCGGGCGTGAGCTGAATAGCGTGACTGTACGCCGGCAGGGCCTGCTGGCGAATGGTGCTGCTGACTGCCGGGAACAGCACGTCCGCCGCCTGGTTAAGCGGTGAACCGATAAGAATTTGTTGAGGATTAAAGATGTTGACCATCATCGCCAGCATGCGCCCGATATGATGACCGACGCCGGCAATGACGTCCCGTGCCAATCGGTCGCCCTGCTGCGCAGCAGCACACAACGAGGCCAGCGTCAGCGGCTGCTGGTGCAGCTGGCTGTCCGGCTGCGACGATAAGCGCTGTGCCGCCAGCTGCAGCAGGCTGCCGGTGCTGGCCACCGTTTCCAGGCAGCCATGATTGCCGCAGTAACACTGCTGGCCGTAAGGATCGATCTGCGTATGACCGATCTCCACCAGCGCGCGTCCGCTTTTGTGCAGCAGCTGGCCACCGCTGATCACCCCGGCGCCCACCGTTTCGTCAATAACAATCTGAATCACGTCCTGCGCACCCCGTGAGGCACCAAACAGCGCCTCTGCCAGCGTCCATGCGGAGATATCGTGCTGGACGAATACCGGCAGCCCGGTGCGCTGCGCCAGGGTTTCGCCCAGCGGCATATTCTGTACGTCATAGCCCGGCATACGGTGCACCACGCCGGAGGCGGCGTTGATCAGTCCCGGCAGGGTAATGGCGATAGCGGTCAGACGCTCAAGTTTTTGCTGATGGCGAATAAAAAAGGCGTTGACCAGCTCCTGCAGCGTCTGCAGTAGCGGCGTGTCGGCGCTGGCGGGCAGCGGCAGGCGATCTTCCTGTAGCGCGCGGCTGCTGAGATCGCGCAGCGTCAGGGTGATGAACCCCGGCTGAAGGCGAACAGCCAGATAGTGCCAGGCAAGGGTATCGAGGATCAGCCCTATCGCCGGCCGTCCGCGACTGCCTGGCTCCTGAAACTCGGTCTCCTGCACCAGATGCGCATCCAGCATTTCGCGCACAATTTTGGTGATGCTGGCCGGGGCCAGCTGGGCACGTTTCGACAGCTCAATCCGCGAAATCGGACCGTAATGGTCAATCAGACGATACACTGCACCGGCATTGGTCTGTTTTATTTGGTCAATATGGCCAGGCTGACTGTCCAGATTCACGCCCTGCTCCCGGATATTTTCGCGCTTCTAAATAAACAGCAGCTATGGTGATGCAGATTGGCGCGCAGCGTCAAATATTTGATTAGAAATGTGATTTATCGCACACAAAGAACGCGGTTTTCTGTACCCGCGGGTTCATTCCTCGGCATTGTGCAGCAGCAGCGCCATCATATTGCTCATCTGCGCACTCGGCTGGCGCAATGCTGACCACACCAGCCACACCTCAGAAATGGCATCGCTTTCCTGTAGCGGAATCCAGGCGACTTCCGCCAGTCGCGCGCGGGCAAACGAGGCGGGTAAAATCGACACGCCAAGGCCGGTTGCCACCAGGCCGAGTATCGTCATGGCTTCACCCACTTCCTGGGTAATGTAAGGTTTGATTTGGTAGCGATGCAGCAGCGCCAGAATTTCACCGTACAGGGCCGTGCCGCCCTGCGCATCAAAGAAAACAAAAGGTTCGCTGGCTAACGCCCGGATGCTAATTGACGTGGCCTGTGCCAGCGGATGCGCGTGGTGCACCACCGCGCACAGCGGTTCACGCAGCAACAGGCGGTGCTGAAGATCCTCCGGCAGCGGCGTATTGCGCATGACGCCCAGATCGAGTCGTCCCTCGTGCAGCGGCGCCAGCTGCTGCCGCGTGTTGTACTCCTGCATCTGAATATGCACCTCCGGCCAGCGCTGCCGATAGTGATACAGCGCATCCGACACCAGTCCGGTAAACGGCGCCGAGGAGGTAAAGCCGATGCGCAGCTCTCCCTGCTGACCGTGATGAATGCGCGCCGCGCGCCCGGTCGCCTGTTCCACCTGCAATAAAACCGCGCGCGCATCCTGTAAAAACGACTGGCCGGCCGGCGTGAGCTGTACGCTGCGATTAGTGCGGGTCAGCAGCTGCGCGTCCAGTGCCTGTTCCAGTTGCAAAATCTGCTGACTGAGCGGCGGCTGAGAAATGTGCAGCCGCTGCGCGGCGCGGCCAAAGTGCAGCTCTTCCGCAACGGCAATAAAGTAGCGCAGATGGCGCAGCTCAATCATCATATCTTAAACGTCTCATTTGAGATTATTAATATATTGTACAACCTATTTAGCCTTTCCTACAGTATTCAGATATTTGCTGAATTGAGGATGTACTGTGAGTCGCTCTTCCCAGGCTGTGACGCTTGATGAGGACAGCTTGTCCACGAAGCCTGTTACCGCCGATACCGCTACTGAATGGATAGAACGTGGATCGCCGCAGTTTATGCGCGTGACGCTGGCGCTGTTCTCTGCCGGTCTTGCCACTTTCGCCCTGCTCTATTGCGTACAACCGATCCTGCCGGTGCTGTCACAGCAGTTTGGCGTGACACCTGCCGAAAGCAGTATTTCGCTATCGCTCTCCACCGGGTTTATGGCGCTGGGCCTGCTGTTCACCGGCCCGCTGTCAGATGCGATTGGACGTAAATCGGTAATGGTGACCGCGCTGATGCTGGCGGCGATTTGTACGCTGATCTCCGCCACCATGAGCAGCTGGCAGGGGATTCTGCTGATGCGCGCGCTGACCGGTCTGTCGCTCAGTGGCGTCGCGGCGGTGGGCATGACTTACCTGAGCGAAGAGATGCATCCGCGGGTCATCGCCTTCTCCATGGGGCTGTACATCAGCGGTAACTCGATTGGCGGCATGAGCGGTCGTTTACTCTCCGGTGTACTGACCGACTTTTTCTCGTGGCGTATTGCCATTGGCGTCATTGGCTGCTGTGCGCTGGCTGGCGCGCTGATGTTCTGGAAAATTCTGCCTGCGTCGCGCCATTTTCGCCCTGCCTCGCTGCGGCCACGCAGTCTGCTGATCAACTTCCGCCTGCACTGGCGCGACAAAGGGTTGCCGCTGCTGTTTGCCGAAGGCTTTCTGCTGATGGGCGCGTTTGTCACGCTGTTTAACTACATCGGCTACCGTCTACTGAGCGCGCCGTGGTCACTGAGCCAGGCGGTGGTCGGGCTGCTGTCCGTGGTATATCTCACCGGTTCGTGGAGCTCGCCAAAAGCCGGCGCGATGACCAGCCGCTTTGGTCGCGGTCCGGTGATGACGGGCGCCACGGCGATCATGCTGGCCGGTCTGCTGCTGACCGCCTTTAATTCGCTGTGGCTGATTCTGCCGGGCATGATGCTGTTCACTGCCGGCTTCTTTGCCGCCCATTCGGTGGCCAGCGGCTGGATTGGACCGCGTGCGCGCCGGGCGAAAGGCCAGGCATCATCACTTTACCTGTTCAGCTACTACGTGGGCTCCAGCGTGGCCGGCACCCTCGGCGGCGTATTCTGGCACCGCTACGGCTGGCCGGGCGTGACCCTGTTTATCAGCGCCCTGCTGGTGCTGGCACTGCTGGTTGGCCTGCGTTTACAGGGCCGCAAACTGTAATACCCTTCATCGTTAGCGCGGGACCTCAGCGTCCCGCCTGCTCCGCTGGATTCGAATAATCAGGCATTCGCGCCGTACCACTTAAAACAAAATAGCAATTCATCGCTATAATTCGTTCTATTCCAATAATACATAGACTTATTTTTTACACAGCAATGAGGTAGTCAGATGGAGCTTTACTATTATGTCGATAAGCATGCCGGTTATAACGACAATCATGTGGTGCATGCGAAGGGCTGTCCGTTCCTGCCATCCGACGGCGGTCGTCGTTTTCTCGGGACTTTTTACACGCCCGGGGCCGCAATCCAGCAGGCGCGTAAATTTTACGCCACTGCGTTGGGCTGCGAACACTGCTGCCCGGTGGGCGTAAAAAAAAGTCCGACCCACAACTTTAGCGTGGCACTAAAGCATATGGCGTGACTCTGATAATCCTGGTCTGAACCGCACCCGTCTACACGGTACCCGCACTCAGCACGGCTAAGCGATTTTTCTATTACAGAAACACCTGACTTAGCCTGTGCTGGTACGGCAGACTCGCGGGCCGGCAGCACGCTGGCGCAGCAGCTCCCCATAACCGCAGGCTATTTACCACGCTCAGCGCGATAAGAAATATTCAGTGATAAAACCCGGGTTAACGGTTTTCATCGGCTGACTAATGCTCCACAATAGCGGAAATTTGTGATCGAGGTCACTTTACCGGGTGCGTTCCTGCCCCCCTCACTCGTCGTTTAGCCGATTTGAATTCAATGCAATCAACAACCGTTTCCCGTAAAACAGCCTGGCTGCGCGTGGTGCTGCTGGCTATCGCTGCTTTTGTCTTCAATACCACCGAATTTGTGCCGGTTGGCCTGCTGTCGGACATCGCCAGCAGCTTTGCAATGAAAACCGCTGATGTCGGTATCATGCTGACCATCTATGCCTGGGTCGTGGCGCTGTTATCGCTGCCGTTAATGCTGCTGACGCGCAACGTCGAGCGCCGCCTGCTGCTGGCCATCCTGTTTATTCTGTTTGTTGCCAGCCACCTGTTATCGGCCGTGGCGTGGGATTTCACGTCGCTGGTGCTGTCGCGCATTGGTATTGCGCTGGCGCATGCGGTGTTCTGGTCGATCACCGCCTCGCTGGCGATTCGCGTTGCGCCGGCCGGCAAGAAAACCCAGGCGTTGAGTATGCTGGCAACGGGCACGGCGCTGGCGATGGTGCTGGGTGTACCGATTGGTCGTATTGTGGGTCAGTATCTGGGCTGGCGCACCACCTTTGGTATGATCGGTCTGTCAGCGCTGGTACTGCTGATTATGCTGGTGCGGATACTGCCGCGCCTGCCGAGTGAGCACACCGGTTCACTCAGCAGCGTGCCGATGCTGTTTCGCCGTCCGGCGCTGGTGGCGATGTACATTCTGGTCACCGTCGTGGTGACCGCGCACTACACCGCTTACAGCTATATTGAGCCGTTTATGCAGGTAGTGGCCAGCGCCGATGAGAACTTCACCACCCTGTTACTGCTGCTGTTCGGCTCAGCCGGCATTCTGGGCAGCATTCTGTTCAGCACGCTGGGCAATAAATTCCCGTCCGCGCTGCTGATCGCCGCCATTGCGCTGATTACCCTGTGTATGGGTCTGCTGGTGTTTGCTGCGGTACGCCCGGCAGCGATTACCGTGCTGTGTATTATCTGGGGCATGGCAATGATGATGATCGGCCTGGCGATGCAGGTGCGCGTGCTATCGCTGGCACCGGACGCCACCGACGTCGCCATGTCGCTGTTTTCCGGTATTTATAACATCGGTATTGGCGCAGGCGCGCTACTCGGTAACCAGGTCAGTCTGCATCTGCAGATGGCAGACGTGGGCAACGTGGGCGCCATCATTGGCCTGGCGGGCCTGTTCTGGTGCATCGCCATTTTCCGCCGCTATCCGCAGCTGCGCTCCAACGGCTAGTGCGTTTGGCAGTTAGCGGCGCCCCTGGCGGCGCCGCTGCTGACATGGCCGGCTAAGGCAGGAAAAACATCGGCTGCAGGGCTTTGCTCACCGGGCTGTTGTCGGGATTTGATGGCATCAGGTCACGCATTGATGCCCACCAGCGCTGACACACCTCAGTTTGCGCTACAGCCTGCCAGCGCGCTTCGGACTCAACCTCGACGCTGGCAAACAGCAGGTTGCGTTCAGCATCCAGCCAGATCGCGTAGTTGTGCGCGCCATGCGCTTTCAGCGTCCGTTCCAGCTCTGGCCAGATCGGCGTGTGACGGCGCTGATACTCTGCATGGCAGTGCGCATAGACCTGCATGACGAACGCTTTACGCAACATCACTGCGCTCCGCCTGCAGCGCCGCCGGCCACGGCTTCACGTTAAAGCGCTCGCCCAGCGCAATCAGCTGTTCGGTGGTGATGCTCTGACGAATGCCGCCCATCGACAGCGCCATGACCACCACCTGCGATGACTTCTCAGCGGTATCAATCAGACCAAAGGTTTCGTCGAGCGTCGGTCCGGCGCCAAAGATTCCGTGGAAAGGCCACATCACCAGGCTATGACTGGCCATCGCTTCTGCCGTCGCCTGACCAATGCCATCGGTACCCGGTACCATCCAGGGCAAAATGCCGACGCCATCGGGGAACACCACCAGGCACTCGGTGCTGCCCTCCCACAGCAGGCGGGTAAAGCGCGCCGCATCCAGATCCACCACATAGCTGAGCGCCATGAAGTGGGTGGCGTGACAGTGCATAATCACCCGGTCCGCGCCGTGGCTCAGTGCCTTGCGTACGCTGTGTGACTGAAAGTGCGCCGCCAGCTCGGACGTTGGCAGCCCTCCGTTGCTGAGCCCCCAGTGAATTTTGTAAGACAGCCCTTTGTCATCCACCTGCAGCAGCACCAGACTGTCTGCCGGATCGAGCTGCACGTTGCGAAAGAACTTCCCGGAGCCGGTCACCAGGAACCAGTCGTTGGCCAGCGCGGGCGCCGGCTTGCTCAGTTCAATACAGCGCGGTGCCGGATAAAAATCGCTGGCATACGCGCTGACCTCTTCCGGCAACAGACGCAGACTGACGTTGCCGCCGTTACGCTCATCCCAGCCTTTCAGCCACATGTCACTGGTGGCTTTAACCATGTCGCGCACAAACCACGCGGAGAGAATTGTTTGCATGAGTCGATTCCTTAACGTTGACGCAGCACGTGTTGTTCGTAGTGACGGACTTCGCTTAGCCAGCTGGCATCGGCTGGCACATCGTGGCGCAGGCACCACGCTTCCCATACCGCCTGCCACGGCAGCGACTTCTGCTCTTCAAGCAGCGCCAGACGGGCGGTGAAATCCCCTTCACGCTCCCGCTGACGCAGCTGTTCGCCCGGCTCCAGCAGCGCCCGCAACAGGGCTTTTTGGGTATTGCGCGTGCCGATCACCCAGGCGGCAATGCGGTTGATCGAGGCATCGAAGAAGTCGAGACCGATGTGCACCCTGTCGAACAACTTTTGTCGGGCGATCTCACTGGCAATCGCCTGGGTTTCATCATCCAGCAGCACCACGTGATCGCTGTCCCAGCGGACCGGACGGCTGACGTGTAACAGCAGGCGCGGCACAAACAGCATGGCGCTGGAGATTTTGTCGGAGATCACTTCGGTAGGATGGAAGTGGCCGGCATCCAGCGTCAGCGCGGTCTGGCGGCTGGTGGCGTAACCGAGGCAGAACTCACTGGAACCCACGGTGTAACTCTCCGCGCCAATGCCAAACAGTTTGCTTTCCACCGCATCAATGTGGTGCTGCGGATTCAGCGGTTCACGGATGATCTCATCCAGCGCACTGGCGAGACGCTGGCGCGGCGCGAGGCGATCGACGGTGAGATCTTTCATGCCGTCCGGCACCCAGATATTCATGACTGACGGCGTGCCCAGCTGCTCGCCAAACCAGGCGGAGATACGGCGGCTGGCGGTGCAGTGGTCGATCCAGAACTGGCGAATGCCCGGATCGGCATGCGACAGCGTAAACCCGTCTGCGCTGAGCGCATGAGAAAAGCAGGTTGGGTTAAAATCCAGCCCCAGCTTTTTGCTTTTCGCCCACTCCAGCCAGTTGCTGAAGTGCTGCGGCTCAATCGCATCTCGTTCTACCGGGCGGTCGCTCTCAAGGTAGATGGCATGCAGGTTGAGGCGTTTCGCACCGGGGATCAGCGACATCGCTTTGTCGAGATCGGCACGCAGTTCAACCGCGTTGCGCGCCCGCCCCGGATAGTTGCCGGTCGCCTGAATGCCGCCGGTGAGCGCCCCCTGCGGATTCTCAAACCCACGTACATCGTCGCCCTGCCAGCAGTGCATCGACACCGGAATGGTATCCAGTTGTGCCATCACCTGTTCCACATCCACCCCGATGGCGGCGTAGCGTTGTCTGGCCAGTTCAAAGGCCTGTTCAATCAGCTTTGTCATATGCAAGTTCCTTAGCAGGTAGGCTCAGCGCCGCAAAGCGAGCCTGATGGGCCGCAAAGACGCTGTGATTCAGCGGGATAAATTTTTCTAACGGGAAATTGTGGCGAATGCAGCGGCGTAAATCGGCCACGTCGCGCAACTCACCCAGCGCGATCAGCTGGCAGCCGATGTTGCCCAGCGTCGAGGCTTCCACCGGGCCGGCAAACACCGGCAGCTGGCAGGCATCGGCGCACAGCTGGTTAAGCAGCGGATTCTGGCAGCCACCACCGACGATATGTAACTGACGCAGCGCAGTGCCGCGCAGGTGGCTAAGCTCCTGCAGCGTCTGCGAATAGAGCAGCGCCAGGCTGTCAAAGATGGTGCGCGCCAGTGCCGCCGGGCTGTGCGGCACGGGCATCGCCTGTTCGGCGCAGGCGTTCTGGATCTCCTGCACCATACTGGCCGGATTAATGAAACGGTGATGATTAGGGTGAATCAGGGCGCGGCAGGCCGGTTCCCGCGCGGCGTCGGCAATCAGCGCAGTGAGATCGCTGATGTGCAGTTCGCTGCACACCCGCTGCAACAGCCACAGGCCCATGATGTTTTTCAGCACCCGATAGCCTTCCGCACCGCCCTCATTGGTCAGATTAGCCTGCAGCGCCGCCTCGCTGACGCAGGGCTGCAGGCTTTCGATGCCGATCAGCGACCAGGTGCCGGAGCTGAGATAGGCAGCATCGTCCTGCTCCAGCGGCGTGGCCAGCACCGCGCTGGCGGTATCATGGGTGGCGACGGCGATCACCGGAATGCGCTGGCCGCTTGCGTTACGCCAGTAACCGACGGTATTGCCCGGCGCACGCGGCGTGCCGAACCAGCTGGCGTCGGCGCCCGCCCAGGCCAGCAGCTCGCGATCCCATTCGCCGCTGTGAATGTTGAGCAGTTGGGTGGTGGTGGCGTTGGTGTATTCCCAGTTGAGTTCACCGGTCAGGCGATAGTGCAGATAATCCGGAATCATCAGCGCGTGCTTTACCTGCACCTGCCAGTCCGGCTGCTGCAGATGCAGTGCGCGCAGCTGATACAGCGTGTTGAACGGCAGAAACTGAATGCCGGTGCGCTGATAGAGCGCCGGTTTCCCGAGTTCACGCATCGCCTGGGCCATCAGGCCGTCGGTGCGTTTATCACGGTAGCTGACCGCTTCGCCTACCCGCTCGCCGTGCGCGTCCAGCAACACCAGATCCACGCCCCAGGTATCAATACCAAGGCTGTCCGGCACAATGCCCTCCTCATCCAGCTGCTGCAGTCCGGCGCGGATCTCCTGCTCCAGCCGGTCCAAATCCCAGCAGTCATAATCGCCGCGCTGCACGCGCGGG
This sequence comes from Pantoea sp. WEP, assembly GCF_041678305.1. Classification (NCBI taxonomy): domain Bacteria; kingdom Pseudomonadati; phylum Pseudomonadota; class Gammaproteobacteria; order Enterobacterales; family Erwiniaceae; genus Pantoea; species Pantoea sp. WEP. The sequence continues at coordinate 2,153,703 of NZ_JBGNXB010000001.1, forward strand.
TTGGCGAAACGCCGCACTTCGCGCAGGCTGAGCTGCTGACGGTCAGCCTGCCAGCTGGCCAGCATGACGCGGCCACTGGATGCGCCTAAATCGATGGCAACAGTATTACGCAGACTCATGGCGAGTACTCCCTGTGAAGACATGGCGACAGAGTAGAAATCCTGCGCCGCAGACACCTTCCCGCGAGTGCCAGCGGGTCATCACCGCTGGCAGGTTTGCAAAGGTGTTCGTGAGAGAGCTCACAGAACCGCATAACGGCAGAGTTGTGAGCCTTGCCGCAATTCCATCAATCACTTAGGCGATCTTGAATAATTGGCGATTTTCCTGCGCTGCCCGGTGCAAAATTCAAGGTAAGGTGGCAGGTGGCTGCGTAGACTCGGTTACGGTTTTGTTAACTGAGGGCGCATGATGACGGTATTACACAGTGCTGATTTCTTTCCGGCCGGCGATTACACGATAGCCATTGAGCCACGTGTGCCGCAGTCGGCGTTTCCGGAGCATCACCATGATTTTCACGAAATTGTGCTGGTGGAACAGGGCTCGGGCATCCACGTATTTAATGGTCAGCCGCAGGCGCTCAGCGCCGGCTGCGTCTGTTTTGTGCGCGATCACGATCGCCATCTGTACGAGCAAACCGACAATCTGTGCCTGACGAATGTGTTGTATCGCAGTCCGGCGGCGTTCCGCTTTCTGTCCGGCCTGCACGCGCTGCTGCCGCGCGAACAGGACGGCCAGTATGTTTCACACTGGCGGATCAACCATAAAGTGATGGCGCAGGCGCTGCAGCTGGTGACGCAGATGAAGCAGCCGGCCAGCTGGTCGCTGGAACGTCAGGCGCAGCAGGAACAGCACTTTTTGCAGCTGCTGGTGCTGCTGCGCGAGGCGGCGCACAACGATCAGGCGCAGGACCAGGATGCCCGCCTGCACCGCTTGCTGGACTGGCTGAATGCGCACTACAGTGAGGAGATTGCGTGGGAAGCGCTGGCCGATCGCTTCTGTTTGTCGCTGCGTACCCTGCATCGCCAAATGAAGCAGCAGACCGGCAGCACGCCGCAGCGCTATCTCAATCGGCTGCGTTTATTGCAGGCGCGGCACCTGTTGCGCCACAGCGAGATGCGCATCACGGACATCGCCTATCAGTGTGGGTTTGGTGACAGTAATCACTTCTCCACCCTGTTCCGGCGGGAATTTGGCTGCGCGCCGCGCATGGCGCGCCAGCAGATGGGGTAACCGGAGGGCTGACATGCCGCTGTTACTGACGCGCGAGGATTACTTCCCGGCCAGCAATTTGCCCATAGCAGTGGCAGAACGCATGCCGCAGCCCTCTTTCCCACCGCACCGGCATGAGTTCAGCGAGATTGTGATTGTCTGGCGCGGTAATGGCCTGCATATCCTCAACGATCGGCCGTGGCTGATCACCTGCGGCGATGTGTTTTACATTCGTGACAGTGATTGCCACAGCTTTGATAGCGTCAACGATCTGGCGCTCGACAATATTCTCTACTGCCGCGATCGCTTCAGCCTGGCGCTCGACTGGCAGCAGCTGCTGCCGCCACAGGATGAAGAGACACCCGCCAGCTGGCGTCTGACCACGCGCGGCATGGCGCTGGCGCGCGGCGTCATCAGCCAGCTGGAGCGCGAAAGTCGCAAAAGTGATTCGCTATCGATTCAGCTGTCGGAAGCACTGTTTTTGCAGCTGGCACTGATATTGCGCCGTCACGGCTACGCCGCCGATCGCCCGTGGGTGCTGCCGGAGGGCGAACAGCTCGATCTGCTGATGTCGGCGCTGCTCGGCGATATCAGCCGCCCCTTCGATCTGCCCCATTTCTGCCAGCAAAATCAGCTCAGCGAACGGTCGCTGAAACAGCTGTTCCGTCAGCAAACCGGCATGACCATCGGCCACTACCTGCGTCAGCTGCAGCTGTGTCAGGCAAAATATCTGTTGCGCACGCAGGCATGTCTGATTAGCGAAGTGGCGGCGCGCTGCGGGTTTGATGACAGCAACTACTTTTCCGTGGTGTTTACGCGCGAAACCGGATTAACGCCCAGCGCGTGGCGTCAGCGTTTTTTGTCGCCGCGCGAACCGATGGCAGACAAAGAAAAAGCCTGACGCGCGCAGAGACGCGTCAGGCGGTGTGATGTTAAGCGCGGTCAGGCGGCCATACCGAGACCGACAATGTTTGCCGCGATAATGATCACCACGCAGCCAATCGACAACACGCTCACCGGTCGACGCCCCACCGATTTCCACTCCTTCAGCACCAGTCCCACCAGGCCGCCGCACAGCACATACAGGCTCATGTGCAGCATCCAGCTTACGAAGTCGTACTGCGGAGGAATTTTTGCGTGGCCCCAGGCATAAAAGAAGAACTGCAGATACCACATGGTTCCCCCCAGCACGGCGAAAGCAATGTTGGCGATCAGCAGCGGTTTTGCTACGGAAAAGTCACGGCGCAGCGAAAGCTCCGGCTTTACCGCCAGGCGGATAAAGCAGTACGCGAGGTTGATCAGCGCGCCACCGCCCATGATCACCACGTAGCTCGGCAATGCCACATACAGCGGATTGATGCCCAGACTGGCAGCGACTTCATGCATCGGCTTTGCCGCATCCATGGCAAATGACATGCCGGCAGAGAAGATGCCGCACAGCACCGCCAGCACCAGGCCTTTCTTCAGGTTGAAATCTTCGGCGTTGATCCCCAGCGCCCGCTCCTTTAGCAGCCCGGCACGCGACACAATCGCCACACCCAGCAGCGCAACCAGTACGCCCAGCAGCGTCATCCGGCCGCCGGCGGAGCTGAACAGTTCAACAAATCGGCCCTGTAACAGCGGCGTCATCAGCGTCCCCACCACCAGCGTAATGCCAATGGCGATACCAATCCCCATCGACATCCCCAGATAGCGCATGGTGAGGCCGTAGTTGATGTTGCCGATGCCCCACATGGCACCAAACAGAAACACCGGCAGCAGCTGCGATAAACTGAAACTGCTGTAGTACGCCCAGAAGTTCGGTAACAGCGCGGCACTGACTGCCCAGGGCAGAATCAGCCACGACATCACGCCGCCGACCGACCACATGGTTTCCCATGACCACTTTTTAACCTGTTTAAACGGAGCATAAAAACAGGCGGCGCTGGCGGCACCCACCAGATGCCAGAAGATACCTGCAAGAATGGCACTGTTCATTGTTATTCCTTCGTAAGGTTGAGGCCAGACGGAAACACCTGCGGTTTCCGATTAGTGGCAGTCTATGGCGCACTGCGTGGACTCAGCCTTTGGATGGTTGCCGTAAAGCCAGGCTGACTGGCAAAATCGGGGGGGTATGCAACATAAGGATCACAAATTCGCATTTGCTGCCGTTATGCCGGATGAGTTCTTTAAGTTGCTTATTATTCGGCATATTTTTGATTTATGTTGTGTTGATCGGCACAGTTTTTCCTCTGTTGCCAGCGCGGCGCTTAACATGGCACTCACACAAAGCTGCGCGAATCACTTCCCCCGACGGAGTTTAATCCGTATAACGTGGGAAAAATCATCGGAACCAGGGATTGAGATGAAGAGCAAACGGTTAACGCTGGTGCTGTCGCAGGCGGTGAGCCGCGTGATGCTGGATGACATCCGCGCCATCGTGCCGCCCGAGGCGCTGAATGTGTTCATTAATGGCTTAGATAGTTGCCACTACGCCACGCTGGACTGCGTGCAGAGCGAAGAGAACTGCGCGCTGCTGGCGTCAGCCATTGTGGTGTGGCGTCAGCTCGGCCATGTGCATCAGATTCAGTATCAGAAAGGCGAACATCTGCGTCAGGTCGATGACGCGACACAATTTCAGCTATTCAGTATGATGAAAACCCACCGCGCGCTAATCCAGCTCGCCTAACGCTCAGGATGCATATGAAAATCGGTCTGCTGTTCCCCATCGCCATTATCGTTGCCGGTGTCAGTTTTCTGGTCTGGTTTATTGCCAGCGGCGCCATGATGCCCGGTTCCTGAAAAGGTCCACTGACGCAGAATGCTGCGTCGGTCGCGTAATTCTTGCCGCTATTGCCAGCGCCCTGCCGGTGCTGGCAGTGATAAAAAGGTCGCCAGCGTTCATCTGCTTCACTCTTCCTTCACATCAGTTTAACAAAACCGAGCGTGGAGCCCCTGCACATGACCCTTCATCATCAACACTACATTAATGGCGCGTTTGTCGAGGCGCATAACGATAGCTGGATTGAAGTGATTAACCCGGCGACGGAGACCCTGCTGTCACGCGTGCCCCAGGGCAGCAAACAGCAGGCGGCGGCAGCCATTGCCGCCGCAGAAGCCGCTCAGCCCGGCTGGGAAGCGTTACCGGCGGTGACGCGCGGCGACTGGCTGCACCGCATCGCCACGGCTATTCGCCAGCGCGAGCCTGAGCTGAGCACCACCCTCGTCGCGGAGGGCGGCAAAACCCAGGCGCTGGCGCAAACCGAAGTGCTGTTTACCGCTGACTATCTCGACTACATGGCGGAATGGGCGCGACGCTACGAAGGGGAAATCGTCAACAGCGATCGCCCAAACGAAAACATCTTTGTGTTTAAGAAAGCGATTGGCGTGACCACCGGCATTCTGCCGTGGAATTTTCCCTTCTTCCTGATTGCGCGCAAAGCGGCACCGGCGCTGATCACCGGCAACACCATCGTGCTGAAGCCGAGTGAGATCACCCCGAACAACGCCGCCCTGTTCGCCGCCATTATCGACGACATCGGCCTGCCGCCCGGGGTAATTAACATCGTTTACGGCTATGGCCCGGAGGTGGGACAGGAACTGGCCGCCAACCCTAAAGTCGGGTTAGTGAGCCTGACCGGCAGCGTCAACGCCGGCATCGCCACCATGGCCGCCGCGGCGCCGAATGTGACAAAAGTGTCGCTGGAGTTGGGCGGTAAAGCGCCGGCAATTGTCATGGACGACGCCGACCTCGATCTGGCGGTCAGGGCTATCGTCAGTTCGCGCATTATTAACAGCGGTCAGGTATGTAACTGCGCCGAGCGCGTGTATGTGCAAGACGGCATTTACGATCGCTTTATCAGCGCCCTGACCGTGGCGATGCAGCAGGTGAAATTTGGCGATCCGGCGCAGCAGGCCGATGTGGATATGGGGCCGCTGATTAGCGCAGCCGCGTGCGACCGCGTCGGGCAAAAGGTCGCCAGCGCCGTCGCGCAGGGCGGCAAGGTGGTGCTGGGGGGCAAACGCGCCGGTGAACGCGGCTTTTATTTTGAACCGACCATCATCACCGGGGTACGTCAGGAGATGGCGATCATGCGTGAGGAGATATTTGGTCCGGTGCTGCCGGTGATGCGCTTTAACACGCTGGATGAAGCCATCGCGCTGGCTAACGACTGCGACTATGGCCTGACCTCATCGCTGTATACCCGCGATCTGAACACCGCGATGATCGCGCTGCGCCGGCTGAAATTCGGTGAAACCTACATTAACCGCGAAAATTTTGAAGCGATGCAGGGGTTCCATGCCGGCTGGCGTAAATCCGGCATCGGCGGTGCCGATGGCCGCCACGGGCTGGAGGAGTATCTGCAAACGCACGTCGCCTATCTGCAGTTTGCCTGATGCGTAAACACCGGTGCGCAGTGCGCGCACCGGTTGCCACTTAGCGTATCCGTTTCTGACTGCGCAGCAGCGCTATCCCGCTAAAGAGCGACATCGCCATCAGGTAGTAGCCCGGCGCCAGACTGGTGCCGGTGGCACTGATCAGCAGCGTGCAAATCAGCGGTGCAAAACCGCCAAACACCGTAACCGCAATGTTATAGCTGATGGCCATGCCGCTGGCGCGCGTACCAATCGGGAACAGATCCGCCATCACCGAGGGTACGGTAGAAAAATAGATCGATTTCAGCAGCGCCATCCAGCACACCAGCACAATCAGCGTGGCCGGCGTGGTGTGATTGACCACCAGCCGAAAGGCTGGGTAAATGGTGACCATCAGCAGTATGAGCGATCCCCACATCAGCGGCAGGCGGCCAATGCGCTCCGCCCACCATCCCATCAGCGGCGTCACTACCGTCAGAATCACCCCGGCCAGCAGTGTGGCGGTAAAGGCCACCGAGCCCGGCAGATGCAGATTTTTGGTTGCGTAGGTCGGTACGTAGTTGAGCATGTAGTTGACCGCCGTGGAGATCACCATCAGGCCAATTGCCAGCAGCATCAGCGCTTTTTGCCGGCCAAACAGCCGTTTCAGCGGGGCCGCTTCCGGCGTCTGTGCGGCAAAGCTGGCGGGCTCGTGCACGTGACGGCGGATATACAGCCCGAGCGGGCCAATCAGCAGGCCGAAGGCAAACGGAATACGCCAGCCCCATGCCTGAATCTGGCCTTCGCTCAGGATCTGCGTCAGACCGAGACCAAACGCCGAGGCCATCAGCGTGCTGGCGCCCTGAGTGGCGAACTGCCAGCTGGCGATAAAGGCTTTGCGCTCAGGAAAATGCTCGACCAGAAACGCCGTAGAGCTGCCAAATTCGCCACCGGCAGAGAAGCCCTGCACCAGGCGCGCCAGCAGGATCAGCAGCGGTGCGAGCAGGCCGATGCTGTCGTAGCCCGGCATAAAAGTAATGATGGCTCCGCCAACCATCATCAGGTTGATGGAGAGCAGCAGCGCTTTTTTACGCCCGTGGCGATCGGCATAATTGCCCAGCACCACCGCGCCCAGCGGGCGAATCAGAAAGGAGACGCCGAAACTGCCAAAGGTCAGCAGCAGTGAGACCGACGCATCGCTGGTGGGAAAGAAGGCGTGGGCGATATAGCTGGCGAAAAAGCCATATACTGCAATGTCGAACCACTCCAGCGCATTACCGATGCAGGTCGCAAACAGCGTTTTGTGCAGGTTTGGCTTCACCCCGCTCAGCGGCGCGCTATGGCTGAGGCTGCTCATGCGCCACCTCCGGCACAGGCGCGGTGTTGCGCCAGCCATTCCGTTCCCTGCTCGCCCAGCTCCCACAGCAGCTGCGTCATGATCTGCAGCCCTTCACGGGCAATCGATTTCAGCATGTGCTCATTCACGCCATGCTGACCGCAGGCGGGATACGAATGTGGCACCCACAGCGTTGGCAGGCCCAGAATCTCCGCGAACACCTCATTTGGCAGCGATCCCCCAAGGTTGGGCAGCAGCGCCGGTTTTTTGCCGCTGGTTGCCGCCATGCTGTTCAGCACCCAGTGCACCAGCGGATCGTCAGGATCGAGACGCGTGGCGGGTGAACCGCGCAAAAATTCAACCTCAACATCATGGAAGCCGTGCTGCGCCAGATGCGCGCTGACATGCTGCCCCAGCCGCTGCCAGTCGGTACCGACCACAAAACGCAGCTGGCACACCGCCGTCGCGCTGCCGGGAATGGCATTCATCGGGCGCGCCGGGTTACCGGTGAGAAACGACAGCACTTCCAGCGTGTTCCAGCCGTACAGGCGTTCGGCAGGCGTCAGGCCTGGCTCGCCCCAGTTGGTGTCAATCGCGGGATCGCCTGGCATGCCCCCCACCTCGATATCGCTGAGAATGGCGCGCACCTGCGGCGTCAGCGAGTCGGGCCGCAGCGCCGCAACCTGAAGCACGCCCTGCGCGTCCACCAGCGTGGCGATGGCGCTGGCCAGCCGGGTGCCGGGATTGCTCAGCAGTCCTCCCCAGTTGCCGGAGTGATAAGCATTGTCACGCGCGTTAATGGTCAGGCGGAAATTTACCGCACCGCGCGAACCGAGGAACAGCGTCGGCCGCACGGCGTTGAGCCGCGGACCGTCGGAGGCAATGAACAGGTCAGCCTGCAACAGTTCCGCCTGCTGCTGACACAGCTGCGCCAGCCCCGGCGAGCTGATCTCTTCGCCCATCTCAAACAGCCATTTGCAGTTAAAGCCGAGACGGCCGCCGCGCGCCTGGTACACCTGCTCCAGCGCCGCAAGATTGACGCAGTGCTGACCTTTGTTGTCGGCGCTGCCGCGCCCGTACCAGCGATCGCCCTCTTCGGTCAGCTGCCACGGCGACAGCCCGCTGCGCCAGTTTTCGTCATCGCCGAATACCACATCACCGTGCCCGTAGCTCAGCAAGGTCGGTAAGGCGGGATCTTCCATGCGCACCGCCACGAGGAATGGCCGGCCGGCAGCGTGCGGGTTATCGATGAGCTGTAGCGTGAAGCCCAGCGCCTGCAGTTGCGGTGCAATCTCCTGCTGCAAATAGTCCTGTAACGCCGCATCGCGATCGTCGCGCTGGCTCTCGGTGCGCCACGCCACGCGGCGCGCCAGGATACGTTGAAATTCCCCGCTGTCGAAATATGCGGTGGCCTGCTGAACCGCCTGTTGTGCTGTCATGTTTGCCCTGCCTGTTATAGGTCTGCTGTTTTTTCATCTTTGCGGAAAGGCAGCTTTGCCACAATTATCAATTTATCGAGTAAGATTTGCCTTTAAAGCAAAGCTGCGTTGCCCGATTTCGAGGCAGGCACAGACGGAGGCCATGGCATGTTAAGCACGGAAATGCGTTATTTTCTCGCGGTAGCCGATTGCGGTTCGCTCAGCGCGGCCAGCGCCCAGCTGTTTGTGGCGGTCTCTGCCATCAGCCGTCAAATTCAGCGGCTGGAGCAGCAGCTGGGCGTGACGCTGTTTGCCCGTCATGCGCGCGGGATGGTGCTGACCGAGGCCGGCGAGATTTTTGCCCATCACGTGCGTAAAAATCTGCTGGATATGGAGTATGCGCTGGCGGAGATCAAAGGGCTGAAGGCGGTGCGGCGCACGCTGATTCGTGTCGCCTGTACCGACGGGCTGGCGTTTACCCTGCTGCCCCGGCTGATTGCCGCCTTTCGCCGCGATCATCCCGGCGTGCTGTTTGACGTCCGGGTGGCAAGCGCTCAGGGCGTGGCTGAACTGCTGCGCAGCGGCGAGTGCGATGTGGCATTGCAATTCAGCCTGCACGCGGAACGTGCGGTTGAGGTGGTGGGCTCATGGCCGGCGCCGGTGCTGCTGGTGATGCATGACAGCCATCCGCTGGCGGGCGTGCCGCAGGTGGCGCTGGCCGATCTCAGCCACTATCCGCTGGCACTACCGCAGCAAAACACCACGGTACGCCAGCTGTTTGAGCTGGCCAGCCACATGAGTGGCCACCTGATTGAACCGGTGCTGACCTGCGACAATTTCTCCACCCTGTTCCATTTTTTACTGCGCACGCCGCTGGCGGTGACCATTTGCAGCAGTTTTACCCTGGAGGAAGCGCAGCAGCAGGGTCTGGTGATGCGCGCGGTCAATATCGATCAGCTAAGCCAGCGTACGCTGCAGCTGCAGACGCAGTCAGGGCGACCCCGCAGCGCCGCCCTGACTCTGTTTCTGACCTTTCTGCAACAGCAGCTCAGCGCGCTGTCCGCTGCGATTAAGGCGTGATATCCACCGGATAGAAGATGTGCTTGCCGAACGGATCCACCTGGTAGCCGCTGACCGATTTACGCACCGGCTCGAAAATCGTTGAGTGCGCAATCATGACCGCCGGCATCTGGTCATGCATCATCTGCTGCGCCTCGCGGTACAGCGCCACGCGCTTGTCGTGATTTTGTTCGGCGCGCGCCTCGGTGATGATTTTCTCAAACGGCGCATAGCACCATTTGGACGAGTTGGAGCCGCCGTTCGCCGAGGTGCAGCTGTACAATGGCCCGAAGAAGTTATCCGGATCGCCGGTGGCGGTGGTCCAGCCCATCAGCGCCGCCTGATGCTCGCCGCCCTTGACGCGCTTCAGGTATTCGCCCCACTCATAGCTGACGATGTTGGCTTTGATGCCCACTTTTGCCCAGTCGGCCTGAATCATCTCAGCCATGCGGCGGGCGTTGGGGTTATACGGCCGCTGGACCGGCATCGCCCACAGCGAAATTTCGGTGCCCGGCTGAATGCCGGCCTGCTGCAGCAGCGCTTTGGCCTGTTGCGGATCGTAGGCGTAATCCTGCAGATCTTTATCAGCACTCCACACATCCGGCGGCAGAATATTTTTCGCCACCGTGCCGGTACCTTTGAAGATGGCATCAATGATCGCCTGCTTATTGATGGCCATCGCCAGCGCCTGGCGCACTTTCACGTTGTCCAGCGGGGCTTTGGTGGTGTTGAACGACAGGAAACCGGTGTTGAGGCCAGATTTCTGTTCCAGCGTGATGTTCGGGTTGTGGCGCATGTTGTCGAGATCGGCCGGATTAGGGAACGGCATTACCTGGCACTCGTTTTTCTCCAGTTTGGCATAGCGCACCGAGGCGTCCGGGGTGATGGAAAACACCAGACGATCGATTTTGGCCTTGCCCTGCCAGTACTGCGGGAAGGCTTTGTAGAGAATGCGGGAATCTTTTTGATACTGCACCAGCTCAAACGGTCCGGTGCCAATCGGCTGCATGTCCACTTTTTCTGGCGTACCGGCTTTCAGCATCTGGTCGGCATATTCCGCCGAGTGAATCGAGGCGAAATACCACGCCAGATCGGCGAGAAACGGCGCTTCGGCATGGGCCAGCGTAATCCGCACTGTCAGATCATCCACCTTATCGATACGGGTGATCAGTTTTGCCAGCTCGAGGCTTTCAAAGTTGGCATAGTTACCGCCCGAAACGGTGTGATACGGGTTTTTCGTATCCAGCTGGCGCATAAACGAGAAGATCACGTCGTCGGCGTTGAGATCGCGCGACGGCGTAAAAAGTTTATTGCTCTGGAACTTAACCCCTTTGCGCAGATGGAAGGTATACACCTTGCCGTCCGGGCTGATCTCCCAGCGCTCCGCCAGGCTGGGCACCAGCTCGGTGGTGCCCGGTTTGAAATCCACCAGGCGGTTAAAAATCGGCACGGCGCTGGCGTCCACGCTGGTACCGGAGGTATAGAGCTGCGGGTTGAAGTTCTCCGGCGAGCCTTCAGAACAGTAAACCAGCGTCTTCGCCGAGACGCCGCCTGCAACCGCTAACCCCAGTGCGCTAAGCGCCAGTTTTCCTATCATCTTTTTCATCGTCTTCTCGCTTTTTATTGACTTCCATGAGCCAGCATCGGTATTTATTTCATAAATAACATGATTTAGCCGTCTGGCGTATCTCCAGTGGCGCAAAGCTAATAAGGAATTGTGATGACAGACCAACTTGCCCGTCAGCTGACCCAGCGTTTTTACCGTTATCTGGCGGTCTCCAGCCAGAGCGATGCCAAATCCAGCACGCTGCCCAGTACGCCGTCGCAACACGCCATGGCGGAACTGCTGGCGCAGGAGCTGCGCGATCTCGGTCTGCAGGATGTGGTGATTGATCAGCATGCCACGGTGACCGCCGTGAAACCAGGCAACCGGCCTGGCGCGCCGCGCGTGGGCTTTATCACCCATATTGATACCGTCGATGTCGGGCTATCGCCGGATATCCATCCGCAAACCCTGCGCTTTGAGGGCGCGGATCTGTGTCTGAATGCGCAGCAGGACATCTGGTTGCGGGTGGCGGAGCATCCGGAAATCCTGCCGTATGTCGGTCAGGAGATTGTGTTCAGCGACGGCACCAGCGTGCTGGGGGCCGACAACAAAGCGGCAGTCAGCGTGGTGATGACGCTGGTAGAAAACCTGCGTGGCGATCACGGTGATGTGGTGGTGGCGTTTGTGCCGGACGAAGAGATCGGCCTGCGCGGCGCCAAGGCGCTGGACCTGGAGACGCGCTTTAACGTCGATTTCGCCTGGACCATCGACTGCTGCGAGCTGGGCGAAGTGGTGTATGAGTGCTTCAACGGCGCCTCCGCTGAAATTACCTTCACCGGCGTGCCGGCGCATCCCATGTCGGGCAAAGGCGTGCTGGTGAATCCGCTGCTGATGGCGCACGACTTCATCGCCCGCTTCGACCGGCTTGCCACGCCTGAGCATACCGCCGGGCGCGAAGGCTATATCTGGTTCAATGATATGCAGGCCAATGCCAGCCAGGCGGTATTGAAAGCGTCGATTCGCGATTTCGATTTAAAAGGTTTTGATGCGAAGAAGCAGCAGCTGGTGGAAGTCGCCGATCAGATCGCCGCGCACTATCCCACTGGTCACGTCGCGCTGAAGATCAATGATATCTATAGCAACATCAGTAACGCGATTGGTGAGGACCGGCGGGCAATCGATCTGATTTTTGCTGCGCTGCAGCAGGTGGGCGTGGAACCTAAAGTGATTCCGATGCGCGGCGGCACCGATGGGTCTGCGCTGTCGGCCAAAGGGTTACTGACGCCGAATTTCTTCACCGGCGCGCACAATTTCCATTCGCGCTTTGAATTCCTGCCGATCCCGTCATTTGTGAAGTCGTATCAGGTGGCGGAAGCACTCTGTTATCTGGCAGCCCGATAAGCGCGGTTGCAGAGAAACGTTGAAACTGCCTGACCGGCGACTGCCGGTCAGGCTGACACCCGCTTATTTGCTGACGCTGACGTCAATGCCCGGGAAGAATTTCGCCGCCAGTTTAGTGACGGTGCCGTCGGCATGGACTTTGGCGATGGCCGCATCCAGTTCACCTTTCAGCTTGCTATCGCCTTTGCGCAGACCGAAACCAATGCCGGAACCGAGAATGGTGTCGTCTTCCACCGGCTTACCGGCAAAGGCGAAACCTTTGCCCTGCGGCTTATCGAGGAAACCAGACTGACCGGCGGCGGACATCACCAGCGTACCGTCAAGACGGCCAGCGACCATATCGTTATACACCTGGTTCTGATCCTGATACGACGTCACCGTCACGCCCTGGGATTCCCAGTGCTTTTTAGCGTAGGTTTCCTGGATTGAGCCCTGCAGCACGCCAATATTTTTACCTTTCAGTGACGCCGCCGTCGGCTCGAGTTTCTCGCCCTGCTTCACGATCAGCATGGTAGGAATGCGGTAGATCGGGTTGGTGAAGTCGATACTTTTCGCCCGCGCCTCGGTGATGTTCATCGCCGAGTTAATCGCATCAAATTTTTTCGCCTGCAGCGCCGGGATCAGCGCATCAAAGCTGCTCTCAACCCATTTGCAGTCAAAATGGCCGACCTGGCAGATAGCTTTGCCCAGTTCGATGTCAAAACCCTCCAGCTCGCCCTGCGCGTTGCGGCTTTCAAACGGCGGATATTGCGACTCCAGACCGTAGCGCAGGCTCTCCTGCGCCAGCGCCTGCACGGAGGTGATCATGCCCAGTGCGATAAACAGTGCGTTCAGTTTTTTCATTATTTTCCCCTAATTACCCTTTAACCCGGCACAGCGCCTGCGCGCCGGCTTCGAGCGTTGCGTCGTCTTTAGCAAAAGAAAGGCGGATTAATTTATTGTCAGTGCCATCCATATAAAACGCCGACAACGGAATGGTGGCCACACCGTGATCGACGATGAGACGTTTTACCATTTCACTGTCGCTTTCGTCACTGAAATGTCCGTAGCTGGCCAACATAAAGAACGAACCGGCGCTCGGTAACAGCCTGAACGGTGAATCCTGCAGCAGCGTCTGCAGCCGGTCGCGCTTCGCCTGATAAAACGACGACAGCTGCAGATAGTTTTGCGGGTTCTGCAGATACTGCGCGAAGCCAACCTGCATGGGCGTATCGGCGGCGTACATCATGAACTGATGCACCTTGACGATCTCCGCCATCAGCGCAGCAGGCGCCAGCGCATAGCCGACGCGCCAGCCGGTGACGTGGAAGGTTTTGCCGAAAGAGGACACCACCACGCTGCGCTGTGCCAGTTCCGCATGCGTGGCCATGCCGCAGTGCGTCTGGCCGTCAAACACGATGTGTTCGTAGACTTCATCAGACAACACCACGATGTCAGTGTTACGCGTCAGGGCCGCCAGCTGGTCGAGATCGGCGGCATTCAGTACCTGTCCGCTCGGGTTATGTGGCGTATTGATGATAATCATGCGCGTACGCGGCGTGATCGCGGCACGCAGTTCGTCCCAGTCAATCGCAAAATCGGGCACCTGCAGCTTGAGGCCGATCGGCGTCGCGCCCTGTAACCGCACCACCGGCGCGTAGCTGTCAAAGGCTGGCTCAAAAAAGATCACTTCATCACCCGGATGCACCAGCGCCGAAATCGCCATGTAGATGCCCTGACTGGCACTGCCGGTGATCAGGACTTCGCTGGCGGCATCGTACGGCTGGCCATACAGGCGGTGCACTTTCTCCGCCAGCGCTTCACGCAGCGCCGGTAAACCGGTCATCGCGGCGTACTGATTATGGCCGTCGCGCATCGCCTGGCTGACCAGCTCAACCAGCTGCGGGTCACACGGGAAATTGGGCGCGCCCTGGGACAGATTAACGGCCTGGTGCTGTGCGGACAGCTGGCCGATCACGCTAAAAATGGTGGTGCCGACGTCCGGCTGTTTGGAGGAGAGCTTCACGCTGCTGTTCAGGGTCATCATTGCTCCACAGGTTGCATAACCACGTATCGGAAGTAGATTTCTATTCAACGGCGCGACGCTTGAGTCGACAAGCGAATTGTTGTCATAATAGCCATGATAAAAAATCATAGCTTGAGGCCGTTATGTCCCGCTCTGCTCTGCCGCTCAACGCCATTCATGCCTTTCTGGTCACTGCCCGTCATCTCAACCTGACGCGCGCCGCCAGCGAACTGTGCATCACTCAGGGCGCGGTGAGCCGCAAAATTGCGGCGCTGGAGAGCTGGCTGGGATTTGCCCTGTTTGAACGCCACGCGCGCGGTCTGCATCTCACCGATCAGGGCGCGGCGCTGCTGCCGGAGCTGCAACAGGGATTCAATCTGCTGATCAATGCCACAGAGAAAGCCAGCCGCAGCAATGCCTCGATTCGGCTGAAAGCCCCGACCTGCGCCATGCGCTGGCTGGTGCCGCGTCTGGTGGCGCTGGAGCAGCAGCGGCCAGACATTCACGTGGCGCTGACCACCACGCTCGATCACGCGTCGCAGCTGGAAAACTTTGATGCGGCGATTGTATTCGGCACGCCGCCTGCCGGTGCCATTCCGCTGTTTGCCGAGCGCCTGACGCCGGTGCTGGCCAGCAGCGTGCCGGCGCCGCGCCATGTCAGTGAACTGGCCAGATTTACCTTCCTGCACCCGACCGGCGATACGCGCGACTGGCAGCTGTGGCTGTCCGGCCAGGCGGAGCAGCTGCCGATGGCGCGCAATCAGCACTTCGCCACCATGGATTTGGCGATCAGCGCGGCGATTCAGGGATTTGGCGTGACGGTGGCGGATATTACGCTGGTGGAGAATGATTTGGCGAACGGGCGGTTAATCGCCCCGTTTGCCGCGAGTGTGGCAACCGGGGCGAGCTACAGCCTGTTACAGCGGGCGGAAAAAGATGCGCCACCGTTTTTGCCGCAGCTGGTGGCGTGGTTGTGTCAGCCTCAGAATGAAACCCACTCTTCACTGCTGGCGGGTTTACCCTGAGCGCCTGCGGCGGCAGATAATACCGGCCGGCGCAGCGCAGGCGCGGCAGTGGATGCCACAGCCTGCGCGCGCGGCGCGCTGTCGGACAGACGGAACTTCGCCACCGACGCCTGCAGCTCTTCGGTCTGACGCTCCAGCGCGCTGGCCGCCGCCGACACCTGCTCCACCAGCGACGCGTTCTGCTGGGTGACGCTGTCCATTTCAGTGACGGCGGTGCCGACCTGCGAAATCCCTTTGCTCTGCTCTTCCGACGCGGCAGCGATGTGCTTCATGATCTCGTTCACATCCTGCACCGACTTCAGAATGTCATGCATGGTGCTGCCGGCGCTGCTGACCAGCTCCGAGCCCTTTTCAACGCGTGATACTGAATCTTCAATCAGCGTGGCGATCTCTTTTGCGGCGCCGGCGCTGCGTTGCGCCAGGTTGCGCACTTCGCTGGCCACCACGGCAAAGCCGCGCCCCTGCTCACCGGCACGCGCCGCTTCGACTGCCGCGTTGAGCGCCAGGATGTTGGTCTGGAAGGCGATGCCGTTGATCACGCTGGTGATTTCGGCAATCTTTTTCGAACTGCCGGAAATGCCCTGCATGGTGGTCACCACTTCGCCAACCAGACGGCCGCCCTGCTGCGCGGTGCCGGTGGCGGTCTCCGCCAGCGCGCTGGCCTGACGTGCGTTGTCGGCGTTGAATTTCACCGTGGCGGTCAGTTGCTCCATGCTGGCCGCGGTCTGTTCCAGCGCGGCCGCCTGCTCTTCGGTGCGCGATGAAAGATCGTTATTGCCGGCTGAAATTTCTGCCGCGCCGCGATAGATGTTCTCCGTGCCGCTGCGGATGGCGCTGACTGCTTCACGCAGGCTGTCCTGCATCGCCCGCAGCAGTGGCACCAGTTTGCCGACGCAGTTGCGGCCAAATTCTTCCACCGGCTGGCTGAGATCGCCCTGCGCAATCACCGTGAAATGGTTACGGATGCGATCCAGCGGTTTCACCAGCATCGTCACCAGGTAACGGTCAGTGAACAGCAGAATCAATAAGCCGAACACCACCGCCGACACAATAATCACTTTGGTCATGCTGGTAAGCGTATCCACGGTCACGCGGGTCTCATCCAGCTTGCTGCTGGCGGCCTGATTAAACGCTTCTGCGCTGGCACCAAACGCCCGGCTCAGCGGCGGCGTGACATTGTTGGCCTGCGCGCGCCATGCATCCAGTGAAGCCTGCTGCGCCAGCGCCACCTGTGGTGCGATCCCCTCATCCAGCAGTTTCTGCCAGCTGCTGATCACATTGTTCACCGTCTCGCTGTCCATCGGACCCGGCGCCATGGCTTTGAACTGGCTTAACTGCTGTTTCATGTTATCCAGTGCCTGCTGCACCGGCGCGAACGCTTCTGCGGTCGGCGCGTTACCGGCGGTGCGGCCTTCCATTACCCGCGACAGACGCGTGACCACGCGGAAATATTGATCGTTGCCTTTGCTGAGCGCCGTCATCTGGTTTACCAGCTGACGATCAATCTCGTTACCCTCGCCGAGCGCATTCAGCGAGTGGACGCTGAACAGCCCTACGCCACACCATAACAGGCAGAAAAGCCCGAGAATGGTCAGCATAACGGCGCGAATCGTGAAGTTTTTTAACATACCCATACATAATCCCCTGGTGTGAACGCTGGCAGCCCGGATAAAACAGGGCTTAGGGTATTTATCGGCAGCGAACCGGGAAAAGATAAATGTTTTGTAAGCTAATTAATTGCAGGGTGGGGTGCCGCGCGGGGCGGCTGAGCGGTCGTAAAATCAGGCAGATAGCGGCTAATTTGCCTTAAAAAAACATTGATGTTTTTACATGATTAGCAGGCTTATTAAAGTTTAACGTGGCTGCGCATCATCAGGCGAAACAGACGCAGACGGCCGCGCATAAATCGCGCCTTCAGCACCGATTCCGCTTTACCGTCGTGGCCAAAGGCGAAAGTCAAATCTTCACCCGGCCGCCACACCGGCCAGTCGGGTTCCCCGTCGAGCCGCAGCCGATGGCTGAACTCACTGGCATCCCGCGCAAAGGCCACCCACCAGGCGCTGACGCGACCGGCAAAGGCGATATCGCTGGCGCTGTAATGCCAGTCACCCGGCGGCGGCAGCGTCGCGAGCGTATTGAAGACATAAGGAATTTCGTTGCCGTGCCAGGTGCCGTGCGGGTAGAGATGACGCGCGTTTTCTGACACATAATCAAACCAGTAACGCCATGCAGGCATGCCGATGCTGTGCTGCGACTGTGCCACCAGCAGCGGCATGACGGTAAACGCCATGTCGCGCGCCACCGCGCGCCCCAGCAGGCTGTCATCATGGATATCGTACAGCCACTTCAGCAGGCGATAACTCAGGCGACTTTTGCTGCGCAGTTGTTGTAACACGCTGCGGGCATCCACGCCGAAGTAGTCCAGCACGCTGGCTTCATCGCTGTTGCTGCCAATCATCAATGGCACGCGATGCTGTTTACCCGCCATAAAGGTGTCGAGCATCGGTCTGGGTAGCACCGCATCGCCGCTGATGGCCACCGGCCCCAGCGCCAGCGGTCGCTCCAGCGGCCAGAAACTGTCGGCCGGCAGTGCGCGCAGCTGCTCCGCACTGGCGTCCGCGGCCAGATTGAAATGCGCTGCCACCTGCAGGCCGGTTTGCTGCGCCTGCTTATGCGGCACGTCCGGCAGGCTGTAGGCACTTTGCACGATGCCCTTATGAAACAGTCCTTCGGCCAGCGGCGAGCAACACAGCGACAGTACGCTGCGCGCGCCGGACGATTCGCCAAACAGCGTGACGTTATGGCGATCGCCGCCAAACGCCGGAATGTTGCGCTGAATCCACTGCAGCGCGGCAATCTGATCCAGCAGCGCAAAATTATTGACCACCTTGCCCGGCGGATACTGGGCGTCGAGCGCCGGATGCGCGAAAAAGCCGAAATGGCCAAGGCGGTAATTGAGTGTCACCACCACCACGCCCTGCGCTGCCAGCGCTTTGCCGCGATAGGGATCAAGGCTGCCGGCGCCGATGCTGAAGCCACCGCCGTGCAGCCATACCATCACCGGTAACGGCGTAGCGGGTTCGACATCCGGCGTCCAGACATTCAGATAGAGGCAATCTTCGCTGAAGCGGCCCGGATCGCCGCCGCCGGCCGCCACGCAGTAGTCACGATTTTGCCAGCTGGCATCGCCCCACGCGGTGGCATCGCGCAGCGTTTGCCACGGTACCACCGGCTGCGGCGGACGCCAGCGCAGTGCGCCAACCGGCGGCGCTGCATAAGGTATTCCTTTAAAGGTAAACAGTTCATCATCCATCAGGCCTCTGAGTTCACCTTCTGCCGTCATGATCCTCAGACGTCGTTCATTTTTCATTGCGGGTTCCTGGTAAAGCCTGATTCCATTATTTGCAGGCCTCAGTGGAATGTCTATGTTCTGCAAGCATTTGCAGATTAAGCCGAATAAGCGACCGATTCATTGAACAATTTCATCAAATTTTTTGGTTAACTGCAGCGGCGCATTCTGTTTTATGGTTGCAAGTTAACCTGGCGTGACGGAGAGACGCGATGTTTGCTGGCATCAATCAGCTGTTCACCCGGATGAGCGATCACCCGGATTTCGGTAAATTGCTGTTACGCTTAACCTTCGGCGGGCTGTTGCTGTTTCATGGCGAGTTTAAGGCGATTCATGGCGTCGGCTGGATCGCCCATCTGCTCAGCGTCAAAGGCATGCCAGGTTTCATCGCTTACGGTGCTTACATCGGGGAAATTGTGGCACCCATCATGGTCATCGTTGGCCTGCTGACGCGTCCGGCGGCCTTTATCATTGCCGTTAACATGGTAGTCGCAACGCTGCTGGTGAAAATGGGCGCACTCTGGCATCGCACCGATGTCGGCGCCTGGTCGCTGGAAACGGAAGCGCTTTACCTGCTGGGCGCGCTGGCCATCCTGTTCCTGGGTGCCGGAAAATATACGCTGGTGCGCGACGCACGCCTGCAATAATCATTAGAAAGAAAAACAGCCGGCCTGTAAAAGTGATCCTGTCACTTTTCAGGCCGCTTTTTTACGCCCTATTCCTGCACGCCGCAGCGGGCCAGACTGCGCTGTTGCGTCTGCTGATACAGCACCATCTCATCCTGCACGGCGGCACCGAGCGCGGCTTCAAAATCGGCACGGCTGGCATTCCCGGCGCTGCGGGCCTGAGTCTGGTTGCCCAGATTAGACTGGAAGATGCCGGCCGCGCTCACCGGCAGAAAATCTTCGTAGACAATCGGTTCCGCCTGTAAACGTCCGGCGGCCAGCAGCTGCGCCACGGTTTCCCCGGCGCGCGGCGGCTGATGCTCGCCCTGCGGCGTCAGACGGTAGCGGAACCACGCCAGTTCCTGCTCGCGCAGCGTCTGTTCATCATCAGGAAAATCACGAAACACCGCGCTGAGGTGCAGCTGATGCTGCTGGTTATCGCTGCCGGTACCGGCCTGCGCCAGCAGCCGGTCGTACAGCGCGCGGCCTTTAGGCGTAAGCGCCGCGCCGCGCTGCTCAATTTCACCAAAGCGCGCGGTATGGGTGCCAGGCGTGCCATCATTAAAATGCACCGCCTCTTCCAGCGCTTTGAAGCTGGTCTGGCGCAGCAGAATCGGCACCGCGCGCGGCGGCGGCCCTTCAATCAGGATTTTCGGTTCGATGCCGCGCGAAGGCATCAGCGCCTGTACGCGATCGATATCCAGCGTACGTGGCGTCAGGTGATTGATGTGGCAGCCGCGGAAGCAGACTACGTCGGCAATCAGGCGATGCTGCTGGCTCAACGCGCGGTAGGTGGCGCTGTCCACCGTGGTGTGCGCATGCCAGCGAAAGGTTTCCAGCGCCTCCTGAACAAAGCGGGCGGCATCCGCAGCATTGAGACCGCCCTGCTGCTGATGCTGCGCGATCAGTGCCCGGCAGCCAGGCGTGAAGATGTCGCGCGCCGCCAGAATAGCCGCGGCTTTGTCGCGCAGTGCGGCATCGTCGATCAGCTCCAGCCGCAGCAGCGAGGTGAAAACGCGGAAGGGATTGCGCCGCAGCGCGCTGTCGCTGACCGGGCGAAAGGCAGTAGAGTGCACCGGCACGCCCGCCTGTGACAGATCGTAATAGCCCACCGGCTCCATCCCCATCACGGCAAACATCTGCCGCAGCGTGCTGAGCTCTGCGGCAGTGCCGACGCGAATGGCACCGTGACGCTCCACGCCGAGCCGGCTCAGCTCATCGGCAGCGGCCAGACGGTTTTTCAGCGCCGGCTGCGCTTCTAAAGTGCGTTCGTTAACGGCGGTAACCAGCTGCGTCAGGGTGCCATACTGCGGCACCTCCTGCTGGTACATGGCCGACATGGCCTGAGAGAACAGCGTGCGGATGGCATCGCGGGTGAGAAAGTTATCCATGGTCATCACCTTGGGCTAAAGGGTTGCTGCTACTGTAGATCAACCCTTTAGCGGCGGGTAACATTTTCGCGGAACTGTGATCGCCCTGTCACTCGGTGGCGCGCGGCTGGTCACCAAAGCGGCATTTCAGTATCAGCATCAGCGTGGTCAGCGCCGCCGGCAACGCCAGCAGCAGAAAGATCTGGCTAAACGACCAGCCGAGGGACAGCAGCTCAGCGCCGACGAAGGCGCTGATGATTGCGCCGATGCGGCCAACGCCGTGCATCCAGCTGGAGCCGGTCGCGCGGGCATGGGTGGGATAGTAACTGGCCGAGAGTGCATTCATGCCGGTGTTGGCACCGTTAAAACAGAAGCCGCTGCAGAAGGCGATGGCGCTCATCAACCCGACCTGCGCCGGGGAAAACCCGAGCGCCACGATGGCGATGCCGCCGCAAAAGTAAATGATGGCCAGCGCCAGATTGGCGTTGATGCGGTCCATCAGCCAGCCGGCAAACAGTGAGCCAACGGTGCCGCCCGCCTGATACATGGCGGTGACGATGGCCGCTTCGGTGACAGACATGCCCAGCGTGTTAATCAGCGATGGCAGCCAGCTGCCAATCAGGTAGACCAGAAACAGCCCCATGAAGTAGCCGCCCCACAGCATCAGGCTGCCAAACAGATAGCGGGATGAGACGACGGTGGCCACTGCACCGTGGCGCGCGGCCAGCGGTTCACTGCTTTGAAAATGGCTGTCAGGCCGGACGCTGCCCGGCAGCATGCGCGCCAGAATGGCGTGAATGCGCGCAGCAGGCGCGCGCTGGCTGATGAGAAAGCGCACCGACTCCGGCAGGCCGCGCAGCAGAAACGGCAGCACCAGCAGCGGCAGCACGCCGCCCATCAGCATCACCGAATGCCAGTCATAGCGCGGCAGCAGCCACGAGGCGGCAAAACCGCCGGAGGCCGCGCCAAAGGTGAAGCCGCAGAACACCACGGTGATAATAAACGACCGACGCCGCTCGGGCGCGTATTCGGCCACCAGCGTGCCGACGTTGGGCATCGCCGCTCCCAGCCCCAGACCGGTGAGGAAGCGGAACAGCATCATCTGTTCGATGTTTTGCGCCATGGCGGTCGCCAGCGTCCAGAGGCCAAAAAACAGCACGCTGAGCAGGATCATCACGCGGCGGCCGTAGCGATCGGCCAGCGGTCCAGCCACCATGGCACCCAGCGCCAGGCCAATCAGCGCCGCGCTGATCACCATCCCCAACTGATGATTGGTCACGCCCCAGCTGGCTTTCAGCGTCGGCGCGATAAAGCCCATTAGCGCGATATCCATGCCATCCAGCGCCACCACGACAAAGCACAGCGCAATTAAACGCTTCTGCCAGCTGCTTAACGCGCTCTGATTGATGAGCTGGCGGACGTCAATGGCTTCAGCGCTGGTCACGGTACCACTCCTGCAGGATTATCACGAATAGGTCATCAGTTTTGGTAAAAAAAACGGCGCTTATGATAGCGCATCGTTAACAATAACGGGCAGTATTTTTAAGTGAAATTGAGAATTATTCAACATTTTTCCCGCTAAGCGACTGATAACGCTGAATGCAGAAACGCGCCCGGACGCCCGGTTATTTATAAAGCCAACCAATACAGCCACTTACTAAAACTTCTCACGCCGACCGTTTTTGTTAATATAATTTTGCAGGTAAGTTAACAGAATCTTAGTCAGCCACTTGCCGCTGACCGCTCTGACTCATTACGCTGGCGTTTATGGATAAAAATCATCTCTTTAATCAGCGCATTCGTCTGCGCCATTTACACACCTTTGTGGCAGTCGCGCAACAGGGCACCCTGGGCCGCGCGGCGGAAACCCTGAATCTGAGTCAGCCGGCGCTGTCTAAAACGCTCAATGAGCTGGAGGAACTGGCGGGCGCACGTCTGTTTGAGCGCGGTCGCCTTGGTGCTCAGCTGACGACGCTGGGAGAACAGTTCCTGACCCACGCGGTGAAAGTACTGGATGCGCTTAACCACGCCGGACAAAGTTTCAACTCACCGGTTTCCGGACGCCCGATCGTGATCCGCCTTGGCGCCCTCACCACCGCCGCCATGGGGATGCTGCCGCAGATCCTGGATCGCTTCCATGAGCAGCAGCCGAACACCACGGTACAGGTGGCCACGCTGCACAATAATGTGCTGCTGGCTGGCCTGCGCGCCGGGGAGTTTGATATTGGCATTGGCCGTATGGCGGACAGCGAAATGATGACCGGCCTGACCTACGAATTGCTGTTTCTCGAATCGCTCAAGCTGGTGGTGCGACCGGAGCACCCGCTCTTAAGTGACAACGTCACACTTTCCCGTGCCATGCAGTGGCCGGTAGTGATTTCGCCTGAAGGCACCGCGCCGCGGCGTATTGCCCAGCACATGCTGGATGAACAAGGCTGCTCGCTGCCGGGCAACTGTGTCGAAACCTCGTCCACCTCGCTGGCCCGCCAGCTGGCGCTGCGGTATGACTATGTGTGGTTTGTGCCATCCGGCGCGGTGAAGGAAGATTTAAGTCACAATGCGCTCAGCGCACTGCCAATCGCATCGCCCGGCCCCGGCGAGCCGGTGGGCATTATTACCCGCAGCGGCCACTCTCTCTCGCTAAGCGCGGAAGTGCTGATGGCCACCATCCGCAAATTTCACAGTTAACGGCTGCGTTTGGCGTGGCGTTCGCGATTGTCGAGGCGCGCGCGATCGGTTTTGCGCAGCCCGACATAAACTGCACCGCTGCCACCGTGCTGCGGTTGCGCGCTGCAGAAGGTCTGAACGTCGTCAAATTGCCGCAGCCAGCGTGCCACGTAGCTGCGGACAATATTGGCGTGCGCTTCATCATCCCGCCCTTTGCCATGAATAATCAGCAGATTGCGCAGGCCCTGTTTGCGCGCTTCCAGCATAAAGCTAAACAGCGATTGCCGGCAGGTCTCTACCGGCTGGCGTAACAGATTAAGACTGGCGTCCAGCGTATATTTGCCCAGCCGCAGCTTGTCGAGCACGCCCTGCTGAATGCCATCGGCTTTATATTCCAGCGGCGTGTCGCGCGGGATAATCTCAAGGAAGCCGCGCGTCAGGAAGTTGTCCGGTGCGTCGTCATGCGGCTGCTGGCGCGGTGCTTTGGTTGACGGCGCGCGCAGCCACTGGGTGTTGGCGCAATCTTTTAACGGGGTTACATCACCCATGGCATCGCGGAAAAGGTCTTCATCATCAAGGTTCATGGTGTTTTCCTCACGCCTGGTGGTGAATCGGGCGCAACATGCCACCCGAAAGCAAAATAGTAGCAAAGGTTCTCCGCTATCACATCCGTCGCTTTCTGCGCAGGATCAGGTTGTGTCCGGATGTAAATATGGAAAGAAAACGTTCCAGATCAAAAACCGGCTGGTAATCTGCAGACATCAAAGCCGCGAATACCCAGCATTTGTGCGGTTTTGATCATTATTACTGCTCGGATGAGTTCACATGACAGAGAAAAATGTTAAAATTGACGACAGTCAATAATCATCGAGCGTACCTATATGATCCCGGAAAAACGCAGCATTCGACGTATTCAGTCTGGCGGTTGTGCCATCCACTGTCAGGATTGCAGTATCAGCCAGTTGTGTATTCCCTTCACGCTGAACGAACATGAACTGGATCAGCTGGACAATATTATTGAACGCAAAAAGCCGATTCAGAAAGGCCAGACGCTGTTCAAAGCCGGTGATGAACTGAAATCCCTTTATGCTATCCGCTCCGGCACCATTAAAAGTTACACCATTACCGAACAGGGTGATGAACAGATCACCGGTTTCCATCTGGCGGGCGATCTGGTGGGCTTTGACGCCATCGTCAGCGCGCATCATCCGAGCTTCGCTCAGGCGCTGGAAACGGCCATGGTGTGTGAAATCCCGTTTGAAACCCTCGACGATCTGTCCGGTAAAATGCCGGCGCTGCGTCAGCAGATGATGCGTCTGATGAGCGGCGAGATCAAAGGCGATCAGGATATGATCCTGCTGCTGTCGAAGAAGAACGCGGAAGAGCGTCTGGCGGCGTTTATCTGGAACCTGTCGCGTCGCTTCGGCCAGCGCGGTTTCTCACAGCGTGAATTCCGCCTGACCATGACGCGCGGCGACATCGGTAACTATCTGGGACTCACCGTCGAAACCATCAGCCGTCTGCTGGGACGTTTCCAGAAAAGCGGCATGCTGGCGGTGAAAGGCAAATATATCACCATCGAAAACCATGCGCTGCTGGCTGAACTGGCCGGCCAGACCGATCAGGCAGCGTAACCGCCTGCCGGGTCGATAAATGTTATTTTATTGATCCGGCAACAACTTTTCCGCTTCTGCCCTGCGCCATCTTAGGCTATCTTTAATCCAACTTCGCTTTGGTTTGAGGAGAGTGCCTTATGTCCCGGTATCAGCATATTCTGGTGGCGATTGATGCTCAGCAGGACGACCAGCCGGCGCTGCGGCGTGCGGTGTATCTCAATCAACGTATCGGCGGAAAAATCAAAGCCTTCCTGCCTATCTACGACTTCTCCTACGAAATGACCACCCTGCTGTCACCCGACGAGCGCGTCAACATGCGCAAAGGGGTGATTAGCCAGCGTACCGAATGGATCCGCGAACAGGCGCAGGCCTATCTGGAAGCCGGCGTGGATATTGAGATCAAAGTGGTGTGGCATAACCGGCCGTACGAAGCCATCATTCAGGAAGTGCTGGCGCATCAGCATGATTTGGTCCTGAAGATGGCGCACCAGCACGATCGTCTGGAAGCGGTGATTTTTACCCCTACCGACTGGCACCTGCTGCGTAAGTGCCCGTGCCCGGTATGGATGGTCAAAGACCAGCCGTGGCCGGAAGGCGGCAAAGCGGTGGTGGCGGTAAACCTTGCCAGCGAGGAACCGCATCATGATGAGCTTAATCAAAAACTGATCCGCGAGACCACGCAGCTGGCTGAAATGGTGAATCACACCGAAGTGCATCTGGTGGGCGCCTATCCTGTCACACCGATTAACATTGCCATCGAATTGCCGGATTTTGATCCCAGCGTCTATAACGATGCGATTCGCGGCCAGCATCTGGTGGCGATGAAAGCACTGCGCCAGAAATTTTCCATCGGCGAGGAGTTTACCCACGTAGCGAAGGGCCTGCCGGAAGAAGTCATCCCGGATATCGCGTCGCATCTCGACGCCGGGATTGTGGTGCTGGGCACCATCGGTCGTACCGGTCTGTCAGCTGCGTTTCTCGGCAATACCGCTGAACAGGTGATCGATCACCTGCGCTGTGATTTGCTGGCGATTAAGCCGGATGATTTCAAATCGCCGATTGACCTCGACGATGAGGAAGATGAAGAGGATTAAATAACACAGGGCGGCCATCCTGTGCCGCCCCGGTTTGAGCTTGTCAGGGCGGTGACATCACCGCCCTTTTCGTTTCCTACAGCGCGCGCAGAATGCCTTCGACGCTGGCTTTGGCATCGCCAAACAGCATCTGGGTGTTCTCTTTAAAGAACAGCGGGTTCTGCACCCCGGCATAGCCGGTGTTCATCGAGCGTTTGAACACGATGACGTTTTGCGCTTTCCACACTTCCAGCACCGGCATACCGGCAATCGGGCTGCGCGGATCGTCCTGGGCCGCCGGGTTGACGGTGTCATTGGCACCGATAACCAGCACGGTGTCGGTATCGCTGAAATCATCGTTGATCTCATCCATCTCCAGCACCACATCGTACGGCACTTTGGCTTCCGCCAGCAGCACGTTCATGTGCCCCGGCAAACGACCGGCTACCGGGTGAATACCGAAACGCACCTTAATACCGCGCGCGCGCAGCTTCTCGGTGATCTCTGCCACCGGATACTGCGCCTGGGCGACCGCCATCCCGTAGCCCGGCGTGATGATCACCGAGGTCGAGTTTTTCAGCAGTTCTGCCGTCTCTTCCGCGCTGATCTCACGGTGTTCACCCGCTTCTTCGCCCGCATCCGCACCGCTCACGTCAGTACCGAACCCGCCGGCAATCACGCTGATAAAGGAACGGTTCATCGCTTTACACATAATGTACGACAGGATGGCACCGGAGGAGCCCACCAGCGCACCGGTGACGATCAGCAGGTCGTTGCTCAGCATAAAGCCCGCCGCCGCCGCCGCCCAGCCCGAATAGGAGTTGAGCATCGAGACCACCACCGGCATATCCGCACCGCCAATCGACGCCACCAGATGCCAGCCGAACACCAGCGCAATCACCGTCATCAGCAGCAGCGCAACGACCTGTGCAGCGGTGCTGTCGGTACGCACAAACCACAGCATCAGCAGGAATGAGACCACCAGCGCCGCCAGATTCATTTTATGGCGATGCGGCAGCATCAGCGCTTTTGAGGAGATCTTGCCGCGCAGTTTGCCAAATGCCACCACCGAACCGGTGAAGGTCACCGCGCCGATAAAGATGCCGAGGAACACTTCGGTCAGATGGATATTTTCCATCACCGCTGACAGCCCGGGCGCGTGGTCAAGGTAGCTGTTGAACCCGACCAGCACCGCCGCCAGACCGACAAAGCTGTGCAAAATCGCCACCAGCTCCGGCATTTCGGTCATTTCGACTTTCTTCGCCAGACGCACGCCAATCGCACCGCCGATCACCATCGCCAGCAGAATCCACGCCACGTGGCCGCTGTGCGGACCAAAAATGGTGGCGAGCAGCGCCAGCGCCATGCCGCTGATACCAAAAATATTGCCCTGCTTTGAGGTCTCATGCTTCGAGAGCCCGGCCAGGCTGAAAATAAACAGAATTGCGGCAACAATGTATGCTGCAGTCACTAATCCGCCAGACATGTTGTTACCCCTTAATTCTTACGAAACATTTTCAGCATGCGCTGGGTGACGGTGAAACCACCGAAGATATTGATGCTGGCAATCAGGACGGCGATAAACGCCAGGAAGGTGACCCAGCCGCCATGGCCCATCTGCAGCACCGCGCCCACCACAATAATGCCGGAGATGGCGTTGGTGACGGACATTAACGGCGTATGCAGCGCGTGACTGACGTTCCACACCACGTAATACCCGACGACGCAGGCAAGCGCGAACACGGTGAAGTGCGACAGGAATTCCGCTGGCGCGACGTTGGCCAGGCAGCCGAACAGCACTACCGCGAGCGCCAGCAGCAGATATTTGCGCCACGGCGCAGCGGGCTTCTCTGCCGCTTTCACCTGCGGCTGTGCGGCAGGTTTTGCGGCCTGTGGCGCAGCAGAGACCTGAATCGGTGGCGCAGGCCAGGTCACTTCGCCGTCACGAATTACCGTGACGCCGCGCACCACGACATCGTCAAAATCAACCACGATCTCGCCGTTTTTCTCTTTACACAGCAGCTTCAGCAGGTTCACCAGGTTGGTGCCGTACAGCTGCGAGGACTGCGTTGGCAGCCGGCTCGGCAGATCGGTGTAGCCGATGATTTTGACGCCGTTGTCGCTCAGCGTGACGCGGTCGGCGACAGTCAGATCGCAGTTACCGCCGGTGGCTGCCGCGAGATCAACAATCACGCTGCCCGGCTTCATGCTGGCCACCATCTCTGCGGTGATCAGCTTCGGTGCCGGCTTGCCCGGGATCAGCGCGGTGGTGACGATAATGTCCACTTCCTGCGCCTGCGCCGCGAACAGCGCCATTTCCGCCTTGATAAAGGCCTCGGACATCACTTTGGCGTAACCGTCGCCGCTGCCCGCTTCCTCTTGAAAGTCGAGTTCAAGGAACTCGGCGCCCATACTCTGCACCTGCTCCTTCACTTCCGGACGGGTATCGAAGGCGCGCACGATGGCACCGAGGCTGCCCGCCGCGCCAATCGCCGCCAGACCGGCCACGCCAGCCCCGATGACCATCACTTTTGCCGGTGGCACTTTACCGGCGGCGGTAATTTGCCCGGTAAAGAAGCGGCCAAACTCATGGGCTGCTTCGACAATGGCACGGTAACCGGCGATGTTCGCCATCGAGCTGAGCGCATCCAGCGACTGCGCGCGCGAAATACGCGGTACGGAATCCATCGCCATTACGGTGATGTTGCGTGCGGATAATTTCTCCAGCAGCGCCGGGTTCTGTGCTGGCCAGATAAAGCTCACCAGCGTACTGCCCGCGCGCATCAGGGCGATCTCGCTGTCGTCTGGCGCGTTCACCTTCAGCACGATGTCGGACTGCCAGACATCCTGCGGATGACTGATGCTGGCACCGGCGGCGATAAAACTGTCATCATCAAAGCTGGCGCGTAGACCGGCGCCCTGCTCAACGGTGACGCTGAATCCCAGCTTAACGAGCTGCTCAACGGTCTTTGGCGTCGCTGCGACGCGGGACTCGTTAGCTAACCGCTCTTTGGGTATCCCAATTAACATACTGTTTCCTTTCCATGATTAAAGGATGAGGTTCTGTAAGGGGCACATGCTTAAAAGCCGAAACGCTGTTTCAGCTTTTTATGAGCGAAATGCACTATGTAACAAAGTCTTTATAACCTACTGAAAATGCCCAGGACGATCTAGCGCCATAACGCACACTTATGACATTCACACAGATATTCAGATGCCAGCGATGAATACCGCGGGATGCGACCAGGTTTGCGGCATTATGGAAAATAATCTGCTGTGCCTAATCGTGTCATGACGAATTAACTGTTTTTAAAAACCTATATTTAACAATGCGTTAACTATTATGGTACTAAGCGATACCGGTTAAAGCGGTAAGCTGACCAAAAAAAAGCCATAACAGCGAAAGATGACAGGCCGATGAATAAAATGCTGGGATTGTCAATGTTATGCGCATAAATTGGCTGAGACAGGCCGATTATTACATGCAATAATCAGCGGCTAATCTGTTATACATCAAGAGTCCAGCACGTTTTCGTACTCAATTTGCGTAAGGCGAAGGATCATTTTTATGAAGCTGAAGAACACCATTCTGGCGTCGACCCTGTTATCACTGCTGGCGGCCAATGCGTTTGCTGCCAAAGAGTTAACGCCAGAACAAGCGGCCGCGTTAAAACCATTCGAACGTATCAATATTAGCGGCCGTTTCAATGCAATTGGCGATGCAACAGACGCCGTGTCTAAAGCCGCCGACGCCAAAGGCGCGGACTCTTTCTACGTGCAGGGCATCAACGACAGCAACGGTAACGGTGGCAACTGGCGCGTTACCGCCGATCTGTACAAAGCCAATGCAGCGAAAGTGGAACAAAGCACGCAATACCGGATGTTCAACGGCGTGAAAGAGCTGCCTAAGGCGGAAGCATATCGCCTTGAGCCATTTGACACCGTCTCCGTCAGCGGCTTCTTCTCCAGCCAGCCGGACGTGAACGAAGCCATCGCCAAAGCGGCGAAAAACAAAGGTGCGGCCTCCTTCTTTATTGTGCGTCAGGTGGATGCTAACAACGGTGGCAACCAGTACGTGACCGCCTACGTGTATAAAGCCGATGCCAAAGCGCGCGTGGTGCAGGATACGTCTGACTCGATTCCGGCTGATTCTGAAGCCGGCAAAGCAGCCCTGGCTGCGGGCGGCGCAGCGGCGAAGAAAGTGGCAATCCCTGGCGTTGCTTCCTCGGATACGCCGAGCACCAGCGTGGGTCGTTTCTTTGAAACCCAAAGCTCTACCGGTCAGCGTTATACTGTGACGCAGCCGGATGGCCGCAGCGTGCAGGAAGTCAATGCGATCACGGCCGCACAGATGCAGCCGTTTGACACCATCTCCTTCTCCGATCACTTCGGCACGCCAACCGAGATCTCAGAAGCCGTGGGCAAACGCGCCATCGCCAAAGGCGCGAAGTATTATCACATTACGCGCCAGTGGCAGAACCAGAGCGGCGGCAACCTGACCGTCACTGCTGACCTGTTTAAATAATCCCCGCGCAGGGCGGCGCCCGTCGCCCTGCCGTTTGCATAATCCGTGTGCAAATCTGCATAGTCTTGCATTGCCTTCACCGTTCGCTCTCCGTAAAATCTGCCGCCTGTTTTCAGGGCATTCCGTTTTAAACGGGACTGATTGCCACTTTACACTCTGGCTGAACAACTACTACCCAGCACACTCTGCTGCTCAGGAATGGCGTTTTGGATAAAAAATTAGGTCTTAGCGCGCTCACTGCGCTGGTGCTCAGCTCGATGCTCGGCGCGGGCGTTTTTAGCCTGCCACAAAATATGGCGGCGGTTGCCGGTCCGGCGGCGCTGCTGATCGGCTGGCTGATCACCGGTGTCGGTATCCTCTTTCTGTCGCTGGCGATGTTGCTGCTGACGCGTCTGCGCCCGGAACTGGATGGCGGCATCTTCACCTACGCGCGCGCCGGCTTCGGCGAGCTGACCGGCTTCTGCTCGGCATGGGGTTACTGGCTGTGTGCGGTGATTGCCAACGTCTCGTATCTGGTGATTGTGTTTTCAGCGCTGAGCTTCTTTACCGATACGCCGGATCGCATCGTGTTTGGCGATGGCAACACCTGGCAGGCGATGCTTGGCGCTTCCGTGCTGCTGTGGCTGGTGCACTGGCTGGTGCTGCGCGGCGTACAGACGGCGGCCAGCATCAACCTGCTGGCGACGCTGGGCAAACTGGTGCCGCTGTTGCTGTTCGTGGTGCTGGCGCTGCTGGCGTTTAATTACGATCGCTTCCGTTTTGACTTTGACGGCGCGGCGCTCGGCCAGCCGCTGTGGCAGCAGGTTAAACAGACCATGCTGATCACCCTGTGGGTATTTATTGGCGTGGAAGGCGCGGTGGTGGTCTCTGCCCGCGCGCGCCACAAGAAAGATGTCGGGCGCGCCACGCTGCTGGCGGTGCTGGCCGCGCTGCTGGTCTATCTGCTGGTGACGTTGCTGTCGCTTGGCGTGGTGCCGCGTGCGGAACTGGCGCAGATGCGCAATCCGTCAATGGCCGGTCTGATGGAACGGCTGCTCGGTCACTGGGGCGATGCAGTGATTGCGGTTGGCCTGATTATCTCGGTGTGCGGGGCCTATCTCAGCTGGACCATTATGGCGGCGGAAGTCCCGTTCCTTGCCGCGCAGCAGGGCGCGTTTCCGCGCAGCATTGCCCGGCAGAACCGTCATAATGCGCCGGCGGCGTCGCTGTGGCTGACTAACGGCAGCGTGCAGGTGTGCCTGATTCTGATTGCGGTTACCGGCGCGGATTACAATACGCTGCTGACTATCGCCTCAGAAATGATCCTCGTGCCCTATTTGCTGGTCGGTCTGTATCTGGTCAAAGTGGTACGCGGTCAGCACAAACCGCTGGCCCTGTTGACCGGTCTCGGTGCCAGCGCCTATGGACTCTGGCTGCTCTACGCCTCGGGGCCGCTGCATCTGCTGTTGTCAGTGGTGCTTTACGCGCCGGGTCTGCTGCTGTTCCTGTATGCACGACGCGGTGGCCGCGGCGATCAACCGCTGTTTGCGCTGGAGCGCATCGCCATCGTGCTGT
Organism: Pantoea sp. WEP; assembly: GCF_041678305.1. Taxonomy (NCBI): domain Bacteria; kingdom Pseudomonadati; phylum Pseudomonadota; class Gammaproteobacteria; order Enterobacterales; family Erwiniaceae; genus Pantoea; species Pantoea sp. WEP. Next base: position 2,185,856 of record NZ_JBGNXB010000001.1, read on the forward strand.
TAATTGCCGCCTCACTGCCCGCGCTGTGGCAGCTGACGCGCTAATCAGTGTGGTTGTAAAGGAATGGAAACGCACAGCAGATCGTTCTGCTGTGTCAGATTGAGCGGCTTGCGGTATTCCAGATGGATGGCGTCAAGCTGCTCAGCGGACAGCGGATAAGGCAGCTGGATATCGAAGCGGCTGATGTGCTGCTGTTCGGCCAGAGTGATCAGTCGGGCGATGTTAATTTCGTCGCTGACCTGGGTTGAAATGATTTGTAATGCTAATTCTTTCAGATGGTCGTCGCTGGCCTGTAAACTGTGCCCGGACTTGCGCGTCACCATGCCAAAAATTGGCATCACGCCGTAAATGGCATCGACAAAGCTCCAGCGTTTTTTGCAGGAAGCGGAAAGGAAGTCACTGTAGTTGAAGCAGATGCGGTCACTGTATCCGGCTGAAGCCAGCTCTTTATCAGACACCCTCGCACTCCTCCTGTTTTCAGTACGATTCCGAACCTTGCGCCAGAACGCGCCGGTAATAATGGCACATTTCACGGTGTACATACCAGTAAGACAAGGATAATTCGTGCGGTAGCGTAGAGCTCAGGACCAGGAAAAGCTATGCTGCTGACATTCTCAGCCATGACAGAGCATTATGAACAAAATTGTCTATGTGGAAGATGAGCCGGAAGTCGGCGAACTGATTGCGGCTTATCTTGGCCGCCACGATATTGAGGTGCTGGTTGAGACGCGCGGCGATCGCGCGGAAGCGACCATTCTCGCCGCCGATCCGGATCTGGTGTTACTGGATATCATGCTGCCGGGCAAAGATGGCATGACGCTGTGCCGCGATTTGCGTGCGCACTGGCAGGGGCCGATTGTGCTGCTGACCTCGCTCGACAGCGACATGAACCACATTCTGGCGCTGGAGATGGGCGCCAATGACTATATTCTGAAAACCACGCCGCCGGCGGTGCTGCTGGCGCGTCTGCGACTGCATCTGCGCCAGGCGCACGTGGCCAAACCGGAAGCCGCACCCGCCGTGCAGAGCTCGCAAAAGGTGCTGCGGTTTGGTTCGCTCACCATTGATGCGCTCAACCGCCAGGTGATCCTGTTCGATGAACCGATCACCCTTTCGACCGCCGATTTTGATCTGCTGTGGGAGCTGGCGAGCCACGCGGGAGAAATTCTCGACCGTGACGCGCTGCTGAAAACCCTGCGCGGCGTGAGCTATGACGGCATGGATCGCAGCATCGACGTCGCCATTTCACGCCTGCGCAAGAAACTGTACGACAGCGCCACCGAGCCGTTCCGCATCAAAACCATCCGTAACAAAGGCTATCTGTTCGCGCCGCAGGCCTGGGATACCCGCTCCTGATGAGAAAGCTCTTCATTCAGTTCTATCTGCTGCTGTTCGTCTGCTTCCTGGTGATGACGCTGCTGGTGGGTCTGGTGTACAAATTCACCGCCGAGCGCGCCGGACGCCAGTCGATGAACGACCTGATGGCCAGCTCGCTGTTTCTGATGCGCAGCGAACTGCGTGAGATCCCGCCGCGCGACTGGAACAAAACCATCCGCAATCTCGATCTCGATTTATCCTTTGAGCTGCACATCGAACCGATGAGCAAGTATCAGCTGGACGAAGCCGACATGAAGCGGCTGCGCGCCGGTGAAATCGTCGCCCTCGACGATCAGTACACCTTCCTGCAGCACATCCCGCGCAGCCACTATGTGCTGTCGGTCGGACCGATTCCTTACCTGTTTTATCTGCACCAGATGCGCATCCTTGATATCGCCCTGCTGGCGTTTATTGGTATGTCGCTGGCGCTGCCGGTGTTCATCTGGCTGCGCCCGCACTGGCAGGAGATGCAGCGGCTGGAGAAAGCGGCTCAGCGCTTTGGTCGCGGCGAGCTTGACGTGCGCACCCATTTTGAAAATACCTCCAGCCTGCACAGCCTTGGCGTGGCGTTCAACCAGATGGCGGACAACATCAATACGCTGGTGGCGAGTAAAAAACAGCTGATTGACGGTATCGCGCACGAGCTGCGCACGCCGCTGGTCCGGTTGCGATACCGGCTGGAGATGAGTGAAAACCTCAGTGCGGCAGAGTCGGCGGCGCTGAACCGTGACGTCGGCCAGCTGGAGAGCCTGATTGAGGAGCTGCTGACCTATGCGCGCCTCGACCGGCCGCGCGTTGACCTCAATCTGCAATCTTTCGATCTGGCCCAGTGGCTGCGCGTGCACATCGCTGACGTGCAGACCATGAATCCGCAAACGCACATTACGCTGGATATTCCGCAGCTGGAAAACATTGGCGCGGCAGATACGCGCCTGATGGAGCGCGTGCTGGATAACCTCGTGAATAACGCCCTGCGCTATGCGCAGCAGCGGCTGCGCGTCAGCCTGTGGTTTGACGGCGCCATCGGCAATCTGCAGGTTGAAGATGATGGTCCGGGCATTCCGCCGGATGAACGCCAGCGGGTATTCGAGCCTTTCGTACGGCTCGATCCCAGCCGCGATCGCGCCACCGGCGGCTGCGGCCTCGGTCTGGCGATTGTGCACTCTATTGCGCAGGCGCTGCAGGGCCAGGTCTCGATTGAGAGCAGTCCGCTGGGCGGCGCCTGCGTGCGCTTCTGCTGGCCGGTTGATCTCCCCCTGCGCGACGTGACGCCGCGCTTACCTTCATAAGGAGCTTGTTACATGACTGCAGCTTATCAGGAACTTAGCCGCACTTTTCAGCGCCTGGCGCGTTTTGGCCATCTGGGCGCGATTGCCGGCGTGGATATGCAAACCACCATGCCGCCGGGCGGCAGCCAGGCGCGTGGAGAAGCGATGGCAGAGCTGAGCGTATTTATGCACGAGCTGCTGACCGACAAGCGCCTCGGCGGGCTGTTTGACGCCGCCGCGCAGGAGTCGCTGAACGATGTGGAGCAGGCCAACCTGGGCGAAATGCAGCGCGCGTGGCGCCAGGCAACGCTGCTGCCGGCCTCGCTGGTGGAAGCCAAATCGCTGGCCGGCTCGCGCTGTGAACACGCGTGGCGCAGTCAGCGTCCGGCCAACGACTGGCAGGGCTTCAGCGCTAACCTGAAAGAAGTGGTGAAGCTGAGCCGCGAAGAGGCACAGCTGCGCGCCGATGCGCTCGGCGTATCACGCTACGATGCGCTGCTGGATGTGTTTGAACCAGGCATGACCAGCGCGCAGCTCGACAGCACCTTTGGCGATCTGAAAAGCTGGCTGCCGGATCTGCTGCAAAAAGCGGTAGCCCGCCAGCAGGCAACGCCGATTGCCCAGCCGGTCGGCCCCTTCGCCATTGAATCGCAGAAGCAGCTCGGACTGAGCGTGATGGCGACGTTAGGGTTTGATTTTAATCACGGCCGGCTGGACGTGAGCGCGCACCCGTTCTGCGGCGGCGTACCGGAAGATGTGCGTATCACCACACGCTACAACGAAAACGATTTTCTCAGCGCGCTGATGGGCGTGATCCACGAAACCGGCCATGCGCGCTATGAACAGAATCTGCCACAGCAGTGGCGCGGACAGCCGGTGGCGCTGGCGCGCTCGACCGCGATGCATGAATCGCAGAGCCTGTTTATGGAGATGCAGCTGGGTCGCAGTCACGCCTTCCTGCAGCATATTCATCCCCAGGTGGTGGCGCTGATGGGCGACCAGCCGGCACTGGAGCGCAACAACTTTATTCGGCTGACCCAGCGCGTGAAGCCGGGCTTTATTCGCGTCGATGCCGATGAGCTGAGCTATCCGGCCCATGTGATTTTACGTTACGAAATCGAGCGAGCGCTGATTGAAGGCGAGATTGAAGTCGAGGATATTCCGGCGCTGTGGAATGAAAAAATGCAGCAGTCGCTGGGGATCGATACGCGCGGCAACTACCGCGACGGCTGTATGCAGGATATTCACTGGACCGACGGCGCCTTCGGCTACTTCCCGACCTACACGCTGGGCGCGATGTACGCTGCTCAGCTGTTCCAGGCGGTAAAACGCGCCATTCCGCAGGTGGACGAATTGATTCAGCAGGGCGAACTGCAACCGGTGTTTGACTGGCTGCAGCAGAACATCTGGCAGCACGGCAGCCGCTTCCCGACGCAGCAGCTGCTGATCAATGCCACTGGCGAAGCGCTCAATCCACACTATTTCCGTCAGTATCTGGAACAGCGTTATCTCTCTGCCTGATCCGTGCGGCGGCCTGCCCGGCCGCCGTTTTTTGCGCGGAGAGTGATCCGCACTTATCCCCGTCCTGCCCGGTTTTCCTGCTTTGTACAATCCGTTACACGCCGATACCATTCCCTCACTGAAGGCGCGAATTGTTTTACATATAGTGCATTCACCGGCCCCGCAGTGGGCTACACATGAAAAAATAGTTCGAGGGTTTTGCAATGAAAAAATTATTTGCGCTGGTGATCGCCGCTGCTATGGGTCTGTCTTCTGTAGCCTTCGCTGCTGAGACAACAACTGCTGCTCCTGCTGCTGCAACTACCGCTGCACCGGCTAAGCACAAAGCTGTTCACCACAAAAAAGCCGCTGCTCAGAAAGCGCAGGCTGCCAAAAAGCACAAGAAAGTAGAGAAGAAAGCACCAGCGGCTCAGAAAGCGCAGGCGGCTAAAAAGCACCACAAGAAAGCCACCAAACCAGCTGCTCAGAAAGCCCAGGCCGCTAAAAAGCACCACAAGAAAGCCACCAAGCCAGCGGCCCAGAAAGCCCAGGCTGCTAAAAAACACCATAAAGCCACCAAGCCAGCTGCACAGAAAGCTCAGGCAGCTAAAAAGCACCACAAAAAAGTAACCAAACCTGCTGCTCAGAAAGCTCAGGCTGCTAAAAAGCACCACAAAGCGAAAAAAGCTGCTAAATAAGGTTGCCTTGCGCGCCAACACCGCATTAATGATTGAAAACACCCGGTTCTGCCGGGTGTTTATTTACTGGAGTAGCGAAAAATGGTGCGTCGCTATCGCTTCGAAATTATCCTGATTGTCATGATTCTGTGCGGCATTATTGCGGCCAGCTTTTTTATCTAGTCGTTGTAGCGTGCTGATTACTCCAATATTTCTCCCTTTTTTACCGCTCACCGACTATAGTTATCGCTCAAGCGTGATGACCACAACCTCTATTTATTCTCGCCATTGAGAGAACTATGCGCCTGGCTATCTTGTTATTTGTAGGTCTTTTTAGCTTTAACCTCACAGCCCATGCCGATGATGAAGACGGCCCCAGCCCGGAAGAGATTAAGACCCTGTTCTTCGGCAAAGATCATCGTAAAGCCATTACCGACGTCAGTGCGGCGCCGTGGGATGCCATTGGTCAGTTAGAGACGGAAAGCGGCAATCTGTGCAGTGCCACGTTGATTTCGGCCCATCTGGCGCTGACGGCCGGACACTGCTTACTGACGCCCCCAGGCAAATTCGACAAGCCGGTCGCGCTGCGCTTTATGGCGGGTGCCAAAGGCTGGCGTTACGAAATTCATGATATTGACGCGCGCGTGGAGCCTTCGCTGGCGCGGCGTCTGCAGGCGGATGGTGAAGGCTGGATCGTGCCGCCAGACGCGGCACCTTACGATTACGGCCTGGTGATTCTGCACAATCCGCCGTCCGGTATCGTGCCGATTCCGCTGTTTGACGGTTCGCGCAGCGATTTAACCGCTGCGCTGAAAACCACCGACCGCAAAGTGACACAGGCCGGTTATCCCGCAGACCATCTGGATACACTCTACTCGCACAGCGATTGCCTGATCACCGGCTGGGCGCAGCGTGCCGTGCTGTCGCACCAGTGCGACACCCTGCCCGGCGACAGCGGTTCACCGCTGCTGCTGAAGCGCGACGGCGAGTGGCAACTGATTGCGGTACAGAGCTCGGCACCGGCACCGGCCGATCGCTATCGCGCCGATAACCGCGCCATTGCCGTAACATCCTTTAAAGACAAGCTGGAAGCGCTGGCGCAATAAGTCAGCCCAGCTGCTCCATCGCCTGCAGGATACGTTTGTCGGAGATGGGATACGGCGTGCCCAGCTGCTGCGCAAAATAACTGATGCGCAGCTCCTCCAGCATCCAGCGGATCGCCTGTACCTCTTCATCGTCCTGACGCTGCGGCGGCAGCTTGTTGCGCCAGCTTTGCCACGCCTGCTCTACCGCCTGCACTTTCAGCATCCGCGCCCGATCGCTGTGTGGATCGACCGGCAGCTTCTCCAGCCGGCGCTCAATACCGTGCAGATAGCGCAGTGTGTCGCCCAGCCGCTGATAGCCGTTGCCGGTGACAAAACCGCGATACACCAGGCCGCTCAGCTGCGTTTTGATATCCGCCAGCGCCAATGCCAGCGTCATGTCCACCCGTCCCTTAAGGAACTTGTTGATGTTGAACACGCTGGTGAGAATCTGCTCGACCTGGCTGGCGATGGTCACCACCGTGTCGTTGAGTTCGGCGCGTACTTTATCGCGCAGTTGCTCGAAGTTTTGCTGCTGCCACGCCGGCCCACCGGCGTCCGCCATCAGCTTATCCACGCCGCAGGCGATACAGTCATCAATCAGCTCCAGCACTTTGCCGTACGGATTGAAATAGAGTCCGAGCTTGGCTTTGTTTGGCAGCTTCTCGTGCAGATACTTGATCGGCGAAGGGATGTTCAGCAGCAATAACCGCCGCTGGCCGCGCCACATCATCTTCTGCTGCTCGCGTTGACTGTCAAACAGGCGAATCGCGACGCTGTCTTTTTCATCCACCAGCGCCGGCCAGGCTTTGACCTGATAATTGCCGCGCTTCTGCTCGTAGCTTTGCGGCAAATCACCGAAGCTCCAAAGGTGTAATCCGCGCTGTTCAAGCCCGTCATCCGCCACGTTGGACAGCGTCTCCTGCACCTTGCCCTTCAGCACCTGCTTCAGCTGATGCAGGTCTTTGCCTTCCTGCAGCTTCCGGTTGTGCTCATCCACCACGCGGAAGGTCATTTTCAGGTGATCGGGCACCTGATCCCACTGCCAGGCGTCGCGCTCAATGGTGACGCCAGACATGCGGCGGAACTCACGCTCCAGCGCATCCAGCAGCGGCTGCTCCAGCGCCGTCACGCGGGCAAGGAAGGCTTCGGCGTAGTTGGGTGCCGGCACAAAGTTGCGTCGCACCGGCTTGGGCAGCGACTTAATTAGTGCGATGATCAGCTCGCGGCGCACGCCGGGGATCTGCCACTCGAAGCCGGCTTCGTCGACCTGGTTGAGCAGCGGCAGCGGGATGTGCACCGTCACACCATCCGCATCGGCCCCCGGTTCGAACTGGTAGCTCAGCTTCAGTTTCAGGTTGCCCTGGTGCCAGAAGTTTGGGTAATCCAGCTGGCTGACCTTCTCCGCCCCGTCTTTGATCAGCATCTGCTTATCAAAGCTCAGCAGGTCCGGATTGTCCTTACTCGCCTGCTTCCACCAGCTGTCAAAGTGCCGCGCTGAGACCACCTCGCTGCCAATGCGGCGATCGTAAAACGCAAACAGCGTCTCGTCATCGACTAAAATGTCGCGCCGCCGCGATTTGTGCTCCAGATCCTCGATTTCACTGCGCAGTTTCAGGTTGTTGCGGAAGAAGGCGTGACGCGTCTGCCAGTCGCCCTCCACCAGCGCATGACGAATAAACAGCTCCCGGCTGAGCTGCGGATCGATGCGGCTGTAATTGACCTTACGCGCCTGCACAATCGGCAGCCCGTACAGCGTAACTTTCTCGGTGGCCATGACTGCGCCCTGCGCTTTCTCCCAGTGCGGTTCACTGTAGCTGCGCTTCAGCAGATGCTGGGCCAGCGGTTCGATCCACTCCGGGTCGATGCGCGCCGCAACGCGGCCCCACAGGCGGCTGGTTTCCACCAGTTCCGCCACCACGGTCCATTTAGGCGGCTTCTTAAACAGCCCGGAACCGGGGAAAATAGCGAAACGCGCGTTGCGTGCGCCGGTAAACTCCTGCTTTTCCGCATCTTTCTGACCGATGTGTGACAGTAAACCGGTGAGCAGCGCGCAGTGTACTTCACGGTACGGTGCCGGCTCGCTGTTGAGCGGCATGCCCAGTTCCCGCACCACCTGACGCAGCTGGGTGTAGATGTCCTGCCATTCGCGCACGCGCAGGTAATTGAGATAATCGCTTTTACACTGGCGGCGGAACTGATTGCCGGACAGCGCTTTCTGCTGTTCCTGCAGGTAGTTCCACAGATTAACGAAAGCGAGAAAGTCTGACTCTTTGTCGGCAAAACGCCGGTGTTTCTCGTCAGATGCCTGCTGTTTCTCCACCGGACGCTCGCGCGGATCCTGAATCGACAGCGCAGCGGCAATAATCATCACTTCGCGCACGCAGCCAAATTTCTGCGCTTCCAGCACCATGCGCGCCAGCCGCGGATCGACCGGCAGCTGCGCCAGGCTGCGCCCGGACGGCGTCAGTTTGTACGCACCTTCCTCGCTCAGGGTGATCGCGCCGAGCTCCTCCAGCAGGCGCACGCCGTCCTGAATATTGCGCTTATCCGGCGCTTCGACGAACGGGAATGCGGCGATGTCGCCCAGTCCAAGCGCCGTCATCTGCAAAATTACCGACGCCAGGTTGGTACGCAGAATTTCCGGGTCAGTAAACGCCGGGCGGCTGAGGAAATCATCCTCTGAATAAAGGCGGATACAGATCCCTTCCGACACGCGGCCGCAGCGCCCTTTGCGCTGGTTAGCCGACGCCTGCGAGATCGGCTCGATCGGCAGTCGCTGCACTTTGGTGCGGTAGCTGTAACGGCTAATGCGCGCGGTGCCGGGATCGATGACATATTTAATGCCCGGCACGGTGAGCGAGGTCTCAGCGACGTTGGTCGCCAGCACAATGCGGCGGCCGCTGTGCGCCTGGAACACCCGGTTCTGTTCGGCGTTGGACAGGCGCGCATAGAGCGGCAGAATCTCGGTGTGCGGTAAATCGCGCTTCATCAGCGCATCGGCGGTATCGCGAATTTCGCGCTCACCGCTCATGAAGATTAGGATATCGCCGCGCCCTTCGCTGCTCAGTTCGTCAACCGCATCGAAAATTGCCTGCAGCTGATCGCGCTCGGTGTCTTCGGCATCTTCTACCACCGGACGATAGCGTACATCGACCGGATAAGTGCGGCCCGAAACCTCGATTACCGGGGCATTATTGAAGTGGCGCGAAAAGCGCTGTGGATCGATGGTCGCGGAGGTGATGATCACTTTCAGATCGGGACGACGCGGCAGCAGCTCGCGCAGGTAACCCAGCAGGAAATCGATGTTCAGACTGCGTTCATGCGCTTCATCGATGATGATGGTGTCATACTGCAGCAGCAGACGATCCTGCTGAATTTCCGCAAGCAGAATACCGTCGGTCATCAGTTTGACCTGAGTGGTTTCGCTGACCTGATCGTTAAACCGCACCTTGTAACCGACGGTGCCGCCGGGCGTGGTTTCCAGCTCTTCGGCAATGCGGTTCGCCACGGTGCGTGCCGCCAGGCGACGCGGCTGCGTATGCCCAATCAGCCCTTTCACACCGCGCCCGAGCGCCAGACAGATCTTTGGCAGCTGGGTGGTTTTACCTGAGCCGGTCTCACCGGCGACAATCACTACCTGATGATCGCGAATCGCGTCGGCGATGTCCTGCTGCTTCTGGCTGACCGGCAGATTGTCCGGAAACGTAATGCGCGGCGTCGCGGCGGCGCGCTGCGCCACGCGCTGTTCTGCCGCGGCGAACACCGGCTCCAGCTCAGCCATAATTTCCTGCTGTGCAGCGGGATTTTTCACCTTTGCCGCCCCGTGCAGACGACGCTGCAGCGCTTTGCGGTCGCGCAGCATCAGGTTATCGAGCCGCGACCAGAGGGGGGCCAGAGGTGACGTAACGGATGATGACATAGTGATGAATTACCTGTTGTTGCAGTGAGCCGGCACTTGCGGCTCGGCGCCGGGCAGAATTTTCCGGCGGATTCAATCGATTAATGCCCGCCATCTTAGCACAGATTGGAACATCTCACCTGACCGGACGTGCCACCTTATTCAATAATTTCGAACATAGGCCTCGAAATATTGCGCTTTTACCTGCCGGACGAACTCCGTAGAGTGTAACGCATTGAGCGGTAAGCCAACCGCGTAACGTACAGGAAAATACCATGAGCAAAGTTTTAGTTCTGAAATCAAGCATCCTTGCCGGTTACTCACAGTCTAACCAGCTGGCAGACTTCTACGCTGATGAAGCCCGCGCCAAAGGCGATGAGGTCACGGTACGCGATCTGGCTGCCCAGCCGATTCCGGTACTGGACGGTGAACTGGTTGGCGCCCTGCGTCCTTCAGACGCGCCGCTGTCGCCACGTCAGCAGGACGCGCTGGCCCTGTCCGATGAACTGATTGCTGAACTGCAGGCGCACGATACCGTGGTTATCGCCGCCCCGATGTACAACTTCAACATTCCTACTCAGCTGAAAAACTACTTTGACCTGATTGCCCGTGCCGGCGTCACCTTCCGCTACACCGAAGCAGGCCCGGAAGGACTGGTGAAAGGCAAACGTGCGGTGATCCTCTCCAGCCGTGGCGGCATTCACAAAGACACCCCGACTGATCTGCTGACCCCGTACGTGAAACTGTTCCTCGGCTTCATCGGCATCACCGACGTTGACTTCGTGTTTGCCGAAGGCATTGCCTACGGTCCGGAAGTGGCAACCAAAGCCGCCAGCGATGCCAAAGACGCCATCAAACAGATTGTTGCTGCGTAATCATCATTAAAACAATGCTATCTATCTTGCCGGGCCTGAGTGCCCGGCTTTTTTATGCCTGCGCTATCGTGGAAGCGGCTATTTCTGCACCCACTGGCCATTTATCCCGCGCACATATTCGCCGCTGCCGGCACGGTTAACCAGCTTCTCGCCGGCGATGCGCGCCACCTCGGCGGTGGTGAGATTGTTCTGCTGCGCCACGCGCTGATACTGCTGGCTGCGGCCGTCATTGATGCGCTTAACCAGCGCCAGCGTCTCGTCATCCTGCTGACGAGAGGCGATGTAACCGCTCAGCGTTTCGCCCACGCGCCCCTGCTGGCGCGCCTGATCCAGCGTCAGCGCCCAGGCCGACGGTGCCAGCAAAAACGCCAGCAACAGCGCTATCCCCTTGCGTTTCATCGAGCCTCTCCTCAAAACAGTCCGCTCTGATTCTTCAGCAGCGCTTCGACGTCTTTATCCACCTTGATGTGGATTTCATGTTCGATTTTTACGTTCATGTTGATGGTGATTGGCTCTTTGGGTGCGGCGACTTCGATACGCGGCACACAGCCCAGCAGCGGCAGTCCCGCTGTCAGCACCAGTAATGCCCTCAGGCTCATGGTTTCGGGTCCTTGTTGAATGGCAGGGTGGCGTTTTGCTCCACCCAGGATTGCAAATTATCGCCAAAGCGCAGGCTGCGCCACAGCTGGAACAGGTTTTCCTGATGATGGTAATTAAGATTGACGGACTGGCGGCGGTTACTGAACTGGCTGGTGCCTTTCACCTCGCTTTGCAGAATCAGGTTACCGAAGTTATCCAGATCCAGCGTCGCCCACGAACGGGCAATCTCCATGTAGCGCAGCCAGTCCATCGCCGCCCCGGCGGCCACGTTATTGCTGACAATCGCATCCGCCATGTCTTTGTCCATGCGGAACGTCAGCGGGCCGCTGTTGGCGATCCAGCCCTTTTCAATCAGCCAGTGCGGATTGTTCACCCACAGCGGCAATTCGCCATTCACTTTACCGGACATGGCAAACTGCTTCGGCTTGAGCGCCGTCACCAGCCGGCTGAGATCAATGTCACGCAGCGAAATCCGCGCCGGCTGGTGCTGCGGTAAACGCAATGCTGGCATGCTGACGTGCCCGCCCAGCAGATCGAGATTGACGTTACTGAGCGTCAGCGGCTGGCGCTCCTGCCACGGATAGTGGCCCTGCAGATCCGCGGTAATGTTCTGCAGCGCAAACTGGTTTTTCACTTCGGCGATGCGCAGCGACACCGGCCCGCGGCGCCCCAGCTGCCACTGATGATCTTTCAGGCGGAACGGCAGGGTAAAATCGATGCCGTTGATTTCGCTGTCCGGCATCCACACGCTGCCCTGTTTCACCGCCCAGAACCCGCCCGCCTCAAACCCCTGGCCGCTGGCGGCGGAAAAGGCCATCTGCGCGCGCAGCTCGCCAGACTGGATACGCATCTTCAGATCGCTGCTCAGCAGCGGCTGAAATACGCTGAGCGACTGTGCCGGCCACCAGGCTTCGCCGCGCAGCCGCTCGCCGTCCCAGCGGCCATGCACGCGCAGCGGTCCGATGTCTTCCGCGGTGAGCTGACCGCGCCACAGAAAATGCCCTGGATCGCGGCCTTTGGCATCGAAACGCAGTTCGGACGGCGGCAGCCAGCCACCGTAGCTGAAGCGCGTCTGGCCGGAGCGCAGCGCAAACCCGCCGTTAAACGCTGGCTGTGCCACATCGCGCTGCCAGCGCACCGGCGCGGTCAGCGTCAGGCGCGGCTTATCCACCTGCACCATGCCGTACGCCAGCTGATCAAACCCGGTGTTCAGCGTATCGAGGCTGATCAGGGTGTCGTGCCAGCTGCCGGTGCCCTTCACATCCCATTTGGCGCTAAGCGGCGCCATCACGCCTTCGCCCCAGTAACGCCAGTTCCAGCGTCCGCTGTCTGGCCAGAAGTCGCTGGCGCGGCCGTCGAGATGCAGCCTGAAGCGGCCGAAACTGGGGTCGTGCGCGTTGAGAATCGCCTGTAACCGGCCGTTGATGCCGCGCGAGGCCACGCTGACGCCGGCCAGCGGCCAGCGCGCTTCATCCACTTCCAGCGTCGAGAGTAAGCGTCCGCGCAGGCGCAGCAGTGCGCCCGGCTGCAGGCTGAGCTGCGGATCGCTGAGCATGCCATGTAATTGTCCGGGAATGGTGCCGTACAGCTGCAGGTCGGCAAACTTGCTTTCGCCGGTTAACTGGAACGGCAGTGCGCTGTCAGTCAGGCTCAGCTTGCCCGGCCCAACGCTCAGTACCAGGTTGCCTTTCCCGCCGCGTCCAGCGGTCAGTAAATTGAAGCGGCCGCGGATCTGCGTCTGTTCCAGCCCCTGCTGCCAGTCATCCAGTGTCAGCGCCACGCCGCCCGACAGCGGCTGCGACCCGAACGGCCAGCGCCAGTGACCGGCAGTGATGCGGATTTGCTGTGCATCGACCTGCCACGGCAGCTGTAACAACGGCTGTGGTTCCTGTTGCTGGCGCACCACCAGTTCGCCCTGCTGCTGCTGCCAGTTGAGCGTCAGCGCCAGCGGCTGCGGCCACTGCGTCAGGTTAAGCGCACCGCTGAACTCACCCGCCACCGGCAGGCCATCGGCAAACGTTGGCAGCGTCAGATTGCCATGCAGTTCGACCGGTTGCGGCAGTATGGGATGGCTGAGCTGCAGCTGATCAATGTGCAGCTGCTGCCCCTGCAGGCGCGCGGCGATGCGCAGGTTGTCGCCCTGATAACGCAGTTGCTGAAGGTCTTTGTCTAAGGTCAGATCGAAGCGGCCGGCATATTGCTGCCATGGCAAAATACTGAGCTGTTGCAGATGGATATCCGCGCCGGGCAGCATCTGCTGCCACTCTGCGAGGCTGCGCGGCGCATCGCGCGTGGCACTGTGCGGCAGTGCCTGCAGACAATCGCTGTTGAGCGCCACCTCGCGCGCATCAAGCTGCCAGCGCTGTTGCGTCCGGCCAAGCCCCACGTCGGCGACCTGCGCCAGCAGGCAGTCACCGGCCAGATAGCGCACATCAGGAAACACCAGCCGGCCCTGCTGCCAGTGCGGCGCGCCGTGTAGCTCGACGCGGGTATTTTCCGGCAGCCAGATACCTGCCAGCCGCGGCAGCCAGTGCGTCAGCGTCAGCAGCAATCCCAGCAGCAGCAGTATCAGCGCCAGTAGCGCAGCAAGTAGTCGACGGAGGCCCCGCGTCATGGCTGTTAACGTTCCTGTTCTTTACCCAATCCTGACAGAGATGATGGCATGTTACGCCCGGCAAATGAAGGCGTTACCGCTTTAGTCTGGCTGAAGAACAGCAAAATGACGCGGAAAACGTTATCCTGATGTGATACCGACGTAACATTTTTCAGGAGCGAAACAATGAAAGTTGCGGTTTACAGCACCAAGCATTACGACCAGAAATACCTCGAGCACGTTAACGAAAGCTACGGATTTGAGCTGCAGTTTTTTGACTTCCTGCTGAGCGAAACCACGGCGAAAAACGCCGCTGGCTGTGATGCGGTCTGTATCTTCGTTAACGATGACGGGAGCAAAGCGGTGCTGGCGGAGCTGGCGGCGCTGGGCGTGAAATATATCGCGCTGCGCTGTGCCGGTTTCAATAACGTCGACCTCGACGCCGCAGCCGCGCTGGGACTGCAGGTGGTGCGCGTGCCCGCTTACTCGCCGGAAGCGGTAGCGGAACACGCGGTAGGTCTGATGATGACGCTCAACCGCCGCATTCACCGCGCTTACCAGCGCACGCGCGATGCCAACTTCTCGCTGGACGGCCTGACCGGTTTCAACATGCATAACAAAACCGCTGGCGTGGTCGGCACCGGCAAGATTGGTGTGGCGACGATGCGCATCCTGAAAGGTTTTGGCATGCGTCTGCTGGCGTACGATCCGTATCCCAGTGACGCCGCGCTGGCGCTCGGGGCGGAGTATGTTGATTTGAAAACGCTGCTGGCGGAGTCCGATGTCATCACCCTGCACTGTCCGCTGACGCCGGAAAACCATCATCTGCTCAACGCACAGGCGTTCAGTCAGATGAAAGATGGGGTGATGATTATCAATACCAGCCGCGGTGGGCTGATTGATTCACAGGCGGCGATTGAGGCGCTGAAACAGCAGAAAATCGGCTCGCTCGGCATGGATGTGTATGAGAACGAACGCGACCTGTTTTTTGAAGACAAGTCAAATGACGTGATTCAGGACGACGTGTTCCGCCGCCTGTCGGCCTGTCACAACGTGTTGTTTACCGGCCATCAGGCCTTTCTCACCGCCGAAGCGCTGACGGCGATTTCAGAAACCACGCTCAGCAATTTACAGCAGCTGGCGCGCGGGGAAACCTGTTCAAATCAGGTTAAGGCGTAACGCTCTGCGCCTGCGTTAGCGGGCGCAGGCACCGCCAATCAGCGCCTGTTCGTCGCAGCGACGACCATTTGCCAGCTGACACATCCCGATGCGTGAACCGTCTAACTGACGCGAGAACGCCAGCGTGCCACCTGCGCTGTTGCAGTTGGCTTCTGCCATGGACGACATCACGACGTGCGGCTGCACGTGCGCGGCGGTGGCCTGTTGCGGCGGTTCATTGTCGCTGTTGCTGCTGCAGGCAGAGAGTAACAGCGCTGCGCCGGCCAGCAGTAAAGTTGCGGCTTTCATCGGTCGGGCTCCGGGAGTGTGAGCGGAAAAGTCGCACCAGCATATGTCAGCAGCGGTGCGCGATCGATAGGCGACACAGCTTTTTACAAAATTTAATATCGTCGTTGGCAAGCAGAATTATCCTGATTGCAGCGTTTTCCCTCTTTCTCAGCCTGTTCATACGCAACATCAATCAATAAGGAGGAAGGATGTTAGCCGACATGCTCATCCGCATCGCGTTAGCCGGAATACTGGGCGGACTGATTGGCCTGGAGCGCCAGATGCGCGCTAAAGAAGCCGGCCTGCGCACCCACATTCTGGTCGGTATTGGCAGCGCCATGTTCATGCTGGTGTCAAAATATGGCTTTGCCGATATGCTGACTAACGACCATGTGGCGCTGGATCCCAGCCGTATTGCGGCGCAGGTGGTCAGCGGCATGGGCTTCCTTGGCGCTGGCACCATCATCATTCAAAAGCAGATTGTGAAAGGCCTGACAACCGCCGCCGGCCTGTGGGTGACCGCCGCGATTGGCCTGGTGATCGGTAGCGGTATGTACGAAATCGGTATTTACGGTACGGTGCTGGCGCTGATGGTGCTGGAAACGTTCCGCCGTATCAGCCACTGGCTGATTGGCCGCCATCACACTCTTATCGTCCATCTCAAAGCCAAAAGCGTACCGCTGGTGTTGCTGGTACTGCAGCGCGAAAATTTGCGCTATGGCCACATCGCTGTGGTCAATCGTAACGAAGAGAGCGGCCTGTGCGAGCTGAGCGTTGAGGTGACGTTGTCACGCAGATTTCCTATGCACAGCATTTATGACAAAGTGATGGAAATCAAAGGCGTGCAGTCGCTGGAAATGGTTTGACTGCGCTGCCGCTGGCGGGTTAATCGCTGCGGTGGAGGCGAGATAAAAAGCCCGGCGCTGAAGGCCGGGCGGCTGGGTTAGCAGGGTTTGAGTTGTCCAATCGCCATTTCAACGGCGCGATTGGGCGCGCCGGTTAATTCCCGATAGCGCAGTTGCAGGTTCCGCAACTCGCTGGCCAGCACCTCTTTTTCGGTAGCGGCACCGCGCTGCGCCAGTTCCAGATAGCATTGCCCCACCAGCCGGCACGCCTCCTCAAACACCATATCGTACGTTTGCATTATTCCTCTCCTCACCTTTAAAAACTAAAAAAAGCGCTGAATCCATCCTGTCAGCGCAGTGAGAAGAAATCTTTACCCAGATCAATAAATATGCAGTTACCGCTGGCAAAATGTGCGCAATGGTAGCCGACTGCGGCGCTGCGTGATTAAGACGGATCCTTTTTGTCGTCATCGCTGGCGCTGCTCACACCGGTAATACCTTCCAGCGCCTGCTGGTTGATGACATCATCGGCGCTGTCAACCGCACGCGAAATCGTCAACAGATCCTGGAACTCGCTCAGCAGAATAGCGGCGTCCGACTTAAGCATATCGTCAGCCTCGGCTGACTCAATCACCATGTTGATGGCTTTGTTGGCGCTTTCAATAACTTCAGTGACACCGCCTTTCTTACTGACGGCCAGTACCAGCGCACCGATCAGCAGCGACTGAGCCTCAACGCGCGCGGTCAACTGCTTGGTGGTGGCATCAATTTGTGAAATCTTCGCCAGCATGCTTAACACAACATTTTTCATCGCTTATTCCTCCCTGGGGAAGCAGGCAGTGTACCGCTTGCCAAATCCGCGACAAACTAAAAATTGTGAATAGCGCAACAGGTCTCTGACCGCGATCGCGCGGCGCACAGAGCGCATCACTGGCAAACCCATAAATCGTGCTGGAATTTGGCGCTGTAATCCGTACCATACGCCACAGACTTTTCCTGCTGACTGCGGTCAGCCGGCACCCATAAAGGCCAGCGCAGCGACCCGCAGCGTGCGCGGACACGGTTAATGCAGGCCTGGCGAGGGCCGCATCAACGCGACATCCGCAGCTGACCAGCGATCACCGAGACCGAAATTCATGTCTGAACATCAAGAAGTTAATAAAAAAGAGCAGTACAACCTGAACAAACTGCAGAAGCGCCTGCGCCGTAACGTCGGTGAAGCGATTGCAGATTTCAACATGATTGAGGAAGGCGATCGCATCATGGTGTGCCTGTCCGGCGGTAAAGACAGCTACACCATGCTGGAAATTCTGCGTAACCTGCAGCAGAGCGCGCCGGTCAGCTTTTCGCTGGTAGCGGTGAATCTTGACCAGAAACAGCCGGGATTCCCGGCACACGTGCTGCCGGCTTACCTCGACACGCTGGGCGTGGAGTATCAGATCGTCAACGAAGACACTTACTCCATCGTTAAAGAAAAAATTCCGGAGGGCAAAACCACCTGCTCGCTCTGTTCACGCCTGCGTCGCGGCATTCTTTACCGTACCGCCACTGAACTGGGCTGCACCAAGATTGCCTTAGGTCACCATCGCGATGACATCCTGCAAACGCTGTTCCTCAACATGTTTTACGGCGGCAAGATGAAAGGCATGCCGCCAAAACTGATGAGCGATGACGGTAAACATATCGTGATTCGCCCGCTGGCCTACTGCCGCGAAAAAGATATCGTGCGATTCGCCGAAGCGCGCCAGTACCCTATCATTCCGTGCAACCTGTGTGGTTCACAGCCGAACCTGCAACGCCAGGTGGTTGCCGATATGCTGCGTGACTGGGACAAGCGCTATCCGGGCCGCATTGAAACCATGTTCAGTGCCATGCAGAACATCGTGCCATCACATATGGCTGATATTAATCTGTTTGATTTTAAAGGCATTAAGCATGGTGATGCGGTGGTTGACGGCGGGGACATTGGTTTTGATCGCGAATCGCTGCCAGCGCAGCCAGTCGGCTGGCAGGCTGACGAGGACGATCAGCCGGACCTGAGCGCTCGCCTCGACGTGCTGGAAATTAAATAACGCGGTGACTTTGCAACATAGAGGCGCGTCGCTCCGGCAACGCGCCTTTTTTATTAGCGGTGCGGTGGAGGATCGCTAATCGGCGGAAACTCAGGATCGTGCGGCGGCTCAGGCTCGGGAATCGGCTGCGGTTGCGGCACGGGTTCGGGAATCGGTGGCGGATCGGTCGGGATAGGTTCGCTGGCGTGAATCATGCGCATGCCGTTCTCCTGTTCGCTGAATGTCTGTTAAGCATAGGAAAGGATGCGGCAGCAAGCCAAACGGCAAAAAAAAAGCCGGCGGATAAGCCGGCGTCGTACGAATCAAATGTGCTATGCAGTAATTCAAAAAAAGGAAGTAAGACAATATGGAGCGCAACGCCCATCGCTTGACGTTGCATTCACCTGCGGGAGAGAGTTTGCCCCGGTTGGGCTATGCGCTTATTGATGTCGATCAGGTTTTTTCCGCTTTTCTCCCCTGCACCGCCACAATTACCCGTTCATGACCTGCTGATAACCCCGTAGTAACATCACAGCCAGTTGCGGCGTTTCAGCCACAGCGCGACCCCCAGCACCATCACCAGTAACAACCCGCAGAACATGATAAAGCCGTGCGGCCAGCTGCCACCGGGAATGCCACCGAGATTGACGCCAAACAGCCCGGTGAGAAACGTGGCGGGCAGGAAAATCATCGCCATCAGCGACATGGTGTAAGTGCGCCGGTTCATGGATTCAGCCAGCAGCGAGGCCACTTCATCCGCCAGAATACCGGTACGCGCCACGCCCGCATTGAGGTCATCCAGTCCGCGCCCCAGCCGGTCCGCGACATCCTGCATGCGGCGGCGATCGTCATCGCTCATCCACGGCAGTTTCTCGCTTGCCAGCCGCGCATAGACATCACGCTGCGGCGCCATATAGCGGCGCATCACGATCAGCTGTTTACGCAGCAGCGCCAGCTCACCGCGCGCCGGGACCTGCTGGTCCATCAGCGCATCTTCCAGCGCGATAATTTTATCGTGCATCTCTTCAATGAATTCGCTGGCGTGATCGGTGAGCGCATCGCAGACGTCCACCAGCCAGCTGCCGCCGTCCACCGGGCCGTTGCCATTTTGCAGATCGGTCAGCACTTCATCGATGGCATACACTTTGCGACGGCGGGTAGAAACGATCAGCTTGTCATTGATAAATACCCGCATCGCCACCAGCTGGTCCGGGCGCGAATCGGCGTTATGATTCACGCTGCGCAGCACGATCATAAAGCCGTCACCGAGACGCGTCACGCGCGGTCGCATGCTGTCACCGGCCAGCGCATCCCGCACCGCATCAGGGATCAGCGGCGTGTGCTGCAACCAGTCGGCGCTTTGCCGCTGGGTATAGTTCAGGTGTAGCCAGCAGTGACGCTCGCAGTTGATGACATCTTTATCTTCAATGGCGATAACGCCACCCTTGCCGTCGAACTGGCAGGCGACAATCGCATCCGACACCTGCAGCGCTTTTCCTTCAATGACGTTCACGTACTCGCCTCACTAGCAAAAACAATACGATACAGTCTAGCGCGGCGCGGGACAGTTGCAATTACCAGGGTGTGAGTAAAAATGACAGCGCAACCGGGCCGTTTACCGCCCTCCCTGGCGGTTCAGCGTCAGTGCTTCTCAATCCACAATTCCCGGCTGTAGGCAACGTCTTCCGGATTAGTGATGGGATAGCCCTTAACCCACGGCTTGATCAGCCGCCCGTTGGTGTACTGGTAGATCGGCGCAATCGGCGCCTGGTCAGCGATGATCTGCTCGGCTTTGTTGTAATCGGCATTACGCGCCGCCACGCTGGTTTCATTGCTGGCCTTACTCAACACCGCATCATATTCCGCGTTACTGAAGCGGGAAATATTGCCGCTGTGGCTGGCGGTCAGCAGGCTGAGGAAGGTCGACGGCTCATTGTAATCGCCCACCCAGGAAGCGCGAATCACATCGAAATTACCGCTGTTGCGGCTGTCGATATAGGTTTTCCACTCCTGGTTCTGCAATGTCACGTCAACGCCGAGATTCTTTTTCCACATCGAGGCCACCGCAATCGCAATCTTCTGGTGACTTTCAGAGGTGTTATACAGCAGCGTCAGGTGCAGCGGTTTAGCCGGGCCGTAACCGGCGGCGGTCAGCAGGGCTTTGGCCTGCGCATTCAGTTCCTGCTGGCTGTGCTGCTGCAGATAGCTCTGCTGCGGCGTGAAGCCGGCGGTGACGTCCGGTGTGAAGTGCCATGCCGGTTTCTCGCCGGTGCCCAGTACTTTTTCCGCGATAATGCGGCGGTCAATGCTCCATGACAGCGCCTTACGCACCCGCACATCCGCCGTCGGCCCTTTCTGGGTATTAAACGCGTAATAGTAGGTGCCAAGCTGATCCGGCGTATACACCTGCCCCGGCAGCTCTTTTTTCAGCAGGCCGTACATATTTTTCGGGAAGGATTCCGTGATATCGATGTCCCCGGCGCGGTAACGCTTGGTGGCGCTGGATTCTTCATTGATGGGAATAAAGGTCACTTTCGTCAGCACCGAATGGACGTTATCCCAGTAGTGCGGGTTGCGCACCAGCACAATCTTTTCGTTAACTACGCGCTCCTGCAATTGATAAGCGCCGTTGCCCACCAGTTTACCCGGCGCAGTCCAGCCATCGCCGTTTTGCGCGATGACCTTTTGCGGCACCGGGAACATCGCCACGTTAGCCACCATGCTGGGGAACCACGGTAGCGGACGTGACAACGTCACTTTGAGGTGCGTCTCATCGGTCGCTACTACGCCCAGCTTGTCCGGGCTCATCTGCCCTTTGGTGATGGCTTCAGCATTCTCAATGCCGCTCAGCGCGGCAAACCAGGCGAAAGGCGAGCTATTTTTCGGATCCACCAGACGTTGCCAGCTATAGACAAAATCCTGTGCGGTCACCGGTTCACCGCTGGACCAGCGCGCATCTTTGCGCAGCGTAAACAGCCAGGTTTTGTTGTCATTGCTGCTCCAGCTCTGCGCAACGCCCGGCACGATTTTGCCCTGTGCATCCTGGTTGGTCAGTCCTTCAAACAGATCGCGCAGCACCTGAATCTCCGGCAGACCGACTGCTTTGAGCGGATCAAGCGAGGCCGGTTCATCTTTGATATGGCGGACGATTTCCTGGCTGCTGGCCAGTTGCGCGCCGGCTGGCACACTGGCGGCATAGGCGGATGAGAGAGCGCTGCTGATGATGAGCGCGGCCAGCGTGGTGCAGAAAGTTAGTTTCATCACGACTCCTTGACCCGAAAAAAGGGCGACGGCCAAACCAATGCGTCGCCAGCAACTTTTCGCACTTTATCGCAAATCGCTGATTGATAAATAGCTATTTCCCCGTCTGCTGTTTACCGTTATGTTGAGGCTGGATTGCAGCTCACAATTTTTGCGGCTGAACGCGATGCATGACAGAGAGGAAGGTTATGTCGACACACCACCCGCGCCCGCTGCGCGGTAAGCTGGACGCCGTCTGGCAACAGTATGGACATTCGGTGCTGGGTGCGCCGCTGCTGTGGTTTCCGGCACCGGCGGCTGACGAGGACAGCGGACTGATTATTGCCGGCACCCACGGCGATGAAAACGCGGCGGTGGCCACGCTCTCTGCCGCCATGCGCACGCTGCCGGACACGCTGCGGCGTCATCATGTGATTCTGGCAGTCAATCCGGATGGCTGCCAGCTCGGGCTGCGCGCCAATGTCAACGGTGTCGATCTCAACCGCAACTTCCCTGCCGCCAACTGGCAAGCGGGCGATACTGTCTATCGCTGGAACAGCGTGGCCGACGCGCGCGATGTGCTGCTCTCCACCGGAAACGCACCAGCGTCAGAGCCGGAAACCGCCGCACTGTGCCAGCTGATTCATCGCATCCGGCCGCGCTGGGTCGTCTCCTGGCACGAACCGCTGGCCTGTATTGACGATCCGCACCATAGCCCGCTGGCCAGCTGGCTGGCGGAACAAACCGGTCTGCCGGTGGTGAGCAGCGTCGGCTACGCCACGCCGGGCTCGTTTGGCAGCTGGTGCGCTGATCTCCGTCTGCCCTGCATCACCGCCGAAATGCCCGCCATCTCGGTGGATGAAGCCACCGAGGTGTATCTTGATGCGATGATCAACCTGCTGCGCTGGCAGCCGTCGTCTTAAGCACGCCGTGCGAGAAGTGCAGCGACGGTTCCACATCGGCCGCCAGCCACGTCGGACCGTCGAGGTCAGCAAACGTGGCCTGCGGCGTTAACGGTAGCGCGGCGCGAATGGCGCGTGAGGTACACAACATACAGCCCAGCATGATGGCAAATCCCTGCGCGCGCGCGGCCGTGGCCAGCGCCAGCGCTTCGGTCAGCCCACCGGTTTTATCCAGTTTGATATTCACCATGTCGTAGCGCCCGTGCAGGGCTGCCAGGCTGTCGCGCGTGTGGCAGCTCTCATCCGCACAGATCGGTAGCGGATGGATAAAATGGGCCAGCGCCGCATCCTGCGCGGCAGGCAGCGGCTGCTCCAGCATCGCCACCTGCAAATCCGCCAGCAGCTGGCAACGCGCCGCCAGCCCTTCTGCCTGCCAGGACTCATTGGCATCGACGATCAGCGTGGCGTCCGGCACCGCACTGCGGATCGCCACCAGTCGTTCGCTGATCAGATGGTTATCCAGCTTAATTTTCAGCAGGCGCGCGCCGTGCTGCCATAGCGCCAGCGCGCTGCTGGCCATCGCTTCTGGCGTATCAATGCTGACGGTATGCGCCGTGACGATCTCCTGTGCCGGCACCGCCTCACACAGCGCCGCCAGGCTGGTGCGCTGCTGCTGGCGCTCCAGATCCCACAGCGCGCAATCAATCGCGTTGCGCGCGGCACCGGCCGGCAACGCCTGTTGCAGCGCTGCCCGCGTCATGCCGTTTTGTAACGCACCGAGCTGTGAAGCAATCTGCTGCAGCACCGAAGCCTCACTTTCGCCATAGCGCGCATAGGGCGTGGCCTCGCCAATCCCTTTGAGGCCATCCTGCTCAATCTCCACCACCACCACGTGCGCCTCGGTGCGGCTGCCGCGCGAAATCACAAACGGCGAGTGCAGCGGCCAGGCTTCCGGATAACTTTTCACTGTTCTCATACTGACTCCTCAAATCCATGACGTCATAACGTGCTGGTGCAGCTCCACGTTGAATTAGGCTCGTAAACCCTTAAAATTTATGTCATAAACAAACGCTATACCTGTTCTGGTGGGGTTAACGCCAGATATTTCATCGTTAAAAGGAAATTGTATGTCGCAGAATGTTCACTTTCAGGGCAATCCGGTGCCGGTTGCCGGCCACTTCCCGCAGGCTGGCGAGCAGGCAAAACCGTTCAACCTGGTAGCGAAAGATCTCAGTGATGTGTCCCTTTCTCAGTATGCAGGCAAACGCAAAGTTCTGAACATTTTCCCAAGCATTGATACCGGCGTGTGCGCCGCGTCGGTGCGCAAATTCAACGAGCGTTCTGGCGAAGCTGACAACACCGTGGTGCTGTGCATCTCTGCCGATCTGCCGTTTGCGCAGTCGCGCTTCTGCGGCGCCGAGAACGTTAACAACGTAGTGACGCTGTCTACGCTGCGCGGTGCAGAATTTATTGAAAATTACGGCGTCGCGATCGCCGATGGCCCGCTGAAAGGCCTGACCGCCCGCGCGGTGGTGGTGCTGGATGAGAACGACAAGGTGCTGTACAGCGAGCTGGTGAATGAAATCACCGAAGAGCCGAACTATGAAGCGGCACTGGCAGCGCTGAAGTAAGGTCACTGCTGATAAAAAAGCCGTCTGTCACAGACGGCTTGTTGATGCAGAACGCGGATTATTCGCCTTCGCTGCGTTTCTGGCCGAGGCCATATTCGCGCAGCTTGTTGGCGATCGCGGTGTGTGACACCCCAAGGCGTTTCGCCAGTTTACGCGTGCTGGGATACGACAGATAGAGACGAGTCAGCACTGAACGCTCGAAACGGCTGGTTATTTCATCCAGCGACCCTTCCATTGCCTCTTCGCCCAGCGACACATCCAGCGCCTGCTCCGGCAGTACGATATCCTGCGGACGCAGTTCATAATCTTCCAGCTGCGTGAGCGCGCGATACAGCGCATTTTTTAACTGGCGCACGTTGCCCGGCCAGTTATAGCGCGTCAGGAACGGCGTCAGCTGCGGTGACAAACGCGGGCGCGGCAGTCCCTGCTCATCCGCAAAGCGCGCCACAAACATTTCGGTAAGCGGCAGAATATCCAGCGGACGTTCGCGCAGCGGCGGCAGATTCAGCGTCAGCACGTTCAGACGATAGAACAGGTCTTCGCGGAACTCACCGCGCTGCACCAGCTCAATCAGGTTCTTTTGCGTGGCGCAGATCACGCGCACATCCACATGCACTTCATGATCTTCGCCGACGCGGCGGAAGGTGCCATCGTTCAGGAAGCGCAGCAGTTTGGTCTGCATGCGCGGCGACATCTCGCCGATTTCATCCAGCAGCACCGAGCCGCCGTTCGCCTGCTCAAAGAAGCCCTTCTTCCCTTCCAGCGCGTTGGGATACGCGCCCGCCGCGTGACCAAACAGCTCGCTCTCAGCGACGTCATCCGGAATCGAGCCGCAGTTGAGCGCAAGGAACGGTTTTTTACCGCGTGCGCTGCGCAGATGGCAGGCGCGCGCCAGCATATCTTTACCGGTGCCGGTGTCGCCGACAATCAGCAGCGGCGCATCGTGCATCGCCAGCTTGCGCGCCTGGTCGATCACCTGACGCATTTTCGGCGTCACCGCCACGATGTGATCGAATTCGGAGTCATCGGTAACGCTGAGATTCTGCAACTGCCGCCCCATGCGTGCGGTGGATTTCAGAGTGATCATCGCGCCTACCGGCTGGTCGTTCTGCTCATCTTCCTGCGCCAGATAGATCGGGCGCGCTTCCATGAGAAAATCACGCCCCTGGATCACCACATGCTGCGCCTGCGCGTCAACACGTTCACTCTCCAGCCAGCGCTGGAAATTAAAACCGGCAATCAGCGTGCCGGCGTTCTGATTACGGATCTTCTGTTCGTCGAGGTTAAACAGGTTCTGCGCCGCCGGATTCGCCAGTTCGACTTTACCTTTCAGGTCGAGGGAGAACACCGGCTCGGGCATCGCCACCAGCAGCGCGCTCAGCGCGCGATGTTCACGCTCAGACGGCATGAATGACACGGTGCGGACATCTGTCACGCCCGGTGTACGGCGAATCTCCGCCATCAAGTTACTGAATGCGTCAAATTCCAGCGCAGAAAAGTTGAGATAGATGCGGCCCAGCGAGGCAATTTCAATGCCGCGCAGGTCAATATTACGGGCAACCAGCAGGTCGAGTAGCTCGCGCGCCAGACCGATACGGTCCTGGCAGAAAACTTCCAAACGCATTGCGATGAGCCTTAGTCAGGTTTTGATTTTAGAGATAATACGCTAACTTGCAGCGCCTCAGAAGGGTTCTGTCATGAAAAGTTGACACTCTGAGGCAGGTGACGAAGAGAAGTGTAGCGGAACAACCAACAATAATCCCGCCAGAAATCACCCTGAGCACAGATAATTTCACCTTTCACGCCATCAGCAGCGTGAAAGGCAGGCAAGGTGAGATTATTTAGCAGCCTGACCTGCTTTCTCACCACTTTTGGCCAGCGATTCTTTAAGCTGACCCACCAGTTCACGACGGAAATCGCCGAGCCGCGGTTTGTCCTCCGCCAGCCACGGCAGCGGACGGCATAATTCCATCGCTTTGATCCCCAGCCGGGCGGTGAGCAGCCCGGCACCGATGCCCTGCGCCGCACGCGCCGAGAGACGGGCAGCGATGTCCTGCGACATCCAGTCCATGCCGACCTCACGCACCAGCTCTGACGCACCGGCAAACGCCATATTCAGCAATACCAGCCGGAACAGCCGGATGCGGCTGAAGTAGCCGAGTTCAATGCCGTAGATGGCCGCGATGCGGTTCACCAGCCGCAGGTTACGCCAGGCGATAAACGCCATGTCCACCAGCGCCAGCGGACTGACGGCAATCATCAGCGTCGATTCTGCCGCGTGGCGGCTGATTTCGCGCCGCGCCTGACGGTCCAGCACCGGCTGCACCAGCTGGGCATACAGCGTGACAATTTCGCGGTCGTTATGGGTTTCGTGCAGTGCCGCGTGCCAGCGCTGCAGTGCCGGATGCGCCTGATCCAGCTGCGCCTGGCGCGCAAGCTTTTCACAGAACGCCCGGCCTTTGCCGATGCCGTGGCTGGCCAACAGCTCACGGCCAACGTCCCGCTCTTCCGCCCGCTGACGCAGACGATACAGCCGACGCCATTCGCCAATCAGCGCGCCCGCGCCAGCGGCGACAATCAGCCCACCGGCCACGCCGCTGCCCAGTGCAAACCAGTCGCGCGTCAGCCAGGCATCGTGCAGCCACTGGGCGCCCTGCGCCACCACGCTGATGCCAAAAATACCCAGCCCGACGCCCACCATTTTGCGCCACAGGCTGCGCTTTGGCCGCAGCGCGGCTTCCACCACTTTCTCGCCGGCGCCCTCTTCCAGCGGCTCCGCGTCAGGCGTCACCAGAAACCCCTGTTGCGCGTCGCTGCTAAAGGTGTGGGCCGCGCGCAGGGTCGTCTCCACAGGCTCCTGCAACGGGCGGGCAAAATCTATCCGTGGTTTGAGTGGCGTTTCATCGCTCATCGCAACTTATCTCCCAGTAAAAATTCCAGCGCAGCATCCATGCGGATATGCGGCAACGGCCGATCGACATCCAGCTGCTGCGGCCGGAACTGTTCAAACTGAAACCCCTGCTGCTGCCAGAAGCTATTGCCCGGCAGGCGCGGCGGTACTTCGCCCGGGTAAATGGTCAGCGGTTCACCGTCGGCGAGGCGATGACCGCGCAGCGCCGGTAATTTTTCTCCGCGATGATCCACCAGCCCGCTCTCGGTCGCCTGCACCGACGCCAGCCCCAGACAATCCATGCTGATGCCTTCAAACGCGGCGTTCTGCCACGCGTCCTGTACCAGCTGCTGCAGCAGCGACACCATATTGGCGTGCTGATCGGCGGTAATGTGATCGGTCTTGGTGGCGGCAAACAGCAACTTATCGATGACCGGCGAGAACAAACGGCGGAACAGCGTGCGCTGACCATAGTGAAAACTTTGCATCAGCTGGGTCAGCGCCAGCCGCATATCATTGAACGCCTGCGGTCCACTGTTGAGCGGCTGCAGGCAATCGACCAGCACGATCTGGCGATCGAAGCGCAGGAAGTGATTTTTATAAAACCCTTTCACCACATGCTGACAGTAGTAGTGGAAACGCTGCTGCAGCATGGCGAAATTGCTGCCGGCCGGCGCCTGTAACAGCTTGCCGGCCTGCTGTTCATCGACGTTGGGCCACGGGAAAAACTGCAGTGCCGGCGCGCCAGCCATGTCACCCGGCAACACAAAACGTCCCGGCTGGATGAAGTGCAATCCTTCGGTTTTGCACTGATGCAGGTAGTCGGTCCAGGCGGCGGCGATCTCCGCCAGGCGGTTTTCATCGGCGGGCGCGAACGGGTCGAGATCGGCGCTCAGGCTGTGCCAGCGCGCGGCCCATTGCTGACGATCGCCCTGCAGCAGGCCGACCATCTGGCGTGACCAGCTGAGATAATCCTGCGCCAGCATCGGCAGATCGAGCAGCCACTCGCCGGGATAATCGACAATTTCGAGGTAAAGGGTGGCGGTATCTTTGAAATGACGCAGCAGAGACTGATCCGGCCGGTAGCGCAGCGCCAGGCGCATTTCGCTGACGCCACGCGTCGGGGTCGGCCACATCGGCGGCGTGCCGTACAGCTGGGCCAGCCCTTCGTCATAGGTAAAGCGCGGCGTACCCAGCTCACGCTGGGGCACGCGCTTCACGCCCAGCAGCCGCTCTTCGCGTACCACGGAAAACAGCGGCAGACGCGCGCCGCTGTGGACATTGAGCAGCTGGTTAACCAGCGAGGTGATAAAGGCGGTTTTGCCGCTGCGGCTCAGGCCGGTGACGGCGAGGCGCAGATGGCGATCCACACCGCGGTTCATCAGCCCCATCAACTCATTTTGCAGTCTTTTCATCGCTCTCCCTGATGAAACGTGCCGACAGGCGGTTAAACGCCTTACTCAGCAACGGTTCCAGGGCGGCCGCCAGCAACAGGCGCAGCGGACGGCGCGCCACCGATTTCACTGCCCAGCCGGCCAGGCCGCCGGGCGCATAGGTTACTGCACTGATGATGATGAATTTTCCCGCCGACTTCAACGCAGGCGTTGCGCGGCGGCGCAGAGCAGTAAAACGTTGCGTATGCATAGCGCCTCTCTTAGAGCAGCGGACCCGCTGACGGGCCCGCGACAGGAATTAAATCTGGCGGAAACGGCTGCGTACGCTGAAGGTTTCTGAGGTCACATAACGCTCAATATCGCGTACGTTACGCTCATCCGCGGTGAGCGTATTTTCCAGCTCATCCAGCAGTTCGCGCGCCGTTGGTGTGCGCTCAGAGGGTGCGTCCAGCGGTTTTTCATCCAGCACGTAGCCGAGGATAAAGTAGGCGGTCACGGTGATCATAAACAGACCGAAAAACAGTGACAGCACCACAATCACACGCAGCAGCCGCACCGGAATATCCAGGTACTCGGCCAGCCCGGCACACACGCCGCGCACTTTGCCCTGCTGCGGAATACGCCACAGTTTGCGTCCGTTCATCATGGCTGCCTCCAGTTCGGGTGTTCGGCATCGAGGATCGCTTCCAGCGCCTCGACCCGGTCACGCATGCGGCGCGCTTCCTGCGTCAGCTGCTGCAGGCGCTGCAGGTCACCGGACGAAAGCGTCCCGCCGTTGCGTTTGTTGCTGTAGTGCAGCCATAACCAGATCGGTGCCACAAACAGCACGAAGATCGTTAACGGTATGGCCAGAAATAGTGCGCTCATTGACTCTCCTTTTTCAGTACACCCGGCAATCCGGGCCCGTTAGCAGGCCCGGGGCGATCACTCGCTGCGGTTCATTTTGGCTTTCAGCGCAGCCAGCTGCTGGCTGATTTCGTCATCGGCTTTCAGATCGGCAAACTGCTGGTCCAGCGTTTTGCTTTTACCGAAGCGCTGGCTTTCCGCTTCTGCTTCCATGTGATCGATGCGGCGCTCAAAAGATTCGAAGCGTGCCATCGCCTCATCCAGCTTGCCGCTGTCGAGCTGACGACGCACATCGCGTGACGATGAAGCCGCCTGGTGACGCAGCGTCAGGGCCTGCTGACGGGCGCGGGTTTCGCTGAGTTTTTTCTCCAGCTCGCCAATCTCGCCTTTCATGCGATCCAGCGTCTCTTCAACGTGGCTGGCTTCCTGCTGCAGCGCAGCGATCAGGTCGGTCAGCTTCTGTTTCTCAATCAGCGCCGAACGGGCTAAGTCTTCTTTCTCTTTACTCAGCGCCAGCTCAGCTTTTTCCTGCCATTCCGCCTGCTGAATTTCGGCCTGCTCAATACGGCGCAGCAACTGTTTCTTTTCTGCCAGCGCGCGGGCCGAGGTGGAGCGCACTTCCACCAGCGTGTCTTCCATTTCCTGAATCATCAGGCGTACCAGTTTCTGCGGATCTTCGGCACGCTCCAGCAGCGAGTTGATGTTAGCGTTCACGATATCGGCGAAACGAGAAAAAATACCCATAATGATGTTCCTCTGGTTGTCATGTCTTTACGCCCATATCTAATACAAGATGCGTGCCAGTTTTTAACGTATTGATTTTAATGAATTTGAGTATTTTACACGCGCCGCGCAATCCGTTAAGGTAGTGAAATTAATTAATCAGTGGTGAATTTCATCATGGCAAACGGTAAAGACAATCTGCTGGGCGAGTCGAATAACTTTTTAGAGGTGCTGGAACAGGTATCGAAACTGGCACCGCTGGAGAAACCGGTGCTGGTGACTGGCGAACGCGGTACCGGTAAAGAGCTGATTGCCAGCCGCCTGCACTACCTCTCCGACCGCTGGCAGGGGCCGTTTATTTCGCTCAACTGCGCCGCGCTGAATGAAAACCTGCTGGATTCCGAGCTGTTCGGCCATGAAGCCGGAGCCTTTACCGGCGCCCAGAAGCGCCACCTTGGCCGCTTTGAGCGCGCCGATGGCGGCACGCTGTTTCTGGATGAGCTTGCCACTGCGCCAATGCTGGTGCAGGAGAAACTGCTGCGCGTGATTGAGTATGGCCAGCTGGAACGCGTTGGCGGCAATCAGTCGCTGCAGGTTAACGTGCGGCTGGTGTGCGCCACCAACGAGGATCTGCCCGCATTGGCCGCCGCCGGCCGTTTTCGCGCCGACCTGCTCGATCGCCTGGCGTTCGATGTTGTCCAGCTGCCGCCGCTGCGCGAGCGCCGCAGCGATATCCTGGTGATGGCCGAGCATTTTGCCATTCAGATGTGCCGCGAGCTGGGCCTGGCGCTGTTTCCCGGCTTTAGCGAGCACGCTCAGCTCACCCTGTTGCAGCACAGCTGGCCGGGCAACGTGCGTGAACTGAAAAACGTGGTGGAGCGCTCGGTGTACCGTCATCACAGCACCGAACAGGCGCTCGACACCATCATCATCAATCCGTTTGCGCCACGCAGTGCTCCTGCGGTAACCGAAGCGGAAGCAGAACAGCGTGAAAATGCCCTGCCGGCGCTGCCGCTGGATTTACGCCAGTGGCAAAACCAGCAGGAGTGCGCCCTGGTCGAAGCCAGTCTGCAACAGGCGCGATACAACCAGCGCCGCGCCGCTGAACTGTTGCGCGTCACTTATCATCAGCTGCGCGCGATGATGAAAAAACACGGGATCGAAGCACAGTAGGGTTTAACTGACGGGTATCGCTGCGGCAGCTGTCAGTTTTGCACGCCGGGTTGTCAGCTATGCGTGAGCCGCGTCCGGCAGGTTACTGCAGACTACAGGCAGACCTCAAGGAGACCCTCATGCTGACTCAACCTGCTGAAAAATATCGCCCGTGGCCTGTCATCAATCTGGCGGATCGCCAGTGGCCGTCACGCCAGATCACCCGCACGCCGCGCTGGCTCTCAACCGATTTGCGTGATGGCAATCAGGCGCTGGCTACGCCGATGGACAGCGCGCGCAAATTAGCATTCTGGCAACTGCTGCTGCGCTGCGGCTTTAAAGAGATTGAAGTGGCGTTTCCCGCCGCCTCGCAAACCGATTTTGACTTTGTGCGCCTGCTGATTGAACAGCAGCACATCCCTCACGACGTCACTATTCAGGTATTAACCCAGGCGCGCGGCGATTTAATCGATCGCACCTTTGCAGCGCTGCGTGGTGCGCCGCAGGCGATTGTCCATCTGTATAACGCCACCGCCCCGCTGTTCCGTGAGCGCGTATTTCGTCAGAGCAAAGCTGAGATCGTCGAGCTGGCCTGCGCCGCCGCGCGGCAAATCCGCGCACGCTGTGCGGCGCAGCCCGCCACGCGCTGGACCTTTCAGTACTCGCCGGAAACCTTCTGCTTTACCGAGCCGGTGTTTGCGCTGGAAATCTGTGAAGCGGTCGCCGCCATCTGGCAGCCGGGACCGCAGCGGCCGATGATCATCAACCTGCCCGCCACGGTGGAAGTCAATACGCCTAACGTGTATGCCGACCAGATCGAGTATTTCTGTCGCCACTTCAGCCAGCGCTCGCAGGTGGCCATCAGCGTCCATCCGCATAACGATCGCGGCACCGGCATCGCCTGCGCCGAGCTGGCGCTGCTGGCCGGGGCCGATCGCGTTGAAGGCTGTCTGTTTGGTAACGGCGAGCGCACCGGTAACGTCGATCTGGTGACGCTGGCGCTGAATCTCTATACCCAGGGCGTGACGCCTGAGCTGGACTTTAGCGATATGCGCGAGGTGCTGGAAGTGGTGACGCGCTGTAACCAGCTGCCAGTCCATCCGCGCCATCCTTACGCCGGCGAACTGGTGTTTACCGCCTTCTCCGGCTCGCATCAGGATGCCATTCGCAAAGGCTTTGCCGAACGCAGCGCGCGTCATGAAGTGGTATGGCAAATGCCCTACCTGCCACTCGACCCGCTGGACATCGGCTGCAGCTATGAAGCGGTGATCCGCGTGAATAGCCAGTCCGGTAAAGGCGGTGCCGCCTGGCTGCTGGAACAAAATCACGGCCTGCAACTGCCGCGCGGCCTGCAGCAGGATTTCAGCCGCTGCGTGCAGCAGCAGACCGATGCTCACGGCCAGGAGATGACGCACCACGCGCTGTGGCAGCTGTTCTGTCAGCAGTACGGCCTGCAACAGCCGCGGTGTCGCCTGCTGCAGGCGGAGAGCCATAGCGATGATCAGGGCGAGACGCGGATTAAAGCGCGCCTGCAGCAGGGTCCGCAGCAGCTAACCCTGGAAGGGCGCGGCAACGGTCTGCTGTCAGCGGCGGTCGCCGCGCTGCGTCAGCGCTTCGATCTGGCCGTAACCATTGAGGATTATCATGAACACACACTGGGCAAACGCAGCGACAGTCGTTCGGTGTGCTATATCAGCTGCATCACGCCGCGTGGCGAGCGTGCGTGGGGGGTGGGTATTGATAATGACGTAACGCGCGCCTCGCTGCAGGCATTGCTTAACGCGGCGGGCGCTTTTCTGCCGCCGGAAAGTAGTTCGCTGGCGTAACGCCCAGCACGCGACGAAACATGGCGCTGAAGGCGCTCGGGCTGTCATAACCGAGATCGAGCGCCACGGCCAGCACCGTATCGCCCTGTGCCAGCCGGGTCAGCGCCACGCTCAGCCGGGCACGCCGCAGCCAGTCGCTAAACTGCAAACCGGTTTCGCGACTGAAATGGCGCGCCAGTGTCCGCTCCGCCACACACAGCTGCGCCGCCGCGCGCGCCAGCGTCCAGCTCTCGCCCGGTGCCTGCTGAATCTGCTGGCACAGCGCCAGCAGCCGGTCGCTGTACGGCAGTGGCAGGCCAAACGGCAGCACGTCCATCACGCGAATCTCATCGAGAATCAGCTCGTAAATGCGCTCGGCGCGACTGCCAGACGCGTAATGCTCCGGCAGCGTGAGCGCGCTGACAATCAGCTCCCGCAGCAGCGGCGATATCTGCACCACCTGACAGCTGGCAGGCAGATCTGCGCGCGCCAGCGGGTCGACAAACAGCGTGCGCGCCGCCACGCTGCCAACGATGTGCAGCGCATGACGCGTGCCGGCCGGCAGCCACACGCCGCGGCTGGGCGGCACAATCCAGCTGCCGTGTTGCGTTTCCACTTTGACCACGCCGCTCAAAGTATGTATCAGCTGCGCGCAGTGGTGATAGTGCCACGGCTCCGCATCGCCGTGCGCGTAATCATGCGCATACGGCACCAGCGGACGCTGAGAGAAGTCAAAGTCGAGCCGCTGACTCATTTAGCGTTTCAGGTACTGATAAACCGCCGCCAGATCCTGCTCGCCGTAACCGGCATCGACCGCCTGCTGCCAGACATCGACGATGTTTTCCAGCGCCGGCAGAGAAGCGTCGCCGGCGGCGTCCAGCGCCAGCCGCGCATCCTTCAGCGCCCAGATCAGATGCATCTGCGGGGTAAAGTCGCCGCTGGCAATCATGCCGAGTTTCATTTTGGCGTACGGCGCTGCCAGCGGACCGCCTTCCAGCACCTGCCAGAGATCGTCGGTAGTGAAACCGAACTGCTCTGCCAGCCGGGTGCTTTCGGCAAGACTCTGCATCAGGCCAATCAGCCAGCTGTTCACCACCAGCTTCATGCGCGAGCTGGCGCCGGCGGCACCCAGCCACTGCGTCCCTTTACCAATTGCGGCAAACACCTGCTCCGCCGCCTGGGCGCGCTGCCGGTCGCCGCTGGCCATCACCAGAATCTGCGCGTTTTCAGCCGGCGCTTTGGTACCGGAGACCGGCGCATCAATAAACACCACGTCCGGCCGTGCGGCCGCCAGCTCGGCGATCAGCGCGTCGGTCGCTTCAACACCGATGGTGCCCATCTGCGCCACGGTAGCCCCCTGCTGCAGTGCGTTCTGCACCTGGTTTAGCGTGGTGCGCGTGGTAGCGCCGTCCGCCAGCATGGCAATCACCACGTCTGCGCCTTCCACAGCCTGCGCGGCGCTGTCGCTCAGCGTCAGGCCTGCGGCCACCAGATCTTCGCCTTTGGCACGCGTGCGGTTCCAGCCGCGCACGGTAAAGCCCTTCTTCAACAAATTGGCGGCAAATGCGTGTCCCATCGCGCCTAATCCCAGTACCGCCACTACGGGTTGCTGACTCATGTTTTCTCCTTCTTCTTACCACAGGCAAAACGATCACACTGACAGAAATTGGGGCTGACAGCCAGGCCAGAGGTGCGGTGAAAGGACATTTTTCATGCCACACTCAACAGGGTACCGCCCTACTATTAACGCTTTTCAAACCCGCGCTAAAACGATTAACATACGCGCGATAAATGTCCCGATTGGTTCATTTCACGTCTTTTACGGTTATTAAAATGAAAATTGCTCTTTTGCGACAGGCGCCGTTGCTGATGCTGCCTGCACTCCTGCCGCTGCCGCTCCTGGCGGCGGACAATGCCAGCAATACCCTGGTGGTGAGCGCCGCGCCTGCGGCCAGTGGACTTTCTGAGCTGGATACTCCGGCGGCGGTCAGCGTTGTCAGCGGCGACGATATGCGCCACGCCGCACCGCGCGTTAACCTGTCTGAAAACCTCACCAGCGTACCGGGTCTGCAAATCCAGAACCGGCAAAATTATGCGCAGGACCTGCAGATTTCGGTGCGCGGCTTTGGTTCGCGTTCCACCTTCGGCCTGCGCGGCATTCGCCTCTACGTTGACGGCATTCCGGCCAGCATGCCGGATGGCCAGGGGCAAACCTCGAATATCGATATCGGTTCCATCGATCGCGTGGAGGTGCTGCGCGGTCCGTTCTCCGCGCTGTACGGTAACGCATCGGGCGGCGTGATCAATGTGGAAACCCAGCGCGGCCAGCAGCCGACCACGCTGGAAGCCAGCAGCTGGTACGGCAGCTACGGCAGCTGGCGCAACAGCGTGAAAGCGAGCGGTGCCACCGGTGATGGCAGCCACGCCGGCGATGTTGACTATACGGTGTCGGCTTCGCGCTTCACCACGCACGGCTATCGCGACCACAGCGCCGCGCAGAAGAACCTCGGCAATGCCAGGCTTGGCGTGCGCATTGACGATGACAGCACCCTGACGCTGCTGTTCAACAGCGTTCACGTTGAGGCGCAGGATCCGGGCGGCCTGACGCCAGCACAGTGGCATGATAATCCGCGCCAGGTGGCCAGCAACGTCGCGCTGTACAACGCGCGCAAAACGGTCGACCAGACCCAGGCGGGCCTGCACTACCAGCGCCAGATGAGCGATAACGACGACCTCAGCGTGATGCTCTATGCCGGTGAACGGGAAACCACCCAGTATCAGTCCATCCCGATGGCGACCCAGCTGAAAGCCGGCTATCCCGGTGGTGTCATTTCACTGGCGCGCCACTATCAGGGCATCGATACGCGCTGGACGCACCGCGCGACGCTGTTGACGCTGCCGGTGACCCTGACCGGCGGCCTCGACTATGAAACCATGAGCGAGAAGCGCAAAGGCTATCAGAACTTCACCCGCAATGACGGCGCCACCGACTACGGCGTGCAGGGTGATCTGCGCCGCAACGAGCGCAACCTGATGTGGAACCTCGATCCCTATCTGCAGACCGCGTGGCAGCTGAGCGATCGCTGGTCGCTGGACGCCGGCGTGCGCTTTAGCACGGTCAATTTCGATGCTAACGACTATTACGTGACCGCCAGCGATCCGGATGACAGCGGCAATCGCCGCTACCACCGCTGGCTGCCTGCGGCCTCGCTGAAATACGCGATTGATGATGGCTGGAATGCCTATGTTTCCGCCGGTCGCGGCTTCGAAACGCCGACGCTCAATGAACTC
Source organism: Pantoea sp. WEP (assembly GCF_041678305.1). Taxonomy (NCBI): domain Bacteria; kingdom Pseudomonadati; phylum Pseudomonadota; class Gammaproteobacteria; order Enterobacterales; family Erwiniaceae; genus Pantoea; species Pantoea sp. WEP. The sequence continues at coordinate 2,221,945 of NZ_JBGNXB010000001.1, forward strand.
TCCTACCGCGCGGCGGATCAGGCCGGGCTCAATCTCAACCTGCAGCCGGCCACCAGCAATACCGTGGAGCTCGGCAGCAAAAAACGCCTCGGCAACGGTCTGCTGACCGCCGCGCTGTTTCAGACCGATACCAAAAACGAGATCGTGTCAGACAGCAGTTACGAAGGCCGCACCAGCTACAAAAATGCCGGTGAGACGCGCCGCCGAGGCCTGGAACTTGGGCTCGATCAGCAGTTTGGCTATGACTGGCACCTGAAAGCCGCGTGGACGCTGCTCGACGCACGCTACCGCAGTAACGCCTGCGGCAGCGACAGCTGTGACGGCAAGCGCATCCCCGGTATTGCACGCAATATGGCCTACGCCGGACTGGCATACGCGCCGGAGCAAGGCTGGTATGCCGGCGGCGACCTGCGCTACCTGAGCGACATTGCGGCCAACGACCAGAATGATGTCAAAGCGCCGGCGTATACGGTGGTGGGACTGAACAGCGGCTATAAATGGCTGGTGCAGAACTGGACGCTGGATCTGTTTGGCCGCGTGGATAATCTGCTCGATCGCCACTATATCGGCTCGGTCATCGTTAATGAGAGCAATGGCCGGTATTACGAACCCGCACCGGGGCGTAATTACAGCGTCGGCCTGACACTAAGCTACGCTTTCCAGTAATCTAAAGCGGGCACCGGCGCACGTCGGTGCCTTATTCAGGTGCGATAACGCGCTGAGCCGACAAATTTCGAAAATTGCTCACTCCAGATTTGCACGGCACAATATTCCTGCGGATCGATGCCTTCCGGCAGCGATTTAATAAAATCACCAAAGTTATTTAAATCGCCAATCAACGCCGACTGATGCTTTATTTGCAGAAATGAATGCTGATCAAACGCCTGAGTTTTGGTGAGGTAAATTTTATAGTGTGGACCGGGGGCAATTTCCCCCTCAAAGGCGATGACATTTTCATTGAGATAGACCTTACCGCTGGCCCAGTAAAGCGCATCACTGCCCGGCTGATGGCGATCAAACTCACCGCTATATAGCGCCTGCTGTTTCACCAGATCAACCTCCTTTTGCGTGGCATTCACTTCCGCGGTAATTAACGGTGACAGCACCAGACCTAAGGTAATACCGGTGCCCAGAAAAAACAGGCTGGCGATGAGATAAAGCACGTTTAATTTTTTTAGCATCCCTACCTCCCTGCAGCAGAATAGCGCTGTACTGCTCTGCCCGATCCTGCTGCTCACTGGTGTTAATAAAATCGTAAAGTCAGGCTAAATATTGGTTATCGTGTTGCTGTGCATACTGTGACAGTAACCAGCGCTGTTACAACCAATTCTCAACGGCAGCAGCGAAAGCGAGGCGCAGCAGAATAACCAGTGTCAGGGAGCGGCAAAGACAAGGGCCGGCAGTACCAGCCCTGGAGGGAAAAGATCAGTTCAGCAGCGCGAGAATTTCGTCAGTGGTGCCGGTTTCGCGTTTACGCATCTGAGTGCTCACACCTCATTTGTTAGCCAACACATTTTGCGCCGCGCAATAGAATTACTTATATTGTTTGCTGCAGTCAGGCATGCAGGATGTTAGTCAGGTAAGGGAGAAAGGATTCATGACACGTAACATCGCCCCGGGATATTGTGTTGTCGAACGCGCTGGATCGCTGGAGTACCAGGCCAGAGAATTGTTTCGCGACACCCGTGCTCCAGCAGTTACCATGTTTATGCAGTTGAACGCTGACACGCCCTGGTTAAGGCCGGGACAGATATTAATCGTCGCCGATCCTGAAACTCAGGCTCCTCTGACGCTGCATGCCTTGACAGCTTTGAGACAGGCTAAGCACAGAATTAACAATGCATTAATTGGCGTCAGTGTTAATGAAGCGGATTTTATGCAAAAACATTATGCCACCATTGCTGCATTAACGAGTGCCGGCAATCAGATTTTTGGTATCACAGGGGATGCCGGAGCAAAATATTTCAGTGCAATAGAGCAGACGTTAATAAAAATAGAGGCCAGTTATCAGAATCAGTTTCGCGCACAGGGAACCCTCATTAGCCAGCAGTTCTTTGTTGAGCGTAATCAATTGCTGAATCAATTAAAAGAACTAGTCAATAAGCCTGTACTCAAAAACCTCTCCCGCTATACCATTAAATTCCAGCAGTACGAAAATATGAAACGAGCGCTAAATCTTTCAAGCCGCTCAATAGTACATGAGTGGTCGACTGTGGGTTTGGGAGGCATACCAGGCTATTCAACCTATGTCGGCAATGCCGCCAAAGCGGCACGTTTTCTTAAGATGGGCGGCTATGTGGGTATTGCGTTTTCTTTTGCCGGGGCGACGAATGATGTTATGAAGGCCTGTACGGTTGGACGTGAGGGTGAGTGCAGTAGATCTGCGTTTAGGGAGTATTCGAAATTTGGACTCTCAACCACTGCGGGTATTGGCGCTGGCGCTGCAGGATCGGCGATTGGCCTGGGTTTTTGCACGGCTATCGGGATAGCCACGGCAGGAGTGGGAGGCGTTGCCTGCGCAGCGGTCGGTTCAGTTGCTGCGGGTTATGCAGCCGGGGAGTTTATGAACTGGGGTGTCGACGCTTTTTATAATCATATGGGCTTATAAATGACAATTAAATTTCTTGGCATATTTATCATTGGGCTATGTTTAGCCAGCTTCTTATTATCCATATTGATTTATGCTTATAACAGAAAGAAATATTACACGCTTTTGGAAGAGTTTCAAAAAAAACACGTATTCCCGGCCCCCTACTCATTTCATTGCCTTGTGGGATTTTTTGGCGCTGCGCCCATGTCATATTTTTTTATGGGCATTATGAAAAAAAAGAAAGTTTTTTTCCTTAACCGCGATAGCAGCGCATATGATTTTTTTGATGATAACAAGGGCAAATCTATCGGATGGATATCTGCACTTTATTACGCACATATCACCAGTTTCATCTGTGGTGTATTGATAGCCCTTCTGGGTGCTGCACTTGAGTTAAAAGCGAGATTTTTTCCATAACAGGACCGATTTCTGATTCAGACCTGACGCAGCATTCCCGTAACAGGAAAATGCTTAACAGCAGGATGACATCTGCCAGAAGACGGTTGGCTGCGGCAGGAAAATATTGAGAACAGGGCCGGCAGCACCAGCCCTGGAGGGAAAAGATCAGTTCAGCAGCGCGAGAATTTCGTCAGTGGTGCCGGTTTCGCCGAGGCGCGGGAAGATGCGCTCAATGCTGTTGTGGTGGGTTTCGGCGTTCAGGCAGCTCATCGCATCGGTCGCCAGCGTAACGTTGTAGCCCAGCTCGTACGCCTGACGCGCCGTGGATTCCACGCCAATACTGGTGGCAATCCCGCACACCACCACCTGAGTTACTCCACGTTGATTTCGCCCGGCTGCGGTGTCATTTCGGGACCAACATACCCGGCAGTTGTTCGCGCGAAACGCCTGCGTCAACTGTATGGCAAGTGCAACCATTTCACCCAGGTCCTCCGCTAATTGCGGTGTCTGCTTGTTGATTCATGAGAAACATATCCATCCGAATAGGAGACTTATCCAATAAGGAATTGTCTACTTTCTGAACCGGGCTAGTTCGTTTAGCTTTTTAAGTCATCAAGACACTAAAGCCCTGTTGCAATTAGTTATTTAATGAGAAAAATTTTTCCTGAATGCGGATTTTTAGTGCATAAAGTGCATAAGAGTAGCCGGTGCCATGTTTGTCAATAATCAGATGTGCAGGGACGAAAACAAATAGGGCACCCGAAGAAGTGACCCATTTGTTTTATTTGATGTATCCAACTTTAGTTTTTAGATACTACATCGCCGACGCATTTTACAGTCGACCAGCAGTTATGAGCCCAATCAACTCCTCCAGATTTACATACGGCATTGACAACTGCATCGCCACCCATAATGGCAGCTTTATAACGCATATTCTCCAGTGCTTCAGAACCGGTCGCGACATCTGGTCCAGTGGTGGTTGCGAAAATATTTCCGCTCATCTCGGTCACCATTGTTGAACTACCGGCACGACGAGCGCAACTCATCCCCATAACCTCACCAAGAATTCTGGCTTTTGGATAAGGATTGTTGGAGTAACCTTCCATATTGGCAAACTTTACCCTTGCATCCCTCGGCATATCCTCTATGTCATCAGAGGCGCAGCCTACAAGCAATGCCGCCAATATCAAAATCGCCAATCCACTCTTCATTCACCATCCTCAGATAATTATTGTGTAGGGAATCTTATAACTGAGTTTGAAAAACGTGAAGTAGATACTCATATAACTATGACCTCACTCAATCGTTAAACGTTTGTTTTTATGATTAAGTGCCAGGAAAGGGATTGCTTTACTAACGTGTTGCTTAAAAGATAGGCGCTCTGCCACACAACCACATCAGCACGAATGAAAGAGGCCCGTTCATACGACCCTGGCGAGCGAATTTGGCATGGCCTTTGCTAACTGAATCTGGAACCAAAGAGAGTTTCTGATTTCTCATCCGCACTCTTGCAATGGATGTCTTACCTGAAAAATTTTTATCCGCTTCTCTGCCTTTAAAGAATATAGTAAATTCGCCAGCGGTACATTTGCTGGTATGACTGGAGGGACGCTGGGTGCATCTGCTGGTATCGGTATCTGTTTTGCTATAGGCATAGCCACTGCAGGAGCCGGAGGGGTTGCTTGCGCCGCTGTAGGTTCATTAGTGGCTGGGACTGCTGCCAGCTCAGCAAGTGATTATCTTATGGATCTATGGTTGAAATAGCATGAACACGACTCTTTCTTATGTTGCTCTCGGATGCGCGATCATCCCTTTTTTTATAACTACGCTACAGTTTATTATTTATTTAATCAACAAACGCAAATATAACACTTTGTTATCGCGATATCTCGACAGCGCATTCGAATTACCACCACTGTATAGATTCTACGGCTCCATGGGTTTTTTTGGCTCTTTTGGCATGTCCTACTTCTTCTCCAGGCTTAAAAAAGGCCAGAAAATTATTTTTCAACCCAAAGAGCAGGCGGCTATTTCTACCTTTCTTAATGCTATCGATGTAAACGTAACAAAGTGGCTTGACACTTATTATTACCTGTCAATATTTTCATTACTTTTATATGCGGTTTTTGTGGTAATGAGCCTGATAAAAATGGTTACTGTGCAACTTTAAAGCTCACATTTTGGGCTGATTTTTTATTAAATAAACTATTCATCGCCAGCCTAACATCCAGCATCGCCAGACAGCCTTCAGGGAGCCGCAAAGATAAGGGCCGGCAGCACCAGCCCTGGAGGGAAAAGATCAGTTCAGCAGCGCGAGGATTTCGTCAGTGGTGCCGGTTTCGCCGAGGCGCGGGAAGATGCGCTCAATGCTGTTGTGGTGGGTTTCAGCGTTCAGGCAGCTCATCGCATCAGTCGCCAGCGTAACGTTGTAGCCCAGCTCGTATGCCTGACGCGCCGTGGATTCCACGCCGATACTGGTGGCAATCCCGCACACCACCACCTGCGTCACGCCACGCTGCTGCAGCTGCTGGTGCAGATCGGTATTGTGGAACGCGCCCCAGGTTTTTTTCGTTACGCTGATATCGCCCGGCTGCGGTGTCATTTCCGGCACCAGCACCGCCCAGTCTGCCGGCAGAGCAGCATCGTGGCGCGGCTGCTGATTGCGGCCCGGGGCGCCGCCCGCCACGTTCACCAGCACCACCGGCAGCTGTTTCGCGCGAAACGCCTGCGTCAGCTGCGTGGCGCGTGCAATCACTTCATCCGGATGGTGCGGCGTAACCGGCAGGCGGACGATGCCGTGCTGCAGGTCGATGACAATCAGGGCGGTTTGGGCATCTAACGTGGTGACAGCCATGGTGAGTCCTCTCAAATTAGTGGTCAGCGAGTCGTTGCAGTAAGGGAATGGCGGCCAGCAGCGTTTGCTGCTCCTGCGGACTGAGCAGGCTGCTGATACTGTGCAGCAGCCAGTCGTCACGCTGGGCGCGATTGCTGGCGATGAGCTGCAGGCAGGCAGCGGTAGGCTGATAACGGGTTTTGCGGCCATCCTGCGCATCGGCCACGCCCTGTACCAGGCCCAGCGTCTGCAGGCTGGCGACCGTGGCACTCATTGACTGGCTGCGCACCCCTTCGCGCGCGGCCAGCTCGGTCACCGTCATTGCGCCGTCGCGCACCAGATATCCCAGCACGGAAACCTGCGGCCAGGTGAGATCGCCCGGCGGGGCCGATTCACGCAGGCGGCGCATCAGTTTGCCATTGATGCTGCGTAACGCGGCAGCGGCGCTAATCAGCTCGCTCATCGCCCTTCTCCTTTACTGATGAGACCGCAGTATATAAATACGCAGGCAAACTGTGTAGTTTGCCTTCGTATCAATTTGTAATTGCACATCCCGCCGCTCAGCTGCGCTGCAAATAGTGAATCAGGCTATGAAAGCGCAACGGGCTGGCCAGCGGATTGCGGTAGCTGTGCGGCTGATCGGCGGCGAACTGGCTGGCTTCTCCGGCCTGCAGGCGACGCCAGCTGCCCGCCATGCCCAGCAACAGCTCACCTTCCAGCACCACCACCTGCTCAATCACCCCGCTTTCGTGCGCTGACGAATCGCTTTGCGCGCCCGCCGCCAGCGTCACTTCCAGCAGATCGAAGCGCAAACGCGCGTCATACGGCAGCAGCGGCTTCACCTGCATTTGTGCATTGGGCTGGCTGAAGGTCGCCACGTCGCCCGACGGCTGCGCCCCGCTCTGCACAAAAAAGGAGAACGGCACATTAAAGCCGGTGGCGATTTTCCATAGCGTGGCGATCGTTGGACTCGACTCGCCGCGCTCAATCTGACCGAGCATGGCTTTACTCACGCCGGTGCGCGCCGCCGCCAGCGTCAGGCTCCAGCCATTGGCCTGACGCAGCTGCTTCAGCGCCTGGCTGAGATGTTGATGCAGATTTTCCATGAATTCTCCTGAAAAGCGGGCGCGCAGTGTACCACTTGTGCGCGCCATACCGTGCGTGCCACAATGTGCGTTATAACGCACAACAGGATGTGATTCCATGACCACTGCAACTGTTCGTCCGGCTTTTTCCTTTCCGATGCTGATTTCCGGCCTGATCGCCGTGCTGGTCGGCTACAGCAGCACCGCGGCGCTGATCTTCCAGGCGGCGCAGGCTGCAGGCGCCTCACCGGCGCAGATTGGCGGCTGGCTGTCGATGCTGGGCGTGGGCATGGGGCTGGCGTCACTCGGTCTGTCGCTGTGGACGCGGATGCCGGTGCTCGCCGCCTGGTCGACGCCGGGTGCCGCGCTGCTGGCCACCAGCGTGCACGGTCTGACGCTGAATGAAGTGGTCGGGGTGTTTGTCGCGACCAATCTGCTGATTGTGCTGAGCGGCGTGACCGGCCTGTTTGCCCGGCTGATGAACCACATTCCCCAGTCGCTGGCGGCCGCGATGCTGGCGGGGATTCTGCTGCGTTTTGGCATCGGCACCTTCAGCGGCTTACAGGATCATTTTGCCCTGTGCGGCAGCATGTGTCTGGTGTGGCTGCTGGGCCGCCGCTGGCTGCCACGTTATGCCATTCTGCTGGCGCTGGTGACGGGCGTGCTGGTGGCGCTGGGTCAGCGCGCCATCCACTTTCCGCCTCATGCGCTAACGCTAAGCGTGCCGGAATTTATCATGCCGCACTTTAATCCTGCCGCGCTGATTGGCGTCGGCTTGCCCTACTTCCTGGTGACCATGGCGTCGCAGAATGCGCCCGGTATTGCCACGCTGCAGGCGCATGGCTACCGGCCGCCGGTCTCCGCGCTCACCGGCTGGACCGGCCTGATCGCGCTGCTGCTGTCGCCGTTCGGCGGCTTCTCGGTGTGTATTGCGGCGATCACCGCCGCGATCTGCATGGGCGATGATGTCGATCCGGACCCGGCGCGCCGCTGGGTGGCTTCCGCGCTGGCGGGCGTGTTCTATCTGCTGACCGGCTTTACCGGCGCGCTGATCGCCGTGATGCTCAGCGCATTGCCGCCGGTGCTGATCGCCACGCTGGCCGGTCTGGCACTGCTGGCCACGCTGGCGGGCAGCCTGCAGCGCGCGCTGGCGGAACCGGCGCAGCGCGACAGCGCCATCGTGGCATTCCTGATCACCGCCAGCGGCATCTCCCTGCTCGGCGTCGGTTCGGCGTTCTGGGGCCTGATCGGGGGCGTCCTCAGCCATTTGCTGCTCAGCCCGCGCCGGAACGGTTAACATTTCACCCCCCCGCGTACCGTGGGGGGAATAACGCCCTGTTTTCCCCCCTTTTTCCCCCGTTTGATTGCGGCGCATTTGGCTTAAGATCACTACCATCGCCCATCACACCCGATGTTTGGCTTCAGATAACCACCGATAAGGGCCCAACGAGTGGCAAAAACTTTTCTGCGCAGCGGCAATCTCGACGCGTTACTGGCTCTGGGGGAGAACGGCCAGCCGGTCTGGGCTTCTGCCCTGCAAATTCGCGAAACATTACGTTTGCGCCGCCAGACGACTCTGGCCAACTGCCTCGCGATCCCGCAGGCCAACGAGCGCGGTGACCGCCTTGACTGGTACGCGCCATTCAGCGGCAAAGTGAAATCCTGGCTGGCGGCCAGCGATCGCGAAAAGCGTCAGGCGCTGGATCAGCTCACCCTTAATCAGCAGGATTTGCAGGCGCTCAGCCTGCGCGCCCGGGATGCCGACAATCCGGCGATGCGCCTGTTTGGGGCGCTGCTGGCAAAGACGCTGCAGTTTCCCGATCAGCAATACGTCTATCTGGTGGATGGCAAGCCGGTGATCACCTTCTGGGGCTTTGTCGACCCGCAGGCGCGCACGCGTGATGATGCGCTGGCCTGCCTGCGCGACAGCCTTGATGAAGAACTGCCGCCGCTGGTGGTGCCCGCGCCGGAGCCAGAAAGGGCTGCCGCGCCTGAACCGGTTGCGGCCCCCGTTGTGGCGGAGCCCGAGCCGGAACGGCTGGCGGAACCCGAACCACAGCCCGAACCCGCACCGCTGAGCGTTGTCGCCGACACGCCCGCGCGGAAGAAATCCGCACTGCGCCCGCTGCTGCTGGTGCTGCCTCTGGCCGCTGTCGCCGCAGCGGGCGTGGCCTTCTGGTTACACGACGCGCCGGTCCAGCCGGCAGAAACCGAAACCGCGCCTGTGGTCAGCGCCGCGCCCGCGCTGGCCCCGGCGATGCTGGCGAAAGCACAGACGCTGGCCGCCACGCTGCCACACAGCAGTGCGACGGTGACGCCTGCGCCGGCACCGGCTGCCCCACCGGCAACGCCGGAGGTCGTAGCGGAACATACCGAACCGGCCAAAGCGGACGATCTGGTGATGACGGCCGATGACGCGCGCCTCGGCTCGGTGAAATTTATCAATGGTACCTGGCGCGTGACGCTGCGTCAGACCAATCTGCCGACCGGCAAGCCGCCGAGCCTGCGCTATCAGATCCGCAACGGTAAAGGCAGCGCAGTGATTACCCAGGGCGACAATATTCGCTGTAAAGCCGATGTCACTGCCGCCATGACCAGCGCCGGCACCATGGTAGTGCGCAGCCGCTATACTGCCAGCTGCAGCGATAAATCACGCTATCGCATGCCGGAGCTGGTGTGCAAAGCCGGTGATGGCATTGCCAGCTGTACGGCGCAGTATGGCGCCGATCAGGTGTTCCCGTTGACGATTAAGCGTGAGAGTAAGTAACCATGTTGGCTCCCCTGATTGATGACAAACAGAAAATCACGCTGATCGAAGACAGCGGTGTGCAGTTTCTTGATTTTGGTTTGCGCCTGCCCGCGCTTCAGGCGCGGCGGCAGTTTGTGCGCCAGACCGCCAATGGTCCGTTGCTGCGCCTCAACGTTGATGGCAACAGCGGCAAGTTTCTGCTCTATCCGCTGGATGGCGGTGCCGCTGAGGTGGTGCGTCCGGAAACCGATATCGCGCTGGCCGATTCCCTGACGCTGCTGGCCGGGCAGTGGCTGCCGCTGCCGGTGCTGCGCTGTTCCAGCGGCCGTCGTTTCATCGGTGGCCCGGATAACTGGGCGCGTCTGCGCCTTGCGCCGCTTAGCCAGCCCGACGCGGCGGGCAATACCCATCGCATCACCCTCGCCTTCGATACGCGCCTGGTGGCCGACGCGGACGGCGGTGAGCAGTTGGGGTTGAGCAAAGCCGATGCGCAGAACGGCGTCAGCTTCGCGCTGGCGTGGCACAACTATGAACTGGGCGAGTTCCTCGATCTCACCTGGGTTGACGGCTGGCTGCGCGAGACGTTCAGCCAGCAGGTGTATGCGCTGGAATCACGCCGCGAGCAGGAAGTGAACCAGGCGCTGCGCGAATTTGAATATCAGGCGCACTATCTCAACGTGCTGGAACTGCTGGGCGAACAGCTCGATCTGGCAGAAATCACTATCCAGGCGGCCTCACCGCAAACGCCGGCGGTCAACGTGGATATCATTCTCGACGTCGGCAACTCGCACACCTGCGGCATTCTGGTGGAAGATCACCCTGAAGAGAGCAACGGCCTGCGCCAGACCTATGAGCTGCAGCTGCGCGATCTGTCGCAGCCGCACCAGGTCTACAACGAGCTGTTCGATAGCCGACTGGAGTTTGCCGAAACGCACTTTGGCAAAGCCAACTTCTCGCTGGAGAGCGGCCGCGAAAACGCGTTTATGTGGCCCTCGCTGACCCGCGTCGGTCGCGAAGCCAGCCGCCTGGCGCTGCAGCGCGCCGGCACTGAGGGCAGCACCGGCCTCTCCAGCCCGCGCCGCTACTTATGGGACGAAGCGCGTTATCAGCCAGGCTGGCGCTTCAACGCCAGCGGCGGCAGCGACGAGCCGCAGGCCACCGCGCTGCCGTTTACCCTGTTGCTCAACGATGAGGGGCAGCCGCTGCATGCCCTGCCGGAAGATGACCGCCTGCCGGTGTTTTCTGCCAGCTACAGCCGCAGCTCGCTGATGACCTTTATGCTGTGTGAACTGCTGGCGCAGGCCATGATGCAGATGAACAGCGTGGCCCAGCGCCAGCGTATGCCGCAAAGCCAGGCGCCGCGCCAGCTGCGTCATGTGATCCTGACGCTGCCGTCGGCCATGCCGAAGCCGGAGCGGGAAATTTTCCGTCGCCGCATGCAGGAAGCCATCGCGCTGGTGTGGAAAGCCGAAGGCTGGCATCCGGCCGACGCCGCGTTTGACGCCGCCAGCCAGGCACACAGCCTGCGGCCGGTACCGGATGTGCAGATGGAGTGGGATGAAGCCACCTGCGGTCAGATGGTGTGGCTGTTTAACGAAACCCAGGTGAATTTTGCCGGTCGCGCGGAAGATTTCTTCAGCAGCATGGCGCGCCCGGATCGCCCGCGCGAAGCGGATGAGCTGCCGGGCAAAAGCCTGCGCATCGCCTCGATTGATATCGGCGGCGGCACCACCGACCTCGCCATCACCCAGTATCGTCTGGATGATGGTCAGGGCAACAACGTGAAAATCACCCCGCGCCTGCTGTTCCGGGAAGGGTTTAAAGTGGCCGGCGATGACATTCTGCTGGACGTGATTCAGCTGTGGATCCTGCCGGCGCTACAGCAGAGCCTGCAAAAAGCCGGCCTGGCGCTGGCGGAACCACTGATGAACAAGCTGTTTGGGCACGACAGCCGTATGGACGGTCAGGCCACGTTGCGCCAGCAGGTCACCCTGCAGCTGTTTATTCCGCTGGCGCAGGCGGTGCTGGAACGCTATGAAAACTGGAATCCACTCGACAGCCACAGCGAAATTAACGCGCTGTTTGGCGAGCTGGTGCCGCAGAAGCCAGCCAGTAGCGTGCTGGCGTTTGTCAACGGAGAGATTCAGCGCACGCTCGGCGGCGACAGCCGTTTCGATCTGCTTGACGTGCCGCTGGTGGTGAGCATGGCGCAGTTGCATGCTGAGTTCCTGCAGCACCGGATGGCGATTATCCCGGCGCTGCGCGCCATGTGCGAAGTGGTTTCCCTCTATCAGTGCGATGTGCTGCTGCTGACCGGTCGCCCGTCGCGCTTCCCGGGCATTCAGGCGCTTGTGCGTCATTTGCAGCCGCTGCCGGGCAGCCGCATTTTGTCGCTGGAGGGGTATCACACCAGCGACTGGTATCCGTTCAACAAACAGGGACGCATTGATAACCCGAAATCCACCGCGGCGGTCGGTGCCATGCTGTGTCTGCTGGCACTCGATCTGCGTCTCAGCAGCTTCTGGTTCCGCGCCGGCGATTTTGAACCCTACTCGACCATTCGCTATCTTGGCGTACTGGATGAAAACGCCACGCTGAGCGATGACAATCTGTGCTACAGCGAGATTGATCTCGATAGCCACAGCTTCGCGCTGGACCGTAAAAGCAGCTTCCGCATTCGCGGTAACGTCTGCCTCGGTTTCCGCCAGCTGGAGAACGACCGCTGGCCGGCGACACCGCTCTACAGCCTGAGCATTACCGATCCGCAGCTGGCGCGCCAGGTAGCGGGCGAAAGCGTGCTGCGCATCAGGCTGGCGGTACAACCGGGCCCGGATAACCTCGGCCCGGAGCGGCTGGTGCTGAGCGAGGCGCGCATGGACGATGGCACGCGCGTGCCGCTGGAGCAACTGAGTCTGAAACTGAATACGCTGTCGGCCACCGGCAACGCCAATGCGCAATACTGGATCGACAGCGGGAGCGTGTGTAAACGATGAGAACTGCCAAAAAAGCCACGCCGGCGACGCCTGCTAAACGCCTGGGTCTGCTGCAGGAGACGGTTGACGGCGCGCTGAACTGGGTGGAGAGCCACCAGGCGCACTCGCCGCGTCTGGCGCTGGAAGCCGATACGCTGCGGCTCCAGCTGCGGCGCGCCCGCGTTGAAAGCCACGCGCTGGCGCGACAGCTGGCGCGGCCGGTCACCCTGGCGCTGTTTGGTCAGTCGCAGGCGGGTAAAGCCTGGCTGCTGAGTGAAATGGTCGGCGACGCGCAGGGCCAGCTGATCGCCCGTCTCGGCGACAAAACCCTGAACTATTTTCAGCACATCAATCCCGGCAATCTCGATTTTGCCATCGCCACCCGTTTCAGCCATCAGCGTGAAGCGCAGTCAGGCGCGTGGCCGCTGGAGATGACGCTGCTGAGCGAAGCCGAGCTGATTCGTCTGATGCTGGCCGGTGCCAGCGCGGACACCCAGCCGGACAGCGCGGCGATTGATGCCGCGCTGCAGCGCCTGCAGCGCCATCGCCAGAGCGAGATGCAGCCCGGCCTCGACAGCGACGCGCTGGTGACGCTGTGGGCGTGGCATCGCCGCCAGCCCGACCACGCCGAGGTGCTGGACCGTCATTTCTGGCCGCAGGCGATTGAGCTGGCACCGTGGCTCAACGTAGACGACCGCGTGCAGCTGTTTGCGCTGCTGTGGCCGCAGCGTCCGGCGCTGAATGAAACCCTGCGCAGCCTGCTGCATCTGCGCCATCAGCTGCGGCACGCGCCGCGCGTGCTGGCACCGCTCAGCCTGCTGGTGGATGACGCCTCGCTGCCCGCTGAAAAGCTCATCGGCCATGACGCCGACCTGAACGAATTGATTGAAGTGTGTCCGGTTGTCGCCAACCGCGTGGGCAAACCGCAGTCAGTACCGCTCGGCTGGCTGGCGCTGCTGACGCTGGAAATCACCCTCCCGCTCAGTTCGACGCCGCGTCAGGCGCTGTATGACGAAGCCGATATGCTGGAACTGCCCGCACCGGGCACGCCCGCCGACCGCGATCAGCAGGATGAGCGCGCAAGGCTGCAGGCGCGTGATGCGCTGCGCGCCAGTCTGCTGGAACAGAAACGTGCCCTGCTGCCGGGCTTCTATGCCGCGCGTCAGGGCATCGATTTAATGCTGATTTGTACCGCCGCCAGCCAGCGTCAGGATGCGGATCTCGCCGCCAGCGCGCTGCGCGAGTGGCAACTGCAGCAGAGTGCGACGGCCAGCGCAGACAAGCCGCGCCTGATTTGGGCGATTACGCCGCACGATGCGCGCTATCAGCAGTCGCAAATTAACGTCGATGAAGCGGTACAGCGGCAGATTGGTCAGCCGGGCCAGAGCTGGGGCTCAATGCTGGCGCGCGATCGCGCCGGCGTCGACCGCATGAGCAGCTGGCTGCAGGATGAGATGCAGCCAGAGGCACGGCGCGACCGGCTGGCGCTGCAGCTCAGCACGCTGCAGCAGAAACTGGTGGAGCGTCTGCAGCCGTGGACCGAAGCCAGCGCCACGCCGGAACAGGCCGCGCGGAAACAGGCCATCGCCGATACGCTGCTGAAGTGTTTACAGCATCGCACCGGCCTGCACGGCGAGCTGCTTGAGCGTCTGCAGCCGTCGCGCGAGGCGGTGCGCCAGCTGTGGCTGAGTCAGAGCCACGGCAGCACGCCGTCCACCGGCGGCCAGCCAGCCGCGGTGGAGCAGAGCTATTTTGGTATTGGTTTTGAGTTTGACCTGTTTAACGATGAGCCGGTAACCACCGCCGAACCGCGCAGCAGCAGCGGCCAGCGCGATCAGCAGTTTCCTCAGCAGGTGTTCGCGCTGTGGCTGGCGCACCTGCGTCAGCTGCCGGAGAGCCAGAGCCTGCTGGCGCTGCTCAACGTTGATAAGCCGACGCTGGAACTGCTGGTGGAGGAGCTCATCACCGCCAGCTTCCGTCTGCAGGTGCTGAGCAAACTGCAAAGCGCGCTGAACGAAACGGAGACGCAGGCCAGTGCCCATGAAGCGCGCACCGATCGCCAGGTGTCGCGTGCCATGACGGTGCTGGGTGACTTTGTCGCCTGGCTCGGCTTCCTGCAGCGGGATGAACGTGAACGGCCGCAGAGTCGCGTCAATCGCGGCAGCCCGATTTTCGCCCGCCCGCCGGCGCCCAGCGTCAGCTTTTCGTCAGGCCAGCGTCTGACGCGGCTGTCTGCCGCGCCGGCTAACCACACCGCCTATTACATTTATGACTGGCTGGTGGGGTTAAATTCGCTGATCGTCGAGAATAACGGCTACACCGGCGGCGGCGATTTGTCGGCCAGCGCACGCCAGACGCTGGCGATTATGCTGCTGCCGCTGCACGCGTAGTCAGTGAGTAATCAGGCGCAGCTCACCCGCCAGCTGCTGCGCCGCCTCTTCCAGCAGCGCCAGCACCGGGGCAAACTCCGCGCTGGTGCTGACCTCGGCGACATGCTGCAGATGCAGCGTTGCCGGCAGCGCCATGCCGCCGGTCAGCCAGTCCCACAGCGCATCCAGATTGTAGCCAAAGCATTCACCGCAGCCGCTCTGTTCGACCAGCGCCTGATAAAAGGCCTGGCGCGTGCCCAGCGTGCGAAAATCAAAATGGAGTGTCAGCATAGTCAGGGTACCGGCGTGAAGCTGCGATAGTGATCGGTGGTGAGAAAGATCAGCCCATCGGAAGAGTAAAGCAGACGATCGGCATCGCGGTGGCCGCAGTCATAATTGACGTCCGCTTCATACCACTGGCGTCCCGCCTGCATCGGCAGTCGCCGTTCGCGGTTACTGAAGCGATCGCCGCCAATCACGCGCCCCGGCAACACTTCACACAGGTTGCCCTGCGCCGGGTTCCAGCCCTGACGACGTGCCGCGCTTTTGGTGAGATAAAAATCAGGCAAACGGTGATGCTGTTGCAGCCAGCGCGCCACGCGCTTTGCATCGGTCAGTTGCGCAATATCCGTCTGTTTTTCTGGCGCAGTACCGCTCAGATGGGGCTTCAGCCCGATCCAGCAAACCACCAGCGCAAACAGTAATCCAATCCAGAGTTTTTTCGACATAGTGACATCCTGAAAAGCAGGACGCCGATAATAGCAGGTTTCAGGCGGGGAAAAACGCGGGCCAGCATGGCTGGCCCTGGCGGAGGTTTACTGCTGCATCGCGCTCGGGGTGTGCGCGGCGTGACGACGCCATGCGCCCGGTGCCACGCCATACTGGCGCTTGAAGCTGCGGTTAAACGACTGCTGTGAATCGAAGCCCAGCGAAATCGCCACGTTGAGGATCGGTTCGTTGGTGGTGGTCAGGCGGTCGGCCGATTTTTTCAGCTTCTTAGCCCGGATGTACTCACCAAGCGGATAGCCGGTGTGCTCTTTGAACATACGCTGCAGGTGCCACTTCGAATAGCCGGCGCGCCCCGCTACGGTGTCCAGATCCAGACGTGCTTCAATGTTGTTATCAATCCAGTCGATCAGATCGTGAATAAAAGCGTCGCTCATCATCCCATTCTCTCCCGTCGCCATGGCGAACAGTATCAGTATCAGTTGCAATTACACTTTAAGGGTGACTGACTATCGCACTTAATGCAAGTTTTATTATTGCATTAAATGCCGCACTCGCCGTAGGGGCTTTCGCTACCTGTTACGAATTGATCAAAACCGCACATAAAGTGTATCAGATATTCTTGCAGATGCAGTTCGCCCAAGCCTACACTCCTGTGGTTTTAATGCAATCTTAAAAGTTGCAGATTTTTCGTACGTCTCCTTTCTTTTTCACCAACGCGGAATAACAACAATGCATCTGCAAACATATGGGGTTCGTCGGGCCGTAAGCCTGTCAGGAGTGATGTTGCTGGGAAGCCTGCTGGCCGGTTGTGATCGCGGTGTGGCGCAAAATGCGCCGCCGCCTCCGCCCGAAGTGAGTGTCGCGCAGGTGGTGCAACAAAAAGTCAGCCAGTGGGATAGCTTCAATGGCCGCATTGAAGCGGTGCAAAGCGTGCAGCTGCGTCCGCGCGTTTCGGGCTACATCGATCAGGTTAACTATCGCGAAGGCGATGAGGTGAAGAAAGGTCAGGTGCTGTTTACCATTGATGACCGCACCTACCGCGCCACGCTGGAGCAGGCGCAGGCCGAACTGGCCAGCGCGCGTAGCCAGGCGGCGCTGGCCCGCAGCGAGTCGGCCCGTACCGACAAGCTGATCGGCACCCAGGTGGTGTCGCGCGAAGAGTGGGAACAGCGGCGTTCGACCGCCAGTCAGGCGCAGGCCAGCGTGCTGGCCGCCCAGGCGGCAGTCGATATGGCGCAGCTGAACCTCGACTTTACCCGCGTCACCGCGCCAATTGATGGTCGCGCCAGCCGGGCGATGATCACCACCGGTAACCTGGTGACCGCCGGCGACAGCGCCAGCGTTCTCACCACGCTGGTTTCGCAGGACCGCATGTATGTCTACTTTGACGTCGACGAAGCGATTTATCTGCAGTACCAGGCGATGGCGCGTCAGGGCCAGAACCGCGGTTCGCTGCCGGTAGAGATTGCGCTGACCGGCGAACAGGGCTATCCGCACCGCGGCACCGTCGATTTTCTCGATAACCAGCTGACCGCCAGCACCGGCACCATTCGCATGCGCGCCACGCTCGACAATCAGCAGCGTCAGTTTACCCCAGGCCTGTTTGCCCGCGTGCGGCTGCCGGGCAGCGCAGAATTCAACGCGCTGCTGGTCGACGACCGCGCGGTACTAACCGACCAGGATCGTAAATACGTTTACGTGGTTGATGCGCAGGGCAAAGCCGAACGCCGCGATGTTCAGCTGGGCGATCTGGCTAACGGCCTGCGTATTGTGCAGCAGGGTCTGAAGCCAGGTGACAAGGTCATTGTCAACGGTCTGCAGAAAGTGTTCATGCCCGGTATGCCGGTAAAAGCGCAGCCGGTGGCCATGCGCTCCGCTCAATAATAATCGAGACTGCCCGTTATGGATTTCTCCCGCTTTTTTATCGACCGACCGATTTTCGCCGCGGTGCTGTCGATTTTGATATTTACCACCGGACTGATCGCCATTCCACTCTTGCCGATCAGTGAATACCCCAACGTGGTACCACCCAGCGTGCAGGTGCGCGCAGAATATCCCGGTGCCAACCCCAAAGTGATTGCTGATTCGGTGGCAACGCCGCTGGAAGAAGCGATCAACGGGGTGGAAAACATGATGTACATGAAGTCGGTGGCCGGCTCAGATGGCGTGCTGGTTACCACCGTGACCTTCCGCCCGGGGACCGATCCCGACCAGGCGCAGGTCCAGGTGCAAAACCGCGTGGCGCAGGCTGAAGCGCGTCTGCCGGAAGAGGTGCGTCAGCTCGGCCTGACCACCCAGAAGCAGTCACCTACCCTGACGCTGGTGGTGCATCTGTTCTCGCCCCACGGCAAGTACGATTCGCTCTATCTGCGTAACTACGCCACGCTGAAGGTGAAAGATGAGCTGGCGCGCCTGCCGGGCGTCGGCCAGATTCAGATCTTCGGTGCCGGTGACTACGCGATGCGCGTCTGGCTCGACCCGAACAAAGTGGCGGCGCGCGGCATGACCGCCGGCGACGTGGTCAGCGCCATGCAGGAGCAGAACGTGCAGGTTTCTGCCGGCCAGCTGGGCGCTGAGCCGACGAAGAAAGAGAGCGATTTCCTGCTGTCGATCAACACCCAGGGGCGGCTGGAAGATGAGGCGCAGTTTGGCAACATCATCCTGAAAACCGCCGATGACGGCACGCTGGTGCGCCTGCGTGACGTGGCGCGCATCGAGATGGGCTCCGGCAGCTATGCCCTGCGTTCGCAGCTGAACAACAAGGATGCGGTTGGTATCGGTATCTTCCAGTCGCCGGGTGCAAACGCCATCGACCTGTCGAATGCGGTACGCGCCAAGATGGCCGAGCTGGCAACGCGCTTCCCGGATGACGTGCAGTGGGCCGCGCCGTACGACCCAACGGTGTTTGTGCGTGACTCAATCCGCGCCGTGGTTCAGACGCTGTTCGAAGCCATCGTGCTGGTGGTGTTAGTAGTGATTCTGTTCCTGCAGACGTGGCGCGCCTCGATCATCCCGCTGCTGGCCGTGCCGGTGTCGGTGGTCGGTACCTTCAGCGTGCTCTACCTGCTGGGCTTTTCGCTCAATACCCTGAGCCTGTTCGGGCTGGTGCTGGCGATTGGGATCGTGGTCGATGACGCCATCGTGGTGGTGGAGAACGTCGAGCGTAACATTGAACAGGGCTTAACACCGGTGGCGGCGGCTCACCAGGCGATGCGCGAGGTTTCCGGGCCGATTATCGCCATCGCGCTGGTGCTGTGTGCAGTGTTTGTGCCGATGGCCTTCCTCTCGGGCGTAACCGGTCAGTTCTATAAGCAGTTTGCCGTGACCATTGCCATTTCGACGGTGATTTCGGCGATTAACTCGCTGACGCTCTCTCCGGCGCTGGCGGCGAAACTGCTGAAGGCGCACGGTGCGCCGAAGGACCTGCCGACGCGCCTGATCGATCGCCTGCTGGGCTGGGTGTTCCGGCCGTTTAACCGCTTCTTCCAGCGCAGCTCGGACGGCTATGAATCGATGGTCGGCAAAACCCTGCGCCGGCGCGGCGCGGTGTTTGGCGTGTACGTGCTGCTGCTGGCCGGTGCCGGCTTCATGTTCCATACCGTGCCAGGCGGCTTTATTCCGACGCAGGATAAGCTGTACCTGATTGGTGGCGTAAAGATGCCGGAAGGCTCATCGCTGGCGCGTACCGATGAAGTGATTCGTAAGATGAGCGAAATCGGCATGAACACCGAAGGCGTGGCCTACTCCGTCGCCTTCCCCGGCCTGAATGCGCTGCAGTTCACCAATACGCCGAATACCGGTACGGTGTTCTTCGGTCTGAAGCCGTTCAGCGAGCGCAGCCGCACTGCGGCGGAAATCAACGCTGAGATCAACGCGAAAATTTCCAAAATCCAGCAGGGCTTCGGTTTCTCCATCATGCCACCGCCGATCCTCGGTCTGGGCCAGGGATCGGGCTATTCGCTGTATGTGCAGGACCGTGCGGGCCTGGGCTATGGCGCACTGCAAACCGCGATTAATACGCTGTCCGGTGCGGTGATGCAGACGCCTGGCATGATGTTCCCGATCTCCTCCTATCAGGCCAACGTGCCGCAGCTGGATGTGCAGGTTGATCGCGACAAAGCCAAAGCGCAGGGCGTATCGCTGACCGATCTGTTCACGACGCTGCAGGTGTATCTGGGTTCCTCTTACGTCAACGACTTCAACAAGTTTGGTCGTACCTGGCGTGTGATGGCGCAGGCTGACGGGGATTTCCGCGACAGCGTGCAGGATATCGCGAACCTGCGCACCCGTAACGATCGCGGTGAGATGGTGCCGATTGGCAGCATGGTGAACATCACCACCACCTACGGTCCGGACCCGGTGATTCGCTATAACGGCTATCCGGCGGCCGACCTGATTGGCGATGCCGATCCGCGCGTGCTCTCTTCCGCGCAGGCGATGGAGAAACTCGAGGCGATGTCCAGCCAGGTGCTGCCGAACGGCATGAATATCGAATGGACCGACCTGAGCTATCAACAGGCAACCCAGGGCAACACCGCGTTTATCGTGTTCCCGGTGGCGGTGCTGCTGGCGTTCCTGGTACTGGCGGCGCTGTATGAGAGCTGGACGCTGCCGCTGGCGGTGATCCTGATCGTACCGGTGACGATGCTCTCCGCACTGGTCGGCGTGTGGCTGACCGGCGGCGATAACAACGTGTTTGTCCAGGTCGGTCTGGTGGTGCTGATGGGGCTGGCATGTAAGAACGCCATCCTGATCGTCGAGTTCGCCCGCGAACTGGAGATGCAGGGCAAAGGGATTGTGGAGTCGGCGCTGGAAGCCTGTCGCCTGCGTCTGCGCCCTATCGTTATGACCTCCATCGCCTTTATCGCCGGCACCGTGCCGCTGATTCTGGGCGAAGGTGCGGGCGCCGAAGTGCGTGGCGTCACCGGCATCACCGTGTTCTCGGGCATGCTGGGGGTTACGCTGTTTGGCCTGTTTCTGACGCCGGTGTTCTACGTGACGCTGCGTAAGCTGGTGACGCGCAAACAGCAGCCGGCGGTTGAGACGCAGACGGTGTAAACGCTAAGGAGTAAAACCCATCCGGGCCACCGTGCCCGGATTTTTTTTGCCTGACGCAGCAAGACGATGTTACACAGCAACAGCGCGCCTCTGCGCCAGAGCACAGCAGCGGGATTTCACAGGATTTACAGGGGTAGATTGCGCGTGCAGAAGCGGAATGGAAAGGTGCGCATCAGCGATGCGCACGCGAGGTTAGCGGTCTTTTTTGCAGAGTTCGGCGATTTCGAGGTCGGGCAGCGGTTCGCAGTTGCTGGTATCGTGCTTTTTCAGCTCGTTAAGGGCATCGGCGACGGTGCGGGTTTCCAGCACTTTAAGCGACGCCTCTTCCGCTTGCTCCGCGATCGATTTGAAGTACCAGCACAGGTTGGCGCTGACCAGGCAGCGCGGTGCGACATCGGGGCGCGACGCCCACAGTTTTTTGTCTTCAATCACTGAAGTGTAGATATCGCGCAGCGTGATCTCAGCGGCCGGACGACCCAGATGGATCGAGCCGGTACGGCCAAGCGTCGAGACAATGATGCCATCGCGCGTTAACGGAACCATGAGTTTCCGAATGAAACTGGGGTTCGCTTCAAGACCATACGCCAGAATGGCACTGGTCGAGCGTTTACCCAATTGCTCCGCCATCGCTACGCTCAAAACCATCTGCAAAGCTGTCGGGAAGCGGTAATCTAGCATTTCTGTTTCCTGAGTTGCGGCCTATCTTCTTGTTTTCATACCGCGGCAGTGAATAATCAATGAGCAATAAATATAACAAACACTGTTGCTTTTTAGAATACCGAAAATGCTTTCCACCCGTGACTAACCTGCGCTAATACTCGCTTTGATATCGATTTAAGTTATTGAATTTATATGAAAATATTCCAGTATGACATGCCACTGACCGCTTTAGCACTCTGAGCCTTGCGCAACAATATGCGCGACGTGTCACTTTTTTGCCCCCACCGCTGTAGCTGCGGGCTGGTGAAGGACGTTGTGACAAAGGTACGATTATTTCTGCACGGGTGTCGCGCCGTGTGCGCAACCGACCTTCAGACAAGCCATTGTTTCTGTGTAAGAAACAAAAACACACCGGCGAAGGGGCTGCGTCAGGGTCGATTAACCGGTTTCTGAAAGGAATAATATTGATCAGGGTCATGATTCCCTTGCTATTTTTTGCACAAAATGCGCGCCGTTACTATTTTCGAGGCGCGAAATAATGTCTGTATTATCCCCGGTCGTCGGCGCGTTATTGCTGACCGTTCTCCCGCTGATGGTGGGCATCATCACGGCGGCAACCAGCTGCCTGAACGCGCCAACCTTATGGCAATGCGTGCGGATGGCACCGCTGCCTTTCGTTGTCTCGGCTGGCTGCACTCTGCTGTTAAGCGCGTTGTGTTGCCTGCTGCAATATCTGACGGATCGCCACTAAAGCGCAGCAGCGGCCATCTCTGCCCGTTAGCCGTCAGTGGCGATTTCAACCTGCGGATTCCGGAGCGCCTGCCGGCAATTTCCGCTTCAGCACCACCACCAAAAGCACGTTGATGAGCGCCAGCCCGCATAACAGCCACAGCGTAGCCTGCGCGCCGGAATGCTGGAAAATATAGCCGCCAATCAGCGGCGTGAGCGCCTGACCAATCAGCGCCGGTCGCGCCATGCGGCCAACCACAATGGCGTACTCTTCCGGTTTTACCATCGCCAGCGGCAACGTACCGCGCACGATAGCCCGCAAGCCATTTCCTGCACCGTACAGCACCATACTCACCAGCGCCCACGCGGGATAACAGGCCAGCAGCAGTAATCCCAGCGCCACCAGTCCGACCGAGAAGAAAGTGGTCCAGATGGGATGGCCGCGTTTGAACGCCATATCGACAATGCGCGACGCCACCTGGCACGGCCCCAGCAGCGTGCTGATCGCCAGCGCGGCGCTCAGCGAATGCCCGCTCGCCTGCAGCAGGGTAATCAGCTGCACCGATATCGCCGTCATGATCACCGACGCGAGGGTAAAGATGCTGCACAGCAGCCAGAACAGCGTGGGGGCCAGCGAATTCTGTGCGGTATGCTGTTGCGTGGCTTTTGGTCTGGATGGCGTGCGCGGCGCTGGCAGCGCATACAGGTAAGCCGGCAGCACCGCCAGGCACAGCAGCGCGGCAATGGCCAGACAGGCGCCGCGCCACTCCAGCCAGTGGATCAGCAGCGCGATGCCGGGCCACACCAGCGAGGTGCAGAATCCTGAAATCAGCGTAATACCGGTAATCGCGCCACGCGCCTGGCCGCCATATAAGGTGCCCAGTGTGGCGAACAGCGCGTCATACAGGCCCATCGCCATGCCCGCGCCGATAATCAGCCAGGCGAACAGAAACAGCGGCAAACTGTGACTCAGCGCCATGATCACCAGCCCGAGCGCCATCACCGCCCCGCTCGCCGCCAGCAGCCGGCGACCGTGTGCGCGGGCAATCAGCCGGCCGCACAGCGGTGCCAGCAGGCCGGAGACCAGAATGCCAAGCGAAAGTGCGCCATACACCCACTGCTGCGACCAGCCGGTTTCCGCGATGATTGGGTTAGCCATCACGGCCATCAGATAAAATGATCCGCCCCATGACAGGATCTGCACGGCGCCGAGCGTGACGATAGCGGGCGCGCCCGGTTTTGGCTGATACTCCACAGCTAATATCCGTTAACAGGTAAATCACGGTTATAACATGTTCATCCGACAGGAAAAATGCCCGCGCGCCCTGTTAAGCCGAATTCCACGCCGGGATTTCAGCGATTGGGTGGATAAACTTTATAATAGTATGTTGTAACTAGTATGCCTGCTTGCCCGCCGCATCATTCAGTGCCACCCTTAGGTATGTTGTAACTATGGAGAACCGCGATGGCTCGCTATGATTTGGTGGCTGATTTACATGAATGCGTGAATACGCTGGAGCGCGAACTCACTGCACTGCGGGCGTCGGTTGAACAGCAGCCGCTGTTGCTGGCGCGCGTGTTCAGCCTGCCTGAGATCGAGAAAGGCAAAGAGCATGATGAAATCAACCGCATCGCGGTGACCCAGCATCTCGGTAAACGCGCGCGCGAACTGGCCCTCGCCCACTACTGTCGCCTGTTTATGCAGCATCAGTCAGAAAAACTCAGCACCAAAGCGGCGGTGCGTCTGCCTGGCGCCCTCTGCATTGAGGCGGATGAGGCGGCCAGCCAGCGACTGGAGCAACAGGTCACGACCATCAACACCCTTAAACAGCGGCTGGAGCAATTGATCACCGTCGACTCCGGCCTGCCGAGCGAGGCGCGTTTTGAGTTTGTGCACCAGCATCTGCGTGGCCTGATCACCCTCAACGCCTACCGCAGCGTCACGCTACTGCAGGCGCCGGATACGCTGCGTTTTGGCTGGGCGAATAAAAACATCATCAAGAAGGTGACGCGCGAGGCCATCGTCGAGCAGCTGGAGCGCAGCCTGAAGGCGAACCGCGCGCAGGCGCCGTGGACGCGCGAACAGTGGGCAGAGAAAGTGCAGCAGGAGCTGGAGCGGGTGCAGTCATTACCCGACGGCGCGCAACTGAAGATCAAGCGGCCGGTTAAAGTGCAACCTATCGCGCGGCTGTGGCGCGCCAGCGAGAAAAAACAGCTGCAGCTGGCCTGCCCTTCGCCGCTGCTGGTGTTGTGCCGCGATCGTACGCAGGTGCCGACGCTGGGTGAACTGCTGGATTACGATGCTGAAAACATCGCGCACCGTTACAAGCCGCTGGCGCAGCCGCTGCATCTGATCATCCCGCGGCTGCATTTATGGAGTGACCGTCTGTAAGGCAAAAAAACAGCGCGACAGGTCGCGCTGTAGTGTCCGGCAGTAAAGCTATTGCTTCATGCTGCCAACCATCTCTTCCGGCCGCACCCATTCGTCAAACTGCGCTTCGGTCAGGTAGCCGAGCTGCAGCGCCGAGGCTTTCAGCGTCAGCCCCTGTTTGTGCGCCTGCTTGGCAATTTCCGCCGCTTTGTCATAGCCGATATGAGTATTCAGCGCGGTAACCAGCATCAGCGACTCGTTGAGCAGTTGATCGATGCGCTCGCGGTTGGGCTCAATGCCCACCGCGCAATGGTGATTGAAGCTGTCCATGCCGTCGGCCAGCAGCCGTACCGACTGCAGGAAGTTGTGGATCACCATTGGCCGGTAGACGTTGAGTTCGAAGTTACCGGATGCACCGCCCATGTTCACCGCCACGTCATTGCCCATCACCTGGCAGCACAGCATGGTCAGCGCTTCACACTGCGTTGGGTTGACTTTGCCTGGCATGATCGAGCTACCGGGCTCATTTTCCGGAATGCTGATTTCACCGATGCCGCAGCGCGGACCGGATGACAGCCAGCGCACGTCGTTAGCGATTTTCATCAGCGACGCGGCCAGTCCTTTCAGCGCGCCGTGCGCATGCACCAGCGCATCGCAGGTCGCCAGCGCTTCAAACTTGTTGGGCGCAGTGACAAAGGGTTGCTGCGTCAGGTCGGCCAGCGCTTTCGCCACGCGCACCGCATATTCCGGATGGGTATTCAGGCCGGTACCGACTGCGGTACCGCCCAGCGCCAGCTCGGCGACGTGCGGAATACTGTGTTCGATGTGCTTCAGATTGTGCTCCAGCATGGCAACCCAGCCGGAAATCTCCTGGCCGAGCGTCAGCGGTGTGGCGTCCTGCAGGTGGGTACGACCAATTTTAACGATGTCTTTAAACGCGGCGGATTTCTCGCTCAGGGTATTTTTCAGCACCTCAATTTGCGGAATCAGCTGTTCGCGCAGCGCAATCACCGCGGCAACGTGCATCGCCGTCGGGAACACATCATTGGAGCTCTGGCTCTTGTTAACATCATCATTCGGATGCACTTTGCGCGACATGCCGCGCTCGCCGCCCAGCAGTTCGCTGGCGCGGTTAGCCAGCACTTCATTCATGTTCATGTTGGTCTGGGTGCCGGAGCCGGTCTGCCAGATGGCCAGCGGGAACTCGTCGCTGTGCTGGTCGGCCAGCACCTCGTCAGCGGCGTCGATAATCGCCCCGGCCCGTTCAGCCGGCAGCAGCCCCAGATCGCGGTTAACCTGGGCGGCGGCGCGCTTGGTCAGCGCCAGCGCGTGCACCAGCGCCACGGGCATCTTCTCGGTGGAGATACGGAAGTGCTCCAGCGAACGCTGCGTTTGTGCGCCCCACAACTTATCTGCCGGAACTTCGATCGGACCCATTGAATCTTTTTCAATGCGGTTGGCTGCCATGACTACGTCTCCTTAGCTCAGATTTTGAGGTTTCCGCCTAAGTCGTCTTCCCGCGACGCCTTAGAGCGAGCAAGATTGTCACATACAAGAAATTAACATTATGCGAGCCCATCGCGTTTATTGCACTTGTTCGTGTATTTTCTATGGCACTTTCTGCTTTAATACGCTTATTTACTTACCGTTATTAAGGGTAAACGATGCAAAAATTGAACAATTCGCTGCAAAATTATGCATGGGGCAGCAAAACCGCGCTGACCGAACTCTACGGCATCGAAAACCCGCAGGGATTGCCGATGGCGGAATTATGGATGGGCGCGCACCCCAAAAGCCCCTCTACCGTTGAAGTGAATGGCATCACCCGTTCGCTGCGTGACGTGATTAATGACGATCAGGTCGCGACGCTGGGTGCCGCGGTAGCGCAGCGTTTCGGTGAGCTGCCGTTTCTGTTTAAAGTGCTGTGCGCCGATCAGCCGTTATCGATTCAGGTGCATCCCAGTAAAACCGCCGCAGAAGCCGGTTTCGCGCGTGAAAACGCGGCGGGCATTCCGCTCAGCGCCGCCGAGCGCAACTATAAAGATGCTAACCACAAGCCCGAACTGGTGTATGCCCTGACGCCGTTCCAGGCGATGAACGGCTTTCGCGAACTGCCTGAGATTGTCTCGCTGCTGGAGCCGGTCGCGGGCGCGCATCCGCAGATCGCCCATTTCCTCGAAAACGCCAGCGAAGCCGCACTGGCTAAACTGTTCGCTACCCTGCTGTCGCTGAAAGACGAAAGCAAAACCCGCGCGCTCGGCGTGCTGAAATCCGCGCTGAACGCGCGCGAAGGCGAGCCGTGGCAGACCATCAAAACGATCGCCAGCGACTATCCGGACGATAATGGCCTGTTCTCACCGCTGCTGCTGAATGTCATCACCCTGCAACCGGGTGAGGCGATGTTCCTGTTCGCCGAAACGCCGCATGCCTATCTGAAAGGCGTGGCGCTGGAAGTGATGGCCAATTCGGATAACGTGCTGCGCGCCGGCCTGACGCCGAAATTCATTGATGTTCCGGAACTGCTGGCCAACCTGAAGTTCGAGGCCAAACCGGCGGCGACGCTGCTCACGCAGCCGCAGATGCAGGGCGACAGCCTCAACTTCCCGATTCCGGTAGAGGATTTTGCCTTCGCCATCCATACGCTTTCGGCCACGCCGCTAACGCTGGCACAGCACAGTGCCGCCCTGCTGTTCTGCATCGAAGGCCAGGCGGTGATTGAAAAGGCCGGGCAGCAGCTGGTACTGCAACCGGGCGAATCCTGCTTTGTCGCAGCCAGCGAGTCGCCGGTGAGCGCGGCGGGGACTGGCCGTCTGGCGCGGGTGTACAACGCGCTGACGTGAGGCGGCTGACGCCTGCAGCATTAACTGCTATTATTTCAAACTATTAATTAAAAAACGCCTGCGGGCGTTTTTCTTCACCCGTCGCGCGGCCCAACGGTATGCGCACGCAAGGATAAGGACGACTCAGCGATGAAAAAGACCAAGGTTGCCGTAGGTGTGATTGTGGCGCTCGGCGTAATCTGGACTGGCGCAGCGTGGTTTACCGGTAAACAGCTGGAAAGCCACATGGATGAGATGCTGCAAAATGCCAACAGCCAGATCAACGCGTACGCGCCGAATAGCCGTCTGACGCTCAGCTATCAGGATTACCAGCGTGGCGTATTCAGCAGCAAAACCAAACTGGTGATTCAGGCCAGTTCGCAGACCGAAGACAATCCGCTGCTGAAGCCGGGTCAAAGCATCGTGCTCAACGAAACCATCGACCACGGTCCTTTCCCGTTTGCTCAGCTGAAGCGCGGCAACCTGATCCCCAGCATGGCCTCGGTGCACACCGAACTGGAAAACACCGATGCGGTGAAGAAACTGTTTGAACTGACTCAGGGCAAATCGCTGGTTAATGCCGATACCCGCGTTGGTTACAGCGGCGCGACCGATACCGCGCTGCACCTGCTGCCGGTGGATTACAGCAATGCGCAGACCGGTGATCGCCTCGCCACTAACGGCGGCACGCTCAACGTCAGCGCGGACAGCAAAGGCGACAAAGTGAGTCTGCAGGGCGACTTCTCGAGTATCGCCGTCACCAGCAAAAACCAGCTGCAGCAGCCGGTGCTGTTTACCCTTAATGGTCTGAAGCTGGGCGGTGACACCCACCTGAGTCCGGAAGGCGTGCGCGTCGGCGACCAGACCATCACGCTGGATAAGCTCGACGCCAGCATCAACGGTCAGGAAGGCCTGACGCTGGAGAAGCTGGACGGGAAGTCCTCGTTCGACAACAAAGACGGTAAGATTGGCGGCCAGATTGATTATCAGGTCGATAGCATCAGCCTGCAGAAACAGCCGTTCGGCGAAGCCAAACTGGCGATGAAATTTGCGCAGTTTGATGCTCAGGCGGTGAAAACCTTCTCTGACCAGTACAATGCGCAGATGCAGGATCTGCTGAACCAGCCTGGCGTGGTGGACGATCCTATCCGCTACCAGGCCAGCGTGCAGACCATTCTGAGAAATAACCTGCCGACCCTGCTGAAAGGTTCGCCGACCGTAAGCGTGGCGCCGCTGAGCTGGAAAAATGACAAGGGCGAGAGCACGTTCAACCTTAACGTCGGTTTTAACGATCCGGCGACCGTCACCGGTGAACCGCAGAGTCTGGGTGCCGCCGTGGATCGCGTGCTGAAAACGCTCGATGGCAAGCTGAGCATCAATATGCCGATGGCGACCGAAGTGATGCGTCACGTCGGGCTGGCGGAAGGTTATCAGGGTGATGATGCGCAGAAGCTGGCCGATCAGCAGGTGAAAGGTCTGGCGGCAATGGGCCAGATGTTCCGTCTGACGCAGCAGCAGGACGATAACATCACCACCAGCCTGCAATACGCTAACGGTCAGGTCACCATGAATGGCGACAAAATGACGCTGGAGCAGTTCCTGTCGCGCTACATGTTAGGCGCGCCAACCAGCGAAGGCATGCCAGAGTAATCCCCGCGGCAGCCCGCTCCGGGCTGCCGTTTTCCCCCGGCAAAAAAATTTCACCCTTTTCTGCATCCGTTCAGCCGCACCGTACGTATATCCCTTTGTGAGCACCCTTCTGCTCTTTCAATGAGGATATATGATGAAAAAGTTAATCAGTTATGCCGTCCTGTCTGCCGCCCTGCTTGGCGCGAACGCTGCGATGGCGGCCATGCACGCCGATTCGGTGATGGTAGGCGGCGCGGCAATGTATCCACAAAAAAACATTATTGAAAACGCCCTGAACTCGAAGGATCACACTACGCTGGTCGCTGCCGTTAAAGCCGCGGGTCTGGTCGATACCTTACAGGGCAAAGGCCCGTTTACGGTGTTTGCGCCGACTAACGCCGCCTTTGCCAAACTGCCTGCCGGCACCGTTGATGCACTACTCAAACTAGAAAACAAAGCCAAACTCACCAGCGTGCTGACCTACCATGTGGTCGCCGGTAAATATGATATGAAAGCGCTGGAGCAAAAAATTAAACAGGGTGGCGGTAAAGCCGAATTGAAAACGGTGAATGGTCAGCCGCTGTGGATTATGAGCAACGGGCCACACAATATTCAGCTGAAAGATGGTCAGGGTAATGTGGCAAATATCAGCACTTATGATGTAAACCAGAAAAATGGCGTCATTGACGTTATTGATACCGTCTTAATGCCTGAATAACTGTCTATACTCGGTAAGGTTAAACAAACCGGCCAGGAGTATTATGGACGCCTCTCAGGCTGAGCAACAAATAGCCTTAATACAGGCGGTCGCGAAGCGCGATCGCCTGGCTTTTGAACAGCTGTACCGGCTGACTTCCCCGCATCTGTTTGCGGTAGCGCTGCGCATGTTACGCCAGCGGGCGTGGGCGGAAGAGATTCTGCATGAATGCTACATCACGGTCTGGCACAACGCCGCGTCATTTAATAGCGCGCTCAGTTCTCCCCTGACCTGGATGACGCACATTGTACGCAACCGCTGTATTGACTGGCTGCGCAGCGGCTATGCCAGACAATTCCATGCCGACGAGGCCTGGCTCGACGATTTGAGCAGCACGCCGGGTGACGCCAGTCTGGACGAACAGCACGATCGCGAGGTTGCCCGCCTGCACCACTGTCTGCAGCATTTGAGCAGTGAACAACGCCAGTCGATCACGCTGGCCTATTATCAGGGCTTATCACATAGCGACATTGCCGGGTGGCTGCAGCAGCCGGTCGGCTCGGTAAAAAGCTGGATTCGACGTGGCCTGGACCATCTGCGGGAGTGTGTAGGACGATGAGTGACAAGGTGCAGCGGGATGACGCCCTGGCGGCGGAGTACGCCCTCGGCACGCTGCGCGGCAGCGCGCGATTGCGCTTTCAGCGCAGACTGCAGGCCGAGCCGGCGCTGGCGGCGCAGGTCGCCCGCTGGCAGACGCTGCTGGCGGGTCTCGACCAGGTTCAGCCGCCCGTCACGCCGCCGGAAACGCTGTGGAAAAAAATTGCCCTTTCCCTGCCGCCCGACAAGCGCGTCGCGCCCGCACGCCGGACGCTGCCGTGGCTGGCTGCCGCCTGCGTCGCGCTGGGCTTAGCGCTGTCGGCTTACTGGCTGCGCGAGCCGGTGATGACACCGCTGGCGGTGCTGACCGATGCGCAACACAGTCAGCAATGGGTGGTGAGCGCCAGCCGCCGGCAGGACGTGATCAGTCTGGCGCCGCTGCAGGTCAGCGCGGTCAGGGCGGATCAGAGTCTGGAACTGTGGCTGATTCCGCCTGGCCGGGCGCCCGTTTCACTCGGTCTGGTCACCGGAAGTGCGCCGCAGCAGTATCCGATTGAGAAACAGCAGTCGCTGGTTAAGGCGACGCTGGCGATCAGTCTCGAGCCGCACGGCGGTTCGCCAACCGGACGTCCAACGGGTCCGGTGCTTTACAGCGTGAATTTATAATCGGTGATGGTCACGGGTGAAATTAGCGTTAACACGGCAGCGTTTATTATTTGTTGACGCCCAGCGTGTTGCAGGCGGAGTGCTGTTAATCATTGCGGCGTGACTTAAGCTAAATTAACGGGCACTTAACGCTCAATTTCAGCAAACGGCAAAAACAATGAAAGTTTATTTATCCGCCGGCGAGCTTTACTGCCGCGGCCAGGCGAAATAACCCTCTTGTAAATTAATCTGGCATATCTTTGGGAAAGAAATATTTTATCGACGATTCATTTTCTTTTTCAGAATTCCCTGCCATGCTTAAAACGCTAAACCATAGTACGCGATATTATCGCGAACAATAAATAATAACGCTCGACACCATTGTGTCTTAAACGACACCGGGGAAACTCACCATGCAATTTCTTAAAAACTTCACCATTCGCCGGGTTGTGCAGTGCATCCTGGTCGCGGCGCTACTGATTGTGGCGCTGGCCGGGATCTATGGCAGCACGGTGCTGCGCGACATGCATCAGCGCGAACTGCATAACGCCACCCTGACCAGCCAGCTGCTGTTTCTCAATCGCGCAAGTTTAGTGATGGCATCGGGAACCACGGCGGCGAAAGCGGCTGTAGCGGCCGATGCCCCGGCCGATAGCGACTGGGTGCCGCTGCGTGCCGCCCTCACCGCATCGCCGGCTGACTTTGCGGTGCCTGCGGCTGAGCGCCTGCATTTCCTGCAGCGCGACATCGCAGCGAATAACCATGCCGACCAGTCCGATCGCCAGCGTCTGCAAATGGCCTTTGGCATTGCTGCACTGCTGATGCTCGCGCTGCTGCTGTTCTGTGACCGTTTTCTGGTCACGCATCTGGTACGGCCGCTGGGGGCGCTGCGGGAACATTTCCGCGGCATCGCCGCTGGCGATCTTACGCGGGAACCGCAGGATTTTGGCCGCAACTGTGTGGGTCAGCTGATTCCGCTGGTCAGGCTGATGCAGCAGAGCCTGCTGACCACGGTGCGTGCCGTGCATGACAACACCGACGTGCTACGCAAGGAGTCTGCGGATATCGCCAGCGGCAATGCCGATCTGTCCGACCGCACCACCCGCCAGGCGGCTGCGCTCGAGCAGACCTCGGCCAGCATGGAGCAGCTTAGCGCCACCGTAGAGAAAAATGCCCACAGCGCGGGCGAAGCGCGCGAGCTGGCTGAGGATGCGGCGCGCACCACGCGCGACGGCGAAGCGCTGGTCAAAAGCGTGTCAGCGATGATGGCCGATATCGCCACCGAAGCCGATAAAATCCGTCAGTTCACCGCCACGGTTAACAGCATCGCATTTCAGACCAATATTCTGGCACTGAACGCGGCTGTTGAAGCCGCTCGCGCCGGTGAGCAGGGACGCGGCTTTGCCGTGGTGGCAGCTGAAGTGCGCACGCTGGCACAACGCAGCGCCAGCGCCGCGAAGGAGATCGAAGGGCTGATTAATGGCACCGTGACGCGCGTTGGCGAGGGAGCGCAGACCGCGCAGCGCGCCGGCGCCATCATGGACAGCGCCACGCAAAGCGTTTCCGCCGTCACGTCGCTGATTGGCCAGATTGCGCTGGCGTCAGACGAACAGAGCAAAGGCATTGCCCAGGTTACGCTGGCCGTGACCGATCTGGATCGCGTCACCCAGCAGAATGCCGCCCTGGTGAAAGAGATTGCCGCCTCGGCCGGCAGCCTGAATGGCCGTACCGGAACGCTGGCTGCGGTCATCAGCCATTTTCGTTTTTCTGACAGCCCACCGCCCGGGGCTCAATCCGGGTTAACAACATCCGGCACCGGCACCGCTGCTGTTGCGGCCAGCCTTGCCAGCCTCTGACCGACGCTGCGTGCAGCACATAACAACACCGCCAGGGAAAGGCCACAATAAGAGAAAAATTTATGAGTCATCAATTATTGCAGCACCTTGTACCGGTTCAAACCGATGTCCGCGACTTGCGTATTGCCGCAGGCATGACACAATTGCTTGCCGCGGAGCGCTTCGACCTCAGCCTGCGCGTCTGGCAGATGAAGGAGTCCACCGCAAAACCCTCCCCGCTCAGTCAGGGAGAATATGAGTTTTTGCTGCTGCTGGCGGGCAAACATCCCTTTCTTGATCTGACGACGAAAGCACGTTAACTCACCTGGCGCTGGCCGTCAGGCCAGCGCCGCTCTGCCCCCAGGGTTGATGAGAAGCGGCTAAACCGGCCGGTCATATATCCACTCGCTTTGGTGCGTTCACGCCTGAGGCCCGATCGGCCTCGCCAGCTAACTGATAAAAAGCGTCCAGGCTGGCGCGAAAGCGCGCCGGATCGTGCTGGTCTTTAATTCTTTGCAGCGCCCGCGCCGAGCGGGTGCTGATCGCCTCGCGCTGCGCCATTATCTGCGTGATGATCTGTTTGAGCTGCGCAATAATTCTGGCCCTGATCGCCTGTTTCTCCTGCGCTGAAGCGATGGTGATTTCAAACATATCATTTAGCGGACAGTCAATAAGCCAGCCGGCCGAAGCCGGGTTTATTTCCGGCAGTGCGCGCACATTAGTGGTAATGACCGGACAGCCGCACGCCTGCATTTCCAGCACTGAAAAGCCGTAGGTATCCTGCCAGGTCGGTAATAATCCCACATCGGTCTGTTCGAGCATTTTCATCAGCCGATCATTTTGCAAAAATGTTTCATGCCTGAAGATTGCCTGCTGATTAATCAGGTCTTCAATCCGCTGATGAAATTGCGCGTCATCCTGCTGCGCGCCGTGCGCGATATTATAGCGATGCTTCAGGTTGCCCGTTAAATTCACCTGCACGCTGTCGGGGTGAATGATGCCTTCTGCCAGCAACTCGCTAAAGGCCAGCACCACTTCCGCCCCACCTTTACGATAAAACTCATTGCCGACAAAGCTGAACGTCAGCTTCGCCTGATTCACCGGTCTGACCCGATCACAGATAATTGCCTGCGGCGGATGCAGGGTGTGCAGTTTGGGTAAAATGGCTGCAGCCTGCTGCGGAAACGCCTGTAACAGCTTGATTTGAATCTTTTTCGTCGCGTCGGAAATGGCCAGCAGCGCCGTACACTGCGGTGCCGCGATCAGTTTGAGTTGTTTCTGCAATTGTGGATTATGCAGTTTGGCCATGCCCGGCACCGGCAGCACGCGCGGAATTTCGGTTTCAAATGTCGCCATCCAGCGTTTTTTTGTGCAGGCCACTTCATTAAAAAGATGGATGATTTGTGCATCGTCCGGCACCGAGAACGGTAGCGGCGCGAAAATAAACAACTTATTGGCTTTGCGGATTTTCTGCCTGACGGCGTTACGATAAAACCAGATATTTTTATATTTCAGATTGAGATAATGGTGTGAATCGTTGACGATGATATTTCTCTTTTCCGGATAACCTTTCCCATTTACGATTATTTTCATACGTGCCCCGGCACAGGAAAAATAAGCATAGCTGGCAGTATATTCCTCGCCAGTCACAAATCCAGCGAGCAAGTAAACCCGCGCTAAACAATAAGAAAATACACATTTTGTGACAGGTAATAACATCAGCCAGCCTGAATAAAATACAGGCGCGGCCGGTAAAGAATATTAATCAATACAAAATTCGCGGAATTCAGAAAAATGGCTAACGCGTTGATTTTCATTTAACGCTGGCCATATTATGACAGTTTCGTGTCAATATTTGATGCTAAAGCTTAATCTTTATTTTCTGCTGGCCCGCAATGCATAAGCAGAACGATGATCACAGGCCGGCTGACAATCGGTAAGCAGCGGTAACAGAAACGTGGCGAATAATGACCTGACGCCGGGCGGGCGACAGGCTTAGCGGCCCTGCACCAGCTGCGGCGGCACGATTAACGTCTGCACATCGGCCTGTGGCTGCGCCAGGCGCTGTAATATGCGTTCTGCCGCGCGCCGCCCGACGATGCGCGCTTCACTGCTGACAAACGTCAATGCCGGATCGTTCAGCTCAGGCTGCGGATCGTCGTTGAAGCCGACCAGCGCCAGCTGCTGGGTGTAGTAACTGTCCACGGCATCTTCCCCGAGGGTGCGGCCGCTGCGCAGCGCGCCGAAATAGCAGCCGAGCGTGGTGCTGGCATTGTGGGCCAGAATAGCGGTAATACGCGGATGCTGATGCAGCAGCGCCTGCGTCAGCGCAGAGACGCTCTGCTGGCGATCGTCACATTCAATAATCCAGTCCGGGCGAAACGGCAAACCGTACTGCAGCAGCGTGGCGCAATAGCCGCCGATACGTTCGGCGCGTGTCAGTGAGGACCCCAGACCGCCGACCCAGGCAATGCGCTGATGTCCCTGTTTGATCAGATACTCGGTGGCCATCCGCGCCGCCTGGCTGTTATCCGGACGCAGCGAATCGACTTTTTCCAGACTGCTGGCGCGCGCGGCGCAGATCAGCGCAATATTTTGCTCCTGCGCCTGCAGCCGCAGCGATTCCGCCTGCGCCACCGCGCCGCCCAGCACAATGCCATCGGCACCCTGCGCCGCCAGTGAATCAAAACAGCGCTGCAGATGCTGGCCGTGCTGACCACTCTGCGTCAGCACCAGCACTTTGCCCTGCTGCTCCAGCACCTCACTCAGTCCCGCCGTCATTGCTGCATAAAAGGGCTGGCTGAGATCGCGCACGATCAGGCCAATCACCCCGCTCTCACCGCCGCGCAGCATGGAGGCCGAGCGGTTACGCACATAGCCGAGTTGCTCAATCGCCTGATTCACCCGCGCGGCGGTGGCAGGTGAAATGCGCCCTTTGCCGGACAGCACCAGCGATACCGTGCTGACCGATACGCCAGCGGCCTGCGCGACATCATGGATGGTGATTTTCTGCTGGGACATAGTGTGACGCTTTTCGTTGCCGGAAAATTCAAAGAGGTAAAACGTTACACTGATTCGCATAAAAATAAAGCCTGATGCTAGTCACGCTTTGTGATTATCACCACAAAAAGCCGTGATAAAACGTTTTATCATCCCCCACCACTTTACCCGCTTGTTACTTTTTAGCCAGGAGAGACTATGCCTCACAGCCAACCCAAAATGTCGCTCTGGGAATTTTTCCAGAGCCTGGGGAAAACCTTCATGCTACCCGTGGCGCTGCTGTCGTTTTGCGGCATCATGCTAGGGATCGGCAGTTCACTCAGCAGCCATGATGTGCTAACGCTGATTCCGCTGCTCGACCAGCCGTTCCTGCAATACCTGTTTATCTGGATGGCAAAAATCGGCTCCTTTGCCTTTAGCTATTTGCCGGTGATGTTTGCCATCGCCATCCCGCTGGGCATGGCGCGGGAAAACAAAGGCGTGGCGGCGTTTGCCGGCTTCGTCGGCTTTGCGGTGCTCAATCTCAGCGTTAACTTCTGGCTGAACATCAACGGGATTCTGCCGACTACCGATGCGGCGGTGCTGAAAGCCAATAACGTGCAGAACATTCTCGGCATTCAGTCCATCGACACCGGTATTCTCGGCGCGGTGATTGTCGGCATTGTGGTGTTCTGGCTGCACGAGCGTTTTCACAATATTCGCCTGCCGGATGCGCTGGCATTCTTCGGCGGCACGCGCTTTGTGCCGATTATCACCACCGTGGTGATGGGCCTGCTGGGGCTGGTGGTACCGCTGATCTGGCCTTTCTTTGCGCGCGCGATCACCGGTCTTGGCTGGATGATCAACAGCGCGGGCGAATTCGGCCCGATGATCTTCGGCACCGGAGAACGTCTGCTGCTGCCGTTTGGCCTGCAGCATATTCTGGTGGCGATTATTCGCTTCACCGATGCCGGTGGCACCATGGAGGTGTGTGGTCACAGCGTCAGCGGCGCGCTGACCATCTTCCAGGCGCAGCTGGCGTGTCCGGAAACTCACGGCTTCGCGGAAAGCGCTACCCGCTTCCTGTCGCAGGGTAAAATGCCGGCATTCCTTGGCGGCCTGCCGGGGGCAGCGCTGGCGATTTATCACTGCGCGCGCCCGGAAAACCGACACAAAATTAAAGGCCTGCTGATTTCGGGCGTGGTTGCCTGCGTGGTCGGCGGCACCACTGAACCGATCGAGTTCCTGTTCCTGTTTGTCGCACCGGTACTGTATCTGATCCACGCGCTGCTGACCGGTCTCGGCTTCACCGTGATGGCGATGCTTGGCGTGACCATCGGTAATACCGACGGTAACGTGATCGACTTCTTCGTGTTTGGCGTGCTGCACGGCCTTTCTACCAAATGGTACTGGGTGCCGGTGATT
This sequence comes from Pantoea sp. WEP, assembly GCF_041678305.1. Lineage (NCBI taxonomy): Bacteria > Pseudomonadati > Pseudomonadota > Gammaproteobacteria > Enterobacterales > Erwiniaceae > Pantoea > Pantoea sp. WEP. The sequence continues at coordinate 2,259,115 of NZ_JBGNXB010000001.1, forward strand.
GCCGCCGTGTGGTTTGTGGGTTACTACGCCATCTTCCGTTTCGCCATCACCCGCTTCAACATCAAAACACCGGGCCGCGAAGCAGAAACCAGCCGCGTTGAGCAGCAGGTCAGCCGCGCCGGCGTGGGCAAATCCGGCTACAACACGCCAGCGATTCTCGCGGCGCTGGGTGGCGTTGACAACATCACCTCGCTGGATAACTGCCTGACGCGCCTGCGCCTGTCGGTGGCCGACATGAGCAAGGTCGACGATGCCGCGCTGAAAGCCAACGGCGCCATCGGCGTGGTGCACCTGAACCAGAACAATCTGCAGGTAGTCATTGGCCCGCAGGTGCAGTCGGTCAAAGATGAAATGGCCCATCTGATGAGCGCGACGGTGTAAAGATGCAGGCGTTTAATTTTGATCGGGTAGTGGATCGCCACGGCAGCTGGTGCACGCAGTGGGACTTTGTCGCCGACCGCTTCGGCGTGCCAGATCTGCTGCCCTTCACCATCTCGGACATGGATTTCGCCACCGCTCCCTGCATCATTGACGCGTTGCAGCAGCGGCTGAATCACGGCGTGCTGGGCTACAGCCGCTGGCAGCACGAGGATTTCCTTTCCGCCCTGCAGCACTGGATGCGCAGCCGCTTTGCCAGCGAGGTCGCGGCAGAGTCGCTGGTGTACGGCCCGTCGGTGATTTATATGGTGGCGCAGCTGCTGCGCCACTGGACGCAGGCGGAGGATGAGGTGCTGATTCACACGCCCGCCTATGATGCGTTTTACCAGACAATCATCGGGAATCAGCGCAGGGTGCTGGAGTTACCGTTGCAGCGCGCTGGCGACACATGGCGCTGTGATATGGCTCAACTGGAAACCCTGCTGGCGCGGCCGCGCTGTAAGGTGATGTTACTGTGTAGCCCGCACAATCCCACCGGTAAAGTGTGGCAGCGCGCAGAGCTGCAGCAGATGGCGGCACTGTGCGAACGGCATGGCGTGAGCGTGATCAGCGACGAAATCCATATGGATATGGTGCTGAGCGAGGCGCGCCACACGCCGTGGTGCGAGGTGGCACAAGGCCGCTGGGCGCTGTTTACCTCGGCCTCGAAGAGCTTCAATATTCCGGCGCTGACCGGCGCCTGGGGCATTATTCCGGACGCGGACGATCGCCGGGCGTGGTTTCACGCGCTGAAGCAGCAGGACGGGCTGTCGTCACCGGCGGTGATGGCGCTGGCTGCCACTATTGCCGCCTACCGTCACGGCGCACCCTGGCTCGACGCGCTGCGCGATTATCTGCGTGCCAATATGCAGCACATTGCGCAACGGCTCAACGCGGCGTTTGCCGGGCTCAACTGGCAACCGCCGCAGGCCACTTATCTGGCATGGATTGACACCGCGCCGCTGGCCATTGATGACGTCGCGCTGCAGCAGCGGCTGATCCAGCAGCATAAGGTGGCGATTATGCCAGGCAGCACCTACGGCAGCGCCAGCCGCAGCTATCTGCGTCTCAACGCTGGCTGCCCGCGCAGCAAGCTGGATGACGGGCTGGACCGGCTGATTGCCGCACTGCAATCGTTCTGAACCACAGCGGATGCTGATTAATTCAGCATCCGCTATCCGCTTTGCGCAAATCACTGGCGCGGTTGCGCAAGAAGTTTTTATAATGGTCTGCACTTTACGTTAATTCAGCGAGTGCGACATGATTGATGCGAAACTTCCCCTCACCGACCTTCACCGCCACCTCGATGGCAATATCCGCGCCCAGACCATCCTTGATTTAGGTCGTCAGTTCAATCTTGCGCTGCCCGCCGATACGCTGGATACCCTGCGTCCACACGTGCAGGTGACCGCCAACCAGCCGGACCTGGTGAGCTTCCTGCAGAAGCTTGACTGGGGCGTCAAAGTGCTGGGCGATCTCGACGCCTGCCGCCGCATTGCGCTGGAAAACGTCGCTGACGCCGCGCAGGCCGGTATCCATTACGCTGAGCTGCGCTTCTCACCGGGCTACATGGCGATGAACCATCAGCTGCCGATTGCCGGCGTGGTGGAAGCGGTAATTGATGGCGTGCGCGCGGGCGTACAGCAGTATGGCGTTGATGTGAAGCTGATTGGCATCATGAGCCGCACCTTCGGCGAAGAAGCCTGCCTGCGCGAGCTGGAAGGTCTGCTGGCGCACCGCGACGGCATCACTGCCGTCGATCTGGCCGGCGATGAACTGGGCTTCCCGGGCAGCGAATTCCTCAGCCACTTTAACCGCGCCCGCGATGCCGGATTCCGCATCACCGTGCATGCCGGTGAAGCCGCCGGACCGGAGAGCATCTGGCAGGCGATCCGCGAGCTGGGCGCTGAGCGCATCGGTCACGGTGTCAAAGCGATTGAAGACCGCGCGCTGATGGATTTCCTCGCCGAACAGCGCATTGGCATTGAATCCTGCCTGACGTCGAACATTCAGACCAGTACCGTAGCCTCGCTGGCCAGCCATCCGCTGAAGGCGTTCCTGCAGCACGGTATTCTGGCAACCATCAACACTGACGATCCGGCGGTACAGGGCATTGAGCTGGCGCATGAATATGAGGTGGCTGCGCCACAGGCGGGCCTGAGCGCCGCCGAGATTCGCCAGGCGCAGGAAAACGGTATTGCCATCGCCTTTTTAACCGAGGCGGAGAAAGCCGCGCTGCGCCAGCGCGTGGCGGCATAAGCCATAAAAAAGGAGCGCAGATTGCGCTCCTTGTTGATCGGCTGGCGATAACGCCGTCCGGTTTACTTTAGTGACAAGGTCTGGCGTTTCTCCGCCGACTGCAGGCCAAGCTCAATCAGCTCCATCACCTGAATCGCCTCTTCCGCCGTAACCGGGTTGGCACCGTTACCGGCAATGGCGTCGCGGATCGCCGCATAATAGGCCGGATAGTTGCCCGGCAGCGTCAGCAGCTCTTTCTCCACCATCACGTCGCCCTCGGCCAGCGTCAGCGTGCCGTTGCGCATGTCGTAGCCCCACTCTTCACGCGGCGGACGTTCACCGGCTTTCAGACGGTCCTCCTGCGGATCGAGCCCGTACTTAACGTAGCTGCCGCGCGTGCCGTGCACCACAAAACGCGCCGATTCCGCCGCTACCAGCATGCTGGCGTGCAGCACCACGCGCCGGGTGGGATAAGTCAGCACCGCGTGGAAGTAATCGGTGGTTTGCGCGCCCGGACGCAGTTCAGCCATGTCGACGTTGATCGCCACCGGCGGTCCAAACAGCTGCAACGCCTGGTCCAGTACGTGCGGTCCAAGATCGAACCAGATCCCGCTGCCCGGGCCTTTCATTTCGCGCCAGCGCTGACGGACTTCCGGACGGAAACGGTCAAAGTGCGACTCCAGATAGCGCACCTCGCCCAGCGTGCCGTCGTTCAGCAGCGTTTTCAGCGTCAGGAAATCGCTGTCCCAGCGGCGGTTGTGGAACACCGACAACAGCAGCCCTTTGGCTTTGGCCAGCTGGTCGAGCTCGCGCGCCTGTGACAGCGTCACGGTAAACGGTTTATCGACTACCACATGCTTGCCGGCATTGAGTGCCGCTTTGGCGAGCGGGAAATGGGTGTCATTCGGGGTAGGAATTACAATCAGGTGCAGCGTCGGGTCATCCAGCAGTGCCTGAGGATCGGCCACCACCTGCACCGACGGCCAGTCAGCGTGCACTTTACTGGCATCGCTGCTGGAGATCGCCGCCAGCTCAACGTCTGGCGTACCGGCGATCAGCGGCGCATGGAAGGTTTTGCTGGCAAATCCGTAGCCGATCAGGCCGACACGTAGTTTATCGCTCATTCTCATTCCTCTTGTTCGTGACCTGACTGATTTAAGACGAATCAGTCAGTAAGAACAAGGCGGAATCACCTGAAAGCTCAGGAGATCGCACTCCGTGCCGGTTGCCAGCTCTCCTGGGCCACCAGCGCGTCGTGCGCATCCTGACTGCGGCGGCGGAAATCGCTCGGACTGACGCCCACCCGCTTGCGGAACACGCGCGAGAAGTAGAGCTGGTCGTCGTAGCCGACCTCGCGCCCCACCGAGGCGATCGGTTCCTGAGTGGTTTGCAACAGCAGCTTGGCGCGGATCACCCGCTGATCTTCGCGCCAGCGTAACAGGTTGATTCCCATCTGCTCGCGGAACAGGTGGGCCAGACGCGACGGCGACAGACAGACGTGGCGCGCCACTTCCTCGATTTTCACCTCGCTGGCCAGATGATTGGTGACGTACTGGCAGGCTTCAATCACGCGCGGATCGCGAATTTGCTGATGGCTGCGCGGATCCTCTTCTACCGCACGCAGCAGCAGGCGTTCCAGCAGATTCATCGCCAGCTCTTCGGCGAAGCGGCGTCCGGAATTATGCGTCTGTTCGATGCTGGCAAACAGGCGGTCAAATTCGGCGCGCAGCGCATCCGGCAACCGCAGCCGGCCAACGCCCTGGTTCTGATCCTGCCACTGCAGCCAGTCGGTCCAGTAGGCGCGCGGACGGAAATAGACCCAGCGATGGTGCCAGCACGGACTGTCCGGCGCACGGCCATAGTAGTGCGGCGTTTTCGGCTGAAACAGCAACAGGTCGCCTGGCTCGCAGTCAAACGCTGACGCCCCGTCAAACACCCGTCCCTGGCCTTTAATGGTCAGATTGAGGATGTAACCTTTCATGCCGTGCGGGCGATCGATAAAAAAATCGAGCTGATCGCCGGCGTTGATCGGCGTCAGTCCGGCTACCAGCCAGGCGTTAAACGGATAGCCCGGCAGTAACGGATTTTGCTGTTCACTCGGCGCTTCGCGGTGGTACATAAGGATCTCCCGGTTCGCGTGACGTTGGGGCGCAGCGTTGCGGCTGCGCCCGCGGGATCAGGCGGTTCTGCTTTTTTGTTTGTAACGGTCAAAGATCACCGCCGCTAACAGTATCAAACCGCGCACCACATACTGTGAGAATGGCGAGATATTCAATAAATTCATCGCATTCTCGACGGTACCCAGAATCAACACCCCGGCGACCACGTAGGAAATCTTGCCGATACCGCCCTTCAGCGACACGCCGCCCAGCACGCAGGCGGAGATAACGATCAGCTCATAGCCGAGCGAGGTCATCGGCTGACCGCTGGTCATGCGCGAAGCCAGGATAATGCCGGCGGCTGCTGATACCAGCCCGGAAAGGATAAAGATGATGATGCGCGTGCGCACCACCGGCACCCCGGCCAGCCGCGCCGCTTCCTCGTTGCCACCAATCGCCAGCGTGTTGCGGCCAAAGGTGGTTTTGTTCAGCAGGAAACCGAACACGATCATGGTGGCGATGGTCAGCCAGATCGGTGCCGGCACGCCCAGCCAGTTGGCGTAGCCGAGGGTGAAAAAGCGCTCATCCTCAATCCCCACCGCTTTACCGTCGGAGAAGATATAGGCCAGGCCGCGCACAATCTGCATGGTCGCCAGCGTGGTGATCAGCGCGTTAATTTTGAGACGCGCAATCACGAAGCCGTTAACGAAGCCGGTGGCCATACCGAGCAGCAGGCCGGCGGCGACGCCGATCCACAGGCTTTCGGTCATGTTGATCACCACGGCGGTGACGACGCCAGCGCAGGCAATCACCGACGCCACCGACAGGTCGAAATCGCCGGAGGCGAGGCAGAACAGCATGCCGCACGCCACCATGCCGGACATCGACATCGCCAGGCCCAGCCCTTTCATGTTGATAAAGGTGCCAAAATTAGGCACGAAGATGGCGCAGACGATAAACAGCAGCGCAAACACCACCAGCATGCCGAAGTTGTCCCAGATGCGCCCGAGCTGCAGGCCACTGCGCTGCACCGGTGGCGTATTGGACGTGGTAGATGAAGCCATTTTTACTCTCCTTTACCTCAGGCCACGGCGGCCGCTTGAGTGGTTTTCGGCATGGCCAGGCTCAGCGTCAGCTGCTCCGTGGCGGCGTCGTGGGGCAGTTCACCGGCAATCTCACCTTCGCGCATCACTACGATGCGGTCGGCCAGTCCCATCACTTCGGGCAGATCGCTGGAGGCAAACAGCACCGCGATCCCTTTGTTCGCCAGCTGATAAATCAGGTTATAGATTTCATGTTTGGCGCCGACATCAATGCCGCGCGTCGGTTCGTCGAGCAGGATCACGTTCATCTCCTCCGACAGCCAGCGGCCCAGAATTGCCTTCTGCTGGTTGCCACCGGACAGATTCATGATCAGCTGATGCGCGCCCGGCGTTTTGATGTTCAGCGAGCGAATGTGGTGGTCCGCGTTTTTCGCTTCCCAGCCCGGCTTGATCAGACAGCCGGCATTCAGGTTGTGGCGGCGCGCGCTGATATTGATGTTCTCGCGCACCGAGTGCACCGGGATGATGCCTTCGGCTTTGCGATCTTCCGGGCACAGCATGATGCCGGCGCGGATGGCATCAATCGGTTCGCGGATGTTGAGCTGCTTACCGTCCAGCGTGACCGTGCCCGCGCGCAGGCGGGTGGCACCAAACAGCCCTTTCATCAGTTCGCTGCGGCCGGCACCGACCAGTCCAAACAGACCGACAATTTCTCCGGCGCGCACCGTCAGCGATATCGGCATCCGCACGCCTTTCGCTTCCACCTTGTCCAGCTGCAGACGCACGGGGCCCAGCTCACGTGGCGCGTAGCCATAGATATCTCCGAGGTTGCGTCCGACCATCGCCTCCACCAGATCGTCATGGTGGGTATTGGCCATATCCGTGAAGGTGCGCACGTAGCGCCCATCCTTAAACACCGTAATGGCATCGCTCAGCGCGAAAATTTCTTCCATGCGATGCGACACATACAGCACCACCCGGCCCTGCTCGCGCAGCTGGCGAATCACGCGGAACAGATGCTCAATTTCGCGCGCCGACAGCGAACTGGTCGGCTCATCAAAGGCGATGATGCGCGCGTTGCGCGCCAGCGCTTTGGCGATTTCGACCATCTGCCACTGACCGAGCGACAGGTATTTCAGCGGCATGTCGGGATCGATATCCATGCCAAGATTTTTCAGCTGCAGACCGGCTTCGTAGCGCAGCAGCTTGCGGTTAACCAGCCCGCGCTTGTGCGGCAGCTGGCCAAGATAGATGTTCTCCGCCACGCTCATTTCCGGTACCAGATGCAGCTCCTGGTAAATGATCGCTACACCGGCATCCAGCGCATCAACGGTATTGCTGAAGCTTTTCGCTGTGCCTTTGATGCGGATTTCGCCGCCGCTGGGTTGATAGCTGCCGCTAAGGATTTTCAACAGCGTGGATTTGCCCGCGCCGTTTTCTCCCATCAGCGCGTGCACTTCCCCGGCGCGGCACTGAAAAGAGATATCCTGCAGCGCTTTCACGCCAGGGAAGGTTTTGCTGATGCCATGAAATGACAGAAATGCTGGATCCGTGTTCATGGGAACTCCTGAGCCTCTATGTTTCGCACCGTAGCAGCGTTGGCTGCGCACATTTACCCCGGTCACTGACCTCAGTAAGCTCCCGGGGACAAACGTGCCTGCCGCCTTGCTACAGCACGAACTATGCCGGCTGCCTGTTAATTAACATCACATTGAGGACGGCTTAAAACCGACTTACATCAGCCCTTTCTTCGCCAGCTCGGTTTTGAAATTGTCGCGGGTGATCAGCACCACGTCGGTCACTTCGGTGAATTTCGCTGGCTCCTGCCCTTTGGTCACCCAGTTGTAGAGCATTTCGCTGCTCTTATAGCCGTGCACGTCCGGGCTCGGCAGCAGGGAACCGTAGAAGCCGGTTGGCGCGCCTTTTGACAGCTCGCTTACCGCATCCACGCCGTTGATGCCGATGCCGATCACGTCCGGTGCCTTGAAGCCCTGGCCTTCGGTGGCGCGCACGCCGCCCAGCACGGTGTTGTCGTTCATGCCGACAATCAGCCAGTGCTTCACTTCCGGATGCTGCACCAGCAGCGAGTTACCGGCGTCAAACGCGCCCGGGATATCGTTGGATTTGGTCGGCACCTGATAAATCTGTTTCTCCGGGAAGCCGGCGGCTTTCAGCGCGGCCATCGAGCCACCGGTGCGGCGGCGTGCGGTATCCAGTTCGTTAGCAGTAATCGCCATCACGGCGGTTTGCTTCACATCCCAGCCGCGTTTCTGCATCTCTTTGTACAGCTCCTGGCCCTGACGCTCGCCGATTTTGGTCGCAGCCATCATCACCAGCGGTACGGTATCCATTGGCTTGCCTTTGGCGGTGACAAACTGATCGTCCACGGCAATCACTTTCAGGTCATAGCTGCGTGCTTTGGCGACGATAGCCGAGCCCAGCTTGGGATCCGGGGTACAGATGACAAAGCCTTTGGCGCCGCTCGCCGCCAGGCTATCGATAGCGTTCAGGGTTTTTTCACCGTCCGGCACGGCAATTTTGATCACTTCAAAGCCGAGATCTTTGCCAGCCTTATCGGCGAATTTCCACTCGGTCTGGAACCAGGGTTCCTCCGGCTGTTTGACGAGGAAACCGAGCTTGATGGTCTCGGCGATAGCGGATTGTGACATAAGCGCGGCGAGGCCTGCGGCCGCCAGTGCTTTAGTGAATTTATGCATGATGCTCTCCGGCACAATGGTGTTTTATCGCTGTTATCAACGAATCGGTGTAAACGCTACCAATCAGATTTCACGTTCGGGTACAGCGCAAAATCAGCGCGTTAGCTCAAAGTTTGTACAAAGGCTGTGCAAACGCTGGGCTAGTTGTAACGGGAAAAGCGCGGAAAAATGTAGAGCGGTATCACATCCCAAAACGATGACTAAATCCTCCATATATTCAGCAAAATTAACCGGACATTAACTTTTGCTGTCGATCACACAACCCCGCCGATGACAGAAAAGTGCATATTCTCAGCCGCTGATGACTAACCGCCGCCCGCGCCCCATTCCAGGATAGAGCGAGACAACTCACACAGGAGAATCCCGATGAGCGCGGGTGCCATAACAATTGGGCTGGATTTCGGCAGTGACTCGGTACGGGCGCTGGCCGTGGAGTGCCACAGCGGTAAAGAGCTGGAAAAGGCGGTGGTCAACTATCCGCGCTGGGCAAAGGGTGACTTCTGCGATGCCCACGCCAACCGCTTTCGTCATCATCCTCAGGATTATATTGATGCGCTGGAGCAGGCCATGGTCAGCGTGGTGCAGGCGTTAAGTCCGGCGCAGCGCGCCGCGGTGGTGGGTATTGGCGTCGATTCTACCGGCTCGACGCCGGCCCCCATCGATCGCGACGGCAACGTCCTCGCGCTGCGTCCGGAATTCGCCAGCAATCCCAACGCCATGTTTGTGCTGTGGAAAGATCACACCGCGATAGAAGAAGCCGAAGAGATTAACCGCCTGTGCCGCAGCGGCCAGTTCACCGACTATACCCGCTACATCGGCGGCGTTTACTCCTCCGAATGGTTCTGGGCCAAAATTTTGCACGTGTCGCGTGCCGATGCCGCGGTGCGAGAGGCGGCGGTTTCGTGGGTGGAACTGTGCGACTGGGTGCCCGCGCTGCTGAGCGGTACCACCGCACCGGCCGATCTGCGGCGCGGACGCTGCGCCGCCGGGCACAAATCATTGTGGCATCCGGAGTGGCAGGGTTTACCGCCGGCGGCGTTCTTTCGCGCGCTCGACCCCATGCTGGTGGAACAGCTCGATTCGCCGCTGTTCAGCGATACCTTTACCGCCGATGTGCCGGTCGGCACGCTGTCGGGCGAATGGGCGCAGCGTCTTGGCCTGTCAGAACAGGTGGTGCTGTCCGGTGGCGCCTTTGACTGCCACATGGGCGCGGTTGGCGCGGGCGCACAGCCGTACACGCTGGTGAAAGTGATCGGCACCTCGACCTGCGACATCCTGATCGCCGACAGCGAACAGGTTGGCGATCGCGCGATCAAAGGCATCTGCGGTCAGGTCGACGGCAGCGTGATGCCGGGCGCCATCGGCTGTGAAGCCGGACAATCGGCGTTCGGCGACATCTATGCCTGGTTCAGTCGCCTGCTCGGCTGGCCCTTACAGCAGGCGGCGCAGCGCCATCCTGAATTACAGCCGCAGCTGGCCGCGCTGCAGCAGGATCTGATCCGCCAGCTGACCGACGCCTGGGCGGCAAATCCGCAACTCGATCACCTGCCGGTGGTGCTGGACTGGTTTAACGGTCGCCGCACGCCGGACGCCAACCAGCGCCTGAAAGGCGTGATTACCGACCTCAACCTCGGCACCGATGCGCCGGCGCTGTTCGGCGGCCTGATTGCCGCCACCGCCTTTGGCGCGCGCGCCATCATGGAGTGCTTCGAGCAGCAGCAGATTCCGGTGCAGAACATCCTGACGCTCGGCGGCATTGCGCGCAAATCCCCTGCCATCATGCAGGCCTGCTGCGATGTGATGAACCGGCCGCTGGACATTGTCGCTTCCGATGAGTGCTGCGCGCTGGGCGCGGCGATTTTTGCCGCCGTTGCCGCCGGCGTTTACCCCGATGTGCCGGCGGCGCAGCAGGTGATGGCCAGTCCGATTGCCGTCACCCTGCAGCCGGACAGCGCGCGCGTGGCGACTTATCAGCAGCTTTATCAACGTTATCAACACTGGTGCCAGGTGGCTGAACCGCAGTACGCCGCGCGCGCCGCATCCGCTAAGTAAAGGAGCGATGAATGGAACAGAAAGTCTGGTTTGTGATTGGTACACAGCATCTCTACGGAGCGGAAACCCTGCGCCAGGTTGAGCAGCATGCGCGCCAGGTGATGAACGGCCTCAACCAGGCCGGTACGCTGCCGGTGCCGCTTGAGCTGAAGCCGCTGGTGAAATCACCGGATGAAGCGCTTGCGCTGTGCCGCGAGGCCAATCACGACAGTCAGTGCGTCGGTATCATTACCTGGCTGCACACCTTTTCGCCGGCAAAAATGTGGATTGGCGGACTGAGTATTTTGCATAAACCGCTGCTGCAGTTTCATACCCAGTTCAATGCGGAAATTCCGTGGGACAGCATGGACATGGACTTCATGAACCTGAACCAGACCGCGCACGGCGGCCGTGAGTTCGGCTTCATTGGCGCGCGCATGGGTCTGCAGCACAGCGTAGTGACCGGTCACTGGCAGGATAAAACCAGCCAGCAGCGTATTGCGCGCTGGATCAATGCCGCCCTGGCGAAGCAGGCCAGCCAGCAGCTGAAAGTGGCGCGCTTCGGTGACAATATGCGCGAAGTGGCGGTCACCGAAGGCGATAAAGTGGCAGCGCAGATTCAGTTTGGCTATGCGGTTAACGGCTGGGGCGTCGGCGATCTGGTTGAGGTGGTGAACAGCGTCAGCGACGGTGATGTCAACGCGCTGGTCGACGAATACGAGAGCCAGTATCTGTTCAGCGCAGCGGCGTCTGTAAACGGCGACAAGCGGCAGAATGTGCTGGATGCCGCACGCATTGAGCTGGGCCTTAAGCGCTTCCTCGATAGCGAAGGCTGTAAAGCCTTTACCACCAATTTCCAGACGCTGCACGGTATGACCCAGCTGCCCGGTCTGGCGGTTCAGCGCCTGATGGCTCAGGGCTACGGTTTCGCCGGTGAAGGCGACTGGAAAACCGCCGCGCTGCTGCACATCCTGAAAGTACAGGCCGGCACGCGCGCCGGCGGCACCTCGTTTATGGAGGATTACACCTACCACTTCGCGCCGGGCAACGAGCTGGTACTGGGCTCGCACATGCTGGAAGTGTGCCCGTCGATCGCCAAAGAAGAGAAGCCGCTGATTGATGTGCAGTTCCTCGGCATTGGTGGCAAAGCCGATCCGGCGCGTCTGATTTTCTCGACGCCGGCGGGTCGCGCGGTGAACGCCAGCGTCATCGACATGGGCGACCGCTTCCGTCTGCTGGTCAACGTGGTCGATACCATTGAACAGCCGCAGGCGCTGCCGAAGCTGCCGGTGGCACGCGCGCTGTGGCGCGCACAGCCGTCGCTGGCCACCGCTTCTGAAGCGTGGATCCTGGCGGGCGGCGCACACCATACGGTGTTCAGCCAGGCGCTGGATGTTGAGGATATGTACCTGTACGGCGAACTGCACGGCATCGAAGTACTGGTGATTGATGACGAGACGCGCCTGCCGGCCTTCAAAGATGCGCTGCGCTGGAACGACGCGTACTACCGCCTGCAACGTTAATTGCCTGAGATGTTGAAGTAAGCCGCGAGTGTATCGCGGCTTTTTTTGGGCTTAAAACGTGCGGTCCAGTCAACAAAGGCAGGCGTTATGTAAAGCCGGCGTGAATACCTCCCTGTCGCCTCGACCGCCGCATCCCTGCGGCGTACGCTTTACTCCACTGCCCGCTTTTATTTCCTTCATATCCGTGTGCTGCGAGTGGTCAGATTTAAACGCCGCGCAGCGCATTAATTACAGCGATGAACAACTTAACTGTCCCATCAAGACCAGCCCGAATAGCAAAGCGTCCGCGCCAGGGATGGCGCGGCCGATCGGCATGGATGCGGGGTTTCTTTGCGATCGGGCTGGCCTTAATGGGGCCGGGCACCCAATTAACAGCAAACCCACCAAACTTTCACGACTCTTAGCGCTAAAACAGCAACCTCACCAAACATTCACGAATCTGAGCATAAAAAAAGGTGCGCCAGTTTGCGCACCTCTTAACACACATGCGATCACGCCTAAGACGTCAAACGCTTAACCGGCGCGTTCTGCTGGCGGTCCCACATCACCGTCAGCAGACGCTGCAGCGCAATGAAGGCAAACAGCAGAATACCGATGGCGATTTTGGTCCACCACGAACTCAGCGTGCCGTCGAAGTTAATCCATGTCTGAATCAACCCCTGAATCAGCACCCCGAACAGCGTGCCCAGCACCGTACCGACGCCCCCCGACAGCAGCGTACCGCCAATCACCACTGAAGCAATGGCATCCAGCTCGACGCCCAGCCCGGCCAGCGCGTAGCCGGCCGAGGTGTAAATGGAAAATACGATGCCTGCCAGCGTCGCCAGCGTGGTCGACAGCATATAAATCTTAATCGTGGTGGCGCGCGTCGACACGCCCATCAGCTGAGCCGACGTCAGATTGCCGCCAATGGCGTACACCTGATTACCGAAGCGCGTACGGTGCGCCAGCAGAATGCCCCCCGCCACCACCACCAGCATAATCACCGCCAGCAGGCTGAGACGTCCGCCGCCGGGAATTTTCCACGCCAGGCTCGACAGCGTGGTATACAGCGGATGATCGATAGGAATCGAGTTCTCCGACACCAGATAGCTGCAGCCGCGCAGGAAAAACATCCCGGCGAGCGTAATGATAAAGGCCGGGATTTTTAATGCATCAATCAGCCAGCCCATCATGGCACCAAACAGCGCGCCTGCCGCCAGAATCAATGCAAAGGCCAGCAGCGGATCGACATGGTAGTCGCCGATGATGCGCGCCAGGAACACGCCGGTGAAGGCGATCACCGCGCCAACGGACAGATCGATGCCGCCGGACAAAATCACAAACGTCATGCCGACGGCGATGATGCCGAGAAACGCATTATCCGTGAGGATGTTGCAAATCACCCGCGTTGAGGCAAAGCCGGGGAACTGGCTGAGGCAGAACAGGTAGCCTGCGACAAACACCAGCAGGGTAATCATTAACGGTAAATGACGCTTGATCATGGTTTACGTCTCCCCTTCAGCATGGCGATAAAGCGCGGCGACTGCAGCAGCAGTACGCACATCACCACTACCGCTTTCACCACCTGGTTCAGCTCCGGCGGAAAACCTGACAGCAGGATGCCGGTATTCATTGACTGGATAATCAGCGCACCAACCAGCGACAGCACCAGGTTAAAACGCCCGCCCATCAGCGAGGCGCCACCAATCACCACCGCCAGAATGGCGTCCAGCTCCAGCCACAACCCGGCATTGTTGGCATCGGCACCGCGAATATCAGCGGCGACAATCAGCCCGGCTACCGCCGCACACACGCCGCTGATGGCGTAGGTGGACATCACCACCAGCCAGCCGGTCACCCCGGCATTGCGCGCCGCGCGCAGGTTGATGCCTACTGCTTCGATGAACAGGCCAAGCGCGGTTTTGCGCGTCAGCAGCCATACCGCTACCGCCACCAGCAGGGTAATCCACACCGGTACCGGCAGTAGCCACAGCGAACCGCTGCCAAACCACGCGAGGCTGTCACTGTTGAAGGTGACGATCTGTCCCTGGGTGATCAGCTGCGCGATGCCGCGCCCGGCCACCATCAGAATCAGCGTGGCGACAAACGGCTGAATCTTCAGCAGCGCTACCAGCACGCCGTTCCACAGGCCGCACAGTAGCCCGGTCCCGAGCGTAGCCAGAATAATAAAACTCAGGCTGTGCCCCGCCACCGTCAGCGTCGCCGCCGTCGCGCCGGCAATCGCCATTACCGCGCCCACCGACAAATCGATCCCGCCGGTGGCGATCACCAGCGTCATACCAATCGCCAGCAGCGCCACCGGCGCGGCGCGGTTGAGAATGTCAATCGGGCTGCCGAATAACCGCCCGTCCTGAATGTGAATAGCAAAAAAGTTATTCGCCACCAGGCTGTCGATCAGCAGCACCAGAATCAGCGCGACGATCTGCGGCATGCCCGGCGGCAGCTTCGGCTTCCGCCGTTCCGGTTTTTCGTGTGTCATAGGCGATTCAAGCATGTTGTGCTCCTCCGTCCGCGATGGCGTTGACGATCGACGCCACCGACAGCTGCTCCAGCGGAATTTCGGCGACCTGCTTCAGATCGCGCATGATCAGCACGCGATCGGCATAGCCCACCAGCTCTTCCAGTTCAGAGGAGATGACCAGCAGCGCCAGTCCGTCGGCGCACAGGGATTCTATCAGCCGAATGATCTCGGCGTGGGCGCCTACGTCGATACCGCGCGTCGGCTCATCCAGAATCAGAAACTGTGGTTTAGTCACCAGCCAGCGTGACAGCAGCACCTTCTGCTGGTTGCCACCCGACAGCAGCTCCACCGGCTGGTCGGCGTGCGGCGTACGAATACCCAGGCTCTTGATAAAACGCTCGGCTATCGCCTGCTGCTCACGACGTTTGATCGGCCGCAGCCAGCCACGCTGCGCCTGCAGCGCCAGAATGATGTTTTCCCGCACCGAGGCCGCGCCGATGATGCCGTCAGTTTTACGATCTTCCGGGCAGAAGCCCATGCCGAGACGCGAGGCTTTGGCCGGCGTGCGGATATGCTGCACTTTGCCTTTGATGGTGGCGGTACCGCGATCGGCGCGGCGGATGCCAAACAGCACCTCGGCGGTCTCGGTGCGCCCGGAGCCGAGCAGTCCGGCCAGCCCCACCACTTCACCCGGCCGTACCTGCAGGCTAAACGGTTCAATGGTGCCTTTCTTGCCGTAATCCTCAAATGACACCACCGGCTGATTGCTGCGTAACGTACTGCCCTGGCGCTGCAGTGCGGTTTCCAGCAGCTCTCGCCCCAGCATCAGCTTAATTAGCTCAATCTGCGGCAGCGAGGCGGTGTCCCGCGTGGCGATAAACTGGCCGTTGCGCAGTACGGTAATCCGGTCGGTAATGCGGTACACCTGGTCGAGAAAGTGGGTGACGAAAATCAGGCTCATGCCTTTGGCTTTCAGCTGCGCCATCAGGGTAAACAGCATCTCCACTTCACTGGCATCGAGGCTGGCAGTCGGTTCATCCAGAATCAGTACCTGCGCGGAGAGATCGACTGCGCGGCAGATCGCAATGATCTGCTGCATCGCCACCGAGTAGTGGCCGAGCGGACGCGTCACATCCAGCGCAAAACCGTAGTTGCGCATCAGCGCATCGGCGTCGCGCACCATGCGCTTGCGATCGATCATGCCGAAGCGGCGCGGCTCGCGGCCAATGTAGAGGTTATCCGCCACCGACATATTCGGCAGCAGATTCACTTCCTGATAAACGGTACCAATGCCCATCTGCTGCGCATCGGCGGTACTGTGCGGCGCAATTACCGCGCCGTTGAGGGTAATGGTGCCGGCATCCCGCGTGTAGACGCCGGTCAGCACTTTAATCAGGGTCGATTTCCCCGCGCCGTTCTCACCCAGCAGCGCCATAATTTCGCCCTTGCGGATGCTGAACGACACGTTATCCAGCGCTTTGACGCCGGGAAAGCCTTTGCTGATGCCGTTGAGGCTCAGCAGGGGTGTTTCATCGTAGCTGCTCATCAGATTCTGCCTCGCTTACGTCATACAAACCGCCCCGAAGGGCGGTTGCGGGGATCAGTAACCCATGCCTTTTTTCTTATCCAGCTCCGCCTGAGCGTCAGCCGGTAAGAACAGTTTTGATTCGGTTTTGATGATTTTCGGCGGCAGCGTGCCGTCTTTTTTGAATTTCTCCAGCGCATCAAACGCCGGGCCGGCCATGTCCGGCGTCAGCTCAACGTTGGCATTAGCCTCACCGGCCAGCATCGCTTTATAGATATCCGGCACGCCATCAATCGAACCGGTGAGAATATCTTTGCCCGGTTTCAGGCCGGCTTCTTTAATTGCCTGGATGGCGCCGATCGCCATGTCATCGTTATGCGCATACACCATGCAGATGTTTTTGCCGTTGTTCTCGGCTTTGATGAAGCTCTCCATCACCTCTTTACCCTTACTGCGGGTAAAGTCACCGGACTGCGAGCGAATCACTTTGATGTTGTTGTGGCCGGCGATGGCTTCGGCAAAGCCTTTCTTACGGTCGATCGCTACGCTGGCACCAACGGTACCCTGCAGTTCCACCACGTTACACTGCTTGTCACCGACGGTTTTCACCAGCCAGTCACCAATCAGTTTGCCTTCCAGCACGTTGTCGGCCGTCACCACCGCCATGTACAGCGATTTATCTTTCACCACGATGGCGCGGTCCAGCAGGAACACCGGAATTTTGGCGTCTTTGGCCTCTTCCAGCACCGGTTCCCAGCCAGTCTGTACCACTGGCGCGATAAAGATGGCATCAACGCCCTGAGCGATGAACGAGCGCACCGCTTTGATCTGGTTCTCCTGCTTCTGCTGACCATCGGCAATTTTCAGGGTGATACCGCGCTTTTGCGCTTCACTTTTTGCCACGTTGGTTTCGGCCGAACGCCAGCCGGATTCAGAACCGACCTGCGAGAAGCCCACCGTCATGTCGGCAGCCAGAACCGATGTGCTGAGTGCGGCGCTGACCATGGTGGTCAAGAGTAAACGTTTCCACATAATTTTCATTCCTCTGAAGGGAGTGTGCTGTAGGGGTACAAACGCGCTTCAAGCCTGGCGCAATTGCGCTAAAACAAGCGCGACACACCTCACAAAACAGAATGAATTAAAGGGGTTACGCGTATCAGCGTGTCAGACAGCTGACTCAGCTTATGGACAAAACGCCTGAACTTTATGTCAGCGGAGGTTAAATAACTGTAATAAACAGAAGCGGTTATGACCGCAGGCACTGGAAACGATTACAACGGACACGTAAAGAATGGTTATTCATGCGGGCGGCAGGCAATGTTCTGTTTTGTGATAATTCGCACACTTGCGATTTGACGTTTCATCACAGCTGCACCCTTGTGCGTCACCCGTTACCGATAAATCGCTTTTTCGCGCCTGCTGCGTTTCAAAATAAGCGCAACAAAAGTGCGAAAAATAGCGTCTGGAATACCGTTTAAGGCAGCTGTTAAATTTTCTCACCAGCCCCCGGTTAACGGGGCCAAAAACGCGCCTGACGCGCAGGAAAATGCGCGTTAAAAAAGATAAAAGCGTAAAAAAGTCCCTTTTGATGAGCGAATTAGCGCACGTTGTCTGAATTTTGAATTTTTTTAACCGCGGTGTCTGGACTCTGGCCGCGTGCTCCCTATACTTGAGCACTTCCCCGTTCTCTATCTTTTATGGCAATCATGACTGCGCTCGATTACCTGCTGAAATTTCGTAAAGTGAATAATCTTGAGAGTCTGGAAAAACTCTACGATCACCTCAATTATTCGCTCACTGATGATAACGAGATCATTAATATGTACCGCGCCGCCGATCACCGCCGTGCTGAACTCGCCTCAGGTGGCCGTCTGTATGACCTCGGCTGTGTGCCGAAATCCGTCTGGCGCTACGTGGTGTAAAGCGCGCTTATCTCTGTTTCTGCCCCTGGTGCGCTGTCCGAATCGGGCGTGACCCGTTTGGACATGGTACGCTCTGCCTCGTCTTTTTTCTTACATCAGGATGAACAACATGTCCGAATCGGTAAACCCGCCGCGTATTGCCGGCTGGCTGCTGCTGCCGCTTGCCTGGCTGATTATGACGATGCTGACCAGCGCGCTGGTGGTGGCGCTCTATCTGCGGCCGCTGTTTGACACGGAACTGCGCACCACGCTGTTTTCTCACGCCAGTATTTTAATGACGCAGTGGCTGGTGTCCTTACTCACCGCCGCCGCGGTGTGGCTGTACAGCATCTGGGTGTGCTGGATCTTTTGTCAGCGTTCGCGCCGTCTGCCACGTCACTACATTCTCTGGCTGCTGATGACCGTATTGCTGGCGCTGAAAACCTTCGCTTTTACGCCGGTGGCCGATGGGAAAGCGATCCAGACACTGCTGCTGGCCCTGCTCTCGGCGGCAGTCTTTGTGCCCTACTTCAAACGCTCACAGCGGGTAAAACAGACCTTTATTCAGCCCTGATGACGCTCTTTTCGTCAGGAATTTAATCCTAAGTGCTCTCAGCCAGCGCACGAATCGCGCAAAGGTTGAGATGCACCTCTCAATTCCGGATAATAAACGCCTTTCGGCTTCCCAGGTTAAAAAATGACCGATTACTTACTGCTCTTTATTGGCACAGTGCTGGTGAACAACTTCGTGTTGGTCAAATTCCTCGGCCTTTGCCCTTTTATGGGCGTGTCAAAAAAACTGGAAACGGCCATTGGCATGGGACTTGCCACCACTTTCGTCATTACGCTGGCGTCGATTTGCGCCTGGCTGGTGAATCACCTGATTCTGCTGCCGCTCGATCTGGTGTACCTGCGTACCATGGCCTATATCCTGGTGATTGCGGTAGTGGTGCAGTTCACCGAAATGGTGGTGCGTAAAACCAGCCCGTCGCTGTATCGCCTGCTCGGTATCTTTTTGCCGCTGATCACCACCAACTGCGCAGTGCTGGGCGTGCCGCTGCTGAGCGTCAACCTCAACCACACGTTCCTGCAGGCGGCGCTGTACGGCTTCAGTGCGTCACTCGGCTTTTCGCTGGTGATGGTGCTTTTCGCTGGCATGCGTGAACGTCTGGTGCTGGCCAACGTGCCGGCACCGTTCAAAGGAAACTCCATTGCCCTGATCACCGCTGGCCTGATGGCGCTGGCGTTCATGGGCTTTACCGGTCTGGTGAAATTCTGATATGACCGCGATTTGGATTGCTATTGCTGTTCTGGCGGCGCTGGCACTGGTGTTTGGTGCCCTGCTGGGCTACGCCTCGCGCCGCTTTGAAGTAGAAGAAGACCCGATTGTTGAGCAGATCGATGCCATTCTGCCGCAGAGCCAGTGCGGCCAGTGTGGCTATCCCGGCTGCCGTCCGTACGCCGATGCGGTGGGCAATAACGGTGAAGCCATTAATAAATGTGCGCCGGGCGGCGAACAGACCATGCTGAAGCTGGCCGAACTGCTCAACGTTGAACCGCAGCCGCTGGACGGCGGCGCGGAGGTGCTGACGCCGGTTCGCACCGTGGCGTGGATTGACGAAGCCAACTGCATTGGCTGCACCAAATGTATTCAGGCCTGCCCGGTTGACGCCATCGTCGGTGCGACGCGCGCCATGCACACCGTGCTGAGCGATGTCTGCACCGGCTGCGACCTGTGCGTCGCGCCCTGTCCCACCGACTGTATTGAGATGCGCCCGGTTGCCACCACCACGGCCAACTGGAAGTGGGATCTCGACACCATACCTGTACGGGTGATCCCGGTAGAACATCATGCTTAATCTGTTATCGCTGCTGCGCAAAGAGAAGCTGTGGGATTTCGAAGGCGGCATTCACCCGCCGGAAATGAAAACCCAGTCCAGCGGCACGCCGCTCAGCCAGCTCCCGCTGCCTGAACAGTTCATTATTCCGTTGAAACAGCATATCGGCCACGAAGGCGAAATCTGTGTGGCGCCGGGCGATAAGGTACTGCGCGGCCAGCCGCTGACCTTTGGCAGCGGCCGGATGCTGCCGGTGCACGCGCCCACTTCCGGCACCATTGAAGCCATCGCGCCACACATGACGGCGCACCCTTCCGGCCTGTCCGAGCTGTGCGTTTTCCTGCGCGCCGATGGCGAAGACCGCTGGATGCCGCTCGATCCGCAGCCGGACTATCGCGCGCTGGGTCGGCACGCGGTAGTGAAACGCATCCACGAAGCCGGTATTGCAGGCCTCGGCGGCGCGGGCTTCCCGACCGCCACCAAACTGCGCGGCGGACTGCGCGGCGTCAACACGCTGATCATCAACGCCGCCGAGTGCGAACCTTACATCACGGCGGACGATCGCCTGATGCAGGATTGTGCGGCGGAAGTGCTGGAGGGCTGCCGCATCCTCGCCTGGGTGCTGCAGGCGGAGCGCGTGCTGATTGGCATTGAAGACAATAAGCCGGAGGCGATTGCCGCGCTGAAACAGGCGCTGGCCGGTGACCGCGAGCTGCAGCTGCGGGTGATCCCAACCAAGTACCCTTCCGGCGGCGCCAAACAGCTGACCAAAATTCTCACCGGGCGGGAAGTGCCGCACGGCGGACGCTCCACCGACATTGGCGTGCTGATGCAGAACGTCGGCACCGCCTGGGCGGTGAAGCGCGCCATTGTCGATGGCGAACCGATTACGGAACGCGTGGTGACGCTGACCGGCGAGGCCATTGCCCGGCCACGTAATGTCTGGGGCCGTCTCGGTACCCCGGTAAGCCATCTGTTGCAACAGGTTGGTTTCACGCCGGGTGCGCGCCAGATGGTGATCATGGGCGGGCCGCTGATGGGCTTTACCCTGCCGTCCCTCAACGTGCCGGTGGTGAAGATCACCAACTGTATTCTGGCACCGTCGGCCAGCGAGATGGGGCAACCGCTGGAAGAACAGTCCTGCATCCGTTGCAGCGCCTGCGCTGACGCCTGCCCGGCAAAACTGCTGCCGCAGCAGCTGTACTGGTACAGCCAGGGTGGCGATCATGACAAAGCGCGCGCCCATCACATTGATGACTGCATTGAGTGCGGTGCCTGTGCGTATGTCTGTCCCAGCAATATTCCGCTGGTGCAGTATTACCGTCAGGAAAAAGCCGAACTGCGCGCCATCGATCTGGAGGCCAAACGCACCGCCGAAGCCAAAGCACGCTTTGAAGCGCGTCAGGCACGCCTTGAGCGGGAAAAACTGGCGCGGGAAGCGCGCCACGAGCAGGCCAAACAGCGGGTTGCGCGCAGCGATAAAGCCGAGCTGGAAGCGGCAACCGGGCGCGTAAAAGCGCGTCAGGCGAAGACGCCGGAACAGGAAGCCGCCGAACGCGAAGCGCGCCATGCGCAGGCGCTGGCGCAGCAGGCCGAGAAGCAGGCTGAAACCGAACCGCTAAGCCGCCAGGCCATTGACCCGCGCAAGGCCGCCGTGGAAGCCGCCATTGCGCGTGCTAAAGCGAAAAAAGTGGCCGCGCCGGCGCAGCCAGCCGCTGACACCACGACCGCAGAAAGCGATCCGCGCAAAGCGGCAGTTGAAGCCGCTATTGCGCGTGCCAAAGCGAAGAAAGCGGCGGCGCAGACGCCGGCCGACGCTGAGCCGGCAGCAACAGCGCCAGCGGTAGACATCGATCCGCGCAAAGCCGCAGTCGAAGCCGCTATCGCCCGTGCCAAAGCGAAGAAAGCTGCGGCCGCGCAGACGCCGGCCGACGCTGAGCCAGCAGCGGAAACGCCAGCGGCTGAGGTCGATCCACGCAAAGCGGCGGTTGAAGCGGCGATAGCCCGTGCCAAAGCGAAGAAAGCGGCGGCGGCACAGGTGCCGACGGACGCTGAGCCGGCAGCGGAAACGCCAGCGGCTGAGGTCGATCCGCGCAAAGCGGCGGTAGAAGCGGCAATTGCCCGAGCCAAAGCGAAGAAAGCCGCGGCAGCAGCGCAGCAGACTGCCGACGCACCCGCCGCATCCCCTGAAGTGGAGGCTGCTGCCTCTCCTGACTCCGCCGACCCACGCAAAGCGGCGATTGCCGCAGCGGTCGCCCGTGCCAAAGCGCGTAAAGCGCAGCAGCAGCCTTCGACGACTGAGGACTAAATGGCTTTTCGTATTGCAAGTTCGCCTTATACCCATAACCGCCGCAGCACTGGCAACATCATGCTGCTGGTGGTGCTGGCCGCGCTGCCCGGCATGGCGGCACAGTGGTATTTCTTTGGCATCGGCTTCCTGATTCAGGTGCTGCTGGCGGTCGCTACCGCATGGATCACCGAAGGCGCGATTCTGCGCCTGCGTCACGCGCCGGTAGTGCCCACGCTGGCGGATAACTCTGCCCTGCTGACGGCGCTGCTGCTGGGCATCAGCCTGCCGCCGCTGGCGCCGTGGTGGCTGGTGGTGCTCGGTACCGTATTTGCCGTGGTTATTGCCAAGCAACTGTACGGCGGCCTCGGCCAGAACCCGTTCAATCCGGCCATGGTCGGTTATGTGGTACTGCTGATCTCCTTCCCGGTGCAGATGACCAGCTGGCTGCCGCCGGATGTCCTGCAGGCCATTAAACCTGGCCTGATGGACTCACTCAGTATGATTTTTACCGGCCACACGCTGGCCGGTGACACCATGCAGCAGTTGCAGTTGGGTGTGGATGGCGTGAGCCAGGCCACGCCGCTGGATACCTTTAAAACCGGCCTGCGCGCCGGGCACAGCGCCGAACAGCTGCTGGCCCAGCCGATTTACGGCGGCGTACTGGCCGGCCTCGGCTGGCAGTGGGTCAATCTCGGCTATCTGCTCGGCGGCATGCTGCTGCTGGCGAAGAGCGCCATTCGCTGGCATATCCCGTTCAGCTTCCTGCTGTCGCTGGCGATGTGCGCCACGCTCGGCTGGCTGTTCGCGCCGCAGTCGCTGAACTCGCCGCTGGTGCATCTGTTCTCCGGGGCGACCATGCTCGGTGCGTTCTTTATTGCCACCGATCCGGTCACCGCGTCCACCACCAACCGTGGCCGGCTGATTTACGGTGCGCTGATTGGCCTGCTGGTGTGGCTGATTCGCAGCTTCGGTGGCTATCCGGATGGCGTCGCCTTCGCGGTGCTGCTCGCCAACATCTGCGTGCCGCTGATTGACTACTACACGCAGCCGCGCGTGTATGGACATCGCAGGGATTGATGATGATCGAAACCATTCGTAAAAACGCGTTCACGCTGGGCATGTTTGCCGTGATCACCACCGGCGTGACGGCGGTGGTCAACTATGTCACCAAACCGACGGTCGATCACCAGACCGCGCTGCAGCAGAAAAACCTGCTCGACCAGGTGGTGCCCACCGATTTGTACGACAACAATATTCAGCAGGAGTGTCTGCTGGTGACCGATGCCCGCGCGCTCGGCAACGAAAAACCGCATCATCTGTATGTGGCGCGCAAAGGGGATCACCCGGTGGCCGCCGCACTTGAGACCACCGCCCCTGACGGCTATTCTGGCGCGATACAGATGCTGGTCGGCGCCGATTTCCACGGCAAAGTGCTGGGCGTACGCGTGATTGAACATCATGAGACGCCGGGTCTGGGTGATAAAATCGAGCTGCGAATTTCCGACTGGATTAACAGTTTTAACGGCAAAGTGGTGCACGGTGCCGACGATAAAGCCTTTGCCGTGAAAAAAGACGGTGGCGAATTTGACCAGTTTACCGGCGCGACCATCACGCCGCGCGCGGTGGTCAACGCCACCAAACGCACGGCGCTGCTGATTGAAACGCTGCCAGCGAAGCTCGCTTCGCTGCCTGAATGTGGAGATGCACCATGAGTGAAGCGAAAAATTTACTGATTGGCGGACTGTGGAAGAATAACTCGGCGCTGGTGCAGCTGCTGGGGCTCTGTCCGCTGCTGGCGGTGACCTCAACCGCCACTAACGCACTGGGCCTCGGACTGGCAACCACGCTGGTACTGACCATCACCAACAGTGCGATTTCCGCTTCGCGCCGCTGGGTGCCGGGTGAGATTCGTATTCCGATCTACGTGATGATCATCGCCTCGGTGGTGAGCTGCGTGCAGATGCTGATCAACGCCTATGCCTATGGCCTGTATCAGTCGCTGGGCATCTTTATCCCGCTGATCGTCACCAACTGCATTGTGGTGGGACGCGCGGAAGCGGTGGCATCGAAAAGCAGCATTCCCCTTTCCGCGCTGGATGGCTTTGCCATCGGTATGGGCGCAACCTGCGCGATGGTGACGCTGGGTTCGATTCGTGAACTGATTGGTAACGGCACGCTGTTCAACGGCGCTGATCAGCTGCTGGGGCCATGGGCTAAAGCGCTGCGTATTGAAGTGGTGCATTTTGATTCACCGATGCTGCTGGCGATGCTGCCGCCGGGTGCGTTTATCGGCCTCGGTATGCTGCTGGCCG
This sequence comes from Pantoea sp. WEP, assembly GCF_041678305.1. Classification (NCBI taxonomy): domain Bacteria; kingdom Pseudomonadati; phylum Pseudomonadota; class Gammaproteobacteria; order Enterobacterales; family Erwiniaceae; genus Pantoea; species Pantoea sp. WEP. The sequence continues at coordinate 2,283,513 of NZ_JBGNXB010000001.1, forward strand.
GCAAATACCTGATCGATCAGAAAATGAAGCAGCGCGCCGCACGTCAGCTGGACGCTGCTGCTGCCGCGCCGCAGGGCGAAACCGGGAAGGCTGTGTGAATAAGGATAAACGCCTGCAGATCCTCACGCGGCTGCGTGACGCCAATCCTCATCCGACCACAGAACTGAATTTCAGCTCACCGTTTGAGCTGCTGATCGCTGTGCTGTTGTCGGCACAGGCAACCGATGTCAGCGTCAACAAAGCCACCGCCCGACTCTATCCGGTGGCCAATACGCCAGCGGCAATGCTGGCGCTCGGCGTGGAAGGCGTTAAAGAGTACATCAAGACCATTGGCCTGTTTAACAGCAAAGCAGAAAACGTCATCAAAACCTGCCGCATCCTGCTGGAGCAGCACGGCGGTGTGGTGCCGGAAGACCGCGCGGCACTGGAAGCCCTGCCCGGCGTCGGGCGTAAAACCGCCAACGTGGTGCTCAATACCGCCTTTGGCTGGCCCACCATTGCCGTGGATACCCACATTTTCCGCGTCAGCAATCGCACCCGCTTTGCGCCGGGTAAAAACGTTGAGGAAGTAGAACAGAAGCTGCTCAAGGTGGTGCCTGCCGACTTTAAGGTTGACTGCCATCACTGGCTGATTCTGCACGGTCGCTACACCTGCGTGGCGCGTAAACCGCGCTGCGGCTCCTGCCTGATTGAAGATTTGTGTGAGTTCACGGAAAAGACCGACTGATCGGTAACGGCGCGACGCTGCGCGCCGTAGATCGCTTATTAACCGTTATTGCGCCGCCTGCAGCCACGCCACGACCAGCGGTGACAGCCGGTTTTGTAACGCGGCGCGTTCAGACTGGAACAGCGTGGCGACAAAGAACGGATGATCGGTCAGCTCTACCCCGCGCACATCCCCCTCCAGATCCCATGAGGTAATACGCAGATTGCGCGTGGCCAGCGCCTCGCTGAACTCAGCGTTAACGCCAAAGTTGCAGTGATAGCCTTCGTTACTCTGCAGCGCGCCGTAGGCCTGAGCAATACGCGAACCCGGCTCAAACGTGACCTCACCGCGCTGCTCGACCAGCGAGCAGGCCAGTGGCGCAATCACCCAACGCGCGTCAGGGTCGGTCTCGGCATGACCAGCATCTTCCCAGCCCAGCACGTTGCGCGCGTACTCCACCACCGCATACTGAAAGCCGGCGCACGAGCCTAAAAAGGGTTTACCGCTTTCGCGCGCCCAGCGAATGACGTCGAACACGCCGGCATCATTCAGGAAGGGACTGCCAGGCACTACCCAAACGGCATCATAGTCGTGCAGACGCGGCAGATCGATTTCCGGCGTCGCGATCCAGTCGGCGGTTACGTTAAGTGAGAGAGAGGTTGCGGCAAGCTGAACAGCGGGAGGAATAGCCTGGTGCGCAACGGCACTGGCACGGTAATCGCCCACGAGAGCGACACGAACGGACTGCTTCATGATGAGTTCCTTGCAGGGAAAAAACGAGGTTACAGCAATTTCTTCAGGCTGTCTAAGGGCTGGTGATCGGCAATCCCTCCTCCCCCTGCCTGGCGCAACTGGTCACTGCCGCCGGGGGCGTTGCAGAGCTTATACAATGAAAGCCGCGATTAAGTGGTGAAATTGTCGGCAAACGGGAGAGCAGCAATCGTTTTCTTTTTTTACATTTCTAATTAATTGATAATTTTGTGCGCAGGATCAACAAATTAGCCTGCGGCGAACCGTCAGCTACTTATTGTGCTCAACAATCAGACAATTGCGCTTACTTCTTCGGCAAAAATCAGGGGAATCATCCATCTGAACAGGCTGGATAATATTATGTCCTGCCCGGAGCAGGAAAAGCAGTTTATCTCAGGAAAATCCATCAACCGATCTGCAACAAGAACAATTATCCTGCTATAATGTCACGTAGTGATATTTAACACTGATTTACAAGTTATTATCCTGGTTATAACCCTGCCTGTAACAAGTATTTCAGCGTGCAGAAAATGCTTGCCCTGTTGGCCTGATTCAGCCAAATTAGGCGCCGTTTTTCCTTTCTAATAACAATGTTGCGCGGGATTACCCAGCCCGACGCAGACTTAATTCCTGTTGTAAAACAGGCGATGTATAAACTGAGGTATACGTGTCAACTGCAAACAAACACACTGATGAGGCGGTAAGCCTTAACGCCTTCCGTCAGCCGAAAGCGTTCTATTTGATCTTCTCCATCGAACTGTGGGAGCGTTTTGGCTACTACGGTCTGCAAGCCATCATGGCGGTCTATCTGGTGAAACAGCTGGGGATGTCCGAAGCGGACTCCATCACCCTGTTCACTTCGTTCAGCGCACTGGTTTACGGCCTGGTTGCCATTGGCGGCTGGCTGGGCGACAAAGTGCTCGGCACCAAACGCGTGATTATTCTCGGCGTCATTGTGCTGGCGCTGGGCTATGCGATGATCGCCTTCTCCGGTCATGACACCACCATGGTGTATGTCGGCATGGCGACCATCGCCGTGGGTAGCGGGTTGTTCAAGGCTAACCCTTCTTCACTGCTGTCGACCTGCTACGAGAAAGACGATCCGCGCATCGACGGTGCTTTCACCATGTTCTACATGTCGATCAACATCGGTTCGCTGTTCTCCATGATGCTGACTCCGTGGCTGGCGGCCAAATATGGCTGGGGCGCGGCGTTTTCGCTGTCGGTGGTGGGCCTGGTGATCACCCTGCTGAACTTCCTGTTCTGCCAGCGCCTGGTGAAGAATTACGGCTCCAAACCAGACTTTGCGCCGCTGCAGGTCGGTAAGCTGCTGATGACCCTTGTCGGCGTGGTTGCGCTGATCGCGCTGGCCACCTGGCTGCTGCATCATCAGAGCATTGCCCGCATGACGCTGGGCGTGATCGCGATCGGTATCGTGCTGGTGTTTGCCAAAGAAGCCTTTGCGCTGCACGGTGCGGCACGCCGCAAAATGATCGTTGCATTCCTGCTGATGGTCGAAGCTATTGTGTTCTTCGTGCTGTACATGCAGATGCCAACCTCGCTGAACTTCTTCGCCATCCGTAACGTCGAGCACGCGATTCTCGGTATCACCTTTGAGCCGGAACAGTTCCAGGCGCTCAATCCATTCTGGATCATGGTGGCCAGCCCGATTCTGGCGGCAGTCTATAACAAGCTTGGCGATAAATTGCCGATGCCGCACAAGTTTGCCATTGGCATGGTGCTGTGCTCTGCAGCGTTCCTGGTGCTGCCGTTTGGCGCGAAATTCGCGAACCAGGCAGGTATCGTTTCGGTGAACTGGCTGATTCTGAGCTACGCGCTGCAGAGTATCGGTGAGCTGATGATCTCCGGTCTCGGACTGGCGATGGTGGCGCAGCTGGTGCCGCAACGTCTGATGGGCTTCATTATGGGCTCCTGGTTCCTCACCACCGCTGGCGCCGCGATGATTGCCGGTAAGGTAGCGAACCTGATGGCGGTGCCGGAAAACGTCACCGATCCTCACGCCTCACTGGCCGTGTATAGCCAGGTGTTCCAGCAGATTGGTATCGCCACTGGCGTAATCGCCCTGCTGATGCTGATTACCGCCCCGCTGCTCAACCGCATGACGCAGGATGATGCGCAGGCAGAACTGAAGCGCGCCAGCGCTAACCAGTAATCGTTTCTGAGCCGGGCTAAGCCCGGCTTTTTTTATCCCCCTTCACAACCCCCGCTTTCCGCTGTAGTTTAAGCAACACGCTTTTTATGCTCGCCTTGCACGGCTGAGATCGGGAATGGCTCATGGACAGATTTGACGAGCTGCAGGTGTTTGTTGCGGTGATTCAGCAGGGCAGCCTGGCTGGCGCGGCGCGCGTATTGCAGCGTTCGCCGCCGGTCATTACCCGCACGCTGAATGCGCTGGAAGCACGTTTCGGCACCACCCTGATTGAACGCACCACGCGCCAGCTGGCGCCCACCGAGAGCGGCTGGCAGCTGTTTGAGCAGGCGCAGCGCTTGCTTAACGATTACCAGAGCGCGCTCGACAGCGCCCACCACAGCGGACTGCAAGGCCTGCTGCGCATCACCGCCCCGGTGATGTGTGGCCGTCGCCACGTGATGCCGCTGGTTAATGCCTTTCTGCAACAGCATCCGGAAATGCAAATCGAACTGATCCTTAGCGACAGCTATCAGGACCTGATTGAAAACGGGCTGGATATTGCGGTGCGCATTGGCGAGTTGCAGGATTCGTCGATGGTGGCGCGCAACGTCGGCAGCGTACGCTCGATGCTGGTCGCCAGCCCGGACTACCTTCGCCAGGCCGGAATCCCGGCCCATCCGGCTGAGCTCAGCATGCATGCGCTGGTGGCAGGCGTACGCCATACCCGTGAGTGGCGCTTCGCGCACGACCTGCGTGTGCGCATCACCCCACGCCTGCGCGTCAATGATATCGCCAGCCAGCTGGATGCATTGTGCAGTGGCCAGGGCATTGGCCGTCTGTTGTCTTATCAGGTGATAGATGAACTGCAGGCTGGCACGCTGATCCGCCTGCTGAGCGAGTGGGAGCCGGCACCGCTGCCGGTGCATCTGGTGGCGCAGCGGGTGAAAAACATGGCGCCCAAGGTACGCTGTTTCTGGGATTTCGCGCTCACGGCACTGCCGCCGCGACTGCAGGCGGCCGCTGAATTTCCCGCGCCCGCCCGCAATTCCTGATCGCTGTCACTGGTAAAAATTTCTGGCAGTTTTATGCTGCTGTCATCACAACAACTCATCAGGAGAGGCCATGATGAAACTCTATTGTAAGCCCGGTGCCTGTTCGCTCTCGCCGCATATCGTTGCGCGCGAATGCGGGCTGGATTTTACGCAGGTCAATGTCGATCTGCAGAAGAAAGTCACCGAGCGCGGAGAAGATTACTGGCAGATAAACCCCAAAGGACAGGTTCCCGCGCTGCAGTTTGATGACGGCAGCATACTGACGGAAGGCGTGGCGATTGTGCAGTATCTGGCGGATCTCAAGCCGGATCGCAACCTGCTGGCACCGACCGGCAGCCTGACGCGCTACCACACGCTGGAGTGGCTAAGCTACATCAGCAGCGAATTGCACAAAACCTTTTCCCCGCTGTTCCGTCCGGATACGCCGGAAGAGTACAAAGCCATAGTGCGTGCACAGCTGGAGCAAAAATTTCAGCGCGTTAACGATGCGCTGCAGGATAAACAGTGGCTGATGGGGTTACGCTTCACCGTCGCCGATGTCTATCTGTTTGTGGTTACGCGCTGGGCAAAAGCCATCAAACTGAATCTCGAAGGTTTGAGCGCGCTGGAGGCATGGTTTGCGCGGGTGGCCGCGCGGCCGGCGGTTCAGGCCGCACTGAAGGCTGAAGGTCTGGTCTGACGCCATAGGCCGGCATGCTGGCCGGCCTGTTAATTAACAGCGATTACAGCTGTTCTGCCGCAAAGTGCTGCGTGGGTTGCGCAATTGCATCCTGCGCCGCCACCAGTTGCAGTTCATACTCGCCCATCTCGTGGGTTTTCAGCATCACTTCATATACTGCCGCCGTCACATGTTCCAGCGCATCCTGCAGCGATTTGCCGTGCAGCAGGTCAACCAGCAGCAGGCCACTGGTCAGATCGCCAACCCCCACCGGCTGACGCACACCAAAATCCACCAGCGGACGGCTGATGTGCCAGCACTGATCGGCGGTGGCCAGCAGCATTTCAAAGCGATCGCTACGGCGTCCGGCGCGCGCCAGATGTTTCACCAGCACCGCGCGCGGCCCCTGCGCAATCAATGCGCGAGCGGCAACCACCGCCTGCTCCACGTTAGCGACCGTCTGGCCACTGAGCATCTCCAGCTCCAGCAGGTTCGGCGCGATAAGATCGCTGGCCGGCATCGCCTGCTTGCAGTGAAACTCCGCTACGCCGGGCGCGACGATGCAGCCTTTTTCCGGATGGCCCATCACCGGGTCACAGAAATACCAGGCGTCAGGATTAGCCGCCTTCACCATACGCACGATTTCCAGGATCTGTTCGCCCTGCTCCGCCGAGCCGAGATAGCCGCTCAGCACCGCATCGCAGGTTTTCAGACGATCGATGGCGGCGATCCCGCTGACGATATCGGTCAGATGGGTGGCGGGCATCACGGTGCCGGTCCAGTGACCATACTGGGTGTGATTGGAAAACTGCACGGTGTTTAACGGCCAGACGTTGGCGCCCATGCGTCGCATCGGGAATTCGGCCGCGCTGTTACCGGCGTGGCCATAAACCACGTGAGACTGAATTGCGAGGATATTTTTCATTATTGCCCTGTACTGCTTGCCATAAAAAAGGGCCGGAGACCGGCCCTTGCACCTTACTGCCAGCTAATCAGGCAGTAGTGTTTTTTGCCGCGACGCAGCAGCGTGTAACGACCAAACAGTTTGTCGCTGTCGCTGAAACGATACTCGGCATCAGATTGTTTCTCACCGTTGACAGACACCGCGTTGGAGCCAATCATGGTGCGCGCCTGGCCGCGTGACGGCACCAGTTCCGCCGCCACGAGCGCCTGTTGCAGATCGTCGTCCGCCTTCAGGCTAATGGTCGGCATGCCATCCTGAGCAAGCTGCTCAAAGTCCGCTTCGGTCATGTCGCTCAGACTGCCGGAGAACAGGCTGTCGGTGATGCGCTTCGCCGCGCTCAGACCGCTTTCGCCGTGCACCAGACGCGTCACCTGCTCTGCCAGCACATACTGCGCGCGCGGCGCTTTGCCACTGGTTTTGTCTTCTTCTTCCAGCGCATTGATCTCTTCAATGCTCATAAAGGTGAAGAACTTCAGGAAACGATAGACGTCGGCGTCGGCGGTGTTGATCCAGAACTGGTAGAACTTGTACGGACTGGTTTTCTTCGCATCCAGCCATACCGCGCCACCTTCGGTTTTACCAAATTTGGTGCCGTCCGACTTGGTGATCAGCGGCACCGTCAGTCCCCACGCCTGCTGCTGATGCAGACGACGCGTCAGATCGATGCCGGAGGTGATGTTACCCCACTGGTCGGAGCCGCCAATCTGCAGCACCACGTCGTAGCGCTTGTTCAGTTCGGCAAAGTCGTAACCCTGCAGCAGGTTGTAGGAAAACTCGGTGTAGGAGATGCCCTGATCTTCACGGTTCAGGCGCATCTTCACCGCTTCACGGTTGATCATCTGGTTGACCGAGAAGTGCTTACCGATATCGCGCAGGAAGGTCAGCACGTTCATGCCGCCAAACCAGTCATAGTTGTTGGCCGCGATGGCGCTGTTGTCGCCGCAGTCAAAATCGAGGAAAGGCGCAACCTGTTTGCGGATCTTCTCTACCCACTCGTTGACAGTTTCCGTGGTATTGAGTTTACGTTCGGCCGCTTTAAAGCTGGGATCGCCGATCAGGCCGGTGGCACCGCCGACCAGGGCCACCGGCTTGTGGCCGGCATCCTGGAAACGTTTCAGGCACAGCAGCGGCACCAGATGGCCCAAGTGCAAGCTATCAGCGGTGGGATCAAAGCCGCAATAGAGTGCAATTGGCCCTTGCGCCAGCCGCTCTGCTAACGCTTCCTCGTCCGTTACCTGGGCTACTAAGCCTCTCTCTTGCAATTGTTGTATCAGGTTACTGCTGGTCATCACTGACTCCAAATTGATCAGACTGCACCTATGCTGGTACACAGCTGTCCGCTGACGTGCGGATACGAAAAAAATGAGGGCTATAGCATAAAGCGCTGACGAGCCGTGCGCCAGCGCTGAAAGGGGATAAAACGCAGTTTTACGGTGCTAAACGGTCGATTGTCCAGCCGCTGCCATCACGCTGATAAAGGAAGCGGTCATGCAGGCGATGTTCGCCGCCCTGCCAGAACTCCATGGTGTGGAATCTGACACGGAATCCGCCCCAGAAACTCGGCAGCGGCACTTCCCCCTGCTGAAACTTCTGCTTGAGCTCAAGGAATTTGCCCTCGAGCACGCCGCGCGCGGAAATCCGGCTCGACTGTTTCGATACCCAGGCGCCAATCTGGCTGTCTCGCGGACGGCTGTGGAAGTACTTCAGCACTTCCAGCGGCGACAGTTTCTCCACTTCGCCCAGCACCATTACCTGACGCTCAAGGAAGTGCCAGGGAAAATGCAGGGAAATACGCGGATTGTCCGCCAGCTGCAGCGCTTTACGGCTGCCGAGGTTGGTGTAAAACACCATGCCCTGCTCATCGTAGTGTTTAAGCAGGACGATGCGCTGATAGGGCTGGCCGCTGCTATCCACCGTCGCCACCGTCATGGCGGTGGGATCGGGCAGCTGCGCGGCGCACGCCTGCTGCAGCCACTGCTCAAACAGCGCCAGAGGCGTATCTGGCAAATCTTTGCGCCGCAGCCCGCCGCGCGTGTACTCCCGACGCAGGTGGGCAATGTGTTGCAAGCTGTCACTGTCGCTCATGCTGGTATCCCGGTTCTCTCTTACTGTGCGGAGGCATCCGCGTTCTGCAGTTCACAATCATTAATCACGATTTTATCGTTGCGTTCAACAAAGGCGCCATTGCCTTTTGACCAGAAAACGTAGGTCCCATCGCTGTAACGCGCGCCGGAGGCAGACACCGTCTGGGTCAGCGTGAGCGGTTTGCCGTCCAGAATAAAGCTTACCTGCTGCTTCGCGTTGTCCAGAGTGACCGTCAGCGGCAGCGTGCCACACTGGTAATGTAACGTCTCTGGCGCGGGTGCGGGTTTATGCCAGATACCACAGCCGCTGAGTAAGGTCAGGGTGCCGGCCAGCACGATCATCTTTTTCATGTTTGCTCCTTAACGTATTGCGTGGGGATTGGCGGGATAGATGGCACCCAGCACGCTCATTTCGCGCGCGCCGGTTACCGCCGGCAGATTGCCCGGCAGCCCGGACAGGGTGCGGAACGCCAGCCAGGCAAAGGCCAGCGCCTCCATATCATCACCGCTGATACCGGCCTGATCGGTGGTGCCCACTTCAGTGCCAGACAAATGCGCGGCCAGCCGCGCCATCAGCAGCGGATTGCGACTGCCGCCGCCGCACACCAGCAGACGATCGCAGCCATCGTTGAGCTGTACCTGATGGGCGATGGTCAGCGCGGTCAGCTCGCACAGCGTTGCCTGCACATCCTGCGGGGCCAGCGCCGGGAAGCGCTGCAGCTGCTGTTCCACCCAGCCCAGGTTGAAGTATTCCCGACCGGTGCTTTTGGGTGGCGGCAGCGCAAACCACGGATCGCCGAGCATCTGCTCCAGCAGCGCGGGCACGACCTGGCCACTGCGCGCCCAGCCGGCATCTTTATCAAACGGCAGGCCTTTGTGGCGCCAGATCCACGCATCCATCAGCATATTACCTGGTCCGGTATCAAAGCCACGCACCGGCTGACCGGGTATCAGCAGCGACAGATTGGCGATGCCGCCAATATTCAGCACCATGCGCCGTTCAACGCTGTCCATCAGCAACGCCTGGTGAAAAGCCGGTACCAGCGGCGCGCCCTGGCCGCCCAGCGCCATGTCGCGGCGGCGAAAATCGCCCACCACCGTGACGCCGGTCGCGGCAGCGATCTGGTTATTGTCGCCAATTTGCAGCGTATTCGGTGCCGCCGACTGCGGCTCGTGCCACACCGTCTGGCCGTGGCAGCCAATCGCCATGATATCGCTGGCCTCCAGCGCCTGCTGCTGCATCAGCGTCAGTACGGCTTCCGCAAACAGCTGGCCGAGCCGGGTATCAAGCTGACCGAGCTGCGACAGCGTCAGCGTCTGTCCCTGACAAATTTCCAGCACCTGCTGACGCAGCGCCAGCGGGATGGGATGGCAGTAGCTGGCCTGTTGCGCCACCATATGCTGGTCGATCGCGGCCAGCACGACGTCTACGCCGTCCAGGCTGGTGCCGGACATCACGCCGATATAGCGTCCTGATTTCATAGCGCTTCCTTACCCGTTTGCGGGCCTGCAATGCATCTGTGTTTAGCCTGGCAAATTACCGGGGCTAATTCTATGATAAATTTCCGCTTTTCAACTGCGCTGCGACACGCATTCCGGCAGCAAACTATTTTCATCCGGCAATTGAATTTTTGTTGATGGGCGGTGGTCTATGCTTCGGCCCAGCCGCATATTGTTCGGACATCGCGTCAATTGACCATTTTCTGACTTATACTGTTGCAGTACAGGACGAGAATATGGCGTTTTTTTGCATTAAGGAGCTTTCTCATGATTAAGCGTTTCGTAGCCGTAGCCCTGGCGGGTATCACGCTGGCTGGCTGTGTTAATAACGATACCCTTTCCGGCGATGTTTACAGCGCCAGCGAAGCCAAACAGGTTCAAAGCGTCTCATACGGTACGCTGGTCTCCGTGCGTCCGGTAAAAATTCAGGGCGGCGATGACAGTAATGTGATCGGTGCCATTGGCGGTGCGGTGCTGGGTGGTTTCCTCGGAAACACCATCGGGGGCGGCGCGGGGCGCAGTCTGGCAACAGCCGGCGGTGCGGTACTGGGCGGCGTAGCCGGTCAGGGCGTGCAGGGTGCGCTCAACAAATCTGACGGCGTAGAGCTGGAGATCCGTAAGGATGACGGCAATACCATTATGGTGGTGCAGAAGCAGTCCGCCAGCCGTTACTCAGTCGGCCAGCGCGTGGTGATGGCCTCCAACGGCAGCCAGGTCACCGTCTCTCCGCGCTAAGCGCACAGATAAAAAAAACCGACGCCAGTGCGTCGGTTTTTTTATTTCTCGCGGTTCTGCAACTCGAGAATGTTTTTTTCCAGCCGGGCAATCAGCGTCACCATCTGATTGATCTCTTCGAGGCTGATGCCGGAGAGGATGTCGTCACGCGTCGCGTCTATCACGTTTTCGACCTGCTCAATGATCGGCTCAGCCTGGCGGGTCAGCTTGATGCGCTTGGCGCGGCGATCGTTAGCGCAGGTGGCGCGGGTGATGAGCCCCTTCTCTTCCAGTTGATCCAGCGTACGCACCAGCGACGGCTGCTCAATACCGATGGCTTTCGCCAGCTGAATCTGCGACTGCTCTGGCGGGAGTTGATGAATATTGTGCAACGTCACCCAGTGGGTTTGTGTCAACTCAAGCGGCTTCAGACGCTGGTCGATCAACGCGCGCCAGATGCGCACCAGGCGAGACAGATCTGTTCCAAGCGGCGTATCCATTTCATCTCCTTATAATTAGCTTGCTAGCTATCAAGCCAGATTTTACACTATTCTGCGAGTTTACAGGACAAATTACAAATCCCGGGCCAGACGGCACGCCCGCTGTCTACACTTGATTTAACCGTGCCCGGGTAAAAAGGATGATGCCACGTGTCAATCTTCGCGCTCACCGCGACAGCGCCGCTGACCGATCTGGTGTTCGGTGCCTCACTGTTCTTCCCGCCGCTGTTCAAAGCGGTGCTGCTGGGCTTCTTTTTCTGGCTGCTGATTCATCCGCTGCTGCGCGGCTGGATCTACTCCGGCGATGTCTGGCACCCCACCTTAATGGATCTCTCACTGTTTGTTCTGTGCGTGAGCGGCGCACTGTGGATACTGAGCCTCGGATAAATCACCATGAAATTCAACCCCTTTAAGTACTTTTCTACCCTTGTGGTGTTTACCCTGGCGCTGCTCGCAGGCTGGTGGATGTGGAACTACTACATGCAGGCCCCGTGGACGCGCGATGGCAAAGTGCGCGCTGAACTGGTGGACGTGACGCCCGAGGTCTCCGGCCGTATCAGCACGCTGGCCGTGCGCGACAATCAGTTTGTGCATAAAGGCGAGGTGCTGCTGACGCTGGATCCGGTGCCGTGGCAGATTGCGCTGACCAATGCGCAGGCCCAGCTGGCGAAGGCGCAGGCCGACCTCGCCAAAGCGCAGCATGAGGCGGATCGCCGTGCCAGCCTGCCGCGTAACGTGATCTCCGCTGAAGATATGGACGCGGCGCGCCTCAACGCGAATGCGGCGGCCGCCACAGCGAAAGCCGCACAGGCGATGCTCGATCAGGCGCGCTGGAACCTGCAGCAAACCACGGTGACGGCACCGACCGACGGCTGGGTCAGTAACCTGACGCTGCGTGCCGGCAATTACGCGACCGCCGGTACGCCACTGTTCGCGCTGGTCGACAGCCACTCTTACTATGTGATGGGCTATTTCGAAGAGACCAAACTGCGCCATATCCAGCCCGGCGCGGCGGCGCAAATCGTGCTGTATAGCAACGGCGCACGACTGCAGGGCCAGGTGGAGAGTATCGGGCGGGCCATTTACGACCAAAGCATCGCCAGCGACGGCGGTCTGGTGCCTGATATCAAACCCAACGTGCCCTGGGTCAGGCTGGCGCAGCGCGTCCCGGTGCGTATCCGGCTAAACGCGGTACCGGATAATGTGCCGCTGGTAGCCGGTACCACCTGCACCATCACTGTCGCGCACTGAGGCCGGCATGAATCTGCAGTGGCTGGCCTGGCACAATCTGCCGTGGATAAAGGCAACCGGCGGCGAGTGGCGCTATGCGTTGCGTAACGCAATCGCGATGTGTCTGGCGCTCACCCTGGCGTATGCGCTGCAGCTGGATCAGCCTTACTGGGCCATGACGTCCGCCGCAGTGGTGAGTTTCCCCACCGTCGGCGGTGCCATCAGCAAAAGCCTTGGCCGCATCGTCGGCAGCCTGCTCGGTGCCAGCGCCGCGCTGCTGATTGCCGGTCATACGCTCAACGAACCGTGGCTGTTTGCCTTTTTCATGGCCGGCTGGCTGGCGCTCTGCACCTGGGTCGCCAGCCATTTTCAGAACAATGTGGCCTACGCCTTTTCACTGGCCGGTTACACCGCCGCGATTATCGCCTTCAGCAGCGTTAACGTTAGCGACGTCAGCCAGCTGTGGGACATCACCCAGGCGCGCGTGTGCGAAGTGATCGTCGGGATTCTCTGTGCCGGGCTGATGATGATGATCCTGCCCAGCACCTCGGACGGCAGCGCACTGATGCTATCGCTGCGCCAGATGCACACCCGCCTGCTTGACCACGCGGTGCTGCTGTTGCAGCAGAGCAGCACGGAAAATGTGCGCACCGCCCACGAAACGGTGATCAGCCAAATCCTCACCATGAATCTGCTGCGCATTCAGGCCTTCTGGAGCCACTATCGCTTCCGCCGGCAAAATAACGTGCTTAACTACGTGCTGCATCAGCAGCTGCGCCTGACCAGCGTGCTCTCCAGCCTGCGGCGCATGCTGCTTAACTGGCCCGACGCGCCGCCGGCGCTGTACAGCGCAATGCAACAGCTGCTGCACGAACTGGCGCAGCCGCAGTGTGATAAATACCGGCTGGCGCAGATTCTGCGCGGCATCACGCCGGACGTGCACGGTGATTTCCGCCAGCGTGCTTTTGTCCAGCGGCTGCGCTACTTCTGCTGGGTGTGGCTGAATGTGGAGCGCTGGATTCGCCTGATCGAGCGCGCCGACGCTGACACCCGTTTCCAGCCACCGTACGCGCCGGCACTGGCACGTGCCAGCGACAGTGCCGAAGCTGGCTGGAGTGCGCTGCGCACGTTTAGCGTGATCATGCTGGGCTGCGCGTTCTGGATCGGTACCCAGTGGGACGCTGGCGCCGCCGCGCTGACGCTTACCGCTATTGCCTGCGTGCTCTACTCGTCATCGCCTTCGCCCGGCGGCAGCGTGTCGCTGCTGCTGAAAACGCTGCTGTGGCTGTCGCTGTTCAGCTTTGTGCTGCAGTTTGGTCTGATGGTGCAAATCAGCGCGCTGTGGCAGTTTTTGCTGCTGCTGTTCCCGCTGCTGCTGACGCTGCAACTGTTTAAGCTGCAACAGAAGCAACGCGCCGCGCTGTGGGGCCAGTTTATTGTGTTTATGGGATCGTTTATCGCGGTAAGTAATCCGCCAGACTGGGATTTCCAGAGCTTCCTTAACGATAACCTGGCAAAAGTGTGTGGCGTCCTGCTGGCGTGGCTGGCGTTTCAGGTGTTACAGCCGGGTTCTGATGCGCGCCGCAGCCGGCGCCATATCCGGGCGCTGCGCCACGCTTTTCTCGATCAGCTACGTCGCCAGCCGCGTCTGAGTGAAAGCCGGTTTGAATCGCAGATTTATCATCACATCAGCCAGCTGAGCCACAGCCGTGATGAGCAGGCGCGCCTGTGGCTGCTGCGCTGGGGCGTGGTGCTGCTGAACTGTTCGCACATTGTCTGGCAGCTGCGCGCCTGGCAACCCCGCTCACCGGCGCTGGCGCAGCTGCGCGACAGCAGTCTGCAGGATTTGCAGCGTATTATGAGTTTGCGCGGTGTGCGTCACGACTCGCTGCAGACCGCGCTGGATACGCTGCAGCAGGCCATTGATCAGCTTCAGGGGCAGCCGGAGAGCGACGCGAATACCCTGGCGGGTATTTTGTGGCGCCTGCGCTGTTCGCTGGCGCAGCTGCGTCAGGCGGTGCCGGATTGATCATTCACAGTACTGGGTAAACTGCCGATTAAAGTCATCGTGCAGCTGTTGCAGGGTCTTCTGCCCTTCAAAGCGGGTTTTATCCTGCTCGGACATCGGTTCGATCACCAGCGCTTTCTCGTCCGACGAGTAGATAAAGCGCCGCGCCAGCGTGCTGCCGGTAAAACTGGTGCCCTGAATGCCGCCGCACACCACGGTGATGGTGTGACGGCGGATTTCGGTATGGGTGAAATTGGTTTCGGTGGCGCTGCGCAGGACGTTCTGACAGCCTTTGGCTTGCAGCCGCTGCAGGGTATGCTGCGTCAGCCATTCGCGGCCGCGGGCAATATTTTCACAACTGGCGCGCAGCGGATTGGTATCTATATCGCGCTGCAGCTGACGGCTGGCCTCCAGTCGCAGCTGGGTATCATTCGGGCGATCGCAGCCCACCAGCGCTAAACACAACAGCAAAATCCCACGCGTTTTCATGCCTGCCCCTGAGCGGTTCCGTTCCTGAATCAACATCATAGGATGGAATGTTGCCGCTGAGTAGCAGGAAAATGGGTCAGAATTTTTCTGCGCGGCGGCGGCGGGTCAGGCCCGTCGCCGCCCGGTACTCAGATCACGCCGCAGGCCAGACGTGCCCCGCCACCGCCAAGCGGTTGCGGATGGTCAGCATGATTATCGCCGCCGACGTGCACCATCAACGCTTTGCCTTTGATCTCGCTTAGCGATTTCAGACGAGGCGCCACCACGGGATAGCTGGCTTTGCCGTCGTCGGTGACATACAGCGCGGGCAAATCGCCGAGGTGACCGTCAGCGTACGGACCGAGGTGCTTGCCGCTGTTGTGCGGATCGAGGTGACCGCCCGCCGCGCCGGCCGCCACGGTTTTGCCGGCGGATTCGCCGGGCTCACAGCTGCCTTTGGCGTGGACGTGGAAGCCGTGAATGCCGGGTTTCAGCCCGCTCAGCGCCGGCGCGAACTGCAGGCCATACGGGGTTTCGCTGATGGTCACCTTACCGATCGACTCACCGATACCCTGCGCCGTCACCTGATGCAGCGTCACGTCTTCTGACGCCGCGTGTGCACCGGCAGCACACACCAGCGTCAGCACGGCCATAATGGTTTTTTTCATAACGTCTCCTTACGGTTCAGATTCCCTCTAAGCCTGGACCGCTTTTGCCCAGGCTGCCGTAGTTTGACGCAGATTTACGCTTCAGGGCACATCGTAGCCGAGTGCCGCCTTGCGAATGCGGAACCACTGCTGGCGATCCAGCGTCAGTTCACAGGCTTTCACCGCGTCGCTCACGCGCGCAGTTTTACCGGAACCGATAATCGGCAGCGGACGACTGGGCAGCTTCATTACCCAGGCATAGACCACCTGCTCGATATTGCTGGCACCGATCTCCTGACGCACCTGTTCCAGCTCATCGCGCAGCGGCTGGTAGTGCGGATCGTTAAACAGGCGGCCGCCACCGAGGCACGACCACGCCATCGGGCGCATACGCGTCTGCTGGCACTGGTCGAGCGTGCCGTCGAGCAGCGCCGACTGCTCCAGCGGTGAGATTTCCAGCTGATTGGTGACCAGGCTAAACGGCAGACGGGATTGCAGCAGCGTGAACTGCGCAGCGGTAAAGTTGGACACGCCAAAATAACGCACCTTGCCACTCTGATGCAGCTGCAGGAAGGCTTCAGCGATTTCATCTGCATCCATTAACGGATCCGGACGGTGAATCAACAGCAGATCGAGATAATCGGTGGCAAAGTGGCGCAGGGAATTTTCCGCACTGTGCAGGATGTGGCTGGCTTCGGTGATGTAGTGACCGATTTTATGTTCCGGTTTCGCGCGGGTGGCAATGCCGCACTTGGTGACGATTTGCAACTGCTGGCGCAGCTGCGGTGCCAGGCGCAGCGCTTCGCCGAACGCGGCTTCACAGCGATAGTCGCCATAGATGTCGGCGTGGTCAACGGTGGTGATGCCCAATGCCAGATGATGCTCAATAAACTGCACCAGCTGCTGCGGCGTCATGCCCCACTCCATCAGCCGCCAGTAACCGGCAATCAGCGGCGAAAAAGCGGGTCCCTGCGGGGCAATAGCGTGCGGTTGTAACATGGTTAAACTCCCTTCTGCGCAATAGCGAAAGCGCGAGTATAACCAAATGCGCACGGCGCGTTTTCTTAAAACAGCTCCGGTTGCTGTGGATCAGGATTTTCATCCACTTTTTGCTGACGCTGCAGGCGCAACAGGCGCTGACGACACAGGCGCAGCACCTCGCGTTTTTGCGCATCGCTGAATTTCATCCAGTTGAAGCGCTCCTCCCGGCTGCGCAGACAGCCACGGCAATAGCCGCGCGCATCGCTCTGGCAGATACCGCGACAGGGGCTCGGAACCGGAAAAAACTCTAATTGCTCAGCCACATCACCTCCGCAATGAACCTATCCACTCTTATTGATAACAGCTTAGTGACATAGTGCAAGGCATAAACCGTTATTACTGGTACTGTACACGGCGACAACCACGCCAGCTTCCGTCACCGTGGCAATAGTCAGGGAATCAATCAGGTAAGGAGACGCGGTTAAGGTTTTCCTCATCTTCAATTCATACGATTGTCATATTCCGTTATTCCGATGAGTCTCCATGAAACTGATCTCTAAGTTACAGTGTCAAGAAAACAGTTTTAATTTACTGGCCGCGTTGTTCTTTGCCTTTGTTCTCAATGCCCTGTTTTTATTGCGCGCGTGGGAAATTATTCCCTACACCCGCGTGCACGATTACCTGTTCGCCGCCAGCATGCCGGTGGTGCTGGTCGCGGCGTTTTATCTGCTCTTTTCACTGCTGGCCTGGCCGTGGATACGCAAACCGCTGCTGATTGTGCTGATTCTCGCCAGCGCCGCCGCCAACTACTTTATGCACAGCTTTGGTACGGTCATCGACACCAACATGATCGAAAACGTGTTTGAGTCGAATGCGCAGGAAACCGGCGCGCTGATGAGCCGCAACTATGTCATCTGGATGCTGCTGATGGGCATTCTTCCGGTCGCGCTGGTGTGCAGCGTCCGTATCAGCAATCGCCAGCGCTGGTGGTGGAACCTGCTGCAGCGCCTCGCCAGTGCGCTCGGTGCCGTACTGGTGATTCTGCTGATGGCCGTGCTGTTCTACAAAGACTACGCTTCGCTGATCCGCAATAACAAAGGGCTGGTGAAGATGATCACCCCTGCCAATATTGTCAGTGGCACCGGCCATTATGTCGATCAGCGCTATCTGCAGGGCAGCCAGGCGCTGGTGAAGATTGGCGAAGATGCGAAGAAAGGACCGCTAATCACCGCCGGGCCGAAGAAGACGCTGGTGGTGCTGGTGGTGGGCGAAACTGCGCGCGCGGAGAACTTCTCCCTCGGCGGCTATGCGCGCGACACCAACCCACAGCTGAAAAAGCAGCAGGTGATTTATTATCCCAACGCCAGCTCCTGCGGCACAGAAACTGCCATTTCGGTGCCGTGTATGTTCTCGAATATGCCGCGCGAGCACTATGACGCGAACCTCGCCCATCATCAGGAAGGCGTGCTGGATGTGCTGGCCCATGCGGGAGTCAGCGTGCTGTGGCGCGAAAACGACGGCGGCTGCAAGGGTGCCTGCGACCGCGTGCCGCATACCGATATGACGCAGTGGCAGCTGCCACAGTACTGCCACGATGGCTTCTGCCTCGATGACGTCCTGCTGCATCGCTTTGATAACTATGTCGACAGTCTGCACAATGACGGCATCATCGTACTGCACCAGATGGGCAGCCACGGTCCGGCTTACTTTAAGCGCTATCCGGCCGCGTTCCAGCGCTTTACGCCGACCTGCGACAGCAATCAGATACAGGATTGCGATCACCAGGCGCTGGTCAACACCTACGATAACTCGCTGCTGTATACCGACGATATGCTGAGTCGCACCATCGATAAGCTGAAGGGCCTGAGCAATCGCTTTAACGTGGCGCTGGTGTATCTGTCCGACCATGGCGAATCACTGGGCGAACACGGCATGTACCTGCACGGTGCGCCGTACCTGTTTGCGCCGTCGCAGCAGACGCACATCCCGCTGCTGCTGTGGATGTCGCCGGGCTACGCCGCGGCGTATCACATTGATCAGGCCTGTCTGCGCCAGCAGGCGGCAGAGACAGCGGTGTCGCAGGATAATCTGTTCCACACGGTGCTCGGCCTGTTCAATATCCAGACGCAGCAGTATCAGCCGCAGCTGGATATGATCAAATCGTGCCAGAATCGCGTCTGAGGATTGCATTAGACCGACTGGTCTAATACTCTGCCTGCCATGAACAAGACAGTGCAACGCAACGAAACCCGTGAACATCTGCTCGCCACCGGCGAGCAGGTCTGCCTGCAGCGCGGTTTCACCGGCATGGGGTTGAGCGAAATGCTGGCGCTGGCGGAAGTGCCGAAAGGCTCGTTTTACCACTACTTCCGCTCGAAAGAAGCGTTCGGTGTGGCGCTGCTCGAGCGCTATTTCGTCAACTATCAGCAGCAGGTTGAACAGCAGCTGACCCAGCCCGGCGTTACTGCACGCGAACGCTTACTGCAGCATTTTCGCTACGCGGAACGGCTATTTATTGAGCAGGGTCACATTGTTGGCTGTCTGGGCGTTAAGCTTTCCGGCGAAGTGTGCGATCTGTCAGAGCCGATGCGCGATGCGCTGCAGCGCGGTGCCACGGCCATTACGGCGGCTTACGCACGCTGTCTGACGGAGGTCGCAGCCGAACAGCCGCTGCCCTATGGGCAAAGCCCGCAGCAGCTGGCGCAACGCTGTTATCTGCTGTGGCTGGGTGCCAGCCTGCAGAGCAAGATTTCACGTGAGCCCGGGCCGATTAGCCTGGCGCTCGACACCATCGAACAGTGGCTTAATCACCGCTGATTTTTAAAAACGGCAATTTCTAGACGACCGGTCTATTACAGGAGTCATCATGGCGAGTAAACAGCTGTTCACCCCGCTGAAAGTGGGCGCGATTACCGTACCTAACCGTGTATTTATGGCGCCGCTGACGCGTCTGCGCAGCATTGAACCGGGCGATATTCCTACCCCGCTGATGGCGGAGTATTATCAGCAGCGCGCCAGCGCGGGTCTGATCATTACCGAAGCCACCCAGGTTTCGTTCCAGGCGAAAGGCTACGCCGGTGCGCCGGGTTTGCACACCGCAGAGCAGATTGCTGCGTGGAAAATGATTAACGAAGGTATTCACGCCGCGCACGGTCACAGCGCCGTTCAGCTGTGGCACACCGGCCGCATCTCGCATAATAGCGTGCAGCCGGATGGCAAAGCGCCGGTCGCACCGTCCGCGATCGCCGCTGGCACCCGCACCTCGCTGCGCGCCGCCGACGGCAGCGTATACCGCGAAGATACCTCCATGCCGCGTGAACTGAGCGTGGCAGAAATTCAGCAGATCGTTAAAGACTTCGGCCAGGCGGCAGCCAATGCGCGCGACGCTGATTTTGACCTGCTGGAACTGCACTCTGCGCACGGCTATCTGATGCATCAGTTCCTCGCACCCGGTTCTAACCAGCGTACCGATGAATACGGCGGTTCGATTGAGAAGCGCGGCCGTTTCGCGCTGGAAGTGGTCGATGCGGCAATTGCTAACTGGTCAGCCGATCGCATCGGTATCCGCATCTCGCCCATCGGCGCCTTCCAGAATCTGGAAAACGGTCCGGATGAAGAAGAAGCGGCACTGTGGTACATCAGCGAACTGGGCAAGCGCGGCCTCGCCTACCTGCACCTGTCTGAGCCAGACTGGGCGGGCGGTAAGCCTTACACCGATGAGTTCCGCCAGAAAGTGCGTGCCGCCTTCCCGGGCGTGATTATCGGTGCCGGTGCCTACACCGTGGAAAAAGCGGACGATCTGATTGCGCGTGGCCTGATTGACGCGGTGGCCTTTGGCCGTGACTTCATCGCCAACCCGGATCTGGTAGCGCGCCTGCAGCAGGATGCACCGCTTAACCCGCAGCGCCCGGAGAGCTTCTACGGCGGCGGCGCGGAAGGTTACACCGACTACCCAACACTGTAAGTCAAACGCGGCCGCAGCGGATGTGCGGCCGCGTGCTTTCTTCAGGGCATTCCCTCGCTATACTAAGCGGGTTCCCTGATGACTTTTGAAAAGAGGATGTTATGCGTTTACTTCACACTATGTTACGCGTTGGCGATCTGCAGCGCTCCATCGATTTTTACACCCGCGTGCTGGGCATGCGCGTGCTGCGTCAGAGCGAAAACACCGAATACAAGTACACCCTGGCTTTCGTGGGTTACACCGAAGAGAGCGAAGGTGCGGTCATTGAGCTGACCTACAACTGGGGCGTGGATAAATACGACCTCGGCAATGCCTACGGCCACATCGCGCTGGGCGTGGATGATGTCGCGGCGACCTGCGACCGCATTCGTCAGGCGGGCGGTAACGTCACGCGTGAAGCCGGCCCGGTCAAAGGCGGCAGCACCATCATCGCTTTCGTGGAAGATCCGGACGGCTACAAAATCGAGCTGATCGAAAACAAACACGCCGGTCACGGCCTCGGCAACTAATGCCGTTAGTCAGCCTGCTAATTTGCGGGCTGACTTCCCTCTCCTGCTGCACCCTGCGCCGATTTTTGCCATAATGCGCGCTGCCCCATTTCCTGCAATGAGATCCTGATGTCTGAATCGAACGCCTTAAACGCTCTCCATCAACGCTTCCGTGGTTTTTATCCTGTGGTGATTGACGTTGAAACCGCCGGTTTTAATGCGCAAACCGATGCGCTGCTGGAAATCGCCGCCACCACGTTAAAAATGGATGAGGATGGCTGGCTGCACCGCGATGAAACCCTGCATTTCCACGTGGAGCCGTTCGAAGGGGCGATTCTAAATCCCGAAGCGCTGGCGTTTACCGGCATCGACCCCAGCAATCCGCTGCGCGGCGCGGTGAGTGAATATGAGGCGCTGCACGCCATTTTCAAAATGGTGCGCAAAGGTACCAAAGACAGTGGCTGTAACCGGGCGATTATCGTGGCGCACAATGCCACCTTTGATCATAATTTTCTGATGGCGGCAGCAGAGCGCACCGGCATGAAGCGTAACCCGTTCCACCCGTTCGCCACCTTTGACACCGCCGCGCTGAGCGGGCTGGTGCTGGGACAAACGGTACTGGCGAAGGCCTGTAAAGCGGCGGGGATAGATTTTGACAGCACTCAGGCGCACTCGGCGCTGTACGATACCGAACAGACCGCCACGCTGTTTTGCGAACTGGTGAATCGCTGGAAACGCCTCGGCGGCTGGCCGCTGGCGGTGAGTGAAGAGCCGGCCGAAGACGATGCCTCAGCCTGAGGCCCGTCAGACCGCAGCCAAAAAAAGGCCGACACTGCTGTCGGCCTTTTGCTTATTCTGCTTCTTTGTGCTTCTCAGCGGTCTCTTTGATCAGCGGTTGCAGTTCGCCGCGCTGGAACATCTCAACGATGATGTCACAGCCGCCGACCAGCTCGCCATCCACCCACAGCTGCGGGAAAGTTGGCCAGTTGGCGTATTTCGGTAACTCAGCGCGGATATCCGGATTTTGCAGAATGTCTACGTACGCAAAGCGCTCACCACAGGCAGACAGCGCCTGTACCGCCTGCGCAGAGAAACCGCAGCTTGGCAGTTTCGGCGAACCTTTCATGTACAGCAGGATCGGGTTTTCTGCGATCTGGCGCTGAATTTTTTCAACAGTACTCATTTTTGCCTTCCTTAATCCTTCACTTCGTGTTTGTTTATTGTAGCGACTTCGCCCCGCGACTGAAAACGGGATTTTGCCTTAGCCGGCGCATATCGCCATGTTTGTTAAGTTCGCGCGCCACGAATAACATTTTCATATCATTAATAAGCATTAATCAATTAATAATTAGCAATAATTCCGCTGGGTTAAGCAGCTGAAATCGCTCATTTTTGCCCCACTTTCAGTACCGTGACAGATTAATGGAAAAAGACCTTACCTTTTGCAAAAAAAGTGGATTAGAATTGCCCCGGTGCTGATCGTCGATCAGATTTTTCTAACTTTACCGCGGTCTGGCTTCCTGCCGACGGCTTAACCTGTAACCGGACTATGCGTTTACTGATTACGCTTTTCATACTGGCTTTTGCCCAACTGTTCTTTAATGTGGCGGCGGCTTCTCCGCATGCGCCGGTTAATGCCAGTTTGCAGAAAGCGGAGAAAAAGAACGCGCGTGAAGATGAGCGTCGCAAACGACGCCCGGTGAAAACCACCAGCAAAAAGTCACGCCTGACGTCGGTACAGAAGTTCAGGCTGAAAAAACAGCAGAAAAGCGAAACGGTACTTCAGCACACCACCCAGCGCAAATCCTCACTTAAGCTCAGTGCGAAAAAATATGGTCATCAGCGGCTGGCGAAAAAATCGCGTGACGTTGCCGTTGATGATGAAGTGCAGCAGCTGAGCGGCATTAAAATGAGCAAGGCCCACCGCCTGCGCTATCAAAAAGCGCGCGAAACCGCGATGACGAAACTGATGGGCCAGCTGGGTAAACCGTATCAGTGGGGAGGCACCTCACCGCACACCGGTTTCGACTGCAGTGGTTTAGTGTGGTACGCCTACAAAGATCTGGTGAAGTTTAAATTTCCCCGTACCGCTAATGAGATGTATCACCTGCGCGACGCCGCGCCGATCAAGCGCGAGATGCTGGAGAAAGGCGATCTGGTGTTCTTCCGCATCAACAACCGCGGCACCGCCGACCATGTCGGGGTTTATCTGGGCAATGGTAAATTCATTCAGTCTCCGCGCACCGGGAAGGATATCCAGATTAGCGCGCTGGGCGAGGATTACTGGCAGAAGCATTACGTTGGCGCACGCCGTATGATGACGCCGAAAACCGTGCGCTAATCTCAGTGTTGCGCAACAAAAAAGCCGGTGGCTGTTCAGCAGCACCGGCTTTTTTATTAATGCAGAATGGCGGTA
This sequence comes from Pantoea sp. WEP, assembly GCF_041678305.1. Lineage (NCBI taxonomy): Bacteria > Pseudomonadati > Pseudomonadota > Gammaproteobacteria > Enterobacterales > Erwiniaceae > Pantoea > Pantoea sp. WEP. The sequence continues at coordinate 2,306,795 of NZ_JBGNXB010000001.1, forward strand.
AAGCTAAAGGCAATAATCATCAGCAGAGCAGCGGCGGTGGTGGTCAATGCCAGTTTTAAATCGGTACTCATCACAACTCCTTAGTCACACAGTTTGCATGGTTAAATAATTTTCGCACAGTGATGGGCAAAAATCTCGTGTTATCCGCCCCGGCTTGCTAGAATCGCCGCCTTTCGTTGCGCAACAGATTTAGCGCATGCTGCATTGACAGCCTGCTGAAGGATGTTTCCCTGCCCGATTAAGCAGATTAGCCCTGATATTCAGGGCGCAAAACCATTAGCAGACGCAAACGTTTAACAATATACTTATCAGTAAGTTGCGATAAGCCCAGGAGTACCATTTCATGGCAACCATTAAAGATGTGGCGAAACGCGCCGGGGTCTCAACCACCACGGTTTCGCATGTCATCAACAAAACGCGTTTTGTCGCGGAAGAGACGCGTAACGCCGTATGGGAAGCGATTAAAGCGCTGCATTACTCACCGAGCGCGGTGGCCCGCAGCCTGAAGGTGAATCACACCAAGACGCTGGGCCTGCTTGCGACCTCCAGCGAAGCGCCCTACTTCGCCGAAATTATTGAAGCCGTGGAGAATCACTGCTTTGAGCGTGGCTACACGCTGATTCTCGGCAACGCGCACAACGATCTGCAAAAACAGCGTGCCTATTTGTCGATGATGGCGCAAAAGCGCGTCGATGGCCTGCTGGTCATGTGCTCCGAATATCCCGACGATCTGCTGCAGATGCTGGAAGAGAACCGCAATATCCCGATGGTGGTCATGGACTGGGGCGAATCGCGCGGGGACTTTACCGATACCGTGCAGGACAATGCATTCCACGGCGGTTACCTCGCCGGACGATACCTGATTGAGCGCGGCCATCGCGATATCGGTGCTATCCCTGGCCAGATGGAACGCAACACCGGTGGCGGTCGTCATGCGGGTTTTCTGCAGGCGATGCAGGAAGCGGGCATCAGCGTCCGTCCCGAGTGGATTGTGCAGGGTGACTTCGAACCGGAGTCAGGTTATCAGGCAATGCAGCAGATCCTGAACCAGAAACAGCGCCCGACGGCGGTGTTTTGCGGCGGCGATATCATGGCGATGGGCGCGATTTGCGCGGCCGACGAGATGGGACTGCGCGTGCCGCAGGATATTTCGGTGATTGGCTACGACAATGTGCGCAACGCGCGCTACTTCACCCCGGCGCTGACAACCGTGCACCAGCCGAAAGCGCAGCTGGGGGAAAAGGCACTGGAGATGCTGCTGGACCGCATCACCAGCAAACGCGAAGAACCGCAGACCATTGAAGTGCAGCCCACGCTGATTGAGCGCCGCTCCGTGGCCGATGGCCCGTTCCGCGATTACCGCCGTTAAGCCGCCTTCTCGCTGAGCCACTCGTGGTTCAGCGTTTCCGCATCGCCCAGATATTCCAGCAACCACGCCAGCGCCGGTGACGCACGCTGCTCAGACCAGCTGACGCAACATGGGCTGTCCGGAAACGGCTGCGGCAACGCCAGTTCCACCAGCGCGCCGCTGTCCAGCAGCGGGCGCGCCAGGTGGCCCGGCACCATGCCCACGCACAATCCGGCCTGCAGGCAATCCAGCCCGGTTTCCCACTCCGGCACCACCAGCCGCCGCTGGTTATCCAGCGTCCACGTCATGCGGCGCGGCAGCGCGCGCGACGTATCTTCCAGCACCAGCGACGGCCAGGCGCGCAGGGTTTCGTCATCCAGCTGCGGACTGTGGGCCAGCGCATGCTGCGGACTCACCACGCAGCGCCAGTTGAGCGCGCCCATATCCTGAAAGGCGAAGCGGCCGCCGACCGGAATGGCCTGGGTGGCGCCAATCGCCACATCGACACGACCATCAGCCAGCGCGTCCCACACGCCGTTAAATACTTCGTAGCTGATGATCAGCTCCATATCGGGGAAATGGCGGTAAAAATCCTTTACCAGCTGGCGGGTGCGCTGCGGTTTGACGATGCAATCTACCGCGATGCTGAGCTGACCGCGCCAGCCGTTAGCCAGCTGCTGACATTGACGGCGCGTGGCCAGCATTTTTTTGATAACAGAACGCCCTTCACGCACAAAATGCTCGCCTGCTGCCGTCAGCACCACTTCGCGATGCTGCCGCTCAAACAGCGGTACCGCCAGCCAGCCTTCCAGCTGGCGCACGGTATAGCTGATGGCAGAGGGCACGCGGTGCAGCTCCTGCGCCGCCGCGCTAAAACTGCCAGTGCGCGCTACCGCGTCCACCACTTCAAGCGCATATTCTGACCACATAATTTTCCCTTCAAAAATTTTAACAGCACCCTGCAAATATTAGCGTTTCACAAAGCCCGCTGCACCCTTTTACACTCCCCGCCGTTCAACCTGCCGAATGAGAAAAACCATGCTGTCATCCAAAGGATTTCTGCCTTACCTTGCCGTGCTGAGCATGCTCGGCTTCCTGGCCACCGATATGTATTTACCCGCCTTCGGCGCCATGCAGCGCGACTTTGCTTCCGCACCGGGCACCATCAGCGCCAGCCTGAGCTTGTTTCTGGGCGGCTTTGCCTGTGCGCAGGTGCTGTGGGGTGTGCTGTCGGACCGCTTCGGCCGTAAGCCGATTTTACTGGCGGGCCTGAGCCTGTTTGCGCTGAGCTGTCTTGCCATGCTGTGGGTGACTAACGTCTGGCTGATGCTGGTGCTGCGCTTTGTGCAGGCGGTAGGCGTGTGCGCCGCAGCAGTGAGCTGGCAGGCGCTGGTGGTTGACCGCTATCCGCAGGCCAAAGCCAACAAAGTGTTTGCCACGATTATGCCGCTGGTGGCGCTGTCACCGGCGCTGGCGCCGCTGCTGGGCGCCTGGCTGATGGCCCATTTTCACTGGCGCGCCATCTTCCTCGCGCTCACGCTGGTGACGCTGGTGCTGCTGTTCGGCACGCTGAAACTGGCCAGCGCGTCGCGTGCGCGCCACGACAGCGCGCCACAGCCGGGCTGGCTGACGCTGCTGGCGACGCGTATTTACAGCGGTAACGTACTAATTTATGCGGCCTGCTCCGCCAGTTTCTTCGCCTGGCTGACCGGCTCGCCGTTTATCCTCGCCGCCGCGGGTCTGAGCCCGGCGGACATTGGCCTGAGCTATATTCCGCAGACCATCGCCTTCCTGCTAGGCGGATTTGGCTGTCGCGCACTGCTGAATCGCTTTCAGGGTGCGCAGCTGCTGCCGTGGTTGCTGATGATTTACAGCCTGAGCATTCTGGGCCTGTTTGCGGTGGCGCTGATGACTACGCCGCCGCTGGTGGCTCTGCTGCTGCCGTTCTGCGGCATGGCGCTGGCCAATGGCGCGATTTACCCGATTGTGGTGTCCAGCGCCCTCGCCCCGTTCCCGCAGGCCACCGGCAAAGCGGCCGGCCTGCAGAATCTGCTGCAGCTGGGCTTATGCTTCCTCGCCAGCCTGATTGTATCCGCCGGTCTGCAGCAGGCGCTGTTACATACCACGCTGGTCATGGTCGCCACGGTGATCCTCGCCTGGGCCGGTTTCCTGTGGCAGCGCAGCGCCAGCGCACAAAGTGATATTGCTCACGCTTCCCGTCCCTGCGAAGATAATTGCTAAGGCAACGATTATCGTTAGCAAACTAACGATAAGCCATTGAATACTGACCTGCGTGAGCATATACTCAGTGGGTCAGCATTTCTGCAACAAATCAATAACATAATGAGCGTATTTTTTAGCGACACTGTCGCTGGGATGGCGTCTGCACGATATTCACCTCCGGAGTTGTGGCAGACATTTCTATTCAGATTCATACCTCTGTAGTACGTCGGCTATCTGGCGCACGGATTTTCCGTGAGTTCTCTCACAGGCCTGAGGAATTTGACTATTCTTTTTCTCAGGTTCAAATCGGAAAGGTGATGGAGAAGCTATGAGTTCATCGTGTATAGAAGAAGTGAGCCTTGAAGAAAACCAATGGTTTCGTATCGCCCATGAATTACTGGAGCGGGCGGACATTCACATCAACGGCACACGCCCCTGGGATATTCAGGTCAGACATGCGGATTTTTTCAAACGGGTCCTGCAGGAGGGATCGCTGGGCCTCGGTGAAAGCTACATGGACGGCTGGTGGGAGTGTGAACGTCTGGATATGTTCTTCCACCGTGTGCTGAAACATCATCTGGATAAGCAGTTACCGCACCATTTTAAAGACACGCTGCGCATTGCTGCGGCGCGCCTCACCAATCTGCAGTCAAAGAAACGCGCCTGGATTGTTGGTAAAGAGCACTACGATCTTGGCAACGACCTGTTTTCACTGATGCTCGATCCGTTTATGCAGTACTCCTGCGGCTACTGGAAAAGCGCGGAAACGCTGGAGCAGGCACAGCAGGACAAGCTGGATATGATCTGCCGCAAGCTGCAGCTTGAGCCGGGCATGACGCTGCTGGATATCGGCTGCGGCTGGGGCGGACTGGCGGAATTCGCCGCGCGTCATTACGGGGTAAAAGTGCATGGCGTGACTATCTCTGCCGAGCAGCAGAAAATGGCGCAGCAGCGCTGTGCCGGTCTGGATGTGACCATTCTGCTGCAGGATTACCGTGATTTGAACCAGCAGTTTGACCGCATCGTGTCGGTGGGCATGTTCGAACACGTCGGGCCGAAAAACTATGCCACCTACTTCGATGTGGTTGATCGTAACCTGAAACCGGAAGGCCTGTTTTTGCTGCACACCATTGGGGCGATCAGAACCGACATGAACGTCGATCCGTGGATCGATAAATACATTTTCCCCAACGGCTGTTTACCGTCGGTACGGCAGATTGCCGATGCCAGCGAATCTCACTTCATCATGGAAGACTGGCATAACTTTGGCGCGGATTATGACACTACGCTGATGGCCTGGTACGAGCGATTCCAGGCGGCATGGCCGCAGCTGGCGGAGAAGTATGGCGAGCGTTTCGAACGGATGTTCAGCTATTACCTCAACGCCTGCGCCGGTGCGTTTCGCGCGCGGGATATTCAGCTGTGGCAGGTAGTTTTCAGCCGCGGCGCCGAAGGCGGTTTGCGCGTGGCGCGTTAATTTCCGAGCCAGGATAAAAGGCGCTTACCGCGCCTTTTTTATTCGCGATTACTCCGCGTCCGGCAGCGTTTGTGCCGCCAGCGCGGCCGCGGCATCACGCTGCGCCAGCACACGTTCGACGGTGTCGACAATCGCCTGGGTATGCGGATCGATTTCGATATTGACCCGATGCCCCAGCTTCTTCGCGCCCAGCGTGGTGCGCTCCAGCGTTTCCGGGATCAGATGCACGCAGAACTTACTTTTGGTGACATCACCGACTGTCAGGCTGATACCATCGATGCCGACGAATCCTTTATGCAGAATATATTTGATCTGCTCAGCGTCCTGTAATTTAAACCACACTTCGCGGTTATTCTCTGACTGGATAATTTTACAGATTTCGGCGGTGGTCATAATATGGCCGGACATCAGGTGTCCGCCAATTTCATCGCTGAATTTCGCGGCGCGCTCAATATTCACGATGTCACCAACCTGTAATTCACCGAGGTTGGTGATGCGCAGCGTCTCTTTGATGAGATCGAAGCTGACGCGATCGCCGTCAATGGCGGTCACCGTCAGGCAGCACCCGTTGTGCGCTACCGAGGCGCCCAGCGCCAGGCCGGGCAGCAGCTCAGCAGGCAAGCGCACGGTGTGGGTGCGGAACAACTCTTTTTCTTCAATGGCGACAATTTCTGCCGTGCCCTGCACAATTCCGGTAAACATAATTTCAGCCTCTGCGAAGTTTGTGGCAGTTTATCACAGCTTGCGCCGCAAGGTTTAATTTGCCGGCGCGCAAACTTTACACAAATGGCGCAACCAAATGCGATCAATGTTTGGCGGAAGTGCGGGCTACCGCTACACTAGGTCGCGCATTCTTTGGGGATTTCACCCCGCTCTCTTCTTAAATTACGCAGGTGATACGTGCAGAAGTATTTAACAGAAGCGCGTCAATTGCTGGCCCTCGCGATCCCGGTCATCCTTGCTCAGGTGGCACAGACCGCGATGGGATTTGTGGATACCATAATGGCCGGTGCGGTGAGCGCCACGGATATGGCCGCCGTTGCTGTCGGCACCTCTATCTGGCTTCCCGCCATTTTGTTTGGTCATGGTCTGCTGCTGGCATTGACGCCAACCGTTGCGCAACTCAACGGATCCGGGCGACGCGAACGCATCGCAGAACAGGTGCGCCAGGGTTACTGGCTGGCGGCGGGCGTGGCGCTGCTGATTATGGTGGTGCTGTGGAACGCCGGCTACCTGATTCACACCATGCATGACATTGATCCTCAGCTGGCGGCCAAAGCAGAAGGTTATCTGCACGCGCTGCTGTGGGGCGCACCGGGCTACCTGTTTTTCCAGGTGGCACGTAATCAGTGTGAAGGGCTATCGAAGACTAAGCCGGCGATGCTGCTGGGTTTCCTCGGCCTGCTGACCAACATTCCGCTGAACTATGTTTTTATTTACGGCCATTTCGGTATGCCTGCGCTGGGCGGCGTGGGCTGTGGCGTCGCCACCGCGTCGGTTTACTGGGTGATGTATCTGGTGATGCGCTTCTGGCTGAAGCGCATGCCGGCCATGCGCGATATCCGCATGCATAACCGCTGGTCGCCACCGTCGCGCGCCATCCTGACGCGCCTGTTCACGCTGGGATTACCGGTCGCGCTGGCGCTGTTTTTCGAGGTCACGCTGTTTGCCGTGGTGGCGCTGCTGGTGTCGCCGCTCGGCATTGTGAAAGTCGCTGGTCATCAGATCGCGCTCAACTTTAGTTCGCTGATGTTTGTGCTGCCGCTGTCGCTCGGCGTCGCCACCACCATTCGTGTCGGCTACCGTCTGGGCCAGGGCTCGGCCGAACAGGCCCGCATCGCCGCGTGGACCGGTCAGGGCGTGGGTATTACCATGGCGGCGATCACCGCGCTGTTTACCGTGACCTTCCGCCACGATATTGCCGCGCTCTATACCGCTAATCCGGAAGTGATTGCCCTGGCGGCACAGCTGATGCTGCTGGCGGCCATCTATCAGTTCTCGGATTCGATTCAGGTGATCGGCAGCGGTATCCTGCGCGGCTATAAGGACACGCGCTCGATCTTCTTTATTACCCTGATCGCCTACTGGGTGCTGGGGCTGCCGGTGGGTTACGTGCTGGCGCTGACCGACTGGGTGGTGGCACCGCTGGGGCCGGCCGGTTTCTGGTGCGGATTTATCGTCGGTCTGACGTCGGCGGCGGTGATGATGATCTGGCGCATCCGCCGTCTGCAGCGTTTACCGGCGCAGGTGATTCTGGCGCGCGCCGCGCGCTAAGTGGCTGAGCGGGCGTTTATTTGGCCCGCAATGGCGAAAAAAACGACGCATAGCACAGTTGCTGGTCAGTCGTCAGGAAAAATCACTTTTCCGCTTGCCAGCATCACGGCCTGCCGTTAATATTCGTCCCCGCTGTCGCCCTGACAGCGTGTTGCGCTCTTAGCTCAGTTGGTTAGAGCACCACCTTGACATGGTGGGGGTCGATGGTTCGAGTCCATTAGAGCGCACCAAGTGCGTCCGTAGCTCAGTTGGTTAGAGCACCACCTTGACATGGTGGGGGTCGGTGGTTCGAGTCCACTCGGACGCACCAGATTTCTGAAATGCGCTCTTAGCTCAGTTGGTTAGAGCACCACCTTGACATGGTGGGGGTCGATGGTTCGAGTCCATTAGAGCGCACCACTTTTGCTGTTATCTCCCTTGCGCAACTCGCCTTTCCTTGATCTGAGTCGGTTTTCTCCCTCTGCTTTTATATTGGTTTTCGCATACTTAGCGACTATACTATGCCGCGTTGTTCCACCTGAAAGGTTTCAGCGCTAACGTGCCTATGCCAGCCACTTACATCATTTGCGCAACGCCGTCGCTACGGTCTCTCCGCCCGGCGCATAACTTCTCTGCACGCTTAGCCGTCGTCACCTATTCTTACTTCTGTGGCAAACGTACCAACACCAAACAGATTTTTACTTCGGTGCCAGGCGCATCGAACCCCGACCTTTATCATCCATCACAACTTACAGAAATCTGACATGAAAAAGACCAAGATCGTTTGTACTATCGGTCCGAAAACCGAATCCGAAGAGATGCTGACTCAACTGCTGGAAGCAGGCATGAACGTCATGCGCCTGAACTTCTCTCACGGGGATTATGCCGAACATGGTCAGCGCATCACCAACATGCGTGCCGTCATGGAAAAAACCGGTCGCCAGGCCGCGATTCTGCTGGACACCAAAGGCCCGGAAATCCGTACCATGAAACTGGACGGTGGCAATGATGTGTCCCTGAAAGCTGGCCAGACCTTCACCTTCACCACCGATCAGTCAGTGATTGGTAACAGCGAGCGCGTTGCCGTTACTTACGCCGGTTTCACCGAAGACCTGAAAATTGGTAACACCGTGCTGGTCGACGATGGTCTGATCGGCATGGAAGTGACCGAAGTCACGGAAAACACCGTGGTGTGTAAAGTGCTGAACAATGGCGACCTTGGCGAAAACAAAGGCGTCAACCTGCCGGGCGTATCCATTCAGCTGCCAGCGCTGGCGGAAAAAGACAAGCGTGATCTGATCTTCGGCTGCGAACAGGGCGTGGATTTCGTTGCGGCTTCCTTCATCCGTAAACGTTCTGACGTGCTGGAAATCCGTGAGCACCTGAAAGCTCACGGCGGTGAGCACATTCAGATCATCTCCAAGATCGAAAATCAGGAAGGCCTGAACAACTTCGACGAGATCCTGGAAGCCTCTGACGGCATCATGGTCGCGCGTGGTGACCTCGGTGTGGAAATCCCGGTTGAAGAAGTGATCTTCGCGCAGAAGATGATGATCAAGAAGTGTAATAAAGCGCGCAAAGTGGTAATCACCGCGACGCAGATGCTGGATTCGATGATCAAGAACCCGCGCCCTACCCGTGCTGAAGCCGGCGACGTGGCCAACGCCATCCTCGACGGCACCGACGCGGTGATGCTGTCCGGTGAGAGCGCCAAGGGTAAATACCCGCTGGAGTCGGTCACCATTATGGCGACCATCTGCGAACGTACCGATCGCGTGATGAAATCGCGCATCGATTCCCTGCAGGATTCGCGCAAGCTGCGTATCACTGAAGCAGTGTGCCGTGGCGCCGTTGAGACCGCTGAGAAACTGGAAGCGCCGGTGATTGTGGTGGCGACCGAAGGCGGTAAGTCGGCTAAATCCGTGCGTAAATACTTCCCGGATGCCACCATTCTGGCCCTGACCACTAACCAGACCACTGCGCGTCAGCTGATCCTCAGCAAAGGGATTGAAACGCGTCTGGTGAGCGAAATCGCCTCGACCGATGATTTCTACCGCATCGGCAAAGAGATGGCGCTGCAGAGTGGCTACGCGCAGAAAGGCGATGTCGTGGTGATGGTTTCGGGTGCGCTGGTACCGAGCGGAACCACCAACACCGCGTCGGTGCACGTACTCTGATCGAGCCGGTGATGTTTATTTAAAAGAGCGCCTTTCGGGGCGCTTTTTTTTATTCCGCGCCTGAGACAGAAAGCGGAAAATTCCAATCGATAATAACTATTCAATATCCCGCAGAATTAAGGTTAATCCGATTAAATCTCTCTGTTTTCGCTAAATATTTTCATCATGTTCTGTGAAACGCTGCTTCTTTGAGCGAACGATCAAATTTAAGCATGTTCTCATCAAAAATTTATTCTCAACTTAAAAAGCTTTGTGTAATACTTGTAACGCTACATGGAGATTAACTCAATCTAGAGGGTATAAATAATGAATCGTACTAAACTGGTACTGGGCGCGGTAATCCTGGGTTCAACTCTGCTGGCTGGTTGCTCAAGCAACGCTAAAATCGACCAGCTGTCTTCAGACGTTCAGACTCTGAACGCTAAAGTTGACCAGCTGAGCAACGACGTGAACGCAATCCGTTCTGACGTTCAGGCTGCTAAAGACGACGCAGCTCGCGCTAACCAGCGTCTGGACAACCAGGCTCACTCTTACCGTAAGTAAGAGTTCTGGTTTGAAAAATGGTGCCCTTGTGGCACCATTTTTTTTGTCCGGATTCTGCCGTCCGCTGGCCCTGAATCACGGTGTCGCAGCGGCTTCGCCCTGCGCCTGACTGATGGTGGCTTGCGCACCGCCTGTTGCCCCCTGCTGCGTCTGCAGCACTGCCGGCAGCGGCGTCGCCTCACTCACCGGTTCCCCACTGCTCACCAGCACCGGCATGCCTGAACGACGTTCAATCGCCGCCTTAATCAGCGCACTGTCGCTCTTCGCACTCTTTATAAAGGCTTTCAGCGGCGCGCTCAGCGCAATTGGCATGGTCTGTGGATCGTCCTGTTCATTACGCGACAGCGGCTGGTGTACCTCGATGTAGCGTTTGCCGTCGGGTTCGATGGCATATTTGATCGGCTGGTTAATCACCTGTACGCGTGTACCCTGCGGCACGCTGTTGAACAGCGCTTCGATATCGTCCGGGCGCAAACGAATACAGCCGGAGCTGACGCGCATCCCGATGCCGAAGTCGGCGTTGGTGCCGTGAATCAGATACTGGCCGCTGCCGCGCGCCAGACGCAGCGCAAACAGCCCCATCGGGTTATCCGGCCCGGCAGGCACCATCGCGGGCAGCGTGATGCCCTCTTTGGCGTAGCGTTTGCGGATATTGACGGTGGGCGTCCAGGTGGGGTTAGGGATTTTCTGGCTGATACTCGTCACCATGCTCGGCGTGGCAGCACCCAACTGGCCGATGCCGATCGGATAAACCACGACGCGATCTTCCCCTTTGGGATAGTAGTAGAGGCGCAGTTCGGCCAGGTTGATCACGATGCCTTCACGCGGCGCATCCGGCAGCAGCATCTGCAGCGGCACGGTAAGCTGCGTTCCGGCTTTCGGCAGCCAGGGGTCGACGCCCGGGTTGGCTTCCAGCATGCCAAGCATGCCTATCTTATAACGCGCGGCAATGCTCTCCAGCGGCCGTTTGTCATCCGGGACGGTGGTCAGGGTGTTTTCGCCAATCAAACGGCTATCAGCGGCTGGCAGGGGGTATTCCGTAGCAAACGCAGGTGCAGACAGTCCGAAACAGGACAACAGCAATGCACCGGCTAAACGAAGCGCAGGTTTCATGCATTTTCTCTTTGTCGGATGGAACAGACCCCGGTCATGGCCGGGGTCTGGAGAGTGTAACTTAGCTGAGAGACTGTGCGTTATGCCGGATCGCGCGAATCATCGCTTCCAGCCCCTGCGAACGCGAAGGGGTGAGGTGTTGCGTCAGGGCCAGTTCGCCAAACCAGTGGGCGACATCCAGTGCCAGAATCTCTGGCGCTTTCAGACCCTGATACAGGCTAAATACCACGGCAATCAAGCCCTTAACGATGGCGGCATCGCTGTCACCTTCAAAAGCAATGGTGCCGTCAGCCTGTGGGGTCATGCGAATCCATACCTGACTCTGACAGCCGGAAATGACGTACTGCGGCTGATGCAAGCTTTCAGAGGATTCTGGTAATTTTGCCCCGAGTTCAATGATGTAGAGGTACTTCTCTTCCCAGTTGGCGCAACGATTGAAGTTGCGCACCAGTTTCTCTTTTTCTGGCAGGTTTGCCATGCATAACTCCTGAAATCTGCTCAACCGCCCAGCAGACGATGAATGCGCGTCAGGCCAGCCGCCAGGCGATCGGCTTCCTCTTCGCTGTTGTAGAGCGCGAAAGAGGCGCGACACATCGCGGGCACCGCATAATGACGCATCAGCGGCATGGCACAGTGGTGGCCGGTGCGAATGGCAATGCCGTACTGGTCAAGGAAGCTGCCAACGTCAAACGCGTGGTGCTTACCGAGGTTAAACGCCACCACGCCGCTGCGCTCGGCCGGGCCGTAGATAACCAGGTCCGGCACCGACGCCAGCTTGTCCAGCGCGTAACGCATCAGCTGGTTCTCGTGCTGCTGGATCGTTTCCAGACCGAGTTCGCTGATCCACGTCAGCGCCGCGCCAAGGCCAATGATGCCGCCGGTGTTCGGCGTGCCGGCCTCAAAGCGCCACGGTGCGCCATTCCAGGTGGTGCCGGTGGGCAGCATGACCTGATCGATCATCGAACCGCCGCCTTCCCACGGCGGCATGATCTCCTGCAGCGCCTTACGCGCGTACAGCACGCCAATCCCTGTCGGCCCATAGATTTTATGGCCGGAGAACACGTAGAAATCGCAGCCGATATCCTGCACGTCAACGGGGTGGTGCATCACAGCCTGAGCGCCGTCTACCAGCGTCACCACGCCCGCGGCTTTCGCCTGCGCCACGATAGCTTTCACCGGGTTAACCGTGCCGAGCACGTTGGAAACGTGCGTCACGGCCAGCAGGCGCGTACGGCTGTCAATCAGCCCCGCCAGCTGCTCCAGCGCCAGCTCGCCGTTGTCGTTAAGTGGCAGCACACGGATTTCCGCACCGGTACGCTGCGCCACCATTTGCCACGGCACGATATTGGCGTGGTGCTCCATCTCAGTGACGATCAGGTTATCGCCCGGCTGCAGCTGACTGCCGCCCCAGCTGTTGGCCACCAGATTGATGCCTTCGGTGGTGCCTTTCACGAAGATAATCTCTTCCGGCGCGGCAGCATGCAGAAAACGCGCCGCCTGGGCGCGCACGTTTTCCATGTCGCTGGTCGCCTGCGCGCTCAGCGAGTGAATACCACGATGCACGGCCGCATAGCCGTGCTGATAGAAGTGACTTTCCGCGTTGATCACCGCGAGCGGGCGCTGTGCGCTGGCCGCGCTGTCAAGGTAGGCCAGCGGATGTCCGTTGACCTCACGACTCAGAATCGGAAACTCCGCTCTGACTCGTTCGAGATCGAAACTCATGACTCAACTCCCGGGAAACGGTCGGTAATACGTTGCAGTACCACCTGGCGCAGCGCGTCATCTTCCAGCGCTTCCGTCAGTTCAGCGGCGAAAGCATGGATGATCATCTGCTGCGCCGCGTCCTCGGCGATGCCGCGCGAGCGCAGGTAGAACATCTGCTCGTCGTCGATGCGACCAATAGTCGCGCCGTGGCTGCACTTGACGTCATCGGCGTAGATTTCCAGCTGCGGCTTGGTGTCCACTTCCGCCAGGCGACCGAGCAACAGGTTGTTGTTGGTCATCTGGCCATCAGTTTTCAGCGCGTGCTGTGCCACTTTGATGTGGCCGTTAAACACCGAGCGCCCTTTGTCACGCGAAATGGTTTTGTGCAGCTGGCGACTCAGGCAGTGGCCTTTGTTGTGCTCCAGATAGCTGCGCGTATCCGCCACTTCGCTGCCTACCGGCAGCACCAGGCTGTTCAGCGACAGCTGGGTGTTCTCACCGTTCAGCTGCACGCTGGTGTTGTGACGCGACAAACCGGCACCCAGCAGGAAGCTGGTGCTGCTCACCTGCGCGTCACGGCCAATCACGATGTCGTTGTGCGCAAAGTGATAGCTGCTGCTCTCTTCAAACGCCAGCTTGGTATGCTTCAGCTGCGCATTGTCGCCCACCGCAAAGGTAAAGCGCGCGCCGGTGAAGTGGGCGCTGCCATTCAGCGTCACGTAATGCTCGATCACCTGCGCTTCCGCGCCGGACTCCAGCTCCAGATGGTGACGATGATGCACCGTGTTAAGCGCATCCGCCTGGCCGCTGGTAATGTGCAGCAGATAGAGCGGCTGCGCCGCAGCTTTGCCGCGCGGCAGACGAATCGAGGTCACCTCTTCCGCCAGACTTTCCGTCAGGTGCAGGAACACCTCCGGCTGTACCGCAGCCGGTAACGGACGTCGCTCAGCGGCACGGCTGTGCTGCACGTCAAACAGACCGGTGTCACGCGCGCTCAGCTCAGGCTGGAAGCGGCCGTCGACGAACACCAGGCAAATCGCGTCCAGCGGCAGCGCCAGCGCAGCCACCTGCTCAGCGCTCACGCCTGGCGCGTCCGCCTGCACGAACTGCTGTGCCAGCAGGCTGTCCAGCGCGGTGTATTTCCAGTTTTCATGCTTGCGCGTCGGCAGGCCGACACGCATCAATTGCTGCCAGTGCTGCTGTGCCTGCAGCGAACGCTGCTCGCCGCGTGACTCAAACAGGTGATGCCACTGCTGCAGCGCGTTATCACTCCTGGTCGGTAAGCCAGCCATAGCCTTGCTCCTCCAGCTGTTTCACCAGCGTAAAGTCGCCAGACTTCACGATTTTGCCCTGATACAGCACGTGCACGTGATCTGGCTTGATGTAATCCAGGATGCGCTGGTAGTGCGTTACGATGATGAATGAGCGCTTGCCGTCGCGCAGGCTGTTCACGCCTTCTGCAACAATTTTCAGCGCATCGATATCCAGACCGGAGTCGGTTTCATCGAGGATGCACAGCTCAGGCTCCAGCGCCGCCATCTGCAGGATGTCATTACGCTTCTTCTCACCGCCGGAGAAACCGACGTTGACGGAACGGGTCAGCAGATCTTCCGGCATCTTCAGCAGCTTGATCTTGTCTTCGATGAAGTCCTGGAAGTCGAAACGGTCCAGCTCTTCCTGCTCACGGTATTTACGCACCGCATTGACCGAAGTCTGCAGGAAAAACTGGTTGCTGACGCCCGGGATCTCGACCGGGTACTGAAACGCCATGAAGATGCCTTCACCGGCACGCTCTTCCGGCTCCAGCTCCAGCAGGTCTTTGCCTTTAAAGGTCACGGAACCGCCGGTGATTTCATAATCTTCACGACCGGCCAGCGTGGCAGACAGGGTGCTCTTGCCGGAGCCGTTCGGGCCCATGATGGCATGCACTTCGCCCGGCTTAACCTCAAGGTTCAGACCGCGCAAAATCTCTTTGTCTTCAACGCTAACCTGTAAATCTTTAATGCTTAACATACTCTTTCCTTCACATTGCTTCCGGCAACGCGTGTGGCATCAGCCGACACTGTGCTCAAGGCTGATCGCTAACAGTTTTTGCGCTTCCACGGCAAATTCCAGTGGCAGCTCGGAGAAAACGTCTTTACAGAAGCCGTTGACGATCATCGAGATCGCATCTTCTTCGCTAATGCCGCGCTGCAGGCAGTAGAACATCTGATCTTCACCGATGCGCGACGTCGTGGCTTCGTGCTCAAGCTGCGCGCTGTTGTTGCGCGTTTCCACGTATGGGAAGGTGTGCGCACCGCAGTCCGGCCCAATCAGCATCGAGTCACACTGGGTGAAGTTACGCGCGTTAGTCGCAGTCGGCATGATTTTCACCAGGCCGCGGTAGGTGTTTTGGCTCTTACCGGCTGAGATACCTTTCGAGATGATGGTCGATTTGGTGTTTTTACCAATGTGAATCATCTTGGTACCGGTATCGGCTTGCTGGCGACCGCTGGTCAGCGCGACGGAGTAGAATTCGCCCACTGAGTAATCACCGCGCAGGATGCAGCTCGGGTATTTCCAGGTGATGGCTGAGCCGGTCTCGGACTGCGTCCACGACATCTTGCTGTGCTCGCCTTCACACAGCGCACGCTTGGTCACGAAGTTGAGGATACCGCCCTCGCCTTCACCGCCCGGGAACCAGTTCTGCACCGTGGAGTATTTCACTTCGGCGTTTTTGTGGATGATCACTTCGACGACCGCTGCGTGCAGCTGGTAGGTGTCGCGCACCGGCGCTGAACAGCCTTCGATGTAGCTGACGTAGCTGTCTTCATCAGCAATCAGAATGGTACGTTCGAACTGGCCGGTTTTCGCCGCGTTGATGCGGAAATAGGTCGACAGCTCCATCGGGCAACGCACGCCTTTCGGGATGTAGACGAAGGTACCGTCGGACGCCACCGCCGAGTTGAGCGCAGCAAAGAAGTTATCGTTGTGCGGCACCACGGTGCCAAGATACTTCTGTACCAGCTCCGGATGATCGTGAATCGCTTCACCGAAGGAGCAGAAAATAATGCCCTGCTCAGCCAGCTTGTCACGATAAGTGGTCGACACGGACACCGAGTCGAAAATGGCGTCCACCGCCACTTCTCTGCCTTCACGCACCGGCACGCCCAGCTGGTTAAACGCGTCTTCCACTTCTTTAGTCAGGTAATCGCTGGAGGCGACGCTGCCGGACGTCTGGGTGGCACCCGGTTCAGAGGCACAGCTGTCATCGCAATTGCCGCAGGACGGCGCGGAATAGTAGCTGTAATCCTGATAATCGAGTTTGTCGTAGTGCGCTTTCAGCCAGTGTGGCTCTTCCATCTCCAGCCAGGCGCGAAACGCCTTGAGACGGAACTCCAGCATCCACTCGGGTTCGTTACGTTTGGCCGAAATGGCACGCACCACATCTTCATTGATGCCGTGTGCCAGTTCGTCGGTTTGCAGCTGGGTGAAGAAGCCTTCTTTATAGTTCAGGCTGCCTTCCCAGGTTTGTACATCGTCAGATGCTTCGCTGTGTCGTGACATATTTCACTTACTCGACGCCAAAGCTTTCACCGCACCCGCAGGCGTGCTGAGCTTTAGGGTTGTTGAATTTAAAAATCTGGTTCAGGCCTTCGCGGACATAATCCAGCTCGGTACCGTCAACAAACGGCATCGCCTGAAGCGGCACAAACAGTTTTGCGCCATATTGCTCGAACTGCAGGTCGTCATCGGCAGGCGCTTTCACCAGGTCCATAACGTACCCAAAACCGGCACAGCCGGACTGTTTCACACCCAGCTTCAGGCCCTTAACTTCCGGGTCCTGTTCCACCAGGCTGAGAATCTGTTTCGCTGCCGACTCGGTCAGCGTGAGCCCTTTCCAGACGAAATCGTCAGGTGAAAAAGACGCTGCATTTACTGATGACATAGTGCTACCTCGTAAGTCTGGGCCTTTTCAGGCTATCCCCCTATGGTAGTGATATCAGATATCACTTCAACCTCTTGTTTTGCAGGGATAATCATCTCGTGCTGTTTTTTACTGCTGCTTTATTAAGCATAGTCCCTTCCCACCAGCTTGTGCGCGCCATTCCCGCGCGCGCCGTCAGAACGTAACCTGTTCATAAGCCGTAAATTTTCCAGTTCGCTTTTTACGTTTATGCTCTGATTGATAGGTTACGCCTTTGCTGAATGTAAAGAGATTGTTATTGCCGATTTTTGTAACAGGCAAAGGAAATCAATAAAATTTCACGGCGGGAATTGCATTCCTGGCGCGGTTTAATATGATAATGATTATCATTAACCTACTTTGGGTGGCGACATGACGCTTTCCGTCTCAGCCTGGTTACAACACAAAATCGACGAATATAAGTTTTCGGTCCGTGATATCACCGTCGACTTCTATCTGGCTCAGGCAAAGCTCAACCGCACCGATTGTTCCATTGAACAACTGCGTCGTTTTAACGATACCTGTCTCGACATGGCCGAAATCTGCCAGCTGAACGGCGACGATCACAGCTACCTGCACGCGATGGGCAAGCTGCACCACCGCTTAGTACAGGAGATGGGCAATGCCGATCGCGATCGCCTGTTCCGTATTCAGGCTTACCAGCTGGCGCGCCTGTCGCTGACCCGTTTGTGTCATCAACTGGCGCTCAGCGGCGACTGGGACCAGGCGACCCGCCTGCAAAGTGATTTCGTCCGCCACGCAGGCTGGATATTCTAATCCAGCTTTGTGACGGCTCCTACAATTTGTTTACATCAATTCCAGCAAAGCCTGTAGCGGATGGCGCATACCGTTGCCCTCGGCGCGTTTCACCTGGCTGCGGCAGGAGAAGCCGGTCGCCAGACAGCGCTGACGCGGCAGCTTCTGCAGTTGCGGATGCCACGACAGTTCATAAATGCCCAGCGAGTTCGCCAGGTTTTTACTCTCGTGACCATAAGTGCCGGCCATGCCACAGCAGCCCACGTTGATGTTCTCCAGCTTCGCGCCAAAACGGGCAAAAATAGCCTGCCACTGATTAGGCGTTGACGGCAGCGCCGTGACCTCAGTGCAGTGGGCAAACAGATACCAGGCTTCGCCGCTGGCGATCTGCGCGTCGCGCCCGGCCAGCGCGCCGTGCAGCCATTCATGCACCAGCTGCACACTGAACGTGCCGCGCTGCTCGCCCAGCACCTGCTGATATTCGTCGCGATAGCACAATACCGTGGCCGGATCGACACCGACCATCGGCACACCGAGCTGCGCCACCCGGTTGAGGAACTCAGCGGTTTTGCCGGCGGTGCGGGCAAAGCGCTGCAGAAAACCTTTCACGTGCTGCGCTTTCCCGTTAGGTGAGAACGGCAGCAGCACCGGCCGGTAGCCGAGTTTTTCAATCAGCCGGATGAAATCGGTCACCAGCTGCGCTTCGTAATAGCTGGTAAAGGGATCCTGCACCACCAGCACGTGCTGTTCGCGCTGGGCCGCATCCATCGCCTCCAGTTGCTCCAGCGTGACCCGCATCGCCGGGTGTCCGCTCAGCTGCTGCTTCAGGCTCGGCGAGGAGAGCAGCGGCAGATCCACCATGCCGATGTGGCGCTGGCTGAGGTCGCGCATCCACGGCTGTTTCAGGAAGAAGTTGAACACCCGCGGTGCTTTCGCCATCAGTGGCGCATAGCTTTCAACCGACGCCACCAGATGGTCGCTGACCGGGCGCAGATAGCGGGTGTGATAAAGCTGCAGGAAGCGCGATCGGAAGTTCGGCACATCGATTTTAATCGGGCACTGCGTCGAGCAGGCTTTACACGCCAGGCAGCCGGACATCGCCTCTTTCACTTCATGCGAGAAGTCATATTCGCCCTGCTTCGCATGCCACGAATTGCGCGTGCGCTGAATCAGACTGCGCAGGCTGGCGCCCTGTGCTGGCAAGGCCTGCTCCAGCTTAAGCGGGTCAACGCCCTGCTCCGCCAGCAGGCGCAGCCACTCACGCGTTAGCGTGGCGCGTCCTTTTGGCGAATGGATACGATTGCGGGTAATTTTCATTGACGGGCACATCGGGCTGCGCACATCAAAGTTGAAGCACAGTCCGTTGCCGTTACACTCCATCGCGCCGCGCCAGTCATTGCGTACCGTCAGCGGAATCTGGCGATCCCAGCTGCCGCGCGTGGCCGCATCGACCTGCATCATGGGTTCGTCGTTACCCAGCGGCGTACAGATCTTGCCGGGGTTGAGACGGTTATCCGGATCGAACGCCGCTTTGATGCGACGCAGCTCATTAAACAGCGTTTCGCCAAAGAACGCCGGACTGTACTGGGCGCGGAAGCCTTTGCCGTGCTCGCCCCACAGCAGACCGCCGTAGCGCGCGGTAAGCGCCACCACTTCGTCCGAGATCTGCTTCATCAGCATCTCCTGCTGCGGATCGCACATGTCCAGCGCCGGACGCACGTGCAATACGCCGGCATCCACGTGACCAAACATGCCGTAGCTCAGGCCATGGCTGTCGAGCAGCGCACGAAAATCCATAATGTAATCCGCCAGATGCTCCGGCGGCACGGCGGTATCCTCCACGAAAGGAATCGGTTTGGCGCGCCCTTTGGCGTTGCCAAGCAGACCCACCGCTTTTTTACGCATGTTATAGATGCGCTCAATGCCCGCCAGATCATCACACAGCTGATAGCCCATCACGCCGCCCTGCTGCTGCGCCATCAGCTCATCCAGCCGCGCGCACAGCGTGGTCACCTGCTGCGCAATCAGCGCCGCATCGTCGCCGGCAAACTCGACAATATTCAGGCCGAGCATCTCTTTACCTGGCACATCGGTGATCAGCTCGCTGACCGAATGCCAGACGATATCCTCGCGCGCCAGGTTCAGCACTTTCGAATCCACCGTCTCCACCGACAGGGCCTGCGCCTCGACCATAAAAGGCGCATTGCGCAGTGCGGAATCGAACGAATCGTACTTAATGTTCACCAGCCGGCGCACTTTGGGAATAGGTGTGATATCCAGCCGGGCTTCGGTGATAAAGGCCAGCGTGCCTTCGGCACCGCACAACAGGCGCGTCAGGTCGAAAGTTTGCAAATCATCACTGAACACATGGCGCAGGTCATAACCAGTGAGGAAGCGATTCAGTTTGGGGAATTTTGCCAGAATCAGTTCACGCTGCTCGCGGCAGCGGTTAAGCACTTCTTTATAGATGCGCCCTTCAGCGGTCGGCGTCGTGGCCAGCTGTTCCGCCAGCGCGGTGGGCATGGCGCGCGTATCAAGAATTTCGCCGCCCAGCAGCACGGCACGCAGGCCTTCGACGTGATCGGAGGTTTTGCCATACACCAGCGATCCCTGACCGGAGGCATCGGTATTGATCATGCCGCCCAGCGTGGCGCGGTTACTGGTCGACAGCTCCGGAGAGAAGAAAAAGCCGTACGGCCTGAGCCAGGCGTTGAGCTGGTCCTTCACCACGCCGGCTTCTACCCGCACCCAGCCCTGCTCGGTGTTGATCTCGAGGATGCGGTTCATGTAGCGCGACATGTCGACCACAATGCCCTGGTTGAGCGACTGCCCGTTAGTGCCGGTACCGCCGCCGCGCGGGGTAAACACCAGGCTGTTGAAACGTGGCTCACCAGCCAGTCGGGCGATCAGCGCCACGTCCGCCGTTGAACGCGGAAACAGCGCCGCATCGGGCAGGAGCTGATAGATGCTGTTATCGGTGGAGAGCGTGAGGCGGTCGGCATAGCTGGTCGCGGTGTCGCCGGTAAAACCTTGTTCTTTCAGCGACTGCAGGAATGTCAGCACCAGTTGAACGAGGCCTGGCGCCTGAGAAATCTGTGGGATCATTATTTCGTGACCGGGATGTTGTAAACGTTTGCGTGGTTAATTTTTTTCAGCTCTTGGTTGTATCACATTTTTTTGCCGCCCGCTGTTTTTTCAGGAAAACGGCCGCGGCGCGCTGCTTTTTCTGTTTAATTTTCAGGAAATAGATCATCATTGTGAAGGCGCCGCGGAGCGCCCTCCTGAAGGATTACTGAGGTCTGTGTTGTGATGAAAAGCCTGCAACGCGGTGTGGATCTACCGCAAATGTTGTTCTCGCTGATGTTTATTTTGCTGATGATCATTGCCTGTCTGTGGGTGGTGCAGCCGTTCATTCTCGGCTTCGCCTGGGCCAGCATGGTGGTGATTGCCACCTGGCCGCTGATGATTCGTCTGCAGCAACTGCTGTGGGGTCGCCGTTCGCTGGCGGTGATCGCCATGACGATTCTGCTGTTGCTACTGTTTATTATTCCTATCGCGCTGCTGGTCAGCAGCCTGATTGATAACAGCGCGCCGGTCATCGCCTGGGCGACCCAGCGCCATCTGGTGCTGCCGGATCTCGCCTGGCTGCGCGATATTCCCTATGCCGGACGCAAACTCTATTCCAGCTACCATAAACTCATCGACGGCGGCGGCGCGGCGATCATGAGCCAGGTCCAGCCTTATATTGGCCGCACCACCGGCTTCTTTGTCGCCCAGGCCGGACACTTTGGCCGTTTCATGCTGCACCTTGCCCTGATGCTGCTGTTCAGCGTGCTGCTGTACTGGCGCGGTGAGCAGGTTGGTCTCGGCATCCGTCACTTTGCCTACCGCATGGGCGGACGGCGCGGTGACGCCGCCGTGCTGCTGGCCGGTCAGGCGATCCGGGCCGTGGCGCTCGGCGTAGTGGTGACTGCGCTGGTGCAGGGCGTGCTGGGCGGCATCGGCCTGGCGATTTCCGGCATTCCGTATGCCACGCTGCTGACCGTATTAATGATTCTTACCTGCCTGGTGCAGCTTGGACCGTTGATTGTGCTGGTGCCGGCAATTATCTGGCTCTACTGGAGCGGCGACACCACCTGGGGCACGGTGCTGTTAGTGTGGAGCTGCGTGGTCGGCACGCTGGATAACGTGCTGCGTCCGATGCTGATTCGCATGGGCGCCGATTTACCGATGATTCTGATACTTTCCGGCGTCATCGGCGGGCTGATCGCCTTCGGTATGATTGGACTGTTTATCGGTCCGGTCGTGCTGGCGGTCTCTTACCGGCTGGTTTCGGTGTGGATGCATGAAGCGCCGGCGCCGGATGACGATCCGGAAACGGCCATCGAAGCACTGGCCGAACACGAAGAGCCGCAGCCGTAACGCGCTTCCGGCGCATAACCGGGCCCCAGGCCCGGTTTGCTTAACCGCTTTTCCCTCACATCATCCAACGCGATTTGCATTAGTCAGCCGTGGTTAACACTCATTAATCCGTACCACTTAATTTCGCGGCACAATAATTTTTTCCATTAGTGATTTTTAAGAAAAAACGCACTTTTCAGCGTTTAAGCCCGATCGTACCGATAAAATGATTATTTTTCGCACTGATTCCTGTGCCGGATGGGTCATAAAACGTAATGAAAGATTATCAGCTTTAAACTAATAAGAGGATTCTTAAAGACGCCAGCGGCGGCGGTGAATAACATGTTCACTATGTTTTAAATCAAGCCACTGATTTTTAAACAACCTTTTTCCCCTGAGTAAAGTGAAGAATTGCTGTGTGTAGTCTTTGCCCATCCCCTGTGATGGGCTTTTTTTTGCCTGCAATTCAGCGATAAACAGCGCGGTCCGGCGGCGAACGCCGTCAGCGCTGGGTTTATGGCAATCTTAAGTGATGAAAAGTGGAATGGGATATGGGACAGGTGCCCGACGGTTGCCGGGCACCAGGCAGGTATAACAGATTACGCTTTGGCCGCGTCCAGCTCAGCCAGGCTCAACCAGGTTTCCACCACGGTATCCGGATTGAGCGACAGGCTGTCGATGCCCTGCTCCATCAGCCAGGCAGCAAAGTCCTGATGATCTGAAGGCCCCTGGCCGCAGATGCCGACGTATTTGCCCTGCTTCTTCGCTGCCTGAATCGACATCGACAGCAGTGCCTTCACCGCATCGTTACGCTCATCAAACAGCGCCGACACCACGCCGGAGTCGCGATCCAGCCCCAGCGCCAGCTGCGTCATGTCGTTGGAGCCGATAGAGAAGCCGTCAAAGTGCTGCAGGAACTGTTCTGCCAGCAGCGCGTTGGACGGGATCTCGCACATCATGATCACCTTTAGTCCGTTCTCGCCGCGTTTCAGGCCCTGCTTCGCCAGCTCGGCTACCACGGCTTCGGCCTGATCGACGGTGCGTACAAACGGCACCATGATCTCAACGTTGGTCAGCCCCATGTCGTTGCGCACACGCTTCACGGCTTCACACTCCAGCGCAAAGCAGTCGCGGAAGCTGTCCGCCACGTAGCGTCCGGCGCCGCGGAAGCCCAGCATCGGGTTTTCCTCTTCCGGCTCGTAACGCTCGCCGCCGACCAGGTTGGCATACTCGTTGGTTTTGAAATCCGACAACCGCACAATCACCCGCTTCGGCGCGAAGGCCGCACCCAGCGTGGCGATCCCTTCGGTCAGCCGCGCGATGTAGAACTCCACCGGATCGTCAAAGCCTTTCATCATCTGACCAATCTGCGCCTGCAGTTCCGGCGTCTGCTGATCAAACTCCAGCAGGGCTTTCGGGTGCACGCCAATCATGCGGTTGATGATGAACTCCAGACGCGCCAGCCCAACGCCTTCATTTGGCAGGCAGGCAAAGTCAAACGCGCGATCCGGGTTACCGACGTTCATCATAATTTTCAGCGGCAGATCCGGCATGGTATCAACCTGCGAACTGGTAACTTCAAAGTCCAGCAGATCGTTATACACATAGCCGGTATCGCCTTCGGCGCATGACACCGTGACCTTATGACCGTCCTTCAGGTGCTCAGTGGCATCACCACAGCCCACCACCGCCGGAATGCCCAGCTCGCGCGCAATGATTGCCGCGTGACAGGTCCGCCCGCCACGGTTGGTGACGATCGCCGACGCCTTCTTCATGATCGGTTCCCAGTCCGGGTCGGTCATGTCGGTGACCAGCACATCGCCTTTTTCGATGCGGTGCATCTCGCTGATGTCGTGAATCACCTTCACTTCACCCGCACCGATGCGATGGCCGATGGCCCGGCCTTCCACCAGCACGCTGCCTTTGCCCTGCAGGCTGTAGCGTTCCATCACCTGTCCGTTGGAACGCACGGTTTCCGGCCGCGCCTGCACGATGAACAGTTTGCCGGTGTGGCCATCTTTGGCCCACTCAATATCCATCGGACGCTTATAGTGCTGCTCAATCAGCACCGCCTGGCGCGCCAGCGCCTGCACTTCCTCATCGGTCAGGCTAAAGCGGTCTCGCTGTTCCTGTTCCACGTCCTCAATGCGCACCTGTTCGCCGTGCTCCTGCGAATCAGCATACACCATGCGGATCTTCTTCGAGCCCAGGGTACGGCGCACAATCGCCGGGCGATTAGCGGCCAGCGTTGGTTTGTGCACGTAAAACTCATCCGGATTGACCGCGCCCTGCACCACCATTTCGCCAAGACCAAACGCCGAGGTGATGAACACCACCTGGTCGAAGCCAGATTCGGTATCAATGGTGAACATCACGCCGGAGGAGGCGAGATCGGAACGTACCATGCGCTGTACACCGGCCGAGAGCGCCACGCCACGGTGGTCGTAGCCCTGATGCACGCGGTATGAAATGGCGCGATCGTTAAACAGCGAGGCGAATACGTGCTTCACGGCCACCAGCACCGCGTCGAAGCCCTGCACGTTAAGGAACGTTTCCTGCTGGCCGGCAAACGAGGCATCGGGCATATCCTCGGCGGTGGCCGAAGAGCGCACCGCAAAGGAGGCTTCGGCGTCATCAGCAGAAAGTTGTTCATAGGCGCTGCGGATCGCCGCTTCCAGCTCCGGCTGGAAAGGCGTATCCACCACCCATTGACGAATCTGTTTGCCGGCCTGCGCCAGCGCTGCAACATCATCAATATCCGTGTTGTCCAGCAATGCATAAATACGCTGGTTCAGTCCGCTTTGGTCGAGAAACTGATTAAAAGCGTAAGATGTCGTCGCGTAGCCGTTTGGCACGGATACCCCGAGCGACGACAAATTGGTAATCATTTCTCCCAGGGAAGCATTCTTGCCCCCTACCCGATCAACATCATGCATGCCAAGCTGGTTGTACCAGAGCACTAGCGACTGTTGGTCTTGATTGGACATTGAGATTATCCTTTTAAATGATTGGAGCACATGGAACATTTTGCTATTCGCCAAATCAGCCTGGCACAATCAATTAATAAAGACTAAGTGTTGAATCGTTAAAGCAGAAAATCAGCGTTAAAATCGGATTACTCCCCGAAAAGCGCCTTGTTGCGCAACGGAGCTATTTTTTGCCAACCTATTGGCAATGCGATATTTTTCACTTTTTCATGAGGTTAGCCGCGTTTTTTGTTGCGCAACGCTTGCCGTTTTTATTTTGCGCCCGCGCGGGCAAAAGCGAGAAATTAGCGCTGAATAAGCTGGCATTTCATCTATGATGGGTAATCAGCGCAGCGTAAAAATAGATTATTCGCCGGCCAGATATGGATATTTCATTTTACCCTTAGTGAAAATGAAATATTTTAGGTGATAATGTTACGCAAAAGTAAACAAAAGCATGAGGTCAACCATGAGCACTGAACGCAGCGTATTCTATATCTCTGACGGCACAGCCATCACCGCGGAAGTGCTGGGCCACGCGGTGCTGTCGCAGTTTCCGGTGAATACCAACAGCGTGACGCTGCCGTTCGTGGAGAATGTGCAGCGCGCCCAGGCGGTGAAAGCCCAGATCAATGCGCTCTACCAGCAGAGCGGCGTGCGTCCGCTGGTGTTTTTCTCGATTGTCACACCAGAGGTGCGCGACATCATTCTGGAGAGCGAAGGCTTCTGCCAGGACATCGTGCAGGCGCTGGTGGCACCGCTGCAGAGCGAACTGGGCGTGGCCTCGATGCCGGTGGCGCACCGTACCCACGGCCTGACCGCCAGTAACTTAGGCAAATACGATGCCCGCATCGCCGCGATTGATTACACCCTGGCGCACGATGACGGTATTTCGCTGCGTGGGCTGGAAGATGCGCAGGTGATTCTGCTGGGGGTATCGCGCTGCGGCAAAACCCCGACCAGCCTGTATCTGGCGATGCAGTTTGGCGTCCGCGCGGCTAACTATCCGTTCATCGCTGATGACATGGATAATCTGAAGCTGCCGCCTGCGCTGCGCGCCCATCAGCACAAGCTGTTTGGCCTGACCATCGATCCGGAACGGCTGGCGGCGATTCGTCAGGAGCGCGCTGAAAATACCCGTTATGCGTCGATGCGTCAGTGCCGGCTGGAGGTCGGTGAAGTGGAAGCGCTATTCCGCACCCATCAGATTCGCTATCTCAACAGCACCAATTACTCTGTCGAAGAGATCGCCACCAAAATCCTCGACATCATGGGCCTGCGCCGCAGCATGTACTGACCTTACCTGCCAGGTTGTAAAGCCTGGCTGCCGTCAGTAATGAATAGCCTTTTGATTTAGCTGGTTGAATTCACGGGCTAATGGTTTATTGTGATCATCATCACTTCCCGGTATTTCACCGCTGCGAAGAACAGATTTTTGAGAATCCCAATGAACAAAACTGATGAACTGCGCACCGCGCGCATCGGCACGCTGCTGACGCCGGCCGCGCTGGCGCAACAACACCCCATTTCGGCGGCGATTGCCGCTAACGTTACCGCCGCGCGTCAGCGCATCGCGCGCATCCTGACCGGTGAAGATCCACGCCTGCTGGTGATTATCGGCCCCTGCTCGCTGCACGACCCAAAGGCCGCGCTGGAGTACGCAGAGCGTCTCAATCTGCTGCGTGAACAGCACAAGGACCGGCTGGAAATTGTGATGCGTGCCTACTTTGAGAAGCCGCGCACCGTAGTCGGCTGGAAAGGTCTGATTTCCGATCCGGATCTCGATGGCAGCTTCGACGTCAACCGCGGCATCGCTATCGCGCGCCAGCTGCTGCTGGATATCAACGCCATCGGCATGCCAACCGCCACGGAATTCCTCGATATGGTGATCGGCCAGTTTATTGCCGACCTGATCAGCTGGGGCGCGATTGGCGCGCGCACCACCGAGAGCCAGATTCACCGTGAAATGGCCTCGGCGCTCTCCTGCCCGGTGGGCTTCAAGAATGGCACCGACGGCAACGTGCAGATCGCGGTTGATGCGATTCGCGCTGCGCGCGTCAGCCATATGTTCCTGTCACCCGACAAAACCGGACAGATGACGATTTATCAGACCAGCGGCAACCCGCACGGTCACGTGATCCTGCGCGGCGGGCGTCAGCCGAACTATCACGCTGAAGATGTCGCCGCTGCGGCCGCCAACCTGCGCGACTTCAACCTGCCGGAACAGCTGGTGATCGACTTCAGCCACGGCAACTGCCTGAAGCAGCATCGCCGCCAGCGCGATGTGGCGCAGGACGTGGCGGCGCAGATCCAGGCCGGTTCACGGGCAGTGGCGGGGGTAATGATTGAGAGTTTCCTGCAGGAGGGGAATCAGAAAGTGGTGAGCGGCCAGCCGCTGACCTACGGCCAGTCGATTACCGATCCGTGCCTCGGCTGGGATGACAGCGCGGAGGTGCTGGCGCTGCTGGCGGCTGCCGTGGACAGCCGCTTCTGATGCCTGCTAGCTGGAGCAGCTTACCTCCAGCGTTTTTCCCCACTCCGGCGGCCGCTGGCGCAGTTCCGGACTGATGGCCGCCTCGTTAAACGGCTGCTGCAGCGCCAGATGTAATCTGGCCAGCGCCGCCGTTTCCCCCTGCTCAACCTCATCGATCACCTGCTGGGCCAGATAGTTGCGCAACACCAGCGCCGGGTTAGCCGCTTTCATGACTGCCTGACGCTGCGCATCGCTGACGCCATCCTGCAGCAGGCGCTGGCGATAGCCGTGATACCAGCGGTCAAAGGCATCACGGTCGATAAACTCATCGCGCAGCGGTGAACGCGTCTCTGCCTGCTGCGTCTCGCTCAGCAGGCGGAACGTCAGGGTGTAATCGCTGTGCTCTGCCGTCATCAGCGCCAGCAGGTCAGTGAGAATGGCGTTATCCCCTGCATCGGCGGTCAGCAACCCGAGCTTCGCGCGCATTTTCTCGCCCCACACCCGCATCAGCTCGTTCTCGTAATGGCTGAGCGCCTGTTTCAACTGCTCAGTGCTCAGCAAACCGGACAGCGCATGCGCCAGGCGGTTGAGATTCCACAAGCCGATCATCGGCTGGTTGCTGAAGGCGTAGCGCCCCTGATAATCGCTGTGATTACAGATGAAATCCGCATCGTAGTCATCAAGGAAACCGTAAGGCCCGTAATCGAGCGTCAGGCCGAGGATCGACATATTATCGGTGTTCATCACGCCATGCGCGAAGCCGACGCTCTGCCACTGGGCAATCAGGCTGGCGGTGCGTTTGACGATATCGGTAAACCACAACAGGTAGCGATCGGCCTCCTGCTCCAGCTGCGGCCAGTGATGATGAATCGCGTAGTCCGCCAGCTGGCGCACTTTCTCCGGCTCGCCGCCGTAATAGAAATGCTCGAAGTGACCAAAGCGCAGATGGCTGTCGGCGATGCGCATCAGCATCGCGCCGCGCTCGCGGGTTTCACGCTGGACCGGTTCGTCGCCAATGGCCAGCGCCAGCGCGCGCGTGGTCGGGATGCCAAGATGGTGCAGTGCTTCCGAGGCGAGAAACTCGCGCACGCTGGAGCGGATCACCGCGCGGCCATCACCCATGCGTGAATAGGGGGTCAGGCCCGCGCCTTTCAGATGCCAGTCAAGTTTGCGGCCGTCGGCCAGTTGCTGTTCGCCCAGCAGCAGACCGCGTCCGTCGCCCAATTGACCGGCCCACACGCCAAACTGGTGCCCGCTGTAGACCTGCGCCAGCGGCGACATGCCGGGAAGCAACGCTGCGCCATACCACACGCCGTGGCCTTTGCCAGCAAACAGCGCAGCATCCAGGCCCATCTCCTGCGCCAGCGCGGCATTGTGATAACACAGCCGCCCGCCGGCAAGCGGCGTTGGGTCCAGCGCGGTGTAGAATCCCGGCAACGTCTGCTGCCAGCTATTAATAAATTGCATCGACACTCCGGAAGGTGCGCAACGGTGCGCCACCCGCATTGCGTTTAAAGATAAAGCGTAGTCTACCGTCGGGGTGACGGAGAAGACAGATGAAAGGTTACTGCTGTGAAAGCGTGGTGAGCGTGACGTGCGGATAGATGAGATCGCTTAACCGCTCCGCTTTAACCACCGGGAACAGACTGCCCTGCAGCTGCGCGCCGCTCAGGGAACTGACTTTCTCCAGCAGGGCATTATCGTCAACGCCACAAATAATTATTTGCGGGGCGTAAGCGGAAAAATTATCGATAACAGTCTGAATAAATGGCGTAAATGAGGCACGTTTCGCCAGCGCATGAATAAACGCTTTGTCCATTTTTAACACGCTAAACAGATTTTCGTATACTGCCGTAGCCGGTGCTTTTCCTGCCCCAAATTGAGAAAGCGATAAGCGAAATTCCTGTTGCAGGCGTGCTAACAGCGGCTGCTTTTTACCAGCCGATAATTGCGGAAACGTTTCACTGATATCCAAAACAATAAAGGGATGTTGTTTAAATTTCCTTAAGAGAAACTCACTGGCCAATAGCGTTGTGGCCATAGATTCATCAATACGAACCAGCGCGATAATTTGATGTAACTCAAAAAAGTCACGGTACTTTTCCAGCAGCACTAACTGGCTCTGCAGCAAACGTAATTGCTGGGCATCGTCAAGCTGCGGCAACAGCAAGTCCTGCGGCAGCGTAATCGGCGCACTGTCGTGAACAAACTGGGTGACCAGCTCAACCGCAGTCAGCTGGCCCGCCAGAGAATAGGCAGGATAAAACCAGGTTTCCGACTGATAGTCGGCAGATAAATGGACTTTCATTTTTTACAGCCAGATGCAGTGGCAATTGGCGCATCGTATATCAATGAAAACGGTCAGGCAATAGGACCAAACGTTAGAAGAGACGCCGTTTTCTGTCTAATTACCGACTTTTCTGCATCAAATAATACTTAAGCCAAATGATCCAGGTTAATGTCCATACTGATTAAATTCACTGACGTCTATTTTTAGTCGCAAACCCGATTGCGGTAAAGTGCCATTTTAAATGAGAGTTATATCTGGCAGAAAAAAACAAATAAATCGGATCAAAACCCACCTGATTATTACGCCTTTTTTTAACACTAATGGGTTAAGTGGATTAGATGCGACGCGCCTGCCAGAATACTTTGCGCCAGTAAACATTATCCAGCGAGGAGCGGATCACGCCCTGGCTGGTGGAGGCGTGAATGAAGGTGTTGTCGGTGTCATAGATGCCCACGTGCAGGCCATTTTCGCCGCTGCCGGTTTTGAAAAATACCAGGTCGCCGGGCAGCAGATCGCTTTTATCGATGCGCGTGCCGATATCAGTCTGATCAATCGTTGAGCGCGGCAGCTGCAGGTCAAATCGGTCACGAAAGGTCAGGTAGACAAAGCCAGAGCAATCCACGCCACCACGGCTTAATCCGCCATAGCGATAAGGTGTACCGCGCCAGCGGCTGAGCTGATCGTTAAGTTGCGCAATCACGGTAATGGAGTCAGACAGACGGCCATTGGGCGGCGGCGCATGATGGCTACAGCCCGCCAGCAGCAACACGAGGAGAAACAGGGTCAGCCGCATCAGAATAGTCCTTAAAAACGTCGTCCGGCTGACACTGTAGCGACAAAGCGGCGCGGCGCGCAAGTCAGGGAAGATAAAGCAGCGGCCCCTGTGGCGTCTCCAGCTGCACGAATTCGGCCTGATAAAGCGGTGCCAGTCGCTCGGCGGTCAGCACCTCGCGCGCCCCGCCCTGACTGACTACACGACCCTGATGCATCAGCCAGACGCGATCGGCATGGCGCAGACTGTGATTGAGATCGTGTCCGCTGGCGACAATGGCGATGCCGGCCTCGCTGAGCTGCAATAGCAGCTTATCCACCGCGCGTTGCTGTGCGATGTCGAGCGCGGTGAGCGGCTCATCCAGAATCAGTAACGCACCGCGCGGATTAATTGCCGGATGGATCTGCAGCACCACCGCCGCCAGGCGCACCCGCTGCCACTCACCGCCGGAGAGCTGCGCCAGCGGACGCGTCAGCTTATCCTGCAAGCCAAGCTGCTGCAGCAGGTCAGTGAGCGTCGCCTGCGCGTTGATGCCGCCCGGCGGGCTGTGCAGCCGCAGATAGTGCCACACCGGCAGCGCCGCAGGCGCCGGCTGCTGCTGCGGGAGCCAGGCGCGCTGCTGTGCCAGTGCGGCACCCGACCAGCTTTGCAGCGGCTGGCCGGCCAGCGTCAGCTGCCCTTCGGCGTCGAGCAGGCCAGCGAGCGCAGTCAG
The DNA here is from genome assembly GCF_041678305.1 of Pantoea sp. WEP. Classification (NCBI taxonomy): domain Bacteria; kingdom Pseudomonadati; phylum Pseudomonadota; class Gammaproteobacteria; order Enterobacterales; family Erwiniaceae; genus Pantoea; species Pantoea sp. WEP. The sequence goes on from NZ_JBGNXB010000001.1 coordinate 2,337,949, forward strand.
CAGCGTGCTCTTGCCGGCGCCGTTAGGGCCGACCACGTGCACGCGCTCACCGCGGCAGAGCGTCAGTTCCCCCGCGCTCAGCCGTCCGGGCACGCGCAGGCCGTGGCACTGCAGCAGCATTACGCCGCCAGCGCCTGCTCAATGCGCTTCAGAATGATCGGATCGTCCGGCGTCATGTCCGGCGAGAAGCGCGCGATCACCTCACCCTGTTTGTTGATGAGGAATTTTTCGAAATTCCACAGGATATCGCCCGGCGCTTTCGGCGCGCGGCCTTTGCTCTCCATGCGCTCAAGGAAACCGCTGCCTGCCGGGCGTTCGGCTTCCGGCTGCGCGGCGACCAGCTGACGGTACAGCGGATGACGCTGCTCGCCGTTGACGTCCGTTTTATCGAACAGCGGGAAGGTTACGCCGTATGTGGTGCTGCAGAAGGTTTTGATCTCTTCGTTGCTGCCCGGTTCCTGCTCAAGAAACTGATTACAGGGGAAGCCCAGCACGCTGAAATCTTTGTCCTGCCAGGCCTTCTGCAGCGACTCCAGCTGTTCATACTGCGGCGTCAGGCCGCATTTTGATGCTACGTTAACCACCAGCAGCACCTTGCCCTGATACTGTGCCAGCGTGGTTTTTTCACCGTCCAGCGTAACCAGTTCTGTCTGATAAAGGCTCATCGTCGATTCCCGTTGTTGATTGCACTGTGCCAGCCGCAGCTAGCGCGAAGACTTCACTAATAACATGATAAACAGTGGCGCGCCGAGCGTGGCAGTGACCACCCCAATTGGCAGCTCGGCCGAGGTAAGCACCAGCCGTGCCAGAATGTCCGCCGCCAGCAGTACTGCCGCGCCCGCCAGCGCCGCGGCCGGCAGCAGGTAGCGATGATCGCTCAGGCCGCTGAGGCGCAGCAGATGGGGGATAACCAGTCCGACAAATCCAATCGCACCGGCCATCGCCACGCTGACGCCCACCAGCCAGCCCATCGCCAGCACCAGCAGATTGCGCCACAGCAGCAGTGGCAGGCCGAGCTGCCGCGCCGACACCTCCCCCAGCGCCAGCAGATTAAGCGTCCGGGCGCTGGCCAGCAGCGCCAGCGTCACCGGCAGCAACGCCAGCATCATCCAGCCGTAGCGCCAGTCGATACCGCTAAAGCCGCCCATCATCCAGTACATCAGCTGGCGCAGATCGAGGCTGGTGCTAAAGTACACCGCCCACGTCATGATGGCGCTACAGATAATGCCGAGCGCCACGCCGGTCAGCAGCAGACGGCTGGCCGACAGCTGACGATGGGCAAAATGCAGCAGGATTAGCGTGATCAGCAGCGCGCCCGCCATCGCTGCCAGCGCCAGGCTCCACAGTGCGCCGTTACCCAGCAGCACCGCCAGCACCAGGCCAATGCCGGCACCGTTCGATACGCCCAGCAGCCCGGGCTCCGCCAGCGGATTGTTGAACAGCGCCTGCATCACCACGCCGCAGACTGCCAGCGCCGCGCCCACCAGCAGCACCGCCAGAGTGCGCGGCAGGCGCAGCTGCCAGACGAACAGATCGCCGCTGGCAGAAAACCATTGCAGCGGAGAAATCCAGCTGTCGCCCGTGCACAGACTGAGCACCAGCAGCAGTAGCACTGCGGCAGTAAGCGCGCCGAGCCAGCGCCGGCTGCGACGGTCGGCCTGTTGGGCCAGCTGATCCAGCAGAGTCATAAGTAAGATTGGCAGAGAAAACAGAGATTTGATTGTAGAGAGATTACGCTAAAAAGAAAGCCGCGCCTGCAGCGTGCTGCCGGGATTGCGCGCATAAAAAAGGCCGCTGAGCGGCCTTTTTGTCATACTGAAATCAGTCAGCATCCTTGGGTGACGCGTTCTCCACGCGACTTTTCAACTTCTGCCCCGGACGGAATGTCACCACGCGGCGGGCGGTGATTGGAATATCTTCCCCCGTCTTCGGGTTACGGCCCGGACGCTGGTTTTTGTCACGCAGATCAAAATTACCAAATCCGGACAGTTTTACCTGTTCTCCGTTTTCCAACGCGCGGCGAACTTCTTCGAAAAAAAGCTCTACCAACTCTTTGGCATCGCGTTTGCTCAACCCGAGTTTTTCAAACAGGTACTCTGACATTTCAGCTTTTGTAAGCGCCATAGGTTCAATCCCTCAAGGTTGCCTGGAATCGCTCTTTTAATGCTGCAACGCATTTGGCAACGGTCGCAGCAATCTCCTCTTCTTCGAGTGTCCGGCTGGTATCCTGCAAAATCAGGCTAATCGCGAGGCTCTTTTCACCCTCGTTTACGCCCTTACCACGGTACACGTCAAACAAGTTTACGCCAACTACCTGATTTACGCCAACTTTCTTACACTCCGCGATGATATCTGCTGCGGGCACATTTTCAGCCACTACCACAGCGATGTCACGGCGGTTTGCCGGGAAGCGTGAGATCTCGCGCGCGTCAGGCAGGACGCGGTCTGCGACCTTATTCCAAAGCAGTTCAAACACTAAGGTGCGGCCGTTAAGATCCAGCTTACGTTCCAGCTCCGGATGAACCACCCCGATAAATCCGATTCGTTCGCCGGCTAAATAAATGCCTGCACTCTGTCCCGGATGCAGCGCCGGATTGGCTTCTGCACGGAACGAAATCGCGTCGAGTTTACCGGTCAAATCCAGCAGCGACTCTAAATCGCCTTTCAAATCATAGAAGTCAACCGTCTGGCGCGCCAGATCCCAGTGCTCTTCGTAGCGGTTACCGCTCAGCACGCCCGCCAGCATAAGATCCTGACGGATGCCGAGATCGGCCTGCGTATCAGGCACAAAGCGTAAACCGCTCTCAAACAGGCGCACGCGGCTCTGCTGACGGTTCTGGTTATACACCACGGCGCCGAGCAGACCGGTCCACAGCGACAGGCGCATCGCCGACATATCGCTGGAAATCGGGCTGGGCAGAATCAGCGCTTCTTCGCCCGGATGCAGCAGCTGCTGCACTTTCGGATCGACAAAGCTGTAGGTAATCGCTTCCTGGTAGCCTTTATCCACCAGCAGGTTTTTGGCACGCTTCAGCGACAGATCGGCTTCACGGTGCTGGGTCATCAGCAGGCTGGCTTTCACCGGCACATCCGGAATATTGTTGTAGCCGTATACGCGCGCCACTTCTTCGACCAGGTCTTCTTCGATGGCCATATCGAAGCGCCAGCTCGGGGCGACGGCCTGCCATTCGCCGTTGCCGACGGTGACGTCACAGCCGAGACGGGTCAGGATATCGGTCACCTGCTCATCCGCAATGACGTGGCCAATCAGGCGGTCCAGCTTCTCACGGCGCAGCGTAATGGTAGCGCGCGCCGGCAGTTTGCTGGCATCGGTCTGATCGATAACCGGTCCGGCTTCGCCGCCGCAAATCGCCAGCAGCAGCTGAGTGGCGCGCTCCAGCGCCCTATGCTGCAGCGCTGGATCGACACCGCGCTCGTAGCGGTGGGAAGCATCGGTATGCAGACCATGACGACGCGCACGACCGGTGATCGCCAGCGGATCGAAGAACGCGCACTCAAACAGCACGTTCTGCGTCGCTTCGTTGACGCCGGAGTGCTCACCGCCGAAGATGCCACCCATCGCCAGCGCTTTGTGGTGATCAGCAATCACCAGCGTATCGCTGTGGAGGGTCGCTTCGCTGCCGTCGAGCAGCGTCAGGGTTTCCCCCTCTTTCGCCAGGCGCACCACGATACCGCCGTCAATGCGGTCGAGATCGAAGGCGTGCATCGGCTGGCCGAGCTCCAGCAGCACGTAGTTAGTGATATCCACCACCGGATCGATCGAGCGGATACCGCAGCGGCGCAGTTTTTCGCGCATCCACAGCGGCGTTTCAGCTTTCACGTTTACGCCTTTTACCACCCGGCCCAGGTAGCGCGGGCAGGCATCGGTGGCGTCAACGCGAATCGGGAAGGTGTCGTTAATGGTGGCTTTAACCGGCTCGATGACCGGCGCCTGCAGCGGCAGGCCATTAATCACCGCCGCGTCACGCGCGATACCGATGATGCCCAGACAGTCGGCACGGTTCGGCGTCACGCTGATTTCGATGGTGTTGTCATCCAGTTGCAGGTACTGGCGAATATCGGTGCCCACCGGCGCATCGGCTGGCAGCTCGATAATCCCGTTGTGATCGTCAGAAATCCCCAGCTCGGAGAACGAGCACAGCATGCCTTCTGACGGCTCACCGCGCAGTTTTGCCGCTTTGATTTTGAAATCGCCTGGCAGCACGGCACCAACAGTCGCCACCGCCACTTTCAGCCCCTGACGGCAGTTTGGTGCGCCGCAGACGATATCCAGCAGGCGGTCGCCACCCACGTTGATTTTGGTGACGCGCAGTTTGTCGGCGTTCGGGTGCTGGCCGCACTCCACCACTTCACCCACCACGACGCCATGAAACGCCCCTGCCACCGGGTCGACGCCGTCGACTTCCAGACCGGCCATGGTGATTTGCTCAGACAGCGCGGCGCTGTCCAGGGCTGGATTTACCCATTCGCGTAACCAGAGTTCACTGAATTTCATTGGATAACCTGCCCTTATTTAAATTGTTTGAGGAAACGTAAATCGTTTTCGAAGAAGGCGCGCAGATCGGTCACACCGTAGCGCAGCATGGTCAGACGCTCCATGCCCATACCGAAGGCGAAGCCGGAGTAGATTTCCGGGTCGATGCCCACGTTGCGCAGTACGTTTGGATGCACCATGCCGCAGCCCAGCACTTCCAGCCATTTACCGTTTTTACCCATCACGTCCACTTCCGCTGACGGTTCGGTGAACGGGAAATAGGACGGGCGGAAGCGAATCTGCAGGTTCTCTTCGAAGAAGTTGTTCAGGAAGTCATGCAGCGTGCCTTTCAGATTGGTGAAGCTGATGTCTTTATCGACAATCAGACCTTCCATCTGATGGAACATCGGGGTGTGCGTCTGATCGTAATCGTTACGGTATACGCGGCCCGGCGCGATGATACGAATCGGCGGCTGCTGATTTTTCATGGTGCGGATCTGCACGCCGGAAGTCTGGGTGCGCAGCAGGCGCGTGGCATCGAACCAGAAGGTGTCGTGATCGGCGCGCGCCGGGTGATGCCCCGGAATATTCAGCGCATCAAAGTTGTGATAATCGTCTTCAATTTCCGGACCGGTCGCCACCGCGAAACCCAACTCGCCGAAAAAGGTTTCGATACGATCGATGGTGCGGGTCACCGGATGCAGACCGCCGTTCTCGATACGGCGTCCCGGCAGCGACACGTCGATAGTCTCAGCCGCCAGGCGGGCATTCAGCGCCGCGCTTTCCAGCGTATCTTTACGCGCGTTGAGACGGTCCTGTACCTGCTGTTTGGCGTCGTTGATGACCGCACCGGCCGCCGGGCGCTCTTCCGCCGGCAGTTCACGCAGGGTGGTCATTTGCAGCGTCAGGTGCCCTTTTTTACCCAGAAATTCGACGCGCACGGCGTCCAGGGCGGCGATATCCGACGCCTCGTCGATGGCGGCCGTGGCACGGGCCACCAGGTCTGCGAGTTGGGACATGATTTCCTCTTCTTCCAGCCGGGCTGGTCAGTTCTCGTTGGGATCGTGCGATCCGATTAAGTGTCGCCGGAAACAAAAAAGCCTCCACGAGGGAGGCTTTCAGCGCGATTTTTCGTTTCTTTTCTTATGCGCAAAAGCCCCTGACGATCAGGCGCTAAAGTAAAAAAAGAAACGGAAAATAGCAGCGTGCATGCTTGCGTTACCTTGTCTTGATAGAAACCGCACTATTGAAATGCCCTGCGGCTAAAATGTCAATCATTTGCGTGGGTTGCAGGCAATAAAAAAGGGAGCAAGCTCCCTTTTTTACCTGACTTACGCCAGAGCTGATTTTGCTTTTTCAACCAGTGCAGTGAATGCCACTTTGTCGAATACAGCGATGTCAGCGAGGATTTTACGGTCGATTTCAATGGACGCTTTTTTCAGGCCATTGATGAAACGGCTGTAAGAGATACCGTTCTGACGCGCCGCAGCGTTGATACGTGCGATCCACAGCTGACGGAACTGACGCTTACGCTGACGACGGTCGCGGTAAGCATACTGACCAGCTTTGATAACAGCCTGGAAGGCAACGCGGTAAACACGTGAACGTGCACCATAGTAGCCTTTAGCTTGTTTTAAGATTTTCTTGTGACGTGCGCGAGCAATTACACCACGTTTTACGCGAGCCATGTGAGCTCTCCTATATCATATTCTGTGATTTCCCCATCATCTCTCGTGCCGCAGTGGCGTTGGCTGCCTTCATTCATCCCAGTCACTTACTGATGTAAGCTCCAGGATTCATTCCGTTGCCGCCTGACTGCAACCCGAAATCTATCGGGGAATTAAAAAAGGGTTAACTTATGCGTAGGGCAGGCAGGCAACAACCAGACCCAGATCGCCTTTAGACACCATGCCTTTTGGACGCAGGTGACGTTTACGCTTAGTAGACTTTTTAGTCAGAATATGACGCAGGTTTGCGTGCTTACGCTTGAAGCCGCCAGAAGCGGTCTTCTTGAAGCGCTTTGCGGCGCCACGTACAGTTTTAATCTTTGGCATTTTTACAAATATCCACTTCGCATTGTTAATAAAATGAACCAGACAGGCGAATAAAAATCCGCGCAGCGCGAACGCTACGCGGCATTATTACTTGAAAGCCTACTGTTTCTTCTTAGGTGCGAGCACCATAATCATCTGGCGGCCTTCGATCTTCGTCGGGAAGGATTCGACCACTGCCAGTTCATTCAGATCTTCTTTCACGCGGTTAAGCACTTCCATACCGATCTGTTGGTGCGCCATCTCACGACCACGGAAACGCAGCGTGATTTTGGCTTTATCGCCCTCTTCCAGAAAACGAATCAGGCTGCGGAGTTTTACCTGATAGTCGCCTTCATCGGTACCAGGACGGAATTTGATTTCCTTGACCTGGATAACTTTTTGCTTCTTCTTCTGTTCCTTAGAAGATTTGCTCTTTTCATAAAGGAACTTGCCGTAATCCATAATGCGGCAAACCGGCGGTTCGGCGTTCGGGCTAATTTCAACTAAATCTACGCCAGCTTCTTCTGCTTTCTCAATCGCTTCGCGCAGTGAGACAATGCCAAGTTGCTCGCCGTCTACGCCAGTTAAGCGCACTTCGGTGGCACGGATTTCGCCGTTGATACGGTTCGGACGCGTCGGTTGTACTCGTTTTCCGCCTTTAATAACCTTATTCCTCTAATTGGTGAAGATGTCGGCTGCGAATCTCTTGTTGCAGCTTCTCAACAAACACATCTACGTCCATGCTCCCGAGGTCTTTACCACGGCGGGTGCGCACGGCAACTTTGCCTGCTTCCACCTCTTTCTCACCGCAGACCAGCATGTAAGGGACGCGACGTAATGTGTGCTCGCGGATTTTAAAGCCTATCTTCTCGTTTCTCAAGTCTGCTTTGACACGAATGCCAGCATTCTGCAATTTCTTTGTCAATTCACTGACATATTCTGCCTGGCCGTCGGTGATATTCATCACCACTGCCTGTACCGGCGCCAGCCAGCTCGGGAAGAAACCGGCGAACTCTTCGGTCAGAATCCCGATGAAGCGCTCCATCGAACCCAGAATCGCACGGTGAATCATCACTGGCGTCTGACGGTCGTTGGTTTCGCCCACGTAGGTGGCGTCCAGACGTTTCGGCAGGGAGAAGTCTAGCTGAACGGTGCCGCACTGCCAGGCGCGGTCAAGACAATCGTGCAGCGTAAACTCAATTTTCGGGCCGTAGAAGGCGCCTTCACCCGGCTGATATTCGAACGGAATGTTGTTCTCTTTCAGCGCTTCGGCGAGGTCCACTTCGGCACGATCCCACATCTCATCGCTGCCAATGCGCTTCTCAGGGCGCGTCGACAGTTTCACCACGATTTTTTCAAAACCGAAGGTGCTGTACATGTCATAGACCATGCGGATGCAGCTGTTCACTTCATCACGCACCTGATCTTCAGTACAGAAGATGTGGGCGTCATCCTGGGTAAAGCCGCGCACGCGCATCAGACCGTGCAGCGCACCTGACGGCTCATTACGGTGACAGCTACCGAACTCCGCCATACGCAGCGGCAGGTCGCGGTACGATTTCAGACCCTGGTTAAAGATCTGCACGTGACCCGGACAGTTCATCGGTTTGATGCAGTATTCACGGTTCTCTGAAGAGGTGGTGAACATCGCTTCTTTGTAGTTATCCCAGTGCCCGGTTTTTTCCCACAGCACGCGGTCCATCATGAACGGACCTTTCACTTCCTGGTAGTCGTACTCTTTCAGCTTGGTGCGCACAAACACTTCCAGCTCGCGGAAGATGGTCCAGCCGTCATTGTGCCAGAATACCATACCCGGTGCTTCTTCCTGCATGTGGTAGAGATCGAGCTGCTTACCGATTTTACGGTGATCGCGCTTCGCGGCCTCTTCCAGACGCTGCAGATACGCCGCCAGCTGTTTCTTATCTGCCCAGGCCGTACCGTAAATACGCTGCAGCATTTTGTTGTCGCTGTTGCCGCGCCAGTAGGCTCCGGAGATTTTCTGCAGTTTAAAATGATGGCAGAAACGCATATTCGGCACGTGCGGACCGCGGCACATGTCGATGTATTCTTCATGATGATACAGGCCAGGACGATCGTCATAGCTGATGTTTTCGTCAAGAATAGTGGTTTTGTAGCTTTCGCCCCGCGCGGCAAACACGTCACGCGCTTCCTGCCAGCTCACCTTCTTCTTCACGACGTCGTAATTGGTCTCAGCCAGCTGGTGCATGCGCTTTTCCAGCAGCTCAAGATCTTCCTGGGTCAGCGTATGGTCGAGATCGACATCATAATAGAAGCCGTTATCGATAACCGGACCGATGGCCATTTTGGTATTCGGCCACAGCTGTTTGATCGCATGCCCTAACAGGTGCGCACAGGAGTGACGAATAATTTCCAGACCGGCTTCATCTTTCGCGGTGATGATGGCGACCTGCGCATCGCTGGTGATCGGATCAACCGCATCCACCAGTTCGCCATTGACGCGACCGGCAATGCAGGCTTTCGCCAGACCCGGACCGATATCCAGCGCAATGTCCATCACGCTGACCGGACGGTCAAATACGCGCTGGCTGCCATCAGGAAGAGTAATTACTGGCATTTCATATCCTTAATTGCAGTGGTAAGCCACACGAAAGCCTACATGCAACACTGAGTTTTGTTTGGTTAACCTGGCGCGATGTCAGACCCACACTGTCGGAATGACGCCAGGCGCGTAAAGCGGCAACGATGATAACAGCTTTCCGCAGTGAGCAAAACCCGCGAAGAAATGCGCTAAGCCAAAGAGAGATCAAAAAAAAACGCCGCGCGGCACAGGCCGGGCGACGGTGTAACAATGCGCTCTGGTTTACATCGCGTAAGAGAGCTGGACCGTGGTTTTGGTGTCGGTACGGTCTGGCGCAGATTCTGGCGGATTGTTATTCCAGGTGACGTTGTAGCCCAGTTTCAGCGCGAAGTGGTCGTTGATCGCCACCTGCAGTGCGGTTTCGGAGTTCAGCGTGGTGTCTTCACCAAAGCTGCTCAGCACCGACACACCCTGGATGAATTTGGTGGTGTCAGTCAGCTGCCACTGGTAGCTCAGCGCGCCGTAGCCCAGTGCTTTGGTTTCGTGGCCGCCATCGTGGAAGTCATCGTAACGTACACCCGGACCGAATTCAGCACGCAGCGAGTGCACCGGACCGTTGAGGATCTGACGACCGTAACCGGCGGTCAGGACATCGCGTGAATCATAACCGTTCAGGCGGTCGCTCAGCCAGCTCGCCTGACCGAACAGGTAGTCAGCGCTGTTGAGGTTGTAACGGCTACGGCCACCGATGTTATAGGTTTCCGACGAGCGCTCATCGTTGGATGAGGTATTCGCGGCGTTACCCCACAGGCTGTACGCCGTTGAGGTCTGATACCAGGTCATGCTGGTTGACGCGGTCAGCGATGAGCTGGTGGTGTTACCGGTCTGTGCCAGGTAACCGGCTGACGCGGTGCCTTCAAACGGTTTTTTTGCCGTAGAAGGGTCATCCATTGAGGTGAAGACAGCGTTATCTGCAAAGGCCTGGTGACAAAATGCTCCGGCGGAGAGCAACAAAACAGCGGACAGCTTATTGAAGGCTTTCATTAAAAGGTAACCCGTACGACAGTTGAAAAAGAGATGAGTCTGGAGAATTTTCCCGGGCAATCAATGCAATTTACGGTAAGTTTTGTAAAAAAGTATGAAAGCACCAGAATCGCCAGGTTTTGCGCTGGCACCGCTTGTGGATTGGGAATCTTCCCATTTCCGGCGCGCATTATAGGCGGCAAATAACCAAATAACAGCTTAAATGCTACAAGAATTTTCTGCCGACCCTGACAGGACTTTACGCTGTGCGCCGCCGGGCGATTGTGCAGAATTCGCTCTATCGCAGGCGCTGGTCTACGCTGAAATCTGTTCGATAACAATGAGGTGAAAAGATGAGCGATCATGATCTCAAGCGTTACGTTGTCACCTTCCGTTATCAGGAAAGGGGTCTCGGCGATCTGCAGGCGCTGAATAGCGCGATGGTTAACGGCGGTTATAGCACCACGTTACACGATGCGGACGGCCATCCGCACGAGCTGGGCACCAACAGCTTTGGCATTGTCAGTGCGCTGGAGGAGCAGGCGCTGGCGGAACACGCCGCCGGGCTGGCGGCAGTGGCGCTTGATCAGCAGCCGGACGCTGATGTCACCACGCTGGAAGCGTTTCTCAAAGCGCAAGCCTGACGCAATACGCAAATTGCGCATTGCCGCTGGAGTTGTGCAAGTTTTGCGCGTTACAATCGACCTTACGCAGCGAATAAAGAGGATTACCCGATGTGGTCAGCCATTAGTCGTCTGTTAAGCGAGTACGCCGGCGATGCCGAAATCACGGAACGTCATGAGTTGCCCGGTGGCGATATTCATCCGGCGTGGCGCCTGCGCTACGGTGAACTGGAGGTGTTCGTCAAATGCAACACGCGCGACATGCTGACGCTGTTCAGCTGGGAAGCCGACCAGCTTGATCTGCTGGCGCGCACCCACACGGTACGCGTGCCGAAGGTCTACGGCGTCGGTAACGATCGTGACACCAGCTTTCTGCTACTGGAATACATTCCCCCGCAGCCACTCGACGCCCAAAGCGCATTCCAGCTCGGCCAGCAGCTGGCCCATCTGCACCAGTGGAGCGAGCAACCGCAGTTTGGTCTCGACTTCGACAACAACATTACCACCACGCCGCAACCCAACAGCTGGTTACGCAAATGGTCGGTGTTTTTCGCCGAACAGCGCATCGGCTGGCAGCTGCAGCTGGCGGCGGAGAAAGGCGTGCACTACGGTGACATGGAGTTGATCGTGGATTGCGTGCAGCGCAGCCTCGCTAATCACCATCCGCAACCGTCGTTACTGCATGGTGATTTGTGGCCGGCCAACTGCGCCGGCAGCGCCAGTGGCCCGTGGCTGTTCGATCCCGCCTGCTACTGGGGCGATCGCGAATGCGACCTGGCGATGCTAAGTTACTACGCCGATCTGCCGCGCCAGATTTACGAAGGGTATCATGCAGTGTGGCCGCTGCCGGAAGGCTTCTCGCAGCGTCAGCCGGTGTATCAGCTCTACTATCTGCTCAACCGCGCCAACGTCTTTGGCGGCAACTGGGCCGGCGAAGCGCAATTCGCTATCGGCCAGTTGCTGGAGGAGGATGCGCTGGGCCAGCGCCAGGTCAGACCGGCCTGACGCCTTACAGCATGCCGAGCAGTTTCAACACGAAGTAACCGGCCACGGCGATGATCACCGGCAGAATGTACAGCGGAAAAATCTGCAGCAAAATGGTGTGGCGCGGCACATGGATTTTCTCTTCCAGCTGCGCCCGCGTGCGCCCTTCGCTGCCCTTCGCCTGTTCCAGAATCATCTGGTCTTCAATGCCTTCTTTGATATGGCGCGCCTGACGCCACATGCGTGCGCCCGAGGCCTGCAAAGCGATGCCCACGAATATCAGGATATAGATCAGCCAGAAGCCAATATTGGCCCCGCCGTTGAATTCCGGCACCGGCGAATTGTTCCAGAACACATTGAGAAACGGCGTGTTGAACTTAATCATATCCACCATCACATGCACGAAGTCAAGCATCACGGCGTCAATGCCGGGCTGCTTTTCGCTGTGTTTAAACATGAAGCCTAAGATGGAGATAAGGGTGGATAACAGCGCCGGAATAAAAATCACCCAGCCAGCCACTCGCTTGAGGATGGCGATGCGGCCAGCCTGTTGATACGTCATGGTGTCTTCCCTTCACAAACAGTAGTTTTGCCCTAAGTCTACCTGCACTACAGCAAATTTTCCTGAAAAATGCGTAACCTGCCGTAAGTCGGTTTTCGCCGCCGCCCATGTTAAGGTAGGGCAAACTGTCAATGGAGCTGTTGTATGACCTATCGTCGCCCTGTGCTGGCCGCTATTTTTGATATGGATGGCTTACTGATCGATTCTGAACCGCTATGGGATCGCGCCGAGCTGGAGGTGTTTGCCAGCCTGAATGTGGATATTAGCCGCCGCCACGAGCTGCCGGATACACTCGGCCTGCGCATCGATCAAACCGTACGCATGTGGTACGAGGCGCTGCCGTGGAACGGACCGGATCAGGCCGAAGTCACTCAGCGTATTATTGCCCGTGCGCTGGCGCTGGTCGAAGAGACCCGGCCGCTGTTGCCCGGCGTAGAGCAGGCGCTGCAGCTGTGTCAGCAACAGGGCCTGGGGATTGCGCTGGCCTCGGCGTCCCCGCTGGCGATGCTGGAACGCGTGCTGGAGATGTTCAACCTGCGTCACTACTTTAGCGCCCTCGCCTCGGCTGAAGCGCTGCCTTACAGCAAACCGCATCCGCAGGTGTATCTGGATGCTGCGGCAAAGCTGGGGGTTGATCCACTCAACTGCGTGGCGCTGGAAGACTCGTTCAACGGCATGATCGCCAGTAAAGCCGCGCGCATGCGTTCCATCGTGGTGCCTGCCGCCGAACATCGCCACGATGCGCGCTGGGCACTGGCCAATGTGCAACTGGAAAACCTGACGCAGCTGCAGGCGGAACATCTGTTTAACTGATCGCTGTGCATTGCGCGTTACGCCTGGCTGAGGTTTCGCCCGGTTGCCAGGTGCAAAAGTAAGCCAGACCGTTAATTTCCCGCGCTTTTTTCAGGCGCGGGTCAGCAAAAAATTCACTCTTCGTTACAGCGTCACCGTTCTCATTTACTGGATAAATCCCTATACTGGATGCATCGACAGTTTTTGCAGCCAGGTTCCATCATGACGGCCGAAGGCCATATCATTTTTGCCATCGCCAGTGCGATATTTGCCAAACGCGCCGAACTGACGCCGGTGATGACCAGTGCCGACTGGTGGCATCTGGTGCCGGCTGCGCTGCTGACTTGCCTGCTGCCGGATATCGATCACCCTAAATCGGTGCTGGGCCAGCGGCTAAAGTGGCTGTCGCAGCCAATAGCCCGCGCTTTTGGCCATCGCGGCTTTACCCATAGCCTGCTGGCGGTGGCGGTCAGCCTGTGGCTGTTTCAGATTAACGTGCCGGCTGACTGGTTCCTGCCAGCGGATGTCCTGCAGGGCATGACGCTCGGCTATCTGAGCCACATTGTCGCCGATATGCTGACGCCCGCCGGCGTGCCGCTGCTGTGGCCGTGCCGCTGGCGCTTTCGCCTGCCTATCCTCAACAGCCAGCAAGGTAATCAACTGGAGCGCGCGCTGTGCCTCGCTCTGGTGGGCTATGCGCTGTGGTTTCCGCCCGGCATGCCGTCGTTTGGCGCCAACGGCTGGCCGGAGCAGCTGTTCAACAATCTGCAGAACGGCATTGGCCGGCTGGTGAACGGCAGTACGCGCTGATGTATTTATCCTTCTGCCAGCAATTGCTGAAATAATCGCCTTAAATTCCATTTAGTTATAACCCAGACTATTTAGATATATTGTTCCCGCAGGGCCAACTGGTACCATGCCGCGACAGTTACAGAGGATCCCTCTGCTATTTTCGGTTACGCGGCGCGATCGCGTGGCGACCTTCAGGAGTCAACAATGAATATTCCTCTGATCATCAATATCGTGGCATTTGTCGCGCTGCTGATTGCGTTAAACCGCGTCGGCAACCAGAGCTGGAGCCTGTCGAAGCGTGTGCTGACCGGCCTGGTGCTGGGGGTGATCTTTGGCCTGGCACTGCAGGCCATTTATGGCGAAAACAGCCCGGTGGTGAAAGAGTCGATTGGCTGGTTCAACATCGTCGGCAACGGCTATGTTCAGCTGCTGCAGATGATTGTCATGCCACTGGTGTTTGCCTCGATCCTCAGTGCGGTGGCGCGGCTGCATAACGCCTCGTCGCTGGGCAAAATCAGCGTGCTGACCATCGGCGTGCTGCTGTTTACCACCGCCATTTCCGCACTGGTGGGCGTGCTGGTGACCGGCCTGTTCCACCTCAGCGCCGAGGGACTGGTACAGGGCGCGCAGGAAACCGCGCGTCTGAGCGCCATCCAGAGCAACTACGTTGGTAAAGTCGCGGATCTCAGTACGCCGCAGCTGCTGCTCTCCTTTATCCCGAAAAACCCGTTTGCCGATCTGGCCGGTGCCAATCCTACGTCGATCATCAGCGTAGTGATTTTCGCTGCGTTCCTCGGCGTGGCGGCGCTGCAGCTGCTGAAAGATGACAAAGCCAAAGGCGAGCGCGTGCTGGTAGCGATTGACACCCTGCAATCCTGGGTGATGAAGCTGGTCCGTCTGATCATGAAGCTGACGCCGTACGGCGTGCTGGCGCTGATGACCAAAGTGGTTGCCGGTTCCAACCTGCAGGACATCATCAAGCTGGGCGGCTTTGTGGTGGCCTCGTATCTCGGCCTTGCAATCATGTTTGGCGTTCACGCGCTGCTGCTGTCAATCAACGGTATCAACCCGCTGCGCTTCTTCCGTAAAGTCTGGCCGGTGATTACTTTTGCCTTCACCAGCCGTTCCAGCGCCGCCAGTATTCCGCTGAACGTGGAGACACAGACGCGTCGTTTGGGCGTTCCGGAATCCATTGCCAGCTTCTCAGCCTCGTTTGGCGCGACCATCGGCCAGAACGGCTGTGCCGGCCTCTATCCCACCATGCTGGCGGTGATGGTAGCGCCGACCGTGGGTATCAACCCGTTTGACCCGGTATGGATCGCCACGCTGGTCGGTATTGTCACGCTGAGCTCAGCCGGTGTGGCGGGCGTCGGTGGCGGCGCGACCTTTGCCGCGCTGATCGTCCTGCCGGCGATGGGACTGCCGGTCACGCTGGTGGCATTGCTGATCTCCATCGAGCCGCTGATTGATATGGGCCGTACTGCGCTCAACGTTAACGGCTCGATGACCGCCGGTTCACTGACCAGCCGCTGGCTGGGTATGACCGACAAAAAAGTGCTGGAGAGCGACGAACACGCGGAACTGGCGCACCGCTAAGTAACCCGTTTTCCCGTAACGGCAGGCCGCAAAGCCTGCCGTTTTTTTTGCCGTTTTCTGCACTTTTTTCCGCAATCATGGCGCTAACGTCAGGAAAACGTTAAGCATGGTAAACGGAGGCAAAATCGACGGTTTTTTGCTTGAGTTTGCGCGCTGAAAGGCGAATGCTGCGGGGAGTTACCGCAGGAGAACCCCCATGAGAAACGTTATCGCCTCAATGCTGGCGTTAACCCTGATAGCGCCAACTGTAAGTTTTGCTCATCCGTATGGCTGGGGTCCGGGACCCGGCCCGCACTGGGGTGGTCCGGGACCCCGCTGGGGACATCCCGGACCGCTGCGTTTTCTGCCGGAGGCCGCGACCGCCGTGCTGATTGGCGGACTGACCTACTACCTGCTGAACGGTAGCTACTACCAGCGGCAGGGCGACACCTACGTGGTGGTCCAGCCACCGGATGGCCCACCGACCAGCGCCATGCGCGTTCTGGATTACAACGGCAAACGCTATTACGTGCAGGATGGTCACTACTATCAGCGCGAGATCAGCGGCAGCTACATTGAGGTGCCGCGGCCGTATGGGCTGTAAGCGCACAAAGAAAAACGGCCCGTCTGAGACGGGCCGTTTGTTATTCTGCTACCGTTACTGCGCGGCTTGCGGATCGGTATCGTAATCCTTACAGCTCTGGAAGCCGTAGTTCATGACGCGACCGGTGTCGTTATAGCTCACAAAATAAGTCTGCTGTTTGCCATCACGCTCACCAATCACGTAGGTCTGGCAGGTACCCCGTGCGTGAACCATGGTAATCTCGGTTGACGCCGGTCCGGCAATCTGGCGCACCTGTTCACGCGTCATGCCTTTTTTCACATCCTTCACCACAGGCTTAGTCACGTAGCTTTCCGCACGATCGTAAGTTGTACAACCAGACAGGGCTGCCAGCGTCATAGCGGCAGCGATACATCCCAGCACTTTATTCATCTTGTTGTTCCTCATACTTTGTCCATGTCCCACTAAGCCTGGAACATAATTCCAGATTTATCAACTCAATGGCGGTGCTTTCGGTCAGTTCTGAAGCGTCAGGATTACGTAAAGATGCTGTGTTGCCGTCACCGGCTCCGTATAATCGCGGCGCAAGATACATCTTAAAGCCAAAAATAACACAGAGGATCAATGACACCTGCACCCCCTAACCGGCTGGTTTATGCCATCACGCTCGGCCTGCTCGCCGCGCTCGGGCCGCTTTGTATCGATCTCTATCTGCCTGCCCTGCCTGAACTGGCGCGCGACCTCGGTAGCGAAACCGCTACTGCCCAGCTAAGTCTGACCGCCGGTCTGCTGGGGCTGGGCGCCGGTCAGCTGCTGTTTGGACCGATGAGCGATAAGTTTGGTCGTATTCGTCCGCTGCTGCTGTCGCTGGCGCTGCTGTTCATCGCCTCGATTGGCTGTGCGCTGGCGAAGGATATTCACGCTCTGCTGGTGGCGCGCCTGTTTGAAGGGCTGGCCGGTGCCGGCGGCGCGGTGCTGTCGCGTGCCATTGCCCGCGATATGTATAGCGGCCATGAGCTGACGCGCTTTTTTGCCCTGCTGATGCTGGTGAATGGCCTGGCGCCGATTGGTGCGCCGGTGCTGGGCGGTGCGCTGATGACGGTGCTGAACTGGCGCGGCATCTTTGTAGTGCTGGGCGCGATTGCCGTGCTGCTGATTCTGCTGGCGCGCTGGAAGCTGCGCGAAACCCTGCCGGCCGAACGCCGTAGCCAGGGATCGATCTTCTCCGCCTGGGCGGCGCTCGGCCAGGTCATCACCCACCGGCCGTTTATGGGCTTCTGCCTGACGCAGGGCTTCATGATGTCCGGCATGTTTGCTTATATCGGCGCCTCGCCGTTTGTGCTGCAGCAGATTTACGGCCTGTCACCGCAGGCGTTCAGCTTGTGCTTTGCGGCGAACGGTATTGGCCTGGTGATTGCTTCCCAGACCAGCGCCCGGCTCTGTCCGCTGTGGGGCGAATATCGCGTGCTGAAGGGCGGCCTGACGCTGGCGTTTGTCGCCTCCAGCTGCCTGCTACTGGCCGGCGTGAGCGGCGCGCCGCTGCCGCTGGTGCTGGTGGCGCTGTTCTTCACCATCGCCAGTAACGGCGTGATCGCCACCACCGCGTCATCGCTGGCGATGCAGAGCCAGGGCCACCGCGCCGGCAGCGCCTCGGCGGTGATCGGCGTTGCGATGTTCTCGCTCGGCGCGCTCAGCGTACCGATCACCGGCCTTGGCGGCACCTCGGTCATCAGCATGACGGCCACCATCTTTGGCTGCTTTATGCTGGCCATCGTGATGTTCATGCTGCTGGCGCAGAAACCAAAAAGCGCCTGAATTGCCAACAGAAACACCGGACAACAAGCCGTTCGGCTTGTTGTTTTTCTGCGGAGGCGTTAGCTTTAGCACATGATTCGCATTGTGCCGTCAGGCTACCGACTTGAGGAGAGGTTCATGTCACTGCAGCAGGAAATCATTCAGGCCCTGGGTGTTAAACCGGTTATCGACCCGCAGCAGGAGATCCGCGTCAGCGTCGATTTTCTGAAGTCCTATCTGAAAGCCCATCCGTTTATCAAAACCCTTGTGCTCGGCATCAGCGGCGGTCAGGACTCAACGCTGACCGGCAAGCTGGCGCAGACTGCTATCACTGAACTGCGTGAAGAGACCGGCGATCACGACTACAGCTTTATCGCCGTGCGCCTGCCGTATGGCGTGCAGGCTGACGAGCAGGATTGTCAGGATGCGCTGGCATTTATCCAGCCGGATCGCACGCTGGTGGTCAACATCAAAGAAGCGGTACTGGCCAGCGAGCGCGCGCTGCAGGAGGCGGGCATTGCCCTGTCGGATTTTGTGCGCGGCAACGAGAAAGCGCGCGAACGCATGAAAGCCCAGTACAGCATTGCCGGCATGACCAAAGGCGTCGTGGTCGGCACCGATCACGCCGCAGAAGCAGTGACCGGCTTCTTTACCAAGTACGGCGACGGCGGCAGCGACATCAACCCGATTTTCCGCCTCAACAAAGGCCAGGGCAAACAGCTGCTGAAAGCGCTCGGCTGCCCGGAACACCTCTATCTCAAACACCCCACCGCCGATCTGGAGGACGATCGTCCCGGTCTGCAGGATGAAGTGGCGCTGGGCGTAACCTATCAGCAGATTGATGATTTCCTTGAAGGCAAAACCATCGACGCCGACGCGGCGAAAATCATTGAAGGCTGGTACACCAAAACCGAGCATAAACGTCGTCCGCCGATCACCGTGTTCGACGACTTCTGGAAGAAGTAATCCCTGCGGCTTCCCGCTCCCCCGGCGGGAAGCCAGCCTCTTCACGTCCCCGCTGGCGAGAAAACGCGCACGCTGATATACTGTATGCACAACCAGTAAGCGGAGCGTTCTTTGGTCAGACGAGCAAACCGCCATCGCCTCGAATTTGATGCGGCGGCTATCTATCAATATCCCGAACATCTGCGTCAGTGGCTGGAAGGCTTGCCTAATCAGCCAGGCGTTTACACTTTCCACGGTGATAACGACAACCTGCCGCTGTACATCGGCAAGAGTATCAACCTGCGCAGCCGGGTGATGGCCCATTTTCGCACGGCGGATGAAGCCAGCATGCTGCGCCAGGCGCGCCGCGTCAGCTGGATCCCCACCGCCGGGGACGTGGGCGCACAGCTGCTCGAAGCGCAGATGATCAAAACACAGCAGCCGCTGTTCAATAAGCGCCTGCGCAAAAACCGCCAGCTGTGCTCGCTGCAGCTGGGCGATGGCGCACCGCAGGTGGTGTACGCACGCGATCTCGATTTCTCCTCCTCGCCTGACCTGTACGGGTTATTCCGCAGCCGCTTTGCCGCGTTAGAGAAGCTGAAAAGCCTCGCCGATGAGCTGCGCCTGTGTCACGGCCTGCTGGGATTAGAGCGCCTGCAGCCGGGGCGCGGCTGTTTCCGCGCGGCGCTTAAACGCTGTGCCGGTGCCTGCTGCGGGGCGGAACCGCTGGCGGCGCATCAGCAGCGCCTGCTGGCAGGGCTGGAGCAGCTGCGCGTGGTATGCTGGCCGTGGCAGGGCCCGGTGGGTATGGTGGAGCGCGGGACGGAGATGACGCAGATTCACGTCATCGATCACTGGTTCTGGCTGGGATCGGTCAGCAGTGAGCAGGAAGCGCGTCAGCTGCAGCGTGCGCGTCACGGCTTCGACCATGACGGCTACAAAATTCTCTGCCGACCGCTGCTGTCCGGCGTTTATCCGCTGATTGAGCTGTAACGCAAAACCGCCGACGCTGCCCAAAGCAGCGTGTGCAATGGACAACGTCGGCGGTCTCAAACCGGTGAGCTAAACGGCTTATTCGCCATCAGCCGGCGGTGGCGGCATTTTACCGTCATGCGGGCCTTTTTCTGTCAGACGTTCCTCAAAGTTGGCGTTGTACTGCTTCTTCTGGTCTGGCGTCAGCACGTTATAGATCTTGTTCTGGGTTTCCAGCATCTTCAGCGCATGCTCTTTCGCATTGGCGCTCATTTTGTTTGCCTGCGCTTCTGCTTTGGCACGGTCAAAGGTATCGGATGCGATGATGCTGTGGTTAGCACGACGCTCTTCCAGCGATGGACGCTTCATGTCTTTGTGGCTGTCACGCAGGATGTCGCGAATCTGGGTTTTCTGCGCGTCGGTCAGGTTGAGGTCTTTGAACATCATGTCCATGCCGTGGTGGCGCATCGGCTTGTGCATCGGTTTTTCACTGCCCGCTGGCGGCGGCGTCAGGTTGTCAGCCGCAGCATGGACGATATTGGCGGCGCCGAAAGCCATTGCGGTAGCCAGAAACAGGGAGGTCAGTTTACGCATAATATTGTCCTTACTTTTCAGTTTAATGACGACAGCCTGTGTCGCGTCTTCGGAAACAAGCATACGACGCTGAACGTCAACTACTCAGAGGCTGAGTAAAGCCCTGCAAGCATAAAAGACAGTTATCGGGCAATCATGGAGAGATTGCGAAGAAATGCGTGAGGAATTGCAAAAGAGTATGACGATCAAGGGGAAAGCGCAGGAATTAAGGAGGAGTGTAATGGCTTTGTCGGTTTTGCGGAAGGGAAAATGTCGTTAATTTGCGCACGTTCTCTGCTCATCCGTGACCTCTCCCGTTACAGGGAGAGGAGGGATTGCCGGGTAAAGCTTTCGGATTACAACTCCAGCGCCTGGGTCTGCTCACTCTCCTCCACCAGCATCAGCCCGGCGCGCAGGCCCGGTGCCACGTTGGGATTGGGGAACAGCACATATTCACGCGCCTGCTGCACGTAATAGCGCCGCTCACCCTCTTCCGCCAGCAGCGTGCCCTGCGGGAAAGCCGTGAAGTTGAGAGTTTCCGGGCCCATGTGCAGAACAAACTGCTCGCCGTGCCGGGTGATTTGCTGTGCCACGCGATAATGGCGCGGCGTCTCGCGCACCGGCGGCAGCGCCTCACCGTACAGCAGCGCCGCCAGCGCACGCTGCACACCGCTGAACTGCGTGAGATCGTTCTCGCCAAACGGCAGCGCCTTTCCCAGCTCCAGCGTACAACTGGCTGCCGCGTAGTGTTCACAGCTGAAGTGGGTGAAGGTGCCGCCCGGCGCACGGTGAAACACCAGCGCTTCCAGTTCGGCCGCTGCCAGCCAGTGTAAAAAATCTGCTGGCCACGGCTGGCTGTTGAGCGGCATCACGCCAAAGCGCGTATGCCACGAACCGCGAATCGCGGTGTGCAAATCGAGATGCCAGCGAATTTCGTGATCGAGGCACTCGCACCAGAAGTTCTCCAGCGCCTGCTCCAGCTGGAGCGCGCGCTGCGCCTCCGGCACGTCGGCCACCTGTTGCCAGCGGCCACCGAACAGCCGGTTGATATCATAATGCTGGTAGCGTTTGCCGCTGCGCAGCGCCGCCGGGTTGCCGAGGATCACCAGCAGGCGCACGGCCAGCGGTTTTTCCCCCTGCAGCAGCGGCGTCAGCAACAGATTGAGGATCTCCACCGGGGCGGTCTCGTTGCCGTGAATCCCGGCGGAGAGAACCAGCGCCTGCTGCGTAGGCGTATGCGGTGTCAGGGATAGTATGCCCTCATCATGCCACTGCCAGTGCAGGTGGGCGTTACTGCCCTGCCGCTGTGCGGGCGGCCTGCCTGACAAGGTTTGCTGTAAAAAGTCCTGCATGTTCACTCCTTTCTGACACAGGGGGCAACATATTTGCCCCCGGCGTTAACGCTGAAACGCGTAGACACTGCCTAAGTCTAGCAGCTGTGTCAGCTCGTCCAGCGCGCTTCGCCCTTCGCTCAGCAGCTGCGGATCGGCCAGATCGGCCTGCGTCAGGCGGTCGCGATAGTGACGATCCACCCAGTCATTCAGACGCGTAAACAGGCGATCGTTCATCAGCACGGCCGGATTGACGGCCTGACGCTCCGCCTCGGTTAACACCACGCGCAGACGCAGGCAGGCCGGTCCGCCGCCGTTGCACATGCTTTCACGCAGATCAAACACCTGCAGCGCGCGAATCGGGCCGCCGCTCTCCACCAGCTCGCTCAGGTAGCGCCACACGCCGGGATGCTGGCGCGACTCTTCCGGCAGCACCAGCCGCATGCCGCCGTCCGGATGCTGTAGCAGCTGGCTGTTAAACAGATAGGTGTTCACCGCATCGGCCACTGACACGCGATCGCGCGGCACCACAACCGGCTGGAAGCCCGGCACCTGATCCGCCAGCTGTTGCAGCAGCTGGGGCTGGTCGACAAACGCCTCTTCGTGGCAGAAAAACACCTGCTGATTGCTGACGGCGATTACATCATTGTGGAACACCCCCTGATCGATCACCGCCGGATTTTGCTGAGCAAACAGCGTGCGCGCGTCATCCAGCTGATGCAGTCTCGCCACCGCCGCGCTGGCTTCACGCGTCTGGCGCGCCGGATAGCGCGCCGGTGCGCTGCCCTGCTGCTGGCCGTCGCGGCCGTAGACAAACAGCTGAACGCCGGGCGCGCCATAGTCAGCGCCGAAGCGGTTATGGTTGGCTGCGCCTTCGTCACCAAACAGCGCCACCTGCGGCAGCGCGTCGTGTACGCTGAAGTGGCGGCCATCGCGGAAGATGGCGCGCAGCAGGTCGGCGGTTTCCGGCGCTTCAATCGCCCGGTGGAACTTATTGTTGAGGTTGGCAACGGTAAAATGCACTTTGCCGTCGGCGCTGTCGGCCGATGGCGAAACCGTGGCCGCATTGGCCACCCACATCGCCGACGCCGAACTGGCCGCTGACAGCAGCTGCGGTGCCTGCTGCGCCGCTTTGGCCAGCACCTGCGCATCGCTGCCGCTGAATCCCAGCTGGCGCAGCAGCGGCAGGTTGGGCCGCTCGTGCGGAGGGATAACGCCCTGCACATAGCCCATGTCGGCCAGCGCCTTCATTTTCAGCAGCCCCTGTTTGGCCGCCAGCCGCGGATTGGAAGGCTGCAGCTGATTGCGCGTGGAGGCTTCGTTGCCAAACGACAGGCCAGCGTAGTGGTGCGTCAGGCCGACCAGACCATCAAAGTTTGCTTCAAACGCCTTCATGATGTCGCTCCTGAAGCAGCAAAATCGAGCCCTGGCGACAGGCTGCCTGGCAGCGCCAGGCTGCTGCTCTCCAGCGAGGCCATCGGCCAGGCGCAGTAATCCGCCGCGTACCAGGCGCTGGCACGGTGATTACCGGAGGCGCCCACGCCGCCAAACGGTGCCGAACTGGCGGCGCCGGTCAGCGGTTTATTCCAGTTCACGATGCCGGCGCGCGCTTCCAGCAGCAGCTGATCAAACTGGTCACGCTGCGGTGACACCAGCCCGCACGACAATCCGTAGCGCGTGTCGTTGGCGAGGCCAATCGCCTGCGCGTAATGGTCGTAGCGAATGACCTGCAGCAGCGGTCCGAACACCTCTTCGTCAGGCAGTCCGGCGACGCCGGTCATGTCGATGATGCCGGGCGTAATAATCGCGCTGTCGCGATCCGGCCAGCGCATCGCCAGCAGCACCTTGCCACCCAGCGCAACCCGCTGCTGCCAGGCGGCGAAGATCTGCCCGGCGGCGGCGGGCGAAATCACGCTGCCCATAAACGGCTGCGGTTCGGCATCCCACGCTGCCGGTTTGAGGCGCGCACTCACCTCGACCAGGCGCTGCAGGAAGGCATCGCCCGCCGCACCGCGTTTCACCAGCAAACGACGCGCGCAGGTGCAGCGCTGGCCGGCGGTAATGAACGCCGACTGAATAGCGATATGCACCGCGCCATCAATGTCGGCCGGATCTTCCACAATCAGCGCATTGTTGCCGCCCATCTCCAGCGCCAGCATTTTCTCTGGCTGTCCGGCGAACTGGCGATGCAGGTGATAGCCGGTGGCCGCGCTACCGGTAAACAGCAGGCCGTCAATCTGCTCCGCCTGCGCCAGCGCCTGGCCGGTATCACGTCCGCCCTGTAACAGCGCCAGCGTACCCGCCGGCAGGCCCGCTTCCTGCCACAGCTGCACGGTTTTCTCTGCGGTGGCGGGGGTCAGTTCGCTCGGTTTAAACAACACGCAGTTGCCCGCCAGCAGCGCCGGCACGATATGTCCGTTCGGCAGATGGCCGGGAAAGTTATACGGGCCGAACACCGCCAGCACGCCGTGCGGCCGGTGGCGCAGTGAACTCTCACCTTCGGCCTGCTCGCCGGTGCGGGTGTGATAAGCCTTAATCGAAATGGCCACTTTATTGATCATCGCCTGCACTTCGGTCAGCGTTTCCCAGCGCGGCTTGCCGGTCTCACGTGCGATGATCGCCGCCAGCTCGGTTTTATCCCGCTCCAGCAGACGGGCAAAATCCTCTACCCGCGCCTGGCGGGCAGCAAACGGCAGACGTGCCCATGCCGGGAACGCCGCGCGAGCCGCCTCACAGGCCGCCGCCACCTGCGCCGCAGAAGCAGCGTTGCCCTGCCATAAGATCTCGCCGCTCACCGGATTGTGTTTACTCAGCGTCTCTGCGCTGCCCGGCTGCCATTCACCGTTGATAAAATGCGTCATGCGTTATTCTCCTCGCGACCCAGGGTAACCACCCGCAGCGAATCGCCATAGTCGCAGCGCAGCGCGGTGCGCTGCTGCTGATTAATCAGAACCTGTCCGGATGCGACATCGACCGGCAGCAGCGCCACGCGGAACTGCTGATAGTCGCAGTTCGCCACCAGACACAGCGGCCAGTGCGCCTCAGCTTCGCCTTCGCTGGCGGTCAGCACTTTGCTCTTGCGGATGGCGCGGATGCGGTCGATCTCACACTCCAGCGTCGGGCCGCCGTCAAAGATGTCGATATAGTTGAGATAGCGGAAACCCTCGGCTTCCAGCACCGCGCGCGCCGGCGCGGTTTTCGGGTGGACTTCACCAATCACCTGCTGTGCCGCTTCCGACAGATAGTGGATATACAGCGGATGCTTGGGCATCAGTTCTGCGATAAAAGCTTTTTGCCCGGTGCCGCTGAGAAAATCGGCCTGGCGAAACTCCATGGAGAAGAAACGGCTGCCCACGCTGTCCCAGAACGGCGAATGTCCCTGCTCGTCGCTGACGCCGCGCATCTCCGCAACCACGTGCTTCATGAAGCGCTCGCGGAAATTCGCCATAAACAGAAAGCGCGACTTGGACAGCAGATGGCCGTTTTTACCGTCGCGGTAGTCAGGATCGAGGAACAGCGTGCACAGTTCGCTGCTGCCGGTGTGATCGTTACTCAGCGACAGCGTCGGCAAACTGGCGTAGACGTTCAGCTCTTTCGAGGCGTGCACCTGGGTACCGACGCGGAAGTTGTACCAGGGATCCTGCAAACCTACCGCCACTTCAATGGCGCAGATGCCGACGGCGCGATTGTCACTGCTATCCGCCAGCACAAACACGTAGCCCTGTTCAGCGCGCGGCAGCGCGTCCTGCCAGGTTTGCAGCGAGCGCTCAATGCGCGCCTTCAGCGTCTCGCTGTCAGCGGGCAGCGAGGTCAGACCGCCGCCGGTTTTCCCCGCCAGCGCCAGCAGCTGCGGCAGATCGTCACGTTCGACGGGGCGAATCACCATCATGATGTGGCTCCTTTGAGCACGCGTGCGCAGGCGCGTTCGAAGCGCGCCAGCCCTTCTTTTACTTCATGCTCGCTGATGTTCAGCGCCGGGGCAAAGCGCACCACGCTGGCACCGGCGATCAGTACCATCACGCCCTCTTCCGCCGCCGTCAGGTTGAACTGTTTGGCTTTACCGGCAAAATCGTCATTCAGCACCGCGCCAATCAGCAGGCCCAGGCCACGAATCTCTTTAAACACCGGCAGCCGCTGGTTGATCTCCTGCAGCGCCGTGACAAACCACTGGTGCCGCTCGGCAACGCCAGCCATAAACTCAGGCTGATTGATCAGCTCCATCACTTTACCGGCCACCGCACCGGCCAGCGGGTTGCCGCCGTAGGTGGTGCCGTGCGTGCCGACGCCCATCACCTGCGCCAGATCTTCACGCGTCAGCATCGCACCGATGGGGAAACCGCCGCCCAGCGCCTTGGCGGTGCTCAGCACATCCGGCGTGACGCCGTAATGCATATAGGCATACAGCGAGCCGGTACGGCCGACGCCGCTCTGCACTTCATCAAAAATCAGCAGCGCCTGGTGGCGGTCGCACAATTCGCGCAGTCCGCGCAGGAACGCCGGATCGGCCGGTAATACACCGCCCTCGCCCTGAATCGGCTCGACGATGACCGCGCAGGTCTGGTCATTAATTAAGGCCGCCGCCGAGGCCAGATCGTTAAAGGTGGCATGCTGAATGGCTGGCGGTAACGGGGCGAAATCGCGCGAATAGGCGGGCTGTCCGCCGGCTGAAACGGTGAACAGGGTGCGGCCGTGGAAGGCATTGGTGAAGGCGACGATACCGTTTTTTTCGGCACCGAAACGGTCGTGTGCCACTTTACGCGCCAGCTTCAGCGCGGCCTCATTGGCTTCCGCCCCGGAGTTACAGAAGAACACGCGGTCGGCAAAGGTGGCATCAATCAGTTGCTTCGCCAGGCGCAGAATCGGTTCGTTGGTGTAGCCGTTGCCGGTGTGCCACAGTTTACCGGCCTGCTCGGTCAGTGCCTGCTGCAGCGCGGGATGGGCATGGCCAAGCGCGTTCACCGCGATGCCACCGGCAAAATCGATGTACTCTTTGCCCTGCTGATCCCACAGCGTAGAACCTTCGGCACGCACCGGCACAAAAGCCGCAGGGGCATAAACCGGCATCATCCATTGATCGAAATCGTGACGTGAAACCTGCAGTGACATAGCCATTTCTCCTGCCTCACTTCGGGTGAAGCTTTTGTTTTAAAATTGTTAAAATTTGCTGAGTTGCAGCTCGACTATAGAGTGCAGTTAACGTGCCAGCCAGAGGAAAAAATGCATAAATCAGGTTCAGCAACGAAATATCAATAAGTTACACCCTTTCTCTATGCACAATTAATGCATAAAAAGTGAATAACCATCCGATGACAGCGGCACCGTAGTAATTTGTTTAGCGGATTTATGCATTCGCAAAATGAAATATTGCTTTTGTGATCGCACAGCAGATATTTCGCCAAAATGAGGCGTCTGTTGCGCCATTTTGGGGCGCACTGCGCTTAGCGGGTGCAAGTGACAGCCCGGTTCAGGCATCGGCGTGGTGCATGTCGGCCGCTTATTAGTAACAACTGATTAACTTATTTTGGCTACCCTGTGCCAGGCTGGCCGGTAATTAAACGTATTAAAGATCGGGATATTATTTAGCCTGAAATAAACCGACACAGCGCGTCAATGCGGATAATTTACGGGGTGACTATCAGCCTGCTTTGATTCATAAGCATTGAACTTTAAGGCATAGGCTTGTGCTATTTAAGGCAATAAAACGCTATTTTTATTAAGTCATACCCTTCTTAGTTTAATCATTATTTATCAATAATATAAATATTAATCGTCGATTAAATGCTCACTTAATCATGATAAGTAAAAGCGATTTCCATTTCCGAATAATGGAATTGCCGTATGAAAATCGCACAAATAGCCAATAAGAAATTATTTGTTACAAATATTGCACTACTGATCTTTATCCTTTTGTGTCATTTTCTTGTCACCCCACCAGGGGCTTAAAAAATTAAAAAATAACACAGGGTAAAAATATAAATGATGAAGCGTACTTTACTGGCAGCGGTCATGCCATTGCTGCTGGGATTTTCTGTGGCTCAGGCCGCTGAAATCTATAATAAGGATGGTAACAAGCTGGATCTGGTCGGCAAAATCAACGTGTCGCACCTGTTCTCCGATGACACCACCAATGATGGTGATACCTCATCGTATGTCCGTATCGGTTTTAAGGGCGAAACCAAAATTACCGATCAGCTGACCGGCTACGGTTTCTGGCAATCGCAGTTCAGCCTGCGTAACACGGAAGGTGCCGATGCGCAGGCCGGTAACAAAACCCGCCTCGGCTATGCGGGTCTGAAGTTTGCGCAGTTTGGTTCGATCGACTATGGCCGTAACTATGGTCTGATTTATGACGTGCTGGGCTATACCGATATGCTGCCTTTCTTCGGCGGTGATTCCGGTTATGTCGATGCTTTCCTGTCCGGTCGCTCCACCGGCGTGCTGACCTGGCGTAACAAAGATTTCTTCGGTCTGGTTAAAGGCTGGAACGTCGCAGCGCAGTACGAAGGGAAAAACGAGCGCAGCGACAGCGCGGCAACGCCAAACCTGGCGGTACGCCGCTCCAACGGTGATGGTTTCGCGCTTTCCACCTCGTATGACACCGACTTTGGCCTGAGCGCGGTTGCCGCCTATGCCAGCCTCAATCGCGTCAGCGCGCAAAACCTTGCCACCTACGGCAGAGGTGAGAAAGCCGAACACTGGGAAACCGGGGTGAAATATGATGCTAACCAGCTCTATCTGGCGACCATCTACGGCGAATCCCACAACGCCACGCCAATCGGTAACAGCGGGTTCGCCAACAAAGCGGTGAACTTTGAAGCCGTGGCGCAGTATCAGTTCCTGAACGGTTTCCGTCCGTCGCTGGGCTACGTGAGCTCAAAGGGCAAAAATATTGAAAACGTCGGCGACGCCTGGTTGTTCAAATACGCGTCCGTGGGTGCCACCTACTACTTCAACAAGAACATGTCGGTCTACAGCGAATACCGCATCAACCTGCTGAAAGATGACAACGCGCTGCGCCTGAAAACCGACGATATTACCGCGGTAGGTCTGGTGTACCAGTTCTGATGATGATTTACCCTCATGGCATCCCGGCAAGTGTCGGCTGAGGATGCAGCAAAGGGCAGCTCCGGCTGCCCTTTTTCTCTGGTGCCGCGCTGATTATGGTGCCAGCAGGTCGAAGCGGTTTTCGCCCCCCTGATCCAGCATCACCGGCGGCTGCACCTGCAGCGTAATCCAGTTGGAAGTCACGCGATTTTGCTTGCTGTCCTCCAGCGTCACCGACAGGCGATAACTGTTGTTCGCCTCAGGCGACGCATCCCACGCGGGCATAATAATACTCCAGCCCTGTGGATCGTTGGGATCGGCTCCCGGCGTCAGGCTCAGCGCCTGCGTATCGCCCTGCCAGCTGACTTTACTGATTGGATGAGCACTGCGGATCTGCAGTTTCAGCGGCAAACTCTCGCCCGCATTGAGCTGCCACGGCGGCGTGGCGAGGAATACCGACAGGGTTTTACGCTGGCGGAACTCCAGCACCGGCGTATTGCTGCGCGTGACCAAATCATAGCGACTACCGCGCAGCGAACGCGCGGCGGCGACGTTATCCGGATTGAGCTGCTGACTGAGCGCCACGCCAAAGCGGTAATTAAGACGTAAGCCGAGCTGATCCTGGCTCTCGCCTTCATTACTGGTTTTGTGGCTGGCCGATACGGTAACCAGCGGCACCGGCGTATAGGAGACGCCCAGCGTCAGCGCTGAAGGATTGTGGTAGCTGTTGCCGGAATTAAACAGATCGACATTGTTGCCGAGATACTGCTGCCAGCTGACCGACACGCCCAGCTGGCGGTAAAACGGCAGATAGCCCTGGGTAGTGACATCATACCCGCGCGCCAGCCGCTGCTGCTGGAACGGGTTGCGATTGCGCCAGCCGGACAGTGGCGTGTAGTAGTTGGCGGATAAGCGCAGGTAGTCGCTCCAGGCCTCGGTGCCCAGCGAAGCGCGCTGCAAGCCGCTGTCAAACAGCCGATCAACGAAGCCGTTATAGCCCAGCAGCCAGTTGCCGGCCACCCAGCGCTGTCCCAGCCCGGCATTGCCCACCAGCCCATCATCGGTCTGGTGCACGCCCAGCTGGCTGAACGTGAGGTAATTGTAGCGATCGGCCCATGGCGTCAGCAGCGAAGCCCCGCTGCCGCTGAAGTTGCCCTCCATATCGACGTTGAGATCGATCTGTGCCTGGCCATAAGGCGACAGCAGCGACTGCCCTTCATCCGCAACCCGGGTAGCAACCTCATCACGAAAATGGTTAAACGCCCAGATTCCGGCCTGCTGACCCAGCGTGGTATCGCTGTCGCTGTTCTGGCTGGCCTCACCGATGCTTTTGGCAATACCCGCCAGCTTTTTACTGAACGCCGACGTATCGTCCTGATAGCCCAGCGCCGGTAATTCATCAGCAATTTTCTGGAAACGTGCCGGATCGGCAAACGGTGTTGCGGAGACGTCGCTGTTGTCGGTGAAGGCCTGCGCAGGCGCAACGGCCGCCAGTACAGGGGCCCCTAAGGTTACAGCAGCGAAAATTTTGCGGGTCAGAACCAATGGCAGCATAGCAAAAGAGTAGTCGTTTCAGTTTAGAATTTGAAGTAGCTCACAAAACTGTACGAGGTTACCTTAACATATCCTCGCGCCAACGTAGGACTTGTCTTGCTATGTTTCAGAATTTACGCCACCCGCGGGCATGCAGGGCGATCAGACGGGAAAACACGTCGTGCGTTCCCCTCTCCCGGGCGGGAGAGGGTTCGGATGCGGGTTGAACACCCGATCAGCATTAAAAACCTAAACTGTCCAGCAGGTCGTCAACCTGGTCCTGGCTGGAAACCACACCTGGCGCGTTAGCATGGATTTGCGGACCGTTCAGCAGGCTGTTGCCCTCTTTACGTGCCGCCGCATTGGCTTCCGGCATGTTCTCCAGCAGTACCATCAGCAGCTGACGTTCAATCTCCTGGATCACATCCATCATGCGCTTGATTACCTGACCGGTCAGGTCCTGGAAATCCTGCGCCATCATGATTTCCAGCAGCTGCTTGTTGGTGTACGCCGTGTGAGACGGAACGTCGTCAAGGAACTGGCGCGTATCCGAAACCAACTCGCGTGCATCCGCCAGCTCGATCGGGTTTTCAAACCAGGCATCCCAGCGGCCTTTAAGCTGGGTGGCGCCGGCTTCCATCTGGTCCTGGTGTGGCTGCGCCGCTTCCACACAGTTCAGCGCACGTTCCGCTGCCTGTGCGGTCATCTGCACCACATAATCCAGACGGTCACGCGCGTCCGGAATCGCTTCTGCCGCTTCGGCAATGGCCTGATCCAGCCCCAGTTCGCGCAGGCTGTCACGCAGCATACGTGTCAGAGAGCCAATCCGGGCAATAATCTCGTGTGCCGAAGCTTCTTCAGTTGGTTTCGGAAGGTCGCTCATCACATCTCCTTACATACCCAGTTTTTCGAAGATTTTGCCCAACTTCTCTTCCAGCGTGGCGGCGGTGAAAGGCTTCACCACGTAACCGCTGGCACCGGCCTGCGCGGCGGCGATGATGTTCTCTTTCTTGGCTTCGGCGGTCACCATCAGCACCGGCAGTTTGCCCAGCGTGGCGTCGGCACGAATGGTCTGCAGCAGTTCCAGACCGTCCATGTTCGGCATGTTCCAGTCAGAGATAACGAAATCGAAGCCGCCTGCACGCAGTTTGGTCAGGGCGTCGACGCCATCCTCGGCCTCTTCCACGTTATTGAATCCCAGCTCTTTCAGCAGGTTACGGACGATACGACGCATCGTGTTGAAGTCGTCCACTACCAAAAAGCGCATATTTTTATCAGCCATATCTACTCCTGTGTTGTCTTGTCCGGCAGGACCGGCTCGTTAAATTCGCAATGCCTGTCCGGCGCTAATTTTGGCCAGCATATGCTGGCTGATGTGACCCAGATCGACCACTTCACTGGTGCCGCCCATCGCTATCGCTTCGCGCGGCATACCAAATACCACACAGCTGGCTTCATCCTGGGCGATGGTCCACGCGCCGGCGCGGTGCATTTCCAGCATCCCGGCCGCACCGTCGTTGCCCATGCCGGTCAGAATGACCCCCACTGCATTTCGCCCGGCGTTGACCGCAACCGAGCGGAACAGGACGTCCACCGACGGTTTATGGCGGTTCACCGGCGGTCCGTCGTTCAGTTTCACCACGTAGTTGGCACCGCTGCGCGCCAGCTCCATGTGCATCGCGCCCGGCGCGATATAGGCGTGACCGGGCAAAATACGCTCGCCGTCTTCCGCCTCTTTCACGGTGATCTGGCACAGCTTGTTCAGCCGCTCGGCAAACGAGCGGGTAAAACCGGGCGGCATGTGCTGCGTAATCAGCAGCGCCGGACTGGTGGCCGGCAGCGGCTGCAGCACATGGCGAATCGCCTCGGTGCCGCCGGTTGAGGAGCCGATAGCGATAAGCTTTTCACTGCTCAGCAGCGGCCCCGCTTTCAGCATCACCGGCTGCGGCGTGGCGGCACGCGCATGCAGTTTGGCGCGCGCGGCGGCGCGAATCTTGTCGGCGATCATCTGGCTGTAGGCCAGCATGCCTTCACGGATGCCGAGCTGCGGCTTGGTGACGAAATCCACCGCGCCTAACTCCAGCGCACGCAGCGTCACTTCCGATCCTTTACCGGTCAGCGACGAAACCATCACCACCGGCATCGGCCGCAGGCGCATCAGTTTTTCGAGGAAGTCGAGGCCATCCATACGCGGCATTTCGACATCCAGCGTCAGCACCTGCGGGTTGTACTGTTTGATCAAATCCCGCGCTACCAGCGGGTCCGGCGCCGTCGCGACCATCTCCATATCGGGATGGCTGTTGATGATCTCCGTCATCAACTGGCGCATCAGCGCGGAATCATCCACGCACATCACGGTGATTTTGCTCATCGTCTTTCCTTGGTCAGTCCATAGACAGTCTGTCCACGCAGCCAGAACTCTTTACTGATCTGACTGAAGTTTTCCGAATGCCCGGCAAACAGCAGACCACCCGGCTTTAGCAGGGGGACAAAACGGCGCAGAATTTGTTCCTGCGTCTCTTTATCGAAATAGATCATCACGTTACGACAGAAAATCGCGTCGAACGGCCCCGGCAATGCCCAGTCGTGCGCCAGTAAATTGAGCTGCGCGTAGTTCACCATGTTGGCCAGCTCGCTGCGCACGCGCACCATGCCGGCGTGCGGACCGGTGCCGCGCAGGAAGAAGCGCTGCAGCTGCGACTGCGATAAGGTGCGCAGCTCCTCCTGGCGATAAACGCCCGCTACCGCTTTTTCCAGCACCTGGGTATCAATATCACTGGCGTGGACGGAAAATTTCCCCGGTCCGGTGCCCAGCGTCTCCGCCAGCGTCATGGCAATCGAGTACGGCTCTTCACCGGTTGAAGCGGCGGTGCTCCACACGCTGTAGTTGCCGCTGCGTTTGCGCGCATGCTCTGCCAGAATCGGGAAGTGGTGCGCCTCACGGAAAAATGAGGTCAGGTTGGTGGTCAGTGCGTTAATAAACGCCTGCCACTCGGCACTGTTCGGGTCCTGCTCCAGCAGCGCCAGATAGCGACCAAAATCATCAATATTCAGCATGCGCAGCCGACGTACCAGACGGTTGTAAACCATCTCGCGTTTGTGGTCGGCCAGCACGATGCCCGCACGCTGATAGATCAGCTGGCTGATACGACGAAAATGTGTATCGGAAAGCGGCAGGCGCTGCACCATTTGTGAGAGCAGCGTCGTGGCTTCATTTTGATCCAATAACGTCGATTTCTTCATTTCGGGTCACCCGGCAACAAACTGATTAAATTGTGATACTGCGGTTGCTACTGTGCTGCCAGTGCACACCATTCACACGGGCCGCCCTGCGGCGGCCACAAGGGTTAAAAGGTTTCCCAGTTATCGTCAGCGCCACGAGCTCCTGCCGCTTGCGCCAGCGCCTGCGGTGCAGACGGACGCGCAATTTTTGGCGCTGTAGTTACGTTAACGGCCTGGGCGACAAATTCTTTACCAATATTGAACACCGCCACCGACTGTTTCAGTCGGCTGGCCTGATCTTCCAGCGCCGCCGCCGCCGTCGCGGACTCTTCCACCAGCGCCGCGTTCTGCTGGGTGACGCGGTCCATCTCGTTCACCGCCAGGCCAACCTGGTCGATACCGCGGCTCTGCTCATCGGAAGCCGAGGCGATTTCGCCCATGATGTCGGTCACGCGGGTCACCGCGTTGACGATCTCGCTCATGGTTTCGCCCGCGCTCTCTACCAGCACCGAGCCGGTATTGACGCGGCTGACCGAATCTTCAATCAGGCCTTTGATCTCCTTCGCCGCCTGCGCGCTGCGCTGGGCCAGACTGCGCACCTCGCCCGCGACCACGGCGAAACCACGCCCCTGCTCACCGGCGCGTGCCGCTTCCACCGCAGCGTTCAGCGCGAGGATATTGGTCTGGAAGGCGATACCGTCAATCACGCTGGTGATATCGGCAATCTTCTTCGAACTGCCGGCGATGTCCTTCATGGTGCTGACCACGCCATCGACCACTTTGCCGCCCTGCTGCGCCGTTTCGGACGCGTTCAGCGCCAGCTGCGACGCCTGACGGGCGTTTTCCGCGTTCTGCTTCACGGTAGCGGTCAACTGCTCCATGCTGGCCGCGGTCTGCTCCAGCGATGCGGCCTGCTGTTCGGTACGCGAAGAGAGATCGTTGTTGCCCATGGCGATTTCGCTGGCGCCGGTGTAGATGGCGTCGGAACCGTCGCGCACGATGCGTACGGTGCGCGTCAGCTCCTGCTGCATGTGCCGCAGCGAACTGAGCAGGTCGCCCATTTCGTTGCGTACGCTGAGATCGACCGGCTGCGTCAGATCGCCGCGCGCAATATGGCGGATGTGCTCAATGCTCTGCTGCAGCGGACGGATCAGCGCCGTACGCATACCGCTCCACACCAGCGCAATCACCAGCAGCGTCACCAGCAGCGTGCCGACCACCAGCATAATCGCGTGTTGGTAAGCGCTCTCGTTGGCGTCAATGCCCTGTTTTGCCAGCACAATGTTGTAGGCGAGCCAGGCGTTGTAATCCTTTTCAAATTTGTCCTGAAAACCCTGCGTTGGCTGATCGACAAAGCCTTTAAAGTTACCGGCACTGAGAAAATCAATCAGCTCGGCCAGCGCCCCGCGAAACGCGTTGTAGTTGGCCTGCAGCGTCAGCACGTTCTCCGCGCTTTTGCCCTTTTCCGACAGGTTAGCGTTGAACTCGGCAAAGCTCTGATCGGCGGTTTTCAGCTCCGTATTGGCCAGCGCCACCAGATCTTTTACCGTGGCACCGGAGCCGGCCTGCTGACTGTCCAGCAGATAGCGGATACCGGCACGGTTCAGCGTGTTACGCGCCTGTACCAGCGAAACCCATGAGGTGCCCATCGCCCGCTGCAGGGTGCTAAGACGTTGGTTGTACGCAAAATTATCTTTATCGGCTTTCACCGTTGAAAAAAACATTCCTCCGGAAAACAGCTGCAGTAAGGCAAATAACGCCAGCACGCACAGCAGGCCGGATACCACTCGAACACGACTAAACATAAACACCTCATTAATTGGCGGATCGCTGGTGTTATCGGCGCGCAGGCGCGGATCTTTATGTGAGGTGAAAGGGGTAAGACCAGCAGCAAACCGGGGAAGGGCCCGCCACGTGCCCCTCTCCCGCTGCGGGAGAGGGGACGATTCAGGCAATGATTAAAACGTTTCCCAGTTTCCGTCACTCACCGGGGCCGTAGCGGCTTTACGCACCGCCGGCGGTGTCGTGGTCACCGGGGGACGCACGGCGATCGCTGCCGACGCGCGCGGAATGCGGAACACCGACACCGACTGGCTCAGGCGGCTGGCCTGCTCCTCCAGCGAGGCCGCGGCGGCGGCCGACTCTTCTACCAGCGAGGCGTTCTGCTGCGTGACGCGGTCCATCTCGGTCACCGCCTGGCCCACCTGGTCGATGCCACGGCTCTGCTCATCCGAGGCCGAAGCGATTTCGCCCATGATGTCAGTCACGCGCGTCACCGCACCGACGATATCCTGCATGGTGTCACCTGCGGTGCCGACCAGCTGCGAACCGGCGTTAACCCGGCTGACCGAATCGTCAATCAGTCCTTTGATCTCCTTCGCCGCCTGCGCGCTGCGCTGCGCCAGGTTACGCACCTCGCCCGCGACCACAGCAAAACCACGGCCCTGCTCACCGGCGCGCGCCGCTTCGACCGCCGCGTTAAGCGCCAGGATGTTGGTCTGGAAGGCTATGCCGTCGATCACGCTGGTGATATCCGCGATCTTCTTCGAACTGCCGGCGATGTCATGCATGGTGCGCACCACGCCTTCGACCACGTCGCCACCTTTGCGTGCGGTCTCCGACGCGCTGAGCGCCAGCTGCGAGGCCTGCCGGGCATTCTCGGCGTTCTGCTTCACCGTGGCGGTGAGCTGCTCCATGCTGGCTGCGGTCTGCTCCAGCGACGCCGCCTGCTGCTCGGTGCGCGCCGAAAGATCGTTGTTGCCGGCGGAGATTTCGCTGGCGCCGGTAAAGATGGCGTCCGAGCCGTCGCGTACGTTGCCGACGGTGTGCACCAGCGACTGCTGCATTTCATGCAGACTGCTGGCCAGCTGGCTCATTTCGTTACGCCCTTCAACGGTGATGGTCTGCGTCAGATCGCCTGCGGCGATATGGCGAATGTGACCGAGCAACTGATGCAGCGGCTGAATCAGCACCGTGCGCAGGCCAAACCAGCAGGCGACAATTACCGCGATCACCATCACTGCGACGATCGCCAGCAGCCACATCATGGTGTGGAAGGCACGCTGGTTCTGCGCCACGCCCTCAGCGGCTAAAGCACTCTGCGCGCTGCGCCACTCTTCATAGGTGGCTTTCATTTTGACCTGCTTGGCTTCAATGTTCTGATCAAACATGCCCTGCAGATCGTTGGCTTTCAGCCGGGCCAGCATCGCCTTCAGGCCGTTATTGAACGCGGCATAATCCGCTTCCAGCCGGTCGCGCAGCGCATCAGACAGTCCTGGCGTCGCTGGCAAATCGTAATAGCGCTGATAGTGGCCGGCCGCGGTGTCGAGCTGCTTCTCCGTCTGCGCGATCAGTGCGTTAAGCTGACCGCCGTTGGTCTGTGACGCCATGCTGCCCTGCATGCGCAGCATGGCGCGGTTGAGCACGGTACGGGTTTGATTGAGTTCAATCCAGGCATCGGACATGGCAGCGACGTTATTACTTGACGTTTGTGCCACAGCAAACGCCTCTTTATCTTTTTGTAATGCCGACCAGAACAGCCCGCCGGACAGTAATTGCATAGCACCGAACACCAGCAGGACGGCGATCAGGCTGGTGACGACGTTGATTCGTTTTAACATGGTGTCTCCAAAAAGGGGGGTTGCGCCCTGTTTATCGACCGCTGCGCTGAATATTTGAGAGGGTTTACCGGACTTTACGAGGGATAATGCTGAATTAAAGCTTTTTTACAGCGTTTTATAAGTAAAGAAAGCAGGCGATGAGGGAGCGGCGCGTTGTCCGCTCCCGTTTCAGCTTAGAACGTTTCCCAGTTGGCGTCGCTGACTGGCGCGGTCAGCGCTTTGCGTGGCGCACTGGCCTGCGGGGGGGCGATCTGCGGATGGCGCACGCCCGTGCTGCTGGCAGGCTGAGCGCCTCGTGGAATGCGGAACACCGCCACCGACTGGCTGAGACGGCTGGCCTGCTCCTCCAGCGAGGCCGCCGCCGCCGCCGACTCTTCCACCAGCGAGGCGTTTTGCTGCGTGACGCGGTCCATCTCGGTCACCGCCTGGCCGACCTGATCGATACCGCGACTCTGCTCGTCTGACGCCGAGGCGATCTCGCCCATGATGTCGGTGACGCGCGTCACCGCATTGACGATTTCGCCCATGGTATTGCCCGCCGTGCCGACCAGCTGTGAGCCGCTGTCAACGCGACGCACCGAGTCTTCAATCAGCCCTTTGATCTCCTTCGCCGCCTGCGCGCTGCGCTGGGCAAGGTTGCGCACTTCACCGGCCACCACCGCGAAGCCGCGGCCCTGCTCTCCGGCGCGCGCCGCTTCGACTGCGGCGTTGAGCGCGAGGATGTTTGTCTGGAAAGCGATACCGTCAATCACGCTGGTAATGTCGGCAATCTTCTTCGAACTGCCGGCGATATCGTGCATGGTGCGCACCACGCCTTCCACCACTTCTCCGCCTTTCTGCGCGGTTTCCGATGCGCTGAGCGCCAGCTGCGAGGCCTGCCGCGCGTTCTCGGCGTTCTGCTTCACCGTGGCGGTGAGCTGCTCCATGCTGGCCGCAGTCTGTTCCAGCGACGCTGCCTGCTGTTCGGTACGCGCCGAGAGATCGTTATTGCCGGCGGAGATTTCGCTGGCGCCGGTAAAAATGGCGTCCGAGCCGTCGCGCACGTTGCTGACGGTGCGCACCAGCGCCTGCTGCATCTCCTGCAGCTTGCTCGCCAGCTGGCTCATTTCATTACGTCCTTCGACGGTGATGGTCTGGGTTAAATCGCCCTGCGCAATGTGTTCAATGTGCTGGATGCTGTCGTTGAGCGGCTTAATCAGCACCTTACGCAGGCCGAACCAGCATAGCACGATCACGCCCACCACCAGCGCCAGTACCAGCCCCAGCAGCCACATCATGTGCTCGTAAGCGGCGCTGTTCGCCGCCACGCCGGCCGCCGTCAGACGATCCTGATCGGCGCGCCACTGGGTGTAGTTTTCCAGAAAGGCACTTTGCGTCGGGGCCACCGGTACTTTGCCGGCTGCGGCGGTATCGTTGTGCTGCAGTACCTGCTGCATCTCAGCCAGTGCGCTGGCGTAAGCTTTATAGGTCTGTTCCAGCTGCTGATTGAGCTGCAGGTTCTGGCCCGGCGTGTCCGGCGTGTTTTTAAACAGCGTGAATTTGTCCTGCGCCGTCTGCTGGAACGTGCTGCTCTGCCCGAACAGCGTACTGATGTCAGCTTCGGTGCCGGTCAGTTTACTGGTGGCAATACGCAGCTGGATACGCGTCAGGATCACGCGGCTTTGGTTAAGGCTCATGTAAGCATCATTGATGGCGGCAATGTTTTTGCTCGCCAGCTGAGAGGTATTGAAACTTTTTTTGTCGTCACTCAGCGCTTTGAAAAACAGCGAGCCGGAAGCCAGCTGCAGTACGCCAAACACCAACAACACCAGCAACAGGCTGGTCACAACGCGGATTTTCGTAAACATAGTTTGCCCTGGGAAATGAAGAAAAATCGTGCAATACAGTTATCGACCTGACGGCGGGAATATTGAGCGAGGGCAGGAAATATTTGTGGGCTTTGTTATTGATTTATAACGGTTTAATAAAGGATGTAATAGTCACGGGCCGCATCAGCGACCCGTGACTCTCTGCGAGCGATTATGCGCTACGCAGCGTATCCACCAGCGCCATCTCTTCACTGCTCAGCAGTTTTTCGATGTCGACCAGAATCAGCATACGCTCGCCCAGCGCACCGAGACCGGTGAGGTACTCGGTCGACATGGTGACGGCAAATTCCGGTGCCGGACGGATCTGATCCTGCGTCAGCGACAGCACGTCAGACACGCCATCCACCACGATGCCGACCACGCGATGCTCAAGATTCAGCACGATCACCACGGTGTTTTCGTTGTACTCCACGTCCGGCTGCGAGAACTTCACGCGCAGGTCGATAATCGGCACAATCACGCCACGCAGGTTAGTCACGCCCTTGATGAACTCCGGCGTGTTAGCGATTCGCGTTACCTGATCGTAACCACGAATCTCCTGCACTTTAAGGATATCGATGCCGTACTCTTCGTCACCGAGGGTGAAAACCAGGAACTCCTGGCCGACGGTTTCGCCGGCGATTTTCGTCACGGTTGCCATGTCAGTCATTTTTTTACCCTTTCGTTATCTGTTACGCTGCGGCACCGGCCACACGCTTCTCACGGTTCAATGATTGCAGTGCCGATACGTCGACAATCAGCGCAACGCTGCCATCGCCGAGGATGGTGGCGGCGGAAATGCCCGGCACTTTGCGGTAGTTGCTTTC
Organism: Pantoea sp. WEP; assembly: GCF_041678305.1. Taxonomy (NCBI): domain Bacteria; kingdom Pseudomonadati; phylum Pseudomonadota; class Gammaproteobacteria; order Enterobacterales; family Erwiniaceae; genus Pantoea; species Pantoea sp. WEP. The sequence continues at coordinate 2,377,658 of NZ_JBGNXB010000001.1, forward strand.
CAGGTTCTTCACCACCACCTGATGCTGACCAATCAGCTGATCAACCAGCAGCGCATAGCGACGTCCTGCGCTCTGCAGGATCACCACGATGCCCTGCGTGGCGTCGGTTTTGGCGTTCTGCACGTCAAACACGTTCCACAGCTCAACCAGTGGCAGGTACTCGCCGCGCACTTCCAGTACGCGCTCGCCCCCGGCCAGCGGTTTCAGCTCTTCAGCCGTGGGCTGCAGTGACTCCATCACCGCGTTCAGCGGCAGGATGAATACTTCGTCTGCCACGCGCACCGACATCCCGTCGAGGATCGCCAGCGTCAGCGGCAGCAGAATGCGAATGGTGGTGCCTTTGCCCTGCTTCGAGGAGATTTCGACGTGACCGCCCATCTCCTGGATATTACGTTTCACCACGTCCATGCCGACGCCGCGGCCTGATACGTCGGTCACCTGTTCGGCGGTCGAGAAGCCTGGCGCGAAGATCAGCATGCCGACTTCTTCATCGCTCATGCTGTCGCTGACCGGCAGGCCGGACGAGAGCGCTTTCGCCAGGATACGTTCACGGTTGAGGCCGGCACCGTCATCGATCACTTCGATGCAGATGTTGCCGCCCTGGTGTTCCGCGGACAGCGTCAGATTGCCGACCGCCGTTTTGCTGGCGGCCAGCCGTTTTTCCGGCGTTTCGATGCCGTGGTCGAGGCTGTTACGCACCAGGTGCGTTAACGGATCGATGATGCGTTCAATCAGGCTCTTATCCAGTTCGGTTGAGCTGCCGAGCAGCGTCAGTTCCACCTCTTTGCCCAGCTTGCTGGCCAGATCGCGCACCAGACGCGGGAAGCGGCTGAACACATACTCCATCGGCATCATACGAATCGACATCACCGATTCCTGCAGGTCGCGGGCGTTACGCTCCAGCTGACCCATGCTGTTGAGCAGGTCACCATGTGCCACCGGATCCAGCGCACCGGAGCGCTGCGCCAGCATTGACTGGGTAATCACCAGCTCGCCAACCAGGTTGATCAGCTGGTCAACTTTTTCCACCGCCACGCGAATACTGCTGGATTCGCTGCTTTTGGCGGGCGCGGCGGCACGCTTGCTCTCACGCTTCACCGCCGGGGTAATGTCGGTGACGGTCGCCGTTTGCTGCACTGGCGCTGCGGCTTCGGCTTCTGCGACTGGCGCGGCGGCAACGGCGGCGGGTGCGGCGTCCTGCGGGAACTGAATCTGCGCTTCATCAATCACGAAACACAGCACCGCCACGATATCGTCTTTGCCGACACCGTCGATGGTGGCTTCCAGCGAGCTGGTGCCTTTCACCACATCGGTCAGGGTGCCGAGGTTGCCCAGCTCTTCCAGCAGCAGATCCGGCTCTTTCTCTTTCAGATTGATCAGCTGCAGGCGCAGGCCGCTGCTGGCGGGCGCGGCAGGTGCTGCCACGTCGGCGAGCGCCACCACCGGTGCGGCGGCTTGCGGGGCTATTCCTTTGGCTTCCAGCGCCAGCTGGCGCAGGGCTTCACAGATGTAGTTAAAGCTTTCTGCGTTTGGCTCCTGCGCGGTTTTATAGGCATCGAGCTGTTCCTGCATAATATCTTTGGTTTCCAAAAACAGGTTGATGATGTCGGTGCTGAGCTGCATTTCGCCACGGCGCGCACCATCCAGAATGTTTTCCAGGATGTGGGTGGTTTCCTGTAAAACCGTAAAGCCAAACGTACCGGCTCCGCCCTTAATGGAGTGGGCGGCGCGGAAGATGGCATTCAACTGCTCGGAATCGGGCTCCTGGGGATCCAGTCCCAACAGGTGTTGCTCCATATCCGCTAACAGCTCATCGGCTTCATCAAAAAACGTCTGGTAAAAATCGCTGATGTCCATGCTCACGGGATCACCTCGGCTGTGAGGGTTGGTCTGGTGTCACCGCGCTGGCGGCGGGCGGTGCCGCTGCCGGCGGATTCGCCGCGGCTGCCGGTGTGGCCGGTGCTGCGGTAGAACCCGTGGGGGCAGTTGGCGCCGCCGGACCAGCCGGTGCGGTAATGCTAGGTAAAATCTGCGCCGGGTCACTCACCTGAACGGCATCGCTCTCGGCATTCTCTTTTTCAATCGCCGCTTCGGTGTCATGGTTCAACACCAGCAGGCTGATACGACGGTTCACCGCGTCGTTGGCGCCGCGGTTTTTCAGTTTCATGGTGTCGGCCATGCCGACCACGCGCAGCATTTTGCCGCCGTCCAGCCCGCCCGCCACCAGCTCACGGCGTGAGGCATTGGCACGATCCGCCGACAGTTCCCAGTTGCTGTAGCCGCGATCGCCGCTGGCGTACTGGAAGTCATCGGTATGGCCGGACAAACTGATTTTGTTAGGAATATCATTCAGCAGCGGCGCAATGGCGCGCAGGATATCGCGCATGTACGGCTCTACTTCGGCGCTGCCGGTTTTAAACATCGGGCGGTTCTGGCTATCGATAATCTGAATGCGCAGCCCCTCTTCCACCATGTTGATGATCAGATGCGGACGCAGCGCTTTCAGGCGCGGATCGGCCTCAATCAGCTGGTCGAGTTTTTCACGCAGCCGGTTCAGGCGAATGTCATCCAGCTGGCGCTTTTGCGCATCCATATCGACCTGTTTTTGCACTTCGCCTTTCTTCTGCGTCGGATCATCGCCGCCGCCGGGAATCGGACTTTCGCTGTCGCTGCTACGCTGACCGCCGGTCAGGGCGACCTTGAGCGGCGTTTTAAAATATTCGGCAATCTGCACCAGCTCCTGCGGATTGGCGATCGAGATCAGCCACATCACCATGAAGAACGCCATCATCGCCGTCATAAAGTCGGCATAGGCAATCTTCCATGAGCCATGGCTGCCTTCATGCTTTTTATGTTTGCGCCGTTTGACCAGCACAATCGGGCGATTACCGTGCTTCATGAAGGCGTATCCGAAGTCTGCTTAGCCGGGTTTTTCGCGTTACGCACGTGCTCTTCCAGCTCGGTAAAGGACGGACGCTCGGTGGAATACAGGGTTTTACGACCAAACTCGACGGCGATCTGCGGCGCATAACCGTTCAGGCTGGAGAGCAGCGTGACTTTGACGCACTGCATCATCTTGGTGGTTTCCGCGCACTTCTGGCGCAGCACGGATGCCAGCGGCGAAATGAAGCCGTAAGCCAGCAGAATACCGAGGAAGGTTCCCACCATGGCGTGCGCAATCAGCGCGCCCAGTTCTGCCGCCGGGCGGTCCGCTGAGGCCAGCGCGTGCACCACGCCCATTACCGCGGCGACGATACCAAACGCCGGCAGGCCATCACCGACTGCCGCTAAGCTTTGTGCTGGTACTTCGCACTCGTGTTCATAGGTTTCGATCTCTTCATCCATCAGGGCTTCGATCTCGAAAGCATTCATATTTCCGCTCACCATCAGCCGTAAATAGTCGGTAATAAAATCCACTAAAGGTTTATCGGACAAAATACGCGGATAGTTAGCGAAAATTTCGCTCTGGCTGGGATCTTCAATATCGCGTTCCAGCGACAGCATGCCCTGCTGACGTGATTTCGCCATCAGGCGATACAGCAGCGCCATTAAATCCATGTATACGGCTTTGTTATATTTTGAGCCGCGCATTAACAAGGGCAGCGCTTTTAGCGTCTTTTTAATCGATTTGCCGTTGTTGCCCACCAGAAACGCACCTATGCCGGCGCCGCCAATAATCAGCAACTCCGACGGCTGGTAAAGCGCGCCCAGATGGCCGCCTACCATCATGTAACCGCCCAGCACGGAACCGAGGACTACGATATAACCCACAATAATCAGCACAAAAACATCCTTACGTCCGTAACGTGTTGGTGGAAGTTAAGCCAGAGAGCCGCAGGTGTTATTCACAGGGTGTGGGCAAAAAAAAAGCAGCGGTATTAACCGCTGCTGGATGCTTTCCACGATGCGAACAAACTTAAACGGCGCGTTTAACCTGTTCATCCAGCAGTTGTGGAAAGGTATCGGCAGAATCTGCAGAAAGTTTACGTCTTTTTACGGCACGTGATGGCGGCTGGCACAGGCTGCAAACAAAGCTGCCCGGCGGCTGATGCGCGTGGTTGATGAAGCTTCCGCCACAGCATTTACAGTCAGACAATTCCAGCATGCCACTTTCAACAAATCGCACCAGGGTCCAGGCGCGGGTCAGCGCCAACAGCGGGCCCTCGTCCGATTGCGGACACTGCTCAAGATACAGGCGATACGCTTTGATAACCGCCTCTACGCCACTGCTCAGCCGGGTTTTCAGCAGAAACTGCCAGGCGTTGCAGAACATCGACGCATGAATATTTTGTTCCCAGGTCATGAACCAGTCGGTAGAGAATGGCAGCATGCCTTTCGGTGGTGGTGCCCCACGCAGCTCTTTGTACAGTTTAATCAGGCGACCGCGGCTCAGCTGGGTTTCACTTTCCAGCATCTGCAGTCGTGCGCCCAGGGTAATCAGCTCCATTGCCAGCTGAATATCACGCGCTTCCTGAACAATACTTTTTTCGGTCATTACACCGCCCTCTTTTTAGCAGAGACATCATCTTTCGATGCGCTGCGCAATAAACGGCTGGATAATAAAATACCGGTGTGGATTTGCTGCAAATCATCCACACGTGATTCCTGCGTTAAACGGTTAATAAGATTGTGATCGGTAAAGCGGAACTGGCAAACAAGTTGATTGGTTTCCGCTAATTTTACCATCTCAGGTAAAGTCAATTGCTGCAATGCATCCGCCATTGGCTCATCGATACCTAAACGAAACATTGCTGAAGCTTTTTCCTGGTTTATCAAACGCTGTGCAAGCAATAAATATGACAGATTGATGTCATATATGTGTTTTAGTAATTCTGATGTACCCATTTTTTTCCATCCTGATAGACGCGACATATATACGGCCACAGAATTATGTGTTCTATGGTTCGGGTTGCTGGTTGGTAAATCTAAAGATGGCAAAAAATAATCAGGCATAAGCCAACGCGTACTGAACTGTTTCACTTCCCACCGGGATATTGATCAGTAGTAGTCAAAACTCCAGGCCAATCTTTTCTTGAGTTGTAACCATCTTCCGTGACGTCTGCTTACAGTTTTTTAAGACTAATCCGAAAACAAGGCAAATCTATATCGTCTGATTTCGACATACAACGTGATTGGTATGAAATTTTAGATAAAGTGTGATCTGCGTCACACTTTTAAGGCAAATTTTTCAAGTGAAGCTTCAGTAATGCTTTTCTGTTGTTCTTTTTTTGAGCGATTTTGAAACGTTTCGCTAATATTTCACAGGAAAAGTCTGAATTTTGAAGTGTGTCGCAGATCGCCGCCATGGGACGATCTTTTATCTGCTACGTTGGCTTTAGGCAAAGACAAGGCCCCGAAATAAACCAAAAAGGCAGCATAAAACACCAAAAATCGCCGTAATTATTCGCTTTTAAATTAATCACTTACAGGGAATATTGCCAAGCAGGACTAATGGCGCTGTGCTAGCGAAGCGTGAAGAGTGGATGCAGCGCGCTTGTGGTGTGTAAAGAGTTTGTAGGGAGGGTTTAGCGAGTCACAAGGGATGTAACAGCACGTTACATTAGCGATATGAATGAATTGACTAACTAACACACTGATGTATTAGAACTATCGGCCTGGCCAGCCAAATCTTTAGGGTCGGAAGGAAAAATTCAGCGTTTCAGTGCTTAACTGGCTTAATTTTAACCAATTCGTGCGTTTTTTGGTGCCGGGTCAGCGGGTTAGCGCTTAACAAAATGAAATCGATTTCATTCGGTGAGGATATCGCGTGAAAACGCTACGCAGCACGGTCCTGCCTGCGTCGTCTGACGGATACCTCTCCCGCGTACGGGAGAGGCATTGCCTGAGGGGAAAATCGCGCCTTGCGGAGCTAATTACGCCAGCTTCTGAAACGTCGCGACCTTGTTATCGCTACCGTGGCTGGCGCTGCGTGCCGGCAGCGTGTTCAGATCGTTCAGGAAGCTTTCGCGCCAGTGCGAAATGTCCTGCTTACGCAGCACGGCCATCATGTCGTTATAGCGCGAGATACGCTCGGTGCGCGGCATGGTCAGCGCGCGGTCCAGCGCCGCCGCCACATCATCACGATCGTACGGGTTAACGATTAGCGCAGAAGTTAGCTCGTTAGCCGCTCCGGCAAAGCGCGACAGCACCAGCACGCCCGGATCGTCCGGATCCTGCGCCGCGACATACTCTTTCGCCACCAGGTTCATGCCGTCACGCAGCGGCGTAACCAGCCCCACGTCGGTCAGGCGGAAAATCTTCATCAGCAGGCGGCGATCAAAATGCTGGTTGAGATAGAAGAGCGGCGTCCAGCCCAGCGTGCCGTATTTACCGTTAATGCGCCCCGCTTCTGTTTCCAGCTGGTGACGAATATCCTGATAGGCCTGCACGTCGCCGCGCGAGGTCGGCGCAATCTGTGAGTAGCGGATTTTGCCGCGGTGCTGCGGGAAGTTTTCCAGCAGCGCTTCATAGGCAAGGAAACGCTCCGGCAAGCCTTTGGAATAGTCGAGACGCTCACAGGCGATAATGTTCTGCAAATCGCCCAGCTCACGCTTCATCGCGGCCATCTTCGGTGGCAGCGGCCCTTCCGCCATCTCTTTAATGCTGTCCGGCTCGATACCGATAGGGTAAACCTCGGTCATAAAGGTATTGCCAAAGGCGCGATGCTTCTTCTCGCCTTTATTCTGCAGCTGCGTCAGCTGGCTCAGGCTGTCGAGAAACGCCACGCGATCGGATTCTGTCTGGAAACCCAGCAGATCGTATTCACACAGCATTTCCAGCAGTTCCTGATGCGGCGGCAGCGCATTGAAAATTTCCGGCGTCGGGAACGGGATATGCAGAAAGAATCCGATTCGGTTATTGATGCCCTGTTTACGCAGTTCAGCGGCAAACGGCAGCAGGTGGTAATCGTGGATCCACAGGATATCGTCCGGCTTGATCAGCGGTTTCAGCCGCTGCGCCAGCAGGGTATTCACGCGGCAGTAGCCTTCCCAGGCTTCACGCTGGTACTGCACCAGATCGAGGCGATAATGGAACGCGGGCCAGATCACCGTATTCGAAAACTGGCAGTAGTACTGATCGTAATCGTTTTGATTGAGGGGGAATGAGGCATAGGTAATGCCGTCTTGTTCGATCTGGGTAAGTTCCTCATCTTCTTCACCGGAAAACTCACTGATCTCTCCGTTCCAGCCAAACCACAATCCTCCGGTGGTCTGCAGCGCATCCAGAATGCCGACGGCGAGACCGCCTGCGTTGGTTTTGCTTCCATCAGGAATAGCGATACGGTTAGATACGACGACTAAACGACTCATAACCTAAACTCCTTACCGACGTTGTCATGTTCTAGTTGTAATAATAGTTGTTCCAGCCAGTGCCAGACCGCTGCCACATCGGGCAGACGATAGCGCGCCTGGCTTGGACCTTCACCGACCTTGACCGAGATGCCGTGCATGGCATTGACTGCAAGAAAGCCTTTCTCATCGGTCAGATCGTCGCCCACAAATACCGGAATGCGACCGGTAAATGGCGCTTCCTGCATAAATTCGCGTACCGCAGCACCTTTATCGATGCCCTGCGGTTTCAGTTCCACCACGCATTTACCTGGCTGCAGCGCCAGCGCCGGAAAGCGGGTTACCGCCTCTTCGGCCAGCTGCATGATGGCGTTTTCATACTCTGGCGCGTTGCGGTAGTGCAGCGCAAAGGCCATGCCTTTCACTTCCAGCAGCGTACCGGGCCACTGGTCAAGGGTCTGCTGCAGTTCAACCTGCAGCGTTTGCGCCACCTCATCGGGCAGCGACTGACGATGCAGATGTCCGCTGGCATCGCGGCGCTCAGCGCCGTGCACGCCCGCCGCCGGGGCTTCCAGCGGCGCGACCAGCTCATCCAGCTGGCTGATCGGACGGCCGGAAACCAGCGCCAGCGCGCCGTGACTTAAATTAGAAATTTGTTGCAGATGCTGGCGCACCGATGCGGGGATGGAAACCGACTCGGGCTGCGACTGAAGCGCGGCCAGCGTGCCGTCAACATCAAAAAAGAAGGCGTAAAGTCCGCCACTTAGCGACGGCAGGGTGCTGTTCTCATTAACCGCAGGGGTCACGTCTCCTCCTGTATCTGAACGTAAACGGGCAGTCTGTTCGCAGGCAGGAAGTGAGGAGGTTTTTCCGTAAACACGGGAATCGAAAGGGTAACGCTCCAGAACTAAACGAAATTTTCATCAACACTGCAACCGCACTACGAACATCGGCAACATTAAGTGTAGACAACAATTGAAGTTTCGCCAGACGGGCGCACAGAGTGCTTAGCGAAGAGTGCACTTTTCAGCGGTTTGCGCGGCAAAAAACTGAATTCTGCTGTTTTTCATACGCTTCGCTTTTTTTACCGCAGGCAGACTTGATCATAGCAAAAATCGCCTGATACTGTATATAAAAACAGTATCTATGGAATATTCGCTATGACGCGTTTCTTTTTGCCACAGCTTTCACCGCCTTCGCGCTCCCGCCCGCTATTCCTTGACGCGGTGCACGGCGGTTTCCCCTCGCCCGCTCAGGACTACATCGAGCGCCAGATTGATCTCAATGAGCTGCTGGTGACCCGCCCGAGCGCCACCTATTTTGTGCGCGTCGAAGGCGACTCGATGCGCGATGCCAATATCCGCGAAGGCGACCTGCTGGTGGTCGACAGCTCACTCAATGCCCGGCACGACGACATCGTGATCGCCGCCATCAACGGCGAGTTCACCGTCAAGCGGCTGCAGACGCATCCCTGCGTACAGCTGATGCCGATGAATCCGCGCTATCAGCCCATCCGGCTGCGTGAAGAGGAGGAGCTGGAAATTTTTGGCGTGGTGACGTTTATTATTTACGCCGCACGCATCCAGCGTTAGCGCATCGTTTCGGCACGGATCATCTCAATCAGCCGGCGTAAACCCGGGTGCAGCTGGCGTCGGTCGGGGTAATACATCACCAGCGGTTCGTCTTCACTGCACCAGTCCGTCAGCCCGCGCACCAGCTGCCCGCTCGCCAGCTGTGCCTGTACGTAGCGCTCCGGGCAGTAGCCGAGACCGTAACCGCCGGCGACCGCATCAATAATCATGTCGCTCTCATTGAGCGTCAGCGTGCCCGGCACATCGACCTCATACGCCACCTTGCCCTGCGCCAGCGGCCACTTATACAGCGTGCCATTGCCAAGGCGCATGCGAATACAGCGATGGTTGCGCAGATCGTCCGGATGCTGCAGCGGCGGCGCGTCGCGCAGATAATCGGGTGACGCCACCACGATCCAGTGCAGTTTGGGCGTCAGCGGCATGGCGATCATATCTTTCGGTACGCTGGCGCCGTAGCGGATCCCGGCGTCATAGCCGCTGCCGATGATATCCACCAGATTGTTATCCACCGTAATTTCCAGACTGAGCTCCGGATAGGTCGCCATAAAGCGCGCCAGGATCGGCCGAAACAGCAGCTGCCCGGCATCACGCGGGATGTTCAGCCGCAGACGGCCGCTGGGTGATTCGCGGTACAGGTGCAGATCGTTCAGCGCCAGCTCAATCTGCGCAAAGCCGGTTTCCAGATGGCGCAAAAAAGCGGCACCGGCGTCCGTCGGCACCACCGCCCGGCTGGTGCGGTTGAGCAGGCGTACGCCAAGACGCGCTTCAAGACTGCGCAACGTGTGGCTGATGGCCGACGTGGTGACCCCCAGTTCCAGCGCGGCGAGGCGGAAGCTCTTGCGCCGGCAAATCAGCAGAAAAACATTCAGATCGGCCAGTTCATTACGTTGCAGGGCGGGCATTTTCGTGTCTCCTGACTCATTGCCTCGTTGAATCTGATTCAACTTTAGATGAGCTATCATAGCGAAGCTGCCGTACCGGACGCTATGCACGCGTGGCACGGCAGGCAAAACGTCACTTTTAACCCCGAGCTCATGATGCTGCCCGAAGACCGAAAAGACGCTATTTATCGCTACCTGTTTGCGAAACGATCGGCCACCATTCACGAACTGGCCACGCTGATGGCGGTGTCGGCGATGACCATCCGCCGCGATATTAAATTCCTGCAGGACGCCGGCCTGGTGGTCGGCATACACGGCGGCGCCAGGCTGCCTGCCGTGGTCCATCAGGCATTGCCGTATGTGGAGAAGGCACAGCTGAACGTGCACGCCAAACAAAGCCTTGGCCGTTATGCCGCATCGCTGGTACAGGATGGCCAGGTTGTCTACCTCGATGCCGGTACCACCAGCTATGAAATTGCGCGTGCGTTAGGCGATCAGGCAAGTCTCACCGTGCTGACTAACGACTTTACGATTGCCGCCTGGCTGATGCGTCACAGCCACATCACGCTATTTCATACGGGTGGCAAAGTCGATAAACGGCATATTGCCAGCGTGGGTGCCATGGCAGCGACCGCCCTTGCCGCGTTCAATATTGATCTGGCCTTCCTCAGCGCCAGCGCGTGGGATGTCACGCACGGCCTCTCGACACCCGACGAAGACACCTTGCTGGTGAATCAGGCGGTGCTGGCCGCCTCAGCGCAGCGTTATCTGGTGGCTGACAGCAGCAAATATGGTCGTTACAGCGTGTATTCCGTGTGTAAGCTGCAGCAGCTGGACGGTGTGATCACCGATGACGATTGCCCCTGTGCTGCCGTTGAGGAGATGAAACAGCGTGGTATTCGTCTGCACCGGGTAAATCGCCGCGGCTGAGCGGCTCTTTGCGCATCCCGGTAAATAGCATTAATTAAAAAGGAGGCGCGAATGCCTCCGGTGGCTACAGGGAAATCACATCAACTATTTATTATGGGGCACGGTTTACGGCGTAGGGGCGACTTTAGGATTGGAGCTGAACCAGCCGCGGCGATCCTGCCAGTTGCCATATTCATCAACAATCGCCCCTTTACTGTTGGCCATCAGGAAATGATAGCTCTCCAGTTTTTTCAGCGACAGCGTTTCGCCCTGATGCTGAATGACGACATTGTGGCTTTGCACCGGACCAAAACTTTTCGGCGTCGGCGGAATATCCGCTGATGCGGCGCCAATCTCTGAGAAGTTATATACCCAGCCATCGAGGACGCGCCACGATTCATGTTTTGCCGGACGTGCCGGCGGCGCGCTAATCGGCATGTGTCGATGCTCCGGAATCATCTGATTCGGCAGCAGATACATGGTCATGGCGTAATAACCGTAATCCAGATTATTGACCCAGGTGATGCTGGCCAGGCCAACATGCTGATAATCGCCCAGCCCGAAATCATTGACCCACAGCTGCTGGCGCATGGCCGGCGTCAGCGTATGACCGTAAGAAGCGAGCAGTTGCGCTATTGCATCTTTCGCCACCTCTTTCTGGAAGACGCCATTTTTATAGAAATCTTTATTGGTATAAACGTGATGCGGCTGAGCCGCAACGGATGCGGTGGCATTGAGCGCCAGTAAGGCCGCAGCGAACGCCAGAGCAGGTTTTGTCATAATTCACCTCCTGTTTATGACAGCCATGTTGATGCAAATAAAAATTTTACCGGCCGGTAAAACGCAAGGGTGGCCAGCGCGGAGAACAGAGTTGCAGATGGCGATACGGAGGGGAAATTCATTTAGAGAATCGGATCTATCTAATTATCAGATACGGCTGTGCTTTTTTGTGATTATTAACAAATAATCACAGGCTATTCTGCCCGGCAAAGCATCCAGCTGCTGGCGGGCGCAATTTATCAGCTGCTAAAGAAATTCTTAAAATGTTGGTTGCGCTCGCAATTGTGACAGGCGCGCGGCCAATTGTGTTTGACCTGCTTTTCACATCAATGCACACTGGCGGGCGTGAAAAACGGCAGATGAAGAGCCAAGAGATGTTGCAGAATTATAGTCAGCGCGTCCATTTCTATTACTGCATTCTGGTTGCGTTAAAACTCTATGTGAACAGCAAGAAGTCCGGCGGCGTACGCGGGAAAAATAACTTTTTGCTGAAGTGGTTACGCAACGCGCAAAACAACACCATCTTTCATCCTGATATCACCAGTGAAATTGAATGGCTGCGCGGCAAAATTATCAGCGCCGGACCGGATGCCGATTTAGAACCGATGCTGCAATACGTTTACGAGACAGCAAAACGCGCCGAAACGCTGCGTCTCGGGCCGTAATCGCACGGGCTGCGCATGGCATTACCCCTGTCTGCAGGCAAAAAAGGGGGCAACGCGCCCCCAACCACTACAAAAATTTCATCCCTGACGCCCTGGTGCGGATTCCCTTCCGGCTGGCGCTAATTCTCTTCACACTGGCTACGCGTTACAGGGTTAGCACCAGCACGCTGATCAATAACCAGCAGCCCGCGCAAAATGCGCCCGCCGCCACCCAGGTTAATGCCCGGGTATTTAAATGACAGATATCGCGTTGCCAACGTTTAACCGGCTGCATAACCACTCCTGAAAATACATTCTCATTATGCCTGGCAGAGGATTGCCGTGAACTGAGGATAAGCTTGTCACGTATTAATATCCCTGACCATCGGATGTGCTTACCGATTGTGTAGGCGCAGGACTACATCCCATTAATTACCGCTTATATCGCCGTCGAGACGAAAAATGCCGCAGGTGTGCAGATCGCAATAGCGTCTTTTTCGCGCCGTTTGTCATCCGGAAATACGGTTTCGCATCGTTTAGTTTTCCTAAAAAACAGGCGCAGATTAAATCGTTTTTATTTATCCCCGCTCAGGGTTATTAATAAGCACACCGGACGCGATAATTTGCAGATGATAAAGGGATGTGGCGTGACCAGTCTCTTGATGCACGGCCAGACCGCGTTCAGTGCCCTTTCTCAGGGTGTAAATTACGTTAGCATTTAACTTTGGATCCAATCATCAATGAAAACCCGTCTGGCCGTTATGGCCTCTGTTGCTGCGATATTATTTTCACAGCAGGCATTCGCCAAAAACCTGTGCACCCTGATTGTTGACGCTGAGTCAGGCAAAGTCCTGCTGGAGAGTGGCAACGACTGCAGTAGAGAAGTCACACCCGTATCCACCTTTAAAATAGCCATCAGCCTGATGGGATTTGATGCCGGCGTGCTGAAAAATGAAAAGGAACCCGCCTGGGATTACCAACAAGGATACCCGGACTGGGGCGGTAAAAACTGGATGAATAAAATCGATCCCACGGCATGGCTAAAATATTCGGTCTTCTGGTATTCGCAGCAGGTTGTTAAAAAAATCGGGCAACATCGCTTTGAAGACTATGTAAAGGCGTTTGCTTACGGAAACGAAGATGTTTCCGCCGTTGACGTCAGCGCCCCCGGTCAGAATGGGGTGTGGGTTATGTCATCCCTGCAGATCTCACCGGTTCAGCAGATTGGCTTTTTAAGGAAAGTCGTTAACCGTGAGCTGCGCGTAAACAAGCATGCCTATGACATGACAGATAATATTACCCGCTACGACGTCAGCGTTAAGGGCTGGACGGTGCACGGCAAAACAGGAACCGGCTCACCGGGGAAAAATAATCAATACGATCCGCACCATGCCTATGGCTGGTATGTCGGCTGGGCGACCAAAGACAGGAAAAAAATTGTTTTTGCCAAACTGATTCAGGATGAACAGGTGTTAACGCCGAATGCTGGCCTGAGAGCACGTGACGAAGTGTTGAAGCAGATGTCGGCGGTCATTGCGCCGTGATGGCATAACACATGGATGTCACGGATTTTATTAACCTCCCGGTTTTCATGCGGCTGACAGATTGCGGCGAGGCCCTTCATTATGAAACTGACGGTTAGCCAGCAAATAAATTGACCTCCGGACCGCCGCTTATCTTTCTTTACGCAGCGTCGTCAGCAGTGACTGCGCAGCAACAGAAGATTGACCGGATGGCGAACACACCAGTCCAAACTGACGGTGAATCGCTGGCCTGCGCTACTGGCGTATATGGCACGGATCAATGCGCGCCCTGCTGTGCAGACGGCGTTGCTGGCAGAGGCGTCTGAGTGAGACTGGCAGACAGAGTTTTGTGCCGGCGATCAGGCTCTGTCTGCAAGGTTAGATGTCAGTGTTATTGTGACAACGGCGCGCAGAAAGTTATGCTGTGCGCGCCAGGCTATGCAGCCCGCTATTGGGCCCGCGTGGCAACATCAACATCGAACCTGTGCTGTTTTGAGGACACTGACATGCCCCCTTTTTATCAGTTTTCGGCCACCAGCCTGACCGGTCAACCTATCTCTATGGCCGACTACGCTGGCAAAGTGGTTCTGGTGGTGAATACCGCCAGTCATTGCGGCTTCACGCCCCAGTACGCCGGCCTTGAAGCGCTCTATCAGAAATATGCCGCACAGGGTCTGGTGGTGCTTGGCTATCCCTGCAATCAATTCGGTAAGCAGGAACCGGGAAACGCTGATGACATCTCACAAACCTGTCATGTTAATTACGGGGTGAGCTTCCCGATGTTCGGCAAAGTCGAGGTTAACGGCAGCGCAGTGCACCCGCTATTTCGCTATCTGAAAGCGGAACTCCCCGGCGTGCTGGGCGGACGGATTAAGTGGAATTTCACCAAGTTTCTCATCGGACGCGACGGCCAGCCGCTGAAACGCTTTGCACCGATCACGTCCCCGGAGAAAATGGAAGCCGCGATACTCGCTGCACTTTAAGGTGGAGCGTTACCGGATTCGCAGCATTAATTTTAGAGCACAGCGGAAATTAATGGTATCCGGCGGGAGACAGTGTGCCCCGCATATTTATTTTTTATTCCACTTGTCCTGAGTCAAGGTGAAAAGCAAGCTTGGGGGCGCACTTTTCACATCATGAATTTCTCGTAAGTACTGCAATCCTGCCCTGGTTAGAACTTTTTGCGAGGCCAGATGATTTGCCCGTACTACAGCAGATATTTCAGCCAACTTTATTTCACCAAAACCATAGTCGACCGTATACTTAGCAAACTCTGTCGCCAGCCCTTTTCCCCATGCCTCTGTAGAGAAGCGATATCCAAGGTTATTGATTGATAAATCGGCATAGCTCCTGATGCTGAGTCCGCCAAAACCAATGACTCTCCCCGGATTGTCCGTCAACGCGATCGCCCAATTACCGAAACCGTACGTTTCCCAGTGCTGAAGCCAGCGAGCCAACACCTGACGTGCATAATCAATATCGGGATACGGACCTGCGGGATTGAAGGTATTTGTAGCAGGGTCGCCATAAATTCTGAAAAGATCATCAGCGTCAGATTCAATTACCGTTCGTAGATGAAGTCGTGTCGTATCTGCCTGCAAAGAAACCTCCTGAACTTACCGTTTATAAGCCACGTTTTCTTACTATTTTATCGCGGGGCAATCCCGGGTTCATAACAGGGACGTTAAATTTAATTTTATGAAATTCTCAGTCACGACGAATAAAAGCACGCTTTATACCCTAAACACCAGCCTGAACAGGTTAAATTTGATCAGGCTCAGCGTCCTGGCTGGTTAAGTCGGGCGTTTTTCCGCCCATTTCAGCATGGCATCAAGAGCAGGACAAAGTGCCTGTCCCCATTCAGTGAGTCGATATTCCACTTTGGGTGGCACCTGAGGATACACCATCCGCGACACTATATCGTCGGCTTCCAGCTGTCTCAGTTGTTGCGCCAGCATCTTCTGCGAAATACCGGGAATTAATTTTTCAAAATCTGAATAGCGCTGTACTTTGCCGTCGAACAGATGAAAAAGGATGATTAATTTCCAGCGCCCTTCCAGCAGTTGAATAACCTGCTCCACTCCGCTTGCGGCTGATTCCGGACTGTATAACTTACTCATCATTCAGTAACTCACTTTTTTGTGCGTACTTGTCAATTTAACAGTCTATGTGGAATATGACCGTACTGTAAACAAAGGGAGTACAGGTCTATGCCATTCACATTACGGCTTGCTATTTATGACGACTTCGCGCTCAGCAAGGGTGGCGATATTGCCAGCATTACTGATTATTGTACTGCCACATCAACAGACCGGAGATTCTCCAATGCCATGTGATCTCGATTTCCACGGTAAACGCATATTGGTCACTGCGGGTACCAAAGGTGTGGGTAAAGCGGTAGTTGGGCTATTCAAACAGCTGGGTGCAACAGTATTAACAACCGCACGCCACGCATCCGCAGAATGTAGGGCAGACGCCTTCGTAACGGCAGACCTGACCACGGTTACAGGGTGTAACTCAGTCGCGGAAGCCGTTCAGACACATCTGGGAGGCGTCGATATCATTGTTCATGTGGCCGGCGGTTCTACCGCACCCGGTGGTGGCTTTGCAGCATTGGGTGAAGAGGAGTGGCAACAGGAGCTCAATCTTAATCTTTTGCCCGCGGTACGTTTAGATCGTGCGCTGTTGCCTGCCATGCTGCAGCAGGAGGGCGGAGTGATCATCCATGTCACTTCTATCCAGCGAGAACTGCCCTTACCAGAATCAACCACGGGTTATGCAGCAGCGAAAGCGGCGCTGTCAGCCTACAGTAAAAGCCTGTCGAAAGAGGTTGCGTCGCAGGGGGTTCGGGTGGTTCGCGTGGCACCCGGCTGGATCGAAACCGAAGCTTCCGTGGCCATGGCGGAACGGCTGGCGCAGCAGGCAGGAACAGATTACGAAGGTGGTAAGCAGATCATCATGAAGGCACTTGGCGGTATTCCGCTGGGACGCCCTTCCCAACCCATTGAGGTAGCTAATCTCATTGTCTTCCTCGCATCATCTTATGCTGCCGCGATCACCGGTACTGAATTTGTCATTGATGGCGGTACTATTCCAACGGTGTAGTCAGATATCCTCATCGATCCATTCGGGTAGCGATCCGGATATTTTATATACCTTAATAAGGCGCCAGCGGCTATTAGATCAAGCCATGTGCGATATCGACCTGGCCGCTGTGTGATATTCCCCCGACTCTTTGTCGCTAATATTCGCTCCTCGCTCATGGCGAATACACAGTCCGCCTGGTGGCAGAAACGGACATGAATAGCGAAAACAAAGGATAATTATTTGCGCACAAATCAGGGCTTCTTTGGCCGTCCATTGAAAAACGTTTATGACGCTTTTTCATTTACCGTCATGATAAAGTTCAGCGTGTTTTCTCCCTGGTTTGCGTAGAAATGTGGAACATCGGTTTTGGCTGTAACGGAGGATCCCGCCGTTACCTGAAATACGCTCTCTTTCACGCCAAGCGTGAGGGTTCCGGATTTTACGTGCAGTAGCTCCAGCGTGCCTGAGGTATGCCCGGGTGATTCAAACTTTTCGCCTGGCCGCATTTCCCACAGCCACAGCTCAAGCATATCGGGTCCACCTGAGCCGGCCAGCAGCCTGGCGCTTCCCCCTTTGTCTCCTGTCCAGAGTTCGGGGATGTCCGTATCAGCGATGATGTGCACATCAGGCCTGGCGCTGACATCAACAAAATCCGCCACGGACACGCCCATGGCAGCAGCAAGCCGGCATAACAGCGCAATGCTGGGATTAGCCTTGCACCCTTCTATCTCAACCAGCATCCCCTTACTGACACTGGCTTTGCGGGATAACTCATCGAGAGAAATTTTTCTTTGTTTACGAAACTGCTTAATCCGCAGGGATACGGCTTCATTAACCGTGTTGACATCTGCGCCGGCGAAGGTCACTAAATTGACTTTTTTGGTCATTGGTCGCTATTATGAGATAAAATGGTCATTACAGGATTATCGCGTGTTAATCGTTTCCCCGTCAATTTCCCCTGAAGTCTATCAAATCGCCCCCGGTTTTCGGGCGCTCAGCATCAGTGTACAGGCAGCGCCTGTGGTGAATCCGCACGCCGGGGTAACGGCACTGAAGGCGGCCTGTGAGGCGGTGCTGTCAGATTCCCCCGCCTGGGCTGAATCTCATCTGGCTGCATGGGCCGATGTGTTTCAGAGATTTGGTGCCAAACCCAAACGCACGCCCTGTTCTGCTGAGGCGCTACGCAAACGCGTGCTTCGCGATGGCACCCTGCCCGCGCTTGATCCGGTCGTTGATCTTTATAACGCTGTCAGTCTGCGTTATGCCGTGCCCGTAGGGGGAGAAAATATTGCCACGTACCAGGGTGCACCTCGCCTGACGGTGGCAACAGGCACGGAACCCTTTGATACCATGAAAGAAGGAGTTCTGGCGGTGGAGTATCCTGCGCCTGGCGAAGTCGTCTGGTGTGATGATGCCGGCGTAACCTGCCGTCGCTGGAACTGGCGGCAGGGAATCAGGACTCGCTTAAGCGTTGAAGCGCAACACATGTGGTTTATTCTGGAAAGTCTGCCGCAGATGCCGCCTGAGCAGCTGCATGAAGCAGGAAAGATGCTGACCAACGGCCTGGAAGAAATGATGCCCGGACGGCAGTGTAACGTCACCCTCATCGGCGACTAACACCTTTAACTCAGTTCTGGAGACTCTGCATGTTCACCGGCTTGTCTGCTTTCCCGTTAACGCCTGTCACCGCGCGTGGTGTCGATGAACAGGGATTCACGAAGATCCTGGCTCGCCTGACGGCAGCCCGTGTCGATTCTTTGGGTGTTCTGGGTTCAACCGGCAGCTATGCTTACCTGAGCAGGGAACAGCGCAAACGCAGCGCAACGCTGGCCCGTCAGGTTGCCGGGGAGATTCCCGTGATGGTTTGCGTGGGTGCTATAAGCACCGATGCCGTACTGCATCTGGCTGAAGATGCGCAGTCCGCAGGCGCGGATGCGCTGCTGCTGCCGGCGATGAGTTACCAGCCGCTGCGTAATGAAGAGGTGCATGCCCTCTTTGAGACGGTTACCCGCCATGCTTCAGTACCGGTTTGTGTTTATGACAACCCCGGAACCACGCATTTCCGTTTTACCGATGAACTGCTCGGGCAGCTGTCGTCACTGAAAGGGATTCGCTCAATTAAAATTCCGGGAGTACCGGATACCCCCATCGCTGCAGCTGAACGCGTTGCTGCATTACGACAACATCTTCGTCCTGGCGTGACCCTGGGTATTAGTGGTGACGCCAGTGCCGGGCTGGGGCTGAACGCCGGTTGCGAAGTCTGGTATTCCGTTTGCGGCGGTATCTTCCCGGAAACCGCTAAACAAATTACGCAGGCCGCAGCCATTAACGACGCTGAACGCGTTACTGCCTTAACTCACCGCCTTAAACCTTTATGGGATCTGTTCCGTAAGCATGGCGGAAGTCTCCGCGTGATCGCAGCGGCAGCAGGCATACTGCGGCTGACCGAAGCAGACTGTCTGCCTCGCCCCCTGTTACCCTTATCGGCCGCAGAGGTGGCAGAAGTAGCAGCAGTGATAGCCGCTCTGGACCTGAAGTAACGCGCCGGCGGAATCGGTCCTGCACCAGGACGTTGATAGAAAGTAGGGTTTGAAGGGTGCACAAAAGGTCATGGTGCCTGCATGTATCAGCTTCTGATAAAGAATGCCCGGAGATAAACATCTCCGGGCATAAAGCGGTGTTTAAGCTGATTTGTAACGCGCTTCGAGCTTATCCATGAAGCCAAAAAGTACCTGATTCATTTCGCTGTAATCGTGCGCACGAAGTTCTTCTGGCGTATGAACAAAGCGATACTCTGCGGCTCGGCTCAGGTCTTGCTGCGAATAAGCGATGAGCCGTTCTACAACATCCAGCGTCAGTTCCATGTGGCACTGAAAACCAAAGACGCGATCTGAATAGGAAACGATCTGGCGGGGACAGCCTTCGCTGTAGGCGATGATTTTTGCATCCGCGGTCAGGCCCGGCATGTCGTTATGCCAGTGACCGACCTCAAGCGACTTCGCAAAGTGAGAAAACAACGCATCCTCGCGAGCCTCTTCAGTTAGCGTGATCGGGAACTTACCAATCTCTTTTTCAGGGCTGTGAGCAAACGGCGCGCCCAGCGCCTCACCGATCAGCTGTGAGCCAAGGCAGATACCGATAACGGCTTTACCGGTTTTAACAGCAGCAGCAATCAGCGCCTGCTCGCCTTTCGCATCGAAGTGCGGACACTCTCTCTGGGTCGTGGACGGGTCCTGCGGACCGCCCATCACGATCAGGAAATCAATACCTTCGGCGTCCACGGGTAGCTCATCGCCTGCGTATACACGCGAGTAAGTCACCTTATGACCTTGATTTCTGGCCCATGTTTCATAAGCCCCTGGCGCTTCAAAACTTTCATGTACGATAAAGTGTACCCGCATAAGGATAGGCTCCTGTTATACCTGTGATAATCTGACCGATAAACGACACACTCATCCAGTGAGTTGGTACACCGGATGGTTTCGAGGCAGCATCATAGTTGCAGGACCCTAATCTGAAATGCCAGGTAGTATAGATAAAGCGCCAAGACATGAAGCATCCACTGGCTGGTCCGGCACAGCGATTAGCTATCAGCGAGGAGAAACCGATCCTCCTCATCATCACCTTGAAGGGCAACTCCTCTATGCAACCAGAGGCGTTATGCTGGTCGAAACGGAAAACAACCGCTGGGTTATCCCCCCTCAGCGTGCATTGTGGCTACCGCCTCTGCAGATACATAGTTACAATCTGCTGTCTCACACAGATCTCAGGGCCGTCTATTTCAGTGGCAGCCTTATCGCGGAATGTACAAATTTTGCGAAGAGTGACTAGGTGCATGTCATTACGGCTACGCCACTGGTGAAAGAACTGATAACCGGTCTGTTCAGTGATAACTACAACAGACCGAGCCAGCGGAAAATGGCACTGTTGCTTCTGGAAATACTCAGCGAAGCGCCTTCTCTTACTGCGGAACTTCCAATGCCACGTGATGAGCGATTATTCTCTGCGGCCAGAGAACTTGTGGTAAATCATCGCTGGGAAATACCACTGAGCGATCTGGCTTTTATCGCGTCAATGTCTGAACGTACTTTTTCGCGATTGTTTATTAAGGATACGGGTTTTAGTTTCAGAACCTGGAAGCAAAGAGCAAGAATTTATGCTTCGTTAGATCTCCTTGCGAATAACATCCCTATCAAACAGGTCGCTTATAAGCTCGGTTTTTCATGTCCGGCTGCCTATACCGCTGCTTTTCGTTCCATCCTGAATGCAACGCCGCGCGATTATTTGCCTTAATCTATGAATCAATGCCTGCTTCTCACTCCAGACAGACATTTTCCTGTGAGTCAGTCTGCCTTATCCCAGGAACTGACGCTGCCGTTTCAGGCCATTTAATGGCTGCGCGCTGTGTCAGGGTAAATTTATCAGGCGATGTCTCTTAATCACCTGAGCAATAGCCACCCTGAGTTTCCACATCCTGTTAAACACGAGGCCGCGATGACCTCCCCGATGACACAACGGGGGGGCATTCAGCCTTTAGCATTTTCGGGCTGGCACCGGTGTTCAGCGCCAGCACGGCAGCCTCTACGGTTGCAGCGGTTCCGCCAGCGTTATGATAAACAACTCACTGTCCGAGCTGGCTTTATCCAGCGGCTTCACGCTGATGGTGGTGGCAACCGGCTTATCATCTACGGTCAGCTTCCCCTGGTCGTTGACCCGATAATGCTTGCGCTTCTTACCTTCCACCGGATTTTGCAGCACCATTTTGACGCCGAAGTCATTGTCATTGATGACCGCCAGCGTGTTGCTGTCGATCAGCGCCAGCCCTTCGGCCTTCTCCTGCTGCCAGCCGAGTTGACGCAGATCCACCACCCGCGTTTTCGTTGCCAGCACGATGCCGCGCTGCGCCAGCGTTTTTGCGTCGTCAAACTCCGGGTAGTCACCGGCCTTATCGAATGTGGCCAGATCGGTGGCCTGACTGAGATCCACCTTATAGATAAGGTTACGCATCGCGTCGTCTTTGTCGCTGCCCTGCTCAATCAGCAGGATGTGCTGATTATCGATCGCCACGATATCGCCAATTTTCGCGTCGCTGTTTTTACTGTACGCCTCACTGTCGATAGGGTAACCATACATCGCGGTTTTCCCGGTGGCCGGATCGAAGCTCACCAGGCGGGTAAAGCGTGCCTGCTTTTTACTTTTCCCGTTGATATCCAGCGTACTCTGCACCGCGGCGATGATGCGTCCATCCGGCATGCGCGTGATCCCTTCAAAGCCACGATTTGGCTGGCGCCATTTAAGAACGTTCGGCAGGCCACCTGCGATCGATTTTTCCCCTTCCATGGCCTGCGGCCCGTGAATCGCCAGAATCCTGCCCTGCTTATCAACGTTAATCAGGAACGGACCATACTCATCGCACAGCCAGTATCCGCCCTTCCCGTCCAGCGTAATGCCTTCCGTATCCAGACCCCGGTTATCGCCCTGCAGCACGTGCAACTTATCGCTTAGCGCGATTTCATTGGTTGACCCGATGACGCCATTCTGCAGCGGCAGGCCGTTAATATTGCCCTTTGCGTCGTGCAGCGGTCGGGCGTCCGTCGCCTGGGCTTTGCCGTTCTTCACCTGGATATTCATCAGCAGTGGCGCGAAGTCCGGCGTGACGAAAATTTTCGACTCCTGTTTACCCATGTCAGGCGAGTCGGCGTTCGGTCCGCGATCGGTGACGGTCACAAAGTTGAGCGTATCTCCCTGCCTGCCGGTAAACAGCAAACCGGAACCGATGCCTACCGGCAAACCCTCCGGAAACGCGCTGGCGAACGCACCGCTGTAGCTGACGCGCGTCCCCTGAGGAAAAGTGACGCTATAGCGTTCGGTTGGCGGCTGCGCCGCCAGCGTGGATAACGAGAGGGTACAACCGAGAACCAGGGGAAGCGTTTTTCTTTTCATATTATTCATGTCCATACAGAGGAGCTGACACCGTAAAGACTAAAAATGACAGGAAAATGAAATGGCAGAGCAACAGTGGCAGCTGACATCATCCCGGGCGATCTCCCCGGTTCGCCACCGTACCGGTTTTGCTTCATTCATCAGGAACCGGCTTGCCTGTTGTCCCCCTGCAGCTCAGCCATCCCAGACATTTCTCAGCCTTTTCCTACAACCTGACGCAGGCCGTCTGATATCGGCTCAGCGCGGTTTCCGTTCAAATGGGTTAACCGCGAGTACAGGAGGAAACAATGCTGAACATCTTCACTATGGATAGCGACCGCTGGATTACGGAAGGTCTGCGCCTCTACTTTTCCGGGCAGATGATAAGCTGCCTGACGCTCACCTCGCCGGATGACCCGATCCCTACCGGACGCGGGCGTAACGTGGTGATCAGCGAACTGCATTTTGCCAGTAAAAATCTGGAAGAGACGCTGCGTAGTCTGCTGCTGATACAGCTCAAAACACCGGGCGTCGAGCTGGTGATTCTCACCGACATCAGCGATGAAGCCGTGCTGAATTACGTGGCCCGCCACCTGAAAAAAGCGCGGATGCTGAGTAAAAAATGCCCGCTGGCGACACTGGTCAGTGCGGTGCTGACGCCGGAAAACGTTGCCGCCGTCGCCGCACCGCACGGCAACGCCGATGTGCTGACCGAGCGCGAGTTCACGCTGCTGCGCTGGCTGGCGGGTCCGCGCCGCATGACGGAGATAGGACATGCGCTGCACCTCAGCAATAAGACCATCAGCCACTACAAGAACACCATCTCACGCAAGCTGGGCTGTAAAAACCACATGGATTTTTACCATCGCCTCACCAGCTACGGCTTTTGATTCGCGCCTCCCGCCTCAATTCAGGATGTTCAGCCCGCTGGACATCCTGCGCCTGCCTCCTTTCCTGTTAAAAAATCAAGACATTCAGCCAACATCCTTACCGCAAAAGGGATGACACCCGGTTTGATTCGCGCATAATGACGGGTCACCTGTACGGGCAGGATGCCCGCTGACACCCCCCACTCTGCCGTAACGCAGGATAAAACATAAAAACTGAAGGAAGACTGGCATGGAATTCACCATACGCAACGCGCAGCCTGATGATGCCGAACTGCTGCATCAGCTGGGGCGCATGACCTACAGCGCCCACTTCAAACATATGTGGGTATCCGAAGCCGAGCTGGATGAATTCATCGATAAAGAGTACGGCCTGGCCGAACTGCGCAGCAGCCTGGTGGCGCCCAACGAGAGCTGGCTGATTGCCGAAACCAACAAACCCATCGGCTTTGCCAAAGTGACCTGGAACACGCCGGTACCGGACTCCGGCATGAGTGGTGCCCAGTTGAATAAGCTCTACCTCAACCCGCAGGAAACCGGTAAAAACTATGGCCGGCGCATGTTCGAAAGCATTATCCACGCCGCGCGCGATAAGCAGGAAGGCTATCTGTGGCTGGAAGTGATGGGCGAGAACGTGCGCGCACGCAAATTCTATGAAGCCTTTGGCATGCAGCACATCAAAGACATTCCTTTTATTACTGCTTCGCAGCAGAGCATCCTGCAGATTTTAGGCATGGTTATTTAGCGTGGCTCACGGCGCCGGGTCAACTGTCTGGCCCGGCCGGTTGGGTGCACTGGAGTGTTTCATTTTATTACTTCACCGCCGCAAAAGTTTTAAATAAGCGCAGCGACAGCGCAGAATTATTGTTATTTCAACAAACTAAGATAAAAAATAAAAACGCCCTTTTTATGCGCCGTCACGCTTGCAGAAATAGCACCAGCGATTAGTATTAAATACGCAACACGCACATGACAGCGCAACAACGTCATGTTATTTATTACTCATGAAGAGGATATATTATGACTCAGCATCGAGGCGGTTCAGGTAATTTCGCAGAAGATAAACAGAAAGCATCAGAAGCCGGTAAAAAAGGCGGACAGCACAGCGGCGGCAACTTTAAAAACGACCGCGAAAAAGCGTCCGAAGCCGGTAAAAAAGGCGGTCAGAGCAGCAATCGCGGCTCGTGATTAGCCGGCCAGCACAGGATGAGGCGGCCATGGCGCAGGGAGCGCGCCGTTACCCCCCGGATTATTGTCTTACCCTGCGCTGACTTTCCTCACGTTTAACAGATAACTCTGAAACCGCCTGAATCTGGCAGAAAACGTTATATGATCAATTAACTATTTATTGCCTTACAGGAACAGCCTGACGTGATATTGCGCTATTTTACCTCTCTTTTTTCCAGTCCGGAATCATTACTGCAGGTGATGAGCCGCCAGGATATTCGTGAATCCATTCAGGAAGGTGACCGAATTATTATTGACGAAGACGGTAACGCTTCGGTTAATCCCCTCAGTCCGCAGGTACAGCAGGACTTCGCCGATCATATTAAGCGCTTAAAGGATATCTGATGGGAACCGCGATATTTATGGTGCTGATGGTCTGCGGCTACTGGTACACCAGTCGCGATATGTCCAGCCGCCTGAAAATAAAACGCTCCTTTGGCTGGGACGTCTATTTTCTCATTGCGCTGTACGGCTGCATTTTTGTCGTTCAGGGCGTGGTCGCCACCGGCCTGGTCTGGCTGCTACTGCTGGCGGCCTCGGCCATCAATAACAGCCTGGCGCTGTCTGCCGATCTCCATGCGCGCTGGCACGTCGATTTCATGACATGGAGTTTTCTCGGCATTCAGGCACCGGTGGTGATCATGCTGGCGTTTGCCGTGCTGTTTTGTGTGTATCGTTCCAATTCCGGCAGCGCGCGGCTGACCGCCGGCAGTCGCAAAGAGCTATATCAGCGCCTGTCCCGCTCTAACGGTATTGAACAACTGCTGCTGCACTGCATGGAAGAAGGCGAACTGGCATGGGTCACGCTGAAATCGCGCCGTATCTACATCGGCATGATTCACGCTGCCACCTTTGAATATCCCAGCACCGCCAATATCGTGCTGATTCCGATGCTCAGCGGCTACCGCGATTCGCGCACGCTGAATCTGGCGATTGAGCATAACTACAGTCGCTGGTATCACCAGCACGAGATTAGCTTTGTCTCCAAACCCAAAAGCGCGCTGGAGTTCCGTAAGGTGCTGATGGTCGACCAGATTGAAAGCCTGTCGCTGTTCGATCCGGCCAGCGCCAGCGCACTGGCTATGGGGAAACCTCAGCACACAGAGAAGCGGCAGAATGTTCCGGGCTGAGCCGCGCAGCCACCCTTTACATCCGCGCAGCTGGCAACGGTGGCGCGGGTTCACATGGTAACCGTTAAGGAGTATACAATGACCGATCGTCCCGTTCACGGCGACCAGCCGGATTACGATCCGCGTAAAAACAGCCCCGACCAGAAGCCGAAAGATGACGAAACCAGCGCGCCTGAATCCGGGGATAAACAGGCCGAATAAACCATAAACCGCCTTCTCAGGCGGTTTTTTTTCGCGCCCGGGTCGGGGTTAGCCCGGCCACAGCCAGTCACGCACTTCCGGCACGTCTTCACCGTATTCGCGCACATAGCGATGGTGCTCCGCGATGCGCTGCTGTAGGTCGTCGAGCAATTCAGGATGGCGATCGGCCAGGCCCGGCACGTGCAAAATCGCCGCCTGCGCCAGATGATAGCGGTCCAGTTCGTTGAGCACCGTCATATCAAACGGCGTGGTGGTGGTGCCCTCTTCGTTGAATCCGTGCACGTGGAAATTGGCGTGATTGCTGCGCTGATAGGTCAGACGATGAATCAGGCTGGGATAGCCATGAAAGGCGAAAATTACCGGTTTGTCGCGGGTAAACAGCGCATCGAAATCCTCTTCCGACTTGCCGTGCGGGTGCTGCTGCTGCGTCTGCAGCGCCAGCAGATCCACCACGTTGACTACGCGAATGCGCAGCGTGGGCAGGTAGTTTCGCAGCAGATCCACCGCCGCCAGCGTCTCCATGGTGGGCACATCGCCGGCGCAGGCCATCACTACGTCCGGCTCGCCGTCATCGCTCGCCCAGCGCCATTCGCCCATACCCGCCTCGCAGTGGGCAATGGCGCTGTCGATGTCCAGCCACTGCGGTGACGGCTGCTTGCCAGCGACAATCACGTTGATGCGATCCCAGGTGCGCAGACAGTGATCGCCCACCCACAGCAGGGTGTTCGCGTCCGGTGGCAGATAGATGCGCACGATATCCGCCTTTTTGTTCGCCACGTGATCGATAAAACCGGGATCCTGATGGCTGTAACCGTTGTGATCCTGGCGCCAGACATGTGAAGACAACAGATAGTTGAGCGAGGAGATCGGCTGGCGCCAGCCCAGCTTGCGCGTCACCTTCAGCCATTTGGCGTGCTGATTGAACATCGAATCGATGATATGAATAAAGGCTTCATAGCAGTTGAACAGCCCGTGTCGTCCGGTGAGGAGATAGCCCTCCAGCCAGCCCTGACACTGATGCTCGCTGAGAATTTCCATCACCCGACCGTCACGCGCCAGCTGCTCATCATACGGTTCGATGTCTGCCATCCAGCTGCGGCTGGTGACGTCAAAGACCGGCGTCAGGCGATTCGAGGCGGTCTCATCTGGCCCGAACAGACGGAAGTTATCGGCGTTGCGCTGAAAAATCGCGCTGAGGTAGTGGCCGAACTGCTTAGTGGCTTCGCCGCGCTGGCTGCCCGGCGCGCCCGTGTCGAGCGCAAACTCGCGGATGTCCGGCGTGTTGAGCGTGCGGCGCAGCCGTCCGCCGTTGGCATAGGGTGAGGCACTCATGCGTTTATCCCCCTGCGGCGCCAGCGCACGCAGTTCCGGCCTGAGTTTACCCGCCTCGTCAAACAGATCGTCCGGCTGATAGCTGCGCAGCCACTGCTCTAACACCTGCCGATGCGACGCGTCTTCGCGACATGCCGCCACCGGCACCTGATGCGCACGCCAGAAATCTTCCACCTTTTTACCGTCCACCTCTTTCGGGCCGGTCCAGCCCTTCGGACTGCGCAGCACAATCATCGGCCAGCGCGGGATCGCCTGCTCTGTCTGGCCGCTGCGCGCCTGCTGCTGATAAGCGGCAATTTTATCAAACGCGTTATCCAGCGCTGCCGCCATCTGCTGATGCATGTCGGCCGGCTCGTGCCCGCAGACAAACAGCGGCTCATAACCGTAACCGCTGAACAGCTGCTGCAGATCGTCATCACTGCTGCGCCCCAGCAGCGTCGGGTTGGCAATTTTGTAGCCGTTCAGATGCAGAATGGGTAGCACTGCACCATCACGCTGCGGATTGAGGAATTTGATGCCGTGCCAGCTGGCGGCAAGCGGCCCGGTTTCGGCTTCGCCGTCACCAATCACGCAGGGTACGATCAGCTGCGGATGATCGAAAACCGCGCCAAACGCGTGCGACAGCGAATAGCCCAGCTCGCCGCCTTCATTAATCGAGCCCGGCGTTTCCGGTGCCGCATGGCTGGGAATGCCGCCAGGAAATGAAAACTGCTTAAACAGGCGCTGCATGCCTGCAGCATCTTCACTGACGTGCGGATAGATTTCGCTGTAACTGCCTTCGAGCCAGCTATTCGCCACCATGCCCGGTCCGCCGTGCCCCGGACCGCAGACGTACAGCAGATCCACCTCGCGCTGGCGGATGATGCGGTTGAGGTGCGCATAGATAAAGTTCAGGCCGGGCGTCGTGCCCCAGTGGCCAAGCAGTCGCGGCTTGATATGCCCGGGCTGCAACGGTTCGCGTAACAGCGGGTTGGCCATCAGGTAGATTTGCCCGACGGACAGATAATTGGCGGCGCGCCAGTAGCGATCGATCAGCGCCAGTTCATCGGCGGCACTCGGATTGGTCATGCCCTCTTCTCCTTTGGTTAGCCATCAGTTAACCCTAATAGAGGATAGGCGATGCTGCGAGCCAGACGGTATTTCTGCACTGTCGCTATTAGCCGCTGCGCTTATTCAATCTTTCACGCAAATATAAGCGCAGCGGTAAAAGCTGTACACGTAAATATTTTTTTCATTTTGTGCACTATTTAATGGGTCGTGACCCGCAAAACTGGCGCTTTTTCACTTTTGGTCTATTGTGCCTTTTACAGGTAATACCAGTAGAAAATAGAAAAATAAAAGGATCCTAAAATGGACTATAAAATGTTCGCTAACCGACTGCAGCAGTGGCCGCAGTTACATTTTACGGCGATTGAACTGCAGCAACGCGAGATGACCTGCGAGATCTACGCCACGGCGGCTGAGCACCAGACCATGAGCCAGCTGTTTATTTGTCGCGCCAGTGACGAAAAAAATGCACAGGAATTAATCAGACAGTACCGCAGCTGGCTGCATAAATTCAATCTCGGTCGCAGCAGGCGCGATAATTCCCGCCCGCCGCGCAGCGTGTCGGTGAATGTTCCGGGCGCAATAAGCGCAGCGCTAAAATAGAGTTATCGGCACGCTCAACCATTTTTTAGTTGCATGAATCTGCTACAGCAGCGTATTACTATTCGCGCAGCGTGATAACACCTGGCAATGTGTCTGACGAATAACCAGTGCCATTCTCACTGACAGCAGAAAAAGGTGTTGGGTTGTTATCACCTGTGTAACACTGTACGGATATACAAGTCCCGGAGGTGACGTGAAACAAGTTAACCGTCCTGCACCGGATCTGTATGCGCTGATAGGCATCGCGGTGACGGAATTTATCAGGGAAGGTAGGGTGTTCAGGATACATGACGTGACGCAGGTGCTGCATACGATGAAAGCAGACGCGCGTGATGAGGATTTCCGGCATCGCTGCGATGCCGCAATAAGGCTACTGGCAGATCTTATGCACTGAACCGATCCCCGCCTGCGCGGGGACCTCTGCGTCAGGCGTCGTCTGGCGTATAACCCACCACAATTTCCAGCGTTCTGCGCAGCACACTTGCCTGCGCTTCATCCTGTGTCGCTTCCAGCGCCATAATCAGACAAAGAATGATGGATTTGTTACTGACGCGGCCTTCGCTGGCCAGCACGCTACGAATGATATCATTCAGTACCGCAGCTTCTTCACTCAATGCCACTCCGGCATCGCGAAAATGCGCCGCCAGTTCCGTGTCCGGCAGCGCAGAATAGAGAGAGTGATTCTCCGACATCGTTCTTTTCCCGTACTGTGAGCAATACAGTCAGATTATAATTTAACGGTCAGTTAATGCTTGCGGCTGCCGCCAGCCTGACCGTTGTGGCCAAACAGCGGATGCACGTTATCGCGGTCCGGTTGTTCGCCACGCCGCTTTTGTCCAGCCGTCATGCTCGACCGGACTTCATCGATTGCCGTGCGAATCGCAGCCGCCTGCGCATCATCGCTGGCCTGCTGCTGCATAATATGGAGCTCATCCAGCAACGCCTGGGTGGTGACTGGCCCGGAACGCTGCAGCAGCGTTAACGCCGCTTCGCCGATGATCTCATCAATAAGAGTCTGGTATTCGCTTCTGTTCATATCATAATAAATCTCTGCATGCTGCCTGCCCCGACCGGGAACGCGACAGAAAAACAGCGCCGCTATCCTGCGGCGCGATACAGCCCGTCACAAGTCATACATGCAGTGATACGTTATCAGAATGGCGTTTTCGTGTGTACAACCTGGACGCTTACGCTTCGCTCTCAGCTTTCGCGCTCAAACAGCAGGCCAATCAGCTGGTGATAGTGGTGCTCTTCTTCCGTAGTAGAAGCGAGCTCCAGACGACGCAGCAGCTTAGTACACAGCGATTTACGGTTCAGATTACGGCCTTCACGCAGGATTTCGACCACGACCTGGCCCAGCGTCTCCTGCTGCGAAGGCAGCGTGGCTTTGCTAAAATAGTTGGCAATCGCCTCGACTGAGTTCGGAGTGTATCCGTTCTGGCGCATAAGTGACTCCCGTTAACATTAAGTTGTCAGAAAAATGTTCTGGCTAAGTTGTACAAGTTTTTCAAAATCTGTACAAGAGGATAAACAACTGAATGAGGGATTTTTGTTGCAAAAAGTGCTACCGAAAAGTTATTAAACCGAGCATAAAGTGAAATTTTTTAACATCGCCGCTGCCCGATCAGGTCCACACAAATAATGAGTCGCTGGCGTATTTCGTCATTATCAGTGCTACCAAATCTGCCTTTCGCTTATTTCCTCTCGCGCTGATAATCGTTACTGGTGGTTGCAGCCGTTGCGCTTAATATGCACTGCCGCATGTCATTCTTTAGTACCCTGCGGCGCGGCCGCTGATAATATAAAATGCGTGCGGCGCAATGGTTCACTCCCTGAATTGCGCCGCTGCGTTAGCGATTAAGACTGCCTGCATGGCAGCTTAAGGATTACGCTGACTGCATTTACCTTAAAGAAGGCGGTTTAAGCTTCCGCCGTTGCGGTTTTGCCGCGGCGACTCACTTTTCCACCGCGCCTGCCCGCTTCTACTGCCCTTTCAGGACAATTTTTAAAATTCCCGCTGCTGACGCTGCCGCCTTTTTTACCCGCTTCGCGAGCACGCTCGGTATTTTCTGCAAAATTACCTGCACCACCACGTCGTTGTGTCATATGTCACCCCATTGATTAAAATAATTAAGCAGTTAAACGACAGAATATCTCCACACAGAAACAATATGGATGGGATTGGAGATAAAACAACATTTAATATGCATATTTGCGCTGACAAAAAGCCATGCGCAAATGGTTATTTTCACCGCTGCGCTTATAGCGGGTTGCTTGTAAAGATTTTTTTCTCAAACTTGTACAAAATAATTTTAGTGGTATAAAATCAATTAATTAACAAAAATGTGATCCACATCACAAACAAGTATTGAGAGATTCTTGCTATTTTTCAGTTTTATCTGAATTTTCCGGGATGATGGAAATATGACCGCTCACTTCCAGCACCGCGTATTTAATTTGATCGATGCGTTCCAGCCCCTGCCCTGAACGGGCGGCTTCGAGGATATCTTCCCGACTGATGCCCGACATTTTTAGCCGCTGCGTTAATATCCGGCCATGTTCCACCAGAATCAGCGGCCCTCCCTCCGCCATTTGTTCGAATAGCGGAAAGCGCGCTTTGAGTTTGCCCAGCACAATATCAATGGT
This sequence comes from Pantoea sp. WEP, assembly GCF_041678305.1. Classification (NCBI taxonomy): domain Bacteria; kingdom Pseudomonadati; phylum Pseudomonadota; class Gammaproteobacteria; order Enterobacterales; family Erwiniaceae; genus Pantoea; species Pantoea sp. WEP. The sequence continues at coordinate 2,409,358 of NZ_JBGNXB010000001.1, forward strand.
GATTAAGGTAATGATGGTGAGGCTGGCACCGGTAACGGAAAAGTCATCACCCAGCAACGCCTGCTGTGTGGCTTCGCTAATAATCAGCAGCAGAATCAAATCGAATGAGGTCATTTGCAGCAGCGTGCGTCGACCGGCAATTTTAAATACCGCCATTAACAACAGATAAATGGCGGCTGCGCGTAATACCGTTTCCATAACGTTCTCCTTTTACGGGTAAATCCACTGCGATACCTTTACCGGTACCTGATGATTGACGTGCACGCTCAGCGCCACCCGCCCCGCCGCCTGCGGCTGGATTCCCAGCCAGATCACATGGCCTTCTGCCGCCTCGCCGGCGTAAGTCAGCTGCAACGTGTTATCCCGCGTGATGGCCTGTTGTGGCTGTGGCTGTAGCGTCTGGATCTGCAAATCGTCTAACGCGCCGCTGCCCAGCGTGACGGTGAAACGTTCGCCGCTCTGCGGTGCCACGCGAATCCGCAGGTTCATATTGCTGTTGATGCGACCAAAACGTTCATAGCGCAGGCTGACGGAACCATCAGCCGACTGCGCCTGCCCGTCACTTAATATGCCTTTGGAAAACAGCCCGCAGGCACCCAGGATCACAATCACCATCAGCACGTATTCACCGATACGCTGTATAACACTCTCCCTGCGTTGCCAGCGCATATCCTCCTGCACCGGATAATCACGGCTGGCTAACTCATCTTTCTTCATGGTGTTATTCCTCTTGCAGTTAATTAGCTGACATCATGTCGCTCCGGTTATTCCCTCTTCGTTCTGAGTTTTAAGCTTAGCGGTAAACGCCGGGAGCTTCGGTAACAGTTTAATTCGGCTGAGCAGCGGTGCAGAAATTACTCCTATAATTCGGATGCACGCCGCTGGCAATGCATATGAGCAGCGGCAGAGACGGCGTTTATTAATTTCACTCTGACAAGGGATACAGAATATGGATGAAGAACTGGTTAATTTAGCGACCGAAGTGGGTAATAAATTACTGGCCGCCGGCCTGAGCGTCACCACCGCCGAATCCTGCACCTCTGGCTGGGTCGGTTCCGCGCTGGCGGCCGCCAGCGACAGTAGCCGCTTTTACAGCAGCGGCTTTATTACTTACACCAATCAGGCGAAGCAGCGCGTGCTGGGCGTCAGCGCAGAGACGCTGGCGCGTGATACCGCCGTCAGTGAAGCCGCGGTACGGGAGATGGCCTGCGGCGCGAAAAAGCTCTCCGGGGATACGCTGGCTCTTGCCGTCAGTGGCTATGCCGGCCCGGACGGCGGTGAGGACGGCACGCCAGCCGGCACCGTGTGGTTTGCATGGTGTCTGGCAGATGGCAGCGTGCACACCAGCCGGCAGTGGTTTTCAGGTGAAGGTGAAGAAGTGGTGCGCAAAGCAACCCTTTTTAGTCTGGCGGAATTGAACCGTCTGCTCGACGCTATTTAGCGCCGCTTCGCCGTTCAATGATTAAACGTAAATAAATAAGCCGGGCGGATAAAATTCCCACCGGAGGAAAATGTGTTGAGCATAAATAATCATCAGGCGGGTTAAAAGCGAGACCGTAATATGGACCGGCTCGCTAAAAATAGCGTGGTTATTTTACACCACAATCTCCAGCCTTCTCATTAATATAGCGTTAGCGAGGCGTGAAAAATATAACCGTCGCGCTTGTCAGTGAGGCAGTCTGCATTAGTATTAAGTGTGCAAAACATGCATGGCGGCAGATGCGTCATGTTATTTATTACTCATCACGAGGTAATAGTATGACAGAGCATAGAGGCGGTTCAGGTAATTTCGCAGAAGACAAAGAAAAAGCATCTGAAGCGGGTAAAAAAGGCGGACAAAACAGCGGCGGTAATTTCAAAAACGACCGTGAGAAAGCGTCCGAAGCCGGCAAAAAAGGCGGACAGAATAGCCATCGCGATTCCTGATGCGCTGTAACGCAGAGTAAGGAATGTCTCGGAGCAGGGAATGCTCCGTCATCAACAGGATACAGGGATTTATTGCTTCGTTTCATTCCCTCTCTTAATCGCGTTATCACTTAATGGCTTCAGCCTCCCGTTAATCACCGATTCGGAGAATATTCCATGAAAGTTAAATCGCTACTTGATCTTTTTATTCACGATCTTTCGGACGTTTACAGCGCGGAGAAACAGATCACCCGTGCGTTACCCAAACTGGTCCGGGCAGCCTCCGATGAAAGTTTAAAAAACGCTTTTCAGCAACATCTGGAAGAGACCCAGGGACAAATTGAGCGCCTCGATCAGGTCGTAGAGAGCCACGATGAGCTGCGCATCATGCGTATGAAGTGCCATGCACTGGAAGGCCTGGTAGAAGAAGCGCAGGAGCTGATTGAATCCACCGAAGCCGGCCCGGTGCGCGATGCTGGCCTGATCGGCGCGGCGCAGAAGGTTGAGCACTATGAAATCGCCACTTACGGCACGCTGGTGGCCATGGCGAAAAAGCTGGAGCTTAACCAGGCTGCAGAGTTGCTGGCCGCCACATTAGCCGAAGAAAAATCCACCGATGAAAAACTCACGGATATCGCGGAAAAGCAGTAACGCGACTGCCGTACAACGGAGGTAGATATGACGACCACATCCGCACTTTCGCATTATCACGACTGGCTGCGCGACGCTCACGCCATGGAAAAACAGGCCGAAACCATGCTTGAGCAGATGGCAAAACGCCTGGAAAACTACCCGCAGCTGCGTGCACGCATTGAGCAGCACATCGAAGAAACCCGTCAGCAGCAGTCTTTGCTGGAATCCATTCTCGACCGTCACGGCATCTCCCACTCCAGCGTGAAAGACGTCATGGGGAAAATGGCTGCCATGGGCCAGGCCTTCGGCGGTACCTTCGCGGAAGACGAAGTGGTGAAAGGCGCTATCAGCGGCTACGTGTTCGAGAATGCCGAGATTGGCAGCTACACCAGCTTGATCAGCGCCGCCACGCGTGCCGGGGATCAGGAGAGCGTGGCCATTCTCAAACAGATCTGTGAGCAGGAGATCGCGATGGCGGACTGGATGTTAACGCACATGCCTGAACTGACCGATCAGTTCCTGCTGCGCAGCGAAGACCCGGACGCGAAAGCGAAACGCTGATTTTCTCTTTTCGTAAGAGACTTTTTGAGGTGAGCTATGTTTCGACACGTTAAGAAACTGCAGTACACGGTGCGCGTCAGTGCGCCGAATCCGGGCCTGGCCAATCTGCTGTTAGAGCAGTTTGGCGGTCCGCAGGGCGAACTGGCTGCGGCCATGCGCTATTTTACCCAGGGCCTCGGCGATGAGGATTTAGGACGTCGCGACCTGCTGATGGATATCGCTACCGAGGAGCTCAGCCATCTTGAGATTATCGGCTCGCTGGTTGGCATGCTCAATAAAGGCGCCAAAGGCAAGCTGGCCGAAGGCACTGAAGAGGAAGGCGAACTGTATCGCTCAATCACGGGTGCCGGTAACGATAGCCATCTGACTTCGATTCTTTATGGCGGTGGTCCGCCGCTGACCAACTCCGGCGGCGTGCCATGGACCGCGGCTTACGTGGATACTATCGGGGAAGTGACGGCCGATCTGCGTTCAAATATCGCCGCCGAAGCGCGCGCCAAAATCATCTATGAACGCCTGATCAACGTCACTGACGATGTCGGCGTGAAGGATGCGTTAGGCTTCCTGATGACGCGTGAAGCCGCGCACCAGCTTTCATTTGAGAAAGCGCTTTACTCCATTCGCGACAACTTCCCACCGGGCAAGCTGCCGCCAATTGAGCAGTATGCGCACAACTACTACAACATGTCAGAAGGTGATGACGTGCGTGGTAGCTGGAACTCCGATGACAACTTCGATTATGTGGCCGATCCGCAACCGGCGGTGGATGGCGGCGATGGTCTGCCCTGCGTGACACTGTCGCCGGATGAGCAGCGCGACATCGATGCGCTGGCCGCACGCACCGCGTCCGATCCGCTGATCGATCCGATCACCGGGGCAGAAGCGGGCAGCAAGAAGGCGCCCTGACGTTCAGTCAGGCCAGGCAGTGACACGTTTTTTTCTCGCGCAGTAACTGGCCCCTGGCCCACGGCGTTTCCCTGACGGGAACGCCGTTTTTTTCGTCCTGCTATCTGTAACCACCCTGTTCTTTTCCCCACCAGCAACCTGGCCGGACAGATCGATTTCTGCTTCTCATTTTTACTGCATCTGACCTATACTGTTTTTATATACAGTATTTTCAGGGTGCCGATGATGTATGCATTGGTCGACGTAAACTCTTTCTACGCCAGCTGCGAAACCGTGTTTCGCCCGGATCTGCGCGGCAGGCCGATCGTGGTGCTGTCAAACAATGATGGCTGCATTATCTCGCTGAGCCGCGAAGCGAAGGCGCTCGGCATCAAAATGGGTGCGCCCTGGTTTAAACATCGCGACGAGCTGATGCGTCATCAGGTGGTGGTGTTTTCATCTAACTATGCGCTGTACGGCAACATGTCGGCGCGCGTGATGGAGACGCTCGACCGGCTGGCGCCGCGCGTAGACGTCTATTCGATTGACGAGGCCTTTCTTGATGTCAGCGGAATTGAAGGCTACACCTCGCTGACGCGCTTTGGAGAGCAGGTACGTGACTGCCTGTGGAAAGAGACGCACCTGAAAGTGGGCGTCGGCATCGCGCCAACAAAAACCCTCGCCAAGCTGGCTAACTGGGCGGCCAAACGCTGGACCAAAGCCGAAAACGTCATGGACCTCTCTGATCCGGCACGCCAGCGCGGCCTGATGCAGCGGGTAGGCGTAGAGGAAGTGTGGGGCGTCGGCCGCCGTTTATCGAACAAGCTGAACCTGATGGGCATTCAAACCGCCCTGCAGCTGGCGGAGACGCCCACTGCGCTGATCCGCAAGCATTTCGGTGTGGTGCTGGAGCGCACCGTGCGCGAGTTGCGCGGCGAACCCTGCCTGGCGTTTGAAGAGGTGATTCCGCACCGGCAAAATATCCTCTGCTCGCGCTCGTTTGGCGATCGCATTACCGATTATCAGGATATGCGCGAAGCCATCGCCAGCTATGCGGCACGCGCAGCGGAGAAACTGCGCAGCGAGCGCCAGTATTGCCGCTACATCGGCACCTTTATCCGCACCAGCCCGCACGATCCGCATCAGCCCTACTATGCCAATGCCGCCAGCCAGACGCTGATTACCCCTACCGCCGACAGCCGCGACATCATTCAGGCCACGCTCAACTGCCTGGATCGCATCTGGATCCCCGGCAAGCGCTACCTGAAAGGCGGCGTGATGCTGGGAGACTTCTTCAGCGACGGGGTGGCGCAGCTTGATCTGTTTGCTGACTATCAGCCGCGCCGTAACAGCGATCAGCTGATGGCGCTGATGGATAAGATCAACGCTCACCAGCGCGGTGCCTTGTGGTTTGCCGGTCAGGGCATCCAGAAACCCTGGGCGATGAAACGCGACATGCTGTCTCCGGCTTACACCACGCGTATTAGTGACGTGCCGCGCGTGAAGGCAAAGTGACTTAACCTCTCCCCTGCGACAACCCTGAACCTGTCACGCTGCGCGGAATAATCGCAAGGCGGCGGGAGAGAAAATTGATAATTCACACCAATCGATACGCGATTAATGATGAAATTAATTTACAGATAATTGATCAATATCGGGCGCTAACGAATACAGCACTTAATGCTTAAACTTCACTACCCTGAATAGCCGGCGCTATTTTTAAATCACTGAAAATTTATTGCCGGCGCATCACAACAAAAACAAATCCATATCAAAAGGTTAGCCATAATTAAAATTGCCGCATCAGCAAAATGAGATAAAGCGCACCATTATAATATTGCGCAACCATTAATGCCGTGATATTTAAATCTGGACTTTACAATAAACTTACAAAGAGGGAAAAATGAAAATTAACCTTATGGGTTTGATGGTGATGCTCGTTATCCTGTTAAGTGGATGTTCGTCGACGGGGGGTGAGGATAAATACAGCGCGACCTACGTTCAGTCACACATTAAAGAAGGGAAAACCACCAAGGCGGAAGTGCAGCAGCTTTATGGTGTCCCGGATGATAATCAAAAATCCTCTCAGGGCACCACCTGGATTTACGAGAAAAATGCGGATTACAGCAGCGCCTCTTCGCTGCTGGGCTACATCCCGGGAGCGGGAGCCGTATCCGGCGCGTTAGGTATGGCAAACTCAGCAAGTGAAGTATCCTCTACGGCAGGCAAAATGGCAGATAAACGTAGTGGAAATACCGAAATACACGGTAATAGACTCTATATCACTTTTAATAATAGCGATATTGTAGACTACTGGAGTATCCGTTAATCCGCACCGACAGAAAGTCATTTACCTGATGCGGCTCAGCTGAGCCGCGTTATTCTATTTAAACAAGAATATTATCTGCTTCGGATCCGCCGGGCTATTACGCGCAAAATAAACCACGACATTTCACCGCTGAATAACGTTTTATCGCGCAGGTAAAAGCGCCGCTGGCAGATCGGCTGGCGTTTGCATCAATGCTGCACCCGTGCGGCGCAGATCGTCTGCGCGCAATGGCAAGCCGCTACGGGCTAAGCCGCGCCAGGTTGCGCCAGAAATGTTAACAGAAAGCGGCTTGAATTCAGCGTGCTGAACCCCCACTCTAACGCTTTCGCCCTGACAGGAGTAAAACAATGGCAACCGAATATGCGATTATCGCGGGTGGCTGTTTCTGGTGCACCGAAGCAGTATTCAAAGATGTGATTGGCGTCGAGTCAGTCGAAAGTGGTTACACCGGCGGTGAACGTCCTAATCCCACCTACGAGCAGGTGTGCAGCGGCGCGACCGGCCACGCCGAAGCGATTCGCGTAGGCTTCGATCCGGAGAAAGTGAGCTACGGCGATCTGCTGGACATCAGCTTTGCCACCCACGATCCTACCCAGCTGAACCGTCAGGGTAATGATGTCGGCACCCAGTACCGTTCGGCGATTTTCCCGGCTAACGCGGAGCAGGAAGCCGAAGCGATTGCGGCGATTGCCCGCGCGCAGGAAGATCACAGCGAGCCGGTGGTGACCACCATCGAGCCGCTGAAAGCCTGGTACCCGGCAGAAGATTATCATCAGGATTACTGGGATGGCGCGGGTCAGCGCAACGGTTACTGCCTGGCGGTGATCCCGCCGAAGCTGCAGAAACTGCGTAAAAGCTTCGCGAACCGGGTGAAACAGGCCTAACCCGCCCGCTCTCCCCCACGGAAGGTCGTCATCGCTGACGGCCTTCCTGCATTTAGCGCGACCCGCTGCGGATTATCCGTCATAATAGCCCCCCGTTTTCCGCAGAGCACGACCATGATCTCACCACAGCAAGCCACGCCGGTGCGCAGGCGACCGATGAAGCTCAACACCCTGGTAACGCTGATGCTCAGCGCGGTGATTGTGCTGGTGCTGCTGAGCGTACACATGTTTTATTTCTTCCAGATTGGCGCCGCGACGCGCAGCCAGCTGGAGGATAAAGCCATGGCGGTGGCGCGCACGCTGGCGAAATCACCCGAAATTCAGCAGGCGCTGCGCCTGCCGCCCGACCGGGCCGCTATCCAGCCCATCGCCAAAGCGGTGGAAGAGAGCAACAACCTGCTGTTTATCAGCATCACCAACATGGATGGCATCCGCTACTCACACCGTAATCCGGAGCTGGTGGGCAAACACTTTATCGGCCCGGACATCGAACCGGCGCTGCGCGGCAACGAGAATGTCTCCGTGAATCAGGGCTCGCTGGCCAAATCGCTGCGCGTGTTTACCCCGGTTTATGACGCCCAGCAGCGGCAGATTGGCGTGGTGGCCATTGGCATCTCGCTGGAAGCGGTCACCGACCAGATCAACCAGAGTCGCTGGAGCATTCTGTGGACCATTCTGATCGGTACTTTTGCCGGCGCGGTTGGTACCTTCATTCTGGTGCGCGTGCTGAAGCGTATCCTGTTCGGCCTCGAGCCATACGAAATTTCCACCCTGTTTGAGCAGCGCCAGGCGATCCTTAACTCCGTCAAGGAAGGCGTGGTGGCGATGGACGATCAGGGCGAGGTGACACTGGTCAATCAGGCGGCGCGCCAGCTGCTGAGCGATAAAATGGGCAGCAGCGTAGTGAGTACCGCGCGCATTTATGATGCCTCGGTGATCGACCAGCATCTGCAGGAAGTGCTCAACGGCGGTCGCGCACGGCGCGATGAGGAGCTCAACGTCAATGGCCGACTGCTGCTGAGCAACACCGTGCCGGTGCGCAGTCAGGGACGCATTATCGGCGCGGTCTGCACCTTCAGGGACAAGACCGAAATCAGCCAGCTGATGCAGCGCCTGACCGGCATGGTAAACTATGTTGATGCCCTGCGTGAGCGCTCGCACGAGTTCATGAATAAGCTGCACGTGATCCTCGGCCTGCTGCACATGAAAAATTATGCGCAGGTAGAAGCCTATATTCTGAAGACCGCCAATAACTATCAGACGGAAATCGGCTTCCTGCTGGAGAAGATCAAATCACCGGTGATTGCCGGTTTTCTGCTCAGCAAAATTAACCGCGCCTCTGATTGCGGCCATCGCCTGACCATCAGCGATGCCAGTTACCTGCCGGATAGCGGCAACGAGCAGCAGATGGCGGCGCTGATCACCGTGGTCGGCAACCTGGTGGAGAATGCGCTGGATGCGATGAGCGAGCAGACCGAGGGCGAAATCCACGTCATGCTGCACTACCAGAACGGCTGGCTGACCTGTGAAGTGAGCGATGACGGACCGGGTATTGCGCCGCAGCATCTGGCAACCGTGTTCGACAAGGGCTTCTCCACCAAAGGCGAGGATCGCGGGGTCGGCCTGTTCCTGCTGAAACAGCAGACGGAGCACCTCGGCGGCAGCGTCAGCGTGGAGTCCGAGCCCGGCGTGTTTACCCAATTTTTAGTCCAACTTCCGTGGGATGGAGGAACCAAACCGCATGATTAACGTGTTAGTGGTCGACGATGACGCCATGGTGGCCGAGCTGAACCGCAGCTTTATCGGCCAGGTGCCGGGCTTTCACTGCGTGGGTACCGCCGCGACGCTGCAGCAGGCGCGCGAGTTCCTGTTTAATAGCGAAACGCCGATCGACCTGGTGCTGCTGGATATCTATATGCAGCAGGAGAACGGGCTCGATCTGCTGCCGGAGTTGCGCCAGGCGCAGAGCTCAGTGGAAGTGATCATTATTTCGTCAGCGGCCGACGCGGAGAACATCAAAACCTCGCTGCACTACGGCGTGGTCGACTACCTGATCAAACCGTTCCAGTTCCCGCGTTTTGAAGAGGCGCTGACCGGCTGGCGGCAGAAAAAATCGCTGATGGACAACCAGCACTATTATCAGCAGTCGGACCTCGATCTGCTGATGCACGGCAGCCCGGCCACCCAGCACGACAACAAACGGCTGCCGAAAGGCTTAACGCCGCAGACGCTGCGCACGCTGTGTCAGTGGATTGACGCCCATCCCGGCCATGAGTTTTCCACCGACGAGCTGGCGGCCGAAGTGAACATTTCGCGCGTTTCATGTCGCAAATACCTGATCTGGCTGGCGCAGATTAATATTCTGTTCACCAGCATTCACTACGGTGCCACCGGCCGTCCGGTGTATCGCTATCGCCTGCAGCCGGAGTACCATTCGCTGCTACAGCAGTACTGTCAGTGACGCAGCTGCCAGCTGAAATCCAGCTGGCTGAAGCGGAAATGGCGCGCCGGCGAGCAGATAATCTGCCGATCGCGGGTGACAAACACCGCGTCGATATCAGGCTGGCCGGCGAGATACGCCAGCCCCTGCTCTACGCCCATGCCGTACAGCAGCGTGGTATAGATATCGCCATCCAGCGAGCGATCGGCAATCACCGTCACGCTCAATAACGCATTGTCCAGCGGATAGCCGGTGCGCGGATCAAAGATGTGATGCCAGCAGCGGCCGTCGCGTTCAAAGTAGCGCTCATAAATCCCGGACGTCACCACCGATTTGCCCTGCACCTGCAGCGTACCCAGCAGCTCATCGTCCCGGCCAAACGGTTTTTTGAGCCCGATACCCCAGCCCTGCGGCTGATGCGGCGGGCTGCCGAGCGTCTGCACATTGCCACCGAGATTAATCAGCGCCTGCGCAACACCCTGCTGACGCAGAAATGCCTGCACCACATCGGCGATGTAGCCTTTCGCAATGGCGCCCAGATCGATCTCCATGCCCGGCAGCGGCAGAAACACCGAGTGCTGTTCGGCATCCAGTACCACCTGATGTGGATCGGTCAGGCGCAGCAGCGCCTCAATCTCCGCTGCAGGCGGCACTTCACGCCCCTGAAAACCAATCTTCCAGCGTTTCACCACCGGACCGATGGTGAAGTTAAACGCGCTGTCCGGCAGGATGCTCACCGCATGCGCCACGCTAATCAGCGCAAAAACCGGCGCGCTCACCACCACCGGATGGCGTCCGGCTGCCTGATTAATGGCCATCACTTCAGATTCGGCGCGGTTGACGGTAAACAGGTTTTCCTGCTGTTTGATCAGGCGAAAGACCTGGCTGGCCAGCGTGGGATTGTCTTCGAATAGTTTAAGCAGAATGGGCGAACCCATGAGGACGGCAGAATAGGAATGGACGCCAGCGTCGCTTGTCATTGTGGCCCCGCAAGAGAACGATGCCCGCAGGGCGCGGGCATCGTGATAGCTTAGTTACCTAACGCCAGTTTAGCGGCATTACGACCCGCTTTGATACCAAAGATAATGATATCGGCGACGGCGTTACCGCCAATGCGGTTCGCACCGTGGATGCCGCCGACCACTTCACCCGCCGCCCAGGCACCAGCAATCACCTGTTTCTGCGCGTCAAGCACCGCGGTCTCGGTGTTAATGGTCACGCCGCCCATGGTGTGGTGCACGCCCGGAGCGATACGAATCGCGAAGAACGGCCCCTGATTGAGCGGATGACGCAGCGCGGTGGCACGGCCAAAGTCTTCGTCTTTCTGGTTAATCACAAACTCATTGTAACGGCCCAGCGTGCTTTGCAGCGTTTCCTGATCCATGTTGAGTTTCACCGCCAGCTCGTGTGGCGTTGGCGCGCTAATCACAAAGCCTTTGGCGATGTATTCGTCCGCCGCTTTGTTGTTGGCACGTACCTGCTCATCGAACACGATCCACGCGCTTTTTTCCGGCAGCGCGATAATCTCGGCAGAAACTTTGTCACGGGTTTCCATTTCATTGTAGAAACGCTTACCGGCCTGGCTGACCAGAATCGCCCCGCCACCGCGCATCGCTTCGGAAATCAGGTACGAGGTGGTCTGCTCAACGGTTGGGTGAATCTGGATTTCACCCATGTCGACGGTCTCGGCGCCAATTTTCTGCAGCATGGCAATACCGCTGCCGGTGGCGCCTTTGTGGTTGGTGGTAACGAAACCATCCAGCTCCGGACGGTATTTCACCACCATCTCGCGGTTGGCGCTAAAACCACCGGTGGCCACAATCACGCTTTTCGCATTCAGGATGCGGCTGTCGTTGTACTCATCAACCACTTTCACGCCGGTCACCGCACCGTTTTCAAACAGGATCTCGGCCACCGAGGTTTCCAGCAGCACTTCGATGTTGCGCTGATTGACGTTTTTCACCAGGCCGCTAATCAGGAAGCCGCCCACCGCCGAGCGATCTTCCGGACGGTGCGTACGGTCAATGCTCATGCCGCCGGTGATGGTGATATCACTCAGCTCAATGTCTTTCGCCGCCAGCCACTCAATGGCTTCTGGCGCACGCTCAACGAACTCACGCAGCAGCACCGGGTTGTTTTTGAATTTGCCGCCTTTCAGCGTTTCCTCGTAGAACAGCTCTTTGCTGTCTTCAATGCCTTTCAGTTTCTGATAACGGGTTTCCGCCGCGTTCATCCCCACCGACGCTTTGATGGTGTTACCGCCAATGGTGGGCATCTTCTCAATGATCACCACGCGCGCGCCGTCATCGTGCGCCTGAATCGCCGCCGCCAGACCGGCCCCGCCGGTACCCACCACCACTACATCGTAATTGACCGGCGCATTCGGGTTACCGCCCTCTTCAATCACATACTCTTTGCTGGAGGTAGTGAGCGCGCGCGATACTGCTTTCTTCAGCGCCTCACTCTGCGTAGTAGCACCGGTGATGGCATCGACGTGCGGACTGTTCGCCACCAGAATACGTTCACGCAGGCTTTCAAAGGTGCTGGTGAAATCGACGTCGAGGTTAGGATCCGGCACCAGCGAGATATCGGTGATACGGTCGGTGTCGAGCGTCACGTTGATTTTCAGCTTCAGCGCTTCGGCTTCTACTTTCGCCTGGTAAACGCCGGCTTTGTACTTACGATGGCCATCGCTGACGTCACGGATCATCGCATCCACCAGCGAGAAGCGCCACAGCGGTTCCGGAATGGTCAGCGCTTCGCGTTTGGTGCTGTCGATGTACAGATCCATGTGCTCGTTTTTGATGATGCGATCGGCCCAGTCCGGATAGGCAATACAGGCTTTACCAATCGCCACCAGATCGAAGCCCGAGGCCAGCGCCAGTTCGGCATCCTCTTTGTTCACCACGCCGCCAACGCCAATCACCGGCACTTTCGCCAGCGTCGCCGAGCGCTGTTCAATGTATTTGCTGATTAACGGCGTCGGATCCTGGGTGTCGACAATCGACGGACGCAGCAGCTGGCCGACGGAGAAGTGCACGTAATCCAGCCCGCGCGCCGCCAGTTTTTCCAGCAGGTACAGCGTGTCGTCCCAGCGGATACCGGGCACTTCCAGCTCTTCCGGCGAGAAACGATAGCCGATGATGAAATCCGCTGCGGCGAAGCGCTCCGCCATTTTGTGGGTGATTTCCAGCACTTCCAGCGGGAAGCGCGCGCGGTTGTCGCGGCTGCCACCCCATTTGTCGTCGCGCTGGTTAGAGTTAGGCGAGTAGAACTGCTGAATCAGGTAGGTGTTAGCGCCGTGGATCTCCACGCCGTCGAAGCCGGCTTTGATGGCGCGGTTAACCGCATCACCAAACTTGGTGATCATCACTTCCACTTCTTCCGCCGTCAGCGCCTGCGGGGTACTGGCACCTTCACGCGGCGCGGCGATAGCGCTGGGCGCGACCGGGGTTTTCCCGCCGATCAGCGCGGGCTCAACCATGCGGCCGCCGTGGTAAATCTGCAGAATGGCTTTGGAACCCTGGGACTTGATGGCGTGCGCGATTCTGGCCAGGCCAGAGATTTTGTTGTCGCTGTCGATGCCGATAGCGCCCGGGAACGCCGGACCGCGGTTATCGATAAAGGCGCACTCGACGATCACGGTGCCGATGCTGCCGGCACGCACGCGATAATACTCAACGAGATCGCTGGTCACGCCGCCGTCGTAATAGCCGGTACAGGTGGTCATCGGGGCCATCACCAGGCGGTTTTTCAGCACCGCCCCTTTCGGTAATGTCAGCGGATTAAGAATCGGGGTGAGCGTATTCATGATGAGCAACTCCAGAATTAAGAAATCGTGTATTCAATTCTTTGGCAGTTCGGAGGTCTTTATAATTAATTTAAGTGGTCCGACTTCATGGTATAAATATACCATTTTATTTAGTTACATAACCCAGAATGTTAGTTATATAAGTTTTACGCGTGAAAATACTTTTTATTGCTCATTGCTGAAATCCGCGCTCCGCTAAGTTTTAACCAAGACTTGACAAAAATCAACTTTTTCCTTACATTTAAAACAAATAAAGTAATATCAAAGAGATAAAAGGAACCCTTCGCCCGATTCTGGCGGTATTTTTGCCGTTCCGTTCACTTTTAACACATATTTTACACCTGTTGGTTCATTTATTACGGCGCAAAACGTTAAAACAAAAAACCCGCTAATAATTTTATTGATCCAGATCAAAATAGATATTTTAATTAATCGCATCATAGCGTCATTCAATTGATAATTCGCGAAGCAAAATTGCAATAACGAAGATTCATGTAAAAGACACTTTAAAACGTCCCGGTTGATCTGCTACAAGCGTTTCGTAACTAAAAAAATCAACCCGACCGGGCCGTCAATCGCATTCCCATAACTTGCAGACCAAAACTATGAATACACAAACAACCCAGAGTGAACCCCTAAAGGCGCCACCTGCCGCACCGGGGAAAAAGAACCGGCTAGTCATGTTGTGCCTGCCGATCGTGGTTGCCGTGCTGTTGCTGCTGGTACCTACCCCTGCCGGGCTGGAGCCGTATGCATGGCACTTCTTCGCCATCTTCGTCGGGGTGATTGTCGGCCTGATCTTCGAACCGCTGCCGGGCGCGGTCATCGGCCTGACCGGCGTGGTGGTCATCGCGCTGTTCAGCCAATACGTGCTGTTCAGTCCGGCAGAACTGGCCGATCCGAAGTTCAAAACGGCCGGACAGGCGTTTAAATGGGCGGTGAGCGGCTTCGGCAACTCCACCGTGTGGCTGATTTTCGGCGCCTTCATGTTTGCCGCCGGCTACGATAAAACCCAGTTTGGTCGCCGCCTGGCGCTGATTCTGGTGAAATATCTCGGCCGTCGCAGCCTGACGCTCGGCTATGCCATCACCTTTGCCGACCTGCTGCTGGCACCGTTTACGCCGTCCAACACCGCGCGCAGCGGCGGGACGATCTACCCCATCATTGCCAACCTGCCGCCGCTGTACGGTTCTAAACCTAACGACCCAAGCGCGCGCAAAATTGGTTCTTACCTGATGTGGGTTGCTATCACCGCCGCCTGTATCACCAGCTCAATGTTCCTCTCCGCGCTGGCCCCTAACCTGCTGGCGCTGGCGCTGGTAAAAAGCGTGGTTGGCTTTGATATCTCGTGGGGCATGTGGTTCCTCGCCTTCCTGCCGCTGGGTATCCTGCTGATTCTGACCATGCCGCTGCTGGCTTACTGGCTCTATCCACCAGAAGTAAAAGTGAATGACGAAGTGCCACGCTGGGCTAAAGCCGAGCTGGAGAAACTGGGTCCGCTGTCGCGCAATGAAATTCTGCTGCTGGTGTTCGTGGTCGCTGCGCTGATGATGTGGATCTTCGCCACTGCGTGGATTGAACCGGCGATGGCCGCCCTGCTGGTTATCGTGCTGATGCTGTGGACCGGCGTGCTGAGCTGGAACGACATCACCAGCAACAAAGCCGCCTGGAACACCTTTGCCTGGTTTGCCACGCTGGTCGCGCTGGCTGATGGACTGGCGCGCGTCGGCTTCATCGCCTGGCTGGGTAAAGAGGGGGCGCTGCTGCTGCACGGCTACGACCCGCAGGTGTCTGCGGTGGTACTGCTGGTCGCCTTCTACCTGCTGCACTATCTGTTCGCCAGCACCACGGCGCACACCACCGCCCTGCTGCCTGCCATGCTGACCATTGCCGCCTCGATTCCGGGCATCAACATGCCGGTGTTCTGCCTGATGATGTGTACCTCACTGGGTGTGATGGGCATTATCACCCCGTACGGCACGGGCCCAAGCCCGATTTACTACGGTAGCGGCTACCTGCCAACCAAAGACTACTGGCGTCTCGGTACCATCTTTGGTGCCCTGTTCCTAGTGGCGCTGATGGTCATTGCCTACCCGTGGATGGTGATGATGTTCTGATGATGTTGCTTTGATGTTAAAAACGCAGCCGCGTAACAACGTTAAAGTGGTATGATACTCGCCAGTCAGCTCTTGCCGCGGACTGGCGAGAGAAAATCGAATAACAGATCGCCTAATTTGTCGCCCGTCATGCTGGCGGGCAACACGAAGCTAAGTGAGCCAACATGTCGAACAAACCCTTCTACTACCAGAATCCCTTTCCTCTCGCCAAAGATGATACCGAGTACTATCTGCTGAGCCGCGACCATGTTTCGGTGGCCAACTTTGACGGCGAAGAAGTCCTGAAAGTCGACCCGAAAGCGCTGACGCTGCTGGCGCAGCAGGCGTTCCACGATGCCTCTTTTATGCTGCGCGCCTCACATCAGCAGCAGGTGGCGTCAATTCTGGCGGACGATGAAGCCAGCCAGAACGACAAATACGTGGCGCTGCAGTTCCTGCGCAACTCGGAAATCGCCGCTAAGGGCGTGCTGCCGACCTGCCAGGACACCGGTACCGCCATCATCATGGGTAAAAAAGGCCAGCGCGTCTGGACCGGTGGCGGCGATGAAGCCGCGCTGTCTCAGGGCGTTTACAACACCTTTATCGAAGATAACCTGCGCTACTCGCAGAATGCGCCGCTCGATATGTACAAAGAGGTCAACACCGGCACCAACCTGCCGGCGCAGATCGATCTCTACAGCGTTGACGGCGACGAATACAAATTCCTGTGCATCGCCAAAGGTGGCGGTTCTGCTAACAAAACTTATCTGTATCAGGAAACCAAAGCGCTGATCACACCAGCGAAGCTGAAAAACTACCTGATCGATAAAATGATGTCGCTCGGCACGGCGGCCTGTCCGCCGTACCACATTGCATTTGTCATCGGCGGCACTTCCGCTGAGAGCACGCTGAAAACCGTGAAGCTGGCGTCAACCCACTATTACGATTCGCTGCCGACCGAAGGTAACGAACACGGTCAGGCGTTCCGCGACGTGCAGCTGGAACAGGAACTGCTGGAAGCCTCGCAGAAACTCGGCCTCGGCGCGCAGTTTGGCGGTAAATATTTTGCTCACGATATCCGCGTGGTGCGTCTGCCGCGTCACGGCGCATCCTGCCCGGTAGGCATGGGCGTTTCCTGCTCGGCTGACCGCAACATCAAAGCCAAAATTAACCGCGAAGGCATCTGGATCGAGAAGCTGGAAGACAACCCAGGTCGCTATATCCCGGAAGCGCTGCGTCAGCAGGGCGAAGGCGAAGTGGTCAGCGTCGATCTCAATCGCCCGATGAGCGAGATCCTCGCCCAGCTCTCCGCTTACCCGGTGGCAACGCGTCTGTCGCTGAACGGCACCATCATCGTGGCGCGTGATATTGCGCACGCCAAACTGAAAGAGCGCATCGACAACGGCGAAGGTCTGCCGCAGTACATCAAAGATCACCCGGTGTACTATGCAGGCCCGGCGAAAACGCCGGAAGGTTACGCGTCCGGTTCACTCGGTCCGACCACCGCCGGCCGCATGGACTCCTACGTCGATCTGCTGCAGGCTAACGGCGGCAGCATGGTGATGCTGGCCAAAGGTAACCGCAGCCAGCAGGTCACCGATGCCTGCCATAAACACGGCGGCTTCTATCTGGGCAGTATTGGCGGCCCGGCGGCGGTGCTGGCGCAGCAAAGCATTAAGAGTCTGGAGTGCGTGGAGTATGCCGAACTGGGCATGGAAGCGATCTGGAAAATTGAAGTGGAGAACTTCCCGGCGTTCATCCTGGTGGATGACAAAGGCAATGACTTCTTCCAGCAAATCCACAACCAGTGTGCTGCCTGCGTGAAATAAGCCGGCCTGCAATAAAAAAATCCGCGGCGTAAAAGCTGCGGATTTTTTTGTCTGCCAGCCCCTGCGGCGCTCACACACCGCGCAGCTGCACGTCCAGCAACAGATCGGCATCGTCGTCGTTCTGGCCAATCACGTAGATCGCCTGGCGGCCCGGCAGATTTACGGTAATGATATTCTCTTCGACCGCATCCAGCACTTCGTCGTGCTGCTCCTGAAAGTGGTACAGGGTGTTCATCTTCTCTCCTTAAAAACGGTGCGTTACTGTATAAACTCACGTCTCTTAATATCGACAAGACGCGTCTTAATAACAGGGGGAATAATCTGTTTTTTCTGTCAGCACTGTGACAGGGCTGTGTGACGTTGCCATGAAGGCGGCAGCGGCGCGCACCGCTGCCGGTTAAATCAGAAAAAGCCGAGAGGTTGCGTGCTGTAGCTGACCAGCAAATTTTTGGTCTGCTGATAGTGATCGAGCATCATTTTGTGGGTTTCACGGCCAATACCGGATTTTTTATAGCCGCCAAACGCGGCGTGCGCCGGATAGAGGTGATAGCAGTTGGTCCAGACGCGACCGGCTTTGATCGCGCGACCTACGCGGTAAGCACGGTTAATATCGCGCGTCCACACGCCCGCACCGAGGCCGTAAATCGAATCGTTGGCGATGGCAATCGCTTCCGCTTCGTCTTTAAAGGTCAGCACGCCGACCACCGGTCCGAAAATCTCCTCCTGGAAGACGCGCATGCTGTTATCACCTTTCAGCAGCGTCGGCTGTATGTAGTAACCGCTGGCAAACGCCTCACCGATTTTCTCCACCCCGCCGCCGTGCAGCACCTGCGCGCCCTCCTGCTGAGCAATCTCCAGGTAAGAGAGAATTTTGTCGAACTGCTGCTGCGACGCCTGCGCGCCGATCATGGTCTCAGTGTCGAGCGGATCGCCACGCTTAATGGTCTGAATGCGCTTCATCACCGCCGCCATAAACGGCTCAAAAATCGACTCCTGCACCAGCGCGCGTGACGGGCAGGTACAGACTTCGCCCTGATTAAGGAAGCCCAGCACCACGCCTTCGGCCGCTTTTTCGATGAAGCTCTCCTCCGCCTGCATGATGTCTTCGAAGAAAATGTTGGGCGACTTGCCGCCCAGCTCGACGGTGGACGGGATCAGGCTTTTTGCCGCCAGCTCAAGAATGTGGCCGCCGGTGGCGGTCGATCCGGTAAAGGCGATTTTGGCGATACCCGGATGCGAAGCCAGCGCCTCGCCGGCCTCTTTGCCGTAGCCGTGCACCACGTTAATCACGCCCGGCGGCACCAGGTCTTTAATCAGCTCCATCAACAGGGTAATGGAGAGCGGCGTCTGTTCAGCGGGCTTCAGCACCACGCAGTTACCGGCACCCAGCGCCGGCGCCAGTTTCCACGCCGCCATCAGCAGCGGGAAGTTCCACGGGATAATTTGTCCGACGACCCCAAGCGGCTCATGAAAGTGGTAGGCGGCGGTGAACTCGTCAATCTCTGCCGCGGTGCCTTCCTGGGCGCGCACGCAGCCGGCAAAGTAGCGGAAGTGGTCAACCGCCAGCGGTAAATCAGCCGCCAGGGTTTCACGCACCGGCTTACCGTTATCCCAGGTTTCATTGACCGCGATGGCTTCCAGATTGGCTTCCAGCCGGTCGGCAATTTTCAGCAGCAGCAGCGAACGCGCCTGCGGCGAGGTTTTGCCCCATGCGTCCGCAGCAGCCTGTGCGGCGGCGACGGCGTTGTCGATATCCTGTTTATCCGAGCGCGGGAATTCGCCGATGGTCGAGCCGTTGATCGGCGTGGTGTTAACAAAATAGTTACCGTTTACCGGCGGAACAAATTCGCCGTTGATGAAGTTGCCATAACGCGATTGCAGGTGGATGAGAGAACCGGTTTCTCCCGGAGCAGCGTAACGCATGGTGTTTCTCCTTGCGGGACAGAGTGGCGATTAACAACATTTAAACTTGTTATTAACATTGAGCGAACAATGCCAGCCTGTCAGATCGCTCAGCGGGAAACTGTGACCGCATCGAAGGAAAAGAGGGCATTAAGAAACTGCCCTGCCGTCACGCCATAACCTGCGCCTGTCGCAGACAGATAATTCCGAGTTTGGCCATAAGCGTGATGAAAAGCGGAACATGTGCGATTTGTGCGGTCAATATGAAGCAGACCCGTGAACAGGAGAACAAGATGCTGGCTTCAGCCCTGATGGCAATGCGCGCCAAAGCGAACTTCGTTCAGCAATTTATCCGCAATCCGCGCAAAATGGGCAGCATCACGCCCTCCTCAGCCGCCCTGTGTCGCGCCATGTGTGAAACGGTCAACTGGGAGCACAGCCTGCGCATTGCCGAGCTGGGCGCCGGCGACGGCGTGCTGACCCGTCATCTGCTGGCACATATGGCACCGCAGGCGCAGCTGGATGTGTTTGAAATCAGTCCCGAGCTGGTGAAAGGGTTACGTCGCTGGAACGATGCGCGCATGCAGGTGCGCGCCTGCTCCGCAGAGTATCTGTCCGGGGAGTACGACGTGATTTTTTCCGGCCTGCCGCTGCTGTCGCTGCCGCCCGTAACGCGCGACGCCATTCTCAGCGCAGTGCATGAAGGACTGGGGCCGCGCGGCGTGTTTGTCCAGTTTCAGTACACCTCGCTGACGCAGCCCAGCCTGTCACGCTACTTCACCTGGCAGCGCCAGCGGGTGCTGAAAAATATGCCACCCGCCTGGGTTTATCGCTGCACGCGGCATTACGCGCCCTGAGCCTGCGCCTGCGGGCGCGTTTGCTGCCAGAAACGCTGCAGCAGCTCGCGCGCCCAGTCTTCGCCTGACAGCTGCGCGCCATCATCGCTAACGCCGGAAGGCAGACAGGCGGTCATGATGTTATGGTCGAACTCCGGATGGAACTGCACCGACAGCGCCTGCGGCGAATAGCGCAGGATCTGACAACCATCCAGCGCTGAACGCGCCAGCACCTGCGCCTGCGGCGGCGGTACCAGCACCGACTGGCGGTGCGACAACCACGCCGGGAAGGCCTCCGGCAACTGTGCCAGCCACGGATCGCGGTGCGGAGTGCGCGTCAGGGTTTTCAGTCCGCGCTCCCAGCCGTTCGGGTTATCGCCCACTTTACCGCCCAGCGCATAGGCCATCAGCTGATGACCATAGCAAACGCCGAGCAGCGGCAGTTGCGCGTCGATGGCCGCACGAATCCAGGCGGCGGTGCGCTCGCTCCAGTCGGCGTGATCGGTCACCATCGCCCACGAACCGCTGAAAATCGCACCGCTGATGCCAGAGAAAGCCGGCAGCTCTTCCCCGAGATGCGGCCGCACAATGACATAATCATCCGGCTGTAGCGCCAGGGCTTCAATAAACCACTGTGGTTGTTCACCAATTTTTGCCACCACCTGCGGCGGCGGCGTTTCGAGTTGAATCAGAGCAAGGGGTAAGGTGCGGATCTGTGTCATGCCGAATACGGTCCTCAAATGATCGTGTTTCGGACATCCACTCTGACAGTAAATTTGCTCTCTGTCCTGGATTTTTCGGCATAAGCTAATGCCATTACGAAAAAAAGCGTCGCCCGCGTGCGCCAACCGATCGCCTTCGTGCCATCATTAGACGGTGACAACATCGATAAAACAAAGGACAGCAGCGTGGCGGTGCGGCATTTTTTTCTGGTTCTGATGGTGGTGTGCATCTGGGCGTTTAATAACGTGGCGATAAAGTGGGGATTGCTGGAGCTTCCGCCGCTGTTTCTGACCTGGATGCGCTTTGTGGTGGTGGCTATCGTACTGGTGCCGTTTTGCCGCATCACGCGCGCCCAGCTGCCGTGGCTGCTGACGCTGGCGTTTACCTTTGGCTTCATGCACTTTTCGCTGCTGTTTGTCGGCATGCGCTATACCGATGCCGGCACCGGGGCCATTGTGGTCCAGCTGGGCACACCGATTGCCATGCTGCTGGCGATGGTGGTGCTGAAGGAGAAACTGCGGCTGGTGCAGCTGTGCGGTATCGCCATCTCGCTGGCCGGGGTGGCGGTGCTCTCCGGCAGCCCGACAATTCCGGCGTGGTGGGTGCTGTGTATTCTGCTGTGCAGCGCCACCGGCTGGGCGGTGAGCAACATGATTGTGAAAAAGTCACCGCCGATTAAACCGCTGACGCTTACCGGCTGGATCTCCTTCCTTGCGGTGCCGATTGTCGGCGCGGCCTCGTGGCTGACTGAATCGCAGCAGTTTACCGCGCTGAGCCACGCCGGCTGGCGCGGCTGGTTTGGCATCCTGTACAGCGCCCTCGCCTCATCGATTGTCGCCTATACGCTGTGGTACGCGCTGCTGAAAAAATATAACGTCAACCTGATCATGCCCTACTCGCTGCTGACGCCGGTGCTGGCGGTACTGATGGGCGTGCTGGTGCTGGGCGACAGCATGAACAGCTTCAAAATTCTGGGTGCGTCGCTGGTGGTGCTGGGGACGGCGATTGCGGTGATTAACCTGCGTAACCTGCGCATGCATGCCCGCTTTCCGCGCCTGCGCCGCCGCTGATCCACTCTGCTATGCTTGAAGCTTGCGTGTTTTCCGGAGGTTTAGCATGGATTCTCAACGCGCTGCCGCATTGTGGCAGCAACTGTGGCAGGGATTGCGGGGTGCGGAACACGCGCCGACGATCCACTTTCTTCAGACCGACAGCTTCCCCTCGGCTTTTGCCGTTAGCGAACTCGCCGCCACCAGCATCGGCCTCGCCAGCCAGGCGCTGAGCGATCTGCTGGAGCGTCCGGCCCCGGTCAGCGTCAACGTCCGGCTGGCCTCGCGCTGGTTTCAGCACAGCCTGACGCCGCTGAACCGTCCGCCAGCCGCCCAGTGGGATGCGCTGGCCGGTGACTATGCGTGCGAGGATGGCTGGATCCGCCTGCACACCAACGCACCACACCATCGCGCCGCCATGGCGCGCGTGCTGGGCGAGCACGCCGATCGGTCATCGCTGGCGGCGATGGTGGCACGCTGGCAGGGACACGCGCTGGAGCAGGCCGTGGTCGACGCCGGCGGCTGTGCCGCCTGGATGCGCAGCGCACAGCAGTGGCAGCAGCACGCGCAGGGACTGGCGGTAAGCGAAGAAGCGCTGATTGCCCAACGGGCAACCGGCGAAGCGCCCACGACGGGCTGGGCGCTGCTGCCGGCGCGGCCGCTGCTGGGCGTGCGGGTGCTAGATCTGACGCGCATCATTGCCGGACCGGTAGCGACCCGCTTTCTGGCCAGCCTCGGCGCGCAGGTACTGCGCATCGATCCGCCCGGCTGGCGTGAACCGACGCTGGAAGAGGAGATCAACTGCGGCAAACGCTGCGCGCAGCTGGATATCAAAACCCGCGCCGGGCGCGATCGGCTGATTACGCTGCTACAGCATGCGGATGTGCTGGTGCACGGCTACCGCGCGGACGCACTGGAAAAGCTGGGGCTGGATGCGGAGAGCCGTCAGCGGCTGGCGCCGGGGCTGGTGGATGTCAGCCTCAACGCCTGGGGCTGGAACGGGCCGTGGCGCAACCGGCGCGGTTTTGACAGCCTGGTGCAGATGGCCTGCGGCATCGCCGAACAGGGTATGCGCTGGCAGGCAGGCGTTAAACCGACGCCGCTGCCGGTGCAGGCGCTGGATCACGCCACCGGCTATATGATGGCGGCTGCGGTGCTGGAAGGATTACGCCAGCGCCGCGTTAACGGCACCGGCTGGCAGGCGCGTTTGTCGCTGGCGCGTACCGCGCTGCTGCTTCAGCAGCACGGCGCAGCGCCACAAGGCGAACAGCGTGGCATTACGCCGCAGCCGCACGATGCGCTGAGCGCGCTGGAGATCAATCGCTGGGGGATTGGCGAGCGCCTGCGCGCCGCGGCTTATCTGCCCGGTACGCCGATGCTGTGCGCGGCACCGGCGCAGCTGCCCGGCAGCAGCCATCCCTGCTGGTGACGACTCAGGCGTCGTCGCCCTCTTCACGCAGTTCGTCATACATCGCCTGAATCGCCTCACGGCTCAGCGCCGCCAGCGTGCGATAAAACGCGGTGGTAGCGTGGGCTTCCACTTTACCGAGGAAGGCGCCGCACCACGGCAGCAGGTAGTCATCGAACAGCGCCAGCTGGGCCGCCGCCTCATCTTCCGCAGACTGATCTTCCAGCCAGGAGGCCGCCAGCAGCAGCACGCCAAAGTGATCGGCCGGCGACTCGCTCAGTGGCATACCGCGTGAGGTTAAAAACGCCCGCACCCCGGCTTCCTGCGGTCCGTTCGGCCACTGTGAGGCGTACGGCGGCACGCTGCAGTCGCTGCCGACGAACAGCGCGTTGTAATCCGCCGCCAGCGCCTGCGGATCGCTATTCTGCTGCAGCCGGGTCAGCAGTTCATCCTGCTCCAGCGGCCACTGATCTTTCAGTTTGCCTTCGCGCAGCAGGGTGAACAGCGGCACCAGCAGCGGGTCCTGCGGCTGGCGATTAAACAGCGAGCCGATGACGCGGCAGAGAATGGAAAACTCATTCATGCAACAGAATTCCTTGAGGCAAAAAAGTTAAAAGTCGGCAAATTCCGCAATGTGTTTGCCGGTGCGCTGTTCGAGAAAGTCGAGCAGGCGACGCGGCGTGACATTTAACACGCGATCCTGCGGAAAATCCACTTCGCGCGTAATACGCAGGCAGTGCTCGAAATCGCCGAGCGTAAAGGCGGTGTGCGAATCGGAGCCAAACGCCAGCCGGCCACCGGCGTCACGCACCGCTTCCGCAATCGCGCGGCAGTTAGGTTCACTGCCCGGGCGCGAATGGGTGAACGACGAGTTGTTGATCTCCAGCGCCACATCGTAGTGCGCGGCGGCTTCCGCGATGGCGCGAATATCCACCGGGAATTTAGGGTTGCCCGGATGGCTGATGATGTGCACCAGTCCGCTGGCCATGGTGGCGATCATCGCTTCGGTGTGGTGAGCCTTGTCGCGCGGCGCATAGACCGGCTCATGGAAGCCAGCGACGATCAGATCCAGCGCATCCAGCATCGGCCCGCTGCAATCAATCTCACCCTGCTGATTTTTGATGTTGGCTTCAATGCCGCGCAGCACGCCGACGCCGTCAATCACGCGCGGCCAGATGCGCATATTCACAAAATGCCAGTAGTGCGGCGCATCGGCCATGTCCGGACCGTGATCGGTAATGGCGAACAGCTTCAGGCCGTTCCGTTTCGCCTGCGCGACGTAATCGTGCAGCGTGCTGTAAGCATGGGTGCTGGCCACGGTGTGCATATGTAAATCGACGGGATACATCCTCTTCTCCTTTGCTGAATTAATAGCCACGCTGGCGATCGACCAGACCGCGCGGCTGTTGGCCCTGCTCCAGTGCCGTGATGGCACCGGCGATATAGTCCATCGCTTCATGCGGCAAGGTGGTGGCGGCATTATGCGGGGTAATCATGACACGCGGATGAGACCACAGCGGACTCGCGGCTGGCAGCGGTTCCACCTGGAATACGTCCAGCGCGGCGGCGGCCAGCTGACCGCTCTCCAGCGCCGCCAGCAGATCGGCCTCCACCACGTGCGCACCGCGCGCGAGATTGAGGAAACAGGCGCCGCGCGGTAGCGCGCTAAGAAACGCGCTATCGATCAGGTTGCTGGTTTCCGGCGTGGCGGGCAGCAAATCAATTAATACCTGACTGTCAGCGAGAAAATCCGCCAGCTGGTCGCGACCGTGAAAGGTGGTGACACCGGCAATCTGCTTCGGCGAGCGGCTCCAGCAGCGCAGCGGGAAGCCCCACTGCTGCAGGCTCTCCAGTACGCTGAGGCCGAGCACGCCCGCCCCCAGCACGCCAATGGTAAAAGTAGCACGTTCGCGGTCCGGCAGCGGCTGCCATAGCGCCTGTCGCTGCTGCTGGTGATAGTCGGCGAAGCGGCGGAACCAGCCCAGCACGCACCAGTTCGCATACTCCTGCATCTGGCGTGCCATGCCGGTGTCTTCCAGCCGGTAGAGCGGCACCGCGTCAGCCAGCATCTCAGGGTGCGTGCGCAGCTGTCGCAAAATTTCGTCCACGCCGGCCCCCATGGCGAATACGCCACGCAACGCCCGTCCCGCCAGCATCTCCACCGGCGGCGATCGCACAATGGCGTAGTCGGCGGGCGCACTGTCGCCCGGCTGCCACTGGCGGATGCGCACCGCCGGCAGGCGCTGGCGCATGCCGTCCAGCCACGGCTGCGGATTCAGTGACGGGTGATACCAGATGATTTCCATACTGCTCTCCTTTTTTTCTTTCAGCCTCAGTCAAATAGCGGCGCAGGGCAAGTAAAAACCCGCGCCGCACCGCAATTTTCCGGCGATTAATCGCGAAGGCTTCACATTTCCGCCGCTGCAAAAGGCTAAGCGGCGCGTTAACGTCTAAAGTTGTTCGGGTGGTCAATGCGTTAGCGCACCACCTTTTCGGACAAGGAGAAAAACCGATGATAAAAAATGTAGTGTTTACGCCTGCGCGTCTTACCCTGTTGCTCAGCGCGGCGCTGCTGAGCGCGTCTGCTGTGCACGCTGAGGATAACAGCCGCATGCTCAGCGCCCAGCCGCAGCCGCCGGATGTGCGACTCGGCCCACTATTCAGTGCCGTGCAGCAGGCCAGATTTTATCCGGACCAGAAAACCTTTGCCGATGCGGTCCCCAAATATGACCCGGCGTCGATTCTCGCCGACTGGCAGATGCAGAAAAATCAGCGTAATTTCGATCTCAGGCGCTTCGTGGACACCAACTTCATCCTGCCCAAAGCGCAGGATAAATACGTGCCGCCCGCCGGCCAGAGCCTGCGCGCGCACATTAATGGCCTGTGGCCGGTGCTGACGCGCAGCACGCCAACGGCCAGCCAGTACGATTCGCTGCTGCCACTGCCGAAACCGTACGTGGTGCCAGGCGGGCGTTTCCGCGAAGTCTATTACTGGGACAGCTACTTCACCATGCTCGGGCTGGCAGAGAGCGGCCACTGGGATCGGGTGCAGGATATGGTGGACAACTTCGCCAGCGAGCTGGACAAGTACGGCCACATCCCCAACGGCAACCGCAGCTACTATCTCAGCCGCTCGCAGCCGCCGTTCTTCAGCCTGATGGTGGATTTGCTGGCCAGCCACAAGGGAGATGATGTCTACCGCCAGTATCTGCCACAGCTGCAAAAAGAGTATGACTACTGGATGGCGGACAGCGACAAGGTGGCTGCCGGCCAGGCGAGCAAGCGCGTGGTGAAGCTGAGCGACGGCACCCTGCTCAATCGCTACTGGGATGACCGTGACGTGCCGCGCACCGAATCCTGGCTGGACGATGTCAACACCGCGAAAAAAGCGCCTGAGCGCAATAAACAGCAGGTGTATCGCGATCTGCGCGCGGGCGCCGCCTCGGGCTGGGACTTCAGCTCACGCTGGTTCACCGATGCGCACAATCTGGCCTCGATTCGCACCACCCAGCTGGCCCCGGTGGACCTCAACAGCCTGCTGTTCCACCTGGAGCAGACGCTGGCGAAAGCCGCGAAGCTGGCAAAGCAGAATGACAAAGCGCAGCAGTTTGCGGCGGATGCAGAGAAGCGCCAGGCGGCGATCAATCGTTACCTGTGGGATGACAAACAGGGCTGGTATGCCGACTACGATTTCCAGAAAAAGCAGGTGCACAATCAGCTCACCGCCGCCACGCTGTTCCCGCTGTATATGCAGCTGGCGGGCGACAAACAGGCGGAACGCACCGCCGCCGCCGTGGAAAAACAGCTGCTGAAACCGGGCGGGCTGGTCACCACGACGGTTAACAACGGCCAGCAGTGGGATGCGCCTAACGGCTGGGCCCCGCTGCAGTGGGTAGCGGTCGAAGGTCTGGAGCACTACAAGCAGAACCAGCTGGCGCAGCAGATCGGTCAGCGCTTCCTGCAAAATGTGCAGCAAACTTACGATCGCGAACACAAGCTGGTTGAGAAGTATGTGGTCGACGGTGCCCAACTGGGCGGTGGTGGCGGCGGTGAGTATCCGCTGCAGGACGGTTTTGGCTGGACCAACGGCGTAACGCTGAAGCTGCTGGATAAGTATTGTCCGAAAGATAAAACCTGTAATAGCACGCGCGACATCCCCTCAATGCCGACGCTAAACGCGGCGAAATAACCCTGACGTCAGGTGCGTCGCCGTGCGCACCTGCTTCTCAGGCCCGATGCCACAGCCAGGCGATGACCATGCCCGGCGCTGCGGCATCCCCTGCGCATCACACTTTTCCATTACTTATCTTTTACATCTTGAAACACCCCTCACTAAAAGATAATAATTCTCAATCTTAAAATGACTATTTTTCTCATTATTAACCGCCGCGCTGGTGTGGTGCGGCTTTTATTCTCTGCCAAAGGAATCATTATGACCGCGCTGTTCCCCCTCAACCGTGGCCGGCTGCTGTGCGCGCTGGCGCTGGCGTTTCCGGCACTCGGCGTAGCCGAACCCTCTCTGGTGGTCACCGCACAGCCGCAGGAGAGCGCCACCTCGCCCACGGCGGGCTATCTCGCCACCCGCAGCGGCGCCACGAAAAGCGATCGTCCACTCGTCACCACGCCGCAGTCCATTTCCGTGGTGACGCGTCAGCAGATTGACGATCAGGGCGCGCAGGATCTGAACCAGGCGCTGGGCTATACCCCGGGGGTTTTCACCAACTTTGGTGGCGCGGCCACGCGTTACGACACCATTTCGCTGCGCGGTTTCCACGGCGGTGACGTCGACAACACCTTCCTTGACGGTCTGCGCGTGATGAGCGACGGCGGCAGCTTCAACATCCTGCAGGTGGATAACTGGTTCCTTGACCGCATCGACGTAATTAAAGGCCCCTCTTCTGCCCTTTATGGTCAGACGGTGCCGGGCGGGCTGGTGAACATGGTCACGAAGCGGCCGCAGTTTGCTTCGCAGGGCCATTTACGCTTCGCCACCGGCAGCAATGCCAGTAACAGCGCCGCCTTTGATTACACCGACGCGATTAACGATCAATGGGCGTACCGCCTGACCGGCATCACGCGCAACAGCGATACCCAGTACGACCACACGCGCGAAGAGAAATACGCGCTGTCACCCCAGCTGCTATGGCAGCCGGATGAAGACACCAGCCTGCTGCTGCGTGCTTATCTGCAAAAAGATCCCTCAGGCGGCTATCACGGCTCGGTGCCGGCGGAAGGCACGCTGTACAGCCACAATGGCCGCTGGCTGAGCGACGGTTTTTATGAGGGCGACAGCGCGCTGGATCAGTTCAAACGTCATGAGCAGATTTACGGCTACGACTTCTCGCACCGTTTCGATGAGGTATGGTCGGTGCACAGCACCGGCAGCTACAGCCATTCCAGCGTGGCGCTCGACCAGGTGTACCAGATTGGCTGGAACAGCGACAATCCGGACCTGCTCAACCGCTACTACTCCGGTGAGCGCTCTTCGCTCAGCGCATGGGCGACTGATAATCAGCTGCAGGCGGAGTTTGCCAGCGGTGCGCTGCAGCATCGCGTCACGCTCGGCGCGGAGTATCACCGCTACAAAAATGATCTGAGCGACGCCAGCGGCGCTGCCTCACCGCTGAATGCCTGGAGCGGCGAGGCCATCGGCAGCCAGCCGGATTACCTCTGGACAGCGCAGACGCGCCGCTACTATCAGAGCGGCCTCTATCTGCAGGATGAGTTGGCGTGGCAGCGCTGGCATCTGGATCTGTCTGGTCGCTATGACCGCATCGTGTCAGAGAATGGCAATAGTCGTCGTCAGGACGATCACGTCAGCGGCCGCGCCGCGCTGCTGTACGCCTTTGATAACGGCGTGTCGCCGTACGTCAGCTGGAGCCAGGCGATTACCCCGGCTTCGCTGACCGATCCCGACGGAAATCAGCTAAAACCGACCACCTCAGAACAGTATGAAGCCGGGGTGAAATACCAGCCGAACGGCACGCGCGATCTCTACAGCGTGGCCCTGTACGATCTGACACAGAACGATGTGGCCAACCGTAACGTGCAGGACGGCACCTACACCCCGTCCGGCAAAGTGCATGCACAGGGCATTGAACTGGAGGCGCGCAGCCAGCTGACCGAACGGTTCAGCACCATTGCCGGTTATACGCTCAACCATCTGCGCTTTAAGGATTCCGTGGACGGCAACGATGGCCATACGCCGTACGTCACGCCAAATAGCATGGCGTCGCTGTGGGGGCATTATCAGTTTGATTACGGCCTGAGCGCGGGTGCCGGGGTGCGCTATATTGGCCGCCAGTGGGCCGATAACGAAAACACCACCCGTTTGCCGTCGGTGACCCTGTTTGACGCCTCGCTGCGCGCCGATCTAGGCGCGTGGCAGCCGAATCTGAAAGGTGCCTGGCTGCAGCTGAATGCCCGCAATCTGACGGATAAAAAGTATCTGGCAGCCTGCTACGGCACCGGTTACTGCTATCGCGGCGCGGAGCGGACGCTGACCGCCACAATCGGCTACGATTTCTGACGACATAAAAAAATCCGCAGCCCCGGACGGGACTGCGGATCTTGTTGAATCGTGATTTGGCGTCAGCTGCGGACTTTACGGTAGATCCACAGCACCACAATGGCACCGATCACCGCGACCACGAAGCTGCCAAAGTTGAAGCCGTCAACCCGGCCAAAGCCGAACAGGGTACTGATCCAGCCGCCCACCACCGCACCGACAATCCCGAGTACCACGGTCAAAATAAATCCGCCGCCATCTTTACCTGGCATGATCCATTTAGCGATAATCCCGGCAATCAGACCAAAAATAATCCATGAAAGAATACCCATTTGCTGCTCCTTACGTTATGAATCAAGGTGTTCATCGCGCTAAGTATAGCCGGGAATTTTTTCTCTGCTACATCAACATCATGATGAATTCGTTCACGCCGGCTAAAGCTTTTACCGCCCCGGTCGATAACCGACGAAGAGCAGTGGCACTCGTAAAATAGCAATCGGACAGGTGGAGCAGGACGTGAAAGACGCCGATAAAGAACAATATCTCAAGCGCGGTACGCTAGCGGTGTTGAACGTGATGAAGGATTTGTTGCGTTATCAAACCCTGCTGATGGTCAATTTCTCCCGTGGTCAGTTCATCAGCCGGCTGCTGGCCGCGGATGAAGATCGGGTGATTTTTGATCTCGGCAGCAACGCGCTGGACAATGATTTGGCACTGCAGGGTGGCGAAGTGAATATTGCGGCCGAAACCCACGGTGCCAAAGTGGAGTTTGGGCTGCAGGGATTAACCCGCATCGATTATGACGGCCTGCCCGCCTTTGCCGCCGCGCTGCCCGACCTGGTGTGGCAGATTCAGCGCCGGGAGTTCTTTCGCGTCAACGCGCCGCTCGAACCAGTATTCTACTGCCACAGCCAGTGGCCGGACGGCAGCACCGCGCGCTTTCGCCTGCAGGATCTGTCGCTTGGCGGCGTCGGCGTGTTGCTGGATGAGGCGCTGCCGGAAGGTCTTAACCGTGGCGATACCTTCAAAAAGCTGCGCGTTGAGCTGGGCGAATATGGCCAGTTCGAAGTGACCGCACAGCTGCTGCACATCGGCGAGCGCAGCACCGTGACCAGCAAGAACGAAACCCGCATCACGCCGCGGCTCAGCTTCCGTTTTACCGCCATCGAACCGGTGCAGGAGCGTCAGCTGCAGCAGGTGATTTTTGCGCTGGAGCGGCTGGCGCGCGACAAGGCCAATCGCTTCCAGTAAACCGCCGGCGTCCCGCGCGACGCCAGCGTAGTCTATGCTTTCTCCTTGCACTTTCTTTTCACCGGCTCCCAGCAAGGAGATGCTCCCCAATGGAAAACTGGCTTTCTGCCCACCATTTGCAACTTATCTTTCTCAATCAAAACTTCTGGATTAATAGCGCCATCATTGTGTTCGGCACGCTGATTGTTTACTGGCTGCTGCGCACCGTCATTCGCTTTGTCTCTAACCGTATCGCCCACTACAGCGAACAGCGCCACGTGCGCTTCACCGGCATTCTGGTGGAGATTCTGCGCAGCACCAGTCAGCTGCTGCTGCTGATCTTCTCGCTGCTAATCACGCTGAAATTTGTCGATCTGCCGGACAGCTGGAGCGTCGCCATCGCCCACGGCTGGTTCCTGGCGCTGATTCTGCAGCTCACGCTGTGGATCGACGGCGGCATTCGCCTGTGGCTGCACTCGTTGCTGCGCGATCCGCTGCACGTGCGCAATCCGGTCACCACGGTGATCCTCGGCATTCTGCTGCGCGTCGTGGTGTGGGTGATGATGCTGCTGGCGATCCTCTCCAATATGGGGATCAATATCACCGCGCTGGTGGCCAGCCTCGGCGTCGGCGGTATCGCCATCGCGCTGGCGATTCAGACGGTGCTGAGCGATGTGTTCGCTTCGCTGGCGATTGGCTTCGATAAGCCCTTTGAGCACGGCGACTTTATTGTGTTCGGCGACATCGCTGGCTCCATTGAGCACATTGGCCTGAAAACCACCCGGCTGCGCAGTCTCGGCGGCGAACAGATTGTCTGCTCCAACACTATTCTGCTGCAGCAAACCATCCACAACTACAAACGCATGCAGCAGCGACGCATCGTGTTTAAGTTCGGGATTAATTACGGCACGCCGGCGGAGAAAGTGCGGCAGATTGGCGGCATGGTGCAACGCATCATTGAAGGCGTGCCGGACACGCGTTTTGATCGCGCCCATTTCCTGTCGTTTGACGAATCGCAGCTGACGTTTGAGGTGGTCTATTTCGTGCTGAGCGCCGATTACAACAAATACATGGACATTCAGCAGGAGATTAACCTGCAACTGATGGCGCAGCTGGAGCAGAAACAGATTCGTTTCGCCTTCCCGATGCGCCGCGTGGAGTTCACTGGCGGCGTGCTGCCGCGCATTAGCCTCAGCGATGCCTCAAATGAGGCTGCGGCTGAGCGCGCACAGCACTGAGCCCCGCCAGCGGCATTAGCCGATGGTGCGATAGGCGGTGGTGACTTTCCACAGGTAGCGCGGCGCCTGGGCGGCCGGATGCTTGTTCTGCACGTGCTGGTAGAACTCATCCGGCGTCATGGCGTTGATCATAGCAATGGCGCGATCGCGGTCGCGCGAGAAGGTGCGCAGCAGCGCGCCGGCGCCGTTGGCATAGGAAACAATGGTGGCATAGCGCAGCGTCAGCGGATCGCGAATGCCCGCCAGTGCGGAATCCTGCAGAATCCGGATATAGGCCGCGCCGATATCAATATTTTTCGCCGGGTCGCGCAGTTCGGAGTTACTCGGCTGGCCGTGGCGTCCCTGTGCGCGATACACTTCGCGCCCGGCGGTGGCGGCTTTGATCTGCATCAGCCCGACCGCGTTAGAACGGCTTACCACGGTTGGGTTGCCCCCGGATTCGACACTAATAATGGCGCTGATCAGCTTCTCATCAACGCCATAATGACTGGCGGCATCTTCGGTAAACAGTGACCATGCATCATTCACTTTCGACGGCGGCGCCTGGGTTAATGGCGTATTCTTCTCCGGCGTCACCGGTTTTTCCGGCTCGCTGGCACAGCCAGCCAGCAGCAAAGCAGACAGCATAAGTAGTCGAATTTTCACTGATTTTTGGTTCCGCTATAGGATTGGCGCAAGCTATCATAACCATGACGGTAAAAGGTAAAATTACCGTTTATCCTAAATACGTAAAAAACCTTGTGCTACCGTGACTTCGGTAACGCATTTCGTCATCATCGGCAGGCCAACAGACAGCAGGATGGAAGTTATGCTCGCCCCTCGTTCAATACGCCTCATCGCCCCTTCCGGTTATTGCCACAATCAGGATGCCGCCCGCCGCGCGGTGGAGCGCCTGCAGGCGGAAGGCCATCAACTGCAAAACCCGGAAGCCATTACGCGCCGCTGGCAGCGTTTTGCCGGTGATGACGCGCAGCGCCTGCAGGATGTGAATGCGCTGGCGTCGCTGGCGTCGCTGCCGGATATCGTACTGGCGGTGCGCGGCGGCTATGGTGCCTCACGCCTGCTCGATCACCTCGACTATGTGGCGCTGCAGCGTCGCCTGCTTAATCAGCCTGTCGCGCTGTGCGGCCACAGTGATTTCACCGCTATTCAGCTGGCGCTGCTGGCGCAAACCGGGCTGATCACCTTCAGCGGACCGATGCTGGCCGGCAATTTTGGCGCGGAGGCTTTATCTGAATTTACCGTCAGCCACTTTTGGCAGGCGCTAACATCTCCTACAGTCAATCTGGCGTGGCGCAGCGCCAGTCCGGATCGCGGCCGCTGGCAGGGCACGCTGTGGGGCGGCAATCTGGCGATGATCTGCTCCCTGATTGGCACGCCGTGGCTGCCGCAGATTGAAGACGGCATTCTGGTGATCGAGGATGTGAATGAGCATCCGTTCCGCATTGAGCGTATGCTGATTCAGCTGCAGCAGAGCGGTATTCTGGCGCGCCAGCGCGCCATTGTCACCGGCAGCTTTACCAGCACCGCCCTGTCCGATTATGACAACGGCTTTGATTTCGCCACGGTGTGGCAGCGGTTGCGTGACGAGTACCAGATTGCGGTGATCAGCGATCTGCCGTTTGGCCATGATGCCGATACCGTGACGCTGCCGCTCGGCGCCAGCGCCACGCTTGAGATTGACCAGGGCGCCGCGCGGTTAGCCTTTACCGGCCATCCGACGTTGCGCTGACGTGTTGCCGCAGGAGACCGCTATTGAAGCCGCTGTACGAAGACTTGTGGATCTCCACGCCGGAATTTCCCGCCGAAGAGACGGCTAATGATTTAATGATGCACGGGTTTATGCTGCGCCATCCGCGCGGCAACCTGTTGATTGGCCGCGTTGAGCAGCTGCTGGATCATGAAGTGCTCGCGGACGCGGGCGGCGTGATTCGCCACTATTTTACCCACTGGCACGAAGCCGCGCCGGGCGCGCGGGCCATTCAGCAGCGCTTCAATAGTGCGCTGTATTGCCACAGTCGCTCGCTCGGCCCGGTGAGCCTGGTGATTGAGCCGGACGAAACCTTCACGCATCAGGACGTGCACTTTGGCGACTTTCACCTGCTGCCCACGCCGGGCCACACGCCGGGCAGCTGCAGCTACCTGTATCACTCACCGCTCGGCCAGACCTACCTGTTTGTCGGCGACACCCTGACGCGGGATTACCATCGCTGGATTAGCGTGCTGGTGCCGGACAGTAATCCTGCGGAGCTGCAGCAGTCGCTGGAGCTGTACCGCTCGCTGCGTCCGGATGTGGTGCTGATGAGCACCACGCGCGGGCATCTCTCCTGGGCGAAGGTCGATTTACAGAGCTGGCTGGCCGCGATTGATGAAGCGGAACAGTCGCCGCTGGACCTGCGCCAGCAGCCACTGCTGTGATTACAGCGTCTTGCTTAGATAGTGACGCTGATGTTCGCGCGGATAGTGATCAAGGCTAAAACGTAGCGTATAGCCAAGCTTTTCATAAAACGGCCGCGCCTGAAAGCTGGCGGTATCCACCTGCGCGTAACGGCAGCCGCGTGCGCGGGCTTCCTGTTCGGCAGCCTGAATCAGCTGGCTGCCGGCGCCCTGCCCGCGTAATCCATCGCTGACCCACAGCATATCAATGCGTAACCAGTTGCCATAGGTTGAGCCCGTCAGCCCCGCCAGCTTTTTCCCGGCGCCGTCTTTAATGAACACACCAATGGCTTTCATCTCATTGATGTCAATAAAGCGGCTGTTGAAGGCGTTCAGGCCGAGGCGCATTTCATCCAGATCCTGATGCGTGACGCTATCCGTAACGCTTAATTGCATGGTCGGCTCCTTGTGGCGGCATTATGAAGAGGGGTGCTGGCGGTCGTCGTAGCGCTCCAGCGACAGAATATCAGCATCGCGTTTTTCCGTGCGGTTGCAGGGCAACAGCTTATCGCTGTCGGCGTAGACGAAAAAGGTTTCGCCGCTGTTTTTATTCACGATCAGCTGATCGCCATTGCGGAAACGGGTGATGGCGACCTTATCGCCGTCCTGCAGACGCGTGCGCTGCTGCCCGGCGGCAATCTGGAAATGCCGGGTTGGCCACATCAGCGTGCTGAGCCCGTAGGCGGCACGCGATACCGTCATGGTGGGGCGGCCCGGGCAGGTAATCTGGAATTCGCTTTCGCTCCACGCGGGGGCAATCTGGCAAGCCATCAGGAGCGCGGCAAGGGTTATCGCCTTCATGGGGTTCTCCACTGAGGTTAGATCATGATTTTACAGGAATTTAATTGGCCAGAGGGTAACATACAACCGCCGCCGGTGCGGTAATCTGCGACCGCGGGTCAGCCACTGCGGGCAGGAAGAACGCCTCCACATCGCTGATTTTGTGAGGTTTTATGCGATCGGGATATCTTTGTAACGAGTTAAGTAAAATGCGCTAAGATCGCGTCAGGAGGATGTTATGCGAGATGAACAGGCATTATTCGCGCGGCTGGCGCAATCGCCGTTTCGCCGCCGCTTCCATTTAGGCGCGAAAGAGCGACAGTACTGTATTGAGAAAGGCCCGGCGGTGATCGACCAACACGCGGCCGATTTTATCCAGCAAAGACTGGCCGCAGCCGAACTAAAGAATGATGGCAAACAGACGCCAATGCGCGGCCATCCGGTGTTTATCGCCCAGCACGCCACGGCAACCTGCTGCCGCGGCTGTCTGGCAAAATGGCACGGCATTGCTGCGCATCAGCCGTTAACGGCAGAGCAGCAGCAATATATGGTGCGGGTGATTCACCGCTGGCTGGTGGGTGAAATAAATGGTTAAGACCGGGATGGGATGGAACTACTCTGCCGCGACCTGCGCGGCCACCAGCATCAGCGCCAGTCCGGCATCGTCTGGATCGAAACGCTGCATAACTTCATGGATCGCCGTCACGCAGTTCATCACCTGCTGTTTTTTGTCGGCGTCTAACTTATCAATCGCGTGCTGAAGAATCATTAAACTGGCTTCTTCTTCTCTCATGGATTTACCCTTGTTTTGCTTACCTGGTGCGCAACGCTGGCAAGAATAACGTTTATCTGCTAGCAAAGTCACCCCTTTACATGCTTACCGCTTAACGATTAAACAAATGGCAAATGGGCAGTGGCATCAGACATGCTATGATCGGATCAGTGGCGCGCATCGTCAGGCCAGCATAAATCAGGGAATGCACCAGGAACAGGACCATGTTAAGACTCAGTTTTCTACTCACACTTATCCTGCTGGCTGGCTGCAGCTCCACGCCGAAAGGCGTCGATTGCCCCGGCGAGGTCGCAACGCTCTATGGTCAGTCGCTGGGCCACACCGAAGGGCGCATTTTCGATTTGGTGAATTCGTTTTCGGTGGCGCGCGATGGCGTAACGCTGAGCAGCGGCGCACTGCACTCCACCGACCGTTTCCGCTATGTCCCTTCTGCCGTGACGCCGGAAGGCTTTTATGCACAGCGGCTGAGCGACAAGCAGTTCCGCCTGATCAATCCGGCGCGTAACACCATGATTACCTGGACGTGTCCATAAGCCGTGCGTGGCGCGCGCAGATGGTTTATTGTCAGCGTTTGTCATGCTGCGGACCTGCATTATGGAAAAGAGTCTGGACAATAACGGTTATATCGATTTCCCCTTTCCGGCCACCCGAGACGCGGATGGCTCGGTCAACCCGTGCGGTTTTGACCTGACGCTGGAAACCGATCGCATTGATGAGATCGCCGCTGGTAAACATTCTGAGAATTTGCGTCGTCTGCTGGAAGAGGTCAATCTGCAGGATGGCCTGTTTATGACGCTGGCCTGTGACTGGCAGCAGCGCGCAGATGGCGTGTGCGGCTTTCTCGATGTGGCGTTCCGCCCCACGCTGGACTGTAGCAGCGAAGAGACACAGAGCCTCGATCAGTTCTTTGAGATGTATCTGCGCCGCCAGGAGCAGCAGCACAGCATGCCGCGTGACGCGCTGGTCAACTATGCGCGCGCGGTGCTGGACTGGAGCTGGTCGCCGCTGCAGCAGCGCCATCGTCGCTATGAGAAGGTCACCATTCGCTATTACTGCCAGCAGGCGGACGATGCCGAATGGTGTTTTGATCATCTGCGCCACTTCCTGGTGAGCTGGTACCCGGCGTATCGCGACCAGCAGTGAGGGCGTCCGCGTGACGCCCTGCGCCTACGGTCGTACCAGACGAATCGCGTGCTCCAGCATACGCTGTTCATCGCGTTCGTCGTGGGCGCGATCGTGGCGCGTACGCTGCAGCAAACGGGCAATCTCCTCCCGTCTGGTTTCATGACCGCACTCGGAAAGGACAATCACCGCATCGCCAATCACCCGGCAAACTTCATCGTAATCGTCTTCATTCAGGATATCGCGTTTCATTTCTCCTCCGTTCAGTGAGCGCTGCGTGAGGTTGGTGCAGCTTAACGTGGTCCTTACCAGGTATGGACAGCAATGCCGATTCCTGCAAACCACTGTTACATCCTGAAAAGCCACCAGGTTGCTGGTCTGCACTTCTCTGTCTACTCTGAAAGAGACATTCACCACTCTCAGGGAGTCAATATGACCGATAAAGCGGAAGCAAAATTGAATGAAGCGGCGGGTGCCGTACAGGAAAAATTTGGCGAGTTCACCGGTTCACGCCGCCATCAGGCACGCGGTGCCGCGCGACGCTATCCGGCGCAGGCCAGTTATGCAGTGCAGGATGCAGCAGACTGCGTGGTGAGATCGGTACGCGACAACCCGGCGACCGGGCTGGCCGTTGCCGCCAGCATCGGCGTGATTGTTGGCTTCCTGCTGGGCCGTAAATAATCCCCGGCGATCGGGGCCCGTGCGGCCCCGATACTCAATGCCGCTGCGGCACGCCGTCCCGTCGTTCCTGAATATGTTCATCCGGCGTCTCGGCGACATCTGCCGTACTGCTGTGCCCGGCCAGGTGGCGCCCATGCTGCCCCGCTATCACCACAGGCCCTACCGGTAATTGTGCACTGGCCGCCAGTGATAGCAGCAATAAAAACCATCCCGTCAGTAACGTTCTTCCCATCCTGCCCGCCTTATACGCTGATTAGTGAGCGCTCAGCTTGCCGGATGTCATGCAAATTAGCGTCAGCGCGACGCAAAGCTATGTCGGCAGTTGTGAATAATCAGGCCTGTGCGCGCCGCGCTTTGTAACGCGCCACCATGGTCATTAATGCCTGATAAATCAAACCAGCATACAGGCTCATGACAATCATCATGCCCGGCGTTTTGCCCTGTGCCTGCCAGGATACAAACCACATGAAAATGCCCCATAGCAGGGAAAAAATCAGCCAGCCTTTTACAAACTTGATCACACCTTGCATAGCACCTCCGGATTGATGAAGGCTGAAGATAGCGGTTCAGCCAGCAAATGGCACGCGCGCCGGTGCCGGGATGTTAACTGTTTCAAAGTTTTACGCAAACCACTATCGCAGCGGGAAAAAGCCGTGGAAAACAGCACGCAGAACGCAGCATCAACGGGTGCCTGTCACGGCCGTCCCGGTTAGTTTGGCCATGACCCGCCGATGTGATGGCAGAGACCGCCTTGCATAAGTGTGTATTGTGTGTATAATTTCACCTACAGGAAGTCCGATGAAGAGCGCGACGCTGATTAAACTGCTGCAAAAGAATGGCTGGAAGCTGGAGCGCATACGCGGCAGTCATCATCAGTTCTCACATCCGGATTTAGCTCATCTGATCACCGTGCCGCATCCGCAGAAGGATATGAAGACAGGCACGCTGATGCAGATTCTGAAAGACGCCAGGCTGGATTGATCCATGCTGGTTTTATTCCGCTTGCTCAGAGGTGACATGATGCTGTTTCCCGCTTTGGTAGAGATTGACGCTGACGGCTCGGCCAGTGGTTATTTCCCGGATGTCACCGGCTGTTATTTTGCCGGTGATACGCCCGAGCAAACGCTGCAGGATGCGCAATCTGCGCTGCATGCCCACTTTGAACTGATGGCGGAGAAAGGCTTATTGATTCCCGAGCCGGCGCAGCACTGGCAGCAGGAATTTAGCCAGCCTGGCGTGTGGATCTACGTTGATATTGATGTCACCCGCTATCTGGGCAAATCCGAGCGCATCAATATCACTATGCCGCATCTGCTGATTGAGAAGATCGATAAGATGGTCAGTAATAATGCGCGCTACAGCAGCCGCAGCCATTTTCTTGCCGAGGCGGCGCGCAAAGCGCTGGTCTCGTAGCAACACTATTGCGCACGCGTCGCTTATCGTCCGTGGCCGCTTTATGTTTGAATTCCCGCCTCAACCGGCCGGCATGTGGTTAAAATGAATTACTTACGCGACATACAAACGTTTATTGAAGGCAATACGGTGCTCTCCGCCACCTTCAGCCTGCTGCTGTTACTGGTTGCCGGCATGGTCACCCATCTGATCTGCAATTCTTCGTGGTAAAAGTGGTGCGCCGCGTGTTCTTTAGCACGCATAAAAACCAGGTGCCGCTGGATAAAGACGTCCGGCTCTCAGAAAAGCTGTCGAATTTTATTCCGGTGATCACCGTCTATTACCTGCTGCAGTTTATGCCGGACCTGCCCGAGCATCTGCTGATCGCGGTGAAAACCATCTGCGGCATTCTGTTTTTTGTTTATCTGTCGCTGTTCTTTAACGAAGTGCTGGAGATCGTTAATAACTCCTATTCGCGTAAGTCGAAGCGTAAGAACCACTCGATAAAAGGCTATATCCAGATCGGTAAGATCCTGGTGCACATCATTTCCGCCATCATGATTCTGGCTATCATGTCGAACAAATCGCCGGTGATTATCATCTCCAGTCTGGGTGCGGTCGCGGCGGTATTGATGTTAGTGTTTCAGCACACCCTGTTGTCGCTGGTGGCCAATATTCAGGTGTCATCGAACGATGTGCTGCAGCTTGGCGACTGGATTGAAATGCCGGATAACGGCATCAGCGGTGAAGTGATTGATATCGCTCTGCATACCATTACCATCCGCAACTGGGACAATACGCTGTCGCGGATCCCGACCAAAAATTTCCTGACCGAAACCTACACCAACTGGCAGGCGATGTTCTCCTCCGGCGCACGGCGTATCATGCGCAGCTTTCATCTCGACCAGACCTCGATTCGCTTTCTCGATCAGCAAATGGTGCAGCAGATGAGCCAGATTCGCGGCGTCAGTGAGCAGCTTTCAATCCTGATGGATGGCCGCGATAGCAGCGTGGTCGGTGACCGCTGGTTTGCCGAAAACGGCATTACCAACCTCACGGTGTTCCGTCACTATCTCACCGCCTGGCTGGCACAGCGCGACGATATTAAA
The DNA here is from genome assembly GCF_041678305.1 of Pantoea sp. WEP. Lineage (NCBI taxonomy): Bacteria > Pseudomonadati > Pseudomonadota > Gammaproteobacteria > Enterobacterales > Erwiniaceae > Pantoea > Pantoea sp. WEP. Next base: position 2,449,938 of record NZ_JBGNXB010000001.1, read on the forward strand.
AAAGATATGTATATCGTGGTGCGCGCGATGAAACCCTCACCGGAGGGATTGCCGGTAGAGGTTTATTGCTTTACCTCCTCGGTGCTGTGGGTTGATTACGAGAATTCCCAGTCGGCGATATTTGAATTCATCTACGCCATTGTCGGTCAGTTTTCGCTGCGGATTTACCAGCATCCTGCCGGCAATGATTTCTGGCGTTTGTCGCAGGCGCGCGATAGCCAGATCGCTCAGTTACAGCCTCCGGCGGAATAAAGCCACGCATCGCACGGTCGTCATGCATGGCAAACCGGTGATGACATGACGTCCTTCCCGCTGCCAGCATAAAAAAAGGGAGCCCTGCGGCTCCCTTTCATGTTGCATTTGCTCAGGGCAAATTACATATTCGCGATGATCGCGTCACCAAACTCTGAACATTTCAGCAGTTTAGCGCCGTCCATCAGACGCTCAAAGTCGTAGGTCACGGTTTTGGCAGCGATTGCGCCTTCCATGCCTTTAACGATCAGGTCAGCCGCCTCGAACCACTCCAGGTGACGCAGCATCATTTCTGCAGACAGGATCACGGAACCTGGGTTCACTTTATCCTGGCCCGCATACTTCGGTGCCGTACCGTGGGTAGCTTCGAACAGTGCGCACTCGTCACCGATGTTGGCGCCCGGTGCGATACCAATGCCGCCTACCTGTGCCGCCAGGGCATCAGAAATGTAGTCACCGTTCAGGTTCATACAGGCGATAACGTCATACTCGGCTGGACGCAGCAGGATCTGCTGCAGGAAGGCGTCGGCGATCACATCTTTAACGATGATCTCTTTACCGGTGTTCGGGTTTTTGAACTTCATCCACGGACCGCCATCGATCAGCTCGCCGCCGAACTCTTCTTTCACCAGCTGGTAGCCCCAGTCTTTGAAAGAGCCTTCGGTGAACTTCATGATGTTGCCTTTGTGCACCAGCGTCAGGGAATCACGGTCATTGGTGATGGTGTATTCAACCGCGGCACGCACCAGACGTTTCGTGCCCTCTTCTGAACACGGCTTCACGCCAATACCACACTGCTGCGGGAAGCGAATTTTCTTCACGCCCATTTCTTCACGCAGGAATTTGATCACTTTGTCCGCTTCCGGCGTACCGGCTTTCCACTCGATACCGGCATAGATATCTTCGGAGTTTTCGCGGAAGATCACCATGTCGGTATCTTCAGGACGTTTAACCGGGCTTGGCGTGCCTTTGTAGTAACGTACCGGACGCAGACACACGTACAGATCCAGTTCCTGGCGCAGTGCCACGTTCAGGGAACGAATACCGCCACCTACCGGGGTAGTCAGTGGGCCTTTAATGGCTACGCGGTACTCTTTGATTAAATCGAGGGTTTCCTGCGGCAGCCAGACATCCTGGCCATAGAGTTCGACGGATTTTTCGCCGGTGTAAATTTCCATCCAGGAAATTTTTCGCTCGCCGTTGTAGGCTTTCTTCACAGCGGCATCAACCACTTTCAGCATCACCGGGGAAACGTCAACCCCAATACCGTCACCTTCAATGTAGGGGATGATCGGGTTATTCGGGACATTCAGTTTGCCCTGATCCAGGGTGATTTTTTGACCTTCCGCCGGAACAACTACTTTGCTTTCCATTAACCTCTCCTTCGAGCGATTTTTTGTTAATGATTTGTAAGATGCGCGTCAATACTACTTGAATATTTCCGCCACGCCAATCACCGCAGTTTCGCGCTATAATGCGCCGATTGTTACCAACTGCAAAGCCCATGCGAAAAACTTCTCAACGAATTCACCAGCATAAGCGCCCTGCTGCCCCGGCGCGCCAGCCCGCGCGGCGTGACACGCGGCCAAAAGGTCCGCGTCGCGTCATACTCTTTAACAAACCTTTCGATGTTCTGCCGCAGTTCAGCGATGAGGCTGGCCGCCGCACGCTGAAAGATTTTGTGCCGGTGAGCGAGGTGTATGCCGCAGGCCGTCTCGACCGCGACAGCGAAGGGTTGATGATTCTGACCAACGATGGCGCATTGCAGGCGCAGCTGACGCAGCCGGGCAAGCGCACCGGCAAAATCTATTACGTTCAGGTGGAAGGCGTGCCGCAGGAATCAGATTTATCCCGCCTGCGCAGTGGCATCACCCTCAACGATGGTCCAGCGTTGCCGGCGGGCGCAGAAGTGGTGCCTGAACCCGCGTGGCTGTGGCCGCGCACCCCGCCGATTCGCGAGCGCAAAGCTATCCCCACCTGCTGGCTGAAAATCACGCTGTATGAAGGGCGCAATCGCCAGGTCCGAAGGATGACGGCGCACATTGGCTTTCCAACGTTACGCCTGATCCGTTTTGCCATGGGTGATTACCAGCTGCAGGATTTGGCACCGGGCGAATGGCGCGACATCAGCGACCGGACGTAGTTTATACATTTCGATAACGTCAGGTTAACTATTTGGGAGGAACGATGTTTAAACCTCATGTAACCGTCGCCTGTATGGTGCACGCGCAGGGCAAATTACTGGTTGTGGAAGAGCGCGTTGACGGCCGCGTTACCTGGAATCAGCCGGCCGGCCATCTTGAGGCCGATGAAACGCTGCTGGAAGCCGCGCAACGTGAGCTGTACGAAGAGACCGGCATCAGCGCGCAGCCCGACTATTTTCTCGGCGTGCAGCAGTGGATCGCCCCGGACCATACACCTTTTGTGCGTTTTCTGTTTGGCCTCGATCTGCCTGCCACCGTGACCACCACGCCACACGACAGCGATATTGACTGCTGCTGGTGGCTGTCGCCCGCGCAGATTCTCAGCGCAGAGACGCTGCGTTCGCCGCTGGTGGCCGAAAGCGTGCGGCTGTGGCAGCAGGGGGCCCGCTATCCGCTGCAGCTGATAGCCCCGTATCAGTGGCTGTTTCATGAGGGTGCGCACAACGCTTCCGCGTGATAGAATGCGCCGCCTGTTTTTATCGTAATCAAGAGTGCGTCATGTCTGACAACAGCCAGAAAAAAGTGATCGTCGGGATGTCCGGCGGCGTCGATTCTTCCGTTTCCGCCTGGTTACTGCAGCAGCAGGGCTATCAGGTTGAAGGCCTGTTCATGAAGAACTGGGAGGAAGACGATGGCGAGGAGTATTGCACCGCCGCTGACGATCTGGCCGACGCACAGGCCGTGTGTGACAAGCTCGGCATCAAACTGCACAAAATTAATTTTGCCGCTGAGTACTGGGACAATGTATTCGAGCACTTTCTGGAAGAGTACAAGGCCGGACGCACGCCGAACCCGGATATTCTGTGTAACAAAGAGATTAAGTTCAAAGCGTTTCTCGAATTCGCTGCAGACGATCTCGGCGCAGACTACATTGCCACCGGCCACTATGTCCGCCGTGCCGATGTCAACGGCACCAGCCAGCTGCTGCGCGGTCTCGACGGCAACAAAGATCAGAGCTATTTCCTCTACACGCTCAGCCACCAGCAGATTGCACAGAGCCTGTTCCCGGTCGGCGAACTGGAGAAGCCTGAGGTGCGCCGCATCGCCGAACAGCTCGATCTGATTACGGCGAAGAAAAAAGACTCCACCGGTATTTGCTTTATCGGCGAGCGTAAATTCCGCGACTTCCTCGGTCGTTACCTGCCGGCTCAGCCGGGCGTCATCGAAACCGTTGACGGTGAAGTGGTCGGTGAACACCAGGGGCTGATGTATCACACCCTGGGTCAGCGTAAAGGGCTGGGCATCGGCGGACGCAAAGAGAGCAATGACGATCCGTGGTATGTGGTCGACAAAGATGTCGCGCGCAATACGCTGATTGTCGCACAGGGCGGCGATCATCCACGCCTGATGTCGGTGGGCCTGATAGCACAGCAGTTGCACTGGGTCGATCGCCAGCCAGTGACCGCTGCGCTACGCTGCACGGTGAAAACCCGCTATCGTCAGAGCGACATTCCCTGCGAGATCATTCCGCACGGCGACGATCGCATTGAAGTGCGTTTCGATGAGCCGGTCGCGGCCGTCACCCCGGGCCAGTCCGCGGTATTTTACCTCGGTGACGTGTGCCTTGGTGGCGGTATTATTGAACAGCGTCTGCCGCTGACAGAGGCCTGAGTCGGCACTGCCGACGCGTCTACAGGAGTGAAGCGTGGCTAAAAACTATTATGAGATAACGCTGGCGCTGGCCGGCGTTTGCCAGGCAGCCCATCTGGTGCAGCAGCTGGCACACCAGGGGCACTGCAACAACGCGGCGCTGCAGGTGTCGCTGCGCAGCCTGCTGGATTTGAACCCAGGTTCAACGCTGGCGGTGTTTGGCAATGATGAAGCCAACCTGCGCCCCGGGCTGGAAGCGCTGATGGCGGTGCTGAACAGCGGCAGCCGGCAGGGTGCCAGCGCCGATTTGACGCGTTATACCCTGAGCCTGATGGTGCTGGAGCGTAAACTGCACGGTAACAAAACCGCGCTAAACACCCTGGCGCAGCGCATCGGCCAGCTTGATCGTCAGCTGGCGCATTACGAACTGGAATCAGACACTATCACCAGCGCCATGGCCGGCATTTACGTTGATGTGATTAGCCCGCTCGGCCCGCGCATTCAGGTGACCGGCTCACCGCAGGTGCTGCAGAATTCGCAGGTGCAGAGCAAAGTTCGCGCTGCGCTGCTGGCCGGTATCCGCGCGGCGGTGCTGTGGCAGCAGGTCGGCGGCGGTCGTCTGCAGCTGATGTTTGCGCGCCAGCGTCTGCTGCGCGAAGCGAAAACCCTTTTATCCCGGCTGGGTCCGGCGTATTAAGCGCCGCCCTGCCCTATATTGTTAACGATTCAGGAGTTGCACTGATGGAATTATCCTCTCTGACCGCCGTCTCACCTGTCGATGGTCGTTACGGCGATAAAGTCAGCCCGCTGCGTGCGATTTTCAGCGAGTTCGGTTTGCTGAAATTCCGCGTTGAGGTTGAAGTTCGCTGGTTACAGAAACTGGCCGCGACCGCAGAGATCAAGGAAGTTCCTGCATTTGATGCCGACGCAAACGCTTTCCTTGATGCAATTGTCGCCGGTTTCAGCGAAGAAGATGCGGCGCGCATCAAAACCATTGAGCGCACCACCAACCATGACGTGAAAGCCGTCGAGTACTTTCTGAAAGAGAAAGTAGCGAACGTGCCGGCGCTGCACGCGGTGTCTGAGTTTATCCATTTCGCCTGCACCTCCGAAGATATCAATAACCTGTCACACGCGCTGATGCTGGAAACCGCACGCCGCGACGTGATCGTGCCGTTCTGGAACCAGATCATCACCGCCGTGAAGGGCCTGGCGCAGGAGTACCGCGACATTCCGCTGCTGTCGCGCACCCACGGTCAGCCGGCAACGCCCTCCACCATGGGCAAAGAGATGGCCAACGTGGCCTACCGCATGGAACGCCAGCTGCGTCAGCTGAGCAAGGTGGAAGTGCTGGGCAAAATCAACGGCGCGGTGGGCAACTACAATGCGCACATCGCCGCGTATCCGGAAGTGGACTGGCATCAGCTGAGCGAGCAGTTTGTGACCTCGCTGGGCATCAGCTGGAACCCGTACACCACGCAGATCGAGCCGCATGATTACATCGCCGAGCTGTTTGACTGCATCGCGCGCTTCAATACCATCCTGATTGATTTTGACCGCGACATCTGGGGTTACATCGCCCTGAACCATTTCAAACAGAAAACCATTGCTGGCGAAATTGGCTCTTCAACCATGCCGCACAAGGTTAACCCTATCGACTTCGAAAACTCCGAAGGGAATCTGGGGCTGGCCAACGCGGTGATGCAGCACCTGGCCAGCAAACTGCCGGTATCACGCTGGCAGCGCGATCTGACCGATTCTACCGTGCTGCGTAACCTCGGCGTCGGCGTCGGCTATGCCTTGATCGCCTATCAGGCCACGCTGAAAGGTATCTCCAAGCTGGAAGTGAACCGCGATCGCCTGCTGGACGAGCTGGATCACAACTGGGAAGTCCTGGCTGAGCCGATCCAGACCGTGATGCGCCGCTACGGCATTGAAAAGCCGTACGAGAAGCTGAAAGAGCTGACGCGCGGCAAGCGCGTGGACGCGGCCGGTATGCAGGCGTTTATCGACAGCCTGGAGCTGCCGGAAGCAGAGAAAGTGCGCCTGAAGCAGATGACGCCAGCCAACTACCTCGGCCGCGCGATTCAGATGGTTGACGACCTGAAGTAATTCCTTGCTCTGAAAACTCAGGCTATGGCAAGTTGGTGTTACCTCAGTCACGCACGTCACGTGGTGGCTGAGGTTCCCCTGCCAGTGCATCACAGCGGAGTGTTAATCTGCGGTTTAGCTGGCGTAGCGTATACTTTTCGCCATCATCACTGAGTTGAAGGTAAGGAAATTCTATGCGTGTTCTGGTTGTGGAAGATAATGCCCTGCTGCGCCATCACCTCGCAGTCCAGTTACGTGACATGGGTCATCAGGTGGATGCCGCCGAAGACGCCAAAGAAGCCGACTATTTCCTGCAGGAACACATTCCCGATATCGCGCTGGTCGATCTCGGCCTGCCCGACGAAGACGGCATGTCGCTGATTCGCCGCTGGCGTGGCGATGCCATTCGTCAGCCGATTCTGGTGCTGACCGCGCGCGAAGGCTGGCAGGCGAAAGTTGAAGCGCTGGAAGCGGGTGCCGATGACTACGTGACCAAGCCGTTCCACATTGAAGAGGTCGCCGCCCGCTTACAGGCGCTGATGCGTCGCAACAGCGGACACGCCTCGCAAATTATCTCCATGCCGCCGTTCCAGGTTGACCTGTCGCGCCGCGAGCTTACGGTGAACGACGCGCCGGTCAAGCTGACCGCGTTTGAGTACACCATTGTTGAAACACTGATCCGCAATGCCGGTAAAGTGGTCAGCAAAGACTCGCTGATGCTGCAGCTGTATCCCGATGCGGAACTGCGCGAAAGCCACACCATTGATGTACTGATGGGCCGGCTGCGCAAAAAAATTCTCGCGCTGCACCCGACCGAAGTGATCAACACCGTGCGTGGCCAGGGATACCGCTTTGATCTCTGATTTATGAAGCTGCTCCGCCGTCAGCGCCCTTTCTCCTTACGCGCGCGTTTCCTGCTGGCGACGGCGGCGATCGTGCTGTTTTTGTCGCTGTCGTATGGCATGGTGGCGGTCATTGGCTATGTCGTCAGCTTTGATAAAAATACCTATCGCGTGATGCGCGGCGAGAGCAATTTGTTTTTCACCCTCGCGCAGTGGAAAGACAACAAGCTCACCATCGCCCAGCCGGAACGCATGACGCTCAATTTCCCGACGCTGGTGTTCATCTATGACGAGCGCGGTAAGCTGCTGTGGCAACAGCGCGACGTGCCGGAAATCCGCAAAAACATTCGCCGCGACTGGCTGATGAAGCCAGACTTTTACGAGATCGATACCAGCAATCGCACCAGTATGGCGGCGATGGGTAACAATCCGCAGGCACAGCAGCGGCTGCACGCGCTGGACAGTGACAGCAACGACACCTTCACCCACTCGGTGGCAGTGAACCGCTACGACGCGACCACCAATTTGCCGGCGCTGACCATTGTGGTGGTGGACTCGATCCCGCAGGAGCTGCAGCACTCAGACGTGGTGTGGTCGTGGTTTAGCTATGTGCTGGCAGCCAATCTGCTGCTGGTGATTCCGCTGCTGTGGCTGGCGGCACACTGGAGCCTGCGCCCGATTGGCCACCTGACTTCGCAGGTGCGCGAGCTGGAAACCGGTCACCGGGAAAATCTCGATGACAACCCGCCGCAGGAGCTGCGCAGCCTGGTGCGCAATCTCAATCTGTTGCTCACCAACGAACGGCAGCGCTACACGCGCTATCGCACCACGCTGTCGGATTTGACGCACAGCCTGAAAACGCCGCTGGCGGTGCTGCAAAGCACGCTGCGCTCGCTGCGCGGTGGCAAAGAGCTGACCATCGAACAGGCTGAGCCGGTCATGCTCGAGCAGATCAGCCGCATCTCGCAGCAGATTGGCTACTACCTGCATCGCGCCAGTATGCAGGCGGATCACAACCCGCTGCAGCGCGATCTGCACTCGGTCTCGGCCCTGCTGGATAGCCTGTGTTCCGCGCTCAATAAGGTGTATCAGCGCAAGGGCGTTGAGATCACGCTGGATATTTCGCCGGAGCTGACCTTTATCGGCGATCAAAATGACTTTATGGAAGTGTTGGGCAACGTGCTGGATAACGCCTGCAAATACTGCCTCGAATTTATTGAGGTCAGCGCGCGCCAGACGGAAAACGCGCTGCATCTGTTCATTGACGACGACGGCCCCGGCATTCCCGAAAGCAAGCGCGATCTGATCTTTGTGCGCGGCCAGCGTGCCGATACGCTGCGTCCCGGTCAGGGACTGGGACTGGCGGTAGTGCGTGATATTCTCGAGCAGTATGCCGGTCAGGTAATCGCCACGACCAGCCCGCTCGGCGGCGCACGCATGGAGGTGATTTTTCAGCGGCAGGAAGTTGAACATCACCGCGAGTAGAACCGGGCGCGGGCTGTTATACTTGGCAGCAATTATGGCCCTAACCGGAATCCTCGCATGGACTATCAGCTCGACATCAACTGGCCCGACTTTATTCAGCGCTACTGGCAAAAACGCCCGGTGGTGCTGAAACGGGGTTTCAAAAACTTCATTGATCCGATTTCTCCGGATGAGCTGGCCGGTCTGGCAATGGAAAACGAGGTGGACAGCCGCCTCGTCAGCCACAACAACGGCAAGTGGCAGGTCAGCCATGGTCCGTTTGAAAGCTACGATCACCTGGGTGAAAGCAACTGGTCGCTGCTGGTACAGGCAGTGAACCACTGGCATGAACCTTCTGCTGCGCTGATGCGCCCGTTCCGCTTTCTGCCCGACTGGCGTATTGACGACCTGATGATCTCGTTCGCCACACCGGGCGGCGGCGTTGGCCCGCACTTTGATCAATACGACGTGTTTATTATTCAGGGCACTGGCCGCCGTCGCTGGCGCGTGGGCGAAAAAGTGCCGATGAAACAGCACTGCCCGCATCCGGATCTGCTGCAGGTTGAACCGTTCGACGCCATCATCGATGAAGAGCTGGAACCAGGCGACATTCTCTATATTCCACCGGGTTTCCCGCATGAAGGCTATTCGCTGGAGAACGCGCTCAACTATTCAGTCGGCTTCCGCGCGCCCAACGGACGCGAGTTGATCAGCGGCTTTGCGGATTACATGCTGGCGCATGAGCTGGGCAGCTACCGCTTCAGCGATCCGGATGTGCCGGCGCGCGATTGTCCATCGCAGATTCTGCCGTCAGAAGTAGAAGGGATCCGCAAGGTGATGCTGGATGTGATTAATCAGCCGGAGCAGTTTAACCAGTGGTTTGGCGAATTTATTTCCCAGTCACGTCACGAGCTGGATGTGGCTCCGCCGGAACCGCCGTATCAGCCAGATGAGATTTATGACGCGCTGCAGCAGGGTGATGCACTGACGCGCCTCGGCGGCCTGCGCGTGCTGACGCTGGGCGACGCGGTGTACGTCAACGGTGAGCGCGTTGAGTGCGCGCATCCGTCGGTACTGGCTGCGCTGGCACACAAACACGTATTGACGCTGGAAGATTTCGGCGATGCGCTGGACGATCCTTCGCTGCTGGCTCAACTGGCGGCACTGGTGAACAGCGGGTACTGGTTTTTTGCTGATTGAGTCTGGCAGGTTCTCTGCGCCCGTTTCCCTCACCCCGGCCCTCTCCCGCCCGCGGGAGAGGGAGAAAACCGCGCGACGATTGCAGTAAAGCGCCGGCAACAAGATGCGTAAGAAAATAGGGGCACAAACAGGAGTTAAGGCAATAAACAAAACCTGATTCCCGCTCGGTCGGTCCCCTCTCCCGCGGGCGGGAGAGGGTTAGGGTGAGGGCAAGCCCTTCTCAGCCCCTACTTCTTCTCCGCCGCGAGCGCGGCCAGGCGCACAATCACCTCAACCGACTTCGCCATCACATTCAGCGACGCAAACTCATGCTTGCCGTGATAGTTGTAGCCGCCGGTAAACAGATTCGGACATGGCAGTCCTTTCCATGACAGCGCCGATCCGTCGGTGCCGCCGCGGATTGGCTTCACGTTCGGCTCAATACCGCAGTCGCGCATCGCCTGCAGCGCCAGCTCAATGATATGCGGATGCGGTTCCACCTTCTCCCGCATATTGCGATAGCTGTCGCTGATCTCCACCTTGATGGAGCACTCAGCCTGCAGACCTTTACTGACGCGGCGACCAATCTCCTGCAGTAGCTGCTTACGCTGTTCGTAGCTGTCGGCATCAAAATCGCGAATCAGGTACATCAGCTCGGCATGCTCTACCGATCCCTTAATAGTGTGCAGGTGGAAAAAGCCTTCGTAGCCGTCGGTAAACTGCGGCTTCTCTTTGGCAGGCAGTTCGGCGTGGAAACGCATCGCCAGGTCCAGCGCGTTCACCATCACGTTTTTCGCACTGCCGGGATGCACGTTGTTGCCGGTGATTTTGACCAGCGCCGTCGCGGCATTAAAGTTCTCGAACTCAAACTCGCCAAGATCGCTGCCGTCAACCGTATAAGCCCAGTCAGCCGCAAACCCCTCAACGTCGAAGTGCGACGTGCCGCGACCGATCTCTTCATCCGGAGTAAAGGCCACGCGAATGGCGCCGTGCGGCACATCTCCTTTGGCCAGCTCGGCCATTGCCGTCATGATCTCAGCGATACCGGCTTTATCATCAGCGCCCAGCAGCGTTTTACCGTCGGTGGTGATCAGCGTATGCCCGGTCAGCTTGTGCAGCACCGGGAACATCACCGGTGAGAGCACTTCATCCCCGTTGCCCAGCGCGATGTCGCCGCCACGATAGTTTTCAATGATCTGCGGATTGACATTTTTCGCGGTGAAATCCGGCGAGGTATCCATGTGGGAAATAAAACCGATCACCGGCGTCGGCCAATCGACGTTTGCCGGCAGGGTACCCATCACACAGCAATGATCGCTTAAGGTGACGTCCACAAAACCCAGCGCAATAAGCTCTTCCTGTAACTGACGCGCCAGCGTCCACTGCCCTTCGCTGCTCGGCACCTGCCGCGCCTGAGGTTTTGCCTGGGTTTCTACTGACACATAACTGAGAAAACGCTCAAGTAATTGATCCATCTGTCATCCCTCTAAAGAACCTGCATTATTATCATGGGGCCTGATTATCGCCATGTTGCGTCAAATCATTATCCTTCAGGTTAGCCCTCTCAGCCCAATCGTGCGCTGAAATTCGCCCTGCCAGCCACCCGTCCGGCTGGCCCGATGAGCATACTCCAGCAATTTGCAGACTTTTCAAGGTTATTCCGTGTCTGAACATGGCAATGGCGCATTTTTCAGGTATTATCGCGCCCTTCATCACGGCAAGCTGTCGCCGGCGGCTATGCTGTAACCTGATTCTCATCAGACTGAGTGACTAAAATGACGCAAACACGCGCGCAGCAGGCGCTGGTTACGCTTTCTGGCATCAGTAAAGCTTTCGATGGCAAAACCATCATCCCGGATTTTGACCTGACCATCGGTCATGGCGAATTTATCACCCTGCTTGGCCCCTCCGGCTGCGGTAAGACCACGATTCTGCGCCTGATCGCCGGGCTGGAAAACGCCGACAGCGGACGTATCCATCTGGATGAGAGCGACATCACTGAAACGCCCGCCGAGCATCGCCATATCAATACCGTGTTTCAGAGCTACGCGCTGTTTCCGCACATGTCGGTGTTTGAAAACGTCGCGTTTGGCCTGCGCATGCAGAAAACCCCGACGCCAGAGCTGACGCAGCGCGTCAACGAGGCGCTGGCGATGGTGCAGCTGGAAAGCTTTGCCGCGCGCCGGCCGCACCAGCTCTCTGGCGGCCAGCAGCAGCGCGTGGCGATTGCGCGGGCAGTAGTCAACCGGCCCAAAGTGCTGCTGCTTGATGAGTCGCTCTCCGCGCTGGATTACAAACTGCGCCGCCAGATGCAAAACGAGCTGAAAGCGCTGCAGCGCAAGCTGGGCATCACGTTTGTGTTTGTCACGCACGATCAGGAAGAAGCGCTGACCATGTCCGATCGCATCGTGGTGATGCGCGACGGGCGCATCGAGCAGGACGGCACGCCGCGCGAGATCTACGAAGAGCCCGCGAACCTGTTTGTGGCGCGCTTCATTGGCGAAATCAATGTGTTTGATGCGGAAGTGATCGGCAGCGCGCACGCGCCGCAGGTACGGGCTCGCCTCGAAGGCCGCGAGTGTGATATTCACTGCCCGTTCCCGGTCAAACCCGGCGATCGGCTGCATGTGCTGCTGCGACCGGAAGATTTGCGCGTCGAGGAGATCGATCACGACAGCCGCAGCGAAAACCTGATCGGCTATGTGCGCGAACGCAACTATAAAGGCATGACGCTGGAATCCACCGTCGAACTGGAGAACGGCAAGCTGCTCACCGTCAGCGAGTTCTTTAATGAGGACGATCCGGATTTTGACCACTCGCTGAACCAGAAAATGGCGGTCAGCTGGGTGCCAAACTGGGAGGTGGTGCTGCCGTATGAAACGGATGCGTAATCGTCTGCAGAAAGCCATTGTGGCGCTGATCGTCGGCTGGCTGACGCTGTTCGTGTTGCTGCCGAATCTGATGATCTTCGCCACCAGCTTTCTGACGCGCGACGACGCGCACTTTGTCAGCATGGTGTTCACCCTGAACAACTACGGCCGGCTCCTCGATCCGCTGTATGCCGACGTGCTGCTGCACTCGCTCAACATGGCCTGCATCGCCACGCTGTGCTGCCTGCTGCTCGGCTACCCTTTTGCCTGGTGCCTGACCAGACTGCCGGCGCGTCTGCGTCCGCTGATGCTGTTTCTGCTGATTGTGCCGTTCTGGACCAACTCGCTGATTCGCATATATGGTCTGAAAATTTTTCTCAGCACGCGCGGCTGGCTCAATGAATTTCTGCTGTGGCTCGGCGTCATCGACAAGCCGTTTCGCATCATGTTCACCCCGGAAGCGGTGATCCTTGGGCTGATCTATATTCTGCTGCCATTTATGGTACTGCCGCTCTACTCCAGCCTTGAGAAGCTGGACAAATCCTGCCTTGAAGCGGCGCGCGATCTTGGCGCCAGCAGGCTACAGACCTTCATCCATATCATTTTGCCGCTGACCCTGCCCGGTATCGTTGCCGGCGCGCTACTGGTATTTATCCCGGCGATGGGGTTGTTCTACGTAGCGGATTTAATGGGCGGAGCAAAGAACCTGTTGATCGGTAACGTAATCAAAAGCCAGTTCCTCAATATTCGTGACTGGCCGTTTGGTGCCGCCACCAGCATTGTCATGACGCTGCTGATGGGGCTGATGCTGCTGGTTTACTGGCGCGCAGCGCGTCTACTGAATCACAAGGCGGCGTTGCAATGATGGCGCGCGGATTACGCTACGGCTTCATAGCCGTGATTTATGCCTGGTTCTACATTCCGATCATCATCCTGATCGTCAACTCCTTCAATGCCTCGCGCTTCGGCATCAACTGGCAGGGCTTCAGCACCCAGTGGTATCGCCTGCTGGTCAATAACGACAGCCTGATTCAGGCGGCGCAGCATTCGCTGATCATGGGCGTGCTGTCGGCCAGCTGCGCGACGCTGATCGGCTCGCTCACCGCCGTGGCGCTGTACCGCTACCGTTTTCGCGGCAAGCCGTTTGTCAGCGGTATGCTATTTGTGGTGATGATGTCGCCGGATATCGTGATGGCGATTTCGCTACTGGTGCTGTTTATGCTGCTGGGGATTTCGCTCGGCTTCTGGTCGCTGCTGTTTTCCCACATCACTTTCTGCCTGCCGTTTGTGGTGATTACCGTCTATTCGCGCCTGAAAGGCTTTGACGTGCGCATGCTGGAGGCGGCAAAAGATCTCGGCGCCAGCGAAGTGACTATTCTGCGCAAGATTTTGCTGCCGCTGGCGCTGCCGGCAGTGGCCGCGGGCTGGCTGCTGAGTTTCACCCTGTCGATGGATGATGTGGTGGTGTCGTCATTTGTCACCGGTCCCGGCTTCGAAATTTTGCCGCTGAAAATTTATTCCATGGTGAAAGTGGGCGTGTCGCCGGAGGTGAACGCGCTGGCTACCATTTTGATGCTGCTGTCGCTGCTGCTGGTGGCAGCCAGTCAGCTGTTGCTGCGTGATAAAACCAAATAGAGGATAACCGATGAAAAAGTGGTCTCACTGGCTGGCGGCTGGGGCGCTGGCACTGGGTATGCAAAGCGCTCAGGCGGATGACAACAACACGCTTTACTTCTATAACTGGACCGAATACGTGCCGCCCGGGCTGCTGGAGCAGTTCACCAAAGAGACCGGCATCAAAGTGATTTATTCCACCTATGAATCCAATGAAAGCATGTACGCCAAGCTGAAAACCTGGAAAGCAGGCGCTTACGATCTGGTGGTGCCGTCGACCTACTTCATCGCCAAAATGCGCAACGAGGGCATGCTGCAGAAGATCGACAAGTCACAGCTGAGCAACTTCCGCAACCTCGATCCCGACCTGCTGAACAAGCCGTTTGATCCGAACAACGACTATTCCATTCCCTATATCTGGGGCGCAACCGCCATTGGCGTAAACACCGACGAGGTGGATGCGAAAACCCTGACCCAATGGGCCGATCTGTGGAAACCACAGTATAAGCAGAGCCTGCTGCTGACCGATGACGCGCGTGAAGTGTTCCAGATGGCGCTGCGCAAGCTCGGCTACTCCGGTAATACGCAGGATCCAAAACAGATTGAAGCCGCCTATGAAGAGCTGAAAAAGCTGATGCCGAACGTGCTGGCGTTCAACTCGGATAATCCCGGTAATCCGTTTATGGAAGGCGAAGTCAACGTCGGCATGATCTGGAATGGCTCCGCCTGGGTGGCGCGCCAGGCTGGCACGCCGCTGCAGATTATCTGGCCGAAAGAGGGCGGAATTTTCTGGATGGATAACCTGGCGATCCCGGCGAATGCGAAAAATAAAGCGGGCGCGCTGAAGCTGATTAACTTCCTGCTGCGCCCGGATGTGGCGGCTAAAGTGGCGGAAACCATCGGTTATCCGACGCCCAACCTGGCGGCAAGAAAGCTGCTGCCGCCCGAGGTGGCCAGCGATCCGTCACTCTATCCGCCGGCTGACGTGATCAAAAACGGCGAGTGGCAGAACGATGTCGGTGCCGCCAGCGTGCAGTACGAAACGCTGTTCCAGAAGCTGAAAGCGGGGCGGTGAGGTTCTGGGGTGGGGATTCGGTGCGGCCTGGCCCTCACCCTGCCCTCTCCCAGAGGGAGAGGGTTCATACGTGCTGGATTCGGCATTGGGTGAGGGTTCATTCGTGCTGGATTCGGCTTGTGGGAACGACCCTACTGGATTTAGCCTGAGTTTCAATCCAGCACGTTTTTCCCCTTCTCCCGCCGGGAGAAGGCCGGGATGAGGGGAAACGCGCAGAACGCTGACTATTTATACAAGCCGCGCAAAAAAGTATGCACGAATTCGGGCACCACTTCGCTGGCTAAGCCGTAATGCGCTTCAGCGAATTCGTTACCGACCTGACTGGGCGCCAGATTCAACTCCACAGTATGCGCACCCTGCAGTTTCGCCTCATGCACAAAGCCTGCCGCCGGATAGACGTGGCCTGAAGTGCCGATGGCAATAAACAGATCGGCCTGTTCCAGCGCCTGATAAATCTCCTCCATGCCGAGCGGCATTTCACCAAACCACACCACGTGCGGACGCAGCCGCGACGGGAACTGGCAGCAGGTACAGCGATCGTCCGGACCGACGTCCTCTGTCCACGCCAGCACCTGACCGCTGTGCTCACAGCGCACCTTCAGCAATTCACCGTGCATATGCAGCACACGCTGGCTGCCGGCGCGCTCGTGCAGGTTATCGATATTCTGTGTCACCAGCAGGAAATTATCGCCCAGCACCTGCTCCAGTTCGGCCAGCGCTTTGTGCGCCGCGTTAGGCTGGATTTCTGGCTGCTGCAGCTGACGCCGGCGCGCATTGTAGAAGCCCTGCACCAGCTCCGGATCGCGGCGAAAGCCTTCGGGCGTCGCCACATCTTCCACGCGATGCTCTTCCCACAGGCCATCTTCCGCGCGGAACGTGCGAATGCCGGATTCTGCCGAAATTCCGGCACCGGTCAGCACCACCACGTGCGGCTGCGGATGGGCGGCAAGTTCGACCTGACGATCGCGCTCAAAGATGCGCTGGCGAAAGCGCTGATGCACTTTGCGGCGGTTCTTTTTGTAGCGGGCGAGTCGAAGGCGGCGGCGCGGTTGGCGCATAAAGGCTCCTTAATCTGCGGCGCTGAACGCCGCGCTGCGGGTGTTTTCCGGGTTACTCAGACCCGATAATAGCGGCTGGGTATGACGGCTGCATGCCGCAGACGCTGAAAATGTGCGCAGCCGCGAAGGCGGCTGCGTGTTTTGTCTTTACTGACCGCTCAGCACGCGGGCAGGATCGATGCGGCTGGCGCGCCGCGCCGGATACCAGCTGGCAATCAGGCTCAGGCCAATCGCCGTCGCCAGCACGATGGCCACATCCAGCCAGTGCAGCTCGGACGGCAGAAAGTCGATAAAGTAGATATCGCCCGCCAGCAGCTGGTGCCCGGTAAGATGCTCCACTACGCGCATCACCGGCGTCAGATTGAGCGCCACCAGCACGCCGACCACCACACCGCTGACGCTGCCCAGCAGCCCGGCCAGCAGGCCATACCAGATAAAGATGGCACGAATCAGGCCGTCTTTCGCGCCCAGCGTGCGCAGCACGGCGATATCGCTGCTCTTGTCCTTCACCGCCATCACCAGCGTCGACACGATATTAAAGCAGGCCACGCCAATCACCAGCACCATCGCCAGATACATGATGGCGCGAATCATCTGGATATCGCGATACATATAGCCGTAAGTGCCAATCCAGCTGCGGATGGTGACATAGGAGTGGGTGGCTTCGCCGGCATCGCGCACCAGCTTCTGTGCCTGGAACGGATCGCTCATCTTCAGCGCAATGCCGCTGACGCTGTCGCCCAGATCCAGATACTTTTGCGCATCGGCCAGCGGCACCAGCGCCAGACTGTGATCCAGCATGCCGCTCAGCTGCAGAATACCGCTCACCTGCAGACGAATGCGTTTTGGCTGCAGCAGTTTGTTCTCGCCATCATTATTCGGGATCATGATGGTGATCCAGTCGCCCTGCTTCACGTTGAGCGATCTGGCGATGCCGCCGCCCAGAATGATCTGCTGCCTGCCGGCGCTGAACTGCGACCAGGCATCGCCGCTAACAAAACGCGGCAGCGCGCTGAGCCGCGGCTCCTGCTGCGGATCAACGCCCTTCACCTGCAGCGCCTGCAGCTTCGCACCGCTCTCAATCAATCCGGTAAAGTTAACGTAAGGTGCCGCTGCGGCGATGCCCGGCACCTGTTCGATGGGCGCAATCATCGGCTGCCAGTTGCGAAATGGCTGGTTAACCGCCTCAATTTCGCCGTGCGGTACCACGGCCAGAATGCGGTTGTTGAGCTCCCGCTCGAAACCGTTCATCGCGCTCAGCCCGATGATCAGCACCGCCACGCCAAGCGCAATGCCGATGGTCGAGATGATGGAGATCAGCGACACCATGCCGCCGCGCCGCCGGCCGCGGCTGAAGCGCAGCCCGAGCAGCAGGGATAAAGAGGACGCCATCAGATCGCTCCCAGCGTCAGGTGATCGCTCAGCTGGCCGTCGCGCATTTCCATCTGACGGCTCAGGCGCTTCGCCAGGTTGAGGTCATGCGTCACCACCAGAAACGCGGTGCCCTGCTGCACGTTGAGCTCGCCGAGCAGTTCAAAAATGGCATCGGCGTTGCGCGCATCGAGATTACCGGTGGGCTCATCGGCCATCACCAGCCGCGGCCGGTTCACCAGCGCCCTGGCAATCGCCACGCGCTGACGTTCACCGCCCGACAGCTCAGAAGGCCGGTGCGCCGCGCGCTTTTCCAGGCCAACCGCCGCCAGCATCTCGCGTGCGCGCGCTTCCGCTTCGGCTTTGCCGGTTTTGCCAATCAACAGCGGCATCGCTACGTTCTCCAGCGCGCTGAAGTCCGGCAGCAAATGGTGAAACTGATAAATGAAGCCGAGTTCCCGGTTGCGCAACTCTGCTTTGGCCGCCGACGACATGGCGTTAAGCGATTTCCCGTCAAACACCACGTCACCGGAGGTCGGTGCATCCAGCCCGCCCAGCAGGTGCAGTAAGGTACTTTTGCCGGAGCCGGAGCTGCCGACGATGGCCGTCAGTTCGCCCGGCTGCAGGCTAAAAGCCACATTGCGCAGCACATCGGTCTGCACGCTGCCTTCCTGATAGCGTTTGCACAGGTCACGACACTGCAACAAAGGGGTATTACTCATAACGTAAAGCCTCAGCGGGTTGAACGGCGGCAGCGCGCCATGACGGATAGAGGGTAGACAGCAGCGCCACGGCCATCGAGACCAGCGCAATGGTGATCACCTGCCAGACATTGATATCCACCGGCAGCGCGGCGCCATCAAGGAACAGGCCGATCACCGGCATTAAATTGTTGAGCTGGCTGGCCAGCAGCACGCCCAGCAGCGTACCGAGCAGCGCGCCGATAATACCGGCGCTGGCGCCCTGCACCATAAATACCGCGACGATTTGCCGCCGCGTTAAGCCCTGGGTTTGCAGGATCGCCACTTCCGCCTGCTTCTCCATGATAAGCAGGCCCAGCGAGGTAATGATATTGAAGGCGGCGACGGCAATAATCAGGCTGAGCAGCAGCCCCATCATGTTTTTCTCCATGCGCACCGCCTGGAACAGGTCGCCCTTGCGTTCGCGCCAGTCTTTCCACGTCAGCCCCTGCGGCAGCGGCTGCTGGCTCAGCGCATCGACATTCAGCGGCTTATCCAGCCACAGGCGCCAGCCGGTAATGTTGCCGAGCGGATAGCGCATCACGCGCGAGGCGTCCTGCTGGTTCACCAGAATCTGATAGCCGTCGACTTCGCTATTGGCCGCGTAGGTACCGGCAACGGTAAAGATGCGCTGGCTCGGCACGCGCCCCACTGGGGTAAACTGACTGACCGATGGCACCATCAGGCGCAGCTGATCGCCGCGCTTCACGCCCAGCTGCGAGGCCAGCAGTTCACCGAGAATGACTTTATACTGGCCCGGCTGCAGCACGCTCTGCTGGGTGTTGACCAGATAAGGCGTCAGCGGATCCGGCTCGTCAGGATTGATGCCCAGCATCACGCCCACCGACACGTTGCGCGCACTCTGCAACACCACATCGGCGGTGGTCAGCGGCGCGATACGCGTCACGCCCTGCAGTTTGAGATCCTGCGCGCGCATCTGCTGCGGATTGATGCTGCCGGTGTCGCTGGTCACCAGCGCCTGCGGCATCAGGCCGAGAATGTTGCCTTCCAGCTCGCGCTCAAAGCCGTTCATCACCGACAGCACCGTCACCAGTGCCAGCACGCCGAGCGTGATACCAATAGTCGAGAGCCAGGAGACGAAACGACCGAAACGGTCTGAAGCACGTCCACGCATGTAGCGCAAACCGATGAATAACGCGACTGGTTGATACATGAGATCCGTCTTGGCCGTTGCCCAAAATTAAGTAGAGCGATGATAAAGGAGCCGTCTGCTTTATGAAACCTCTAACCCGCTGAGTCAGTTGCAAAGTTGCGTCAAAATGCGTCCTGCTGCGCGACAATGCACAAAATTACGACAAAATAGTGACGCTATTAGTACGATTATTCGTCAGCAGGTAGGTTAGACTTAGCTTGCAGTACCGGTTTTCGCATCACAGTAAGCGCAGTACGGAGGTTCTTACCATGAGCAGGTTTCCTAAAGGCAGTATCGTTAAACATAAATCTGGCGAGATCAAAGGCGAAGTGGTCAATGTCTTTGAGCAGGGAGACGCGCTAACCGGTTATTATGTGAAGTGGGACGATGGCAACAACAGCTACCATGTCGAGCGCGAGCTGTCATGGGCCAATGTGGATCGTCCTCGCATGCACTACACACAGCAATCCAGTAAATAACGTGACGCGGCCAGGTCGCCATCAATGACGACCTGGCAACCGGCGATACTGGCGGCCCTTCAGGGTGCCGCTGGTGTAAGGTGCGCATTCATGCACCCTGACATAAACTCAGAAAGGAGAGATGATCCTCACGGCGGAATGTGGAATGATGACGCCCTGGAAACTGAGGAGAGAATGTCGGACCTTATGTCGGAACAGCGTCGTTATACCCTGCCTGCTAAAGCAGGCGACCATCGTCAGCTCGGTCAGCTGGTCGGCGCCGCGCAGGCGGTTGAGTGTGCCAGCATCACCGAACGCCACAGCGGTCCGGTGTTAATGATCACCCCGGATATGCAATCGGCCCTGCGGCTGCAGGAGGAGATCAGGCAATTTACCGATCTGCCGGTCACCAATCTTGCTGACTGGGAAACACTGCCCTACGACAGCTTCTCGCCCCATCAGGACATTATTTCCGCCCGTCTTTCTACCCTGTACCAGTTGCCCACCCTGACGCGCGGCATGCTGATTCTGCCGGTCAATACGCTGATGCAGCGCGTTTGCCCGCACAGCTTCCTGCACGGCCATGCGCTGGTGATGCAGCAGGGCCAGAAACTGTCGCGCGATGCCCTGCGCGACCAGCTGGAGCAGGCCGGTTATCGCCATGTCGATCAGGTGATGGAGCATGGCGAGTACGCGACGCGCGGCGCGCTGCTCGACCTGTTCCCGATGGGCAGCGATCAGCCTTACCGCATCGATTTCTTTGATGATGAGATCGACAGCCTGCGCCTGTTTGACGTCGACTCACAGCGCACGCTGGAGGCGGTGAGCGCCATCAACCTGCTGCCGGCGCATGAATTTCCCACCGATAAAGCGGCCATTGAGCTGTTCCGCAGCCGCTGGCGTGAAACCTTCGACGTGCGGCGCGAACCCGAGCACGTCTATCAGCAGGTGAGCAAAGGCACGCTGCCGGCCGGGATTGAGTACTGGCAGCCGCTGTTTTTCGAGCAGGAACTGCCTACCCTGTTTAGCTATCTGCCCGCCAGCACGCTGGTGCTGAACAGCGGCGATCTGCACGCCAGCGCTGAGCGTTTCTGGCAGGATGCTAACGCACGCTATGAAAATCGCCGCATCGATCCTATGCGCCCGCTGCTGGAACCGGCCACGCTATGGCTGCGCCCGGATGCGCTGCTGAGCGAGCTGAAAAACTGGCCGCGCATGCAGCTCAGCGCTGAGACGCTGCCGGAGAAAGCCGCGAACAGTAATCTGGGCTATCAGCCATTACCGGAGCTGACGGTGCAGGCGCAGGCCAAAGCGCCGCTCGATCTGCTGCGCCAGTTCCTCGAGCAGTTTACCGGTCAGGTGATTTTCTCAGTAGAAAGCGAAGGTCGCCGCGAGAGCCTGCAGGAGCTGCTGTCCCGCATCAAACTGCGCCCGCAGCCGATCGATCGCTTCGAGCAGGCCGATGAGCAGCCGTACAGCCTGATGATTGGCGCCAGCGAGCGCGGTTTTATCGACACCCAGCGCCAGCGCGCGCTGATTTGCGAAAGCGATCTGCTCGGCGAGCGCGTCAGCCGGCGGCGTCAGGACAATCGGCGCACCATCAATCCGGATGTACTGATTCGTAACCTCGCCGAGCTGCACCCGGGCCAGCCGGTGGTGCATCTTGAACACGGTGTGGGCCGCTACATCGGCCTGACCACGCTGGAAGCCGGCGGTATCGTCGCCGAGTATCTGATGCTCTCCTATGCCGGCGATGCCAAACTTTACGTCCCGGTGTCATCGCTGCATCTGATCAGCCGTTACGCCGGCGGTGCCGATGAAAATGCGCCGTTGCACAAACTGGGCAGCGATGCCTGGTCACGCGCGCGCCAGAAAGCGGCGGAGAAAGTCCGTGACGTGGCCGCTGAGCTGCTGGATATCTATGCCCAGCGCGCAGCCAAGGCCGGCTTTGCCTTTAAGCACGACCGCGAGCAGTATCAGCTGTTCTGCGAAGGTTTTCCGTTTGAAACCACGCCGGATCAGGCACAGGCAATTAACGCCGTGCTCAGCGATATGTGCCAGCCGCTGGCCATGGACCGCCTGGTGTGCGGCGATGTTGGCTTTGGTAAAACCGAAGTGGCGATGCGCGCCGCCTTCCTTGCGGTGGAGAACGGCAAACAGGTGGCGGTGCTGGTGCCTACCACCCTGCTGGCGCAGCAGCATTACGACAACTTCCGCGACCGCTTCGCCAACTGGCCGGTGCGCATTGAGATGCTGTCGCGCTTCCGCAGCGCCAAAGAGCAGGCGCAGGTGCTGGAGCAGGCCAGCGAGGGCAAAATTGATATTCTGATCGGCACCCACAAGCTGCTGATGAGCGATCTGAAGTGGCGCGATCTCGGTTTGCTGATCGTCGATGAGGAGCACCGTTTCGGCGTGCGTCACAAAGAGCGCATCAAAGCGATGCGCGCTGACGTCGATATTCTGACGCTCACCGCAACGCCGATTCCGCGTACTCTGAACATGGCGATGAGCGGCATGCGCGATCTGTCGATTATCGCCACGCCACCGGCGCGCCGTCTGGCGGTGAAAACCTTCGTGCGCGAGTATGACAGCCTGGTGGTGCGCGAAGCGATCCTGCGTGAAGTGCTGCGCGGCGGTCAGGTTTACTATCTCTATAACGACGTCGAGAACATCGAGAAAGCAGCGCAGCGGCTGGCCGAGCTGGTGCCGGAAGCGCGCATCGCCATCGGCCACGGTCAGATGCGCGAGCGCGATCTGGAACGGGTGATGAACGATTTCCACCACCAGCGTTTCAACGTGCTGGTGTGCACCACCATCATCGAAACCGGGATCGATGTGCCGAGCGCCAATACCATCATCATTGAGCGCGCCGACCATTTCGGTCTGGCGCAGCTGCATCAGCTGCGTGGCCGCGTCGGCCGTTCGCATCATCAGGCCTATGCCTGGCTGCTGACGCCGCATCCGAAGGCGATGACCACCGATGCCCAGAAGCGACTGGAAGCAATTGCCTCGCTGGAGGATCTGGGCGCTGGCTTTGCGCTGGCGACGCACGACCTGGAGATTCGCGGTGCCGGTGAGCTACTGGGTGAAGATCAGAGCGGTCAGATGGAGACCATTGGCTTCACGCTCTACATGGAGCTGCTGGAAAACGCGGTGGATGCACTCAAAGCCGGACGTGAGCCGTCGCTGGAAGATCTCACCAGCAATCAGACGGAGATTGAGCTGCGCATGCCTGCCCTGTTGCCGGATGATTTTATTCCGGACGTCAATACGCGCCTGTCGCTGTATAAACGCATCGCCAGTGCGGCCGATGAACAGGAGCTGGCTGAGCTGAAAATTGAGATGATTGACCGCTTCGGCAAGCTGCCCGACGCCGCGCGTAACCTGCTGGACATCGCCGCGCTGCGCCTGGTGGCGCGTCAGCTGGGGCTGCGTAAAATCGAAGCCAGCGAAAAAGGCGGCTTCTTTGAGTTCGCGCCGCAAAATCAGGTCGATCCCGGCTGGCTGATCGGCCTGCTGCAGAAAGATGCCAAGCAGTGGAAGCTGGATGGCCCGACGCGACTGAAATTCACCCGCGATCTCAGCGAACGCAAAACGCGCATGGAATGGGTGCAGAATTTCGTCGCCGAACTGGCGAAGAACCGGGTTTGATCGCCCAGCCTTTACGTAGCAGCGCTATGCGACGCGCTGCTGCGTACGGTGCGGGAGCCAGAGTATAAAAAAAGCGCCTTGCGGCGCTTTTTTTGTTACTGCTGCTGTGAAGTAGCTTTGCCCAATCAGGCCTGATTCGAATTCAGGATCAGCTGACCATTACGGTCGAGCGGGATGCGGGTGCCAGGGTCATTCTCCATGCGGATTTTGCCCTGCTGGTCGCCTATTTTATAGGTCACGTCATAACCCAGCATTTTTTCCTGTTTATCGTACACGGTTTTGCAGCGCTGCTCGCTGGTGGTGTAAGTGTCACGATCCTGCAGCGCACCCTGCACCTGGTTACCGCCGTAGCCGCCTGCCAGCGCACCGGCTACGGTCGCGATATCCCGGCCGCGGCCACCGCCGAACTGGTGACCAATCACCCCACCGGCCACGGCACCCAGTACGGAACCGGCGATGCGGTTCTCATCCTGCACCGGACGACGGTGCGTGAGGGTAACGTTGCGGCACTCCTGACGCGGTTGCTTGATGCTCTCTTTGATTGGCGTTGCCGAAAGCACCTGAGCATACTGCGGGCCACGATCAAACACATCCATGCTGGCGACGGCGGCCACGCCCAACGCTGCTGCTACGCCGATTCCAATACCCGCTAACATTGATTTATTCACAGGAATGTCCTCCTGAAGTTGTTACCGCGCATTCCTGCCGCAACCCGATCCCGGGTTACCGAGGCATAACCGGCGTGCGCGCCGCGCCGTGTTCGTTGGCATAAGTTTTACAGATGGTCCGAAAATGCAACATCAGATTAATGGAGGAAACGCAGCGGAAAGCCAGCAGGACCAGCTTTTAGGAGAGTTCTGAGCGGCAGTGTCATTGCGCCGTAACCTGGCGCTGATTGAACGGCAATCAGCCGGTTACGGCAGCCGGGCGCGCAGCGGGCGGGGGTGACCGCCCGCCAGCGATCAATGCAGTTTGAGACGCGGACGCAGCACGCGGTTGAGGCTGCCGACCAGCATCATCAGACCGGTCTTGAAGTATCCATGGAGCGCAATCTGGTGCATACGGTACAAGGAGATGTAGACAAAACGCGCAATGCGCCCTTCCACCATCATCGAACCGCGCATCAGGTTACCCATCAGACTGCCGACGGTACTGAAGCGGGACAGCGACACCAGCGAGCCGTGATCTTTATACACGTAGGCTTTGAGCGGCTTGCCTTTGCGCTGGGCGAGGATGTTTTCCAGCGCTCGCGACGCCATCTGGTGCGCCGACTGCGCGCGCGGCGGCACGAATCCGCCGCCCGGCAGCGCGCAGGAGGCGCAGTCGCCGATGGCGTAAATGTCGTCGTCCAGCGTGGTCTGCAGCGTCTCTTTGACCACCAGCTGATTAATGCGGTTGGTCTCCAGCCCGCCAATCTCTTTCATGAAGTCTGGCGCTTTAATACCGGCCGCCCACACCATCAGATCGGCTTCGATGAATTCGCCCCCTTTGGTATTCAGACCGTTGGCTGCTGCGCTGGTGACCATGGTTTGCGTCAGTACGCGCACGCCAAGCTTGCTCAGTTCCTGGTGCGCCGCTGCGGAGATGCGCGGTGGCAACGCAGGCAAAATACGCTCGCCGGCTTCCACCAGCGTAACGTTGAGCGCGCTGCTGTCGAGACCTTTATAGCCGTAGCTGTGCAGTTGTTTCACTGCGTTATACAGTTCTGCCGACAGCTCGACGCCGGTCGCGCCGCCGCCGACAATGGCGATATTGACTTTCTGCAGCTGTCCTTCGCTGGCAGAGAAGCGCAGGAACAGGTTGAGCATCTCATTGTGGAACCGACGCGCCTGATGCGGGTTGTCGAGGAAGATGCAGTGATCTTTCACGCCTGGCGTGCCGAAATCGTTCGAGGTGCTGCCCAGCGCCATCACCAGACGGTCATACGCCAGTTCGCGCTGCGGTACCAGCAGCCCACCCTCCGCGTCGCGGATCTCCGCCAGTTCAATGGTTTTTGTGTCGCGATTAATTTGCGTCAGCGAACCGAGCTGGAACTGGAAACCGTGGTTGCGCGCATGCGCCAGATAGCTGAGCGCATCAATACCTTCATCCATCGAGCCGGTCGCCACTTCATGCAGCAGCGGTTTCCACAGATGGCTGTGGTTACGATCGACCAGGATGATCTCCGCCTTTTTTTTGCGGCCGAGTTTATGGCCGAGCTGCGTTGCCAGCTCCAGCCCTCCGGCACCGCCACCGACGATGACGATTTTTTCCATGCTTGTAGTCAATGAAGACCCCCTCAAAGTTGTAAACCAAAAGTTAATTAATGGTTATATAAAACCTTAATAAACATAGGGTTGGCGACATTTAATCGCGAGCTGAGGGCAGAATAGCACGGCATAATCATCCGGACATAAGAAAATTGATGTACATCAATCTTTGCACTGCATTATCAGAATGTTACACGTTTTGTGCGCCGCATCACACGGCGCAGCAGCACTCAGGCAAGGGTTTTGAACGCTTTGATGCGTTGCAGATGCGGGGCAATATTTTTGAATTTGTGGCTGGCCTCCTCGTCCCACACGATTTCGTAGTACGGGTGCAATGCGGCCGCGCTGCGCTGATTATCCAGCGCTTCATCGTGACGTGACAAAATGGTCAGGCAGCGGTCGCGGTTCTTTTCACGGAAGTTGCTGACGCATTTGGTGGCGATATCAAGATACTCTTCCGGCCGGTCGATCTTGCCTTCCATGTTTTCATCAGGAAACAGGTTGGGATTGAATATCGCCTGGCGCATGCCGCAAAGGAAGCCGATGCGTTCCGCCCAGTAGCCGCCCAGGCCGACGCCACAAATCAACGGATGCGCATCGCTGCCCTGCTGGAGCAGCTTGTCGCACTCTTTCAGCAGAAACTGCATATCGTGTTTCGGATGGCGGGTGCTGTAGCTAATAAGTCTGACGTCCGGGTCAATAAACTGCAGCTGCAGCACCTTTTCATGGTTGCCCGGACTGTTGGAATCAAAACCGTGCAGATAGATGATCATGATTATCCTCAGCGTGGAGTGAGATCCGGGCAGCGGCGATTATCTGCCCGACGCTTTGTGCGCCAGCCAGCGATCCTGCAGGTCACTGAGCTGACGCTGATTTTGCCGCCAGCGCTCGCTGGCCTGCAAACTCTGACGGTCAAAACGTCCCTGATGGTATAACTGCGTGACGCGCGTCGCCTGGATCGGCGTCAAATTATCCAGCACGCTCACCGCGCCAGCACGCTGATTGCACACCAGGATCATATCGCAGCCGGCATTCAGCGACTGCTGAGCCCGTTCCGCGTAGCTGCCCATCACCGCCGCGCCCTCCATCGACAGATCGTCTGAGAAGATCACCCCGTTGAAGCCCAGCTCCTGCCGCAGCACCGTTTGCAGCCAGTAAGGCGAACCACTGGCCGGCAGCGGGTCCACTTCAGTATAGATAACATGCGCGGGCATCACCGCATCCAGCAGCTGCTCATCAATCAGCTGCTGGAAGATTGCCATGTCGTGCTGGCGCAGCGTGGCCGCATCGCGCGTGTCGCGCGGCGTCTCTTTGTGCGAATCCGCGCTGACCGCGCCGTGGCCCGGGAAGTGCTTGCCGGTGGTTTTCATGCCGGCTTCGTGCATGCCGTGGATAAACTGGCGCGCCATCTGCAGCGCAATCGCCGGATCGGCGTGGAAAGCGCGATCGCCGATGGCCGCACTGATGTGGCCGATATCCAGCACCGGCGCAAAGCTGATATCGATGTCCATGGCGATCATCTCCGCCGCCATTTGCCAGCCGGCCTGCTGCGCCAGCTCGCCGGCGCGCGCTATGTCATGCAGCGCGGCGAACGATTGCATCGCCGGCAACTGGGTAAAACCGTCGCGGAAGCGCTGCACGCGTCCGCCTTCCTGATCGACCGCCACCAGCAGCCGGTTGCGCGACGCCGCGCGAATCTGGCGTACCAGCTCCGCCAGCTGCGCAACATCATGGAAGTTGCGGGCGAACAGGATCAGTCCGCCTGTCAGCGGATGTTGCAGAATTTCGCGCTCTTCGGCGTCCAGCTCGTAGCCTTCGACGTCCAGCATCAGCGGTCCGGGCGTTGTCATCGTCATGTTTCGGTTCCTGAATTAAAGATCCTGCCAGCTGGCCTGCGCCAGCCGTTGCAATGTTTGGTCATGGCTCTGCTCGGCGCGCAGCTGATACCAGCTGGCCATCAGCAGCTGCAGCCACGGCTGCCAGCGCCGGCTTTGACGCCGCAGCGCCGTTGCCGACAGCCGCGCCTCGGCGGCATAGTCGGTTATCCAGTGATCGTGTTCAGCGCCATCCACCGCGCCGACAGCAGCCAGCTCCAGCGCCACGTCGCCATCCGCAGCATATTCCCAGTCAATTAAACGCAGGCCATCCGGCGTGGCAATCAGATTGCCAGGGTGGACGTCCATGTGCAGCGGTGCCAGCCGCAGCGGCGACGGTTCGCCGCGCTGCAGCAACTGGTTTAAGCGCCGCTGCCAGCGCCAGTGTCGCTGCTGACACAGCTGCCAGTAGCGCTGCAGCAGCGGTGCCAGCCGTAAGCGATAACCGGTCAGCGGCTGGTGATGCAGGCGCAGCAGCAGCGTCAGCACCGCTGCGCGCTGCGCGCTGAACTGATCCGGCGACAGCACCTCGCCCGGCAGCCAGCGCTGCAGCAGCCACGGCGCCTGCCACGTCAGCGGCTGCGGCGCCAGCGCCGTAGTACGCAACTGACGCAGGATGCGGTATTCGCGCTGACGATCGACAAACGGGATGGGCTGCGACGGTGTCCGGCGCGCCAGCAGATCGCCCTGCTCGCTGCGTACCTGCACGCTGTTACCGCTCAGTCCTGGCAGCGCGAAAAAATGACCGGCAGCTTGCGCCGTCGGCCATTGTTGCTGAACCAGATGCTGCAGCCGGGGATCAGGGTTGTGCAACGCCGTTGCCCGACCAGATGATTTCGCCGGTCTGTACCAGCATCAGCTGCATTTGCAGCGCAGGGGCTTTCACATCACCCTGCGCGTTGCTGTAAAGCACATACTGCGCGTTGACGATGCGCGCCAGGCCAATCGCTTTGCTGCGCGAGTTGAGGCTATCCTCTGGCGACAGGCCGAGCGTTTGCTTCGCCTGATTGAGCTGATCGTTTGAGACCAGGCTGAACTTGCCGTTATTGGCCAGCGCGTTCTCAATCGCTGCCGTGGCTTTTTCCGTTTGCAGCGAGCCGTTGGTGCTGTTTTTGATGCGATCCACCAGCAGCACGCTGCCCGGATTGACGCCCGCCGACTGCACCATGTTGGCGACTAACGGCTGGACGCTGGCGTTCCAGTTGATGGTTTTCAGCTTCGGCGGCTGCGGCACAGTTTGCGGCGGCGGCACCGGCTGCGCGGGTGGTTGCTCTGGCTGGGTTGGCGTGGTCGGCTGCGTCGGTTCAACCGGCGCCGGAGTTTGTTGTTTCACCACACAACCGGTGAGCATCAGCGCAAACAGTAGCGCGCCGGAACGTTGTACACTGCGAATCACAGGTTACTCCTCAAAGATAAAGATAGAGACGCACCTTGCTGGCGGTCGGGTTACCCATTTGCGAGGCCACTTCTACGCTGCCGTGCGCCGGTACGGTTTGAGTCTGCGCCGGTTCCTGCGGCTCAATCTCCAGCCCTTTGTCATCGTACCAGTAGAAACGATAGTGCACGGTGACCGGCGTTTCACGCAGATTTTGCAGCACGCTGGCAGCGCGTTGCTGGCCGTCTCGGCTGGTCAGCGCGGGCTCATCGGTGATGATGCCCGCCGACAGTACGGCAGACTCCATCACCAGCGACTGGGAGGTGTTGATCATCGGCTTATCGCTGCTGCAGCCCACCAGGGTCAGCAACAGCAAGCCGCTCAGCCATTGACGCATCACAAGGTCCGCCTGAGGTTAGATGGCCAGCATCGGGCCCAGCGGCTGTCCGCCGACCAGGTGCATATGAATGTGGTAAACCTCCTGCCCACCGTGACGGTTGCAGTTGATGATCAGGCGATAGCCATCCTCGGCGATGCCTTCATCACGGGCAATTTTTGCGGCGGCGGTGACCATGCGGCCCAGCGCCTGCTCATGCGCCGCCTGCACATCGTTGGCGGTCGGAATCAGTACATTGGGGACAATCAATATGTGGGTAGGCGCTTTGGGCGCGATATCGCGGAAGGCGGTGACCAGTTCGTCCTGATAAACCACGTCGGCGGGAATTTCGCGACGAATGATTTTACTGAAAATGGTTTCTTCAGCCATGGTGCAGTTCCTTAAGCCTGAGTTCAGTCAGGCAGTATGCGTGAGGAATTCCGTTTCTTTCAACCTCAGGACCACTTTTCTTCATTAAATGGCTGCCTTTGCATCACTTTTTCACGCTGGCGCGGCGGGCGTTGTCTGGCGGCGGTAAAATAAAAAACCCCTCGGATGAGGGGTTTTGTCGCACCGAAGTTGCAGTGCGGTGAAGCGGCGGCAGAGGAGTAAAGCGTCCCGCGGCAGGGATGTCGCGGGCCGAGCCCCAGGGATGGTGTTGGCGTCTTTACGATCTGACGCCGCTTCACCGCACCGGCCCGGCCTGCCGTCATGTCACTTACATACTGCGGATATAGTCATCCATCTCGGTTTTCAGGTTATCGGACTTGGTGCCGAAAATCGCCTGCACACCGGAACCGGCCACCACCACACCACGCGCGCCGAGGTTTTTCAGTTCAGCCTGATCCACCTTCGCTACGTCCGCCACGCTGACGCGCAGACGGGTAATACAGGCATCAAGGTTAGTAATGTTCTCTTTGCCACCGAACGCCGTGACCAGCTTGCCCGCCATTTCACTGCCGGTCGCGCTGCTCTGCTCCATCGCCGTGTCTTCACGACCCGGGGTTTTCAGATTCAGTTTTGCGATCAGCACGCGGAACACGGTGTAGTACACCAGACCGTAGATGATACCGACAATCGGGAACAGCCAGATTTTGCTGCTGTTGCCGCTCAGCACGATGAAGTCGATCAGACCGTGTGAGAAGCTGGTGCCATCACGCATGCCCAGCAGAATACAGATTGGGAACGCCAGGCCCGCCAGGATGGCATGGATCACGTACAGGATCGGTGCCACGAACATGAACGAGAACTCGATCGGTTCGGTGATACCGGTCAGGAACGAGGTCAGCGCGGCGGAGATCATGATGCCGCCCACTTTGGCGCGGTTTTCAGGTTTAGCAGAATGCCAGATGGCGATAGCCGCAGCCGGCAGGCCGTACATTTTGAACAGGAAGCCGCCAGA
This sequence comes from Pantoea sp. WEP, assembly GCF_041678305.1. Taxonomy (NCBI): domain Bacteria; kingdom Pseudomonadati; phylum Pseudomonadota; class Gammaproteobacteria; order Enterobacterales; family Erwiniaceae; genus Pantoea; species Pantoea sp. WEP. The sequence continues at coordinate 2,480,826 of NZ_JBGNXB010000001.1, forward strand.
CAGTTTACCGGCAGTCGGGTCACCCGCCATGTAGCGCGGAATGTCACCGTGGAAGACCTGACCAGCGGCGTTGGTGAATTCACCAATCTGCATCTGGAAAGGAACGTTCCAGATGTGATGCAGACCAAACGGTACCAGCGCACGCTCAACCACACCGTAAATACCGAACGCCACCACCGGGTTCTGATAGGCCGCCCACTGGGAGAAGTCCTGAATCGCGGTACCAATAGGTGGCCAGATGAAGGACAGCACCACACCGGTGAAAATCGCGGTCAGACCGGAAATGATTGGCACAAAGCGCTTACCGGCGAAGAAGCCGAGGTATTCCGGCAGCTTGATACGGTAGAAGCGGTTGAACATGTAGGCCGCAATCGAACCGGCAATAATGCCGCCCAGCACCCCGGTATCGGCGAGGTGTTTGGCTTCGATCTCGGCTGCCGGCAGATGCAGCACCAGCGGCGCGACCACAGCCAGGGTTTTCACCATAATGCCGTAGGCGACCACGGCGGCCAGCGCCGACACGCCGTCGTTATTGGTAAAGCCCAGTGCCACACCGATCGCAAAGATCAGCGGCATGTTAGCAAACACCGAACCACCCGCTTCGGCCATCACGTGGGAAACCACTTCCGGCAGCCAGCTGAAGTTAGCAGAACCAACACCTAACAAAATACCGGCAATCGGCAGAACCGATACCGGCAACATCAGCGATTTACCTACCTTTTGCAGGTTCGCAAATGCGTTCTTGAACATAGAAGCTCCTGAGTATGAGTGCATTTTTTAGCGCAGTGCGCATGGCAAAGGGGGAGGATCCTTAGCCGGGGTGACGCTGAGCGTCTTTTGATTTATTACGAAGGGTAAAATAAATGACGACACGTTACTTTGACGGCTATCACGTTTCACCAAACACAGCGCTGAAATTTCAGTCATTTCTTACTGACTTGCTGCTATAAACAGCAATAAATCACTGCCTGCGCCGCGAAACACGCAGCGCAGATGAGTGATTTCAGATTAATTACAGAGTTTGAAATAAAGCGCGTTAGCCGCCGAGTCGGCTCATCGGCACCTTAAACAGGCGGGAGAAGTTTTCCGTGGTGGCGGCCGCAAGGGTCTCAAGATCGACGCCCTTCACCACGGCCATATACTCAGCCACGTCGCGGGTGAAGGCTGGCTGGTTTTCTTTGCCGCGATGCGGTACCGGTGCCAGATAGGGTGAATCGGTTTCAACCAGAATGCGATCCAGCGGTACATAGCGCGCTGCTTCGCGGATCTGTTCAGCGTTACGAAAGGTCACAATGCCGGAGAAGGAGATGTAGAACCCAAGATCCAGCAGCTGCGCCGCCGTCTCTTTGTCTTCCGTGAAACAGTGCAGCACGCCGCCGCACCGCTCTACCTGCTCTTCACGCAGAATGGCCAGCGTGTCTTCGCGCGCATCGCGGGTGTGCACAATAATCGGCTTATTCAGCGCAATGCCGGTGCGGATGTGCTCACGGAACGAGGCCTGCTGCTGCGCTTTGGTCTCCTGCTGGTAAAAATAATCCAGCCCGGTTTCGCCCAGTGCAATCACCTGCTCTTCCGCCGCCAGACGGCGAAACTCTTCCACGTCATACGGCGTTTCCTGATTGAGCGGATGCACGCCGCAGGCCAGCGCGATGTTGTCGCGATCGCCGACCAGCTGTTTGATTTTGTAGTAATCCGGCAGCATGGTGGCAATCGCCAGCATGAATTTCACATCCCGCGCCGCCGCTTTGGCAATCACGTCATCCAGATCGCGGTGCTGGGTTTCATAATCAAGGCCATCAAGATGGCAGTGCGAATCAACAATAAACATAGATCTCTCTTTTACTCTTAGCCGACCGTCGCGGGAGACAGCAAACGTCCCCAGGCAAGCAGACCGTCGGTCAGAATCAGTTCACGATTAAGCGCCGCTACGTGCAGCAGCTGCTCGCGACACTGCAGCCACTGCTGCACGCTGGCATTCAGCGCGCTGCTGCTGAACTGCTGCGCCAGCTGCGTCACCACGTCCGGGCGATCGCCATTACTCAGCCAGTTGCTGGCGCCCTGCTGCACTTTCATCGCATCCACCAGCAGCGAAAGCAGCCAGCCGAGGCGAACCGCCACATCGTCGCTGTTGAGCGCCGGCAACAGCTGCAGAATATCGCCGCTCAGTGCGCTGTTCAGGCTGTCGCACAGCGTTTGCCGTGCCTGCCAGCGGTCCGGCTGTAACAAGGCCAGCGCCGCAGCAGGTGCACCGTTGCTCAGACGCAGCGCCGCGCGCAGAATCGCTTCCGGCTGCGGCTGCTGTTTCTGCAGCCATTGCAGGCTGTGCGTCTCTTCCGGCGGCGACAGATGCCACGTCATACAGCGGCTGCGCAGCGTGGCCAGCAGTCGCGACGGCTCGCGCACGCTGAGGAAAAACCAGCAGTTAGCGGGCGGCTCTTCCAGCGTTTTCAGTAGCGCGTTGGCGGCGGCTTCGGTCAGTTGCGTCGCATCCGGCAGCCAGACAATTTTCGCGCCACCCTGCTGGGCAAAATGGTACAGCTTCTCACTGACGTCGCGAACCGCATCAATGCCGAGCGAGGCTTTTCCCTTTTCCGCTTCCAGCCGATACCAGTCCGGATGGGTGTGCGCCTGCATCAGCTGGCAGCCGTGACACTGGCCGCAGCTTTTCAGTCCCTGTGGCTGCTGACACATCAGCCAGCGGCTGACGCCCCACACCAGCGCATCGTCGCCCATGCCGTCGATGGCCTGAATCAGCAGCGCATGATGTGCCTGTCCACTCTGATGGCGGGCAATGATCTGTCGGTACGGCTGGTTCAGCCACGGATACCAGTTCATGCCGCCTGACCTGCCAGCCACTGACGCAGCACGTCTTTAAGTGACGCTGTCACATTCTCAATAGGCTGCATCGCATCGATGGTTTTAATGGTTGGATCGGCAGCGGCCAGCGCCTGATAGCGTTCGCGCGTGCGGGTAAAAAAGTTCAGCGACTCTTGCTCAATGCGATCCAGTTCGCCGCGCGCCCGGGCACGTTGCAGGCCAATCTCCGGCGTGACGTCGAGATAGAGCGTCAGGTCGGGACGAAAATCGCCCAGCACCGCATCGCGCAGCGTGGTCATCAGCTGGGCGTCGAGCCCGCGACCACCGCCCTGATACGCCTGCGACGAAAGATCGTGACGGTCGCCCACCACCCAGGCACCGCGTGCCAGCGCCGGTTTGATGACGTTTTCTACCAGCTGCACCCGCGCCGCATACAGCATCAGCAGCTCGGCTTTATCACTCACCTGTTCGCCATCAATGCCCTGTTTTACCAGCACGCGCAGCTGTTCGGCCAAAGGCGTGCCGCCTGGCTCACGGGTAAAGACCACGTCTTCAATGCCCTGCTCATGCAGGACCGCAACCACCGCCTCACGCGCGGTGGTTTTGCCCGCGCCTTCCAGCCCTTCGATGACGATAAACTTACTTTTCATTTTTTTCCTTCATCGCCAGCCGGTAAACCTGCACGGCTTTATTATGACTGGCCAGATTGGTGGTAAAGGTGTGACCGCCTTTGCCATCCGCGACGAAATAGAGGTAATTGGTCTTCTCCGGATGGGCCGCCGCTTCCAGCGAGGCGCGCCCCGGCATGGCAATCGGTCCCGGCGGCAGACCGCTGATGGTATAGGTATTGTACGCGGTCGGGGTCTCAAGATCCTTGCGCGTCAGCGTACCGGTATAGCTGTCGCCCATGCCGTAGATCACCGTGGGATCGGTCTGCAGTTTCATACCGGTGCGCAGGCGATTGATGAATACCGAGGCAACGCGCGCGCGCTCTTCGCTGACGCCGGTCTCTTTTTCGATAATCGACGCCATGGTAACCATCTGCTGCGGCGTTTTATACGGCAGACTGGCCATCCGCCCCTGCCAGATCTCATCCACCAGCTTGTTCATGCGCGCGTGCGCCCGCTCCAGCAGTGCCACATCGCTGGTGTTGGCAGTATACAGATAGGTATCCGGATAGAAACCGCCTTCCAGCTGGCTGACATCAAGCTTAAGCGCGGCCGCAACGCTGGCAAATTCATCATCCGGCAGCGTGTGTTTAAGGTATGGCGCTTTACGCAGCTCAGCCAGCCACTCTTTCAGCCGGGAACCCTCGACAAAGCGCAGCGGAAATTGCGCCTCTTTGCCGCTGGCCAGCAACTGCAGTAGCTGGCGCACCGTCATGCCGGTCTCAAGGCGATACGTCCCGGCTTTGAAGTTAGCCAGATCGGGCTCCAGCTTCAGCAACGGGCCAAACCAGATGCTTTGCGGAATGATGTGCTGGCTCTCCAGCTGCGCTTCCAGCACCACGCGACCGCTGCCGGCCGGCAGGGTATACAGGGTTTCCTGGTGAATGGTTAATGGCGTCGCGGCAAAGCGTTTAATCTGCCAGTAGCTCAATGCGGCAACCAGGCCAGCGATGACTACGGCGCCGGCAACTATTTTTTTCATTCGGGTCATGATGCTTCCATCGTCTGGCAACTGGCGAGCAGTTGCTGGTACAGCGTGCGTGCGGAAAAGGTGACGTCGTCAATTTGCCGCACGGGTAATACTGGCATCAGCGCGTTACAGATCACCACTTCATCGGCGCTTAACACTGCCGACCGGCTGGCCTCCACCTGCTGGCAGTCGTAACCGGCCTGGGCCAGCTGCGCCAGCAGATAACGACGCATGATGCCATCAACGCCGGCCTGCGCGAGGCGCGGCGTGAAAATGGCCTCACCGCTGCGCCAGAATAAATTGGCCGCACAGCATTCCACTACCGTCCCGGCGGTGTCAAGCACCAGCGCTTCGTCAGCGTCGCACGCGTCCAGCTGCTGGCGAATCAGCACCTGCTCCAGCCGGTTGAGGTGTTTGATGCCGGCCAGCAGCGGGTTCTGCGCCAGCCGCACCGGGCTGGTCACCAGCCGCGCGCCCTGCTGCTGCAGCGTGGCGTAGTGCTGTGGCCAGGGGGCGAGCGCGATGATACGCGTGGGTTGTGTGCAGCCGGCGCGACTGTAGCCGCGTCCACCCGCGCCGGGCGTCAGGATCACTTTGAGCACTGCTTCGCGCTGGCCCGCCGCCGCGCGGCGCATCTCTTCCGCCAGTAAGGCGCGGTCCGGCGCGGCCATCAGCAAACGCTGGCAGCCGTCCTGCAGACGCTGCAGATGCGCCTCCAGCAACTGGATACGGCCCTCTCTGACTGCCGCCGTGGTGAAACAGCCGTCACCAAACTGCACCGCGCGGTCGCGGGCAGAAAGAGTGTCCTGTGCCACTCCGTTAATCCACATGCGCTTCTCCTCTGCCGCTGGCGTCAGCGTTGAATAGCACTGTGGCGCGTAACATTCCACGCCACTGCGTGACAAAATATAAAAAAGGCCCGCATTGCGGGCCTCTGTTCGGCTGGATAGCGCTTATACCTTGCGGAAGATCAGCGAGCCGTTGGTGCCGCCGAATCCAAAGGAGTTACACAGCGTGTACTCCAGTCCGCTGACCTGGCGCGCCGTGTGCGGCACGAAGTCCAGATCGCAACCTTCGTCAGGATTGTCGAGGTTGATGGTGGGCGGAACCGCCTGGTCGCGCAGCGCCAGAATCGAATAAATCGCTTCTACCGCGCCCGCCGCACCCAGCAGGTGACCGGTCATCGACTTGGTCGAGCTGACCATCACGCTGTGCGCTGACGCACCAAACACCGACTTCACCGCCTGCGCTTCTGCTTTGTCACCGGCCGGCGTTGAGGTGCCGTGCGCGTTAACATAGCCAATCTGCGCCGGATCCAGCTGCGCGTCACGCAGCGCGTTGACCATCGCTGCGGCTGCACCTGAACCATCTTCCGGTGGTGATGTCATGTGGTAAGCGTCACTGCTCATGCCGAAACCAACGATTTCCGCATAAATCTTCGCACCGCGTTTTTTTGCGTGTTCGTACTCTTCCAGCACCACGATACCGGCACCGTCGCCCAGCACGAAACCGTCACGATCTTTATCCCACGGACGGCTCGCCGCCTGCGGATTATCGTTACGGGTAGAGAGCGCACGCGCCGCGCCGAAACCGCCTACGCCCAGTGGCGTACTGGCTTTCTCAGCACCGCCGGCCAGCATCACATCCGCGTCGTTATACGCGATGATGCGCGCCGCATGACCAATATTGTGCACGCCGGAAGTACAGGCGGTCGCAATCGAGATGCTCGGACCTTTCAGGCCGTACATGATGGTCAGGTGGCCAGCGACCATGTTAACGATGGTTGAAGGCACGAAGAATGGACTGATTTTGCGCGGACCGCCATTGACCAGCGAGGTATGGTTATCTTCGATCAAACCCAGACCGCCGATGCCGGAACCGATAGCCGCACCGATACGTCCGGCATTCTCATCAGTTACGACCAGACCGGAGTCCGCCATAGCCTGAATACCGGCCACAACGCCGTACTGGATGAAGTCATCCATCTTGCGTTGATCTTTGCGCGAGATGTATTCATCGCAATTAAAATCTTTGACCAGACCCGCAAAACGCGTTGCGTAGGCACTGGTATCAAAATGGTCGATCAGGTTAATGCCGCTCTGACCGGCAAGGAGAGCACGCCAGGTAGACTCTACGGTATTGCCGACAGGAGACAACATGCCAAGACCGGTCACAACTACACGACGCTTAGACACGTTCGTCCTCCAGGGAGGGAAATAATGACGCTATGTGGGGCAAACATAAAACTCAGGCGGTCGAATGACCGCCTGAAGATATTCATTAACCTTTATGGTTATTGATATAGTCGATCGCTGCCTGAACGGTAGTGATTTTCTCAGCTTCTTCGTCTGGAATTTCAGTATCAAACTCTTCTTCCAGAGCCATTACCAGCTCAACGGTGTCAAGAGAATCTGCACCCAGGTCTTCAACGAAAGAAGCGCCGTTAACCACTTCGTCTTCTTTAACGCCCAGCTGCTCAGCTACGATTTTCTTAACGCGTTGTTCGATATCGCTCATACTATTTAATTTCCTATCAAAACTCGCTTTCGCGATGGTTTTCGTAGTGTATAAAATGTTGAAAAAGATGCAACAAAATCCCGGCTGGTCGAACCACGATTTTGCGTTATTCTGCGGTGTTTACCGCAGATAATGCAAATGATTTCGTGATTATCAGACCATGTACATGCCGCCATTGACGTGCAGCGTCTCACCCGTGATGTAGGCGGCTTCGTCAGAGGCTAAGAATGCAACAGCATTGGCAATCTCCTGCGGGTCGCCTAAACGACCTGCCGGCACTTCTGCCAGAATGCCCGAGCGCTGATCTTCGTTCAGTGCACGCGTCATGTCCGTCTCAATAAAGCCCGGAGCCACGACGTTTACGGTAATGCCACGTGACGCAACTTCTCGCGCCAGTGATTTGCTAAAGCCAATCAAACCTGCTTTTGCTGCCGCATAGTTTGCCTGACCCGCGTTACCCATGGTTCCAACTACCGAACCGATGGTAATGATACGGCCCACGCGCTTTTTCATCATGGCACGCATGACCGCCTTCGACAGGCGGAACACCGATGTCAGGTTGGTATCGAGGATATCCGCCCACTCATCGTCTTTCATGCGCATCAGCAGATTGTCACGCGTAATGCCTGCATTATTGACCAAAATGTCAACTTCGCCAAATTCGGCGCGAACTTTCTCGAGCACGCTCTCAATAGAGGCCGCATCGGTCACGTTCAGCAGCAGACCTTTGCCCTTGTCGCCGAGGTAAGCACTGATGGCTTCCGCGCCGCTTTCGCTGGTGGCAGTACCCACCACTTTTGCACCGCGTGCCGCCAGCGTTTCCGCGATGGCACGTCCGATACCGCGGCTGGCGCCGGTCACCAGCGCTACTTTACCTTCAAAGCTCATGATTTTCCTCTTATTCCTGGCCAAGCGCCGCAGCCAGTGACGACGGATCGTTCACCGCTGCAGCCGTCAGGCTGTCCACAATTCGTTTGGTCAGGCCGGTCAGCACTTTACCCGGACCGATTTCCAGCAGTTCAGTCACGCCCTGTGCAGCAATAAACTCAACCGCCTCAGTCCAGCGCACCGGGCTGTACAGCTGACGCACCAGCGCGCTGCGAATCGCCGCGGCGTCGCTTTCGCACTTAACGTCAACGTTATTGACCACCGGTACCGACGGCGCATTGAAGGTCACGCTTTCCAGCGCCACCGCCAGCTTATCCGCCGCAGGTTTCATCAGCGCGCAGTGTGACGGCACGCTGACCGGCAGCGGCAGCGCGCGCTTGGCACCGGCCGCTTTACAGGCGGCACCGGCACGTTCAACCGCTTCTTTATTGCCGGCGATAACAACCTGTCCCGGCGAGTTGAAGTTGACCGGCGAAACCACCTGGCCCTGCGCGCTCTCTTCACAGGCTTTGCGAATTGCCGCGTCGTCGAGACCGATAATCGCCTGCATGGCGCCCGTACCTTCCGGCACCGCTTCCTGCATCAGTTTGCCGCGCAGTTCAACCAGCTTGATGGCGTCAGCAAAATTCAGCACGCCCGCACACACCAGCGCAGAGTATTCACCGAGGCTGTGTCCGGCCATCAGCGCGGGCTGTGCGCCATTTTTGCTCTGCCAGACGCGATAAATCGCGACCGAGGCTGCCAGCAGCGCCGGCTGGGTCTGCCAGGTTTTGTTCAGCTCTTCAGCCGGGCCCTGCTGGACCAGCTGCCATAAGTCGTAACCCAGCGCGTCAGAAGCTTCACGGAAAGCGGCTTCAACCTGTGGATTTTCCGCTGCCAGATCGGCCAGCATGCCGACGGTCTGCGATCCCTGTCCCGGGAAAACAAAAGCAATTTGCGTCATCTTGCGTTCCTGTCAATCAAAAGCGAACCAGCGCCGAGCCCCAGGTGAAACCGCCACCAAAGGCCTCGAGCAAAATCAGGTGTCCGGGCTTGATGCGGCCATCACGTACCGCTTCGTCCAGCGCGCTTGGCACCGACGCTGCCGAGGTGTTGCCGTGTCGATCCAGCGTCACCACCACTTTATCCATGCCCATGCCGAGCTTTTTGGCGGTGGCGCTGATGATGCGCAGGTTAGCCTGATGCGGCACCAGCCAGTCAAGCTGTTCACGATCGAGATTATTCGCCTGCAGCGTTTCATCGACGATATGCGCCAGCTCAGTGACCGCGACTTTAAATACTTCGTTGCCGGCCATGGTGAGGTAAGCCGGCTCATCCTGATGCGCGCGATCCTGGTACGGCAGCGTCAGCAGCTTACCGTAGCGGCCATCGGCATGCAGATGCGTGGAGAGAATGCCCGCTTCTTCGCTTGCGCCGAGCACCACGGCACCCGCGCCATCACCAAACAGGATGATGGTGCCGCGATCGTCAGGATCGAGGGTGCGAGCCAGCACATCCGCGCCGATCACCAGCGCGTGCTTCACCGCACCGTTTTTGATGTATTGATCGGCCACGCTCAGTGCATAGGTAAAACCGGCACAGGCGGCGGCGAGATCGAAGGCGGCGCAGTCGTTGATTTCCAGCATCTGCTGAATCATGCACGCTGAGCTCGGGAAGGCGTGGCTGGACGAGGTGGTTGCCACGATGATCAGGCCAACGTCGCTGGCTGCCACGCCCGCCATCTCCAGCGCACGCTGGGCAGCGGTGAAGCCCATGCTGGCTACCGTTTCATCCGGTGCCGCAATGCGACGTTCACGAATACCGGTCCGGGTGACAATCCACTCGTCCGAAGTCTCCACCATTTTTTCCAGGTCCGCGTTGCTGCGAACCTGCTCAGGCAAATAGCTGCCCGTACCGATAATTTTGGTAAACATCTACGCTTTGTCACTCCTGGCTAATACAGCGTCAAGGCGCGCGGCAATTCTCTCGGGAACTTGCTTGCGCACCGCCTGCTCTGCCTGTTCTATCGCCACGGCAAACGCGCGTTGATTCGCCGCGCCGTGGCTCTTGATCACTGTCCCGCGCAATCCTAACAGACAAGCGCCATTGTACTGGTCGGGGTTGAGATGACCGAAACGTTTAGCCAGACGCTTTTGGATCCAGCGTCCCAGCCATTTCAGCCACCAGGCCCGTTTTTTTCCTTCACCTGACGATTTGAGCAGAGAAAGAAACATTCTTACCACGCCTTCCATGGTCTTCAACGTGACATTACCCACGAAGCCATCACAGACCAGCACATCCGTCTTGCCGGTGAGGAGATCGTTCCCCTCAAGGTAACCAATATAGTTGATCTGCGGCGAGGCCCGCAGCACCGCCGATGCGGCGCGAATCGTCTCCAGCCCCTTCGTCTCTTCCTGACCAATGTTGAGCAGCGCGACGCGCGGCTGGCTGATTTCCAGCACTTCTTCCGCCATCACCGCACCCATCACGGCAAACTGCACCAGCATTTCACTGTCGGAATCAACGTTAGCGCCCAGATCCAGCACCACCGTCTTGCCGTGCTGCTGATGCGGCAGCACGGTCATCAACGCCGGACGCTCAATGCCATCCAGCGGCTTCAGTAATAATTTTGCCAGGCCCATCAGCGCACCGGTATTGCCGGCACTGACGCACGCCTGCGCTTTCCCCTCTTTCACCAGCTCTAACGCCACGCGCATGGAGCTGCCGCGGCTGTTACGAATCGCCTGCGAGGGTTTGGCATCACTTGCAATAACCGATTCGGCAGGGATTACCTGCACACGCCCCAGTAACGAGGAATCCGCTTTGGCAAGAAATGACGAGATGATGTCGGGATCGCCGACCAGAAGAAGAACCAGCTGCGAATGAGAGGCCAGTGCCTGCAAGGCTGCAGGCACTGTCACGCAGGGACCGAAGTCCCCGCCCATGGCATCAACTGCCAGGGTCAAACGTGTCAAGGTATCGCCTTGCGTAACCGCAAAGAATTACTTGGTGATAACCTTGCGACCGCGGTAGTAACCATCCGCAGTGATATGGTGACGCAGATGAGTTTCACCAGAAACTTTATCTACTGACAGAGTGGTAGTGGTCAGCGCATCGTGCGAACGACGCATACCACGCTTAGAACGGGTTGGTTTATTCTGTTGTACGGCCATGGACCTTACTCCTATTACTTACGCTTTAAACTGGCTAATACGGCAAATGGGTTTGGTTTTTCCGCCTCTTCAGGCAGCTGGCCAAAGACCATGTCCGCGTCGGACACTTCACAGTGTTCAGAATCATGCACCGGAACGACCGGCAGCGCGAGGATGAGTTCATCTTCGATCACCGCCAGCAGGTCGATTTCACCGAAATCGTTGACATCGACCGGCTCGTAGGCTTCCGGCAGTGCCTCGGCCTGCTCATCAGAAGAGACAGGACTGAAGCAATAGCTTACGTGCACAGCATGCGGGAACGGTTGGTTGCAGCGTTGACATAACAACGTTACCTGCACATCGGCTGTTCCTTGCAGAACCGCGAGGCGCTGGTTGTCAACCGCAAACGACATGGCACATTCCACATCACTGTCCACACTCACGACCGTTTCGGCCAGGCGCGCCACCAATTCAGGTGCGTAAACACCGTGATAATCCAGGCGTTTTTGCGCGGCGCGGACCGGATCGAGCGTCAGGGGTAATTTTACCTTTTGCATAGGGCGCGCATATTAACTTTGTAACGTCATAGAGTCAAAGAAAAAGGCCGGTTTACAGCATCTTTCACCCGTTAGTCGCATCCAGTGCGGCGCATAGTTTAAAATGCCTGTCATCTTTACGCTATCACTTCTGCAAAAAAATGATGACACCGCTGGTTTTAGCCTCAACCTCTCCGTTCCGTCAGGCGCTGCTGCGCAAGCTCGGCCTGCCGTTTATCACTGCCGCCCCTGAAAGCGATGAAACGCCGCTGCCGGGAGAAGCCGCGCCGCAGCTGGTGCAGCGGCTGGCCATTGCCAAAGCGCAGGCGCTGGCCGCGCGCTATCCTGCGCACTGGATCATTGGGTCCGATCAGGTCTGTGTACTGGACGGACAAATCGCCGGCAAGCCGCATACCGCAGAGAACGCCAGCCAGCAGTTGGCGCTGGCGAGCGGCAAAGCCATTACCTTTTATACCGGCCTGGCGCTGATTCACCCCGCCAGCGCGCAGCAGCATGTGCTATGTGAACCCTTTACCGTGCATTTTCGGCAACTGAGCGCGGCAGAGATCGCGCGCTACGTCGAGCTGGAGCAGCCGCTGCAGTGCGCCGGCAGTTTCAAAAGTGAGGGACTGGGGATTTGTCTGTTCGAACGGCTGGAGGGGCGCGATCCCAATAGCCTGATTGGCTTACCGCTGATCGCGCTGAATGGCCTGCTAAGGCAGGCGGGCATCAACCCGCTGGGCTGATGCCACGCTGTCAGGCTTTTTTCTGCTGGCGCAGCTGGGACAGGCAGTGCTTCAGTGCCTTATCCAGCGGCGCTTCCATACGCAGGCTTTCGCCGGTGTTGGGATGGGTAAACGTCAGTGCGGCAGCATGCAGGAACAGCCGCGCCAGACCGGTTGGTGCCAGCTGGCGATCGAATTCGCGATCGCCATAGCGATCGTCAAAGGCAATCGGGTGCCCGCCATGCAGGGTATGCACGCGAATCTGATGCGTACGTCCGGTCACCGGACTGGCTTTAACTAATGTCGCCAGGCCAAAACGTTCTTCAACTTTGAAGCGCGTTTCTGACGGCTTGCCCTCGGCGCTGACCCGCACCACGCGCTCGCCGCTTTGCAGAATGTTTTTCAGCAGCGGTGCCTGCACCACTTTCAGATGCGATGGCCAGTCGCCGCGCACCAGCGCCAGATAATCCTTCTGCATACCCTTCTCACGCAGCTGCTCGTGCAGTGAACGCAGCGCCGAGCGCTTCTTCGCCACCAGCAAAATGCCGGACGTGTCACGATCGAGACGGTGCACCAGTTCAAGGAAACGCGCCTCCGGGCGCAGCGCGCGCAGCCCTTCAATCACGCCGAAGCTCAGCCCGCTGCCGCCGTGCACCGCGGTGCCGGACGGTTTGTTCAGCACCAGCAGATAATCGTCTTCATACAGAATGCACGACTCCAGCGCCGCCACTTTATCCAGTTTGGGCGACACCGCCTGCTCTTCACGCTCGGCCACGCGCACCGGCGGCACACGCACTTCGTCGCCGTCTTCCAGCTTATATTCAGGTTTTACGCGCTTCTTATTCACCCGCACCTCGCCTTTACGCAGAATGCGGTAAATCATGCTTTTCGGCACCCCTTTCAGCTGGGTGCGCAAAAAGTTATCAATGCGTTGACCGGCATTTTCAGCCGTGATGGCGACAAACTGTACGCCGGGATTCTCTGTTTTCATGGCGGCGATTCTAAATAGTGTCCCCGGATAGCGCCACCCCTTTTTCTGTGCTTAACTCTGACTTTATCGCCGCGTTACGCGGCCAGAACGCTGGCTTTTTCAACGATGCGATGATTACCCCTGCAAATGAACAGGTTAAGGATGAACAAACTTCACAGCTCGGTAAAAGTCGCCTTGCTATAAGTTGCTAAGCAATGGAATAATGCAGAGGTTTCTGTCCTGGAAAGAGTCAGGCAGGAAAAAGAGCGAAATTAAGGTATTTTGCCGGATGAAACGGACACGCAGCAATGGCGTAAGACGTGATGTTTAATCAGGCACTTAGCGGGCTGCGGGTTGCGGCCTGGACGACAGACTGGGATGTGTGGATTTTTGAATACTCTGTAGCACTTCCACCTTCAGGCGCTGGTTTTCCTTATGAAAAACAGGCCACCGACAAGATTTGCGCCCCTTTAGCCGCCGACAACCGTGAGGTTGACGTCAGTGCATGCAGACACGGGGCCATCGGTTGATTCTCGTCCAGGGTAACGATGCCCGCAGCTTTATCACTCATGTGAGAATAACGAGTAAGTCACGATGAAAAGAATGTTAATCAACGCAACTCAGCAGGAGGAGTTGCGCGTTGCCCTTGTTGACGGACAACGTCTGTACGATCTGGATATCGAAAGCCCCGGACACGAGCAGAAAAAAGCCAACATCTACAAAGGTAAAATCACCCGTATTGAACCCAGCCTCGAAGCTGCGTTTGTTGATTACGGTGCCGAGCGTCACGGTTTCCTCCCTCTGAAAGAAATTTCCCGCGAATACTTCCCTGCTAATTACAACGCGCATGGCCGTCCGAACATCAAAGATGTGCTGCGTGAAGGCCAGGAAGTGATCGTACAAATCGATAAAGAGGAGCGCGGTAATAAAGGGGCAGCACTGACCACCTTTATTTCGCTGGCCGGTAGCTATCTGGTGCTGATGCCCAACAACCCGCGCGCTGGCGGCATTTCCCGCCGTATCGAAGGTGATGACCGTACCGAGCTGAAAGAGGCGCTCTCAGCGCTGGAGCTGCCGGACGGCATGGGCCTGATCGTGCGTACCGCTGGCGTCGGCAAATCTGCCGAATCGCTGCAGTGGGACCTCAGCTTCCGTCTGAAGCACTGGGAAGCCATCAAAAAAGCCGCAGACAGCCGCCCGGCACCGTTCCTGATTCATCAGGAAAGTAACGTGATTGTGCGCGCCTTCCGCGACTACCTGCGTCAGGATATCGGTGAAATCCTTATCGATAACCCGAAAGTGCTGGAGCTGGCGCGTCAGCACATCGCCGCGCTCGGTCGTCCGGACTTCAGCAGCAAAATCAAACTGTACACCGGTGAAATTCCGCTGTTCAGCCATTACCAGATCGAATCGCAGATTGAATCGGCGTTCCAGCGCGAAGTGCGTCTGCCGTCCGGCGGTTCTATCGTTATCGACAGCACCGAAGCGCTGACCGCCATCGATATCAACTCCGCCCGCGCGACACGCGGTGGCGATATCGAAGAGACCGCCTTCAACACCAACCTGGAAGCCGCCGACGAGATTGCCCGTCAGCTGCGTCTGCGCGACCTCGGTGGTCTGATTGTTATCGACTTCATCGATATGACGCCTGTGCGCCATCAGCGCGCCGTGGAAAACCGTCTGCGTGAAGCGGTACGTCAGGATCGGGCGCGTATCCAGATCAGCCACATTTCGCGCTTTGGTCTGCTGGAGATGTCGCGTCAGCGCCTCAGCCCGTCACTGGGTGAGTCCAGCCATCACGTCTGCCCGCGCTGTAGCGGTACCGGCACCATTCGTGATAACGAATCGCTGTCGCTGTCGATCCTGCGTCTGATTGAAGAAGAAGCGCTGAAAGACAACACCAAAGAAGTGCACGCCATTGTGCCGGTTCAGGTGGCCTCTTACCTGCTGAACGAAAAACGTGAAGCGGTCAGTGCGATTGAGAAACGTCAGGGCGGCGTGCGTGCCATCATCGTGCCAAACGATCAGATGGAAACGCCGCACTACTCGGTGCTGCGCGTGCGCAAAGGTGAAGAGACGCAGACCCTCTCCTATCACCTGCCGAAACTGCATGAAGCTGAGATGGCGCTGCCTTCGGAAGAAGAGCACGCTGAGCGTCGTCGTCCGGAGCAGCCAGCACTGGCCGCCTTCGTGATGCCGGATGCACCACCGGCTCCGGTTGAAGTGAGCGAAGAGAGCCAGCCGGCAGCGGTTGACGTCAAAACCAAACCGGCGGTCGCAGCACACGCGACGGTCAGCACCGGTTTTGTTGCGCGCCTGCTGGGTGGCCTGAAAAAACTGTTTGCCGGTGATGCGCCCGCCGCAGCCCCTGCTGAAGAGAAGACCGAAGCGAAAACGGCTGACGGTGAGAATACGCAGCAGCGTGGTGAGCGTCGTAACAATCGCCGCAACAACAACAATCGCCGCGAGCGCACGCCGCGTAACGGTGAGCATGCGCAGAGCCGTGAAGGCCGTGAGCCACGTGAAGCGCGCGAGCCGCGGGAACCCCGTGAGCCTCGTGAAGCCCGCGAGCCACGCGATCAGGATAACCGCCGTAACAAGCGTCAGAATGACGCGCGCGGCGAGCGTCCGGCGCTGACTGAAGAGCAACTGCAGCAGCGTGATGAGCAGCAGCAACAGCGTCGCGAACAGCGTGCTGAGCGCCAGCGTCGTCGTCAGGAAGAGAAACGTGCGCAGCAGGAACCGCAGGTTGCTGAGCAGGTGCCTGTTGTTGATAGCGTTGATGACAGCGTTGCGCAGGAAGACGAACGCGTTCAGGTTATGCCACGTCGCAAACAGCGCCAGCTCAGTCAGCGCGTGCGCGTAGGTGACAACGCTGACGCGATGCCTGCTGAGCTGCCTGCCGCTGCCGTTACTGAAGCGGTGCAGGAAAACAGCCAGCGCGCCCAGCTGAAAGAGCAAGCCGAAACCGCTCAGGATGAGCAGGATGACAGCGAGAACCGTGACGGGGCCAACATGCCGCGCCGTTCACGTCGCTCACCGCGTCATCTGCGCGTCAGCGGTCAGCGTCGTCGTCGCTATCGTGACGAGCGTTACCCTACGCAGTCTGCGATGCCGCTGGAAACAGCAGCTGCCTCACCAGAGATGGCGTCAGGCAAAGTGTGGATCACCTATCCGGTCACGCAGACTCACGAGCACTTCACTTCTAACCAGGCGCTGAACGAAATGCCAGACTATGGCTATCAGGATGCCGCGCCGGCGGAAGAACTGCCTGTGGCTGTCGAAGCCACAGCCGTGGCACAGCCCGAAACGCCAGCGCCAGAAGTGGTGCATCAGGCTGAACCACAGGCGCACACTGAGGTGCCGGTGGTGAATACTGATGACCTGACGCCAGTGGCGGCACCGGTTGATCACCAGCCAGCAGTGATTTCCGCAGCCGATGAAGCGGTTGCACAGGAAACCGCAGCAGAAGCGCAACCGGCTGTTACGCCTGCCGAAGAGACGCAGCAAGTGGTTACCGAAGCGGTTAGCGCAGCGGAACAGGCTCCGATCGAGGTGTCACCCGCAGTCGAAGCGCAGGTAGAAGAGGTGCTTTCCGCGCCGGTAGCGGCCGAAGTACCTGTCGCGCCGGTCACCGAACCGCACGCACCGGTTGCCGCCCGTGATACCGGGGTCAGCCATGCTGAGACCCGCTTCAAGCATCACGCTACGGCGCCGATGACCAAAGCACCGGCACCGGCATGGGAACCTGAGCCCGTGCGCCACAGTGACTGGGTCCGTCCGGCCTTCAACTTCGAAGGACGCGGTTCAGCCGGTGGTCACAGCGCCACGCATCAGGCTACCGCACCGGCTACCCGTCCGGAAAGCGCGTAAGTCTCTGCTGTAGAGCACTACCGTCTCCAAACCCCGGCTGGTCCGGGGTTTTTTATTGCCCGCATTCTCCCCTCCCACCTGATTGAACACTCTGAATAAAAGCCAAAAAAAATCCCACGGCCCTCGCAGGCAGTGGGAAAAACTAAGCGTACCCGGTTTAAGTACGCTCAAACAGTCAGGTTTATTTATTCATCTGGAACAGCGACATCTTCGACATATCGCTAAAGGTGGTGTACGACGCCTGCAGCAGCTGCTGCTGCATGGTGTAGGTAGAAATGGCTTCGGTGTAATCGACATTAACCAGCGTGCTCATCTGATCTTTCAGCGTCACCTTGCGGTCGTCACCTTTTGCATCCAGCGTATCCAGTTCGTCCAGCTGGGTACCAATCTCAGAACGCACCGCCAGCACGTTGTTCAGCGAGTTGCTGAAGCCACGGTTGGCCTTGTCCATCGCCGCGCTGAAGGTCTGTTTAGTGGCATCGTCAGCGTCATTCTGCGGCACTTTCAGCGCCGCAATGGCGTCATCCAGCATATCGAACAGGTTAGTCTGGCTGGCGCTGCCATCCGGCTCCGGCTTGGCGTTGCTGGTCAGCTGGTCAAAAATTGAATTACCAGTATGGCCCACCGTCATGGTGCGTTCGCTGTCGACTTTCTGGGTGATCGCGTCGCTGCCACCGCTATAGATGATTTTACCGCTGGCATCTTCGGTGAACGGGGGCTTGTCGGACGCATAGCCGGCAAACAGGTAGCGGCCGTTGCCGTCTTTGCTGTTGGCCAGGTTGAGCAACTGCGAGCGAATGCCCTCCAGTTGGGTAGCATAAGACGCGCGGTCATCGTCACTCAGCGAGCCGTTACCGGCGCTGATCAGCGTGGATTGCGCCGACTGAATCGCCGTCGTGACATCACTCAGCGTGCTCTCTTCCAGCGACAGTCCCTGATTCGCGAACGAACGCGCCAGCGCGAACTGGCTGTCGCGCGCCTGCGTCTGCGACAGCACCACGGCGCGCGAAGCGGCGATCGGATCGTCAGACGGATTGGTCACGCGGCGACCGGTTGACAGTTGTTCACCCGCTTTCAGCCAGGAGGATTGCGCGTCAGTGACGCCGCGCACCTGCTGGTCGAAAATCATATTGGTACTGAGTCTCATCGGTCAGGCCTCCCGTATTAACCGCGAATGCTCATCAGAGCATCGAAAATGGTATTGGCGGTTTGCAGTACCTGCGCGTTCGCCATGTAAAATTGCTGATATTTGCTCAGGTTGGCGTACTCTTCGTCGAGGTTTACGCCAGAAACCGACTGCTGACGTTCGGTCAGCTGCGTCACCACGCCCTTCTGGGTGGTCGCGGCGGTTTCGAGGTTTTTGGTTTTGTTGCCAACGGTGCTCACCAGGCTGGCATAACCCTGCGCCAGCGTGGCGTTACCGTTAATCAGTTTGGCATCCTGCAGGTCCAGCAGCTTTTGCGCATTACGGTTATCGCTGGCGCCACCCGCAGCCGAAGCTGCCGCGATCTGCGATTCACTGGTGATAGCCACTGACATGCCGCTAATCACATCCTGCACCGGTTTGACCAGGAAGCTGTCTTTGGCGTTAGCCGTTCCGTTCACCGTTAATGACAGTCCGTCAAAGCTCATGGTGGTATTGCCGGCACCGTCGCTGCCCATGGTCGGCGTCACTTTCACGTTGTCCGAAAGACGCGTCACCGACCAGTTGCTGCCGTCATAGCTCACGCTGTAGTTAGAGGCTTTCATCGCCCCGGTGTCGGTCCAGCTGGCACTAACGGTAGCGGCAGAGGTGTTTTTGCTGTTGGTCACCACTGTCGGGCTACCAATATTGAAGAAGTTGATGCCGGTGTTGCCTTTGCTGTCATAGCCCTGGCTGTGCACCTGGTTGAAGCTGGTGGTGAATGCCGCTGCCAGCTGCCCGAGCTGGTTCTGCGCGTTATCCAGATCCTGGGTACGGAATGCCAGCAGGCCCCCGAGCGAACCGGTGGTCAGCGTTTTTTCCGGGATCTCAACGTTACCGGCCTGCTTATCGACATAGCCCACGGTAATGCGCGACGCATCGCTGCTGGAAGGCATGGCGATCAGCGAGGTGGTTTTGCTGCCGTTGACCAGCGTGGTGTTACCCATCGAGACGATGTAGTTACCGTCCTGCTGCGAAACGTTCACGCCGACCAGGCCATTCAGGTTATTGACCAGCTGATCGCGCTGATCGAGCAGGTCGTTAGGCGCAGAGCCGCCGCCGGTGGTCAGCTTGGCGATCTGCGTGTTGAGATCGGCAATCTGGCTGGAGTAGGTGTTGATCTGCTCGACGCTGGCTTTGATGTCCGTATTGACGCTGTTTTGCATGCTGGTCAGATACTGTGCGGTGGTCTGGAACTGGTTTACCAGTCCCTGCGCATAGCTCAGCATAGACTGACGCGCAGAAGGATCGTCCGCGTTACTCACCACGTTCTGCACGTTAGTGAAAAAGCTCTGAATCGAATCAGACAGGCTGGTGGTCGACGTCGACAGCAGATCATCAATATTCGAAATCTGGTTGTACTGTGAATTGACCGCGCTGTAGTTGGCGCTGTTACCGCGCAGCTGGGCGGTAATAAACTCATCGTATTCACGCTGCACGCCGGTCACGTTGACACCGTTGCCATAATAGTTGCTGCCCTGCAGCGTGCTGTTGGCCTGCGACAGCAAAATCGTCTGGCGCGAATAACCGGCCACGGTGTAATTACTGATGTTGTTACTGGTGGTGCTTAATGCGGCCTGTGCGGCGCTCAGCCCGCTCATCGCGGAGTTAATTATGCTGGACATCTCGGTTCCTTTTTCCCGTTAACCGGGCTGGCAGTCATCAGTGCGATTGCGCGGGCCACAACGCCCGCGGCATGTGAAGGTTATCGGCGTGCTTAAGCGAAACTTGAGCGGAAAAATCAGAACAGGTCGGTGAAATCCTGGCTGTAAGCCTTAACCACTTTTTCGCCCATGTTTTTGAATTGCTGGATCATTCCTACCAGTTTCTGCGCATATTTCGGGTCAGTCGCGTAACCGGCCGCCTGCAGCGCGCGCGCGCCCTGCTCGGCGCTCGGTGCATTCGCCACCGCCGCATAACGCGGGTTGCTGGAAATCAATCGGACGTAGTCGCTGAGCGCTTCGAAATAGGAGCCATAAACGCGGAAGGTGGCGCGCACTTTCTTCGCTTCACCGCCCTCGTATTCCGTGGTCATGATGTCGGTGGTTTCGCCCTTCCAGTCGCCGCTGGCTTTGATCCCGAACACGTTGTAGCTCGGCTTGCCGTCGCGCGTCAGGATCTGCCGCTGGCCCCAGCCGGACTCCAGTGCCGCCTGCGCCAGAATCAGATGGTGAGGAATGCCGCTCTGCTGGCTGGCCACTTTCGCCGGCTGCGCCAGCTGGGCGATAAACTCATTGCTGTCACCCGGCAGGCTGGCCGGCGAGACCGGCAGACGCGGCACCGCTTTGCGCACCATCTGCTCCAGCTGCGTGGGCGCCATGCTGCTATAGATGAAGCTGTTATCCAGTTTCATCGGCACGGTACCGGCGCTTTCGTCCGGTGCCTGCGCCGGCTGCATCTGTTTGACAATGGTGTCGGCCAGACCCAGTCCGCGCTTGCCGATTTCCTGCGCAATCTGCTGATCGTAAAGCGAGGTGTAAAGCCGCGTCTGATCGTTGCTCAGCATGCCATCCTGCGGCAGCGCTTCACGCATGCTCTTCAGCATCATCTGCACGAACATCCCTTCGACCTGCTTCGCCACCTGCAGCGCTTTGCCTTTCGGGTCCACGGCAGCCTGGCGTTTCAGTTCGTTCAGCGAGCGGCTGTCATACGCCGCGTTCATCAGCGATTGCGTATCGGTCATCAGATAATTTCCAGCTTCGCGCGCAGGCAGCCCGCGCTCTCCATCGATTGCAGAATCGACATCAGCTCAATCGGTGTCGCACCCAGCGCATTCAGCGCCCGCACTACGTTGTTCAGGTTGGCACTGGCGTTAACCCGCTGCAGCGCGCCACCGCTCTGACGCAGATCGATCTGCGTTTGCGTGGTGGCAACCGTCTGACCACCGGCAAACGGCGTATCCGGCTGGCTGACGTTCTGCTGCTGGTTAACCGTGACCGACAGGTTGCCCTGCGCCACCGCACAGGTGTTGAGCGTCACTTCGCGATTCATCACCACCGAACCGGTGCGCGAGTTAATGATCACTTTGGCGTCTTCCAGCGGCACCGACACGTCGATGTTCTGGATCTCCGCCAGCAGACGTACCTGCGAGCTGTTATTCGGCGACACGCGGATTTGCACGGTACGGGCGTCCAGCGGCAGCGCTGACCCCACGCCACGGCTGTTGATGGCATCAGCAATGCGCTGCGCCATGGTGAAATCTTCGTTGTTAAGCTGCAGGTTGATGGTGTTCTGGCTGCCGAAGTTGCTCTGCAGCTCACGTTCCACGGTGGCGCCACCGGTAATGCGGCCGCCGTTGAGCTGGTTAACCTGCACGCTGCTGCCGCCGGCCGAGGCTCCCGCCCCGCCGACCAGAATGTTACCCTGCGCCAGCGCGTAAACCTGGTTATCGACGCCCTTCAGCGGCGTCATCAGCAGCGTACCGCCGCGCAAGCTTTTGGCGTTACCCAGAGAGGACACCACCACGTCAACCGTCTGTCCCTGACGGGCAAACGACGGCAGTTTGGCGGTGACCATCACCGCCGCCACGTTTTTCAGCTGCATGTTGGTGCCAGCAGGCACGGTGATGCCCAGCTGCGACAGCATGTTACTCACCGTTTGCGTGGTGAACGGCGTCTGGGTGGTCTGGTCACCGGTGCCATCAAGGCCAACCACCAGACCGTAACCAATCAGCTGGTTATCGCGTACGCCCTGCACGCTGGTGAGATCGCGGATGCGATCGGCCTGCGCCATCAGGCTGCTGATGCCGAGCAACAGGCCCAGGCCCAAACGCAGCAGTGTAGTGTTTTTCATCATGACCTCTTACATCGGCGAGACGTTCAGGAAGAAGCGCTGGAACCAGCCCATGGTCTGCGCCTCATTGATATAACCGTTACCGACGTACTCAATACGTGCATCGGCGACCTGCGTTGACAGCACCGCGTTGCTGGCGCTGATGGTGCGCGGGTTCACTACGCCAGAGAAGCGAATAAATTCGGTGCCCTGGTTGATTTCAATCTGTTTCTCGCCGACCACGCGCAGGTTGCCGTTCGACAGCACCTGGTTAACGGTGACGGTGATGGTGCCGGTAAAGGTGTTGTTGGCGGTTGCGCCACCTTTGCCAGCGAAATCGTTTTTGCCGTTGGCGTCGAGCGCGGCTTTTTCGCCGCCGGCGCCCACCAGTCCGGCCAGGCCGGTTGGGATGGCGCTCAGGCCAAAGCTGTTGCTGCCGTCGCGGCTGGCGTTCGCTGAAGAGCTTTTGCTGGCGCTGACGTTTTCCTGCAGCGTAATGGTCAGGGTGTCACCAATGTTACGTGGACGACGATCCTCAAACAGCGGCTGATAGCCGTAGTTGAGCGGCGCCACGCCCTGAAAAATGGAACCGTTCACCACCGGCGGTGCGGATGGCGTCGGCTCAGCCGTCGTCGCACCCTGTACCAGTGGCGTGCGCGGCACCAGCGCACAACCGTTAAGGGTCAGTAGCAGCGTGGCTACTAACCAATGCCCAGGCTTGAGAATCACTTGCTTCGCCACGGAGTTCTGACCTTTTTCATGTTCTTAATCGGGCCAGACGCGCTGGCCCAACGATCCCGGCATTAGAGCTGGGTTAACTTCTGCAGCATCTGATCGGAGGTGCTGATCGCTTTGCTGTTGATCTCATAAGCGCGCTGCGTCTGGATCATGGTCACCAGCTCTTCCGCCACGTTGACGTTGGAGGTTTCCACGTAACCCTGATACAGCAGACCGGCCCCGTTCTGGCCCGGCGTGCTTTCGGTCGGCGCGCCGGAGGCCTGGGTTTCCTGATAGAGGTTTTCCCCGACGCTATCCAGTCCGGCATCATTCATGAAGGTGCTGAGCGTCAGCTGGCCAACCTGCGCCGGCTGCGTCTGCCCCTGCTGTGTCACCGTCACCACGCCGTCACGCGCAATGGTGATGCTGGTGGCGTTCGCCGGAATAGTGATGCCTGGTTGCACCGGGAAACCGGCGTTGGTCACCAGCTGGCCGTTCTGATCCACCTGGAACGAGCCGTCGCGGGTATACGCCGACGTACCGTCCGGCATCTGCACCTGGAAATAGCCCTGACCATTAATCGCCACATCTTTTGAGTTGCTGGTCTGCGACAGGTTGCCCTGGTTGTGCAGACGTTCGGTGGTCACCGGACGCACACCGGTACCGATCTGCAGGCCCGACGGCAGCGTGGTCTGTTCTGACGACTGCGCACCCGGCTGACGCAGGGTCTGGTACATCAGGTCTTCGAACACCGCGCGTGAACGCTTAAAGCCGTTGGTGCTGACGTTCGCCAGGTTGTTGGCGATGACGTCCATGTTGGTCTGCTGTGCGTCAAGACCGGTTTTCGCGATCCATAAAGAACGAATCATTGTTTTTTCCTTAAGCCTTAGCTGCTCATATTGAGCAGCTGATTAGCCCGCTGTTCGTTTTCATCGACGTTGGAGATCACTTTCATCTGCATCTCAAAACGTCGGGCGTTGGCGATCATGTCGACCATGGTTTCCACGGGCTTCACGTTGCTGCCCTCCAGCACGCCCGGCATCACCTGCACGGTCGCGTCATTCGGCAGCGCCGCGCCGCGCTGTGCCTGAGTGGCGGCGCTGGGACGGAACATGCCGTCATCACCGCGCGTCAGTTCCTGGCCTGTGGCACGTACCAGCTTCAGCCGTCCGAGCTGCACCGTGGCGTTCGGCGCGTCACCGGCGTTCAGCGCGGTGATGGAGCCGTCGGCGGCAATGGTCAGTTGCGCGCCCTGCGGCACGGCAATCGGACCGCCATCACCCATCACGGGATTGCCCTGAATGGTCAGCTGGCCGGTCGGGCTGATCTGCATGTTACCGTTGCGGGTATAAGCTTCACTGCCGTCAGCGGTACGCACCGCCAGCCAGCCATCCTGCTGCACCGCCACATCGAGCGGACGCTCGGTGTAATCGAGCGAGCCCTGCGACATATCGGCCCCCGGTGTGGAAGCGGCCACCAGCGTACGCGTTGGCAGCGACCAGCCGTTGACCGGCACCGCGCGCAGCGCATTGAGCTGAGCGCGAAAGCCCGGCGTCGAGGCGTTGGCGAGGTTGCTGGCGGTGACAGACTGTTGCTCCATCGTCTGACTGGCCGCGCCCATCGCGGTATATATTGCGTGATCCATAAAGCAATCCCGTTAGCGTATTAACGAAGGTTGACCAGGGTGTTAAGAATCTGGTCCTGCGTTTTGATGGTCTGGCTGTTGGCCTGATAGTTACGCTGGGCAACGATCATATTCACCAGCTCTTTACTCAGGTCGACGTTGGACGCTTCCAGCGCGCCGGAGGTCAGGTTGCCGTAGGTACCGGTGCCTGCCAGACCGACTGCCGCCTGGCCCGAGGAGTTGGTTGCCGACCAGACGTTATCGCCCTCGGACTTCAGCCCTTCCGGGTTAGAGAAACTCGCCAGCACAATCTGACCCAGCAGCTGGGTTTTCTGGTTGGAGTAAGTCCCGGTGATGGTGCCGTCGTCGTTGATGGTGTAGCTGGTCAGATCGCCCGGTGCATAGCCATCCTGGGTTGGGTTACCGAAGTTGGTTTTGCCGGTGTTCTGCTGCAGGCTGCCGAGCACGCTGAGGCTGACCGCCTGGTTGGCCGCAGCACCGTTGGCACCCTGAATGGTCAGCGCCACGGTGCTGGCCGAGGTCAGGTTACCGCTGGTATCGAATACCATGTTGAAGTTACCGGCAGCCTGACCGGTGGTGGAATCAATCGCGTGCACCGTCCAGTTGTTGTCGGCCGTTTTGACGTAGTACAGATCCAGCGCGTGGTCGTTACCCTGCGAGTCGTACACGGTCACGGTGCTTTTGGCGTTGTAAGTATCCACGTTGGTTGCCGTGAACGCACCGCCGGTTGGCACCGCATCGGTTGAGTTCAGGTTGGATACCATGGTGGCGGTAGTGGTGGCGCGCGCCGACATCTGGGTGGTCGGAATGCTCAGCGCGACCGGGTTGGCACCGGCCTGAATGGTTGGCGGGGTGCCGTTAGCCGGATAGCCGGTTACGGTCAGGCCCTGGGTGTTCACCAGGTTACGGTTTTCGTCCAGCGTGAACTGGCCGTTGCGCGAATAGAACACGCCGCCGCTGGCGTCGGTCAGACGGAAGAAACCGTTGCCGCTCAGCGCCACGTCCAGCCCACGGCTGGTAGAGGTGGTGGTGCCGTCGTTAAAGTTCTGAATCACCGCTGCGACTTTGGTACCCATACCCACGTTCGAACCGGCGAACATATCGGCAAACGCGATGGTGCTGGATTTAAAGCCGGCCGTCGCCGAGTTGGCGATGTTGTTACCAATAACGTCGAGGTTGCTGGAGGCAGCGCCCAGGCCGCTCACCGCTTGTGAAAATGACATGCTATTTCTCCTGCTAAGAGGTTAGTCAGAGAATCTGACGAATTTCATCGAGGGTCGCGGAGCCCATGGTGCCGAGATCCAGTTTTGCGGTGTTATTCACGGTGCTGACGCCGTTGACATAGGCGTAGTTCAGCGGCTGTGCCACCAGTTGGGTGCTGCCATTGCTGGCGGCGAGTGAAACCGTATATTTGCCGTCCGGTGCGGCGCTGCCATCGTCCATCTTGCCGTCCCACGAGAAGGTGTGAACGCCGGCGCTGAGACCGCCGAGATCGATAGAGCGCACTACGCTGCCGTTGCCATCTTTGATGGTGACGCTGGTGGCGGTCGACGCGGTGCCCAGCTCCACGCCAAACGGCGTGCTGGTGCCGCTGCCGACCAGCACCTGGCTGCCCTTCACCATCACGCCATGGCCGATCAGCGTTGAGCTCTGCAGCGACTGGCTGGTGCTGATCTGACCGGAGATCGATCCCAGCGTGGTATTGAGTTTTTCAATGCCGCTCAGGGTGTTGATCTGCGTCAGCTGGGTTGTCAGCTGACTGTTGTCCATCGGGTTAGTCGGGTCCTGATTTTTCAGCTGCGTCACCAGCATGTTCAGGAACTGGTTTTGCAGATCCTGCGCGCTGTTGCCGCTGCCGGTGCTGCTGCTGGAGCTGAGGACCGTGGGGTCGAGGTTGTCTTTAATCCCTACTGCAAGGCTCATAATGCGTCTCCGTTACTGACCCATGGTGAGGGTTTTCATCATCATTGACTTCACCGTGTTCAGCACTTCGACGTTGGCCTGATAGCTGCGCGACGCGGACATGGTGTTAACGGTTTCGGCGACCACGTCGACGTTAGGCATTTTGACGTAGCCTTTCTGGTCAGCCAGCGGATTACCCGGGTCATACACCAGTTTGGCGGGCGTCGGGTCGTTCACGACACCGGCTACTTTGACGCCGCCGGTGGCCGCGCCCTGAGCGGCATCGGTCTGGAAAATCACCTGCTTCGCCACGTACGGCTGACCGTCCGGCCCGGTGACGCTGTCGGCGTTGGCCAGGTTACTGGCGCTGACGTTGAGCCGCTGTGACTGTGCGGTCATCGCAGAACCGGCGATATCAAAGATATTCAGCAATGCCATGATTATTGCCCCTGCAGAACGCTCATCATGCCTTTGATCTGGCTACTGATGAGGGTGAGATCGGTTTGGTATTTCAGGCTGTTATCCGCAAACTGCGTACGCTCGCGATCCATATCCACGGTGTTACCATCCGCGGCAGGCTGATCGGGAATGCGGTACAGCAGATCCAGTGCGGGCTGTGAGTTGGTCTGCGCTTCAATGTGACGTGATGACGTGACATTGAGCGCCAGGCTGCTGCCTTCGGCACGGCCGTTCTGCATCACCTTGCTCAGCTGGCTGGCAAAGTCGATATCCCGCGCCTGGTAGCCCGGGGTATCGGCGTTGGCAATGTTAGACGCCAGAATCTCCTGGCGCTGCGCCCGCAGGTTTAATGCTTCTGTACCAAATCGCAGCGCGGCATCGAGTTTGTCGAGCATGCTTCCTCCGCGAATGAGAATTTCGAGCTGACAGCTTAATGGGACAAAAGCAAGGGCTATCGTCTGAATAGCAGCAAAAATCGTGGCTATTTTTCACCTTGAATTTTTGGTGCGCGGAGTAGACTCAGTGCCATCTTTTCGACAGGAGGCGTTGATGCGTACAACTTCTTCCCTGCTGGCCCTGCTGTGGCTGGCCTTCGCGACGCCCGGCTATGCCGCCGATCTCAGCGCGCAGCTGACTCAGTTCTTTCAGGCACGCGATCCGCAGCACGCCGCCGGTATGACCGTGGTGGTCCGCACGCCGCAGACGCAGTGGCCCGCCTGCGACACACCGCAGCTGCTGCTGCCGGGTAACAGTCGCCAGTGGGGCAATCTGAGCATTGCCGCCAGCTGCGGCCAGAATCGTCGCTATCTGCAGGTACAGGTGCAGGTGACCGGTGAGTATCTGGTGGCCAATCGTCAGCTGGCGCGCGGCAGCAACGTCAGCGCCAGTGATTTCCGCCTGGAAAGTGGCCGGCTGGACACGCTGCCGGCGCGCGCGCTGCTCAGCAGCAGCAATCTGGCGGACGCCATTGCCCTGCGTGACATTGCGCCAGGCCAGCCGGTGACGGCCACCATGCTGCGCCAGCCGTGGCGGGTGAAAGCCGGTCAGAATGTGATGGTGATTGCCAGCGGCAACGGCTTTAATGCGAGCAGTGAAGGTCGTGCGTTAAACAACGCCAGCGCGGCGCAGACGGTGCGCGTGCGCATGAGCAATGGCCAGGTGGTAAGCGGTCGTGTCAGCGAGGATGGGAATATTCTGATATCGCTATAAAGCGTTAAAGAACGCTGTTGTTCTGCCGATAGAGATATCAACAATGATATTACCCTATGCTGACTCAGTTGGCTGATCCCCAACTGACCCTAACAGGAGCCACACCATGAGTATCGACAGAACGCAGCCTTTAAAACCGGTGAGCACTGTACAAACCCGTGACAGCAGCGACAACCAGGCAAAAGTGCGTCAGAACAGCGCACCGGCCGCCAGCACCAGCCAGAATGGTGCAGAAGTGACGCTGAGTCCCGCTCAGGCGCAGCTGATGCAGCCGGGCAGCAAAGATATTAACACAGCGCGCGTAGAGCAGCTGAAGACCGCCATTCGTAATGGTGAACTGAAAATGGATACCGGTAAGATCGCCGATGCGCTGATCGCCGATACCAGGGCGTTTTTAGAGGGTAAATAGTCCCGATGGATAATCTGCTGACCACCTTAGATAAAATGCAGGATGTGCTGGGTTCGCTTAACGTCGTGATGGATGAAGAGCAGCAGCAACTTTCTGCCGGACGGATTAATGGCAACCTGCTGCAGCGCATTACAGAAGATAAAAGCGCGCTGCTGACGACGTTGAATTATCTGGACGAGATGCGCCGCAAAACCGAGCTGTCGCTGGGTACCAAAGCGCCTTATCGTGGTCACAGTGATATCGCACGCCGCTGGCACAGCATTCAGCAACATACCCAGCGTCTGCGCGACGCCAATCAGCACAATGGCATGCTGTTGCAGCATCAAATGACCTTTACTGAACAGGCGCTGTCGGTGCTGAAACCGCATCAGACCCAGTCGTTCTACGGTCCGGACGGTCGTGGTTTAGGCCAGGCCACGCTGAGCCGCAAAGGCTAAACGCAGCCGTGCTGCGGGTCCGCTGAATCAGGGTCGCCACGCCGGGCGACCCTTTTTTATTGTGCGCTCACACCGCCGTGCGGCGGGCAAAATCGCGCGGGCGGAAACCCAGTAAACCGAGCATCACGAAGTAAGCGCCGCCGCCAATGGCGCACACCGCCGCCAGCCGCAGTAGCCGCCACCACATCTGCCCCTCTTCCCACGCCGGCATCACCTGCAGAATGCCCAGCAGCGCAGCAGCCATCACCGCGACGGCGACCAGCAGACGCAGCAGGAAACCGTGCCAGCCCGGCTGCGGCTGAAAGATTTGCTGTTTGCGCAGCTGCCAGTAGAGCAGCGCCGCATTCAGGCAGGCCGCCAGACCAATCGACAGCGACAGACCGGCGTGCTTCAGCGGGCCAATAAACGCCAGGTTCATCAGCTGGGTCATGATCAAGGTGGCGATAGCAATCTTTACCGGCGTTTTGATGTCCTGCCGCGAATAAAAGCCCGGCGCCAGCACTTTCACCACGATCAGCCCCATCAGCCCAACCGAATAGGCAATCAGCGCGCGCTGGGTCATCGCCGCATCAAAAGCGGTAAATTTGCCGTACTGGAACAGCGCCACGGTGAGCGGACCGGAAAGAATGCCCAGCGCAACCGCGCTCGGCAGCGCCAGCAGGAAGCACAGACGCAGGCCCCAGTCCATCAGACGGGAATATTCATCGTGGTTGCCGCTGGCAAAACTCTTCGCCAGCGACGGCAGCAGGATGGTGCCGAGCGCCACGCCCAGCACGCCAGAGGGAAACTCCATCAGACGATCGGCGTAGTACATCCACGACACCGAGCCGGAGACCAGAAACGAGGCGAAAATGGTATTGATGATCAGCGAGATCTGGCTTACCGACACGCCGAGAATCGCCGGGCCCATCTGGCGCATCACCCGCCACACGCCGGCATCGCGCAGGTTGACGCGCGGCAGTACCAGCATGCCAATCTTTTTCAGGTGCGGCAGTTGATAAAACAGCTGCAGCAGCCCGCCCACGACCACTGCCCACGCCAGCGCCATCACCGGCGGATGGAAGTGCGGTGCGGCAAACAGCGCAAAGCCAATCATGCTGATATTCAGCAGCGTGGGCGCGAACGCCGGGACGGAGAAGCGGTTCCAGGTGTTGAGAATCGCCCCGGCCAGCGACGCCAGCGAGATCAGCAGAATATAAGGAAAGGTGACGCGCAACAGCGAACTGGTTAAGGCGAACTTGTCGGCGGTATCGGCAAAACCCGGCGCCGTCACCACAATCACCCAGGGCGCAGCGACCATACCCAGCACCGTCACCACCGCCAGCACCAGCGTCAGCAGGCCTGATACATAGGCAACAAACACCCGCGTGGCGTCTTCGCCCTGCTTGCTTTTATATTCGGCAAGAATTGGCACGAAGGCCTGTGAAAAGGCGCCCTCGGCGAAAATACGGCGCAGCAGATTGGGCAGTTTGAACGCCACGAAAAAGGCATCGGTGGCCATGCCAGCCCCGAAAACGCGCGCCACAATGGCGTCGCGGGCAAAGCCCAGCACGCGGGAAAACAGGGTCATCGAACTGACCGCAGCCAGCGATTTCAGCAAATTCATAATGAGTGGCGCATCCTGAAAAGTGTCGGATAAATGAGCAACTTAGCGCGGACATCCTGCGATGTCCGGCGATAGTCTACTGCTGCGGTGGGAAATGACCAGCATTGAGTGTTACAAGGGATTATTCCTGTACGGCGTCGCGCCACAGTTTTTCCACCAGACGCTGCGCCGCCAGCGCCTGTTCACCGCTGGTTTCAGGCATCGTCTGATTTTCCACGCACTGGATAAAATGGTGTGCCGCACCGCTGAAGCCACGCTGGGTCAGATGACTTTGCCACGCCGGCGGGACATCACTGCGCAGGCCGCTAAGCGTCTCTTCACGCCAGTCGCGCATCTCATTAATCTCGATGTAACGCCCGTCGCAGATGGCGCTGACCACTTCACGCTGCGTGCCCGCGCGGCGATGCATACTGGTGGTAATTTGCAGCGATCCGGCCGAGAAATGGTGCTCACCGTAGAGCATTGCGCCGTCATCATGGGTGTCGATATGGCCGAGCTCCAGCCTGAGCTTGCCGCCGGCCAGCCACAGCGCGGTATCGACCACATGCAGATAGTCATCCAGCAGGGTAAAGCGCAGGTCGTGCGGGCCGACGCTGTCTGCCCGGTGTTTCTCAATGCACAGCGAGGACGCGCCCGGCAGCTGCGCTTTCAACTGCTGGTAGCGCGGTGCAAAGCGCCGGTTGAAGGCCACCATCAGTTTGCGTTTGCGCTTTTCCGCCAGCGCCACCAGCGTCTCCGCCTGCTGCAGCGTTTCGGCCAGCGGCTTATCGACACAAACATCTTTACCGGCCAGCAGCAGCGCCTGCACCACCTCAAAATGGCTGGCGGTGCTGCTGTGCACAAACACCGCATCGCTGGCCGCCGCCAGCGCATCCAGCTGACTAAAATAAGGAATACGGTAACTGTCGCAGATCGGCTGCGCCCGGGCCTGGCTGGGCGAGAACGCGCCCACCAGCTGCCAGCCACTGGCCTGTGCCAGCACCGGCAGCCAGGCTTTCTGCGCGATACCGCCAAGCCCGACCACACCAATACGCAGCGTCATTTCACGCCTCCCGCTGCAGCAGTTGCTGCAGCTGAGCATCAAGGCGCGCCACCTGCGCTTCCAGCTGAGCAACGCGCGCGGCCAGATCGTCAGACTCAGGCGACGCGGTGTGGCTGGCAGGTAGTTCGTCCACCACCTCGCCGCCAAACAGGTGCATATAGCGGCTTTCACGCTTGCCCGGCTCGCGCGCCAGACGCACCACCATGGGGCCGTCGTCGCGCGTCGTCAGCCCCTCCAGCGTGCGTTCCACCTCGGCCATGTCCTGAAACTCATGCAGACGACCACTGCGGGTACGCAGTTCGCCCGGCGTCTGCGCGCCGCGCAGGAACAGTAGCGTCAGCACCGCCACTTCGGCGGCATTCAGCTGCAGATTGCCAAACGCCGAGTTGCAGAAACGCTGTTCATATTTGCTGACGCGCTGACCGAAACCGCTGTTAGCGGTGACCAGATGCTTTTTCACCAACTCATCGAGCTGTGCCTGCACCTCGCTTTCGCTCAGGTTCATTACCGGCTCACGGTTAGATTTCTGATTACAGGCGGTGACCACGCCATTGAGGGATAACGGATATTGATCCGGCGTGGTGACCTGCTTCTCCAGCAGGCAGCCGATCACGCGCAATGCCTGCGCGGAGAGAGCCATCTTCATTACGTGTTCCTTTTATTATTGTCCGCGACGATCCGGGTTCCATTCGCGCCAGGTAAGCGCCGTCAGCACATGATCCTGCCAGCGGCCATCAATCAGTAAATAATCTTTGGCGTAGCCCTCTTTTTCAAAGCCGAGGCGCGCCAGCAAATCACCGCTGCGCTGATTGTGCGGCATATAGTTGGCCATGATGCGATGAATGCGCTGCTGGCGTTGCATGTAGCGAATCGCCGCCTGCAGCGCCTCAAACATCATGCCCTGCCCCTGCCACTTCTCTCCCAGCGAGTAGCCGAGATAGCAGGCATGAAACGATCCGCGCAGCACATTGCTGAAGTTGGCGACGCCGCGCACTTCATGCTCTTCCGGGTCCATCAGCACAAAATAGAACGCGGAGCCCTGTTTATGCATGTCGGCAATTAAACCCAGACGCGCCTGCCAGCCGGAAGGATAACAGTGGCTCTCATCGCGCACCGGTTCCCAGGGTTTAAGAAAGGCGCGGTTTTCGGCGTAATAATCCGCCAGACGCCAGGCATCGCGTTCATGTACTAAACGCACCACCAGACGATCGGTGGTAAGCCGCACGCGCGGGCCAGCAGAGCGATAGCCAAACATCATGACTCCTGAAATCCATAACGAAAGAAAGATGTACGCCAGCGGCGTTACTTCTCACTATAACCGTCACCCCGGCTGCGGTAAAACCCCGCGCATCGCTCACGGCAATTGATTCCGATTAAGGATTAATTTCTCTTCAGGCTGGATAAAAAAATATCATCCTGAAAACGCTATTTTTCCCGCCGGAGCAGGCAGAAAATAGACCAACTGGTCACTTTTCCTTCTCACTTGCTCAGGATTCAGCATGTCACGGGTTGCGCGGGCACGACGCCTTGGAAAAACGTTTCTGTTAGTCGATAACATGCTGGTGGTAATGGGATTCTTTGTGGTGTTTCCCCTGATCTCCATTCACTTTGTGGAACAGCTTGGCTGGGCCGCGCTGCTGGTGGGCATTGCGCTCGGCCTGCGTCAGCTGGTGCAGCAGGGGCTTGGCATCTTCGGTGGGGCGATTGCAGACCGTTTTGGCGCACGCCCGCTGATCGTCACCGGCATGCTGATGCGCGCTGCCGGTTTCGCCTGTATGGCGCTGGCGCATCAGCCGTGGCTGCTGTGGCTGGCCTGTCTGCTGTCCGGACTGGGCGGCACGCTGTTCGATCCGCCACGCAGCGCGCTGGTGGTGAAACTGGTGCGGGCACGCGAGCGCGGACGCTTCTTTTCGCTGCTGATGATGCAGGACAGCGCCGGCGCGGTGCTGGGCGCGCTGATTGGCAGCTGGCTGCTGGCGTGGGATTTCCGTCTGGTGTGCTGGGTCGGTGCGGCGGTGTTTGTCGTCGCCGCCATCTTTAACGCCGTGTGGCTGCCAGCATGGCGCATCTCTACGGAGCGTATCGCCATGCGCGAGGGAATGCAGCGTGTGTGGCGCGACCGCCGTTTCCGCCTGTATGTCTTTACCCTGACCGGCTATTACATTCTCGCCGTGCAGGTGATGCTGATGCTGCCGGTCATGGTCAATCAGGTGGCGGGCGCACCGGCGGCGGTGAAATGGATGTACGCGATTGAAGCGCTGCTGTCACTCAGCCTGCTCTATCCGCTGGCGCGCTGGAGTGAAAAGCGCTTCCGCCTGGAAACACGCCTGATGGCCGGACTGTTTCTGATGACCTTCAGCCTGCTGCCGGTTGGCATGACCGATTCGCTGCCGTCGCTGTTTTTGCTGATCGCCGTCTTCTATCTCGGATCGATCATCGCTGAACCGGCGCGTGAAACCCTGAGTGCCTCCCTGGCCAGAGCCCGGGCACGCGGCAGCTACATGGGGTTCAGCCGGCTCGGCCTGGCGATTGGCGGGCTGATTGGCTACTCCGGTGGCGGCTGGATGTTCGATATGGGCCAGCAGCTGGCCCTGCCGGAGCTGCCGTGGATGCTGCTCAGCACCGTCGGCATGATCACGCTACTGGCGCTGTGGTGGCAGTTCCAGCCGCGCCAGGTGGCACCGGCGATCTTCAGCAGCTAGTTTGCCGGTTCAGGCGTTCTCTTCCATACTTCCCGCACGTCCGGAAAAAGGGTGACCTCCGTCACCCTGAGAATCACAGGAGAAACGGGATGAAACTTTACATCTACGATCACTGCCCTTTCTGCGTCAAAGCACGCATGATATTTGGCCTGAAAAACCTGCCGGTTGAGCTGATTGTGATGCTCAATGATGATGAAGCAACGCCGAAAAAGCTGATTGGCCAGAAAATGGCGCCGATTCTGCAAAAAGCCGATGGCAGTGCGATGCCAGAGAGCATGGATATCGTGCGCTTTGTCGATAATCAGGATCGCCAGCCGCTGCTGACCGGCAAGCAAAATCCCGCCATCGCCGACTGGCTGCGACGGGTCAATGGCTACATCAACAAGCTGCTGCTGCCGCGCATCGCTGAGGCCGCCTTTGCTGAATTCGCCACTCCCGAAGCACGTGATTACTTCCGCGAAAAGAAACAGGCCAGCCTCGGTGACTTTGCCGAACTGCGTAAGCATGCCCCGGGTTTCATCAAAAATATCAGCGATGACCTGCGTCAGCTGGATAAATTGATCGTCAAACCCAATGCGGTGAACGGCGAGTTGTCTGAGGATGACATTCATCTGTTTCCGCTGCTGCGCTCGCTGACGCTGGTTTCCGGTATCGAATGGCCGAGCCGTGTCGCCGACTACCGCGATAATATGGCGAAACAGACGCAGGTGAATCTGCTGTCGTCGATTGCGGCCTGATGGCGCGGTGATGAGAAGCGCGCGGCTGCGTTTCTCATCTCTCTCCTGGTGACACCTGGCCCTGAATCAGGCAGGCTTAAGGCTGTTTGGCCGTATCAACCAGGAAGAAGAAATGATGAAGAAGGCGTTTCCCGGGCTGTTTGCCCTGTTTTTTGCCGTGCTGCTCAGCGGCTGTAACCAATTGACGCAATACACCATCAGCGAGCAGGAAGTGAATCAGGCGCTGCAAAAGCGCAACAACTATGAGAAAGACATCGGCGTGTCCGGGCTGGTGAATGCCCATATTGTACTGACCGACCTGAGCAGCCAGATTGGCCGTGAAGAACCCGGCAAAGTGACGCTGTCTGGTAAAGCCAACATCAACGTCAGCTCGCTGTTTGGTCCGCAGCAGGCCGAAATGCAGCTGAAGATGAAAGCGCAACCGGTGTACAACGCGCAGCAGGGCGCCATCTATCTGCAGGACCTCGAAATCGTCGACGCGCAGGTGCAACCTGAGAAGATGGCGTCGATCATGAAAACCCTTACGCCGTATCTGAACGAATCCCTCAAGCGCTATTTCAATGAAAAACCCGCCTACGTGCTAAGCGCCGACCGCAGCAAAGGCGAGGCGCTGGCGAAGAAACTGGCTAAAGGGCTGGAAGTGAAGCCTGGCCAGCTGGTCATTCCGTTTACCGATTAACGTTGCAAGCGGCCGTTCTCAGTGGCGGCCATGCATAGCGTGGCAGGATGCCGGCATGATTCTGCCCGCGCCTGCCACACTGCTACGCAATTTGCCGCGCCTGCGGTTATTTCTCTGCCGCACTGCAAAATCCCGTGCAAACGGTTGCCCGCCCCCTTATGATTAGTCCCCGGCCTAAACGAGCCATTTCGTTTTCACCTCAGCCGGAGCCTTTTTGAATGACAGCCCAACCCCAGCAAATCACGATTCGCCGCCCTGACGACTGGCACATCCACCTGCGCGATGGCGCGATGCTCAATGCAGTGCTGCCCTATACAAGCGCGGTGAATGGTCGTGCGATTGTCATGCCAAATCTGGTTCCGCCGGTTACCAGCGTTGCGGCTGCCGAAGCGTATCGCGCACGCATCATGGCGGCGCTGCCTGCTGGGCATCACTTCACGCCGCTGATGACCTGTTACCTCACCGATTCGCTTGATGCGGACGAAATCGAACGCGGCTTCCGCAGCGGGATTTTTACGGCGGCTAAACTCTATCCGGCACACGCCACCACCAACTCCAGCCATGGCGTCACCAACATTGCTTCAATTGCCAGCGTGCTGGAGCGCATGCAGGAAATCGGTATGCCGATGCTGGTGCACGGCGAAGTCACCGATGCGCACATTGATATCTTTGATCGTGAAGCGCGTTTCATCGAAACCGTGCTGCAGCCGCTGCGCCAGCAGTTCCCGGGTCTGAAAGTGGTGATGGAACACATCACCACGAAGGAAGCTGCAGAGTATGTGGCCGCCGGTAACGAACTGCTTGGCGCGACCATTACGCCACAGCATCTGATGTTCAACCGCAACCACATGCTGGTGGGCGGCGTGCGCCCGCATCTCTACTGTCTGCCCATTCTGAAGCGCAACATTCATCAGGAAGCGCTGCGTAACCTGGTGGCAAGCGGCAACCGGCGTGTCTTCCTGGGCACCGACACGGCACCGCACCTGCGCCACCTGAAAGAAGCCAGCTGCGGCTGTGCCGGCGTATTTAATGCGCCGACGTCGCTGCCCGCTTATCTGACCGTATTTGAAGAGCTTGGCGCACTGGAGCATTTTGAAGCCTTCTGCTCTGAGAACGGCCCCAGTTTCTACGGCCTGCCGCTCAACGACGGTACCCTGACGCTGGTGCGTGAGCCGTGGACGGTACAGGAGAGCATCACGGTCGCTGACGATACGCTGGTTCCGTTCCTCGCCGGTGAAACCCTTAACTGGCGCATCAAAGAATAATCATCTGCCGCTTGCCTTCGGGAATTTTA
The DNA here is from genome assembly GCF_041678305.1 of Pantoea sp. WEP. Lineage (NCBI taxonomy): Bacteria > Pseudomonadati > Pseudomonadota > Gammaproteobacteria > Enterobacterales > Erwiniaceae > Pantoea > Pantoea sp. WEP. The sequence continues at coordinate 2,517,713 of NZ_JBGNXB010000001.1, forward strand.
TACTGTACAAATAACCAGTATATTATCCCGGAGGCGTTTATGCGTGTTGAAATTACCGTAGCAAAGACTCAGCCCCTTCCCGCCGGTGCACTGGATGCACTGAGCGCTGAACTCACTCGCCGTATCTCCCGCGATTTTCCCGACGACAATCATCACGTCAAAGTGCGCTATGCCGGTGGTAACCAGCTCAGCGTGTTTGGCGGCTGTAAAGAATCACGCGACCGCATCAGCGATATTTTGCAGGAAACCTGGGAAAGCGCTGACGACTGGTTTATTACCGATTAACCGCCACTGTGCCGTTTTTGCCGGGCCCGCCGCCCGGCTTTTTTGTTTTTATTTCCCGCTCGCCAGAAAAACCCGCGCCAGCTAGACTCCGATTAAACGATGTCCTATTCTTGCCTCGTCGTGCTTACAGGAGGTGTGTTGCACATGACTACTGAAAAACCAGAAGAGGCGATGACGTTTGGGGAATTACTGGCCTTCATTGCTGAACAGCAACGCCGTTTGACCGTGCTGGAAAATGCCTTTGCTACGCTGACCTTCTGTCTGGACGATCGCGCCAGTCAGCTGCTGGCTCACAATCTGACGCTCGAAGCGCAAAACCAAAATCATGACGCTCAGTTACAGCAGCATTTTGCCCGGCTGGCGGACGAGATCCACCGGCGCAAAGGGCAGCTGCCTGCCGAGTCGCAGGGATAATTTCAGATTTTTACCCTGGCGTTCAGCCCGTTAAAGTTTTAATGCTGAGATGCCGATAATCGGTATGACGACATGTTGCGCTGCGACAATAAATACCCAGCTGCGTAAGGCGTTTATTTATTCGTTGAAAACCGGCTTTTGGCTGCTTTTATTTTGCTGTGTTTTTAACCACCACACTTTTTAACTACTGTACTGTTAATTCCATGTTATAATTATCTCGCTAGTGCAAGATACAGACGCATTGAACCTCGAAAGCACTTCGTTTAACGAGTAATAAGGAGGTTATAATGGACAGAAGTAAAGACGTCATCCAGACCCATCCGCTGGTGGGATGGGATATCAGCACCGTTGACAGCTATGACGCCATGATGATCCGCCTGCACTCGCTATCATCGCAGGACCAGAAAGAAGAAGAAGCTGACGTGGGCCCAACATACTGGCTGACAACTGACGTAGCCAGACAGTTTATCTCTATCCTCGAAGCTGGCATTGCAAAGATCGAGTCCACTGAGCAATACCTACGCGATAATCGCAAGCACTAATCATCACCATCGCGTGAAAAGGCACCCTACAGGGTGCCTTTTTCATGGGCGCACTCTTTTGATATGCTATTGAAAAAAATCGCCGTTTTGCAGGAGTGATGTCGTCATGGTTTATGATCTGATTGTGGTGGGAAGTGGTTCCGTCGGAGCTGCCGCGGGTTTCTACGCAACCCAGGCGGGCCTGTCGGTGCTGATGATCGACAGCGCGCACCCGCCCCACAGCCAGGGGACGCATCACGGCGAAACCCGCCTGATTCGTCACGCTTACGGCGAAGGTGAACGCTACGTGCCGCTGGTGCTGCGCGCCCAGACGCTGTGGGACGAGCTGGAACGCCAGAGCGGCGAACGCATCATGCACCGCAGCGGCATTCTTAATCTGGCGCCGGCCAGCTCGGATTTCATTCACAACGTGATCGACAGCGCTAACCGCTGGCAGTTAGCGGTGCAGGTGTTACAGGCCGATGAGGTGCGTAAACGCTGGCCGCAGCTTAGCGTACCGGACGGCTACGTAGGCGTGTTTGAGCCCAACTCTGGCTTCCTGAAATGCGAACAGGCGGTACGCAGCTGGGTGCAGCTGGCGGAACAGGCCGGCTGCGCGCAGCTGTTTAACTGCCCGGTCAGCGCAATTGGCCGCGAGGGCGATCTGCAGCAGGTCACCACCAGCGATGGCATATTCCGCGCGCGCAAGCTGCTGATCAGCGCCGGCACCTGGGTCAGTCAGCTGGTGGACAATCTGCCCGTTACGCCGGTGCGCAAGGTGTTTGCCTGGTATCAGGCCGATGGGCGCTACAGCGAAAATAACCAGTTCCCCGGCTTTACGGTAGAGATGACGGATGGCAGCCATTTCTACGGCTTCCCGGCAGACAATAATGCCCTGAAAGTGGGACGCCACGATGGCGGTCAGCCGATGCAGACGCCAGCGGACCGCAAACCGTTCGGCAGCATCGCCGCTGACGGTAACGAAGCCTTTAGCTTCCTGCGCCAGTTTCTGCCAGGCGTAGGCGTGTGCCTGCATGGTGAAGCCTGCAGCTATGACAACACGCCGGATGAAGACTTTATTATCGATACGCTTCCCGGCGAGTCTGACCGACTGATCATCACCGGCCTGAGCGGCCACGGGTTTAAATTCGCCAGCGTGCTGGGTGAACTGGCCAGCGAGTTTGCGCAGAATAAACCGTTCTCCTTTGACCTCACGCCCTTCTCACTTACGCGTTTTGCCTGATGTTGGTGCTGCCGGTGCGGAGCGCACTGGCAGTTATTGACCTTTCCTGACACAGATTTACTTTCCGCCCGCAGTTATGGCGCATTTGGTGTAGCAATCCCCATTGCCGCAAGGACTAAAACGGCTATTTGCTTATCTATTCAGAATTATTGAATTACACCACCAACCTTTCGCCATATATATCGAACCCGTAAATTCAAAGTTATAGAAAAGTAAGGACGATTGATTTTCTATTTCAGGTTGTAGATTCTCATTACCACTTATTTCCTGATAACGGCTTAACTATGTGGCGTAATTCTCCACGGCATTACGGTGCGTTAACCATTGCGTTGCACTGGCTGATGGCGCTGACGATTTACGGTATGTTCGCGCTGGGTTTATGGATGGTCGGACTTGGCTATTACGACGGCTGGTATCACAGCGCCCCTGAGATTCACAAAGGCATCGGCATCTTACTGTTTGCTGCTCTGCTGCTGCGCCTGTGCTGGCGCGTCATATCGCCACCGCCGGCACCGCTCGCCAGTTACTCGCCGCACGTACGCCGTGCCGCCCATGCGGCGCACTGGCTGCTGTATGGCCTGCTGCTGGTGTTGCTGATCAGCGGCTATCTGATCTCTACCGCAGACGGCAAGCCGGTCTCAGTGTTTGGCTGGTTTGAGGTACCGGCACTGTTTACCGGCGCGGGTGAGCAGGCCGATGTCGCCGGTGAGGTCCATTTATGGCTGGCGTGGGCTCTGGTGCTGTTGTCTGCCCTGCACGCCCTGGCCGCGCTGAAACACCATTTTGTCGATCGCGACATGACGCTGAAACGGATGCTCGGTTACCGCATCCCCTTAACCTCTGAAAAGGAAAAGTAATATGATCAGGAAAACCCTGCTGGCGCTCAGCGCCGCTGCCCTCTTTTCGACCAGCCTGAGTGCCAGCGCGGCTGAGTATAAGTTTGATAAAGAGGGTCAGCACGCGTTTGTCCAGTTCCGCATTCAGCATCTTGGCTACAGCTGGCTGTACGGCAGCTTTAAAGATTTTGATGGCAGCTTCACCTTTGATGAAGCCAATCCCGCCGCGGACAAGGTCAATGTGACCATCAATACCAACAGCCTCGATACCAACCATGCCGAGCGCGACAAGCATTTGCGCAGCGCAGATTTCCTCAACACCGGCAAATTCCCTCAGGCCAGCTTCAGCTCGACTGAGGTTAAAAAACAGGGTACGGATTATAAGATCACCGGCAACCTGACGCTCAACGGCGTAACGAAGCCGATCACGCTGGATGCGCAGCTGATTGGGGAAGGCAAGGATCCGTGGGGCGGTTATCGCGCCGGCTTTGCCGCCAGCGGCGAAATTGTGCTGAAAGAGTTCAACATCAGCAAAGATCTCGGTCCGGCCTCGCAAAAAGCCGAGCTGATCATTTCAGTCGAAGGTGTGCGTCAGTAATCAGCAGTACAGCCTGGCGGGCAATGCGCCAGGCTGTTAAGCCGTTACTTTTTGTCCAGCGCGGGGATCGCCATGGTCATGTTGAGTAAACCGCGCGATTTATTGAACACTTTGTTGCCATTTTCACGGCCAGCGCGGCGCGCGCGCTGCTCTTCCGGCGCCAGTTTCGACTCTTCCATGCACAGCGGGCTGCAGCAGTTCTGATACTTTTCTGCACAGCTCGGGCACTGGATAAACAGAAGATGGCAGCCGTCATTAACGCAGTTGGTGTGGCTGTCGCACGGTGCACCACACTGATGGCAGCTGGAGAGAATATCGTCAGAGATACGCTCGCCCATACGCTCGTCAAACACGAAGTTTTTGCCTTTGAAGCGCACCGGTAAACCCTGCGCGCGCGCGCGGCGGGTATATTCAATGATGCCCCCTTCAATGTGGTAAACATCATCAAAACCGTTGTGTTTCATCCACGCACTGGCTTTTTCACAGCGGATGCCGCCGGTACAGTACATGACGATTTTTTTGTCTTTCTGCGCCTGCAGCATATCCACCGCCATCGGCAGCTGATCGCGGAACGTATCGGCTGGCACTTCCAGCGCGTTGTCGAAGTGGCCCACTTCGTATTCGTAGTGGTTACGCATATCCACAAACACCGCATCCGGATCGTCGAGCATGGCGTTGACTTCGGCCGCTTTAAGATAGTTACCGACGTTACTGGCGTCGAAGCTACCGTCTTCAATACCGTCAGCCACGATGCGATCGCGTACTTTCAGGCGCAGCACCCAGAACGATTTGCCGTCGTCATCCAGCGCGATGTTCATGCGCAGATTGTCCAGCGCCGGGTCAAAGGCATAGAGCATCGCCTTCATCGCCTCATAGCGACTGGCCGGCACGCTGATTTGTGCATTAATCCCTTCCTGCGCCACGTAGACGCGGCCGAACACCTTCAGCTGGGTTAAGGCAACATAGAGACGGTCGCGGAATGCCTGTGGATCGGCAATCTGGAAGTATTTATAAAAAGAGACTGTGGTACGCGGCTCGGTTTCGGCCAGCATACGTTCTTTCAGCTCTTTATTGGAAACGAGGTTGTGTAACACTGGCATGGTGAACACCTGTTAGCAATCAGAGAAATTTAGCGCGCATATGATACCTGAATTGAGCGTGATGCAAAGCCTCTGGTGCAATTCTCCTGCCATCAGCCACAATCGACGGGGTTCTGCGTTGTGCTCGCTAATATCTGCGCAGAAATGCTGTTCGTCGTGCGCTGACGCACGGATGGTTGATTTCAGTCAGAGAGAAAAAATGGCATAATCCCGGCCAATTACAGAAACCGGACTCTCTGGTACACGACGCAGGACATTGATATTTCCATGACGCAACTTCCGCAATTTACCCGCGAACTCCTTCATCCACGCTACTGGCTGACCTGGCTGGGCATCGGCTTCCTCTATGTGCTGGTGCTGTTGCCCTACCCGCTGCTGTACGTGACTGGCTGCGGGCTGGGACGCCTTGCCATGCGTTTTATGAAGCGTCGTGTTCAGGTCGCGCAACGCAATCTGGCGCTGTGCTTCCCGGATATGCCGACCAGCGAACGTGAAGCCATGGTGAAGCACAATTTCGAATCGGTGGGAATGGGGCTGATTGAAACCGGCATGGCGTGGTTCTGGCCGGACTGGCGTATTCGTAAATGGGTCAGCACCAGCGGCCTGGAGCACGTTACCGAGGCGCTGGCCCAAAAGCGCGGCATCCTGCTGATTGGCATGCACTTCCTGACGCTGGAGCTGGGCGCGCGCGTGTTTGGCATGTATAACCCGGGTATTGGCGTGTATCGCCCTAACGACAACAAGTTACTGGACTGGCTGCAAACCTGGGGACGCATGCGTTCCAATAAAAGCATGCTGGACCGCAAAGATCTGAAAGGCATGATCCGCGCCATGAAGAACAACGACATCATCTGGTATGCGCCCGATCACGACTACGGCCCGCGCAGCAGTGTATTCGCCCCGTTCTTTGCCGTTCAGGAAGCCGCGACCACCACCGGCACGCATATGCTGATTCGTCTGGCCAATCCGAGCGTGGTGCCGTTTCTGGCGCGCCGCCTGCCGCACGGCCGCGGCTACGAACTGAAAATGATGCCGGATATCCGCCACAAATTCTCACTGGAGAGTGAACTGGATACCGCTATCGTGATGAATAAAGTGGTGGAAGAGACGGTGCTGCTGGCGCCTGAGCAGTATATGTGGCTGCATCGCCGCTTTAAAACCCGGCCTGAAGGGCAGCCTTCACGCTATTAATCGGTTGCGGGGTATTATCAATGCCCCGCGTTATTAACCGCGCATTTGCCTTAATTCACGTGATTCTCTGCGCAGTGGCGCGCTAAAAAAGGCCCAGCCAGAACTGCTATGCCTTCCACACGGCGACACTTACATCAACGACACCCTTTACCCCGCATGCTGCTATCTTGCGCATTAATCACGGTTTTTCGCTGCTACGCCGACGCTTTCTCCCTCGCCCGCCGCTGCTTTTCAGTGCCTGAGTTTGTACGGCAATATGCGTAAATATGACGGGTGCGGATCTGATTTTGATGACTTCCAGGCCTTTTCCTATTTAATTTTACTCAGGCTTGCCGTCTTGTTTACTTATCTAATAAATTTTACTGATTAAACAAGTATTTGTCTGAAAGTTAACCGCCATATTCTTTTTTGATTAAAAATTCATCTTTAATATATCTTTATGGAATTGGTTAGCCCGATTGAATCCAGTTAGTTTCGACCCTGACAGTTAGTTCGTTAACTGCGCGTTTAAAAATATAAAAAGATTACACACAGCAAATATATTCAGGACACATAATATGAATAAAGGTATCTACTACTACGTGACGATCAGTACCGATCAGGAGGGTTACCATCTGCTGCATCGGAAGGAGTGTAAACGTCTGCCGGTTAAGGAGGATATGGTGTTCATCGGTACGCTCTATAATTTAAATCAGGCTTTGGCCACCGCACGAATTAATTTTAAAAAGGTGAAACCCTGTATTAAATGCTGCATCCGTTATTCTGCACCCGTGTTACGCGAGTCGGTACGACCGGTTCTGCACTTTCCGCAAAAAATGATGTAACCGGCGCGGGTGGATGACTTTTTACGCATCCACCCCGGCATTGTTCTCTCCCGCCCTGACAGCCGCCAATTTTCGTCTATTCTTCTGTGAAATCCCTTTTTGCACTGACAAGGAGTTGCAGATGAGCCTGTATAGTACGTTAGAAGAAGCCATTGAAGCCGCACGCGAAGAGTTCCTCGCCAGCCAGCCTGAACTGGAGCAGGATGACGCCAGCGTCAGCCAGTTTGCGCTGCAGAAGTACGTGATGCAGGATGGCGACATTATGTGGCAGGCGGAGTTTTTCGCTGATGAGGACGGCCAGGGCGAATGCCTGCCAATCTGCAGCGGTGAAGCGGCGCAGGCGGTGTTCGACGGTAATTTCGATGAAATTGAGCTGCGCCAGGAGTGGCAGTCGGAAAATACCCTGCACGAATGGGACGAAGGCGAATTTCAGCTGGAGCCGCCGCGCGACCTGGAAGAAGGCGAGGCAGCGGCCGAAGAGTGGGAAGACGACGACAGTCCGTCAGACAACTGGGCGTAAGTTACTCGTACGGGCCGTGCTGTGCGTCAACCGGCAGTAGCAGCGTGTCCATCACCAGCGACAGCGGCAGATCGAGAATGGTCAGCACGCGCCACGGCCCGTCACGCACATCCCACTGCACGCCCGGATAATACTGGTTGCCGTGCCCCTGTCCGGGTACGGTCCGGCTGATAATGCTGCCACAGCCCGTGAGCAGTAAAATGGCGGCGCACAGCGCAATTAACTTCAGGCAATATTTCACTGCATTTACTCACCCTGAACTGACACCCCTGATTCTGATGTGCGTCAGTGACTGTTTAAATGTGCTCAGGAACGCTGGCACGCGTCATCGCGCCATTTTAGCTGCGGGTGCAGCTAAACCGCTATGTCTTTATGCGTAAATATTGTGTGAGGCGCGTTAAGCACTTCGCTGAAGCGCAGGCATAAAAAAAGCGGCATCGCTGCCGCTTTTTCATCACCGTTAGCCTGTCAGGCGCGCTGAGGCAGCGCCTGCGGGTTAAGCGTGAGTTTCTGATAACTCTCTACCCACTGATGATATTTATCCGCACTTTCCCACAAGCGCGTGTGCACGCGCGCCAGCACCACCGGGTCGCTGATCAGCTGCAGACGCTGTTCGCGATTCAGTTTTTCCGGCGCATCGCTCAATGCCTGATCGACGCGGCGATCGCGCGCGTGATCCAGCAGTGCACTCTGCTTATGGCGCGATGTCGCCATCGCCATCGCCAGCGCGTTGAACGCCGGATTGAACAGCGCATGCATAAAGCCATGCTTCAGCGCACGTTCACGGTTCAGCTGCAGATAGTGATCGGTGTCGACCAGCTCTTTCGGCGGCTCATACTCTTCCGGGATCAGGAACAGCCTGGCACGCTTACTCTTCAGCCCGACCGTGGCGCGGCTTGACATCACCGAGACAAACGGCGACAGAATCAGCGAGAAGACGATTGGCGCCAGCCACCACAGGAAGTTGAGATCGAGCACACCCATCCCGACGGCCCAGACAATGCCCAGCAGCATCTGTGAACCGTGGCGACGGAACGCTTCGCTCCACGGCGTGGCATCATCGTCACGCTGCGGCGAGTTCCACACCACTTCCCAGCCGAGGAACGCGCTGACCACAAACACGGTGTGGAACAGCATGCGCACCGGTGCCAGCAGCACTGAGAACAGCATCTCCAGCAGCAGCGAGAGGAACAGGCGGAATGCGCCACCGTACGGTTTCGCCCCTTTAAACCAGATCAGCACCACGCTGAGCAGTTTTGGCAGGAACAGCAGCACCAGCGTGGTGGAGAACAGCGCAATCGCCAAATCCGGACGCCACTGCGGCCACACCGGGAACAGCTGACGCGGCTGCAGGAAGTAGGTCGGTTCCATCAGCGTATGCACCACCTGCAGGGCGGTCGACAACGCAAGGAACATAAACCACAGCGGTGCCGACAGGTAGGACATCACGCCGGTCAGGAACACCGCGCGGTGCACCGGGTGCATGCCTTTTACCAGGAACAGGCGGAAGTTCATCAGGTTGCCGTGGCACCAGCGACGGTCACGCTTCAGCTCGTCCAGCAGGTTCGGCGGCAGCTCTTCATAAGAACCCGGCAGATCGTAGGCGATCCACACGCCCCAGCCGGCACGACGCATCAGCGCCGCTTCCACGAAGTCATGTGACAGGATCGAACCGGCGAAGGAGCCTTCACCCGGCAGCGGCGCCAGCGCACAGTGTTCAATAAATGGCTGCACGCGAATGATGGCGTTGTGCCCCCAGTAGTGCGATTCGCCCAGCTGCCAGAAGTGCAGACCAGCGGTAAACAGCGGCCCGTAAACGCGGGTGGCGAACTGCTGACAGCGTGCATACAGCGTATCCATGCCTGACGCCTTTGGCGACGACTGGATAATACCGGCGTTCGGGTTCGCTTCCATCATGCGCACCAGACCGGTGAGACACTCACCGCTCATCACGCTGTCGGCGTCCAGCACTACCATGTAGCTGTAGTTGCTGCCCCAGCGACGGCAGAAGTCATCGATGTTGCCGCTTTTACGCTTCACGCGGCGGCGACGACGGCGATAGAAGATCTTGCCCGCCCCACCGACATCCCGCACCAGCTCCATCCACGCTTTTTGCTCGGCGATGGCGATGTCGGCATCGTAGCTGTCGCTCAGGATGTAAACGTCGAAATGCTCCGCGTTACCGGTGCGTTTCACCGACTCCCAGGTGGCGCGCAGACCGGCGAACACGCGTTCCACGTCTTCGTTACAGATTGGCATGATCAGCGCGGTGCGATGTTCCGGATTGAGCGGCTCATCCCCGGTGGTCGAGTACGAGATGCTGTACTTATCGCGACCGATCAGCAGCTGCAGGAAGCCCATCAGCGCAGTCCAGAAACCAGCCGATACCCAGCAGAACAGGATGGCAAACAGGAACAGGATGCCGGTCTGCAGAATATACGGCAGGATCAGCTCCACCGACTGCAGCCAGTTCTGGTTAAACAGCTCGACCGGATCGAGCAGCGTCCAGCCCTGATACGGCAGAATGGTTTTCATGTACCAGGTGGCGACCACGGTCTGCAGAATGGTCAGAATCAGCAGCACGTAGCGACGCATGGAACCTACGTGGCGCCATTTGTCTTCCGCTTTCTGCTCTTCCACCGTGGCATAGCGTGGGTTGCCTTTTTGCCCGCGCAGTGAATCCCAGGCGCGCGCGATCGGGTTAGTCCGCCAGGCTTCCGGGAACATCAGCGAACGCTTCACCGGCGGCATCGCCTTCAGCGTGGTGCGGTCGAGATAATCTTTACTGAGCTGCTGGCCATCGGCGAGCGAATCCGGCCACGCCATGGATACGCGCGACGAGACCGATTTCAGCGGCGCATCGTCCGGCCGTTCGCTGGCGGCGATATCCTGCCCCAGCGCGCTGTGAATGGCATGAAACGCCTGCGCATTCTGCAGCGAGGCGCTGAGCGTGGCGCGTGCTGCCGCATCAAGCGGCAGCGCCTCCACGTAAGATTGAGGTAAATAAGTCGATTTATTCATTGGCAGGTAACTGATAGCTCCAGGTTTCCGTCAATGTCTTGTCGCCGCTCACCAGCGCCGCACGCATCTCGGTCGGCTGCTTGTTGTCTTTCACGCGCAGACGCAGCACCAGACGCCAGCCTTTGGTGACCGGGTTGTAGCGTACGCTCTGCTCGACCACGTCGGCGTTGTTACCGACGCTGACCTGCGGCGCCACCTGGGTGTTTTCCGGTAGCTTGCTCATCGCTTTACCGACAAAGTCCACGGTAAAGGCGATGGAACCATCCGGCTGACGCACCAGGTTAGACTGCTTCACATCGCCCGCAGAACGCAGCGTGTCTTTCACCCAGGCCACATCGTCCTGATGCAGCTGGTTTTCATCACGCGTAAAGTGCAGACGATATTTGAAGTTCATCTCTTTGCCTGGCTCTGGCAGGCTCTCCGGCGTCCAGAAGGCCACGATGTTATCGTTGGTTTCATCTGCCGTCGGGATCTCCACCAGCTCTACGCGGCCTTTGCCCCAGTCGCCCTGCGGCTCAACCCAGCCGCTTGGACGCAGATCATAGCGGTCGTCCAGGTCCTGGTAATGGCTGAAGTCACGGCCACGCTGCAGCAGACCGAAGCCTTTCGGGTTTTCGATGGTAAAGGTGCTGACCGCCAGGTGTTTCGGGTTATTGAGCGGACGCCAGATCCACTCGCCATTTCCGGCGTGAATCGACAGGCCATTTGAATCATGCAGTTCCTGACGGAAGTTGCTGACCGGCGACGGCTGGTTAGCGCCAAACAGGAACATACTGGTGAGTGGGGCTACGCCGAGTTTGCCGACGTTGTCACGCAGATACACTTTAGACTGCACGTCCACGGTGGACTCTTTGCCCGGCTGGATCACAAAGCGATAGGCACCGGCGGCGCGCGGAGAATCCAGCAGCGCATAAATCACCAGCTGTTTATCCTGCGGCTTCGGCCGCTCGATCCAGAACTCTTTAAAGCGCGGGAACTCCTCACCGGAAGGCAGCGCGGTATCAATCGCCAGTCCACGCGCCGACAGGCCATACACCTGGCCTTCGCCAATCACGCGGAAATAGCTGGCACCCAGGAAGCTGGTAATCTCATCGTCTTTACCCTTTTTATTTAAAGGATACAGCACTTTGAAACCGGCAAAACCGAGGTTTTTCACCGCATCGGCATCGTGTTTCACGTTGCCGAAATTGAAGTAGTCAGGGTTATATTTGATTTCACGTACCGAAGACGCGGTGACTTCATTGATTTTCACCGGCGTGTCGAAATACATGCCCTGATGATAGAACTCGAGCTTAAACGGCGTGCGCAGTTTGCCCCAGTATGCTTTGTCGTGGTTAAACTGGATCTGCTGATAGTCAGCAAACTTCATTTCACGAAACTGAGAGGGTAAATTGCTTTTTGGCGCTTCAAAACCTTTCCCTGCCAGCGCCTTAGCTTGCTTTGCCACATCATCAATGTTGAACGCCCAGCTATTGTTGGCGTACAACGCCAGCAGAACTGCTGCGCCTACCCAGCGCATCTTCACCAGCCCGCCATTATTCTTCACTTTAGTCAGCACATCCCCCCCTTTCGTGTGCTTAGATCAAACCCATTTATCTTAAAGGATTATTCGGTTTTCCGACAGCTTATGTAAAAGATTGTTCCCCTGATTCGTAAGCCGAAAGTGTACTTTTCGGATAATTAAACCCGGAAGATTAAGAAACAGATTCACCTGATAGTATACGCTGTTTACAGCCGGTAGAATTTCGTCCGGCATAATCCGGTTTCAGGGTGAAACCGGCAAGTAAACTGACAAACCGGAAGCTTATGAGTTCAGCCAAACCCGAACGTGAATATTTCCTCGACTCGATTCGAGCGTATTTAATGCTGCTGGGCGTGCCTTTCCACGTCTCGCTGATTTACTCGACCCAACGCTGGTCGGTTAACAGCCAGGACGCCTCACTGTGGCTGACGGTGCTGAATGATTTTATTCACGCCTTCCGCATGCAGGTGTTCTTTGTTATTTCAGGTTATTTCTCGTATATGCTCTATCTGCGCTATCAGCCCAACCGCTGGCTGAAGGTGCGGCTGGAGCGCGTCGGCATTCCGCTGTTAACCGCGGTGCCGCTCATTACCCTGCCGCAGTTTTTTATGCTGAAAAATCTCACCAGCAAAGTCGGCGACTGGGCAAACTTCTCGCTGTATGACAAGTACAACGCGCTGATGTGGGATCTGATTTCGCACCTGTGGTTTTTACTGGTACTGGTGATTCTCACCGCGTTTGGCATGCTGAGCTTCCGCTGGCTGCGCGATCAGCAGCGCCGCATCGATTATCAGCAGGTTGGCTGGGGCAAGCTGACGCTGGCCCTGCTGGCCTATGCGCTGGTGTGGTGCGCCTTCCGCCGGCTGATTTTTCACGTTGCTCCCGCGCTGTTAATGGATGGCCTGTTCAGCATTGCGGTAATGCAGTCGCTGTTCTTCCTGCCGTTCTTTATGCTGGGTGCACTGAGCTGGAAACATCAGGCGCTGAAAGCGCTGTTTGTGCGTTTTAATCCGGTGATGTGCTTTGGTGCCATTGCGGTGTTTGTCGCATACAGCCTGAATCAGCGCTACAGCAGCGGTGAAGGCTGGCTGTACGAGCTTGATGCCATCATTTCTACGCTGATGGGCTTGTGTATGCTGAACGTCTGCTTCAGCTTCGGCCACAAGCTGCTGAACAGTCACTCGCCGCGCATCATGTATCTGGTGAACGCTTCGCTGTTTATTTATCTGGTGCACCATCCGCTGACCATCCTGTACGGCATCTACGTTACGCCACACATCAGCAGTAATACGCTGGGCTTCTTTGTCGGCCTGCTGATGGTGTTTGGCGTTGCCTTTGCCCTGTACGAGATTCATCTGCGTATCCCGCTGCTGCGCTTTTTGTTCTCCGGCAAGCCGCAGCGCAAACCAGAGACCTCCGCGCAGACGTAACGGCGTACTTATCTGCCGGGCTGCGCGCGGTGCAGCCCGGCTATAGCAGCCACTCTACCGGCAGACGCCATACCAGCCGCACCAGCAAACGCTGCAACAGCGTGCACTGCGGCTCGTGCTTATGCACCACTTCCCGCGCTTCGCCGCTGTACTCCACCCAGTTAACGCGGCCCCACTTATCCAGTCGCAGTGCCCAGGCGCGGTCGCGCATGCCGCTGCTGAAGCGCTGATGGGTCTGCTGCGCCAGCGCTTCGCTCTCAATCACCAGCCCCATCTCCGTGTTCAGCACCGCCGAACGCGGATCGAAATTAAACGAGCCAATAAACACTTTGCGGTTATCGACGGTGAAAGTCTTGGCGTGCAGGCTGGAGCCGGAATTCCCGGTCAGACCGCGATCGTGCGGGGCATCCGCGGCATTGGCCTGCGGCTTCAGTTCATAGAGCGCAATGCCGTGACGCAGCAGCTTCTTGCGCCAGCGCGCATAGCCGGCGTGAACCACGGTGACATCATTGGCGGCCAGCGAGTTGGTTAAGATGGCGATCTTAACGCCCCGCCGCTTCAGCGCCAGCAGCTGTGCCACCCCGGCCCGGGTCGGGACAAAATAGGCCGAAATAATATCGAACTGCTGCTGCGGCGTGCCGATCACCTCCAGCATGCGCTGCGGCAGCAAAGAGGAGCGCTTCGCTTTGCCCAGCCCTTTGCGCGGATCGTCACTTAGCAGCCGTGTGTGTGCCCAGGTCATGCTCAGCGAGCCCTGCTCCAGCTGGCTGACAAACGAGGATTTCTCCAGCCGCGCCAGATAGCGCTGCACCGCCTCGCTCTGCTGCCACTCCGGCGGTAAACGCACCGCTTCATGCGGCGGTGCGCCGGTGTCCACGACGCTGCGCAACGGCGATACCGCTTTGCTGTGCCAATAGCGGGCGAAATCTTCCGCCACTTCATCTACCGCCGGTCCCAGCGCCAGCACGTCGAGATCGGTAAACAGCGGCTCATTGCCGGTGCCAAAATATTCGTCGCCGATGTTACGGCCACCCACCAGCGTTACCGCGCCGTCCACGGTCAGGCTTTTGTTGTGCATCCGGCGGTTCAGGCGGGCGAAGTCGGTCAGATAGCCCAGCGCGCGCAGGGTTCGAAACGAGAAGGGATTAAACAGCCGCACGGCGATATTCGGATGCCGATCGAGTTCGGCCAGCGTTTCATCCAGCCCGGGCGTATTGTTGTCATCCAGCAGCAGGCGCACCTGCACGCCGCGCTCCGCCGCATCCAGCAGCGCGCTAAACAGCAGGCGCCCGGACATGTCGTTGTGCCAGATATAATACTGGACGTCGATGGTGTGCTGCGCCATGCCCATCAGCAGATAGCGTGCCGCAAACGCATCCAGCCCATCGTTCAGCGGATGAATGCCGCTCAGTCCCGGATGACGGGCACATTGCTGTTGCGCATGTTCTCTCAGCCCGTCGCCCGGCCGTTCGCGTGAGGAACGCAGTGCCGCTTCGCTCATACTCAATCCCTGCTTACCCTGAAGCTGTTATTGTTGGTATCACCGCACGTAAAGGCAATCAGAGCCGTCTACTTCTGCGTCGGGTGCGGCGTTAATTTAGTCTAGACTTAGCCAGGCGTTCTGCATCCGGCGTTCTTCGTGAGGAGAAGATCATGACTCAGCTATCCCCGCGCCATCAGCCCCGGCTATTTCGCAGCTTTTTTCAGGGCAGCTTCCCCTGCTCTACCGCCTGCCGCAGCGGCGGGCGACGACTGGATATGGTCATCAGCAGCGGCCACGACATGCTGCTGGAGAAAGATTACGCCGCGCTGGCGCAGGAAGGATTGCGCACCGCGCGCGACGGCGCCCGCTGGCACCTGATTGAGGCTACGCCAGGTGAATACGACTGGCGCACCTTTCTGCCGATGATTCACGCGGCGGCGCGCCATGATTTACAAATCATCTGGGAGCTGGCGCACTTTGGCTACCCCGATCATCTCGATATCTGGAAGCCGGCGTTTGTGGAGCACTTTGGCCGCTTCGCGCGCGCCATGGCTGAGCTGATGCGGGATGAGGGCGTGGAGCAGCCGTTCTTTACGCCTATCAATCAGATATCCTTCTGGTCCTGGGCCGGCGCCGATGTCTCGTGGCTCGATCCCTATGCCAGCGCACGCGGTCGCGAACTGAAACGTCAGCTGGTGCGCGCCTCGCTGACGGCCATGCACGCCATTCGCGACGTCTATCCGGACGCCCGCTTCGTGCTGACCGACCCGCTGGTGCAGATCGCCGCCGATCCGCATAACCCCGACAGCAAACCTTATGCCGACAGCCAGCATCAGGCGCAGTTTGAAGCCTGGGACTGGCTGGCAGGACGCGATGCGCCGGAGCTGGGTGGTCAGCCCGATTTTCTCGACATCCTGGGGCTGAACTATTATCCCGACAACCACTGGTTCTTCTCCGGCGACACCATTCCGCCCGACCATCCGCAGCGTCAGCCGCTGCACCGGCTGCTGATGCAGTGCTGGCAGCGTTATCAGCGCCCGCTGCTGCTGGCGGAAACCGGCGCGGAAGGCGACGCGCGCGCGCCCTGGCTGCGGCATGTCAGTGATGAAGCACGGCTGGCCTTAGCGCAGGGCGTGGCGCTGGAAGGCATTTCGCTCTATCCGGTGGTGGAGTATCCGGCGTGGGCCGACGATCGGCGCTCGCCTGGCGCGCTGTTTGGTCTGGGCGATCCCAATGGCAATCGCACCCTGCACGAAGCGCTGGCGCTGGAGTTACGCAGTCAGCAGATTAAATGGCGCACCCACGATTAAGAGTGCTGCACCGGGCTGGCGGTTTTAGGCGGGCAGGTTTGTACATCCAGTGACGGATCGGCTGGATGGCGCACGTCCGTCAGCCAGGTCATGGTGAAAAGGAACACTACGCCGATCAGGCAGGCGGAAAGCAGTCCAATGATGGCGATCAGTTTGTCATCCCGGGATTCCATCGGCATCTCCTTGCGGGCGTCCGTAGTCGGTTGCTGGCCTCAGCTCATCCATAATGTAAGCATCAGGACGAAGATTATAAGGGTAACCGAGGTCACTGCAAGTACCACAATGGCGAAGTGCGCATCATCCAGCGGTTGCCGTAAAGGTTCGTCGTGATCGTCAGGTGGCGCGGGTGAACTCATGATGACTCAACAGGAAAGAGGCGTTTTTCAGCGGGATTGCCGCACAGAGTGTAATGGAATAGCGGCCAACGTACAGCACTATTTCTGACGGAAAAGACCACGGAGCGTCATTACGCCCCGTGGTGGCCGCTTAGAAATCGTAGCTCATGCTGATTTTCAGCGTGCGCGGGTCGCCCTGCGCGAGATAGGTGCCGGTGTCATCAACGTTTGACCAGTACTTCTCATTGGTGACGTTTTCGACCGCCACGCGCCACACCAGATCGTTCTGATTCACCTTCATGCGGTAACGCATGCCGAGATCCAGCGTGGTATAGCTGTCCAGCTTGAGGGTGTTGGCCGAGTTGGCGTACTGAGAGCCGCTGTGGTTGAGCAGCGCCGTGGCCGTCAGCCCCTCCACCGGCTTGATGTCATACTCCGCGCCCAGCACGTAGGTGTAGCGCGGCACGCCGATCGCCTGTTTGCCATCGTAAGTGCCGCCGGCGGTTTTCTTCATCACCGGATCGATCCAGGTGGCGCTGGCGTTGAGGCGCAGGCCCAGCACCGGCTCACCAAACACGTTGGCTTCCACGCCGCGATGGCGCTGCTCGCCATCCATGACGTAGACATTGTCACTGTTGATCAGGCCGGACGGTTTATGGATTTCAAACAGCCCCAGCGAGCCGCCGATGCGGCCGAAATCCGTTTTCACACCGATCTCATTCTGCTTCGAGTGCGCCACGCCGGTCACAGTGCCATAGTTGACGGCGTCTTTAGGGGCCACTTCACCAGGCTGCAGCGCTTCCGTATGGTTCGCGTACAGCGCCACTTCTTTCCACGGCTTGTAGACCACGCCGTACGTTGGCATCCAGCGGTCGTTGGTGAAGCGCGAATCAACGCTTTCCGCGCCGGTGTTGTAGTTATAGCTGCGCACCACCACTTTCTGATGGCGAGCACCAACGGTCACCAGCAGCGTATCGTCCAGTAATCCCAGCGTATCGCTCAGCAGATAGCCCTGGGTGCGGGTGCGTGACGTGGTAAGCGGATCGGAGAACTTGCCGCCGGCGAAAGTGGCCGCCGGTTCCGCCACGTCACCGCTGTGGTAGATATTAAACGGCGTGCCCACCAGCGACATGTCGTAGGCATTTTTGGCATTGGTGGTCAGCGCCGAGTAACCCACGTTGACTTTATGACTGACGAAACCGGTGTGGAACTCACCGCGCAGCCCCACCATGCCGCTCATGTTGTCCTGAATACGGTTGGAGTAGAAGCTGCTGATGGTGCCGTCACCGTTGCTGTTGGTAATGGTCGGCGCGCCGTAGTTGCCGGTTTCATGAGCGTGCTGTGCGCCGAGGCCGGCATAGGCCGTCCAGCTGTCGGTAATATCGTATTCTGCTTTGGCGATACCGAATTCAGATTCCATATCGCTGTACACCCATTTCTGGCTGTAGTTGTGCGAATTTGACGGCACCGCCGGGATCACGCCGGCGCTGGCGAATTTCACCCCCTGTAAGCCGTCATGGAAGGTTTTCTTCTGATAGCCAACGTCCAGCGAGGTGCGCAGCCGATCGCCGCGATAATCAAGACCGACCGAAGCCGCCGTGGTGCGTTTTTTCTCGCCGTCAACGCCGGTTTCACCTTCGCGATGCACGGCGTTAACCCGCACGCCAAACTGATTGTTATCGCCAAAGCGACGCCCCACGTCCAGCGTTCCGCCAACCTGAGACGAGGAGGTGTAATCGAGGCCAACGCGATTGATCGGCGTATCTTCGGCATGTTTCGGCTCGAGGTTGATCATACCGCCGACGCCGGAACTGGCTGCGCCGTTAACCAGACTGTTCGCGCCTTTGAAGATCTCCACGCGATCGATCAGCGAAGCGTCCATCACCTGGCGCGGCACCACGCCCGGCAGACCGCCGAAGGTCATATCATCACCGTCGAGCGTGAACCCCCGAATGCGGTAAGTTTCAGCAAAATTGCCGTAACCTTTTACGTTTTGCACGCCCGCATCGTTGCGCACCACATCGGCGATGGTTTGCGCCTGCTGGTCCTGAATCATTTTTGCCGTATAGCCGATGACGTTGAACGGCACGTCCATGGCGTTTTGCTCGCCCAGCATGCCGAGGCGACCGCCGTGGGCAATCTGGCCGTCAAGAAAGGCCGGTACTAAGTCGTTGCCGCCGGGTTTGAATTCACTCTGCGGCGTGGCGGTAACGGTCAGCGTCTGCTGTTCGTTAGCGCCCTGAGGAGCATTACTGGTGTTAGTGGTAGCAGCCATCACTGGCAAACAACCGGCGCTGACCAGCATGGCCAGCAGCGTCGGTTTCATTCCGGGATTGAAAGGCGTTCTGCGCATGGTTATCCCCTGATGCAAACTATACTGAGAATCATTATTATTGCGGTTTGCGATTATGCGCAGCGTACAGCTAAATGCAAGCGAAATCCGGCGGTGTGTTACCGCCAGAGGCAACATCGGGGAGGAAGATTCCCGCCGGACGACGGGAATAAAAGGTAAACAGAGAGACTCAGGCGTCGCGCCAGCGTTTAAACACCAGCGAGGTGTTGATACCGCCAAAAGCAAAGTTGTTTGACTGGACGTAATCGGTCTGTAGCTGCCGGGGCGCGCCAGTGATGTAATCCAGCTCACCGCATTCGGCGGCGGGCTGCGTCAGATTCAGCGTGGGCGCAAACCAACCCTCACGCATCATCTCAATACTCATCCACGCTTCCAGCGCGCCGCAGGCACCCAGCGTGTGACCGAAGTAGCTTTTCAGCGAAGAGATGGGCGTACGATTACCAAAAATTGCTGCCGTCGCCTGGCTTTCGGCAATATCGCCGCGATCGGTGGCGGTACCGTGTGCGTTAATGTAACCAATCTGCGCTGCCGTCACCCCTGCGCTGTCCAGCGCGCGCTGAATACAAATCTGCATGGTTTCACGCTGCGGCTGAGTGATATGGGCCGCGTCACAGTTAGTGTGAAAACCGACCAGCTCCGCATAGATGGTCGCGCCGCGCGCCTGCGCATGTGCCAGCGATTCCAGAATCAGCGTGCCCGCCCCTTCGCCAATCACCAGACCGTCGCGCTGTTGATCGAACGGTGCCGGCGAGGTGTGCGGCGCGTCGTTACGCTGGCTGGTGGCAAACAGCGTATCGAACACGGCGGCTTCCGAGGGGCACAGCTCCTCTGCCCCGCCCGCGACCATCACGGTCTGATAGCCATGGCGAATGGCTTCCCACGCGTAGCCAATCGCCTGGCTGCCGGAAGTGCAGGCGCTGGACGTGGGGATCACGCGACCGCGCAGACCAAAAAACAGTCCAGCGTTAACTGCCGTGGTGTGCGGCATCATCTGCACATAGGTGGTGCCGGTGATGTTGTTGGTATGCTTTTCCGTCAGCATGGTGGCGAACTCGCTCACCGGACCGGTGCTGCCGGTCGAAGACCCATAGGCGATGCCGGTTTCACCACTGGTCAGCACCGGATGGTCAATCAGGCCGGCCTGCTCCAGCGCCAGCTCGGTGGCACGCGTCGCCAGCAGTGAGACGCGCCCCATGGCGCGGATGCGTTTACGTGTGTAGTGCGGCGGCAGCGTGAAGTCATCGATCGGCGCGCCCAGTAGCGTGTGCAGGCCATCATAGACTTGCCACTCCGGCATTTTACGTACCGCATTCTGGCCCTGTTTAATGCGCTGCGCCACCGCGCTCCAGCTCTCACCGAAAGCGGTGACGCCGCCCATACCGGTAACCACTACCCGCTGCATCACAACATCCCTCCGTTGATGGAAATCACCTGCCGCGTAACGTAGCCAGCGATATCCGACATCAGATAGCTGGCCAGGCCAGCGACTTCGTCTGCCGCGCCCATACGTTTCATCGGAATGATTTTCAGCGCTTCGTCGATTACCTGTGGCTCAAGATCGGTCATGCCGGTATCGATCAAACCTGGCGCGATACAGTTAACGGTGATTTTGCGTTTCGCCAGTTCAATCGCCAGCGCTTTCGTGGCGCCGATGATACCGGCCTTGGCCGCG
Organism: Pantoea sp. WEP; assembly: GCF_041678305.1. NCBI lineage: Bacteria > Pseudomonadati > Pseudomonadota > Gammaproteobacteria > Enterobacterales > Erwiniaceae > Pantoea > Pantoea sp. WEP. The sequence goes on from NZ_JBGNXB010000001.1 coordinate 2,538,371, forward strand.
CTATAGTTGACCTGCCCGCGGTTGCCCATCATGCCAGATACCGAAGAGAGAGTAATGATGCGTCCGCCCTGGCGCAGGCCGATCATCGGCATGACGCAGGGATGAATCACGTTGTAGAAACTGTCGAGGTTAGTGTGGATCACGCTGTCCCATTCTTCTTCGGTGAGCGCCGGAAAAGCACCGTCGCGGGTAATGCCCGCATTGCTGATCACGCCATAATAAGCACCGTGCGCGGCGATATCCTGCTCCAGCGCGTTACGCGTGGCTTCCCGCTGTGCCACGTCAAACTGCAGCGTGCGGCCGCGGCCGCCTGCGGCAACGATCTGCGCCAGCGTCTGCTGCGCACCAGCGGCGTCGCGGTGGTAATGCACCACAATATCAAATCCGTCGGCGGCCAGACGTAAAGCCATGGCACGGCCAATACCTTTACTGGCCCCGGTTACTAATACGCTGCGGGTCATCACTCGGTTCCTTGTTGCGCTAATCGGGTTAATTCGTCGTCGTCGGGCTGGTAGGTGTTCAGTCGTCCGCTGGCCAGCAGGCTGGTGCCGCAGCGGATCTCGCCCTCAAAACTGCCCAGCTTGTCATCGCGCATCAGCAGGTGCATCTCAATCTTCAACTCACTGTGTGCCGCGAAGGTGGGCGCACTGGCACGATAGCCGCGCCCGCCCAGCAGCATGCCGGGGCGGATGTCACTGGCGCCGCGCTGGCGGGCATGAAAGCCGGACCAGACGCCCACGGTCTGCGCCATGATCTCGACGCCAAACCACGCCGGCAGCTCGCCCTGCGGCGTGAGGAACGGTGCCAGCACGCCGTGCGGGCTCACCGTGACCGCACAGACAACGCTGTCTGGCGTGACGTCAAGCACGCGCTCAAGCAGCAACAGCGGCGCGCGATGCGGCAGGTAATCGCCCACCGGCAAAAAATCATTCATGCGAAGATCCTACAATCAGGCAGGTATTGTTCCCGCCAAAGGCAAAGGAGTTGGAGGCAATTACCGGGCGCGCCAGCGGCTGTGCCACCGTCAGCAGTCCACAGGGCGGCAGCGTACTATCCTGCGTCGCGTGCGAAAAATCCTGCGGCGGCAGCGACAACTGTTGCTGGATAATCAGGGCCGCCAGCGCGGCTTCGGTGGCGCCTGCTGCGCCTAACGTGTGGCCGGTGAGGTGCTTGGTAGAGCTGCACGGCACGGCATCGCCAAACAGGCGGTGAATCACCGCTGCTTCAACCTGATCGTTGAGCGGCGTGGCGGTACCGTGCAGATTGATATAGCCCACCTCGTGCGGCTGCAAACCGGCCTGCTGCAGCGCCATGCGCATGGCGGCTTCCGCGCCCACGCCCTGCGGATGCGGCGCTGACATGTGCCAGGCATCTGATGATTCACCGCAGCCCAGCAGCGCCAGCGGCTGTGGCTCGCGCGTCAGCAGCAGCAGCGCCGCCGCTTCGCCAATCGAAATTCCGTCGCGCCCGGCGCTGAACGGTGCGCAGTGATGTTCCGACAGCGAATCGAGGCTGGCAAAGCCGTTAATCGGCATGCGGCTGAGCGAGTCCGCACCGCCCACCAGCGCTACGTCGGCCAGACCGGCAGCAATCAGCCGCGCCCCGCTGATGATGGCGCGCGCGCTGGAGGAGCAGGCCGTAGAAATCGTGTACGCCGGGCCATCCAGCTGCAGATAGTGCGCCAGAAAGCGCGACGGATCGCCCAGTTCCTGCATCCGGTAGTCATAACCGGCATGACCGCCGTCCGTCTGCCGATCGCCCTCATCCACGCCGGAAGTACTGGTGCCCAGCACGATGGCCACGCGGGCGCGACCATAGCGCGTAATCGCCTCATCCAATGCTGGCTGGCACTGCTGCAGCGCCGCCAGCAGCAATCGATTGTTGCGCGTATCATGCGCCGCCAGTTCAGCCGGTACCGCCGGCAGCGCGCCCGGCACTTCACCCAGCCAGCAGCGCTTGCCCTGCGCTAACCAGCCGTCACGCAGCTGCATACCGGGCGCTGTGCCCTGCTGTAGCTGGGCGGCAATCTGCGCCAGGCTGCTGCCCAGCGCATTGACCATGCCAAAAGCCGACAGGTAAATCATGAGGAGGCGTCCAGATGCTGGATGTGAATCTGATAGCCAAAGGCGCGCTGATCGACGCTAATCGGCTCACGCTGTTCCCCGCGCTGCAGATAGTGAATCTGGCTGATAAGCTGGCCGGAAGCATCGCGTAATTCGCGCCGGTCGCCCACATCGCGCAGCGTCCAGCCGGACGGCAATTGCGGCTGCCACGCGCTGACCGGCCAGTAGCTCAGCATAATATCGGCCAGCACCTGGCTGGCTGGCGGCAGGTCGGGCAGCGCCATCATCTGCTGGGTATGAATCCCCTGTTGATCGTAAGTGACGCGGAATAGCCGGATGCCAAGCGACGACAGCCCGGCCAGCGAGATCTGCTGCGCATCCGCGCTGAGCAGCACCAGCAATGACTGGGTTTTGCCCTTCACGCGCCCGGTCAGCAACTGCTGCTGCTGAAAGCCGGGCGAGATGCCCGGTGCCGGCAGCGTGACGCGCACACCGGGTTTGAGCCAGGCCGTGGGCCGGCTGGACTCGTCATGGTGAGACGCACATCCGCTCAGCAGCAGGCTGAGCGCCAGCAGTAACGCACCCATTCTCATCGTGATTTCCTTTTTCCGCCCGCCAGCGCCAGCGGCGCCAGTAAAAATGCACAAAAAATTCCGCTGCACAGCACGGTACCAAAGCTGCTGATGGCGCTGGTGCTGCTGAATACCAGCATGCCTAGCGTCAGCAGCGTGGTCATCATCGCCAGCGTCACCGCCAGCATCGACGTCAGCGGCGTGCCGCGCGGATTACTGAAAAACAGCGTGTAATTGATGCCAATGCCCAGCACCAGAATCAGCGCCAGCAGCGCAAACAGATTCAGACTGGCACCCAGCCAGCCGAGCGTGGCCAGCGCGGCCGCCAGCGACAGCCATGACGGCAGCACGCTGCGTAGCCCGGCTTTGAGGCCAAGGCGCAGGGTGTAGCTGACGGTGATCAGCAGCAGCGCCAGCGCCAGCAGGCCGCTTAGCAGCGTGCGCCAGAAGCCAAACAGCTCATCGTAACGGGCCTTGCGATCGACCCAGCTCACGCCTGCCTGCGCTGTCGCCAGCTTTTGCAGCGCGGCACTGTTCTGCACGCCGCTCACCGGGACCAGCACGCTGCTGCGTCCGTCAGGCAGCGACAGCCACAGCAGCCGCCAGCCTTCACTCAGCGGACTCGCCAGCCACGCCTGCACGCTGACCGGCATCGGCTGCAGACTGGCCTGCGCCAGATGGATGCCGGCCTGTTGCAGATGCGCCATGATGGTCGGGGCCGCCTGCTGTAACAGCGCGACATCCTGCTGCTGCTGTTCCAGCGAGCTAAGCGGCAGCAGGCGATAGCTCGCCAGCCAGCCCTGCTGCTGCGCGCGCTGCAGTTCGGGCGCCAGCGCATTAAGCCGCAGCAACACCTGCTGCTCGTTATCACCCCAGACGACAAACCAGGTTTGATCGGCCTGTTGCCCGGTGAGCTGCGCCAGCTGGCGATCCTGCGCCAGCAGCTGCGCCGGCGCGCTCTGCAGATGAGCAATATTATCGTCGACGCGCAGCTGTAAGATGCCGCTCAGCGCGTAAAGGGCTACCAGCAGCGGTAACCCGACGCGCAGCCCGCGCTGGCGGCGCCACGCGGCCAGCCAGCGCGCCAGCCACACCATCGCCGGCACCGGTCGCACCGGCAGACCGCGCACCAGCCACGGATAGAAACAGATCACCGTCAGGCACGAGGCGCTCAGGCCGCTGGCGGCAAATACCGCCAGCTGGCGCAGCCCGGGAAACGGTGCCAGCAACATCAGCAGCCAGGCGATCGCCGTGGTGCCCAGCGCCAGCAGCAGCGTACCGCGCACTTTATGCAGACTCTGCCACGGTGTGGCGTGCTCGCCGTGCACCATGCGTTCCGTCAGGTAGTACAGCGTATAATCGGCCGAGATGCCGACAATACTGAGACTCATCACCAGCGTGGTGAGATGCAGCTCACCAAAAAACAGCAGCGTGAACACGGTGCCGGCCATCGCCCCGATGGCTACCGACAGCGCGCTCAGCGCCAGCGGCCGCAGTGATCGAAACACCAGCCACACCAGCAGCAGCAAACCGCCCAGCGTCACGCTGCCCAGCGTGGCAACATCATGCTGCGCGCGCTGGCTGGCATCGTCGCTGAACAGCACCGTGCCGCGCGTCAGCAGCTGCGCCTGCGGCCAGCGCTGTTTCAACTGCTGCTCAAGCTGATGCAGCGCGCTGACCAGCTGATGGCTCTGCGCCATGCTGAAGGCGTTATGTACCAGTTCGCCGTGCAGAAAATACCAGCGGCGCTGCTGCGCATCGCTGACCGTCAGCCAGCCGTTGTGCAGCACCATTTTGCTGGCGTTCTGCTGCAGCGCCAGCTGCGCGCCACGCACCAGCAGCAGCGGGTCACCGGCAAGCTCTTTGCTGCTCACCCCGGCAAACGCCGAAAACAGCTGCGCCAGAATCCAGTCGGCCTGCGCGCCGCCGCCGTGCTGCAGTCGCGCACGCGTCAGCGGATCGATCAGCCCGTTGCGATGCTGATAAGCAAAGCTTCCCCAGCGCTGCAGCTGATCATCATCCAGCGCGCCGCTGACCTCACTGAGCATCGGCAGTGCCCGGAGCTGCGCCTGCCACCACGCGGCGGCGGCGTCACCGTCCGCACCAGGCGCACTTACCAGCCACACCAGCTGGCGGTCGAGCCGCTGCATAAAGCCCTGCTGAATCTCCGCCGGTGCCTGGCCAAGATTCTGCTGCGGCAGCAGAGCCAGCACGCTGCTGTTAATGTGGCTGCGCGGCAGTAACCAGGCCAGCGCCAGCATCAGCAGCAGACAGACGGCCAGCCAGGCGCGCGCGGCAAAAATCTCACTGCGCTGCGGCAAAACGGGCTCGCTCTTCATCAGTCAGTTGGCCGGGCTGCGTACGGGTATCGCTCAGGGTGATTTCCGTTTTATCGCCCTGGCGGTCATCCAGCGTAATGCGGTTGAGATACGCCGCGCCCTGCAGATCGATGCGGTTGAAGATCTTATTCAGCGGTGCCGCTTTCGGCGTCAGGCTCAGCTGCCAGCCGTCGCCACCGTCATCGTGGAAATCGAGCACAAAATTCTCGCGCAGTACCTGCTCATCCGCCTGGAACAGCGCGCGCAGCAGATGGTTAAACTGGAACATTTGCGGATTGCTGTCAGCGGTGATCACCTGCGGTGGCTGGCCGCTCATGCTTTGCACCATGCGGTGATCATCCAGAATCAGCGTCATCGGGAACGGTGTCGCCTGGTGCCACCACAGCCCCTGCTGCTGAGCAATCAACAGCTGGCCGCGCGACACCAGCGGCTGTGCCATGCCGGCGATGCTGCGCACCTGTACAAAGCTGGCGCGAATCACCGGCTGGCTGGCAAAGCGCTGCTGTAGCTGTTCCAGCGTCACCGCGCTGGCGCTGGCGCTGAGCAGCGTCAGCAGCAGGCAGACCAGACGAATCATGATGACACCCCCAAACGCTGCAGCAGAATATCCGGCGAGACAAAGCACATCTCCTGCGTGCTGGCGCTGACCGCCACCTGCAGCGTGTGCGCTTTGGTGGTCACCTGCCCGGCAGCGTTACGGATGACATAATCGATGCGCAGCCGGTTTTCATATTCGCTGATGCTGGCTTCAACACGAATGGCCTCTTCACAGCGCAGCGGCAGGCGGTATTTAACCCGGGTATCAACCACCGGCCAGACGTAGCCGCTGGCGCTCATCTCTGCATAGCTGTAGTTGATACTGCGCAGCAGCGCTTCACGCGCCACTTCGAAGTAGCGGAAATAGTTGCCGTGCCACACCACGCCCATCGGATCGCAGTCATGAAACGAGACCACCCGTTCAATCTCCGCGCGCCAGCTTGCGTTACGCATCGCGTTGCTCCTCTTCGGGCAGAGCCCAGAAATCGTAAAAGTTAAACCAGTCCAGCGGTGCCAGCAGGGCATGATGCTGCAGGCGCGCAGCATAGCGATCGACCGCCGCCTGCAGCGCCTGCTGTCGCCCATTGCGCGGCAGCGGTAAAGGATCGGCAAAGGCCTCGCAGTGCACGCGCAGTTTGCCCTGCTGGCGCAGCGCGAACATCAGCAGCACCGGACAGCGCAGCGCCGCCGCCAGCACAAAAGGTCCCTGCGGGAACGGTGCCGGTTGGCCCATAAATTCACTCCACACCACGCGCCGTTCGCCGCCGCGCTGACGCTGCACGGCGGTGCGGTCGCCAACGATGGCCACCCACTCACCGGCATCCAGCTTTTGCTGCAGTAAAATTGCGGTGTCCGGGCCGATATCACTGACCGGCAGCAGATTGACGCCCGCCTGCGGCGCAATGCTCTCCAGCACCGCGCGGAAGCGCTGGGCGTTGTCGGTGAACACCAGCGCGTTGATCACCAGACCGCTGACCTGCTTCGCCATCGCCCGGCAGGCTTCGATATCGCCCAGATGCGAGGCGAGAATCAGCTGGCCTTTGCCTTCAGCGGCGCGAATCACCGTTTCCGCACCGGGCGCGAAGTCGATATCGCGTCCCCATTGCAGGTCACCGCGCCAGCTGGCGACTTTATCCAGCATGCTGTTGCCAAAACGCAGGAAGTGGCAATAGCTGCTGAGCGGCCGCGGCAGCGCAATCTGCTGTTGATGCGCCACGGCCTGTACGCGCGTCAGCCACTGCTGCGACGCCGCCCGCGCCGCGCGACCGCTGAGCCAGTACACCGCCACCACCGGCCACAGCAGCAGAATAAACGGCAGGCGGCCGGCACGCTGGTACAGCCACAGCATAAAGCGCAGCCCCCACTGGCCGCGGCGCTCTGGCGTCGCTGCCCAGTGCGCCTGCTGACGCCGGCGGGATAGCAGCTGCGGGATGCGTGGCAGCATGCCAAAGAACAGACGGGTGTGCATCCACGAGATACGCAGGTTGTCATGCAGCGCGTCAAAGTGTGAGACGCCGCTCGGCGGATAGGTCACGCGCGTGCGGATAAACCGGCTCGGCGTGCCCTGCCAGTAGAGGCGCACCATGATCTCGGTGTCAAAATCCATGCGCTGGCCGATAGCGCGGCGATCGCACAGCTCAAGCGACGCTGCCAGCGGATAGACGCGGAAACCGCACATGCTGTCTTTCAGCGAAAACGACAGCGTTTCCACCCATACCCAGAAATGGGTGATGTAGCGTCCATAGAGCCGGGATTTCGGGATTGAGGCATCGTACTGCGGCTGGCCGGAGATCAGGCAGTGCGGATAGCGTTCGGCCTCTGCCAGCATGCGCGGTGTGTCCTCCACCTGATGCTGTCCGTCGGCGTCCAGCTGCAGCGCATGACTAAAGCCCACGGCCGCGGCGGCGCGCAGTCCGGCAATCACCGCCGCTCCCTTACCTTGGTTGTGCGGCAGCGTCAGCACCCGGAGCTGCGGCGCATCCAGCGCAGCGATATGCTGTTTGGTCCGGGCATCGCTGCCGTCGTCGACCACGATCACCGGCAGGTTGAACGGGGCCAGCCGCGCCAGCACCGACGCCAGCATGGCACCGTGGTTGTAGCAGGGAATCAGCACGCAGGGCGCAAAAGAGGCACTCAGCACAGGCGAATCTTCCCGCTGCTGGCGACCTCAGCCTGCGCACCGCGCAGCAGCGCGTAGCGAAAACTTAGCAGCGACTTTTCCGGCAGCCACTGCAACTGCAGCTCCAGCTGCGCATCCGGCGGCACCGGCTGCTGGAATTTGATGTTTTCAATCGAGGCAAAGCTCTTACCAGGCGCCAGGCGCGTCAGGCCGTAGTGCAGTACCCAGTCAAGCTGCGCCACTCCCGGCAGAATCGGCAGCGTCGGGAAGTGGCCGCGAAACCACAGCAGGTCGGCAGCCGCCAGCAGGCGCAGGGTGAGCGTGTCGTCCTGCTGTTGCGCGTCTAATTCAACCGGTAACATCAAACAATTCCTCTATCTGCGGCCATGCGCGCTTGCTCTGCGCGGTGACCGGAATCGCCGTCACCACCCGCCAGTAGCGCGGCATGGCGACCGGCTCCAGCCAGGGTTGCAGCGCGCGTTTCCATTGTTGTTTACGCTGGTGCAGCGTGGCGGCGTCTGGCAGTTGCGGCAGCGCCAGCACCACCGCGATGGCATGGCGGCCGTGACGCTGAATCGCCAGCGCGGCGGCATCTTCCACACCAGGCAGCGCCAGCAGGCGACGCTCTACTTCGCTCAGCGACACGCGCTTGTCTTCAATTTTCACCACCCGATCCTGGCGCCCTGCCAGCTGAAACCGGCCCGACGGCTGCTGCACGATACGGTCGTCCAGCGCACAGCCCGCGCGGCTCTCCAGCAGATCGGAGAAGACCTGCCAGCGCTGCGGCGCGATCTCGCGCAGCGAGACGTGGGGGAAGCACTGCCACAGCGCAGCGTCATCGCTGGCCCGGCGCCACGCGATCACCCCGGTTTCGGTACTGCCGTAAATTTCATCCACCGCGCAGTCCAGCGTTTGCTGCGCGCGTTGCGCATCCGCGCCCGGCAACGCGCCGCCCGCGGAGACAATCAGTGCACAGGGCGGCGCCACCAGCGCCGTGTCCAGCCGGCGCAAAAACGCCGGGCTGCTGATAAAGGCGTAGCGGCGATCGGCACGCTGATCCGCCAGTTGCTCACCATAAAAAATTTGCTGCGCGGCGAACGGCAGGCCGAGCGCCATCGGCAGAATAATGCGAAAACTCAGGCCATACAGATGCTGATGGCTTACCGAGGCAATGACGTGACACGCCTGCAGACGCGTGCCCCACAGATCGGCCAGCCACTGAGCTTCCAGATCCATGGCGCGCAGTGATTTGACCACGCGACGCGGCGTTCCGGTTGAGCCGGAGGTGAACAGCACCAGACTCGCCTGCGCCGCTATCTCTGGCAGCGCGCCCTGCGCCAGCGCGCCGTCCCAGCGTAGCTGTGGCAGGGTGACCGCCAGCGGCATATCGCTGATCACGCCATCAAGACTGTCGTGCATCTCTTCCAGCTGCGCTGCGCGGCAGTGGCCCGGGATGACCGGCGTTTTGCCGGCGTACCAGCTCGCCAGCAGCGCCACGGTAAAGTGGTAACTGTTGTCAAAGCACAGCGCCCAGCGTGCGCCAGGCTGCGCCTGTAGCTGATGGGTTAAGCCCAGCACCTGCTGCCGCATCTGCGCCAGCGTATGCAGCTGTTGCCCCTGCCAGGCGACGAGACGATCGGCGCCGTGCAGCCAGTCGCGAATCGCCACGGCCTTCATGCGTGTTTCCTCATGCGCTGACGCAGCAGCCATTCGCCGCCCATCAGCGCGCCCATCAGCACATAGCTGATGCACCCGTTCCAGAGTGTCCATAGCCGGATATGACTCAGCAGGCAGGTAGTCAGGGCCACGCTGCCGTTGAAAATAAAAAACCCGCACCACACCTGCGTCACGCGTCGGGTATAACGGACGGCACGCGGCGGCAGCTGAGGTTCACGCAGGCGCGCCAGGCGCTCTACCAGCGGCATCGGGCTGAACAGCGACGCGGCGAACAGCAGAAGCAACAGGCCATTCACCACCACCGGATACCACAGCAGCAGATGCTGCGCCCGCAACACGATACTGGCGAGAGACAGCAGGCAGCCGATCAGCGCCAGCAGCAGCAGCGTGCGGTTCAGCGCGCCCTGCGCCTGACGCAGGCTCCAGATGCGCGCCGCAAACACCAGCGCCAGCAGCACCAGCACGCCGCGCCACTGCGGGTGAGTCAGCGCCAGCCATACCAGCAATGGCCAGGCGATCAGCGCCAGCGCGTTCAGCAGCTGCAACAGCCTGTGCATGGCGTTTATCAGGCCTGGTCGCGCATCAGCTGGTCGACGGCGTCAACCACGTCCTGTACGGTGCGCACCGCGCGGAAGGCTTCTGGCTTGATCTTACGCCCGGTGCGTTTTTGCAGATGCACCACCATGTCAACCGCATCAATACTGTCGAGTTCGAGATCTTCATACAGGCGAGCGTCCGGGCGGATCTCGTCCGGATCAATTTCGAACAGCGTAGTCAGCAGCGTCGCCACTTCCTGGTAAATATCTTGTTTATTCATGTCGACGGTTCTCAGGCTTGCTGTTGTTCAACAAAAGCGGCCAGCGTGGCCACGGAAAAAAAGTGCGCCCGCAGCGTTTCGCTCTCGGCGGAGAGCTGCACGCCGAAGCGGTTTTTCACCGCCAGTCCCAGCTCCAGCGCATCGATCGAGTCGAGCCCCAGCCCTTCGCCAAACAGCGGTGCATCGCTATCGATATCATCCGGACTGATATCTTCCAGATTCAGCGTGTCGATAATCATGGTTTTAATGTCGTCAATCAGTGCTTGCATAACTTACTTTGTCTCTTCAGGCACCAGCGCCTGTTGCAGATAACGCGTCAAACGGCGCGCGGCCAGCGGCTGCGCATCCTCATCCGCTTCGTGAAAGGCGTGGCTGGCAATACGCGATTGTACGCGTACCGTAAAAACCGGTTTAACCAGCGGAATCTGATACCAGCGGCTTTGCTTGTCGAGCATACGCTGGGTACAGGTGATATGAATCACGCGCAGATCGCATCCGGCGCGCACCGCAATATTTGCCGCACCGCGCTGCAGTTGCAGCGGCTGGCCGTAGCGGGTGCGCGTCCCTTCGGGGAAAATTAGAATGGTATCGCCGCGTGCCAGCCGCTGCTGGCTATCCGGCAGTAGCGTCTCCGCCTCGCTGTTGATCAGGTAATCGGCTGATTTAATAACGCCGCGGAAGAAAATGTTGTGCTGCAGGTCGGCCTTCACCAGGCAATCCATCTCGGGTAACAGCGAGGCGATCATCACGTAATCGATCAGCGACGGATGGTTGGCGACAATCAGGCAGCCGCGATCCTGACGCAGCGCTTCTGCACCCAGCATCTGATAGTCATACACGCCGACAAAACGGCAGAAGCGCAGAAAGCAGCGAAAGTTCAACGCAATGCTGCGGCGCGCGATCTGCCGCCGGCGCAGACCGTCACGCTGAATCAGCAGCAGCAGGTTGAACCAGATCAGCGACAGCAACAGACCGCCAATGCTGAACAGGCTAAAGCAAAGCGCGGTCATCACCAGCCGCCAGTAATAGTTGCCACCGCGCCGCTGACGCATCGGCATAGCGTTATCCGCCATGAGCACGCTCCCAGCGCCACTGATGACGCTCGCCGGCCAGGGTGAAATCCGCCGTTTCGCTCAGCATCGCATGCAGAAACTGCAGGCTCTGCGGCAGCGCATCGGGCTGAGCGCGGGCGGCGGTCGCCGTACAGCGCCACGCTTCGCCGGCGCGCAGCAGCAGCGCAACCGCGTAGGGTGCATTAAAGGTATCGATCTCCGGCAGCCACGGACGGTAGTAGTCGGGCACCAGCCCGTCAAAATCCACCAGCAGCACCTGCCGGTAACCGGCCTGATGCAGCGTGCTGACCTCAAGCAGGCCCTGCTGGAAGCTGTCGATGCCGGCAGAAATTGACGATGACACTAATGGCTGACGTGCGGCGATGGTCAGGCTGCCGACCGCCGAGTTGTGCACCGACATCGCGAAGTCGGTGGGGGATAGCGGCTGGCCGTCCGCAAGCGTACGCAGAATACGCAGATTGCGTTCCAGTTCGCCATGGCGGCTGGTAAACACCACGGCGTCAACCGACTGTCGGGCCAGCAGCGCAAGGCCGCACTCAACGGCAGCGCGGCTGCCGGGGCTGAGACGACGGGCAGTCATCATCGGTAAAAACTGAGGTTTGGCGATAGCCAGGCAGGCATCCAGTACCGGCGCGTGTTGCGCCCAGCGCTGCCAGTCGTCGGCACTGCTGTGGCCCGGCGCGATGGCATGCCAGTCAACAAGGGAGTAAGCGAGTTTCATACCTGCATTCTTTCTTCAGCCTCAGGGATGGTCAGATTTTCGCTGCGCGGCATCCCTTCCCTGCTCTCTATTCCAGTCATCCGCCTCACGCGGATGTCGCCGAGTTCTCAGGCGGACATCGGGTCCGCCTGTTTCTATTTCGGCAGCGTGCCAGCTAACTTTACGATTAACTGTTAGCGGCGCGCGTGATGACTTATTTTACCGCCTGCACCGCCAGACGGGTCTGGATGCCCTGGTTCAGGTTCTGAATCCAGCGGTTGTAGTTACGGTGAATCTGGCCACTGCCTGCTTTCAGATTGGTGCTGCTGACGTAATCAATGCGGTAGCTGTTAGCAGTGTAGGTGATACGGATATTCGCCGTGTGGCCGCGTTCTGCCAGCAGACCATTCATCACGCCCGAACCCGCCGGTGAGATCACCCAGTGATTGGCCGCGCCAGCTTCCACGATAGCCCGCTGCATCTGCTGATCGCTGTAGCTCTGCGCGACCGTCTGGCTGACGTTCTGGATCGGTGCCGTGCGCGATGCACAGCCGGTGATTAATACCGCTGCAACCAGCAGTGCCAGCGTGGCTTTTTTGTTCATCATTTCCTTTTCTTCCCCTGTCATGGCAAGCCGCGCAACCACGCGGCCGTGCAGGCAACAACCCCTGCATAGTTCCGTTCAGACTGTGTAAAGCGCCGCGGATAATACCACTAATTGTAAAGACAAGTAAAAAAAAGCATGAACCACTTAAGTTCGGGCTGGTGCTGTTGTGAAAGCGGGGTGAACGGGCTTTAGACGTCATTTATGACCGCAGCCAGGCGGCTGCGGCATGATGATCAACCCTGCCAGCCGCCGCCGAGGGCGCGGTAGAGATCGATTTGCGCCAGCAGCAGCGTGTTTTTCACCGCCACAATATTCAGCTGGGTGCTGAACAGCGTGCGCTGCGCATCAAGCTCATCAAGGTAGGACGCATAGCCATTCTGATAACGGTTGCGCGCAATCCGCCACGCCTCGGCAACGTAGCGCTCCTGCGCCTGCAACTCTGTCAGCTGCTGCTGGCTGCGCGTAATGGCATCCAGCGCGTTATCCACCTCGGCAAAGGCGTTGCGCACCACCCTTTCGTAGCCGTACAGCGCCTGGTTGCGCGACGCCATCGCCACATCCACCTGCGCGGTCAGCGCTTCGCGGTTGAGCAGCGGTGCCAGCACGCTGCCGCCGATGCTCCACAGGCGGAACGGATTATCCAGCAGATCGTGTAGCTGGCTGCTCTGCAGCGTGCCGGACGCCGTCAGGTTGAGCGATGGCAGCAGCTGTGCCTGCGCCGCCGCCAGCGACGCGTCGCTCGCCAGCAGCAGGCGCTGCGCCTGGACTATGTCAGGCCGGCGATTCAGCAGCTGCGACGGCAGCAGCGCCGGCAGTGCGTGGAGTCGCAGCTGGTCGAACTGGCTGCTGCGTGCAATCTGGCGCGGATTCATGCCAACCAGAATGCTGAGCGCGTTCTCCTGCTGGGCGATCTGATGCTGCAGCTGAGGAATTTGCGCTTTCGCTGTCTGATACTCCGACGCCGCCTGCATCCATTCGAGCCGCGAGGTATAGCCGGTTTCGAACTGACGCTGCGCCAGGTTCAGCGAGTTCTGCCGCGTTTCCAGCGTGGCCTCGGTCACGCGCAGCTGCTCGTCGAGCGCGCACAGGCTGAGGTAACCGGACGCGACCGAACTGGCCACCGTCAGCTCGGCTGCCGAGGCCGCCGCACGCTGCGCCGCCAGCGTGGCTTCCGCCGCGCGGATGCTGTTGCTGCGGCTGCCCCATAAGTCGACCTCATAATTGGCCTGCAGCAGTCCCTGAAATACCGCACTTTCGTATGGCTGACCGGTCGCCGCTGACAGCGCACGCTGATGGGTTGCCGCCACGCCCGCCGACAGCGTGGGGAAGTTGTCGCCCTGCGCAGCGCGCAGCTCGGCGCGATACTGATCAACGCGCGACCGGGCAATGAGAATATCGCTGTTGTGCTGCAGCGCCTGGTTCACCAGCCAGTTGAGGCGATCATCACCAAAGCTGCGCCACCACTGCGCTTCCGGCGCGGCGGCGGGCCCGACCTGCTGGCGCCAGCCGGGTGGAATCGGCAGCGACGACGGCGCCTGCTCCACTTCGCGGGCGCAGCCGGTCAGCAGCAGCGCGATGAGCGCCGCGAGTAACGGCCGCTTCATAATGCATCCCGGTTTGGTTCGGCGGCGGTATCAATGTCGACTTCCACTGACATCCCGGGGCGCAGCTGCTGCAGTTCATCACCAAGAATTTTGATGCGCACCGGAATACGCTGGGCGATTTTCACGAAGTTACCGGTGGCGTTATCTGGTGAGATGGCGCTGAACTCAGATCCGGCGGCGGGCGAGATAAACTCAACGCGGCCGTCAAAGCGCTTGCCGTCCAGCGCATCAACGCGGATCGACACCGGCAGACCGGGGCGCACACGCGCCAGCTGGGTTTCCTTCAGGTTGGCAATCACCCATTTATTATCCGGCACCACCGAGGTCAGCCGCGTGCCGGCAGTAACGTACGTGCCTTTGCGCACCGACAGCTGACCGAGCTGGCCGCTGTCCGGCGCGATAATGCGCGTATTGTCCAGATCGATATTGGCCAGCTCCAGTGCCGCCTGCGCGCTGGCTACGTCGCCGGCCAGCGCCGCGCGGTTAACGATGGTGGTTTGCAGATTCTGCTGCGAGACCGCCACCTGCGCCGCCGCCTGGCGCAGCTGGGCCTGGGCCTGCGCATTGGCTGCGCGCGCGGCGTCACGCTCGCGTACCGACAGCGAGCCATCCGCCGCCAGATTTTCCACCCGCTTCAAATCCAGACTGCTTTTCAGCGCCTGCGCTTTGGCATTCTCCAGTGCGGCTTTATTGCTGGCGATAGTGGCCTCCGCACTCTTCTGCTGCTGCTGGTTGTTATTCTGCGCGGCGATCTTCATCGCCAGCTGTGCCTGCGCCTGATGCACGCGCTGGCGATAGATACGATCGTCAATGGTCATCAGCAACTGTCCTTTGCGCACCGGCTGCAGATCCACCACCTCAACGTTCGTCAGGTAGCCGCTGACCTGCGGGCTGATAAAGGTCACCTGGCCGCGCACGTAGGCGTTTTCCGTTGACTGGATGGTGCTGGTAAAGGGCCACAGCTGCCAGGCGTATAAAATCACCAGCACGCCCACGATGGCGATACCGCTCCCGGCGGCGATAGAGAGAATGCGTCGGCGGTTGGTGCGCTCGCGCTCCGCAGCCTGTAAATCGTCCTGTTGACTCATGGGGTCTCCGTTCGGTTTGCTGGCGCAGCCTGCTGCTGTTGCTCAGTCAGATTATGTCGCGCCTGGCGCCAGTTAAGGTAACGCAGCCGCGTCAGGCGCCACAGCACCCACATCAGCGTTACCATTGCCAGCGCGGCGGTCAGTAAATAGGTATCGTTATAAGCCAGCACGTTGGCCTGCAGCGTGGCCACGGTTTGCAACTGACTGCTGCTCTGCGCGCTGACCAGGCCGCTGTCCGCCAGCTGGCTGCGAAACAGCGCGCTGTACTGGCTGAGGCGATCCACCACATTGGGATCGAGCAGCGACAGCTGATCGCCCAGCAGGCTGGAGTGATATTTTTCGCGCCACGTCTGGAAGGTGCCGAGAATGGCAGAGCCAATCAGCCCGCCAAGATTCTGGCTCATGCCAAACAGCACGACAAAACTCACCAGATTTTTCGGCTGAGTCACCACGCCGCCGATGCCAAGCAGCATCGCTGGCCCAAGGAAAAAGGCACTGCTGAAACCGAGCAGAAACTGGCTGAAGTAGAGATTGCTGGCGCGCGTCAGCGGGCTGGATTGCGCATCCATCAGCGAGGCGACAATCATTACGGCCAGCGAGACCACGATTGGCCAGCTCAGATGGTTGGGTTTGATGGTCAGCGCGCTGGCAATCATGCCGCAGATCACGCCCGCAATGATCGCCAGCGCCAGCCCGCGCATCTGATCGTTGAGCAGGCCCAGCTGCTGCAGAAAGCCCACCGCGCCGGTATTCTGCTCGGCCAGCACGATGCGCATCATGATCATCACGATGCCGAGCCGCACGATCATGCCATTGCTCAGCCAGCGGGTGTTAATCAGCGGGTTAGCGCGGTTATGCTCCAGCACCACCGCCGCGACAATCAGCACCAGCGCCAGCGCCAGACAGACACCAAGCCAGGGTGTGCTGAACCACCACTCAATGCGCCCGAGCGACAGCACGCCGCACAATAACGCCATGCCCGGTGCCAGCAGCATAAATGTGACGAAATCGAGCTTTTCGAACGCTTTGATACGGTCGCCCGGCGGCAGCTTGACCACCAGCACGCAGCCCAGCGCAATCATCGCCAGGCCCAGCTCAAACAGATAGAGGCCGCGCCACTCCTCCAGCTGCAGCAGCTCGCTGGAGAACAGCCGCGCCAGCGGAATCGCCAGCTGTGAGGCGGTGATGCCAATCACCAGCGCTTTGAGACGGTGCTTCGCCGGCCAGGCCTGGATCTGATAATAGATGCCCAGCGAGCTGAGCGCCGCGCCCACCATGCCGTGCGCGGTACGCACGATAATCGCCGAGCTGAGATCGTTCGCGAGGATGTGAAAAAACGCCACGATGACGTACAGCACCAGAAAAGCTTCGGTAAACAGCCGCAGACCAAACTGCTGGCGGAACTTCACCAGCAACAGATTAATGGAGATATTGCCCATCACGTAGACCGCCGGCAGCCAGGCGATTTCGTTGCTGTACGCGGCGAAGGTGCCCTGCAGATTGGTGAGGTTGGCGGTCACCAGCGCATTACTCAGCGCGCCGGTAATGGAGATCAGCAGGCCGATCAGGCCAAACGCGATGCGTTTCGATGGCGCATGCAGCGGTGTCGAGGGCGATCCCGGCAGCATCGGCTTTTCGTGCGGCAGCCATTCGCGAGGGGCATACGGGTTACGTTTCGCCACGGCTATACGTTTCCTAAGCGTTCAAGCAGCTGCTGCAACACATTTTCGGTCACTGCCAGCGCGGCGGGATCGATATCGGCCAGCAGCTGGGCGCGCAGCGCATCCGCCTGCGTTTTTACCGTAGCGAACGCCTCGCCGCCCTGCTCGGTTAACACCAGCAGGCGCTTGCGACGATCTTCCTTTGGCTGCACCCGTGCCAGCAGCTGCTGTTTCACCAGCCGATCGACCAGCGGCACCACACTGGCTTCCTCCAGCCCCAATAGCTGTGCCAGCGCTTTTTGCGTCGGCGGTTCACTGGCGGTCGCTACGCTGGCAATTGCCAGCCAGCTACTCATACTCAAACCGCTCTCTTTCAGGCGGCGATCAACCGCCAGCCGCCACGCATGGGCAGTAAGATGCAACAGACGGGAGAACGGTTGTGGATGGTCAGTCAAAGCGTAGCGGCCTAATGGTTAGAGTTCTAACTAAATGGGAGGGTTATTATAAGCTAAGCGACGTGCGAATGAAAAGTTTGCTTACATCAGCAAATTTAGTCGTGCTGCGCGCAGATTACCAGTTTCACTTAAGTCGCGGAAAGGCCCGATCAGGTCGTGTGTACAGCTTGCCTGTATAACTTTTTTCGGCAAAATACCCTATAATATTGAGTAAATTAGCCTGATAAGCACGAAATGCACAAGCCGCCGCTTGTACAGATTAGGGGTTACTGTATAACTTTAGCCGCCATGAATCGGTTAACGATTCGGTAACGAATGATGCAGTTGCGTCGCCTCTGAAGGTGTTGTGGATTTCCACCTTCAGAGGTGTCTTTTTGTGTTGGGTGGTGAGTCAGGTTTTTCGCGCCTGTCCGCGCGGAAATATTTCTTCCTGGTTGTGCTGGCCGCTGGGCCATCAGCCAATCTTAAGGGCTTACACATGCAAAATGCCGTCAACAGCAGCGATACCATCGCTGACAATTTTAAACAGGCCGTTAACAGTGAAACCAATGAGATGGAAGTCTTAGGCCATCTGATTGCTGAAATCCTGCACAGCGGTATGCCGGTGACCAATAAGGCCATTATTGCTGCCCTGATTGGCCGGCTGGAGCAGGAAGCCGATGTCGTCCAGCTGGATGTCTACCGTCACCTGCTGGAACTGGTGGTTCACCAGACTCCGGATGATTTTTCGCTGTAGCCGCAGCGGATTCCAGGGATGGACTCAACCTTATCACCCCGTTTTACTGGCGCCTCGCGTCATCACCCGGTAACATCGCCCGCGTTAACTTTTCCACTAAATATTGCTATGCCGTGACGGCATGCGCATCCAATAAAAGAGCCTGCAACAGATGAGTCAAACTGCCGATCGCCCCGCTGCCACAGCGAGCGACATCACGGTCGCACGTGTGCTGCGTTCACCCTCTCTTTTCACCCGCGAGTGCCTGGCCGGGGTGATTACCGCCCTGGCGCTGATACCGGAAGTGATTTCGTTTTCCGTGATTGCCGGCGTCGACCCTAAAGTCAGTCTTGTCGCTTCGGTGGTGCTGTGCCTGACGCTGTCGATTCTGGGAGGACGGCCAGCGATGGTCACCGCGGCGGCCGGTTCCGTCGCGCTGGTGATCGGACCGATGGTGCACGCGCATGGCGTGGAGTACATTCTGCCAGCGGTGATCCTCGGCGGTCTTATTCAGATCATTTTCGGCCTTGCCGGGCTGTCGCGCATGATGCGCTATATTCCGCGCTCGGTGATGATCGGCTTCGTTAACGCGCTGGGTATACTGATTTTCTTTGCACAGGTGCCGCACGTCTGGGGCCAGTCGGGTCTGGTGTGGCTGCTGTTCGCCGCCACGCTGGCCATCGTGCTGCTGCTGCCCAAAGTGCTTAAAAGCGTGCCTTCGCCGCTGGTGGCTATCGTGGCTGTCACCGCTGTCGCGCTGCTGCTGGGCTATCGCGTGCCCAACGTCGGCGATGAAGGGCCAATGCGCGCCGGCCTGCCGGATTTCAATACCCTGCTGGTGCCGCTTAATTTGCAGACGCTGCAGATTGTCTGGCCCACCGCGCTGTCGGTCGCCTTCGTCGGCCTGATGGAATCCCTGCTGACCGCCAAACTGGTGGATGACATGACCGATACGCCTTCCGGTAAGCGGCGTGAATCCTGGGCGCTGGGCGTCGGCAATATTCTGGCAGGCTTTTACGGCGGTATCGCCGGTTGCGCGATGATCGGCCAGACCATTGTTAACGTTGAGCTGGGCAAGGCGCGTACCCGGGTGTCCACCGTGGCCGCGGCGCTGGTGCTGCTGTTGCTGGTCACCGGTCTGAGCCAGATCATGGCGCAGATTCCGATGGTGGTGCTGGCGGGCATTATGATGGTGGTCGCGGTGAAAACCGTGAACTGGCACAGCCTGCAGCCGGCCACGCTAAAACGCATGCCGTGGTCGGAAACGCTGGTGATGGTGCTGACCGTCGCCGTCACAGTGTGGACCGGTAACCTCGCGCTTGGCGTGCTGGTGGGAGTGATGCTCGCCATGATGCTGTTTGCCCGCCGCATCGCTCACGTGATCCACGCCGAACGTCAGCTGAGTGACGATGGCCAGCAGGTGCACTACACGGTGCGTGGCCCGCTGTTTTTCGCCAGCAGCAACGATCTGTTTGAGCATTTTGACTACGGCCACGATCCGCAGCGCGTCACCATCGATTTGACCCACGCGCAGATTTGGGATGCCTCCAGCGTGGCGGCGCTCGACGCCATTGAGTACCGCTACCAGCGGCACGGCGCCAGCGTCACCTTCACCGGCCTGGATAACCGCAGCAGCGATTTCCGCGATCGCCTGAGCGGCAATCTCGGCTAGATGTGCGATCGGGACGCCCGGTGCAGGCGTCCTGTTCGTCATTATTTTACCAGGGCAAACAGATCATTGAGCGATTCGCTCATGGTTGGGTGGGTAAAAATCTGGTCACGCAACACGCTATACGGCAGCCCGACATCCATTACCGTTTTCACGATGTTAATGACTTCATGCGAGTCCGCTGCCAGCAGCGCCACGCCGAGAATCTGCTGGCTGCCATTATCAACCACGGCTTTGAGCATGCCACGGGTGTCGTCAACAACGCGCGCACGTGGAATCGCGGCAACCGGCAGTGTCACCACCTGAATATCCCTCCCCTGCGCGCGCGCCTGCGCTTCAGTCAAACCAATGCGTGATAACACAGGCGTCATAAACACGGAATACGGGATGTTAATGCGGTCTTCGGTGGTGCGCGTGCCCTTGCCCAGCAACTGATCGTAAACGATGCGGAAATCATCAAGCGAAATATAGGTAAACTGTGGCCCGCCGGTAACATCGCCCAGCGCCCAGATATGATCCACAGAGGTTTTAAGCTGTTTATCGACGCGCACCGCGCCGCGCGCATCGGTCACTACTCCCGCGTTTTCCAATTTCAGTGCCTTCGTCGCCGGGCGACGGCCCGTGGCGACCAGCAGCACATCGACTTCACGATCGCCCTGTGCGGTATGCAGCGTCACGCTGTCGCGACCGCTGGTTACACGCTGTAATGCAGTGTTGAGCTCGAGCTTAACGCCCTGCTCCTGCAGGATCCCGGCTATCGCCGCACTGATATCATCATCTTCCCGCGCCAGAAATTGCGGTGCACTTTCAAACAACGTCACTTCGCTACCAAAACCGGCAAACATGGAAGCAAACTCAACGCCAATATAACCGCCGCCAAGGATCCCCAGCCGCTGCGGTAGTTGCGTTAAATTCAGGATCCCGCTGCTGTCAACCACGCGCGGTCCGGCAACTAAGCCTTCCAGTGCGGGAAACACCGCTTCGGCACCGCTATTGATAAAAATTCGCTCAGCATGAATCTGGCTGACCTGCTGTGAGGAGGTGATTTTCAGCGTGTGGGCATCCACAAATTCCGCCTCACCATCAATGACATCGACCTTCCCAATAGCGGCCAGGTTGAGATAATTCTTCTCACGCAACAATTCTACTACTGCCGCTTTGCGCTGCATGGCATCGCTGAAACTGGCATGATGTTGCACATCGTGTACCAGTGCTTTCGTTGGGATACAGCCAACATTAATGCAGGTGCCACCATACATTGCGCGGGATTTTTCGATGATCGCGACGCGCCATCCGGCGCGCCCCAAAGCCGCCGCCAGCGTTTTACCTGCTTTACCAAAGCCGATGATTGCTGCCTGATAATGGTTCATGATGTTCTCCATAAGCGTCAAAAATAGTCATCACCCAAAGCTTACGGTTTGCTGCCGCGCCGTATTTCGCCGCAACGCTGGTATTTTTGTCTTTGCGTCTGAATCAAGCGGGCAGTTCAGGGAAAAGGGAAAAACAGATGGATCCATTGAGTCAACTGCTGCTGCTGCATAACCCGCAGGGCAGCATAGATAAGAACTGCGTGCTGAGCGGTGAGTGGCAACTGCCGCACAGCGCCGGGCACCTGTGCGCAGTGCGCTGGCATACGGTCACAGGCGGCCCGGTCATGCTGGATATGCCCGTCACTGCGGGTGTCGAACTCACTGCTGGCAGCGTCATATTTCTGCCACAAAACGCCGCGCATCGTATTTATCAGCGCCATACGCAGCCAACCCAACTGGTGTGCGGCCTGCTGGAACTGCCCGCGTCGGCGCATGCTTTCCTCACCGCCCTGCCCGAAGTGCTAATGCTGGCCCCCGAACCCACAAGCAGCGATGGGCGCTGGCTGGCTGCGGTGCTACCGTTCATCACCCAGAGTGCTGACGCACTGCCAGCTGCTGGTGATGCCGCACTTCGCAGCCAGCAGATTGGCAGCCTGTTCACACTGGCGGTGCGTCATGGGCTCTCAACTCACGCAGCGCACCCTGGCTTACTCTCCGTGGCTCTGCATCCACGTATTGGCCCTTTAATCACCCAACTGTGCGCCGCGCCGGAAAGGCCGTGGACGGTAGAAGCCATGGCTCAGCAAGTGTTTATGTCCCGCGCTTCCTTCGCGCTGCTGTTCCGCCAGCTCAGCGCTACCACGCCGCTGGCCGTGCTCACCGCCCTTCGTCTGCAGCTGGCCGCTCAGCGACTGGCGCGCGAAACAGCCCCGTTAATCAACATCGCTCTGGCCGTCGGCTACGCCAGCGAATCATCCTTTCACAAAGCGTTTGTCCGTGAGTTTGGCTGCACACCGGGAGAATACCGACGTCGCGTTGAAACGCTGGCGCAGGAGCGCTAAGAGTAAAGAAGAAAACTGTACGCGCTTCGCTTGCGTAAAGGCGTATTCGTGGCTTTGCTTATTTCTCAGTGCGTTAACGATTACGCGATTCGTAACAGGAGGAGAGCAAGATGAGTGGTTTGATCAAGGCAGCCTTAGCGGCACTGACATTGGTTACCCTGGCCGGCTGTATGCAACACAGCGACGCGGTGGGCAGTGACGGACGTCCACACGCGCCCAGCAAGCAGTCAGTGCCTGGTGCCAGCGAAGGCGAAGGCCCGGTCGGGCAGCCACAGGATTGAGATTAGCGGGACAGACATTATGTCCCGTTTTTATTTTTCAGGCACAAAAAAACCGCCCTTGGGCGGTCACGACATTGCTACTTATTGCTTTGATTTTATTCGGTATTAAATATGGTGCCCGGGGCGGGACTTGAACCCGCACGACCATAAGCCGAGGGATTTTAAATCCCTTGTGTCTACCGATTTCACCACCCGGGCAGGGTGTAAACTGGAGGCGCGTCCCGGAGTCGAACCGAGGTGGACGGATTTGCAATCCGCTGCATGGCCACTCTGCCAACGCGCCTTTTAATCTGAGGTGCAAGCCGTCTGCGACGTATTGCAATATCTGGAGCGGGAAACGAGACTCGAACTCGCGACCCCGACCTTGGCAAGGTCGTGCTCTACCAACTGAGCTATTCCCGCATTTGCTTATGCTTCACCGAACTTGCTGATTTTATTCAGCTTCTTGCAGCCTTGCTGCCGTTCGATGCGATGCATTCTACTTATCTGACGCAACGAGTCAATAGAATTATCCACACACTGCGTCCGTTTGCTGCTTTTTAAATCGCATCGATCAGCTATCGAGCAAATCGCCGCGTGCCGCGCTTAAATACTGGAACATTGACCAGAAAGTCAGCACCGCTGCGATGTACAACGCCACCACGCCAACGCCGACTACGGTCGCGTCCGGACGCCACAGCAGCGCCACCAGCGACAGCATCTGCGCCGTGGTCTTCACTTTGCCAATCCACGATACCGCCACGCTGCTGCGCTTGCCAATCTCGGCCATCCACTCACGTAAGGCCGAGATAATGATTTCACGCGCGATCATGGTGGCGGCCGGCAGCGTGATCCACCAGGCGTGGAAATACTCGGCGACCAGCACCAGCGCCATCGCCACCATCACTTTGTCAGCGACCGGATCGAGAAAGGCACCAAAACGTGTTGTCTGCTTCCAGCGACGCGCGAGGAAGCCATCAAACCAGTCAGTGACCGCAGCAATGACAAACAGCAGCGCCGTCGCGAAGGGAGCCCAGTGAAATGGCAGATAGAACGCCAGCACGAAGAACGGGATCAGAACAACTCGAAACAGGGTAAGACACGTCGGAATGTTAAATTGCATATGCCAGTAACTGTCTGGTGTGAGTAGGATTTAACGTATGTTCCTACATTGCCCACCCTGTTTCAATGTTAGTGTTTCAGCGAGTAGTAGATTTTTTCCGCCAGGGCGAAGGAGATACCCGGTACTTTAGCGATCTCATCGACGCTGGCATTCATCAGCGGTTGCAGGCCGCCCATGTACTTCAGCAGCTGCTGACGCCGTTTGGGTCCGACGCCTTCGATGCTCTCCAGCGCGCTGGTGTTCTTCACTTTGGCGCGTTTTTTCCGGTGGCCCGAAATTGCATGATTGTGAGCGTCGTCACGAATGTGCTGGATAACATGCAGCGCCGGCGAGTCCGGCGGCAGCGAAACGCCCTCGCCTTCCGCCGCAAAGAACAGGGTTTCCAGGCCAGCTTTACGGTCGCTGCCTTTTGCCACGCCGAGCAGAATCGGCCGGTTTTTATCCCACGGCACATCCAGTTCCGCAAACACCTGCTGCGCCTGCGCCAGCTGCCCTTTACCGCCATCGATCAGGATCACATCCGGGATCTTTTCCGGTTCCAGCGCCTTACCGTAACGACGGCGCAGCACCTGATTCATCGCCGCGTAGTCATCACCGGGAGTAATTCCTTCAATGTTGTAGCGGCGATAGTCAGCGCGCAGCGGGCCGTCACGGTTGAACACCACGCAGGACGCGATGGTCTGTTCGCCCATGGTGTGGCTGATGTCGAAACACTCCATGCGGTTAATCTGCTCCAGTTTGAGGAACGCCGCCAGCGCCGCCAGACGCTGCTGGATAGTCGAGTGCTGCGCCAACCGCGTCGTCAGCGCCGTAGCGGCATTGGTGCGCGCCAGCTTCAGGTAGCGCGCGCGGTCGCCGCGCGGTTTGCTCTGAATGCTGACCTTGCGCCCGGCCAGTTCGCTCAGCGATGCGGCCAGCAGTTCCCGCTCAGGCAGAGTGAAGTCCAGCAGGATGTCAGCCGGTAAGGTGCGCGCTTCGCTGCCCTGCAGATAAAACTGTCCGACAAACGTCTGCACCACTTCGGTGAGTTCCGTGTCTGCGGGCACTTTCGGGAAATAGCTGCGGCTGCCCAGCACTTTGCCCTGCCGGATAAACAGCACGTGCAGACAGGCCATGCCGGCGTCATAGGCCACGCCCATCACGTCGAGATCATCGCCCTGATTGGAGACGAACTGTTTCTCTGTAATCCGCCGCACCGCCTGAATCTGGTCCCGCAGGCGCGCCGCCTCTTCGAAGCGCAGGCCCACGCTGGCCTGCTCCATACGCTGCACCAGCTGATTAATTACCTGATCGTCTTTACCGGCCAGAAACAGCCGCACATAGTCGGTTTGCTGCGCATATTCCTCTTCGCTCACCAGGCCGGCGACGCAGGGGCCGAGGCAACGGCCAATCTGATACTGCAGGCACGGGCGCGAGCGGTTGCGGTAGACGCTGTTCTCGCACTGGCGAATCGGAAACACCTTTTGCAGCAGCGCCAGGGTTTCACGCACCGCATAGCCGTTGGGAAACGGACCAAAGTATTCGCCTTTAGCGTGTTTGGCACCGCGGTGCATCGCCAGGCGCGGATGCGGATCGCCGCTAAGGAAAATATAGGGGTACGACTTATCATCGCGCAGCAGCACGTTGTAGCGCGGCTGATACAACTTGATGTAGTTGTGCTCCAGCAGCAGCGCTTCGGTCTCGGTATGGGTGACCGTGACATCAATATTATGGATGTTGCTGACCAGCACTTCGGTCTTACGGCTTCCCACCTGCGTGCGGAAATAGCTGCTCAGGCGTTTTTTAAGGTCTTTGGCTTTACCAACATAGATCACCGTGCCTGTCGCGTCATACATGCGGTAGACGCCGGGCTGACTGGTCACAGTGCTGAGAAAGGCTTTAGGATTGAAAACGTCACTCACTACTGATTAACGGCTCCGCATTGAACAGGCCATGGCGTATGGCCAGATGCGTTAACTCTACGTCACCACTGATGTTCAACTTGCTGAACATGCGATAGCGATAGCTATTAACGGTTTTCGGGCTCAGGTTAAGCTGCTCGGAAATCTCCGTCACCTTTTGCCCTCGGGTAATCATCAGCATAATCTGCAATTCCCTTTCCGACAAACAGCTGAACGGTGATTCGGCGCGCTGCGGCTCAATCTGGCTCAGCGCCATCTGCTGAGCGATATCAGAGGCGATGTAACGCTGACCAGCGTGCACCGAGCGAATGGCGCTGACCACTTCCTGCGGCGCCGCCCCTTTGCTGAGATAACCTGCCGCACCGGCCTGCATGACTTTCGCTGGCAGGGGATTTTCGGTGTGGATAGTCAGCATGATGATGCGGATATCCGGATTGAAGCGCACGATTTTGCGCGTCGCCTCCAGTCCGCCAATGCCGGGCATGTTCATGTCCATCAGCACCACATCCACAGGATGAGTGCGGCACCATTTTACCGCATCCTCACCACAGGCCACTTCCCCGGCAATCACCAGTCCCTTCATATCTTCCAGTATGCGACGAATACCGGCGCGCACCAGTTCATGGTCATCAACAAGAAGCAGGCTGATCAACGGGACGTACTCCGCAGGTTAGTGGGGGAAAATATATTTCAGGGGCGTTATCTTACCGGGTTTCGCGTGGAAAGAACATCAGGGGCGCCAGATAAATCTCAAAACTAATGACCCATGTCAAATAGCAGGCCGCAGTGATTGTTTTTTTTAGCTGATGCAATACCATACTGGAATAAAATTGTTAAAATGTGACTAATATCATTAAGTTATAATTTATAACCCGCCTTCGCTTCTTCCCGCCCGCAGCACAAAAAAATAATCTTTCCGTGGAAGTTTTTTGCGCACAAAAAATAGCGAACGGCGCAATTAATTAACCGTCTGCGCGCGGGTCGATGATGTGGCCTAAATTCTTCCATCAAGCGTATGATATACTCTGTTTTTTATGCACGGGAAGAATGTGTGCGCACAAGGTCATTCCACCAAGGAGATAATGATGAGTGATGAAGATTTCGTAACATCGCGCGATACCCAGGCGCTGGCGGATGAAGTTGCCTGCCTGAAAATGATGGTGACGCTGATCCTGAAAGGCATGGGCCAGGCTGATGCCGGTAAGGTGATCATCAACATGGAGCGCTACGTTCAGTCCGCGCTGGCCGATAAACCGCAGGCCGAGGTATTCAGCAACACCATCCGCCAGATTAAAACCGCCTACCGTCAGTAAGCGGCGTGCCCTGCGCATCCTGCGCGGGGCGTTAGCTGTGTGACTGCCAGTTGACCGACACGCCCAGCGAGGGCAGCACTTCTTCCGGACTGAAGCGACGCGTGCCGCGATACTTTTCCGCCAGCGCCGGCTGCTGCACCGGAATACGAATGGCAAACAGATTGTCTTCTGACTGGATCAGTCCCGGCGAGAGCGGCTCGTACACCACCTGATGCTGCTCAAACATCTTCTCCAGCATCGGCGTGGCCGAACTGATCAAATACTCCATCCCGCTCAGCTCTGCCAGCTGTACCGAATGCCATAAGATGTTCAGCGGCAGCTCGGCATCCACTTCAAGGCGGGCCGAATAGCGCGACATTTCCCACACTTTTTGCTGATCAAAAGGCAGCACCATGCCTTCCGGCACTTCCGGCTCGTGCCACGGTAGCAGACGTGCGCAGCCACAAATGCCCTGACGCGCAGTCCAGGCAATCAGCCAGGTGACATCGGAACGATCGAAGCGATCGTATTCCTGTCCCGGCGTGCTGAGTCGCGGCGGAATTGACCAGCCCTCGCCACGCGCAAAGACGCTGTAACGATAGGTGCCCAACTCGGCCAGCAAAGAGGACGGCATATCCTTTAGCTGTGTTTGAATTATTTTCATCATGCGCCCCTGACATCCCCATGTTTGCAATGATTTATTAAGCGCCAGCCTGGCGGAGTTTCCGGCGCAGGGTAGACAACTGACTGCGGCTTAGGAACTACTAAAATTAGTAGTTGCCTTTTCGCTATATCAGGCCGATGGCTGCGGCATAACAGGCAATCTGCGTTTTATTGGAAACATTAAAACGCTTTTGCATATTCTTTTGGTGAAAATTTACCGTGTGTTCAGAAATAGCCAGAATGAGGGAAATTTCGGCTGAGGTTTTTCCCTCCGCTGTCCATTTCAATATTTCCAGCTCGCGCTGACTAAAATCATTCGATAACACCACCATTGAGCCGTCATTCAGACGGTCCAGCACACGCAAACTCAGCTCCGCCAGGAAGTGCAGTTGCACCTCCAGCTCAACGCGTCTGTGCTGGGTCTGGCTGGGTTGTTGCGATGCTATAGATAATATACCAATGGCACGATTTAGCGCCATTGCCGAGCATGAAAAGCCACTTACCAGCCCTGCGGCATTGGCTTCTGCCCATAAATTGCCTGCGCCGGTAAATAAATCACGCGTCCACTCCACGCCGCGACCGGGCTGCTGGCAGAGCATTAACACCGGATCCACCGCATAGTAATTTTCACTCTCGTAGCGTTTCACCCAGCTCTGCGGATAGGTGCTAAAGAGAAAAATACGCGGTCGGGTAAAAGGCACGGGATGCTGTACCAAAAAGGCAAAAGCATCAAATCCAAGGGCCTCAACATGTTTTTGCAGCAGCGATTTCAATTGCAGCACTTCGGAAAGCGCCTGAAATTCTTTTTCAGTTTCGCCTCGCCAGACGAAATAATTATCGATGGTCATTATTGCCCTGGCGCTGTTTCACGCCTTATTCATAACAGGATATCTGTGCCGATTAATGTAAAAAATAAATTAACCAGAGAAAAAATATTGATTGAAACCAGAGCGGCATTGCGGGCAAAAAGTGATAACTACCTTGTTGTCAATATGTTACCCAAATGAGAAATTAAACTAGGGTGCGTTTGCCAGCGGCACCATCAGGATGATAAGTTGTGCGAATCAGAATAAGATTTTTCTGAAGAATTTTCAATCGTCCTGTTGATTAAACGCCAGACTTCGCAGATAAAACATTCGCCTCATCATTAATCGCTATTATCTTTGCCATTCCCCTTTTTTATACCGCCCGTCATAATCTTCCTGCTGATTAAGTCCGCAGCGCGGCTTAATTCCAGTTATTTCTGCAGTGTTTCCCTGCCGTGCCCCTGTGGCAGACATTTCCGGCACCGTCTTTTCCAGCTACGCTTTAGCAGAGGCGCAAGGTGGCAGGCACCAGCATAGCTCCGCAGGCTGGCGCGATTTCAGCAAACTGAGTGGGACTGACTATGTTAAACCAGCTGGCATTACCTTTTCTGGTCGTGGGCGTGTGTACCGCCCTGATGATCGCTAAAGATCTGTTGCGTCACCCGCATCCGCTGGCGGTCATGAATATCATCTGGCCGCTCACCGGGCTGTACATGCCGTTTTTCGGCTGGCTGGCATGGTGGTATCTCGGGCGTAAACCGTCACGTCAGCGAAAACTGGCGCTGCTGCTGCCATCCGGATTAACCGGTTATGCCAGCTGGCAAACCATTTTTATTTCCACTTCGCTCTCTGCCGCCGCCTGTATATTCGGCGACATCATCACCCTGCCAATAGTCACTCTGCTCAAGCATTTTGCTATTAGCCCGGCGCTGTGGTTACAGGCGGTTATTTGCGTGATGATTTCGTTACTGGCGGGATTATTTTTTCAGTTTCTGGCCATTCGCCAGCGGGAACAACTTTCTATTGTCCGTACGTTATTATTAGCGCTGAAAACAGAAACCTTTCCGCTGCTGATTTATCAAACGGGAATCTTTATCTTTATGACGCTGGCCCTAAAATATGTGCTTAATCAACAGCTCAATCCCCTGCTCAGCGCCTTCTGGTTTATGTTACAGCTGGCGATGCTCACCGGATTTATTTTCTCCTGGCCGGCAAATCATTTCCTCATCAAACGCGGATTAAACCCGGCGGTGTAGTTTAGCGACAAAAGCCTGCGCCGCGCATGCCAAGGTGGAAATGGCTGGCATGCGCCGCATTGTAATCCGGCCCCAGCGCATTACCGAAGCTGGCACAGCCGTTGCGCCATAACGCGTGCAAACCGGCAGCGGCCTGCGGCGGTTGCTGCCAGTTTTTGCCTACCTGCAGCCAGCGCCCGTCCGCCAGCTGAAACCCCGTGATGTCCCACGCATCTGCCGTCGCGTGTTCACTGCGGCGTCCTTCCTGGCGGTGATAAATATTGCGGCAGGCGTAACTGCCAACGTGCGCGATGCGGCGCAGCGGCGAGGTAATGCCGGCCTGCTGCAGCGCCGCATTGCTGCGCGTAACATACAGCGTACTGGCCACCGCCATCGGACAGCTGGCAAGAAAACTGCTGCTCAGCGTGACCTCACCGAAGCGGCTGATGCGCAGCGGTTGATCAATCGGACAATCGCCCTGCAGCGGCGGCACCTCACGGAAACTGACTCTGCCCTGCGCGCTGGCCGCACGCATCACCGCCAGACACGCGGCCGGATCGCTGCTCAGCCGCTGCAGCTTGTAGCGCGTCATCCAGCCCGGCGGATCGGTAACCTGGAGCGGTATAAACGGATTCCACTGTGGCGGCAGATGCGTTTTCAGCCAGGGTAAACTCCACCAGCCGCACAGGGCCAGCAGCACTATCGCGAGCAATGCGCGCACGCTGCCTCACTTTTTCCGGGTTCATCGAAATGACAAGTGTAGAACCCTGCGCAGCGCTGCGGGGTGCAAGCGGCTCATTTGCAGAACATTTACGCAAAATGACGGCACGGCGCGCCATGTAAATATTTACTGACACGGTAAAGCACGCAAAAGGGTACAAAGGTTTAAAAACCATTACCGAGAGTGGCCGCCTTTACTCTATCTTATGCCCTCTTGCCCTGTGCAACAGCACGTTATTCAACAGCCAGCAGAGCTGACACAACATCAAGACAGGAAAGATATTTTTATGGTTGATCAATCTAAAGCGGCGCCCATTGAGGCCGAACAGCCGGATAAACTCCGGCGCAACCTGCATAACCGTCACATCCAGCTTATCGCCATCGGCGGTGCCATTGGCACCGGTCTGTTCATGGGCTCCGGTAAAACCATCAGCCTGGCGGGTCCGTCGATCATCTTCGTCTATATGATCATCGGTTTTATGCTGTTCTTTGTGATGCGCGCTATGGGTGAGCTGCTGCTCTCCAACCTTGAGTACAAATCCTTCAGCGACTTTGCCGCCGATCTGCTCGGGCCGTGGGCCGGTTATTTCACCGGCTGGACTTACTGGTTCTGCTGGGTGGTGACCGGCATCGCCGACGTGGTGGCGATCAGCGCTTATTTCCAGCTGTGGTTCCCGGACTTCTCGATCTGGATGAGCGCGCTGCTGTGCGTGTTTGTTTTCCTTGCCCTGAACATCGCCACGGTAAAACTGTTTGGCGAGATGGAGTTCTGGTTCGCCATTATCAAAATTGTCGCCATCGTGGCGTTAATCATCACCGGGATTGTGCTGGTCAGCCTGCACTACCCTTCGCCGAACGGGAGCCACGCGGCGCTGAGCAATATCTGGGATCACGGCGGCATGTTCCCGAAAGGGCTGAGCGGTTTCTTTGCCGGCTTCCAGATTGCGGTGTTTGCCTTTGTCGGCATTGAACTGGTGGGCACGGCGGCGGCGGAGACCAAAGATCCGCATAAAGTTCTGCCGCGCGCCATCAACGCGATCCCGCTGCGCATCATCATGTTCTACGTGCTGGCGCTGCTGGTGATCATGGCGGTGACGCCGTGGAACCAGGTCATGCCGGATCGCAGTCCGTTCGTTGAAATGTTTGTGCTGATTGGCCTGCCGGCCGCTGCCAGCATCGTTAACTTTGTGGTGCTGACCTCCGCAGCCTCCTCAGCCAACAGCGGCATCTTCTCCACCAGCCGCATGCTGTATGGCCTGGCGGAACAGGGCGTGGCGCATAAAGCGTTTGGCCGCCTTTCAGCGCGCGCGGTGCCGACCACCGGCCTGTTCTTCTCCTGCCTGTGTCTGCTGGCTGGCGTGGCGTTGATCTATCTGATTCCGGATGTGATGACGGTCTTCACCATGGTGACCACGGTCTCGGCGATTCTGTTTATGTTTGTCTGGACCATTATCCTGTGCAGCTACCTGGCCTACCGCAAACAGCATCCGCAGCGTCATGCGGCGTCACGCTTCAAAATGCCACTCGGCAAGCTGATGTGCTGGGTGTGCATGGCTTTCTTTGCCTTTGTGCTGGTGCTGCTGACACTGCAGGAAGATACGCGCCAGGCGCTGATGGTGACGCCACTGTGGTTTGTGGTGCTGACCATGGGCTGGCTGCTACGCCGGCGTAAAGCCTGATCCACCTAAACGAAAAGGCCCGGTTATCCGGGCCTTTTTCGTTATAAGCGTTCTGTGAATTTGTGCCACGCCTGCGCCAGCGACGGCCGCAGCGAATCTTCCCGCTGTGGTGCTGCTGCCGGCGCTGCGGCGGAACCGAGATTAAAGGTAAAGGTGTAATCCGGCTCTTCCCCCATGCGCAAATCCACAATCAGCGTATCGTTGCCCTGCTGGCGCATGGCATAAAATCCATGGCTGAACCACGCAACGCGTTCCGCGTGCCACTGGCCTTTAAACGGCGCAAAAAGCGCGGGATGGCGATCGTACCAGCGGATCTGTAAGGGACGATCGGGCGACAGTAGCGACCACCAGGCTTCCCCGTAGCGCTGCGGCGTGATAATCACCGTGCGCCACACCAGCGTATTAAACGCGGTGGGCGTCACCAGCAGTTGCTGCGGCTGCACGTCCTGCTGCGTCAGCTGGTGCTCAATATGCCGGGTAGCAATACTTTGCGCCACCATACTCCAGCCCAGGTACAGTGTGCTGATGAGCAATCCGGCCTGATTCCAGCGTAGCCCGCACGCATCCCGCCGCCACAGTGCGACGATCAGGGCGAACAGCAGCGGCAGCGTATAGAGCGGATCGATGATGAACATGCTGCCGATGGCGAACGGGTAATCGGTCAGCGGCAGCCCGAGCTGCGTGCCGTACACCGTGGTCAGGTCCAGCAGCGGATGCGTGATCAATGCCAGCCAGATGGCGAGGCACCAGGCTCGCCAGTGCTGCCGGCTGCGCGTCGCGCCAGCCACCAGCCAGCCAAATAACGGTGCCACCAGCGTCAGCCACAGCAGCGCGTGGCTCTCGGTGCGGTGCAGCGTCATGTTGCGGATGGCATCGCCGTGGTCGATAAACACGTCGAGGTCCGGCAGCGTGCCCGCGACCGCCCCCGCCAGCGCCGCCTGCCACAGCGGCACGCGTTTGCCCATTACGGCCACGGTCACCGCCGCGCCCAGCGTTAGTTGTGATAGCGAATCCATGCACTCTCCTGGTCAGCCTTCGGGATCAGCGCACGCGGATCCCTTCAATGATCATGCGCTGAACGTTATCCAGCGTCTGGGCAAAAAATTCCGCATCGTTTAGCGTCTGGCCGGTGATGGCTTCCACCTGGGACGCGAAATCAGCGTAGTGCTGCGTGGTCGCCCATAGCAGAAAGAACAAATGCTGCGGCTGCACGCCGGCAATACGCCCTTCGGCGATCCACTGTTCGATAATCGCCGCTTTATCATCCACCAGCGCTTTTAAATCCCCCGCCAGCTCGCCCTTCAGCAGCGGCGCGCCCTGCAGCATCTCCAGACAGAACAGGCGCGATGCCTGCGGATGGTCACGCGACACTTCCAGCTTGAGACGAATATAGTTGCGGATGGCCACCAGCGGATCCTGGTCATGACGCAGCGCACGCAGCGGCGCCAGCCACACATCAAGAATCTCTTTCAGTACTGCCACATACAGCACTTCTTTTGACGGATAGTAGTAAAGCAGGTTGGTTTTTGAGACGTCCGCGCGCTCAGCCACTTTATCCAGACTGGTGCCGTGAATGCCAAACTGCGAGAAGAAGGCCAATGCCGCTTCCAGAATAGCTGCCCGTTTCGCCGCAACGGCCCGCGATCGGCGTCCTGGCTTTTTTTCATCGCTTTTCACACTGTTACCTCTTCCATCCTGCGAAATCGCATCATAACAAACGCCCTGTTTCCTGCCTAATGCTGTGCCCTGCACCTTTTTCGCTCAGGTGACGCATGAAAAACGTGCAATTTGTTTTGACCAGATGGTCTGTTTTGGACCAGTCACTCAGGATTTACTACGTCGCTAATTTTAACCGATTGTTATGTATCACTTTTAAAATTGTGGCACAGGCTTTGCAATTTTGTGATCGAGCGCCGCCCGCAGGATGCGTGCAGGAAGCAACGCAGCGCGTGAAGCAATCCATGTTCAATGCAGAGAGGTTTCACATGAAAATTGGCGTTTTCGTTCCGATTGGCAACAATGGCTGGCTCATCTCCACGCATGCCCCGCAATACAAGCCGACCTTTGAGCTCAACAAAGCGATTGTGCTCAAGGCTGAGCACTATCACTTCGACTTTGCCCTGTCGATGATTAAGCTGCGCGGCTTCGGCGGCAAAACCGAATTCTGGGACCACAACCTGGAGTCCTTCACCCTGATGGCCGGGCTGGCCGCGGTGACCTCACGCATTGAAATCTACGCCACCGCCGCCACCCTGACGCTGCCGCCCGCCATCGTGGCGCGCATGGCCGCCACCATCGACTCCATCTCCGGCGGCCGCTTCGGCGTCAATCTGGTCACCGGCTGGCAGAAGCCGGAGTATGAGCAGATGGGGCTGTGGCCGGGCGATGAATATTTTGCCAGCCGCTACAACTACCTGACGGAGTACGTCACGGTGCTGCGCGACCTGTGGGGCACTGGCCAGAGCGACTTCAAAGGTGAGTTCTTCACCATGAACGACTGTCGCGTCAGTCCGCAGCCGCAGAAGCCGATGAAGGTGATTTGCGCCGGTCAAAGTGATGCCGGCATGGCCTTTTCGGCGCAATACGCTGATTACAACTTCTGCTTCGGCAAGGGCGTCAATACCCCGACCGCCTTTGCGCCCACCGCCGCACGCATGAAACAGGCCGCGGACAAAACCGGGCGCGACGTCGGTTCCTACGTGCTGTTTATGATTATCGCCGCCGAAAGCGACGAAGCCGCGCGCGCCAAATGGGAACACTATAAAGCCGGTGCTGACGAGGAAGCCCTCGCCTGGCTCACCACGCAGAGCCAGCAGGACACCAAATCCGGCAGTGACACCAATGTGCGCCAGATGGCGGATCCGACCTCTGCCGTCAACATCAATATGGGCACACTGGTCGGTTCTTATGCCAGCGTGGCACGCATGCTGGATGAAGTGGCGCTGGTGGAAGGCACCGAAGGCGTGCTGCTGACCTTTGATGATTTCCTGCAGGGCATTGAAGATTTTGGTGAACGTATCCAGCCGCTGATGGCGTGCCGCCGCGCGCTGATTGACGCCCACAAGGAGGTTGCATAATGAATACCGTCGTTTGTGCCCACAGCAGCAGCCAGCCTGCAGTGACTCTGCCGGCGCGCCCGGAAGCCATCGCCCTGCCGCCGGCGCAAAGCGCGCTGATTGTGGTGGATATGCAGAACGCCTACGCCAGCCAGGGCGGCTATCTCGATCTGGCCGGGTTTGATGTCTCCGCCACACAGCCGGTTATCGCCCGGATTCATCAGGCGGTCACCGCCGCCCGCGCGGCAGGGATGCAGATCATCTGGTTCCAGAACGGCTGGGATAATCAGTATGTCGAAGCCGGTGACGCCGGTTCGCCCAATTTCCATAAATCCAACGCGCTGAAAACCATGCGCCAGCGGCCGGAGCTGCACGGCACGCTGCTGGCAAAAGGTGGCTGGGATTATGCGCTGGTGGATGAGCTGGTACCGCAAGCCGGCGATATTGTGCTGCCCAAACCGCGCTACAGCGGCTTTTTCAACACGCCGCTCGACAGCATGCTGCGCAGCCGCGGTATTCGTCATCTGGTGTTTACCGGCATTGCCACCAACGTCTGCGTGGAATCGACGCTGCGCGACGGCTTTTTCCTCGAGTATTTCGGCGTGGTGCTGGCCGATGCCACCCATCAGGCCGGACCGTCGTTTGCTCAGCAGGCGGCGCTGTTCAACATTGAAACCTTTTTTGGCTGGGTCAGCGATACCGACACCTTCTGCGAGGCGCTGAAGTCGTAACCGCCGTTTCACCTGCACGCTTAATAATAAGGACTCTGAGTCATGCCTAAAACAGTGATTATTCCTCCCGGCACCACGACGCCGATCGCTCCGTTTGTGCCCGGCACTTTAGCCGATGGCGTGGTGTACGTTTCCGGTACGCTGCCGTTCGATGCCGACAACAACGTGGTGCACGTCGGGGATGCGGCGGCGCAAACCCGCCACGTGCTGGAAACCATCAAAAAAGTGATCGAGACCGCCGGTGGCAGCCTGCAGGACGTCACTTTCAACTCGATTTTCATCACCGACTGGAGCAACTACGCGGCGGTAAACCAGGTGTATGCCGACTATTTTCCCGGCGACAAACCGGCGCGCTTCTGTATTCAGTGCGGTCTGGTGAAACCCGATGCGCTGATTGAAATCGCCAGCGTGGCACACATTGGCCGGCAGGAGGCGTAATGCATCTGGACATTCAGGGATTAAGCGCGCCCGACGCGCCGACGCTGGTACTGTCGTCCGGGCTGGGCGGCGTGGCCGCTTTCTGGCAACCGCAGCTGGCGGCACTGACGCCACACTATCGCGTGGTGACCTACGATCAGCGCGGCACCGGTCGCAGCCCCGATACGCTGCCGGAATGTTACAGCATGGCGATGATGGCAGCGGAACTGGCCGACGCGCTGGCGGAGCACGGCATCGAACAGTATGACATCGTGGGCCATGCGCTTGGCGGGCTGATTGGCCTGCAGCTGGCACTCGATTATCCGCAGCGCGTGGGACGCGTGGTGGTGATTAACGGCTGGCTGGCGCTGGATGCCCACACCGAGCGCTGCTTCCAGGTGCGCCAGGATCTGCTGCTCAACGTTGGTGTTGAAGCGTTTGTGCGCGCGCAGCCGCTGTTTCTTTATCCGGCCGAATGGCTGGCACGCCATCAGTCGCGCATCAGCGCGGAGGATGTGCATCACGTGGCGCATTTCCAGGGCATGGAGAACCTGCTGCGGCGTCTGCACGCGCTGAAATCGGCCGATTTCCGTCCGCACGCCTCGCGAATCACCCAGCCGGTGCTGGCGATATGCAGTCAGGATGACCTGCTGGTGCCGTGGAGCTGCTCGCCGCAGCTGGCGCAGGCGCTGCCCAACGGCAGCCTGATTGAGATGCCGTGGGGCGGCCATGCCATGAGCGTGACCGATGCCGACAACTTTAATGCGCTGCTGCTGCGCTGGCTGGCGGACACCACCACGCCGGCTCGCCGCGCCAGCTAATCACGGAGCCGATGATGAGCGTACATGAACTGCCCCTGCTGCCCGAAGTGAGCCAGCAGGCTTTCCGCGATGCCATGTCCGGCCTGGGCGCGGCGGTCAATATCATCACCACCGACGGTCCCGCCGGACGCGCCGGTTTTACCGCCACCGCGGTGTGCAGCGTCAGTGATACGCCGCCGACGCTGCTGGTTTGCCTCAATCGCAACGCGTCGGTGTGGCCCCTCTTCCGCGATAACGGCGTGCTGTGCGTGAACACGCTGGCCGCCGGGCAGGAGTCATTGTCGACGCTGTTTGGCGGCAAAACCCCGATGACCGAACGTTTCGCCGCCGCCCGCTGGCACACGCAGCGCAGCGGCGCACCGCTTCTGCAGGGGGCGCTGATGGCGTTCGACTGCACCATCACGCAGGTCGTCAGCGTGGCGACACACGACATTCTGTTTTGCAACGTGATGGCGCTGGAGCGCCATGATGCCCAGCCCGGTCTGATGTGGTTTGACCGTCGCTACCATGCCCTTTCACGGCAGGACGCCCGCTAACGCCGCACCGTGCGGCCCGGTTCGACCACTACCCTGGAGAAGACGATGGCGAGTTCCTGGTTCCCCCGCTGGCAGAAAAAGTCAGCCATGAGCGATAACGGGCTGATTGCCCCGGACGAAACCCTGCCGCTCGGGCAGACGTTCGTGCTGGGCCTGCAGCATGCGGTAGCAATGTTTGGCGCAACGGTGCTGATGCCGCTGCTGATGGGGCTGGACCCCAATCTGGCGATTCTGGTTTCCGGTATCGGCACCCTGCTGTTCTTTGTCATTACCGGTGGTCGCGTGCCGAGTTATCTCGGATCGAGCGCCGCGTTTGTCGGCGTGGTGATCGCCATTACCGGCTTCAACGGTCAGGGGCTCAATCCCAACCTGGCGCTGGCGCTGGGCGGCGTTATTGCCTGCGGCGCGCTCTACACGCTGATTGGCCTGGTGGTGATGAAAGTGGGTACCGGCTGGATTGAACGGCTGATGCCACCGGTGGTAACCGGCGCGGTAGTGATGGCCATCGGCCTTAACCTGGCACCGATTGCGGTGCACAGCGTCTCCGCCTCGATGTTTGATAGCTGGATGGCGGTGATGACGGTGCTGTGCATCGGGCTGGTGGCGGTATTTACCCGCGGCATGGTGCAGCGGCTGCTGATTCTGGTAGGACTGATTGTCGCCTGGGCGCTGTACGCTCTGCTGACCAACGTGATGGGCTTCGGCAAGCCGGTGGATTTCAGCCGCGTGGCCAGCGCCGCATGGTTTGGTCTGCCGCACACCACCGCGCCGGTATTTGATATGCAGGCAATCGTGATGATCGCACCGGTGGCGATTATTCTGGTGGCGGAGAACCTCGGCCATATTAAAGCGGTGGCGGGCATGACCGGGCGCAATCTCGATCCGTGGATGGGACGCGCGTTCGTCGGTGACGGCCTGGCAACCATGCTGTCCGGCTCCATCGGCGGCAGCGGCGTCACCACCTATGCCGAAAACATTGGCGTGATGGCGGTGACCAAAGTCTACTCCACGCTGGCGTTTGTCGCTGCGGCGCTGATTGCGCTGGTGCTGGGCTTTTCGCCTAAGTTCGGCGCGCTCATCCACACCATTCCCGGCCCGGTGATTGGCGGCGCTTCAATTGTGGTGTTTGGCTTAATCGCTGTGGCCGGCGCACGTATCTGGGTGCAAAACCATGTCGATTTTAGCCAGAACAGCAATCTGATTATGGTGGCGACCACGCTGGTGCTCGGCGCCGGGGATTTTGCGCTGAAGATTGGCAGCTTTACCCTCGGCGGCATCGGCACGGCCACCTTCGGTGCCATCATCCTCAACGCAATTCTGCAGCGACGCGGTGCCGCGCTGACCCAGCCGGCGGCGCGCCCGCAGCCTTAAGGCTTATGCGGTGCCTGCTCCGGCACCGCTTTTTTGCGCCGCAGGCGCAGTTCACTGACAATCACCCCGCAGACAATCAGTGCGCCGCCCAGCAGCGCCGCCGCCGGTAACCGTTCGCCGGCAATGCGTCCGACCACACCGGCCCACACCGGCTCGCCGGCATAAATCACCGTGGCGCGCGTCGGCGAGACGCTGCGCTGCGCCCAGTTCATGGTGACCTGAATCATCGCGCTGGCCGCGCCGAGGCCCAGCGCGCTGAACAGCAGCGGCGCCGATAGCGTGGGTAAAGATTCGCCGTTGGGCAGCATCAGCACGAAGGCGCAGGCCGAGGCCACCAGCAGCTGTACCAGCGTCACGCGGCGCACATCGACCTGCCCGGCGTAGCGGCTGATAAGAATGATCTCGGCGGCAATGGCGAGGGTGCTGAGCAGCGTGGCGATCTCACCGGCATTCAACGTCAGGCTGCCATCCTGCGGACCCGCTACCAGCACCAGACCGGTGAACGCCAGCAAAATGCCCAGCCACGCCATCAGGCCCGGCGGCCGGCGCAGAAACAGCCACTGCAACAGCGGCACTACCGGCACGTAAAGTGCCGTCAGAAACGCCGACTGGCTGCTGGAAATGGTTTGCATACCCCAGGTTTGCAATCCGTAACCACCGGCAATCGCCACGCCAATCAGCGTACCCGCTTTGATTTCCAGCCAGGTAATGTGACGCAAATAGCGACGAAAGAAAAAGGCCAGCAGCAGCGAGGCGGTAGCAAAACGCAGCCCGACAAAAAAGAACGGCCCCGAGTGCGCCATGGCGCGATGCACCACCAGAAAGGTGCCACCCCAGACCATAGTGATAAAAATAAGTACCAGCTCCTGACGCGTAATACGCAGGCTGAGGCGGGAAGTGGAAGCAGACATAACGCACCAGAATAGAGGACTGGCGCACATTTTTGCTGATTAGCCGGGCAAATTGCAATCATTGTAACCGCCGGGCATACCCGGCGGCCGGGGATACCGTCACAGACGCACTATTTTTTCGCGCGGCTGCGTCCCCCCTTTTCACCTGCTTCGGCAGCACGCTGCGGATCATTTCTGAAATTCCCGCCGCTGTTTTTACCGCCTTTACGACCCGCTTCCGCGGCCCTTTCGCGATCTTCCGCGAAGTTGCCTGATCCTCCACGATGTTGAGCCATCATTTCCTCCAGGTATTGAGCATAGGTGGTGAAGACATTTCACTGCGCTAACAGTGTCAGGTCAGGTGCGTAATATCTCGCCACACCCGCTTAAAGCATAGCCAATGGATGCGCACAATCAGGCACATATTCATACTTTGCAACAGATAAACCGCTTAGCATCGTTTTTATGGCGAGATATTCAGCTGAAAAACAAGCATTTAGCGGCAGAAGTCGCAGCGCGATCTCTGTGACTGTTCAATGGCTAACCAGCATAGCGCGCAGCCTCTTCTATACTTCTTTCTGTTCCTTACACCACAGGATGAAAACACGATGGCAAAAATTCTGGTGCTTTATTATTCCATGTACGGACATATCGAAACCATGGCTAACGCGGTGGCGGACGGTGCGAAGAGCGTGAGCGGTGCCGAAGTCACCATTCTGCGCGTGCCGGAAAGTATGGATGCCGAACGGTTTGCTCAGGTCGGCGGGAAGGTTAATCAGCCGGCGGCGGAAGCCAAACCGGACGACCTGCCGCAGTACGATGCCATCATCGTCGGCACTCCGACGCGCTTCGGCAACATGTCCGGTCAGATGCGTAATTTCTGGGACCGCACCGGCGGCCTGTGGGCCTCTGGCGCGCTGTACGGCAAGATTGCCAGCGTGTTTGCGTCTACCGGCACTGGCGGCGGTCAGGAGCAGACTATCACCTCGGTGTGGACCACCCTGGCACATCACGGCATGGTGATTGTGCCCATCGGCTACGGCACTAAAGAGTTGTTTGATATTTCGCAGGTGCGTGGCGGTACGCCGTATGGCGCAACCACGCTGGCGGGCGGTGACGGATCGCGCCAGCCCTCGGCGGAAGAACTGGAAATTGCCCGTTATCAGGGCCAATACGTCGCCGGTCTGGCGGTAAAACTGAAAGGATAAATTCCCAACAGGAGAGAGTTATGGCAACAGAACAGTTTAAAGCTCACCACGTGGGCGAATGGGCGACCTTACGTCACACCTCACCGGAAATCGCTGAAGCAATTTTCGAAGTGGCGAATTATGACGAGCGGCTTGCCGAAGAGATCTGGCGCCAGCAAGGCAGCGATGAGGTGTTATTCCGCGCGTTTGAGAAAACCGACCAGGACGTCCTGACGTGGGACGATAAGCCGGTTGAACGCAAAAACATCTGAAGCACAGGCGGGCATGTCCCGCCTTCTCATTTTTAGCCGTCAGGGAGCCTTTATGTCAGCCTATCAAAGCATTAATCCGGCCAATAATCAGCTGCTGAAAACCTGGCCATCACACGATGACAGCTACGCGCAGCAGGCGCTGCACACCGCCGATGCGCTCTACCATTCGCCGTGGAGCAAAGGCGATATTCAGCCGCGTCTGCAGGTGCTGCAGCGTCTGGCAGAGTTGATCGACCAGCACAGCGAAGAGCTGGCCACCATTGCCAGCAAAGAGATGGGTAAGCTGATTGGCCAGAGCCGCGGCGAAGTGAAAATCTGCGCCAGCATCGCGCGCTATTATGCCGAACATGCGGCAAGGCTGTTGCAGGCACAGCCCTATCCCAGCGATGTCGGTGATGCCTGGCTCGAATACCATCCGATTGGCGTGGTAGTGGCCGTCGAGCCGTGGAATTTCCCGTATTATCAGCTGATGCGCGTGCTGGCACCGAACCTGGCACTGGGCAACCCGGTACTGGCGAAACATGCCAATATTGTGCCGCACTGCGCCGACGTGTTTGAAAAGCTGGTGCTGGAAGCCGGTGCGCCGCAGGGCGCGTGGACCAATCTGTTTATCTCTAACCAGCAGGTGGCCGATCTGATTGCCGATCCGCGCGTGCAGGGCGTGGCGCTCACCGGTTCAGAGCGCGCTGGCAGCGCGGTGGCTGAGCAGGCCGGTAAGCACCTGAAAAAATCCACGCTCGAACTGGGTGGTAACGATGTGTTTGTGGTGCTGGACGATGCCGACATTGATGAAGCGGTGCGCCAGGGGGCGCAGGCGCGGCTCAGCAACTGCGGTCAGGTGTGTACCGCGGCCAAGCGCTTTATTCTGCATGAAAAGATTGCCGAAAGCTTTATGGCTAAGTTTAGCGCGGCGCTGCAATCCGCTACGCCCGGCGATCCGTTAGATGAAAAAACCACGCTGGGGCCGCTGTCATCACAGGATGCACGTGACCGGCTGGTGAAACAGGTGGACGAGGCGGTGGCGCATGGCGCACGCGTGGAGTGCGGCGGACGCGTAATCGACGGCGTTGGCTGCTACTACCAGCCAACCATCCTGACCGGCCTGACGCCGGATAACCCGGCTTACTATCAGGAGTTTTTCGGTCCGG
Source organism: Pantoea sp. WEP (assembly GCF_041678305.1). Classification (NCBI taxonomy): domain Bacteria; kingdom Pseudomonadati; phylum Pseudomonadota; class Gammaproteobacteria; order Enterobacterales; family Erwiniaceae; genus Pantoea; species Pantoea sp. WEP. The sequence continues at coordinate 2,580,546 of NZ_JBGNXB010000001.1, forward strand.
TGGCGCAGGTGTATGTGGTGGCGGACGATCGTGCTGCCGTGGCGCTGGCTAACGATTCGCACTACGGTTTGGGCGGTTCCGTGTGGACGCGGGACATTGCGCGCGGGCGCAACATGGCTTCGCAGATTGAGACCGGCATGGTGTTTATCAATTCGCAGAGCGATACCGCGGCTGAGCTGCCGTTCGGCGGCGTGAAGCGTTCCGGCTATGGCCGTGAACTGTCCGATCTCGGGCTGAAGGAGTTTGCTAACCAGAAACTGGTCGTGGTAGCCGGTTAAGCGGCATGAAACCACCGTTGAACTGAACGGTGGTTTTATTCGGTTCACTGCGGTGCGCGTCAATGCGCAGCCGGTAACAACACAGCAGGGTCGCCGTGCATGGCGACCCTGCTGGCGTTTTAGTTGCTGACTGCTGCCGGCTGTTGCGCGGGTTTAGCGTCCGCCTCCGGCTTCGCCGGCGCTGCCTCAGCCTGCGCTTTCTGCGCTGCTGCAGCATCGGCTTTCGCCTTCTCCTCAGCGGCCTTCTGAGCGCTGGCCTTCTCAGCTTTGGCTTTGTCGTCCGCCGCTTTTTGCGCCGCGGCCTTGTCCGCCTTCACTTTTTCCTCAGCGGCTTTGGCGTCAGCGGCTTTCTGCGCTGCAGCTTTATCAGCCGCCGCTTTGTCAGCTGCCGCTTTATCCGCGCTGGCCTGATCCGCTTTGGCCTGTGCGTCATCGCTGGCTGCCGGCGCGGCAGCAGGCTGTGCGGCCGGTGCCGGTGCGGCTGGCTGCAGCGGTGTACCCTGCAGCGCGTTGTTCAGCGCGCTGGTGAACTGATCCCAGCTGCAGTAGCCGTTGGCGTCAGTGTCACACCCCGCCAGCTGCAGCGTAACGCGCTTCGGTGGGTTCTTCAGGCTCAGCACATCGGCATTCCGCAGCTGATCCGCCGTCTGATAGACATACTCCACTTTCAGCAGGTCTTTATTGTTCTTTGCATCGTGCCAGCGTTCAAACACCACCTGGCCGCCAATCGGGGTTTTCTCGTCGTTACCCGGCAGCTCGTACGGCTTAACCTGCAACGCGCTCAGCAATGACGCGATATTCGAATCGTGTCCGACCATCAGCGTGACTTTTGGCGCGGTGGCTTTATCCTGATCGACCAATTGACTGCGGATGTAATCCACCAGCGGGGCGGCAACGTCACGCGCCACTTCCGGCGCGGTAAACAGCGCATCCTGATAGCCATTCTTGATCGCCGCCAGCTCTTTCCACTGCTCAGGCGTTTTGATTTGTCCCCAGGCAACCTGATCCGCCGGGAAACCTTCGTAATATTGCAGCGTAAAGGCGTCGACCAGCGAGTTACCCACTTTCAGCGGGCCATTGACGCCGGGCTCTTTGCCGTTTTCCGCGCTAAAGGTGTTGTCGCCGCTGCTCAGGTCGCACTGTTTCTTACCGTTACAGGCCGGGGCTGATTTGTAATCCACGATTTTTTCCAGCCGCTGGAAGGCCGGCTTCAGCGCCAGCTTCTCATTAGCTGCGGTCATCGCCGCCAGCGCTTTCTTGTTAAACGCTTCGCTGCCATCGGTGATCACCGGATTGAAGATGGGGTCCATGGTGCCCATCGCATCCTGATGGGTGACAGCGATATCGCAGCCCGGGAAAGCACCGGTGACGAAATACTGCGCCGTCGCGACGGTGCGCTGCAGGCTGTTGGCATAGACAAAAATGTTGCTGCTGTCCGGACAGGTGCCGTTCTGTACCAGCCCCTGCTGGGCCAGCCACTGACGGGTGTAGTTACCCATGTAGACTTCCAGCACGCCGCCTTTGGTGGTCAGCTCACCGCCGGGCACATCCCACTGCGGCCAGCTTTTTTTCGTCGCCTGCTCCAGCACGCTGCCATTGTTGGCCAGCGGGGCACGCAGGTTGTGACGACTCAGCATCAGGACCTGCTGCAGTTGCATATCGCCATCCGCGGCGTAAGCGCTCATACCCATCGGCAGCGCCGCGATCACTGACAGCGCGCAAAGACTCAGTTTCTTGATCATTGTGCCTATTCCATAATTCATCAGGGAAACACTCTGGCATTCAAGCGATTAGCTCGCCAAAGAGCGAATTACCGCACAGTGTAACCCAGCTTGCCTGAGAAAATCGCCAGATGTTTGCAAAAACCGTGCATCGACTATAGCAGTAAACGCGCTGGCCGTCGGGTTACGGCAGCAGATTGAAAAGCTTCAGGATGTTTTTCAGAAGGATGGAAAGCAGAAAAGCGAAAAGCCCGCATCGCTGCGGGCTTCTCTTATATGGCGGAGGAACAGAGATTCGAACTCTGGGATGGTTTCCCATCGGCGGTTTTCAAGACCGCTGCCTTAAGCCACTCGGCCATCCCTCCTGAAATCTTTTTGTCACCTCACACTGCGAGAGTGTGAAGTGGCGGAGGAGGAGAGATTCGAACTCTCGGATGGTTTCCCATCGGCGGTTTTCAAGACCGCTGCCTTAAGCCGCTCGGCCACCCCTCCGCAATGAGGCGCACTATAAACATCCCCCCGAACGATGTAAAGCATCCAATGATTCGTTCGCCTGAAAAACAGTCAAAAATGATTTTTTTGCCGTCTTAATCATCATTCTGCTCAGTGAAACAGCAATTTATCGCGTAAAGATGGGTAAAACGCCTTTTCTGTCCTCTGACCGTTGCGTATTCTCAGGCCATATTTGGTGTTCTCTCTCTAACAGGAGCGCATGATGGACAGAATAATTAGCTCGTCACAGCAGCAGTCGCTACTCAGCACCCATAAAGTGCTGCGCAATACTTATTTCTTACTTGGCCTGACGCTGGCGTTTTCCGCCGTCACCGCCACGCTCAGCACCGTCTACGCCCTGCCCTCGCCGGGACTGATTCTGATGCTGGTGGGCTTTTATGGGCTGATGTTCCTGACCTATCGCCTGGCGAACAGCCCGGCGGGTATTCTGGCCGCGTTTGCCTTTACCGGCTTCCTTGGTTACTGCCTCGGCCCGATTCTCAGCTCGTTCCTCACCGCCGGTATGGGTGATGTTATCGCCATGGCGCTGGGCGGCACCGCGCTGGTGTTCTTCTGCTGTTCCGCCTATGTCCTGACCACGCGTCGCGACATGTCTTTCCTTGGCGGCATGATGATGGCCGGCTTTGTGGTGCTGCTGGTGGCCGTGGTTGCCAATATCTTCCTGCAGCTGCCTGCGCTGCACCTGGCGATCAGCGCCCTGTTTATTCTGTTCTCTGCCGGTGCCATTTTGTGGGAAACCAGCAACATCATTCAGGGCGGTGAAACCAACTACATTCGCGCCACCGTCAGCCTGTATGTCTCGCTGTACAACATCTTTGTCAGCCTGCTGAGCCTGCTGGGCTTCGCCAACCGCGACTAAGACGTAAAGCACGCACCGTTAAACCCCGCTCCGGCGGGGTTTTTGCTTTTTATCTGCCGCCGCCTTTACAATAGGCGCGCTGACGATATGAGGAAACAACGTGATTTTTGCCGGTAAAGAAATTGCCACTGACGCAGAAGGCTATCTGAAAAATAGCGCCGACTGGAGTGAAGCGCTGGCGCAGGCCATCGCCCAGCAGGAAGCGATTGAGATGAGTGAAGCGCACTGGGAAGTGGTGCACTTTGTGCGTGATTTTTATCAGCAGTTTAATACGTCGCCGGCAGTGCGCATGCTGGTCAAAGCCATGGCGCAAAAATATGGCGAAGAGAAAGGCAACAGCCGCTATCTGTTTCGCCTGTTTCCGGAAGGTCCGGCCAAACAGGCCACTAAAATCGCTGGCCTGCCAAAACCGGCGAAGTGTCTGTGATCATCCGGTAGTAAACCGCGTCGGCCGCTCCGCCAGCTGATGCGGCTCCACCAGCACCTTATCGACCCGGGCACTGGGCGGTCCGCCCGCCTTCAGCCACGCAATCAGTGACTCCACCTGCTGCGGTTCTCCCGCCGCCAGTACCTCCACGCTGCCATCGGCCAGATTATGCGCATAGCCGGTGACGCCCAGCGCGTTCGCCTGCGCCTGGGTGTAATAACGGAAGCCCACGCCCTGCACCCTGCCGTGAACCCAGATTTTGTAACCTGTCGTCGCCATGGCGATCTCCCCTTTGTGCGTTGCATTTTGCCGCCATCCACCGGAAAATGGCGCCTCATTTTTTCAGGTAAGCATAGCAAACATGACCGTTCGATTGATTCTCGCTAAGGGACGTGAAAAATCCCTGCTCCGCCGCCATCCGTGGGTGTTCTCCGGGGCCGTTGCCCGTATGGAAGGTAAAGCCCAGTCGGGTGAAACCATTGATATCTGTGACAGCAACGGCAAATGGCTGGCCCGCGCCGCCTACTCTCCTCAGTCACAAATTCGCGCGCGCGTCTGGAGCTGGCAGCAGGATGAGTCAATCGACATCGCCTTCTTTGTGCGCACGCTGCAGAAAGCGCAGCAGTGGCGCGACTGGCTGGCGCAGCGCGACGGGCTGGACAGCTATCGCCTGATTGCCGGCGAGTCCGATGGACTGCCGGGCGTCACGATTGATCGCTTCGGTAACTTCCTGGTGCTGCAACTGCTGTCGGCCGGGGCGGAGTATCAGCGCCCGGCTCTCGTCTCGGCGCTGCAGCAGTGCTATCCCGACTGCGCCATCTATGACCGCTCTGACGTGGCGGTGCGCAAGAAAGAGGGCCTGGAGCTGGCGCAGGGTCCCGTAAGCGGTGAACTGCCGCCTGCGCTGCTGCCGATAACCGAGCACGGCATGCAGCTGCTGGTGGATATTCAGGGCGGTCACAAGACCGGTTATTACCTTGATCAGCGCGACAGCCGTTTTGCCACCCGTCGTTACGCGGAAAATGCCCGCGTGCTTAACTGTTTCTCCTACACCGGCGGCTTTGCGGTCTCTGCTCTGCTCGGCGGCTGCCGGGAAGTGATCAGTGTGGATACCTCGCAGGACGCCCTTGACGTAGCAAAACAGAACGTGGCGCTTAACGGGCTGGATGTCTCACGCGCGCAGTTCCTGCGTGACGATGTGTTCAAACTGCTGCGTCGCTACCGCGACAGCGGCGAGAAGTTCGACATGATCGTCATGGATCCGCCGAAATTCGTTGAGAATAAAAACCAGCTGATGGGCGCCTGCCGCGGCTATAAAGACATCAACATGCTGGCAATGCAGCTGCTGAATCCGGGCGGCATTCTGCTGACTTTCTCCTGTTCCGGGCTGATGGCCACCGAGCTGTTCCAGAAAATTATCGCCGATGCCGCTGTTGATGCCGGTCGTGATGTACAATTTATAGAGCAGTTCCGTCAGGCAGCCGACCATCCGGTGATAGCCAGCTATCCTGAAGGGCTTTATCTGAAAGGCTTTGCCTGTCGCGTGCTGTGACTTGAAAACGCTGTCCCTGCCCCCATATCGGTGGCAGGGCAAAGTTTTGGGAGGTCACAATGATTGCCAGTAAATTTGGAATTGGACAGCAGGTCCGGCACCGTCTCTCCGGGGTGCTCGGCGTGATTGTGGATGTCGACCCGGAGTATTCGCTGGACGATCCACAGCTGGATGAGGTTGGCGCGACGGAATCGCTGCGTGCCGCTCCCTGGTATCACGTGGTGATGGAAGATGAGGAAGGCGAACAGGTGCATACCTATATCGCTGAGATTCAGCTGGCCGGCGAAACCTCGTTCGAACATCCGGAACAGCCATCCATGGATGAGCTGGCCGCTTCGATCCGCCAGCAGCTGCAGGCGCCCAGCCTGCGGCATTAAGGGTACGGCGACTGCGCGTCGCCGTTTGTCTTTACCGCGTTACGCCCAGCCGCGGAATTTCTATCTTCGGGCAGCGATCCATAATCACCGTCAGCCCGGCATCACGCGCCAGCACCGCCGCCTGCTCATTGATTACGCCCAGCTGCAGCCACAGGGTTTTGGCGCCGATAGCAATCGCTTCCTGCGCCACGCCCCATGCCGCTTCGGAATTGCGGAACACATCCACCATGTCGATCTTGCCCGGGATCTCCGCCAGCGTGCCATATACGGTCTGGCCCAGCAGCTGCTGTCCCGCCAGCTTCGGGCTCACCGGCACCACGTCATAACCCTGATCGAGCAAGTATTTCATTACGCCATAGCTGGCACGCTCAGTGCGATCGCTGGCACCGACCAGCGCGATGCGTTGGGTTTGCGTCAGGACATCGCGAATCGTTTGGTCGTTCATGTTTTTCTCCTTGTTCACTCGCCTGAGTGTAGATGCCATTGCACGCTAAAGTGCAAGCGCAGCGCACGAAAAGTTTGCGCGGCGACACGAATAAATATGTTAAAATGTAAATTAACTGCCATAATGTAATAATTTGCTACACATCGCCCTTTTTCCCCTGTTCCGGGAGTTGAAATGAAGCTGTCTCTGGCTGTTACGGGTTTGCTGTTGCTGCTCGTATCGGCAACCTGCCATGCCATCACCCTGAAGCTCGATCCGCAGATCGACCTGCTGGTGCTGGATGGGCGCAAAATCTCAGGTTCGCTGCTGAAAGGCGCGGACAGCCTTGAGCTGGAGCGCGGTCAGCATCAGTTTCTGTTTCGCGTGGATAAACCCTGCGCCGATGCCACTCACTTCCGCTCAGAACTGATGATCGTCACCTTCACCGCCGACGCCCATTCCGTAGCGATTCGCCTGCCGGCGCTGAATAACCGCCGCGAACGCAGCCTGTTTGATAAATCGTTGAATTTTCAGCTGATTGATGAGCGTGGTAATGAAATAGCCAGCATTCGCGATCGGTTGCCGGGTGAGAGCAGCGGCAATGTTGAACAGGCGATGATCAATTACAACCGTACGGCGCAGGCGGCCAGCGTGCCGCGCTTTGCGCTGCAGGCGGCCAGCGTACCGGACGCCAGTCTCAGTCTGGATATGGTATGGCAGGACGCCAGTAATTTGCCCGCGCTGCAACGCTGGCTGCAGCGTGTTGATGCTGCCACGCGGCAGCGTTTTATCAGTTGGGTGAAAACCCTACGCGCAAGTTGATAGCAGCTGAACGCCAGGGGTAAACTCGTGCATTCACTACGTTTGCACGCGCCGAAACAGGAAGCCCCATGGAGCAGACCGTTCGTACCCTGAAAGTTCAGAAACACATCGCCCTCGTTGCCCACGACCACTGCAAAGCCTCGCTGCTGGACTGGGTGAAAATCAATCAAAATGCGCTGCAACCTCACGTGCTATACGCCACCGGCACCACCGGCAACCTGATCAATCGTCACACCGGACTGGATGTGAATGCCATGCTCAGCGGGCCGATGGGCGGCGATCAGCAGGTCGGCGCGCTGATTGCTGAAGGTAAAATTGATGTGCTGTTCTTCTTCTGGGATCCGCTCAATGCAGTACCCCACGATCCGGACGTCAAAGCGCTGCTGCGCCTGGCTACCGTATGGAATATCCCGGTAGCGACCAACCGCGCCACCGCGGATTTCATTATCCATTCGCCGATGTTTGCCAGCGAAGTGACCATCCAGATCCCCGATTATCAGCGCTACCTGACGGAACGCCTGAAAGCCTGATGGCTCAGGCCTTCCGGCTCTGCGCAACGCCCAGTTCGCGCAGGTGTTCGACAAACACGGAAGGCCGCTCTTTATCAAACATCAGCCATACCTGCTGACGCGCGCGCGTGATGGCCACGTAGGCCAGGCGCCGCTCTTCAGCATGCGGAAAATCCTCCGGCTGCGGTAGCAGTCCCTCTTCCATGATCGACTCGCGCGCCTGCGCCGGGAAGCCGTCACGCCCTTCGTGCAGCCCCAGCACGATGACAAAATCCGCCTGCTGACCTTTACTGGCGTGGATGGTCATGAAGTCGATACGCAGTTTCGGCCAGCGGGTTTTGGCTTTATCCAGCATGGCCGGACGCAGATGATGGTAACGCGCCAGCAGCAGTACGCGCTCGTCAGGCTTCGCGTAACCGCTCAGCTTGTCGAGCAGCGCTTCCAGTTGCTCCTGCGGCAGCAGCGTAATGGATTTCTTGTTCCCTTTGCTCAGGCTGTTGAGCGGCTTGCGCAGCTGATGCGGATTCTGCTGCACAAAGCGGTTGGCAATGTCACCGATGCGATCGTTGAAGCGGTAGGTGGTATCCAGCACGCAGCGGTCGCCTTCGCCAAAATAGTGATGAAACGCGGTGGTCAGGCTCATCTCCGCGCCGCTAAAGCGATAGATCGCCTGCCAGTCATCGCCGACCGCAAATAAACTGGTGCGCTTATTTTGCTGACGCAGCGCGCTGAGCAGCGCCGCCCGCTGCGGGGAAATATCCTGGAATTCATCCACCAGAATGTGCTTCCACGGGCTGATAAAGCGGCCCTTCTCCAGCACAGCGATCGCCTGGTGAATCAGCCCGGAGAAATCCACCGCGCCCTCGGCTTTCAGTGCGCTTTTCCATGCTTTCAGCAGCGGCGCCATCAGCCTGACGCGCTTCGTGAAATTGTCGCGCAGCGGCTCTGGCACATCGGCAATCATCGCCGCCTGCGCGCCGCCGTGCATGCGCATCAGGCCGAGCCAGCGCTCCAGCCGCACGGCAAGACGCTGCGCCAGTTTGTCATCCTGCCAGAACGGACCTTCCGGCACGTCCCACGCCAGCTCTTCCTGCAACCACTGTCGCCAGCCGCTGGCCTGCGCCTTTTTGCTGTTGCACTGCTCGCGCCAGTTTTCGATCAGCAACTGACGTCGCGCGCTGCTGTCACTTTCCAGCCGGCTGATGACCGGCTGCTTATTGCTGCCTTCACGAATGATGTGCAGCGCCAGCGCGTGGAACGTACGCGCCTGAATCGCGCTCTCACCCAGCCGCGTCTGGATCCGATCGTTCATCTCTTCCGCCGCCTGGCGACCAAAAGCCAGCAGCAGGATTTGCTCCGGCTGCGCCAGTTTGCGCTGTAACAGCCAGCCGGCGCGCGCCACCAGCACTGAGGTTTTACCGCTGCCCGCGCCAGCCAGCACCAGCAGCGCGTCTTCACCGTTAACCACCGCCTCACACTGCGATGGATTGAGCGGCGTGGTTTCGACGGTGGAGAAGAAGGCGTGATTATCGCTGATCACCCGCGCGCTCCATTCACGGTTGCGCTGCCGAATCGCGCTCTCGCCCTGCTCAAGCCACTGCTGGCAAAAGCGCCACAGCGTACGGCAGTTATCAAACTCCTCAAGCCGTGCCAGCGGCAGCGGTAAGGCGGAAAACTGGCGCGTGATGGTCTCTTTTACCGCAGCCAGCTCGCTGCGCCTCAGCCAGCGATCCTGGCCGGTAAACGCGACGATCTCCTGCTGCAGCGCGCTCAGCACCTGCGCGCTGATTTCGCTCATCTCGAGGCTCCACTGCTGCCACGCCTGCTGCAGGTAATGATAAAAACGCTGGGTTTCCTGCCACTCGGTGCCGTGCAACCGCACCACTTTCTCTTCCGGTAACAAAAACTCCAGCTCGCCCCACACCAGGCCGCGTTTGCAGGTGATACCGATCAGCTGATTAAACGGGATCAGGTACTCGTGGCGATCGCCGCTGACTTCCACACCGGCAGCCAGCAGTCGCACCCGGTTATAGGGATGCTGTGCCAGCCGTTTGCCCATGGATGTTGCTTTTAGTTCCATCTCCGCACCGTCATGTGGAATTCAATTATCGCGCAGTTTACCTGTCAGACCCTTAGCGCTCCAGCCTTAAAACACGCTAAACTGGGCGACACATATTGCGGATTGCAAAAGGAAAATCGCGTTATGCGCACCGTGCTTAATATTCTGAATTTTGTTCTTGGCGGCTTTATCACCACCCTCGGCTGGCTGCTGGCCACGCTGATCAGCATCGTGCTGATTTTTACCCTACCGCTAACCCGCTCCTGCTGGGAGATCACCAAACTGTCCCTGCTGCCGTTTGGCAACGAAGCGGTTCACGTTGACGTGCTGCGCCCGGAGAGCAAAAGCCACGTGCTGAACGCCGGCGGCACCTTCCTCAACCTGTTCTGGCTGATTTTCTTTGGCTGGTGGCTGTGCCTGATGCACATCTCGACCGGCATCCTGCAGTGTCTGAGCATCATCGGTATTCCGACCGGCATTGCCCACTTCAAAATCGCCGCTATCGCGCTGTGGCCGGTAGGTCGTCGCGTGGTGTCAGTGGAAGAAGCGCAGGCGGCGCGTGAAGCCAACGCGCGGCGCCGCTACTGAGGCTGAAGATGATGCCTGACGCTATGCCCGGCTGGCGCCGTTATCTGTTCAACAGCAGCCTGCGCTACCTGCTGCGCATCTTCTTCGCGCTGGCCGGCTGTGCCGCCGTTCCCTGGTGGCTGCAGCAGATTGAGTGGACCATCCCGCTGACGCTCGGCGTCGTGGCGGCGGCGCTGGCCGATCTTGACGATCGCTGGACCGGCCGCGTGCGCAACCTGCTCATCACGCTGGTGTGCTTCTGCATTGCCTCGGTCTCGGTCGAGCTGCTGTTTCCGCACCCGTGGCTGTTTGCTATCGGTCTGGCGCTCTCCAGCTGGGGATTTATTCTGCTGGGCGCGCTGGGGCAGCGCTACGCCACCATTGCGTTTGGTGCCCTGCTGATCGCGGTGTACACCATGCTGGGCATTGGCCTGTTTCCGCAGTGGTGGATGCAGCCGGCGCTGCTGCTGATTGGCGCGCTGTGGTACAACCTGCTGACCTTTATCGGCCACCTGATGTTTCCGGTGCGCCCGGTGCAGGAGCAGTTGGCCGCCAGCTTTTCCCAGCTGGCGCGCTATCTGGAAGCCAAGGCCAATCTGTTTGATCCCGACGGCGGTGAGCAGGATGACGCGGCGCTGATCGCCACCGCGATGGTCAATAGCCAGCTGGTGGCGCAGCTCAACCTGACAAAAACCACCATTCAGAGCCGTTTACGCGGCGACCGCGGCTCGCGCAGCACGCGGCGCAGCCTGCATTACTATTTTGTGGCGCAGGATATTCACGAGCGCGCCAGCTCGTCGCATCTGCAATATCACCTGCTGCGCGATGACTGGCGCTACAACGAGGTGCTGTTTCGCTTTCAGCGACTGCTGAACATGCAGGCGCAGGCCTGTCGCCAGCTGGCAGAGAATATCGTGCTGCGCCAGCCGTGGCACCACGATAGCCACTTCGCACGCAGCTTTGAACGGCTGGAGACCGCCCTGCAGCGCCTGCAACATAACGATCCGCAGGCGACGCACATTCGTCCGCTGTTCTGGTTGCTGCGCAACTTACGCGCCATTGATGCGCAGCTGGCGTCGATAGAATCAGAGCAGCGGCTGGCAGAACCGCTGACGCAGAGCGATCACCATCTGTCGCGTGAAGGCTTGAGTGGCTGGGCGGATATCCGTCTGCGCCTCAGTCGCCATCTGAGTCCGACCTCGGCGTTGTTCCGCCACGCGGTGCGCATGTCGCTGGTGCTGTGCGTGGGGTACGCCTTCATTCAGCTTACCGGCCTGCATCGCGGCTACTGGATCCTGCTGACCAGCCTGTTTGTCTGCCAGCCCAACTATAACGCCACACGGCGGCGGCTGGCGCTGCGTATTGGCGGAACCCTGGCCGGTATTGCGATTGGCCTGCCGGTGCTGTGGCTGGTGCCCTCTATTGAGGGCCAGTTGGTTTTGATTGTGCTGAGCGGCGTGCTGTTTTTTGCCTTCCGCCAGATTCAGTACGCGCAGGCGACGCTGTTCATCACTCTGCTGGTGCTGTTGTGCTTCAATCTGCTGGGTGAAGGCTTTGATGTCGCCCTGCCGCGCGTGGTGGATACCTTGCTCGGCTGTGGTCTGGCCTGGCTGGCGGTGGCGTTTGTCTGGCCTGACTGGCGTTTCCGTCAGCTGACGACGGTTGCCGATCGCACGCTGAATGCCAACTGTCGTTATCTTGATGCCATCCTGGAACAGTATCATCAGGGTAAAGATAACCGTCTCGCCTACCGCGTGGCGCGCCGTGACGCGCATAACGCCGATGCGGAACTGGCGTCTGTGGTGTCCAATATCAGCGGCGAACTGAAGCAACAGCCGCCGCTGCGCGAGAATGCGTTCCGTCTGATGTGCCTCAACCACTCGTTTCTCAGCTACATCTCGGCGCTGGGCGCGCACCGGGAGCGGCTGACGCAGGGCGAACTGCTGACACTTTTAGATGACGCGGTATGCTTCGTCGAGGATGTGCTGCAGATCGAACGCGTCAGCGAAGCGCAGGCGGAAACGATGCAGCAGGCACTGATGCAGCGCCTGAGCGCGCTGAAAACCAGTGAGGAGGCGCAGGCACCGCTGGTGTTGCAGCAGCTGGGGCTGCTGATTGCGCTGCTGCCGGAAATTGCCCGCCTGCGCCGCACCCTCGCCGCCGCTTAAGGCAACAGGCGCTCCGCCGCGGCGTGCTGGCGGAGCGTTTCCTGATACCAGGCGCTCAACTCTTCACGTACCGCCGCCGGCAAAGCGGCCTGGTGATGGCCGGAAATGGCCCCTTCCAGCGCCAGCAGCGTTTTCAGGCCGATGTCTTTATTCACCGCCCGCAACTTCAGCCAGCTCTGACGCGAGCCCATTTCATACAGCAAGCGAACAGAATTGATCCCGACTTTGTGCAGCATCAGCTCCATGCGCAGGCTGAGATTGGGCAGATCTTTCAGCCTGAGCAAGACAAGTCTGTTCGCCGCCTCGGCGCGCGCCGCAGACAGCGAACTGGCCGATAAGCGCAGCAGCTGATCGGCGTCCTGCCAGAGCTGTTTATCCACTTTGTAGTAGCTGAGCGTCACCGGCATGCCGCGCTTGCGGTATATCAACGGTTCCAGCGGGCGCTGTGCGGCATAGTGCTGTAGCGCCTCGCTGGCGCGCAGATAGAGCGCATCCTCATTGATGTAAGCAAACACCACCTTTTCGACCGCCAGCGCGTAACCACCAAACTGGGTGCGCGATTCAATTTTTCCCAATGCCGCTAACTGGGCTTTGGACTGCTCAACCACCGGATTATTTTTCTTCATAACGTCCCCTTTTCCTCATTCCTTGCGCGGGAAATTTCCTATAAAAAGCTCAGAGATTCATCTGGTTAGAAGATAGAAAAAACGATTTAGCTGTTCAATGAATAAAAGCGGCAACGCGCGGATCTTGTGCGGAATTTGCGAGGCATTTTCAGAAATTGAGGTTGATCTTTATCCAGGAACTCATTACTGTATATTCATACAGTTCATTACTGAGTGATTAAAATATGCGTACTCAATACTCTGGCCCTGCTGATCGTGCTCACCGTTTCGCTGCGACGGGCTTAACGCAACCTTCTCTGGGTGGTATTACTGAACTGCGTTATAGCGAGCAGCCCGGCATCATGCCGCTGCTGTTACTGCCAGTCCTCAAGCAGCTGAGCACCCAGTCACGCTGGCAGCTGTGGCTGACGCCAGCGCACAAACTGAACCGCAGCTGGATGCAGCAGTCAGGATTACCGCTGGAAAAGAGTATGCATATTACGGAATCCGAGCGTTTAAGCACGGTTGAGAGCATGGTGAAAGCGTTGCGCACCGGCAACTACAGCGTGGTACTTGCCTGGATTCCTTATGAATTGAGCAATGAAGAGCGCCTGGAACTTGAGCAGGCAGCCGCCGAAGGCGAAGCGCTGGGGTTGATTATGCGTCCTCAGGGGCGGGATCTTGCTCTGTCCAGACAGCCAAACAGCGCAAAAATTCCCTCTGATTTGTTTCATTAAGTAAAACTAAGATTTTTCTCACGCTATTTTTTCACAAAGTTGCGGCTAAGCCACTGATTCTTTTCCCGCCAGCTATGACAATGGCTTAGCCGCATTTTTCTTTTCTGGTAGCGAAAATTTTGCCATGTCATTTGTTAAAATGTGTGTATAAATCCCTGTTTTTTTATCCGCTGACGTCACATCATACTTGTAAGTTTCCAATCTCGTTGTAGACTTTACCTCGCCAGGGTGCTCAATAACCTCCGTTTTTTCGGTAGAGTCATAAGCGAGCGTTTAGACCCGGCGAAGGATTACAACCAAGAGCAACCTTTTTGCTCATTGCCTATTTGGATGATAACGAGGCGCAAAATGAAAAAGACAGCTATCGCAATTGCAGTGGCACTGGCTGGCTTCGCTACCGTAGCGCAGGCCGCTCCTAAAGATGACACCTGGTACACCGGTGCTAAACTGGGCTGGTCTCAGTATCACGATACTGGTTACTACGGTAACGGTTACGAAAACAACGACGGTCCAACTCACGAATCTCAGCTGGGCGCAGGTGCTTTCCTGGGCTACCAGGCTAACCCATACCTGGGCTTCGAGCTGGGCTACGACTGGCTGGGCCGTATGCCGAACAAAGGCAACGTGACCAATGGCGCATTCAAAGCACAGGGCGTTCAGCTGGCAGCTAAACTGAGCTACCCAATTGCTGACGATCTGGACGTGTACACCCGTCTGGGCGGCATGGTATGGCGTGCTGATTCAACTCAGACCAACCCAGACAACGGCCGCATCAGCAACCACGACACCGGCGTTTCTCCGCTGGCTGCTGTTGGTGTTGAATACGCACTGACCAAAAACTGGGCGACTCGCCTGGACTACCAGTGGGTTAATAACATCGGTGACGCAGGTACCGTTGGTGCGCGTCCAGACAACAGCATGCTGAGCGTCGGCGTTTCTTACCGTTTCGGTCAGGACGAAGCTGCTGCACCAGTTGTTGCTCCAGCGCCAGCTCCGGCTCCGGTTGTTGAAACCAAGCGTTTCACTCTGAAGTCTGACGTGCTGTTCACCTTCAACAAATCTACCCTGAAGCCAGAAGGCCAGCAGGCTCTGGATCAGCTGTACAGCCAGCTGAGCTCAATGGATCCGAAAGACGGTTCTGTTGTGGTTCTGGGCTTCACCGACCGCATCGGTTCAGACCAGTACAACCAGAAACTGTCTGAGAAACGTGCTCAGTCTGTTGTCGACTACCTGGTATCTAAAGGTATCCCGGCTAACAAAATCTCTGCACGTGGCATGGGTGAATCTAACCCAGTTACTGGCAACACCTGTGACAGCGTGAAAGGCCGCAATGCCCTGATCGACTGCCTGGCGCCAGACCGTCGAGTTGAAATCGACGTGAAAGGTATCAAAGACGTTGTAACTCAGCCACAGGCTTAAGTTATCGCGCAATAAAAAACCCCGCTTCGGCGGGGTTTTTTTTGGCTTTTTATCACACGCAATTTTTTGCTATTCGTTATCCGCGCCGCCTTTACCCAGAATCGCCTGCAGATCCTGCTTCAGCGTTGACATCTGACTGGCATACTTCTCTTTGCGTTCCGCATCTTCGATCAGCTGAACAATGGTCTCTGACAGGGTGCTGTTACGACGCTGCGCCAGACCGGCCAGACGCTGCCACACCAGATACTCCAGATCGATCGATTTTTTCCGCGTGTGCTGATGCTCGGCGTTGAAATGACGTTTGCGCCGCGCGCGTATGGTCTGTTTCAGACGGTTTTCCAGCTCCGGATGGATATGCTTTGCGATCCAGTCACCGACCTCAACCGGGTTATTCTCCATCGCCAGCAACGTCTCTACCGCCGCCTGCGCAGCGCTCAGTTCAATATGCCGGGTGATCAGCTCACCTTCCCGATGCTTTTTCACCAGGTATTTCCACTTCCATCCACTTTCAAGATTTTCGAGTTGCTGGTATTTCATCGGAATCTCATCGTGATCACGTAACAAACTAAGAATAACAGCTTTTTTCCCGGATGCAGCAAGGAAAAACATGTTGCGGCCATCACAGTTCAGGCCGGAAGTGCGCCGTGCTTAACCGGGTTGAATCCTGTATAATCGCGCTTTTCCTGAACCAGACTAATGCGAATATTTTGACCAGCACTCAACTTACGTGGCAAGCCCTGCAGCCGGATAGCTCACGCTACCAATCACTTTTCTCAACCGTCTCTCTGGAAGATAGCGATACGCTTGCCGCGGTTCAGCCGCGTCTGCTGAATGCGCTGGCGCATTTACATCATCAAACGCTGGGCTTTCCGTTGCTGCTGTTACGCAGCCAGGAAAACAGTGATTATCTGGCGTGGATTGCCGAGGCGGCGCAGCGCTTTCAGCCTGACGAGGACGCGCTGTACGGCGGTGATTACCATGTGATGGGCGACAATGTCAGCCTGCAACCGCCTGTCGACGCCGGCCGTCCCTTCACCAGCACCGGCGGCGTGCATTATGCCGACTGGATTGAGTCCGAACAGCTGTTTGGCTGCGTGCGTCAGTATAAAGATCGCGTACAGCTGGAGCCCGGTCTGCTGCATCAGGCTAACGGTGGCACGCTGATTCTGTCGATCAATACCCTGCTGGCGCAGCCGCTGCTGTGGCTGCGCCTGCGCAAAGTGATCGAGCTGGGTCGCTTCGACTGGTACTCACCGGACGAGCGTCGTCCCCTGCCGGTGACCATTCCCCCGCTGCCGCTGCAGCTGCGTCTGATTTTATGTGGCGATCGCGAGGCGCTGGCCAGCTTCCAGGAACTGGACGTTGAAGTGCACGAAATGGCGCTCTACAGCGAGTTCGAAGAGAATCTCCAGCTGGTCGATGAGGATGACATGGCCAACTGGTGCCGCTGGACGCTATGCCAGGCGGAGCTGGCCGGTCTGACACCACCCGAAGCTGATTTCTGGCCGCTGCTGATCCAGGAAGCGGTGCGTCTGACCGGCGATCAGGACACGCTGCCGCTGTGCCCGCGCTGGCTGCGCCGTCAGCTGCAGGAAGCCGCGCTGCACGGTGAGACACTGAATGGTGAGGCGCTGAAAGAGGCGCTGGAAGCACGCCAGTGGCGCGAGAGTTTCCTTGCCGACCGGATGCGCGATGAGATCCTGTTAAATCAGATCATGATCGAAACGGAAGGCGAAGTGGTTGGTCAGATCAACGGCCTGTCGGTGATTGAATTCCCTGGTCATCCACGTCCGTGGGGCGAGCCATCACGCATCACCTGTGTTGTGCACCCGGGCGATGGCGAATTTACCGACGTGGAGCGCAAAGCGGAGCTTGGCGGCAACATCCACGCCAAAGGCATGATGATCATGCAGGCGTACCTGATTTCCGAGCTGGAGCTGGAACAGCAGCTGCCCTTCTCGGCATCGCTGGTGTTTGAGCAGTCTTACTCCGAAGTCGACGGTGACAGCGCCTCGCTGGCCGAACTGTGTGTGCTGATCAGCGCGCTGGCAAACCAGCCGCTGAACCAGCAGATTGCCGTTACCGGTTCGGTGGACCAGTTTGGTAACGTGCAGCCGGTGGGTGGTCTGAATGAGAAAATCGAAGGCTTCTTCCATATCTGCCAGTCGCGTGAGCTGACCGGCAAACAAGGCGTCATTCTGCCTGCCAGCAACGTCCGCCATCTCAGCCTCAGCGACGACGTGGTAGAAGCGGTGCAGCAGGGCCAGTTCCATATCTGGGCGATTGAGCGCGTTGACGAAGCGCTGCCGCTGTTAACCGGTATTGCCTGGCAGAGCGAAAGCGGCGACTCGCTGCTGAGCACCATTCAGGAGCGCATTACTCAGCTCAATCAGCAGGAAAACCGACCGCGGCCCTGGCCATTACGCTGGCTCAACTGGTTCAACCACAGCTGATTACATTGCCCAGCGTACAACTGTTCGCTAATATTCGGGCTTCACTAAAAGAAGGCATATTGAGAACATGGTAGATAAACGCGAATCCTATAGCAAAGAAGACCTGATTGCCTCTGGTCGCGGCGAACTGTTTGGCGAGAATGGCCCGCCGCTTCCGTCTGACAACATGTTGATGATGGACCGCGTGGTCAAAATGACCGAAGACGGCGGCAAATTTGATAAAGGTTATGTGGAAGCCGAACTGGATATCCGCCCTGACCTGTGGTTCTTTGATTGCCACTTTAAAGGCGATCCGGTGATGCCAGGCTGTCTGGGTCTGGATGCTATGTGGCAGCTGGTTGGCTTCTATCTCGGCTGGCTGGGTGCGGAAGGTAAAGGCCGTGCGCTGGGTGTGGGTGAAGTGAAATTCACCGGCCAGGTTCTGCCGACGGCGAAGCTGGTTACTTACAAAATTCACTTCAAACGCGTCATCAACCGCAAGCTGGTGATGGGCGTGGCCGATGGCGAAGTGTTCGTCGACGGCAACCTGATTTACACCGCGACTGACCTGAAAGTGGGCCTGTTTAAAGACACTTCAGCGTTCTGATCCGCCAACAAAAACCTCCGCACGCAGCGGAGGTTTTTTTCCTGTTTACAGACATCCGACGGTGCCTAAGCCACCGCCGACCTGTCCTCCATGGCTTGTCGCCAACCTCCCAACCAGTGAGACCGGGCATCGATCATTTGATAAGGGCATATCTCTTTTGAGCGGCCGGTAATGCCTGCCTGATAGCCTCGTGAATGTGCTCGTTCCAGGCGGTCTCTCTTCTGTCTCTTCATACCTCGTTTCCCTCATTTCAGGTCTGGTGGAATCTGGTGGAAAGAAAGAGTGGTGAATTAATGTTCAACCACAGTAATGTTCTAACCTGTGGTGGGTGAAAGGTCAATGCGCAAAATTCACGCCAATGTCATCAATTTGCCGTGAAATCGACACAAATCCCTCAGTGCCGCTGCCATATCTGGCTGATTCCGCAATAAAAAAGTCCCTGATTTGCGCGCCGTCACATAACGGCAAATCAGGGACTTAGCATAAGCATCGAACAAATCCTAATTTAGCGTCACCACGCTGTTAGCGATCTGCTGTGCCGTTTGCTGCCAGCCGAGCGCCAGCGTGCGCACCAGCGCATCGTAGCCATCTTCGGTCTGCGGCAGCGTCAGATTAAAGCCATGTTTGATAAGCCGGCCTTGATGTTGCAACAGCCATTCACCGCTTACGACCACCTTGCCGTCATAGCGACCGTGGAAGCCGGTGACATGCACGCTGAGCGTATCGTGCGTGTCACCCAGCGGCTGACTGGCCACCAGCCGGCCGGGCAACGCCTGGCCGAGGTTACTCACCAGTGTCTGCTGCAGCTGCTGGTCGAGCGGACTGGCCCACAGATTGTTGGCGGCAATCACGTACTTCACGTCGCTGGTTTGATAAACCAGCCCGTTGCCGGCGAGATAATCCGGCACGCTCACCTGTTCAACCCAAATCATAGGCTGGCTGGCGGAGGCGTCACTGCTGACGCGCGCCATAGTGCTGCCCGCAGGCAGCTGGTAATAAGTGGTGTCGATGGTGCTGCTGCAGCCCGCCAGCAGCAGCACAGCACCGATAATCAGCCCTTTTTTCACTGTTTCGCCCTCTTTGGCTGCGGATCCTGACCCGGTTTGGCTTCAAATACCAGCGCGTTGCTCTTGCTGTTGAGCGTTTTCAGCACCGGCTGCAATTCGCGCAGCACCTGGTCAAGGCGCTGCATATCGCCCACCAGTTTGTTATAGGCTGGCGATCCCGGCTGCAGCCCCTTCATGCTGCGATTAAGCTCGCGCAGGGTTTGCTGCATATCGGCCGGCAGCGTTTTCATCGCCGGGTTGGCGGTGATCTGATTGAGGTTATCCAGCGTTTTCTGCAGCTGCTGCAGGGTGCGCTGGCTCTCTTTCAGCGTGCCGGTAGCCTGGTTGATCATCGGGTTGAGCGGCAGCGCGTTGATCTTATCCAGCGCCGCCATCAGTTTCTGCTGAATCTGGCTCAGACCGCCGCTCACGGTCGGAATCACTTCCAGCCCCGCCACTTCGTTCGGTCCTTTGTAAGCCGGTGCATTGTCATAGAAGTCGAGATCGACAAACAGCGCACCGGACAGCAGGTTGCCGGTTTTCAGCGTGGCGCGCAGGCCGCGTTTCTTACCATCCTGCAGATGCTGTTCAAGATTGAAGTCGCCACCCAGACGGCTGATAAAGCGGTCCGGCTCGATGCGGATCAGCACCGGCACGCGGTAATCGGTGTTCAGCGCCTGATTCACGCCCGGGATCATGTAAGGCACCTGAGCCACGGTACCAAGACGAATGCCGCGGAATCTGTACCGGAGCGCCGACCTGCAGACCACGAATCGAGTCGCTGAAGAACATCAGGAAATCAGTGTGTTTGGTGTACAGCGAATCCTGAATACTGCGCTGGTCATCATACAGATGGTAATCGTCCTGGTTTTTTGCCAGCTCGCCGAGTTCCCAGCCGTCCGGCACGTCAAAGCTCACACCACCGCTAAACAGGGTCGTCAGCGAGCCCATTTCGACGCGCATGCCGGAAGCGGACATATCCACCGCAATGCCGCTGTCTTTCCAGAAGCGCACGTTGGTGGTAATCAGCCGATCGTAAGGCGCGGCGATGAACAGCTGATAGGTCATCATGCGCTTGTCGGTATCAAAGGTGCTGGTTTCCACCGTGCCGACGCGATAGCCGCGGAACAGCACCGGATCGCCCGGATTGAGCTGGCCGGCTTTTTTGCTGTCAAGGATGACGCGAATACCTTTGGCATCCGGCGGGGCCAGCGGCGGCGCGTCGAGCAGCTGATAGTGCTCTGGCTTATCCCCTTTGGCGCCCGGCTGCAGTTCAATGTAGGCGCCGGAGAGCAGCGTACCGAGGCCCGTCACCCCTTCCCGGCCAATCTGCGGCTTCACCACCCAAAACACGCTGTCTTTATGCAGCAGTTTTTCCATGCCGGCATTCAGGCGCGCGGTGATCTCCACATGGTGCAGATCGTCCGTCAGTACCGCGCTTTCGACGGTGCCCACGTCGACGCTGCGGCTTTTAATGGTGGTTTTACCGGCAACAATGCCTTCGGCGTTTTCGGTGATCAGCGTGACCTGCGGTCCCTGATGGCTGAAGTGATAAAACAGAATCCATCCGCCGATTAACAGCGTGACGATAGGTACGATCCACACCGGCGACCAGCGTTTAATCTGGTCGACGTTAGCAATGCCGTGTTGGTTGTCCGTCAAGACGCGGCTCCTTACGTTCAGTTTCCTGTAGGCGATCCCAAATCAGGCGCGGATCAAACGTCATAGCGGCGAACATAGTCAGGATCACCACCAGCGCAAACAATAGCGCGCCTGGCGCAGGGTAAACACTCATCAGCTGGCCCATGCGCACCAGCGCAGAAAGCACAGCGATCACAAACACATCAATCATTGACCAGCGGCCAACAAACTCCACCACCTCATAAATCAGGTGCATCTTCTCGCTGTCGCGCCGGCCGCGACCGCTGGCGTGCCAGCACAGCCAGCCAATCGCCACCATCTTCAGTGAAGGCACCATAATACTGGCGATAAAAATCACCAGCGCCACCGGCCAGGAGCCATCGCTCCACAGCAAAATGACGCCGGCCATAATGTTGGACGGATACTGCGAGCCGAGCGTTTCGGTCACCATGATCGGCATAATATTCGACGGGATATACAGCATCACCGAGGTAATCAGCAGCGCCAGCGTCCACTGCAGGCTGTGCTGCCTGCGCGGCGCAGCGCTCACGCCGCAGCGCGGACAGGTTTTCTCAGCAGCCGGGAGAATCGCGGTGCAGCACGGACAGCTGCGCAGCCCCTGCTTCAGTCCGCTGATGCCCGCCTGCGGCGTTTGCGCCAGCGGCGGCAGCGGATCGATCCGCTGCCAGACCCAGCGGCGATCGACGCACTGAAACGCGCGCAGCTGCAGCAGACAAAACAGGCACCACGGCCAGAAGCTGCTGCCAAGGCCAATTTCACCGTAGGCCATCAGTTTGACGAAGCTGACCAGCACACCGGCCATGAAAATTTCGGCCATACCCCAGCTGCGCAATTGAAACAGAATGCGTGCCAGCCCGAGTCGCAGGCTGTGCGGCAGGCGCACCGGATTCACCAGCAGCAGAATGGCGATCATGCAGAAAGCCGGAATGCCCTGCACAAACAGCAGGAACAGCGTGGCGAGGCTGCGATAATCCTCGCGATCCATCACCTGCGGGATAGCCATCAGCGAGATCTGGCTGCTGAGACCGGCCACATGCATGCTGATAAACGGAAACAGATTGGCCAGCAACAGCATAAACAGCGCCGCCAGCGCATAGCCGGTGGGACGTTTACGCGGTTCGTGCCAGTTAGCCATCAGCGTGGTGTGACAGCGCGGACAGCGCGCACGGCTGCCCACCGGTACGGCGGGCAGTTTTACGGTTAAATCACACTGCGGACAGAGCATCCAGTGCTGCGTCTGATGCGTGGCACACATGCTGACTCCCTCTGCGTTATGCGCCGTTTTTCAGCGCTTCCAGCTCTTCCCACCGTTCAAAGGTGGTTTCCAGCTCCTGCTCCGCCTGCGCCAGCGCATCCAGCACCGGCTGCGTTTTGTCGTGCGGCTGGCTGAAGAAGTCCGGATGACTCATCTGCGCCTGCAGCTCACCGATACGCGTCTCCAGCTGCTCCAGCTTTTGCGGCAGCTGTTCCAGTTCACGCGTCAGGTTATAGCTTAGCTTGCCTGCGCTGCGTTTGGGGGCGTCGGCTTTTTCTGCCGGTTTAGTCGCTGCGCTTTTGACCGGTGCAGCTTTGGTCTGCTTGTAAGCGGCGCGCTGCTGCTGCGCATCATGGTAGCCACCGACGAAGGTACCGATCTCGCCGTTGCCTTCAAAGATCCAGCATTCGGTCACGGTGTTATCCACAAACTGACGATCGTGGCTCACCAGCAGCACGGTGCCCTGGTAGCCATCCACCAGCTCTTCCAGCAGCTCGAGCGTTTCGACGTCAAGGTCGTTGGTCGGTTCGTCAAGAATCAGCAGGTTACTGGGCTTGAGGAACAGACGCGCCAGCAGCAGGCGGTTACGCTCGCCGCCGGACAGCGCACGCACCGGCGTCATGGCGCGTTTCGGGTGGAACAGGAAGTCCTGCAGATAGCCGAGCACGTGGCGCGGCTTGCCGTTGACCATCACTTCCTGTTTGCCTTCCGCCAGGTTATCCATCACGGTTTTATCCGGATCGAGCTCCGCGCGATGCTGATCGAAGTAGGCAATTTCCAGTTTGGTGCCGCAGTGCACGCGACCGGCATCCGCCTTCAGCTGGCCGAGCATCAGGCGCAGCAGCGTGGTTTTACCGCAGCCGTTCGGGCCAATCAGGGCGATTTTGTCGCCGCGCTGCACCTGGGTGGAGAAATCCTTCACCAGCGTTTTGCCGTCAACGCCGTAATCCACGTTTTCCAGCTCAAAGACGATTTTGCCGGAACGCGCCGCTTCACCGACCTGCATGTTGGCTTTGCCCATCACGTCACGCCGTTCAGAGCGTTCACGACGCAGCGCTTTCAGCGCGCGCACGCGGCCTTCGTTACGGGTGCGACGCGCTTTGATGCCCTGGCGAATCCACACTTCTTCCTGCGCCAGCTTGCGGTCGAATTCGGCGTTTTGCATCTCTTCAACGCGCAGCGCTTCCTCTTTGCCCAGCAGGAACTGATCGTAATCGCCCGGCCATGACACCAGCTTGCCGCGATCGAGGTCGACGATGCGCGTCGCCATATTGCGGATAAACGAGCGGTCGTGCGAAATAAACACGATGCTGCCGTTGAAGGTTTTCAGGAAGCTTTCCAGCCAGTCGATGGTTTCAATATCGAGGTGGTTCGTCGGTTCGTCGAGCATCAGCACGCGCGGGTTGCTGACCAGCGCACGGCCCAGCGCGGCTTTACGCAGCCAGCCACCGGAGAGTGACGACAGTTCGGTGTCCGGCTGCAGCCCGATTTGCTGCAGCACATCGTTGATGCGGCTATCGAGCTGCCACAGGTTGTGATGGTCGAGAATCGTCTGCAGTCGCCCCATTTCGTTGAGGTTTTTCTCGCTCGGATCTTCCATCACTAAATGCGATATGGCGTGATACGCCTTGAGGTGCTCAGCCTGTTCGGCCACGCCTTCAGCAACGAAGTCATACACCGAACCGGTGATATTGCGTGGCGGATCCTGTTGCAGCCGCGCAACCACCAAATCCTGCTCATAAATAATGCGGCCGTCATCCAGCGGCTGTTCGCCATTGATGATTTTCATCAGCGTCGACTTACCGGCGCCGTTGCGCCCAACCAGACAGACGCGCTCGCCCTCTTCGATATGCAGTTCGGTGTTATCCAACAGCGGCGCATCGCTGAACGACAGGTAAGCGCCATGGATACTGATCAGTGACATAAAACTTATTCCTTACCGGCGTGGCTTACCAGCCAGCAGTTGTGAATTTGACGGTTGCGCGCAAAGTCCTGCGACAGCGTTTTTTGCGTTATTTCCTGCGCCTGCAGACCCAGACGCTGCAAGCCGTCCAGATCCATTTTGAAGCCGCGCTTGTTATTGGAGAACATAATGGTGCCGCCGCGACGCAGCATGCGCTTCAGGTTCTGCAGCAGCATCAGGTGGTCGCGCTGCACATCGAAGTCATCTTCCATGCGTTTGGAGTTGGAGAAGGTCGGCGGATCGATAAAGATCAGATCGAATTGCTCATCGCTTTCGCGCAGCCAGCTCAGGCAGTCCGCCTGCATCAGGCGATGCTGGCGCCCGGTTAATCCGTTCAGGCGCAGGTTACGTTCGGCCCACTCCAGATAGGTGCGCGACATATCGACCGTGGTGGTGGATTTGGCGCCGCCCAGCCCGGCGTGCACGCTGGCGCTACCGGTATAGGAGAACAGGTTAAGGAAATCTTTCCCCTGGCTCATCTGGCCCAGCATCTGGCGCGCGATACGGTGGTCAAGGAACAGGCCGGTATCGAGATAATCCGTCAGGTTCACCAGCAGCCGCGCGTTAAACTCCTGCACTTCAAAGAATTCGCCCTTCTCGCTCAGCTTCTGGTACTGGTTTTTGCCCTTCTGCCGTTCGCGGGTTTTCAGCACCAGGCGATTGGCCGGTATCTCCAGCACGCTCAGCGTGGCACCGATCACGTCAAACAGGCGCTGACGCGCTTTGGTCGCATCCACGGTTTTCGGCGGCGCGTACTCCTGAACCACCACCCAGTCGGCGTAGCGATCGACCGCCACGTTATACTCCGGCAGATCGGCGTCATACAGGCGGTAGCAGTCAATATTCGACTGGCGCGCCCACTTTTCCAGTTTTTTGCTGTTCTTACGCAGGCGGTTAGCAAAGTCTTCGGCAATCTGTGCGCCGCCTTCGGCGCTGTTCTCCGCCAGCTGGTAGTTCTTCTGTACGCACTCCAGCGGACCGTTTTTCGCTTTAAACTGGCGATCGGCGCGCAGCTGCAGGCAGCTGAGCAGCTCTGGTGAGGCGCTGAACAGCGACAAATTCCAGCCGCCAAACTGCTGTTTCATGATGCGGCCCAGCTGGCTGTGCAGCGCAATCAGCGCCGGCTCGCTCTCCAGACGCTCACCGTACGGCGGGTTACTCAGCACCGTACCGCGCATCGCTTCGCCCGCCAGCGGATTTTTCAGCTGCAGCACATCCTGCTGCGCAAAGGTGAACAGATCGAACACGCCGGCGCGGCGCGCGTTGGCACGTGCCCACTCCAGCACGCGACCATCATTATCATAGCCAAAGAAGCGTGACGTGGTGGCGGCCGTGCCGGCGCGCGCACGCTGCAGCGCGTCGCTGCGCACCTCCTGCCACAGCGCGCTGTTGTGGCGTTTCCAGCGGCTGAAGCCCCAGTGTGAACGCAGCAGGCCCGGCGCGCGATCGCAGGCGATCAGCGCCGCTTCAATCAGCAGCGTACCGGAGCCGCACATCGGATCGACCAGCGGTGTGCCGTTCTGCCAGCCGGAGCGCATCACAATCGCCGCCGCCAGGTTCTCTTTCAGCGGTGCCTGGCCGGTTTGCTGGCGATAGCCGCGCTGATGCAGTGCGGTGCCGCTCAGATCCAGCGCGATGCTAACGCGATCTTTATTCAGCCACGCGTTAATGCGGATGCCCGGCTGCTCGCGATCGACACTCGGACGCTCCAGATTCTGCCGGGTGAAGCTATCGACAATCGCATCTTTGATGCGCAGCGCACCAAACTGACTGTTGCGAATCACCTCATTGGTGCCGCTGAAGTGGATGGCGAACGTGGTGTTGCTGTCAAACAGCTCGCTCCACGGGATGCTTTGCGCGCCGACGTAGAGATCGAGATCGCTCCAGACGCCGAATTCTCCCAGCGGCAGCAAAATACGTGAAGCCAGACGGCTCCACAGCAGGCTTTGGTACATTATGCGGTCGTCGGCTCGGAAGTGGACGCCGCCCTGCACCACCTGCAAATCCTGCGCACCCAGCGCGTCCAGCTCAGTTTTCAACAGCTCTTCGAGCCCACGCGCCGTACTGGCAAACAGAGAATTCATATCGTCACTTTTACTCTTGCTAAAATTGTTGCGCATTATAGCGAATCAGCGTCCTATGTCATAAAGTTAGCTTCTTTTTGTCTGTACGGAGTTGTGATGATTACCCTGTCTCGCCTGTATATTCACCCGGTTAAATCGATGCGTGGTTTGCAGCTGTCACACGCGCAGGTGCTGGAAAGCGGTCTGGCCTTCGATCGCATCTTTATGGTGACCGAAGCGGACGGGACCTTTATTACCGCCCGCCAGTTTCCGGAGATGGTGCGTTTCACGCCCGCCCTGCTGCCCGACGGGCTATTCATCACCGCGCCGGACGGCAGCCAGGCGCTGATCCGCTTCAGCGATTTCAGCACCCAGCCGGCACCGACCGAAGTGTGGGGCAACCAGTTCACCGCCCGTATTGCGCCTGACACCATTAACCAGTGGCTGAGCGGCTTTTTCCCGCGCCCGGTGCAGCTACGCTGGGTCGGCACTGAGCCGTCTCGCCGGGTAAAACGCTTCGACCAGGTCCCGCTGGGGTTCGCCGACGGCTTCCCTTATCTGCTGGTCAACATGGCGTCGCTGCAGGATCTGCAGCAGCGCTGTCCGGCCAGCGTGCGGCTGGAACAGTTCCGCCCCAATCTGATCGTCAGCGGCGCCAGCGCCTGGGATGAGGACAGCTGGAAACGTATTAAGATCGGCGAGATCACTTTCGAGATGCCGAAGCCGTGCAGCCGCTGCGTGTTTACCACCATCGGCACCGAAAGCGGCCGCAAGCATCCACAGGGCGAACCGCTCGCCACGCTGCAGCATTTCCGCAGCACGCAGGACGGCAGCGGAGATATCGATTTCGGCCTGAATCTGATTGCGCTTAACAGCGGTATCGTGCGCGTCGGCGATACGGTTGAAGTGCTGGAACGGCAAACGCCGCGCGCTTACGGTGCCGGTGAGGTGGTGGAAACGCTGCAGGCCGCCAGTAGCGCGCCAGCCGCCGTGACCATTGGCTATCAGGGGCAGCAGTTTGCCGGCGATAATCAGCAGGTATTACTGGAACAGCTGGAGATGCAGGGCTTTCGCATTCCCTATTCGTGCCGTGCCGGAATCTGCGGCAGCTGCAAAATAACGCTGGTGTCGGGTGACGTGAAGGCGCTGAAGCAGAGCGCGGTACGCGGCGACGGCACCATTCTCAGCTGCAGCTGTATTCCGAACGGAGATATCGAGCTGGCGTAAGCGCTACACCGCGCGGGCGAAGGGCGCGCTGCTCTCCTGCAACTGCGGCTGCAGGCGATCGTTCATGATCTTAATGGCATCGCCGAGCTGCATCCCTTTGCCCGCCACCGTCAGCGCACTCTGCGCCAGCAGACAGAGCGCGGCATTCTCGCCGCTTTCGACCACCAGCAGCTGTGCCTGTTCGCCGCTGTCGGCCAGCGTTACCGCCACCATATCGCCCGCGACGGGCTGCCAGCTGTGCGCATGGCTGGTGAAGTGCCAGCTTTTCGGCATCAGCGGCTTAAGGAAACGGCTGGCCACCAGCGCGTTCAGCACCAGCTCGGCGCGCTGATCGCTTTTTAAACCGCTCTGGCGACAGCGCTCTTCAAAAGTAAAATAAAGCGCAGCGTCATCAACGCAAAAACCGCTGTCATTAAAGGCATCGGGCGTCAGCATTTTGCGCGAGAAGCGCGAGCGAAATAACATTCCATCGGCCAGATCCAGCATCATCCGGTCATGCTCTGCGTCAAAATACCAACGCCAGTTGTCATCGGGTTTGATTTTCATGGGGTGCCCTGTGGATTTACGCTGCGCTAAACGGCGCTGAAATTTAAAATATTGCTTTAAGGAAAAAGCTGAAAATTGTACGAACAGGACAAAATATAAACGAGCCGGAGGGAGAAATAAACCCCCCGGCCAGGGAAAGTGAGAAATGTCTTAGAGGTGAGTCACGATATCTTTAATTAAACCCGGACCTTTATAAATAAAGCCTGAGTATATCTGCACCAGCGTTGCGCCAGCCGCCATTTTTTCCCGTGCCGCGACCAGCGAATCAATGCCACCGACGCCAATAATAGGCAGACGTCCCTGCAGCTCCTGCGCCAGACGGCGAATCACCTCGGTGCTGCGCGACTGTACCGGACGGCCACTTAATCCCCCCGCTTCGTCGGCATATTTTAACCCGCTCACCAGCGAACGATCGAGCGTGGTATTGGTGGCGATCACGCCGTCTATTTCGTGACGCACTAAACTGTCGGCAACCTGGATCAATTCTTCTTCAGAAAGATCCGGCGCGATCTTCACCGCCACCGGCACATATTTCAGATGGCTTTCCTGCAGCGCCCGCTGTTTTAATTTAATCGCCGACAGCAGATCGTCCAGCGCTTCGCCATATTGCAGCGAACGTAATCCGGGGGTATTCGGTGAGGAAATATTGATGGCAATATAACCGGCGTGCGCATACACCTTTTCCATGCAGGTGAGATAATCGTCTTTGCCCTGCTCCACCGGCGTGTCTTTATTTTTACCAATATTGATGCCGAGCACGCCTTTAAAGCGCGCCTTTTTCACATTCTCAACCAGGTGATCGACGCCGAGATTATTAAACCCCATGCGGTTGATGATTCCTTCCGCCGCCACCAGCCGGAACATGCGGGGTTTGTCATTGCCCGGCTGCGCGCGCGGCGTCACCGTGCCCACTTCGACAAAGCCAAAGCCCATGGCGCCAAAGGCATCAATGCACTCCGCGTTCTTATCCAGACCCGCAGCCAGACCCAGCGCGTTCGGAAAGGTCAGCCCCATACAGGTCACCGGGCGTGACGGCAGCGACTGACGAATCAGCCCTTCCAGCGGCGTGCCGCTGATGAAGCGTAACTGTTGAAAGGTGAGTTCGTGCGCGCGCTCTGGATCGAGCTTAAACAGCGCCGGCCGGACGATAGGATATAGCATGCACTCTCCTGAATGGCGGAAGCTTCGTGAAAGTCGGGTGCACGGGAATTTGTGCGCCAGAATGGTAAGGTGCTCTGGCGCAAAAGTAAATTACTCTGGAATGCAACAATTTGATCGGTATCAGCGTCGGGCGGAATAGCGTCCGAGACGATCGCGGCAGGCCTGTAAGCCGCTGTAAATCGCCGGGCAATACCACAGCAGTTTCAGACGCGCGTTGTGCTGTAACACTTTACGCACCAGCTGATTCACCTGCGGCTGCCACTCGGCGGGCACCGTCATGTGATTTTTGCGGATTTGCGTCAGGCAGCCGTGCATCACCGTCTGGTAATAATCGTCCAGCAGCGCCTCATCATGCGGCAGTTGTTGCTGCTGCAGGAACTGCTCACTGCCGGCGCGGGCGATAAAGTAATTTTTCACCCACGAGAAGTCGCGCGTGCTCTGCGACAGTGAACTCAGCATAAAGCGTTTGTAGTAGTAGCTCTGGCTGGTGCAGTACAGCGCGCGCGCCTGCAGGTAGAGGGCGAACATAAAAGGCGCGTCTTCATGGTTCTGGATCGGCAGAAACTGCAGATCGAGCTGGTCAATCAGGCGACGCGAGATGATGCTGCTCCAGATCACCCGATGCGCCGACTGATGCTGAATCAGCGTGCGCAGCGTGGCGCTGCCGCCCGGCAGCAGGCCGCTGACGTGGCGCTGATGGATGGTCTGATAATGGCGCTGCGGTGCTGGCAGGTCGAAAAACATCTTCGCGCCAAAGCAGAACAGATCAATCTCCGGGTGACGGGCCTGCACGCGGCGGAAATCGGCGAACAGTTCAGTCGAGACGAAGTCGTCGGCATCCATAAAATAGACGAAATCGCCGCTGGCTGCGGCCAGCCCCTTCATGCGAGCGGCACTGACGCCGCCGCGTCCGCCACTCAGCAGCGTCACCTGCGGATGCTGCGCAGCAAACGCCGTCAGCCAGGCCACGCTGTCATCGCTTGAGCCATCATCAATAATGATGATCTCTTCCGGCGGCGATGACTGGCGAAGCAGCGACCCCAGGGTTTCCGGCAGCCAGGGCGCGCAGTTCCAGTTAGGGATAATTACCGAAACCGTCGGCGTGCGGCGTGATGTCATGCTCATCCTCTTTCCTCTGCGTTAACAAGCGGCGCGCGCAGGCGTTTTAGCACCAGGCTGTGTAACAGACAGCACACGCCAAGGTTAAAGGCCCCGATCAGCCCCAGCCAAAGCAGGTTGATCCAGCGATTCTGGTTCCACTCAATGGGCAGCAGCGTGCTGAGCCAGGCAATCAGCGCCGACACCGCCCAAATCAGCGCTACGTCGCGCGTCAGCCAGCTGAAATGGATGCCCGGCGCAAAGCGGCGATGCACCAGCCACGCCCAGCCAACTAAATAGAAGATATTCTGCCCCAGCCACAGCCAGCCGGTGCCCAGCGCCCCGTAATGGACGGCACACCAGATGTTGAGCGGCACCAGCACGACGGCAAAACAGGTGAATCCCTGCATGTGCAGTTTCAAATTGCCGTTGACGTATTGCAGGTGATACAGCAGGCCGCAGATCGCCTGGATACCGCTGCCGAGCGCATACAGGCTAAGCACGAACGCCATCTCTTCGACAATTTGCGGTTTCTGCGTCCACGCCCACAGCAGCGGTCCGGCATAGCAGGCAATGGTGATGCTGAGCGGGGCCATAAAAATTGCCACCGCCTGGGTGGTATAGCGATAAAGCTTCAGCGATTCGGCATCGCCCTGCTGACGGGTTTTCATGCCGGTCATGCGCGGCACAATTGCCTGCATAATCGGACTGCTCAGCAGCAGGATCCCGGTCGCAGCCGTGGCGACCACGGTGAACGAGCCGTACTCGCTCAGCGGCAGGGTTTTTGACAGCACCAGCCGGTCAATCTGCGAAATAAAGGTCCACACGGCGCTGGAGAAGGCGGCGCTCAGCGCAAAGCGAATAAAGGGTTTGAGCACGCCTTTCAGATCGTCGCGCTTCTCTTTGCGCGCTGCGCGGGGCACCAGCTGACAGGATTTCCAGATACAGCAGGCGGCTTCGGCAATCGACACCAGCAATTGCCAGATAAAGAAGGTCAGCAGCGGATTCGGGAACAGCTGGATCACCAGCACCGCGCCAAAAGTACGCAGCGTGGTAATGATCAGGTTCACGCCGTTGAGCCAGACCTGATGCTCAAAACCGACAATCACACTGCGATACGGGCTGGTACGCCAGCGAATCGCGGCGGTGATCACCATGATCGCCACGGCAACTACCACATCACTGGCGGGCAAGTGCTGCGCATCCAGCCAGTGCGTGGCAATCCATGGCGTCGCCAGCCAGCCGAGCACCACCAGCACCAGGGTGGAGAACAGGAAGAAGCGGGTCAGCGTGGCAAACAGCGCCGGAAACCAGACAAATTCTGCCTGATTCGCCCGGTAGCGTGCCGCCTCGCGCATCAGCGTGGTTGAAACGCCCGCGTCGAGCAGCTGCAGCCAGGTCAGCAATATAGAAAAGAAGCCCACGAGACCGTAAGCTTCCATACCTAAATGCTGAATATACAGGGGAACTACTAAAATACCTGACAGCGTCAGATAGATCTGGCCAACATAGTTGGCAATCGCGTTACGTTTGATAGACATAAAAACTCTGGCGTCTGGGTATTTTTCTCAGTGTTAACAGCGTGACACAAAAATACCTCAGCGCCCACGGGAGTAATTCTTAAAATTAACGCTGGCGCTATCTCAGCGGCTTTTTCTCATTTTCATCAGTGAGAAATAGAGGTCGGGCTGTTTCAGTAACAGTTTTTCCATTGTGCTCTGCGGTGAAAACTGATCGGCAAAGTAGCGCACCGCGTGCCGCACATTATTAGAGAACTGTGTTTCAGCGTTTAATTCCTGCTGTACCAGCTGTAATAACCCGCTGCGTAAATAACTCTGGCGATAGCGGTTTCGCTCCGGAATAAAGTGTGACAAACGGGTGACCTTTTCATACTCCGTCATAAATTGCTGATAGCTGGGCGGCGGATTAACCGTGGTGACCTCATGCTCCGCGCGGGCATCCAGCAGCCATACCGTTTGCGTATTTAACAGGCCAGCCAGCATCACATCCTGAATGCGCACCAGCGGAGCGGCATTTTTCACCAGCGCGGCGCGCAGGATGACCGCATAGTTATTCTGCTGCCACAGGCGCTGCGCCTGCAGCTGCTGAAACAGCTGCAGTGACGGCTGCAGGCCGCTGCTCAGTGCGCGCGGTGCCAGTGAAAGCAGCATGCAGTTGAGCTCCGGGCGCTGATGGCTGAGCGTTGCCACTTCCTGCAACAGTGCAGCAGAGGGCACAAAGCCGTCGGCGGCAAACAGTAAGAACGCGTCGTCGCTGACGCTCTCTGCCGCTGGCTGCGGCACAGCGGTAAACTGGCTGTGCGCGGCATCCGGCTGCAGCAGATAGCACAACAGCGGATTAACGTTATCAGCCGCGACGCGCGCAGGCTGAGCGGCGACCGGCTCAGCCGGATGCACTAACAGAGCAGACCTTCCCATATTCCTCTCCCTAAAAATAATACTGAATAATGGCCAGATAAAAATCCGCCCAATTAAGGCGCAAATAAGGCAGTGACTTTTTTTTAGCGTAAGAAAACTCAATCGATTATAAACAGCCCGCCGACGGCATGACTATTGGCCCTTGCCAGGCTGGCTGTTTATTTGCCTTTTATTGTTAAGCGTCACTAAAGAAAGCCCCACTTAAGCGCAGAGGAAATTAGCAATACTCGTAACAGGAAACGTTGAGACATGGCTCAATTTTAATAAAAGGCTACGTTTTGACACACTTCCTCTTCAATTTAAGGCCAACTTAAAATGGAGCAGCGAAAACAGCAGGTGAGAAAAATCCTGGTGATAATTTTTAACTTAGGCCGCCATTTCTTCGCTACAGCTTAAATTACCTCATCTATTTCTTCTTAAGCCTGACGACAATGGCGCGCCCGGCGATATGTGTCGACGGTTACACCTCTGATTTAACCAGGCAACAGCGCTTTTAATCATTCTCACCTTGCCCGTGACGGAAGTCGCTAATGAAAACCCGGCAATCTGCGGGTGCAATTCAGATTAACCTTAGAGGCGCTTTTCCCTTCCTTTATAAGAGCGGGCTATTCCCGCCTGACGGCTATCCATTGCCGGATAAATCATTTACGCCTCGCCGCCTGCTCTGTCAGGATTGAACGCATCAGTTCTCAATAATTGCTAATCAATAACTTTCAGTTATAAGGAGTGACCATGCGGGTTATTACGCTGGCGGGGAGTCCGCGTTTTCCTTCACGTTCTACGGCGCTGCTGAGTGTGTGTCATCGGGCGCTGGAAGCGCGTGGCGTTGAGGTGATTCCGTGGAACATTCACAACTTTCAGCCGGAAGATTTGCTATATGCGCGCTTTGACTCACCGGCACTGACCGCGCTGAAAGCGGATTTAGCGCTCGCGGAGGGGCTGATCGTCGCCACGCCGATTTATAAAGCCTCTTTCTCTGGTGCGCTGAAAACCCTGCTCGACCTGCTGCCAGAGCGCGCGCTGGAACATAAAGTGGTGCTGCCGCTGGCGAGCGGCGGCAGCGTGGCGCACATGCTGGCCGTTGACTACGCGCTGAAACCGGTGCTGAACGCGCTGAAAGCGCAGGAAGTTCTGCACGGCGTGTTCGCCAGTGATACGCAAATCACCCATTACGACCGCCAGCCTGAGCTGGATGCGCTGCTGAGCGAGCGCATTGATGAGGCGCTGGAAACCTTCTGGCAGGCGCTGCACCGTCGTCATCAACCCTATGCTCAGGCTGTATAAAGGAACCGCGATGAAAAGGATGTTAACCCGCTGGCTGCTGCCAACCGTTACCGCGCTGTTTGCCCTGACCCTCGCGGCTCAGGCTGCCGAAGCGCCGGCACAATTCCGTATCGGCTATCAGAAAGGATCGGTCAGCATGGTGCTGGCCAAATCGCATCGGCTGCTGGAGCAGCGCTTCCCGGCCACCAACATTCAGTGGATCGAGTTTCCGGCCGGTCCGCAAATGCTTGAGGCGCTGAACGTGGGCAGCATTGACCTGGGCAGCACCGGTGATATCCCGCCGCTGTTTGCTCAGGCCGCCGGGGCGGATTTGCTGTATGTCGGCTCGGAGCCACCGAAGCCGCAGGCTGAAGTGATTCTGGTGCCGAAGGATAGTCCCATCCACAGCGTGGCGCAACTGAAAGGTCATAAAGTGGCGTTCCAGAAAGGCTCCAGTTCGCACAATCTGCTGCTGCGCGCGCTGGAACAGGCTGGCCTGAGCTTTAACGATATTCAGCCGACTTATCTGACGCCAGCCGATGCGCGCGCCGCGTTTCAGCAGGGTGATGTTGACGCCTGGGCGATCTGGGATCCCTACTATTCCGCTGCGCTGCTGCAGGGCAACGTCCGTGTGCTGGTGGACGGCAGTAAGCTGAACCAGACCGGTTCGTTCTACCTCGCCACGCGCAGCTTTGCTACCGAGCACGGTGACTTCGTGCAGCAGGTGCTGCACACCTTTAGCGAAGCCGACGCGCTGACGCGCAGCCAGCGCCAGCAAAGTATCGATCTGCTGGCACAGGCGATGGGCCTGCCGAAGCCGGTGATCGCCAGCTACCTTGACCATCGTCCGCCGACCACTATTACGCCGGTCAGCGCCCACACGGCGCAGGCCCAACAGCAAACTGCCGATCTGTTTTATGCCAACCATTTAATGCCGGTCAAAGTCACCATTGCCGATCGCATCTGGCAGCCACTGCCGGCCCGGCCATAAGGAAATTTATCATGAGCGTATCCGTATTCTGGTTTCTTCCCACCCACGGCGACGGCCACTATCTCGGTACCGCCGAAGGCGCGCGCCCGGTGGACCACGGTTATCTGCAACAGGTGGCGCAGGCCGCCGATCGCCTCGGTTTTGGTGGCGTGCTGATCCCCACCGGCCGGTCGTGTGAAGATGCATGGCTGGTGGCCGCATCCCTGATTCCGGTGACGCAGCGCCTGCGTTTCCTGGTGGCGCTGCGCCCGGGAGTGATTTCCCCGACGCAGGCCGCACGGCAGGCCGCCACGCTCGATCGTCTCTCCAACGGACGCGCGCTGTTTAACCTCGTCACCGGCGGTGATCCGGAAGAGCTGGCGGGCGACGGCGTTTTCCTCGATCACCGCGAGCGTTATGCCGAATCTGCGGAGTTTACCCGCGTCTGGCGCCGGGTGAGTGAAGGCGAAACGGTCGATTACGAAGGCAAGTACGTCAAAGTGCGCGGTGCACGATTAATGTTTAAAGCGGTGCAGCAGCCACGTCCACCGCTGTGGTTTGGCGGCTCATCGGATGCCGCGCAGGATCTGGCCGCGGAGCAGGTGGATGTCTATCTGACCTGGGGCGAACCCCCCGCGCTGGTCAAAGAGAAGATTGAACAGGTGCGCGCCAAAGCGGCGGCGCAGGGGCGCACGGTGCGCTTCGGCATTCGTCTGCACGTGATTGTGCGTGAAACCAATGAGGAAGCATGGCAGGCGGCAGAACGGCTCATTGCCCATCTTGACGATGCCACCATTGCTAAAGCGCAGGCGGCTTTTGCCCGCACCGATTCAGTCGGTCAGCAGCGCATGGCCGCGCTGCACGGCGGACGCCGCGATCGGCTGGAGATCAGCCCGAACCTGTGGGCCGGCGTCGGTCTGGTACGCGGCGGTGCCGGGACTGCACTAGTGGGCGACGGTCCGACGGTCGCGGCGCGTATGCAGGAGTATCAGGATCTCGGCATCGAGACCTTTATTCTGTCTGGCTATCCGCATCTGGAAGAGGCCTATCGCGTGGGCGAGCTGCTGTTCCCGCATCTCGACCTGGCCGTGCCGGAAATCCCGCAACCCCGCGTAGTGCAGGCGCACGGTGAAGCGGTCGCCAATGATTTCACCCCGCAAAAAGTCGCGCAGAGTTAAGGAGTCGCATATGGCAAAGGTCAATAAACAGCTGAGCAATGCCCTGCTGCCGTGGGCGCTGCCGGTGCTGCTGGTGGTGGTGTGGCAGATTGCCTCACAGGCTGGCTGGCTGTCGACGCGCATCCTGCCCTCGCCGGAGAATATTGTCATCACCTTCTGGCATCTCGCGGCCAGCGGTGAGTTGTGGCAACACCTCGCCATCAGCGGCTGGCGAGCGGCAATCGGCTTTGCCATTGGTGGTTCGATTGGTCTGATTCTCGGGCTGATTACCGGCACGTCGCGCACCGGCGAACGGTTGCTGGATACCTCGGTGCAGATGCTGCGTAACGTGCCGCACCTGGCGCTGATCCCGCTGGTGATTTTGTGGTTCGGCATCGACGAGTCAGCCAAAATTTTTCTTGTGGCGCTCGGCACGCTGTTCCCTATCTACCTCAATACCTATCACGGCATACGGAATATTGACCGCGGCCTGGTGGAGATGGCGCGCAGCTATGGTCTCTCCGGCTGGAGCCTGTTTATTCAGGTGATTTTGCCGGGCGCGCTGCCGTCAATCATGGTTGGCGTGCGCTTTGCCCTCGGTCTGATGTGGCTGACGCTGATCGTGGCCGAAACCATCTCGGCCAACTCCGGTATTGGCTATCTGGCAATGAACGCCCGTGAGTTTCTGCAAACCGATGTGGTGGTGGTCGCCATCATTCTCTATGCCCTGCTGGGCAAACTGGCCGACGTAACGGCACAGCTGCTGGAGCGTGTCTGGCTGCGCTGGCATCCGGCTTACCAATTGAAGGAGGAGAACGCATGAGCAACGCAACGCTAAGCCCGGCGCGCCTGAACCGCGGTACCCCGGTGGGCGTCAATGGCGTCACCAAGCAGTATGGCAATCGCACCATCCTGAATCATATCGATTTACATATTCCGGCCGGCCAGTTTGTCGCGGTGGTCGGCCGCAGCGGCTGCGGTAAAAGTACCCTGCTGCGCCTGCTGGCCGGGCTGGAATCCACCACGCACGGTGAACTGCTGGCGGGCAACGCGCCGCTGGCCGAGGCGCGCGAAGATACCCGCCTGATGTTTCAGGATGCGCGTCTGCTGCCGTGGAAGAAAGTGATTGATAACGTTGGCCTCGGTCTGAAAGGCCGCGAGTGGCGCAGCGCCGCGCTTGAGGCGCTGGCGGCGGTCGGTCTGGCCGATCGTGCACATGAGTGGCCGGCAGCGCTTTCCGGCGGACAGAAACAGCGGGTGGCACTGGCGCGGGCGCTGATTCATCGTCCCGGCCTGCTGCTGCTCGATGAACCGCTCGGCGCACTTGATGCGCTGACGCGCATTGAAATGCAGGGCCTGATTGAGTCGCTGTGGCAGCAGCATAATTTTACCGTGTTGCTGGTGACGCACGATGTCAGCGAAGCGGTGGCGATGGCCGATCGCGTATTGCTGATTGAAGAGGGTCAGATCGGGCTGGATTTGGCGGTGGATTTACCGCGTCCGCGCCGCAAAGGATCGGCGCGCCTCGCCGAGCTGGAGGCCGAGGTGCTGGATCGGGTGATGAAGCGGGGAACCTCAGAGCAGCCCCTGCAGTTCGCGCAGCAGCGCTGAAGGAACAGGTGCGCATAAATGCGCACCCTACGGGATCGTGCATCGTTGCCATTAATGGTAATGAAACACGTACCGTGCGAAATCCGTGTAGGGTCGCCATTTATGGCGACCTGGGGATTACTACGCGAGTCGTACAGGGTCGCCATTCCGGGCGACCTGAGTGATTACGCGTTCAGCGCTTTGGTGATCTTCTCATACAGATCGCCGGACAGATTCTCCAGCCCTTTCAGCGTCTCCAGCGCCTGACGCATCAGCGCCTGACGGTCGGCATCATAACGCTTCAGACGAATCAGCGGCTCAATCATGCGCGCTGCCACCTGCGGGTTGCGGCGGTTGAGATCGGTCAGCATCTCCACCAGGAACTGGTAGCCGCTGCCATCTTTGGCGTGGAAGGCTGCCGGGTTGGCCGAGGCAAACGCGCCAATCAGCGAACGGATGCGGTTCGGGTTACCCATGGTGAACGAGCGATGCGTCAGCAAGCTACGTACCTTGCTCAGCACGTCAGCCGCCGGGCTGGTGGCCTGCAACATAAACCACTTATCCATCACCAGACCATCCTGATGCCAGCGCTCGTCGTACGCCGCCAGCAGCGCATCACGGCACGGCAACTGCGCCGCCACCGCCGCTGACAGCGCGGCCAGCGCATCGGTCATGTTGCTGGCTTTGTCGTACTGCGCCTGCACCAGTTTGCTGGCCTGCTCCGCGTCCGCAAACGCCAGATAGCTCAGGCAGACATTCTTCAGCGCGCGCTTGCCGATCTCGGCATGCTCGACTTTGTAGTCGCTGCTCTGGTTGGCGAGATACACCGCATAGAATTCATCGCTCAGCTCATTCGCCAGCGTGCGCACCAGCGCCGCGCGCACTGCGGCAATCGCCAGCGGGTCGATCACCTCGAACAACTCGGCGATCTCATTCTCTGACGGCAGCGACAGGATCAGCGCCATCAGCGCCGGATCGCCCTGCTCATCCAGCAGCACCGCGCGGAAAGCATCGGCGACGTGCAGCGGCAGCGACAGCGGCTGGCCCTGCTGGTGGCGCGCCACGTTGAGGCGGATATACGTCGCCAGCAGGCTTTGCGCGGCATCCCAGCGCGAGAAGTCGTTGCGCGCGTGGCGCATCAGGAAAGTCAGCTGCGCATCGCTCCATTTATAGTCGAGCTTCACCGGTGCGGAGAATTCCCGCAGCAGCGACGGCACCGGCTGGAAATAGACGTTGTCGAAAATGAAGGTCTGGAACTCGTCGGTAACGTTCAGCACGTGATGAACCGGATGACCGTTGTGCTGCAACGGAATGACCTTGCCTTCACCGTCATACAGTTCGATATCCAGCGGAATGTGCAGCGGCAGCTTCTCTTTTTGATCGGCGGTCGGGGGCGTGTGCTGCGTGACGTGCAGCGTGTACTGCTCCAGCTCCGGGTTGTAGTCATCACGCACCGTCAGCACCGGCGTGCCCGACTGACTGTACCAGCGGCGGAATTGTGACAAATCGACGTTGGAGGCATCTTCCATCGCCTGCACGAAATCATCACAGGTGGCGGCGCTGCCATCGTGACGCTCGAAATAGAGCTGCATCCCCTGCTGGAACTGCTCTTCACCCAGCAGCGTGTGCAGCATGCGAATCACTTCAGAACCCTTTTCATACACCGTCAGGGTGTAGAAGTTGTTCATTTCAATCACCTGATCCGGACGGATCGGATGGGCCATCGGGCTGGCATCCTCGGCGAACTGCGCGCCGCGCATCACGCGCACATTATCAATACGGTTGACCGCGCGCGAGCCGAGATCGGAGCTGAACTCCTGATCGCGGAAGACCGTCAGACCCTCTTTCAGGCTGAGCTGGAACCAGTCGCGGCAGGTCACGCGGTTGCCGGTCCAGTTGTGGAAATATTCGTGACCAATCACGGCTTCAATGCCGAGATAATCTTTGTCGGTGGCGGTTTCCGCTTTGGCCAGCACGTATTTGGAGTTGAAGACGTTGAGGCCTTTATTCTCCATCGCGCCCATGTTGAAGAAATCCACCGCGACGATCATAAAGATATCGAGGTCATATTCGAGGCCGAACCGCTCTTCGTCCCACTTCATGCTGGCTTTGAGCGAGGTCATCGCCCAGTCCGCACGGTCCAGGTTGCCGCGATCGACAAAAATTTCCAGCGCCACGTTACGGCCGGAACGGGTGGTAAAGCTATCGCGCAGCACATCGAAATCGCCGGCGACCAGCGCAAACAGGTAGCAGGGTTTCGGGAACGGATCCTGCCATTTCACCCAGTGACGCCCATCCTCGTGCTGACCGCTCTCCAGCTTGTTACCGTTGGACAGCAGGTACGGATAGCTAGCCGCGTCGGCGATCAGGGTAGTGGTGAAACGCGCCAGCACGTCCGGGCGATCGAGATACCAGGTGATATGCCGGAAGCCTTCGGCTTCACACTGGGTGCAGAGCGCCTCGCCGGATTTATACAGCCCTTCCAGCGCGGTGTTTTTATCCGGATGGATTTCATTAATGATGGTCAGGGTAAAGTTGTCCGGCAGCTGGCTGATGATCAGTGCGCCCTGCTCTTCGCGGTAGTGCGGCCACGGATTGCCATCCACCGCCAGCGACAGCAGCGTCAGCGCCTCACCGTCCAGACGCAGTTCAGCCTGCTGCGCGCCAAGGCGTTTTACCTGACTGACGGCGGTGACGCGCGTAGTCGCCGCATCAAGATCAAACGTCAGGTCGATATCGGTGATGGTGTAGTCCGGCGCCCGGTAGTCGTGGCGATATTTAATTTGCGGCTGTTGCGTCATAAATCCTTCTCGCATCGTTAATATAGTCAACCCTCAGAGTCTAAGCGGGTTGCGCCCGGGTTGCCACGCACAAAGCGTGCGTTGCGCCAAAAGTCTACAATTCATTAACAATGGCACAAATGACCCTCGACCTGTCACCTGCAATTATGGTGTGATCGCGGTGATTACTGTTTTATACTCCTGCGTCTTTATGACTTTGTTGAATACCGGGCTCTGCTCCGCGGAAGAGGATGCTGAAACGCACCATGACTGGACACGCTTCCCCGATTTTGACCACGCTGCTTGATACCGATGCCTATAAGCTTCACATGCAGCAGGCCGTTTATCATCGTTACTACGATGTCCCGGTAACGGCAGAATTTCGCTGCCGCAGCGATGAGCAGCTCGGCCAGTATGCCGACGCCATCCGCACGCACATTACTGCCATGCAATCTCTGGCGCTGAGCGATGACGAATATCGTTACCTCAGCAGCTTACCGTTTTTCCAGCAGGATTATCTCGACTGGCTGCGCCAGTTCCGCTTCGATGCCTCGCAGGTTGAGGTGCGCGACGATCACGGGCATCTGCGCATTCAGATTCGCGGCCCGTGGCGTGAAGTGATTCTGTGGGAAGTGCCGCTGCTGGCGCTGATCAGCGAAGTGGTACACCGCCACCGGACGCCGGAAAGCGGCGCGGAACAGGCGGTGGCGCATCTGCAGCAGAAGCTGGTGCACTTCCGTGAGCAGGTAGGCGATCTCGATATGTCGCGCTTCCAGCTGATGGACTTTGGCACACGCCGTCGTTATTCGCGCGCGGTGCAGGAAGCGATTGTCAGCACGCTGAAAAACGAATTCCCGTGGCTGCTGGGCACCAGTAACTACGATCTGGCGCGCCGGTTGCAGCTTAACCCGGTCGGAACCCAGGCACATGAATGGTTCCAGGCGCATCAGCAGATCAGCCCGGTACTGGCCAACAGCCAGCGCGCGGCATTGCAGTCGTGGCTGGATGAGTACGATAACCAGCTCGGCATTGCCCTGACCGACTGCATCACGATGGACGCCTTCCTGCGTGATTTCGGCCCCGGTTTTGCCCATCGCTATCAGGGCCTGCGCCATGATTCGGGCGATCCGGTGGAATGGGGAGAAAAAGCCATTGCGCATTATCAGCGGCTGAATATCGATCCGCTCAGCAAAACGCTGGTGTTCTCCGACAATCTCAACCTCGATAAAGCGCTGGCGCTGTATCGGCATTTCGGTCAGCGCGCGAACGTGGTATTTGGCATCGGCACCCGCCTCACCTGCGATATTCCCGGCGTCACGCCTTTGAATATCGTGATCAAACTGGTGAGCTGCAACGGCAAACCGGTGGCCAAACTCTCTGACAGTCCCGGTAAAACCATCTGCCAGGATAAAGCCTTCGTGCGCGCCCTGCGCAAAGCCTTCGACCTGCCGCTGGTCAAACGCGCCAGCTAATTGGCCTGAGCAGGGTGCCTGCGCCCTGCTCTGCGCCAGAAAATCTCTTTATTCTCCGGCAATTTTGCTTGTTTCCTGGTGGCTCGCAAGTAACATAGCTAAACCCCGGAATGGGGCTTATTTCACTCCATCTTCATTTATATAGAGAGATTTTTATGAGCGTAGTGCCTGTAGCGGATGTACTGCACGGCCGTGTCGCGGTTGACAGTGAAGTCACCGTACGTGGTTGGGTACGTACCCGAAGAGATTCCAAAGCCGGTCTTTCCTTCATCGCCGTTTATGACGGTTCCTGCTTTAATCCCGTTCAGGCCGTCGTCAATAATTCTCTGAATAATTATCAGGATGAAGTGCTGCGTCTGACCACCGGCTGTTCGGTGATCGTCACCGGTAAAGTGGTGGAGTCGCCGGGTGAAGGCCAGGCATTCGAACTGCAGGCGACCCAGGTTGAAGTCACCGGCTGGGTGGACGATCCGGATACCTATCCGATGGCGGCTAAACGTCACAGCATCGAATACCTGCGCGAAGTGGCGCACCTGCGTCCGCGCACCAACATTGTCGGTGCCGTGGCGCGCGTACGTCATACGCTGGCGCAGGCGCTGCATCGCTTCTTCCATGAAAACGGCTATTTCTGGGTCTCCACGCCGCTGATCACCGCCTCTGACACCGAAGGTGCCGGCGAGATGTTCCGCGTCTCAACGCTGGATCTGGAGAACCTGCCGCGCGACCCGCAGGGCAAAGTCGATTTCGATAAAGACTTCTTTGGTAAAGAGGCTTTCCTGACCGTTTCCGGCCAGCTGAACGCCGAGACCTACGCCTGTGCGCTGTCCAAAGTGTATACCTTTGGCCCGACGTTCCGTGCCGAGAACTCGAATACCAGCCGTCATTTAGCGGAATTCTGGATGCTGGAGCCGGAAGTGGCGTTCGCCACGCTGGACGATGCGGCTGCCCTGGCGGAAGCGATGCTGAAGTATGTGTTTAAAGCGGTACTGGAAGAGCGTGCTGATGATATGGCGTTCTTCGCCGAGCGCGTGGATAAAGAAGCCATCGCCCGTCTGGAGCGCTTCATCACCACGGATTTCGCCCAGGTAGACTATACCGACGCCGTCGACATCCTGCTGAAAAGCGGCCAGAGCTTCGAGAACCCGGTGTCATGGGGCGTCGATCTCTCTTCCGAACACGAGCGTTATCTGGCGGAGAAACACTTTAAAGCGCCGGTGGTGGTGAAAAACTACCCGAAAGATATCAAAGCGTTCTACATGCGTATGAACGACGACGGCAAAACCGTGGCGGCGATGGACGTGCTGGCACCGGGCATCGGTGAAATCATCGGCGGTTCCCAGCGTGAAGAGCGTCTTGATGTGCTGGATGCGCGTCTCGCTGAAATGGGACTGAATAAGGAAGATTACTGGTGGTATCGTGACCTGCGTCGCTATGGCACCGTACCGCATGCCGGCTTCGGTTTAGGTTTCGAACGTTTGATCGCCTATGTCACCGGCGTACAAAATGTAAGAGACGTTATCCCCTTCCCACGCACGCCACGTAACGCGAATTTCTAAGATTTAAGATTAAATATAAGAAATTCATATATATATTGAGGTCGGCCCTGCCGGCCTTTTTTTATTTTTGTAAATTTTGAGTTCTCTCACAAAGTTCCCGATATTTTACAAATTGTAATACAATTTTGCTTTTTGATACGTAATTACGAGAATTGAATCATTTTCGGGCTAGAATTAGCAACCCCGTGATGGAAAGATGCGTGCAGACACAGGAGACATCAAACTTCTTTCAAGGTTCCCGTAAAGGTTTCTTGACGGCAGTGGCAGATGTCCAAATAACTCCAATGAGGGTAATAAATAATGATGAAGCGCAACATTCTTGCAGTGGTTATCCCTGCTCTGTTAGCTGCCGGCGCAGCAAACGCAGCAGAAATTTATAATAAAGACGGCAACAAACTGGACCTCTACGGTAAAGTTGATGCGCGTCATCAGTTCTCTGACAACGCTGGTGATGACGGCGACAAATCTTATGTTCGTTTTGGCTTTAAGGGTGAAACTCAGATTACCGACCAGCTGACCGGTTACGGCCAGTGGGAATACAACATTCAGGCTAACGTGACTGAGAACCAGGGCACCGAAGGCTCTAAAACTCGTCTGGGCTTTGCCGGTCTGAAATTTGGTGATGCAGGCTCCTTCGACTACGGCCGTAACTACGGTGTTCTGTACGACGCAATGT
This sequence comes from Pantoea sp. WEP, assembly GCF_041678305.1. Lineage (NCBI taxonomy): Bacteria > Pseudomonadati > Pseudomonadota > Gammaproteobacteria > Enterobacterales > Erwiniaceae > Pantoea > Pantoea sp. WEP. Next base: position 2,624,545 of record NZ_JBGNXB010000001.1, read on the forward strand.
CTTACACTGACCAGCTGCCAGTATTCGGTGACGATACCCTGTATCAGGACAACGACAACTTCATGGTTGGTCGTTCAAACGGTCTGGCTACCTACCGTAACAGCAACTTCTTCGGTCTGGTTGATGGTCTGAGCTTTGCCGTGCAGTATCAGGGCAAAAACGAAGGCCGTGACGTCCTGAACCAGAATGGCGACGGCTGGGGTTCTTCTGTAGCGTATGACACCGGTATGGGCATCAGCGCTGTAGGTGCATACTTCTCTTCTGACCGTACCGATGCACAGGTTCTTGATGGCAACGGCGACAAAGCTGACGCTTACGGTTTCGGTCTGAAATATGACGCGAACAACGTATACCTGGCTGCATTCTACGGTGAATCACGTAACACCACGCCTTACGGTGGCACCAACACCCAGACTGCTAACAAAGTTCAGGCTTTCGAAGTGGTTGCTCAGTACCAGTTCGACTTCGGTCTGCGTCCATCCATCGCTTACCTGCAGTCTAAAGGTAAGGACCTGAGCGGCGCGACTGGCAACGGTTCAACCTTCGCTGGCGGCGATGCTGACCTGGTTAAATACATCGAAGTGGGTACCTATTACTACTTCAACAAAAACATGTCCACCTATGTTGACTACAAAATCAACCTGCTGGACGACAACGACTTTACCCGTGCGAAGGGCATCAGCACCGACGACGTGGTTGGCGTTGGCCTGGTTTACCAGTTCTAATCTGCCGATTCGAACTGCGTAACACCTCAGAAACGGAGCCTTCGGGCTCCGTTTTGCATTTCAGTGATCGGGCTCCCGATTAGCGCCATTACTTTATACGCCACAGTTATTTCTTTTTTATGTCAGCGGTTGGCAAGCGTTGCGTCTGACGTTAACCTGATAGCTCATTTTGCTAAAGTTCACCCTAACGGAACTGACTCATGTTTGAATCAATCTCTGCCGCACCAGCCGATCCTATTCTGGGACTGGCTGACCTGTTTCGCGCCGACGACCGCCCGAATAAAATCAATCTTGGCATTGGTGTTTATAAAGATGAAACCGGCAAAACGCCGGTGCTGACCAGTGTGAAAAAAGCTGAGCAGTATCTGCTGGAGAACGAGACCACCAAAAACTACCTCAGCATTGATGGTCTGGCTGATTTCGCGCGCTGCACGCAGGAACTGCTGTTTGGCAAAGAGAACGCGCTGATTAGCGCTGGCCGCGCCTGCACCGCGCAGACGCCGGGCGGTACCGGTGCGCTGCGCGTCGCCGCGGATTTCCTCGCTACGCAAACCAACGTCAAACGCGTCTGGGTGAGCAATCCCAGCTGGCCGAACCACAAAAACGTGTTCAACGCCGCCGGCCTGGAAGTGTGTGATTACCAGTATTACGATGCGGCGACCCACAGCCTCGACTTCGACGGCATGCTGGCCTCGCTGCAGGAAGCGCAGGCGGGCGACGTGGTGCTGTTCCACGGCTGCTGCCATAACCCGACCGGTATCGATCCTACCGCTGACCAGTGGCAACAGCTGGCGCAGCTGTCGCTGGAGAAAGGCTGGCTGCCACTGTTCGATTTCGCCTACCAGGGCTTCGCACGCGGTCTGGATGAAGATGCTGAAGGCCTGCGCATTTTCGCCGCATCCCATCAGGAACTGATCGTCGCCAGCTCCTACTCGAAGAACTTTGGTCTGTACAACGAGCGTGTCGGTGCGTTGACGCTGGTAGCGGCAACGGCCGACGTGGCGAAGACAGCATTCAGCCAGGTGAAATACAGCATCCGCGCCAACTACTCTAACCCGCCGTCGCACGGTGCTGCCGTGGTGGCCACCATTCTCGGTAACGACGCGCTGCGTACCATCTGGGTACAGGAGCTGACCGACATGCGCCAGCGCATTCAGCGCATGCGTCAGCTGTTTGTGAATACCCTGGCGGAGAAAGGCGCACAGCGCGATTTCAGCTTCATCATCAAACAGAACGGCATGTTCTCGTTTAGCGGTCTGACCAAAGATCAGGTGGTGCGTCTGCGTGAGGAGTTTGGCGTGTATGCGGTGAATTCCGGTCGCGTTAACGTGGCAGGCATGACGCCGGATAATATGTCGGCGCTGTGCGAAGCGATAGTCGCCGTGCTGTGACCAACGAAAAATGGGCCTGATGGCCCATTTTTTTTATTGCAGGAAAGGATTACTGACGCGCTCGTGGCCGAGGGTGGAAATCGGGCCATGGCCGGGAACAAACGTCACATCGTCACCCAGCGGCAGAAGTTTATCCTGGATGGCCGCGATTAGATCGCTGTGGCTGCCCTGCGGGAAATCGGTGCGCCCGACGCCACCGTTAAAAATCACATCACCGGAGATCAGCAGACGGCCAGCACGGTCAAAGAACACGATATGGCCAGGCGTATGCCCTGGACAGTGCAGCACTTCCAGCGTCACGTTGCCCAGCTGTACCGTTTCGCCCTCTTCCAGCCAGCGATCTGGCGTCAGCGGCGCGCACTCCGGCAAACCAAACATCCGGCTCTGAGTGGGCAGGTTATCCAGCCAGAAAGCATCGGCTGGCTGCGGCCCGACGATCGGCACCTGATAGTGCTGCGCCAGTTCGGCAGCAGCACCGACGTGATCGAGATGGCCGTGGGTCAGCAGGATTTGCGACGGCGTTAAGCCTCGCTCCGCCAGCACGGCAATAATGGTTTCGGCATCGCCGCCGGGATCAACCAGCGCAGCCTGTTGCGTCTCGTCATCCCAGATAACGGAACAGTTCTGTGAAAAGGCGGTGACCGGAATAATCAGGTAATTCATAGCGCTCCATGACCGACACACGCAGCGCTGCCGGTATCAGGACCAGTGCCTTGCAGGCCCGGTATCAATGTGTACGAAGTTGCTGCGCGGGTAATATCCTACACCACCGGCGCGCATAGATAACGCCGCTTTGCGAACATTGCTCAGAGAAATGCCCTCAATGTGGAAATCCATCGCCTGCCCTTTGGTGTGATAGCTGTGTTTAGCCACGCCAGGGCCCGATTCACGCAGCATATTATTGGTCGCCAGCGTACGGTAGCCGGAGATCAGCTGCACCGGTTTGCGCGTGTTGAGCAGCGTCTGCAAACGATACAGCTGGTCAAACAGATGCGGATCGATGTGTTTAACCTGATTGGCGCGGTAATCACGGAAGAAGTGGTTTAAGCGAGCTAACTCATCCTTGTCATAACTCTTACCGTTAAAAAACTCAGTTTTGAGGGTTTCACCGGTATGCATGTTACTGAGCGTTAATACCCGGGGGCGGGAGGTGGAAACTGACGCCAGCGCTGCACCCGGCAGCAGTGACAATCCAGCCGCTGCGCCACCCAGCAGCAATAAACGACGACGTTGAGAATCAAAATTAGCCATGAAGCGGGGTTACCTAATCTAAAACGATAAAAATATGTGCAAAAAGTACACAAGGCCGAACAGTAACTGCAGCCTGGAGAGCAGTCAACCCGCAATCTGTCACAGAATGCGCAAAACCGGTCTGAAATCAATTTTCCAGACCGGTCTTGCCATTTTCTTTGAGGGAAGGATAACAGGGAAATCAACGCTTAGAGCAGCAGCTGCCCCGCTTTGGTCAGCACCTGGCTGCCGGAGCGCGCCGGGTTATCATAATTGTAAATATCTGTACGATACTGCGGCTGGCCATCGTCCGCCACCCAGGCCGTAAGGTAGTAGAGATTGACCGGAATGCGATGGCGAATCGGCACGTAACGCGTATCGCCCTGCTTCAGCGTGTCAGAGATACGGCTGTCGTTCCAGCCCGCGTCCTGCAATAGCAGATCGGCCAGTTCAGAAGCTTTGTTGACGCGCACGCAGCCGGAGCTGAGCGCGCGGATATCACGCTGGAACAGACCATGGTTCGGCGTGTCATGCAGATAAATTGCGTCTGAACTCGGCATGTTGAATTTATAGCGGCCCAGCGAGTTGCTGGCACCCGGCGCCTGACGAATGCGATACGGGAAACTGGCGGCGGACACCATGTGCCAGTCAATCATCGACGGATCGATCACTTCCGCATCAGCGCTCCAGCCCGACAGCAGCGTGTAGCCGTGCTTATACAGATAGCTCGGATCCTGCTTCACCTTCGGCACGATATCCTGGCGCACCAGCGTGGTGGGCACGTTCCACGGTGGATTGAGCACCACATTATTGAGCGCGCTGCGCATCAGCGGCGTTTTGCGGTCCGGACGACCGACAATCACCCGCGAGGACAGAATGGTATTGCCGTTGTTGTAGTAGGTCAGGGAATAGTTGGGAATATTCACCATGATGCCGTTGTGCATGTCATCCGGCAGCAGACGCAGACGCTGAATATTCAGCGCCAGCAGCGCCGCACGCATCTGCGGCGAAACATTCAGCCACTCGCGGGTACGCGGGCCGATGGCACCGTCGTCGGCCAGTCCCTGCCAGTGCTGGAAGCGTTTTACCCCCTCCACCAGCGTGTTGTCGTAGACATTGTTGCTGGCCGCCGGGGTTAGCGTGCTGATGTTGCCGCTGGCCTGCGGTACCTGCGCCGGCAGATCGCTTATGCTGGTGGCCGACGGACTGACGGCCACGGGCTGATCGCTCTGACTCACCGGCTGCGGCGCCGTCGGGACGGCATCGTCGGCTGGCGTGGGCGTCGGGCTGTGCATGCCGGTCAGCATCCCGGTGCGCTGCAGAATCTCACGCAGCGCCGGCACATCATCGCTGATCTGACCCGGGCGCAGCGTGCCCTTATCGCGCAGCTGCGGCCACGGCCGGTTATCGGTCAGCAACGCTTTTAACGCGCTGTGCATCGGTGCGTACTGCGGATGCTGCGGTTGCAGCGACACCACAAAGGCGCGGCTGCCTCCGCCGTTCACCGCGTTCTGCCACTGATTAATGGCGGAGAGTGACGGCATGGTCAGCTTGTACGGCACATTGCTGTACAGCCAGGTTTCGCCCTGGGTCGGTACGTTAGCGACAAACTGCAGATAGCCAAGCATGGCGTCGCTCAGCACCACGTCCCGCGCAAAGCCTTTAATATCCGGATTGGTGAGCAACTCTACCCAGCGGGTAAACTGCGGTTGTACGCCGGAGAGCGCCACTTCTGCCAGCTGCTGCTGGAAAGCCTGCACGGCGTCGCGATCCTGCCACAGCGGCGCCATGTTGCGTGCCGCATAGATGCCGGCGAGGCCGGGCAGATAAAAGGGTCGTTCGCTGGGGCTAAATGCCTGCTGAATTTGCTGCTGGCTGGCAGCCACAGACAGCGTGCTGTGCGGCAGCGCGCCGACGTCTGCCGCCTGGCTGATAACCAGCGGTGCCGCCATCAGTGACAAACTGAGTGCTATTGCAGCACGATTAACTCTGCTCTTCTTGTTCAGCAACATCCCTGCCCCCTTCTTACCAAAGACACAGCATCCTGAAAACGCCGTGTACCGCCTGTACTCTTATGGTTGAGTATAAAATAAAAAACGGCATCCGCCTCGCAGGGCCGATGCCGTTTACAGATTAACCGCAGCCTGAATTTTTAACCAGATTTGCTGCTAGCTATTTTCAGTGACCACGCCTGCGCCGGGATTTTCCTGTTTCACCGGCGTCGGATCGGCGGAGAAACCGCGCAGTCCGACCACGTGCACATGCTCCGTATTGTTAAAGACTTTACGTACCAGCTTATAAGTGGTGCCTTTTTCCGGACTGATATTCTCCGGCGCGGCGATCACCAGCTGCATTTCCAGACGCTCGCACAGTTCGAACAGCGTGGCGATGGAGCGCGCATCAAGACGCGCGGCTTCATCGAGGAACAGCAGGCGGCACGGTGAAATATCTTTTCCGCGCAGACGCCGTGACTCCTCTTCCCAGCTCTGCACCACCATCACCAGAATCGACATACCGGTACCGATCGCTTCACCGGTCGACAGCGCCCCGCTTTCGGCGCGCAGCCAGCCGTCGGAGCCGCGGTTCACTTCCACTTCCATCTCAAGGTAGTTGCGGTAGTCGAGCAGCTCTTCACCGATGGTCTGCGCCGTGCGCTGGCCCATATCAATCTGCGGATTGAGACGCTGATACAGCTTCGCCAGCGCTTCCGAGAACGTGAGTCGATTGCTGGTAAACAGATCCTGATGCTGTTCATGCTCTTCCGACAGCGTATCCAGCAGCATGGCGTGCGTTTCGCGTACGTTGACGTTCAGCCGCACGCTGCGCACCTGGCCAAAGCTCACCGCCTGCAAGCCCTGGTTCAGCTGACGGATGCGGTTCTGCTCGCGCTGAATGGTTTTGCGGATGATATTGGCCGCGCTGCGCGAACTGATCGCCAGCGTCTGCTCACGCGCCGTCAGCTCTTCGGTCAGACGGTTCAGCTCAATCTCCATCTGCTCGATGGCTTCAACCGGATCGTCGGTACGAATAATGTCCTGACGGATACGTTCACGCAGATGCTGATAGACGGCGATAAAGAACTGAATCTTGCGCTCCGGCCGTTTTGGATCTTCCGACATGCGCAGCACATCGCGCAGGTGTTCATTATCCGCGACCGCCAGGCGCAGCGCACCGAGCGCCTTATCCGACATCGAGCGCAGCTCGTCGCCGCTCAGGTAAGCCAGCTCGCGACGATGCAGACGGCGCTCGACGCCGTTCTCTTTCACCAGGCGCAGCACGGTGCACCAGCCCGCTTTGGCGCTGACCACCTGCTCACGCATCAGGTGATAATCGCGCTCCAGCTTGCGCAGTTTCTTCTGCAGGCTATCCATCTCGGCTTCGCAGAAGGTGAGTTGTTTCTCCAGCTGATTGCGACGCGCACGGTTGTGGCTGAGCGCCGTGTAGAGTTCGTCACGCCGGCTGCGCGCACGCTCCTCGGCGCTGGCATCGGCGTGCACGCCAATATCCTGCATCTCCTGCTGCAACTCTTTCAGCATGTCGCGCTTGGCGTCGTACGAACTCTTCAGCGATGCCAGCACCTGGGAATACTGCGTCAGCTGCGCCTGATGTTCGCGCAGGCGTTCGCGCGCGCGGCTGCGTTCGCCTTCCGCCTGCTCCAGACGCTGGCGCAGTTTTTCGTTGAGATCGCTGTTACCGGTCAGCATGCCAGCCGAATCTTCATAGCTGAAGTGCGCGCGGCGCTGCACCACTTCGGTCAGGGCAAATGCCTGCTGACGCGCTTCGCGCTGCTGCTGCTGCGCCTGCTGATAATCACGCGTCAGCTGTTCGTGCTGCTGCGGATCGCTCTGCAGCACCGCCACCAGCGGCTCCAGCTTGCTGAGTTTCGCGCCGTGCTGATGCAGGAAGCGCGCGGCTTCCTGGGCTTCTTCCACCCGCTCACGAATCTCTTCGCAGCGGTCGGCCAGCGAGTCGTCAAGCAACAGGTTAACGCGCGGGAGCAGGCGGTTGAGCTGCGCCACACCCTCTTTTGCCTGCTCAAACTGGGCACGCTGCTGCTGGTTGTCATTCTCGTGCTGCGCCAGCGCGCGCTCCAGCTCGCCACGACGGCTATTGAGCTGGCGCATCTGCGCTTCCGGATCTTCGTCGAAGGCCACCGCCAGGTGGCTGCCGATAAAGCGGCTAAACGACTGATGCAGACGCTGGGTTTTCTGCACGTCAAACGACAGCGTGGCAAAACGTTCGGCCAGCTGGTCGCGCTCATTGTTCAACAGCTCCAGCTGATTTTCCCGCGCCGCGCGACCAAACAGCGGCACTTTCGGGAAGCGCGAATAACGCCACTGGCGCTCCGCCACTTTGACAACGACCGCATTTTCCAGCTCGTCAACGCTAAAGACGCTGTCATCAAACGACTGCGGATCGCCTTCGATCAGATAGAGATCTTCCGGACACTCTTCCAGGCCGTCGAGCATCTCGCGCACCAGCGACAGGTCCGGCACCACAATGGCGTGACGCGACGGGCCATACAGCGCGGAGAAGTACGGCGCATCATCCAGCGTCACGTCATCGTAAATTTCTGACAGCAGCACGCCGCCAAACCGCTCCGCCAGCTGAGTCAGGCGCGCATCTTCCGCGCCGCCCGGCTGGCTGAGTCGCGCAATCTGCTGCTCGACTTCACGCTTGCGCGCCGCCACTTCATCACGCTCAACGGTGGTTTCACGCTCGCGCTCCAGCAGCTGCTGCATATATTCGGTGATCTGCTGGCTGCTGCTCAGCGTCTGGCCGGTCTGCTCGCTCAGCTGGGTAAGAATCTCCTGCGCCGCCAGCCAGTGCGGTGCCCGTGCGGTCAGCGCAGTGATACGCTCGCGCAGCTGCTCCAGCTCCTGGCGCATCAGCATGCGGCGTTCACCGGCGTCGGCCACGCTTTCGTTCAGCTGTTCTATCTGCGCTTCCAGTTCACGCTGCAGGCCTTCCAGCGCGTCAGCGTCATACTGCTGGCCCTGACGTTTACAGAAGTCGGCCAGCAGACGTTCGGCGTCATGCTGCTCGCGCAGGCGGGTTTCCAGTTCGTTGAGACGCAGACGCAGCGAAGAGAGCTGCTCGGCATGATGGCGCTGGTTAGCGGCATCGCGCAGCAATTCGCGCCCGACCTGCCACGCATCCTGCCGGCTGACCTCACCGGCAATGCTGGTGACCAGCGCCAGCGCCTGTTCAAACTGGCTGTGCGCCGCTTCCGCCACGCTGAGTTTCTGCTCCAGGCGCAGCAGCCGTTCGGTGGCCTCTTCTTCGCGCGCCTGGAAGGTTTCCTGCCACTCTGCGGCGTTGTCGATGGTGAGGTCCGGCAGCTGACACTGCGCCCGCGCTTTTTCCAGCGCCTGCAGCGCCTGCTGATACTGAATGGCACGGGTTTGCTGCACATCAAGCGCCTGCTGAAAATCGGCCAGCTGGCTTTTCAGCTCGTCGACTTCAATTTCCGCCGCTTCAGCGCGCGCTTCGTTCTCTTCCTGCACCTCACGCGCTTCGGCCACCACTTCATTCTGCTCTTCGAGGCGATAAGTCAGCTCTTCCAGATCGGCGTCGTAACGCGCGATCTTCTCCTGCTGACGCATCGCTGTCTGGACCAGATTAAGGTGATCGCTCGCCGCCTGATAATCGGTTTCCAGATCGCTCTCTGCACCGTTGTGCTCAGAGAGTTCGCGCGCCATTTCGATGTGACGATACTGTTCTGATGCCAGCTGATTGCGGCTGGTGAACAGCTCGTTACGCAGCTGCAGCGCACCGTCGAGATGGATGCGACGCTCGTTGGCGTGGCGCATATAGTCGGCAGAAACGTAGCTGGTGGCTTCAGAGATCAGATGCTTAAACAGATCGCGGTCCGACTGCGTGACGCGAATCGCTTCCAGCGTCATGCGGTTTTCGCGCAGCGCCGCTTCCATATCCTGGAACGCTTTACGCACGCCGCCGTTTTCCGGCAGCAGGTAATCACGCAGCGAGCGGGTAATGGCGCTGGAGATACCGCCATACAGCGAGGCTTCGATCAGACGGTAGAATTTGCTGCGATCGCCGGCGGTGCGCAGACGACGCGGCACCACGCCGAGCTCAAACATCATGGCGTGGTAGTCCGTGACCGAGCTGAACTGGCGGAACTGCACGCCCTCCTGCGCTTCCACCCGCTCCTTCACTTCTGCCAGCGGCAGCACGCGCGCCTGACGGCTGCCGAGAATTTCGGTCAGCATATCGGTTGGCAGCGTATCGCTCGGCAGGCCGTGAATACTGAAAGGCTTGATGTCGACTTTCTTATCGCGTCCGGCCACCTGCTGCAGGCGCACGCCAGCCACCACGCGCTGATGGCGCGAGTTGACCACGTCCAGCACCGCATAGCAGACGCCCGCGCGCAGTTTGCCGTGCAGACCCTTGTCGCGCGAGCCGGATGTGGCACCGGCTTCGGTGGTGTTACGGAAATGCAGCAGGGTTAAGTCCGGAATCAGTGCCGTAACAAACGCCGCCATGGTGGTCGATTTACCGGCACCGTTACCGCCGGACAGCGTGGTGACCAGCTCATCCAGATCAAAGGTGCGGGCAAAGAAACCGTTCCAGTTGATCAGCGTGAGCGATCGAAATTTACCGCGTTCAATCATGCCTGTTCATCCTCCGCGCGCTCGCTCGCGTCGTGTTCGCTGTCATTTTCTGCCTCGTCGCTCTCACTGGCGACCGGTGCGTTCTCCAGCGTCATCGCTTCACCGTCACGAATCAGGCGCAGCTGCGCTTCACGTGCGTCGTCACCGCTGCGCACATCCGCACCAAAGCGGAAAACGGACTCCATGATGCGGAACTTGCTGCTGTCGTTGCCCATAAACCACACCATGCCGAGACGGCGCAGACGGCTGAGCGACGCACGCATCTTCTCCTGCAGTTTGGCGCGATCCAGGTCCGATCCGGTGGAGCGCTGGTTAACCAGCTTCAGCAACCTGCTTTCATCCGCCAGCGACAGCAGCTCGTCGTACAGCTCCTGCTGGGTGAAAATGCCCTCGTTGGCCAGCCGCTCCGGGCTCAGGTAGAGATAACAGAGAATTTTACCCACCATCATGTCGAGCTCGGACAGCACCGAGCGCGGGATCAGCGTGGTTGAGCGCGGACGCAGATAGAAAAAACCTTCCGGTGCGCGGATCAACTCAACGTTGTAGCGCGCATAGAACTCTTCCAGAAACGGCTGGTAATCCATCAGAAAAGCGTGATTATCCAGCTCTTCAATACCAATGTGGCGGCCGGCGCGTAACTGGCTATCGAGCGCGGGAAAAATCGGGTTTGCCAGTGCCAGCGCCAGTTTGACCGGCATCACTTGTTCAATATTTGTCGATGACATGTGCCTGCACCTTGGCTCCGTAATCATTGATGGTCTGCCATTCCGCAGGCAGACCGGCTAAATCGGCTTCGGCCACGCCGAGTCGCACCGCCTGATCGATGACGATACGTGCGAGGTCGAAGTGGCGCGCGCGGGGATACTGCGCCAGATAGTCACGCATCACCGTGGCGAGATGCAGCGGCTTCTGCTGCTGCTTGTAAATCTGCAGCGCTTCTTCAATCATCGCCGCCAGTTGCTCGCGGATTTCGTTAAACTCTTCGTACTCCATTTCCGGCGGCAGCTCACCCATCACCTCGTCGTTACGCAGCGTCATCTCTTCATCGCGCATGTCATACAGACGGTCGGCATTGGCGTAGGTCAGCGCCCACGGCTGATCGAAATAGTTCTGCACCGACTGGCGTAAACGCTGCGCGAACACGCGGTTTTTATCCATGTCGATGGCGGTACGAATAAATTTGTGCACGTGGCGGTCGTAACCGATCCACAGATCGATGGCCTGCTGGCCCCAGCTGATAATGCGATCGAGCTTGTTTTGCAGGTCAAACACCAGCTTGTCGACGAAGCCCAGATCCGGGCTGCTCAGCGTGGCGTCCTGAATCCGCAGCAGGTTAGCCTGCAGCTTGTCGCCTGCCGCTTCCAGCGTATCCTGCAGTTCGCGCAGCGTGCCGGAGGTCTCCGACAGCAGCAGCTCACAGCTGGAGATGGCCGCGCGCCAGTCTTTATTCAGCAGATCGGCGATATCGCTTTTTACCGCCTGCTGCTGTTCGTCCATCAGGCGCTGCGTCATGTCGATGCTGTCGAAGATTTCCGCGACCGAATATTTCAGCGGCGCAAAGACGTTGCGGTGCCAGTGAAATTCGTCGCCATCTTCCTCGGCGGCGTCGGCGGCGCGCTTCAGCTCCTGCGCGACAATCGACAGCTGCATCGACAGGCGCAGCGTGGAAAATTCGCGCTGGCGGATGTAATAGTCGGTGATGCCGATCGCCAGTGGCGTCAGACGATAGATGGCGTGACCTTCGGTCAACTCGCTGGTAAAACGGTTAAGCAGGCGCTGACGCACCATGTCGTTGATGGCGTTGTTAGCACGGACCTGAACGGTTTCGTGGGTTTGTTCAAACGCTTTGCTGACGTGACGAAAGGCGTCAATCAGCTCACCTTCACTCATCTCGCCGTCCATGCGCTCCCCGTTGAGGGTGGCGATGGCCAGCAAAAACGCCAGACGTTCTACCGGCAGCGCAAGGGAAAAGTCATTCTTGCGCGCCCATGCCACCAGTTCGGGGACCGTCTGGGAAAATTCGCTCATAGTTGATCCTTCTACCTGGGTTTGCGCGCAGTCACGTGGATATAGCGCCCTAAACTCAAAAAGGGCTCCTGACGACAGTAGCGCCGTTCCATCTCAATAATTTCCTCAACGCTCTTCCCGGCGCCGGGCTGCGGCTTCATGTAGTCACTGAACACGCGGATACCGGCACGCTGCTCGGTGATAAATCCGCACTGCGTCAGCCAGCGCTGTACATCGTCAGGATCGCGGGGGAAATCCGGCGACAGCGTGCGTTTTTTGCGCTTGTTCATGTTGGCGCGCAGATAGCCGAAATTGCCGAGCGTCAGGGTGCGGAACGTCAGGCCGTGCGCGTTATAAAACATCAGCGACAGCACACCACCGGGTTTCAGCGTATGCCACAGCGCCTGCAGCACCGCCAGCGGATCCGCCACCCACTCAAGCACAGCGTGAAACAATACCAGATCCACCGGCTTATCCAAATGTTCGCCAACCTGCTGCGCGCTAATTTGTTTGAATTGCATGTTGTGGCTCACACCTGCGCTGTACGCATGGGCGGCGGCCAGCTTAAGCATCTCGCCCGACAGGTCGCACAGCAATACCTGATGCCCCTGCGCAGCCAGACCGCTGGAGATCTGACCGACACCACCACCGGCATCCAGCACCGTCAGCGGGCCAGCGGGCAGCGTCGGCAGAATGGCGTTCAGCTCATCCCAGATGATCGCCTGACGCACCTGGCCTTTACGGGTGCCATAAATATTTTGCGAGAATTTTTCCGCCAGATCGTCAAAGTTACGATCCTGCATGGTGATGGCTCCGCTTTGCTGCATTCAACTTGTGCTATTTTGTCACAGGCTCGACAAGAATGAACCTTTCATGCCGCAGTAACTGTCTGGCTGCTGTTTTTTCGGACAAAAGGAGACGTTTTCGATGTTTTTTGCCTTAAAAAAATGGATTGGCGCGATGCTACTGCCTTTGCCATTGCTGTTAACGCTTATGGCGGCAGGACTTTTACTGCTCTGGTTCAGCCGCTGGCAAAAAAGCGGCAAAATCCTTATCTCATTGAGCTGGCTGATGCTGTTACTGCTGAGTCTGCAACCGGTGGCCGATCGGCTGCTGGCCCCGCTGGAAAACCAGTATGCCACGTGGAATGGCAGCGAGCCGGTAGACTATATCGTGGTGCTGGGCGGGGGTTACACCTATAACCGGCAGTGGGCACCGAGCTCCAACTTGCTGAACAACAGCCTGCCGCGCGTGACCGAAGGCGCTCGCCAGTGGCGACGCTATCCTCAGGCCAAAATGATCTTCACCGGTGCCGCTGCGGGCTACAATCCGCGCAGCAACGCCAGCGTTGCTGCTGACGTGGCGCGCAGCCTTGGCGTGCCCGACGATGCCATTATCGTGCTGGATCAGCCACATGACACCGGCGAAGAAGCGCTGGCGGTGAAGCAGACCATCGGGCAGCATCCGTTTTTACTGGTGACGTCTGCCAACCATCTGCCACGCGCCATGCACTTTTTCCAGAGCGCCGGCCTGAATCCGCTACCGGCACCGGCTAACCAGCTGGCGATCACCTCACCAATCAGCGTCTGGGATCGCACGCTGCCCTCGCCGCTGTGGCTCAGCCATAGCCAGCGCGCGGTGTACGAAACGCTGGGGCTGATCTGGCAGCGGCTGCGCGGCAGTGGCGAACCTTCAGCCGAGCCAGGGGAGTAGCTGCGCGCGGGCATGGTCAAAGCGCGGCCGGTCAAACTGGCCGCTGCTGACCAGCGTGTCAACGCAATCCCACAGCTGATAGAGCCAGCGGCGCCAGACGAAACCGTCATCCACCGGCGCACGCTGTAAATAGTGCTGCAGCAGCGATGCTTCAGCACCGTTTTCCGCCAGGCGCATCAGCTCATACTCACGCGGGGCCCACAAAATGGTGCCCGGCTGGGTCATCGCCACCAGCTGATCGCTGTGCGGGTCTTTCAGCATACTGGCGAGACGCAGATTGCCGTGCATCAGCACGCACGGGTCGTCAAAGCCGGCAAACAGCTGCACCAGCTGTTCGCGGCTGCGAAACAGAATCTGACGATCGGCGTGGGTAAATCCGGGGGGCGACAGATAGCCCAGCGTGGACCACAGCACTTCCACCCGCTGGCGATACCACGCCGGCCAGCGATTTTCCTGCACGCTGTCAACGCTGCCGACCAGGCCATGGCTGTCAATGCGGTGCCACGCCAGCAGCCCTTCGACAATCTGTTCACACAGCTGCTCCCAGCGCGCTGCCGTGCGTGCCGGCGCTTCGGCCGATACGCCATTTAAGCGCGCCAGCAGCAGCATTTCATGCGCCGGCGGTTGCTGACTCAAAACCAGGCCGTACACCGTGGGCAGCGTAATCAGCCCTTCATGCGCCAGCATGGTGAGTTTTTTCGCTTCGAGCGCGGCGCGCCCCTGATGACGAAAATATTTGGCCACCAGCGGCATCGGCTTGCCGTGGTCATCATAGAGGGCGTAAAGCCGCGATTGTGCCTGTTCGCTGATGGTTTCCAGCCGGCTAACGCCTTCGCCCAGCACCAGCGCCAGTTCTGCACGGAGTTGTTCCATGGAAGAGTCCTCCGGAGTTAACTCATTGCACCATCCTGGAGGTCATGACGGCGCGAAACTTAGCGCCAGATCAAACTTTGCGGCCAGCCGGGTCGCTGGCCGCTGACGATTATGCCTGCATCGCTTCACGCACGCGCAGCAGATCGTCCGGCGTATCCACACCGACGCTCGGCACGGTGGCCGCTACCGCCACGTGGATCTTTTCGCCGTACCACAGCACGCGCAGCTGCTCCAGCAACTCGATCTGCTCCAGCGCACAGGGTTGCCATGCCACATAGCGACGGATGAAACCGGCGCGATAGGCATAGATACCGATGTGGCGCAGCAGCGTGTCGCCAATCTGCTCACGCGACTGCGCGTAACGTTCGCGATCCCACGGAATGGTCGCACGTGAAAAATAGAGTGCATAGCCGCTGGCATCGGTGACCACTTTTACCGCGTTGGGATTGAACGCCTCTTCTGCCTCGTGAATCGGTACCGCCAGTGTGGCCATGCCGGCATCCGCCTGGGCCAGATTGTCCGCGACCTGACGCACAATCTCCGCCGGAATCATCGGCTCGTCGCCCTGCACGTTCACGATGATGGTATCGTCAGCAAACTGATACTTTTCAATCACCTCGGCCAGGCGCTCGGTACCAGATTGGTGGTCGGCGCGCGTCATGCAGACTTCCCCGCCGGCAGCGGTCACTGCCGCCGCCACGTCAGGATGATCGGTGGCCACAATCACCCGCCCGGCGCCGGACTCGCGTGCACGCTCCATCACGTGCACCACCATCGGTTTACCGTGAATATCCAGCAGCGGTTTGCCCGGCAGGCGCGTGGAGGCGTAGCGTGCCGGAATAATCGCCACGAAACTCATGGATGAATCTCTTCAACGGACAGGGTGCGCGCTTCTACTTCCAGCAATACCGGAATACCGTCACGCACCGGGAACGCCAGGCCGTCGGGTTTGCAGATCAACTCCTGCTGCTCTTTGTTGTAATACAGTTTTCCGTTGCAGACCGGACAGGCCACAATCTCAAGTAAACGGTGATCCATACTTTTCTCCTTTCAGGACCGATACGTCAGAGGATTAGCATACCATAGCGCAATCAGGGACGGCGCGCCGCCATCGGCTTATATGCTGACGTGCCAGTGCGTGGACCAGGCGGCCCGCAGCGCATCAGGCGCGTTTTCCAGCACCACTTCGCTGGCGCCCTGCCAGGCGGCGAAGCGGTTAATGGCTTTATGCACATCGGCGAGAAACTGCTGGCTCACGCGCACGCCGGGCTCCAGCCAGAAGGCCCGCAGAATCAGGCGCTGCGCCTGGCGATCCATTTTGGCATCGACGCGCCCTTTCAGTGCGCCGCGGTGCAGCAGCGGCAGGACAAAATAGCCGTATTTGCGTTTGTGCTCTGGCGTGTAGCACTCGATGCGGTAGTCAAAATTAAACAACTCAAGCGCGCGGCGGCGATCCCATACCACTGGATCAAACGGTGACAGCAGCGCGCTGTGTGTGGCGCCCTGCGGCTGCGCCAACTGCGGCAGCAGCGTATGGTGCAGCCACATCTCGCCCAGTTGCTCAACCTCAACGCGCTGAATCACTCCCTGCTCAGCGGCCTGCGCCAGCCAGAGTGCAATGGGCGCGCGTTTCAGCCGGTAGTAATCGGCCAGCCAGCTGGCGCGGAAAATGCCGAGGCTGCGCGCGCTGTGATCCAGCATCTGCATCACCGCCTCGTTCTCGCTCAGCGCATGCTGCTCGTCGCGCCAGTGCGGCATCACCCGGCTACGCAGATCGTAGACGCGCTGAAAGTTACGGCGCTCGACAACCATCAGCTCACCGGCGCTAAACAGGTTCTCCAGATGTCGCTTGTGCGGCTTCCACGCCCACCAGCCGGGTTTGGTGTGCTTGTCACTGGCAAAATCAGCGGCGCGAACCGGACCGGTGGCGGCGATATGTTGCAGCAGATCGGCGATTTCCTGCTGATGCTGATCCACCCATTGCTGATTGTATTTCCAGCCCAGGCGCTGCGGAGCCAGCATGCGGTGACGCAGCAGCGGATAATCTTCAAAAGGGATAAAACAGGCTTCATGCGCCCAGTATTCAAACAGCGCGCCCGCTGCCAGCGTTTGCTCCAGCCACTCAGCAGGAAAAGCGCCCAGCCGGCTGAACAGCACCAGATACGGACTGCGCGCGACCACATTAATGGTATCGATTTGCAGCAGCGACATCTGCCGCACACAGGCGTGAATATCGGCAAAACGCGCCTGACGGCGCGGCGGACGTAGCAGGCCCTGGGCAGAGAGGTGCAGGTTGCGGGCGGTTTGCAGAGAGAGGGAATACGTGCTGGTCATTACGTCGTCCCTTTGAATGGTTAGCGCGACCGGGCGTCGCGCGCAGCTGTACAGAGTTGCGTCAGATCGGCCAGTAATGCGGCCAGCGGCGCGCCCGCCAGATGCGCATCCACCGGCAGATACCACCAGTTAGCGCGGGCAAAATGGCGGCATTTGACCGCGTCTTTTTCCGTCATCAGCAGGCACTGTGCATCCTGAGTCAGGCTGCGTAACTCTTCTTCGCTGTAAGCGTGGTGATCGGCAAAGGCAATCTCTGCCACTGGCTGCACGCCCTGCTGCTGCAGCGTAGTGAAGAAACGCGGCGGATGACCGATGCCGGCCATCGCGACAATTGGCGGCAACTGCGTCAGCGCAGCCTGTTCGCCGGTCAGCAGATTGACCGCCAGACCCGGCTGCAGCGTCATGGCGATCTCGCCAGCCTGCGCGCTGCCCCCGTTGACTACCACGGCATCAACCTGCTCCAGCCGCGATGCGCGTTCACGCATCGGTCCGGCCGGTAACCACCAGCCGTTGCCAAAGCGACGCACGCCATCCACCACCACGATTTCGCGATCGCGCTCTAGCGCGTAGTGCTGCAGGCCATCATCCGTCACAATCACATCCAGCGGATGCGCCGCCAGCAGGGCCTCAATTGCCTGCCGGCGCTGCGGTGCCACTGCCACCGGCACCTGGGTGCGCTGGGCGATCAGCACCGGTTCATCACCAGCCTGTTCCGTCGCGCTATCCTGATTGACCAGCAGCGGATAGCGTTCCGCTTTACCGCCGTAACCGCGCGACACCACACCCGGACGCAGCCCCTGCTGTTGCAGCGCCTGCACCAGCCAAATCACCAGCGGTGTTTTACCGTTGCCGCCTGCAGTCAGGTTGCCAACGACAATGACCGGACAGGGCGCGCGCCAGCGGGTACGCCAGCCGCGCTGATAGCTCAGGCGAATCAGCCAGGTGATAGCGCCATACAGCAGACTCAGCGGCCACAACAGCAGCCACAGCGGCGAGCGTCCGCTCCAGATACGTTCAATCATTGACCGAACTGCAGTTTGTGCAGCTGCGCATAAGCGCCCTTCTGCGCCAGCAGCACCTCATGGGTACCGCGTTCCACGATTCGCCCATCCTCGACCACCACGATTTCGTCGGCCTTTTCAATGGTGGAGAGACGGTGCGCAATCACCAGCGACGTGCGGTTCTTCTGCAGCTCGTCCAGCGCCGACTGGATGGCACGCTCGGATTCGGTATCCAGCGCCGAAGTGGCTTCGTCGAGAATCAAAATCGGACAGTCACGCAGCAGCGCACGGGCAATGGCGATACGCTGACGCTGGCCGCCAGACAGCAGCACGCCGTTTTCACCAATGACCGTATCGAGACCGTTATCCATCTTGTTGATGAAGTCCATGGCGTGCGCCATGGTCGCCGCCTGCTCGATTTGCTCGCGGGTGTATTCACCGTTGCGCGCATAAGCGATGTTATTGGCGATAGTGTCATTGAACAGATGGACATTCTGCGAGACCAGCGCCACCTGATTACGAAGCGAGCGCAGGGTGTACTCACGCAGGTCGTGGCCATCCAGCAGAATCTCGCCCTCGTTGATATCGTAAAAACGCGTCAGCAGGCTGGCCATGGTGGATTTACCCGAACCGGAACGGCCCACCAGCGCCACGGTTTTACCCGCGGGCAGCGTGAGATTAATATCACGCAGCGCCGGAATATCGCGGCCCGGATAGGTAAAGGTCACGTTGCGGAATTCAACATCCCCTTTTGCACGCGTGATTTCGCGCTTGCCGTTGTCGATCTCCTGCTCGCTATCCAGAATAGTGAACAGCGTCTGACAGGCTGCCATGCCGCGCTGGAACTGGGCATTGACGTTGGTCAGTGATTTCAGCGGGCGCATCAGGGCGATCATCGACGAGAACACCACGGTAATGGTACCGGCAGTCAGGGTATCCATCACGCTCGGGAAGCTGGCCGCATACAGCACAAAAGCCAGCGCCAGCGATGCGATCAGCTGGATCACCGGATCGGAAATCGAAGAGGCCGAGACCAGTTTCATGCCCTGCTGGCGCATTTTATTGCTCACCTGCGAAAAACGCTCAGCTTCCACTTCCTGTCCGCCAAAAATCAGCACTTCTTTGTGCCCTTTCAGCATCTGCTCAGCACTGGTGGTTACCTGCCCCATGGTGTTCTGCATATTTTTGCTGATGCTGCGGAAGCGTTTGGATACGGTGCGGATGGCAAAAGAGACCAGCGGCGCCAGCAGGATCAAAATCAGTGACAGCTGCCAGCTGTAGTAGAACATCATGATGAACAGGCCAATGATCGATGCGCCTTCGCGTACCACCGTCACCAGCGCGCTGGAGGAGGAAGAGGCCACCTGTTCAGAATCATAGGTAATCCGCGACAGCAGCGTACCGGTAGACTGCTGGTCAAAGAACGCAACCGGCATGCCCATCATGTGGCCGAACAGGCGACGGCGCATGTTCATCACCACATTGCCGGAGACCCATGAGATGCAGTAACTGGAGATATAACTGGTTACGCCGCGGATCAGCATCAGGCCGATGACCGCCAGCGGCATCCACAGCAGAACGGATTTGTCGGCTTTGCCGAAACCATCATCCAGTAAAGGTTTCAACAGGGAGAGCATTAGGGTGTCGCCTGCCGCATTGAGTATCAGCGCCACGGCGGACACAATCAGGCCAGCCTTGTGCGGTGCAATCATCGGCCAGAGTCGGCGAAATGTCTGCCACGTTGAGAGGTCTTTGTCTTGATGCATTATTTATTCACGCTGTTTGAAATAGCCGCTCATTCTACCTGGAATCGCGTTTGACGCCAAACCACTGATGATACCAGCGGGGCATTATTTGCTCTCTTAACCCCTTAATCTGCCAGCGACCCTGCCGTATCGCGATGTGAATCTGGCCTGATTGCGCAGTGTCATACCAGCGATAGCCCTGCTCGCGGTAACACTGGACCACGGCGACGGCGGGCATACGCCAGGCGTTATAGCGCGCCAGCGAAGCCAGCGCCGCCTGCCCGGCAACACTCCGTAACAGTAAAGGGCCGGAGGAGCTCCGGCTGCCATGATGGGGCACCTGGATAACCGTAGATTGTAAGCCGCCCTTTTCCAGGGCGACCAGCTTGCGCTCCGCCTCCAGCTCGATGTCCCCGGTCAGTAACAGGCTGAACTGGCCATCATCCACGCGCACCACGCAGGAGTCGTTATTTTGCCCGGCGGTCTGCGCGCGCGGCGGCCATAGCGCGTGAAAGTGCAAACGCCCCCACTGCCACTGCTGGCCGCGATAGCACGGCAGATGCCCGGGCTCGCCGAGCGCGCTGCGTACCCGCAGACCAGGCTGCGCCTGTTGCAGCGCGGCTAATCCACCACGGTGATCGAGATGCTTGTGGCTCAGGATCACCCCTTGCAGTTGGCGCCCGGTGTAGTGCAGCCAGGGTAACAAAACCCGCCCGCCTGCATTGTCCTCTGCCCAGCCGGGTCCGCTGTCATACAGCATCACCTCATTTCCCTGGCTGATCGCCACCGCCAGACCATGTCCGACATCGATCATGTCAATCTGCCAGTCGTCCTGCTGGGCATTGCTGCGCCAGAGCCACAGCAAGAGCAACAGCGCACAGCAGGGCATCAGCGCCTTCGCGAGCAAGCCGCTGCGCCACAGCGCCAGCCCGGCCCAAAGCAGCAGCACCGCCGGCAGCGTATCGCTCCAGCGCCACCAGCCGGCGGGCAGCCACGCCAGCCCCTGCATCACCAGGCTGACCGACAGGTCGGCCAGCTGCCATAGCGGAATGGCGATTGCAGGCAGCGGCAACAGCATCGCCAGCAGAATCAACGGCACGGTAATCAGCGACACCACCGGCACTGCCAGCAGGTTGGCCACTAGCGCGCTCAGGCTGAGCCCGTGGAACAGAAAGATCTGCAGCGGCGCCATCAGAATCATCATGCCCAATTGCAGGTGCAGCAGTCGCAGCATGAGCCAGCGACGCGGCTGGCGGAAACGTGGCGGCAGAGGAAACCACTGAAACCACAGTATCAGCATCGCCACGGCCAGCGCCGACAGCCAGAAGCTCTCTGACAGCACCGTCAGCGGATCAAGCCATAACAAACTCCCCACGCAGAGCGTCCACGCCTGCCAGTTGCTCAGCTGCCAGCCAGCTATACGCGTCGCCAGCCACAGCGTTAACGCCAGCATCGCGCGCTGTGCCGGAGGATGACTGCCTGAGATCCAGCAATAGGCTGCCGCTGTTAACCCGCTGATCAGCAGCGGCATCAGATAGCCGATTCGCCTGGCAGGTAACACTAACTGGATGACGCGCGCCACTAGCCAGCCTACGCTGGCCGCCAGCGCGATATGCATGCCTGAGATGGCCATCAGGTGCGCGGTACCGGTTTCGCGCAGCAAGGCTCGCTGGGCCGGGGTCATCGCGTCACGCACGCCAAAGGCCAGTGCCTGTATTATTGCGGGCTGCGTTAACCCGGTGAAACGCGCCAGATGATGATCGATAAAACGCGTCCGCCAGCTGCAGCGCAGAGACTCAGCCTGCTGGCTGACAATACGCCCCTGCAGCGCGCTGTGGTTAGCAATGGCAAAACGCTGTAGATCAAATTCGCCCTCGTTGAGCCGGGCGTGCACCGCGCGTAGCCGTAGCTGCATCTGCCAGCGCTGTCCCGCACACCAGGCGACCTCATCGCTGACATTACGCAGCGTGACAAACAACGGTGGAAAGACGTAGCGGTCACCTGTCCGGATTATCTGCGCCGTGAGCTGGTTCTTCGCGGGATTCACTGCAGTTATCTGAAGCGTGGCCGCCACCGGTGCCACGGTCAGTTGCTCGAGGGTATCGACCGTCTGACGCGCCTCGATCAGTGCCCAGCTCAACAGCAGCAAGCCCAGTCCGGCGTAGCGCAAAAGCATTACTGATGTACACGCCAGCAACAGTGCGCTTATTAACAGCAGCACAATGGTGCTGTAAGCGGGGATGTGCGGCAACATACCCAGCGGCAGCGCCGCGAGGAGCATCATTCTGGCTACCACTGTTATTGTCACGCGCACGCCCTCTTCTGTCATTGCCGCGGATTGTGCGCGCTGGCAGAGGCAAAAGCATGCGGCTAAATGTCGATTTCAGAGAGGGATTACGCGCAGTTTATGGTGGTTGCAGGAAATGAACAGCAACATGGAAGCAGGATCGCAAACCTGAATGCGAGGCAAAAAAAAACGACACCTGCAGGTGTCGTTTTTATCGTTCGGTAACGGCTTAGCCGTAGATATTTGCACGGTCACGCAATTCTTTGCCTGGCTTGAAGTGGGGAACGTATTTACCTTCCAGTTCCACTTTGTCACCCGTTTTCGGGTTACGACCAGTGCGCGGTGCGCGGTAGTGCAAAGAAAAGCTGCCGAATCCCCGGATTTCAATGCGCTCGCCCTGGGCCAGCGTAGTGGCCATGTGCTCGAGCATCTCTTTGACCGCATCCTCAACGACTTTCGCCGGGATATGAGTATGCTGGCCAGCAAGTCTTTCAATCAGTTCTGACTTGGTCATGTAACCTCCGGTTAATCCCTGTTTGGAAAGGTATGACAGCTTTTACCGAAACCGGACGATTTTCACCGTCCGGTGCTTCGGGTCGATTACTCGCCTTTAGCCGCTTTGAACGCTTCAGCCATTGCGTTAGAGAAGTTGCCATCTTCCTGTTTGGTGTTAACAGTGTTGATAGCTTCTTTCTCGTCAGCCTGGTCTTTAGCACGAACAGACAGGCTCACAACGCGGTTCTTACGGTCAACGCCGGTGAATTTCGCTTCAACGTCGTCACCTACGCTCAGAACCTGAGTGGCGTCTTCGATGCGGTCCAGAGAAGCTTCAGAAGCGCGCAGGTAACCTTCTACGCCGTCAGCTAATTCTACTGTAGCACCTTTAGCGTCAACTGCAGTGACTTTACCCGTCACGATTGCGCCTTTCTTGTTCAGGGTGATGTAGTTGTTGAATGGATCTTCAGCCAGCTGCTTCACGCCCAGAGAAATACGCTCACGCTCTGCGTCAACCTGCAGTACAACGGCAGCGATTTCGTCGCCTTTCTTGTACTCACGAACGGCTTCTTCGCCAGTCGCGTTCCAGGAGATGTCAGACAGGTGAACCAGACCGTCGATGCCACCGTCCAGGCCGATGAAGATACCGAAGTCAGTGATTGACTTGATTTTACCTTCAACGCGATCGCCTTTGTTGTGGGTCTCTGCGAACTGCTGCCATGGGTTAGATTTGCACTGCTTCAGACCCAGTGAGATACGACGACGCTCTTCGTCGATGTCCAGAACCATAACTTCAACCACATCACCTACGTTGACAACTTTAGATGGGTGGATGTTTTTGTTGGTCCAGTCCATTTCAGACACGTGTACCAGGCCTTCAACGCCTTCTTCGATTTCAACGAAGCAGCCGTAGTCAGTCAGGTTGGTCACGCGACCGGTCAGTTTGGTACCTTCCGGATAACGCTTAGCGATAGCAACCCATGGATCTTCGCCCAGCTGTTTCAGGCCCAGAGATACACGAGTACGCTCGCGGTCGAACTTCAGCACTTTAACAGTGATTTCGTCGCCCACGTTGACGATTTCGCTTGGATGCTTAACGCGCTTCCACGCCATATCGGTGATGTGCAGCAGACCGTCAACGCCACCCAGGTCAACGAATGCGCCGTAGTCAGTGAGGTTCTTAACGATACCTTTGACTTCCATGCCTTCCTGCAGGTTTTCCAGCAGCTGATCGCGCTCAGCGCTGTTTTCAGATTCGATAACCGCGCGGCGAGAAACCACGACGTTGTTACGCTTCTGATCAAGCTTGATTACTTTGAATTCAAGCTCTTTGCCTTCCAGGTGCAGAGTGTCGCGGACCGGACGAACGTCAACCAGTGAACCTGGCAGGAACGCACGAATACCGTTCAGCTCAACTGTGAAGCCACCTTTAACTTTGCCGTTGATAACACCGGTAACAGTTTCAGCGTCTTCGTAAGCTTTTTCCAGCGTGATCCAAGCTTCGTGACGTTTAGCTTTCTCACGGGACAGCAGGGTTTCACCGAAGCCGTCTTCTACTGCATCCAGAGCAACGTCAACTTCGTCGCCCACCTGGATTTCCAGTTCGCCAGCTGCGTTCTTGAACTGTTCTGCAGGGATAGCAGATTCAGATTTCAGACCCGCATCAACCAGCACGACGTCTTTGTCGATAGCAACAACGACGCCACGAACGATGGAACCCGGACGGGTTTCGATTTCTTTCAGGGACTCTTCAAAGAGTTGAGCAAAAGATTCAGTCATATTGATAATCTTAGGATTCTTCAATTTAACGTCCACCTGACGTCATTGTCGGATGGGGTTGTTTCACATGCCCTGCACCGCTTCCCTGGCACAGGGTTACTACAATTCGGTCGCCGAAAAGATTAAATGCCCAGCTTCTGGCGGGCATAATCTAGTGCCTTTTCAATCACTTGCTCAATGGTCATGCTGGTTGAATCCAGCACCAGAGCATCAGCGGCTGGCACTAAAGGCGCGATGGCGCGGTTACGATCGCGGTCGTCGCGTTCCTTTATCTCGGATAAAAGGCGATCAAAGTTAACACTAAAGCCCTTTTCCTGCAACTGTAGCATACGGCGATGCGCACGCTCTTCGGAGCTGGCATCGAGGAAAATTTTAACGGGCGCGTCCGGGAAAACCACGGTGCCCATATCACGTCCATCGGCGATTAAACCCGGCTCCTCGCGGAAAGCACGCTGTCGGCGCAGCAAGGCTTCACGCACACGCGGAAATGCCGCCACGCGCGACGCCGTATTGCTCACTTCCTGGGTGCGGATTTCGCCGGTGACATCCTCACCTTCCAGCACTACCTGCATTTCACCGTCTACCGACAGAAAGCGCACGTCAAGGTGCGCTGCCATTGGCACCAGCGCTTCTTCCGACTCGATATCCACCTGATGATGCAGCGCGGCCAGAGCCAGTACGCGATAAATAGCCCCTGAATCCAGCAGGTGCCACTGCAACGACTCCGCCATCGCTTTACATAAAGTCCCTTTACCCGCGCCGCTTGGGCCATCAATGGTAATTACCGGGGCGATTGCCGTCATTGTTCTCTCCTGTTGCTGCGTGCTGATGATCAGCCTTCTTGGCTGTCTGGATTGCGCGGCATTATACGCTGCCCGCGTCCGCTTGGTTACCCTTTAGCGTAGACAGCGCCAGAAATTTCGACAGTTTCAGAACAATTTCCCGCCAGTGAGGCCAGCAGAGGGTTCAGAAGCCCGGCACAGCGGTACCGGGCGGGCGGATTAGGATGCGTGGCTGATTTTTGCCAGCTGCTGGAAGTAATCCGGGAAGGTTTTCGCCGTACAGCCGGGATCGAGAATGGTTACTGGCGTGTCGGACAGCGCAACCAGCGAGAAACACATCGCCATACGGTGATCGTTGTACGTGCCGATATCGGCGTGCTGTAACTGCGCAGGCGGTGTGACGCGAATAAAATCGTGTCCCTCTTCCACTTCCGCACCGACTTTACGCAACTCGGTCGCCATGGCCGCCAGGCGATCGGTCTCCTTTACGCGCCAGTTATAGATGTTGCGCATCAGCGTGGTGCCTTCGGCAAATAGCGCGGTGGTAGCGATTGTCATTGCCGCATCCGGAATATGGTTCATGTCCATATCAATGGCGTTCAGCGCACCGCGCGTGCAGGCAATATAATCGTCGCCCCACTCAATCACTGCTCCCATCTTCTCCAGCACATCGGCAAAACGGATGTCGCCCTGCACACTGTTGCGGCCAATGCCGGTAACCCGCACCGTACCGCCGCGAATTGCCGCAGCGGCAAGGAAATAGGACGCTGACGACGCATCGCCTTCCACCAGATAATCACCCGGCGACTGATACTGCTGCTGACCTTTCACCACAAAGCGCTGGTAGTGCTGATTATCAACGTCCACGCCAAAGCAACGCATCAGGTGCAGAGTGATATCAATGTAGGGTTTGGAAACCAGCTCGCCTTTAATGGTGATCGTGGTGTCGTTGTGTGCCAGCGGCGCGGTCATCAGCAGCGCCGTCAGGAACTGGCTGGAAACGCTGCCATCGACACTGACTTCGCCGCCGGTAAATCCGCCGTTCAAACGCAGCGGCGGATAGTCGGTTTGTTCGAGGTAATCAATGCGCGCGCCGCCCTGCCGTAACGCATCGACCAGATGGCCGATCGGACGCTCTTTCATGCGCGGTTCGCCGGTCAGTACCACCGACTGCTCGCCGAGGCACAGTGCGGCCGCCAGCGGACGCATCGCGGTTCCGGCATTGCCCAGGAACAATTCCAGCGGCTGTTCGGCACGCAGCGGTCCACCGTTGCCAACCACTTCACACACGGTGCGATCGGCTGACAGGGTATAGCTGACACCCAGCGCCTGCAGCGCATTAAGCATGTGTTTAACATCATCGCTGTCGAGCAGGTTGGTCAGGCGCGTGGTGCCGTTCGCCAGCGCGGCCAGTAACAGGGCGCGGTTTGATACGCTTTTTGAGCCCGGTAAGTTTACCGTGCCGTCAACGCGGGCAATCGGCTGTAAAGTCAGGGAGTCCTGCATGTGGAACCAAATCTCCAGAAATACGAGACCCTGTCCAGTGACAGGGTCTGATGCCAGCCGGGCAGGCTGGCACTAAAGTAGATAATTAACCGTGACGACGTTCGAAGTCGACCATGAATTCGGTCAGCGCCTTAACGCCTTCCAGCGGCATCGCATTGTAGATCGAGGCACGCATACCGCCAACCACACGGTGCCCCTTCAGCGCATGCAGGCCTGCCTTCAGTGATTCCTCAAGGAACACCTTATCCAGCGCAGCATCGGCCAGCTGGAAAGGCACGTTCATCCGGGAACGGTTTTCACTGGCGACGTCGTTACGGTAGAAACTGCTGCTATCAATCACGCCGTACAGCAGATCGGCTTTCGCCTGATTAACCTTGTCCATCTCCGCTACACCGCCCTTCTCTTTCAGCCATTTGAACACCAGGCCGGAGAGGTACCAGGCAAACGTCGGCGGCGTGTTAAACATCGAATCGTTTTCGGCCAGCACTTTGTAGTCGAGAATGGAGGGCACCCAGCGCTGCGCTTTGCCCAGCAGGTCATCACGCACCACCACCAGCGTCAGGCCAGCGGGACCGATGTTTTTCTGCGCGCCGGCATAAATCACGCCGTAGCGGCTGATGTCGAGCGGGCGGGACAGGATGGTCGAAGAGAGATCGGCCACCACCACTTTATCGCCGAAGTCTGGCTCTTCATCGATGGCAATCCCGTCGATGGTTTCATTCGGGCAGAAATGCACATAAGCAGCATCATCGCTGAGCTGCCATTCACGCATCGGTAACAGTGCGCGTTTACCCTCACGGGTGGTTTTGATGTCAATGGCGTTCGGCGAGCAGAATTTTTCTGCTTCTTTAATAGCGCTGTGCGCCCAGTAGCCGCCGTCGATGTAATCCGCGCGGCTGGCATCGCCCAGTAGATTGCCCGGGATTGCCGCGAACTGCGCACGCGCGCCGCCATGGCAGAATAATACTTTGTAGTTGGCCGGGATTTTCAGCAGATCGCGAAAATCCTGCTCCGCCGCTTCCGCGACTTCAATAAACTCTTTGCTGCGGTGACTGATTTCCATCACCGAGGTGCCTAAGCCATGCCAGTTTGTCAGTTCTTGTTCTGCACGACGAAGCACTTCCACCGGCAGCATTGCCGGTCCGGAGCTAAAATTATAAACCTGCGCCATTTCCCCTCACCATTGTCATATCGAACGGTTATGAATACCCCATCGGTTTTATCATTGCCTCCGGATGGCTGCAATCATTTATCCGGCAGCGATCACATTTCCAGAGCCCGCTCCACCGCAGCTTATGTCACAAATGTAATAAGCCACGGAATTTTGTGAGGCAGTGCGGTGAAGTAAAATCAGACAGCTGCCAGAGCGCGAAAAAGCCGTAACAATGCGTTGAGAAATTTGGCGGAGCAATAGCGAAGCAGGCGCAAAACCCGTATTATTGCGCGCTTTACGCCCAACCATCGACTTGAGAGAGCGCCACCATGACGCAAACGTTTATTCCAGGTAAAGACGCCGCACTGGAAGACTCCATCGCACGCTTCCAGCAGAAACTGCAGGATCTGGGTTTCAACATTGAAGAAGCTTCCTGGCTAAACCCGGTGCCGCACGTCTGGTCAGTGCACATTCGCGACCGCGACTGCCCGCTCTGTTTTACTAACGGTAAAGGCGCCAGTAAAAAAGCGGCGCTGGCCTCGGCGCTGGGCGAATATTTTGAGCGCCTCTCAACCAACTACTTTTTTGCCGATTTCTGGCTGGGCGAAACCATCGCTAACAGCGACTTCGTGCACTACCCGAACGAGAAATGGTTCCCGCTAACCGACGATGACCGCCTGCCGGAAGGCATTCTGGATGCGCGCCTGCGTAAGTTTTACGATCCGGAACAGAGCCTGAGCGCGTCCGATCTGGTGGATCTGCAGTCTGGTAATGCCGATCGCGGTATTTGCGGCCTGCCATTTACCCGCCAGTCCGATCAGCAAACTGTTTACATTCCGATGAACATCATCGGCAACCTGTATGTGTCTAACGGCATGTCCGCTGGCAACACCGCCAATGAAGCGCGCGTACAGGGCTTATCCGAAGTGTTTGAGCGCCATATTAAAAACCGCATTATCGCGGAATCCATCAGCCTGCCGGAAATTCCTGAAGCGGTAATGCAGCGCTATCCTGGCGTGGTGGAGGCTATCAATCGTCTTGAAGCGGAAGGTTTCCCGATTTTCTCCTATGACGCTTCGCTGGGCGGCAACTATCCTGTGATCTGTGTGGTGCTGTTCAACCCGGCTAACGGCACCTGCTTTGCCTCTTTTGGTGCCCATCCGGACTTTGGTGTCGCGCTGGAACGTACCGTTACCGAACTGCTGCAGGGCCGCGGCCTGAAAGATCTCGACGTGTTTACCCCGCCCACCTTTGATGATGAAGAAGTGGCCGAACACGCTAACCTTGAAACCCACTTCATTGATTCCAGCGGTCTGATCTCCTGGAATATGTTCAAAGACGATGCCGACTATCCCTTTGTCGACTGGAGCTTTGCCGGCACCACCCATGAAGAGTTTGACACGCTGATGGCGATCTTCCGTGCGGAAGATAAAGAAGTGTATATCGCCGACTACGAACATCTGGGCGTTTACGCCTGCCGCATTATCGTACCGGGCATGTCTGATATTTACCCTGCCGAAGACCTGCTGCTGGCGAATAACAACATGGGTGCATCGCTGCGTGAAACGCTGTTGTCCCTGCCGGCAACCCAGTGGCAACCAGAGGAGTATCTGGCGCTGATCGAACAGCTGGATGAAGAAGGTCATGATGACTTCACCCGCGTGCGTGAACTGCTGGGGCTGGCGACCGGCAAAGACAACGGCTGGTTCACGCTGCGTATTGGCGAGCTGAAAGCGATGCTGGCGCTGGCCGGTGGCGATCTGGATCAGGCGCTGATCTGGACGGAATGGACCATGGAGTTCAACCAGTCGATCTTCAGCCCTGAGCGTGCCAACTACTATCGCTGCCTGCAGACTCTGCTGCTGCTGGCGATGGAAGAAGATCGCGATCCGCTGCAGTATCATCGCGCGTTTGTGCGCATGTATGGCGAAGCCGCCGTCGACGCCGCTTCGGCTGCCATCAGCGGTGAGGCACCGTTCTACGGTCTGCAGGTGGTTGACCGCGATCTGCACGCGTTCCCGGCGCATCAGGCACTGCTGGCCGCGTATGAAAAATTACAGGCGGCAAAACGTCGTTACTGGTCTGCGAAATAAATCGGCGCATTTTTTCTGCGACCAATTAGCCTGAAAATTGACGGGCACTGGCAGTATCCAGTGCCCTTTTTTATGCCGCTGAAAATTCATCGGGCGCAGAAAATAATAAATAACAATTCACTATCATTGATAAACAGCATTTAACAAAATAGCCCTTAAGCCAGCCGCACCTTCAACTTATTTTGCATAAATTAAAAATTATTTATTCAATAATTTTCAATGCGTTAGTTAATTTTCTACTCGTTTTGCGGCTTTGCTTAACCCTGCCGTTTCGGCAAATATGATCCACATCAACTCCTGACCTATACTCCTTTGTTAGTATCTTTACAGACAATTTCTGGAGAGCGTTAGTGTGAAAGCTGACAACCCTTTTAATTCATTATTACCGGCGGCGATGGCAAAAGTCGCAGAAGATGCCGGTGTCTATAAAGCGACGAAACATCCCTTAACCACCTTCTTTCTGGCTATCACTGCTGGCGTCTTTATTTCCATTGCCTTTGTGTTTTATATCACCGCCACCACCGGCAGCGGCACTATGCCGTACGGCATGGCTAAATTAATCGGTGGCATCTGCTTCTCACTGGGTTTGATGCTGGTAGTGGTCTGCGGCGCTGATTTGTTTACTTCAACGGTGCTGATCGTGGTGGCAAAAGCCAGCGGACGCATTACCTGGCTGCAACTGGGTCGTCACTGGCTCAATGTCTACGTTGGCAACCTGTGCGGCGCGCTGTTTTTTGTGGCGCTGATTTGGCTGGCCGGTGAGCATATGGTCGCAAATGGTGCCTGGGGATTGAATGTTTTACAGACCGCCGACCACAAAATGCATCATACGTTTATCGAAGCGGTAAGCCTCGGTACACTGGCTAACCTGATGGTGTGTCTGGCGGTGTGGATGAGCTACTCCGGCCGCAGCCTGCTCGACAAAATGGTGGCGATGATTTTACCGGTTGCGATGTTCGTAGCCAGCGGCTTTGAGCATAGCATCGCCAATATGTTCCTGATCCCGATGGCCATCATGATTCGCGATTTTGCCAGCCCGGAATTTTGGCAGATGACCGGTGCCAGCGCGGCGCAATTTCCTGCACTGGGCATTGGCGATTTTATTGTTAATAACCTGATTCCCGTAACCATCGGCAACATCATTGGCGGCGGTCTGTTAGTCGGGTTGACCTATTGGGTTATCTATCTGCGCGACGGTGAGTCCGCGCACTGAGTCATTAAGTACGGGCGTGCTGAGCAGCGCGCCATACGTTACAGTCTCCCTAAATAAGGCAGGTATATCATGTCCGAACTGAATGAAAAAATGGCGTCAGCCTGGGAAGGATTTAGCGCCGGTGAATGGCAGAACAGCGTCAACGTCCGTGACTTCATCCAAAAAAACTACACGCCGTATGAAGGTGACGAAGCATTCCTCGCCGGCGCGACGCCAGCCACCACCAAACTGTGGGACAGCGTGCTGGAAGGCATCAAAATTGAAAACCGTACCCATGCACCGGTTGATTTCGACACTGATTTAGCGTCTACCATCACCTCACACGATGCGGGCTATATTAATAAATCGCTGGAAACCATCGTTGGTCTGCAGACTGAAGCCCCGCTGAAACGCGCCATTATCCCGTTTGGCGGCATCAAAATGGTGGAAGGCTCCTGTAAAGTTTACGGCCGCGAGCTGGACCCGGCGCTGAAGAAAGTTTTCACCGATTACCGCAAAACCCACAACCAGGGCGTGTTTGACGTTTACACCCCGGATATCCTGCGCTGCCGTAAATCCGGCGTGCTGACCGGTCTGCCAGATGCGTATGGCCGCGGTCGTATTATCGGTGACTACCGTCGCGTCGCGCTGTACGGCATCGACTTCCTGATGAAAGACAAAGTGGCTCAGTTCAACTCACTGCAGAGTGACATGGAAAATGGCGTTGATCTCGAAGCCACCATTCGCCTGCGTGAAGAGATTTCTGAACAGCACCGCGCACTGGGCCAGATCAAAGAGATGGCAGCCAAATATGGCTTTGATATCTCTCTGCCAGCCACCACCGCGAAGGAAGCAGTACAGTGGACCTACTTCGGTTACCTCGCAGCAGTGAAATCACAGAACGGTGCCGCGATGTCGTTTGGTCGCGTGTCCACCTTCCTTGACGTTTACATCGAGCGCGATATCAAAGCCGGTAAACTGAGCGAGGAGCAGGCACAGGAGCTGATTGACCATCTGGTGATGAAACTGCGTATGGTGCGCTTCCTGCGTACGCCGGAATACGATGAACTGTTCTCTGGCGACCCAATCTGGGCCACTGAATCACTGGCTGGTATGGGCGTTGACGGTCGTACGCTGGTGACGAAAAGCACCTTCCGCTTCCTGAACACGCTGTACACCATGGGTCCATCACCGGAACCAAACATGACCATCCTGTGGTCTGAGAAGCTGCCGGTTAACTTCAAAAAATATGCGGCAAAAGTCTCCATCGACACCTCATCGCTGCAGTATGAGAACGATGACCTGATGCGTCCGGACTTTGACAATGATGACTACGCCATCGCCTGCTGCGTGAGCCCGATGATTGTCGGTAAACAAATGCAGTTCTTCGGCGCACGTGCCAACCTGGCTAAAACACTGCTGTACGCAATCAACGGCGGTGTGGACGAGAAGCTGAAAATGCAGGTCGGCCCGAAAGAAGCGCCAATCACTGACGATGTGCTGGATTATGACACCGTGATGGCGCGTCTGGACCACTTCATGGACTGGCTGGCAAAACAGTACGTCACGTCACTCAACATCATCCACTACATGCATGATAAGTACAGTTATGAAGCCGCGCTGATGGCACTGCACGACCGTGACGTTTATCGTACCATGGCGTGTGGTATCGCAGGCCTGTCTGTCGCCGCGGACTCACTTTCAGCGATTAAATATGCCAAAGTGAAACCGGTCCGTGACGCCGATGGTCTGGCAGTGGACTTCGAGATTGAAGGTGAATATCCGCAGTTTGGTAACAACGACCCGCGCGTGGATGATCTGGCCTGTGACCTGGTTGAACGTTTCATGAAGAAAATTCAGAAACTGCAGACCTACCGTAATGCGGTGCCAACGCAGTCGGTACTGACCATCACCTCCAACGTGGTATACGGTAAGAAAACCGGTAACACCCCGGATGGTCGTCGCTCCGGTGCGCCATTTGGACCCGGTGCCAACCCAATGCATGGCCGTGACCAGAAAGGTGCTGTCGCTTCACTGACTTCCGTGGCCAAACTGCCATTTGCCTACGCCAAAGACGGTATTTCTTATACCTTCTCTATCGTACCGAATGCGCTGGGCAAAGATGATAACGTGCGTAAAACCAACCTTGCTGGCCTGATGGATGGTTACTTCCACCACGAAGCCAGTATCGAGGGCGGCCAGCACCTGAACGTCAACGTCATGAACCGTGAAATGCTGCTGGATGCCATGGAGCACCCTGAGAAATATCCACAACTGACCATCCGCGTTTCCGGTTATGCCGTACGTTTCAACTCGCTGACGAAAGAGCAGCAGCAGGATGTGATTACCCGTACCTTTACTCAGTCGCTGTAATCCTCCTCACTGTAATCGAAAGGCTCCTGCGGGAGCCTTTTCTCCACAAGCCTGTTTTGCCAGTCTGCTTTTGCAGGCAGTCTGGCAAAACCGACTTACATCCCCAGAGCACAACACAGATTGTGCCGCCTGCGCGCCAGGCTGAACCGGAGAATACATCGCAATGTCAACCATCGGTCGTATCCACTCGTTTGAATCCTGCGGCACCGTTGACGGTCCAGGCATCCGTTTTATCACCTTCTTCCAGGGCTGCCTGATGCGCTGCCTGTACTGCCACAACCGCGATACCTGGGACACTCACGGCGGTAAGGAAATTACCGTCGATGAGCTAATGAGGGATGTGCTGTCGTATCGCCACTTTATGAATGCGTCTGGTGGCGGCGTGACGGCCTCCGGCGGTGAAGCCATTCTGCAGGCTGAATTTGTGCGCGACTGGTTCCGCGCCTGCCAGGCCGAGGGCATCCATACCTGCCTCGACACCAACGGCTTTGTGCGTCGTTACGATCCGGTGATCGATGAACTGCTTGATGCGACCGATCTGGTAATGCTCGACCTCAAGCAAATCAATGACGATATCCATGAGATTCTGGTCGGCGTGTCAAACCACCGCACGCTGGATTTCGCCCGCTATCTGCAAAAGCGCGGTAAAAGGACCTGGATTCGCTATGTGGTGGTGCCGGGTTATTCGGACGATGACGATTCGGTGCATCGCCTTGGTAAATTTACTAAAGACATGAGTAACATTGAAAAGATCGAGCTGCTGCCTTATCACGAACTCGGCAAGCACAAATGGATTGCGATGGGTGAAGAGTACAAGCTGGAAGGCGTAAAGCCGCCAACGAAAGAGACCATGGAGCGGGTGAAAAATATTCTTGCCGGTTACGGCCATAACGTCATGTATTAAGACTGTTGGAGTGTAGCTAAAGCCTCGCCGGCAAGACACAGAGGCGTTACCGTCGGGACATTTGCGACAGGTTGCGAATGTCCCGTTTAAGCACCGCCATCAGGCATGCGCCACCGGTGTTGCGTGCTGATCGGCTTTACGCAGCAGCATCACCAGATAGACCAGCGCCACCACCGCAATCATCACAAACAGCAGGCGATCGGAATAGTTCTGCATCAGCATCGCGGTCATCCCCGGCCCGACCAGACTGCCAACGGTATAACTGAACAGCAGCGCCTGATTCATCGCCACCAGTTCATGATGCGCCACCGTTTCACACGCCCAGGACATCGCTACCGGATAAAGCGTAAAGCCAGCCAGCCCCAGCACAAACAGTGCCGGTGCCATTGCCGTTCCGCTCAGCATAGCAATCGCACCCAGTATCACCACGAACACCTGCACGCGCAGCACCATCAGGCGACCAAAGCGGTCGGCAAGACGTCCTACCGGCCACTGACCAACAATCCCGGCACTGACCAGCAGCGCCATCCAGTAACCCACGGTGGCATCGCTCATGCCCTGATGCGAAAGATAAAGCGGCATCAGGCCGTAAAGCGAACCGAGCACGATACCGGAGATAATGCAGCCGTTGATACCTAACCGCGAACTGCGGCGGCGCAGCATGCTCCAGATACGCCCGGTTGAAGCTTCTTCAGTAGCCGCACCGGCGTTGACCTGCACAAACACCACGGGCAGCACGGCACAGACGATCAGCGCGCTCACCCAGGGAATGACATGCAGCAACTCTGTCGAGACACGGCTCACCAGCAGCTGACCGGCAACGGTGCCGAGGTAGTAGATGATCATGTAAGCGGCCAGCAGCTGACCGCGATTGCGCACGGTACCGCTGCACAATAGTGCACTCTCAACCACCACCCAAATCAGTGCACAGCCTACGCCCGCGGTGAAGCGCAGCAGCGTCCAGCTGTAAAAGCCGTCCAGCAGCACCATGCCCATGGTTGCCAGCGCAAACAGTAAGCTGGCAAGGTAAAAGCAGCGGTTAAAGCCATAGCGATTAATCAACCAGCCCGCCAGCAAGGTGCCCAGTAAGTTACCAGTGTAATAAGCAGAGCTCGCCATGCCCACCTGCCAGGTCGGCAGTTGATCATGGGTGAGCCACAGCGGCACCAGCGTATTAAGCCCAGCAATAGACACCGTCATCAGCATTAAGCCGCAAAGCAGCAGCAGGACGGGGCGCGACCAGGTTGACATAAGGAATAAAACCAAAAGAAATGAACAGATTTGCGCGCAGTTTGCCATTGGCGATGGCAAAGTCAATGTGCAAAAAAACAGCGCCGCACATTTTGCTGCTGAACAATTTATTATTTTTATCTTCAGCGGGTTACAGGACTTGAGAAAGGTCTTATGCCTGAATCTATCTACATGAATTTATACATTTTTGATAGTTTGACGCGAAGCCATGACGATAACGTTTATTTCTGATTAATTCCGGTTAAAAAATAATGACTGACGCGCTTAAGAAATAAAAAACCCGGCCTGAGCCGGGTT
This sequence comes from Pantoea sp. WEP, assembly GCF_041678305.1. Taxonomy (NCBI): domain Bacteria; kingdom Pseudomonadati; phylum Pseudomonadota; class Gammaproteobacteria; order Enterobacterales; family Erwiniaceae; genus Pantoea; species Pantoea sp. WEP. The sequence continues at coordinate 2,660,311 of NZ_JBGNXB010000001.1, forward strand.
AGTGCATGAATGCCTGTTAGCCGATATATTCCAGCCCGCCCATATACGGGCGCAGCACGTCCGGCACCGCAATGCGACCATCTGCCTGCTGATAGTTTTCCAGCACGGCCACCAGCGTACGCCCCACCGCCAGGCCTGAACCATTCAGCGTGTGCACCAGACGCGGTTTTTTGTCCGTTTTGCTGCGGCAGCGAGCCTGCATGCGGCGCGCCTGGAAATCCCACATATTCGAGCAGGAGGAGATTTCACGGTAGGTGTCCTGTGCCGGCAGCCAGACTTCCAGGTCATAGGTTTTGGCTGAGCCAAAGCCCATGTCACCGGTACACAGCAGCACTTTACGGTACGGCAGGTTCAGCAACTGCAGGACTTTCTCCGCATGGCCGACCAGCTCTTCCAGCGCGTCCATGGAGGTTTCCGGTGCGACGATCTGCACCATCTCCACTTTGTCGAACTGGTGCATACGGATCAAACCGCGCGTATCGCGTCCGTAAGAACCGGCTTCGGAACGGAAGCAAGGTGTGTGGGCTGTAAGTTTGATCGGCAGAGATTCCTCTTCAACGATCTCATCGCGCACCAGGTTAGTCAGCGGCACTTCGGCGGTCGGGATGAGCGCATAGTTACTGCTGCCTGCTTCTTCGCCCAGCGGTTTGGTATGGAACAGATCCTCACCAAATTTTGGTAACTGACCGGTACCGTACAGCGTCTCGTGGTTCACCAGATACGGCACGTAGGTTTCCAGATAACCGTGCTGCTGGCTGTGCAGATCGATCATGAACTGGCTCAGCGCGCGATGCAGACGGGCAATCTGGCCCTGCATCACGATAAAGCGCGAACCGGTCAGTTTCACCGCCGAGGCGAAATCCAGCCCTTTGACCGCTTCACCCAGCTCAACATGGTCTTTCACCGGGAAATCGAACTGGCGCGGCTGGCCCCAGCGGCTCACTTCCTGGTTTTCGCTGTCATCTTTACCCAGCGGCACTTCGTCGGCCGGCAGGTTCGGCAGCGCAAGCGCAAAGTCACGAATTTCGTTCTGCAGGGTATCCAGCTCTGCTTTCGCCGCATCCAGGCGTTCGCCCAGCGCGTTCACTTCCTGACGCAGCGGCTCGATATCTTCCCCACGTGCTTTGGCCTGACCGATGGATTTGGAGCGGGAGTTACGCTCAGCCTGCAGGTTTTCAGTTTCTACCTGCAAAACCTTACGACGCTCTTCGAGGGAGCGCAGCGTATCCACATCCAGTTTAAATCCCCGGCGTGCCAGTTTTTCTGCGACTGCGTCTGGCTCATTACGCAGCAGATTGGGATCGAGCATGCTTATCCTGTGTAATAAAAGGTTGATTGAACGAATGGAGGGATGCATTCCACTGGAATGCATTGAAATCCTTGCTCACCTTACCGTAACGCGTTTATCAGCGGTAGCGTTTTATCGGGCTATTTTGATCCTGTTCAGCAAGCCAGGCGAGTTTTTCACCGATCTTGCTTTCAAGGCCACGATTGGTGGGTTGATAGTAGCGCGTCTGCGCCATTTCCGGCGGGAAAAACACCTCGCCGGCCGCATAGGCATTGGGTTCGTCATGCGCGTAACGGTACTCTTTGCCGAGGCCCATCTCTTTCATCAGCTTCGTCGGTGCATTGCGCAGATGTTCCGGCACATCGTAATCCGGGAACTCACGCGCATCACGCATCGCCGCTTTGAAGGCGGTATAAACAGCATTGCTTTTTGGCGCGCAGGCCAGATAAACAATTGCCTGGGCAATTGCACGTTCCCCTTCCGCAGGCCCGACGCGGGTAAAACAATCCCATGCGGCAATTGCTACCTGCATCGCACGCGGATCGGCATTACCGACATCTTCCGAAGCAATCGCCAGCAGTCGCCGCGCCACGTACAGCGGATCGCCACCGGCAGTGATGATGCGCGCGTACCAGTAAAGCGCCGCATCCGGGGCTGAACCGCGAACCGATTTGTGCAGTGCCGAGATGAGATCGTAAAAGCGGTCGCCTTTGTTATCGAAACGCGCCGCGCGTTCACCCGACACTTCATTCAGCAGCTGTGGCGTTAGCTCCCGCTGTCCCTGCGCATTTAGCTCAGCCATATCGGCCATCATTTCCAGCGTATTCAGTGCGCGTCGTGCATCACCATTGACCAGTTCAGCGATCATGCGCCGGGTATTGTCCGGTAACAGAATATCGCTGTCGCCGTAACCGCGCGTTTTATCCTGCATCGCCTGATCCAGCACCTGTTCAATATCTGCGCTGGTCAGCGATTTAAGCAGATAAACGCGCGCGCGCGACAGCAGTGCCGAGTTCAGTTCAAAGGAGGGATTTTCCGTGGTTGCGCCAATGAAGGTGATGGTGCCGTCTTCAATGTGTGGCAGAAACGCATCCTGCTGGCTCTTGTTGAAGCGATGCACCTCATCAACAAACAGAATAGTGCGACGCCCCACCTGGCGGTTCTGCCGCGCGCGCTCAATGGCCTCGCGGATCTCTTTAACGCCGGAAGTCACCGCTGAAATGCGTTCGACATCAGCTTTGCCGTAATGCGCAATGATCTCCGCCAGCGTGGTTTTACCGGTACCCGGCGGTCCCCATAAGATCATGGAGTGCAGCTGACCTGCCTCAATAGCGCGCGGCAACGGTTTACCGGGCGCGAGCAGATGCTGCTGACCAATATATTGCTGCAGCGTCGCTGGCCGCATACGCGCAGCCAGCGGTCTGAACTCATTTGACGGTGCAAAATCCAGCGACAGGTTACTCACCCTCACCTCACTGACGTTGATCGTCCACCGTTACCCCTTTTGGCGGCGTAAAGGTGAATTTATCCGGGCTGATAGCGCCGTTTTTCTGGCTCTTCAGCTGATAGCTGCTGCGCTGTCCATCCTGCTCGATCGCGCTGAACTGATTGATGGTGCCTGCGGAAGTGACATTGATGGTGAACTGTTTCAGGTTGCCATCGCTGCTTTTAGGTGTCAGCTCAAAATTATCCCCCTGCTGCTTAATGTTGTACTGCTGCCAGTCAGAGGGCTGGTTACGCGCAATCAGCATAAACGGCGTGTTGCTGGTGGCATTCTGCAGCAGGCTAACGCTCGCCTGTTCCACAAAAGGATTATAGAACCACAGATTTTTACCGTCGGAGATAATCACGCTTTCGTCCGGTGCAGTCATGTGCCAGTTAAACAGGCTCGGACGTTTTACCCACAGTTCGCCTTCGCCGTCCTGCACATTTGCGCCGCTACCGTCAGTCACCTTCTGACTGAAGCTGGCATGGAAGCTGTTCACTTTATTAAGGCGCTGCTGCAGATCGCTGGAAGCATCCGCCAGGGCAGAAGAAGCAACAAAACCGGCCAGCAGGCCACAGGCAATAACGCGAAATTTCATCTGATACGATTCCTTATTCATGGTTTCCTGACACTTACTGCATTAACCGTAGTCGCCGCTCCGTCAGTTCGACAGGAGAAAAAGCCGAAAGCTCCCAATGATATGGGGATCGGACCACAGATAAACAACGGGCCAGTTTACACTGGCCCGGTATAACACTGCGGAGAAAAGTCTTACATTTCGTGAGGTGGCGGTGACAGCACTTCACGGTTACCGTTGTGGCCCGGCTCCGAGACAATGCCCTGCGCCTCCATCTGTTCGATAATCCGCGCCGCGCGGTTGTAGCCGATACGGAACTGGCGCTGCACGCCGGAGATCGACGCGCGGCGTTTCTCCACCACGAACGCCACCGCCTGGTCAAACAGCGGATCCAGCTCTTCATCGCCGTCCAGGCCGCCAGCACCGCTTTCACTCTCTTCACCGGCGGTAATGCTGTCGATGTACTGCGGTCGCCCACGCGCTTTCCAGTCCTGCACGACTGCATGCACTTCCTGGTCACGCACAAAGGCGCCGTGAACACGTACCGGCATGGAGGAGTTAGGTGGCATGTAGAGCATGTCACCCATACCCAGCAGGGATTCCGCACCGCCCTGATCGAGAATGGTACGCGAGTCAATTTTACTGGATACGGTAAAGGCAATACGCGTCGGAATGTTAGCCTTAATCAGGCCGGTAATCACATCCACCGACGGACGCTGGGTAGCCAGCACCAGGTGAATACCTGCGGCACGGGCTTTCTGTGCCAGACGCGCGATCAGCTCTTCGACCTTCTTGCCCACCGCCATCATCAGGTCAGCGAACTCATCAACCAGCACCACAATGTACGGCAGTTTTTCCAGCACCGGCGGCGTGGTGTCCATGCTGTCGCCCGGTTTCCAGAACGGGTCCGGAATTGGCCGGCCCATTGCGGCAGCCTGCTCGATCTTCTCGTTATAGCCGGCCAGATTACGCACGCCCAGCGCAGACATCAGCTTATAGCGGCGCTCCATTTCGACCACACTCCAGCGCAGCGCGTTGGCCGCGTCTTTCATGTCGGTGACCACTTCCGTCAGCAGATGGGGAATGCCCTCATACACTGACAGCTCGAGCATTTTCGGGTCGATCATGATAAAGCGCACTTCTTCCGGCGTGGCTTTATACAGCATGCTGATGATCATGGTGTTAACGCCAACCGACTTACCGGAACCGGTGGTACCGGCCACCAGCAGGTGCGGCATCTTCGCCAGATCGGCCACCACGGGTTGACCAGAAATATCTTTACCCAGCACCACCGACAGCGGCGAAGGGTTATCGCGGAACTTATCGCAGTCCAGCACCTCACGCAGGTAGACGGTCTGACGATGTTTATTGGGGAGCTCCAGGCCGACATAAGGCTTGCCCGGAATCACCTCAACCACACGCACCGCAACGGCAGAGAGCGAACGTGCCAGGTCGCGCGACAGATTAGAAATACGTGCCGCCTTGACGCCCGGCGCCAGATCCAGTTCAAAGCGGGTGATTACCGGCCCCGGAGAGATGCCCACCACTTCGGCTTTCACGCGGTAATCCGCCAGACGCGCTTCAACCAGACGCGCGGTCTGTTCCAGTGCGAACATATCCACCGGCTCCTCTTCCGCCGGCGGCGACGTCAGCAGATCCAGCGTCGGCAGCGGCGTGGAAGGTTTCTCCAGCGGCTGTTCGTGACGTACCAGGAAGGGGTGGAACAGGCTGTCCTGCGCAGGGGCGACAGGCTTCGGCGTTTCAGCCGGCGCGGCGTAAACCTCGTCGTCTGGCGTTGACCACGGGCTGGTTTCCTCACTCAGCGATGCGGGTACCGCCGGCTCAGGTGCCGCTGGCTGCTGCCACTGGGCCGGAGCGTCCTGCTCTGGCGTGGCGGCAATGGTAAACAGCGGTTCGCTCGGCGTGTCATCAACCAGATCTTTCATCGGAGAGAAATCAAACGCGGCTGAAGTATCCAGATTAAATACCGGCGCGCGCTCCTGTTCAGGCTGGCTGTAACGCTGTTGCTGCTGCTGAGCAAACTGCTGCGCCAGCTGAGCCTGCTGCAGCGCCTCTTCATCTTCTTCCTCTGCCGGCTGCTGCTGCCAGCTGTCGCCGTATCGCTGCTGCTGCTGCGAATGGAACGCTTCGCGCAGCTGGGCTTCCTGCAGCGCAGCATTATCGTCATCGTGCGGCTGGGGCACTTGCCAGCTGGCGCTGATTTCCGGCTGCTGCTGGTCGGCCTCTTCACGTGCCTTCTCTTCTGCCATGCGTTGCGATGGCAGTTTGATACCGTATGAGGCCAGCTCACGCCGGGTTGGCAGCTTAACTTTGTTAGGACGCGGCAGTTCCGGGCCAATACCCTGTTTCACCTGCGGGTTGTAATCGCGCTCCGGCACCACATCAAAGGCTGGCGTGTAAGCCGCAGAGCGGGCAGCAGCGGCGGCCGTCGCTGAACCGAGTGCGGCAGCGGCTGCCGTATTCAGCGGTGTGGCGGCCTGATCGGCACTCTGCCAGTTACCCATGCGCGGGCCATCGTCTTCTTCAGCGAGCGAGAAGGCGTCGGCGGCCGGTGACGCAGGCACTTCGAAGCGATATAACGGAGGAGCCGCTGGCGCGGACTCTGCTGGCGAAATAGCTGGCGTCGCAGGCGCACTGGCAACGGATGCCGATGCCGGCGCAGCTGCAGCCAGCTGTGACGGCGCAGGTTGTGGAGCCACGTTTACCGCCGGTGCGGATGGCTCAGGTGCAGCGACGGACGGCACCTGACGTGCGGCGTCACTGGTGGCAGCCAGCGCAGCCGCGGTAGCCGCACTGGCTTTCGCCAGCAGGGGATCGTCGCTGGCGACTTCAGCCACAGGTTCCGCTACCTGTCGGGGCTTAGCCAGCAGTACGTCATCTTCGTCGTCCTGAGCCGGCGCAGCGCGCAGTGGCGGAACCGCTTCGTCGGAGTGCGCCTCGTCGTAGTCGTCCTCTTCCTGCCAGGGTTCATCATGGCGCGAGCGGTTGCTGGCAAAGGTCAGCACGCCCATCACCACGCTGCCGATCTTCTCGGCAATCGCCAGCCAGGACCAGCCGGTATAAAGCGTGATACCCGCCGCCCAGACGCACAGCAGCGTCAGTGTGCCGCCGGCACCGCTGAACCACGGCGCCATCGCATTGCTCACCAGGCTGCCAATTACGCCGCCAGAGGCAAAATACCAGATATCGTCCACGTTCAGCGCAGCCAGTCCGCAGGTAGTCACCACCAGCGCCAGCACGCCAATCAGCCGCAGGCCCACCGCAAAATAATCGATGTAATCCTGGCGATCGCGCTGACGGAAGGTGATCCAGCACAGACCAATAATTACTGGCGGAATGGCGTAGGCCATCACACCAAAAATAAACAGCAGGGTATCAGCCAGCCATGCGCCCACGCTGCCGCCCAGATTGTGGATCGGCTCGTGCCAGGCGGTTTGTGACCAGCTGGGATCGGAGGGATTAAAGCTAACCAGCGACACCATCAGATAGATGGCAAACAAGGCCACCAGGATGAGCAACGCTTCCAGCAGCCGACGTCCGCTGCTCAGTGGTTGTAATGAAACGTCTTTATCTTCTGTATATTCCTGGCTCAAGAGAACTCTCCAGGTGCCTGTAAATTAAGAAGGCAACAGCGCCAGGCTTGCCTGACGCTGGTCCTGTATGAATTCACAGGAGTGTACCGAAATCCTGCAAGCTTTGCACCTGCCCTGCGTTACCGGGTCTTAATCACCAGACGATTGCTCTGTTTGACCTCTTCCATCACCACGTAGGTACGGGTGTCGTTGACGCCCGGCAGGCGCAGCAAGGTCTCACCCAGCAGTTTACGGTAGGCGGACATATCCGGCACGCGGGTTTTCAACAGGTAGTCAAAGTCACCGGAAACGAGGTGACATTCTTGAGTTTCCTCAAGTTTTTGTACGGCGGCGTTAAATTGTTCAAACACATCCGGAGCGCCGCGATTCAGAGTAATCTCAACGAATACCAGCAGTGAAGCATCGAGATAGTGCGGGTTCAGCTGCGCGGTGTAGCCCAGAATGAAACCCTGGCGTTCCAGGCGACGTACGCGTTCAAGACAAGGTGTTGGCGAGAGGCCGACACGTTTTGAAAGCTCAACGTTGGAAATACGACCGTCTTTCTGCAGTTCATTCAGAATATTTCTGTCGATCCGATCCAGATCTTTTCCGGGGCGTTTCTTGTTGTCTACCATTATTATTGTCTCTCTTAATTCCTTCCCTTTACCTGCCAAACCCTGAAAACGTTCAATGTTCAGGGCCTTACTGAAGTGAAGTCTTTAAGCCTGTGCAGTAACGCGACCATCCGTATGACGCATGCTGTCTGTCCACATCATGCGTCATTACCAATGTCAGGCTGAGTTTATTTGGCGAAATTGCGCAAAACAGAGCTGAAATTCTGTTTCGAACCGCTAAATTTTCTCTGCTTCTGACAATGTTTTCGCAAAAGCGCAGGCGATTGTCAAAGTAAAACATCCAAATTCAGTACAAGATGCCAGACAGCGTACTGGGTTGCTGTTTTTAAATGAGAATTTTTATACAGCTGCACCACAAATTGCCGAGCAATGCCCCCTTTTGGCGCAGCGCGCGTGCAGAATTGCCATTCATCGTCTACGCCGCTTGCAGTGATTGTTAACAAAATTGCTGAAACCTTTTTTTGCGACAGTAATTTCCCTACAATCGAAAACTATGTTGTCAGACACACACTGAGGAACGCATGAGTACGGCCAAACACAGTAAGCTGCTCATTCTGGGCTCCGGCCCTGCCGGTTACACCGCAGCGGTTTATGCCGCCCGCGCTAACCTGAACCCGGTTTTGATTACCGGACTGGAAAAAGGCGGCCAGCTCACCACCACGACTGAAGTCGAAAACTGGCCGGGCGACCCGCACGATCTGACCGGCCCTGCGCTGATGGAACGCATGCAGGAGCATGCTGAGAAGTTCAACACCGAAATCATCTTTGACCATATTCACACGGTTGATTTGCAGAACCGTCCGTTCCGCCTGACCGGCGACAGCGGCGAATACACGGCGGATGCGCTGATCATCGCGACCGGTGCTTCAGCGCGCTACCTCGGCCTGCCGTCAGAAGAGGCATTCAAAGGCAAAGGGGTTTCGGCCTGCGCCACCTGTGATGGTTTCTTCTATCGCAACCAAAAAGTCGCGGTTATCGGCGGCGGTAACACCGCCGTTGAAGAGGCGCTCTATCTGGCGAACATCGCTTCCGAAGTGCACCTGATTCACCGTCGTGACAGCTTCCGCGCTGAGAAAATCCTGATTGACCGCCTGATGGAGAAAGTGCGTAACGGCAACATCGTGCTGCACACTGACCGCGCGCTGGACGAGGTGGTAGGCGATCAGATGGGCGTTACCGGGTTGAAACTCTCGTCAACCAAAGGTGAAGCCCCGATCTCGCTGGAAGTGGCGGGCCTGTTTGTCGCCATCGGTCATAGTCCGAACACGGCGATTTTCGATGGCCAGCTGGATCTGGAAAACGGCTATATCAAAGTGCAGTCCGGCCTGCAGGGCAACGCCACGCAGACCAGCGTGCCGGGCGTGTTCGCTGCCGGTGACGTGATGGACCACATCTATCGTCAGGCCATTACCTCTGCCGGTACCGGCTGTATGGCCGCGCTGGATGCGGAACGTTATCTGGATGGTCTGGTTAAAAACGATAAGTAAGTTGTTAATTATCTGATCATAATTGCACTGAGGCGGCCACTTTTGGTCGCCTTTTTTATCGCCTGCGTGCTACAGTTCTGCCACCCGTCTGTCCGGCATTTAGCGTCGGATTTTGCCTCTCGTCACGGTGATCAAACGGCTTCGCATGAACAAATCACGGCAACACGAACTGCTGCGCTGGTTACGCCAGCAACGTCATCATGGCGCACGCAGCCTGCGACTGGCTTCGCTGGCAGGTTTTGCTGCGGCGTTAATCCTCATCGCCCAGGCCTGGCTACTGGCCTCCCTGCTGCAAAAACTGCTGGTGGAACAGCAACCCCGCGCTGAACTGGTGAGTGATTTCCTGTTACTACTGCTGTGCTTCGCACTGCGCGCCGCGCTGCACTATGGTCGTGAGATGGCCGGCTTCAGGGCCGGCGTGGCGATTCGCCGTGCACTGCGGCAACAGGTGCTGGACCGGCTGAACGCGCTCGGTCCGGCCTGGATTCAGGGCAAACCGGCCGGGAGCTGGGCAACGTTGCTGCTGGAACAGATTGAAGAGATGCAGGAGTATTACGCGCGCTATCTGCCGCAGATGTCGCTGGCGGTGTTTGTGCCCTGCGCCATCCTGATCGCCATTTTCCCGATTAACTGGGCCGCCGGACTGATTCTGCTGGCGACCGCGCCGCTGATTCCGCTGTTTATGGCGCTGGTCGGCATGGGAGCGGCCGATGCCAATCGGCGTAATTTTCTTGCGCTGGCGCGTCTGAGCGGCGATTTCTATGACCGGCTGCGCGGACGCGAAACGCTGCGCCTGTTTCACCGCGCGGACGCTGAGCAGCAGGCGATTGCCGCCACTACGCAGGATTTTCGTCAGCGCACCATGGAAGTGCTGCGCCTCGCCTTTCTCTCCTCTGCGGTGCTGGAGTTTTTCGCCTCGCTGGCGATTGCCGTGGTCGCGGTCTATTTCGGCTTCTCTTACCTGGGTGAACTCAATTTTGGCCACTACAGCACCGGCGTGACGCTGTTTGCCGGTTTCCTCGCGCTGATTCTAGCCCCCGAATTTTTCCAGCCGCTGCGCGATCTCGGCACCTTTTACCATGCCAAAGCGCAGGCGGTGGGCGGCGCAGACGCGCTGGATACCTTCCTGCGCGAAACGCCCCAGCGCGCGCCGCAGGCGGCCACACAAACGCTGGATGCTGACGCGCCACTCTCCCTCCGGGCGCAGGATGTGGTGATCATGACCGTCACCGGCGAGGCGCTGTCACAGCCGCTGAATTTCAGCCTTACTCCCGGTCAGCGCGTGGCGCTGGTCGGACAAAGCGGGGCCGGAAAAAGTGCGCTGATGAATGTCCTGCTCGGTTTTCTGCCCTATCAGGGTTCACTGTGCATTAACGGCCAGGAACTGCGCGACATCAGCCGCAGCAGCTGGCAGCAGCAGCTGGCCTGGGTAGGACAAAATCCGCAGCTGCCGGCGGCGACGCTGCGTGACAATCTCCAGCTTACTGACACGCCGGTGGACGAGGCCACGCTGACCGCCGTGCTGCAGCGCGCTGGCGTCAGTGAATTTTTGTCGCGTCTGCCACAAGGGCTGGATACGCCAGTTGGCGATGGCGGCATCGGCCTGTCCGTTGGGCAGGCACAGCGCATCGCCGTCGCGCGGGCGCTGCTAAAACCGGCCCGCCTGCTGCTGCTGGACGAACCGGGATCCGGGCTCGACAGCCAGAGCGAGCAGCACGTGATGGGCGCGCTACAGCAGGCCGCACAGCAGCAAACCACCTTAATGATTACCCATCAGCTGCACGCTCTCGACCAGTGGGATGAAGTGTGGGTGATGCAGGCTGGACAACTGGTGCAGCAGGGCCACTGGCAACAGCTGATCGCTGAAGCCGGCCCGCTGCGCGAGCTGGCGCAGCATCGTCAGAAGGAGATTGCCTGATGCGCACGTTACTGCCTTTCCTGCGCCTGTATCGCCGCCATCCGTGGCGTTTAGGTCTTGGCGTGGTGCTGGCGATTGTCACGCTGCTCGCCAGCATCGGCTTGCTGACGCTGTCCGGCTGGTTTCTTGCTGCCTCCTCGCTGGCTGGCGTCGCCGGCCTGTACAGCTTCAATTACATGCTGCCCGCAGCCGGTGTGCGTGGCGCGGCAATCACCCGCACCGCCGCGCGCTATTTTGAACGGCTGGTGAGCCACGACGCCACTTTCCGCGTGCTGCAACATCTGCGCGTCTTTACCTTTAGCCGGCTGATGGCGCTGGCACCGGCGCAGCTGGCGCGCTTTCGCAACGGTGAACTGCTGAACCGCTTTGTCAGCGATGTCGATACCCTCGATCATCTCTATTTACGTGTTATTTCTCCGCTGCTGGGTGCGGCGGTGGTGATTGTGGTGGTGACCTGTGGCCTGGCGCTACTCGATATGCGACTGGCGCTGCTGCTTGGGGCGATCATGTTGCTGACGCTGCTGCTGATGCCGCCGCTTTTCTGGCGACTCGGCGCGCGCACCGGCGCGCAGATTGCCCGTTACCAGGCTCGCTGGCGCCTGCAACTGACGCACTGGCTCAGCGGACTGGCCGAGCTGCAGATTTACGGCGCGGCGGCGCTGTGGCGACAGCGGCTGGATCAGGAAGAACGTGCGTGGCAACAGGCGCAGCAGCAGCAACACCGGCTGCAGGCGCTGGCGCAGAGCCTGCTTACGTTGATCGCCGGCAGTACCGTTACGCTGCTGCTGTGGCTGGCCGCCAGCGGCGTCGGCACCAATAGCACACCGGGTGCACTGATTGCCCTGTTTGTGTTTTGTGCGCTGGCCGCGTTTGAAGCGCTGGCACCGGTGGCCGGCGCATTTCTGCCACTGGCCCAGGTGACGCACGCGGCGCAGCGCGTGCAGGAGATCATCGATCAACCGCCAGCGATTCACTTCCCGACACAACCGGTCGCGACGCCGCGTGGCCTCAGCCTGACGCTGGAGCAGATCGACTTCAGCTATCCGCAGCGGCCAGAAGCGGTGCTGCACAATTTCTCCCTGACGTTAGCAGCCGGTGAACATCTGGCGCTGCTGGGCCCGACCGGCTGCGGAAAATCCAGCCTGCTGGCGCTGATCACGCGCGGCTGGGAAGCGCAGCGCGGCTCGATTCGCCTGAACGGGATTGATCTGGCGGCGTGGGACGAAGCCAGCCTGCGTCAGCGTATCAGCGTTGTCACGCAGCGCGTCCATCTGTTCAGCCAGACGCTGCGCGCTAACCTGCTGCTGGCAGCACCACAGGCCAGCGATGCACAGCTGATTGACGTACTGCAGCGGGTTGGGCTGGCGCATCTGACGCAGCACAGCGAAGGACTGAATGCGTGGATGGGTGAAGGTGGCCGACCGCTGTCTGGCGGTGAACTGCGCCGGCTGGCGATTGCCCGTGCGCTGCTGCACGATGGCGATCTGTGGCTGCTGGATGAGCCGACCGAAGGTCTGGATGCTGCGACCGAGCAGCAGATTCTCACGTTGCTACAGCAGGTTAGCAAGGGAAAAACGCTGATCATGGTGACGCATCGCCTGAGCGGACTGGAAAAAATGGATCGCATCTGTGTGCTTGACGGTGGCCAGATTATCGAATCCGGCAGCCATGACGAATTAATCTCAAAAGCTGGACGCTACTGGCGTTTCCAGCAGCGCTTTGCGCTATAGTCTATGCGTTTAGCCTGAGGGTGACCGACGCCATGAGACTGGTACAACTTTCCCGGGATTCGCTCAATTTCCCGCCGCCGGAGATGGCGCTGCGAGAGCCAAACGGCCTGCTGGCCATGGGCGGCGATCTCTCCCCTGCCCGCCTGATGAATGCCTATCAGCGCGGTATTTTTCCGTGGTTTTCGCCCGGCGATCCGATTTTATGGTGGTCGCCAGATCCACGTGCGGTCCTGCTGCCGGAGTCGTTTCATCCCAGCCGCAGCATGGCGCGCTTCCATCGCCGTTCGCCCTATCGCGTCACCATGAATCACGCCTTTGCTCAGGTGGTGGAAGGTTGCGCCAGCGGGCGTCAGGAAGGCACCTGGATCACCTTTGAAGTGAAACGCGCCTGGCTGCGCCTGTATGAGCTGGGCCATGCGCACTCAATCGAAGTCTGGCAGGATCAACGCCTGGTTGGCGGCATGTATGGCCTGGCGCTCGGACAGATTTTTTGCGGTGAGTCGATGTTCAGCCGGGCGGAAAACGCCTCCAAAACCGCGCTGTGGGTTTTCTCACAGCACTTTATTGCGCATCAGGGACGGCTGATTGATTGTCAGGTGCTGAATCCGCATACCGCCTCGCTGGGCGCAGTTGAAATTCCGCGCGTCGATTATCTGCAATACGTGCAAACGCTGGCGTGGCAACCGGTGCAGACCGGCTGCTGGCAAACACAAACCCTTTTTTGACTGTCCCCGCAGATGTTTTGCACACAATTCCCGACAAAAGTGATACAATAAGCGAGTTTGGTATGTCGTCCGCGCTTCGCTGTGGCGAGCCGGAATTGCCAGGCTGGGAATCTCACCCTGTTCCCGAAGCTGTTTCAGTTGCGCACCCGATGCCGATTGCTGCAGATTCTTAGCCCGCTAATCCCCCGCAGACGTCAAAAACACCCGAATTTATCCGTAATGCACGCGCAGCGGCGCGACGCACGGCGAAGCGTTGGCAAAAACAGCCAACGTTTCTTTACATAAATCATGGAATTCGGCATTATCTTGCCGGTTCAACAGTTTGGTAGTTCACCCAGAGGATTCGATGGCCAAAGAAGACAATATTGAAATGCAAGGTACCGTACTGGATACGTTACCTAACACCATGTTCCGCGTAGAGCTTGAAAACGGGCACGTGGTTACCGCTCATATCTCCGGTAAAATGCGTAAAAACTACATCCGCATCCTGACGGGCGACAAAGTGACTGTCGAGTTGACCCCGTACGACCTGAGCAAAGGCCGCATTGTCTTCCGTAGTCGCTAAGTTGTTGCACTCGCCTCGCGTTTGCTGATGTAAACTAAGCGCGAAAAAAAAGGCCGGATTTTAATCCGGCCTTTTTATTATCTGCGCACCCGCTTAATGCACGGTGCCCTCGGTTTTGCGTTTTTCCGCGCTCATGAAGTGGTAAGTGAGCTGGTTTTTCTCTTTATCCAGTCCAACCGATACCGATCCGCCATCAACCAGTGAGCCAAACAGCAGCTCGTTAGCCAGCGGTTTCTTCAGGTTTTCCTGCACGGTACGCGCCATCGGACGCGCGCCCATCGCTTTGTCGTAACCTTTTTCGGCCAGCCAGTCGCGCGCATCATCGCTGACTTCCAGCGACACACCTTTCGCATCCAGCTGTGCCTGCAGCTCAACAATAAATTTATCCACCACCTGATGGATCACCTGAGTATCGAGGTGACGGAACCAGATAATGTTGTCGAGACGGTTACGGAACTCCGGCGTAAAGATCTTTTTGATCTCTTCCATCGCGTCGGTGCTGTTGTCCTGCTGAATCAGGCCGATGGATTTACGCTCGGTCTCGCGCACCCCGGCGTTGGTGGTCATCACCAGCACCACGTTGCGGAAGTCCGCTTTGCGGCCGTTGTTATCGGTCAGCATTCCGTTATCCATTACCTGCAGCAGCAGGTTGAAGACATCCGGATGGGCTTTCTCGATCTCATCCAGCAGCACCACCGCGTGCGGATGCTTGATGACGGCATCAGTCAGCAGACCGCCCTGATCAAAGCCGACGTAGCCCGGAGGCGCACCAATCAAACGACTGACGGTGTGACGCTCCATATACTCGGACATATCAAAGCGCAGCAGTTCAATGCCCAGCGCCTTCGCCAGCTGCACGGTGACCTCGGTTTTACCGACCCCGGTCGGACCCGCAAACAGGAACGATCCGACTGGCTTACGCTCCTGCCCCAGACCCGCGCGGCTCATTTTGATGGCTTCAGTCAGCGCTTCAATCGCGTTGTCCTGACCAAACACCAGCATTTTCAGACGGTCACCGAGATTTTTCAGCGTATCGCGATCGGTGGCCGAAACGCTCTGCTCCGGAATACGCGCGATGCGCGCCACCACGGATTCGATGTCCGACACGTTGACGGTCTTCTTGCGCTTGCTGACCGGCACCAGACGCGCACGCGCGCCGGCTTCATCGATCACGTCAATCGCCTTGTCCGGCAGATGACGGTCATTGATGTATTTCACCGCCAGCTCAACCGCCGCACGTACCGCTTTGGCGGTGTAGCGCACATCGTGATGCGCTTCGTACTTCGGTTTCAGCCCGTTAAGAATTTGTACCGTCTCTTCAACCGATGGCTCAGTGATATCAATTTTCTGGAAACGGCGCGCCAGCGCACGATCCTTCTCAAAGATATTGCTGAACTCCTGATAGGTCGTGGAACCCATCACGCGGATTTTACCGCTGGAAAGTAACGGCTTGATCAGGTTCGCCGCATCCACCTGGCCGCCCGATGCCGCACCGGCACCGATAATGGTGTGGATCTCGTCGATGAACAGAATGCTGTTGTTATCCTGTTCCAGCTGTTTAAGCAGCGCTTTAAAACGTTTTTCAAAATCACCGCGGTATTTGGTACCGGCCAGCAGCGAACCGATATCCAGCGAGTAGATGGTGCACTCTTTCATCACTTCCGGCACGTCGCCCTGCACAATGCGCCAGGCGAGCCCTTCCGCAATCGCAGTTTTACCGACGCCCGATTCGCCCACCAGCAGCGGGTTATTCTTGCGACGACGGCACAGCACCTGAATGGCCCGTTCCAGCTCTTTATCGCGGCCGATCAGCGGGTCAATTCCGCCGACGCGAGCAAGCTGATTAAGATTGGTGGTGAAGTTTTCCATACGTTCCTCCCCGCCTGCTTGCTCTTCGTTAACCGGATTTTCCGCGCTGTTCTGCGGCTGGCCCGGTTCGTCTTTACGCGTACCATGGGAGATGAAGTTCACCACATCAAGGCGGCTCACTTCGTGTTTGCGCAGCAGGTAAGCCGCTTGCGACTCCTGCTCGCTGAAAATGGCGACCAGCACGTTCGCACCGGAAACTTCACTGCGACCGGATGACTGGACATGGAAGACCGCACGCTGCAGCACACGCTGGAAGCTGAGCGTCGGCTGAGTGTCGCGCTCCTCTTCGCTGGCAGGCAGCACCGGCGTGGTTTGTTCGATGAAGGCTTCGAGTTCCTGACGCAGAGCCGCAATATCCACCGTACAGGCTTCCAGTGCCTCTCTGGCCGACGGGTTGCTGAGCAGCGCCAGCAACAGATGTTCGACGGTCATAAACTCGTGACGGTGCTCGCGCGCTCTGGCGAAAGCCATGTTTAAACTGAGTTCCAGTTCTTGATTGAGCATTTGGCACCTCCCCCAATTATCGCTCTGACGGACTGAATCCTATATGGAGACAGCTTCAGGCTTTTTCCAGCGTACACAGCAACGGATGTTGATTTTCCCGCGCGTAATTGTTCACCTGGGCGACTTTGGTCTCCGCCACTTCTGCAGTGAATACACCACAGATTGCCTTTCCATGGTAGTGAACTTTCAGCATCAGTTGCGTTGCACGTTCAACATCATAAGAAAAGAACTTTTGCAGAACGTCAATAACAAATTCCATAGGTGTATAATCGTCATTATTCAGAATGACTTTATACATTGAAGGCGGCTTTAACCCTTCGCGTACTTTGTCTTCGGCCAGATGTTCAAAGTTAAGCCAGTCGTTTGTGTTTGCCATAATGTTCCGTTGAAATTCTGCGTTACGGTAGCGCACATTTCTGTGCTCTCACCTCAAGTTTAACACGCCTGTCAAGCCGCTTTTCCTGTGGCAAAAATCGGTCCTGAAAGCGCATGCGCGACCTGTATCACAAAATTTGCAATAGCGTTAACTGCCTCAAATTTTGATGAATTTCTCCCCGTGCGCCAGGGCCGTTTGCTTGACGATAAGGTCCGTTTCTCTACATTCTACTTACACAAGCTGATTGAGTTTTAAACAAACTCGACTCACAGCTTCAATGACCTCACCTACTTATCAAAATGTCTTGCGAGGGAAGTAAAAGCATGGAGACGGGTACTGTTAAATGGTTCAACAACGCCAAAGGCTTCGGCTTTATCTGTCCGATTGGCGGCGGCGACGATATCTTCGCACACTACTCCACGATTCAGATGGAGGGATACAGAACGCTGAAAGCGGGCCAGCACGTTCAGTTCGATGTCCATGAAGGGCCGAAAGGCAACCATGCCAGTCTGATTGTGCCCTGTGAAGCATCGTCACTCTCCTGACGGGCGCGCGTCTGCTCTCATTCTGACCACTCCCGAAAAAAAATGCCAGCCGCAGACGCTGGCATTTTTCTTTGGCGTCCCGCGTCAGTGTTACTCTGCCCGACCGCGCGCCAGCCACATCACGCGGCCAAACAGCTGATCGAGCAACGGCGGAATCGCCTGCGGCCCGCGTTCGGCCGCTGCCATCGCCACCGCAATCGCCAGTTCCGGCTTCGAGCTGTGATGAATGGCTTTGGTAATAATACGCCGCGCGTTCATCGGCACGTTTAACGGCAGGTGCGCCATCTGGTGATAGACATCACTAAAGCCCTGCTTATAAAGGAAGTGTTCGATGTCGGGCGCCGGGAACTGCGTGAGATGGTCGCTCTCCTGCTCATGCGGCTGTAGCTGGCTGCGCGCGGTGGCGGCATATTTTTTCCCGGCCTCATCGCCGTCAGTCAGCACGTGCCAGGCAATGCCCATGCGGCGCGCATATTTCAGCAGCGGCTTAAGCCCGGACTGCGCAAACTCAATCACCTTCACGCCTTCCGCGGCAAAATGGTAGCCGCGCTGCCGCGCCAGCTCATTGATGATCCACACTTCGGTTTCACCCTCAACCAGCAACCAGCAGCGGGCAAACAGCGCCGACGGACGGTTGACGCGGATGTGAAAGCCGATACGGCGCGCCTCTTCGGCACTTAATCCTTCCGGCCCGATACGCCACGCCGCCACGCGATCGGGTTCACGCACCAGTCGGCAGATTTGCTCCAGCGCTACCTGTGACAGCAGCTCACCGGAGTTCGTGGTGGCGATTTTTTGCAGCGGCATCAGCGCCAGCAGATTCCACGCCACCGACAGCATGATGGGATGCAGCCGCGTTTCCGGATCCTCCACCAGCAGCAAGGGGCGCGCGCCCGCTGGCAGCGCATCGCTGCCGTGCGCCTGCAGCAGGAGCGAGAACATGCGCAGCAGAATCACCTGGCGACTGCGCGATTCGGTACCGGCGATCAGCTGATTGAGCTGATCGAGCGAACGCCAGCCCTGACTGCCGTCACGCAGCTCCGGCGCAACCCGCGCGGCGCCCGTGTCCGGTTGCTGGACCAGAAAATAGTGCGCCATCAGCTGCTGCATGGTATGCAATCCCTGGCGCAACAGCTCGTCGCTCAGGGTTTGCGGCCGCGCCACCAGATCGCGCGTCAGGCTATGCATCTCCTGCGCCAGCGCGCTCAGCGTATCAGCGCGCCGCTGGGTGTCGTTGTCGTTATGGCGCGACCGCCGGCCAAAGCGCGCATCACGCAGGCGCAGCACCGGATAGTACGCGCGCAACTGCGCCAGCGCGGCGTCGGTGCCCGCCAGCGGCAGCACCTCGCCACGCGCGTCAATAAAGCGCCAGCGGGTTTTGACTTCGCTGCCCTGGCGCGTCGCCAGCGTACTGAAGCGCAGGTAGCGCCCCGCGTCATCCTGCTGCCAGAACGGCGCAAACAGCACTTCATGCTCATCGCCCTGCGCGCGAAAGCGAAACACCAGCTGCAACTTATGCCGCCGGGCTTCCACCTCACCGGGCGGAAAATGGAAGTCCTGTTCCGTGAACATATAGGGCTCAGCGGCCGGTGCCAGCAGCAGCGTTAGCGCATCCAGCAAACTGGATTTACCCCACGCGTTTTCCCCAATCAGCAGGTTGGTGTCGGTCAGCGGCAGCGACAACCGGTTAATGCCGCGAAAGCCGTGTATATCGATATGTTCCAGAATCATCGCGCAGTCCCTCCGTGCTTTGCCAGAGCATGGTCCGCCGCGCTGCGTTGGTCAAGTCGGCAGCGGGAGAAAAGGTTTACACTTCAGGCGTTTTCCATTAGCGTGGCGTCTCGCAAAAAAGGATGTCATTTTTCATGTATACCGGACTGCTTATCATTCTGGTGCCGCTGATGGTGGGCTATTTGCTGCCGTGGCATCAGCCTGCGCTGTTGCAGCGCGTTAACCGCCTGCTGAGTTTGCTGATTTACGCCATTCTGTTTTTTATGGGTACCAGCCTCGCCTTTCTCGACAATCTCGGCACCAACTTGCTGATCGTGTTTAAAACCGCACTGATTGCCGCAGGCGCCATTCTGAGCTGCTCGCTGCTGGCGCTGTGGCTGCTGGATCGCCGCTGGCCGTGGCGGCAGCAGCATCGCCAGCAGAATCTGCCGTCGCGCTGGCACATGGTGCTGGAGTCACTCAAGCTGTGTGTGGCGGTGCTGGCCGGTTTCCTGCTGGGATTAACCCAATGGGCACCACTGCGCCATGCCTCCACCCTGAGCGAAATTGCGCTGGTGGTGCTGCTGTTCCTGGTTGGCGTGCAGCTGCGCGGCAGCGGCATGACGCTGCGCCAGATCACCCTGAACCGGCGCGGCATGACGGTAGCGCTGGTATCCCTGTGCGGCTCGCTGGGCGGCGGCGTGCTGGCGGCGTGGCTGCTCGGCGTTTCGCTGTCAACCGGACTGGCGCTGGCCAGCGGCTTCGGCTGGTATTCACTGTCCGGCATTCTGATGACCGAAGCGTACGGCCCGGTGATGGGCAGCGCCGCCTTCTTTAACGATCTGCTGCGCGAGCTGGCTGCGGTGCTGCTGATTCCGGTGCTGGTCAACCGCTACCGCAGTATGGCACTCGGGCTGAGCGGTGCCACGTCGATGGATTTCACCCTGCCGATTCTGCAGCGTGCCGGCGGAATGGAGATTGTGCCTGCGGCCATCGTGCACGGTTTTATCATGAACCTGCTGGCACCGATCCTCATCGCCCTGTTTTCCGCCTGACGCGCAGCGCATTTTTTCACGCCCGCTGCGCTGCGGCTTCGTCTACGCTTTCTCTCTGACACGTTTTTTGCCATCCGACTGGATGGCCAACACCAGAAAGGAGCGAACGATGAAGCAAACAGTGGCGGCCCTGCTGGCCAAAACGCTGGAGAGCGCCGGCGTAAAACGCATCTGGGGCGTAACCGGTGACTCCCTCAACGGACTGAACGACAGCCTCAACCGCATGGGCACCATTGAATGGATGCCAACGCGCCATGAAGAAGTGGCCGCTTTTGCCGCCGGGGCGGAAGCACAAATCAGCGGTGAGCTGGCGGTGTGCGCCGGCTCCTGCGGCCCTGGCAACCTGCATCTGATCAACGGCCTGTTTGACTGCCATCGCAACCATGTTCCGGTGCTGGCGATTGCCGCGCACATTCCTTCCAGCGAAATCGGCAGCGGCTATTTTCAGGAAACCCATCCGCAGGAGTTATTCCGCGAGTGCAGCCATTACTGCGAGCTGGTCTCCAATCCGGAACAGCTGCCGCAGGTGCTCGGCATTGCGATGCGTAAAGCCATCCTCAATCGCGGCGTGTCGGTGATTGTGCTGCCGGGTGACGTGGCGCTGCAGGCGGCGCCGGAGAATGCGCGCAGCGAATGGTATCCGCCGCAGCTGCCGCAGGTGGTGCCGTCGGTCAGTGAACTGACGCGCCTCGCAGAGACGCTCAATGAAGCGAAAAATATCACCCTGATGTGCGGCAGCGGTTGCGCCGGTGCCCATGCGGAAGTGGTAAAGCTGGCCGAAACGCTGAAAGCACCGGTGGTGCACGCCATGCGCGGCAAAGAGCACCTCGAGTACGATAACCCGTACGACGTCGGCATGACCGGGCTGATCGGCTTCTCATCAGGCTATCACGCCATGATGAATGCCGACACGCTGGTACTGCTCGGCACCCAGTTCCCTTATCGCCCGTTCTACCCGGCGGACGCGCGCATTATTCAGATTGATATCAATCCGGCCAGCCTCGGCGCGCACAGTCACGTTGATATGGCGCTGGTGGGCGACATCAAAGCCACGCTACAGGCGCTGCAGCCGCAGCTCACCAGCCACAGCGACCGTCATCACCTCGATCGCGCACTGGAGCACTACGCGGATGCGCGCAAAGGGCTGGACGATCTGGCGACCGCCAACGATAAGCAGGCGATTCACCCGCAGTATCTGGCCCAGCAGATCAGCCACTATGCGGCCGATGATGCCATCTTTACCTGTGATGTCGGCACGCCAACGGTGTGGGCGGCGCGCTATCTGAAAATGAACGGCAAGCGCCGTCTGCTCGGCTCGTTTAACCACGGTTCGATGGCCAACGCCATGCCGCTGGCGCTGGGTGCACAGGCCATCGATAAACAGCGTCAGGTGGTTGCGCTGTGCGGCGATGGCGGCTTCAGCATGCTGATGGGCGATTTCATCTCGCTGGCGCAGCTTAAGCTGCCGGTGAAGCTGGTGATCTTCAATAACAGCGTGCTGGGCTTTGTGGCGATGGAGATGAAAGCCGGCGGCTATCTCACCGATGGCACCGATCTGGAGAACCCGGACTTCGCCGCCATCGCCACCGCCTGCGGCATCAAAGGGATTCGCGTGGAGAAAGCCTCGGAGCTGGATGGCGCGCTGCAACAGGCGTTCGCTCACGACGGTCCGGTGCTGGTGGACGTGATCACCGCCAAGGAAGAGTTGTCGATGCCACCGCAAATCAAAGCCGAGCAGGCTAAAGGTTTCAGCCTGTATATGCTGCGCGCGATCCTGAATGGCCGCGGTGATGAAATCGTCGAGCTGGCGAAAACCAACTGGCTGCGGTAAAACGAAGAGACTTGCCGGATTAATCATCATGCGGGCGCTTAGCCCGCTTTTTTATGTCAGGAGAACAACGTGATCGATTTACGCAGTGATACCGTGACCCGCCCGAGTGCCGCGATGCTGGATGCGATGATGGCGGCCGAAACCGGCGATGATGTCTATCGCGATGATCCCACCGTCAATGCGCTGGAGGCTGAGGCGGCGCGCCTGAGCGGTAAAGCGGCTGCGCTGTTCTTCCCTACCGGCACCCAGGCCAACCTGGTGGCGCTGCTGTGCCACTGCCAGCGCGGCGATGAGTACATCGTCGGCCAGCAGGCGCACAACTACAAATATGAGGCTGGCGGTGCCGCGGTGCTCGGCAGCATCCAGCCGCAGCCGATCCTCGCGGCTGCCGACGGCACGCTGCCGCTGCACGACGTGGCGGCCGCCATTAAGCCGGACGACATGCATTTTGCCCGCACCCGCCTGCTGAGCCTGGAAAATACCCATCACGGCAAAGTGCTGCCGCTGAGCTACCTTGAACAGGCGTGGCAGTTTACCCGCGAGCGCCAGCTGGCGCTGCACATTGACGGCGCGCGCATCTTTAATGCCGTGGTGGCGCAGGGTGTGCAGCTGATCGATATCGCCCGCTACTGCGATAGCCTGACCATCTGCCTGTCGAAAGGACTGGGCACGCCGGTCGGCTCCCTGCTGTGTGGTGATGAAGCTTATATTGAGCAGGCGCGGCGCTGGCGCAAAATGACTGGCGGCGGCATGCGCCAGGCCGGCATTCTGGCGGCTGCCGGTCTCTACGCGCTGCAGCATAACGTGGCGCGTCTGCAGGAGGATCATGACAACGCCGCGTGGCTCGGCGCACAGCTCAGCGCTATTGGTGTGGAAGTGGTGAGCCAGCACACTAACATGCTGTTCGTGAAAGTGCCGGCGGAGCAGGTCGCACCGCTACAGCGCTGGATGCAGGCGGGCGACGTGCTGCTCAACGTAGGACCGCAGACCCGCATCGTTACCCATCTGGATGTCAGCCGCCAGCAATTACAGCAGCTGGTGGCGCGCTGGCAGGCCTTTCTGCAGCCGTAACGCCGCAACGCGCGGCTACGGTGCCGCGCCGTATTTCGCCAGCAGCGCACGGGCGATGGCCAGCGTCTCGGCATCGGCTTCGCCACGGTAATCACGCGGGCGGAAATGCATCTGGAACGCCGCAATCAGTTTGCGCTGCATCTGCGGCGTTTGCGCAGCGGCAACGTCATAACCATAGCGCTGCAGCGCAGTCAGCAGCGCTGCGCACTCCACCGGCGCATCCGGCGGCTGGTTAGCCAGATAGCGCTGTACCGTGGCGGCATCCGGCCACGCTCCCAGCCCCTGCCGGGCCAGCTGTTGCCACGGAAACAGCGGACCGGGATCCTGCTTGCGCTGCGGCGCGATATCACTGTGCCCGACAATATTTTCCGGACTGATGCCGTAACGCTGGCTGATATCGCGCACCAGTGCGATCAGGGCCGTGATTTGCGCGGCGGTGAACGGCTGCCACTGCCGGCCGGTCAGCGTGCGGCGATAGCCGTCATTGACGATTTCGATGCCAATTGAGGTGTCATTAATGCGCGTTGCACCGCGCCAGAAGCTCGG
The DNA here is from genome assembly GCF_041678305.1 of Pantoea sp. WEP. NCBI lineage: Bacteria > Pseudomonadati > Pseudomonadota > Gammaproteobacteria > Enterobacterales > Erwiniaceae > Pantoea > Pantoea sp. WEP. The sequence continues at coordinate 2,683,822 of NZ_JBGNXB010000001.1, forward strand.
TCCGGCATGCCACGCCAGCTGGTTTTCAGGCACCAGCTGCCAGATCACCCCGGCGCCGTTTTTCTGCGGCGGCTGCTGCGGAATCAGATAGTGCGCGCTGACGTTGCGGTCCGTCAGGGTCGCCAGCGACGAGGGAAAATCCTCCGCCGTGTAGTGCATTACTACCACTTTGATGCGCGGTCTGGCCCCCTGCGCCGGGTGCGCGCTATCGACCCAATAGCCGTTGCGCGCTTCCAGCGTCGACTGGCAGGCGCTGAGCAGCAGCGCCATCGCCAGCAGTAACACCGCACGCATTAGCGCACGATCACCGCAGTACCGGTAACGCTCACCATCAGCATGCTGCTGTCTTTGCCCACGGTTTCGTAGTCAATATCAATGCCAACCACTGCATTGGCGCCCAGCGCTTTCGCCTGTTCTTCCAGCTCTTCAAAGGCGAACTGCCGCGCTTTGCGCAGCTCTTTCTCATAGGCACCGGAGCGGCCGCCGACGATATCGCGGATGCCGGCAAAGAAGTCGCGGAAAATGTTGGCACCGAGAATCGCTTCGCCGGTCACAACGCCGCAATATTCAGTAATGCTGTGCCCTTCCAGGGTTGGCGTAGTCGAAAATTTCATCGTTCTCTCCTGTGGTGATTCATGAGGCGATAGCTCGTACGGCGTAAAAGCACGGCTATACTCTATGCTAAAAATGGCGCTTTGCCAGTGAACAATAAGGAAATCGAGATGAGAAACAAAGCCTTTGCGCTGCTTGTTCCCGCTGCATTGCTGCTGAGTGCCTGTACCACCGTTGAGCCGGTGATCAAGGACAACGGGCCGCGTACCGCACCCTGCGTTGACGGCGGTCCGGACAGCGTGGCGCAGCAGTTCTACGATTTACGTGTCAGCCAGCCAACTCAGGGATTGCCGGACAGCACCACGCTGGCAAAATATCACCCATACCTGAGCGACAACCTGTATCAGAAACTGCTGCATGCCAGCAGCCAGAGCAACCCACCGGCAGCGTGGCGGCAGGGCGATCTGTTCTCCAGCCTGGCACAGGGACCCACCGCCGCTGACGTGGCCAGCGCCTCCAGCATTCCTAACCGCGACGCGCGTAACATCCCGCTGCGCGTGACGCTGAGCCGCGGCGATAAAAGCTGGCGCGATGAAGTGCTGATGATCCACGAAGGCACCTGCTGGGTGGTGGATGATGTGCGCTACGTCGGCGACTGGCCACACGCCGGTGGCGGCTCGCTCAGCCAGCTGCTGGAAGAGAAAAAATAGTCGCGCATTTTTTCCGCACTCAGCCGCAACCATTAGCGCGCCGCACCATTGCGGCGCCGCTAAGCTTCCGCGCAACAGCCGACGCTTACCCGTCAGCCCCTTTCCCCGCTGCCCTGCCCGATTTTGTGCTACGCTTTTGCTGTTTAATTGCTCTTTAATAAATTTTAACCCACCTCAATTGCATAACTATTCTGGTGACGTTAAGATTTGCGACACTAATTGCTATTCATTTTTTGCGCATGAGTATTCAACTAAACGCCATCAACTGTTTTTACGGCGCCCATCAGGCGCTGTTCGATATCAACCTGGCCTGCCCGCAGGGCGAAACGCTGGTGTTGCTCGGCCCGAGTGGCGCGGGTAAAAGTTCACTCCTGCGCGTGCTCAACCTGCTGGAGCTGCCGCGTTCCGGTAGCCTGCAGATTGCCGGCAACCACTTCGATTTTAGCCAGACGCCTTCCGACAACGCGATTCGCGAACTGCGCCAGAATGTCGGCATGGTGTTCCAGCAGTACAATCTGTGGCCGCACCTCAGCGTGATGCAGAACCTGATTGAAGCACCCTGTCGTGTGCTCGGACTCAGCAAAGATGCGGCACGCGCGCGCGCCGATAAACTGCTGGAACGCCTGCGCCTGACGCCGTACGCCGATCGCTTTCCCCTGCACCTTTCCGGTGGCCAGCAGCAGCGCGTGGCAATTGCGCGCGCGCTGATGATGGAGCCGCAGGTGTTGCTGTTTGATGAACCGACCGCGGCGCTTGACCCGGAGATCACGGCGCAGATCGTCAGCATCATTCGTGAGCTGGCGCAGACGCAGATCACGCAGGTGATTGTCACCCACGAAGTTGAGGTGGCGCGCAAAACCGCCAGCCGCGTGGTGTACATGGAGAACGGTCGCATCATTGAACAGGGCGATGCCAGCCACTTTACACAGCCGCAAACCGACGCGTTTGCTCATTATCTTTCGCACTAAGTCAGGATGCTTCTAATGAAAAAAGTTGTACTTGCTGCACTGCTTGCCAGCCTGAGCCTGAGCGCTTCTGCCGCGCAAACCCTGCGTTTCGCGACCGAGGCGTCTTATCCGCCGTTTGAATTTGTCGACTCCGACAACAAAATCCAGGGCTTTGACGTCGATCTGGCCAATGCGCTGTGCAAAGAGATCGATGCGACCTGCACCTTTACCAACCAGGCCTTCGACAGCCTGATCCCCAGCCTGAAATTCCGCCGTTTTGACGCGGTGATGGCCGGCATGGATATCACGCCAGAGCGTGAAAAGCAGGTGCTGTTCACCAAACCTTACTACGACAACTCTGCGACCTTCATCGCGCAGAAAGGCAAGCTGGCGGACGTTGCGGCGCTGAAAGGCAAGCGTGTGGGCGTACAGAACGGCACCACGCACCAGAAATACCTCTCTGACAAGCACAGCGACATCACCATCGTGCCTTACGACAGCTACCAGAATGCGGTGCTCGACCTGAAGAATGGCCGTATTGATGCAGTGTTCGGGGATACCGCCGTGGTTAACGAGTGGCTGAAGCAGAACGCCAACCTCGCCGCGCTGGGTGAGAAAGTGACCGACAAAGCCTACTTCGGCACCGGTCTCGGCATCGCCGTGCGTCAGGGCAACAGCGAACTGCAGCAGAAGTTCAACGGCGCGCTGGATAAGATCAAAGCTGACGGCACCTACAAAACCATCTACAACAAATGGTTTCAGCAGTAATTCCTGATGAATGAAATGATTCCACTCGCAAGCGCCGCCGGCATGACCGTCGGCCTTGCCGTTTGTGCCCTGATCGCCGGCCTCGCGCTGGCGATGATTTTTGCTGGCTGGGAATCGCTGCGCTGGAAACCGCTGGCGTGGATCGGTACCGGGCTGGTGACGCTGATTCGCGGCCTGCCGGAAATTCTGGTGGTGCTGTTTATCTATTTCGGTGCCTCGCAGCTGCTGCTGACGCTGTCGGACGGCTTCCAGCTCAATCTGGGCCTGTTCACCCTGCCGGTGCAGATGCAGATTGAGAACTTTGATGTCAGCCCGTTCCTGTGTGGCGTGATTGCACTGGCGATGCTCTATTCGGCTTACGCCTCTCAGACACTGCGCGGTGCGCTGAAAGCGGTGCCGTCCGGCCAGTGGGAATCAGGCCAGGCGCTGGGCATGAAAAAGTCAGCGATATTCTTCCGGCTGATTATGCCGCAGATGTGGCGCCATGCGCTGCCCGGACTCGGCAATCAGTGGCTGGTGCTGCTCAAGGATACGGCGCTGGTGTCGCTGATTAGCGTCAACGATCTCATGCTGCAGACCAAAAGCATTGCGACGCGCACCCAGGAGCCGTTTACCTGGTATCTGGTGGCCGCCGCGATCTATTTAGTGATTACGCTATTCAGTCAGGCGGTGCTGCGCCGTATTGAATCACGTACCACGCGTTTTGAGCGGGGGGCCTGACGCATGCTGGCGTATTTACCTGAGCTACTGAAAGGCCTGCATACCAGCCTGACGCTGACGGCCGCCTCACTGGTCGCCGCGCTGCTGCTGGCGCTGCTGTGCACCATTGTGCTGGCGCTGAAGCTGCCGCTGCTCAACTGGCTGGTCAAAGGCTATATCACCCTGTTTACCGGCACGCCGCTGCTGGTGCAGATTTTCCTGATCTATTACGGTCCCGGCCAGTTCCCCAGCATTCAGAACGTGCCGTGGCTCTGGCATTTACTGTCGCAGCCGTGGCTGTGTGCCATGCTGGCGCTGTCGCTTAATAGCGCAGCCTACACCACACAGCTGTTCTACGGCGCGGTGCGCGCCATTCCGGCCGGACAGTGGCAGTCCTGCGCCGCGCTGGGCATGCGCCGCCGCGATACGCTGCGTATTCTGCTGCCGTACGCGTTTAAGCGCGCCCTCTCCTCTTACTCCAACGAAGTGGTGCTGGTGTTCAAGAGTACTTCGCTGGCCTATACCATTACGCTGATGGAAGTGATGGGCCACGGCCAGCTGCTGTATGGCCGCACCTACGACGTCACCGTATATGCTGCCGCCGGTCTGATTTATCTGGTGGTTAACGGCCTGCTGACGCTGCTGATGCGCCTGGTCGAGAAGCGCGCGCTGGCGTTTGAGCGCCGCAACTGATCGTCTGACGCGGCGCGAAGGAAAGCGCCGCGCCCTTCCTCACTGTATTTGATCGCAGCTAAATAAATTTTTAATCATATTTATTGCATACAAATGCATTAACTGGCATCGTGTAAATCGTTTCGCCTCTGGCATGGTTTACAGGAGCCTTATAATGAAAAAATGGATTGTTGCGGCAATGATGGCAACGCTGGCAATGAATGCTTATGCGGCAGAGAAAATTCGTTTTGCTGCCTCAGCCACCTATCCTCCGTTCGAATCACTCGATCAGAATAACCAGATTGTCGGTTTTGATATCGACCTCGCTAAAGCGCTGTGTCAGCAGATGCAGGCTGAGTGCACTTTCACCAACAATGCCTTTGATAGCCTGATTCCTTCGCTGAAATTCCGTCGCTATGACGCGGTCATTTCCGGCATGGATATCACCGCCGAGCGCAGTAAGCAGGTCGATTTCACCCAGCCCTACTACGCCAATTCGGCAATCGTCATCGCCCACAAAGGTGAATATAGCGACTTTAGCCAGCTGAAAGGCAAACGCATCGGCGTGGAAAACGGCACCACCCATCAGAAATACCTGCTGGAGAAGCATCCTGAAGTAATTGCGGTGGCCTACGACAGCTACCAGAACGCGATTCTTGACCTGAAAAATGGCCGGCTCAACGGCGTATTTGGTGACAGCGCAGTCGTCAATCAGTGGCTGAAGGCCAATACGGATTTGAGCACGGTCGGCGAGCACATTACCGACAGCGACTACTTCGGCACCGGGCTCGGCATTGCGGTGCGCAAGGGCAACAGCGCGCTGCTGCAACAGCTGAACAGCGCGCTGGCGGCGCTGAAAGCCAACGGTCGCTGGCAGCAGATCAATCAGAAGTGGTTCCCGGAATAAGCATTATGGAGTTGCGTGGCGCCGGGCCTGCCAGGTTCTGCACGTCCTCAGCGCAGCCGGGCGCTACGCGATTCCACCCTTACGACGCAGTAACGTCAGCACCTCGAAATGTGCGGTGTGCGGGAACATATCGAACAGCTGAACGCGGCTGATGTCATAGTCGGCCAGGCGGGCAATGTCCTGCGCCATGCTGGCGGGATTGCAGCTGGAATACAGGATGTAGTCCGGCGCCATGCGGCTTAGCCAGGCGCACAGTTCTGCACCAATACCGCGACGTGGCGGATTGACCAGCACCAGCTGCGGCACGCTCGTATGCCCGGTGGCAAACTGCGTGGAATCCAGCGCGGCAAAACTCACCTGCTCTAACCCCAGCTGCTGCGCCGACTGCTGCGCGCAGGCGATGGCTTCCGCACTGATTTCGATGCCGGTCAGCTGCATCTGCGGCGTGGCGCAGTGCAGGCCAAAGCCGCCAACGCCACAGAACAGATCCCACATGCTGTGCACTGGCAGTTCCGCCACCCAGTCGCGTGCCGTTGCGTACAGCGCAGCCGCCACCTGCGGGTTAGTCTGGAAGAAACTTTGCGGACGGATATACAGCGGCACGTCGTTAAAGCGTTCCGGCAGCGCCTGCTCAGGCGTCAGCGCCATCTCCTCCTCGCCCTCCAGTATCGCCATGTGCACCGGCTGAATATTGGCGGAGATCACCTGCAGCTGCGGCAGCTGCTGTTGCAGCCACGGCAGCGCGGCGCGCAGCTGCGCCAGTTTGCTGTGCGAGCGCAGGACAAAACGCAGCATCATGCCGCCCTGGGTACTCTCCGTCAGCAGCAAAAACTTCAGCTCGCCGCGTTTGCGCGCCACGTTGTACGGCGTCAGACCGGCACGGGCGATAAAGGGTTTCAGCACGTCGAATACCGCCACGAAGCTGGCGGGATAGAGCGGACAGGCGCAGAGATCCACCGGCTCGCCGTCACGCGCCACCATGCCGAACAGCGGTTTTTCCACACTGCCGCTCACCACCATCTTGGCTTTATTGCGAAACCCCTGCTGCGCCGAGGTGAACGGCGGCCGCCAGTCGGCGACCGGCATGCCGTCCAGCAGCTGCGTCAGCTGTGTCTGCTTGTCGCTCAGCTGTTGCGGATAGGGTTTTTCCAGCCACTGACATGAGCGACAGCGACCGGCCTGATAAAGCGCGCAATGCATGGAAAGGCCTGTATTGAGAATCGGGAGCAAAAACGGGGGCCGATTGTATCACCGGCTGCGGAAAAATGCGCGGCTGCTGGCCGGCACAAACAGCAGCAGCAGCACCAGCACATCCGGCAGTTTCTGCAGCAGCGTGTGGTGAATAATCTGCGCGTTATTCTCGCCGGGAATGCTGAAAATCTCCGGATAGATCCAGCCCACGGACGCCATCAGCATGTACAGCAGCACCACGATCTGTGTGGCCACGTAGCCCCAGCGCCCGGCATTACTGCCGCGCATCAGGGTAAAGGCACAGCGCAGTTCAAACAGGAAAATCAGCTGGCTGGCGATAAAAATCAGCGTGGAGTCCCACGCCTGCGCGCTACGGTGCACGAAATTGGCGATTTCGTCATAGCCCAGCTCATTGGCCAGCATCAGCACGCTGATACAGCGCGTGGCGATAATGGCGCTGCCGGCAATGGTCACCGGCACGGGCGTGGAGGTTAACACCAGGTTTTTCAACGTTTCCGACATTGCGCGCGCTCCATAAGAAAAGGCTGACAGAGTCAGCCTTGCTTATATTGGCAAATGTTGCGTCACTCAGCCACGTTTTGCTTTCTGAATATCGCGCAATCGCTGTTTTTCTTCGTGCGCCATAAAGCGCCAGGCGATAAAGCCGACCAGCCCGACCACAAACAGAATCAGCGAGGCCAGCGCGTTGATCTCCGGATTGACGCCGCGCCGCACCGTGGCAAAGATCGCCATCGGCAGCGTGGTAGCGCCCGGCCCGGTGACGAAGCTGGCGATCACCAGGTCGTCCAGCGACAGAGTAAACGCCAGCAGCCAGCCGGTGATGATTGCCGGGGCAATCATCGGCACGGTAATCACGAAGAACACCTTCAGCGGCGTGGCGCCGAGGTCCATCGCCGCTTCTTCAATTGAGCGATCCAGCTCGCGCAGCCGCGAGTTGATCACCACCGCCACGTAGGCGGTACAGAACGTGACGTGCGCCAGCCAGATGGTCAGCATGCCGCGATCGCCCGGCCAGCCAAAGGTGTTACCCATCGCCACGAACAGCAGCAGCAGTGACAAACCGGTGATCACGTCGGGCATCACCAGCGGCGCGGTGAGCATGAAAGCAAAGCCGCTGTGGCCGCGAAAACGCCCGAAGCGCACGATAATCACCGCCGCCATGGTGCCGAGCACCACTGCCATGGTGGCCGACAGCGCCGCGATGGTCAGGCTCAGGCCAACCGCATCCAGCATCGCATCATCCTGGAACAGCACGCGATACCAGTGAAACGAGAAGCTCTCCCATACCGTCACCAGCTGCGAGCTGTTGAAGGAGTAAACCACCAGCAGCAGCATCGGCGCGTACAGGAACAGGAAGCACAGCGCCAGAATCGCGGTGCGCCACGGAGAGCGGATTACCGGTAGCTGATTCATCCCTTCTCCCCCATTTCACGGTTTTGATGTTTGTGGAACCAGACGATCGGCAGAATCAGGATCAGCAGGATGATCACCGCCAGCGCCGAGGCCACCGGCCAGTCGCGGTTGTTGAAGAACTCCTGCCACAAAATGCGCCCAATCATGATGCTGTCCGGTCCGCCGAGCAGTTCCGGGATCACGTACTCGCCCACCGCCGGGATAAATACCAGCATTGAGCCAGCAATAATGCCGCCTTTGGTCAGCGGCACGATGACGCTGAAGAAGGTTTTCAGCGGGCGCGCGCCGAGGTCCAGCGACGCTTCCACCAGCGAATAATCAATACGCGTCAGCGCGGTGTAGATCGGCAGCACCATAAACGGCAGGTAGCAGTAAACGATACCGATATACACCGCCGTGTTGGTGTACAGGATGATCAGCGGATGATCGATCACGCCAAGCCACATCAGGAAGCGGTTGAGGATCCCGTTGTTGTTCAGCAGTCCCATCCACGCATAGACGCGTACCAGGAACGAGGTCCACGACGGCAGGATCACCAGCAGCAGCAGGATGGTGCGCATGGAGGGCTTGCTGTGCGCCACCGCCCACGCCAGCGGATAACCGATCAGCAGACAGATCACCGTTGAGATCGCCGCCACCTTCAGCGAGGTGAGATAAGCTTCGGCGTACAGCGGGTCGTCGGTCAGCGTCAGGTAGTTGCCCAGATTGAGCACCAGGTTGAGCTGGTCGTCCGCCCAGGTCACCAAATCGGTGTACGGCGGAATGGCGCGCGCAATATCGGCGAAACTGATTTTCAGCACGATGAGGAACGGCAGCATAAACAGCAGGATTAGCCACAGATAAGGCAGCGCGATCACCAGCTTGCGACCGTGCTGCATTTTCATGCGTGTGCCCCAGCGCTGCAGCGGTGTGCCCGCTACCTCCGGCTCGCTGCGTTGAGAAATCTGGCTCATAGCGCCTCCTTAAACCGTCAGGACCACACAGCTGTCGGCATCCCAGCACAGGCGCACTTCATCGCCCCAGGTGGGCGCGCCTTTACGGTAGCGATGCGCATTCTGCAGCTGGGCGCTGATCATCTGGCCGCTGCGCAGCCGTACGTGGTAAATCGACAGATCGCCGAGATAGGCGATGTGCACCACTTCGCCGACGGCAAAGTTGCAGCCGTCGGCCGGCACCTCGTCGCACAGCATGACTTTTTCCGGCCGCAGCGCCACGTGCACCGGCACGTTGTCTACAATCGACACATCGGTCTGCACCTTGAGCGGATGCATCAGCCCCGGACTGTCGATCACCACGCCCTCGTCGCGGCGTTCGCGCAGCAGGCCATCAAACACGTTCACTGAGCCGATAAACTCAGCGCTGTAGCGGCTGGTCGGGTGCTCGTAAATCTCTTCCGGCTCGCCGATCTGCACAAATTTACCGCGGTTCATGATGGCGATGCGGCCCGCCATGGTCATGGCCTCTTCCTGATCGTGGGTCACCATCACGCAGGTAGCGCCTACACGCTCCAGAATATCCACCACTTCGTGCTGCATGCGGTCGCGCAGTTTTTTATCCAGCGCGCCCATCGGTTCGTCGAGCAGCAGCAGCTTGGGACGTTTCGCCAGACTCCGCGCCAGCGCCACGCGCTGACGCTGGCCGCCAGAAAGCTGGTGCGGCTTACGTTTGGCGTACTCTTCCATATGCACCAGCGCCAGCATCTCTGCCACGCGGCTGCTGATTTCGCCTTTCGGCAGTTTGTCCTGCTTCAGGCCAAAAGCGATGTTCTGTTCCACCGTCATGTGTGGAAACAGCGCGTACGACTGGAACATCATGTTGATGGGCCGCTGATACGGCGGCACGTGGGACAGATCCTGACCATCCAGCACAATCTGGCCACTGCTGGGAATTTCAAAGCCGGCCAGCATCCGCAGCAGCGTGGACTTGCCACAGCCGGAAGCGCCCAGCAGTGCGAAAATTTCGCCTTTGTAAATGGTCAGGCTGACATCATCCACGGCGTGCTGGCCGTCAAACGATTTCGTCAGGTTGCGGATTTCCAGCAGCGGCGTTAACGCCTTAGCCGTTTTATTTTGGGGGCGGGGAATCGCGTCGTTCACTCACATGTCTCCGGCGCTAAGCGGGATAGCGCGGCACAGCCAGCCGCTAAATGACACAACAGAGGCCAGCACCGCGCCTCTGTTGTCGTTTACCGATAAGGGAATTCGTTCAGAACGAATTACTTACCACTTTTTACTTTAGTCCATGCACGGGTACGCGCACGATCCAGTTTCGGATCCTGGACCTTGAGCACAAACAGTTTGGCCATCGCTTCCGGCGTCGGGAAGATACCCGGATTGTTGCGCACATCCGCATTGATCAGCGGCAGCGACGCTTTGTTGCCGTTGGCGTAGTTCATCTTGTTGGAGACGTCGGCAATCACTTTCGGATCCATGATGTAGTTCAGCCACTGATAAGCCGCATCCAGATTTTTCGCGTCTTTTGGAATGGCCATCATGTCGAAGAATGCCAGCGCGCCCTCTTTCGGTACGCTGTAACCGAGATGGACACCGTTGTTGGCTTTCACCGCGCGATCTTTCGCCTGCAGAATATCGCCAGACCAGCCGATGGCAACGCAAATGTTGCCGTTGGCGAGGTCATTGATGTACTGCGAAGAGTGGAAGTAGCGGATATTCGGCCGCAGCTTCAGCAGCAGGTCGGTCGCCGCACCGGTGTAATCTTTCGCGTCAGAGCTGTTCGGATCTTTGCCGAGGTAGTTCAGCACGGTGGCAAAAATCTCTTCTGGCGCATCGAGGAACGAAACGCCGCAGCTCTTCAGTTTTTCCAGATTTTCCGGCTTCAGCACCAGATCCCAGCTGTTCACCGGCGCATCGGCGCCCAGTGCCGCTTTGACTTTATCGATGTTATAGCCAATACCGGTGGTGCCCCACAGGTAAGGAATGGCGTATTTGTTACCCGGATCGTGCTGGGCCACTTTCGCCATCAGATCGGGATCGAGGTTTTTATAGTTAGGCAGCTTGCTCTTATCCAGCTCCTGGAACACACCAGACTGCAGCTGACGCGCGAGGAAGCTCGACGACGGTACCACCACGTCATAACCGGTGCTGCCGGCCATCAGTTTGCCTTCCAGCACTTCGTTGGAGTCAAACACGTCGTAGACCACTTTGATGCCGGTCTGCTTTTCAAAATTGGGCACGGTGTCGGCCGAAATATAATCGGACCAGTTATAAACGTGCAGCGTTTTATCCTCTGCCTGAGCGCCCACGGCCGCAGCCATCAGCACACCTGCAACCACACCTGGCAACCATTTTTTTGACTGGTTGATCATGTTTTTCTTCCTCCTGAGCGGGTCATCACAACGCTGCATACACGCGATCCGGTCGTTGCGTTGTCTGTTAAATTACAGCCACACAATGAATCAATATTCAGCGGGAGTTTAATAGCAAAAACCTATAGCTGCGCCGTAGTTGCACGTATCAGACAGCCCCGCAAGAATAGCCCCCCTGATTCCTGCGTGCCAGATCCCAGCTTAAAAAACGCCTTTTTGCGATAAGTTATGCATGTTTCTGCTATGCACTCTGGCACTAGCGGCATAAAGCACGACTAATATCTGGCAATAAAGGGCAAAATGCAGAATAAAAAGTGGTGGGCCTGAAATGAAAACTGCCGCAAAAAGCGGCAGTTAGCAGGAGGGAAAAAATCAGTGCAGCATGCTGTGGCTGCTGACACTCGGCGGACGCTCCTCGTCTTCGCCCATCATCAGCAGATGATTGGCGAACGCTTCCATGATCACCATCGAAATCCCCTCTTCGCTCTGCTTCATGAAGTGGGTGAACTGACCAAAGGTGATGCCGGCGCTTACGCTGATTGACTGGCAGACAATCAGCTTCGGCAGGTTGTCATCCTGTATATCGATAAAGGCTTTCACCGTGAGCGAACTGGCATTGATTTGCGACAGTTCACCAACCAGCGGGATCAGCGCGGTGGGCTTTACTTCTGCCAGCGCCGAGAAGAGGATAACGTTATCCACCAGGTCGATTTTCGCGTCAAACACCCCGTCAAAATTCTGCATATGCGGCAGATGCAAAGCCTGACAGGCGTCGCATTCGAACCAGGTGATATTTTGTTGATCCAGCCAGCGACGCAGCATGTCGATGTCAGGAACGACCAGTGAATCCATCGTTGTATCCTGTGGGGTGAATAAATAAGCGCCTTAGCTTACGGAAAATCAGTCGCAGATGCCACGAAAACCGCGCAAAAGCGCGGTTCAGCCCCCGGTTTTCGGACGATAACCGGGACAGGCGTGCTGCTCTATCCAGCGGATCATCATGGCGGCAATGTCTAAACCGGTGCTGCCTTCAATGCCCTCCAGCCCTGGAGAGGCATTGACCTCCATCACCAGCGGCCCCCGGTTGGCGCGCAGAATATCCACGCCCGCCACGGCTAATCCCAGCGTCGTGGCCGCTTTGACCGCGATCTCGCGCTCCTGATCGGTAATGGTGACGGCGCGGGCGCTGCCGCCGCGGTGCAAATTAGAGCGGAAATCGCCCTCTTTCGCTTCCCGCTCAATCGCCGCCACCACTTCGTCGCCAATCACCAGGCAGCGGATGTCGCGCCCGCGCGCCTCTTTAATGAACTCCTGCACCAGAATATGCGCATTGAGACCGCGAAACGCATCGATCACGCTCTCTGCCGCCTGGCGGGTTTCCGCCAGCACCACGCCGATCCCCTGCGTCCCCTCCACCAGTTTCACCACCAGCGGCGCGCCGCCGACCATGGCGATAACATCCTGCGTATCATCCGGCGACGAGGCAAAGCCGGTAACCGGCATGTCGATGCCCTCGCGCGCCAGCAACTGCAGCGAGCGCAGCTTGTCGCGTGCACGGGTAATGGCCACCGACTCGTTGAGCGGATAGCTGCCGAGCATCTCAAACTGGCGCAGCACCGCCGTACCGTAAAAGGTGGTGGCGGTGCCAATGCGCGGGATCACCGCGTCAAAATGGCCGAGCGCCTCACCGCGATAGTGCACCGCCGGCGAGTCGGAGTTGATATTCATATAGCAGGAGAGCGGATCGATCATCTGCACCTGATGGCCACGCGCTTCCGCGGCTTCACGCAGGCGTTTACAGGAGTAGAGCGCGCCGTCACGGGTGAGAATGGCCATCTTCATTGCAGCGGTCCCTGTGCTTAGCGCGTTGCCCAGCCCTGCTGATGCAGGTAGTCCAGCATGAACGGTCGCGTTTCTTTAATAATCAAACGCTGAATCAGTTCACTCCAGGTTTCCGAGCGCTGATTGCTGTCGCGCTGCTGATAGTAAGCGGTGATCTGCTGGTCATATTGCGCCAGCACTGCTTTATCCAGCGGCTGGTAGCGGTTTTCATGCACCAGCATCGCCTGCGGCATGCGCGGCTTGACGTCCGGTGACGCGTCGGGATGGCCGATGCAGAAACCAAACAGCGGCAGCACAAACTTCGGCAGCCCCAGCAGCTCCGTCACCTGCGCGATGCTGTTGCGAATGCCGCCAATAAACACGCCGCCTAAACCGAGCGATTCCGCAGCGACCATGGCGCTCTGCGCCATCAGCGCGGTATCGACACAACCCAGCAGCAGCTGTTCGGCCCGGCCCAGCTGAGCCTCAGGGCAGATTTGCTGGTGGCGGTTGAAGTCGGCGCAGAACACCCAAAACTCCGCTGCGGCGCTGACCCATGGCTGGCCGCCGGTGAGCTGCACCAGCTGCTCGCGCAGGGCGCGGTCGGTGATACGGACAATGGAGGAACACTGTAAAAAACTGGAGGTCGAGGCCGCCTGCGCCGCAGCGATAATCGCGCTGCGCTGGGCGTCATCAATCCCCTGCTCAGTAAAGGCGCGAATGGAACGGTGGCTGCAAAGCAAATCAATAGTCGGCGTCATAATCCTCTCCGGTTACTTCTTTTTGTGGGTGTGATTGAACAACTGCGGTGCCATCGCCTTTGCGGTGCGCCACATCATCAGCCACGCTGCCGGCAGCATCAGCGCAATGCCGAGGAAAAACAGCAGCGTTGCCAGCGGTTTTTTCGCCATGAATGCCGGTGCCGCCAGCCAGTCGTTGACCAGCAGCAGCGCGCCAATCACTGCCAGCACGCCCAGTGCTTCCAGCAGTAGCACGGGTTTGGGCAACGTCGCCAGATTACGCATGGTTCAGGGCTCCTCAGTGTTCATCTGTTTCTGCTGCAGGTGATACCCGATTACTGTAGTACGGCATTGTGACCGGGTATAGACAGCGCGCATTAGAGTAACAGGCAATTTCTGCTTTTCTTAAGCAGGATGGGCGGGCATGATGTGACGCATTATTCACGCTGTGATGTGAGACAAGTCACAAAACAGCAGCGGAAGGAGAGAAGCAATGATTGCAGTGATTTTTGGCCGTTCCAGCTGCCCATACTGCGTACGAGCAAAAGAGTTAGCCACGAAGTTAACCAGCGAGCGCGACGATTTTAATTATCAGTACGTCGATATCCAGGCGACCGGCATCACTAAAGCCGACCTGGAAGCGCGTGCCGGCAAACCGGTTTCTACCGTGCCGCAGATCTTCCTCGACGACCAGCACATCGGTGGTTACACCGAATTTGCGGCGTGGACCAAAGAAAACCTCGGCATCGAAGCCTGACCTGACGGGCCTGCGGGCCCGCCTTCGCTTCACTCAGCTGGTGCGCATCGCCAGCATAATGCGCAACAGGCGCACCAGCAGCGCACCGCACCCCGCCCAGAATAGTGCACTCAGGCTCCACGCTGTCACCAGCAGCAAGCTGTGTGACATCGGCATCACCAGCCACACCCACATCATGCCCAGCAGCGTCCCGCCCAGCGCGATCCACAGTGTGCCGATCAGCGGACTGTCCGGCTGCAGCAGCGCCATCACGATGCCCGGCAGCAGAAACAGCAGCAGTTCCGGCTGTCCACGCACCGCCTGCGTCGCGGCGGCGGACCAAAAATGATGTGCAAAAATAAACACCAGCGTATAAAGCATCACGCCCAGAACCGATGCTGGCCAGCGATTATTGCGCTGCAACATACCTCTCCTCAACTTTGACGTTAACAATATTGAAACTTTTAACTGCCCTGATGCGCTTACGTGGAAATAAAAAGAAACAGCTGAAGGCAGAAGGAATGAAAACTGCTGATAGCTGAGGGTGTTAATTATGATTAGAATGGCGCCGCTTTATGTGGGTCACAGTTTAAGAACATTCGGTGACCGGGCCGTGCGTTGCCGTCACAAGATAGCGAAAAAATCCCATTCCATCAACCCGTTACAGGTAAATAAGAAGTTAAACCGTGAACATTAACGTCGCAGAATTGTTAAGCGGAAATGACGTTCTGTTATTATTTGTCGTATTAGCCCTCGGCCTGTGCCTGGGTAAATTACGCCTTGGCTCCGTACAACTCGGTAATTCTATTGGTGTGCTGGTGGTTTCGCTGATTCTGGGTCAGCAACACTTCGCGATAAATACTGACGCCTTAAGTCTGGGCTTTATGCTGTTTATTTTTTGTGTCGGGGTGGAAGCCGGTCCCAACTTTTTCTCCATCTTTTTCCGCGACGGTAAGAACTATTTCTTTCTGGCGATCGTCATGGTGGTCAGCGCCCTGCTGATTGCGCTGACGCTCGGCAAACTGTTTGGCTGGGATATCGGCCTCACCGCCGGCATGCTGGCCGGCTCGATGACCTCAACGCCGGTGCTGGTGGGCGCAGGCGATACGCTGCGGCAAAGCATCAGCGACACGCAGCTGCTGGGGCGCATGCAGGATAACCTCAGCCTGGGTTACGCCCTCACCTATCTGATTGGGCTGGTCAGCCTGATTTTCGGCGCACGCTACCTGCCGCGCCTGCAGCATCAGGATTTGCCGACCTGCGCCCAGCAAATCGCGCGCGAGCGCGGTCTGGATGCGGACAGCCAGCGTAAAGTGTTCCTGCCGGTGATTCGCGCCTACCGCGTTGGTCCGGAGCTGGTTGAGTGGAGCGGCGGCAAAAACCTGCGCGAGCTGGGGATTCACCGTCAGACCGGCTGCTACATTGAGCGCCTGCGGCGTAACGGCATTCTCGCCAGCCCGGACGGTGATGCAGTTTTGCAGCTCGGCGACGAAATTTCTCTGGTGGGCTATCCGGATGCCCATGCACGTCTCGACGCCAGTTTCCGTAATGGTAAAGAGGTGTTCGATCGCGATCTGCTCGACATGCGCATCGTCACCGAAGAGATCGTGGTGAAAAACCACAACGCGGTGAATAAACGCCTGAGCCATTTAAAACTGACCGATCATGGCTGCTTCCTGAACCGGGTGATCCGCAGCCAGATTGAGATGCCGATCGACGACAGCATTATGCTCAACAAAGGCGATGTGCTGCAGGTGAGCGGCGAAGCGCGCCGGGTGAAAAGCCTGGCCGATCGCATCGGCTTCATTGCTATTCACAGCCAGATGACCGATCTGCTGGCGTTCTGCGCCTTCTTTATCATCGGCCTGATGATCGGCATGATCACCTTCCAGTTCAGCAACTTCAGTTTTGGCCTGGGCAACGCCGCCGGCCTGCTGTTTGCCGGCATCATGCTCGGCTTTCTGCGCGCCAACCACCCGACGTTCGGCTACATCCCGCAGGGCGCACTGACCATGGTGAAAGAGTTTGGCCTGATGGTGTTTATGGCCGGGGTCGGCCTGAGCGCCGGCAGCGGGCTGCAGCACGGTCTCGGCAGTGCGGGCGCGCTGATGCTGCTGAGCGGCCTGCTGGTGAGTCTGTTGCCGGTGGTGATTTGCTATCTGTTCGGCGCTTACGTGCTGCGCATGAACCGCGCGCTGCTGTTTGGTGCCATCATGGGCGCGCGCACCTGCGCACCGGCCATGGAGATTATCAGCGATACCGCGCGCAGCAGCATACCGGCGCTCGGCTATGCCGGCACCTACGCCATTGCCAACGTCTTGCTAACGCTGGCGGGGACGCTGATCGTCATCATCTGGCCGCTTTTGCCTGTTTAAAAATATTTTTACACGCGTCAGAACTAATCGGACGCGATGCAGTCTGAATAAGTGCCACTGCTTTTCTTTGAAATCCCCAAATTGAGGAGCCCGTTAGCCTTCTGCTAGCGGGTTTTTTTATGCCTGCTACGCGCCCCCTTAAGGTTTCCCTAAGCGTGATTTGCCACCCTGTGACTCTGGTTTCGCTATTTGCAAATATTCATGCAACTTTCATCAAAGTTAAACACTCCAACAACCCGCAGTGAGATTCGGAGCACGGCTATTTATTCTCTTTCCGCGCGCTTCTACGCTATCAACCTTATTTTGCTGGCAATTCTGGCGCTGGTGTTTCTGTGGTGGTCGCGCCACGAAAGCCTCGACATCGCCATCAGCCAGCGCTGGTTTGATCCGCTCACCCGGCGTTTTCCGTGGCAGCACAACCGCTGGCTGGATCTGATTAACCATCGGCTGATGAAGGATGTGATTATCGCTGGCGCGGTGCTGCTGTTACTGCGCGGCCTGCAACAGCGCGACGCCCGGCGTGTGCTGGTGGCCCTGCTGTTTGGCATGGGGCCGCTGGTGGTGGGCATACTGAAGGCGCACAGCGCGCACTCCTGTCCGTGGGATCTGGCGCTGTTCGGTGGCAATGCCGCGAGCTTTCCGCTGCTGGCGGCGGTGCCGGCCAACAGCGGCCCGGGCCAGTGCTTTCCGGGCGGCCATGCTTCCAGCGGCTTTGCGCTGATGGCGCTGTTTTTTTTGTGGTGGCCGGAGCGTCCACGCCGCGCGCTGCTGGCGCTGGCAGTGGGTATCGCCTGTGGCCTGCTGATGGGCTATGGCCAGGTGATGCGTGGTGCGCACTTTTTCTCCCACAATTTGTGGGCGGGCTGGTGGGTGTGGCTCAGCCAGCTGCTGATTTTTGCCGCAATTTCTTTTTGGGTAAACAAGACGAGGACGAGGAAACGTGATGGAAGCTCTTAACCACACCCTCTTTTTATGGATTAACGCCACGCCGGATTCACCCGCGTGGCTGCTCAGCCTGGCGACCTTTATTGCCAAAGATGTGATTGCGATTGTACCGTTGCTGATCGTCGCCCTGTGGCTGTGGGGGCCGCGCGATCAGCTGCAGTCGCAGCGCGCGCTGGTGCTGAAAACCGGCATGGCGCTGATTTATGCGCTGAGCATCTCCTGGTGCGTGGGCCAGCTACTGCCACACCCGCGCCCGTTCGCCATTGGCTTCGGTCACCAGTTCCTCTCACACGCCGCTGATGACTCCTATCCCAGCGATCACGGCACCACGATTTTTACCTTCGCGCTGGCGTTTATTTTCTGGCACCGTCTGTGGTCCGGCGTGGTTTTGCTGGCGATTGGCAGCGCTATTGCCTGGTCACGCGTGTATCTCGGCGTGCACTGGCCGCTGGATATGCTGGGCGGTTTTCTGGTGGGGTTGCTTGGCTGTCTGGCTTCGCATCTGGCGTGGCAGCTGTATGGTCAGCGCATGCTGGCGCTGACGCATCAACTCTACCGCGCCCTGTTCGCGATGCCGATTAAAAAAGGCTGGGTTCGCGGATAAACTGCGCCGGCAGGCGGGTTAGCCACGGGCTGACCCGCGGCCCTGAAATTAACTGAACCACTTACCAAACCAGCCGTTGAATTTCATCATAATGAAATCCCAGATGCGGCCAACAAAGCCGGCTTCCGGTACATCCTCCATCGCCACCAGCGGACGCTGCTCAATGGTTTTGCCATCCAGCTGGAAATCGATAGTGCCCACTACCTGGTTCTTTTTCAGCGGCGCTTCCAGCTGCGGTGCGTTGAGGGTAAAGCTGGCCTTGAGATTTTTCATCTGCCCTTTCGGGATAGTGATCGCCGCATCCTTCGCCACGCCGAGGTTGACCTGGCTGTTTTCGCCAAACCACACGCGCTGCTGGGCAAACGGTTTATCGGCTTTAATCGGCGTAACGGTTTCATAGAAACGGAAGCCCCACGTCAGCAGCTTCTCACTCTCGCGGAAGCGAATGGCATCGGTCTGCGCGCCCAGTACCACCGAAATCAGGCGCATATCGCCGTCCACTGCTGAAGCAACCAGATTGTTGCCCGCCCCCGAGGTATGCCCGGTTTTGATGCCGTCAACCTTGAGGTTGCTGCTCCACAGCAGGCGGTTGCGGTTCATCTGTTTGATATTATTGAAAGTAAATTCTTTTTCGCTGTTCAGCGCATACTCTTCCGGCACATCACCAATCAGGCGCTGGCCGATAATCGCCATGTCGCGTGCGGTGCTGTACTGGCCTTCGGCGTCCAGACCGTGCACCGTCATGAAGTGGGTGTTTTGCAGGCCAAAGGCTTTAACGTAATTGTTCATCAGGCCAATAAAGGCATCCTGACTGCCGGCGACATAGTCCGCCAGCGCGATACAGGCATCATTCCCCGACTGGATCACCACGCCCTTATTCAGTTCCGAGACCGGGATGCGGTCGCCCGGCTTGAGGAACATCAGCGACGACCCGCGCAGTTTCGGATTGCCGGTGGCCCAGGCATCCTGGCCGATGGTCACCATGTCGTTACTGGTGATTTTGCCGGATTTCAGCGCCTGGCCGACCACGTAGCTGGTCATCATTTTGGTCAGACTGGCGGGATCAAGACGCTGGTCGGCATTGGACTCTGCCAGCACTTTACCGCTGCTGTAGTCCATCAGAATCCAGGCTTTTGCCTCAATCTGCGGTGCCGCCGGTGCCTGCTCGGCCTGAGTGGTGACAGGGACGAAAAGCAACAATAATGAAGTGGCCGCCAGTGGCCGCCAGACTGAAGTCAGGGATGTTTTTCTCATGAGCGTGACCCAATTGTCCTTGTAAAATCACGGAT
This sequence comes from Pantoea sp. WEP, assembly GCF_041678305.1. Lineage (NCBI taxonomy): Bacteria > Pseudomonadati > Pseudomonadota > Gammaproteobacteria > Enterobacterales > Erwiniaceae > Pantoea > Pantoea sp. WEP. Next base: position 2,703,537 of record NZ_JBGNXB010000001.1, read on the forward strand.
TTGTGCAGGTAAGACATGTCTTACCAAACGCTAACGGTTCACGCCGGTGAAAAAAACCGCCAAACCGTAAAGTTTTTTAGAGTTTGTTAGAGTAACCCTGGCATTAAGGCCGCTGCGCTGCCAGTGCGCGGGCGTCAGGGCAGAGGAAAAATTGCGAGAAATTCCGAATTTTCGCAGAACAGTTAAGCCAGTCACAAAATTCCGCTAACCTGATGCCAGTCAGCCCGAGGAGAATCATGATGGACTTAGCCGTTTTCGATCTGGATGAAACCCTGATTTGTGAAGACAGCACCAGCCTCTGGCTGCGCTGGCTGGTTTCGCAGGGGTTTGCACCGGAAGAGATCATTCGTCAGGAGCAGGCGCTGATGGCGCAATACCACGCCGGCAGCCTGTCGATTGAAGAGTACATGCGCACTACGCTCTCACCGCTCACCGGCATGGCGACGCTCACCGTCGCAGGCTGGGTGCGGCGCTTTATTCATCGCGATATCCTGCCGCGCGTCTTTCCCGCCGCGCGCGAACGCATTCAGTGGCATCAGCAGCGTGGCGACACGGTAATGATTATTACCGCCAGCGGCGATCACCTCGCGGTGCCGATTGCGGAACGGCTGGGCGTACACGGCGCACTGGCGATTGGCGTGGAAGTGGTCGATGAACGCTACAGCGGTGAGATTTACGGCACCGCCACTTACCGTGAAGGCAAAGTTTCACGACTCAGCGACTGGCGAGCGCTGCAGCAGGATCGACGCTTTGAGCGCACCTGGGCGTACAGCGATTCGATGAACGATCTGCCGCTGCTGTCGCATGCCGATCATGCATGGGTGATTAACCCGGACGCGCTGCTGCAGCAGGAAGCGCAGCAGCGCGGCTGGCAGGTGTGTAACTGGGTGCGCTGATTAACCGCGCGCGGCGCTGGCGGCATCCGCCAGCCCGACTTTCAGCAGCTTGCCATTGGCCTCATCGGTCAGCACATACAGATAACCATCCGGCCCCTGACGAACATCGCGGATGCGTTCGCCACGGTCACCCAGCAGCCGCTGCGCCTCTTCGACCTTCTCGCCGTTAACGCGCAGACGGATCAGACTTTTATCTTTCAGCGCACCGATAAACAGCGAGTTTTTCCACTGGGGAAAGCGCGCGCTATTGTAAAACGCCATGCCGCTGATGGCCGGCGATTGCTGCCAGTAAAACAGCGGTTGCTCAGTGCCGGCAACGGCGCTGCCCTGCGCTTCCGGCACTTTCTGCCCGCTGTAATCAATGCCGTATGTCGCCAGCGGCCAGCCATAATTTTTGCCCTTCGCCGCCAGATTCACCTCATCACCGCCGCGCGGGCCGTGTTCACTCTCCCACATCTGCTGCGTCCATGGATTGAGCGCCAGCCCCTGCGGGTTGCGTACGCCGTAAGACCAGATCTCCGCGCGTGCGCCCTGACGATGGTTAAACGGATTATCCGCCGGCACCTTGCCGTCCTGCGTCAGGCGGACGATTTTGCCCGACAGCTTGTCCAGCTGCTGCGCGCTGCGGCTGGCAAAGTTATCGCCGAACGCGATATAGAGATAGCCCTGGCGATCAAACGCCAGCCGCGTGCCGATGTTAGCACCGCCGGACAGTTTCGGCGTTTGCTCCAGCACCACCTTAAAATCCTGCAGCTGACGGAGATCTGCGCTGAGCGTGCCGTAACCCACCACGCCGCCCGCGCGGCCGGTGTCATCGGCGGTGGTATAACTGAGCCACACCCGACGGCTTTGCGCGAAGTCCGGCGCCAGCACCAAATCCAGCAGACCGCCCTGGCGGTTGGCCCACACGTTGGGTACGCCGCTAATCGGCTGCGATAGCCCCCGGCCCGGCTGCCAGCTGCGCAGCTGTCCGGAACGTTCGGTAATCAGCAGGGTTTGCTGGTCGGGCAGAAACGCCACCGACCACGGATGATCGAGCTTGTCCTGTAACACCTGCACCTGGACATCGGCCGCCAGCGCGGTAAAGGAACCGCTGAGCGCGCCAGCCAGCAGCGCAACACGCCATAAACGCATGGGATTCTCCTTTTCACAGTCTGCCGTTAAGCGTAGTCAGCCAGTAAGAAAGGATGTGCAGGATTTACAAAACATTAAGCCCGGCGCAGTGGCCGGGCTTGTAGCAGGCAGGATTATTCGAAGCAGGTTTCCGGGTTTTCCGACAGTGAAATGAAGGATTCACCGCCTTTGGTCAGGGCAATAATGCCGCCGCTTTCAATATCATAAACCCAGCCGTGCAGGCGCAGCTTGCCTTTACGCAGCGCGACCGAAACGGAAGGATGCGTTTTGATATTGTTGAGCTGGGCAATCACGTTCTCTTTCACCATTTCGTTGAGGCGTTTCTCAACCGATTCGTAGTTGCGCTCTTCCACCACCGCTTTTGCAGCATTGGCGTAGTGCAGCCAGTGATCAACCGCCGGCATGCTCTCGAGATCGGCGTTGGACGCAATCGCGTTCATCGCACCGCAGTTGGAGTGACCACAAATAATAATTTCGGTTACGCCCAGCGCGACCACCGCATACTCGATGGTTGCTGACACGCCACCCGGCTCCGGACCAAACGGCGGGACGATGTTACCGGCGTTACGGATCACAAACAGCTGGCCCGGCTCCGACTGTGTCACCAGCTCTGGCACCAGACGGCTATCCGAACAGGAGATGAATAAAGCTTTAGGATTCTGGTTGGACGCCAGACTCTTGAAAAGATCCTTCCTTTCAGGAAACACATTCTGTTGAAAATTCAGAAAACCTTTGACGATCTCTTGCATTTGTCTGCTCTCACATTATCCACTTCAGCCCCGGCAGAGAAAAACTCACCGCTGGCGCGCTTTAAAATTCTGTAATGTCGATAATAACTTACAATTACCAACCCAATATTTAAGCAAAATCGACCCGCTTGCACAACCCGGATGTCCGCCATGCTCACTAAGCGTACACCAAACAAAATGTTGCGCCAGGTGACCGCCCTGCCCTTGTATATAAGATTATTAGATTGACAATATTAGATTTACTCTTTATTTTCTAATTATCCCTTGCAGGGATGGCAGGTGAAAAGAGGTGCATTGTGGTTGAAGTATCCTGGTCTAAACGTGCCCTGAAACACCTGATGAAGATCGACAAACGCTATCAAAAAAGCATCTTTGAAAAGACATCCCAGCTGATCGCCTTTCCGGCCGTCGCACTGGACATCAGGAAGCTGCAGCAGAGTGATAATCGTTACCGTCTGCGAGTGGGCGATTATCGGGTTATCTTTGCGTTGATAGAGGGAGAGCCTGTCGTTCTTGAGATTGTAGAAGTTGCACGCAGAACCTCTCATACTTACTGATACTCTGCGGGGGAAACCCCGCAGCTATGCACCTGATGACATTGGCCGCGACCTGACGCTACCCGGATAACGTATGTCAAAACAGTATATTTATGATGAAGCAGGCGAACCGCAATTCGTGGTTTTGCCTGTCGCGGAGTATGAAAAGCTGCTTTCAGATGCGGAAAGCAACTGGACAACCCTCGCGATTGAAGCGGATGAACATGATGATGAAACCGTGCCGCATGACGTGGTTGGCATTATGCTCAGCCAGGATACCAGTTTGCAGGCGGCCTGGCGTGTTTACCGTAACCTCTCGCAGCAGTATGTTGCCGAACAATTAGGGACCACGCAAAGCGCAATTTCCCAACTGGAACGCAAAGAGAGTAAACCACAGAAAAAAACGCGCGAGCGCTTAGCCCGACTCTACAGCTGCCGTCCGGAACAATTATTGCTGTAATTCCCCCGGCCACCGTTTGCGTGGCCTTTTTCTCTGATTTCGACAGTGCTTCCCTATACATTTTCCCCGTCAACCTCTGTACAATCGCGCTCCTGTCCACCTTAATTATGATGAATTTTTATCCTTATGAGCCATGTCAAAAATCCGCCGCGTGTAGGCTTCGTCTCTCTCGGCTGCCCAAAAAACCTCGTTGACTCTGAACGCATCCTGACGGAGCTGCGGACAGAAGGCTACGACGTGGTGCCACGCTACGATGATGCGGAGATCGTCATCGTTAACACCTGTGGATTTATTGACAGTGCCGTACAGGAATCACTGGAAGCGATTGGTGAAGCGCTGAACGAGAACGGCAAAGTGATCGTCACCGGCTGCCTCGGCGCCAAAGTGGATCAGATTCGCGAAGTGCATCCGAAAGTGCTGGAGATCACCGGCCCGCACAGCTACGAGCAGGTGCTGTCGCACGTGCACACTTACGTGCCAAAACCCGAGCACAACCCGTTCCTCAGCCTGGTGCCGGAACAGGGCGTCAAGCTGACGCCGCGCCACTACGCTTACCTGAAAATTTCCGAAGGCTGTAACCATCGCTGCACTTTCTGCATCATCCCGTCAATGCGTGGCGATCTGGACAGCCGTCCGATTGGCGCGGTACTTGATGAAGCTAAACGTCTGGTGGAAGCGGGCGTAAAAGAGCTGCTGGTGATCTCACAGGACACCTCCGCGTACGGCGTCGATGTTAAACACCGCACCGGTTTCTGGAACGGTTCGCCGGTGAAAACCAGCATGGTCAGCCTGTGTGAGCAGCTGGCGAAACTCGGCGTCTGGGTGCGTCTGCACTACGTTTATCCGTATCCGCACGTGGATGACGTGATACCGCTGATGGCCGAAGGCAAAATCCTGCCTTACCTCGATATTCCACTGCAGCACGCCAGCCCGCGCATCCTGAAGCTGATGAAGCGTCCGGGCGCGGTTGAGCGCACGCTGGAGCGCATCAAACGCTGGCGTGAAATCTGTCCGGAGCTGACGCTGCGTTCCACCTTCATCGTGGGTTTCCCGGGCGAAACCGAAGAAGATTTCCAGATGCTGCTCGACTTCCTGCGTGAAGCGCGCCTCGATCGCGTTGGCTGCTTCCAGTACAGCCCGGTTGAAGGCGCCACGGCTAACCAGCTGCCGGATCAGGTACCGGACGACGTCAAGCAGGCGCGTTTTGATCGCTTCATGCAGCTGCAGCAGCAGATCTCCGCAGAGCGTCTGCAGGAGAAAATCGGTCGAGAGATTCTGGTGATCATTGATGAAGTCGATGAAGAAGGCGCGGTCGGCCGCAGCATGGCCGACTCCCCGGAAATCGACGGTGCGGTGTACCTGAATGGCGATCGCCAGGTGAAGGTCGGCGAGGTGGTGCGGGTCAAAGTCGAACACGCCGACGAATACGACCTGTGGGGCTCGCGCGTTTAACCGTACTTTTGCTGGTGCGCTTTTTTGCGTGCCAGATAATCGTTATCGGCGCGCAGCCGGTCCCAGCACGCTTTGAACACGGCCGCCGCAGCGGCCTTTTCTTTCTCTACCGTACGCGGCAGCTCTTTGCCGTCGGCACCGTATTTCCGTCCGCCCTGATGATTGCTGTAGCGGCGCGCGCGGGTGTACCCCATCTGAATAAATTTGCGCGCCATATCCATACCGACAAAATCATCCTGCGCGCGATACGCCTCGAACAGCTGCATGATTTTTTCTGATGACTGCTGCGCCAGCTCGACGGTGCGAAAGCGCCAGTGCGGCAGAATTTCGCTTTTATAAGGTTCCACCATCAGCACCCCCTGCTCGCCGCGTCCGACCTGATACAGCTCCGGATGCTGACGGAAGTCGAGCTGTTTAAAATCCTGCTGGTAATTGAAGGGTTTCATCCCCTGGCCTCCTGTCCGTAACCATTACTGCGGTGAATTATTTCGCTGCCGCACTTTAGTGATGCTTTTTTCCACCGATAACATAACTACCGGCTCATTTGCTAAGAGATGCTCACATGTTCAACAAGATGAAAATTGTGACCGCCATTGTGGTTATTCTGGTGGTATTCACAGCCATGCAGGCCATATCCGGCTCGCTCTTTTTCTCCTCGCTGCGCGCGGGACAACATAATTTCACCGCCAGCAATCAGTTGTCTCATCAGCAGCGCGAGCTGGGCGACGGCTGGCAAACGCTGGTGAAAACCCGCGTCACCATCAACCGCGTGGCGATCCGTATTCTGAAAAATCAGACTGACGAGCAGTCGCTGGCGGCGATCAACAAGCTGCTGCTGGCATCCGGTGCCTCGCTGGAAGCGGCGCAGCAGCACTTCAATCAGTATAGAAGCTATCCGCGCATCGACGGCCAGAGTGCGTCGACCGCCGATCTGATCGACAAAAAATTCAAAGCGTTTGCCGCGCTGCTGCAGCAGTCCGCCGTGTTTCTGAAAGCCAATAACTACGCGGCCTACGGCAACCTCGATGCGCAGCAGGCGCAGGATGAACTGGAACAGGCTTATCAGCAGTGGCGCGATGAAAACATGCAGCTGATCAATCAGCGCAGCCTGCAAAATGACAGCAACTATCAGCAGGTGCTAATCATGATTGCCGTCATCGCGCTGGTGGTGGTGCTGATGGTGGCGGCGGTATGGACGCTGGTGCGCCGCGTGCTGCTGGCACCGATGCAGCAGGTGCAGCAGCAGATCGAGCGCTTTGCCGAAGGCGATTTGTCAGCCAGCCTGCAGGTGGCAGGCCGCAGTGAAATGGCGGCCATTGCCGCCAGCCTGAACCATATGCAGCAGGCGCTGCTCGGTACCATCAACAACGTGCGCGACAGCGCGGATGCCATTTTTGGCAGCGCCAGTGCCATCGCCAACGGTAATAACGATCTCTCGGCGCGGACCGAACAGCAGGCTGCCTCACTGGAAGAGACCGCCGCCAGCATGGAACAGCTGACCGCGACCGTGAAGCAGAATGCTGACAACGCGCGTCAGGCCACGCAGTTGGCGAAAACCGCGTCGGACACCGCCGACAAAGGCGGTAACGTGGTGGAAGGTGTGGTGAAAACCATGCGCGACATTGCGGACAGCTCGAAGAAAATCGCCGACATTACCAGTGTCATTGACGGTATCGCTTTCCAGACCAACATTCTGGCGCTTAACGCCGCGGTAGAAGCGGCGCGTGCCGGTGAGCAGGGGCGCGGCTTTGCGGTGGTGGCAGGCGAAGTGCGCAATCTGGCCCAGCGCAGCGCGCAGGCGGCGAAAGAGATCAAATTGCTGATTGAAAACTCCGTGCAGCGCGTGGATCTCGGTTCGCAGCAGGTCAGCAGCGCTGGCGATACCATGCAGGAGATTGTCAGCGCGGTGACGCGCGTCACCGATATCATGGGTGAGATTGCCTCGGCTTCCGATGAGCAGAGCCGCGGTATTGACCAGATTGGCCAGGCGGTGAATGAGATGGATCGCGTGACGCAGCAGAACGCCACGCTGGTGCAGGAATCGGCCAGCGCCTCGGCGTCGCTGGAGCAGCAGGCCAGCCGATTGTCATCGGCGGTGGCACGTTTCAACACCGGCGCGCGCGCGCCCGCTGCGGTAACCGAGCGGATGGTGAAACCGGTGCTGCCCGCCCCGACCCGCGCTCTGCCCGCGGCGGTGAGCCACGGTAACGATAACTGGGAAACGTTTTGATGCGCTGAAGTTTTAATAAAATCAATGGATTGAACAAAAGTCATACGCCAGGCATTGCAGTTATCGTAGCGGCGCAATTTATTGCGCGATGAATCGCGCCGCTACAACTGCAATGCGGTGTTCACCCTCAGCTCTTCAATTTGGGGTCCAGCGCGTCGCGCAGGCCGTCGCCCAGCAGATTGAACGCCAGCACGGTGAGAAAAATCGCCAGGCTGGGGAAGATCGCCACGTGCGGCGCAATCACCATATCGGCGCGCGCTTCGTTGAGCATCGCGCCCCACTCCGGCGTCGGCGGCTGCGCGCCCAGGCCGAGAAAGGACAGGCTGGCGGCGGTGATGATCGAGGTACCGATACGCATGGTGAAATAGACCACAATCGACGATACCGTACCGGGCAAAATGTGACGCATGATAATGGTCCAGTCGGAGGCACCAATACTGCGCGCCGACTCGATATAGGTCTGATGTTTCAGCACCAGCGTATTGCCACGCACCAGACGGGCAAATGCCGGAATACTGAAAATCGCCACCGCCACAATCACATTGCTCATGCCGCTGCCCATGATCGCCACCACCGCGATCGCCAGCAGGATGCCGGGAAACGCAAACAACACATCGCAGATGCGCATGGTGATGCGATCCCACCAGCCTTCGTAATAGCCCGCCAGCAACCCCAGCACGGTGCCGATCACCGTGCCAATCGCCACCGAGAAGAAGCCAGCGATCAGCGAAATGCGCGTGCCGACCAGCACCCGGCTGAAGATATCGCGTCCAAGGGAATCGACGCCAAACAGATGCATCCACGACGGCCCTTCGTTGAGCCGGTCGTAGTCAAAATAGTTTTCGGCATCAAACGGGGCGATCCACGGGGCGATAAACGCCACCACAATCAGCAGCAGCACAAACGCGCCTGCCAGCAGCGCCACATGCTGACGGCGAAAGCGCCGCCAGAATTCACGCCACGGCGTGCGAACCCGGTTTTCCGTCATCAGCGGCAGGGATTTCAGTGCCGCCTCGCGTCGCCAGTTCTTCAATTGCGACTCCTTACCTGTAGCGAATAGCCGGGTTGATCGCCGCGTAAAGCATATCGACGATCAGGTTAATCAGAATGAACTCCAGCGAGAATAGCAGCACCTCGGCCTGAATCACCGGGTAATCGCGCATCTCCACCGAATCCACCAGCAGACGGCCCAGTCCGGGCCAGTTAAACACCACTTCCACCACAATCGAGCCGCCGAGCAGAAAGCCGAACTGCAGCCCCATCATGGTGACCACCGGAATCATGGCATTGCGCAGCCCGTGTTTGACCACCACCAGCGATTCGCGCACCCCTTTGGCCCGTGCGGTGCGCATATAATCTTCCTGCATCACCTCAACGAACGAAGCGCGGGTAAAGCGCGCCATCACCGCGGCCACGGCGGCACCGAGCGTAATCGACGGCAGAATATAGTGCTGCCAGCTGTCGGCGCCCACCGTCGGCAGCCAGCCGAGCTCGACCGAAAAGACCTGCATCAGCAGCATACCCAGCGCAAACGCCGGGAAGGAGATGCCGGAAACCGCCAGCGTCATGCCGATGCGGTCCGGCCAGCGATTGCGCCATACCGCCGAAGCGATGCCGATCGCCATGCCAAACAGCACCGCCCACACCATGCTGCTCAGCGTCAGCCACAGAGTAGGAAAAAAGCGCGCGGCAATTTCGGCAGAGACCGGCCGCTTTGACACCATCGACTGACCAAAATCACCCTGCAAAGCATTGAGGATAAAGTGCCAGAATTGCTGAATCAGCGGCTGATCGAGCCCCAGCTCCTGACGCACCAGCGCCACCACTGAGGCATCCGCTTCCGGTCCGGCAATCAGGCGCGCCGGGTCGCCCGGCAGCAGATGCACGAACAGGAACACCAGCACTGCGACAATCAGCAGCGTGGGAATCAGCCCGAGCAGGCGTTTAAGAAAATAGTTGAGCATGCGAAATCCCGCGCAGCATCGGCCAGCCCCGTAAGGCTGGCCGCGTCTGTTACTTCAGATCCGCCTCATCAAAATTGAATGAGGTATCGGGCATGACGTAAAAACCGGTCAGGTTTTTATTGTTCGCAGACAGCAGCTGCTCCACCACCAGCGGAATCCACGGGTGATCGTTCCAGATGCGGTCCTGCGCGTCTTTATACAGTCTGGCTTTCTGGTCGCGATCGGTGGTCTTCAGCGCATCCGCCAGGTCTTTATCCACCTGCGGGTTGCTGTAGAACGCGGTGTTGAAGATAGCCGGTGGCCACGAGCTGGTTGCGAACAGCGGCGTCAGCGCCCAGTCGGCTTCGCCGGTGGAGGCTGACCAGCCGGTGTAGAACATGCGCACCCCGCTCTCTTTCTGCCCTTTACTCTCCACTTCCGCCGCGCGCTGGCCGGCATCCATCGCCGTGACTTTCACCTTCACACCCACCTGCGCCAGCTGCTGCTGGGTGAACTGCAGCACTTTCTGCGCGGTGCTGTGGTTATGCGATGACCACAGCGTGGTTTCGAAACCATTCGGGTAGCCCGCTTCCTTCAGCAACTCGCGCGCTTTGGCCGGATCGTATTTGATGGCCGGATAGCTCTGGGCAAAATCAATGCGCGGCGGCACGATGCCGGTGGCTGGCGTGGCGTAACCGGCAAAGGCCACTTTCGCCAGCGCCTGGCGATTGATGGCGTACTCCAGCGCTTCACGCACTTTCGGGTTATCGAACGGCTTTTGCGTCACGTTGAGGCTAATGTAACGCTGCATGATCGACGGTGTGGTCACCACATCCAGCTTGCTATTGCCCTGCAGCAGTTTGGCCTGCTCTAACGGCACCGGGAAAGCAAAGCTGGCCTCACCGGTTTGCAGCATCGCCGCGCGGGTGTTGTTATCCACCACCGGACGCCAGGTAATGCTGTCGAGTTTTGGATAGCCCGGTTTCCAGTAGCCCGACCACTTTTTCACTTTGACAAAGTCGGTCTGGTTCCAGGTGTCAAAGGTATAAGGTCCGGTGCCTACCGGATGGAAACCGATGTCCTTGCCATATTTTTTCAGCGCGGTTGGTGAGATCATCACCGCAGCCGGGTGCGCCAGATTGTTGATAAACGCTGAGAACGGCTGCTTCAGGGTAATTTTCACCGTGGACGGATCGACCACTTCGGTAGTGGCGATATATTTAAACAGGTTATAACGCTTGAGATGGTTGTCCGGATTGCTGGCGCGGTCGAGGTTGACCTTCACCGCTTCGGCATTGAAATCCGTGCCATCCTGGAATTTCACACCCGGACGCAGTTTGATGGTGTAAGTCAGCCCATCGCTGCTGGCCTGATAGCTTTCGGCCAGTACGTTGACCAGCTTCATGTCTTTATCGAAGCCGAACAGGCCCTGATAGAAAGATTTGGCCACCGCCTGCGACAGCGTGTCGTTGGCGTCGTACGGATCCAGCGTGGTGAAGGTCGACGCCACGGCAATCACCGCATCTTTGGCCGCCCAGGCGGGCAGCGCCAGCGCCGAACTCAACAACCCGGCAGTGATAACCCCTTTTCGCATGATATGGTGCATCGTTATCGTTCTCCTGTAGTCCCTGTCTTGCGCGCCCTGCACAGAGGGCGCGGTTGGTTGCTGCTCAGGCGCCGCTAATGGCATGGCGGGCGACAAAATGGCCCGGCGCCACTTCCAGTAACGGTGCCACTTCCGGCTCATCACCCAGCGGGCGAATCGGGCTGGGGATCTCATCGACCATCAGCGCCCGCTCGCGGTGCCGATGCGCCGGATCGGCCACCGGCACCGCGGCCATCAGTTTTCTGGTATAAGGATGGCGCGGCTGTTCGAACACCGCCTGACGCGGTCCCATCTCCACAATCTGTCCGAGATACATCACCGCAACGCGATGGCTGATGCGCTCCACCACCGCCATGTCGTGCGAAATAAACAGGAAGGCGATGCCAAATTCACGCTGTAAATCCAGCATCAGATTGATGATCTGCGCCTGGATCGACACATCCAGCGCGGAGACGGATTCGTCGGCGATCACCACTTTAGGATTGAGTGCCAGCGCGCGTGCGATGCAGATACGCTGGCGCTGACCGCCAGAAAATTCGTGCGGGTAGCGCTGCGCGTGTTCGGGTAGCAGACCAACGCGTTCCAGCAGCCAGGCGACGCGTTTCTCTGCCTGCGCGCGCCCCATGCTGCGATGCACCAGCAGCGGCTCCATAATTGAAAAGCCGACGGTAAGGCGCGGATCGAGCGACGCATACGGATCCTGAAAGATAAACTGAATGTCGCGGCGCAGCGTGGCCAGTGCCCTGCCCTGCAGCGCATCAATGCGCTGGCCGTCAAAGGTGATGCTGCCGCCCTGGCTGGCGACCAGCCGCAGCAGCGAGCGTCCGGTGGTGGATTTGCCGCAGCCGGATTCGCCCACCAGCGCGAGGGTTTCGCCTGCATAAAGATCGAAACTGACTTTTTCCACCGCGTGGACGCGACGCTTCACCCGATTGAGCAGCCCGCCGCGAATATCAAAACGCGTAACCAGATCGCGCACCTGTAAAATCGGCGGACGATCGTGACGCACGGTATCCTGCGGCGTGCTGGCCTCTTCGCGGCCGTTGGTATGCAGCAGCGGAAACTTCGCCGGCAGCGGCTGGCCGCTCATCGCCCCGAGCTTTGGCACGGCCGCCAGCAGCGCGCGGGTATACGGCTGCTGCGGCGCGTCGAACAACTGCTGCACCGGCGCGCGCTCAACCACATCGCCGCGATACATCACCTGCACGCGATCGGCCATCTCCGCCACCACGCCCATATCATGGGTAATAAAGATGACGCCCATCTGCATCTCTTTTTGCAGCACGCGAATCAGCTGCAGAATCTGCGCCTGAATGGTGACGTCCAGCGCGGTGGTCGGCTCATCGGCAATCAGCAACGCCGGCTTGCACGACAGCGCCATGGCGATCATCACGCGCTGGCGCATACCGCCGGAGAGCTGATGCGGATAGCGCGACAGCACATTGTGCGCTTCCGGAATGCGCACCAGATCCAGCATGCGTCGCGCTTCGGCCTGCGCCTGCTGGTGACTTTTACCCTGATGCAAACGAATAGATTCGGCGATCTGTTCACCGACGGTGAACACCGGGTTGAGCGACGTCATCGGCTCCTGAAAGATCATCGCCATGTCTGCACCGCGCACCCGGCGCATCTGGCTGGCGGACGCACGCATCACATCCAGCACCTCGCCGTTACGCCGCCGCAGCAGGATTTCACCGCTGACCGCGCCGCCGGCCTGTGCAATCAGACGCATCAGCGCCAGCGACGTCACCGATTTACCCGAGCCCGATTCGCCCACCAGCGCCAGCGTTTCTCCGCGGTGCAGATCGAGCGAAAGCTGCCGCACGGCGTCCGTCACGCGCCCTTCATGCTCAAAGCGCACGCAGAGATCGCGTACCGCCAGCACCTGCTGCGGCGCAAACTGCTGCTGTAGATCCGTCATGCCTGCTCCTTAGCTGTCGCGGTAAATCGCCACCTCAACCTCGCCGCCCACATAAGCGAATCCGCGGTACATGCCTTCGCTGTTAAACGGCAGCGCCACGTTGCCGTGGGCATCAACGGCTATCAGCCCGCCGCTGCCCTCCAGTTCCTGCACTTTGTCATGAATTACGCTGGCGGTGGCCTGTTGCAGCGAACGACCGCCATATTCCATCTGCGCTGAGACATCGTAAGCCGCCAGCGTACGAATAAACACTTCGCCGGTACCGGTACAGGAGACCGCCACGGTGGCGTTGTTGGCATAGCAGCCGGCGCCCGCCAGCGGTGAATCGCCGACGCGGCCCGCCTGCTTGTTGGTCATGCCGCCGGTGGAGGTGGCGGCCGCCAGATTACCCTGCAAATCGAGCGCCACCGCACCCACGGTGCCAAATTTGCGATCCGGGTCCAGCGGATCGCACCCCTGCGCCGCGCCATCATGATCCAGCAGCATTTGTTCGCTGCCCAGCGCGCGCTGCAGCTGCTCCCAGCGTTCTGGCGTCGAGAAAAAATCGGGCTCGACCGGCGTCAGGCCCTGTTGCGCGGCAAAGGCTTCCGCCCCGCTGCCAATAAAGAGCACGTGCGGACTGGCTTCCAGCACTTTACGCGCGGCAAGAATCGGATTGCGGATACGGCTGACGCCAGCGACGGCGCCGATATCCAGCGTACGGCCATCCATCAGGCTGGCATCCAGTTCATGGGTGCCCTGATGGGTGAACACGGCCCCTCTGCCGGCATTGAACAGCGGGCACTCTTCCAGCAGCCGTACCGCTTCGGTCACGGCATCCAGCGCGCTACCGCCGCTGGCCAGAATCTGCTGACCGGCGCTGACAATCGCGGCCAGCTGCTGACGATAGTGCTGCTCTTTTTCGGCGCTCATTGCCGCACGCGTAATCGCGCCGGCGCCGCCGTGAATTGCGATAACTGCTTTAGCCATAACCGTTACCCTGTCAAGGAATCAGAGCCAAAAACACTGATTTAGAATGGTTTTCATCTTTTTTTGGCAATTTTCGACTATAGGAAGCCCCTCCCTGCTTGTAAAGCAGAAAGTGTATCAGCGGTCATAACCTTTTAATGTGGATTATGCTTTTTTGTGAATTAAGGGAGAGAACGCACCAGCTTTAATATTATGGCTGGCGCGCTTACGTCTGGCACCGGCAAGGCAGTGAACAACCTATTTGACCTTGCTTTCTGTATGGCTTCAGTGCCGGTTAAAAATCGGGTAAGTTAAAGGCCCATTCATGAAAAGGAATATTCAGTGGAAGATGAAAAAGGGCTAAGGATTGCACTCTCCCCGGTGCAGCTGGCAGCTGTCCTTTCAGATCGCAGCGTCAGCGAGGGTGAAACGACCAGCAACCGCATTTTTGGAGGGCTCGGGCTCGCTGGCGGGGTGATTGAGCTTTTTGGTGCTGGCGCGCTGTGCGTCGTGCCTGAGCCCACCTTGCTGACCAAAGCTGGCTGCGTCTTTGTCGGCACTCACGGTCTCGACACGCTTCAGGCCAGCCTGCGCCAGGTATGGACTGGCAGACAGGTCGCTACCGACACGTTTAATTCGGCCGTGGCACTCGCAGAATCGCTCGGCGCTGACCATCAGACCGCCATGAATGTCGGCCTGACGGTAGATATCGCCATTCCGATGGCATTTGCCTTTGCAGCCGGAGCAGAGCGCGTCATCGCGGTGCGTGCCGGGCGGGTCAAAATCGCCGAGCATGAGTCGCTTTCAGGGCGAGCACCCGGTGGGCACACGATTGAGCGACATATCGGCAAAACGCCGGATGAGCTGCGGGAGAGGCTTCGTAACCGGCCTCGTCTCGATGAGGCCAGTAGCTTTAAGTCTCTGAGCGAGGCGGAAGCACTGATCAGTAAGGTGCTGGCAGATAATAAGCATCAAATTCAAATGTGGGTGAAAAATATCCCTCCAGGCTTGCAAGCCCGTATGCGCCTGAGTCGGCGTTTTTCACATCCGGTTGGTATAGTCGTGAGTAAAGGGCGTGAAGAGGTTGAAACCTGCTACGCCGTTCGCGTCATACTGGATTTTAAGCCCTACAACGGCAAACCTTACTTTATCATTACCGCTTTCCCGGAGTTATGATGGACCGTATCAGTATCAGTGAACTGGATAATTTTATTGGCATCTGGTTTGGGCAGGATTATGACCTGTTTGAACCGGGCGATGAGATCGAGCCCAAAATCGAGGCGTATATCAGAGAAGCGCATAAAGGAAACCTGCACGCCATGCTGGCAGACATCGAGCTGTTTCTGGCAGAGTGCGATGACGTCGAATCTGATTTCCGCGACCGCTATAAAAGAGAGTTTGTTCCGGCCAACTGGGATACCACTGCGGGCGCGTTTCTGTCACTGGTGCATAAGAAAGTATCTGCCGCACTCACATCATAACGTCAGCACGGTTGTTAACATGACTCTCACTTTCAGTCTGAACAAAGCATGTTCGCCGGCGGATTCGTCACCGCGCACTAATTTCCATTCCCTTTAATCTCGCATGTGACTCAGCCGACAACAGCCACCATAATAGGCAGCATTCGCCTTTAACCCGACAGAGATGGACATGGAACCTTTTACCGCCGGACTGATTTCCCTTGAAGACGCGCAGCAGAAAATGCTGCAGCAGCTGCAACCGATTAGCGATTGCCTGAGCGTCGCGCTGGCCGATGCCGCCGGGCGCATCACCGCGAAGCCGGTGATTTCGCCGCTGGACGTGCCGCCGTTCGATAACTCTGCGATGGACGGCTACGCGCTGCGCCTGAGCGACCTGTCCGCTGACCGCGTGTTGCCGGTAGCGGGCAAAGCGTTTGCCGGCGCCCCGTTTAATGGCGAGTGGCCAGCCGGCAGCGTGATTCGCATCATGACCGGCGCACCGATTCCTGCCGGCTGTGACGCCGTGGTGATGCAGGAGCAAACCGAATCGCGTGACGGCGGCATTGTCATCACCGCGCCAGTGCGTGCCGGACAAAATATTCGCCGCATCGGGGAAGATATTCAGGCCGGTAAGCAGGTACTGGATGCCGGCGTGCGGCTCGGTGCCGCGGAGCTGCCGCTGCTGGCGTCGCTGGGTATTGCGGAGGTCAGCGTGCTGCGTAAGCTGCGCGTGGCCATTTTCTCCACCGGTGACGAACTGCAGGCGGTGGGCCAGCCGCTGGCTGAGGGCCAGATTTATGACACCAACCGCTTTACCGTGGCGCTGATGCTGCGCAAACTTGGCTGCGAGGTGATCGACCTTGGTGTGATCGCTGACGATCCCGCGAAGCTGCGCCAGGCCTTCAGCGAAGCCGACCGCCAGGCCGATGTGGTGATCAGCACCGGCGGCGTGTCAGTGGGCGAGGCGGATTTCACCAAAGCGATGCTCGAAGAGCTGGGCGCGATTACCTTCTGGAAACTGGCGATCAAGCCCGGCAAGCCGTTTGCCTTTGGCCGTCTGGCCAACAGCTGGTTCTGCGGGTTGCCGGGCAATCCGGTATCGGCAGCCGTGACCTTCTATCAGCTGGTGCAGCCGCTGCTGGCCACGCTGACCGGCCAGACCACGCGCATCATGCCGCTGCGCCAGCGCGCGCGCGCAACGCAGCGTCTGAAGAAAGCACCGGGCCGGCTCGATTTTCAGCGCGGCATCCTCAGTCGCGGCGATGATGGTGTACTGGAAGTGCGCAGCACCGGTGCGCAGGGCTCGCACGTGTTCAGTTCCTTTGCGCTGGCCGACTGCTTTATTGTGCTGGAGCGCGATCGTGGTGACGTTGAGCCGGGCGAATGGGTTGATATCGAGGCCTTCAACAGCCTGCTGGAGGGCTAATGCACACAGAGCTGAGCGATGAAGAGATGCTGCGCTACAACCGGCAGATTGTGCTGCGCGGCTTCGATTTCGACGGCCAGGAACGGCTGAAAGCCTCACGGGTGCTTATCGTTGGCCTGGGCGGACTGGGCTGTGCTGCCGCGCCCTATCTTGCCGCCGCCGGCGTCGGTCATCTGACGCTGCTGGATTTCGATCGCGTCAGCCTGAGTAATCTGCAGCGCCAGATTCTGCACAGCGATGAGCGCATCGGCATGGCAAAAGTCGCCTCGGCCCGTCAGCAGCTGGCGGCGCTCAATCCACACTGCACGCTGGAGCCGATCGATGCGCAGCTGGATGAAGTCGCGCTCGGCGAACTGATTGCGCGTCACGATGCGGTGCTGGACTGCAGCGACAATGTCACCACGCGCGAACAGGTGAACCGCGGATGTTTTCAGCATCGGGTGCCGCTGATCTCCGGCGCCGCCATTCGTATGGAAGGCCAGCTCAGCGTATTTACCTGGCAGCCCGGCGAGCCCTGCTATCGCTGCATCAGCCGCCTGTTCGGCGAGCAGACGCTGAGCTGTGTCGAAGCCGGCGTAATGGCTCCGCTGGTCGGCGTGGTGGGTGCGATGCAGGCGATGGAAACGCTGAAGGTGCTGAGCGCCTTTGGCCAGCCGGCCAGCGCGCGACTGCTGATGTACGATGCGATGAGCGCCGAGTTTCGCAGCCTGAAAGTGGCGCAGGATGCGCAGTGTGAAGTGTGTGGCCAGCGTGAGGAATAACGCCGGGGCGTGACATAAGCGTCAGGTATTGCTGAGCGGCGCAATTTATCAGGCGATAAATTGCGCCGCTGATGATGGAGGCTGCTAAACGGCTATGCCGTTAGACGATGCCCTGGCTGCGCAGGTAATCTTCGTAGTTGCCGGTGAAGTCAACGATGCGATCGCCTTTCATCTCGATGACGCGCGTCGCCAGCGAGCTGACGAACTCACGGTCGTGCGAGACGAAAATCAGCGTGCCTTCGTACATCTCCAGCGCCATGTTCAGTGACTCGATCGACTCCATATCCAGGTGGTTAGTCGGTTCGTCCATCACCAGGATGTTTGGCTTCTGCATCATCAGCTTGCCAAACAGCATGCGGCCCTTCTCACCACCGGACAGCACTTTCGCTGGCTTCTTAATGTCGTCGTGGCTGAACAGCAGACGACCAAGAATACTGCGCACCGCCTGCTCGTCGTCACCTTCCTGCTTCCACTGACTCATCCAGTCGAACACGCTCAGGTCGTCAGCAAAATCTTCGGCGTGATCCTGCGCGTAATAACCAATGCGCGCATTCTCCGACCATTTCACCGTGCCGCTATCCGGCTGCAGTTCACCGACCAGCGTTTTCAGCAGCGTGGATTTACCAATACCGTTGGCGCCGAGGATGGCCAGTTTCTCACCCACTTCCAGCAGCAGGTTAAGATTTTTAAACAGCGGACCGTTATCAAATCCTTTGGTCAGCGCTTCCACTTCCAGCGCATTACGGAACAGCTTTTTATCCTGCTCGAAACGAATATACGGGTTCTGACGGCTGGAGGCTTTTACCTCATCCAGTTTGATTTTATCAATCTGCTTCGCGCGCGAAGTGGCCTGACGCGATTTTGAGGCGTTGGCGCTAAAGCGGCTAACGAAGGATTGCAGATCGGCAATTTGCGCTTTCTTCTTGGCGTTATCCGCTAATAAACGCTCGCGCGCCTGGGTCGCCGCCGTCATATATTCGTCATAATTGCCGGGATAAACGCGCAGCTCACCGTAATCCAGATCCGCCATATGCGTACACACCATATTCAGGAAGTGACGGTCATGCGAAATGATGATCATGGTACTGTCACGTTCGTTAAGCACCTGCTCCAGCCAGCGAATGGTGTCAATATCCAGGTTGTTGGTCGGTTCGTCGAGTAACAAAATATCCGGGTTAGCAAATAATGCCTGCGCCAGCAGCACACGCAATTTCCAGCCTGGGGCAATTTCACTCATCGGACCGTAATGCTGCTCCACCGGAATGCCCACGCCGAGTAATAATTCTCCGGCGCGTGATTCGGCACTGTAACCGTCCATTTCACCGTAGGCGACCTCAAGGTCGGCGACTTTATAGCCTTCCTCTTCGCTCATTTCCGGCAATGCATATATGCGATCGCGCTCCTGCTTCACCGCCCACAATTCCTGGTGACCCATAATCACGGTATCCAGCACGCTATATTGCTCGAAAGCAAACTGATCCTGGCGAAGCTTACCGATGCGCTCATTGGGGTCGAGGGAAACATTTCCGTTAGTCGGAACCAGGTCGCCGCCCAGTATTTTCATGAAGGTCGATTTACCGCTGCCGTTCGCACCGATTAAACCGTAACGATTACCGCCGCCAAATTTAACGGAGATATTCTCAAACAGTGGCTTACTGCCGAACTGCATAGTGATATTGCTGGAAACTAACACGGCATTGACCTTTGTTACGCAGTGGAGGAAAAAACAGCGGGCATTATGCCAGAAGCGGCCTGGATGAGCCACCTCTGCACCCGGATACGCAGAGGCAAGGCGGAGAACACCTTGTTGCCAGAGGTAAAATAATTGCGACCGTGCCGGACAGGTTATCCACGGCGCGGGAAATGAACCGCCGCCCGTGCCCGGAGCGAGGCCAATAAAAAAGCCGGAGACGCTGACGCCTCCGGCTCCCGCTTACAAGGATTGTGCAGATTATTTGATCAGGAAGCTGTCGAGGCTTTTACCTGCATCCAGCGCTTTTTTAATCGCAGCTGGGGTACGGCCCTGACCGGTCCATGATTTCTCTTCACCGTTTTCGTCGGTGTAAGAATATTTCGCCGGACGCGGCGCACGCTTGGCGCGTTTTTTACCGGTTTCCAGGGCACCCAGTAATTCGTTCGGGTCGATACCGTCTGCCAGCAGCATTTCACGGTATTTAGACAGCTTCTCTTCTTTTTCGCGGTTCTGCGCTTCTTCCGCTTCAACTTCGTCGCGGCGCTCAGTCACCACGACGGTTAATTTTTCCAGAATTTCTTCCAGATCGCTCAGTGGCAGTTCACGAGCCTGTGCACGTAATGTGCGAATGTTGTTCAGAACTTTAAATGCGTCACTCATCACAATGTCCTTGCTTAAGGGGGTTAAATAAACTGTAGTGGCAAGATTACCCAATTCAAATAAAAAAATAAATTAATTTTGCAGACCGGATTAATCCGAATGGATTAGCATATTCCTTGCAGGCGCGTTTAAACCCAATGTGCGGCGTGAATTAACGGTGAATTAACATCAGCGGTTCAGTACCACCGGCTGGAACTGGAATCGATTTCATTGCTTATTCACGCGTAGGAAACAAGCGTTTAGCGCTTATTGTGCGCTGAGGCAGAAGTCAGCATAAAGGTAAAAAAACATTAATAGTGTAAGTAAAATCCGTTTTTAACGCGGATGGCATTAGCGTCACAGATGCGAGCAATATCTCATTTTGCCATTAAATAAATAAAAAAAGGCCGGTTGTTCACCGGCCATCATGCAAAAATCGTATGTCTGTGGTTATCCGCTTTTCTTCACTGCCGGTCGCAATACCTGGGGCGCCGGCGCATCAGACAGCCGGTCGTGCAAATAATGTTCAATCTGCTCCAGCGAACGATGGCGTGTTTCCGGTACCCAGCGAATAACAAAAATCGCGCCGCCTATGCCAATCAGCGCGAAAATAAAGAACGCGCCGGATAAGCCAACCGACGCCAGCAGAACCGGGAACAGCAGAGAAATAAGAAAATTGGCGATCCACAACGCAAATACCGCGCCGCCCATAAAAATACCGCGTAACCGCGTCGGGAAAATTTCTGACAGCAGCAGCCAGGTCACCGGCGATAACGCGCCCTGCTGGAAACTCAGAAACATCAGCATACCCAGCAGCACCATATAACTGCGCAAGATATCCGGCTGACCGTTAACTGTTTCCGGCATCAGGTAACTGACGGTACCAATAAACACCAGACAGGCGGTACAGCCAAACTGACCTATCATCGCCATGGTGCGGCGACCGATGCGCCCCAGCAGCCAGATCCCCACAAAGGTCATTAATACCGACACCGCGCCATTGGCAATGGTGGCAAACAGCGCAGCGTCATTGCTCATCCCCACCGCTTTCAGCATGGTCGGCGCGTAGTACATGATGGTATTCACGCCGGTCAGTTGCTGGATGGCGGCAATACCGATACCGATCAGGAACAGTTTGATCAGCCATGGCTGGCGCAGTTCCCGCAGACGCGGACGCTGCTGTTGCTCGTCCGATAGCGTCTCTTCGATCTCCATCATCTCCCACTCAACGTCTTCGCGCGCGCGGGTGCGTTCCAGCACCTTGCGCGCCTCAGCGAGACGGCCTTTCATGGCATACCAGCGCGGCGTGTCCGGCATAAACATCATCCCGAACCACAGCAGCACCGCCGGCAGCGTGGCGACCGCCAGCATCCAGCGCCAGGTCGTGTCGCCCCCCCAGGCCGCGTTGAAGCCGGCGTTCGACATATAGGCCAGCATCTGGCCGGAAACGATCATCAGCTCCTGCATGGTCACCAGCTGACCCCGTTTGTTGGCCGGTGCCATTTCGGCGATATACACCGGTACGGTGGCGGACGCACCGCCCACGGCCACGCCAAGGACCAGGCGGAAGAAAATCATCCAGCTGACATCGGGTGCCAGTGCGGTACCCAGCGCGCCGAGCGCAAAAATAATCGCCAGTATCAGAATAATTTTTCTCCGCCCGACCGCGGCGGCAAAGTGACCGGAAGCCAGTGCGCCAAACGCCGCGCCAAACAGCAGACTGCTGGTCACCAGCCCGGTGGTAAATGGGGTGAGATGCAGATCGTCGCCCATGAATAACAGTGCGCCGGAGATCACGCCGGTGTCGTAGCCAAACAGCAAACCACCGAGGGTGGCAATCAGCGCAATGACTTTCACAAAAGGCTCGGTGCGCGTGCTGCTGTTTGGCCCTGATGCCGGATTGGGCGTCATCCAGGTTTCGCGGGACATAACCAACTCCTTTCCTGAGATAAGAAGCTTTAAAATAGATTATTTCCACCACAAAAAATAAATATGAAATTTAAATTTTGCGCCACGGGTCATTACCTTTGCCTTTAATTGAGATAATGATCACACAACCTGATTCGGGGCGCAGAGAAGGCAGTGCAAATTTTGCACAAAAAACAGAAGGGAGAATATTTATTTCACGGAAGGCGCTGACCGCACGCAGTGAATGCGGTCAGCGATGGCAGATTAATTGACGGCGGTGGCCGGACCAAAGACGTCATAGTCCGGCAGCGTCACCTGCTGATACGGCTCCCAGCCGCCGCCCAACGCTTTATACAGCGCTACCAGGTCCAGCGCGCTTTGCATGCGCGCCTGCGTCGATTGCGCCTGCGACTGCGCCAGCTGGCGCTGGGCATCCAGCACCTCAAGGAAGGTGGAGATGCCCTGTTTGTAACTGTCACTGGCGAGGTCAAAGGCGCGCTGCAGTGCGCCGGTAGTCTCATCCAGCGCGGTAACCTGTTGCTGATCGGCGCGGTAGCTGACCAGCGCATTTTCCACATCCTGCAGCGCCGTCAGTACCGTCTGGCGATAATCGAGCGCCGCGCTCGCCTGCTGCGCGCGCGCCAGTTTCACGCTGGAAACCAGACGTCCGCCCTGAAAAATCGGGATCGACAGCGCCGGGCCGACGCTGAAGAAGTGGCTGCTCCAGTCGTCAAGGTAGCTGGCATCGGTGTTGCGCACGCCCAGCTGCCCGGTGAGCGACAGGCTGGGGAACAGGTTCGCGACCGATACGCCGATATTGGCGGTCTGCGCATGCAGATTCGCTTCAGCCTGGCGGATATCCGGACGACGACGCGCCAGCGTCGATGGAATGCCCACCGCCACCAGCTTCGGCAACGCCGGCAGCGCTTTGCTGCTCATCAGTTCGTTATCCAGCGCGCCCGGCGTTTTGCCCAGCAGCACTGCCAGCCCGTTCATCGCCTGACGTTCCTGGGCCTGATATTGTGGCAGCTGCGCGTTGAGGGAGGCCAGTTGCGCACGGGCATTCTCAACGTCGGTGAGCGGCGCCAGACCGTTACGCTGCTGGCTTTGCGTCAGCTCCCAGGTTTGCTGCGCCACGTTAATCTGCTGTTGCAGCGTCGCCAGCACCGCCTGCGCGCCGCGCAGCTGCAGATACGCGCGCGCGACCTCAGCTTCCAGCGACACCAGCGCATCGTTACGCTGCTCGATCGCCGCCTGCTGCTGCGCGTCCGCCATCTCCATCTGGCGTCGTACTTTGCCCCATAAATCCAGTTCCCAGCTGGCGTCAAAGCTGCCCTGATACAGCGTGACCGAATGGGTCAGACCGTTGAGCTGATCCGCCACGTCATCATCCACCTGATCGTACACCCCGTTGGATTTCAGCATGCCTTTCAGGCCGAGCTGCTGACGCGTTACTTTGGCCGAGCCGTTAAGCGACGGGAACAGCCCGCCACGCGCCTGCGCCAGCTGTTCGCGCGCACCGGCGATGCGCAGCACCGACTGTTGCAGCGTCAGGTTGCCGGCGATGGCGCGCTCAATCAGGCTATCGAGCTGCGGGTCGTTAAAGCTTTTCCACCACGAAGGATTGGTCGCGGACGCCAGCGGTTTTGAAGCTTCCTGAGAGGGCAAATCACGGTAGCTACCGGGCGTATGCGCCTGCGGCGGCTGATAATCGGGCCCGACGGCACAACCCGCCAGCAGCATGGACAGCGCCAGCAGCGTCAGCGACGGCGTAACGCGCGAAGAGGTGATCATGTTAATGTGCTCCTGCACTGCCTTCGCTCTTGATCGGCGAAAGCAACCAACAAAAAGGAATCAATAGCACGGCGACAATGCTCAGGCCCATGAACACGTCGATGTAAGCCAGAATACGCGCCTGGGCAATCATCTCCTGATAGAGCTGACCGCTGGCCAGCGTCAGCGGATCGCCCACCGCACTGGTAAAGTCACGAATCGCCTGCGCCCAGTGCTGCAGCGTGAGGTTGAACTGCTCATTGAGCGGCGACATGTTGTGCACCATGTGGGCCGATCGCACCTGTTCACGTTCGGTGATGCCGGCAGTGGCCAGCGAGATGCCGATCGAACCGGCCACGTTACGGAACATGGTGAACAGCGCGGAGGCATCCGCATTCAGGCGCTGCGGCACGGTGATAAAGGCAATGGTGGTGAGCGGCACAAACAGGAAGCCGAGGCCAATCGACTGCGCGCTGCGCATCAGCACCAGCGTGGTGAAATCCACGTTGGGCGTCAGGGTGCTGGAATAGAAGAAGGCCAGCGCCAGACAGGTAAAGCCAAAGGCGATGATGTAGCGCGTCTGCACAATCGGCATCAGCTTCAGCACCAGCGGGATGGTGAGCACGATCAGGACCGCGCCGGGCGACAGCACCAGCCCGGACCAGGTGGCGGTATAACCGAGATCCTGCTGCGCCAGCTGCGGTAACACCACCGAGCTGCCATAAAGAATCATCGCCATGCCCGCCATCAGCAGACCGGCCACCCAGAAGTTGCGATCCTTCATCACCGTGATATCCACCACCGGCTTGCGTGCATACAGCAGCCAGTAAACCGCACCGACGATGCCGACGGCCGCCAGCATGGCAAACAGGCGAATGAAGTGTGAAGCGAACCAGTCTTCATCTTCACCGCGATCAAGGAACACCTGCAAACAGCCGAGACCCAGGGTAATCAGGCTGATACCGATATAGTCGATTTTCAGCCGGCCCTTCGCCCACTTGCGCTCCCACGGCGGATCTTCCAGCAGCTGATAGATCGCCAGCACCGTGAGGATCCCCACCGGAATATTGATAAAGAACACCCAGCGCCAGCTGTAGTTGTCGGTGATCCAGCCACCGAGCGTCGGGCCAATTACTGGCGCAACAATAATGGCAATCGATGACAGGCCAAAAGCCTTGCCGCGATCTTCCGGCTTGAAGTAATCCAGCAGCACCGACTGCTGCACCGGTTGCAGCCCGCCGCCGAAGAAGCCCTGCAATACGCGGAAAAGAATGATTTGCCACAGCTCGGTGGCAATGCCGCACAGGAAGGAGCAGATGGTAAACATCACGATGCAGATCAGGAAGAACTGCTTGCGCCCAAACAGGCGGCTGAAAAAGGCCGAGATCGGCAGCACAATGCCGTTGGCGACCAGATAGGAGGTTAGTACCCAGGTGGATTCATCGTAGCTGGATGACAGCGACCCGGCGATGTGCGGCAGCGCGACGTTAACGATGGTGGTGTCCAGAATTTCCATGAACACCGCCAGCGTTACCGTGATGGCAACCAGCCAGGGATTGCTGGCCGGACGCCAGCTTTCGCTCGCACTCATTCCACCGTCACCTTCGGTTCAACCGACAGGCCAAGCGGTAATGGATGATTCGGGTCGAGTCCTTTATCAATCACAATTTTCACCGGCACGCGTTGCACAATCTTCACGTAGTTACCGGTGGCGTTCTCGGCCGGGAAGGTGGAGAAGCGCGAGCCGGAGCCCATCTGCACGCTGTCGACGTGCCCTTCCAGCTTCATGTCCGGCCAGGCATCAACGCCAATCTCCACTTTATCGCCCGGATTCATGCGCGCCAGCTGCGACTCTTTGAAGTTGGCAGTGATCCAGATATCCGGCGATACCAGCGAAAACAGCGCGCTGCCGGCCTGCACCAGCGTACCGGGCTGCACGTTGCGTTTGGTGACGAAACCGTCATACGGCGCGCGGACTTCGGTGTAAGAGAGGTTAAGCTCGGCAGTGTTGAGCTGAGCCCGGGCTTGCTCGACCTGCTGCTGCCGCGCTTCAACATTGGTTTCCTGCTGGCGAATCTGCAACTGCACCTGCGAGGCCACTTCGACCTGCGCTTTGGCGCTCTGCAGCTGCGCTTCAGCCGAGCGTAACTGCGCGGCGGCGGTATCGATATTGCGCTGCGAGGTCGCGCGCGGGTCAACACCGCGCTGACGACGGTAATCCGCCTGCGCATTAAGTAAATTGGCCTGCGCCCGCGCCTGGTCGGCCAGCGCCTGATCGCGCTGCGCCGGATATTGCACCCGCGCCAGAGCCAGCTGCGCCTGCGCCTGATGCAGCTGCGCCTGCGCCAGACCAAGCTGTGCTTTGGCCTGATCGCGCTGTGCGGCGTTGTCACGCGGATCGATCAGCACCAGCAGATCGCCCTTCTTCACCCGCTGGTTATCTTTTACCAGCAGCTGCACCACGTAGCCCGACGCTTTGGGCGCGATGGTCACGGCATCGCCTTCGGTGAACGCATCGTCGGTGGTTTCAATGTTGCGCGTGCTAAACCAGAACCAGAATCCCACCAGCAGCATAATCACCACCACAATCGCCAGAATGATCAGCGGCTTTTTGCCGGGGCGTTTACGGGGTGATTGCTCGTTATCCTGACTGGAATCTGACGTGTTGTTGTCTTTTTGCTCATCGGCGGATGGCGGATTGTGGTTTTCACTCATAATTTGTCATCACTGGCTGGTAATCCCGATCCCCGGGCGAAACGGTCAACTTAACCTTAGATGGGAAATTGACAAATGCCAGTGTAACTTTACATAAGCTAACATCCGACGCATTTTCTGCCACATCACTTAACGCGCTGATAAATCAGCGCGTCTTGCAAAGGCGGACAGGTTGGTCAGGGTTAACGCAGCAGCTGTAACAACAGCCAGCCGCACAGCATCGACCAGGCAAGCATCGGCAGAGAAAACAGATGGAAACGCCACCACACTTTGGCGTCCTGTGCCATGCGCAGCGCAATCAGGTTGGCCAGCGATCCCGGCAGCAGGCCAAAGCCGCCGATATTCACCGCCCAGGCCAGCACTTCGGAAGGCGGGACTTTTTGTAACAGCAGAATAGTGGCCGGCACGTTGCTGATCACCTGTGACAGGCCAATCGCCAGCAGATAGATACCACCCTCGCCCAGCTGACCGATGGCGGCAAAATGCGGCTGCAGAATGGGCAGGTGCATCAGTAAAAAGACATCAATGAACATCGCGACGAACACCAGCAGCAGGCTCCAGTCGATGGTCGCCAGCACCTGACGCGCCATCAGCAGAAAACAGCCCGCCACCAGCAGCAGCGCCCAGCCGGTGAGTTTCAGCTCCAGCGCGACGATAAACACCACGTACAGCAGGACGCTGACGATAAACAGCGGTTTCTGCCACTGCTGATTGCCCGGTGCATCATGCTTCTCAATGCTGCGCGCCGGGAAGCTAAACCACGTCAGCACCACCAGCGTCAGCATCAGCATCGCCGCCAGCGGTGCCATCTGACCGATGAAACCGGCCACGCTGAGCGTACCGTGGCTCCACAGCAGGATGTTTTGCGGGTTGCCGACCGGCGTCAGCAACGAGCCGGCGTTGACCGCCAGCGCTTCAAAGATGATCAGCCGGGAGATGGGCAGGCGCGAGAACTTGCGCAGCGTCAGCGTGAGCGGCACCAGGATAAACAGCGCCACATCATTGGTCAGGAAGGTCGAGAGCAGCGCCGCCGCGCACACCATAAATAGCGCCAGCGTGCGTTCGTGCTGGAAGCCCTGCGCCAGCCGCGCGCCGAGCACATCAAAATAGCCGCTGTTTTCCAGCCCTTTCGTCAGCATCAGCAAACCGGTGAGCGTCATGATGGTGTGCCAGTCAACGGCGGCGGGCAGCTGCGGCCAGCGGTAATCCGCCAGCGGCAACAGAATCACGCCCAACAGCAACAGTAAATGCAAAACGCGGTCACGCATTAAGGAACGAAGCACGATGGGCATGATGGCAGAAGGCCTTGTAGGTTAGCGATTCTCGTAAAATTTCTGGAACACGGCGAGGGTTTCATCACTGACGTGATGCTCGAGCCCTTCGGAATCCCGGCGGGCGGTTTCCGGGCTGACGCCCAGCGCCAGCAGAAAGGTTTCAACGATGTGATGGCGCACGCGGCTGGCTTCAGCCAGCTTCTCGCCTTCCGGGGTGAGGAACACGCCGCGATACGGCACCTGCTCAACCAGACCGGTGGTACTGAGACGCTTCAGCATTTTGGCCACGGTCGGCTGCGAAACGCCCAGGCGTGCCGCCATGTCGACCTGGCGCGCCTCGCCAAATTCACGAATTAAATCAGAGATTAACTCAACGTAATCATCAATCAGCTCACGGCGATGCGCTTCGCGTACCTGGCGAAATCCTTCGACATGCTCCTCAATATCTTTCAGCGGCCCCTGGGGCATGTGGGTGGCGCTTTTCGCACGACGACTCATTCAGCTTCCTCTTTATTATCTGCCGCACTTTACCTGCGGTGCGGGCTGGCTGCGCTCATTGTAAACCAGGCACAAATAAGCACAAATTTTTCCTGAATAGTGTTGGCTAAAGAGTATAGCCAGTGCTATCTTTGTACATGTTGTAAGCGAATAGCCTACAAAGGAGGCAACGATGAACGAACCCTGGCTGTTGCTGCTCCTTTTCCTGCTGTTTATTGCAGGGCTGTGCTTACTGTTGAGTTACCCGTTTTCCAGGAGGTAAAGATGAGCACGATGAAAAGCTGCCTCGACTGCGGCAAATGCTTCCAGACCGTACAAAGCAAACCGGCTTTTGAGCTGAAGTCGCTGTTGTGTCTGTTTAGCCGCTCGCCTTTTGCCCTGCGCCTGATGCTGCTTGAAAAACTGACCGGCAAAAAAATCGCCGCGCAGCCCTGCCCCAATCTGATCTGGCGCGGCTGAGTTTCCTCAGGGCTTCACAGTCTGACCCGCTGCCTGCAGCGGGTTTTATTTTGCCTGCGAAAAACGCCCTTCACGGCAGCGTTTTCAGGCATAAAAAAACGGCCCGTAAAGGGCCGTTTCTGTGCAACTCTGGTCTAAGCAAAAACTTAGAAGCTGTAACCTACGCCAGCAATCCAGGTGCCCACGTCGACGTTACGGATGCGGCTCTGCTCGTAGCCCACGTCCAGAGCAACGTTCTGGATTGGGTTGAACTGCATACCTGCGCCGTAAGAGAAGCCTACGTCGCTGCTGTCGGTTTTAGACTGACCGGCAGTCTGGTTCTGCTGGTATTTGCCGTAGCCGATACCTACTACGCCGTAGATGCTGGCCCAGTCGTTCAGACGGTAAGCCGGACCACCGGTGATGCCGTAGTACTGACCTTTGTTGTACACGCCATCTTCAGTGCGATCTTTTTCGGTGTAGGTGAAAGAACCGATCCAACCCAGTGGGTTAGAACCGTCTTCGTAGCGGTATTTCAGGTTGAAGCCGTTAGCTTTGTTAGCAACGCCCTGATAGTCGCTCTGCGCGTAGCCGGCAGAAACGGTGCTCTGTGCCATGGCGGAACCAGCGGAAACTGCCAGTACACAAGCCAGTGCTGAAAGACATGCAATTTTTTTCATAACCACCTCAAATGTGAATATACTTCTCTCCTGACAACGCTAAAAATATAACAAAACTTAGCAAGAAACTCTGCCCGCATTTTGTTGTCTAACAGATTGTTTGGTGTAACAGAAAGTTAATGAACTTTCCTATGTCATTCATTTTTCTTATAAAAAGCATCATCTTTCTGCAATAATCCTGCGCACAGAAAATTATCGGTTTAAGTAAATTCCTAAACTAACCTGACATTTCTTTACGGAAATGGCCCTGAAAATGGCGTTTTTTCAGCCAGTCGCTGGTGCATTTTTTCCACCGTCGCGCTTTATTCGCCGAAATTTCGCCCGAAAAGAGGTGTGAATGAGGCGTCACTGACGCCAGATGATGCGAGGCGGCCGCGCCCGATAAAAAAGCGGCGACAGAAACCCCGCATCATTGCCTCAGCCGCCTCCTTATTTCCCGCCGATTGCTTTACACTGGCTGCCCGTTGCCTGGTTATTCATCATCACAGGAATTGATCACAGGATGTCTGCACCTCTTTCCCACCCCAAACTGGCGCCGGTAGTGCTGCCGGTTGCCGTATTACTGATCGCCATGCTGTCGCTGCAGGGCGGCGCGTCACTGGCAAAATCGCTATTTCCTACCGTCGGTGCGCCTGGCATTACCGCGCTGCGTCTGGGACTGGGCACGCTCATCCTGTGCGCGATTTTCAAACCCTGGCGCCTGCGCTTCAGTGCAAAGCAGCGCAAGCCGCTGCTGATGTATGGACTGGCGCTGGGCTGCATGAATTACCTGTTCTATCTCTCGATCCGCACCGTGCCGCTGGGCGTAGCGGTGGGGCTGGAGTTTCTTGGCCCGCTGACGCTGGCGCTGGCCGGCGCACGCCGTCCGCTGGATTTTCTCTGGGTGCTGCTGGCGGTCACCGGCCTGTGGTTCCTGCTGCCGATTGGCCATGGCCTGAGCCATATTGATCCCACCGGCGCGCTGCTGGCCGTGGGTGCCGGCGCCTGCTGGGCGGTGTATATTCTGGCGGGCCAGCGGGCAGGCGCCGAACACGGCCCGGCCACGGTGGCAATGGGCTCGCTGATCGCCTCAGTGATTTTTGTGCCGCTCGGTCTGACCTTTGCCGCGCCCGGTATCTGGCAGTGGGAAATTCTGCCGCTGGCGTTGCTCATCGCCCTGCTCTCCAGCGCCATTCCTTACTCGCTGGAAATGATGGCGCTGACGCGTCTGCCGGCGCGCATTTTCGGCACGCTGATGAGTCTGGAACCGGCGATGGCGGCGCTCTCCGGCATGCTGTTCCTCGGCGAGCTGCTGACGCTACAGCAATGGCTGGCGCTGCTGGCGATTATCGCCGCGTCTGCCGGCTCGACGCTCACCATGAAACAGAAAGCGGCACATATAAATGAAGTGGATATCAACACGCCGCAATAAGCCGTACAGGTCAGCCGGTTATTTAACCGGCTGTATATAGACACATTCTCATTATCATTTCTTAAATAGCCGCACGGTAAGCTGTTATTATTTTGCAACATGATAGAAAAATAATTAACACATGAAATAACATATTGATTTTAATGTGTTTTAATAAAGCCGTTATTTTCACGGCTTAACATTAAGCTTTAGCTATTCCTGTCATTGATTTAATCAATCCTGCAGAGTGAAAAACTGCTGCTATACTTATTCCCGTGCTTGATTAGGACAACCATCAATAAGAGGACATTAATGATGAGTACCGCAAAACTGGTTAAAACAAAATCTTCCGATCTGATTTATACCCGCAATGACGTGGCTGATAGCGAGAAGAAAGCTACCATCGAGGTGCTCAACCGTCTGGTCGTGGAATTTATTGACCTGTCGCTGATCACCAAGCAGGCGCACTGGAACATGCGTGGCGCGAATTTCATTGGCGTACATGAAATGCTGGATGGCTTCCGTACCGCGATTACCGATCACCAGGACACCATTGCAGAACGTGTGGTACAGCTGGGCGGCGTTGCGCTGGGCACCACGCAGGTGGTTAATGACAAGTCACCGCTGAAAAGCTATCCGCTGAATATTCACAGCGTACAGGATCACCTGAAAGCGCTGGCCGATCGTTACGCCGTCGTGGCTAACGATACGCGTAAAGCCATCAGTGAGGTGAAAGACGAAGATACGGCTGATATCTTTACTGCCGCATCGCGTGACCTTGATAAGTTCCTGTGGTTTATCGAATCAAATATCGAGTAATGCTCAGACAGGCGGGTTATCCCGCCTTTTTTATGCCTGCTACCCGCCCGGCTTTTTTGACGCCGTTAACAATTCCTTAATCCTTTCTTTCCCTTATTATCACTCTGATGCACACTGTGCCTGCACCACCACAGCACAATGCACCATTTTGGTGATTCATTCTGGTGCAAACTTTTCCCGGCGTGCAAAATCGTGTCAGCCTGCCCCGGCAATCTGTTGATTTCCGCGTTTGAGAAAAGTTGGCATAATTTTTTCATATGATGAGCCGTACATCAGGCCACCAGGCTTGACGGGTAATAAGGAAAAAAATGATGAAGTCGTTGATTAAAGTCTCCGTGGCCGCGCTGGCGCTGGCCTTCTCGCTTTCCTCCACTGCAGCAGAGAAAAAACTGGTGGTCGCTACCGACACCGCCTTCGTTCCGTTTGAATTTAAACAGGGCGACAAGTACGTCGGCTTTGATATCGACCTGTGGGACGCTATCGCTAAACAGCTGAAGCTGGATTACACCCTGAAGCCGATGGATTTCAGCGGCATCATTCCGGCGCTGCAGACCAAAAACGTTGACCTGGCGCTGGCCGGCATCACCATTACCGAAGAACGTAAAAAAGCCATCGAATTCTCTGACGGCTACTACAAAAGCGGCCTGCTGGTGATGGTGCGTAACAACGAAAACGACATCAAGGGCATCGACGATCTGAACGGTAAAGTGGTGGCAGTGAAAAGCGGCACCGGTTCGGTGGATTACGCCAAAGCGCATATCAAAACCAAAGACCTGCGCCAGTTCCCGAACATCGATAACGCGTACATGGAGTTAGGCACTAACCGTGCTGACGCCGTGCTGCACGACACGCCAAACATCCTGTACTTCATCCACACCGCTGGCAAAGGCCGTTTCAAAGCCGTCGGTGACTCCATCGAAGCGCAGCAGTATGGCATCGCTTTCCCGAAAGGCAGCGACGACCTGCGTGAGAAAGTGAATGGCGCGCTGAAAACCCTGCACGACAACGGTACCTACAACACTATCTATAAAAAATGGTTCGGCAGCGAACCTAAATAATTCAGGCCTGACGCCTTTTTATCAGCAGGGAGCTTTGTTCTCCCTGCTTTTTACATTTCCACTGCAACAGATTCTGGAGTCACACCATGGAGTTTGACTGGAGCGTCATCTGGCCCGCCTTACCGATCCTGATCGAAGGCGCCAAAATGACCCTGCTTATCTCGATCCTCGGCCTGATTGGCGGCCTGGTTATCGGCCTCGTAGCCGGTTTCGCCCGCGCCTACGGCGGCTGGATCACCAACAACATCGCGTTAGTGTTCATTGAACTGATTCGCGGCACGCCGATCGTGGTGCAGGTGATGTTCATCTACTTCGCCCTGCCGATGGCCTTCCCGGACCTGCGCATCGACCCGTTCACCGCCGCCGTCGTGACCATCATGATCAACTCCGGTGCCTACATTGCGGAGATTACCCGCGGTGCGGTGCTGTCGATCAACAAAGGTTTCCGTGAAGCCGGCCTGGCGCTTGGCCTGTCGCGCCGCGAAACGCTGCGCTACGTAATCATGCCGCTGGCGCTGCGCCGCATGCTGCCGCCGCTGGGTAACCAGTGGATCGTCAGCATCAAAGACACCTCGCTGTTCATCGTGATTGGCGTGGCGGAACTGACCCGTCAGGGCCAGGAGATCATCGCCGGTAACTTCCGCGCGCTGGAGATCTGGAGCGCCGTTGCCATCATTTACCTGGTTATTACGCTGGTGTTGAGCTTTGTGCTGCGCCGTATTGAGAAAAGGGTGAAAATCCTGTGATTGAATTTAAAAACGTCTCGAAAAACTTCGGCCAGACTCAGGTACTGCACGACATCAACCTGAAAATTAATCAGGGTGAAGTGGTGGTGATCATCGGGCCGTCCGGCTCCGGTAAATCTACCCTGCTGCGCTGCATCAACAAGCTGGAAGAGATCAGCAGCGGCGAACTGATTGTCGATGGCATGAAGGTTAACGATCCGAAAGTGGATGAACGCCTGATCCGTCAGGAAGCCGGTATGGTGTTCCAGCAGTTCCATCTGTTCCCGCAGATGAGCGCGCTGGACAACGTGGCTTTTGGTCCGATCCGCGTGCGCGGGGCGAAGAAAGACGCCGCACACAAACTGGCACGTGAGCTGCTGGGCAAGGTCGGCCTCGCCGAGCGCGCCCACCACTTCCCTTCTGAGCTGTCCGGCGGCCAGCAGCAGCGCGTGGCGATTGCTCGTGCGCTGGCGGTGAAGCCGAAGATGATGCTGTTCGATGAGCCTACCTCGGCACTCGATCCCGAGCTGCGTCACGAAGTGCTGAAAGTGATGCAGGATCTGGCGGAAGAAGGCATGACCATGGTGATCGTGACCCATGAAGTGGGCTTCGCACAGAAAGTGGCGTCGCGCCTGATCTTTATCGACAAAGGTACCATCGCGGAAGATGGCAATCCGGACGATCTGATCACTAACCCGCCGAGCGACCGTCTGCGTGAGTTCCTGCAGCACGTCTCTTAATACGGCGTAAAAACAACAAAGCCGCTGCGGATCCCCGTAGCGGCTTTTTTTTACCTGAGCAGCGCTTAGCGTGCCAGCCGCTGCGCGCGCGTGGCGGGCGGTAAAAATGTCCAGGCGATAAAGCGGCTCTGCTTCTGGCCCTGCGCCATGTCGACGATGCGTACCTGATAAGCGTCGTGCGCCTTCAGCCGGTCGCGCAGTTCAGGCAGATGCTCTTTGCGCGACACCAGTGAGGTAAACCAGACGATGCGATCGCCTAATGCGACGCTTTCATCGATCATCCGGCCGATAAACGCACGCTCACCGCCGTCGCACCACAGCTCGTTATGCTGACCGCCGAAGTTAAGCGGCGCCTGCCTGCTCAGGCCGAGATTGCGCACTTTACGCTGGCTGCCGGCCGCCGCATCGGCCGCCGAGGCGTGGAACGGCGGATTACACAGTACCGCGTGATAACGTTCATTCTTGTGCACCACGCCAGCAAAAATCGCGCTCTCCTGCTTCTGACGGCGCAGGCGAATGGCGCGCTGCAGGCCGGGGTTGCTGGCCACAATCTGACTGGCGGCGTTAACGGCGTCCGCGCTGATGTCGGTGCCGGTAAAGCGCCAGCCATACTCCGCGTGACCGATCAGCGGATAGATGCAGTTGGCACCGCAGCCAATATCCATCACGTCGAGATCGCGCGGCAGCACGCCACCGTTATCGCTGGCCAGCAGATCCGCCAGCGCATGGATATAGTCAGCGCGGCCCGGTACTGGCGGCGTCAGATAGCCTTCCGGCAGCTGCCAGTTCAGGTTATAAAACAGTTTCAGCAGCGCCTGGTTCAGCAGCAGCACCGCGTGCGGATCGGCGAAATCAACCGACAGCTCACCGTAACCGTTGGGGCGCACTTTGTCCGCCAGCGGCGGATGCGCGGCAGTCAGGGCAGCAAAATCATAACGGCCCTGATGGCGGTTACGCGGATGAAAGAGCGCGGTAGCGGCAGGCTTGTTCATAGATTCTCCGGACATTAATGCGCGCGTAAGATACGCTGGATGACGGCAGCGCACAATCCGCCAGGAAAATTTAGTGCAACGAATTTAAATCTATTCTCCCTAAAACTGCATCCGCAATACTGCGTCCAGCCGCCCGCGCCGCCGGAACACGCAGTATCCAGGACGAATCAGGAGCGCAAATGCGTCAACGTTACACTTATCAGCCACGCAGTGGACACGGTCTGCCTCACGATCCGCTCAATGCCATCGTCGGCCCGCGCCCGATTGGCTGGGTCAGCTCGCAAAGCGCCAGCGGCCAGCGCAATCTGGCGCCCTATAGTTTCTTTAACTGTTTTAACTACCATCCGCCAATCATTGGTTTTGCCAGCAGCGGCTGGAAAGACAGCGTGCAGAATATCAGTGAAACCGGCGAGTTTGTCTGGAACCTGGCGACGCGTCCGCTGGCAGAAGCCATGAATGAGAGTTCCGCCTCGGTACCGCCCGATCACGACGAGTTTGCCCTCGCCGGCCTGACGCCGCTGGCCGCTTCCCACGTTAACGTCAGCATGGTGGCAGAAAGCCCGGTCAACTTTGAGTGTCGCCTGACGCAGCTGATTCGCCTGCAGGATGCACAGGGAGGCGAGCTGGAGAGCTGGCTGGTACTGGGCGAAGCGGTGGCGATTCATATCGATGAAGCGCTGCTGGAGAACGGCATCTACCAGACCGCCAAAGCGCAGCCGATTCTGCGCGCCGGCGGTCCTTCCGCCTATTACGCGATCAGCGAAGATCAGCGTTTTGATCTGGTGCGCCCGGACGCGCGCCGCGGTTAAATCAGGACACTGGCGGCGCGTCACCTCGCGCCGCTAGCAGGCCAGCGTCTGTAACACCTTCACCGCCCGGGCTATCTCCGGTGCCAGCCAGCGATCCTCCTGCCAGGTGGCAACCTCAGCACGCAGCGCGCGTAGCGCCCGGCCCGTGCCGCGGGCCAGCTGCGCCTCACCGTGAAAATCCAGCGCCTGCGCCGCCAGCAGGTACTCAATCGCCAGCACCTGCCAGAGGTTATTCAGCAGTCTGAGCAGCTTGAGCGCCGCGCCGGTACCGAGGCTGAGGTGATCCTCCTGCAGTCCCGAGGTGACGTAATTGTCCAGCACCGCCGGCTGCGCCAGCTGACGATTCTCCGCGCACAGGGAAGCCGCCACGTATTGCGCGATCATCATGCCGGAGTTGACGCCCGGCTGCGCCACCAGAAACGGCGGCAGCCCGCTGACCAGCGGATTGACCAGCCGGTCCAGCCGGCGCTCGGCTATGCTGCCAATCTCCGCCATGGCAATTGCCAGCAGATCGGCCGCCATGGCGACCGATTCACCGTGCGGATTGGCCTGCGACACCACGCGCCAGTTGTCCGGCGTGCCCAGTACCAGCGGATTATCGGTGCAGGCATTCAGTTCGATCTCAACCTGACGCGCCGCGTGGGCGAACTGATCGCGGCTGGCACCGTGCACCTGCGGCATCGAACGCAGGCTGAGCGCATCCTGGGTGCGTATGCCGCAGCTCGCTGCCAGCAGCGGGCTGTCGCTCAGCAGCGCACGCAGACGCTGGCCGCTGTGCTGCATGCCGGGACTGGCTTTCAGCGCAATCACCTCGGCATCAAACGCCGCCAGCTGACCGCGCAGCGCTTCGAAGCTCATCGCGCCGGTGACATCCGCGCAATCCAGCAGCCGCGCCGCATCGTCCAGCGCCAGACAGCTCAGCCCGGTCATGCACGGCGTACCGTTGACCAGGCTCAGGCCCTCTTTGGCACCGGGGCGATACGGCTGCAAGCCAGCCAGCCGCAGCGCCTGCTCCGCCGGCATCACCTGTTGCTGGTACTCAACGTCGCCCACGCCAATCAGCGCCAGCCCGATATGCGCCATGTGGGTGAGATAACCGACTGAACCCTGCGACGGCACCTGCGGCGTGATCTGCTGATTGAGCAGCGCCAGCAGATGCTGCACCAGCGCCACCGAAACGCCGGATTTGCCGTGGCTGTAGTTGGCGATGGCCGCACACAGAATGGCGCGCGTCTGCTCGCGCGTCAGCAGCGGACCGACGCCGCAGGCGTGGCTCAGCAACGTATTGCGTGACAGCTGGCTGAGCTGGTCTTCTGGCAGGGTGATGTTACATAGCGCCCCCAGCCCGGTGTTGATGCCATAGGCAATCTGACCGCTGGCAACGATCTGTTCGACGATCTCGCGACCGCGCGCAATGCGCTGCCAGGCGGCGGCGCTCAGCGTCAGTTCGGCGTTATGTCGCGCTACCTGTACCAGCGCCTGCCAGGTCAGCGGCGCATCGCCCCAGACGACGGTCATACTGGCTGCTCCGCGTGATGGCTCTGATGGCTGGAGATAAACTGCTTAAAGCGCGATGAACCGCTGGCGCCAAACATCGCTTCCGGCGTGCCCTCGCAATCAATGTTGCCCTGATGCATAAACACCACGCGATTAGAGACGTTGCGCGCGAAGCCCATCTCGTGCGTCACCACCAGCATGGTGCGCCCCTCTTCCGCCAGGCTGCGCATCACCTTGAGCACCTCGCCGACCAGTTCCGGGTCGAGCGCCGAGGTTGGCTCATCAAACAGCATCACTTCCGGATCCATCGCCAGCGCACGGGCAATTGCCACACGCTGCTGCTGGCCGCCGGAGAGCTGCGCCGGATAAAAATCCTTGCGGTTAAGCAGCCCGACGCGATCCAGCAACTGCTCTGCCTGGGCGATACAACTCTTTTTGTCGCGCTTCAGCACATAGTGCGGACCTTCAATCACGTTCTGCAGCACCGTCATGTGCGACCACAGATTGAAGCTTTGAAACACCATGCCCAGCCGCGAGCGCAGGCGCTCAATCTGCTTAGGATTCGCCGCCAGCTGATGGCCGCGCGCGTGGCGCTTCATTTCAATGGTTTCGCCGCCGACGCTCACCACGCCGGCATCCGGCGTTTCCAGCAGATTGATGCAGCGCAGCAAGGTACTTTTGCCCGAGCCGCTGGCACCGAGAATTG
The DNA here is from genome assembly GCF_041678305.1 of Pantoea sp. WEP. Classification (NCBI taxonomy): domain Bacteria; kingdom Pseudomonadati; phylum Pseudomonadota; class Gammaproteobacteria; order Enterobacterales; family Erwiniaceae; genus Pantoea; species Pantoea sp. WEP. Next base: position 2,741,413 of record NZ_JBGNXB010000001.1, read on the forward strand.
AAATAACATCGCCCTGATGCGCCTGCAGCGAGATGCCCTTGAGCACCTCCATAGCGCCAAAGGATTTATGGATATCAGTGGCGGACAAGGTGACTGGTGAAGTGGAATGCATATTAGTCTCCGGCAAGCGGTTTAACGGCGGGCAGCGGCTTTTTTTCAGCGCGGTGCACCGGGGTCAGACGGCGCTCTAACAGCGCGTACAGCTGGACGATAATAAAGTTGAGAATCAGGTAGATCGCCGCAGCGCAGACAAACACCTCCATGGTGCGATAGGTACGCTGGATGATCTGCTGCGCCACGCCGGTGACATCCCACACCGTGACCAGGCTGGCGAGCGCGGTGGATTTCACCAGCAGAATCGCCTCGGTGGAGTACGCCGGCAGCGCATAGCGCAGCATGATCGGCGCGATGATGCGGCGCAGCAGCAGCCAGCGTGACATGCCGCAGGCCAGCCCGGCTTCGACCTGACCTGCCGGCACCGCCAGCAGCGCACCGCGCAGGATCTCAGCGGTGTAAGCGGCGGTACACAGCGACAGCGCCAGCACCGCGCAGATAAACGGCTCGCGCAGAAACGGCCAGACGAAGCTGTGGCGAATCACGCCAAACTGGCCGAGCCCGTAGTAGATGAGAAACAGCTGAATCAGCAGCGGCGAGCCGCGAAACACCAGAATATAGCCGCGGGCAAAACCGCTCAGCAGCCGCCAGCGGCTCATGCGCAGCGCCAGAATGCCCAGCGCCAGCAGCCCGCCGCAGACAAAGGCGCTGATAAACAGCCCGAGCGTCACCGGCAGCGCCGCGCTCAGCTTAAGAAAAGTGTCGGCAAGAAAAGCGAAGTCGATCATGCTGCTGCTCCTTAGTGCTGTGCCGCAGTGCGACTTTGCCATGCGCGGCCCAGGCGCGATTCCGCGCGGCGAAACGCATGGTTCGACAGCAGTGTCAGCAGCAGATAGCAGCCACCGCCAATCAGATAAAAGGTGAAGTAATCGCGCGTTGAACCGGCCGCCACCTGGCTGGCGCGCATCAGCTCGACGATGCCGGTCACTGACACCAGCGCCGAATCTTTCAGGCTCATCTGCCAGACGTTGGACATCCCCGGCAGCGCGTAGCGCACAATCTGCGGGACGAGAATGCGCTGGGCGATACGCCAGCGCGGCATCCCGATGGCTACCGCCGCTTCGACTTCGCCCTTGGCCAGCGCCAGGCGCGCAGCGCGATACACTTCACCCTGATAGGATCCGGAGATGAGCCCGATAGCCAGCGCGCCAATCAGGAACGGCGGTGCCTCAATAAAGCCGTCAGCACCAAACAGCTGGCCGACCAGCGTGATCAATCCCGATCCACCGAAGTAGAACAGGTAGATCACCAGCAGTTCCGGGATGCCGCGAAACACCACCGAATAGCTTTCACCCAGCCAGCGCAGCCAGCGCTGGTGCGAGAGTTTCGCCGCCGCCACGCCGGAACCGACCACGGCGCCAATCATCAGCGCCGCCAGCGACAGCAGCAGCGTGGTACCGGCGGCGCTCAGAATCAGGCGACCCCAGCCATCTGCACCAAAACTCAGCAGGCTCATCATCTTTCACCTCACTTACGGCGTTACGTCAGTTTTAAACCACTTCTCGCTCAGCTTTTTCACCGTGCCGTCCGCCAGCGCAGCGTGAATGGCGGCATCGAGTTTGGCCTTCAGGTCGTTATCAGCCATGCGCACGCCCATCGCTTCGCCTTCCCCCCAGATCGGACCGCCCAGCTGCGGGCCGCTGAATGTCAGGTTGCTGTTCTCTTTTCGCGCCAGCATCGACTGCGCGAAGGTCACGTCATCAAACACCGCATCGATGCGGCCCGCCTGCAGATCGAGAATCGCATCCGCCGAAGCGGTGTATTCGCGCACGTCGGCCACATCTTTGAAGTATTTATCGATAAACGGCGTATACACGGTGCCGGAGGCAATGCCGATGGTTTTGCCCTTGAGCGCCGCCTTCAGCGGGGCGATGGCCGCATTGATGGCAGCCTCGTCGTCGTGCAGTTTGATGATGTTCTTATCGGCCGGCAGCAGCGGGTTATCTTTGCTGGTGATGAAGGTCGCCGGCGTTGACGCGTACGGCGTGGTGAAGTTGACCACTTTTTTCCGGTCCGGCGTAATCACAATCGCATCCATGATGACGTCATATTTCCCGGCGTTCAGTCCGGCAATCATCCCGTCCCAGTTCTGCACCACCAGCTTGCACTGAATGCTCATGCGCTTGCAGAGATCTTCCATCAGTTCAGGTTCGAAGCCGCCCAGCTTGCCGCCCGGCAGCGTCAGGTTCCACGGCTCATAGCTGCCTTCAGTGGCGATGGTGATGGATTTCCACTCTTTAGCCTCGGCAGACACGCCGGCCAGCATCAGGCTGGCAAACAGCGTGGTAAGGCAAAAACGGCGAAACGGGGCACGGTGTGTCATACGTCTTCTCCTGGTGGTTAACAAATCTGGCTGTCTCTGTTGGCTGATACAGCGCAAATGACATTTCATGTATATACAAGTTAGCCTGCGGCAGATCATTGTCGGCATAAGCTTTTTGTGAGCCAGCCAGAATAAATAGTCATCATTGCCGCGCGGTCTTTACTTGTACATACAAGCTAGCAAGGGCTGTGCCAGATCGGCAAAGATGGTAAACGGAGGGGATCGGCGTCAGGCGGACCGCGTCGTGCACCCTTTCAGGGCGGGGGTTGCACAGCATTGGGGAGTGAGGCAGCGGATGTCCATCCGCCACATGAGAAACGGGGTCACCATGATGGCGACCCGCATCAATTAAACGGCTTTCCCCGCCTGCAGAAACGCCTGCAGCAGCGGCTTCAGCACGTGCTGCAACCGCGTGGCGCGATCCTGCTGCCAGGCAAACGGCGGCACCTCATCCATGTAATTCAGCTGCGCCAGCTCCAGCTGCACCGCCTGCACGCCCTGCGCTGGCTGGCCGTAAGCGCGCGTGATGTAGCCGCCTTTAAAGCGTCCGTTCACCACCCAGCTGTAGTCGCTTTGCGCGGCGCACACCTGCTCAATCGCCGCGATGCTGGCCGCCGAACAGCTGGCGCCATCGTTGGTGCCGATATTCAGATCCGGCAGCTGGCCATCGAACAGGCGCGGAATCACCGAAGCGATGGAGTGCGCATCAAACAGCAGCGCATAGCCATGTTCGGCTTTCAGCCGCGCCAGCTCCTGCTGAATCTGCTGATGATAGGGTTGCCAGATAGTCTCGAGATAGCGCTGGCGCGCCGCGCTGTCCGGCGTCATGCCGGGTTTAAAGGTCGGCGTGCCATCAAACAGCGTCTCCGGATAGAGCCCGGTGGTGGCCGTGCTGTACAGCGGCTGGTTGTCCGGCGGACGGTTGAGATCGATTACGAAGCGCGAGTAGTGACAGATCAGCACACTGGCACCGAGGTCGCGCACAAAATCGTACAGCAGCGGAATATGCCAGTCGGTATCCGGCAGGCCGCGCGCGGCCTCGCTCAGCCCGGCGTCAACTTCCGGCGTCAGTTGGGTACCGGCATGCGGAATACTGACCAGCAGCGGCAGCTTACCGGCGGTGAAATGAAAAGGGGTCATTGCGCTTCTCCACGATAGATAACCTGGCACGGCAGTTCGCCGCCCAGCCAGTAAACCAGCTCAGCCGGGCGAGCCAGCGGCCAGTGGACAAAATTGGCTACTTTGCCTGGCTCCAGCGAGCCGTGCGTGGCCTGCAGGCCTAGCGCCTTCGCGCCCCACAGCGTGACGCCGGCCAGCGCTTCCTCCGGCGTCAGGCCAAACAGCGTACAGCCCATGTTCAGCATCAGCCGCAGCGACAGCGCCGGTGACGTGCCCGGATTGGCATCGCTGGCCAGCGCCATCGGCACGCCGTGCTGGCGGAACAGTTCGACCGGCGGACGCTGCGTCTCGCGCAGCAGATAGAACGCTCCGGGCAGCAGTACCGCCACCGTGCCATGCTCCGCCATCGCGCGGGCATCCTGTTCGGTGGCATATTCGAGGTGATCGGCAGAGAGCGCACCATAGCGCGCCGCCAGTGCGGCACCGCCGAGTGCCGACAGCTGTTCAGCGTGCAGCTTCACCGGCAGGCCGAGCGCTTTGGCGGCATCAAATACCGCGCTCACCTGCTGCGGTGACAGCGCCAGGTGTTCGCAAAACGCGTCGACCGCATCCGCCAGCCCCTCCGCTTTCACCCGCGGCAACAGGCGCTGACAGATAATATCAATCCAGCCCTGCGGGTTATCCCTGAACTCTGGCGGGAAGCCGTGCGCCGCCAGGCAGGTGGCCTGCACATCGGCAGGCACCGACTGCGCTAGCTCGCGGATAGCGCGCAGCAGAGTGAGTTCGCTCTCTTCGTCCAGCCCGTAGCCGGATTTAATTTCCACCGTGGTAACGCCTTCGGCCAGCAGGCGATCGAGCCGCCAGCGCGCCGACGCCACCAGCTGCTGCTGACTGGCCGCGCGCGTGGCGCGCACCGTCGACAGGATGCCGCCGCCCTGCGCGGCGATCTCCGCGTAGCTCACGCCGTTGAGCCGCTGTTCGAACTCCTGGCTGCGATCGCCGCCAAACACCAGATGCGTGTGGCAATCCACCAGACCGGGCGTAATGATGCCGCCGTCAAACTGCTGCTGCCGGCGCGGGGCAAAGTCCGGTAACGCACTGCGCGGGCCGACCCACACCAGCTCGCCGTTATCCACCGCCACGGCGCCATCCTCAATCAGGTTATAGCGACCGTCACGCATGGTGACCACATCGGCCCCCAGCCACAGGCTGTCGATCTGTTTACTTGCCATCCCACTCCCCTTTTGTCTGGCGATTTACACTGCGCCTCAAAGTATGTATATGTATATACAACTTTCCGCCATTGAGGATCAACCATGGCAGTTTATTTTGCCCCACGCGCACGCCTGGCCGACGGCTGGCAGGAAAACGTGCTGATCGCAACCGACGATCAGGGATCTATTCGCGCCCTTACCGCCGACAGTACGCCCGGTGACGCCGTGCGCCTGGCCGGACCGGTGATTCCGGCGATGGCCAACCTGCATTCCCATGCCTTCCAGCGCGCCATGGCCGGGCTGGCGGAAGTGGCAGGCGATCCACAGGACAGCTTCTGGACGTGGCGCGATCTGATGTACCGCATGGTGCAGCGCCTGTCGCCTGAGCAGGTCGGTGCCATCGCCACCCATCTCTACATTGATATGCTCAAGGGCGGCTACAGCCAGGTGGCAGAATTTCACTATCTGCATCACGATCCGCACGGCCAGCCGTATGCCGATGATGCGATGCTGCATCAGCTGATGCAGGCCGCGCACACTGCCGGTATCGGCCAGACGCTGCTGCCGGTGCTGTACAGTTACAGCGGCTTCGGTGCGCAACCGGCCAGCGACGGTCAGCGACGCTTCATTCAGCACACCGATGCCTATCTGCAACAGCAGCAGCGCGTCGCGCAGTGGAGCGCGCAGCAGCCGCTGATCAACCACGGCCTGTGTTTCCACTCGCTGCGCGCGGTGAGCGAAGCCCAGATGCATGAGGTGCTGGCCGCCAGCGCTGCGCATCTGCCGGTGCACATTCACGTTGCCGAGCAGGAAAAAGAGGTTAATGACAGTCTGGCATGGAGCGGCGAACGGCCGGTGGCGTGGTTGTATAACCGCTTTGCCGTTGATGCGCGCTGGTGCCTGATTCACGCCACCCATCTCGATCAGCAGGAGATGGCGCGCATGGCGGACAGCGGTGCGATTGCCGGACTATGTCCCACCACCGAAGCCAATCTCGGCGACGGCATCTTCCCGGCGGTGGAGTACATCGGGCGCGGCGGGCGCTGGGGCATTGGCTCCGACAGCCACGTTTCGCTCAGTGCGCTCGAGGAGCTGCGCTGGCTGGAGTATGGCCAGCGGCTGCGCGATCGTCGCCGCAACCGCATCACGCTAACCGATCAACCCTCGGTCGGCGATCTGCTGTGGCAGCAGGCGGCGCAGGGCGGCGCGCAGGCCTGTGGCATTGCCAGCGGTGAGCTGGCGGTGGGCAAACGCGCCGACTGGCTGGTGCTGGAGGAGGATGCGCTGCTGGCCAGCGTCAGCTCCGCCGCGCTGCTCAATCGCTGGCTGTTTGCCGGCAGCAGCCAGCAGATTCGTGACGTGTTTGTTGCCGGACAGCCGGTGATTCAGCAAGGCCATCACGCGGCGGAAGAAGCGGCCGCCGCTGGCTTTGCCCGGGCGATGCGGGCGCTGCAATGAACGCGCGCTTTGACTACGCGCAGCTGCCGGTCAGCCGCTGGCGCAACGGCGGCGGGGAAACGCGCGAAATTATCAGCTATCCGCCGGGCGCAGCAGAGTTCCAGTGGCGCGCCAGCATCGCCACCATCGACGCCAACGGGCCGTTCTCGCCCTTCCCCGGCGTCGATCGGGTGATCACTTTACTGCACGGCGATAGCGTGCTGCTGCGCTGTGAACAGGCCGAACAGACGTTGCTGCCCCATCAGCCGTGGGCCTTTCCCGGCGAATGGGCGATAGAGGCGCAGGTCAGCGGCAGCTGTCAGGACTTCAACATCATGACGCGGCGCGACGCCTGGCGCGCGGCGGTAAGCGTGGAGCAGCAGACGGTCAGCAGCCTGCATGGCGTGGCGTATGTGCTGGCCGGTACATGGCACAGCAGTGCGGGCGAGACGCTGCAGGCGCAGCAGGGAATGTGGTGGCTGCAGGAGCAGCAGCAGCTGGTGCCGCAAACGGCAGAGGCCAGCCTGCTGTTTATCGCGCTTAGCCGTGTCCCCTGAAGCGGCCCAGCAATTTGTAGCGTGAGCCTGGATAGAGCAGGCGCGCATAGGTGACGATTTTGTTGTCGCTCCACGTCTGGCGGCGGATAAGCAGGCACGGCTCGTGCTCGTCCAGCGCCAGATGCTTACGCTGGCGCAAATCCGGCAGTACCGCTTCAACGATATGCTCACCAGCAGTCAGCGGGGCGACGCGCATCAGATAGGTATACGGTGTCAGGCTGTGGTAATCCTGGCTGAGGTAGTCAGGCGCGACCAGCGGATTGACCAGACGATCTTCCAGTTGCACCGGCAGCTCATTTTCGTAGTGCACGATCAGCGAATGATACAGCGTCTGGCCGGTGGAGAGTCCCAGCACCGCCGCCTGTTCCGGATCGGCCTTCATCTGACCTATTGAGAGAATTTTGCAGCTGTGCGTATGGCCGCGCTGGGCAATTTCATCGGCGATGTTATGCACTTCCAGCATTGCGGTGTAGCCCTTCATCTCCGCGACAAAGGTCCCGACGCCCTGCATGCGCACCAGAAACCCTTCGCTGGTGAGTTCGCGCAGCGCACGGTTGATGGTCATGCGGCTGACGCCCAGTTCATTGACCAGCTCGCTCTCCGACGGCACCCGCTGGTTGGCTTTCCAGTGACCTTCCCGGATCTGGCTGACGATTGCCTGCTTAACGCGCTGGTAAATGGGCGCGGGTTCATCCCCCATCGCTGCCGCCAGCTGTGCGATTGCCGTTTGCTCCGCCATTTCCTGTTCCTTTTCCGAATGATGTGTGAAGTTTACTGTCTCGCCGCCTAAATGTATATACATCCAATGGTGCATAGCCTGCTTGCGTGGTGCAGTTGCCGCCCGCTTTTGGTGCACCGCACCAGGCTGGAGGTTGCCGCGCCCGCATTGCGGCACGTTTCACAGAATACGATCAATCTGGCACAGCGCTTGCTACTTGTATAGACAAGATTAGACACTTATGCTTCACTCACAACACTTATAGCGCCCCTGGCGGATGCCATCGCAACTTACGCTCCGCCACAACGTGGCAGATCACTTGTATAGACAGGAGTAGACTATGTCAGGTTCGGTTCAGGCAATTCGCCTCGTTCCCGGTGAAGTGGACCTCGCCACCTTACGCCGCATTTATCAGGATAAGGTGACCCTGCAGCTGGCAGAGGAAGCGCGGGCGGATATTGACCGCGCACGTGAAACCGTCGAGGCCATCGTCGCCTCCGGCAAGGTGGTGTACGGCATCAACACCGGCTTCGGCAAGCTGGCGCAAACGCAGATCCCCGCCGAACGCCTGGCGGAACTGCAGCGCAACCTGGTGCTGTCACACAGCGTCGGCCTCGGCGATCTGCTGCCGGACAACGTCACCCGCCTGGTGGTCGCCAGCAAAATCATCAGCCTGGCACGCGGTCACTCGGGCATCCGCATGGAACTGATTGACGCGCTGCTGGCGCTGTTCAACGCCGGCGTGATGCCGTGCATCCCGGCGAAGGGATCGGTTGGCGCGTCCGGCGATCTGGCGCCGCTGGCGCATCTCTCCCTGATGCTGCTCGGTGAAGGCCAGGTGCGCATTGACGGCCAGCTGGTACCCGCCAGCGAAGGCCTGGCCCGCGTCGGCCTGCAGCCGATTGTGCTGGGGCCAAAAGAGGGTCTGGCGTTGCTCAACGGCACCCAGGTCTCTACCGCGCTGGCGCTGCGTGGTCTGTTTGAAGCCGAAAATCTGTTTGCCGCCGGGCTTATGGCCGGCGCGCTGTCGCTGGAAGCGATTAAAGGCTCGGTTAAACCGTTTGATGCGCGCATCCATCAGGCGCGTGGCCAGCACGGGCAGATTGCCGTCGCCGCTGCGGTGGCGACACTGCTCGAAGGCAGCGAAATTCTCAGTTCGCACAGCAACTGCGGACGCGTGCAGGATCCCTATTCGATCCGCTGCGTACCGCAGGTGATGGGCGCCTGTCTCGATAACCTCAGCCACGCCGCGCGCGTGCTGCAGATTGAAGCTAACGCCGCTTCTGACAACCCGCTGGTCTTCAGCGACAGCGGCGACGTGATCTCCGGCGGTAACTTCCACGCCGAGCCGGTGGCCTTTGCCGCCGACATCATCGCGCTGGCGATTGCCGAAGTCGGTGCCATCTCCGAACGCCGCCTGGCGCTGCTGCTCGACACCGGTCTCTCCGGCCTGCCGCCCTTCCTGGTGCGCGACGGCGGCGTGAACTCGGGCTTCATGATTGCGCAGGTTACCGCTGCCGCGCTGGCCTCGGAGAACAAATCGCTGGCGCACCCGGGCAGCGTCGACAGCCTGCCGACCTCAGCCAATCAGGAAGATCACGTATCGATGGCCACCTACGCGGCACGCCGCCTGGGCGAGATGTGCTTCAACACCGCTGCCGTGGTCGGCATTGAAGCGATGGCGGCGGCGCAGGGCATCGACTTCCACCGCCCGCTGCAAAGCTCTGCCGCGATCGAACAGGAGATGAGCCGCATTCGTGCGCAGGTCGCCTTCCTCGATCAGGACCGTTTACTGGCGCCGGACATTGATGCCATGCGCCTGTGGGCCAGCAGTTACGTCTGGCCTGAAACCCTTACTGCGCTGCTGCCAAGCCAGCGTTCTACTGCTAATTAAGGAACCGATGATGAGCGAAACTTTGACTCAGGCTGTTGCCCGTGAAATCCGTGCGCCGCGCGGTAATGAACTGCACTGCGCCAACTGGCTGATTGAAGCGGCATACCGCATGATTCAGAACAACCTCGATCCTGACGTGGCCGAACGCCCGGAGGATCTGGTGGTGTATGGCGGAATCGGCAAAGCCGCGCGCAACTGGGCGTGCTTTGAACAGATTCTGCGCTCGCTGCGCGCGCTGCAGCCGGAAGAGACGCTGCTGATTCAGTCCGGCAAGCCGGTCGGTGTGTTCCGCACCCATGCCGATGCGCCGCGCGTACTGCTGGCCAACTCCAACCTGGTGCCGCACTGGGCGACGTGGGATCACTTCCACGAACTGGATAAGGCCGGGCTGATGATGTATGGCCAGATGACCGCCGGTTCATGGATCTATATCGGCGCGCAGGGCATCGTGCAGGGTACCTTTGAAACCTTCGCCGAAGCCGGTCGCCAGCACTACAACAGTGACCTGACGGGCCGCTGGATCCTCACCGCCGGTCTGGGCGGCATGGGCGGCGCGCAGCCGCTGGCGGGCGTGCTGGCCGGTGCCTGCGTGCTGGCGATTGAGTGCCAGGAGTCGCGCATCGATTTCCGTCTGCGCACCCGCTACCTCGACCATAAAGCCTACAGCCTGGATGAGGCGCTGGCGCTGATCAAAGACGCCACCGAAGCCGGCCAGGCGATCTCCGTGGGGCTGCTGGGCAACGCGGCCGAGCTGGTCCCGGAACTGGTGCAGCGCGCGAAAGCGGGCGGCATGAAGCCTGACATCGTGACCGATCAGACCTCCGCGCACGACCCGATCAACGGCTATCTGCCGGTGGGCTGGGACGTGGCGCGCTGGGAAGCCGAGCGCGTCAGCAATCCGAAAGCAGTAGAGAAAGCGGCACGCGCCTCCATGGCGCAGCACGTGCAGGCGATGCTCGACTTCCACCACATGGGTGTGCCGACCGTGGATTACGGCAACAACATTCGTCAGGTGGCGCTGGATGAAGGGGTGAAAAACGCCTTTGATTTCCCGGGCTTCGTGCCGGCGTATATTCGTCCGCTGTTCTGCGAAGGCAAAGGCCCGTTCCGCTGGGTGGCGCTCTCGGGCGATGCGGAAGATATCTATAAAACCGACGCCAAACTGAAAGAGCTGTTCCCGGATCACAAAAACCTGCACCGCTGGCTGGATATGGCGCAGGAGCGCATCGCCTTCCAGGGCCTGCCGGCGCGTATTTGCTGGCTGGGGCTGGGCGAGCGTCATAAAGCGGCGCTGGCATTCAATGAGATGGTGCGCAACGGCGAGCTGAAAGCGCCGATCGTGATTGGTCGTGACCACCTCGACTGCGGCTCGGTGGCGTCACCTAACCGTGAAACCGAGGCGATGAAGGATGGCTCGGATGCGGTGTCAGACTGGCCGCTGCTGAACGCGCTGCTGAACACCGCCGGCGGAGCCACCTGGGTGAGCCTGCACCACGGCGGCGGCGTCGGTATGGGCTTCTCGCAGCATTCCGGGGTGGTGATCGTCTGTGACGGTACGGCTGAAGCGGATGCGCGCCTTGGTCGCGTACTGTGGAACGACCCGGCCACCGGCGTGATGCGTCATGCCGATGCGGGCTACGAGCTGGCGCAGACCTGCGCAGAGCAGCACGGTCTCAATTTGCCGATGCTGAAGTAGTTTCAGGTGCGCATCAATGCGCACCCTACGGGAAGTTACCATGGCTGGGCCATGCCGCAATGTGGGTCTGTTAAGCCTTAACACTGTTCCCAAAAGTTGCACTGTTCAAGGTCGGCATTGATGCCGACCGCGTGCAGCACCAGCACGACGGTATCCCATCGCGCTCTGTCGGGTCGGCATTGATGCCGACAGCTTGCTGCGCCAGCATGGCGGTATCCCATCGCGCCCTGTAGGGTCGGCATTGATGCCGACCGCGTGCTGCGCCAGCATGGCGGTATCCCATCGCGCCCTGTAGGGTCGGCATTGATGCCGACCGCGTGCAGCGCCAGCATGGCGGTATCCCATCACGCGCTGTCGGGTCGGCATTGATGCCGACCGCGTGCAGCGCCAGCACAACGGTATCCTATCGCGCTCTGTAGGGTCGGCATTGATGCCGACCTTGCCCCTGCCTCTTATTCCAATCCGCTATAGCCTATAGCCAAATTATTCCTTTCCACGATAGACGCCCCCCACGCTTACCACTACAGTGGACACTTAACTTCCCGCGTCGGAGATTGCGCAGCTGACGCTGCTGATGGAGCCTTACCTTATGAGCCTGCCTGCTGTCCTGCTGGAAAACGCCCTCACCTGGCGTCGTCAGTTACATCAACACCCTGAACTGGGTTACCAGGAGCAGCAGACCAGCGAGCTGGTGGCCCAGGTGCTGACCGATGCCGGACTGCAGGTGTTTCGCGGCCTCGCCGGCACTGGCGTGATCGGCACGCTGGAAAACGGTCCCGGTCCGGTCATCGGGCTGCGCGCCGATATGGATGCCCTGCCGATCACCGAAAAAGGCGAGCCGCAGTGGAAATCGAGCCGGCCTGGCGTGATGCACGCCTGCGGTCACGATGGCCACACCGCGATACTGCTGGCCGCAGCCTGTCAGCTGGCCGCCACGCGTAATTTCAAAGGTACGGTACACTTCCTGTTTCAGCCGGCCGAAGAGAATCTCGGTGGTGCGCGCAAAATGGTGGAGGAAGGTCTATTTCAGCGCTTCCCGATGGATGCCGTGTACGCGATGCACAACTGGCCGGGATTGCCGGTGGGATCGCTGGCGGTAAATCCGGGCGCGATGATGGCATCGCTGGATTCGTTTGAGATTACGCTGCACGGCAAAAGCTGCCATGCGGCGATGCCGGAAAGCGGTGCCGACCCGATGGTGGTCGCCGCCGAGCTGATTCTGGCGCTGCAAACCATCCCGTCGCGCCGCCTGTCACCGCTGGCGTCGGCGGTGGTCAGCGTCACCCAGATTCACGGTGGCGAGGCCATTAACGTCATTCCGGAGCAGATCACGCTGCGCGGTACGGTGCGATGTCTGCAGACCGACGTGCGCAATCGCGTGCGCGGTCTGATTGAAGATTTTGTCACCACCCTGCCGCGCCCGTTTGGCGTCAGCGGCGAGATTCACTGGTATCCTGGCTATCCGGTTACCGCCAACCATGTCGCCCCGGCGGAGCAGGTGCGTGACGTGGCGTGCCAGCTGCTGGGTGAACAGCAGGTGCACTGGCAGGTTAATCCGTCGATGGCGTCTGAAGATTTCGCCTGCATGCTGGAAGCCTGTCCCGGCGCCTATTTCTGGCTCGGCGCTGACGGTGCCACGCCTTCAGCCCCGCTGCACAATGCGAACTATGATTTCAACGATGCGCTGCTGCCGATTGGTATTACGTTCTGGCAGCAGCTGGTGGAGAGCGTACTGATTAAACGCTGATGGCGCTGCTCAGCAAGCTCCTTCAGCTGCGCAGGCGTGCACCCCCTGCGCAACCGCTGCGGTGACCGCCGTCACCGCCCAGGTTTTTCGTGCATGGCCAGCCGGGCAGCCCGGTTAAATTCCCGTCTGCTGTAACCGCGTTTCGGCATCGGCCATCGTTGCGGCTTCGCCGGTCGCCACCAGACAGCACGCCAGCTGCAGGCGCAGCGCCTGCGGCACCGCGCGTTCACCGGCCAGCACCTGACGGATCCACGCTGCGGTATCCTGGGCGCCTTTGCTCTCTGCTAACGCCAGCGCGACCTCCGGCTGCCGCTCAACCCACACTTCCGCTTCTGCGCCGGCACCGCGAATATAATTAATCGCCGGGCAGCGCTGCGGATTGGCATAGACCTCACCTTCAGTGCCGTTCAGCAGAATTGCTGGTGCATCGATATCCTGGAAGAATTTCCCCACGCGCGGCACATATTCCGGATGCGACACGCTCGCCAGCCGCAGCGCGGCGCGTTCGGCAAACGGCGTCGCCAGCTTGGCCAGCGTGTGCGCGCTGTTACGCACGCCCATGCGCCAGCGCAGCGCCAGCTGTTTAGCCATTGGCGCACATAAATCATTGATGGTGATGAATGCCAGCTCGCCAGCGTCGAGTTTCGCCTGCGCCTGCTGTGCACTGGTCACCGGCGCAATATCCAGCGCCGCCAGCACCGCTTCGCTGGTTACGCGGGTTGGGTCGTCGCTGACGCCGTGCAGCAACACCGGAAAACCGAGCTTCACCAGCAGCAGCGCCAGCAGCGGCGTCAGGTTGCCCTGGCGACGCGCGCCGTTATAGCTGGGGATCACAATGGGCATCGGACGCTGTGCCGGGGCCTGCAGCCGCATCATGCGCTGCTGCATCGCGTGGTAGAAGCCGCGCATCTCTGCTTCCCCTTCCCCTTTGATGCGCAGCGCAATCAGCACGCCACCCAGTTCGAGATCCGGCACCTCGTCCGCCAGCATCGCGCTGTAAAGCGCCACGGCAGTGTCAAAGTCGATATCGCGTGCGTGATTCTTGCCACGGCCAATCTCTTTAATGATCTTATTCAGTTCCATCACACTTTCCCGCTTCCAGGGCGCGCCGTCACCCGGCGGCCAACAATCGTGCATCCGGCTGTTGCCGCATACTCAGGATTTCTTGCTGCGCTTCGCCGGTTTGTCCGCTTCCGGCACCGGTGGTTGTTCAATCGGAAACACCGGTAGCGCGGCCAGCAGGCGGCTGCCGTAGGTTTTGCTCAACAGCCGGCGATCGTAAATGACGATTTCACCAAAACACTGATGGCTGCGGATCAAACGCCCGACCTGCTGGATCAGCGTAAACGATGCGCTGGGTAAACTTTGTACTTCAAACGGGTAGCGTTTGAGGCTCTTCAGCCACTCCCCTTCGGTCAAAATTACCGGACTGTCTACCGGCGGAAAAGCAATTTTATGGATGTGCACCTGCGACAGCAGATCGCCTTTCAAATCGAGCCCTTCGGCAAAGGATTGCAGGCCAACCAGAATGCTGCTTTGTCCGGCGGTCACCCGTTGCCGGTGAAGCTCCACCAGCCGTGAACGCGGCTGATCGCCCTGCACCAGCATCGACAGACGCAGCTCCGGCACCAGGCTGACAAACTGCTGCATTGCCCGTCCGCTGGCAAACAGCACCAGCACGCCTTTGTGCTGCTGCGCCTGCATTTGCTGGCGGAAGAAGCGCGCCATCTCAGCGATGTGCTCCGCTTCATTGGCCAGCAGCGGCTCATAGCGCATTTGCGGAATGATCAGCTTGCCCTGATCGACATGATTAAACGGCGAGTCGAGTGCCACAAAGCGGTCGCCGGCCTTTTGGTTCAGGCCGGACATCTCCTGCAGGCGATTAAAGCTGTTCAGCGAACGCAGCGTAGCCGAGGTCACCACCACGTGCGGGATTTTGCGCCACAGCAGCTTTTCCAGCTGGTCGCTGACGCGAATCCCGGCGCAGTGAAACAGCAGATGCGCCTGGCCGTCACGAATTTCACGCGTCACCCATTTCGACACCGGCGCGTTGGACGCTTTTTCCATCGCCGCCAGCCGCCACAGTTTGCTGATGGATTCAAACCAGCCGAAGTGGCGATTGAGCTGCAGGATGGCTTTGTGCAGCCGCATGATATCGGCCTTGCCGGTCTGTTCGCCCAGCTCGTTGAGCAGCCCTTCGCTCAGGCCACGCAGCGCATCACTCAGCTTAAACAGCCGCGCGCACAGGGTCAGCAGTTCTGGCGGCAGCTCACCGAGCACAAAGCGAAACTCGCCTGGCTGATTGTCGCGCGGCAGCAGAGGATTGAGCGCGTTGCACAGCGTCTGCAGCTGCTCGCGCATCTCATCACAGTGCCCTTTCAGACGCTCGGGATTGCTCAGCGGCGGCGGGGATTTCGGCCGGAACTGCGCCATGATGGTCTCCACCAGCCGCACAAACAGATCGAGCTGCAGGCTGCTCCAGCCCGGCGTGATCTCCGCGCTCATCTCCAGCGCATCACGCGCCACTTCCGGCAGATGGTGCCCTTCATCCAGCACCAGCATCAGGTGTTTGGCCGGCGGCAGCACCGACTCGTTCTCCATCGCCGCCATCACCAGCGCATGGTTCGCCACCACCACATCGGCCTGCTCGATTTCGCGTCGCGCCACAAAGAACGGGCATTCGCGATACCAGCGGCAGTGGTGTGCCAGGCAGTTCGCTTTATCAGTGGAGAGGCGCTGCCACAGGCTGTCGTCAATCGCCACGTCGCTGTGATCGCGCAGGCCATCCCACTTATAGCTGCTGAGGTCTTTCTCCAGCCGCGCGCAGAATTTCTGCTCCTCTTTCGAACCGGTCACCGCCTGTTCGTCGAGATACAGCAACAGATCACCCTGCTGATCGTCCGTGGCTGCCAGCGCGGTCAGGTTGCGCGGACAGACATAGCGCCCGCGACCAAAAGCCGCGGTGAAAGTGAGGTCAGGAATAATTTTCTTTAATAGCGGCAGATCTTTGCTGAAGATCTGATCCTGCAGCGCCACGTTGGCGGTGCTGATGACTAAACGTTTCTCTTCGGCGCGGCTGACCGCAATGCCGGGAATCAGGTAGGACAGGGTTTTGCCGACGCCGGTGGGCGCCTCAATGGCCAGATGGCGACCCTCGTCACCGGCCAGACTCTTCGCCACTTCGGCGATCATCTGGCGCTGCGGCGCGCGCGGGATAAAGTCAGGAACCTGCTGCTGCAGCGCCTTATACCATTGCGCAATCTGGCTTTTTATCGCTGCTGTCAGGGCCATAGTGAATACTGTTGGTTAAACCGGCCTGTATTTTTACACAGTATTGCCGCAGCGTCAGCTTTCGCGCTCAGTTTTTCGCGCTGGATTCAGAATTTCGCGCATCGCGCGGATCAGCGGCTCGCGCGCGCGGCCGCGCCGGAAGGCGAACGAAAACGGCGCGCGAAAGTGAAAATGGTGGGGCAGCAGGCGCAGCAACTGGCCCTGCTGCTCGCGGCTGCGCGCGTAATGCTCGGGCAAAAAGCCAATATAGCGCCCGGAGAGAATCAGCGTCAGCTGCGCTTCAATGCTCTCCACCGAGGCGGTGCTATGGCGGAAACCGCGCTTGTTCAGCTCCTGCTGGTTCCAGTAGCGCCGCGTTACCATGCCGGTCTGCTGCACGCGACGCACATCCGCATCGCCCTGCGCCAGCGCATGTTGCGGACTGCAGTACAGCCACTGCTGCTCCTCGTACAGCGGCAGCGTCACCAGATTGCTGGCGCGCAGCGGAAAGTGTCCGATGGCCAGGTCGAGCCGATCTTCCAGCACCTGCTGCTGCAGTTCGTTGGGCTCGCACACGCTGAGGGTGAGAAACACCGCCGGAAAGCGCTGATTAAAACGGGCGATAACCGCCGGCAGATCCAGCGTGCTGTCGGTGACGGTGGCGTCGACCACGCCGAGCGCAAATGTGCCGCCCTGCGCGCTTTTCAGCGTCTCCACCTGCGACTGCCAGCCGCTCAGGGTCGCCAGCATTTCCCGGGTATAGGCGTAGAACTGTTCGCCTTTGCTGGTCAGCGCAAAGCCCGCGCGCCCGCGCTGGCACAGAATAAAGCCCAGCTGGCTTTCCAGTTCACTCATGTAGGCGCTGATGGCCGGCGTGGTCATGTTCAGCGCCTGCTGCGCACGCGAATAGCCCTGGTTTTCCACCACGCTGGCAAACACCTGCAGCAGTTTCAGATTGGGTAAGGTTGGCACCGCACTTCCTTCAGGGATTGCTGACAATAGTTAACGAATCGCTGAAGTGATTATCGACTGACAGGGATTTTTTCTGCAAGCCGCTTTGGCGATGATGCAGCCATTCCCTGAAAAAGAGAGCTTTCGCTATGTCGCAACAAAATTTGCTGTTCCCGGCGCGCGTGCTGCGTGGTGCGGGTGTGATTAACCAGCTGGGGGCCATCTGCGCCGGGCTGGGCCAGCGCGCACTGCTGATTGGCGGCCAGCGCGCGATGCAGGCGGTGACGACGCAGGTAAAGACGCAGCTCGACGCCGCTGGCGTCACGCTGCTGGCACCGGTGTGGTTTGGTGGCGAAACCTCGCTTAACCATATCGAACGGCTGGCGGCGTTAGCGGTTGAACAACAGGCAGAAGTGCTGATCGGTGCGGGCGGCGGCAAGGCGCTGGACACGGTTAAAGCGGTGGGCGCGCAGCTCGGGCTGCCGGTGATAACCGTCCCGACAATTGCCGCCACCTGCGCTGCGGTGACCCCGCTGACCATTCGCTACGACGATAACGGCAACTTCTTTGATATTTTCCCGCTGCCGCAGGCGCCGGCGGCAGTGCTCATCGACAGTGAGTTGCTGGCAGCCGCCCCAGCCCGCTGGCTGGCCGCGGGCCTCGGCGATACGCTGGCTAAATGGTATGAGTTCCGCGCGGTAAGCACGCGCCATCCGACACGCACCGGCAATGCGCTGTCATCGCTGGCGCACAGCCAGATCTGCTATGAGGTGATCGCGGAGCACGGTCCGGCGGCTTACGCAGCGGTGCTGCGCGGTGAGAGCGGCACCTCGCTCGATCAGGTGCTGGACGCGATTTTTACCTGGGCCGGTCTGACCTCGCTGATGAGCAATGGCGCCCACGCCGCCGCTGCGCATGCCATTTACGAAGGCTTTACTTTCTGCGACAAAACGCGCGAGTTTGGTCACGGCCTGCTGGTGGGTTATGGCAATTTGTGCCTGCTGGCGCTGGAGGATCGCAGCGACGAAGAGCTGGTGGATGAGATGCGCCTGGCGCGTGACTGCGGCGTACCGTTGACGCTGGCCGAGATTGCCGCGCTGGATGAGAGCGAGCTGGCGTTGATTATACGCGAATCTGTCCACGCGCCGGATATGGCGAACATGGCCGAACCGGTCAACGAAGCGCGGTTGCGGGCGGCGATGGCGCGGATTGAAGGGCTGGCGGAACGGGTTTGATTGTGGTCGCAATGGATGTGGTAAATCCCAGGTCACCGTAAACGGCGACCCTACGGGCCAGCGCGCGTTTTTGTAGGGTGCGCATTTATGCGCACCGTCATCATCAGGTCGCGCTGGCTTGACCAAGCGGCATTTCGCCATGGCTGGCGCCCCACTTTTACCGGGTCGCCAGTAACACCGCGACTTGCCGCACATCCGCCACGTTATCCAGCGTCAGACACAGCGTTTCCAGCTGCTGCACCTGTGCCGCCGGCAAGACGCGCGCGGCGAGGCTGCGGTATTTGGCGCGCAGCGCCGCGTCGCTCAGCGGATTCGCCGGCGATCCGGACGGCACCGCGACGTGCTGCTGCCACTGCTGGCCCTGCACCGTTTCCAGCCGGACCCACGGCTCATCATCGCGCCCCTGCTGGTGGTCAATCTCCAGCTCAACACGCGCCATCAGCGCGGCAGCTTCCGCACTCAGGCGACGGCTGTCGTCATAACTCGCCAGCTCCGCGGAGCCATACAGCGCACGCGCCGTCAGCGCATACGGCAGGCTCATTTGCGCGGCGGCGAGGCTGGTGAGCTCACGCGTGCCGCACATCTCCAGCAGGAACGGATTGAGCCCAACCACAATGCGCGCGATGTCCCCGGTCGCCACCGCATGCTGCTCAAGCAGCAGACCCAGCGCATCGATCGCCGCATGCGTACCGCGACAGGCGGCGTACGGCTTGATGGAACAGCGCGCCAGTTTCCACACCTCGCCCAATTGGGCCGTGAGCGCGGCGGGCTGTTGCGTTTCACCGGCCAGCGTTTGCAGAAAGCCGCCCCAGCGCGCCTCAAATACCGCGGCCGGTCCGCTGATGCCGCGCTGTGCCAGCAGCGCCGCCTGTACGCCCCCTTCCGCCGCGCGCGCCGCGTGCAGCTTTTTGGTGTGTGAGCCATCATGAATAAAGCCCCACAGACCGCCACTGAAGCTGGCTGCGATGCCCAGCGCCGAGGCACACTGCGCGGCCGGCAGCCGCAGTAAACAACTGACGGCGGCCGCCGCGCCAAAAACGCCACAGCTGGCAGTTGAGTGCCAGCCCGCACCGTTGTGCGCCGCATAACCCCCGCAGGCTTCCAGCACGCGGCGGCCGATGTCATAACCGACGACCATCGCGGTGAGAAATGCCCGTCCGTCGACCGGCTGCGTCGCCAGCGGCAGTGCCGCCAGCAGCGCCGGTAACACCACGGCACCGGAGTGATCGCAGCCGCCGGTGTCGTCCAGTTCATACATGTGCGCCGCCACGCCGTTGAGCCACGCCGCCTGGCGCGGGGAAGCTTGCTGCGCACAGCCCCACAGCTGCGCCACGGTGCTGCCGCCCTCTTCAGCCACCAGCGCCCGGCATTCGCGCCAGATCGGGCTGTCACAGCCCGCCAGCGCCGCGCCGAGCGTATCCAGCAGATGGCGCTTCGCCTGCGCTACCAGCGGTTCCGGCAGCTGGGCAAAGCGGGTGGCTGCGATGAAGTCCGCCAGCCGATCAAGCGTGGTGTCCATGTTCGCCTCCGCTGACCCGGGCAAACACCTCTGCCGGATGATCGGCATCGTTATCCGGCTGCGTCTGCCAGTGCGCGGCCACCTGGCCGGCAGTAGCGATCCACACGTCATGCTGCTGCAGCGTTTCCAGCAGCTGACGCAGCAGGCCAATGCGTCCGGCGGTGCCGATAATTTCCGGGTGCAGCCGCAACAGGTAGCACAGGCCGAAACGGTGAAAACCGTGGAAATCCTGCGTCAGGTTAGCCAGCGTTTCGCCATAGGGCGCGATGCGCGACTGTCCGGGCGGAATCGCCGGGCTGAGGTTGAAGGCAAAATAGGGCGCATCTTCCAGCGTGTAGTGCATGGGCAGCTCCACCAGCCGGGTGCCGGGGTGAAAATAGGGTAAGTCATCACCGCGCCAGCTGGAGGACCAGCGGATGCCGTGCGTTGCCAGCGCCGCAGCAAGGCCCGGTTTCCACTGGCCGGCCGGCGTGCGAAACCCGGCAATCGGCTGGCCGGTCAGCTGCGCCAGCCGCTCGCAGCCGCGCGTTACGCTGGCAATCTGCTGCGCCAGGGTCAGCGCCGAGAAGTCTTCGTGTCGCTCACCGCTGCAGGCGATCTCATGCCCGGCGGCGACAATACGCTGCAGCACCTGCGGCTGCTCTTCGGCGACGATGGCCGGTAAGCACCAGCTGGCCAGCAGCTGTTTCTCTGCCAGCAGATCCAGCAGACGATCAACGCCGCGCAGCGTGCCATAGCGCCACACCGACAGGGTTTTATCGCGCCCGGCGACCGCAGGTGCCTGCGTCAGGATGCCGTGAATATCGTGATAGTCGATGGTAATGATGGCCGCCGATTGTTTGCCCGACGGCCAGCGTGAATGCTCAGTCATGTTGCTGCTCCTGCAAATACCACGCGGCCACCGCATCACAGCGCGCAAACCACACATCGTCGCGCGCCGTCATGTGGGCAAACAGCTGCTCCAGCAATAGCAAACGGCCGGGCTGCCCGGAAATTTTCGGGTGGAACAGCGTGGTCAGGCACAGTCCTTCTGCCATCGCGCCGTCAAATTCGCGCTGCCAGTTGTCACCGGTGTGCGCATAGCTGGCGATGCGGTCGCCGCCCTGCGGAAAATCCGGCTGGCGCGTGTAGGCCAGCGAGGCGTAATCATCCATCTCCCATTTGCCGGGAATCTCCACCAGCGGCGTATGCCCGGCGACGGCAATGCTGTACGGCCGATCGTCACCACGCATGCTGCTGGAGTAAATCACCCCGGCTTCCCGCAGAATCTGCGGCGTTTCGGCGTGCCAGTCGCCGGAAGGAGTGCGAAAACCGCAGGCGCGGATACCA
This sequence comes from Pantoea sp. WEP, assembly GCF_041678305.1. Taxonomy (NCBI): domain Bacteria; kingdom Pseudomonadati; phylum Pseudomonadota; class Gammaproteobacteria; order Enterobacterales; family Erwiniaceae; genus Pantoea; species Pantoea sp. WEP. The sequence continues at coordinate 2,762,536 of NZ_JBGNXB010000001.1, forward strand.
AGATGTTGCTGAAAGATGGCGGCAGAGCGCGCCATCACAGCGCGCTGTTCATCTGGCGTAATCGCCCAGAACGATTCGTGGCGATAACCGTGATAGGCCACTTCATGGCCCTGTTCGATAATCGCCTGGCACTGTCGCGGCCACTGCTCCACCACCCACGCTGGCACAAAAAACGTGGCCGGCAGTTGGAAGGCGCGCAGCAGATCCAGCAGCCGACCGAGCGCGCGAAACGGCCCGTAGGCGCCAAAGGTGAAATACTCTGGTGTTGACCACAGACTGCCATTGAGCATGGCATCGCCAGTGGGACCATCAAGATCAAACGCCAGCGCCATACAGCCACGCTTGCCCTGCGGCCAGCACACTGCGCCCGGTTGTTGCATACGCCCGCTCCTTAGCCCTGATTCACCGTGGCTTCGGCAATGCCGTTGTCGCTCAGGCCCCATTTACTGAGGATTTTCTGGTAGCTGCCATCGGCAATCATGGCATTGATGGCTGCCTGAATCGCCGTGGTCAGCTCACCGGCATCTTTACCCAGCGCCATGCCGGTGTACTGGAAGGAGAAGGCTTTATCCAGCGGCTTAAAGGTGCCTTTTTCCAGATTCATGATGTACGGCAGGGTTTCGCTGCCCTGTACCGCGCCATCCAGACGACGCTGACGCAGTTGCGTGCGCGCATCGGCGGTGCCTTCCGCGCCCACCACGATAATCGCAGGTTTACCGGCCGCTTCGCAGTGCGCTTTTGACCAGGTAGCAATCTCCTGCGGGAAGGTGGTGCGGCGGCTGGTGCCTACTTTTTTGCCGCACAGATCGGTGGCGCTGTTGATGTCGCTGCGCGCCGCCAGGGTGTAGAATTGCGGACCGGTTTTGAAGTAGTCGATAAAGTTAACCACCTTCTGCCGCTCTTTGGTGTCGGTCATGCCGGACATCACCAGATCGACGCGTTTGGTCACCACCGCGTTGACCATCTGTTCAAACGCGATCTCCTGCCAGTTAACCTTCACGCCGAGCTTCTCGCCAATTGCCTGGCCCAGCTCATAATCGACGCCGCTCAGCTGATTGGTGGCCGGATCTTTAAAATCCATCGGCGGGTAGTTCGGCATGATGGCGACGGTCAGCCCTTTCTCTTTGATACTGGCCGGTACGGCAATCTCCGCCCAGGCAGAGGATTGCAGCAGCAGCGCGGCACTGATGGCACTCAATAACAATTTTTTCATCTATTCACCCCGGTCACGTTAAAGAAGAATCGCGTTGATAAAGTTTTTCATCCGTGGGTTTTGCGGGTTCAGCAGAATCTCTTCCGGTGCGCCCTGCTCAATAATGCGTCCCTCATCCATAAACACCACCTGGTTGGCGACCTCACGCGCAAAGCCCATCTCGTGGGTCACCACCAGCATGGTGGTGCCTTCTTTTGCCAGCTGGCGCATCACCGCCAGCACTTCACCGACCATCTCCGGATCGAGCGCCGAAGTCGGTTCATCAAACAGCATCAGTTTGGGTTTCATCGCTAGCGCGCGGGCAATCGCCACGCGCTGCTGCTGACCGCCGGAGAGCGACTGTGGATAGTCGTGCGCTTTGTGCGCCAGTCCGACGCGATCCAGCAGCGCCATCGCCTCTTCGCTGGCCTCGCGTTTCGGGCGCAGCAGCACGCGACACGGCCCCTCAATGATGTTCTCCAGCGCGGTCTTGTGCGGAAACAGGTTGAAGCGCTGAAATACCATGCCGGTCTGCAGCCGCTGGCGCGCAATCTGTTTGTCACTCAGCGGGTGCAGCTTGTTGCCGGCAATGCGATAGCCCGCCAGTTCGTTGTCGACCCAGATGCCGCCCTGATCCACTTTCTCCAGCTGGTTGATACAGCGCAGAAAGGTGCTCTTACCGGAACCCGACGGGCCGAGAATGCACATCACCTCGCCGTAGTTCACTTCCAGGCTGACGTCCTTCAGCGCGTGGAACTGATCGAAATATTTGTTCACCTTGACGGCGCGCACGATGTTTCTCATCTCTCACTCCCGGTTACTGGCGACGACGATGGCCGCGTGAGAAGTAGCGTTCCAGCTGGCTCTGCCCGAACGACAGCAGCGTCACGATAATCAGGTACCAGATACCCGCTACAAACAGCAGCTCCATCACGCGCGCGTTGGCGAAGTAAATGGTTTGTGCGTTGTACAGCAGTTCGGAGTACTGAATCATGCTGGCCAGACTGGTGGTTTTGATCATGCTGATGAACTCATTGCCGACCGGCGGCAGAATCACCCGCATCGCCTGCGGCAGAATGATGCGCTGCAGCGCCTGCAAACGCGGCATGCCGATGGCTTTGGCGGCTTCATACTGTCCGGTATCTACCGATAACAGCCCGGCGCGCACCACTTCTGAGGTGTACGCGCCCTGATTGATGCTCAGGCCAAGCAACGCGGCGAGAAACGGCGTCATCACCGTGACGGTTTGCACGCTGAACAGACCGGGAATGCTGATGGTGGGAAACACCAGCGCCAGGTTGAACCACAGCAGCAGTTGCAGAATCAGCGGCGTGCCGCGAAAGATCCACGCATAGCCCACCGCGATATAGTGCAGCACCGGATTGGGCGACATGTACATGATGGCGGTGATGACGCCAAACAGGATGCCCAGCGCCATCGCCAGCACCGACATAATCAGCGTATTAACCACGCCGTTGAGGATTGCCTGCGCGGTGAAGAACTGGCCGACGAACGACCACTCAATATTGCCGTGCGCAAAGGCGTTAACCAGCAGCGCCAGCAGCACAAGGATCACTGCCGATGCGGTGATGCGGCCATAATAGCGGCGCGGCACCACCTGATAGCGATCGAGATCGTAATGGGGCTGGACGCGGCCATTGTTGACCGATGGTTCAACCGGTGTGGTGTGTGACATAGGCTCTCCTCAGGCGCGCGGTCCGGCGTAATCATCGGCCCAGCGCTGCTGGTCCTGCATCAGGGTTTGCAGACGGGCCAGCTGCTCGCGCACCCGTGCCGGTGCGGTGCCGCCGTAGCCGCTGCGGGCTGCCAGCGCCGCTTCCAGCGTTAATGCCTGACGCACCTCGGGCGTGAGCCGTGTATCGACGCCGTGCAGCTGCGCATCGCTGAGATCGGCCAGGCCGCAGTTTTCGCGTTCACACAGCTGCACCAGCTGGCCGGTAATCTCGTGCGCCTCGCGGAATGGCACGCCGCGCATTGCCAGCCAGTCGGCCACTTCGGTCGCCAGCGTAAAGCCATCCGGCGCCTGCTCGCGCATCACCTCAGTATTGAATTTCAGCGTCGCCATCATGCCGGCCATGGCAGGCAGCACCATCAGCAGCGTGTCGACCGCATCAATCACGTTACGTTTGTCGTCGCTGAGATCGCGGTTGTAAGAGAGCGGCATGGCTTTCATGGTGGTCAGCAGCGCCATCAGGTTACCGACCAGCCGGCCGCTGCGGCCGCGCGTCAGCTCGGCAATGTCCGGATTTTTCTTCTGCGGCATGATCGAACTGCCGGTGGCGTAACTGTCGTGCAGCTCCACCCAGCGGAACTGCCGTGACGCCCACAGGCACACCTCTTCACACAGCCGGGACAGGTTGATGCCGATCATGCTGGTGACGAACAGGAATTCCGCGGCGTAGTCGCGGCTGGCGACTGCATCGATCGAGTTTTCGCACGGTGCCAGATAAGCGAGATCGGCAGCGGCCAGCTGTGGCTGACGCGCAATCGCCGAACCGGCCATCGCCGCTGCGCCCAGCGGACAGCGCGCGCTGCGGCGATCCCAGTCCTGCATACGCTCAATGTCACGCGCGAAGGATTGGGCATGCGCCAGCAGCTGATGGCCAAACACAATCGGCTGCGCCTGCTGCAGATGGGTGAAGCCGGGCGCGACGCTGTCGGTGTGTTGCGCGGCCTGCGTCACCAGCGCCTGCTGCAACTGCAACAGCGCGCTCACCAGCTTGCGGCCGTTATCCCGCAGGTAGAGACGCAGATCGTTGACGGTCTGATCGTTGCGTGAACGGCCGGCACGCAGCTTGCCGCCCAGCGCGCCGAGGCGTTCTGTCAGCGCGCGTTCGATGAAGGTATGCACGTCTTCATCGGCGGCAATCGGCTGCAGCTGGCCAGCGCGATAATCGGCGTCCAGCGCGTCAATCGCCGCCAGCATGGTATCCAGCTCGTCAGCACTCAATAGCCCGGCACGCGCCAGCTCGCGCGCATGGGCGCGGCAACCGGCGAGGTCGTACGGCGCCAGCGCAAAGTAATAATCCGGGCTACGCGACAGCGCGGTTAAACTGGCTGCCGGAGCCGCTTTAAAACGTGCGCCCCATAACAGTTCGGCATTCTCAGACATGTTATTTCCCTCACAAATCAGCCGCAGCAATATGAAAAAGTTTGGATTCAGCCGGCAGCGATAATAAAAACTTATTTTATTGCCACACTGGCAAATAGGTGGTATTTCAGATTCACTGTACTTTCACCGCAATTATTCCGGAGTTGAATAGCAAAAATGGAAAGTAAAGTTTCCCAGTCTGGAAACAATGCGAATAATCGCGGCGATAATGCGGTTCTGGCGCTGAGTAATATCGACTTAAAATTGCTGCGGGTATTTAAATGCGTGGTGGAAGCCGGCGGATTAACCGCCGCCAGTCACGAATTAAATATTGGCCTGGCGGCGATCAGTAAACAGGTTTCTGACCTGGAGATTCGGCTGGGCATGACGCTGTGCAGCCGCGGCCGTGAAGGTTTTGAGCTGACGCAGTACGGCATCAATGTTTATCAGGCCACGCTGGAGCTGTTCGTGTCGCTCAACCTGTTTCGCGAGCGGCTGCACAATAGTCGCAACGAGCTGCTGGGCGACATCGCGATTTGCGTGGTGGATAACACCATTAGCGATCCACACTCGCCGGTCACCAGTGCGGTGCAACAGTTGCACCAGAAAGCGCCAAAGGTGCAGATTCGTCTACAGACCGCACAGCTGGATGATATTGAACGCGGCATAAGCGAAGGGCGTTTTCATTGCGGCATTGCGCCCGTGTATGAAATGAAAAATGAGTTTGATTACTTCGAACTTTATAAAGAATACGCAAAATTATATTGCGCTGCGTCACATCCTCTCTATTGCGGATCTTGCGATAAAAATATTTCGGTGGATGTATTACGTCAGCAGAAAATTATTAATCATTTATATGTTACCCCGCGCGATGAACGCCGCCTGATTCCGGTGCAGGAGAGCGGTGTGCAGGCGGTGCAGGTGGAATCGGTGGCCATGCTGATTTTAACCGGTCACTTTATTGGGTATTTACCGGAACATTATGCCGCTCCGTTTATTGCCCGCGGACAATTGTGTGAGCTGGGCGATGACACGCTGCGGCGCGAAACCGCATTTTGTCTGGTGATGAAGAAAGGCCGGAAAATAAATCCGATCATCCGGCTGTTTATGCAGGCGCTGGGGTTGAGCGATGCGGCGGCGGCGCCCTGATTTGGTGCGTGTGACCAGGTTTCTGCTGGCACGGGATGGGAAAGTGTACGCTGATGCCCTCACCCCGGCCCTCTCCCACCGGGAGAGGGAGACGCAGCCTGCGGACAAGGGAAACGCGGCGTCCGGTAACAGCAACCAGAACGCTTACGTCAGCCGCTTATACATCACCGTGGTAGCATCCAGCTCGCCGGCCGTGGATTCGGCATAGCACGGAATGGAACCCGCCACCTGCCAGCCGAGCGACAGATAGAGCGCGCTGGCCACATCGCCGCTGCGCGTATCCAGCACCAGCAGCGTTTTCCCCTGCTGCTGCGCCAGCTGCTCGGCACGTAACATCAGACGGCGCGCAATGCCCTGACGTCGCGCACGCGGATGCACCAGCAGCTTGCTGATCTCCGCGCGATGGCGGCCGTTGGGCATACTGCTGAAGCCCAGCATCACCGTGGCCACTATCTCGCCCGCTTGCCAGGCCACCAGCAGCTGGTTATCACCGCTCACCAGGCTGTAAATTTTGTCCTGCCAGAAACGCGCCATCACTGCGCGATCGTCTGCGTCAATGAAGCCGACGCTGGCACCGTCTGCCACGCAGCCGTGCAGCACCTCACACAGTGACGCCAGCAGCGGCTGCGCCTGGGTGGCGCTGAGAGAGTCGATTTCAATCATGGTTTGCACACCACCAGAATGTAGCGCGCGCCGCCTTCGGCATGCGCCTGAAAAGAGGAACGTCCGCTGAGGTGGAAGCGCAGGCAATCGCCGGCCTGAAGCGTCCAGCTCTGCGTCTCCATGGTGAGGGTCAGCTCGCCCGACTGCAGCCAGATGTGCTGTTCCAGCCCCTGTACCGGCGGCGCATCATAATCAATGCGCGCGCCAGGACGCAGCACGCCCTCCACCAGCTCCGCTTTAAACTGACTGGCCGGCGGCGAGACGTTGCGCCGCTGGAAGCCGCTGAGCGTGTCCTGCCAGACCGGCTGCTGCTCCGCTTTCAGCAGCAGCGCCGCTTCTTCTTCTACTTCGCTGAGCAGTCGCGACATGGTTAAACCGTAGGCCACGCACAAGCGATTAAGCAAAGCGGCGGTAGGGCTGGTCTCGGCGCGCTCAATGCGCGACAATGATGCCCGGCTAATGCCGGTTGCCAGAGCCAGTTCATCCAGCGACCAGCCGCGCTGCAGGCGTAATTCCGCCAGACGTGCCGCAAGCCGATCTTCCGTATTTAGAGCAGACATCTTCAACCTCTCATTTTCGGGAAATAAATCTCACACAAGAGATAAAGCCCGAAATCGTGCAGTGGGTCAAGTTGTACAATAAAATAATCATTGTACAAGCTCACTCTGGCGGTTAAGGTGTTGTTATGCAGGTCAGAATTTTAGAGGATGCCATGGCCTTATACAGTATCGGTGATGTTGCCGAGCGCTGTGGAATTAACCCGGTAACCCTGCGCGCCTGGCAGCGTCGTTATGGATTGTTAAAGCCGCAGCGCACTGAGGGTGGTCATCGACAATTTGATGATGAAGATGTTCAGCGGATCGAAGAGATCAAACGCTGGATAGAGAGCGGTGTGCCTGTAGGCAAAGTCAAAGCCCTGCTTGAAGGAGAGACCTTCAACGTGCATGACGGCTGGACGGCGCTGCAGGAAGAGCTGATGAGCGTGCTGCGCCACGTGCGTGCCTCCAAACTGCGCACCAAAATCGCCACCATTGGCCGTGAACACCCGGTCGATGCGCTGATTGACCACGTTTTTGTACCGGTACGCCAGCGTCTCGGGCTGGATCAAAATACCGCCCGCACCATGTGCAGTCTGCTGGACGGCGCGCTGATTGATTATGTCGCGTTCTGTCTGGCAGGCGCGCGTAAAAAAGCCGGCAAAGATGCCTTAATGATTGGCTGGGGCGTAGAAGATCGCACCCGCATCTGGCTGGAAGCCTGGCGCTTAGCGCAGCAGGGCTGGCGCATTGATGTGCTGGCAGAACCACTGGATATGCCGCGTCCGGAGCTGTTTCCCGGCCAGCATCTGTTTATCTGGACCGGTAAAAAGCCGACGCGCCGCCAGCTGGAGCAGTTCGAACACTGGCAGGCTCAGGGCTTCTCGATTCACGTCCACGAACCCACCTGAAAAATCGCACATGCGGCCTTTGCCTTACCGCATGTGCGCGTTATCATGCCGCACTTCATGACTTTTCTCAGGTTTACCTATGAACTGGAATAAAATTCTCATTGGCACCCTGTTTGCCATCATGGCGATTGGCGGCATGGGCGGCATGATGCTGGTTGGCTACAGCCTTATTCTGCATACCCACTGAGTGCGTGCTGCAACCGCTCCAGCAGCCGGTCGCAGATCAGCGCCAGCAGCGCCACCAGCAGCGCGCCCTGAATCACATAGGCGGTATTGAAGCCGCTCAGACCGATAATCACCGGCGAACCCAGACTCTCCGCTCCGACGGTTGAGGCGATGGTCGCGGTGCCGATGTTGATCATCACAGAGGTGCGCACGCCTGCCATAATCACCGGTGCCGCCAGCGCCAGCTCTATCTGCCACAGACGCCGCCACGGTCCCATTCCCAGACCGACGGCGATCTCACGGCTGCTGGCCGGAACGCTGTCCAGTCCCGCCAGCGTGCCCTGCAGAATCGGCAACAGCCCATACAGAAACAGCGCCATCACCGCCGGCGCAGCGCCAAAGCCCATGACCGGCACGGCAATCGCCAGCACCGCCACCGGCGGAAAGGTCTGACCGGCAGCCGCCAGCGTCTCCAGCAGCGGGCGGAACGCCCTGCCGCCGTGACGGGTAGCGAAGACCGCACAGCCAACGCCCACCACAATCGCCAGCGCGCTGCCGCTGATCACCAGCAGCAGATGGGCCAGCGCCAGCTGCCAGAAACTCTCCTGCTGGTACAGCGGACGCTCCAGCTGTGGAAACCAGTGCGCAAACAGCGGCGCACTGTGCGGTAACCCCCACAGCAACAGCAGAAATATCCCCAGCAGCCAGTAGAGCGGATCGCGCAGCACTCGCATCAGCCCGCCTCCTGCTGTCGCAGCAAATCGCTAAAGTGCAGCACGCCCAGCGGCTGCTGATGCTGATCGACAACCGGTAATTTGTCGGTGCGGCGCGCAATAAACTGCGACAGCGCCTCGCGCAGCGTCAGCCCGGCGGCGATCGGTTCCGCCTCCAGCCACTCACCGCGTCGTGCCGCACTGCCGGCCCGCCCCAGCGCCAGCAGACGCACGCCCAGCTCGCTGCGGCCAAAGAACTGGCGCGCGAAATCACTGGCAGGCTGCGTCAGCAGGTCAATCGGCCGTCCCTGCTGCACAATCTCTCCGCCGTCCATCAGCACCAGCTGATCGGCGAGGGTTAACGCTTCGTCGATATCGTGCGTCACCAGTACCACGGTGCGCCCCGACAGCTGCTGAATGCGCAGCATCTCCTGCTGCAGCGCCTGCCGGTTGACCGGATCGAGCGCGCCGAACGGTTCATCCATCAGCAGCAGTTCCGGATCGGCCGCCAGCGCGCGCGCCACGCCAACACGCTGCTGCTGGCCGCCGGAGAGCTGGTGCGGATAGCGCGTCGCCAGCTGACTGTCGAGATTAAGCAGCGCCAGCAGCTCCTCAACCCGTGCGGCAATTTTTTCCCGCGGCCAGCCGAGCAGCGACGGCACGGTAGCGATATTTTTGGCCACATTCCAGTGTGGAAACAGGCCGATGGACTGAATGGCATAGCCAATGCGCCGCCGCAGCGCGCGCGCATCCATCTGCTCAATCGGCTCACCGGCAAAACGGATTTCGCCGCTGTCATGGTCAACCAGCCGGTTTATCATCTTCAGCGTGGTGGATTTACCCGAGCCGGACGTGCCAATCAGCACGGTAAAACTGCCCTTCTCAATCTTCAGCGACAGGTTGCGAATCGCCTCTTTACCGGCGAACGCTTTGCTCACCTGATGAAATTCAATCATGTCCTCTCTCCAGCAGCGCCGACAGCAATCGCAGCAGCGCATCGAATATCACCGCCAGCGCCACCACCGGAATCACGCCCAGCAGCACCAGATCCAGCGCGCTGCTCAGCAATCCCTGAAACACAATGGCGCCGAAGCCGCCGGCCCCAATCAGTGCGGCGACCACCGCCAGCCCGACGGTTTGCACCACCACCACGCGCAGTCCGGAGAGCCACACCGGCAGCGCCAGCGGCAGCTCGGCGTGCCAGAACTGCTGCCAGCCGCTCATGCCCATGCCGCGCGCGGTTTCACGCACCTCCTGCGGCACCTGCTGCAGCCCCGCAACCACGCTGCGCACCAGCGGCAGCAGTGCATACAGCACCAGCGCAATCAGCGCCGGCGCGACGCCAATCCCGCTGATACCGAGGCGCGCCAGCTGCGGAAAATGCGCCGCCAGCCCGGCCAGCGGTGCAATCAGCAGGCCAAACAACGCCACAGACGGCACGGTCTGGATCAGATTCAGCACGCTGAAGGCGGCATGTTGCCAGCGGGCACGACGCGCGATGGCAAGTCCCAGCGGCAGACCAATCAGTAAGGTGGGCAGCAGCGTGCCGCCCAGCAGCAGCAGATGCTGGCTGAACGCGGCGTTAAAGACGGCGGTGCGATTGCTGTACTCTTTCAGCAGCGACAGCGCGTCCAGCTGACCACTCAGCAGCATTATCAGCGGCGGCAGCCACAGTTGCAGATTAAGCAGAATACGCAGCGGCGTCTGCTGGCTAAGCTGGCGAATCGCTTCGGCGGCCAGCAGCAGCGCTAATCCTGCCGCACACCAGAGGCCGCTGCCCAGCGCGGTGCGCGCCAGCGGGCTGCCGCTGCGGGCCAGCTCACTGGCGGCGTGGCCGCCGATGCCAATCAGCAGGGCGAACAGTAGCTCCGCGCCCAGCAGCTGCGCCAGCGCCGCGCCGCGACCTGGCGGCCACCACAATCCCAGCCATAGCCATAACAGCGGCAGCAGCAGCAGCCAGCCCGCCGTTACCTGCCAAAGCATCAGCGGCTGTCCGGAGACCAGCCGGTTAGCCGCGTAGCTCAGCAGCGGTAGCGCTCCCAGCGCCAGCGTAATCAGCAGCGTCAGCACCAGCAGCACCGGCTGCTGGCGCGGTCGGTTTATCCGTGACAGCACCGCTTACAGCAACTTATTCTGCTGCAGCCACTGCTGCGCCACCTGGCTGGCGTCCTGACCGTCAACGGCGATTTGCGCGTTGAGCTGCTGCAGGGTTTTCTCATCCAGCTTGCTGAACACCGGCTGCAGCCAGTCGGCAATCTGCGGGTACTGTTGCAGCACGCTGGCGCGGATCACCGGCGCGGGCGCGTAAATCGGCTGTACGCCCTTCGGGTCGCTCAGGGTTTGCAGGCCGAGCGCCGCGACCGGGCCGTCGGTACCGTAAGCCATCGCCGCATTGACGCCGGACGTTTGCTGGGCGGCCGCTTTGATGGTAACAGCGGTGTCCCCGCCAGCCAGCGACAGCAGCTGTGACTGGCCCAGCTTGAAGTTGTAGGCTTTCTCAAACGCTGGCAGCGCATCGCTGCGCTCGATGAACTCCGCCGATGCCGCCAGCTTAAAGGTACCGCCTTTTTTCAGGTAAGCGCTGAGATCGTCGAGGGATTGCAGGTTATTCTGCTGCGCAACATCGCCGCGCACTGCAATGGTCCAGGTGTTGTTGGCCGGTGCTGGCGTCAGCCACACCAGATGATTTTTCTCTGCATCGAGCTTTTTCACCTTCTCATAGCCCTGCTGCGCGTTTTTCCACGCCGCGTCCTTCTCATCATTGAAAAAGAACGCCCCGTTGCCGGTATATTCCGGATAGATATCCAGCTCACCGGCGGTAATTGCGCCGCGCACCACCTGCGTGGTACCGAGCTGGATTTTATTCACGGTTTTTACCCCATGCTGGTTCAGCACCTGCAGAATGATGTTGCCGAGCAGCGAACCTTCAGTATCAATCTTGGAACCTACCTTGACCGGGTCCGCTGCCTGCACGGCCCCGACACTCATCGCGAATGCGATCATCCCCAATAAACCCTGCTTAATCATGGCGCTTTCCTCAGCATTATTTTCTTTCAGTGATTATCAAGCGTAGCCTGGCGAAACGGGATGGGTGCGGTCAAGCGGCGCAATTCGTTCTTTTTCTGCTATCCGTTGCCGGTTTTATAGAACGCTTTGGTTGCACTTATAACCAAATAGAATTTTTCACATCCGTGGCGCGGCTTATGCTCATAGCCCCACTCTTTACAATAAATCACACAACATCATGTCTGACTCAACTTCTTCGGCGCACGTGGCGCTGGCAGGGAATACGCCGCAGGGCGAGACGCAGTGGATTCGCAGTGCAGCCGACGTGACGCGGCTGGTCAATAACAGTAACGCCTCGCGCAGCAATGCACGCATCGTCATCGCCATTGCGCTGGGCGGGGTTTTTCTCGATGCCTACGATCTCGGTGCGCTGGCCTTCGGTATTAAAGATGTAACGCGCGAATTCAATCTGACGCCCGCCGGCACTGGCATGGTGGCGTCGGCTATCACCTTTGGCGCGATTGTTGGCGCGCTGATCGGTGGCTATCTCACCGATAAAATTGGCCGCTATCGGGTCTTTATGGCCGATATGTTCTTCTTCGTGGTGGCGGCACTGGCCTGTGCCTTTGCGCCGAACGAGTACGTGCTGGCGGCGGCGCGCTTTGTGATGGGGCTCGGCGTCGGCATCGATCTGCCGGTGGCGATGGCGTTTCTGGCGGAGTTTTCCCGACTGCGCGGTCAGGGCAATAAGGCCGCCAGCGTCGCGATGTGGTGTCCCACCTGGTACGCGGCGATCAGCATCTCCTATCTGCTGGTGCTGCTGCTATATGCGGTGCTGCCAGAGAGCCATACTGACTGGCTGTGGCGGCTGATCCTCGGCTTTGGCGCGGTACCGGCGCTGTTGATCATCGCCATCCGCAGTCGTTACATGAGCGAATCACCGATCTGGGCGGCAAATCAGGGCAACCTGCAGGGTGCAGCGGCAATCCTGCGGCGGTCATATAACATCAACGCGGAGGTCGCGCAGGATGCCGAGCTCACTGCCGTACAGCCAGTACGTAAAGCCAGCTGGCGCAACTATGGCGCGCTGCTGCAGGGCGTTTACCGCCGCCGTACGCTACTGGCAACGATAACCTCGATTGCCTCGTCGTTCGCCTATAACGCCGTGGCCTTTGGCCTGCCGGTGATCATCTCCAGCTTCCTCGCGCAGTCGATGCTGACCACCATTCTGGTCTCGCTGGCGCTTAACCTGCTGTTTGCGTTTGTTGGCGGCCTGCTGGCGGTGCGGCTGGTGCCACGGCTGGGCGCGTGGAAGATGTCGGTGGCCGGTTACGCCTGCCAGTGTGCGGCGCTGCTGGGCCTGGCGCTGATTGGTCGCCCGGCCGGCGGCGAGGAAGCGGCCCTGGCGATTGCCATGCTGGCGCTGTTCCTGTTCGGCCAGGGGTTTGGTCCGGGTTCGCACACCATGACCTTTGCCTCGCTGAGCTATCCGGCTTCGCTGCGTGGCGTGGGCGTCGGCTTTAACCAGACGCTGATGCGCGCCAGTTCGACGGTATCCCTGTTTGTGTTTCCGCTGCTGGTCGCGGCGTTCGGCACCGGCGTGTTCTGGGTGATCCTGCTCGCACCGCTGGCTGGATTACTGGCGCTGCTGGCGATTCGCTGGGAACCGTCAGGCTATGATGTCGATGCGGAAGATTTTCAGTAAGCGGATAACGCCTCAGCGATGAGGCGTTGGCTCAGGCGGTGAGGCGGAAATCGCCCAGCGTGTTGGGGATGCGCGGAAAAGTGTGCAGGAACCACGGCGTGAATTTTGCCGGATTATCGCGCATCTCCTGCTGAATCTGTTCGACTGAGCGGTAACACCAGTCGTCAGCCTCATCAAGGTTGAGCACCGGCACTTCGTCACTGATGGCGAAAAACACGTGACCGTACTCATGTTCGATCAGACCGTTGCTGAGCGGCAGGTTATAGCTCAGTTCAAACACCGGCGTTAACGCCAGATCCAGTCCCATCTCTTCACGCAGGCGGCGCTCAGCCGCATCGCGCGTCGGCTCCTGCGGGTAGGGATGGCTGCAGCAGGTATTGCTCCACAAACCGCCGCAGTGATACTTGCTTTGCGCCCGGCGCTGCAGCAACAGTTCATGGCGCGAATTGAACACGTAAACCGTTACCGCACGATGCAGCAATCCTTTCTCATGCACTTCCAGCTTTTCCATCTTGCCGGTGGGACGATCGAGGTGGTCAACGAGGATAACTTCAATGGCGGGCATGACAACTCCTTCGGAAAAATCCCCACTATTGTACACAATAGCGGAAGCAGCAGCGGAGAAAATCGCGCACATTCCGTGCGCTGGCGCGATAAGCAGTAAGCTTAGCAGCCAGCAGATAATTCAGCAGAAAAAGGCGGGGAAAAGCGTGACAGCGGCGCAAAAAACGCGCCGCTGTGCTCTCTGACGGGATGAATTACAGTTTGAAGCCGTGCACCACCTGCTCAAGCTGCACGCTCTGCTCTTCCATGGCGCGCGCCGCTGCCGAGACCTGCTCCACCAGCGCCGCGTTCTGCTGGGTGCTGCCGTCGAGCTGGGTAATCGCCACGTTCACCTGTTCGATCCCCATGCTCTGCTCGCGGCTGGCGGACATGATTTCGCTCATCAGCGTTGTGACGCTGCTGACGCCCTGCATCAGCTCGTCCATGGTTTGTCCGGCCTGCTCCACCAGCTGGCTGCCGGTGTCGATATTGGCCACCGACTCTTCAATCAGCTTCTTGATTTCGCGCGCCGAGTTGGCGGAACGCTGCGCCAGATTGCGTACCTCCGAAGCCACCACGGCAAACCCGCGACCCTGTTCACCGGCGCGTGCCGCTTCTACCGCCGCGTTGAGCGCCAGAATGTTGGTCTGGAAAGCGATGCTGTCGATGACGCTGATGATATCCACCACCTTACGCGAGGAGTGATGGATTTCGCCCATGGTGCTGACCACCTGACGCACCACTTCACTGCCGCGCGCCGCCACCTGAGACGCGCCATCTGCCAGCTGGTTGGCGTGCGTGGCGTTGTCGGCGTTCTGACGCACCGTGCCGGTCAGCTCTTCCATCGACGCGGCGGTTTGCACAATGGAACTCGCCTGCGATTCAGTCCGCGCCGAGAGATCGGCGTTGCCGCTGGCGATTTCGCGTGAAGCCGCAGTAATCGCCAGTGCGCTGTCGCCCACCTGGCGCATCAGCCCCTGCAAATGGGCGATGAACTGGTTAAAGCTTTGCGCCACAGCGTTGAATTCCGGGCTATTGCTGGCCGGCAGACGCTGCGTCAGATCCGCACCGCCGGTCGACAGCGCTTCGATGTTTTGATGCAGCAGATTCAGGCGTTTCATCATCGCGCGGACAAAGCCAAGCAGCACCAGCAGCAGCAGAATCGCCAGCGGGATCTGGACCAGGCCGAGACGGGTCAGCATGCTGTGCGTCTGCGCATCCAGCAGCGCGGACGGCACGTCGCTGGCCAGATACCACGGGCTGCCGGGAATGGCCTGCAGGAACAGCGTGTGCTCACCATCTTCTCCGCTGAAGGTGGTTTGCGACGGCTGAGAACCGGCCTGTGCCAGCAGCCCTTTCAGCGCGGCCGCCATTGGCAGCTGGGTATCAGCCAGATTTTCCAGCTTCGGCGTCCCCTCCAGCAGCGCGGCATTGCCGACCACTTTGCCGTCCGCTTCGACAATCAGTACGCGGCCATGAATCGCCTCACCCATCTGCTGCGCCAGCTGGTTGAAAAAGCCGAGCGTGACGTCAATGGTTGAGACGCCCCACACAGTGCCGTTACGGTAAATCGCCATGGCGCAGTTGGTGCGCGGCTGCGGGCTGGCGGCATCCTGATAAGCCTTCGCCCACGCGCACTGGCCTTTTTCTGCGGCCATGCCATCTTTGTACCACGGCTGCTCCCAGTATTTGTCGGCAGCATCGGAGTTCCAGTAGGTGTTGACCTGCAGCTGGTTGCTGGCGTTACGCGCAAAGAACGAGCTGTCTTTCTCTTTCGCCGGATCGCGCCGGTTGGGTAACGGCCAGATACCGCCGCCGAACACGTTGCTGTCCTGATACTGATTAACCAGCGCCGGCAGCAGCGTATCAATGGCGGCGCTGTCCATCACGCCCGCCGCTTCGGTAATCGCACGCTGCTGCGCCTGCACGCGGTTCATCTGCTCGACGATACGCCCGGCGAGACCATCCACCTCATAGCGCACCAGCCGGCTTTCGTTCTGGCTAAGCTGCGGTGCGATGAACTGGTTAATCACCAGGACGGTGACCAGCATAAGAACAACGAAGAATGCGACTAAAGTCGCGGTAAAACGGGATTGTGTGGTTTTTAACATCGGTGTGCCCTTACCCTGGTGTGGCGAGTTGCCTGATCGAGGTTAACGGCTTGTTACAGAGGAACTTGAGGTGCGCGAGATCACAAAATGGTTAACTGATTGAATAGCGTGATCATAAGAGCGCTTATTGTCACCGGCCTTACCCTGCCCCCTTTCTGACCGCTCTGGTGTTAACTTCCATGACAGTCGCTACGTCACGCTTTCGGCCTTCAGTTCGCCGTCCGGAAGCGTCCTGAAAGGGAATATGGCGCAAGCGCTGGTTCCTTTGTGTTGTGCTAACAGCGGACGTACTCGCCCCACGTATAGTGCATTTCTAAGCTGCCCACGCACAGAGCCTAAAAATTTGCTGCAAGATGCCGATACATGAACTTCTTAATCAATATATGAAGGACCATATATGTACTTCGTACGCTCTTTAATTCGTCTGCTTTCTTTGCTGTCTCTCCTGCCGTTTTCTTGCGTCCAGGCTGCAGATATGCCCGAATTAACAGGTGTCATCACGAATCCCTTTTCCGTTACCCGCATCCACGATCGGGTAAATTTCATGGTGTCGTTAAACTTCAATAACGGAAAAACGGCGCAACAATGGCGGTCGATTGATTGCAAACAGGGCAAAGCACAGCTCCTGTATAAGGATCTGTTAAATGATAAGGGCTTTACCATCGCTCGTTATTACGGTAACAGCTATCTCCGGTATGCGCCTGCACAGGATGATCAGCAAATTACCGCAGACGATATTCACAAGGTGTGCAAACTCCCCATAAAAGAGGCTCAGTGGGAAAAGTTATCAGCCACGTCTGAAATCGGCACCACCAAACTGGTCGATGTGAATAGCATTCAACACACTGGCGATATTTTATCGGTTCGTCTGGGATATGATTACGCAGATATCATCTGGGAACCGCCTTACGATGCGCCGCTGGGATTAAAAACAGAACACTACCTGTACAACTGTAAAACCCATCAGGGTGCTGTAATTGCTGCCATGAATTTCGACAGCGAGGGGCGCGTTACAGATTCACTCATCACTGCTGATCTTGTTCGCCGCAAAAGTAGCTTCAAAATTGATACTCAGATGACACAACGTTTCGATCAGCTCTGCCAGTTACCCGCAGGAAAAAAGTTTACCGCTGAAGGACATTTTGTGTCCGCTGCGAATAAGCCAGCATCCACGTTGATGGGGCCATTAATGCCAGACCTGAGTAAAAATAATTCGCAGTGGCTGGATAAGTATTCTCTTTCTGCTGAAATTGAACGGCAGGCACAAGCACTGATTAAACCCTGGGCGCTGCCACGCTTCAAACAAATCCGTTATACCGAAGTAAGCACGCTCGGTAAGGTTGAAGTGCAGCTGGATGCACAGCCAAATGGTTATGTACGTAAGCTGGAAGATTACGGTATCTGGAAGGTGCAACGTTTGACGCTGGCTAATCAGTTGCAGCTTAAGTTCACCATGTCCATCAGCACAGGCGCATCACTCCTTAATAAGTTGCAGACGGATCTGCGTTTTCCGCTAGTAACGGGTCAACAATATCAGGCGCAATGGGAAAGTATTGACTCCGATAAGAAAATTACGTCTTCACGGTTACGCTGCAAGGTAACCTCGATGGGAGACGCAAAGAGCATTGCGGATGAATTTAGCGGCAAATATCTCTTAGTCGAGTGTCAGCAAACTGATTCAGGACAAGCGGGTAGCCGTGTCAGACTCGCCTGGCTGCAGGATCTCAATGTGTTCGTCACCGTTGCTATGCAGGTAGGTGATAAGCCGGAAAGCCTGGTGAAACTGGAAAATGTAAGTGTAATACGTTAATCAGCAGGCAGGCACACAGCATTTATTATTTATGGTATCTGAAATGAGTGAATTTAAAGATTTTGAGCTTGTAAAGGAATCACTGTTAGAGTTTATTAAAAAAAAGGAAGTAAAAGCCAGATTTGCCCATGTCGTGGCCAATGAGTACAACGACTGGGAAAAATGGTTTCAAATTGAGTTTGAATATTTCCTTTTGAATGAGAAGGGTTTTCACACCAGAAGGGAGTTGAAGGCGAAATCTGATCAAAGAAGCAAACTCAATCGTTTTTACATGTTTGTCGATTTGATTTTCAGAAAACCTAATACTGCCAAGGATCAGTACATCTACCTTGAATTTAAGCGGGCAATAAAAGCGACAACGTTAGTCAAAGGAATGTTGCACGACATATCCAAAGTGAATTCGATCGTTAAATCACACTACATTGAGACTGAAATTAAGCAGCGCTCATTTTGGTGTGTGGGTTTTTATCACTCTTTCCATAATTTGACGGTTGACCGTGCACAGGAAGAGATCAAGCAATACTCCAAAAGCTTTCACGAACCGGTGTATCTATGCTCGTGCCGGGGCGCATCACATTATGATGAATGCCCAAAAATCGGCGTAGTCATCATCTGACAGGTCTGTTTCCTGCGTACCTGAACCTTGCATAACTGACTCATCACAGCATCGCGCGAAAAGTATTCGTTGCCTATTGCAACTATGACTTATCGTTGCGATGCTGATTGGGCTGACCCGCTACGTTTAAATTATTTCAAGGGTGATAAAGATTAATTTCATGGTGCTCCTGACCAGGCATTAACGATTAATCCTGCGCCGGAAATAAACAGAATGGCGTCTATCAGCACGGCAAATTGTGTGACCGACAGTCTCTGGACTATCACCTTCGTGCTCAGGGTGCCCAGCATAATGCCACTGCCCACTAACAAACCGGTGAGCACAACCTGCATTGAGAGCGCCTGCTGGAAGGCAAACGTACTGACCTTGCTGAAATAAAACAGCAAGGCGCTCGATGCTTCCGTGCCAATAAACGCGCCACGGCTCAATCCATAGGCGTTAAAAATCAGCACGCTCACCGGTCCGGTGGAGAGAACCAGTCCTGTCAGAAAACCCACCACACCACCACAAAGCCCTAACTGCTTTATCGAGAGCGTCCAGTGACTGTTTTTCAGGCTGCGTCTGACCAAAATCATCACCCAGAAAAACAGCCCCAGCGCACCATCAATGAGCCAGGCAGGTAAAGAGAGCAGCACATGTGCGCCTAACGACGCAGCTGGCACGCCAGGCAGGCTATAGGCCAGAGTGGCGCGCCAGTCGATTTCACGCCACCAGACCGCGATGCGCGAGAGATTTCCCAGGATTGCGGCGATAGCCATGACTGGCATCGCCACTCTGGGGCCGAAATTGCTGACCATCAGCGGCAGCAGCAGTAACGAAGAACCGGTGCCGATGATGCCACTCAGCGCTCCGGAGAGGATCGCGATCAGCGTCACAAAGAGATATTCACCCACTGACTTTCCTCATTTTCAACGGCAAAGCACGCATCTTAATGAGGGCGATTCGATCATAATATCGATAAATATTGCCCACTCCTGATACTAAAAGTCACAGATGAAAAAACGTAACCTGCCACCGTTGAATGCATTGCGGCTGTTCGAAACGGCCGCGCACGCCAACAGCCTGAGTGACGCGGCTGAGGAATTAGGGGTGACCCACGGTGCCGTTAGCCGTCAGATCAAATTGCTTGAAGCGTGGCTGGGACAACCGTTATTTGAACGTCAGGGACAGCGCAGCGTGGCGGCGGAACATGCCCGGGCTTTTGCCGCAGAGATCAGCACCGCTTTTGACATCATCAGCGATGCCGCAGTGCGCTTTGGCAAAACACCCAACACCCGCACGATACGCGTCAATGCGCAAACCACCTTTGCGATGCACTGGTTGATCCCGCGCCTGCCGGCATTCCACCGCCAATATCCTGACATTGAAATCTCGGTATCCACCTCAAACAGTTCGGAGGTGAAAGGGCTATCTGGCTTTGACGTATTGATTCGCCGGGATGCGCTGAACAAACCTGAATGGCGTTACTTTGAGAAGAAAGCGTTATTTGAGGAAAAACTCACCCTGATTGCCGCGCCGAAACTGTTAGCCACAAAAGCGCTGAACACCCCTGCAGACCTAGCGACCCACGTTGTCGTGTTATCCAGTACGCGGTCAGGCGAGTGGGAACGGTGGATGAAGCAGGCTGGCGTCGGCGAGGTGCGTCCGGAACGTTTTCAGCGATTCGAACACAATTATATTAGTCTGCAGGCGATTATTGATGGCGTCGGTGTGGGTATCGGTGGAATACAAATGCTGGGACATGATCTGCAGGGCAACCGGCTTGTCACCCCGTTAGCTATTGAGGCGAAGGGGAGCCGCTACGTGGCGTTAATTGCGCCTGACGTGGATAAATCATCCTCGCTAAACCGCTTTGTCGCATGGCTGGAACGGGAAGCATCCGCTTAATACCCGCCTGGTCGCTGCCAGAGGGGTATGTCGGGGCTTTTTCGGCAGGCACTACGGTGCGGACTCCACCACTTCCTGGCGCGGACGGAACACATGATCGCTGCCCTGCGCCAGCAAACGCTGCAGCAGCTGCTGGCCGCCGCGATCGTCCGCCTGGGCAAACAGCCGCTCGGCTTCGGTGATCGGCGTCGCCCACAGCAGATTTGGCCGATCGCCGTCGCGCTTCGGCAGCCGCAGCTGTGCACTTTCGCCCGCCAGCCCGTTGGCCAGCAGGAAGCTTTCAAAGCCGACCGGCGCAACTTCCGACGCCAGCGTGTGCCCTTCGCCAATCCACGTCAGCCGCGCCCACGGCAGATGAGCAAACTCCGCCAGCGCGCTGGCCATCTGTACCGCGTTGGCCTCGGTCATCACTTCACCATCCACCGCCATCGCCAGCTCTACACGCCGGTACTGCGGTGCCAACTCGTCAAACAGGTAATCCACCTGCGGCATCGGCCGGATACTCATGCCGAGCGTGAAGAAATACCACACGCCGTTATGCCAGTGCTGCGAAATCGCCATCGGCGGCCAGTTGCCCTGATCGATGGCGTAATATTTTACCGACTCACCAAACTGCGCCTGGTAACGTTGCAGCAGCTCGCTCTGCACGCGATCCCACTGCTGGCCATCGTGCCAGTCACGCCAGAAATGACGCTGCTGTTCGGCGCGCGCGTAGTAATCGTTGGTGGAGGCTGAACCGAGCGGCGCGGTGAGACGGTTCTCTTTGATGCAGCCCGCCGAGAAGCTGACCTGCTTGTCCTGATACAGGCTCCAGCCAGGGATCACCGCCAGCAGCTGGCCGTAATACCACAGCGCGGCACCGTCGTCGCTGGGCTCCCACAGAATCTGCAGGCCGGCCGGATCGAGCATCGGCTCCGCTTCCAGCGTGCGGCAATAGCTGGCGCTGAGCAGCGGCGCAATACCCTGCTCCATCGCTTCGCGATCTTCCTGCGCCGGTGCCGGCAGCAGATTGCGCAACCAGCAACCGCGCACGGCGTACTGACTGCGGAACAGGTCGTTCGGCCAGATATAAAAATAGGCGGTACGCGCATCCTGTTCGACGATGGCGGTTAAAGTGTGTTGCTGATTCGGCACCTCAGCAATCAGAGGTTGGTGTGTCATAACGCCTCGACAATGCCTGGAGGGATCCATTTTCCCCGAGAATAGAGCAGGATCGGCACTCGCGCCATGTGACACAAGGGTAAAACTCTCAAAGTGCGCCAGGCCATCGTTCAGCCCGGCTTAAGAATGGCGGGGGCAGCGGCGGCGAAGCTTCAGATTTTTTTGCGATTTTTTTACCGCTTCGCATGCTATTGTCAGCGCACTCTTCTGTTACGGAGCTGTCGTCATGGTGCTGCAAACCCTCGATCTCAATCTGCGTGAAATCGTGATTCTCGCCCTGCTGCTGTGGCTGTTTGTCCGCTATACGTGGGTGATGACAGCCCTGACGCTGATCGTCGGTGCCATCGCGCTGCTGGTGCTGCTGCCGCTGGATATCTACTACACGCTGGTGCCGCTGGCGCTACTGGGCGTTGGCCTGGGCATGCTGCTGCATCACTATCAGCAGCGCCAGCTCCTGCTGAAACGCGAGGCGCGCACGCCGCGTAGCTACACCAGCAAGCAGGATGAATTTCACCTGTAACGCGGATCGCGCCCCATGCGCTGCATGGCACGCGCCCAGGCGCCACGCTGGATTGACCAGCGCAACAGAGCGGCAATCAACGCGATCTGCTTATCAATCCGCCATTGCGTCACTGGCCCGATCGGCTGTTGCATCAGCTGTTGCGCCCAGTCGGGCAGCAGACCACAGCCCGCCCGCAGCATGACGCGCATTGCCGGTTTCGCCTGCCAGCTGGGTGCCGGCGCGTTAAGCAGCAGCTGCATCACTTTGTGAGTACGCGCATCGTAAACCAGCTCTGCCCGCATCGCCTGTAAATAGGCCTCAACCGCCTCTACGCTTTTCGGCACCTGCTGCGCACCAAGCGCTTCCGCCACCCGCGCCGCTTCGGCGTAATAACGATCGCGATCGGCGAGGCTGAGCTGCGGATTTTTGTAGCGCAGATGCGCGGCCAGGAAGCGGCTGGTTTCTGCAACGTGCACCCAGGTGAGCAGATGCGGATCGCTGGCGGCATAGGGTTTGCCGGTGTTATCGATGCCGGTGACGCGCAGATGGATGCGTTTGACCCGCTCAATCAGGGTATGCGCATCGGCGGTGTTGCCGAAGGTGGTAACCGCGATGAACTGGCTGGTGCGCCGCAGCCGGCCGAGCATGTCCTGGCGGAAACTGGAGTGATCCCACACGCCCGCCAGCGCCGCCGGATGCAGCATCTGTAGCATCAGCGCGCTGATGCCGCCGCACAGCATCGCTGGAAAGTCGCCGTGCACCTGCCAGATGATGTGGTCAGGGCCGAACAGGCCGGGATCGCCCGGCGGTTGAGAGATGTCAAATTCGTTGAGCGACAGGCCGTTAAGGCGAAAGACCTGCTGTTCGATGCGGTGGCGGAGATTCATTTGTTCGTTCTTGCGCTAATGACCTTTCCCTCACCCCAGCCCTCTCCCGCGCGCGGGAGAGGGGGCAGTCCGCTGAAGCTGGCAGGTCAGAGGATAATATCCGCTAAAAGTCGGTTTGATCGTTTCCCTCTCCCGCCGGGAGAGGGTTAGGGTGAGGGAAACCAGGATAACAAACCCTCAATTACAAATAATCGAACTGCGCATCCTGGGTTCTGACCGAATCCAGACCGATCATCACGTTGAATTTGCCCGGCTCGGCGACGTGCTGCATCTTCTGATTCCAGAACTTCAGCGCATCGACATCAATCTTAAAGCGCACGGTCTGCGACTCGCCGGCCTTCAGCATAATGCGCTGGAAGCCGCGCAGCTCCTGCACCGGACGGCTGATACTGGCAACCGGATCGTTCAGGTACAGCTGCACTACCGTGGCACCATCGCGTTTGCCGGTATTCGTCACCGTCACGCTGGCTTCCACTGTGCCGTTACGCGGCATGGTCGGGGCAGACATCTTCACCGGCGACACGCTGAACTGGGTATAGCTCAAACCGTAACCAAACGGATAGAGCGGACCGTTGACCGCGTCGTAGTAATGCGAGGTGTACTTGTTCGGCTTCTCGAAATTGTACGGACGGCCGGTTGGCAAATGATTGTAATAAATCGGAATCTGCCCGACCGAGCGCGGGAATGACACCGGCAGTTTGCCTGATGGGTTGTAATCACCGAACAGCACATCGGCGATGGCGTTACCGCCCTCGGTACCGCTGAACCAGGTCTCCAGCATCGCATCCGCCATGCGGTCCTCATTCACCAGCGCCAGCGGACGGCCATTCATCAGCACAATCACCAGCGGTTTCCCGGTGGCTTTCAGGGCCGCCAGCAGCTTCTGCTGGCTCGGCGGGATCACCAGGTCGCTGCGGCTCGACGCTTCATGCGCCATGCCCTGCGCCTCGCCCACTGCCGCCACTACCACGTCCGCTTTTTTCGCCTGTGCGACCGCTTCGTCAATCAACTGCTGTGGCGAACGGGCATCGACGCTGACCGCCTGCTCATACAGGTTGAGGAAGTTCTGGATACCTTTGTTATCGGAAATATTGGCCCCTTTGGCATACAGCACGGTGCCTTTGCCGGCCATGGCGCTGCGCATGCCCTGCAGCAGCGAGACAGATTGCTTCGCCACGCCCGCAGCCGACCAGCTGCCCATGATATCGCGCTGGCTATCGGCCAGCGGTCCCACCAGCGCCACGGTGGCCTCTTTCTTCAGCGGCAGGGTTTCATGCCAGTTTTTCAGCAGCACCATACTGCGGCGCGCCACGTCGCGCGCTTCCGCCCGGTGCAGGCGGCTTTCCGCATTGGTGTCCTGCGGATCGCTGCCTTTCGGTCCGAGATGGCTGTACGGGTCGTTGAACAGGCCCATGTCATATTTAACGTTGAGCACGTGACGGGCCGCATCGTCGATTTCCGCCATGCTCACCGCGCCGCTTTTCACCAGTCCCGGCAGGTATTTGCTGTAATACTCGTCGCTCATACTCATGTCGATGCCGGATTTCAGCGCAATGCGCACGGCATCCTGCGGATCGCTGGCGACGCCGTGTTTGATTAACTCTTTGATGGCACCGTGATCGCTGATGGTGATGCCTTTGAATTTCCAGTCGTTGCGCAGAATATCTTTCAGCAGCCAGCTGTCGGCGGTGGCCGGCGTGCCGTTCAGCGAGTTGAGCGCCACCATCACGCCACCGCTGCCGGCATCCAGCGAAGCTTTATACGGCGGCAGATAATCCTGGAACAGGCGCTGCGGACTCATGTCGACGGTGTTGTAATCACGACCGCCCTCTACTGCGCCGTAAGCTGCAAAGTGCTTAACGCTGGTCATGATGGCGTAGCGGTCGGCGGCGCTCTTGCCCTGCATGGCTTTGACCATCGCACTGCCCATCTGCGACGTGAGATAGGTATCCTCGCCAAACCCTTCAGAGCCGCGGCCCCAGCGCGGTTCGCGCGACACATCCACCATCGGCGCCCAGGTCATGTTGAGGCCGTCGTCTGCCGCTTCATAGGCTGAAATGCGTCCCACTTCGCTAACGGCTTGCAGATCCCAACTGGCGGCGAGGCCAAGCGGAATCGGAAAAATAGTGCGCTGGCCGTGCACCACGTCATAGGCAAAGAACAGCGGCACCTTCAGGCGGCTGAGCTGCATGACCTGATCCTGCATGGCGCGGATATCCGGACGCGTTACCGTATTGAAAATCGCCCCGACCTGGCCGTGCTGAATCATGTCGCGAATCGCCTCTTTCGGCGTATCCGGACCGACGCTGATCAGGCGCATCTGCCCGATCTTTTCATCCAGCGTCATTTTGCTCAGCAGCTGATTAACAAAGGCGTCGCGCGCCTGTTCCGTCATTGGATGGGGGCCGAACAGATCGTCCGCAAACGCGGGTTGCACGGCAAGGGAAACAGCGAGGCTAACAGAGTAAATCCATTTCATCAGGTCAGGTTCTCTTAAGTAACTGCGCAATATCGAAATAACCGGGGCAGTGTGCCACAAGATGAGGATAGCAGGTAGCCGCCATTGTCACACTGCGCCCCCGTGGCCGACGCGTGCTACAGTAGAAACGCCACGTTAACGACAAGGATAGGCTAATGAATAACAACACCTCACACCCTGCCCTGCTGTCCGAGCTGCGCCGTCTGGTCGGCGCATCACAGCTGCTGACCGACGCGGAGCAGACCGCGCGCTATCGTAAGGGTTTCCGTTCCGGCGAGGGCGATGCGCTGGCGGTGGTTTTCCCCGGCTCGCTGCTGGAGCTATGGCGCGTGCTGCAGGCGCTGGTTCAGGCCGATGCCATCGTGCTGATGCAGGCCGCCAATACCGGTCTGACCGAAGGTTCAACGCCCAACGGCAACGATTACGATCGCCCGGTGGTGATCATCAGTACCCTGCGTCTCGACAAACTGCAGCTGATCGACGGCGGCAGGCAGATTCTCGCCTTCCCCGGCAGCACGCTGTATCAGCTGGAGAAAACCCTTAAACCGCTCGGGCGCGAGCCGCACTCGGTGATTGGCTCTTCGTGCATCGGCGCCTCGGTGCTGGGCGGCATCTGCAATAACTCCGGCGGCTCGCTGATCAAACGCGGCCCGGCCTACAGCGAAATGGCGCTGTTTGCGCAGGTGGACGCCGACGGCAAGCTCCGGCTGGTCAACCATCTGGGCATCGACCTCGGTCATTCGCCGGAAGAGATTCTCGGCCGGCTGGACGACGAGCGCTGGCAGCCGGATGATGTGCGCTGGGATGCGCGCCACGCGTCCGACCACGAATACGCCGAGCGGGTGCGGGACATTCATGCCGATACGCCGGCGCGTTTCAACGCCGACCAGCGGCGCCTGTTTGAGGCGTCAGGCTGCGCCGGCAAACTGGCGGTGTTTGCCGTGCGGCTCGACACCTTCCCCACCGAGCCGAAGCAGCAGGTGTTTTACATTGGCACCAACGACCCGGCGACGCTCGGCGAACTGCGTCGCCACATACTGGCGGAGTTTACCCATTTACCGGTCGCCGGTGAGTACATGCACCGCGATATTTTCGACATCGCCGAGGTCTACGGCAAAGACACCTTTGTGATGATTGATAAACTCGGCACCGACAAGATGCCGCTGTTTTTCACCCTCAAAGGCCGGGTGGATGCCTGGCTCAGCAAGCTGAGCCTCGTTAAGCCGCACCTGACCGATCGCCTGCTGCAACGCATCAGCCGCTGGTTCCCGGCGCACCTGCCGAAGCGCCTGAAGCAGTATCGTGACAAATACGAGCACCACCTGATGCTGAAGATGTCCGGCGACGGCGTGGCCGAAGCGCAGGCGTATCTGCAGGAGTATTTCCGCGAAGGCGGCGGTGAGTTCTTTGCCTGCGACGCCAAAGAGGGCGCGCACGCTTTTCTGCATCGTTTTGCCGCAGCCGGTGCCGCCGTGCGCTATCACGCGGTGCACGCTGACGAAGTGGAAGATATTCTGGCGCTGGACATTGCGCTGCGCCGCAACGATCAGGAGTGGTTTGAGCGCCTGCCGCCGGAGTTTGATAACGATCTGATTCATCGCCTTTACTACGGCCACTTCTTCTGTCACGTGTTCCATCAGGATTACATTGTGAAGAAAGGCGTAGATGCCCATGCGCTGAAGGAGAAGATGCTGGCGATCCTCGCGGCGCGCGGCGCGGAGTATCCGGCAGAGCATAACGTTGGCCATCTGTATGCGGCCAAACCGCAGCTGCAGGCGTTTTACCGCCAGCTCGATCCGACCAATACCTTTAACCCGGGCATCGGGAAAACCAGTAAGCAGAAAGGCTGGGCGGTGAAAGCCTGAAGGGATTAACGCTGTCCCGGTGGCCATAAATGGCCACCCTACAACCGTCGGGTCGGCATTGATGCCGCCCCCGAATTCACCATCACGTTCCACAAGCGTGTAAGGTCGGCATTGATGCCGCCCCAGAATTCACCCTCACGTTCCACAGGCGTGTAGGGTCGGCATTCATGCCGACTCCAAATTCACCCTCACGTTCCACAGGCGTGTAGGGTCGGCATTCATGCCGACCTGGATTCACCACCGCGTGCGATTATGACCCAAACCGTTGTCACGGTAATGGATCGGATTGCTCCTGTGCCGTCGCCGGCAGCGCGCGGCGTTCGATAATCATGGTCTGCGGCGTCGACAGCACGATGCCCTCTTTACGCAGGCGCGTCAGGATATCGAACAGCAGGTCGCTTTTCGCACCGGAAATCTGGCGCTGGCTGGCGACGTTGCCAGTCACGCTCAGCACAATACCGGCCGGCGTCAAATCTTTAAACGAAACCGACGGCTCCGGCGTTTCGAGAATACGCTCGTTCTCGCGAT
This sequence comes from Pantoea sp. WEP, assembly GCF_041678305.1. NCBI lineage: Bacteria > Pseudomonadati > Pseudomonadota > Gammaproteobacteria > Enterobacterales > Erwiniaceae > Pantoea > Pantoea sp. WEP. The sequence continues at coordinate 2,790,077 of NZ_JBGNXB010000001.1, forward strand.
ACACGTCCAGCAACAGTTCGCGCACCTGCACCGGATCGATATCCAGCGGGAAGGTCAGCTGGATCGTCACCACGCCCTGCGCATTGCCCATGGTGGCGTTACGCACGTTCTGCGAAATCAGCTGCGAGTTCGGCACGATCACCGTGGATTTATCGCCCAGCTGAATCTCAGTCGCACGCACGTTAATACGGCGAATATCCCCTTCAATGCCGCTGATGCTCACCAGATCGCCGACCTTCACCGGACGCTCGGTCAGCAGGATCAGACCGGAGATAAAGTTCTTCACGATCTCCTGTAAGCCGAAACCGATACCCACCGACAGGGCGCTGACGATCCATGCCAGCTTGTTCCACTGCAGCCCCATAATCGACAGCGTCAGCAGGATAATCAGCACGTAGCCGATATTGCTGAACAGCGTCACCAGCGACACGCGCATGCCGATATCCATGGTGGTCTTCGGCAGGAACTCTTTGTCCAGCCAGCGCCGCACCGAGCGCAGCACGTAGATACCCACCACCAGACACAGAATGGCGTTCACCATGTGCGCCGGCACAATGTTGAGCGACTCCAGCCCTTTGCCACCCCAGAACTCAATGACTTTCTGGATCAGCTCAATCGGCGTAGACGAGGCAAACGTGCCGTTGAGCAGCGCCAGCGCGACAAACGCCACCAGCAGGGTTTTCCCCACGGCGCTGAGCAGCGTTGCCGCCTGCTGCAGATAGCGCTCGTCAATATTCAGTGAGGTCTGCAACCGCTTGCCGGTCGCGTTGTTGGTGGAGAACAGGCTTTCACAACCGTCGTTGATCAGATGACTAAGGAAGTAGAACGAGCCAAACAGGATGCCACACCAGATCACTTCATAGCTAAGGAAGCGCGCCAGCGTGACGTAGCCGACAATCAGCGAAACCAGAATCGCCACGGCGGTGACCGTCAGCGCCAGCTGCACCAGGCCGACGATCGTGGGACGCGCTTCCGGCGGATTGCCGGCCTGCGCCATGCGACGACGCACGCGATTGGTGCGCATGCTGATCGCCAGCCCGGTGCTGCCAATCAGCAGCGCCGTCAGGCCGTTAGCAAAAATGGTGGTGTTCAGGCTGGTGCCGACCGTATAGTTAAACGACTCGGCGGTCTGGAAGATAAACACCAGCGCGGCGGTAATCGGCGGGAACGGCTTCAGCGCCAGCGCCACTTCACTGGAGATGCTCGGCAGACGCCAGCTCGGGCGGCGCGTTGACAGAAATGCGCGGCCGAGACCGGCGATCAGTCCGCAGTAAACGCTAAGCTGCACCAGACGGCTGATAAAATCCTGCACGTCGCTGGACACTTCATCGCGCCGCACAAACGCCAGCGAGAGAAAGTTAAAGGTCAGCACCACGGCCGCCAGCGTAGTCAGCGCAATCGCCGCCGCGAGGAAGCTGCGGCGCAGCCGCCCTTCCGGCAGTTTGTGAATGCTGACCCACGCCAGAAACTCTTCGCTGTAACGCCGGCCCAGCGTCATCACCAGCAGTGCCGCCAGCAGCCAGCCGACCGTGCCCACGCGCCAGCCCGGCTCCCACGACAGCGCGGCGGTATCCTGCAGCTCGCTGATAAAATCGCCAATTTTTTCGCCATCCAGGTCCTGACGGCTGAACAGCGGTGACCAGAAGCGTGGCCCTAAAATACTGCCGGAGTTGAGCGCCAGCTGGCTTTTCAGCTGATCGCGCCGCAGGTTGACGATCTGCGAGGACAGCACCAGCGCCCCGTTTTTGATGCCGTCGGCCTGCTTGATCTGATCATCCAGCTTGCCCTTCTGATTCTCCAGCGCGGCGCGTTTGCGCGTCACTTCCGGCGTCTCTTTCACGCCGCTGTCCGCCTTCGGCGCCGGGCCGAGCACCGCCAGCTGCGCATCCAGCTGCTGACGCTGCGGAATCAGCGCCTGGCCGAGGGTTTCCGCATTACCTGACAGCTCCAGCGCCATCTCATTGAGCTGGTTGAGCTGGTTTTCGTTGGTATCGCCAGACACCTGGCCCTTAATTTTGTCGAGGATCTTCTGCATCTTCGGCAGTTCAACCGCCGGATTGACCTTCGGTGCCGCGTCTTCTTCCTGCTGCGCGGGCGCGGCGTTGTCATCCGCATAGCTGAGCGCCGGCGTGAATAACACCAGTAGCAGCAGGAACGGGGTAAACAGAGAACGAAACTTGAACATATGAGTGAGATTCCAGCGCAATAACAGCCTATAAACGCAAGGTTGACCGTGAATGGTCGCCAGTGTAGGACTTTGCCGTCAGGGAAACTATAGGAATGGTGGCGTAAAACATTGGTGCTAACGATAAGAAATTTTGTTCATTTAAGCGCCGTTGATCGTCAGTCACGCGCCACCCCGGCACACGGCGCACTCCCTTGCGCCGCTACGCTAAGTAACGGGTTGCGTTACTCTACGTCCGCACTGCTGGCAAGCTGCGACGCTTTCTGCTTTTTGTACGCCAGCGCGGCCGCCGGCACCGGCGCCGCCTTGCCGGTTTCCAGCCAGTCGCGCAGGCGGTTGGCATCGGCAAAGTGGGTATATTTGCCAAACGCATCCAGCACCACCAGCGCCACCGGACGGTTATTAATCATGGTACGCATTATCAGGCAGTGACCGGCCTCGTCGGTGTAACCGGTTTTGGTCAGCTGAATGCGCCAGTCATTTTTGTACACCAGATGGTTAGTGTTGCGGAACGGCAGCGCGTAGCTGGGGTGTTTAAACACCGCAGTCTCCTCTTTGGTGGTGCTCAGCTGACCAATCAGCGGATACTGGCGCGTGGCCTTGAGCAGCTTCACCAGATCTTCCGCACTGGAGACGTTGTGCAGCGACAAACCGGTCGGCTCCACATAATGGGTGTGCGTCATGCCGAGCGCGCGCGCTTTGGCGTTCATGGCGCGGATAAAGGCATCGTAACCGCCGGGATAGTGATGCGCCAGGCTTGCCGCCGCGCGGTTTTCCGAGGACATCAGCGCCAGCAGCAGCATGTTGCGGCGGCTGATTTCACTGTTGAGCTTCACGCGCGAGAACACGCCGCGCATTTCGGGCGTCTGGCTGATATCCACCGACAGCATTTCGTCCATCGGCAGTCGGGCATCCAGTACCACCATCGCGGTCATCACTTTGGTGATCGACGCGATAGGCCGCACCCGGTCCGGATGGCTGGAAAACAGCACTTTATTATTATCGAGATCGACAATCAGCGCGCTGCCGGAGGCGATTTGCGGCTGGGCAATCGGCGCCAGATCGGACAGTTTTGCTGCGGCGGCGAGCGCCGGAGTCATCACAGCTGGCGCGGCGACAAACAGCGACAGCGACAGCGACAGCAAAGAAATACGCATTTTTACAGACATCGTGTCAAAAAAATCCGGTGAGGAGGTTTGCGCTGTGTTGTAACACAGGCCGCCGGCGTCAGGCCTGATGCGACGCGGGCTGGCTGCGCTATCATACGCGCTCATCTGCGAAATTTCTTAGAGAGATTGTTTCCGGGCGTTAAAAAAGGCGGGCATAACAGTCGCTGCCAGGCGCATCGGGATCAGTCAGGTCGCCATGGCTGACGACCTGACCCTTATCACGGTCAGAACAAGCGTGGTCCGTAACCCCACAGAATCACCGTCAGCGCCAGCAGCACCTCAAACACCAGCACGCCAATCGCCAGCGTCGAGCCGGAGAAGCGCAGGCTCTCTTCACGGTCAATGTTAAGGAATACCGGGATGCCGACGTACAGCAGATAGCCGGTGTACATCAGCGCTAATGCTCCGGCCAGTACGCACAGCCACACCAGCGGATAGAGCGCCACCAGCCCGCTGATAAACAGCGGCGTCGCCACATAGCCGGCAAACACGGTACAGCGCTGGATGCTGGGACGCTGCGGATAGTCGCGCGCCATCCAGTGAATGACGCGGCCCATCACCGCCACACCGCCTAAGATGATCAGGTAAAACAGAATGCCGAGACCAATACCGGTCAGCATGTTGAGTTGCACGAATCTGCCCTTCGCCCAGGTTCCAGCCCAATTGCGTGGTGCCGATAAAGGCGCAGATCACCGGGATCGCCGCCATCAGCAGAACGTGATGGGTGTAGTGGTGCGAAACGCTCTCGTTTTCCTGCTTGATATCACGCATCTCCTGATTGGGATGCGCCAGAAGACCCCAGACATGATTCATACAATCACTCCTCTGATGCGACGGGCTGCCCCAGCGATCAGGCTGTCCAATGCAGGCAGCTTCAGTTCAAGTATAATCGGCGCGGCTGTTTTTGCGGCCAGCGGCACAAAAAAAGCCGCAGCCAGCTAGACTGTTAGCTGTATCGCTTACCCAGGGAGGAGCAATTGCACATCGATATCAATGGATTAATCACCCAGTACGGTTACCTGGCGCTGCTGATTGGCTGCATTGCCGAAGGGGAAACCTTTACCCTGCTGGGCGGCGTCGCGGCGCACGAGGGCCTGCTGCATTTCAGCGGCGTGGTGCTGGCGGCGATGGGCGGCGGCATTATTGGCGATCAGCTGCTGTTCTGGCTTGGCCGCCGCTATGGCACACGCATTCTGCGGCGCTTCCGCAAACATCAGGACACCATTAAAAAAGCTAACCGGCTGATTCAGAAGCACCCCAGCCTGTTTGTGATTGGCGTGCGCTTCATGTACGGCTTTCGCCTGATTGGACCGATTATTATTGGCACCAGCCGCCTTAAGCCGCTGCGCTTTTTCGTGCTTAATGTCATTGGCGCCGCGCTGTGGGCGCTGATTTTTGTCACCCTCGGCTACTTCGCCGGTGAAATTATTACTCCGTGGCTGCACAAGCTTGATCAGCACCTCAAGCACTTCATCTGGCTGGCGGCGGCAATTGTGTTCGGCATCGTGCTGCGCTTTGTGATTCGCCGCTGGAACCGCCGCCGCGCCGGTTAACTGTGGTAACCCTTGAACTGCGGGTTGGCCAGCATGAAGCCGCCGTCGACCACGAATGACTGCCCGGTGGTGTAAGTGGCCCATTCCGAGCACAGCCACGCCACCAGACTGGCGATTTCGCGCGTATCGCCAGGGCGGCCAATCGGGATTTCCGGCATGCGCCGGCTGTGCGCCTCGCTGTTGCTCATGTCATTCATCGGCGTGGCGATAGCGCCCGGTGCCACGGCATTCACCAGAATGTGGTGCGGCAGCAGGCTCAGCGCCATCGATTTGGTCAGCCCGCCAAGCGCATGCTTGGCTGCGGTATAGGCGGCGGCGTCCGGCAGCGGCGTATGCTCATGCACCGAGGTAATGTTGATGATGCGGCCGCCGTCGCCCTGATCCACCATATGACGCGCGGCAATCTGTCCGCAGACAAAGGCGCCGTCTACGTCAACAGTGAAGACTTTGCGCCAGTCCTCAAAGGTCACATCAAGGAAATCGGCTTTGGTCATCACGCCGGCATTGTTCACCAGTACATCGATGCGGCCCAGCGAGTTGATCAACTGCGCCAGCTGCTGCCCGCCAGCCTGCGGATCGGACAGATCGAGCTGCCGCACCTGGGCCAGCTGGCCTTTGCTCTCCACCAGCCGCGCGGTCTCCTGCGCGCCCTCTTCATCCGAGCGCCAGGTAATGCCGACGGTATAGCCGGCCTCGGCCAGCATTACGGCGCAGCTGCGTCCAATCCCCGAATCTGAAGCGGTCACTACGGCGACTTTCTGTTTGCCCAGTGTCATAACATTCTCCTGCCTGATGGGTGTCTTCACAGTATAGAAGTTATCGTTCTGTGCCACGTCGCAGCCGATTCTGCCGTTTCGTCTATAGTTAACAATCGGATAGCGTTCAGGAGGCAGGATGAGCAAGATTAAACGCAGAATTGACGACCACGGCGTCATCGGTGATTTACGCACCTGTGCCCTGATCGCGAACGACGGCACCATTGATTATCTCTGCTGGCCCGAACTCGACAGCCCCTCCGTGTTTGCCGCCCTGCTCGACAGCGACGAAGCCGGCCTGTTTTCGCTGGCACCGCAGTGGCAAAACGCGCGCCAGCAGCAGCTCTACCTGCCCGATACCAACATTCTGCAAACCCGCTGGCTTGATGAGGCCGGCGTGGCGGAAATCACCGATTACATGCCGATCTGCGATGAGCGCAGCAAAGTGCCGCGCCTGGTGCGGCGGGTAAAAATGATCCGCGGCACCGCCACCTTTGATCTGCGCTGCGCGCCGCGCCACGACTATGCCCGTGCCGAAACGCGCACGGAGACGCGCCCCGGCGGTATCGCCTTTGTCGCCGAAGGCCAGCCGTCGCTGCGCCTGAGCGCCACGGTGGTGATGACGCGCGAACCGGACAGCGCGGTGGCGCAGTTTACCCTGCAGGCCGGTGAGCACGCCGAATTTGTGTTTGGCAACGATGACGATCCGCAGGTGCAGCATATCGCGACCGAGCGCTGCTTTCGCGATACCGTGGATTACTGGCGGCGCTGGAGCAGCCACAGCTCTTATCGCGGTCGCTGGCGCGAGATGGTGACGCGCTCGGCGCTGGCGCTCAAGCTGCTCACCTCGCACCAGCACGGCTCGATTGCGGCTGCCGCCACCTTTGGCCTGCCGGAAGAGCTGGGCGGCGAGCGTAACTGGGATTACCGCGCCTCGTGGATCCGCGATGCCTCGTTCAGCATGTACGCGCTGATGCGGCTCGGCTATGTGGAAGAAGCGCGTGACTTCACCCATTGGGTAGGCCGCTGCGTTGAGCACAGCCACGACGATACGCCGCATTTGCAGGTGATGTATCGCCTCGACAGCGGCACCGAGCTGCACGAGACCGAACTGCTCAACCTCTCCGGTTACGCCAACTCGCGCCCGGTGCGCATCGGCAATGATGCCTGGCGCCAGACGCAGCTGGATATTTATGGCGAGCTGATGGATGCGGTCTATCTTGCCAATAAATACGGCGAAGCCATCTCGCAGCGCGGCTGGCGCCATGTATCCAGCATGATTGACTACGTCTGCGTTAACTGGAACCAGCCGGACGCCGGTATCTGGGAGATGCGCGGCGAGCCGGAGCACTTTCTGCATTCGCGCCTGATGTGCTGGGTGGCGCTGGACCGCGCGCTGCGGCTGGGTATGAAGCGTTCGCTGCCAATGCCGTACGATCGCTGGGATCGGGTGCGCAGTGAGATCCGCGACGACATCTGGCAGAACTTCTGGAACGACGAACTCGGCCACTTCACCGCCACGCGCGGCGGTAAATACCTGGATGCGTCGATGCTGCTGATGCCGCTGGTGCGCTTTGTCAGCTCGACCGATCCGGAGTGGATCGCCACGCTGGATGCGATTAAAACCCATCTGGTGAGCGACGGTTTAGTGCGGCGTTATAACATCAGTGAGACGCCCGCCGATGCGCTGACCGGTGGCGAGGGTGCGTTTGCCGCCTGTTCGTTCTGGTATGTGGAGTGTCTGGCGCGCGCCGGGCGGGTGCATGAGGCGCACTTCGAGTTTGAAAAGCTGCTGAGCTACGCCAATCCGCTGGGATTGTACGCCGAGGAGTTTACCTCGCACGGCAACGCGCTGGGCAACATGCCGCAGGCGCTGACCCATCTGGCGTTGATCAGTGCCGCGTTTTTCCTCAACCGTAAACTGAGCGGCGAAGTGACGCTGTGGCAACCGTAAGAAAATTCACATTTTGGGCGGCGTGGCAAAGAGAATAGTCTGTGAAACGCCGCGTTTTGCGTAAAGTATCTTCAACCAGCGAAAATCCTGATTCCCATCATTGCGCCTATGCACATATAATGCGCAGCGGGTTATTCTGACCCTGATGGGTTCGACACACTGACAAGCCATGAAAATGGCCATAACGACTTGTAAAAACATGAAAAAAAGCATTCGCGCGTTCGCTTCACTCGCCCTCGTACTGGCGGCGTTCAGCCAGTCGGCCTTTGCAGTCGTCTATCCGCTGCCTCCAGCGAATAGCCGCCTGATTGGCGAAAATATTGAAATCACCGTGCCAGACGACAGCAAACTGCCGCTGGAAGCGTTTGCGGCGCAGTACCAGATGGGCCTCAGCAACATGCTGGAAGCCAATCCGGGCGTGGACGTTTACCTGCCGAAAGCAGGCACTAAAATGGTGATCCCGCAGCAGCTGATTCTGCCTGACGCACCGCGTGAAGGCATCGTGATCAACAGCGCCGAGATGCGTCTGTATTACTACCCGAAAGGCACCAAAACTGTCGTGGTGCTGCCGATCGGTATCGGCGAGCTGGGTAAAGATACGCCGGTTAACTGGACCACCGCGGTTGAGCGCAAGAAGAATGGCCCAACCTGGACGCCAACCAAAGCGATGCACGCAGAGTACGCGGCGCGCGGCGAGAGCATCCCGGCCGTGTTCCCGGCAGGTCCGGATAACCCGATGGGCCTGTACGCGCTGTACATTGGCCGTCTGTATGCGATTCACGGCACCAACGCCAACTTTGGTATCGGCCTGCGCGTGAGCCACGGCTGCGTGCGTCTGCGTGCGGACGACATCAAATGGCTGTTCGACAACGTGCCAGTGGGTACGCGCGTCCAGTTCATTGACCAGCCGGTAAAAGCCACCGTTGAGCCAGACGGTTCGCGCTACATCGAGGTTCACAACCCGCTGTCGACCACCGAAGAGCAGTTCAACTCACGTGAACTGGTGCCAATCAGCCTGACGTCCGCCGTGACCAAAGTGGTGGCCGATGCCAGCACCAATCAGGATGCCGTGAACAACGCCATCCAGGCACGTACCGGTATGCCGACCAAAATCAACGGTCAGCCGGGCGAAGCCCAGCCTGCGCCGGTGATGGTACAAGAGTCTTCTGACGCGATGCCGAAAGAAGAGCCGATGACGCCGCAGGGTGCCACCGCCGTCGCGCCACAGGCCGATGCGCAGCAGCCCGCTGAAGCCGCCCCGGTTGAGCAGGCCGCGCCGGCACAGCCTGCCAGCAACGGCAACAGCCTGTAAGGGTTCGCTGTCGATGATCAAGCCAGCCGCAGGGCTGGCTTTTTTATTGCCCGATCGCCGGGATCATTACCATTGTGCGATTGTGTCGCGGCGCAGTTGCGCACTCAATCGTGCGGTCGGCGTAACCCCAGCCAGCCCGCCACCAGAGTAAACACCAGCACCACCAGCACTAACAGCAGAAAGCCGTGCGGATTGTTCGCCAGCGGAATGCCGCCCACGTTCATGCCAAAAAAACCGGCTACGATATTGATGGGCAGCGCCAGCACGGTGATTGAGGTGAGCAAAAACAGCGTTCGGTTGCTCTGCTCCATCAGGCGGGCAGCAATCTCCTCCTGCAGCAGGCGAATGCGCTCCATCAGGCTGGCAAGATCGTTAAGCGCTACGCTGAACTCCTCGGTGAAAATCCGCAGCTCACTGAGCGGTTCCCGGTTGAGCCAGTTTGGCGGCCGGTTAAGCAGACGAAACAGCGCGGCCGGCTCCGGCGCCAGCAGCCGCTGGACGCGCAGCAGCATGCGGCGCAGATGGCCCAGCTCGCTGCGGTTGGCTTTGATCGCCGCGCTCAGCAGCCGCTCTTCTATCGCATCCACAGCCTGGCTGGAGCGCCGCACCACCTGCTCCAGCTGCGCTTCCTGTTCGCCGAGCAGCCACAGCAGCATCGCATCCGGCGCGCTGAAGCACAGCCGATCAATCTGCTGATGCATACGTTCAATCATGCCAACCGGGCGATAGCGCGCGCTGACCATCACCTGCGGCCGGCACCAGATCCACAGCGTCGCATTTTGCGTGCTGCGCTCCTCTTTACTGAAGGTGACGTCATTCAGCACCGCCAGCAGCGCATCGTTTTGCTGCGCCAGCCGGGTGCGCGGCGAGGCCGAATGAATCTCATCGAAAAAATCGTCATCTACGCTGAAGTGGTCCTGAACCCAGCGCTCGGCGCGGGCATGATTCAGGTTAATGTGCAGCCAGAGAAAGCAGCCGTCGGGTAAGGTGTGCCGCGCCAGCTGCGCGGCCTCGCGGGCGTTGAGCCGCTGTGGCGGCGCATCCGGGTTGAACAGGTAACCGTGAATCAGTCCGGCGACTTCGTTGTTGAAGTCCGGTAGCGAGGCAAGCGGCAGAACAGGCTGGAGCATAGCGGCGTGAAGATCCCAGAGCGGTCAGATCCACAGCCTGCGACAGGTCTGTTACAGCATGATGACAGCCCGCGCTGGCATCATCATTCTGTCATACAAAACCCGTATCACACTGCAGTTAACGGGTGCCATTCGTGCATCATTAATTCACCCGGGGGGTGTGTTATGGCTGAAAACAGTTTCCCTGCATCATCGTCTAACCGCGGACGGCCCAATCTGCACCCGCGCAGCGGTCGCGCGTCGCGCATGCTCTTTCTGCTGCTGCTGGTGGCCGGGCTGCTCTTTACCGGCATCAACCTGTTTAACGACGTAGAAGAGACCGGCGCGGTCGTCACCAGCTATACGCCGTTCCTGCTGCTCGGCGTGGCGCTGCTGATTGCGCTCGGCTTCGAGTTTGTTAACGGCTTTCACGATACCGCCAACGCCGTCGCCACGGTGATCTACACCCACTCGCTGTCGCCGGGCGTGGCGGTGGTGTGGTCCGGCTTGTGTAATTTCCTTGGTGTACTGCTCTCCAGCGGCGTGGTGGCGTTTGGCATTATTTCGCTGCTGCCGGTGGAGCTGATTCTGCAGGCGGGCAGCGGTCACGGCTTTGCTATGGTGTACGCGCTGCTGTGCTCGGCGATTGTCTGGAACCTCGGCACCTGGTATTTCGGCCTACCCTCTTCCTCTTCGCACACGCTGATCGGCTCGATTATCGGCGTAGGCGTGGCGAATGCGCTGCTGCACGGCCGCAGCGGCACCAGCGGCGTCGACTGGGATCAGGCCATCAAGGTCGGTTACGCCCTGCTGCTGTCGCCTGTGATTGGCTTCATCTGCGCCGCCGTGCTGCTACTGGCCATGAAGGCATTGGTACGCAATCGCCAGCTGTATCAGGCGCCGGAAGGCAATCAGCCACCGCCAGCGTGGATTCGTGGCCTGCTGATCCTCACCTGTACCGGCGTCTCGTTTGCCCACGGCTCGAACGACGGTCAGAAAGGCATGGGGCTGATTATGCTGATCCTGGTTGGCACCATGCCGATCGCCTATGCACTCAACCGCTCGCTGCCGCCGGAACAAATTCCGCGCGTGGCGGCGTTAACCCATGTCACCGAACAGCAACTGCTGACGCTGCAGCCGCCGCCCGCCGCAATGCCAGCAGCGCGTGAGGTGCTGACGGAATATGTACGCACCAGCCAGAACCAGCCGCAGGTGCTGCCGGCGCTCGGCATGATGCTCGGCGATATCGGCGAACAGATTCGCCAGTACGGTTCGGTAGAAAATATCCCGGCGCAGGCGGTCACCAACACGCGCAACGATATGTATCTCGCCTCGGAAACCATCAAGCATCTGCAATCGGCCAACGTCGCGCTGCCGGAAGAGACGGCGCGCAACCTGACGGCGGTGAAGCACGAGCTGGACGCGGCTACGCGCTTTATCCCGATGTGGGTCAAAGTGGTGGTGGCGATTGCGCTGGGTCTCGGCACCATGGTCGGCTGGCGCCGGATTGTGGTTACGGTAGGTGAGCGTATCGGCAAAACCCATCTCACCTATGCGCAGGGTGCCAGTGCGGAGCTGGTGGCGATGGCTACTATCGGCGCGGCCGATGCCTTTGGTTTACCGGTGTCGACCACCCATGTGCTGTCGTCCGGCGTGGCCGGTACCATGGCGGCCAACCGATCCGGCCTGCAGCTCGCCACCCTGCGTAATCTGGCGCTGGCGTGGGTGCTGACGCTGCCGGTATCGGTGCTGCTGTCAGGGCTGCTGTATGCGCTGTTTATTCATCTGGCCTGATAGGCTCTGAAGACTGCTGGTGCAGGCGCAGCGTAATCAGGAACGCGCCCAGCACCATCAGTGCGGCCGCCAGATACACCGACTGCATGCCCCAGTGGCCGATTAACAGCCCCGCCACGGGTCCGGTCAACCCCAGCCCCAAATCGAGAAATGCCGAATAGGTACCGAGCGCCGATCCCTGATCCTGCTGCTGTACCCGCTTCACCGCTTCCACGCCTAGCGCCGGGAACACCAGCGAGAAACCGCCGCCGGTGAGGAAAGCGCCAATATCCACCAGCCAGCTGCTGTCCGCCTGCCAGATCAGCAGCAGACCGGCGCCCTCCAGCACGAAGGAGATTAGCGAGACCTGCAGCCCGCCGAAGCGCGTGATATAGCGTCCGCACGCCAGCCGCACCAGCACGAAGCCGAGGCTGAACAGCGTCAGCGCGAACGCCGCGCCGCTCCAGTCGCGGCTGGCGAAATAAAGGGTAATGAAGGTGGAGATCACGCCAAAGCCGATGGTGCCAAATCCCAGCGCCAGGCCAAACAGCCAGACGCGGCTGACCACGCGATGAAACGGAATGCGCACGCCGGCGCTGACGCTGACCGCCGGTTTGCCGGAGGCCATCCAGAAGCCGATCGCCCCCATCAGCGCGACCAGACCGGCAAAGCCGCTGATGCCAAAAATCTGGTTCAGCAGCACGCCCAGCGGCGCACCAATCGCCATGGCAAAGTAAGTCGCCACGCCGTTCCACGAAATGACCCGCGCGGTTTGCCGCGGGCCGACAATGTTCATGCCCCACAGCGTCGAGCCGGTACTGCTGAAACTTTCCCCGACGCCGAGAAACAGCCGCCCCAGCGCCAGCAGCGTCAGGCTCAGCAGCGGCGCACCGCTGCACAGCGCGGCAATGATCGACAGCACGCCGCTCATGCCGCAGCACACCAGCCCCATCATCACCACGCGTTTCGGGCCGTAGCGATCGGCCAGCCGGCCAGAGTGCGGTCGACTGAGCAGCGTAGCGAAATATTGCAGACTGATGATCAGCCCGGCGATAAACGAGCTGAAGCCCAGCTGGTTATGCACAAACCCCGGCAGCACCGCCAGCGGCAACCCGACGGACAGGTAGCAAAAGAAGGTGAAAACGATGACGGAGAGGATGCGTTTATTTAACTGAGCATTACTCAGTACAGCGGCGTCAGACATGGAAGATGGCGTCAGAAACGTGGTGAAAGCGAAGGTTCACTATACCGGTTAGCAGGCTAAGGATCGCGGCTTTTTTTGTTATAAAACATGGCGGCAGCGCACACTCTCGTGTGGTGATCGCTGGCTTGCCCGTTAACGCGGCGGACCTGACGGTTCAGGTACCACCGCTCAGGCTCAGATGCAGGACACCTGGGCCATGCGTGCGGCATGGCGTTCGATGGCGCTGGCGATCTCGGCGGAGACACGCAGCGTGCGGATCTCGCTGAACAGGCCGTCGGCCTCTTGGTAGGCTTTGCGCAGATAGCCCAGCCACTGCTTGATGCGCGCAACGTGGTAGTTGCCGGTATCACCCTGCTTTTCCAGTTGGGTGTAGCGCAGCAGCAGCTCAACCACCTGCGACCACGGCATCGGGGCTTCGTTGTATTTCACCACGCGCCCCAGGTTAGGCACATTGAGCGCGCCGCGCCCGAGCATGACCGCGTCGCAGCCGGTAATGCGCAGGCAATCCTGCGCATCCTGCCAGTTCCAGATTTCGCCGTTGGCGATCACCGGGATCGTCAGACGCTGGCGAATCTCACCAATCGCCTGCCAGTTGATGCTCTCTGCACGATAGCCGTCCTCTTTGGTCCGGCCATGCACCACCAGCTCGCTGGCACCGGCCTGCTGCACCGCATCGGCGATCTCGAAACGCCGCGCGCCTGAATCCCAGCCGAGCCGCACTTTCACCGTGACCGGCAGATGAGCGGGCACCGCCTCGCGCATCGCTCTGGCACCGCGATAGATCAGCTCCGGATCTTTCAGCAGCGTCGCACCGCCGCCGCTGCCGTTCACCAGCTTCGACGGGCAGCCGCAGTTGAGGTCAACGCCCCACGAACCCAGCTCCACCGCGCGTGCGGCGTTTTCTGCCAGCCACTCAGGATACTGGCCCAGCAGCTGCATGCGCACGCGCGTACCGGAGGGCGTCCGGCTGTGATGGTGTAGTTCCGGACACAAACGATAGAAGGATTTTACCGGCAGCAGCTGATCGACCACGCGTAAAAACTCAGTGACGCACAGGTCATAGTCATTCACGCCGGAGAGCAGTTCACGTACCAGCGAATCCAGTACGCCTTCCATGGGCGCCAGTAAAACCCGCATACCGTTACGCGTTCCCGTTGCTCTTGGCTGCCGGACGACGTGAACGCGCCGGTTTACCCGCGTTGCCTGCCGCCGGGCCGTTGTTGCCCGGACGACGCGGTGCACGCGCCTCGCCCTGTGGACGCGCGCCGCCGTTACCGGCGCTGGCACGCTGACCATTGCCGCCGCTGCGGCTGCGCGGTGCGTCAGCACCCTGCCCCGGCGCGCGGCCCTGGCCACGTCCACGCGGCTGCTGCTGACGGCCATTCTGAATCGGCTCCGCCTTGATGCTCGGATCCGGCTCAAAGCCCGGCAGCGCAATGCGCGGAATTTCCCGCTTCAGCAGGCGCTCGATATCACGCAGCAGCTTGTGCTCGTCAACGCACACCAGCGACAGCGCAGCACCGGTGGCCGCGGCACGACCGGTACGGCCGATGCGGTGCACGTAATCTTCCGCCACGTTCGGCAGCTCGTAGTTGACCACGTGCGGCAGCTCTTCGATATCCAGGCCGCGCGCGGCAATATCCGTCGCCACCAGCACGCGAATGCCGCCGGTTTTGAAGTCGGCCAGCGCACGGGTACGCGCGCCCTGGCTCTTGTTGCCGTGGATCGCGGCGGCAGTGATGCCATCTTTGTTGAGCTGCTCAGCGAGGTGGTTAGCACCGTGCTTGGTGCGGGTGAACACCAGCACCTGCTGCCAGTTGTCGCGACCAATCATCAGCGACAGCAGTTCCCGTTTGCGCTTCTTATCGACAAAATGCACCTGCTGCGACACCTGCTCGGAAGCGGTGTTGCGGCGTGCCACTTCCACCTGTTCCGGGTTGGTGAGCAGTTTTTCCGCCAGCGCTTTGATCTCGTCCGAGAAGGTGGCAGAGAACAGCAGGTTCTGCCGTTTGGCCGGCAGTTTTGCCAGCACGCGGCGAATGTCGTGGATAAAGCCCATGTCGAGCATACGATCCGCTTCGTCCAGCACCAGGATTTCCACCTGCGACAGATCGACCGCGTTCTGGTGCGCCAGATCGAGCAGACGCCCCGGCGTGGCGATCAGTACATCAACGCCGCCGCGCAGTTTCATCATCTGCGGATTAATGCTGACGCCGCCGAACACCACCAGCGAACGCATGTTGAGGTACTGGCTGTATTCACGTACGTTTTCACCAACCTGCGCCGCCAGTTCACGGGTTGGCGTGAGGATCAGCGCACGTACCGGACGGCGACCGCGCGCCGCTGCCGGTTTTTCTGACAGACGCTGCAGCAGCGGCAGCGTGAAACCGGCGGTTTTACCCGTGCCGGTCTGGGCGCTCGCCAGCAGGTCACGACCGGCCAGCACCACGGGAATCGCCTGACGCTGGATTGGCGTCGGTTCACGGTAGCCCTGTTCTGCTACCGCACGCAAAATATCGGCATTCAAGCCGAGAGAGTCAAAAGACATGCAGGTGTATTACTCCGAACCGCCCTGATCGCGCTGCGCGATGTAGTTTTCAGGGGGGATATGACGCAGCCTCAAGGCCTGCGTGTGAAAAGGGCACAAACTACCATGCGTAAGAGCGGCAGTGTAGCAGCTTTCCGAAAGAACCGCGACCAGCAAAACGTGAGGGTGATGGGCCGCTGCGCGGTAGCGCATAAAAAAGGAGCCGCAGTGGGCTCCTCTTTTCTTGCTGGCACGTCCGCTTAGCTGCGTTTTTTCTGCACGCGCTGCGGTGGCTCTTTGGCCAGCAGCGACACCAGCGCCGGGCCCACCAGCATTACCACGCCCAGACAACCAATCAGCAGATTGTTGTGGATGAAGCGTGAAATCAGGAACAGCGTCAGCATCGCCGCGCCGAAGTAGTATGTCGTCGTCACTTCTTCCAGAGAGTCACCAAAGCGGCGCAAACGGGCACTACGCTGCAGGGCCAGCATGGTGATGAACACCAGCGCATAAGCTGCCACCAGGGTACTGCTCACTTCGACCAGTGCCTTATGTTTCCAGCCCCACACCAGCGCCGCGATCACCAGCAGGTGGGTCGCAATATGCAGGCAGGTTTGACCGGTAACAATCTGAACACGATTAGACCATTTCATTCTCTTCTCCTGGCAGACCCAACAGGTCGCCCAAGTGTATCTGACCGCAGCCAGACGGATTTCCTCAATGTAAAGCAAATTTCGGATAACACCCTAATTTTCTGTCTCCAGCACCACCCATTTGTGACAAAGACTACACTTTGTTCTGTTGATGATGAAAAGGAGCGCGTCGCAGTATGCCACAAAACACGCAAGGATCTTCATTTAAAGTCCTGACGATCAATACCCATAAGGGGTTCACCAGCTTTAACCGTCGCTTTATCCTGCCGGAACTGCGCGACGCAGTGCGCGCGACCTCGGCGGATATCGTCTTTTTACAGGAGGTGATGGGCACGCACGCCATCCACTCCGCACACATTGAAAACTGGCCGGAAAATTCGCACTACGAATACCTTGCCGACACCATGTGGCACGATTTCGCTTACGGCCGCAACGCGGTCTATCCCGAAGGCCATCACGGCAACGCGATACTGTCACGCTTTCCGATCACCGAATACCAAAACCGCGATATTTCTGTCGCCGGCAGTGAGAAACGCGGCATGTTGCACTGCCAGATTAGCCTGCCGGATCGGCCGGAACCGATTCACACGTTGTGCGTGCACCTCGGCCTGAAAGAGAAGCACCGTCTGGCGCAGATGCGCATGATGTGTGAACTGATTGAGTCGCTGCCACCAGATGCGCCCCTGGTGGTGGCCGGCGATTTTAATGACTGGCAGGTACGCGCTAATCGATTTTTACAGCGCGGAGCCGGTCTGCAGGAGGTGTTTAGCATGAAAAACGGTCGCCCGGCGCGCACCTTCCCGGCGCGCTTTCCGCTGCTGCGTCTCGATCGCATCTATATCCGTAATGCGTCGGTGAGCCAGCCGTGGGCGCTGCCGGTGAAACCCTGGTCACATCTGTCCGATCATGCCCCGCTGGCCGTGGAGATCTTTCTATGAATTTCAGCTGGCGCGAAGGTAACCAGCTGCGACTGCTGGAAAATGGCGATCAATTCTTTCCGCGCGTCTCCGGCGCGATTCAGCGCGCTCAGCGTACGCTGCTGCTGGAGACGTTTATCCTGTTTGAAGATGAGGTTGGTAAGGCGCTGCACCGCGATCTGCTGGCCGCCGCGCAGCGCGGTGTTAAGGTGGAAGTGATGGTGGATGGCTACGGCTCGCCGGATCTTTCCACCCAGTACATCAACAGCCTGACCGAAGCAGGCGTGCGCTTTATCTATTACGATCCGCGCCCGCTGGTGATGGGCATGCGCACCAACGTGTTCCGCCGTCTGCATCGCAAAATTGTGGTGATTGATGAGGAGATTGCGTTTGTTGGCGGTATCAATTTCTCCGCCGAGCACAACACCGATTACGGGCCGGAAGCCAAGCAGGATTACGCCGTGGAGGTGAAAGGACCGGTGGTGCTGGATATCGCGCGCTATGTGCAGCAGGCGATCGGCAGCGAACAGGTAACGCGCCGCTGGTGGGGCGCGCGCTCCCAGCGCCTGGCGGTGAACGCCCTGCCCGGTGATGCGCAGGTGCTGTTTGTCTACCGCGATAACGATGAGCACCGCGACGACATTGAACAGCACTATCTCGATATGCTGCGCAAGGCGAAGCAGGATGTGATTATCGCCAACGCCTACTTCTTCCCCGGCTATCGCCTGCTGCGGGAAATGCGCAGCGCGGCTCAGCGCGGTGTACGCGTGCGGCTGATTGTACAGGGTGAACCGGACATGCCGATTGTCAAAGTCGGCGCTGAGCTGCTGTACAATTATCTGGTGGATGCTGGCGTTGAAGTGTACGAATACTGCCGCCGCCCGCTGCATGGCAAAGTGGCGGTACAGGATCAGCAATGGTCAACGGTGGGTTCCAGCAACCTCGACCCGCTCAGCCTGTCGCTGAATCTCGAAGCCAACCTGATCATCCACGACCACGCCTTCAACCAGACGCTGCGCGATAACCTTGAGCAGCTGCTGGCTGCGGACTGCGTGCGCGTCGATGAAGACAAGCTGCCGCCGCGCACCTGGTGGCAGCTGACCAAAAGCGTCATCGTGTTCCATTTCCTGCGCCATTTCCCGGCCATCGCCGGCTGGCTGCCTGCCCATACGCCCCATTTGTCTCAGGTCGATCCGCCGGTGCAGCCGGAAATGGAAACCCAGGACCGGGTTGAAGCCGATAACGAAGGAGCGAAACCCTGATGAGCAAAAAAAACCCGCGCTGGCAGTTAGCGAAAAAAATCCTTACCTGGCTGTTCTTCATTGCGGTGATCGTGCTGCTGGTGGTTTACGCACGCAAGGTGAACTGGGAGGACGTGTACAAGGTCATCGTCGGCTATAACCGCTACGTGGTGCTGAGCGCCGCCGCGTTAGTGGTGGTGAGCTACCTCACCTACGGTCTGTACGATTTGATTGGCCGCGCCTACTGCGGGCATAAGCTGGCGAAACGTCAGGTGATGCTGGTGTCATTCATCTGTTACGCCTTTAACCTGACACTGAGCACCTGGGTGGGCGGTGTGGCGATGCGCTATCGCCTCTATTCGCGCCTCGGCCTGCCCGGCGGCACTATCACGCGCATCTTTTCACTGAGTATTGCCACCAACTGGCTCGGCTACATTTTGCTTGGCGGCGTGGTGTTTGTCTCCGGCATGGTGCCGATTCCGCCCGGCTGGTTCATCGGCGAAGGCACGCTACGGGTGATTGGTGCGGTCCTGCTGGCGATGGTGGCGGTTTATCTGTGGGCCTGTGCTTTCGCGAAGAAGCGCCGCTGGACGGTGAAGGGCCAGCATCTGCAACTGCCCTCGCTGCGCATGGCGCTGTTTCAGTTTGCCGTTTCCTGCGCCAACTGGATGGTGATGGGCACCATTATCTGGCTGCTGCTGGCGCGTGAAGTGGATTATCCCATCGTGCTGGGGGTGCTGTTAATCAGCAGTATTGCCGGGGTGATTATTCATATTCCGGCGGGCATTGGCGTGCTGGAAGCGGTGTTCCTCGCGCTGCTCAGCGGCCAGCATGCTTCGCACGGTGAGATTATCGCCGCGCTGCTGGCTTATCGCGTGCTCTATTTTATTCTGCCGCTGCTGCTGGCACTGGTGCTGTATCTGTGGCTGGAGAGCCGCGCGAAGCATTTACGGCAGAAGAATGAGCGCAAGATGGCGGCGCGATAAGGCGTGCCAGGCGCAGGCTGGAGAACGCGTAATACATTGCGCCGCTACGGACAAGGTGAAACGGGCTGATAAGTACAGACCGTTCACCTGGCCGTAGCGGCGCGATTATTTTCACAGCCTTAATGGCTGGTTACTCTTAGCGACGGTTACCGAAAATCCGCAGCAGCATCAGGAACAGGTTGATGAAGTCGAGATACAGCGTCAGCGCGCCCATGATGGAGAAGCGGCGCAGATTCTCTTTATCGTTAACATCAATGCCCTCACCGATGGCTTTCAGCTTCTGCGTGTCGTAAGCCGTCAGGCCCACAAACACCACCACGCCGATATAGGTAATCGCCC
Source organism: Pantoea sp. WEP (assembly GCF_041678305.1). NCBI lineage: Bacteria > Pseudomonadati > Pseudomonadota > Gammaproteobacteria > Enterobacterales > Erwiniaceae > Pantoea > Pantoea sp. WEP. The sequence continues at coordinate 2,809,754 of NZ_JBGNXB010000001.1, forward strand.
ACATCAGCGCCGGGCTTTTCAGCCAGAAGTTCACCAGCGACGCCAGCAGAATGCCGATCAGCGCCATAAACAGCAGGCTGCCGAAGCGGCTCAGGTCGCGTTTGGTGGTGTAGCCGTAAAAGCTCATGGCACCAAACATGCCCGCGGTAACGAAGAAGGTACTGGCGATCGACGAGTAGGTATAAACAAGGAAAATACTCGCCATTGTCAGCCCGGTCAGCGCGGAATAGAGCATAAACAGCCCGGTCGCCACGGCGCCGCTCATGCGCTGCACCATGCCGGAAAGCACGAATACCAGCGCCAGCTGCGCGATAATCAGGCCGAAGAAGGTGATGCGATTGGCAAACACCAGTTCCATGACGGCAGGCGTGCGCGCGGCAAACCACGACACAAACGCCGTCAGCAGTAAGCCGCAGGTCATCCAGCCATACACCTGCGCCATATAGGTTTGCAGCCCGGTCGAAGCCTGCTGCACGATTGAACCATTACGTGGATATCGATCCATGATGCACCTCTTTAAAAGTTACTGATAACGTCAGTGTGAAGTGTACACCACGGATCGTCAACGGCGCGTCATACACTGCTGATATCGCCCGTCAACCCGCTGGGCAAACCACGCGGTGGTGAGATTACGGGTAATTTTCGGGCTCTCCAGCTTAATGCCCGGCAGCACTTCGCGCGGCAGACGTTTTCCCGCCATCTTATCGGCGAGGATAAAGGTCTGTTTCCACAGCGTGCTGTCGCTGAAGCTTTCGCTATCGCCCTTCTCCAGATCGCGGCGAATTTCCCGCGGGCTCATGTCCAGCTGCTTCGCCAGCGTGCGCACCGCCAGTTCGGTGGCGCTCGCCTGTTCGCTGCCGTAGCGGATCAGGTCGCCGTCCAGCGCCAGTTTGATGCCGCTGGCACGCGCCACCGCAGCCTGGAACGCGGCGTTGCGGCTGGCGTACCAGCCGGCGTTGAAGTCAGCAAAGCGATACAGCGGCTGGCTGTAATCCACCGGATAACCCAGCAGGTGCAGCGTGCCGAAGTAGATACCGCCGCGCCGGCTAAACACTTCGCGCCGGATCGAACCGTCAATCGGGTACGGATAGCCCTGCGCATGCGCTTCGGCAAAGGCAATGCTGACCTGCATCGGCCCGCCGGTGTGGATTGGGTTGAGATTACCGAACAGCTTCTGCCCCATCGGCACCATATCGATAAAGTCATCGAAAATGGCGCTCAGCTCTTTCTCGCTGTGCACCTTATCGAGACGCGCCGCGTAGCTCTCGCCATTGGAGGATTTGATCAGTAACGCGGTGCGCACCAGAAACGCCGGCACGTGCACGCTGGCGGCGCGGCGGTCAATTTCCGCCCAGGCGATTTTTGGCAGACCCGGCACGGTGGCATCGGCGCTGAAGTTAGATTCCTGATCGGTCACGGCGATCACCGCGCAAATGTTGCTGGCACTGGCGTCGATGTGCTGCACGCGCAGCGCGGTATAAATGTCGTCGGCCCAGGCCGATTTTTGCGTCACATGGGCGGGCAGCAATTGCTGAATTTGCGCTTTCACGTCAGCGGGCTGGCGGGCCGGCAGCTGCGGCTCCTTTTTGGTGCTGCATCCGGCCAGCACCAGCGCAGCCAGCAGCGCTGCGCCTCGTAATATCGTGGTGGTGTTCATCCTGCTCCCTGATAAGCCAGCAAAAACCGTACCTTACCGTTTTCGTGGTCTGGCGGCTATCAGCGCGGGCGGATTTTGCGCGCTAGTTCCAGCGTTCGGCGGCCTGATGGTCGCTGTCGCGGGCATCGACCCAGCGATCGCCCTGCGCGGTGGCTTCGCGCTTCCAGAACGGCGCGCGGGTTTTCAGGTAATCCATAATAAATTCACTGGCGGCAAAGGCGCTACCGCGATGGGCGCTGCTGACGCCAACAAACACGATCTCATCACCAGGGAACAGTTCGCCTACGCGATGAATCACCGTCACCTGCTGCAGCGCCCAGCGCTGATGCGCATCTGCCACTATTTCCGCCAGCGCTTTTTCCGTCATGCCCGGATAATGCTCCAGCGTCAGCGCGGCCACGCTGTCGCCGAGATTGTGGTTGCGGACTTTGCCGGTGAAAGTGACGACCGCGCCGTCGCTGTCATGCGCTGCCAGCAGCGCGTACTCGTCGCCAACGTTAAACGGCGCGCTGCCGACGCGAATTCGGGTTGTCATGCTCAGCCTCCGGTAACCGGCGGGAAGAACGCCACTTCATCGCCGGCGCGCAGCGGATGGTTCATCGGCACCAGCGTCTGATTCACCGCCGCCAGCAGCTTGCCGGACTCCAGCGCCAGCGCCCAGCGATCGCTTTTTTGCGCCAGCGCAGCGCGCAGCGTGGCGACGTCAGCATACTCTGCCGCCAGATCCAGCGCGGCGGTGCCGGTCAGTTCGCGCACCTGAGCAAAAAACAGCACCTTAATCATGGCGCACCGCCTGGAAATCACCGGATTTACCGCCGCTTTTGCTCAGCAGCCGCAGCTGGTCGATGACGATATCTTTCTGCACCGCTTTGCACATGTCGTAGATGGTCAGCGCCGCGACCGAGGCGGCGGTCAGCGCTTCCATTTCCACGCCGGTTTTGCCGCTCAGGCGACAGCGCGAGGTAATGCGTACGCGGCTGTGCTCCGGCTCAGCCACCAGCGTTACCTCGACTTTGCTCAGCATCAGCGGATGGCACAGCGGAATCAGTTCCCAGGTGCGCTTCGCCGCCTGAATACCGGCAATGCGTGCGGTGGCGAAAACATCGCCTTTGTCATGACTGCCGTCGAGGATCATTTGCAGCGTGGCCGGTTGCATCAGCACCAGCGCTTCCGCCTGCGCTTCTCGTACGGTGTCAGTTTTGCCGGAGACGTCCACCATGTGGGCTTCGCCGGCCGCGTTGATATGGGTTAACGAGGACATGCTTATAACTTCTTCAAATGTGAGACAAAATTACACGGACGCGTACGCGCATCCAGCTGGGCTTCAATGATCCGCTCCCATGCACTGCGGCAGGCACCGGTTGAGCCCGGCACGGCAAACAGCAGCGTCTGGTTGGCCAGACCGGCCACCGCGCGTGATTGCAGCGTCGCGCTGCCGATCTCCTCGTAAGAGATCATGCGAAACAGTTCGCCAAAGCCGTCAATTTCACGATCCAGCAGCGGCAGCAGCGCTTCCGGCGTGCTGTTTTTACTGTTAAAGCCGGTACCGCCGTTAATCAGCACCACCTGCACATCTTCACTGGCGATCCAGCGCGACAGCGTGGCGCGGATGCGATAACGGTTGTCCGGGACGATGGCATGATCGACCACCTGATGCCCGGCTTCGGTCAGCGCCTCACGCAGATAGTCGCCGGAGCTGTCACTGCTGGCGTCGCGGCTGTCAGAGACGGTCATCACCGCCGCATTTAAGGCGACAAAATCGCCGGAAGGTTTACCCATGGCCGTAACTCCTGTGTTTAGCCACCAATGAAGGAGAGGTTCTGCGTGATGCCGGTATGGCCCTGATGCAGGAAATGCGTCTGCTTCTTCTGCCCGAGGCTGTGAGCGATGCGCGCCTGTAGCTCGGCCTGCTGATCGTCGGAGGCCAGCAGATCGCGCAGCGGCACGCCGCCGTCGCCAAACAGGCACAGATGCAGGTTACCGATCGCCGATACGCGCAGGCGATTACAGCTGGCGCAGAAATCTTTTTCATACGGCATGATCAGGCCGACTTCACCCTGATAATCGGGATGGCGGAACACCTGGGCCGGACCATCGCTGCGCCCGCGCGGCTGGCGCTGCCAGCCCTGCATGATCAGCTGATCGCGGATCACCTCGCCGGACACATGATGACGGCGGAACAGATCGCCGCCCTCGCCGGTTTCCATCAACTCGATAAAGCGCAGCTGAATCGGCCGGGTGCGGATCCACGCCAGAAAGGTCTCCAGGCTGTGGCTGTTGACGTCGCGCATCAGCACGCTGTTGACTTTGACGGTGCTGAAACCGGCATCAAAGGCCGCATCAATCCCCGCCATGACTTCGTGAAACTTGTTCTGCCCGGTAATGGCGTGAAACTGCCGTGCGTCGAGGCTGTCGACGCTGACATTGATATGGGTGAGGCCTGCCGCACGCCAGGCGCCGACGTCGCGCGCCATGCGGTAGCCATTGGTGGTCATGGCGATCTGGCGGATTGCCGCGTTGTCGCGCACGGCGGCAATGATATCGGTGAAGTCGCGCCGCATCGAGGGTTCGCCGCCGGTCAGGCGCACTTTTTCGGTGCCCGCCGCCGCAAAGGCACGCGTCACGCGACGAATCTCATCCAGCGAGAGAAAACTTTTGTTGTGCACGCCGTTCGGCCGGTAGCCGTCGGGCAGGCAGTAGGTACAACGGAAGTTACACACATCCGTGACCGACAGGCGCAGATAATAAAAGCTGCGCGCATAGGCATCTGTAAATTGTGGCACCTGAACACCTTTCCAAAGTACGGGAGATGCAGTCATTTCTTTCTGCACCCTGGCAGCTCGCGGCTGCGGCCAGGCATCCATATCACACGACTTAGGAACGCAAGGCTTGGGAGTCTGTTGTCATTGTGGACAACACGGTTAAAGCAAATGGTAGCGCGATTTGACGCTCGCATCCATCGGCATTTATCGCTATATATATTGGTACATAACGTTATTTCACCGCATTTTCGCGACAGGATACGGTAAAATGCGCGACAGATATTGATACACATCAGTTGAACGCCGTCTGCACCTCACGTGCGGCGTTTTAAGGAGCAGCATGAATCGTACCCTGGCAGATTTGGATCGCGTGGTGGCACTCGGCGGCGGCCACGGCCTTGGCCGCGTGATGTCGGCGCTGGCGCCGCTGGGCTCACGCCTGACCGGCATCGTCACCACCACCGACAACGGCGGATCCACCGGCCGCATACGCCGTTCAGAAGGCGGCATTGCCTGGGGCGACATGCGCAACTGCATTAATCAGCTGATCACCGAACCCAGCGTGGCCTCTGCCATGTTCGAGTATCGCTTTACCGGCAACGGCGAACTGGCCGGGCATAATCTGGGCAATCTGATCCTGAAAGCGCTCGATCACCTCAGCGTGCGTCCGCTGGAAGCCATCAATATTATCCGCAACCTGCTGAAGGTGGATGCGTTTCTGATTCCGATGTCGGAGCAGCCGGTGGACCTGGTCGCGCAGGATAGCGAAGGCAATATGGTGTACGGTGAAACGGCGATTGACGAAATGAAGCAGGCGCCGGAAGAGCTGATGCTGCACCCTAATGTGGTGCCGACACGCGAAGCGCTGGACGCCGTCGCCGAGGCCGATTTGATCCTGATTGGTCCCGGCAGCTTTTACACCAGCCTGATGCCGATTCTGCTGATGGAGGAGATGGCACGCGCGCTGCGCCGGACGCCTGCCACCATGGTGTTCATCGGAAATCTCGGGCGTGAACTGAGTCCAGCGGCGGCCAGCCTGACGGTCGCCGACAAGCTGGCGATGATGGAAAAAGCTATTGGCAAACGGGTGATTGACGCTGTAGTGGTCGGCCCGTCAGCAGACACGCGCGGCGTCACTGAGCGGTTGATCGTGCGCGAACCGCTGGAAGCCGCCGATATCCGCTATCGTCACGACCGCCAGCTGCTGCGCCGCGCGCTGGAACATGCCATTCAGGCGGTTTAGCCGGCGCGCAACGCGACCGCCGGTTTCACATTAAGAGGCGGCGATAAACAGTTCACGCAGCTCGTGCAGCTGGTCGCGCACCCGCGCGGCCTCTTCGAACTCCAGGTTCTGCGCGTGCTGCTGCATCTGCCCTTCCAGCTCGTGGATCTTCTTCTGCATGGCCTGTGGCGTGAGCGCCAGATAGCTGGCCTCAGCCTCGGCGGCAGTGCGTGAAGCCGTTTTACCTTTGCCGCGCGTTTTCACCACGTTTTTGCCCAGCTCAAGAATATCGGTGATTTTCTTGTTCAGGCCCTGCGGCACAATGCCCCGCTCTTCGTTATAACGCTGCTGCTTCTCGCGGCGGCGCTCGGTCTCTTCCATCGCCCGCGCCATCGACGGCGTGATCTTATCTGCGTAGAGAATCGCTCTGCCGTTGACGTTACGCGCCGCGCGTCCGATGGTCTGAATCAGTGAGCGCTCGGAGCGCAGGAAGCCCTCTTTATCGGCGTCCAGAATCGCCACCAGTGACACTTCCGGCATATCCAGCCCTTCGCGCAGCAGGTTGATCCCCACCAGCACGTCAAACTCCCCGAGACGCAGATCGCGAATGATCTCCATACGCTCAACGGTATCAATGTCGGAGTGCAGATAGCGCACCTTCTCGCCGTGCTCTTCAAGATACTCGGTGAGGTCTTCGGCCATGCGCTTGGTCAGCGTAGTGACCAGCACGCGCTCGTTGATTTCGACGCGCTTGCGGATCTCCGACAGCAGATCGTCGACCTGGGTCGCCACCGGTCGCACCTCAAGGATCGGATCGAGCAGACCGGTAGGCCGCACCACCTGATCGATGACGTCGCCGCCCGATTTCTCCAGCTCGTAGTTACCTGGCGTGGCCGAGACGTAAATGGTCTGCGGTGCCAGCGCTTCAAACTCTTCAAAGCGCAGCGGACGGTTGTCCAGCGCCGACGGCAGGCGGAAACCATACTCCACCAGCGTCTCTTTACGCGCGCGGTCACCGCGATACATGCCGCCAATCTGTGGAATAGTCACGTGGGATTCATCGACCACCAGCAGGCCATCCGCCGGCAGGTAATCAAACAGCGTCGGCGGCGGCTCACCCGGTCCGCGTCCGGAGAGATAGCGCGAATAGTTTTCAATGCCCGAGCAGTAGCCGAGTTCGTTCATCATTTCGAGGTCAAACTGGGTGCGCTGGGTGATGCGCTGCTCTTCCAGCAGTTTGTTGTTCTCCAGCAGCACTTTGCGCCGCACCGCCAGCTCATCCTTAATCTCTTCCATCGCCTGCAGAATACGCTCGCGCGGCGTGACGTAGTGCGTTTTCGGGTAGATGGTGAAACGCGGAATCACCGAGATCACCTGGCCGGTCAGCGGGTCGAACAGCGACAGGCGCTCAACCTCTTCATCAAACAGTTCAACGCGCAGACCAATGTCATCGGATTCCGCCGGGAAGATATCGATCACTTCGCCGCGCACGCGGAAGGTGCCGCGCTGGAAAACCTGATCGTTGCGGGTGTACTGCAGTTCTGCGAGGCGGCGCAGGATGCTGCGCTGGTCGATGATCATGCCGCGCGTCAGATGCAGCATCATTTTCAGGTAGAGATCGGGATCGCCCAGGCCGTAGATGGCAGAAACCGACGCCACCACAATCACGTCGCGGCGCTCCAGCATCGCTTTAGTGGCAGAGAGACGCATCTGCTCGATGTGCTCGTTTACCGCTGCATCTTTCTCGATGAAGGTATCCGAACTGGGCACGTAGGCTTCCGGCTGATAGTAGTCGTAGTAGGAGACGAAGAACTCGACGGCATTATCCGGAAAGAACTCTTTCATCTCGCCATACAGCTGTGCCGCCAGCGTTTTATTCGGTGCCATTACCATGGTCGGCCGGTTGAGATCGGCAATGACGTTGGCGATAGTAAAGGTTTTTCCTGAACCGGTAACCCCCAGCAGCGTCTGGTGCGCCAGTCCATCCTCCAGCCCTTCTTCAAGGCGACGAATCGCCTCAGGCTGATCGCCTGAAGGTTTGAAAGCGGAGTTGAGTTTAAAGGCTTTACTCATGGTATTACGGTTCCTGCTGAAGAAGTCGGCGGGCAGGCTGGTAATTCTACTCTGCTATGGCGATTTTGCCAGAAAAAAATACTGGATATAATTACAGATATGCTGCACGATGATGGGGAGATGCCGCGATTCGCTTCAGCGTAATTTATGCGGTAATCCGGAAGCGTTTGTTGCGCAAGGTTATCCCCAGACGAGCAACGCTTTTAACAATTGTCAATAGAGCGTCATTAAATTGCAGTCTGATGACAAGCCAGACAATTCTCAGGCTTGCTTTTAAATAACCTGCTGATTTAAAAGAGATTGGCTCAAAAGCCCAGTTTCGCAGCATTATGTATGCAACCCGCGTATTTCCTCGCTTGCGCCCGGTTTTCAGTCGCTAATGCACAAGGTTATCCACAGGAATAGTGGATAACTGAATCCAGCCCCACGTCCATCGGCTGTGTATAATTTTCCCCTCGCTTATCCTGCCGTGCGAAAAAATTTTTTTTGCGATTATTTTTCCATCATCCCGTGCGGCTTTAACTATTCTTTTGGCGTACCCCATCGTGCCGTAACGGGAAAAAGCCCAGCGTTAAGGCCACTTATTTCTTCAGTCCCTGCCTTATGACAGCACAGATGCACCAGAAACGTTAAGCAGTCAGCACCGTCAAAGTGCAGGCGAGTTATTACTGTGGGCAATTGTTAAGCTTTTCTCATCAATTATGGCGAGTTTCGCTGCCTTTTTCCCCGGTTGAGGCTGCTTTGGCGGATCTGGCCTGGGAATTGCAGTGAATTAAGGGTGGAGTGACGAGTCCATGCCGGCAGGATGAACAAGCGCCGCCGGCGACAGCAGTGTCCCAATAGCCATTGTGCATGACTGTATGCCAGACGACACAGAGCGGGAGCATTCAGGCGAATAATCTGGAAGGAGAATGTCAGATGCTGAGTTTACGTTCGGTGAATCAATTTTACGGTCAGAACCATATTTTATGGGATGTGGATCTCGATCTGCCGCCAGGCACCTGCACCGGCGTGCTGGGCAGCCCGGGGATGGGCAAAACCACGCTGGTGAACTGTATTATGGGTCGCCTGCCCATTAATAGTGGATCGATGACCTGGCAGGAAGACGGCGCGCCGCCGGAAAACCTGCTGCTGCAGCCTGCTGAGCAACGCGCGCGCATGGGCATCGGCTACGTACCACAGGGACGCCACATCTTTTCCCAGATGAGCGTGGAAGATAACCTGCTGATTGCGCTGATGGCGGCACAGGACGATCGCAGCCGCGCCATTCCCGAGATGGTGTTTGATCTGTTTCCGGCGCTCTACTCGCTGCGTCATCAGCGCAGCGGCGAACTGCCGATGGATCAGCAGCAGCAGCTGGCCCTGGCGCGCGCGCTGGTGCTGCAGCCGAAACTATTGATCCTCGATGAACCCACCGAAGGCATGTCGCCGTGGCTGGAGGAGGAGATGGGGAATCTGATTCGCCGCCTGAACCGCGACTATGGCCTGACGATTCTGCTGCTCGAACAGCATGTGTCGTTCATTCGCCGCGTGGCGGACTATTTTCTGCTGCTGCATCGTGGCCGCAACGTGGCGCAGGGCAGCGTGGCACAACTGGATGATGTCACGGTGAGTAAGTGGTTAACGGCCACCTAGCGTCGGTAGCGTGCGGCGCAGAGTGCTGCGCCGCCGCGCCATTTACTGTGGCAGGGTAAGGTAACGGCCACAGTCGGCCTGCTGCGCCGCGCTGCTCAGCCACGGAATCTCACCGAGGAACGGGGCCGCAATGCGCTGTTGCAGCGTCGCCAGATATTCCGCATGTCGCTTACCCGGCGGCTGGATGTCATTGGCAATCCAGCCGGCGAGGCGCAACCCCCGCGCCTTCACCGCTTCCGCCGTCAGCATGGCGTGGTTGATGCAGCCGAGCTTCACGCCGACCACCAGAATCACTGGCAGCTGCTCGGCGGCGACCCAGTCGGCATAAGTTTGCGTCGCGGACAGCGGCGTGAACCAGCCGCCCGCGCCTTCCACCAGCACCCATTCAGCCTGCTGTTCCAGCGCGCGTAAGCCAGCGGAGAGCTGCGCAAATTCAATCGGTCTGGCCTCTTCCGCGCTGACGATATGCGGCGACGTCGGTTCGATGAACGCCAGCGGGTTCACCTGCTCATAGCTCAGCGTCAGGCTGCTGTAGCGCTGCAGCGCCAGCGCGTCGCTGTTGCGCACGCCGTCGGGCGTGACCTCGCAGCCGGAAGCCACCGGTTTGTAGCCGGCAGTGCGTAATCCCGCAGCGCTGGCCGCCTGCAACAGGGCGCCGCTGGCGACCGTTTTGCCCACTTCGGTGTCAGTTCCGGTAATAAACCAGCGTGTCATTTTTGTAAAACTCCATACATCAGGTGATAACTGAGACGATAGCCGTGCGCATCCTGCGGCCAGTGCTGCTCCAGCTGCGCCAGCTGCGGGCGCGTCAGCAGGGCCGCGTGTCGCCCATCGTGCAGGTGCGTTGCGCCGATGCCTTTCAGCGAGCGCATGGCGCTGAGCGCGCTGGGGAAGTGCAGCGTGACGATCTGCGTCTGGCTGCGCAGCGGCAGGCCCGCGGTCGCCAGGGCAAAGGCATCGCCGCTGAGGAAGCGATTGGCGTGACGCCGACCATCGATCTGCGCCCACGCCTGGTGCACCTCCTGCAGCGAGCCGTCGAGCAGCGTCGAGAATCAGCACGCTGCCGCCCGGGCGCGTCACGCGCAGAAATTGCAGCAGCGCGGTGCGCAGATCGCTGCTCCACTGCACCGCCAGGTTGCTCCAGACGCCGTTGACGCTGTTATCCGCCAGCGGTAACTGGTCGATATCGCCCTGTAAATAGTCGTGCGCCGAGTGCTGTTCGCGTGCCGCCTGCAGCATCGCCGGTGACAGATCCAGCGCGCAGACCTTGCGACCGCGATCGCGCCAGTAGCGGCTGAACCAGCCGGTGCCGCAGCCGGCATCCAGCAGCTGCGGGCCAAATCCGGCCGGCGCCAGCGCCAGCAGCGCCTCGCCGCTCTGGCGCTGCAGCTGAGCATGCTGTTCGTAATGCGCGGCCGCCCGGCCAAACGCCTGCGCCACCGCCTGTTTATTCACCTGCAGCGTCATACAGTGCCTCCAGCAACGCGTCGATATCTTCGGGATGATGCGCCGCGGTGAGCGTAATACGCAGCCGCGCGGTACCCGGCGGCACCGTTGGTGGCCGGATCGCGCTCACCCAGCAACCGGCCTGCGCCAGCCGCTGTGACAGCGCCAGCGCGGTACGGTTTTCGCCAACGATCAGCGGCTGGATGGCGCTGTCAGAAGCCATCAGCTGCCACGGCAACTGCGCCGCGCCCGCGCGAAAGCGGGCAATATTTTGCTGCAACCGCGCGCGCAGCGCGTCGCCCTGCTGGATTTGCTGCAGCGCCGCCAGCAGCGCACAGCACTGCGCCGGCGGCATGGCGGTGGAATAGATTAAATGGCGGGAGAATTGCTCGACGTAATCTGCGGTGGCGTCATCACACAGCAGCGCGGCGCCGCTGACGCCAAAGCCTTTACCAAAGGTCACCACCAGCAATTCCGGTTTCACCTGCTGCTGCCAGCAGCTGCCGCGCCCCTGCTCACCGGTGACGCCAATGCCGTGCGCGTCGTCCACCAGCAGCCAGCCGCCCGCGCGCCGGGTTTCGGCGGCAAGTTCAGCCAGCGGCGCACTGTCGCCATCCATGCTGAATACGCCCTCGGTCACCACCAGCGTGCCGCCTTCCGCGCGCGTCGCCAGCAGCTTCGCCAGGCTGGCCGGCTGGTTGTGGGCAAAACGGCGCAGCGTTGCCGGACTGTGGCGGGCGGCATCCAGCAGCGAGGCGTGCGTTAGTTTGTCAGCGATAATGCGATCCGACTTTTGCGCCAGCAGATGGATCACTGCCTGGTTGGCGGCAAAGCCGGAGATAAACAGCAGCGCGCGCGGGTAGCCGAGCCAGGACGCCAGCTGCTGCTCCAGCTGCGCATGATGACGGCTGTAACCGGTGACGTGGCCGGAAGCCCCGGCACCGACGCCCGCCTCGCGCACGCCCTGCTGCCAGGCAGCCATCACCGCCGGATGCTGGCTCAGGCCGAGGTAATCATTACTGGAGAAGTGGCGATAGCGCTGCCCGTCGAGGGTAATTTCACGCACGCTGTTGTGCTCAATGCGCCGCCGCTGCCGCCAGCCGTCGGCGGCACGCTGCGCCGTCAGCGCCTGCGCAATACGTTCAGACCACATTTACACGGCCGCGTTATAGAACTGCGCGCTGTCGGCGTGCAGCAACTGCTCGCTGAGCTGATGCTGCTGTTCGTTATCGCCTGCCGTCGTGGCGGTGTGCTCCGGATTCAGGCCCAGCTTGCGGAACAGGATCAGATCTTTGTCCTCTTCCGGGTTCGGCGTGGTCAGCAGCTTGCAGCCGTAGAAAATCGAGTTGGCTCCCGCCATGAAGCACATCGCCTGGGTCTGTTCGCTCATCTGCTCGCGACCGGCCGACAGGCGCACGTGCGAGGTTGGCATCATGATGCGCGCCACGGCAATGGTGCGGATAAAGTCGAACGGCTCGACGTCATCGTTATCCGCCAGCGGCGTGCCTTTGACTTTCACCAGCATGTTAATCGGCACGCTCTCCGGCGGCGTGGGCAGGTTGGCCAGCTGCACCAGCAATCCGGCGCGGTCGTTGACCGTTTCGCCCAGCCCGACAATGCCGCCTGAACACACTTTGATGCCGGCGTTGCGCACTTTATCCAGCGTATCAAGACGCTCCTGATAGGTACGGGTGGTGATGATGCTGCCGTAAAACTCCGGCGAGGTGTCGAGGTTATGATTGTAAAAATCGAGCCCGGCGCTGGCCAGCCGCTGCGCCTGATCGTGGTCGAGCGTTCCCAGCGTCATGCAGGTTTCCATGCCCATGGCTTTCACGCCCTGCACCATCTGCTCCAGGTACGGCATGTCGCGCTCGTGCGGGTTTTTCCATGCCGCGCCCATGCAGAAGCGGCTGGAGCCGGCTGCTTTGGCCTTGCGCGCCGATTCCAGCACCGCTTCCACCTCCATCAGGCGCTCGGTTTCCAGCCCGGTTTTGTAACGCGCACTCTGCGGACAGTATTTACAGTCTTCCGGACAGGCGCCGGTTTTGATCGACAGCAGCGTGCTGACCTGCACCTGACGCGGGTCGAAGTGCTGGCGGTGCACCTGCTGTGCTTCAAACATCAGCTCGAGAAAAGGTTTATCAAATAGCGCCTGAGCCTGAGCCAGTGTCCAGCGATTAGCCATTGCTTACTCCAAAAAAGGGGGTTCATCCTGACGATTAACGTGGTTATACTTGTAAACTAAATCTTTTCAAAATGGTTTACAAGACAGATGTTCACACAGGACGACCTCCGCTTTGACCGCCAGCATATCTGGCATCCTTACACCTCAATGCGCGATCCGCTGCCGTGCTACCCGGTGGTGGCCGCGCACGGCTGCACGCTGCAGCTGGCCGATGGACGTGAGCTGGTCGACGGCATGTCGTCGTGGTGGGCAGCGATCCACGGCTATAACCATCCGCGCCTCAATCAGGCGTTGCAGCAGCAGATGGCGCAGATGTCACACGTGATGTTCGGCGGCATCACCCATCCGCCAGCCGTGGAGCTGAGCCGCCAGCTGATCGCCATGACGCCCGAGGCGCTGGAGTGCGTGTTCCTCGCCGATTCCGGCTCGATCGCCGTCGAAGTGTCGATGAAAATGGCGCTGCAGTACTGGCTGGGACGCGGAGAGACGCGGCAGAAATTCCTCACGCTGCAGCGCGGTTATCACGGCGATACGTTTGCCGCCATGTCGGTCTGCGATCCGGAAAACTCCATGCACAGCCTGTGGCGCGGCTACCTGCCCGAGCATCTGTTCGCCCGCGCGCCGCAGTGTGGCTTTGACGATGACTGGGATGACAACGATATTGCCGATTTCGCCCGGCTAATCGAGCAGCACCATCGCAGTATCGCCGCGGTGATCCTCGAACCTATCGTGCAGGGTGCCGGCGGCATGCGCTTTTACCATCCACGCTATCTGCAACAGGTGCGAGCGCTGTGCGATCGCTACGGTTTATTGCTGATCGCCGATGAGATCGCCACCGGCTTCGGCCGCAGCGGCAAGCTGTTTGCCTGCGAACACGCCGGCATCACACCGGACATTTTGTGTCTCGGCAAGGCGCTGACCGGCGGCACCCTGACGCTCTCCGCCACCCTGACCACGCGCGACGTCGCCGATACCATTAGCCGCAGCGCGGCAGGCTGCTTTATGCATGGTCCGACCTTTATGGGCAATCCGCTGGCCTGTGCGGTGGCGGTTGAAAGCCTGAAGCTGATCAACGAAGGGCACTGGCCGGCGCAGGTAGCGGCGATTGAACAGCAGCTGCGTGCGGAACTGCTGCCGCTGCGCGACCATCCGATGGTGGCGGATGCGCGCGTACTGGGGGCGATTGGCGTGATTGAAACCCATCAGCCGGTGAACATGGCGGCGCTGCAGCAGTTCTTCGTGGAACGCGGCGTATGGATTCGCCCGTTCGGTAAGCTGATTTACCTGATGCCACCTTATCTGATTTCTGCCGCACAGCTGACGCAGCTGACGGCGGCGTTAAGCGCTGCACTGGTGGTGGACGGCCACTTTCAGCCCTGACACCGCTGGCACTCGCCGCCATTTTCCACCATCATGGAGAGCAGTACACAACAGGAAAGGAGAGATCATGCGCGTAGTGAGCCAGGATTTTAACGATGGCGATAAAATGCCCGAGCGCCACGTGTTTAACGGCATGGGTTACCAGGGCGATAATCTGTCGCCGCACCTGGCATGGGATGAAGTGCCGGCCGGCACCAAAAGCTTTGTGGTGACCTGCTACGATCCGGATGCCCCGACCGGCTCCGGCTGGTGGCACTGGGTGGTCGCCAATATTCCGGCTGAGGTGACCGTGCTGTCACAGGGCGCCGGTTCCGGCGTGGCGGAACTGCCGGAGGGTGCCATTCAGACGCGCACCGATTTCGGCCAGAGCGGTTACGGTGGTGCAGCGCCGCCGCAGGGCGAATCGCATCGCTACATCTTTACGGTGCATGCGCTGGACGTGGAAAAAATTGAGGTGGACGAAGGTGCCAGCGGCGCGATGGTCGGCTTCAACGTGCACTTCCATGCGCTGGCCAGCGCGTCGATCACGGTGAAATACGCCTGATTGCATAAGGTGCGCATCGCTGCGCACCCTGGCAGAGGTCGCCGTGGATGGCGACCCTGCATGACCGAAGCGCGTTCCTCAGTCCAGCGCGTGAATCACTACCCACATCGGCCCCTGACCCACGGCGTAACGCGCCAGCGGTTGCAGCAGACCACGCTCGCCGATGCGATAGACTTCAATGTGATGCGATTTCTGCCCCGCCGCCACCAGATACTGACCGCTGCCATCAATGTTAAAGCCACGCGGCTGAGTTTCGGTCGGCTGATAACCTTCAATCGTCAGTACCGAGCCGTCCTCACTGAGACTGAACACGGTCAGCGTGCTGCTGGTGCGGTCACAGGCATACAGGAAGCGACCGTCCGGGGTGATATGGATATCCGCTGCCCAGCGCGTATCGCTGAAGCCCGGCGGCATGATATCAAGACTCTGCACACGCTCGACCTGGCCGTTAACATTGTTCAGGGCCCAGACGTCGACGGTGCTGTCCAGTTCGTTAACCACATAGCCATAGGCGCCGTTCGGGTGGAACGCCATATGACGCGGGCCGGCGCCTTCTACGGTGGTCACCTGCGGCTGCGCGCGCGGTGCCAGCTTGCCGTCCGCCTGCAGCTGATACAGGCAGATGCGATCCTGTTTCAGCGCCGGCACAAACAGCGTCTGGTTGCTGAGGTCGATATTCGCCGAATGGCAGCCATCCAGCCCGTTAATCACCTGCAGCGGCGCCTGCGGCAGGCCGTCGCTGCCAATCGGGCTGATGCTGACGCAGGCATCGTTATAGGAGCCGCAGAACAGATAGTTGCCCTGGCGGTCGGTAGAAATGTGAGTCGGGCTGCCCGGCAGCGGCGCTTCACCGGCCAGGCTCAACGTACCGTCGGCCGCAATGCGGTACGCCAGTACGCGAAAATTCGGACGCACGCCGACATAGAGAAAATCTTTCTTCGGGCTCACCACCATCGGCTGCACCTGGCCGGCCACATCCGTGACCTGCAATAACGTCAGTGCGCCATCTTCCTGCATCTGCCAGGCGTGGATCTGCTGGCTCTCGGGACTGGCGGTATACACGACTTGTTTCATGCGTTTTCCTTATTCGCTGCCTGATGAAAAACAGTAACTGTAGCGCGTTTCACCGCCGCGCGCTGGGCTGATTTGTGCCCTGCTTTTTGTCTCAGGGCCGCTGGCGGGTGTAGACTTAACGCTTTGCTAACTCCGGACGGAAAGTGTAATGAGCTACCGCGTAATCGCCCTTGACCTTGACGGCACCCTCCTGACCCCAAACAAAACCATCCTGCCAGAATCCCTTGAAGCCTTAGCCCGCGCGCAACAGGCTGGCGTTCAGGTGCTGATCGTCACCGGTCGCCATCACTGCGCGATTCACCCGTTTTATCAGGCGCTGCAGCTGACAACGCCCGCCATCTGCTGTAACGGCACGTACCTGTACGATTACCAGGCGCAACGGGTGCTGGCTGCCGATCCGCTGGAGAAAAGTCAGGCGGCGCGGGTGATTGAGATGCTCGATCAGGAGAATATTCACGGTCTGCTGTACGTTGATGATGCGATGCTGTACCAGGAAGCGACCGGCCATGTGACGCGCACCCTTAACTGGGCGCAGTCGCTGCCGGAAGCGCAGCGCCCGCTGTTTGTGCAGGTGCCGAGCCTGGCGCAGGCGGCGCACGACGCGCAGTCGATCTGGAAATTTGCCCTGTCGCATCCGGATACCCGCGCGCTGCAGCAGTTTGCTGAACGCACCGAACGCGAGCTGGGTCTGGCGTGTGAATGGTCGTGGCACGATCAGGTCGACATCGCTCAGGCCGGCAACAGCAAAGGCAAACGCCTGGCGCAGTGGGTGGCGAGCCAGGGTCTGAGCATGCAGGACGTGCTGGCGTTTGGCGACAATTACAACGATCTCAGCATGCTGGAGCAGGCCGGGCTGGGCGTGGCGATGGCCAATGCCGATGACGCCATCAAAGCACGCGCGCGCAAAGTGATCGGTACCAACCTTGAGCCGGGCATTGCGCAGGTGATCTACCAGGAAGTGCTGTAACGCCAGGCTGATCGCGGCATAAGGCATCAGTCAGGTTGACCGGAAAAAAGCGCGAAAAAACGCGCTGATCCGCAGACCGGACGTACCGCGTTGTCGTCCGGTTTGTGTTACGCGGTAATCGACACGCTCTTGATCTGCGCATACAGCCACTGATCGGGCCGGATATTCAGCTCGTCGCGCGCCCACGGTGAAATGCGCGCCCACAGCTCGCTGACGCCGATGCGCAGCTTAACTTCGACCTGGTCGTCCAGCTCCAGCAGCTCCACCACCTGCGCCGGTAAGATATTGCGGATCGAGGTATTTTGCGGCGGCTGCAGCGCCAGCGACACGTCCGCCGAGGCGATACGGATGCGCAGTACGCTTTTCACCGGCTGATTCACCCGGCTGACCCAGATGTGCTGATCGCCAAGCGACAGCGCGGTCATCGGGTAATCCGGATGCTGCTCCAGCACCTGCACGCGCAGCACGCTACTGCGCTCGGCCGCCGGCAGCCAGGGCCGCATCGCGCTGCTGCCCCACACTTTTTCCAGCGCGCCGAAGGCTTTGACGTTACCGTTATCCAGCACCAGCACCTGATTCGCCAGCTGGACAATCTCCTCCAGACTGTGGGTCACGTACAGCAGCGGAATCTCCACCTGCTTCGCCAGCTTCTGCAAATAGGGCATCAGCTCGCGCTTGCGTGGCAGATCGAGCGACGCCAGCGGTTCGTCCATCAGCAGGATATCCGGCGCGCTCAGCAGCGCCCGGCCCATCGCCACGCGCTGCTTTTCGCCACCCGACAGCGAGGCCGGATAGCGATCCAGCAGCGCATCCAGTCCCAGCAGCGTCACCAGCGCCCCGAACTGCGCCTTCATTTTAGGCGCCATGCCATACTGCAGATTGCCGCGCACGCGATAATGGGGAAACAGGCGCGCAT
This sequence comes from Pantoea sp. WEP, assembly GCF_041678305.1. Taxonomy (NCBI): domain Bacteria; kingdom Pseudomonadati; phylum Pseudomonadota; class Gammaproteobacteria; order Enterobacterales; family Erwiniaceae; genus Pantoea; species Pantoea sp. WEP. The sequence goes on from NZ_JBGNXB010000001.1 coordinate 2,827,615, forward strand.
CCTGAAACACGTAGCCGATGCGGCGTTTTTCCGGCGGCAGATTGATACCGCTGTCGCGGTCAAACAACAGACGATCGTGAAGCGCAATCTGGCCGCTCTGCGGCTGCGTCAGACCGCTGATGGCATTGATTAATGAGGTTTTTCCTGCACCGGACACGCCAAAGATCGCGGTGATGCCGCTGGCCGGAATCTCCACATCGACGTTGAGCTGATGCTCACCGAGCTGTTGCGCAATGTTGATTTTCAGCATCAGGCCGCTCCCAGCCGCTTGCGGCCCCAGCGCGCCAGCAGCTCCGAGGCCACCAGCGACAGCAGCGCCAGCGCAATCGCCACCGCGCACAGCCGCGCCGCGGTGCCTTCCGCGCCGGGCGTTTCAATCAGGGTAAACATGGCTGACGGGATGGTGCGGGTTTCGCCGGGAATGTTGGAGACAAAGGTAATGGTGGCACCAAACTCACCGAGCGAGCGGGCAAACGCCAGCACGGTGCCCACGATGATGCCCGGAAAAGTCAGCGGCAGCGTGATGGTAAAAAACACCCGCCAGCGGCCCGCGCCTAAGGTCCGCGCCGCCTGCTCCAGCCGGCTGTCTACCGCTTCCAGTGCCAGACGAATGGCGCGCACCATCAGCGGAAACGCCATAACCGCCGAGGCCAGTACCGCACCGCGCCAGCTGAAGGCGAAGGTGATACCGAACCAGTCGTACAGCCAGCTGCCAATCAGGCCGCGCCGTCCCAGCGTCAGCAGCAGCAAATAGCCCACCACCACCGGCGGCAGCACCAGCGGCAGGTGAATCAGGCTATCGAGCAGGGTTTTGCCGGGAAAGCGACAGCGCGCCAGAATCCAGGCCATCAGGATGCCAAACGGCAGGCTGCACAGCACCGCCACGCAGGAAACTTTCAGGCTGAGGAACACGGCCTGCCATTCGGGATCGCTCAGTATCATCTCTTCGGTGTAAATCCATACTGTTTAAACACGGCAGCGGCATCCGGCCCCTGCAGATAGTCATAGAAGGCCTGCACCGCTGCGTTCTGGTGATCGCTGACCACCGCCATCGGGTACTCTACGGGTTTGTGACTCGCTTCGGGGAAGCATCCGACCACCTGCACCTTATCACTGGCTACCGCGTCGGAACCGTACACGATGCCATACGGCGTTTCGCGTCGCTCGACCAGCGCCAGCGCGGCACGCACGTTGTTAGCCGGTGCGAGCCGTGAAGCCAGCGTGTCCCACGCGCCCAGCTTTTGCAGCGCTTCTTTGGCATAAATACCTGCCGGCACGTGATCCGGATCGCCCACCGCCAGGCGCTCGCCCTTAAGCAGGTTCTGCCATGGGGTCTGCGCATTGATGGTCACCGGCTGCGCGTTAGCGCTTTTTGCCGCCACCAGCACCAGATCGTTGCCCAGCAGCGTGTAGCGCGTATTGCCGATCACGCTGTTTTTCGCCACCGCATCATCCATCCACTGCTGATCGGCAGAGATAAACAGATCCGCCGGGGCGCCCTGCTCGATTTGCCGCGCCAGCGTCGACGAGGAAGCGAACGAGGATACCACTTCAACGCCGCTTTTTTGCTGATATTGCGTGGCAATCTGCTGCATCGCATTAGTCAGCGAGGCCGCAGCGAACACAGTAATTTTCTCCGCCGCCAGCGCCTGACCCGACAGCGACACGGTGACCACGGCCGCCGCCGCCCAGTGATAAAGCGTATTTTGCATAGAGAGCTCCAGGTTACGTTATATAGTTAATAATACAACGCGAGCCTGAAAGCTGTCATGAGCTTTATATCGGCAAAAATGGCGGGAAGTTAAGGGCAAAACGCCCGCAGCGTGCGGGCGTTAAAAATCAGTGGTGTGAGCTATTGGCGGGACGGTCGTCGCGGCGGCCAAATTTAGAGATGACGTTAAAGACTTCACCCAGGCCGTAAATCAGACCCAGCATAATCGCCATCACGATGGGCACCATGATGATGGCGACCGCCAGGCTTTTTAACAGTTCCAGCATGGAAACCTCGCGCAAAGAGTAAAAAAGTGATTGTAACGGCTGGAGAAAAAAAGGCACTGCCCTTTTCGTGCTTTTACTTTAGGCCTTACAATTGGCGCATTCACCTAAGGAGCTGACATGCAGGCAGAACTCTCTCTTCACATCCGTCTTCAGCAGAAACTGTTTGCCGATCCGCGCCGTATCGAGCTGCTCAGGCGCGTGCAGGAAACCGGCTCCATCAGCCAGGGCGCCAGACTGGCGGGCATCAGCTATAAAAGCGCCTGGGACGCCATCAATGAGATGAATCAGCTGGCGGATCAGACGCTGGTCGAACGCGCGACCGGCGGCAAAGGCGGCGGTGGTGCGCGGCTGACGCGCTACGGCGAGCGATTAATTCAGCTGTTTCAGCTGATGGAGCAGATCCAGCAAAAAGCCTTTGACGTGCTGCAAAACGATAGCCTGCCGCTCGACAGCCTGCTGGCGGCGATCGCCCGCTTTTCCCTGCAAACCAGCGCGCGCAACCAGCTGTTTGGCACGGTGCAGGCGCGCGATCGTCAACACGTGCAGCAGCATATTGAGGTACTGCTGAACGACGGCGTGACGCGCCTGCAGGTGGCCCTGACCGAACGCAGCGCGGAGCGGCTGCAGCTCGACAGCGGTAAAGAGGTGCTGGTGCTGATCAAAGCGCCGTGGATCCGCCTGACACCTGACGCCGCCGAGGGCGATAATCAGCTGCCGGGCGTTGTCCACACCATCGAACCCGGCGAGACGCAGAGTGAAGTGCTGATTGCGCTGACGGGCGGTGAAATGTTGTGCGCCACCGTCCCCAGCCAGGCACTTCGCCAGCATAATCTGCAGCCCGGCAGCGCCGTGACCGCCTGTTTTAATGCCGAACACGCCATCATCGCCACACTGCTCTGATCTGGCCGCCATGATTTGACTTCATTACGCTGGCTCGCTACAACTGAGCGACTTGATGCAGAAAACGGAACAAATCATGGCCTCATTGCAAATTTCGCAAGGCATATTTCACCTGAGCGATAGCCGTACCCTGACCCTGCCGGACTTGACCCTGCACAGCGGCGAAAGCTGGGCCTTTGTCGGTGCCAACGGCAGCGGTAAATCTTCGCTGGCGCGCGCGCTGTCCGGCGAGCTGACGGCGGCAAAGGGCGAGCTGCGGCAGGATTTTCAGCGCCGCACCCGTCTGTCGCTGGAGCAGTTGCAACAGCTGGTGACGCAGGAGTGGGAGCGCAACAACACCGATCTGCTGAGTGAAGGCGAAGATGACACCGGCCGCACCGCGCTGGAAATCATTCAGGATGAAGTAAAGGATGAGGCGCGGGCGCAGGCGCTGGCCCAGCAGTTTGGTATCAGCGCTTTACTGACTCGCCGCTTCAAATACCTTTCTACCGGCGAAACGCGCAAAACGCTGCTGTGTCAGGCGCTGATGGCGCAGCCGGATTTGCTGATTCTCGACGAACCTTTTGATGGTCTGGATGTGGCATCGCGCGCCAGCCTCGCCGATACGCTGCATCAGCTGCATCGCGACGGCTACACCGTGGTGCTGGTGCTGAACCGCTTTGACGACATCCCGGATTTTGTCCAGCAGGTCGGCGTGCTGGCGGAGTGCACGCTGACGCACGTGGGCGCGCGCCAGGCGATTCTCGCCGAAGCGCTGGTGGCGCAGCTGGCGCACAGCGAACGCCTGCAGGGCATGGCGCTGCCGGAGCCGGACCAGCCGGATCAGCTGCCGCAGCTGGCGGCAGATGCGCCGCGCGTTATCCTGCGCAACGGCGTGGTGTCGTATAACGATCATGCGGTGATCGACGGCCTGAACTGGCAGGTCAATCCCGGCGAGCACTGGCAGATCATCGGCCCTAATGGCGCGGGTAAATCGACCCTGCTCAGCCTGGTCACCGGCGATCATCCGCAGGGCTACAGCAATGATTTAACGCTGTTTGGTATTCGGCGCGGCAGCGGTGAAACCATCTGGGACATCAAGCAGCATATCGGTTACGTCAGCAGCAGCCTGCATCTGGATTACCGCGTCAGCTGTAACGTGCGTACGGTGATCCTCTCAGGCTTTTTTGATTCGATCGGTCTGTATCAGGCGGTATCGGATCGGCAGAAAGCGCTGGCGCGCCAGTGGCTGGCGCTGCTTGGCATGGACAATGCGCTGGCCGATGCGCCGTTTCATAGCCTGTCGTGGGGCCAGCAGCGGCTGGTGCTGATTGCGCGCGCGCTGGTGAAGCACCCGACGCTGTTAATCCTGGATGAACCGCTGCAGGGGCTCGATCCCATTAACCGCCAGCTGGTGCGCCGCTTTGTGGATGTGCTGATCGGCGAAGGTCGTACCCAGCTGATGTTTGTGTCCCACCACGCCGAGGACGCGCCGCAGTGCATCACCCACCGCCTGAGTTTTGTAAAACAGGGCGCGGGCTATGTCTATCAGCAGGAGGCGTTGCGTTAGTTTTCATTGATGAGCGGGTCGCCATCCATGGCGGCCCGGCGATAACAGTACGCACCTGACAGATTTCCTTCCCTAAAAATGTAACCGCTACCACTAGCCTGCCGCATTATTCAGCAAACGCTGCGCATAAACCCACAAAATGAGAATCGTCACCTTGTGTAAACGATACCATTTATCCAGACTGGATCACGCTTTCAGCGCCACCGTTATGCTACGTTGAAGGCAGTGATTTTCTTCTGTTTGCCGATTACCAGGACTTGTTATGCAAAAATTTAACCCGGTCGATCATCCGCATCGCCGCTATAACCCGTTGATCGATCAATGGGTGCTGGTGTCACCGCATCGCGCCAAACGTCCGTGGCAGGGTGCGCAGGAGACACCAGCGCTGGAGCAACTGCCCGCACACGATCCGGACTGCTTCCTGTGCGCCGGTAACACCCGTATCACCGGCGACAAAAATCCCGATTACAAAAGCACTTACGTATTCACCAATGACTTCGCCGCGCTGATGACCGATACGCCGGACGCGCCGCAGAGCGATGATGTGCTGATGCGCTGTGAAGGCGCGCGCGGTACCAGCCGGGTAATCTGCTTCTCGCCAGATCACAGCAAAACCCTGCCCGAACTGCCGCTGCACAACTTGCAGGACATCGTGCGTACCTGGCAGGAGCAGACCGCTGAACTCGGTCAGCACTATCCGTGGGTGCAGGTATTTGAAAACAAAGGCGCAGCGATGGGCTGCTCGAATCCGCATCCGCACGGTCAGGTGTGGGCCAACAGTTTTCTGCCGAATGAAGCGCAAAAAGAGGATGACAACCAGCGCCGCTACTTTGCTGATAAAGGTACGCCGCTGCTGGTGGATTACGTAACGCGCGAGTTGCAGGACGGCAGCCGTACCGTGGTTGAAACCGATCACTGGCTGGCGGTAGTGCCGTGGTGGGCGGCCTGGCCGTTTGAAACCCTGCTGCTGCCTAAAACGCACGTGAAACGCATTACCGATCTCAGCGAGGCGCAGCGCACCGATCTGGCGCTGGCGCTCAAGCAGCTCACCAGCCGTTACGACAATCTGTTCCAGTGCTCGTTCCCGTATTCGATGGGCTGGCACGGCGCGCCGTTCAACGGCGAAGCCAACGATCACTGGCAGCTGCACGCGCACTTCTATCCCCCGCTGCTGCGCTCCGCCACGGTACGAAAATTTATGGTTGGCTACGAGATGCTGGCCGAGACCCAACGTGATTTAACGGCGGAACAGGCAGCAGAACGTCTGCGCTCTGTCAGCGCTATCCATTTCCGCGAGGAACAATAAATGTCTTTAAAATCGATCACTCAACAGGTTTTCGCTGACACCTTCGGCTACGCGCCGAGCCACAGCATTCAGGCACCGGGCCGGGTGAACCTGATCGGCGAGCATACCGATTACAACGATGGCTTCGTGCTGCCCTGCGCTATCGATTATCAGACCGTGATTGCCTGCGCCCGCCGCGACGATCGCCAGGTGCGCGTGGTGGCGGTGGATTACGACAATCAGCAGGATAGCTTCTCGCTGGATGCGCCGATTGAGCCGCTCAGCGAACCGATGTGGGCCAATTACGTGCGCGGCGTGGTGAAACATCTGCAGCAGCGCGACGCCAGCTTTGGCGGCGTGGATATGGTGATCAGCGGCAACGTGCCGCAGGGTGCCGGTCTCAGCTCGTCCGCCTCGCTGGAAGTGGCGGTGGGCACTGTGTTCCAGCAGCTGTATCAGCTGAAGCTCGACGGCGCAGCGATTGCCGTTAACGGGCAGGAAGCGGAGAACCAGTTTGTTGGCTGCAACTGCGGCATCATGGATCAGCTGATATCCGCACTCGGCCAGCAGGATCACGCCATGCTGCTGGACTGCCGCACGCTGGGTACGCGCGCCGTATCCATGCCGGAGGATGTCGCGGTAGTGATTATCAACTCGAACTTCCGCCGTAATCTGGTGGGCAGCGAATACAATACCCGCCGCGAGCAGTGCGAAACCGGTGCGCGCTTCTTCAACAAAAAGGCGCTGCGCGACGTGACGCTGGAGGAGTTTGCGGCAGCAGAACAGCAGCTCGATCCGCTGGTGGCCAAACGCGTGCGTCACGTGATCACCGAAAACGCCAGGACGCTGGAAGCGGCGGACGCACTGAGCAGCGGCGATCTGCAGCGCATGGGTGAACTGATGGCCGCCTCGCACGCCTCAATGCGCGACGATTTTGAGATCACCGTGCCGCCCATCGATCAGCTGGTGGAGATTGTTAAAGCGGAAATCGGCCCGCGCGGCGGCGTGCGTATGACCGGCGGCGGCTTTGGCGGCTGCATCGTGGCGCTGATGCCAACCGAACTGGTCGATCAGGTGAAAGCGGCGGTGGCGCAGCAGTACGAAGCGCAGACCGGCATCAAAGAGACCTTTTACGTGTGCAAAGCCTCAGCAGGAGCCGGCCAATGGTAAGCGACGTCAACTCTCACGCGCCCGACGGTCAGCCGTGGCGCATCACCGTACTGCGCAATCGCAACGGCATGGTCGCCACTTTTATGGACTGGGGCGCCACCTGGCTGTCGGCGCGCGTGCCGATGCAGGACGGCAGCGTGCGCGAAGCGCTGCTCGGCTGCGCCACGCCGTCCGACTATCTGCATCAGGATGCTTATCTCGGTGCCACCATCGGGCGTTACGCGAACCGCATCGCCTTCGCTGAGCTGAAGCCGCTTAACCGGCTGCTGGCGGCCAATCAGGGTCCGCACCAGCTGCACGGCGGGCCGCAGGGTTTCGACAAGCGCCGCTGGCAGATTCTCAGCCAGAGTGACAGCGAAGTGCACTATCGTCTTGATTCGCCGGACGGCGACCAGGGCTACCCCGGCAATCTGATTGCCGATGTAATTTATCAGCTCGATGACGATAACTGTCTGTCGATTCGCTATGAAGCGCAGACCGATCAGGCCTGTCCGGTCAACCTGACCAACCATGCTTACTTCAACCTTGATGCGCATCATGGCGACGCGCGCCAGCATCGCTTACAACTGCAGGCCGATCGTTATCTGCCGGTGGACAGCGCAGGCATTCCCAATGCGCCGCTGAAAGCAGTGGACGGCACCAGCTTTGATTTCCGCCAGCCGAAACGCGTGGCGGATGAGTTCCTGGCCGACGACGATCAGCGCGCGGTGAAAGGTTACGATCACGCGTTTCTGCTCACCACCGCCGGTGACAGCAGCCAGCCTGCTGCGCAGCTGTGGTCAGCGGACGACAAACTTAGCGTGAGCGTGTTCACCGCCGCGCCGGCGCTGCAGTTCTACTCCGGCAACTATCTGGAGGGAACGCGCGCCCGTGAACAGGGCAGCTATACTGCTTTCCAGGGCATCGCTCTGGAGAGTGAGTTTTTACCGGATTCGCCCAACCATAGCGAGTGGCCGCAGCCTGATTGCTGGCTGCAGCCCGGCGACACATGGCACTCCGTGACGCGTTATCGCTTCACCCCGCACTAAGCGCCGGTTGAAAAACGCGCACTGCGGTGCCGACAGGCTTACGCCGTGCGCTGTTTTCCGCTATGGTATGGCGCTATCAGTGTGCCGCTGAAATCAGCGGCCGCAGCCGGTTTCTATCATCATCGAAACATTAAGCATTAAGGAGTAAAGCTATGGCCGTAACTAAGCTGGTTCTGGTGCGCCACGGCGAAAGCCAGTGGAATCAGGAAAACCGCTTCACCGGATGGTACGACGTGGATCTGTCCGACAAGGGTCGCACCGAAGCCAAAGCAGCCGGTCAGCTGCTGAAAAAAGAAGGTTTCGTGTTTGATTTTGCCTACACCTCAGTGCTGAAGCGTGCCATCCACACTCTGTGGAACGTGCTGGATGAGCTGGATCAGGCCTGGCTGCCGGTCGAGAAAACCTGGCGTCTGAACGAGCGCCACTACGGTGCGCTGCAGGGTCTGGACAAAGCGGAAACCGCTGCAAAATATGGCGACGATCAGGTGAAACAGTGGCGCCGCGGCTTTGCCGTTACGCCGCCAGAGCTGGATCGTAACGACGAGCGTTTCCCGGGCCACGACCCGCGCTACAAATCCCTGACCGACGCGCAGCTGCCAACCACCGAAAGCCTGGCACTGACCATCGATCGCGTGATCCCATTCTGGAACGAGAGCATCCTGCCGCGCATCAAGAGCGGTGAGAAAGTGATCGTTGCCGCGCACGGTAACTCACTGCGCGCGCTGGTGAAATACCTCGATAACATGAGCGAAGATGAGATCCTCGAACTGAACATCCCAACCGGCGTACCGCTGGTGTATGAGTTCGACGAGAACTTCAAGCCAATCAAACATTACTATCTGGGTGATGCCGACGAGATCGCAGCGAAAGCCGCCGCCGTTGCTAACCAGGGTAAAGCGAAGTAAGTTCACGCTGAAACGCAAAAGGCCAGACGCGAGTCTGGCCTTTTTTTATGCCGTGCGCTGCCGTTAGCCGCGACGGGTTTTGATCGCCTGCGCCAGCTGACGCAGCGCTTTTTCCGTGTCGTCCCAGCCAATACAGGCGTCGGTGACGCTCTGGCCGTACACCAGCGGTTTGCCGCTGTCGAGGCTCTGGTTGCCTTCCACCAGGTGGCTCTCAATCATCACGCCGGTAATCGCCTGCTCGCCGCCGGCAATCTGCTGCGCCACGTCTGCGGCCACCACCATCTGACGCTGGAACTGCTTGCTGCTGTTGGCGTGGCTGAAGTCGATCATCACCTGTGGACGCAGGCCCGCTTTTTCCAGCCCGGTTTTCACCGCCGCAACGTGTTCCGCACTGTAGTTTGGCTCTTTGCCGCCGCGCAGAATGATGTGGCAATCTTCATTACCGCTGGTTTCGACAATCGCCGAATGACCATATTTGGTGACCGACAGGAAGCAGTGCGGCGCGCTGGCAGCACCGATGGCATCGATGGCTACTTTGATGGTGCCGTCGGTACCGTTTTTGAAGCCGACCGGACAGGAGAGCCCGGAGGAGAGCTCGCGGTGCACCTGCGATTCGGTGGTGCGCGCACCAATGGCGCCCCAGCTCATCAAATCCGCCATGTATTGCGGTGTGATCATGTCGAGGAACTCACCGGCAGCCGGCAGTCCGGTGTCGTTGATATCCACCAGCAGCTTACGCGCCAGGCGCAGGCCGTCGTTAATCTGGAAGCTACCGTCCATGTAAGGATCGTTGATCAGCCCTTTCCAGCCCACCGTGGTACGCGGTTTTTCAAAGTACACGCGCATCACCACTTCCAGCTCACCCTTCAGCTCCTCGCGCAACGTCAGCAGGCGCGCGGCATACTCTTTGGCTGCCTGCGTATCGTGGATGGAGCATGGCCCAATCACCACCAGCAGGCGGTCATCTTCACCGTGCAGAATGCGGTGAATGGCCTGGCGGGCCTGGGCAACGGTTTGAGCAGCGTTATCGGTGGCGGGGAATTTTTCCAGCAGCGCAACAGGGGGCAATAACTCTTTGATCTCTCTGATGCGTAAATCGTCGTTCTGGTAATCCATACTTATTCCATTCAAATTTCTGGCCCTGCGTACGTCGGGCGCAACCCGTCCAATGTATCCCTTCAGGCACCAGGTGTAAATTATGTCCTGTGCGCCAATGGCTCGCTCAGATTTGCATTTATTCGTTTATGAACTAAGCTTTTTAAACGTAAGCACTGAGGAATGAGGTGCTTTCGCTATTTATATTCATGCCGAACACTCATGACGGAATTAAATTCCGTCGCGGCACGCTTTTTTCGTCAAACAGCACCAGCGGGTGTCACGCGGCAACTATCCATTTATTACAGGAGCATAATGATGAATAAGTTTGCATTGATTTTTCTGACGGCAGCGATGACTTTGGGCAGCGGCGCAGCACTGGCTGCAGATAACAACAACGGCCAGGCGAATGCGTCAGCAGAAGCCGGCGCAGCCGCAGGCGGCGCGAAAGAGAATCTGCCGCCAAATAATGTCGATAATAGCAACATCAATAACGGCAGCATGAACACCAACGGTGCCGCGACTCCTGGTACCAGCTCCGGCAATATGTCGGCCAGCCAGGAACACAAAAATACCATGTGTAAAGATGGTCGCTGCCCGGATATGAACAAGAAAGTTGAAACTAAGGAAGGCGGTGGTCACGTTAAACACAAAACTGACGGCACCACGCAGTAATCCACGCGGAGCGTGATGCAGGGCGAGCTTCGGCTCGCCCTGTTGTTTTTCCCCTGCCCTATTTCCGCTATGCTAACGCTATGAAATTCACAGGAACTGTTTCATGGCTGCGCTGCTGCTTATCGATGATCACCCTTTAGTTGAAGTCGCGCTGGAAGCGGCCTGCCTCAACGCCCCTATTCCATTACAGCTCTACGCCGCCGGTGACGAAGCCCAGGCGCGCCAGCTGCTGCAACAGCATCATATTGATCTGATTGTGCTGGATATCGGCCTGCCGGATAGCGATGGTCTGGAGCTGCTGCGCCGTCTGCGTGCGCGCCATCCGCAGTGTCCGGTGCTGATCTACTCGGCCCAGCAGAGCCGCCACACGCTGCTCAGCGCCGCCTCGCTCGGCGCGGCCGGCTATGTGGTGAAGAGTCAAAGCATGGCGCAGTTGCTGAGCGCGATTCTGGCGGTGCTGGGCGGTCAGCAGGCGTTTCCGCCGCTGCCGGAGCGCATTGCGCTACCGCTCACCGAGAAAGAGCAGCAGATTGTGGCGCTGCTGGTGCGCGGGCTGTCGAATATTCAGATTGGCGAACAGCTGCACATCAGCAACAAAACCGTCAGCACCCACAAGAAAAATATCCTCGAGAAGACCGGCGTGCAGTCGGTGGTCGAGCTGGCAGAACTGTGGAAAGCGCAGCAGTGAAACGCTGGCTGCCGTTGCTTTTCCTGCTGTTTAGCCTGCTGGCGCGCGCCGGATTGCAGCCCGCCAGCAGCGTGATGCTGCCCGCCATGATGCCCGCGCCGCACGCCGAGCCGTGGCCAGGAGCGGTGCTGCGCGTGGCGGTGCCGGCGCAAAACAGCGCGCCCTGGGCGATGCGCATCGGCGATCGCATCTGGGGCATTGATGCCGATTATCTCAGCGCCCTCAGCCAGCTGAGCGGCAGCACATTCAGCCTGCACGGCTACCCTGACTTTGCCGCCCAGCTGGCGGCGCTGCAGCGTGGCGACGTGGATATGGTGCTGAGCACCCGCCAGCGCGATCTGCCCGCCGACGTACTGACCAGCGAGAGCTGGTTCACCAGTCCGATGCGCATCTACCGCAATCGTGACAACCAGCGCGCGGTGATGTTCAACAGTGATAACGCTCAGTTGACCATCGCCGCCGACACGCTGGCGCAGCTGCCGCAAACCTTTGCACATCGCCACCGCTGGCAGACGCTGCCCGGCAATTTACAGGCGCTGTATGCGCTGCTGAACCAGCAGAGTGACTATCTGGTGGCCGATGAAGCCAGCGCCGGTTTCCTGCTCAGCCAGCTGCAGCAGGGACAGATTTATCAAATCACCGCCGATCCCGGTGCCGGCGAGCTGTCGCTGCGCGCACTGACGCGCGATCCGGCGCTGATTGCCTGGCTCAACCGCCAGCTGCGTTTGCTGCCAGCGGAGTTCAGCAACCGCGTGCAGCAGCGCTGGAGTCCGCCGCTGCTGCGCTATCAGGATACGCAGACCCTGATGCTGACGGGCGCAGAGAAACAGTGGCTGGCGCAGCAGGATGCCATTCCTTATGCCGCCGAGAGCGATAACGCGCCGTGGAGCTATCGCGATGCCAGCGGCAACGCGCGCGGCTTCGGTATTGACCTGCTTAACGCGCTGAGCCAGAGCACCGGTCTGCGTTTCACGCCGCGCTGGGTCAATAATCCGCAGCAGGCCGCCAGTCTGTTGCAGCAGCAGCAGGTGATGCTCAACCTGTTACAGCCGCTGTACGGGGACGATGCTAACCGCACCGCGCTGCCAGTGTGGCGCGCCATCTGGGGCATTTACACGCTGTCCGACAGGCAGCCGATGGACTGGTCCGCGCTGCACGCTCAGCGCGTCGGCGTGCTGCGTGGCGATCTGGCGCAGCGTCTGCTTCCGGCTGAGATCGCGCCCCAGCTGTTCGACGATCGCGCCCAGCTGTGGCAGGCCCTCAACACTGGCCAGATTGATGCAGTGGTGGATAACGTGCTGTCGGCGCGCTGGCGCATGGCCAGCCATGAGGGCAACCGCGTGCATCTCGCGTTTGTGGCCAGCGATATCGCCTGGCCGCTGGCGCCGCAGGTGAGCGCTCAGCAGCCGCAGCTGAGCGCCCTGCTCGACCATGCGCTGCAGCAGATTCCGGCGGATACGCTGAACCAGATGCGCGTCAGCTGGTCGCAGCCGCCGCAGCCCGGCACCACCATGACGATGCGCAATGTGCCGCTGCTGATTTTGATTGCGGCCGCCGTGATCATCCTGCTGTTGCTGGTATTGCTGCTGCGCCGCTATCTGCAGCAGCGGCGTGAGCGGTTGCAGCGCGAGCAGGCGGAGCGCGCCAATGCCGCTAAAAGTCAGTTTCTCGCCACCGCCAGCCACGAGCTGCGCACACCAATGCAGGCGATTCTGGGTCTGCTGGAGCTGGAGCAGCAGCAGCATCCGAGCGCGCGGCTCGATCTGATGCACAGCAGCGCCCGGTCGCTGATGACGCTGCTGAACGACCTGCAGGATCATGCGCGCATCGAGAATCACAGCTTCCGCCTGACGCCGCGCCCGCTCGATCTCACGCTATGGCTACAGCAGCAACAGCAGTTTTACCACCCGCTGATGCGTGATGGCGGGCCACAGCTGCACGTGGCGGCGCTGACCCCGCTGCCGGCCAGCGTGATGCTCGACAGCGATCGCCTGCAGCAGGTGGTGAACAATCTGGTGGCCAATGCGCTGAAATTTACCCGCCACGGCGAAATCCGCCTGACGCTGGCGGTCACCGGGGATATCGCGCTGACGGTGAGCGACAGCGGCAGCGGCATTCCGCTCAGCGAACAGGCGCAGCTGTTTGAACCGTGGTATCAGGCGCCGTCGGGCAAGCGCCATGCGGTGCAGGGCAGCGGCCTCGGGCTGTTTATCTGTCGCGAGATTGTACAGCGCATGGGCGGCACGCTGTCGCTGCACTCCGCACCGCAGCAGGGCACCACGGTGAGCGTGCGCCTGCCGCTGGAACCCTGTGCGGCGACAGCGGCGGATGACGCCACGCACTGGCCGCACTATCCACAGCTGCGCGTGGCGATTGTCGACGATCACCCGACCAATCTGCTGGTGATGCAGCAGCAGCTGGCGAGCTTTGGCATTACTGCGGCGGTGTTTGAGGATGGCCGCGAACTGCTGCGGGCCGATGCGCAGCAGCCGTTTGATGTGCTGTTTATTGACCAGATGATGCCGCGCCCGGACGGCCTGACGCTGCTGCGCATCCTGCGCCGCCGTCAGCGCCAGCGCGTGCAGCCTGCGCTGCGCATACTGTGCTCCGCCGACGTACAGCTGCTGAAACTGCCGCTGCAGGCGGACGAAGCGCAGCTGGTCAAGCCGGTGACGCTGCGGGATATTGCACCGCTGCTGGCGCAGGCAGTGCGCGATCCGTTGCAGGTGCTGCCTGACAGCCTGCAGATTCTGGCGCAGCACAATCCGGCTTTCATCCCGCGTATTTGCCACACCCTGCAGCGTACGCTGCAGCAGGATCGTGATGCGCTGCTACAGGCGAGCGCGGCCGCAGACTGGCCCCAGCTGGCGCGCGCGGCGCACCGCCTGAAAGGCAGCTGGCTGATGCTCGGCATTGACGACGTGGCCGCCCGCTGCCAGCAGCTGGCCGACGCGGCAAAACAGCATCAGCCTGACCGTGATAATCTCAATTTACTGATATCATTAACGAACAGGCTACTTAACCAACTGGAACGTTATGGCACACACTCATTCTCACAGTGAGCACGGCGGCAACCGCATGCGTCTCGCCGCCGCGTTTGGCGTCACCGCGCTGTTTATGGTTGCCGAGGTCATCGGCGGGCTGGTGTCCGGCTCGCTGGCGCTGCTGGCCGATGCCGGACATATGCTCACCGACGCCGCCGCGCTGCTGATGGCGCTGCTGGCCGTGCAGTTCGCCCGGCGCAAACCGAATGCGCGTCACACTTTTGGCTTACTGCGCCTCACCACGCTGGCAGCGTTTGTGAACGCGATCGCGCTGCTGGTGATTACCGTCCTGATCGTCTGGGAAGCACTGCGCCGTTTTTACCAGCCCGAGCCGATTGAAGGCGGCCTGATGCTCGGCATCGCCATTGCCGGCCTGCTGGCGAATCTGCTGTCATTCTGGCTGTTGCATCGCGGCAGCGAAGAGAAGAATCTCAACGTGCGTGCCGCCGCGCTGCACGTGCTGGGCGACCTGCTGGGTTCGGTGGGTGCAATCGTGGCGGCGGTGATCATCATGCTGACCGGCTGGACGCCGATCGATCCGATTCTGTCGCTGCTGGTGGCGTTGCTGGTGGTGCGCAGCGGCTGGGCGCTGCTGCGCGAGAGCCTGCACGAGCTGCTGGAAGGCGCACCGACGCATATCGACGTGGATAAGCTGGCGCGGGCGCTGACGCGTCAGATTGATGAAGTGCGCAATGTGCATCATGTGCATGTGTGGCAGGTGGGCGAAAAGCCGGTATTGACGCTGCACGTACAGGTTATTCCGCCGTACGATCACGACGGCCTGCTGCGACGCATTCATCAGTATCTGCACCAGCATTATCAGATTGCCCATGCCACGGTGCAGATGGAGTATCAGCCCTGCGTCGGCCCGGACTGCGAGTTATGCGAGGAGAGCGGCACGCAGCACGAGCACGCAGCGCTGGAAGGCCACGCGCATCATCACCACTAATGGGACAGCGCGCGCGGACCCTGTTCCCGTGCGCTCTGCATCCACAGGCGCGTGCCGTTCAGCGCGATCAGCGTCAGAATGGCGTACTCCAGCGCCATGGCATACACGCCCTGACGCGCAAAGATCATCACGCTGATAACGTTGATCACCACCCACAGCAGCCAGTTCTCGACGTATTTGCGCGTCATCAGGATCATCGCCACAATCGACAGCACCATCATGCAGGAATCCCAGAACGGGAAGGCATCTGGCTGCAGCTGCGGCATCACCACGTTAAGGCCGAGCGATTGCATCAGGCCCACCGCGGTGCGCGTGAGGAAAGCGAATACCGGGTCGATATAGCGCGTCATCAGCGCAATGGCGATCACGCAGGCGGCGCCCCAGCCGATGGCTTTCGGCAGCGGCAGCCAGCGGATTTTCAGTGCCGCTTCATGGCTGCTGGTCTGCCGGCTCCACGCGTACCAGCCGTACACGTTGGCAACAAAGAAGAACAGCTGCAGCAGCAGGCTGGCATACAGCTGAATCTGAAAGAAAATCACCGCAAACAGCGTGACGTTAATCAGACCAAACAGGTAGTTGATAATTTTTTCCTGGCTGGCAAGCCAGATACACAGCAGGCCGGCCAGCGTACCGATCGCCTCAATCCATGACAGATCGTAGCCGCCGACGCCAATCGGAATATGAACCAGAATATTGTGTGTGCTAAAGAAGTCCATCATCTGCACCTGTATGAAAACCGCCTCAGGCGTTCCCTTTCAGCGTAAGTTTGAGTTGTGCTGCAAAGTCTAGCATGCGGTTGAGCGGCAGTAACGCCGCCTGACGCAGTGCCGCATCGACGTGAATTTCATGCTGCTCGCCGCCGTGCGCCAGCCCTTCAGCGATAGCCTGCAGGCCATTCATCGCCATCCACGGGCAGTGCGCGCAGCTGCGGCAGGTCGCCCCTTCGCCCGCGGTGGGCGCTTCCAGTAACTCTTTATTCGGTACCGCCTGCTGCATTTTGTAGAAGATGCCGCGATCGGTCGCCACAATCATCTGCGGATGCGGCAGCGTTTTGGCGGCCTGAATCAACTGGCTGGTGGAACCGACCGCATCGGCCAGTTCGACAATCGCCTGCGGTGACTCCGGGTGCACCAGCACCGCCGCGTCAGGATAGAGCGCTTTCATGCGCTGCAGCGCCTGGGTTTTGAACTCATCATGCACGATGCAGGCGCCCTGCCAGCACAGCACATCAGCGCCGGTTTGCTGCGTAACGTAGCGGCCCAGATGGCGGTCCGGTGCCCAGATGATTTTTTCACCGCGACTGTCGAGATATTCAATCAGCTCAACCGCAATGCTGGACGTCACTACCCAATCGGCGCGTGCTTTTACCGCTGCCGACGTGTTGGCATAAACCACTACAGTCCGATCCGGATGCGCATCGCAGAAGCGGTTAAATTCGTCAATCGGGCAACCGAGGTCAAGCGAGCACTCCGCCTGCAGCGTGGGCATCAGCACGGTTTTTTCCGGGCTAAGGATTTTGGCGGTTTCGCCCATGAAACGCACGCCGGCCACCAGCAGCGTTTGCGCCGGATGCTGGCTGCCAAAGCGTGCCATCTCAAGGGAATCCGCCACGCAGCCGCCGGTCTCTTCGGCCAGCGCCTGGATTTCCGGATCGGTGTAGTAATGCGCCACCATCACCGCATCGCGTGCTTTGAGCAGACGTTTAATTTCTTCGATGTAACCGGCTTTTTCCTGCGGGCTGAGGCGCGCCGGTTTCGGCGGGAAGGGATAAATGGCGCTTTCAGCATCAAACATTGCACTCATGACACGGCTCTCGTTTTATCGATTTAACAAAATCGCCCATCAGGACGATGATGCGGCATTAAATCCGCCATCGTGTTTTATATGCTAAACACAATAGCGGATTACACCGAGCCTGTCGTGTGATTTTTATGCGGGAAGTACCAGCTGCGCGCCGGCCTGGCCTGTTGTGGGCTTTCCAGCTCAAGCAGAAACGCTTTTACCGCCAGGCCGCCAGCGAAGCCTGTGAGCTTACCGTTGCTGCCGATAACGCGATGACAGGGCGCCATGATCGACAACGGATTTTTACCGTTGGCAGCCCCGACGGCACGTACCGCTTTCGGGTTGCCGATCTGCTCCGCGATTTGCAGATAGCTGCGGGTTTCACCAAACGGAATGGTGAGCAGCGCCTGCCAGACCTTTTTCTGAAACGCAGTGCCAACGGTGTCGTACGGCATGTCAAACTGCTGGCGCTCGCCAGCAAAGTACTGGCGCAACTGGCGTTCGGCCTCACAGAGAATCGGATGCTGGTCGTTACGCGCGATCGGTTTCAGCGGCACGCGCTGCGCGCCTTCGTTTTCCCATAAAATGGCTGACAGACCGCGATCCGTGGCAATGAGCGTCAGTTCTCCGACGGGCGTGGTAATGATTTTAGCGTGATACATGTTGCACCTCCGGCGTGGGCTATGCGGATGATTATCGCACTTTTGCGCAGCGAAACTGGCTGTTTTCGGCCATGAGCATAAACTGATTAGCTGTCCGAAAGCAGCCAGTTTTCCATCCGCGCCTGCGCGACGATGGTGTTTATTTGCCGGAGACGATGATGTTTGATCCTGAAATTGCCTATCAGGCGCTGACGGCGCGCGACAGCCGTTTCGACGGGGTGTTTTTTGTCGGCGTGACCTCCACCGGTATTTACTGCCGTCCGATCTGTCCGGTGAAAGCGCCGATGCAGAAGAACTGCCTGTTTTTCGCCAGTGCCGAAGCGGCCGAAAAGGCGCACTTTCGCCCCTGCCTGCGCTGTCGTCCCGAGCTGGCACCTGGTTCGGCACCGGTCGATAGCCATCATCGCATCGCCGACCGGCTGATTCGCCGTATCGAAGAAGGCTTACTGGAAGAACAGGAGACACTGGCTGAGATCGCCAGCGAGTTTGACCTGAGTGAACGCCAGCTAAGACGGGTGATTCAGCAGGAGCTGGGCGTGTCGCCGCTTGAGCTGCGGCAAACCCGGCGCATGCTGCTGGCGAAGCAGCTACTGACTGAAACCGCATTGCCGGTAACCGAAATCGCCTATGCCAGCGGTTTTCGCAGTCTGCGCCGTTTTAACGACGTGTTCCAGGCTCGCTATCGCATGACGCCTTCGCGTCTGCGTAAGCAGATTCAGACGGAAGCCCTGAATGGTGAGCAGGAAAGCGCCGAACTGCGCCTCAGCTACCGGCCTCCTTATGACTGGGACGCCATCCTCGATTTCCTGCAACAGCGCGTGATGAAGCAAGTCGAGTGGGTCAGCGAGGGTGTTTATCATCGTACTGTGGCGCTCGGTCAGTGTCGTGGCTGGGTACGCATTAGCCATTTGCCGGAAAAGCAGGCGCTGAAGGTGCAATTTACCACCACGCTGACGCCGGTGCTGCCTGCCCTGCTGCGCCGTTTACGCGATCTGTTTGATCTGGATGCCCAGCCACAGCGCATCAGCGAGCAGCTCAGCCAGGATCCGCTGTTAGCTGCGAGTCTGGCGCGCTATCCGGGTTTGCGCGTTCCTGGTGCGTTTGACGGCTTCGAGCTGGCGGTCCGCGCCATCCTCGGCCAGCAGGTGACGGTGAAAGCCGCGACGACGCTGAGCAGTCGCGTGGCGGAGCGTTTTGGCGCCCCCCTCACCACACCGTGGCCTGCGCTCTCCCGCTTACCGCCAGAGGCCGAATCACTGGCTGCTGCCACCCTCGATGATATCGCCAGCCTCGGCATTGTGAGCGCCCGCGCGCAGGCGATCCAGGCACTGGCCGCGGCCTGCGCCTCAGGAGCGCTGCGCTTCAATGGTGCGGTTAATCCGGACGTGGTGCAGCAGCAGTTGCTGGCGCTGAAGGGGGTCGGGCCATGGACAGCGAGTTATATCGCCATGCGCGCCCTGCGCTGGCCGGATGCCTTTCCGAAAGAGGACATTGCGATCCGCAATAATCTCGGTGGCGTGAGCGCAAAGGTCGCAGAGCAGATGTCGCAGGAGTGGCGCCCATGGCGCAGTTACGCGGTGCTGCATATCTGGAAGAGCCTGACGCCGGAAAAGCGCTAGTGAGATTTGGCATGATGTCGTTGCCAGAATAACTGTAATAGTGCCTTTCAGCCAAAGGGGACGGGGCGGTTGCGTAAAGTCGCCGTGAATACATCCCTGTAGGCTCTGCCGGCGCATCCATGCGCCGGAAGCTTTACTCCACCGCTCCGTACCCTTCGGCTTCATGTTAACTCTCTGCGCCTTGCTGAAAGCGCTGCAAAACTAAAGCAGCTGAAATGCCTGACAGCCAGAAAAGGCGGGTGCGGAGGAGCGAAGCGTCCGAGCCATGGATGGCGAGGCCGATCCACAGGGATGTGAGGTTCCTTTGCGATCCGCCCCGCCTTATCTGGCCTGAGTACGATCTCAAAGCAACATACCGAACTTCGTAAAAAAGCAAAAAGGCGCCTTTAGGGCGCCTTTCTACATAACTGGTGGGTCGTGCAGGATTCGAACCTGCGACCAATTGATTAAAAGTCAACTGCTCTACCAACTGAGCTAACGACCCGCTCGGGAAGTGGCTTACAACTTTCGACTTGATGGTGGGTCGTGCAGGATTCGAACCTGCGACCAATTGATTAAAAGTCAACTGCTCTACCAACTGAGCTAACGACCCATCAAGGTTGTGAAGCAAACTGAAGTGACATCAAAACTGAATGGTTGAGATGGTGGGTCGTGCAGGATTCGAACCTGCGACCAATTGATTAAAAGTCAACTGCTCTACCAACTGAGCTAACGACCCATCTTCAGTGCTGCCGATACTTGTTAAGATATGTCCCGGCAACGGCGGCATATATTACTGATTTAGCGGGAGGGCGCAACCCTTATTTCCCGTTAAATGTCTCAACTGCTTACCTTTCATGCGGCAAGACCAGAAATCAGACGAAATCCGGTCTTAACTGCAGCAATTACATTGCAGCGAGCCGTTTTTGTGCCTGCTTAGCAGACTCAGAGTTAGGGAACTGTTTGATCACCTGCTGGTAGACCGCTTTCGCTTTCGCTGTATCGTTCTTCTCCTGCATGATCACCCCAACCTTAAACAGCGCTTCCGCCGCTTTTGGCGATTTCGGGTAGTTTTTAACTACAGTGGCAAAATAGTAGGCCGCATCGTCCTTTTTGCCTTTGTTGTAAAACAACTGACCCAGCCAGTAATTGGCATTCGGCTGATAGGTGGAGTCCGGATACTTCTTCACCCACGCCTGCAGCGCAGTAATCGCCTGGTCGTACTGTTTCTTCTCAAGAATCAGCGCGACGGCAGCATTGTAATCGGTGTTGGCATCGCCGGTTTGTGCGGGTGCAGCGGCAGCCGTGTTGCTGCTCCCCGCATCAGCGTTTCCCGCTGCGGCACCGGCTGCTGCATCCGCACCACCGCTGGCCTGCGCACCATTACTGCTGCTCAGACTGTCGATCTGCTGATAAAGCTGCTTCTGCCGCTCAATCACCTGATTAAGCTGATAACTGTTCTGCTGGATCTGCCCGCGCAGCGAATCGATATCGCTTTGGTTATCACTCATCTGCTGCTGCAACTGCTGCAGAAGCTGAGCCTGGGCATTGGAGATACGTTCAAGAGTGGTGACACGGTCTTCGACCGAGCCTGAGCCAACGCTACTGATTGACGCCTGGGCATTAGCGGCCCAGGGGGCCGCTACGCCAACCAGTAACGACAGACTCAACAGATGAAGTCTGAAGTTACTAATCATGTGATTCTCTTAGTAAACCAGTACGGCACGACGGTTTTTAGCGTAAGCCGCTTCGTCGTGGCCCAGTACAGCAGGTTTCTCTTTACCGTAAGATACGATAGACATCTGGTCAGCAGACACGCCTTTACCCTGCAGGTACATTTTAACGGCGTTAGCACGACGCTCGCCCAGGGCGATGTTGTACTCTGGGGTGCCGCGCTCATCCGCGTGACCTTCGATGGTCACTTTGTAAGATGGGTTGCTGCGCAGGAAAGCAGCGTGCTGATCCAGCATCTGAGCGTATTCAGACTGCACGTCATACTTGTCCAGACCGAAGTAAACGATGTTGTTCTGCTGCAGCTGCTGCATCTGCAGACGCGCCTGCTCGTCAGAAGACATGTTGCCGTTCTGGCCAGCGCCAGCGCCGTATGCACCGTCAGCACCCATACCGGTCTGATCGTTGTTGTTGTTTTTGTGAGAGCTACATGCAGCTACCGCGATAACCGGCAGAGCCAGCATCAAACCCTTCAGCACTTTGTTCAGTTGCATTTCTTTATCCTATTATTTTGTTTGCCATACATTTTACTCCCCCGCCAGGCGAGGGAGCGATGCATCACAGATACGGCGACCAGGCAGGGAATTTGACCTGTCCATCAGTTGCCGGAAGACGCGCTTTGAAACGCCCATCGGTTGAAACCAACTGCAACACGGAACCCATCCCCTGAGTAGAGCTATAGATTACCATCGTGCCGTTAGGAGCCAGACTTGGCGTCTCATCCAGGAACGTGTCCGTTATTGTCTGAACGGCTCCCGTTTCCAGATCCTGTTTGGCGACGTGCTGCGCGCCACCGGCGCTGCTGATCATCACCATCGTTTTACCGTCAGATGACACATCCGCATCCTGGTTCTGAGCCCCTTCCCAGGTAATGCGCTGTGGCGTTCCGCCGTTAACGTTAACTTTGTAAATCTGTGGCGCACCGGCCTGATCCGAAGTGTAAGCCAGCGTCTGGCTGTCCGGGAACCAGGTAGGTTCAGTGCTGTTGTAGCGGCCATCGGTCACCTGACGCGTCTGACCGGAGGCCAGATCCATCACGTACAGGTTCAGGCTACCGGTTTTCGACAGGGCGAAGGCCAGCTTAGAGCCGTCCGGCGAGAAGGCCGGCGCACCGTTGTGACGCGGATAAGAAGCCACCTGACGGATAGCACCGTTGGCCAGCGTCTGCACCACCAGCGCCGATTTACCGCTTTCAAAGGTCACGTAAGCCACTTTGCTGCCGTCTGGCGACCAGGCCGGTGACATCAGCGGCTGTGGCGAACGGTGTACCACAAACTGGTTGTAACCATCGTAGTCAGACACGCGCAGCTCGTACGGGAACTGACCGCCGTTGGTCTGCACCACATAGGCGATACGGGTACGGAACGCGCCTTTGATACCGGTCAGCTTCTCAAACACTTCATCGCTGGCGGTATGTGCGGCATAGCGCAGCCATTGTTTGGTGACTTTGTAGGAGTTCTGCGCCAGCACGGTACCCGGTGCGCCACCGGTATCCACCAGCTGATATGCCACCTGGTAGCTGCCATCGGCGTTCGGCGTAACCTGCCCGACGACCACGGCATCAATACCCAGTGCGCTCCACGCGGCAGGCTGAACTTCCTGTGCGCTGGTCGGCTGCTGTGGCAGACGAGAGCGATCCAGCGGGTTGAATTTACCGCTGTTACGTAAGTCTGCTGCGACGATGCCACCAATATCTTCAGGTGCAGCGCCCGGACCGGCCCACTGGAACGGCACCACACCAATTGGGCGTGCGGTATTAACGCCCTGCGTAATTTCAATGCGTACTTCCGCGTGCAGCATCGCTGCCCACAGCAGTACAAAAAAACCTAAGGTTACACGAAGTGCCTGCTTCATCTTATCTCCCTTATCTGAACCTGAGTTCATGATAATTCGCACAGTTCCTGAAAAAACACGAGTACTCATAGAGTACGGCAAGCTAACCTTAGTTCAACCTGCCGTACGTTACTGCATTATTCTGGTTTGAAACGCATCGGTGCGTTTTTAAACACTTCATATACGGCCTGCGAAGGCGGCTTCGGAATGCGTGCCTGCTTCGCTGCGGTAATCGCCGCCTGACACAGCGCCGGATCGCCGCCTTCAGCTTTCACGTCAATCAGCAAACCATCCGGTGCCAGTTTAATCCGCAGATCGCAGCTTTTACCGCGATACAGATCGGCATCATAGAAACGGCTCTGAATCGCACTGGTGATCTGACCCAGATACGCATTCACCTCAGCACCTGAGGCACCGGCCTTCTTCTGATTGCCCTGACCTGCCGCCGCGCCACCACCGGAAGCGGCGCCGCTTTTCGGCGCATTCTTACCGGAAGAGAGACCGCCTAACAGATCATCCACATCGCTCTCGTTCTTCGCCGCTTCGGCAGCCGCTTTCTTCTTCGCATCGGCCGCCGCTTTAGCTTTCGCCGCCGCATCCGCTTTGGCTTTGGCTGCTGCCTCAGCTTTCGCTTTGGCTTCGGCGGCCGCTTTCTCTTTCGCGGCTTCCGCAGCTTTCTCTTTGGCTTCCTGTGCAGCTTTGGCTTTCGCATCTGCCGCGGCCTGAGCTTTGGCTTCTGCCTCAGCTTTGGCTTTGGCTTCAGCTGCGGCTTTCGCCTGCTGCGCGGCTTTCTCTTTCGCCGCTTCGGCTGCGGCGGCTTTGGCCTGCTCTTCCGCTTTCTTCTTCGCGTCGGCTGCGGCCTGCTTCGCCTGCTCTTCCGCTTTGGCTTTCGCGTCCGCTGCGGCCTTCGCCTGAGCATCGGCCTGCGCTTTGGCATCGGCTTTGGCTTTCGCTGCGGCCGCTTCTGCGGCTTTCTGCTGCTCCTGCGCCTGCTTCGCTGCTGCTTCAGCCGCCTTCTGCTGCTCTGCCTGCTGCTTCGCCTGCTCTTTGGCTTCCTGCTGCGCCTGCAGACGCTCTTTTTCCAGCTCTTTCAGCCGCTGCTGTTCAGCGGCCTGCTTCTGCTGCAACTCTTCCGCCTGCTGCTGTGCCTGCTTCTGGCGCTGCTGCTCGGCGCGCTGACTGTCACTCTGCTGATTCTGCTGACGGTTATACTGCTCAACCACCGCGCCAGGATCGACCATCACCGCGTCGATATCACTGCCGCCACCGCCGCCGCTGGCTTCGATATGTTCGTTAAACGAGCTCCAAATCAGCAGGGCGATCAGCACGATGTGCAGAATCACCGAAATGATTATCGCGCGTTTTAACTTCTCGTTCTGCTCGGTTGCCTTCGACACTCTCGGTTCCCAAAAACGGTTCGCGTTAAATCGGCTGCGTCATCAAACCGACGGATTTCACGCCAGCCTGATGCAACAGGTTCAGCGCCTTGATGATTTCGTCGTAAGGCACATCTTTCGCCCCACCAATCAGGAAGACCGTCTTCGGATTGGCTTCAATACGGCGCTGCGCTTCGCTCACCACCTGCTCCGGCGGCAGCTGCGTCATACGATCGTGATCCACCACCAGGCTGTACTGCCCTACTCCGGCCACTTCCACGATCACCGGCGGATTATCGTCGCTGGAAACGGTTTTCGAATCGGTTGCGTCCGGCAGGTCCACTTCCACGCTCTGCGTAATAATCGGCGCGGTTGCCATAAAGATGAGCAGCAACACCAGCAGCACGTCCAGCAGCGGAACAATGTTGATTTCCGACTTAAGGTCGCGACGCCCGCGACCACGGGTTCTGGCCATCGTTTACCTCGACTTACTTGCTGTTGTCGGTAGAGAAAGCCTGACGATGCAGGATGGCCGTGAACTCTTCCATAAAGTTGTCGTAGCCCTGCTCCAGCTTGTTCACGCGCTGGTTCAGACGGTTATACGCCATAACGGCAGGAATGGCCGCGAACAGACCGATTGCGGTAGCGATCAGCGCTTCGGCGATACCGGGCGCAACCATTTGCAGTGTGGCCTGTTTCACCGCACCCAGTGCGATAAAGGCATGCATGATCCCCCACACCGTACCAAACAGACCGATATACGGACTGATGGAACCGACGGTGCCAAGGAATGGGATGTGATTTTCCAGCGCTTCCAGTTCACGGTTCATCGAGATGCGCATGGCGCGACCGGCCCCTTCAACCACCGCTTCCGGCGCATGGCTGTTAGCGCGGTGCAGGCGGGCAAACTCTTTGAAGCCAGAGTAGAAAATCTGTTCGGACCCGCTCAGCTCGTCACGGCGCGCCTGGCTCTCCTGATAGAGACGCGACAGCTCGATACCGGACCAGAACTTGTCCTCGAACGCCTCGGCCTCACGCCCCGCCGCGTTAAGAATGCGGGTGCGCTGAATGATGATTGCCCAGGAGGCAATAGAAAAGCCGATCAAAATCAACATGATAAGTTTGACCAGAAGGCTTGCCTTCAGGAACAAATCAAGAACGTTCATGTCAGTCACTGCTTGAACTCCGCGACAATAGACTTGGGAAGCGCAATCGGCTTCATTAGATGTGGGTTGATGCAGGCAATCAGGACGTCTGCTTCATTGAGCACTTTGCCTTCAGCATTCACGATACGCTGCGAGAACGTCATGGTTGCGCGCGTCATTGCTGTCACTTCGCTCTGGATCTCCAGAAGGTCGTCGAGACGTGCCGCGGCAATAAAGTCCACCGTCATGCGCCGTACCACAAAAGCCACCTGCTCTTCCAACAGGGCCTGTTGATTGAAATGGTGCTGGCGCAACATCTCGGTACGTGCTCGTTCATAAAAAGCAAGATAGCTGGCGTGGTAAACCACACCACCGGCGTCAGTGTCTTCGTAATAGACCCGAACCGGCCAGCGAAACAGCGTTGTACTCACTCTACATCCCGGTCTCATTTTAAACGTTGCTACTATACGCAAGTGAGATCGGCTTGGGAATGGTCCGCCAGAGCCAGGAGAAAATAATTATCAGACGTTAACAACTGGAAGGATTTTTGGGAGATTTCCTGACCAACCGCTGACAAAAACTCACGTCAGCAGCGGTAAAACAGCCCTTGCGGGCTGAGACAGAACTTAATGGTAGAACCAGTAAATTCCCAGCGCCAGCACGATCAGCGCCGGCAGCGGGGCAAACAGTGCCTGCCAGCGGGCACGCTGTAGCCGGAAACCGGTGCCGTGAATCACGCCGCTGCACACCGCCCAGATTAACAATAATCCGTGCCAGATAGCGAGCTCACTGGTGCGTGCGGCAAAGCGCGCCGGCTGCCAGATGACGCATCCGGCCAGCCACAGCGCCAGAATCAGTGAAAGGGCCCGTAGCGGGCCCTTATCCATCAGACGATACAGCGTCTGTATCAGGCTGCGCATCAGAGCTTGTCGTCCTGCGCGCCGCCCTCTTCCACATGCTCGATCGCCAGTGCCGTGACCACGCCAAACGCACAGGCCAGCAAGGTGCCAAGAATCCAGGCAAAATACCACATGCTTAATCTCCTCAATCAGTACAGGGAGTGCGTATTGCGCTCAATGTGTTCTTTGGTGATGCGGCCATACATCTTGTAGTAACACCAGCTGGTGTAAGCCAGAATAATCGGCACAAAGATGATGGCTGCCACGGTCATGATCTGTAGCGTCAGCAGGCTGGAGGTCGCGTCCCACATGGTCAGGCTGGTGCCCGGCACGGTGCTGGATGGCATGATGAACGGGAACAGCGCAATGCCCGCCGTCATAATGACGCACGCCAGCGTTAGCGAAGAGAAGATAAACGCCCATGCGCCCTTCTCCATGCGCGAACACAGGATGGTCAGCAGCGGCAGCAGCGCGCCGAGCAGCGGGAACAGCCACAGCACCGGCATCTGTTCAAAATTGACCAGCCAGGCGCCGGCTTCACGCACCACGTCTTTACCCAGCGGGTTAGACGCCGCGTGATGATCGATTGCGCTTTTCAGCACATAACCATCAATGCCGTACTTCACCCACACGCCGGCCAGTACAAAGCCCACCAGCATCACCAGCGCACTGATTTGCGCCGCGGTGCGGGAACGCAGGTGTAGTTCGCCGCTGGTGCGCATCTGCAGGTAAGTCGCGCCCTGGGCCAGAATCATCGCGACGCTGATCACTCCAGCCAGCAGGCCAAACGGATTAAGCAGCTGGAAGAAATTACCGGTGTAGAACAGGCGCAGGTACTCATCAGCATGGAACGGCACGCCCTGCAGCAGGTTACCGAACGCCACGCCAATCACCAGCGGCGGCACAAAGCTGCCAATGAAGATGCCCCAGTCCCAGGCACCGCGCCAGCGCATATCTTCAATCTTCGACCGGTAATCAAAGCCGACCGGACGGAAGAACAGTGAGGCCAGCACCAGAATCATCGCCACGTAAAAACCGGAGAACGCGGCGGCATAGACCATTGGCCAGGCGGCGAACAGCGCCCCGCCGGCAGTGATCAGCCAGACCTGGTTACCGTCCCAGTGCGGCGCGATGCTGTTAATCATGATGCGACGCTCGGTATCGGTGCGACCGAGGATGCGGGTCAGCATTCCCACGCCCATATCGAAGCCGTCGGTGACGGCAAAACCGATCAGCAGAATGCCAATCAGCAGCCACCAGACAAAACGCAACACTTCATAGTCAAACATGGTCGCTCTCCTTATCCGCGCGCCGGTTGAGTCACAGCCTGCACTGTTTCATGGTGATAGCGGCCGGTTTTCAGGCTGCTTGGACCAAGGCGGGCAAATTTGAACATCAGATACATTTCCGCCACCAGGAACACGGTATACAGGCCGCAGATCAGGATCATCGAGAACAGCAGATCGCCGACGGTCAGCGACGAGTTGGCCACAGCGGTTGGCAGCACCTCACCAATCGCCCACGGCTGACGGCCATATTCAGCGACAAACCAGCCAGCTTCGACGGCAATCCACGGCAGTGGAATACCGTACAGCGCCGCTTTCAGCAGCCAGCGATTCTTACCGATGCGGTTACGAATCACGCTCCAGAACGACAGCGCAATGATGCCCAGCAGCAGCACGCCACACAGCACCATGATGCGGAAGGCAAAATAGAGCGGTGCCACGCGCGGAATGGAATCCTGCGTTGCCTGCTGGATTTGCGCTTCCGTGGCGTTCGCCACGTCCGGGGTATAACGCTTGAGCAGCAGACCGTAGCCGAGATCCTGTTTATGCGTCTCAAACTCACTGCGCACCGCCGGATCTTTACTGCCGGCACGCAGCTCGTTCAGCAGCGCATAGGCTTTCATACCGTTACGGATGCGCACTTCATGCTGCGCCAGCAGATCTTTCAGGCCGGTGACCGGCGTATCGACAGAACGGGTGGCGATCAGGCCGAGCAGATACGGGATCTGGATGGCGTACTTGTTCTCCTGCGTCGCCTGATCCGGCACGCCAAACAGCGTAAAGGCCGCTGGCGCCGGCTGGGTTTCCCATTCGGCTTCGATAGCGGCCAGCTTGGTTTTCTGCACGTCGCCCATTTCATAGCCGGATTCGTCACCCAGCACGATGACCGACAGCACGGCAGCCATACCGAAGCTGGCAGCGATCGCAAAGGAGCGTTTAGCAAACGCGATGTCGCGCCCTTTCAGCAGATACCAGGCGCTGATGCCCAGAATGAACATCGCACCGGTGGTGTAACCCGCGGCCACGGTATGCACAAATTTCACCTGCGCCACCGGGTTCAGCACCAGCTCGGAGAAGCTCACCATCTCCATACGCATGGTTTCGAAATTGAATTCGGAAGCGATCGGGTTCTGCATCCAGCCGTTCGCCACCAGGATCCACAGCGCGGACATGTTCGAGCCGAGTGCCACCAGCCAGGTCACCGCAAGGTGCTGCACTTTACCGAGGCGATCCCAGCCGAAGAAGAACAGGCCGACAAAGGTGGATTCAAGGAAGAACGCCATCAGGCCTTCGATGGCCAGCGGCGCACCGAAGATATCGCCGACGTAGTGGGAGTAATAAGACCAGTTGGTACCGAACTGAAATTCCATGGTCAGGCCGGTGGCCACACCCAGCGCAAAGTTGATACCAAACAACTTGCCCCAGAATTTGGTCATATCTTTATAAATCTGTTTTCCCGACAGGACATAGACCGTTTCCATGATCGCCAGTAAAAACGCCATACCCAGCGTTAATGGCACGAACAGGAAATGGTACATCGCCGTCAGGGCAAACTGTAAACGCGACAGCTCGACAATATCTAACATGATGACTCCTTGCTCCTCGCATGAACTCATCCTGCGATTAACAACCACAAACAGCGGGCAGTGCGATGCAGAATAAGGTCAGGAACGACTGATTATTGATTCCAGTTTTGTTACCGACAGCACAATGCGTACTGCGGCCCGAAGTGAGCGAGTAACAGTGGTGAAAATTCCCCGAAAAACCGATCGCTTCAGCCTGTTTCGAGCAGGAGTAAGATGAGGAGGCGACAGAATTGATATGACAACGCCTGGCACAAACTCCTGAAAAATGATGAAAAAGACTGAATTGATGCAGCGCAATTTATACCGGTTGGGTTGCTTTTAGCCAGCGGTAAAGTTTGCTATATATCGCCTTTTATTGATCTGGATTAAGACAATAATTTTCCAGATATGTAGTGTTAGAGTTGTTGTTAATTAGTTGTCATAAATCGATAGCGCAATTAAGAAAACAATTACCTTTCCCGTAATTATTTAACCTCTGTGCCAGCCAGATGCCTGGACGCTGACGGGAAAAAGCACGCCTCTTTGCCCTTCTTTACTCAACGACAAAGTAAGCATAGCCGCAGAAAATGTTGCCGTTACGTTTTTACTGCAAATGTGTGAGGACGGCTAATGGCCGTGCATTACAGCCATAAAAAAAGCCACCCGCAGGTGGCTTTGTTCTTTCAGCAGCAAAATGTTATTTCGCTGGCAGTACCGCTTTCACCGCGTCGCCGATATCGGCCAGGCTGCGAACGGTTTTCACACCGGCCGCTTCCAGCGCAGCAAATTTCT
This sequence comes from Pantoea sp. WEP, assembly GCF_041678305.1. Lineage (NCBI taxonomy): Bacteria > Pseudomonadati > Pseudomonadota > Gammaproteobacteria > Enterobacterales > Erwiniaceae > Pantoea > Pantoea sp. WEP. Next base: position 2,857,570 of record NZ_JBGNXB010000001.1, read on the forward strand.
CATCGGCGGTGCCTTTACCACCGGCAATGATGGCGCCGGCGTGGCCCATACGCTTGCCTTTCGGCGCCGTTACGCCGGCGATGTAGCCGACGACAGGCTTGGTCACGTGCTCTTTGATGAACGCCGCGGCCTCTTCTTCAGCGCTGCCGCCGATCTCACCGATCATCACGATCGCTTCGGTCTGCGGATCGTCCTGGAACATTTTCAGGATGTCGATGAAGTTGGAGCCTGGGATCGGGTCACCGCCGATGCCCACACAGGTGGACTGGCCGTAGCCGATGTCAGTGGTCTGCTTAACCGCTTCATAGGTCAGCGTACCGGAACGTGACACGATACCGACGCGGCCTGGCTGGTGAATGTGGCCCGGCATGATACCGATCTTACATTCGCCAGGGGTGATCACACCCGGGCAGTTCGGGCCGATCATGCGCACGCCTGCTTCGTCCAGCTTCACTTTCACCGTCAGCATATCCAGCGTCGGGATGCCTTCGGTGATGGTGATGATCAGTTTGATGCCCGCGTCGATCGCTTCCAGGATACCGTCTTTGCAGAACGGTGCCGGCACGTAGATCACGGTAGCGGTGGCGCCTGTCGCTTCTACTGCTTCACGCACGGTGTTAAACACCGGCAGACCGAGATGGGTGGTGCCGCCTTTACCTGGCGTCACACCGCCAACCAGCTGCGTACCATAGGCCAGCGCCTGCTCAGAGTGGAACGTTCCCTGGCCACCGGTGAAACCCTGGCAAATGACTTTGGTGTTTTTGTCGATCAGAATGGACATTATTTACCCTCCGCAGCAGCGACAACACGCTGTGCTGCGTCTGTCAGGCTGGTTGCTGCAATGATGTTAAGACCGCTGTCCGCCAGTTTCTTCGCGCCCAGCTCGGCGTTGTTACCTTCCAGACGTACCACGACCGGTACGTTGACACCCACTTCAGCCACAGCACCGATGATGCCGTCTGCGATCAGGTCGCAGCGCACGATACCGCCGAAGATGTTAACGAATACCGCTTTCACAGCATCGTCAGACAGGATGATTTTGAAGGCTTCGGTAACGCGCTCTTTGGTTGCGCCGCCGCCAACATCAAGGAAGTTTGCAGGCTGACCACCGTGGTGTTTCACGATGTCCATGGTGCCCATCGCCAGACCAGCGCCGTTGACCATACAGCCAATATTGCCTTCCAGCGCGACGTAGTTCAGTTCCCACTGCGTCGCGTGGGCTTCACGTGGGTCTTCCTGGCTTGGGTCGCGCATTTCACGCAGCTCTGGCTGACGGAACAGGGCATTGCCATCGGCACCCAGTTTGCCATCCAGACAGATCAGGTCGCCCTGTTTGGTGATCACCAGCGGGTTGATCTCAACCATCGCCAGGTCGCGCTCCAGGAACATGGTCGCCAGACCCATGAAGATTTTGGTGAACTGGCTGACCTGCTTGCCGGTCAGGCCCAGTTTGAATGCCAGCTCGCGGCCCTGGTATGGCTGCGGGCCGGTCAGCGGATCCAGCGCCATTTTGTGGATCAGGTGCGGGGTTTCTTCCGCCACTTTCTCGATTTCCACGCCGCCTTCGGTTGACGCCATGAAGATCACGCGACGGGTAGCACGGTCAACCACCGCACCCAGATACAGCTCCTGGTCGATGTCGGTCGCCGCTTCAACCAGGATCTGGTTTACCGGCTGACCATTGGCGTCAGTCTGGTAGGTCACCAGACGTTTGCCCAGCCAGTTTTCAGCGAAAGCACGAATGTCTTCTTTACTGTTAACCACCTTCACACCGCCCGCTTTACCGCGGCCACCGGCATGAACCTGACATTTCACCACCCACGGACCCGCGCCAATTTTCGAGGCGGCTTCTTCGGCTTCACGTGGCGTGGTGCAGGCGTAGCCAGTCGGTGCTGGCATACCATACCGTGCAAACAGCTGTTTCGCCTGGTATTCGTGTAAGTTCATGATGTTCTATCCATTCAGATCTAAACAGGGTTAATTTGGGCGCGCCTCGTGCCAGCGCGCCCGGCGAAAATCAGACATCCAGCAGCAGACGCGCCGGATCTTCCAGCAGCTCTTTCACCGCGACCAGATAGCCGACAGATTCACGACCATCGATCAGACGGTGATCGTAGGAGAGCGCCAGATACATCATTGGCAGCACCACCACCTGACCATTCACCGCCATTGGGCGATCTTTGATGGCGTGCATCCCCAGAATCGCGCTCTGCGGCGGGTTGATGATCGGCGTAGACATCAGCGAACCGAACACACCACCGTTGGTGATGGTGAAGTTACCGCCGGTCAGTTCTTCCACCGTCAGCTTGCCGTCACGGCCTTTCACCGCCAGCTCTTTAATTTTCTTCTCGATGTCGGCCATGCTCAGCGCATCAACGTCTTTCAGCACTGGCGTCACCAGACCACGCGGCGTTGAGACCGCGATGCTGACATCGAAATAGTTGTGGTACACCACATCGTCGCCGTCGATCGACGCGTTGACTTCCGGGAAGCGTTTCAGCGCTTCGACCACCGCTTTGATGTAGAAGGACATAAAGCCCAGACGCACGCCGTGACGCTTCTCGAAGGCATCGCCGTACTGCTTGCGCAGATCCATGATCGGCTTCATGTTGACTTCGTTGAAGGTGGTCAGCATCGCGGTGCTGTTTTTCGCTTCCAGCAGACGCTCGGCCACGCGCTTGCGCAGACGGGTCATTGGCACGCGCTTCTCGCTGCGGTTGGCGACTGCCTGCGGAGCCGCATCGGCTGCCGGTGCCGCTTTCGCGCCGTCGGCTTTCTTCGCCAGATGTTTTTCCACATCTTCGCGCGTCAGACGGCCGCCAACACCGGTGCCTTTAATCTGGCTGGCGTCGAGGTTGTTTTCCGCAATCAGGCGGCGCACGGCCGGGCTGAGCGCGTCATTGCTCTCTTCTTCCAGAGATGCAGTCTGACGCTGTGCAGGCGTAGACTCCTTGCTTTCCACTTTCGCCGTGGTCTCTTTCCCGCCGCTGTTGCCTTCCTTCAGACGGCCCAGAATCTGGCGCGATGTTACGGTGGCGCCTTCGTCTTCCAGCACCGCTTCCAGCACACCGTCAGCGGCGGCAGGCACTTCCAGTACCACTTTGTCAGTTTCGATCTCGACCAGCACTTCGTCGCGGGTCACAGAGTCGCCGGGTTTTTTATGCCAGGTTGCTACCGTGGCGTCCGCTACGGATTCAGGCAAATCGGGAACGAGAATTTCTACGCTACTCATTTTCTTTCCTTTTAATTAACCAAGGTTCAGCGCGTCATTGACCAGGTCTTGCTGCTGTTGTTGATGTACGGACATATAGCCCACGGCCGGTGAAGCAGAAGCCGGACGGCCTGCGTAACGCAGTGACGCACCAAATGGAACCACTTCGCGGAAATGATGCTGACTGCAATACCATGCGCCCTGGTTCAGTGGCTCTTCCTGACACCAGACGAAATCCTGAACATGGGCGTAATTCTTCAGCGCTTCCTGCACCGCTTTGTGCGGGAACGGATAGAGCTGTTCGATACGCACGATGGCGACATCGGTCTGCTCGTTCTTACGACGCTGTTCCAGCAGATCGTAATAAACTTTACCGGAGCACAGCACCACGCGTTTCACCTGCTGCGGATCGAGGTCGTCGATCTCACCAATCGCCGGCTGGAAGCTACCGTTGGCCAGCTCATCAAGGCTGGATACCGCCAGCGGATGACGCAGCAGCGACTTCGGTGACATCACGATCAGCGGACGGCGCATACCGCGCAGCGCCTGACGACGCAGCATGTGGTAGACCTGCGCTGGCGTTGATGGCACGCAGACCTGCATGTTCTGCTCAGCACACAGCTGCAGATAGCGCTCGAGGCGCGCGGAGGAGTGCTCCGGACCCTGCCCTTCATAGCCGTGTGGCAGCAGCATCACCAGACCACACATGCGGCCCCATTTCTGCTCGCCGGAGCTGATGAACTGATCGATCACCACCTGAGCGCCGTTGGCGAAGTCACCAAACTGCGCTTCCCAGATGGTCAGCACGCGCGGCTCGGCGGTGGCGTAACCGTATTCGAACGCCAGTACCGCTTCTTCCGACAGCACCGAATCCCACACCTTGAACTGACCCTGACCGTTATGGATGTGGTGCAGCGGAGTGTAAGTCGAACCGTTCTGCTGGTTGTGAATCACCGCGTGACGGTGGAAGAAGGTGCCGCGGCCGGAGTCTTCACCCGACAGGCGCACCGGAATGCCTTCGTCCACCAGCGTGGCGTAAGCGAGGTTTTCCGCGCCGCCCCAGTCGAACAGCTTGTTGCCTTCCGCCATCTCTTTGCGGTCGTTGTAAATCTTGGCAACGCGCGACTGCACTTCCACCGCTTCCGGAATGCTGCTGATGCGGCGCGCCAGCTCCTGCAGACGTTTCATGTCCACGGTTTCCGGGTAGCTCTCATCCCACTCGTGGTTGAGGTACGGAGACCAGGTGAACGAGTGCAGGCTCATCGGACGCCATTCCGGCACCACGCACTCGCCTTCATCCAGCGCATCGCGGTACAGGTTTACCAGCTCGGTGGCATCTTCCTGCGTGGCCACGCCTTCGCTTTCCAGCTGATCGGCGTAGATTTTGCGCGGCGTCGGATGCTTTTTGATTTTCTGATACATCAGCGGCTGGGTGGCGCTTGGCTCGTCGGCTTCGTTATGGCCGTGACGGCGGTAGCACACCAGGTCGATGAACACATCGCGTTTGAAGGTATTGCGATAATCCAGCGCCAGACGGGTAACAAACGCCACCGCCTCCGGATCGTCCGCGTTGACGTGGAAGATCGGTGCCAGCACCATTTTGCCGATGTCGGTGCAGTAAGGGGTAGAACGCGCATCTTTCGGATTCGAGGTGGTGAAGCCCACCTGGTTGTTAATCACGATGCGTACGGTGCCGCCCACTTCGTAACCGCGCGCCTGCGACATGTTCAGGGTTTCCTGCACCACGCCCTGGCCAATAACCGCGGCGTCACCGTGAATGGTGATCGGCAGAACTTTGTTGCTGCCCGGCTCCGCCAGACGATCCAGACGCGCGCGCACCGAGCCCATGACGACCGGGCTTACAATTTCCAGATGCGACGGGTTGAACGCCAGCGCCAGGTGCACCAGGCCGCCTTCGGTTTCCACGTCTGACGAGAAGCCCATGTGGTACTTCACGTCACCGGTACCGAGGTGCTCTTTGTGCTTGCCGGAGAACTCGTCGAACAGATCCTGCGGTTTTTTACCCAGCACGTTGATCAGCACGTTGAGACGACCGCGGTGTGCCATGCCCAGCACCACTTCACGCGTGCCGCTCTTGCCGGCGTGGCGAATCATTTCGCGCAGCATCGGTACCAGCGCATCACCGCCTTCCAGCGAGAAGCGTTTGGCACCCGGGAATTTCGCGCCGAGGTATTTTTCCAGGCCCTCTGCCGCCGTCAGCTCTTTCAGGAAACCTTTTTTCTCGTCCGCGCTGAATGACGCATGGCCCACTACCGATTCCAGACGCTGCTGAATCCAGCGCTTCTCTTCGGTGTTATTGATGTGCATGTACTCTGCACCAATCGAACCACAGTAGGTCTGCTGCAGTGCGGCATAAAGATCGGCCAGCTTCATGGTCTCTTTGCCAATGGCGAAAGAGCCTACGTTAAAGCTTTCCTGAAAATCGGCGTCGGTCAGATCGTGGAAGGCCGGATCGAGATCCGCCACGCGCTCCTGCTTCCACAGGCCGAGCGGATCGAGGTTAGCGTGCTGATGGCCGCGGAAGCGGAACGCATTAATCAGCTGCAGCACTTTAACCTGTTTGGAATTAGCGGCCGGATCGGTGACTGTGGAGGTGTAGCGGGTGGCGTCTTTCGCCAGGCGGCGGAAGTATTCACGCGTCGTGGAGTGAAACTGCTCAGGTTTCACGCCGGTGCCCGGCAGCTGCTGGAACATCGAGCGCCACACTTCATCAACAGAGTCAGGATCGGTCAGGAAATCCTCATAGAGTTGCTCTATGTAGGACTGGTTCGCGCCGGCCAGCCAGGAGGAGTCCAGCCAGGGTTTCATCGCGCTGTTCTGCATTGTGATCCCTTAAGCATTAATCTGCTTTTTTGAGGTTTCATTTGTTGCCGCTTTCGCGGCTTGCCGTAGTGAGTTCAGCGATACGAACCTGTGCGCAACCGGCGCCTGGCCCGTAAGGGAACCTTTATAAGCGTGGTCAGTACCGCGCTTATAGAGGCTTCCGTAAACGATCGGGAACCTGGGTTCCCGATCGTGACTTCCGTTTGTTACGCCCCGCGCTGCAGCAGCATCGACTTAATATGGCCGATGGCGCGCGTTGGGTTTAAGCCTTTCGGGCACACGCTCACACAGTTCATGATGCTGTGACAGCGGAAAACACTGAAAGCATCATTCAGATTGTCGAGGCGCGCATCGGTTTCGGTGTCGCGGCTGTCAATCAGGAAGCGGTACGCCGCCAGCAGGCCGGCCGGACCGATGAACTTGTCCGGATTCCACCAGAACGACGGGCACGACGTGGAGCAGCAGGCACAGAGAATACACTCGTACAGGCCGTCCAGGTGCTCACGCTGCGCAGGCGTTTGCAGATGCTCGCGCGCTGGCGGATTTTCCCCATTATTCAACAGGAAAGGCTTAATCTTCTCATACTGAGCATAGAATTGTCCCATGTCCACCACGAGGTCGCGGATTACCGGCAAACCGGGCAGCGGACGGATAACAATCTTCTTGCTGCCATTGCCCAGAGCGGAGACCGGCGTGATACACGCCAGGCCATTTTTACCGTTCATGTTGAGGCCATCGGAGCCGCACACGCCTTCACGGCAGGAACGACGGAAGGCCAGCGTAGGATCCTTCTCTTTCAAACGGATCAGCGCGTCCAGTAGCATCATGTCGCGACCATCTTCCGCTTCGAGGGTGTAATCCTGCATGCGCGGTTTGTCATCGACTTCCGGGTTGTAACGATAGATAGAAAATTCGAGTCTCATGATGATCTCCGCAATTAGTAAGTACGCGCTTTCGGCGGGAAGGCCGCACGCAGTTTCGGTTGCATGTTCACCTCACGGCGCGTCATGCTTTCCGTTTGCGGAACATAGAGGCTGTGGCACAGCCAGTTGGCATCATCACGCTCCGGGTAGTCGAAGCGGCTGTGAGCGCCACGGCTTTCGGTGCGGAAGTTGGCCGCTACCGCGGTGGCGTAAGCGGTTTCCATCAGGTTATCCAGCTCAAGGCATTCGATACGCTGGGTGTTGAAGTCCGGTGAACGGTCATCGAGACGCGCGTTTTTCAGGCGCTCACGAATCTCTTTCAGCTCGGCCAGGCCTTCACGCATCGCATCCCCTTCACGGAATACCGAGAAGTTGTTCTGCATGCAGCGCTGCAGCGCCTTGCGGATTTCAACCGGGTCTTCACCGGTGGTGTTGTTTTCCCAGCGGTTGAAGCGGGCCATCGCCGCGTCGATTTCATCTTCGGTGGCGTCGCGCAGTTCGCCCTGCTCAGCGATGCACTCCATCAGGTGAACACCGGCCGCGCGGCCAAATACCACCAGGTCGAGCAGCGAGTTGCCGCCAAGACGGTTTGCGCCGTGTACTGATACGCAGGCAATTTCACCTACCGCGAACAGGCCCGGAATCACTTCATCTTCGCCCTGCTCGTTGACGCGCAGCGCCTGACCGGTCACGCGGGTCGGCACGCCGCCCATCATGTAGTGGCAGGTCGGGATAACCGGAATCGGTTCTTTAATCGGGTCGACGTGAGCAAAGGTACGCGACAATTCGAGGATGCCCGGCAGACGGGATTCCAGCACTTCAGCGCCCAGATGGTCGAGTTTCAGTTTGATGTGTGGACCCCATGGGCCGTCGCAACCGCGACCTTCACGAATTTCCACCATCATTGAACGCGCCACCACATCACGGCCCGCCAGATCTTTGGCGTTCGGCGCGTAGCGCTCCATGAAACGCTCGCCATGCTTGTTCAGCAGATAGCCACCTTCACCACGGCAGCCTTCGGTCACCAGCACACCCGCCCCGGCGATGCCGGTTGGGTGGAACTGCCACATCTCCATATCCTGCATTGGCACGCCGGCACGCAGCGCCATGCCGACGCCGTCACCGGTGTTGATGTGGGCATTGGTGGTGGACTGATAGATACGGCCAGCACCGCCGGTCGCGAGGATAGTGGCTTTGGCTTTGAAGTAGACCGTTTCACCGGTTTCGATGCAGATGGCGGTACAGCCGACGATCGCGCCGTCAGCGTTTTTCACCAGATCCAGTGCATACCATTCGGAGAAGATGGTGGTTTTGTTTTTCAGGTTCTGCTGATACAGCGTATGCAGCAGGGCGTGGCCGGTACGGTCGGCAGCAGCAGCGGTACGCGCCGCCTGCTCACCACCGAAGTTTTTCGACTGGCCACCAAACGGACGCTGATAAACGCGGCCGTCATCAAGACGGGAGAATGGCAGGCCCATGTGCTCCAGCTCCAGAATCGCTTCCGGACCGGTTTTACACATATATTCGATCGCGTCCTGGTCACCGATGTAATCGGATCCTTTGACAGTATCGTACATGTGCCATTCCCAGTTATCTTCGTGGGAGTTACCCAGTGCCACGGTAATCCCGCCCTGCGCCGATACGGTGTGGGAACGGGTTGGGAACACTTTGGATAACAGAGCACAGCTCTGGCCCGACTGGGAGATTTGCAGCGCGGCGCGCATACCCGCACCACCTGCGCCGATCACCACGGCATCAAATTCTCTGACTGGCAAACTCATTTACACACCCCACACCACAACAGTTCCATAAATTGCATACGACAACAGCGCGACCACAATCACCAGTTGCAACACCAGACGCGTTGCCAGCGGTTTCACGTAGTCGGTCAAAACCTGCCACATGCCAATCCAGCCGTGGACCAGAATCGAGAACAGCGTCAGCAACGTGAACACTTTGGTAAAGGAGGAAGCGAAAAAGCCGCGCCAGACGTCATACGTCAGCGTGCCGGTCATCACGACAAAACCGAGGATGTAGAGAATGTAGAGCGTAATTAAGATTGCAGCAGCACGCAGTAACAGCCAGTCATGGATACCGTTGCGTCCTAATGCAGAAGCATTGCTTACCATACGAGGACTCCAGCCAGAATTGAGAGCACGACAGTGATAACAAAAACCGCTTGCGCGGTACGGGTTCCCACCTGCAGGGTTTCTGCCGTAAAACCGAAGTCGGCCAGCATGTGACGAATGCCGCTTGCTGCGTGATATGCCAGCGCGGTCAGAATGCCCCACATGATGAATTTGGCGAAGAAGCTATCCATGATGGATGCCGCTTGCTGGAAACCTTCCGGAGAAGAGAGGGAGAGACCCAGTAACCAGAGCAGAATTCCGAGAGCGACAAAGGTAATCACGCCGGAGACGCGGTGGAGAATGGACGATATTGCAGTAACGGGAAACCGGATCGTCGAGAGATCCAAGTTAACAGGTCTTTGTTTTTTCACGGTTTTGCCCACACAGCTCTTTTTTATTTTGCTTCCTCCGGTCCTGAGTTACAGAAGAGCACAGTGCGTGTTCGGACTGCAACCGCCACCAAAATAGCAACATCCAGTGTTAAATGAAGCGGGTAAAACGCTGGGTGGCTCCTGGTGTCAGGGTATTCCGGAGACCTGGCGGCAGTATAGGAGGATCACATTCTGATTACAATTCCCCTACAATCTCTTTGGTCACATTTAAGCTGAACAGTGATCCGCCTCACGTATTTCACAATTTATACATTTTTAATTATCTGATTTGACAATAGATCAACATTTCAGTTACAAACGAACGCACTAAAACCCTATGATGCATAAAAGTTATGGGGATACACTTTCCCCTAAGCTCAAGTTATGTAACATTGCCTTTACGAGCAACACAAACCGTCAGGTTATTGGTTACCAAGAAGTTATGTCGTGACAGGATCTTTAACATCCACGATGTGCAGCGCGTCATGCCCGGACACCACCGATTGGCTTTACACATTTCGCTCCGTAACCTTGCAGCATGAACGTTACCGCTGAGTGATGCTGTGAAGATTCTGTTTTAGCCTAAGTCGTGCGGGTTGCAACAAGGCAGTAAGCGTGCAAATGATGGGCGTTTACGCAAGTAAATGACCGCACTGCGCGCGCGCAGCCAGTGTAGCAGCGGCCCGAAAATACGGCGGGTAAACGCAACATGATGACTGTTCTGGTGTCTAAGATCCTTACCTACTAAGGCGCTATGGAGACGAAAAATGACAGATAAAAAAGTGACGCTAACCCTACAAGATAACAACTCCGTGGAACTGGATGTGATGCAAGGCACGCTGGGACAGGATGTTGTTGATGTCCGCGCCCTTGGCTCAAAAGGCCTGTTCACCTTCGACCCCGGTTTTACCTCTACGGCGTCCTGCGAATCAAAAATTACCTTTATTGATGGTGATGAAGGGATTTTGTTACATCGCGGTTTCCCTATCGATCAGCTGGCTACCCACTCCAACTATCTGGAAGTGTGCTACATCCTGCTGAACGGCGAAGCCCCTACTCAGGCGCAGTACGACGAGTTCCGCACTACCGTAACCCGTCACACCATGATTCACGAGCAGATCACCCGCCTGTTCCACGGCTTCCGTCGTGATTCACACCCGATGGCGGTGATGTGCGGCGTGACCGGCGCGCTGGCTGCCTTCTATCACGATTCATTAGACGTGAATATTGAACGTCACCGTGAAATCGCCGCCTTCCGCCTGCTGTCAAAAATGCCGACCATGGCCGCGATGTGTTACAAATACTCCATCGGCCAGCCGTTTGTGTATCCGCGTAACGACCTCTCCTATGCCGGTAACTTCCTGCACATGATGTTTGCTACGCCGTGTGAAGAGTACAAAGTGAACCCGGTGCTGGAACGCGCCATGGACCGTATCCTGATCCTGCACGCTGACCACGAACAGAACGCATCAACCTCTACCGTGCGTACCGCCGGTTCTTCCGGTGCCAACCCGTTTGCCTGTATCGCCGCCGGTATCGCCTCGCTGTGGGGACCTGCGCACGGTGGTGCCAACGAAGCCACGCTGCGTATGCTGGAAGAGATCAGCACCGTCGATCACATTCCGGAATTCGTGCGTCGCGCCAAAGATAAGAACGATTCGTTCCGTCTGATGGGCTTCGGTCACCGTGTTTATAAAAACTATGACCCGCGCGCGACCGTGATGCGTGAAACCTGCCATGAAGTGCTGAATGAGCTGGGCATGAAGGACGACCTGCTGGAAGTGGCGATGGAGCTGGAGCACATCGCGCTGAACGACCCGTACTTCATTGAGCGTAAACTCTATCCGAACGTCGATTTCTATTCCGGTATCATTCTGAAAGCGATGGGCATTCCGTCATCAATGTTTACCGTGATCTTCGCGATGGCGCGTACCGTTGGCTGGATTGCGCACTGGAAAGAGATGCACGACGAAGGCATGAAGATTGCCCGCCCACGTCAGCTCTACACCGGTTACACCGAGCGCGAATTCAGCTCGGCGCTGAAAAAATAACAATCAGGGCGGGTTATCCCGCCCTTTTCTTTTTAGTACACGGCGAATGTTTGGGGCGCATCGTGCCAAGCCCTGCCTGGCTGAGCCCCGTTTCAGGCGTCCTCGCGCCGCTGACGCGGTACCTTCACACCCTTCGTCAGTCTGACGGACCGCCGGAGCCATGCGGTCTCATCCTGACTTCCTCATGCTGTTCAGCGCTGCGGATTGCCTGCCCCGGGGCTCAGCCAGTCAGTGCATTAGCTCTGGTGCGGTTTGCCGGAAGACGATGATGGCCTGTCCCGCGCCTCTTCTATTGATGACCAAAACTCAATGCTGACAGCCCGGACACCAGTAAAACGGTCGTGATGACAGTACGCCCTTCTCAATGACGGTACCGCAGCGCCGGCACTTTTTGCCCTGGCGGTGAAACACCTCGAAACGAAACGCCGCCTCTTCGTGATACTTCTTCATGCTGCCACGCATCTGATAAGACAAACGCGGCACCGCCAGCATGGCGTGGCTCAACGCATCCAGCTGCTGATCGCTCAAATCCTGTGCACGATGCTGCGCCAGCAAACCGGCGTGCCACAAAATCTCGACGCGCAGATAGTTGCCGAGCCCGGCGAGAAATGCCTGATCCAGCAGCAAACCGCTGAACTGGCGGCGACGAAAACGCGGCGACAGCAGCCGTTCGCGCACCTCTTCCACCGTCAGCGTGGCGTCCAGCACGTCCGGTCCGACGCGTTGCAAAAACGGATGCGCGCCGAGCGTATCTGCGTTCAGCAGCTCAATATCCGAAGCGCTATACAGCAAAATTGCCCGGTCGGCATTACCCAGCCGCACGCGCAGCTGGCGCGAAGTATTGGGCTCAGTCCCGCTCGGCACCACACGCCACACGCCGTACAGCTGATTATGGCTGTACAGCGTCAGTCCGTTAGAGAAATGCGTAAGCAGTGCCTTGCCGCGCGTTTCAAAGGCGTCGATGGTTTCCCCCATTAGCGCCGGTTCGTAGGTCTTCAGCGCCGGAAAAGCAAACCACACCTCGGTCAGAGGCTTGCCCACCATTGCCGCTGCAAGTTGATCCGCCGCGCGGCGGATCTCCGGTCCCTCTGGCATAACCGCTCCTGATTAATGGGTTGCGCCGCCCACTTCGCGAATGTCTTTCTCTGTGCTGAGAATCACCTGCAGCGACGTTTCCAGCGCCTGGATCACACTGGCGGTCGACATACTCGGTGCGCCAGGATGCTGCGCCGCCTGCTGCGGCATATAAGGAATATGCACGAAACCGCCGCGTGCTGCGCTGCCTGTGGTCTGCAGCCAGTGCAGCAGGTGATACATGACGTTATTACAGGTAAACGTCCCGGCGGTTTGCGACACCGAAGCCGGAATTCCCACTTCGCGCAGTGTCGCGACCATCGCTTTGATCGGCAGCGTGGAAAAATAGGCCGCCGGTCCCCCGGCGACAATCGGCTGATCGACCGGCTGCTGCTGGTCATTATCCGGAATGCGCGCATCGTTCACATTAATCGCCACGCGCTCTACGCTGATATCGCTGCGCCCGCCAGCCTGGCCGACGCACAGCACGCGGTGCGGCTGCAGCTCTTCCAGCGCGGCGGTAAGCACCTGGCCGCAGCGGGCGAATACCACCGGCAGCTGGCGCACCACAATCCGCGCGCCGCCGAACTCCCGACCATCAAAGCTGCGTACCGCTTCCCACGACGGATTAATGCGCTCGCCGCCAAACGGCTCGAACGCCGTCATTAACACCGTTTTCATCGCAACCTCACAGGAACATCAGGAAATAAAGCAGGAAAATATTTACCAATAACAGTAGCACACCGGTTGGCACCTGAGCCTTGATCACCGCGTTACGGTCCGGCAGCTCCAGTAAACGCGCCGGAACAATATTGAAGTTGGCAGCCATCGGCGTCATCAGCGTGCCGCAGTACCCGCAGAACATGCCGATCGCCGCCATCACCGCCGGATTGCCACCGTGCTGCAGCACCAGAATCGGAATACCGATGCCGGCGGTGACAATCGGGAACGCCGCAAACGCATTGCCCATCACCATGGTCAGCAACGCCATGCCCAGCGCATATACCGCGACCGCAATCAGCCGGTTATCCACCGCCAGATAGTGTTCGGTCAGATGCGAAATCGCCGTGCCGACGCCAGCGCTGGTAAACAGCAGGCCAAGCGTGGCGAGAATCTGCGGCAAAATAAACGCCCAGCCCACCGCATCCAGCAAACGCCGCGTCTCCTGCATCGACTGCAGCGGCTTCTCGTGGGTAAACTTCAGCGCAATCAGCCAGCCCAGCACGCAGCCAATCATCATCGAAAACAGCGTGACCAGCGTCGAATGATTGCCCGGGCCAAACACCCTCTCCTGCAGACCGGGAATATGATTGAACGCCAGCACGCCAATCACCGTCACCAGCGGGATCGCCAGCGCCGGCAGAAACAGCTTGTTGCCGAGACGCTGCGCGCTCTGCTGCTTCTGTTCATCGCTGCGCTGATGATAGCGACCGAGGCGCACGCCGCCGAACCCGGCAATCAGCGCCATGACCACTACCGCCGCGCCCACGGCAATATGCAACCAGCGACGTCCCAGCTCCGCATCACCGGCCCACTGCCCCATCAGTTGATAAGCACCGTCGCCAATCAGGAAAATCAGACCGTACAGCGCCCAGAATAAACCGGTGGTAAAACGGCGCGGGTTGGCGCTATCGCGCCATGACAGCAGCGCGACAATCAGCAGGATCGCCCCGGCCAGCCACATCAGATACTGTTGCTGAAACATCACTCACCTCCTTTTGCGCGCAGCGCCTGCTGGTTGAGCGCGCCCAGCTCACGCGACAGCTGACGGTCGAGCCGCACCAGTCGCGCAGCATGAATCAGGAACGCACACAGCGCGGTCGGAATGCCCCACAGCGCGATGTGCAACGGTTCGGTGCTGATGCCCGCCGACTCCTGCATAAAGTTGTGCATAAAAATGATCGCGCCGAAGGCCACGAAAATATCTTCACCGAAGAACAGCCCGACGTTATCGGTGGCCGCCGACATGGCGCGCAGCCGCTGACGAATCTCCGGTGATACGCTGCCGTAACGGTTTTCAGTGGCACCTTCGGCCATCGGTGCCAGCAGCGGACGCACCATCTGCGGATGGCCGCCCAGGCTGGTCAGCCCCAGCGCCGCAGTCAGCTCACGCACGAACAGATAGACGATCAGTAAACGGCCGGCGGTGGCGGTTTTGATCCGGGCGATCCACGTCTGCGCACGCTCTTTCAAACCGTGGCGCTCCAGCAATCCGATGACCGCCAGCGGTAACAGCAGGATCAGCGGCAGATTACGGGTATTGAGAAAGCCGGAACCGAGCTTCTCCAGAATATCACCGAGCGGCATATGCGCCGCCAGCCCGGTGACAAAACCGGCAACAATCACCACCAGCACCGGGTTGAAGCGCAGCACAAAGCCAAGCACAATCGCGGCAATGCCAAGTAACGGCCAGAGATTGACCACGTTATCCATGTTTTCCCCTCGTCAGAAATAAAAAGCCCGGCAACAGGCCGGGCTAACAGTCAATGATCAGGCGCTGGTGACAGCAATCTGATTTGTCGCAAAAGCGGCGCGCAGCGTGCGGGCAAATTCCAGCGCATGGGCGCCATCGCCGTGCAGACAGACCGTCTGCGCGTTCACCGCCACCCATTCGCCGCTGACGCTGCGCACCTGACGCTGCTGCACCATGGTGAGCGTCTGCGCCAGCGCCTGCTCAGCCTCTTCGATTAACGCCCCGGGCTGGCTGCGCGGCACCAGCGCGCCACTAGCCAGATAGCCGCGGTCAGCAAACACTTCTTCGCGCGTGCGCAGACCATGATGCGCGGCGGCGGCAATTGAGGCGCTGCCCGCCAGGCCAACCAGAATCAGCGCCGGATCGACGGCTTTCACCGCGCGCGCAATCGCATCCGCCAGCGCTGCATCCGCCGCTGCCTGGTTATACAGCATGCCGTGCGGTTTCACGTGCACCAGCTTCGCGCCTTCACTTTCGGCAAGGCTTTTCAGGGCACCAATCTGGTAGATCACCTGCGCGTAGACGGTTTCCGGCGGCAGTTGCATGGCGGTCCGGCCAAAATTTTCCCGGTCGGGAAAGCTCGGATGCGCACCAATCGCCACGCCATTGGCGCTGGCCCAGCGCACCGACTGCAGCATGGTTTCGGCATCGCCGGCATGGAAACCGCAGGCGATGTTGGCCGAGCTCACCAGTTCCAGCAGGGCCCGATCGCTGGCACTGCCTTCACCGAGGTCGGCGTTAAGATCGATCTTCATGAGCAAGCCCCCAGGCTATCTGATCAAGCGAACGTTGCTGCTGCTGTTTGGCCAGCAGCGCCTCCTCCAGCGTGCAGCGGATGAAGTGAATCGGTTCTCCCAGACGAATCTGCGCCAGCTGATAGAGATCGGCTTCGATGACGCAGGCAATACGCGGATAGCCGCCGGTGGTTTGCGCATCGGCCATCAGCACAATCGGCTGACCGTTCGGCGGCACCTGCACCACACCCGGCACCAGGCCGTGCGACAGCAGTTCACGTGCGACACTGCGCTGCAGCGGACTGCCCTGCAGCCGGTAGCCCATGCGGTTACTTTGCGGGCTGAGCTGCCACGGGTTACGCCAGAATGCGTCCTGCGCGTCGTGGGTAAATTCGTTGTACTCCGGCCCCGGCAGTGCGCGGATGCGGTTGCCCCACAGCAGCTGCCGTACGCCAGCCTGATGGCTGAAGCGGCGCGTCGGCTTGCCCAGCGGCAGCTGATCGCCATCCTGCAGTTTACGTCCCTGCCAGCCGCCAAAGGCCGCTTTGAGATCGGTGCTGTGCGATCCCAGCATGGCGTCGATGGCGAAACCGCCGTTCACCGCGAGATAGCTGCGCATACCGCGCGTAGGCATGGACAGACTCAGCACCTGGCCTTTTTTCACCGGCAGACGCCAGCCGGTCCACACCGGCTGGCCATCCAGTTCGGCGCTGCAGCTGGCACCGGTCAGCGCAAACCAGCCGTCGCGACGAAACTCCGCTTTGAACTGGCCGAGCACAATCTCCAGCACCGCGCTGTTTTCGGCGTTGCCGACCAGCATATTGGCCGTGCGCATTGAAGGCTCATCCAGTGCACCGCTCAGGCTGATGCCGTATTGCCGCCAGCCGTGGCGGCCGCGATCCTGCACCGAGGTCATTAATCCGGCACGCAAAATGTTTAACATACGCCCTCCCGTTGTGGCACGAAGCGGACGCTGTCGCCGGGACGCAGCAGCGTCGGCGGCTGCTGTTGTGGATCGAACAGGCTAAGCGGCGTGTGACCAATCAACTGCCAGCCACCGGGCGCGGCCAGCGGATAGATGCCGGTCTGGCTGCCGCCAATGCCCACCGAACCGCCAGGCACCACCAGCCGGGGCTCGGCGCGACGCGGCGTGTGCAGCCGCTCATCCAGCCCGCCGAGATAAGGGAAACCAGGCTGAAAGCCAATGAAGTAGACCACGTAATCCGCGCTGCTGTGCAGCTCCACCACCTGTTGCGAGGTCAGATCCGCCGCACGGGCCACCTCCGCCAGATCCGGACCGCCCGCGCCGCCATACACCACCGGAATCTCAACCTGACGCGGCTCGGCCAGCAGCACCTCGCTCTCTTCCCACCAGCGCTGCAAACGCTCAATTGCATCCAGCGCTTTCAACTGCGGATCGCGCAGCAGCAGCGTCAGGTTATTCATGCCCGGAATCACTTCCGCGATCTGCTCATTCTGCTGCAGCCGCTGGCACAATCCCCAGATGCGCTGCTGGCTGACGAGCGAAACCGGCGGTTCCAGCTCCAGTACCACCGCCCGCTCACCCAGCAGATAACAACGTGCTCGTTGCAAAACCCACCTCCCGGTCATTAATAAAACGCGCCGTGACCGCAGTGACGGCGCGCCTGAGGGCATTCGCTTATGCGAAAAGTCAATAAGTTATGCGAAAGTGAAGGAGATGTGTCAACTGATTTGCGCCCGGCGCGTGTTTTCCGGGCGCATAAGCGAGGCGGTCAGGCGGGGTTGTCGATGTCGATAAAAGTCACATCCAGACCATGCTGGCTGGCGAGCCACTCACCGAGCGCTTTGATGCCGCCGCGTTCGGTGGCGTGATGGCCGGCAGCAAAGAAATGCAGTCCCTGTTCACGGGCGCTGTGAATGGTCTGCTCAGAGACTTCACCGCTGATAAAGGCGTCAACGCCAAAGGCGGCGGCCGCATCGATAAAGCCCTGGCCGCCACCGCTGCACCATGCCACCCGGCGAATCAGCGCCGGAGCATTATCACCGCAGTGCAGCGGCTGGCGGCCGAGGCGCGCCGCGATCTTTTCCGCCAGCGCCGGACCGCTTAGCGGCTCAGCCAGCTCGCCCCAGGGCACCAGCGGCTGAATTTCACCTTTGACGTCGATATCAAACAGCGTGGCCAGCTGGGCGTTGTTGCCCAACTGTGGGTGAGCATCGAGCGGCAGGTGCCAGCCGTACAGGTTGATGTCATTGGCCAGCAGCGTGCGCAGACGCTGGCGTTTCATGCCTTTAATCACCGGCGCTTCGCTCTTCCAGAAGTAGCCATGATGCACCAGTATCGCATCGGCCTGGCGTTTTACCGCCTCATCCAGCAGCGCCTGACAGGCCGTCACGCCGGTGATTACGCGGCGCACCTGCTCACGCCCCTCAACCTGCAAACCGTTGGGCGCATAGTCGCTGAAGGCACTGGTGTTGAGTTGCTGATTGACAATCTGTTCTAACTCGAAATTGTTCATAACGGCTCCGTGACCGCCTCAGGCTGCGCTGCGCGCGCGCTCGAAGGCGTCTAGTGTCTTTTTACGTGCCGCCTTATGTTCCACGATTGGCGCCGGATAATCGAGTTTCTTGTTATTTTTCTCCGCCCAGGCGTGCGGTTGATGGATGGCGCTGTCCGGCACGTCTTGCAGCTCCGGCAGCCACCGGCGGATAAACTCGCCCTGCTTATCAAAGCGCTCGCCCTGGGTCGTCGGGTTGAAGATGCGGAAGTAAGGCGCGGCGTCGGTGCCGGTCGACGCGGCCCACTGCCAGCCACCGTTGTTAGCCGCCAGATCGCCGTCAATCAGCTGCTGCATGAAATAGCGTTCACCCTCGCGCCAATCTATCAGCAGGTCTTTCACCAGAAAGCTGGCGGTGATCATGCGTAACCGGTTGTGCATCCAGCCCAGCGTATTGAGCTGGCGCATCGCTGCGTCAACAATCGGATAACCGGTTTTGCCCTGCTGCCAGGCGGTAAGGTGTTGCTCATTCTGTTGCCAGCTGACGTTGCGCGTCCAGTCGACAAACGGCTGATGCTTACACAGCGCCGGAAAGGCCACCATCAGGTGACGATAAAATTCGCGCCAGACCAGTTCATTCAGCCACACCAGCGCGCTGCCGTTGTTCAGCGCCTGCGGATGCTCCTTCAGAATGCGATGCAGGCACTGACGCGGCGACAGCACACCAATCGCCAGATACGGCGACAGGCGGCTGGTGCCATCAATCGCCGGTATGTCGCGCTGCTGGTCATATTTTTCAACCCGCTGCTGGGCAAACTGGCGCAGCTGCTTCAGCGCCGCCTCTTCTCCGGCGGGGAACCAGGTTTCGTCGAATTCTTCTACAGGATAATCGAATGCCGCTATTTTTTTGCCGGCGGCCACGGGTGCCCCAGCGCGCGCTTTTGGTGCGTGATGACACTCTGGCAGCCCCTGTTGCAGACGCCGGATAAACGCTTTGCTGAACGGCGTGAACACTTTGAACATGCTGTTGCTGCCGGTCTGTACGCTGCCCGGCGGTAACAGCAGGCTGTCATCGAATCCCTGGCACACCACGCCCTGCTGATCGAGCTGCTTTTCAACCGCAGCATCGCGCTGGCGCTCATTGATTTCATACTGATAGTTGTAAAATAGCGCATCCACCTTGTACTGCTGGCAGAAGGTCGCCAGATAGTCGACCGACGCGGCGAAGTCATCGCACTGATGATAGTGCAGCTTGATACCGCGTTCTGCCAGCGACTGCTGCAGCAGGCACAGGTTTTGATGGATAAAAGCCGCCTGTTTGGGGGCCATGCTGTGTTGCTGCCACTGGCCGGGCGTGGCGATGAACAGCGCCAGCACCTCGGCCTGACTGTCGCGGCAAGCCGCGGCCAGTGCGCTGTTATCATTAATGCGCAAATCGTTACGCAGCCAGACTAAGTGAGTGCTCATAACGCTCCGTGTTTACTGGCCGTAGCGCAGACGCAGCGCTTCCGGGTAGGGATCGAAATAACGCTGCTGCGCCAGCCACGGGTGCGGGAACTCCGCCATGTAATGTTTCAGCATGGTGATGGGGGCCAGCAACGGCTGCACACCGCGACGATAGCGGTCGATCAGCTGCGCCAGCTCCTGACGCTGCGGTGAACTCAGCTTCGGCCGGAAATAGCCCTGTACATGCATCAGCACATTGGTGTGATTACGGCGCGACGCCTGGTGCGACATCAGGTGCATCAGACGGTTACGGTATTCAAAGGCGTACGCATCCAGTGACTCCCACTGTTCCATCGCCGCGACAAACCGCCCCATCTCGCGGTACTCATCCTGCGCATGTGACAGCAGCAGTAGTTTGTAACGACTGTGGAAGGCAATCAGCTTGTGGCGCGTCAGCCCGCTGCGCCACATTTCGTTGAACTCATGCAGCGCATAGACGCGCCCCATAAAGTTTTCGCGGATCGCATCATCGTGCAGGCGTCCATCCTCTTCCAGCGGCAGCCACGGCAGCTCTTTCTGCAGGAACGAGGTGAACACGCCGGTGCCGGCTTTGCGATTGTTGTTAGTGTCAGGCTCGTAGACGCGCACGCGCTCCAGTCCGCAGCTCGGCGATTTGGCACACAGGATGTAGCCGCACAGATGGTGCAGCGATTTGACGCGCTCCGCAGACCAGCGGGCCATGTCGTCGGTCAGCTCTTCCCCGCCGTCTTTGCTGAAACACAGGTGGATCTGATCGTCGCTCTGTTTGACCAGCCGCAGCGCCGGGCGCGGCGTCGGCAGACCGATGGCCATTTCCGGGCAGACAGGTTCGAAGCGCACAAATGGCGCGAGCTCGTCAGTTGCAAAGGCAAAACGCTTGTGGCCGCCATCGAATCGGACGCTATCCCCGAGCAGGCAGGCACTGATACCTACAGGAATTTTCTCGCTCATACTTGTACAACCTCCAAAATCTTGTAGAGGTTTAAGTGTAGCTGAAATGCCGCGAGATAACAGCGGGACAATGCGTTTGTCGCACCACTTTAAGATAAAAAAACCCGGTGCCTCGAGCGAGGTCACCGGGTTATCACCGCGAAGCGGGGCGTTACCAGTAGATACCGCCTGCCGCTTCCGATTGCGCCAGCCAGACTGGTTTGGTGCTGGTTTTGCACCACATGCGGTGCAGATAACTGTAGAAGCGCGCGCGATCCTGGCGGAACAGCATCACTGGCAGCGCCAGTACGCCAATCAATACCACCAGCACACGGCGCAGCACAATTTTGGCGAGTGGATATGCCTGATACATCAATGCCTCCTCGTGGTAAATTTTGCTATGAAATGTGATCTGCCTCAGATATTACGCCTGGTTGTGTAATTTTACTACTCATCCGACCACTATTTTGATCTTTTTTCAGCCATTTCCTGGCCGGGATGAAAGGAAGTTACATTTTTGTAAAATTTTGGATCACAGCGAGTTACTGAGATCGTGACGGACGCCGTCGCGGTTTATTGTTAAAGTAATGCGTTAACCTTATTTGCCGCAGGAGTCAGCGTGACGACCATCTTGATTGTCGAAGATGAAAAGGAGATTCGCCGTTTCGTGCGCCTGGCGCTGGAGAGCGAAGGCCTGAAGATTGTGGAAGCGGAGCAGTTGCAGCGCGGCCTGATTGAAGCGGCTACGCGCAAACCGGATTTGGTGATTCTCGATCTCGGTTTACCGGACGGCGATGGCAATGCCTTCATCCGCGAAGTGCGGCAGTGGAGCAGCATGCCGGTAATTGTGCTGTCAGCACGCAGTGACGAGCAGGATAAAATAGAGGCGCTGGATGCCGGCGCTGACGACTATCTCACTAAGCCGTTTGGCATCGGCGAACTGCTGGCGCGCGTGCGCGTGGCGCTGCGTCGTCATCAGCGCAGCCAGCCGGAGCCGCTGGTGCAGTTTGGCGAAGTGAGCGTTGATCTCGCCGCGCGGCGCGTGCTGCGCAGCGGCGAAGAGGTGCATCTGACGCCGACCGAATTTCGCCTGCTCAGCCTGCTGCTGAATAACGCTGGCAAAGTACTGACCCAGCGCCAGTTGCTTAACCAGGTGTGGGGGCCCAACGCCGTGGAACACAGCCATTATCTGCGCATCTATATGGGACACCTGCGGCAAAAGCTGGAAGCCAATCCCACCCAGCCGACGCACCTGCTGACAGAAACCGGCATCGGCTATCGCTTCATGCCATAAAAAAAGGCCGCAAACGCGGCCTTCTTCATGCAGGATGCCCTGTCAGGCGTTTTTCAGCACTTCGCTGACAATTTCTACCGCTTCTTTCTCGATCTGCTGGCGATGCTCAGCGCCGAGGAAGCTTTCACAATAGATTTTGTAGGCGTCTTCCGTACCGGACGGACGTGCCGCGAACCAGCCGTTTTCAGTCATCACTTTCAGACCACCAATCGAGGCACCGTTGCCCGGTGCCGCGGTCAGACGTGCGGTGATCGGGTCGCCTGCCAGCGTATCGGCGCTGACCATTTCAGGTGACAGCTTCGACAGTGCCGCTTTCTGCGCGGAAGTGGCAGGTGCCTGCAGACGGTTGTAGCTTGGCGCACCAAAACGCGCGGCCAGCTCATCATAGTGCTGCTGCGGGTTCTTACCGGTAACCGCAGTGATTTCCGCCGCCAGCAGACACAGGATGATGCCGTCTTTGTCTGTTGACCAGGCGGAGCCGTCGAAACGCAGGAACGAGGCGCCGGCGCTCTCTTCGCCGCCAAAGCCAAAGCTGCCATCGAACAGACCATCCACGAACCATTTGAAGCCGACCGGTACTTCCACCAGCTTGCGACCAATGTCGTTCACCACGCGGTCGATCATCGCGCTGGAGACCAGCGTTTTACCAACGGCCACCTCTTTGCCCCACTGCGGACGGTGCTGGAACAGGTAGTTGATCGCTACCGCCAGATAGTGGTTCGGGTTCATCAGACCGGCGGGCGTGACGATGCCGTGACGGTCGTAATCCGGATCGTTACCGAAGGCCAGATCGAACTTATCTTTATACGCCAGCAGACCGGCCATCGCGCACTCGGACGAACAGTCCATGCGCACCACGCCATCTTTATCCAGATGCATGAAGCGGAACGTCTGGTCGATGGCATCATTGACGATGGTCAGATCCAGCTGGTAGTGCTCAGCAATGCGCTGCCAGTAGGCCATGCCGGAACCGCCGAGCGGATCGACACCGATTTTCAGGCCGGCTTTCTGGATCGCCGGGAAGTCAATCACCTGCGCCAGACCTTCAACGTATGGCTGGATCAGATCCTGCTCAACGATGTGGCCACTGGCCCACGCCTGATCCAGCGCCAGACGCTTAACCTCTTTCAGCTCACCTTTGATCAGCTGATTCGCGCGATCTTCCACCACTTTGGTGACGTTGGTGTCAGCCGGTCCACCGTTCGGCGGATTGTACTTGATGCCACCGTCTTCCGGCGGGTTGTGCGACGGGGTAATCACGATACCGTCCGCCTGCGCGCCGCCGCGCTTGTTATGCTCCAGAATGGCGTTGGAGATCGCCGGCGTCGGCGTATAGCCGTTGTCCTGCTGCACAATCACATCAACGCCGTTGGCGGCCAGCACTTCCAGCACTGACAGGATCGCCGGCTCAGACAGCGCATGGGTGTCTTTGCCTACGTAGCACGGACCGGTGATACCATTATTTTTACGCTCTTCAGCGATCGCCTGCGCAATCGCCAGAATATGTACTTCGTTGAAGCTATGACGTCCCGCGCTGCCGCGGTGGCCGGAGGTGCCAAATTTCACCGCATGGTCCGGGTTCGCCGCATCCGGCTTCAGGACGTAGTACTGCGAGGTTAATTGTGCAACGTTAATCAAATCGCTCTGCTGGGCAGGTTGCCCGGCACGGGGGTGATTGGCCATTGGCGCTTCTCCCTGACGCTTCGGTTTAAATGGTGCCGCAAACTTTCTCTGCCAGTTCCTGCGGGAACTGCATGGCAAGCATGATGTGTTCCACCATGCTGCATTTACGACCTGTATTGGTATTGGTGATCACCCAGTACGGCGTGCCGGGCACGTGCTTCGGCTTAGTATGGGTGCCATTTTGCAGCAGCGTGTGCTCGTCGCCCGCAAAGTAGACGCGGGTGCGGCCCTGCAGCGAGGCAGTGGCATCAGCAAAGGCTGCCGGATCAAGACGATAAAGGGTTGACAGGATCAGCATGAAGCGATTAACCGCCTTCTTCTGCTCCGCATACTCGTCAGACAGCAGCAGCTCACGCACGGCGCGCACGCGATCCTGAGGTCGCGCTTCGCTGCGTGCAGCCGGTGCTTCTTTTACCGCCGCATTCGCCGCTGGCGCAGCGGATGCGCTCTGGCCGGCAGTGAATTTCAGCATACGGCGCAAAATGTCCGAGGCGCTTTCACCAATGTGCTGCGTGTGGCTGGCAATATAACGGTAGAGTTCTTCGTCAACTTCAATCGTTTTCATCTTTTTCCGTGCGATTCTGGCAAATGGCAGAACCACGCTACTTTGCAAAGGCCTTAACAAAATCCGGTCGTGCAAAATGTGAGCGGGCTCTAACATAAGGATTATAAAGTTAAATCCGCGACAGCCGGTAGCGCTGGCATCGTTTACGGGCAAAAGTCGGAATATGCCCTAATGCCTGACCGCCTGGCGCCGGGACAGGTGAATCCATGATACCCTAAGCCCAGGTCTCAACCGAAAGAACTTTAGCCATGATTTTGAACGCCCGTCTGCAAACTGAACAATCTGCCCCTGATGCCCAGCCCATTCTGTTAATTCATGGCCTGTTTGGTAGCCTGGATAACCTCGGCGTACTGGCGCGCGGCGTGCGCGATGCACGACCCACGCTGCAGGTGGATGTCCGTAACCACGGCCTGTCACCGCGCAGCGAAGAGATGCACTACGCTGCGCTGGCGCAGGATATGGTCGATACGCTGGATGCGCACCACATCGAACGGGTTGATGTTATCGGCCACTCAATGGGCGGCAAAATTGCCATGGCGCTGAGCGCCGTTGCGCCCGAACGAATTGGCAAAATGGTGCTGATCGATATCGCGCCGGTGGATTACCAGACGCGACGCCACGATGAGATCTTCGCGGCAATCCGCGCGGTCAGTGCAGCTGGCGTCACGCGCCGCAGCGCTGCGGCCGACGTGATGCGTGAACACGTGCGCGAAGAAGGCGTGATTCAGTTCATTCTGAAATCTTTCCATGAAGGCGAATGGCGCTTTAACGTGCCGGTGTTATGGGACAATTATCCGGTGCTCTCCGGCTGGCAGGAGGTGCCCGCGTGGCCTCATCCGGCGCTGTTTATTCGCGGCGGTGATTCACCCTATCTGGACAATCAGCACCGTGATGCGCTGCTGCGCCAGTTCCCGCAGGCGCAGGCGCACATTATCAGCGGTGCCGGCCACTGGGTGCATGCCGAAAAACCCGATGCCGTACTGCGCGCGGTGCGCCGCTTTTTTAACCTGTAAAAGCAAAAGCTTGCTACGGGCGGTTTAGGGTTGGCGTCGCGCCGGGCGCTGGAGTATGATGTCGCGCTAAAAATTTGCCGCGGATGCTTTTTTCGCCGCGGTCGGGCCGATAAATGTTTAAATCGCGCAGCGCCTTTCCGCCGTTCGCGCCCACGCAGTTTCACAAACCATGGCAAAAGAACAGACAGATCGTACCACGCTCGATCTCTTCGCAGACGAGCGGCGTCCCGGTCGCCCTAAAACCAGTCCGCTGTCGCGTGATGAGCAGCTGCGCATTAATAAGCGCAACCAGCTGAAGCGCGACCGGGTGCGCGGCCTGCGCCGCGTTGAGCTGAAAATGTCCAGCGAAGCGGTCGACGCGCTTAATACGCTGGCCGAGCAGCAGAACATCAGCCGCAGTGAACTGATTGAACAAATGCTGCTGGCGCAGCTCAAACTGGCGTAACGTGCGCAGACCGCACGCTGGAACACAAACTCAGCGCTTTACACATTCCGCGCTTTTCGCCGGTCTGCTATCATTCGCATAACTGTGTCGTCTTCTGACTTACTTTCACAATCAGGATTTAAGAGGTTACTCACTCCATGGCAATCGTAGGCATTTTCTTCGGCAGCGATACCGGCAACACTGAAAACATTGCAAAAATGATCCAGAAACAACTGGGTAAAGATGTCGCCGAAGTGCATGACATTGCTAAGAGCACCAAAGAAGATCTCGAAGCATTCGATATTCTGCTGCTGGGTATTCCGACCTGGTACTACGGTGAAGCCCAGTGCGACTGGGATGACTTCTTCCCGACGCTGGAAGAGATTGATTTCAACGGTAAGCTGGTAGCGCTGTTTGGCTGCGGCGATCAGGAAGATTATGCCGAGTACTTCTGTGACGCGATGGGCACCATTCGCGACATCATTGAGCCAAACGGCGCAGTGATTGTGGGCCACTGGCCAACCGAAGGTTACCACTTCGAAGCCTCTAAAGGTCTGGCAGACGACAAACACTTCCTCGGCCTCGCCATCGATGAAGATCGTCAGCCTGAACTGACTAACGAGCGCGTCGACAAATGGGTTAAGCAGATCTTTGACGAGCTGCAGCTGCAGGCGATCATCGAAGCCTGATGCTTTCCTGTCCGATGTGGGCGCTGGCTCACATCGGGCAATGGAATTACCTATAAAAATAATAGCTACGGTTTTTTAACTTTTTCCCTCAATTCTGTAGAATACCCGCAACGGTCATCTGCTTATTCCTCGGGCATCAGACTGAGACTGCGCGAAAAGGAACATCGATCTGCACGATCCCGCTGAGGTTCACGACATTTCTCCTTACAGCATCCGGGGAATTGTCCGCCGCAGCCGGTTTTCATTTCGCAGGCTGAGCTCTATAATGAGACGCAAATGAGAATGCGCGTTGACCACACATTCAAGGCCTTTGCGCCGTAAGTGACTAGCAAAGTAACAGGACAATATCCGCATGACTGACAACAACTCCGCATTGAAAAAGGCTGGCCTGAAAGTCACGCTGCCCAGACTGAAGATTCTGGAAGTGCTTCAGGGACCCGGACCCGAGTCCCATCATGTCAGTGCGGAAGATTTGTACAAACGCCTGATCGACATGGGCGAAGAGATTGGTCTGGCGACGGTATACCGTGTTCTGAACCAGTTTGACGACGCCGGCATCGTGACGCGTCATAACTTCGAAGGCGGGAAATCCGTGTTCGAACTGACCCAGCAGCATCACCACGATCACCTGATTTGCCTCGACTGCGGCAAAGTGATCGAGTTTAGCGATGAATCTATCGAAACGCGTCAGCGTGAGATTGCAACACGCCACGGTATCAAACTCAGCAACCACAGCCTGTATCTGTACGGCCACTGTGCGCTGGGAGACTGCCGCGAAGACGAGACGCTCCACGATCAGTAATTGAATATGCTATGCAGTATAAAAAAACCGGTGCCAGGCACCGGTTTTTTTATGGCTGTGTTCAGGCGACCAGCGTTTCCTGCAAATAGCGCCAGCGCGGAACCGACGTGCTGCAGTCCAGCACCGCCAGCGAAATGCGGGTCTGGTTGTTGCCGTTGAGCATTTGCAGTTCGTGATACTGAATGGTCACTTCCTGCTGCTGCTGGGAAATGATGGCATGCTCACTGGTGGCGATTCGCATCCCTTCCCGCTGCCCGTGCAGTTTGCGAAACAGGGTTTCAGTGTCATTGAGATCGAGCTGTTTGCCTTGCGGCGTCACCATTTTGAAGTCGGGATGAAAGTGCGACAGCAGCAGATCCATACTGTCATCGCTGCCTTCGGTCTGATTAAAAATACGTTCGATAAGCTGATGTAAAACCACCACGCTATGTTTGGCTTCCAGAGCGAGACTTGTCATTTTTCTTCCTTCGCTAACCCGCACAGCAACATTTAAGAGCGCATAGCCTACCTGAAAATAACGATTTCACACGGGTAAATTAGTTAATTTTATTAAAGTCAGATTAGTCGTAATCGCGCGTAATTACTGTTTTTTGTCTGGTTCAGCATAATCGATTCCCGTTTGCAGATAACGGGCAATAAAAAAGGGCGATTGCTCGCCCTTTGCTGATCATATCGTGCTATCAAGCAGTAAAATTATTCGCCGATTTTTGCCCAGGTATCACGCAGACCCACAGTGCGGTTGAACACCAGTTTCGACGGCTGCGAGTACACGCTGTCAGCGCAGAAGTAACCTTCGCGCTCAAACTGATACGGCGCCAGCGCGCTGGCGGCACGCAGACCCGGCTCAACGAAGCCCTGTTTGATCTCCAGCGAGTTCGGGTTAATGGTGGTGAGGAAATCCTCGGCCGCGCCCGGGTTTGGCACGCTGAACAGACGATCGTACAGGCGGAATTCGGCAGGCAGCGCGTGAATCGCCGACACCCAATGAATAACGCCTTTCACCTTGCGGCCATCGGCCGGATCTTTGCTCAGGGTGTCGACATCGCAGGTAGCGTAGATGCAGGTGATGTTGCCGGCTTCATCTTTCGCCACGCGCTCGGCACGAATGACGTAAGCGTTACGCAGACGAACTTCTTTACCCAGCACCAGACGCTTGTACTGCTTGTTGGCCTCTTCACGGAAGTCGGCACGATCGATCCACACCTCACGGCTGAACGACACCTCACGCGTGCCCATCTCCGGCTTGTTCGGATGGTTCGGCATGCTGATGATTTCTTCATGCCCGGCCGGCAGGTTCTCGATCACCACTTTCAGCGGATCCAGCACCGCCATGGCGCGCGGCGCGTTCTCGTTGAGGTCGTCACGAATGCACGACTCCAGCGACGCCATCTCAACAATGTTGTCCTGCTTGGTCACACCGATACGGCGGCAGAATTCGCGGATTGACGCCGCGCTATAGCCACGACGGCGCAGACCGGATACGGTCAGCATGCGCGGATCGTCCCAGCCTTCAACAATCTTCTCGCTCACCAGCTGCGTCAGCTTACGCTTCGACATCACCGCATATTCCAGATTCAGGCGCGAAAACTCGTACTGACGCGGATGCACCGGAATAGTGATGTTATCCAGCACCCAGTCGTAGAGACGACGGTTGTCCTGGAACTCCAGCGTACACAGGGAATGGGTGATGCCTTCCAGCGCATCAGAGATGCAATGGGTAAAGTCGTACATCGGATAGATGCACCACTTGTTGCCAGTCTGGTGGTGTTCGGCAAATTTAATGCGGTACAGCACCGGATCGCGCATCACAATAAAGCTGGATGCCATGTCGATTTTGGCACGCAGACAGGCTTTGCCCTCTTCGAAGCCGCCATCACGCATCTTCTGGAACAGCGCCAGGTTCTCTTCCACACTGCGATCGCGATACGGGCTGTTTTTGCCCGGCGCGGTTAGCGTGCCGCGATATTCACGGATCTGCTCTGGCGACAGCTCATCAACGTAGGCCAGCCCTTTGTTGATCAGCTCAACCGCGTAGTTGAAGAGTTGGTCAAAGTAGTCAGAGGAGTAACGAATGTTGCCGCTCCACTCAAAGCCCAGCCATTGCACATCATTCTTGATCGATTCAACGAACTCCATATCCTCTTTGACCGGATTGGTGTCGTCGAAACGCAGGTTGCACTGCCCCTGATAATCTTGTGCGATACCAAAGTTCAGGCAGATCGATTTTGCATGGCCAATATGCAGGTAACCATTGGGCTCAGGCGGGAAACGGGTATGCACACTGTTGTGCTTACCGCTCGCCAAATCTTCGTCGATGATCTGACGAATAAAGTTCGTTGGGCGGGCTTCAGCCTCACTCATCTCAAAATCCTCAAAACAATAGCGGGTGATTTGTACCACGAAGTAACGGAGTATGATCCACAAAGCGCTGAAGGGAAACAACCGTTTGTTGGTCGTTTTAAAACAAAAAAGGCAGGAATTGCTTCCTGCCTTCAGTGACGCTCAAAACGTGTTAATTTTTCACTTCATACAGCGGCGTAACGCCTGCTACCACGGTACCGCCTGCCAGCAGATTCAGACCAGCAAAATCATCGCTGTTGCTGACCACCACCGGGCTGATCATCGAACGCGCATTGGCGTTGAGGAAGTCCAGATCCATTTCGAGGATCGGCTGGCCCGCTGTGACGGTTGCGCCCTCTTCCACCAGACGGGTAAACCCTTTACCTTCCAGCGCGACGGTATCGAGACCCATGTGCACGACAATCTCAACGCCATTTTCGGCTTCAAGGCAGAATGCATGGTTGGTGTTGAAGATTTTCACCACGGTGCCCGCCACCGGCGCGACGACAGTTTTATCGCTCGGTTTGATCGCCAGACCATCGCCTACCGCTTTGCTGGCGAAGGCTTCATCCGGCACGTTTTCCAGCGCTACCACTTCGCCACTGACCGGTGCCAGCAGCGTTGCAATCACCTTTTTCTCGCTGTTGCGCACGGCCTGGGGCTGAGCAGCCGCAGGCGCGGCGGTTGTTGCCGCTGCTGGTGCCGCTGCGCCGGCCACCGGGCCTTTGCTCAGTACGGTTTTCATCGCGGTCGCAATGCTTTCGGCCTGCGTACCAACAATGATCTGCACGCTCTGCTTGTTAAGGCGGATCACGCCAGAAGCACCGAGGCGTTTGGCCACACTCTCATTCACCTGCGCCGAGTCTTTCACATTCAGACGCAGACGGGTAATGCAGGCGTCGATGTTGGTCAGGTTGTCAGAACCGCCCACCGCGCCGATGTAGCGACGTGCCAGAGATTCGGTTTCGCTCTCACCGTTGCTGCTGTGATCAACGTTGACGTCGTAGCCGTCTGTCTCATCACCGGCAGCCAGCTCGCGGCCCGGCGTCAGCAGGTTGAATTTCTGAATGGTGAAGCGGAACACCACGTAGTAAATGACGAAGAACACCAGACCCTGCGGGATCAGCATCCACCAGTGCACGGCCAGCGGGTTACGCGTCGACAGCACCATGTCCACCAGACCGGCACTGAAACCGAAACCGGCAATCCAGTGCATGCTGGCAGCGATGAAGACCGAAATACCGGTCAGCACGGCGTGGATGACATACAGCACCGGTGCCACGAACATGAAGGAGAATTCCAGTGGCTCGGTGATGCCGGTGAAGAAGGCGGCGAATGCCGCTGCCAGCATGATACCACCGACTTTAGCGCGGTTTTCCGGACGTGAGCAGTGATAGATTGCCAGCGCCGCACCTGGCAGACCGAACATCATGATCGGGAAGAAGCCCGCCTGATAGCGACCGGTGATACCCGGGATGCCGGTACCGTTGGCGATAGACTGCGCGCCGCCCAGGAATTTCGGAATGTCGTTGATGCCCGCCACGTCGAACCAGAACACCGAGTTCAGCGCGTGGTGCAGGCCAACCGGAATCAGCAAACGGTTAAAGAAGGCGTACACGCCCGCGCCGACCGAGCCCAGTTTCTGGATGTGCTCACCAAAGCTCACCAGACCGCCGAAAATGATCGGCCAGACATACATCAGGATAAAGGCGACCACAATCATCAGGAAGGAGACCAGGATCGGCACCAGACGGCGACCGCTGAAGAACGACAGCGCCTTAGGCAGCTCAACGTGGCTGAAGCGGTTATAAACTTCCGCCGAGAGAATGCCCACCAGGATGCCGACAAACTGGTTGTTGATTTTACCGAAGGCGGCAGGAACCTGCTCCACCGGCATTTTCTGAATCATGGCCACCGCGGCGGGTGAACACAGGGTAGTAACCACGAGGAAACCTACAAAGCCGGTTAATGCCGCTGCACCGTCTTTATCTTTTGACATGCCGTAAGCCACACCGATGGCGAACAGCACGGACATGTTGTCGATGATGGCAGAACCTGATTTGATCAGCAGTGCTGCCAGCGCATTGCCTGCGCCCCAGCTGTCCGGATCGATCCAGTAACCTACCCCCATCAGGATTGCCGCTGCCGGCAGGGTCGCTACCGGCACCATAAGCGCGCGGCCGACCTTTTGCAGATATCCTAAAATACTCACCTTATTCTCCCCCTATGAGACTGGCGTTTTGCCGTGATGCGGGTTGATTTTATTATCCCGGCACCCGGTACCTTGATGACACACTTCACCACGAGGCGCAGTGTAAAGATAAATTAATTCGCCTCGCAAATTAAAACCAGTGTAACTGTGACTTCAATCACCAAAATGGACGTTTTTCACTGCGAAATGCTAGCCACCACCACAAACTTATTTTATGATGAAAAATATCAGGTCGCACTTTTCCAACGCCGCGAGCGCGCAAACGGGTTACCCTATAAGCAGCCAGCTGCAGCAGTAAACGCGACCCTAACTTTCCAATCTTAACTGAGGTGAAGACATGAGACTGATCCCTTTGGCCACACCGACCCAGGTGGGTAAATGGGCTGCACGCCATATCGTTAATCGCATCAATGCCTTTAAACCCAGCGCAGACCGTCCCTTTGTGCTGGGACTGCCAACCGGCGGTACGCCGCTGGAAGCCTACAAGCACCTGATCGAGATGCATAAAGCGGGCCAGGTTAGTTTCAAACACGTGATCACCTTCAATATGGATGAGTATGTCGGTCTGCCGAAAGAGCATCCGGAAAGCTATCACAGCTTTATGTACCGTAACTTTTTCGATCACGTTGATATTCAACCAGAAAATATCAATCTTCTGAATGGCAATGCCGAAGATATTGACGCAGAATGTCGCCAATACGAAGAGAAGATCCGCGCACTGGGTAAAATCCACCTGTTTATGGGCGGCGTCGGCAACGATGGCCACATTGCG
Organism: Pantoea sp. WEP; assembly: GCF_041678305.1. NCBI lineage: Bacteria > Pseudomonadati > Pseudomonadota > Gammaproteobacteria > Enterobacterales > Erwiniaceae > Pantoea > Pantoea sp. WEP. The sequence continues at coordinate 2,890,066 of NZ_JBGNXB010000001.1, forward strand.
TTCAACGAGCCGGCTTCTTCGCTCTCTTCCCGCACCCGCATTAAAACCCTGACGCACGACACCCGTGTGGCGAACTCGCGTTTCTTCGACGGCGATGTTGATCAGGTGCCTAAATATGCCCTGACCGTGGGCGTCGGCACGCTGCTGGATGCGGAAGAAGTGATGATTCTGGTGACCGGCCACGTCAAAGCCCAGGCGCTGCAGGCGGCGGTAGAAGGTAACGTCAACCACATGTGGACCATCAGCTGCCTGCAGCTGCACCCGAAAGCGGTGGTGGTGTGTGATGAGCCAGCCACCATGGAACTGAAAGTGAAAACCGTGAAATATTTCCGCGAAATGGAAGCGGAAAATATGAAGGGTGTGTAACAACACGTTGTAGAAAGCCTGCTGTTAAGCGCAGCAGGTTCAGCCGGGAGAAGAGATGATGTACGCATTAGTTAACGGCCGGATTTTTACCGGTCATGAAGTTCTGGACAATCACGCCGTGGTGATTGCCAATGGCCTGATTGAGCGTGTCTGCCCGCGCGATGCGCTGGACGCCGCGATTCCACAACAGGATGTGGCTGGTGCGTTCATCGCTCCCGGATTTATCGACCTGCAGCTCAACGGCTGCGGCGGCGTGCAGTTCAACGATGACATCAATGCCCTGAGCGTGGAAACGCTGGAGATCATGCAGCGTGCCAATGAAAAATCCGGCTGCACCAGCTATTTACCGACGCTGATTACCAGCAGTGATGAACTGATGAAGCGCGCAATTGAAACCATGCGTGCTTACCTGGCGAAGCATCAGAATCAGGCGCTGGGCCTGCATCTGGAAGGTCCGTGGCTGAATAAAGAGAAGAAAGGTACTCACAATCCGCAGCTGATTCGTTTGCCGGATGCGGAACTGGTGGATTTCCTGTGCGCCAACGCTGACGTCATCACCAAAGTTACGCTGGCGCCGGAAAATGCGGGCAGCGCGGTGATTCGCCAGCTGCGTGACGCCGGGATTATTGTGTCATCTGGTCACTCCAATGCCACCTATGCCGAAGCCAAAGCGGGCATCAGCGCGGGCGTCACCTTTGCCACCCACCTGTATAACGCCATGAGCGCCTTTAGCGGTCGTGAGCCAGGTCTTATCGGTGCGCTGTTTGATTCGCCTGATGTATACTGCGGCATTATTGCAGACGGTTTACATGTCAATTACGCTAACGTGCGCAATGCAAAACGAATCAAAGGCGACAAACTGGTGCTGGTGACCGATGCCACCGCGCCGGCCGGTGCGTCGATTGATCAATTCATTTTTGCAGGTAAAACAATATACTATCGCGACGGCCTGTGCGTAGATGAGAACGGTACCCTGAGCGGATCTGCGCTGACAATGATTGAAGCGGTGCAGAATAGCGTGGAACATTGTGGTATCGCGCTGGACGAAGCGCTGCGCATGGCGACCCTGTATCCGGCAAGGGCAATGGGTGTGGAAAGGCAGTTTGGTACGGTGGAAGCAGGAAAAGTCGCCAACCTCACTGTCTTTACCCGCGATTATCAAATCACTAAGACGTTCGTCAACGGAGACAACGTCCTCAGCGAGTAAGTACTGAATGACCACTGGCGGCCAGACTCAAATAGGAAATGTCGATCTTGTCAAACAACTTAACAGTGCAGCTGTTTACCGGCTGATTGATCAACAGGGGCCGATTTCGCGTATTCAGATTGCCGAACTCAGCCAGCTTGCGCCCGCCAGCGTCACCAAAATTACCCGTCAGCTTATCGAACGCGGCCTCATCAAAGAGGTGGAGCAACAGGCCTCCACCGGTGGGCGCCGCGCCATCTCCATCATCACCGAAACCCGCCATTTTCATACCATCGGCGTGCGCCTGGGGCGCAACGATGCCACGCTGACGCTGTTTGATCTCAGCGGAAAATCGCTGGCGCAGGAAGATTATCCGCTGCCGGAGCGCACCCAGGAGACGCTGGAGAACGCGCTGTTCAACGCCATCAGTGCCTTTATGAGCACGCACCAGCGTAAAATTCATGAGCTGATCGCTATCGCGGTGATCCTGCCGGGGCTGGTCGACCCGATTAACGGCATCATTCGCTACATGCCGCACATTGCCGTCAGCCACTGGCCGCTGGTGGCGAGCCTGAAAAAACGCTTTAACGTCACCAGTTTTGTCGGGCACGATATCCGCAGCCTGGCGCTGGCTGAGCACTATTTCGGTGCAAGCCGCGACTGTGCAGACTCCATTCTGGTGCGTTTACACCGCGGAACCGGCGCCGGCATCATCGCGAACGGCCACATTTTCCTCGGCAGCAATGGCAACGTGGGTGAGATTGGTCATATTCAGGTCGATCCGCTCGGCGAACGCTGCCACTGTGGCAACTTTGGCTGCCTCGAAACCATTGCCGCTAATGGCGCGATTGAGAACCGCGTGCGCCACCTGCTCAATCAGGGTTATCCCAGCAGCCTGACGCTGGATGATTGCCAGATGCCGCAAATCTGCCGCGCCGCCAATCAGGGCGACGCGCTGGCCTGCGAAGTGATCGAGTACGTTGGCCGCTATCTCGGCAAAGCGATCGCTATCGCCATTAACCTGTTTAACCCGCAAAAAGTGGTGCTTGCCGGCGAAATTACCGATGCCGATAAAGTGCTGTTCCCGGCGATTGAGGGCTGCATTAACACCCAGGCGTTGAACGCGTTTCGCAAAAATCTGCCCGTGGTGCGGTCAGAGCTGGACCATCGCTCGGCAATTGGCGCTTTCGCGCTGGCAAAACGCGCTATGCTGAATGGCATTCTGCTGCAGCACCTGCTGGAAGAATAATAGAAAGCCTGCCGGCTGGCAGGCCCGACCGGAAGCCACCTATGACCATCAAAAGCGTAATCTGTGACATCGACGGCGTGTTGATGCACGACAATACCGCCGTGAAAGGCGCAAACGAATTCCTGCAGCGCATACTGGAAAAAGAGATGCCGCTGGTGGTACTGACTAACTATCCGTCACAAACCGCGCAGGATCTGGCCAACCGCTTTGCCAACGCCGGCGTCGACATCCCGGATTCGGTGTTCTACACCTCCGCCATGGCCACCGCGGATTTCCTGCGTCGTCAGGAGGGCAAAAAAGCCTACGTGATTGGTGAAGGCGCACTGATTCATGAACTGTATAAAGCCGGTTTTACCATCACTGACGTCAACCCGGATTTCGTCATCGTCGGCGAGACGCGATCGTTTAACTGGGAGATGATGCATAAAGCCTCCTTCTTTGTGGCCAACGGTGCACGTTTTATCGCGACCAATCCTGATACCCACGCACGCGGCTTTGTGCCGGCCTGTGGCGCGCTCTGTGCCGGTATCGAAACCATTTCCGGCCGCAAACCGTTTTATGTCGGTAAGCCCAGCCCTTACATCATGCGCGCCGCACTGAATAAAATGCATGCGCATTCAGAAGAGACGGTGATTGTGGGCGATAACCTGCGCACCGATATTCTGGCTGGCTTTCAGGCCGGTCTGGAAACCATTCTGGTGCTGTCCGGCGTCTCTACGCTGAGCGATATCGACGCCATGCCGTTCCGTCCGGACTGGATCTACCCTTCCGTGGCTGATATCGACCTGTTCTGATTAGCGTCATGCTGTCTGCTTATGGCCCTGCTCGCCGTTACGGTGTGCAGGGCTTTTTTATCTGTCTGGCACACCGCTGTGTTTCAGCCGCTGACGCGATCTCATCGGTTGCGCACAAAACCATCACTTCTGACAATTCATTAGACACCATCTAATTTAATCGTTAATTTTTTGAATAAAATTCAACATTACTTCATGCAAACAATCTTTTTATCAGTATTTGGTGATTTCGCTTGCGTTACCACCATCAATTAGCGCATTTTCTTATACATCACGCAGCGCAGGCTGCCGGACAAACAAGTCAATAACATCGCCACAGGGTGAGATCAGGAGTCAGTTATGTGTTCGATTTTTGGTGTGCTGGATCTGAAGACCGATCCTGTTGAACTGCGCAAGAAAGCGCTGGAATGTTCCCGTCTGATGCGTCACCGTGGCCCGGACTGGTCAGGTGTCTTCGCTGATGAGAAGGCCATTCTGGTACACGAGCGCCTGTCCATCGTTGACGTGAACAACGGCGCCCAGCCGCTGTACAACGCGGATCACACCCACGTACTGGCTGTAAACGGCGAAATTTATAACCACCAGGCGCTGCGCGCGGAACTGAGCGATCGCTACGCCTTCCAGACCGGTTCAGACTGCGAAGTCATCCTCGCGCTGTATCAGGAAAAAGGCCTCGACTTCCTCGACGATCTTCAGGGCATGTTCGCCTTCATTCTGTGGGACAGCGTCAAACAGCAGTATCTGATTGGCCGCGATCACATCGGTATTATTCCGCTCTATATGGGCAACGATGAGCACGGCAACCTGTATGTTGCTTCTGAAATGAAAGCGCTGGTGCCGGTGTGCCGCAGCATCAAAGAATTCCCGCCGGGAAGCTACCTCTCCAGCACCGATGGCGAAATCCGTCGTTACTGGCAGCGTGACTGGATGGATTTTGCTGCCGTGGCGCAAAACACCACCGATGCCGCTGGCCTGAAGCACGCGCTGGAAGAGTCAGTGAAGAGTCACCTGATGTCAGACGTACCGTACGGCGTGCTGCTGTCCGGCGGACTCGACTCTTCCATCATCTCTGCGGTGACCAAGCGCTATGCCGCCAAACGTGTGGAAGATCAGGACAAGAGCGATGCGTGGTGGCCGCAGCTGCACTCGTTTGCCGTCGGTCTGGAAGGATCGCCGGATCTGAAAGCGGCGCAGGCGGTGGCCGATCACCTCGGTACCGTGCACCATGAAATTCATTTCACCGTGCAGGAAGGTCTGGATGCGATCCGCGATGTGATTTACCACATCGAAACCTACGATGTGACCACCATTCGCGCGTCGACGCCAATGTATCTGATGTCGCGTAAAATCAAAGCGATGGGTATCAAAATGGTGCTGTCTGGTGAAGGGGCGGATGAAGTGTTTGGTGGTTACCTCTACTTCCATAAAGCACCGAACGCCCAGGAGTTCCACGAAGAAAACGTGCGTAAACTGCTGGCACTGCACATGTTTGACTGCGCGCGCGCTAACAAAGCGATGTCGGCGTGGGGCGTGGAAGCACGTGTGCCATTCCTTGATAAGAAATTCCTTGATGTGGCGATGCGCATCAACCCGGAAGACAAAATGTGCGGCAGCAACGGCAAAATGGAAAAACACATTCTGCGTGAATGTTTCTCCTCTTACCTGCCGGAGAGCGTAGCATGGCGTCAGAAAGAGCAGTTCTCTGATGGCGTAGGCTACAGCTGGATCGACACGCTGAAAGAAGTGGCGGCGAAGCAGATTAGCGAGCAGCAGCTGGCGACCGCACATTTCCGCTTCCCGCACAACACGCCAACCTCGAAAGAAGCGTATCTGTACCGCGAGATCTTTGAGGAGCTGTTCCCACTGCCAAGCGCGGCAGAGTGCGTGCCGGGCGGTCCCTCCGTGGCCTGTTCGTCGGCGAAAGCCATTGAGTGGGATGAAGCGTTTAAATCGATGGACGATCCGTCAGGACGTGCGGTAGGCGTGCATCAGTCAGCGTACAAATAAGCATTTTCTTTGTGCGTATAAGGGGCCCATTGTGGCCCCTTTTTCTTGCATCTGACGCGGATACGATCGAAAATTGCCGAATAAATCATCAGCCTGGTTACAAGCCAGACAAACAGGCGCGTTAAGGCAAAAAACGGCAAAAAATTTGTTGACGCTACAAAGCTCAATACGCATAATGCGCCCCGCAACGCCGATGAAGGTAACGCGAAAAAAGATGGCTACGTAGCTCAGTTGGTTAGAGCACATCACTCATAATGATGGGGTCACAGGTTCGATTCCCGTCGTAGCCACCATCTTTTTGCGGGAGTGGCGAAATTGGTAGACGCACCAGATTTAGGTTCTGGCGCCGCAAGGTGTGCGAGTTCAAGTCTCGCCTCCCGCACCATTTCAGTCTTCGGCAGCCGGATGGGGTATCGCCAAGCGGTAAGGCACCGGTTTTTGATACCGGCATTCCCTGGTTCGAATCCAGGTACCCCAGCCAATCCGATGCACTCTCGTGGATACGAGTCGACGAATGGGATATCGCCAAGCGGTAAGGCACCGGTTTTTGATACCGGCATTCCCTGGTTCGAATCCAGGTATCCCAGCCATCATCGGGCGCAGTAAAGCAGTACAATCTGGCTACGTAGCTCAGTCGGTTAGAGCACATCACTCATAATGATGGGGTCACAGGTTCGATTCCCGTCGTAGCCACCAAACAAATTGGGGTGTCGCCAAGCGGTAAGGCAGTGGATTCTGATTCCACCATTCCGGGGTTCGAATCCCTGCACCCCAGCCATACAAAGACAATTTGACCAAACACCTATTGGGGTGTCGCCAAGCGGTAAGGCACCGGATTCTGATTCCGGCATTCCGGGGTTCGAATCCCTGCACCCCAGCCAAATTGCACAACAGGCCCGCTTTTGCGGGCTTTGTTGTTTTTGTCGTTCCTCAATTTCACGCCTTATACAACAGATGGCGCCGCCACGATTGCGGCACCCGGTGTGTTACAACCCCAGCGCGTAACGCAGCACCTGACGCTTGAGCACGCCAGCATTCTCTGCCGCAATCAGTCCAAGGTTACGCACCACACGCAGCGGCGGCAGCGCGTTGCTAAAGGCGAAGTAGAACAGATCCATACCGCCCTGCATCAGCAAATTATCTTTGTAGCGCTGACGGTGATAACGCTGCAGAACCGGCAGCGATGACCAGCGCTGCGCCTGACTGCGCGCGTCCACCAGCGTATCAATCAGCGCATCCACATCGCGGTAGCCGAGATTAACCCCCTGCCCGGCCAGCGGATTGATGGTGTGTGCAGCATCACCGACCAGCGCCAGGCCCGGCAGCACATAGCGCGTGGCATGGCGGCGCACCAGCGGAAACGACGCCGCGTTCTTCACCTCGAAGCGGCCGACGCGCGCCGGGAAATTAGCCTGCACCTCTTTGGCCAGCTGGCTGAGCGGCAGATTTTGCAGCTGACGGATCCGCGCCGGCGCGTCGTACCACACCAGCGAAGCGTGACGATCAAACAGCGGCAGAAACGCGCGCGGTCCGTCCGGCGTAAATTGCTGCCAGGTGGCATCGCCGGCCTCGTGTTCACACTCAACGCTGATTAGCATGCAGGATTGCGCATAGTTCCAGCCGCGCACGCCGATACCCGCCAGCTGGCGCACGCGCGAATTAGCACCATCGGCCCCCACCACCAGCTGGCTATCCAGCGTGGTCCCGTCATCCAGCTGCAGCTGCCAGCCGCCGCTGTGCGCCTGCAGCGCCTGCAGTGAGGCCGGACACAGCAGCGTTACGCCATCCTGCTGCATCTGCTCCCACAGCGCGCGCTGCAGCACGCTGTTTTCCACCATATAGCCCAGCTCGGGAATGCCCAGTGCAGCGGCGTCGAAGGTGACGTGTGCGCTTTGCCACTCCCAGGTTTCCAGCTTGCGGTAGGGCGCGCTGCGCATCGCCTGGACACGCGGCCAGACATTGAGCTGGCGCAGCAGCGCCACTGATGACGCACCAATGGCGGAGATGCGTATATCCGGCGCAAGGCTGGCGTCAAACGCGGCCGGCTCGGCACGCTCAATCACCGCCACGCGAAACTGCTGCTGCGCCAGACCACAGGCCAGCGCGGCACCGACCATGCCGCCGCCTACTACCACCACATCAAACTGTGAATCCTGCATTGACTCTTATCCTTCTGATTGCCGTGACGCCTTGCGGCAGCACTCTATGTGGCAAAGTGTACCGGAAATTTACCGCACCAGCAGAAAAGCCCTGCTAACCTTGTGCTTCAGACGGCTCAGCCGCGCGAAGTATAACCGGGCATCATGCCCAAAATAATTCGTGCGCCAGGAAGGCGGCAAGCAAGGATCATCCCGGGAGCTTACATCAGTAAGTGACCGGGGGAGCCGCGCGCAGCCAACGCACCTGGCGTGCGAAGTATGACCGGCATCATGCCCTGAATAATTCGTGCGCCGGGAAGGCGGCAAGCAAGGATCTCCCCGGGAGCTTACATCAGTAAGTGACCGGGGGAGCCGCGCGCAGCCAACGCACCTGGCGTGCGAAGTATGACGGGCATGCTGGTCACACCCGCGCCAAAGCATTACAATACGCGCCCTGCACTTCTCTGCTCAGAATCAATGGCTAGTTCAATGACCAAAAAACTGCATATCAAAACCTGGGGCTGTCAGATGAACGAATATGATTCATCGAAGATGGCTGACCTACTGAACAGCACGCACGGCTATACCCTGACGGAGGAAGCCGAAGACGCAGACGTTCTGCTGCTGAATACCTGCTCCATCCGTGAGAAGGCGCAGGAAAAAGTGTTTCACTTGCTGGGACGCTGGAAGAAGCTGAAGGCGAAGAATCCTGAGCTGATTATTGGCGTGGGCGGCTGTGTGGCTTCGCAGGAGGGCGATAAAATTCGCCAGCGCGCGCAGTGCGTGGACATCGTTTTTGGCCCGCAGACGCTGCATCGTCTGCCGGAGATGATTAATCAGGTGCGCGGCAGCAAGAGTCCGATTGTTGACGTCTCGTTCCCGGAAATCGAAAAGTTTGATCGCCTGCCGGAGCCGCGTGCTGAAGGTCCGACTGCTTTTGTCTCGATCATGGAAGGCTGCAATAAATATTGCACTTTCTGCGTGGTGCCTTATACGCGCGGCGAGGAAGTAAGCCGTCCCTGCGATGACATCCTGCTGGAAGTTGCCCAGCTGGCGGCGCAGGGCGTGCGTGAAGTGAATCTGCTGGGGCAGAACGTCAACGCCTATCGCGGCGCGACCTTTGACGACCAGATTTGTACCTTTGCCGAGCTGCTGCGTCTGGTGGCCGCGATTGACGGAATTGACCGGATTCGTTTCACCACCAGCCATCCGATTGAGTTCACCGACGACATCATCGACGTTTATCGTGATACGCCAGAGCTGGTGAGCTTCCTGCACCTGCCAGTGCAGAGCGGTGCCGATCGTATTCTGACGCTGATGAAGCGAGCGCACACTGCGCTGGAGTACAAAGCGATTATCCGTAAGCTGGTGGCCGCGCGCCCGGATATCCAGATCAGTTCAGATTTCATCATTGGCTTCCCGGGCGAAACCCAGCAGGATTTCGAGCAGACCATGAAGCTCATCGGCGAGGTTAATTTCGACACCAGCTTCAGCTTTATCTATTCGGCGCGTCCGGGGACGCCAGCGGCCGATCTGCCGGACGACGTGCCGGAAGAGGAGAAGAAGCAGCGTCTGTACATTTTGCAGGATCGCATCAATCAGCAGGCGATGGCATGGAGCCGCCGCATGCTTGGTACCGTTCAGCGTATTCTGGTGGAAGGCACCTCACGTAAGAATGTGATGGAGCTGACCGGCCGTACCGAAAACAACCGCGTGGTCAACTTTGAAGGCGACGTGCGCATGATCGGTAAATTTGTTGATGTCGAAATCGTCGATGTTTATACCAATTCGCTGCGTGGCGTCGTGGTTCGCACCGAAGAGGAGATGGGCCTGCGCGTCGCGGAGAGTCCGGCATCGGTGATTGCGCGTACGCGTAAAGAGGATGAGATCGGCGTGGGCCTGTATCAACCTTGAGACCGCGATTACTGAGCGACAGCGCACAACGCGCTGTCGCCTGTTTCATCCCGCAGCCCTTGCTTTCCGCAGCTGCCGCCCAAATATCTCCCCTGAAGCTTGCGCCCGGGCGCGACCCCATAAATAATTCCGTAAAGATGCTGACGCCTGGCGTACGGTATCTGCTATTTCTTTCAACTGGCCCTGAGTGACCCAAAGGATTCATTTGAATATCGAAACTCGTGAAATCGCCCTTGAACCGGCAGACAATCGTCGACTGATGAGCCTGTGCGGTCCGTTTGATGACAACGTAAAACAGCTGGAGCGCCGTCTGGGCATTGAGATCAATCGCCGCGACAACCTGTTTAAGCTGGTCGGCCGTGCGCTGAGTGTCGAGGCGGCCGCCAATATTCTGCGTTCGCTGTACGTTGATACCGCGCCGGTGCGCGGCCAGATCCCGGACATTGAACCGGATCAGATCCATCTGGCGATCAAAGAGAGTCGCGTGCTGGAGCAGACGGCCGACAGCGTGCCGGAGTACGGTAAAGCGGTAAACATCAAGACCAAGCGCGGCGTGATTAAACCGCGTACGCCAAACCAGGCGCAGTACATCGCCAATATTCTCGATCACGACATCACGTTCGGCATTGGGCCGGCCGGGACCGGGAAAACCTATCTGGCGGTCGCCGCCGCGGTGGATGCGCTGGAGCGGCAGGAGATTCGCCGTATTCTGCTGACGCGTCCGGCGGTCGAAGCCGGCGAAAAGCTCGGCTTCCTGCCCGGCGATCTCAGTCAGAAAGTCGATCCTTACCTGCGTCCGCTGTATGACGCCCTGTTTGAAATGCTGGGCTTCGAGCGCGTCGAGAAGCTGATGGAGCGCAACGTGATTGAAGTCGCGCCGCTGGCCTACATGCGTGGCCGTACGCTGAATGACGCGTTCGTGATTCTTGATGAGAGCCAGAACACCACCATCGAACAGATGAAGATGTTCCTGACGCGTATCGGCTTCAACTCCAAAGCGGTGATTACCGGTGACGTGACGCAGATTGACCTGCCGCGCAGCACCAAATCCGGTCTGCGCCACGCCATCGAAGTGCTGGCCAATGTGGAAGAGATCAGCTTCAACTTTTTCCACAGCGAAGACGTGGTGCGTCATCCGGTGGTCGCACGCATTGTTAATGCTTATGAAGCCTGGGAAGAAGCGGACCAGAAACGCCGTGATAAACTGGCGGAAGAGCGTAAGCGTGAGGCGCAGGCGGCACAAACTGCCAGCCAGCCGACGCCGCAGGAGCCTTCATGAGCACGGTGATTTTAGATTTGCAGCTGGCGTGTGCCGATGAAAACGGCCTGCCCGCAGAAGCGGCGTTTCAGCGCTGGCTGGAGGCGGCGGTCACGCCGTTTCAGCCTGAGAGTGAAGTCACGATACGGCTGGTCGATGAAGCGGAGAGTCATGAGCTAAATCTGACTTATCGCGGCAAAGATAAGCCGACTAACGTGCTGTCGTTTCCGTTTGAAGCACCGCCGGGCATTGAGCTGCCGCTGCTGGGCGACCTGATTATTTGTCGTCAGGTTGTGGAGCAGGAAGCGGCCGAACAGGGCAAAAGCCCTGAAGCGCACTGGGCACACATGGTGGTTCACGGCACGCTGCATCTGCTGGGTTATGACCATATTGAAGATGAGGAAGCTGAAGAGATGGAAGCGCTCGAGACCGAGATAATGCTTGCTCTTGGCTATCCCGATCCGTACATTTCGGAAAAAGAAGACGTCTGAACCGCCGGTTCAGGACATTGCGCTGCTGGCGAGGATGCCGGCAGTTCCTTTCCCTCATTCGAGAGAACTAAATAAAAACGCCATGAGCGACGACCATTCTCAAAACAACGACGCACCCAGTAGTAAAAAGGGTTTTTTCTCCCTGCTAATCAATCAGCTTTTCCACGGCGAACCCAAAAACCGTGACGAATCTGCTGGGGCTGATCCGCGATTCTGAGCAAAAAGAGCTGATCGACCAGGACACCCGCGACATGCTGGAAGGGGTGCTGGATATTGCCGAACAGCGCGTGCGCGACATTATGATCCCGCGCTCGCAGATGATAACCCTGAAGCGCAACCAGAGCCTTGAAGAGTGCCTGGCGGTGATTATTGAATCTGCCCACTCGCGCTTCCCGGTAATCAGCGAAGATAAAGACCATGTTGAAGGCATTCTGATGGCGAAAGATCTGCTGCCGTTTATGAGCAGCAGCGCAGAGCCATTCAGCATGGAAAAAGTGCTGCGCCCGGTCGTGGTAGTGCCTGAGAGCAAGCGCGTCGATCGCATGCTCAAAGAGTTCCGCTCGCAGCGCTATCATATGGCGATCGTCATTGATGAGTTCGGTGGTGTCTCCGGACTGGTGACCATCGAAGATATCCTTGAGCTGATCGTCGGCGAAATTGAAGACGAATATGACGACGAAGAAGATCGCGATATCCGTCAGCTCAACCGCCACACCTATACGGTGCGTGCGCTGACGCCGATTGAGGATTTCAATGAGGTATTTGGTAGCGATTTCAGTGATGACGAAGTCGATACCATTGGCGGTCTGGTGATGCAGGGATTCGGCCATCTGCCGGCGCGCGGTGAAAGCATCGACATTGAGGGTTACCAATTCAAAGTTGCGATGGCTGACAGCCGCCGTATCATCCAGGTGCATGTGAAAATTCCGGAAGACTCTCCGCAACCGCAACTGGAAGACGAATAATTTTATGGCATTAGCCTCTCTCTACTCGCAGCAGCGGGTTCGCCTGCTGCTGGCATTAATTCTGGGTGCCGCGGGCACCCTTTCCTTTTCCCCGTATGATTTCTGGCCCGCCGCCCTGCTCTCTCTGGCTGGTTTGCAACTGCTGTTGCTGGATCGCCGCAGCGCGCAGGCGGCAGGCATCGGTTTTGCCTGGGGCTTTGGCCTGTTCGGCAGCGGCATCAACTGGGTGTACGTCAGCATTGCGACGTTTGGCGGCATGCCCGGCCCGGTCAATGTGTTCCTTGTGGTGCTGCTCGCCGCCTATCTGGCGCTTTACCCGCTGCTGTTTGCCCTGCTGCTGAACCGCTTCTGGCCACATGCCACGCTGTGGCGCATGGCGCTGGCGGCACCGGCGCTGTGGCAGATCACCGAGTTTCTGCGCGGCTGGGTGCTGACCGGCTTTCCATGGCTGCAGTTTGGCTACAGCCAGATCGATGGGCCGCTGAAAGGCCTGGCGCCGCTGGCTGGCGTGGAAACCATCACCTTCCTGCTGATGGTGATTGCCGGCCTGCTGGCCTCGGCCTGCTACCACCGCAGCGTGAAAAACCTGATTATCGCCGTCGTGCTGCTGCTGCTGCCGTGGCCACTGCGGATGCTGCAGTGGTATCAGCCGCTGCCGCAACGCAGCGTCAATGTAGCGATGGTGCAGGGCAATATTCCGCAGTCAATGAAGTGGGATCCGCAGCAGCTGCTGACCACGCTGCGCGTCTATACCGCATACAGCAAGCCGTTTATCGGCAAAGCGCCAATCATCATCTGGCCGGAGTCGGCAATTACCGATCTGGAGAGTAATCAGCAGCCGTTTCTGCACGCGCTGGATGACGAACTGCGCGCGCGCGGCAGCACGCTGATCACCGGCATTGTTGATTCGCGCGTGGAAAGCGACAACCGCTATCACGATTACAACTCGGTAATTGTGCTGGGCGGCGCGCAGCCTTACAGCTATCAGAGCCGCAACCGCTACCAGAAAAACCATCTGGTGCCGTTTGGCGAGTTTGTGCCGCTGGAAGGTCTGCTGCGTCCGCTGGCTCCGTTCTTCGACCTGCCGATGTCCTCGTTCAGCCGTGGCGCCTACCTGCAGCCGCAGCTGAAAGTGGCGGGCTACAACCTCACCAGCGCCATTTGCTATGAGATCGTGCTGGGCGAACAGGTGCGCGCCAACTTCCGTCCGGACACCAACTTCCTGCTGACGGTGTCGAACGATGCCTGGTTCGGTCATTCGATCGGTCCGTGGCAGCATTTCCAGATGGCACGTATGCGCGCGCTGGAGCTGGGTCGTCCGCTGCTGCGCTCAACGAACAATGGTGTTACCGCAGTGGTGAATGCGCAGGGAGACGTGGAGAACATCATCCCGCAGTTCACCCGCGAAGTGCTGAGCGCTACAGTCACGCCTGCCAGCGGGGAAACGCCGTATGCACGCGTCGGTATCTGGCCGGTATGGCTGCTGACGCTGGCGGGCATCGTGCTGGCAATTTTACGCCGCCGCGCCTGATATCCCGCCCTCTCTCACCAGGCGAAGCGCAGGCTTCGCCTTTTTTCTGCGCAGTTTTCCGCTCCCTTTATCCTTAGTCACCGCCACTTTCTGCTGCCTTTTTGCCCGCTCTCCGCGTACTGGCACGATCATTGCTAATTATTTCAGTGGTTTTAGCAACATCCGTGATTTGTCAGCGTAATGCCCTGTTTGCGCACCATTATCTGGCACCGACGCGCACTTAATTGGCGCAGAGGCCGTTTTTTGCCTCTTATTGGTGCGGAGCGGCTCGCAAAAAACGAACTTTTTTGTTTCATTACGTTAACAATTCGCTATGTTAATCACTATCCTGCGCGCAGTTGCGCTAAGGGATAATTAAAAAAGCAGCAGGAAATACACACAACATCACCATCTGCGCAGTTTATGTTCTGCGCAACATTCACACGAAGGAGTAGGAACATGCAGATTCGCAAAGTGGCATTATCGCTTCTGCTGTTGGGCGCAGCAGCGGGCGCGGCCCAGGCGGAAGATCTCACCGGCACCCTGAAAAAAATCAATGATAGTGGCGTGATTGTCGTGGGGCACCGTGAGTCATCCGTTCCCTTTTCTTACTACGACAACCAGCAGAAAGTGGTGGGCTATTCGCAGGACTACTCCAACGCCATTGTTGCCGCCATCAAAGCGAAACTGAATAAGCCGGATCTGCAGGTCAAAATGCTGCCGATCACCTCGCAAAACCGTATTCCACTGCTGCAAAACGGCACCTACGATTTCGAGTGTGGCTCGACCACCAACAACGTAGAGCGTCAGCAGCAGGCGGCGTTCTCTGACACCATCTTCATCATCGGTACGCGTCTGCTGGTGAAGAAAGGCGGCGACATCAAAGATTTCGCCGATCTGAAAGGCAAAACCGTGGTCGTCACCTCGGGCACCACCTCTGAGATTCTGCTGCGCAAGCTGAATGACGAGAAGAAAATGGATATGCGCATCATCAGCGCGAAAGATCACGGTGACTCGTTCCGCACGCTGGAAACCGGTCGCGCAGTGGCTTTCATGATGGATGACGCGCTGCTGGCCGGTGAACGAGCCAAGGCGAAGAAACCGGATAACTGGGAAATCACTGGCACGCCGCAATCCAAAGAAGCCTACGGCTGCATGCTGCGTAAAGACGATGCGCCGTTTAAACAGCTGATGGATGACACCATCGCCAAAGCGCAGACGTCGGGTGAAGCCACCAAATGGTTCGATACCTGGTTCAAACAGCCAATTCCGCCGAAGAACCTGAACCTGAACTTCGAGCTGTCTTCTGATATGCAGGCGCTGTTTAAAGCACCGAACGACAAAGCACTCTGAATTAACAATGAAAACAAGGGCGGCACTGCTGCCCTCTCGATTGCTGAACACGCGGTGCGGACAGACAGACTGTAACAGGCCGTTCCCCTGAAGCAGGACACAAGACACCGCTCAACAATCTTATGGGTAGCCTCGCTACCCTTTTTTTACCGGAGCTCGTTATGGGTATCGATTGGAACTGGGGCATCTTTTTACAGCAGGCTCCGTTCGGCAATACGACTTACCTCGGCTGGCTGTGGTCCGGATTTCAGGTGACCGTTGCGGTCTCCTGCTGCGCCTGGATTATCGCCTTCCTGGTAGGTTCCTTCTTTGGCATTCTGCGTACCGTGCCTAATCGCTGGCTGTCCACGATTGGCACCTGCTACGTGGAGCTGTTTCGTAATATTCCGCTGATCGTGCAGTTCTTCTTCTGGTATCTGGTGGCGCCAGAACTGGTCGGGGAGAAGCTCGGCATGTGGTTTAAGGCTGAACTGGACCCGAACATCCAGTTTTTCCTCTCTTCAACCATCTGTCTCGGTCTGTTCACCGCCGCACGCGTGTGTGAGCAGGTGCGCGCCGCGATTCAGTCGCTGCCGCGCGGCCAGAAAAACGCCGGTCTGGCGATGGGCCTGACGCTGCCGCAGACCTACCGCTACGTGCTGCTGCCTAACGCCTACCGCGTGATTGTGCCGCCGATGACCTCGGAAATGCTTAACCTGGTGAAGAACTCCGCCATCGCCTCTACCATCGGTCTGGTCGACCTGGCGGCGCAGGCGGGCAAGCTGCTGGATTACTCGGCGCATGCCTATGAATCTTTCACCGCTATCACCCTGGCCTACGTCGGTATTAACCTGGTGATCATGCTGATTATGAGTCTGGTAGAACGCAAAATCCGCCTGCCCGGCAACCTGGGGGGCAAATAATGTACGATTTTGACTGGAGTTCGATTCCGCCCAGCCTGCCCTATCTGCTGAACGGCATGATCATTACGCTGAAAATCACGGCGGTGGCGGTGGTGTTTGGCATTATCTGGGGCACCATTCTGGCGGTGATGCGTTTGTCCGCGTTCGCCCCGATCCGCTGGTTCGCCAAACTGTACGTGAACCTGTTCCGCTCGGTACCGCTGGTGATGGTGCTGCTGTGGTTCTATCTGGTGGTTCCCAGCTTCCTGCAGCAGGTGCTTGGGCTGTCGCCAAAAACCGATATCCGCCTGATCTCCGCCATGGTGGCGTTTGCGCTGTTTGAAGCCGCTTACTATTCGGAGATTATCCGCGCCGGTATCCAGAGCATCTCGCGCGGCCAGTCCAACGCGGCGCTGGCGCTGGGTATGACGCAGTGGCAGTCGATGAAATTGATCATCCTGCCGCAGGCGTTCCGCGCCATGGTGCCGCTGCTGCTGACGCAGGGCATCGTGCTGTTCCAGGACACCTCGCTGGTGTATGTGTTAAGCCTGGCGGACTTCTTCCGCACCGCGTCCACTATCGGTGAACGTGACGGTACCCAGGTAGAAATGGTTCTGTTTGCCGGTCTGGTCTACTTCGTGATCAGCCTGAGCGCTTCGCTGTTGGTCAGTTATCTGAAAAGAAAAAGGACGGTTTAAATGATTAGCCTGAAAAATGTTTCTAAGTGGTATGGGCACTTTCAGGTGCTGACCGACTGCTCCACCGAAGTGAAGAAAGGTGAGGTAGTGGTGGTCTGCGGACCGTCCGGCTCGGGTAAATCGACGCTGATTAAAACGGTGAACGGGCTGGAGCCCGTGCAGCAGGGCAGCATTCAGGTGAACGGTACCGAGGTGAACAACAAAAAAACCAATCTCGCTCAACTGCGCAGCAAAGTGGGCATGGTGTTTCAGCACTTCGAACTGTTCCCGCATCTCAGCATCATTGATAACCTGGTGCTGGCGCAGGTGAAAGTGCTGAAGCGCGACAAAACTGCCGCGCGCGATAAGGGCCTTGCCCTGCTGAAGCGCGTGGGTCTGGCGGCGCATGCGGAGAAATTCCCTGGTCAGCTGTCTGGCGGTCAGCAGCAGCGCGTCGCCATCGCCCGTGCGCTGTGCATGGATCCTATCGCCATGCTGTTCGATGAACCGACTTCCGCACTGGATCCGGAGATGATCAACGAAGTGCTGGACGTCATGGTGGAGTTAGCCAACGAAGGCATGACGATGATGGTGGTGACGCACGAGATGGGCTTTGCACGCAAAGTGGCGAATCGCGTCATCTTTATGGATGAAGGGAAGATCGTTGAAGACACCAACAAGGATGACTTCTTCAGCAATCCGCAGTCCGACCGTGCCAAAGACTTCCTGGCGAAAATCCTGCACTAATACTCACAATGCTGGCGGTCCACGGACCGCCAGCGTCAGGGCTTATCTTGCCCCTCCTGCACTTCACCAAAATCGATATATTGCTGCTGTGATGCGGTACCCGACTGCGCAAGGCATAGCGTCTTGCCGCACCGGCATGAATCCTCCTGGAGCCTGCCGCCGCGCCTTCCCTGGCGCGGAGGCTGCCGCAAGGTGCTATGCCTTGCGCATCATTAAGCTTCATCATCGCGGTGACAAATGCACTCATACCGCCGCACCTGCTTTTTTACGGCAGAAGGGATCCTGAACTAAGCCGGACGACACGCGGCAGGGATGCCGCGTGTCGAGGCACGCAGGGATGCGGGTTTTGCCGATCCGGGCGTGTTCAGGTTCCCTTCTGACAGTCCGCACGCCTTCAGCAGCAATACTTTTTTTCCTTCAGAGCACGGTGATAATTCAGGGCTCAAACGGCTGACGCTGGAACTGATCGTGGCCGCACTCCGGGCAGCGCGTCAGGCTCTCCGGGGTGTAAATCGCCCGGGTAAAGCCGCACTTTTCACACACCAGGTTACCCAGCCCCACCACTTCGCCGCTCTGATACACGCCGTGATGCCGCAGATCCTGAAACACTTCGCGCCACTCCAGCTGGCTTTTATCAGTGATATCGGCCAGCTCCTTCCATAAGCTTTCACGAATCACCCGCAGAAACACTGAATCGCCGAGCGCTTCGCTGGATTCCTGATAGCTGAGCGCGAACTCGTGCAAATCGCGCCGCACCGCGCGCATGACCTCGTCGACTTCGGCGGTGGTCAGCGTCTGTTTCTGCAGCAGCGCACTACGCGCCTCGGCGACCAGTGCGTCGACATCACGTTCGCCACGCTCCAGCCGCTGGGTTAATGCTGCTACCGTTGCACGATACTCCTGCGCCACATTATTCATTTTGTTCTCCTTTCCGCTGCGGATGCTGAGTTAAGTTTAGCCGCTTTGCCATATTTGCTGCGCTTAGCGCAGAGGAAATCGCAAAAGGGTGAAAGCGCTGGCGCATTCCGCACAAATCACGCCGCCGGAGGGCGTCAATTGTTGTTGAGGGGCGGCCTTATGGGTATGCTATGCGGATCAAAAGTGTTTAAAAAACGATTTCACAAGGACCACAGGCAGCCATGCAAGAGCAATACCGCCCGGAAGAGATAGAATCCCGCGTCCAGCAGCACTGGGACGAAAACGAAACCTTCAAAGTGACCGAGCAGGAAGGCAAAGAGAAATACTACTGCCTGTCTATGCTGCCCTATCCTTCTGGCCGCCTGCACATGGGCCACGTGCGTAACTACACCATTGGCGATGTAATTGCGCGCTACCAGCGCATGCTGGGCAAAAACGTCCTGCAGCCGATTGGCTGGGATGCCTTTGGCCTGCCCGCCGAAGGGGCGGCGGTGAAAAACAACACTGCGCCAGCGCCCTGGACCTACGACAACATCGAATACATGAAAAACCAGCTGAAACTGCTGGGCTTCGGCTATGACTGGAGTCGCGAACTGGCGACCTGTCAGCCTGAGTATTATCGCTGGGAACAGTGGTTCTTCACCAAACTGTACGAAAAAGGTCTGGTCTACAAAAAAACCTCCGCAGTCAACTGGTGCCCGAACGACCAGACCGTACTGGCGAACGAACAGGTGATCGATGGCTGCTGCTGGCGCTGCGACACCAAAGTCGAACGCAAAGAGATCCCGCAGTGGTTCGTGAAAATCACCGATTACGCCGAAGAGCTGCTCAACGACCTCGATAAGCTGGAAGACTGGCCGGAGCAGGTTAAGACCATGCAGCGCAACTGGATTGGCCGTTCTGAAGGTGTCGAGATCACCTTTGATGTGGCCAACAGCGCGGAAAAAGTCACGGTTTACACCACTCGTCCGGACACCTTCATGGGGGCAACTTATGTCGCCGTGGCAGCCGGTCATCCTCTGGCGCGCCAGGCTGCCGTCAACAACCCGGCGCTGGCTGACTTCATTGCTGAATGCAGCAACACCAAAGTCGCCGAAGCGGATATGGCCACGATGGAGAAGAAAGGCATGGCCACCGGCCTGCACGCTATCCATCCGCTGACGGGCGAAGAGATTCCGGTCTGGGTCGCTAACTTCGTGCTGATGGAGTACGGCACCGGTGCCGTGATGGCCGTACCGGGTCATGACCAGCGCGACTGGGAATTCGCCACCAAATACGATCTCAACATCAAGCCGGTGGTACTCAACCTCGACGGTACCGCGCCGGATGTCAGCGCCGCAGCGATGACCGAAAAAGGCACGCTGTTCAACTCCGGCGAGTTTGACGGTCTGGACCACGACGCCGGCTTCAATGCCATCGCCGATGCGCTGGCGGCCAAAGGCGTCGGCGTGCGTAAAGTGAACTATCGCCTGCGCGACTGGGGTGTGTCACGCCAGCGCTACTGGGGTGCGCCAATTCCGATGGTGACGCTGGAAGATGGCACCGTAATGCCAACGCCAGAAGATCAGCTGCCGGTGATTTTGCCGGAAGACGTGGTCATGGACGGTATCACCAGCCCAATCAAAGCCGATCCGGAGTGGGCGAAAACCACCGTCAACGGTCAGCCGGCGCTGCGTGAAACCGACACCTTCGACACCTTTATGGAATCATCGTGGTACTACGCGCGTTACACCTGTGCGAACTACAACGAAGGCATGCTGGATCCGGCGGCAGCGAACTACTGGCTGCCGGTCGATCAGTATGTGGGCGGTATCGAACACGCCATCATGCACCTGATGTATTTCCGCTTCTACCACAAGCTGCTGCGCGACGCGGGCCTGGTCAACTCTGACGAGCCGGCCAAACGTCTGCTGTGTCAGGGCATGGTACTGGCTGACGCCTTCTACTACGTCGGCTCCAACGGCGAGCGCAACTGGGTTTCTCCGGTTGACGTTAACGTCGAGCGCGACGAAAAAGGCCGCATCACCAAAGCCATCGACAATCAGGGCCGCGAAGTGATCTACGCGGGCATGAGCAAAATGTCGAAGTCCAAAAACAACGGCATCGACCCGCAGCTGATGGTTGAGCGCTACGGCGCAGATACCGTGCGCCTGTTCATGATGTTTGCCTCCCCGGCGGAAATGACGCTGGAGTGGCAGGAGTCAGGCGTGGAAGGCGCAAACCGCTTCCTGAAACGCGTGTGGAAGCTGGCATACGATCACGTGGCTAAAGGCGCGACCGTGGCGCTGGATGTCAACGCGCTCAACGATGAGCAGAAAGCGCTGCGTCGCGATCTGCACAAAACCATCGCCAAAGTGGCGGATGACATCGGCCGTCGTCAGACCTTCAACACCGCGATTGCGGCGATCATGGAGCTGATGAACAAACTGCTGCGCGCGCCGCAGGAGAGCGAACAGGATCGCGCCCTGATGCAGGAAGCGCTGGTCGCCGTAACGCGCCTGCTCTACCCATTCACCCCGCACGCCAGCTACGTGCTGTGGCAGGCACTGGGTGGCGAAGGCAGCATCGACGACGCCAGCTGGCCGGTTGCCGATGAAGCAGCAATGGTAGAGGATTCGCTGCTGGTGGTGGTGCAGGTCAACGGTAAAGTGCGTGGTAAAATTACCGTGGCGCCGGATGCGACGCAGGAACAGGTGCAGGCGCGTGCGGCACAGGAGCATCTGGTGGCGAAATATCTGGATGGCGTCACCCTTCGTAAAGTGATTTATGTCCCTGGCAAACTGCTTAACCTGGTCGTAGGTTAAGTTCAGGAGGAACTGTGCGACAACTCGTTATCAGGCTGTTTGTCCTGCTTGCAGTGCTGGTCACTGCCGGCTGTGGTTTTCATCCGCGCGGCACCACGCAGGTGCCACCGGAAATGAAAACGCTGATCGTCCAGAGCGGCGATCCGTATGGCCCGCTGGCGCGCACCGTGCGTCAGCAGCTGCGCATCAACGATGTCAAAATCGTTGAAGACAGCAAAGCGGCCAGTGCGCAATACCCGACGCTGCGTCTCGGCGCGGAGAGCCAGGGACGCGATACCGCGTCGGTATTCATCAGCGGCACCACCGCCGAATACTCGCTGGTGATGACCGTCAGCGCGCAGGTGTTGCTGCCGGGCAAAGGCATTTATCCGATCAGCACCACGGTGTACCGTTCGTTCTTCGACAACCCGAACGCCGCGCTGGCGAAGGATGCCGAGCAGGATATGATTGTGCAGGAGATGCGTCAGCGTGCCGCCGAGCAGCTGGTACGTAAGCTGCTGACGGTACACGCCGCGCAGGAGAGCAACAAAGAGACGCTGCCGCAACCTGAAGTGATTGCGCCAGGCGCGGACTCACCGGAAGTGCCCTCCTCGTCAGCCACCAGTCTGCAATGATCAGGATCTATCCTGAACAACTGCGCGCGCAGCTTCGAGAGGGGCTGCGCGCCTGTTATTTTCTCACCGGTAATGAACCCCTGCTGATTCAGGAGAGCGCAGATGCCATCCGCGCTGCCGCCGCTCAGCAGGGCTTCGACGAACATTTTTCCGTCAGCGTTGATGCGCAGACTGACTGGGAGGCGATTTTCGCCAGCTGTCAGTCGCTGAGCCTGTTCACACAGCGCCAGACGCTGACGCTGCAACTGCCGGAAAACGGCCCCAACGCCGCCATCGCCGAACAGCTGGTGAAACTGGCGGCGCTGCTGCACAGCGACATTATGCTGGTGCTGCGTATGGCAAAGCTGACCAAAGCGCAGGAAAACAGCGCCTGGTTCAAAGCGCTCAGCGCCAGTGCGGTGCTGGTGCCGTGCCAGACGCCGGAACAGGCGCAGCTGCCGCGCTGGGTGGCCGCCCGCGCGAAAGCCCTGCAGCTGAGTATTGATGATGCGGCAATTCAGCTGCTCTGCTACTGTTATGAAGGTAATCTGCTGGCGCTGGCCCAGGCGCTGGAGCGGCTGTCGCTGCTGTGGCCGGACGGCAAACTGACGCTGCCCCGCGTGGAAGAAGCGGTGAACGATGCCGCGCATTTCACGCCGTTTCACTGGGTTGATGCGCTGCTGGCCGGCAAGAGCAAACGCGCGCTGCACATTTTGCGTCAGCTGCAAAAAGAGGACAGCGAAGTGGTGATTCTGCTGCGCACGCTGCAGCGCGATCTGCTGACGCTACTGCAGCTGCAACGCCAGCAGGCGAAGCAGCCGCTGCGCACGCTGATGGATCAACAGCGTATCTGGCAGAACCGCCGTGCCCTGTTCACTGAAGCACTGCAGCGACTGGATGCGCAACGGCTGCAGCAAGCGGTGCATCTGCTGGCTCAACTCGAACTGACCATGAAGCAGGACTACGGTCAGAATCTGTGGCCGCAGCTGGAGACGCTGTCATTGCTGCTGTGCCATCGTGATTTTCCGCTGGGTTTAACCGATGTCTGACCTTTACGCGCTGTTTGGCGGCACTTTCGATCCAATTCATTTCGGCCATCTGCGTCCGGTCACCGCGCTGGCGCAGCAGGTTGGCCTGCAAAAAGTGACGCTGCTGCCGAACAATGTGCCGCCGCACCGGCCACAGCCGGAAGCCAGCGCACAACAGCGCGTGGCGATGCTGCGCTGCGCCATTGCCGATCGTCCGCTGTTTGATATCGACACGCGCGAGCTGACGCGCACCACGCCGTCATGGACGGTGGACACGCTGGAAACCCTGCGCGCCGAGCGCGGTGCACAACAGCCCCTCGGGTTTATCATCGGTCAGGATTCTCTGCTAACGTTAGGAAAATGGCATCGCTGGCAGGAACTGCTGTCGCTGTGTCACCTGCTGGTTTGTCAGCGTCCAGGCTACGCCGCGCAGATGGCTACGCCAGAGATGCAGCAGTGGCTGGATGCGCACCGCGCGCATGAAGTGCAGCAGCTGCATCGCGCGCCGGCAGGCCACATCTGGCTGGCCGATACGCCGCTGTTCGACATTTCTGCCACTGAGATTCGCCAGCGCCGCCATCATGGCAAGGACTGCGCCGATCTGCTGCCGGCGGCGGTGATCGACTACATCGATCGCGCGGGCTTATATCGCGATTGATCGCCGCGTGCTATACTGCGCCGCTTCATTTTTGGCTGCGTTTTCCGGGGCATTCAGCCTGCCCATAATCACCTGTTTTTAAGGGGAACCTTTTGCAAGGCAAAGCACTCCAAGAGTTCGTTATTGATAAGATTGATGATCTCAAAGGCCAGGACATCGTTGCGATTGATGTGCAGGGCAAATCCAGTATCACCGATTGCATGATTATCTGTACCGGGACCTCCAACCGTCACGTCTCCTCCATCGCTGACCATGTGATGCAGGAATCGCGCGCGGCAGGCCTGAAACCGCTCGGCGTCGACGGCAAAGCGGCTGCTGACTGGGTTGTGGTCGATCTCGGTGAAGTGATCGTGCACGTGATGCAGGAAGAGAGCCGCCAGCTGTACGAGCTGGAAAAGCTCTGGAGCTAAACGTTGAAACTGCAGCTTGTCGCCGTCGGCACCAAAATGCCCGACTGGGTTCAGACCGGTTTCATGGAGTACCTTCGTCGCTTTCCCAAAGATATGCCGTTTGAGCTGACTGAAGTGCCGGCCGGTAAACGCGGCAAAAACGCCGACATCAAACGCATTCTGGAAAAAGAGGGTGAAGCGATGCTGGCGGCGGTGGGCAAAGGCAACCGCATTGTGACGCTGGATATTCCCGGACAGCCGTGGGAAACGCCGCAGCTGGCGCAGCAGTTAGAGCGCTGGAAGCTGGACGGGCGTGATGTCAGCCTGCTGATTGGTGGGCCGGAAGGCCTGGCGCCGGCGTGTAAAGCGGCAGCCGAGCAGAGCTGGTCACTGTCCGCGTTAACGCTGCCGCACCCGCTGGTGCGTGTGCTGGTGGCGGAAAGCCTGTATCGTGCCTGGAGTATTACCACTAATCACCCTTATCACCGTGAATAAACGCCTGACAACCTCCAGACAATAAACGCAGCGGATGAAATTACAGAGCAACGCTTTTCGCGATTACACTGCCGAACAGAAACTGTTTGTCCGCCGCGCCCTGGTGGCCTTTGTCGGCATCCTGCTGCTCTCCAGCGTGCTGGTGGTCAATCTGTATCATCTGCAGATCCTGCGCTTCGACGACTACAGCACCCGTTCAAACGAAAACCGCATCAAACTGGTGCCGGTCGCCCCCAGCCGCGGCATCATCTATGACCGCAACGGTGTGCCGCTGGCGCTCAATCGCACCATTTACCAGGCCGAGCTGGTGCCGGAAAAAGTCGATGACCTGAAGCAGACGCTGCAGGATCTGCGGCCGGTGCTGGATTTGACCGACGACGATATCGATGCGTTTGAAAAAGAGCGCAAGCGCTCGCGCCGCTTTACCTCGATTCCGGTTAAAACCGGCCTGAATGAAGTGCAGGTCGCGCGCTTCGCAGTGAACCAGTACCGTTTCCCGGGCGTGGAAGTGAAAGGCTACCAGCGCCGCTACTACCCTTACGGCCAGACGCTGACGCACGTGGTGGGTTACGTCTCGAAAATCAACGATCGTGACGTCAAGCGACTTGATGAAGAAGGCAAATGGCCAAACTACGCAGCCACACACGATATCGGTAAGCTCGGCATCGAAAACTATTACGAAGATGTGCTGCACGGCAAAACCGGTTACGAAGAGGTGGAAGTCAACAACCGCGGCCGCGTGATCCGTCAGCTGCATGAGCAGTCACCGCAGGCCGGACGCGATATCTGGCTGACCATCGATCTCAAGCTACAGCAGTACATCGAAACCCTGCTGACCGGCAGCCGCGCCGCCGTGGTGGTGAGCGATCCGCGCACCGGTGAGATTCTCGCGCTGGTCTCCACACCCAGTTACGATCCGAATCTGTTTGTCGATGGTATTTCGAGTAAAGATTATAAGGCGCTGCTCGGCGATGAGAACCGCCCGCTGTATAACCGTGCGCTGCAGGCATCGTATCCGCCAGCCTCCACGGTTAAACCTTATGTGGCGGTCTCAGCGCTCAGCGCCGGCGTGATCAACCGTAATACCAGCCTGTTCGATCCGGGCTGGTGGCAGCTGCCGGGCTCGGAAAAACGCTACCGCGACTGGAAAAAGTGGGGCCACGGTCGCCTCAACGTCACCAAATCGCTGGAAGAGTCGGCGGATACCTTCTTCTATCAGGTGGCCTATGACATGGGCATCGACCGCCTGTCGGAGTGGATGACCAAATTCGGCTACGGCCACCGTACCGGTATCGACCTGCCGCAGGAGAGCCCCGGTAACATGCCGACGCGCGAATGGAAGATGAAACGCTTTAAAAAGCCGTGGTATCAGGGCGATACCATTCCGGTCGGTATCGGCCAGGGCTACTGGACGGCGACGCCGGTGCAGATGAACAAAGCGCTGATGATCCTGATTAACGACGGCGTGATTAAAGTGCCACACCTGCTGCGCGCCACCCGTGAAGGCAACAGCATGGTGCCGTATCGCCAGCCGCCGGATGCGCCGATTGGCGACATTCATTCCGGCTACTGGGAGATCGCCAAAGACGGGATGTATGGCGTGGCCAACCGCGCCAACGGCACCGCGCATAAAAGCTTTGCCGATGCACCGTACAAGATTGCGGCGAAATCCGGTACCGCACAGGTGTTTGGCCTGAAAGAGAATGAGACCTACAACGCGCACAAGATTGCCGAACGGCTGCGTGACCATAAGCTGATGACCGCCTTCGCGCCGTACGACAAGCCGCGCGTCGCCGTCACCATGATTCTGGAAAACGGCGGTGCCGGCCCGGCGGTGGGCACCGTGATGCGCCAGATTCTCGACCACATAATGCTGGGCGACAACAATACCGTGCTGCCAGAAGCCGCACCCATGCCGCCCGGCTACGAAGGTGAATAACGATGTCGATGAACGATAGTCCCCAGAAAAGAACGATCTGGACGCGTATCCATATCGACCCGCTGTTTATGCTGATCATCATCAGCCTGCTGGCCTACAGCGCCATTGTTATCTGGAGCGCCAGCGGCCAGGATCCGGGCATGATGGAGCGCAAGCTCGGGCAGATTGCCATGGGCACCATCATCATGCTGGTGATGGCGCAGGTGCCGCCGCGCGTGTATGAAAGCTGGGCGCCCTATCTCTACATTGTCTGCGTGATTTTGCTGGTGGCGGTCGATGCCTTCGGTCACATCAGTAAAGGGGCACAGCGCTGGCTGGATCTCGGTTTTGTGCGCTTTCAGCCGTCGGAAATCGCTAAAATCGCCGTGCCGCTGATGGTGGCACGCTTCATCAACCGCGATGTCTGCCCGCCGACACTGAAAAACACCGGCATCGCGCTGGTGCTGATTTTCATGCCGACGCTGCTGGTGGCGGCGCAGCCGGACCTCGGTACCTCCATTCTGATCGCCGCCTCCGGCCTGTTTGTGCTGTTCCTCTCGGGCATGAGCTGGAAGCTGATTGGCGTGGCCGTGCTGCTGGTGGCGGCGTTCATCCCGATTCTGTGGTTCTTTCTGATGCACGATTATCAGCGCGACCGCGTGATGATGCTGCTCGATCCGGAGAGCGATCCGCTCGGTGCCGGCTACCACATTATTCAGTCCAAGATTGCTATCGGCTCCGGCGGCCTGCGCGGCAAAGGCTGGCTGCATGGCACCCAGTCGCAGCTGGAGTTTCTGCCCGAACGTCACACCGACTTTATCTTCGCGGTGCTGGCGGAAGAGCTCGGCCTGGTGGGCGTCCTGCTGCTGCTGGTACTTTATCTGCTGCTGATCATGCGCGGGCTGGTGATTGCCGCACGCGCGCAAACCACCTTTGGTCGCGTGATGTCCGGCGGCCTGATGCTGATTCTGTTTGTGTATGTTTTCGTTAACATTGGCATGGTTAGTGGTATCTTACCGGTGGTTGGCGTGCCGCTGCCGCTGGTGAGCTACGGCGGATCGGCGCTGATTGTGTTAATGGCCGGATTTGGCATCGTGATGTCGATCCACACTCATCGAAAAATGTTATCTAAAAGCGTTTAAGAGGCTGCACATGCGTAAGGACTGGCTTGGGGTTGCTCTGGCATCACTGGTACTGGCTGCCTGTTCCACACCGGAACAGCAGACGAACACGGCCCCGCCACAGCCGGCCTACAATGGCCCGGTGGTGGAGATTCCTGGCGTGGAGCCGCGCTATGAGCCGATCAATCCCTCTACCAGCCAGGACTACAGCGTCAACGGCAAAACCTACCGGGTGATTAAAGATCCGTCTAACTACAGTGAAGTTGGTCTGGCAACCTGGTACGGTGAAGAGGCGCAGGGCAACCGCACCGCGCTGGGTGAAACCTATGATCCGGACGCGTTAAGCGCCGCACACCCTACCCTGCCGCTGCCAAGCTACGTGCGCGTCACCAACCTGGCCAATGGCCGGCAGATTGTGGTGCGCGTTAACGATCGCGGCCCTTACACGCCGGGCCGGATTATTGACCTGTCGCGCGCCGCGGGCGATCGCCTGAATATTTCCAATAACACCCGCGTACGGGTGGATTACATCAAGGTAGCGCCGGACGGTTCAGTATCCGGTCCGGGCACCATCGGCACCACCGTGGCCAAACAGAGCTATGCGCTGCCGGCGCGCCCTGACCTGAGCGGCGGCATGGTGATGACCGGCGCCAGCAGCGCGCCAGCGCCTGCCGCACAGGACGTCCGCGCGGTGGATAACAGTTCACTGCAGAGCAACGGCAACATCGGCGCACCGGTGCAGAGCAGCGGCTTTCTCGGCGCACCGCAGCCGTTAGCCAGCGGCGTACTGGAAGGCAGCGCGCCGGCTACACCGGTTGCCCCCAGCCCTGCCGCACCGGCTGCGGCTGCGGCAGCGAGCCCGGCTCCGGCCAGCCACAACGCCAGCGCCCATGCCGGCAGCGGTTTTGTGGTACAGGTTGGCGCCCTGAATGATGCCGCTCGCGCCCGGCAGATGGCGGACAGCCTTGGCCAGCGCTTTGGTGTACCCGGCGCGGTGGAAGCCAATGGCAATGTCTACCGCGTGCAGCTTGGCGGTTTCAGCAGCCGGGCTCAGGCCGCGGCGCTGCAGCAGCGTCTGAGCACTGAAGCGCAGATCAGCTCCTTTATTACCACGGCCCGCCCGTCAATGTGACGGGCCGTGCCCTTGCCTGCTGACACTGAGGCATAAAGCCAGATGTCGCACGATGGCAGCTTTGCTATAGTAAGGCACTTTTTTCACTCTTAACCCCACGGATGCTGTAGTCCTGAACATGAATACGCTGAAACCTTCTCGTTTTCTGAAACGCCTGACAGTGGGATCACTGGTCGCTCTCTCCCTCAGCCACGTTGCCTTTGCAGATGATGTTAATCTGAAAACCATGATTCCGGGCGTGCCGGACATCGATGCCGAAGCTTACGTGCTAATCGACTATAACTCCGGCAAAGTGCTGGCGGAAAAGAACGCGGACGCGCGCCGCGACCCGGCCAGTCTGACCAAAATGATGACCAGCTACGTCATCGGCCAGGCGGTCAAAGCGGGCAAAATCCATCAGGATGACATTGTTACCGTCGGTAAAGATGCCTGGGCAACCGGCAATCCGGTGTTCAAAGGCTCCTCGCTGATGTTCCTCAAGCCGGGCGATCGCGTACCGGTCTCTCAGCTGACGCGCGGTATCGTGCTGCAGTCCGGTAACGACGCCTGCGTGGCGATGGCCGATTACGTTGCCGGCAGCCAGGACGCGTTCGTTAACCTGATGAATAACTACGTGGGCGCGCTGGGCCTGAAAAATACCCATTTCCAGACCGTGCACGGTCTTGATGCTGACGGTCAGTACAGTACGGCGCGTGACATGGCGCTGATTGGCCAGGCGCTGATTCGCGATGTGCCGGATGAGTACGCGGTCTACAGAGAGAAAGAGTTCACCTTTAATAACATCCGCCAGATGAACCGTAACGGCCTGCTGTGGGATACCAGCCTGAACGTCGACGGCATCAAAACCGGCCACACCGAAGCCGCCGGCTATAACCTGGTGGCGTCAGCGACCGAAGGCCAGATGCGTCTGATCTCGGCGGTGATGGGCGGTCACACCTTCAAAGGCCGTGAAACCGAAAGTAAAAAGCTGCTGACCTGGGGCTTCCGCTTCTTCGAAACCGTGGCACCGCTGAAGGCGGGCAAAGAGTTTGCGTCTGAGCCGGTATGGTTTGGCAACAGCGATCGCGTGCAGCTCGGCGTGGAAAAAGATGCCTACCTGACCATCCCGCGCGGCCGCATGAAAGACCTCAAGGCCAGTTACGTGCTGAACAACACCGAACTGCACGCGCCGCTGCAGAAAAACCAGGTCGTGGGCAGCATCAACTTCCAGCTGGATGGTAAAACCATCGAACAGCGTCCGCTGGTGGTACTGAACGAAGTGCAGGAAGGCGGTTTCTTCAGCCGCATCATCGATTACATCAAACTGATGTTCCATCACTGGTTCGGCTAAGGCGCGCTTGAAAAATCGCCAATCCGTCCCCAGATAAGCTACTATATTGCTCCCGCTTCGGCGGGAGCCTGTTTTTTATGCACCGGAGTTAATATGAAAACCAAACTGAATGAACTGCTCGAATTCCCGACGCCTTTTACCTACAAAGTGATGGGCCTGGCGCAACCGGAGCTGGTTGATCAAGTGGTTGAAGTGGTGCAGCGTCATGCGCCCGGCGACTACAGCCCTGACGTGAAGCCCAGCAGCAAAGGCAATTATCACTCGGTTTCGATCACCATTAACGCCACCCACATCGAACAGGTGGAAACCCTGTACGAAGAGCTGGGCAACATCGAAATCGTGCGCATGGTGCTGTAATGCTGACGCTGGTAAAGGCCGCTTTGCCAGCGTTATACTCTGCCCTCCACTCGCTACCGGACTTCTGCTTTGTCTGCTAATACGCTTCTTGTTCGTCAGCTTGGCCAGCGCGACTGGCAGCCCGTCTCCGATGCCATGCATCACTTTACCGATCGGCGCGACAGCGCCACCGCCGATGAAATCTGGCTGGTGGAACACCCCGCGGTGTTTACTCAGGGCCAGGCGGGCAAAGCCGAACATGTGCTGGTGCCGGGCGATATTCCGGTGGTACAGAGCGATCGCGGCGGCCAGGTAACCTATCACGGCCCGGGCCAGCAGGTGATGTATGTACTGATTGACGTTAAACGCCGCAAGCTGGGCGTGCGCGAGCTGGTCACCGCACTGGAAGAGACAGTCATCGCTACGCTGGCTGATTACGACATCAGTGCGCGTGCGCGTGCGGATGCGCCCGGCGTATACGTTGGCGATGCGAAAATCTGTTCGCTAGGCCTGCGCATCCGCAAAGGCTGCTCGTTTCACGGTCTGGCGCTCAACGTCGCGATGGATCTGGCGCCCTTCCTGCGCATCAATCCCTGCGGCTATGCCGGCATGCAAATGACGCAGATCAGCGCCTTCCGGCCCGGCGTCACGCCGGCGGACGTGCAACCGCGCCTGGTGCAGCATTTCGCGCGCCTGACCGGCTTTAGCGACACGGAATGGCATGATGAGGCCGCGTGCTGACCTTGACCGTACGTGCGCATTTACAAAATTGTAACTTTCGCCACGGCTTATCGGCTGCTTCTGCCCCGGCGAGATGATATAATTTTTGCAATTTCTTCAAATAAAGTTGAAAGCCTGGTTCTCAGTTTGAGTGAGGAAGCTTTCAAATCGCAATCCCGACCGGAACCTGCAGATTTATGAGTAAACCAATTCAGATGGAACGTGGCGTCAAGTATCGCGATGCCGACAAAATGGCGCTGATTCCGGTAAAAACCGTGGTCACCGAACGCCAGGAAATCCTGCGTAAGCCGGAGTGGATGAAGATCAAGCTGCCTGCGGATTCCAGCCGCATTCAGGGCATCAAAGCGGCGATGCGTAAAAACGGCCTGCACTCGGTGTGTGAAGAGGCTTCCTGCCCTAACCTTGCCGAATGCTTTAACCACGGCACCGCCACCTTTATGATCCTCGGTGCCATCTGTACCCGCCGCTGTCCGTTCTGCGATGTGGCACACGGTCGGCCAAACGCGCCGGACGCCAACGAGCCGCTGAAGCTGGCACAAACCATTGCCGACATGGCGCTGCGCTATGTGGTGATCACCTCGGTGGACCGCGACGATCTGCGTGACGGCGGTGCACAGCACTTTGCCGACTGCATCAGCGCCATCCGCGAGAAAAGCCCGACCATCAAAATTGAAACGCTGGTGCCGGACTTCCGCGGGCGTATGGATCGCGCGCTGGAGATCCTCACGGCTACGCCGCCGGATGTGTTCAACCATAACCTGGAAAACGTACCGCGCGTCTATCGCCAGGTGCGTCCGGGCGCCAACTACGAGTGGTCGCTGAAGCTGCTGGAGCGTTTCAAAGAAGCGCATCCGGACGTGCCAACCAAATCCGGTCTGATGGTCGGTCTCGGGGAAACCAATGCGGAAATCATCGAGGTGATGCGCGATTTGCGTCGCCACGGTGTCACCATGCTGACCCTCGGCCAGTACCTGCAGCCAAGCCGTCACCACCTGCCGGTACAGCGTTACGTCAGCCCGGCTGAATTTGATGAGATGAAAGAAGAAGCGCTGGCGATGGGCTTTACCCACGCCGCCTGCGGTCCCTTCGTCCGCTCGTCTTATCACGCTGATATGCAGGCGAAAGGCCTGGAAGTGAAGTAATCTCCTGCCGCGATTGCGCCCTGCTGCGGCGCAATCGCAAAAATTCTGCTTAAACAGCTTAATTCCTGTCGCAAATCTGTCGCTTTAACCGCTGAGGCCATAAGAGCCTGTTTATTATTTTTTATTTTCTCAGTGTTTTTTCATAAAGGTCAGATTATGCAATCATCCTTTCATATCGATGAGCTCGATTTTATGCGGGCGGCGGATGTGTCAGGTCCATCCTCTGGTAGACCGCGAAGCGGCGCGTCGGGCGAAAGCCTGGATGCGCTAAAAGCGCGCACCACGCCCATGGATATCACCAATCCGTTCGTGACGCCCCATGCGTCGTGCGAACTGGCGTTTCTTGCAACCGCCATCAGCATCGACCACCGCTACGACGAAATTCATCTGCACCTGCCGCAAAGCGCGCAGCCTGCGTCTGCGCCCGCGCCCGCACTGCCGTTCACCGAACTGCGCAGCGTAACGCCGGATGAAACGCCGTTGCTGCCAGCGCTGCCGCCGCTGGAGTCAGCCCAGCAGGCCGCCGGCGAGAGCGTCTGGCACAGCCTGCCTGAGGTTCCGGCGCTCAGCCCGGCGCTGTCGCTGGTCAGCGCGCTGCCTGCGGCATGGTATGCCGCTGAACCTCAGACGTCCCACCCGTCGGCGATCCCCACGCCCCCAGCCCGGCAGCCGCTGAGTCTGCCAGAGGTGGCTGTGCTGCGCGACATACAGCAACACGACTATGCGGTGGATTACGATGACAGCGGTGAGCCGAAAATGTTTAGCGGCACGCTGGCGGCGGGCGCTCAGGTGCTTATTTATATCGATAATGTGCTGATTGAAGTGGTAACGGGCGACGCACAGGGTCACTGGCAGTTCGCTCAGCCCGCCGATTTAAGCGCGGCACAGCATGTATTCAGTGCAGAGTTCGTCGATGAACAGGGGCATGTCAGCAGCCGTTACAATAAGTTGATTACCGTACTGCCGCAGCCTGCCGCTATTATCACGCCAATTGATGACAGCGATCTCAGCGCGATTGATTGTGCACTGATGGAACTGGCGATGCAGCAGGATGATATTGCGCCCGCTCTTCTGCCGCTGACCTTCAGCGAAGCATGGCTGGATGAGTGGCACAGCGCTGACAGCACGCTAACCGCCAGCGGCGATCACGGTGGCAACCTGCCAGGCTGGGATGAACCGCTGGAACATCACATTGTCTGGCACTAAAAAACGAAAACCAGACTGTGGCAGTCTGGTTTTTTAACGTAATAAATATTTACACTTATTGACGTTCAGCGCAGAGATTACTCTTTGTGGCCGACGCGTTCAGCAGGCGTTTCTTCGGCACTGCTTTTGGTTGCGGTGGATTCATCATCTTTCATGGCTTTTTTAAAGCCCTTGATTGCGGAACCCAGATCGCCACCCAGTGAACGTAACTTGTTGGTGCCAAAAAGCAGTACGATAAGCGCACCGATGATCAGCAGTTTGGCAATACTGATACCTTCCATATTTTACCTTTCAACCTTCGCGAAAAACGGACAGCACTATTAACGCGCAGTTATTCACCACGCTCAACTGCAATCTGTAACAGAGTGAGATCTCAGCGTCAGATAAAGCGGCTGAGAAACGCCTGGGTACGCGGATGCTGCGGATTGCCAATCACCTGCTCTGGCGGTCCCTGTTCCACCACCACGCCACCATCCATGAACACCACGCGATCGGCGGCTTCACGCGCAAAGCCAATCTCATGCGTTACCACAATCATGGTCAGGCCGCGATTGGCTAAGGTACGCATGGTAGCCAGCACTTCCCCCACCAGCTCCGGATCCAGCGCTGAGGTCGGTTCATCGAACAGCATCAGCAGCGGTTTGATCGCCAGCGCACGGGCGATCGCCACGCGCTGCTGTTGTCCCCCCGACAAATGTCGCGGCCAGGCGTCGGCTTTATCGCTCAATCCGACCGTTGCCAGCAGCTCACGCGCGTGTTGCAGCACCTCATCACGTGGGAACTTGTGCACGCCAATCGGCGCTTCCATGATGTTTTGCAGTACCGTCATATGGGGATAGAGATTGAACTGCTGAAACACCATGCCGATTTTCTGCCGCTGATGGGCAATTTTCCGCGCCGACAGGCGATGCAGCAGACCGCGCTTTAGCGCGTAACCAATCTGCTCGTCGCCCACCATAATCGAGCCGGCATTCATCTCTTCCAGATGATTAATGCAGCGCAGAAAGGTCGACTTGCCTGAGCCCGAAGGCCCGAGAATCACCACCACTTCGCCCGGAAACACATCGAGATCGATGCCTTTCAGCACCGCGTTATCACCGAAGCTCTTTTGCACATTACGCGCACGCACCAGCGGCTGAATCTCGCTCATACGTCCTCCTTTAAACGCGGGGCCGCAGCCAGCGCCGTGTCACTGCTGGCGCGTCGTTTGTTCACCACCACGGTACGTTTGCTGCCGCGCGCGTAGTAGCGCTCAATGGCTGACTGGCCGACGTTGAGGATCGAGGTAATCAGCAGATACCAGATCACCGCCACCATCAGCATCGGAATGATTTCAAAGGTACGGTTGTAAACGGCCTGCACCGAATAGAGCAGATCGCCCATCGCGATGACGCTCACCAGCGACGTGGCTTTGATCATGCTAATCAGCTGGTTGCCGGTTGGGGGAATAATGGCGCGCATCGCCTGTGGAATGATGATACGCCGCAGCGCGCGGCTGCGGCTCATGCCAAACGCCTGAGTGGTTTCAACCTGACCGTGATCGACCGACAGCAGGCCGGCACGGATAATCTCCGCCATATAGGCTGCCTCGTTGAGCGCCAGACCGGCGATGGCGGCAGTCAGCGGCGTGATCAGATCGTTAGTATTCCAGCTGGCAAAGGTGATGTCCGTCCACGGCACGGTGATCGATAGCGTGGGAAACAGCGTCGACAGGTTGTACCAGAATATCAGCTGCACCAGCAGCGGCGTACCGCGAAAGAACCAGATGTAGAGCGCTGACACGCCGCTCAGCAGTTTATTCTCTGACAGCCGCCAGACCGCCAGCAGCAGCCCCAGCAGGGTGCCCAGCACCATCGACACCACCGTCAACCCGAGCGTCACCTGCAGCCCTTTCAGCACCGAGCCTTCGGTAAACCACTGCAGCACCACGTGCCACTCAAAATTGGGATTGGTCGCCACCAGCCACAGACCATTCGCTGCCAGCGTCAGGACCACGATCCAGCTAACCCAGCGTCCATACGCGGGCGCGCTACGGGCAAAAGCGACGTCGCGCTGCGGCACGTCCCCCTGATCCGTGGGGCGCGCGTTGGGGCCGACGGCACTCATTTTGCCGTCTCCTGCGCAAGGTTACGTCCCGGCTGCGGCAGCATGTTGCCGTCCAGCTTCCACTTTTTCATGATGGCCGCGTAGGTGCCGTTGGCAAACAGTTCTTTGTAGGCATCCAGCACCACCTCGCCCAGCGGCGAGCCTTTGGGAACGACCGTGCCCTGAAAGATATCGCCAAAGCCGTTTTTCTGCCCCTGACCAGACAGTTCAAGCTGCCCCTGCGCCTGCTCAATGAAATAGGTCAGCGGCGCCTGCGAGGAGAAGAAGGCATCCGAACGCTTCGAGCGCACCGCCAGTATCGACGAAGGCTGATCGGTAAAGGACTGCACCACGACTGCAGGTTTGCCCGCAGCCTCACAGGCGGCTGACTGTTTGCGGATCACCTGCTCCGCCGAACCGGCCGCCATCACCGCAATGCGCTTACCGCAGGTATCTGCCAGACCGTTGATGTGCGCCGGATTGCCCTTCTGCACGCCAAACACCACGAACTCCTGCACGTAGTCGATGAAGTCCACTTTTTGCTGGCGATCCGGATAATCACCTATCGGCCCGATGGCCATCTGATAGCGTCCGGAATTAATACCGGCCAGTACGCCGGACAGACCGCTCACCGTCGCGTGTTCAATTTTCACGCCCAGCAGTTGGCCGAGCGCCACGGTAAGATCGGCCGAGGCGCCATCCATTGAGTGCGGCCCGTTAACGATCTCATACGGCGGAAAGGAGCCGTTATTTACCGAGATCATTTTGCCAGCCTGCTTGATCTGCGCCGGCAGTCTATCGTGCAGCGCCTGATCCATTTTTTGCGTCGGAATGGCGTCCGCAGCCTGGGCGACGCTCGCCGTCAGGCCGGACGCCAGCGCGATGGCGGTTAAAAGCATTTTCATCAGTCAGTTTCTCCCAGGCAGGTCAAAGTGATTGCAATTCCGGACGGGCAAAGCGGCGATTTTCCAGTACCGGCAGCACGCTGCGGGCGTAGGTGATGCGGGCCGGATCCAGTTCGGCAAACACCAGTGCAGCGCACTCTGGTGCCTTAGCAATCACCACGCCAAGCGGATCGATCACCAGACTGTTACCAATGTTGCGCGGCCCGCACTCGCCTACCGCCACCATGTAGCAGGTGTTTTCCAGCGCGCGCGCACTGGTCAGCAGTTCCCAGTGCATCTCCTTTAACGGTCCTTTTACCCAGGCGGAAGGCAGCACCAGCACGTCGGCACCGTCCAGCACCAGCCGGCGCGCCAGTTCGGGAAAACGCACGTCATAGCAGGTCATCAGCCCAACTTTCATACCGGCCACCTCAACCAGTGGCGGCACGGCATCACCCGGATTAACCCGCTGCGACTCCTGCATGGCGAAGGCATCGTACAGATGCAGCTTGACGTACTGCGCAATGATTTCGCCATTACGCAGGGCAATCAGTACGTTGTGCGCTTTGTTATCCTGCGTCGGCACGTGCACGCTCATCATGGTGGTCAGCGCGTTACCTTTGCTGGTTTCCAGCAGCTGACTGACAAACGGCCCGTCCAGCGGCTGTGCGGCCTTTAACACCAGATCGGGATCGGCGATATCGCGCGCCAGCACGCCTTCCGGCAGCACCAGCAGATCGGCGCCCGCCGCCAGCGCATCCTGCATCAGACCACGACAAATGGCGGTGTTCTCCTGCCATTCGCGGCTAACGGCGAACTGCCCCATGGCTACTTTCATCTTCACTCCCCTCTGGCCGCCGCCGGGAAAATCTCCTCCGGCGAGAGCAACGTTGTGGTTAAGCCCTGCTGAAACAGCTCACGGGCGAAGTCGGCAATCATCCTTTTGTTAGCGGTAAATCCGTTTTGATTCCAGTCGGCAGGCAATTCCTGCGCGGTGCGTCGCAAATCATCCAGCAGCCACGGCGTGGTATCCGCGTACTTCTCGCGTTTGCGCATCCACAGCTGATACGCGCGATCGATCACCTCGCTCAGCGCCTGCGGCAGCCACGGATGCGCCGCCGCCAGCGCCGGCTTCAGCGCCAGCAGATGAATACCGGGCACATAGCCGACGCGGTTGAAGTAGTCGCGCTCGGCACTGACGAAATCCGCCTGCAGCTGGCGCAGACCGGAATCTTTCAGGAAAAAACCCTCAGGCATAAACGGCGTGAACACCGCATCCAGCTCGCCGGCTTTCAACAGTTCAATCAGCGGACGCTCGTCCGGCGCCGGTTCGATACGGCCCGGGCGACCAAATCCCGCCAGCCGGTCAACAATCGGATGATCAGCAGTCAGGCGTCCGGCAAACCAGAAGGCGTCGTTGATATCGACGCCCGCTTCGCGCAGCACGGTGCGCGTCCAGGTATTGCCGGAGTCCTGCCAGCCGGTAACGCCGATTCTTTTGCCTTTCAGCTGGGCTGGCGTGGTGAGCGGGCTGGCGGTGGTGGTGATGATGCAGCGCTGGCGAAAGCCACGCATCAGAAAGTGCGGCAGGCCGAGCAGTGAGCTGTCGCCGCGCGCCCGTGCCTGCGCATAGCGGCTGAACGACACCTCACCGCCTTCGTAGTGTTCACTGCTGGCCAGGTTATCCACCAGCGTGCCTACGCGGTCAATGACCAGCCTGAAGCCCTGTGGCTGAATATCGCCCAGCGCCAGCGGCGTGAAGTAATCCCAGTCGCGCACCGCCAGTCTGATAGTGATCATCGTTGTGCTTCTCCATTTGTTCAGCCGCCACGCTGGCGCTGTGCATTTTTTCTGCAAATTGTGCTTGAATTTGAGTCTAAAACGCGAATACTAATCTGAACAATCATTTCTTTGTTACTGAACAAAGCTTTTTCTTATGACGCAAATTGTGGATGCAGAGTGGCTCAGCCAGCAGATTAACGACGCCTCGGTAAAAGGCATTACCCTCGCCGCGTCAACATTGATTCGCGACGGACAGATTGCCGTAGGCATGCAGATGCCGGCGGTGCGCGATTTGGCGGAACGGCTGGGCGTGAGTCCGGCCACGGTATCCGCGGCCTGGGCGCAGCTGAAAAAGCAGAAAGTGCTGGCGGGTAAAGGGCGAAGCGGAATCTGGGTGTGCGGCAACAGTGTGATGCCGCGACCGGTCCGCTTTGAGAAAATTGGCAACTATGGTGAAAACGTCAAAGCCGCGCTGGCGATGGCAGCACCCGATCCGGCCCTACTGCCGGATCTGCGCCCGGCGATGCTGGCCGGGCTGGCGTCACCGCAGCTGAATAGCTATCAGCGTGAGGCGATTTCGCCACAGCTGCAGGCGGCCATTGCGCCGCGCTGGCCCTGTCCGGCGGAGGCGTGGCTGGCGACCGATGGCGGCTTTGATGCCATGAACCTGATAGTGCAGACGCTGCTGTCACCCGGCGATCGGGTAGTGATTGAAGATCCGACCGCGACGCGTCTGCTGGATATGCTCGACAACATCGGTGCCGAGATCCTGCCGCTGCCCGGTGATGAGCAGGGACCGCTGCCCGCGGTGCTGGCGACACACTTACAGAAAGCGCCAGCGATGTTCATTTATCAGCCACGCACCCACTCGGCGACCGGCTACAGCGTCAGCCAGCAGCGCAGCGAAGCGCTGGCGCAGGTGCTGGCGCAGAGTGCCACCCTGATTGTCGAGGATGATGGCATCGGCGATTTGTCGCGCTGGCCGGTATGGAGTCTCGGCCGCCACTATCCGCAGCGTACGTTGCACGTGCACTCCTTTTCCAAAGCCTACGGCCCGGATCTGCGGCTGGCGGTGGTATCCGGCACGGCAGAACTGGTGAAACGGCTGCAGTCGTGGCGTAACTTCGGGGTCAGCTGGACCAGCCGTATTTTGCAGGATGCGGTGGCCTGGATGCTAAGCGATGCGCCCACCCAGCAGCGCATACAGCAGGCCAAAGGCACGTATGCCGCGCGCCGTCAGCAGTTGCTGGCCGCACTGGCGCGGCGCGGGCTGGTACAGGAAGATCGCGACGGCCTGAGCGTGATGCTGCCGGTGGCGTCAGAGCAGTATGCCATGATCACCCTCGCCGCCCGGGGCATCACCGTGCTGCCAGGCGAACGCTGCAGCATCAACAGCGGACAGTTCATTCGCGTCAGCATTGCGCGGCTGCCGGCCGATCAGCTCGACAGCATCGCCGATGCGTTAGTGATTGCCTGCGGACGCGAGCTCAATATCAGCCCAGATCTTTGATGTGATAGCGTGGCGACTCAACGTAGCCTTCACGCGCATAAAACTGGTTGGCTTTCAGTCGCGAGGCGTGACAATGCACTTCCATGCGGTCGCAGCCGCGGGCGCGCGCCAGTTGCTCGGCGTGGTTCAGCAGTTGCTGGCCGCTGCCTTTACTGCGCTCGCCCTCG
Organism: Pantoea sp. WEP; assembly: GCF_041678305.1. Lineage (NCBI taxonomy): Bacteria > Pseudomonadati > Pseudomonadota > Gammaproteobacteria > Enterobacterales > Erwiniaceae > Pantoea > Pantoea sp. WEP. Next base: position 2,929,841 of record NZ_JBGNXB010000001.1, read on the forward strand.
GCGATACAGAAATAGCTGATGCGCGCGAAATCGCCCGCTAATGCCAGCTGCGGAATGAAGTGCAGCGAAAGAAATCCCAGCACCTGGTTACCGTGTTCCGCCACCAGCAGCGTCTCGTCGGGATGGGCGCACAATTGCGCCAGCCGATCGCTGATAAATTTTTCCGTGCCGCGATAACCCAGCTCGGTTAACAGTGCACTCAGGGCAAAGCTGTCTTTGGCCTGTGCTTCACGTATGTTCATCCTGCCTCCTCCGTTCCCTGACTGCTGTTATATAGCGTTGCCGCTAAAAAATCTGCAAGTAAGCTTTGTTATGAGTATGTTACGGGAATTATCTGTGAGCGACGCCGCAGAATGTGCCTTGTCACGCTGGCTTAAGGCTGGCTTAATCTTGCTTTGCCATGCTGGCATAAATGAAGTTGCGAGGCATGGCACATGAAGAATCTGGTACCGCACTGTTTAAATGAATGGCTGGCGCTGTCGCTCAGTACGCTGGTGATTGTCGCCTGGGCCATTAGCTGGTGGCAGGGCTGAAAAAAGCACAAAAAAAACCCGCCATCAGGCGGGTTTTTAAAATTCTGACTGTTAACTTACAGAGCGGTAACGTTAGCAGCAGATGGGCCTTTAGCGCCGTCGGTGATTTCAAACTCTACACGCTGACCTTCAGCCAGAGTTTTGAAGCCGTTGCTCTGGATAGCAGAGAAGTGTACGAATACATCTTTGCTGCCATCTTCTGGAGTAATGAAACCGAATCCTTTGGACTCATTAAACCACTTAACGTTACCTTTGATCTTGGACATCTATATTACCTTTACATGAAAAATGGACACTAAACTGTGTCGGCATCTAGTACAGCAATTGCAGTGACATTTGTCCAGCGCGAATTGATGAAAAAGTGATAAATATTGATTTTTTTCATGCCCTTCACACTTTCTGCGCATCTTCAGAGATTAAAACTGAAATCTTAACCAGGCAAAATAGACGTTGCCGTTGTTATAAGTGCCTGGAATGTAAGTCATTTGGAAGGTTGCCGGGCCATACCCTATCGAAGCCAGCGGCAATACCAGCGGAACCGGGATATATCGCCAGTTATCTCTGGCCGTCACACCCGCGGTGTAACCGGCGCCCAGATGGAAATTCTGATCGTTCAGCGGTCGCCAGGTCGCTTCCCAGCCGTAGCCGGCGATGGGCTCCCACTTGTTAAACGAGTCTTTGAACGCCATGGCATACAGGCCGTGCCAGTTGCCCTTTTCATCCCAGCGCGAAACGCCACCGCCCGCGCCCCACGGCCGCTCGTTGTACTTTTTGATGTGTTCATCATCGTAAGTAAAGCGGTTGTGCCAGGTGATAGCCGGGACGTAAAGATCGTAATTTTGCGGTTGTGTCCAGGTTTGCGCCACGTTATCGGAGAAGGTATTCCAGCCCGATTTAATCGCTTCGCCTGTGGTTGCCGCTGGTGTCGAAAAAGAGACCGATGAAGTCAAAATACAGCCGCAATAGGCTGCAGAAATACGCCAGTTCACAACAATGCTTCCTGTTAAATCATCCTGTATCCGGCAGTCACTGCGTAGCGCCACATCGCGCCGCACCGTGCTGCCGTGGGTTAATGGCTGATGCCACGAGCGCGTGCAGCGCGCGCCACAATGGCGCCAGTTGCACCCGGCTCTGCAGGCAATCAGCTGGTTAATTTTACCTCACTGCGCGAACGGAGTCGAAACGGCAAATAAACAAAACGCAGAGGGTAAAAGGTGCAGAAAATGCACTGTTCAGTTGATGATTACTTAGGGTGATTACTTAATATTCAGCAACTTATCCACACAAATTGATTTCATGAATAAATTAATAAAATTTATCAATTGAACTCACCCGATGATTGAGATAAATCTCATCACTCCAGGACGGAGAGAGGAGGAACTGAGATGACAATTCGTTGCAGCCGCTGCGGTTGCGCCAAATTTTTTTATACAGTACCCGGCAAGGAAAAGGTCGACGATCCCGATCATCACGGCGCCTGTTGCGCCGCGTGCGGCAAGCCGATCAGCCTGCGCGATGTGATCCCGCTGTCATCCCTGCACCCGGCTTCTGCCGCCCGTCACGTTGAATAATGTTTTCAGGCACCCGGCGGGTGCCTGAACGCGTCAGAAAATCAGTTTAAACACGCCAGTAATCGTCAGTAACCCGACAATAAAGATAATGGCAATAATCCACAGTATTATTTTCATAGTTCGCTCCTTCAGGATGAAAAATAACGCATCGTGCATTCAGTATAGATGATTATTCCGGCTTCGCTGGGCGCTGCGAGCGCGATCCCAGTCACTTGCCTCAGAGACTGTTGCCTGCTCTTTTTTTCTGCGAGCCCGGTCGCAGCTTAACGCTTACGTTGCCATCCCGCCGCACGCGTAGCGCGCTGATTGTCTAAAATTACAGCGCCTGTAGCAGGCCTCAATTGTTCGCTATGTCTACGTAACAAGGAGATGATATGAGCACGATTAATACCAGCATGGGTCGTTACAGCCTCAAGGCAAAGGATCATGGCAGTCACATTCGTGGCAGCATTGCGATTAATGACGAAGGCGGTACGCAGCTCACCCTGCAAGAGTTTGATGAGCATTATCTTGACGATGTCGTCAACAACGTTATTTATCCAATCACGGGTGGGAACCGTGAAATTGCACGCGCACTGCGTGAACAGATGGTTAAAGCCGGCTTCGAACAGCCGCACTGAGTTTGTTGGGCCACGTGTTGTGGCCCTTTATCAGCCCTTACTTGCGGTTATTATCCATTTCAGCGCAGGATGCTCTCTCCCCCCATAAGGAGATTAACCGCGTGACTGAACTGCATCGTGTTTCCCCTTCCCGCTTACATCAGTTTGTTCAGGCTATCTGGCTGCATGCCGGTAGCTGTGCCGAAGAAGCGCGCCTGGTGGCTGACCATCTTGTTGCTGCTAACCTCGCGGGCCATGACTCCCACGGCGTCGGTATGATACCGAGCTATATGGCCTCGCTGACGCAGGGCTTTCTCCAGCTCAATCAGCACGTCAGCATCGAAAAAGACGCTGGCGCGGTCCTCACCCTTAATGGCCAGAAAGGCTTTGGTCAGGTGGCCGCGTACGAGGCCATGCAGCACGGCATTGAGCGGGCGAACAGGTTTGGACTCGCGGCGGTCGGCCTGCATCATTCGCATCACATTGGCCGTATCGGTCACTGGGCGGAGCAGTGTGCCGCAGCGGGCTTTGTCTCCTTTCACTTCGTTAATGTGATGGGCGATCCGATGGTGGCGCCGTTTAACGGCAGCGATCGCCGCTTCGGCACCAATCCGCTCTGCGCGGTGTTTCCGCGTCGCGACGGCGAACCGCTGCTGCTGGACTTTGCCACCAGCGGCATCGCCTATGGTAAAACGCGGGTGGCGTATAACAAAGGTCAGCCGGTCGCGCCGGGCTATTTGCTTGATGCGCAGGGCCAGCCGACCACCGATCCGGGCGTGATGCATCAGTCGCCGTATGGCGCGCTGACCGCCTTCGGCCTGCACAAAGGCTATGCGCTGGCGACGATGTGCGAAATCCTTGGCGGCGCGCTATCCGGCGGTCGCACTACGCATGACGCCACGCTGCTTTCCGGCACTGACGCCATCTTCAACGGCATGACCACCATTATCCTGAACCCTGACGCGTTTGACGCACCGGCGATGCAGCAGGAAGCTGAAGAGTTTCTCGCGTGGGTCAGGCGTTCACCGCAAAGTGGTGAGGCGGAGATTCTGGTGCCGGGCGAATGGGAAACGCGCAATCGGGCAGCACGTGAACGCGAGGGCATTCCGCTGGACAGCAATAGCTGGCAGCAGATTTGCGCAGCGGCACGCCAGGCTGGCATGCCGGAGGAGGAACTGGCGGCCTTCCGCGCCTTAGCGCAGTAAGCCGCCGGGGCTGAGGCGCGGTGCCTCAGCCGGTTACAGCGCAGCGGACAGCAGCAAACAGCCCAGCAGACCGCACACCGAGATGATGGTTTCCAGCGCCGACCACGAGCGAATAGTTTCACCGATGGTCAGGTTGAAGTACTCCTTAAACAGCCAGAAGCCCGGATCGTTAACGTGCGAGAAGATGACACTGCCGGAACCGACGGCAATGACCATCAGCTCCGGGCTGGCGCCGCTGGTGGCAATCAGCGGTGCCACAATGCCGCCGGCGGTAATCGCCGCGACGGTGGCAGATCCCAGCGCAATACGCAGCACCGCCGCAATTGACCACGCCATAAAGATTGGCGAGACGTTGGTTTCATGCATCATGCCGGCGATGTATTTGTCCACGCCACTGTCCACCAGCACCTGTTTGAAGGCGCCACCGCCGCCGATGATCAACAGCATCATGGCGATGATTTTGATCGAGTCAGTGATGGTGCCCATCACCTCATCCATGCTGCGGCCACGGTTAAGGCCAAAGGTAAAGATGGCAATCAGCACCGCAATCAGCGTCGCCATGATCGGATCGCCAAAAAATTCCGCATACGGCAGCAGTACATGGCCTTTCGGCAGCAGCATTTCTGCCACGGCACGCAGCGCCATCAGGATCACTGGCACCAGCGCCGTCCACACGCTAACGCCAAAGCCTGGCATCTCCGCTTCGCTGAAAGTTTTCGGGTTCCACAGCCCTTCCGGAATCGGCTTATCAATGCCTTTCAGAAAACGCGCATACACCGGCCCGGCCAGAATCACCGTCGGAATACCCAGCAGCGTACCGTACAGCAGGGTTTTACCCATGTCGGCGTTAAATAACGTGGCGATCGCGGTCGGGCCCGGATGCGGCGGCAGAAAGCCGTGCGTGACGGATAAGGCGGCCGCCATCGGCACGCCGACATACAGCAGCGGCACGCGCGCCGACGCGGCAATGCTGAACACCAGCGGCAGCATCAGCACGAACCCGACTTCATAAAACAGCGCGAAGCCCACAGTGAAGCCGGTCAGCACCAGCGCCCACTGAATGTGCTTTTGGCCGAATTTTTCGATCAGCGTGGTGGCGATACGCTGCGCACCGCCGCAGTCGGCCAGCAGTTTCCCCAGCATCGCGCCAAAGCCCATGATCAGCGCCAGGCTGCCCAGGGTACCGCCGACGCCGGTTTTGATCGATCCAATCACTTTATTGACCGGCATGCCCTGCATCATGCCCACCGCCAGTGCCACCAGAATCAGCGCGATGAAGCCGTTAAGTTTGAAGCGAATCATCAGCAGCAGCAGTAACGCCACGCCAATTGCCACATAGAGTAATGGCATAATTTTTCTCCACTTTTGCGCTCGGCGTCTTACCGGCAGCGGTTTGTTGCAATGGGACAAAGGGGTTGTCAGTGCCAGATGTTTCAGAATGCGACATCCTGTTACCGGTATCATGTTAAGGGTAACATTGCCGGGAAAGCACCTGGTGCAGCGGGTGAATTTCTGTTTTGCGAAGGTGATCAACTTTTTGTCGGAGGGTTATCAGAATGTTTGCCCCGGCAGCGGCGTGGCTTTTGGTTACACTAGCTGTTTTATGCCAACCGATAAGGATATGCAGGTGAGTGAGAATCTGATTGAGCTGTACAGTAATCAACAAACCCTGTTTGGCCGTGGCAGCATCGACCGCCTGGTCCCGCTGCTGGCGGCGAATCCGCAGCCCACGCTGCTGTTCTGCGGCCGCTCATTTCTCAACAGTCCGGCGTGGGCGCGTCTGGGCGCGACGCTGAACGATCACATTCTGGGCTATGAAATTGTCAGCCATGAAGCCTCGCCAGACGAGATCGATGGCTGGGTGACGCGCTGGCGTGGCCACGTCGATCGCGTTGTCGCCATCGGCGGCGGCAGCGTGCTGGATGCGGCCAAAGCCTTTGGCGCCATGATGCAGCATCCGCTGAATATCGCGCGCTACCTCGAGAAAGTGGGCGATACGCCGGTACAGGCGGTCACGCTGCCGCTGATCGCCATACCTACCACCGCCGGCACCGGCAGCGAAGTCACGCAGAATGCGGTGGTAACCGATCAGCAGCACATTAAGGTGAAGGCCTCGCTGCGCCATCCGGTGTTTGTGCCGCAGGTGGCGATTCTCGATCCCGATCTGCTCAAAGGGGCGCCGGATCGCGTGCTGGCCACCTGCGCCATCGATGCCTTTACCCACCTGTTCGAGGCTTATCTGTCACGCAAGGGCAACCTGTTCAGTCAGCAAAACGCGCTCAACGGGCTGCAACTGTTCATGCAGGCGTGGCCGTACCTCAATCAGGACGACAGCCGCGGCGATGCGGCACGTGAAGCGATGATGATGGCATCATGGCTCGGCGGCATCAGCCTGAGCAGCGCCGGTTTAGGGGTGATCCACGGTATTGCCGGCGAGCTGGGGGCGATTAAACCGTTCCATCACGGCGAAGTCTGCGGTCGTCTGCTGTTCCCGTTCCTGGATGTACTGGCGGAGAGCGCGCACCCCGAACAGCAGCGGCTGATGGCGGCGCTGGCTGAACGCCTGCTGCCCGATGAAACGGCACCGCCGGCGCTGGCGCTGAAAGCCTGGCTGCAGCAGCAGGCTATCGTGCCGTTCTGGCTGGAAGGACCGACGCTGGCTGCGGAAGAGGTCGACTGGATTGTGGCGCGCGCCAACAGCAAAAACGGCTGGGTCAATTATGATCCCGCCACGCTCACGGAGATGATTACCGCCGCGTGGCGCGTCGTCTGAGCCTTTCGGGCAGCGCAGGCTGCCCGTTGCTTATTCAGCCAGCAAACGGCCCTTCCCCCGCCAGCATCTGCTCAATCACCTGCAGCACGCCTTCCTGGTTATTGGACGGTGCGCCGTAGCGCGCAGCGTCTTTGACCCGCTGCGGCGCATTCTGCATGGCAAAGCTGAAGCGCGACTGCACCAGCATCTCCAGATCGTTACCGCCGTCGCCAAACGCCAGCACCTCATCGCTGCTGATGTCCCAGCGCTGCTGCAGCAGGCGCAAACCGTTGGCTTTGTGCAAGCCGGGCACAATCAAATCCACCGAGCCGTGCCCGCTGGAGGTCGCCGCCGCCGCGCCCTGATGCAAACGCTCAATATCAGCCATCAGAATATCGACATAATCATCGGACAGATTCAGCGCAAACTTGAACAGCCGGTCATCGCCCACGTCAGCGAGGCTATCGATCGCCTTGAGGCGATGGCAGTAGTGACGCATTTTGACCAGCCACTGCTCATCCATGGTGTTGAAGTGATAAGCGCTGTTGCGGCCGCAGAGGATGTATTTCAGGTTGGGATAGTTACCGCGCTGCAGGGTATCGAGCACGGCATTAACGTCCTCGCGCGAGAACGCGCCGCAGAACAGCTCCTCATCCCTGTCGAGGATCCACGCGCCATTTTCGGCGACAAAGGCGATCTCACTGGCGATGTCGGGAAAGAAGGATTTGAGCTGGTAATACTGATTACCGCTGGCGACCACAAATTTGATGCCGCGCCGCGTCATCTCCTGATAGCAGGCCTGAAAACGTGCCCGGTTGTACTGTTTTTTATCGTCGAGAAAGGTGCCGTCCATATCCACCGCCACCATTTTTACCATGGTCATCATGACTCCTTAACGCGTTGAAAGGAAAAACGGGTTGTCCAGAGAATAACCTGGTGAGCGGTGAAAGCGGAGAGAAACACGGATGGCCGTCGCCATCCGTGCGGCAGGATTAGTTAAATGCGTTATTCAGCAAAATGGCGGTGATAATCCCGGTCGCGGCCGCCACTAACACATAATTTCCGTCGATAAAGGCCCAGTGCTCGCCGCGCGGCGGCTCATACAGACCGCGTGCCCGCCAGTCATCGACGCGATAGTGTGGACCGCGAAACTCCGGCGGTGCCGGATAACCACGGCGAAAATCATGACCGCGCCAGGCAAAGCGATCGCCGCCACGATGTCCCTCCGGCATACGGTGGTCAGCATAATGATCGTGACGATCCGGGCCCGGTCCGCGATCGTGGCCAAAGTCACGACGGTCATGATGATCGGGACCCGGGCCGCGCTCCTGATGGCGGTCGCCGCCGTGCGGGTCCCAGCGAGGGTCACCGGGACCGTCGGCCCAGGAGACGCTGGAAAACAATGTGCTGCATGCAATAAATGACGCAATAATCGTAAGTGTTGTTTTTTTCATGGTGTTACCTCCAGGGATAACGGCAGTCTGCGCGCCGTTGAGGCTTACTATTACCTAAACAAAGCTAAAACAGCATTTCCAAAACTCTTAAAAATCGATGACTTACAATACATTACGCCAGGTTAGCGCTTTCTTAACGATTGTGGAGACTTTATGGTGGCGTGGCACGATAAGGCTGGCAGGGAAATAAGCAGTTAATTCAGCGGAAATAAAGAAAACCCGATCGTGGGGATCGGGCGGACAATGCTATTTCCATAAAAAGCATAAAGCGGGGAAACCCTGCTAAAAAGAGGGTAAAACTGAAGCACACAACGCCACATCACTAGCATTGCCCGGAAAGAATAACATTCATCAGGGCAAAATACTTTCAGAAAACTTCTATTTTCAGAAAAAACCGTAAAAATGTTCATGGCAGCGAAAATAACCACCAAAGGTACATAACGTGAAAGGAAATAAGGTCCGTGCTCTGACCAGCTGTCGCCAGGAAATATAGTCAGCCCGTATAAAACATCGACACAAAATCACAAAAAATTGAATTTAAAAGAAAAAAATTAATCCATGCCATTTTTTAGTTATGCCGCCATTTAAGCCGACCGGCAAAATAGCTGGCCGACACATTTCATTGATAACGAGAGCCCTATTGCTGTTCTGGCAATTAATCGATGTGCGTGATTAATATAACGCTAATTTTTCACTGCGCTGAAGCGTAAGGTTAAATAACCAGCAAGCGGGCGCACAATAATTATGCGCCGGCTGTTAATCCAATTGCGCTGGCGAATTTAGCGGGGTGGCGCAGAAACAGGATATCGCTGTGTTGCAGCCGGATGGCGCAGCAGCGCCTGCGCCGGACGTATCGGCCGCCGCACCAGTTCACCCGCACAATTCGGGCAACGCTGCGCCAGCACGCCTTCCGCGCAGTCAACGCAAAACGTGCACTCAAACGAGCAGATGCGCGCATCAGGCGAGGCCGGCGGCAGATCTTTATCGCAGCATTCACAGTTAGGACGTAATTCCAGCATGGCACTCTCCTGTCAGGGTTCAGGACTATCATCGCCGCCGCCGCCCTGGCGCGCCAGCCTGTGAGCGGACATAGGGCGGACAGTTCGGGACAGCTTTTCATCCTGCACGCCTTGCCTTGCGCGCTAAAAACATTACATTCCGCAAAAGCCGTTCTATAGTTCATTCGCTACGTTTATCTGCGAGGCTTTTGCATGCGTGTTAAAGGGTTAAATATCGGTTTCTTTATAGTGATTCTGGCGATTGTCACGATCGCCTTTTTTGATGTGCTGGCGCCCTATTTCTCCGCCATTTTGTGGGCGGCGATTCTGGCGGTGATCTTTGCGCCACTGAAGTCACTGCTGCGGCGCAAAATGGGCGACCGCAACGGGCTGGCCTCTTTCGTGACCTTACTGATTATCTGCCTGATCGTGTTCACGCCGCTGGCGATCATCACCTCGTCGCTGGTGGTCGAGATCAATACGGTGTACACCAAGCTGCAAACCAATTCCGCGCAGTTCCCGACGGTGTTTGCCTCGCTGCTGCAGCATCTGCCGGAGTGGGCACAAACTTGGCTGGCGGATCACGATCTGAACAATGCCGCACAGATTCAGCAAAAACTCTCCGGCTTTGCGCTGAAGGGCGGACAATACATGGCGGGCAGCGTATTCCTGATCGGTAAAGGGACCTTCACTTTTACCGTGGGCTTTGGCGTGATGCTTTATCTGCTTTTTTTCCTGTTGAAAGACGGCGCCTGGCTGGTCGGGCTGATTCTCGAAGCGCTGCCGCTCTCCACCTATGTTAAGCACCATCTGCTGATGAAATTTGCCGCCGTATCGCGCGCGACGGTCAAAGGCACCGTGGTGGTGGCCGTGGTTCAGGGGGTGCTTGGTGGCTTTGCCTTCTGGATCACCGACATCGACGGCAGCCTGCTGTGGGGCGCGCTGATGGCGTTCCTGTCGCTGATTCCGGCAGTCGGCTCGGCTATCGTCTGGGTGCCAGCGGCCATCTTCTTCTTCGCCACCGGTGCGCTGTGGAAAGGCCTGTTCCTGGTGGGCTTCTTCGTCATCGTGGTCGGGCTGGTGGACAACATCCTGCGTCCGCTGCTGGTCGGCAAAGATACCAAAATGCCGGATTACCTGATCCTGATTGCCACGCTGGGCGGCATGGAAGTGTACGGCATCAACGGCTTCGTGATTGGTCCCTTGATCGCTGCCCTGTTCATCGCCTGCTGGAATCTGCTCTCCGGCCGCGATAACCGGGAAAACGTCGAAGAGATCGACGAAGAGTTTATCGAAGAGGGTAAAACCCGCGAGTAGCGATAAGCAGCAGTACAACAGCTAAAGACCTGCTGACGGGCCACTATCGCTCACTGGCAGGCTTATCCGAAGCGGCGCTTTACGCGCCGCTTGCCTTTCCAGCGCGGCCGCCAGGCTGTCAGCACCTTTTCCGACCTTTGAATCCCGCTCAACCCTTTTGCCGGACTCAGTCAGCCGCCAGGCAGCACTCAGCCCGGACGTTTCACAATTTAACCCATGCTGCTAAGGTGTCAGAGGACAATCGCGACAATCTGGAGCGTATAATGCTTACAACAATAATTTACCGCAGCCACATCTCTGAAGATGTTCCCGTCAATATCCTGCCGGAGATGGTGGCAAAAGCGAGTCTGCTCAATGCTGAGCATCATGTTACCGGCATCCTGCTGTTTAACGGCACGCACTTTTTTCAAATCCTGGAAGGACCAGAGCACGGCGTTCTGGCAATCTACGCGCGCATCTGTGCCGACCGGCGTCATCACAATGTGGTCGAGCTGATGCGCGACTACTCCCCTTCGCGGCGTTTCGGTAATGCCGGCATGGAGCTGTTCGATTTGCGTACTCACCACAGCGGCAGTGTGCTGCAGGCGGTTCTTGATCGCGGCACGTCGAAATATCAGCTGACCTATGACGATCGCGGGCTACAGTTCCTCAGAACCTTTGTCGAAGCGCGTGAAAAAGAGAACTACTTTGAAGTGCCGCCAGCTGATTGCTGGGAGTTCATCCCCACAGAAGGGCAATCTCCCGCGCCAGCCAGTGGCGTCACTTTCCGCCCTGTGGTTGATCCCCTTGGCCGTGAAGTGACGGCCATTGAGGCGATTCCGCACGCGCAACCCGCCGGACTCGGGGAACATGAGCGTTACACTCATGACCTCAACGTGGTGACAGACGCACTGCATAAAGCCGGCCAGGCCTGTCCCGATGGCATGACGCTGTATATCAGTATCCTGCCGATGACGCTGGTTTATCTTCCCGATGCGGTAAGTCAGCTGGTCAGCGCCATCGCGCAGGCGGAGCTGGTGCCGCAGCAAATCATTCTTGGCGTGAGCGAAACGGAAGTTATCTCCCGGCTCGAAGACTTTTCCACGGCGGTCAGACAGCTGAAAGAGGCTGGCATCAGCCTTTCCATTGATAACTTCGGCGACGGCTCCGCCGGTCTCTCTTTACTGGCGCACGTCCAGCCTGACCGGGTACGTATCGGCGCGAATATTGTTCGTGATATTCACCGTAGCGGCCCGAAGCAGGCGGTAATGCAGGCGGTCATCCGCTGTTGTTCGGCGCTGGAAATCAACGTCATTGCGGCCGGCATTGAGCGTCCCGAGGAGTGGATGTGGCTGGAGGCGGCCGGGATCATCGATTTCCAGGGCAGCCTGTTTACGCCTGAGGGCGGCGCCGTGGCATGGCCTGAGAGCCGCGAGGCGATCTGAAAGCGGTTAAGCCTGACGACGCAGAACCTCTGAAGAGATAAAACGTCAGGCTCACAGGAGAAGACAATGCTGAGCGATGCCCGACTGCAGTTTATATCCAGCCATCCGGAGGAGAACGAACCGGAGGCGGTTTCCATGGCGCGCGAGTTACTTCGGTACCGCAGTGCGCTGGCGCAGCCATGGGCTGTGGTGGAGGCACTGGGTGTGAAGTACGTGGAGGACGGTAACGGGGCGATGATCTGGCCGGCGCGTTACTGCGAACGCGGCGACACCTTACTTTATCGTCTGGATCAGGCGGCTTCAGAAGTCAGCGGGCGTGCTGAAGCCGCGGCACCCGTCAGAAAGTAGCACCGTGATGGCCGGCGCGAACGCAAATGTCATCCTCTTTGCAACGCCGGCAACTTAATATGCTGATCATTGCGCCGATAACCCGCGTCCGGCATCTTTTAGCGGAGTTTGATGTGCTCAATGTGTCCGGGTGAGATTCCTGTGGTAAGCTCATTGCCCTAACCGCAGCCGGACAGACTGATGAAAAACAATTTTGACGATAAAATGGCGGATATCATCATCGGAGAAGCCGTAACGGCGTTACTCGATGATAACGTCGCCATAAGCTGGGCGGCCCTTAACGACAGGCTGCAGGCAATGCTTGACCGCGAAACAGACAGTGACCGCATTCGTGCTGTGCTGCGTGTCATTGAGGACGTCAGACGGGAAATGGAGATGAGCGCGGTGAAGAAAGAGGCGTTCACTGCCGGGCATTTTTCTTTTTCCGGCAAGCTGCACTGATCGCTGCCTGACAATCTGCCGCGCCTGACGCTGTGGTTTCTGCTATACTGTATGCTTATCCACCAACGGATGGAGGTCATTTGAGCGATGACACTACCGCCGAAGATATCTACGCCGTTATTGGAACGGTTGTGGCGCGCCTTCTTAAGCCGGACCAGCACCTGACACTTCAGGACATTACCCATGCACTGCATCATCTTGGCGAAACGGCAAGCGAAGATGAATTGCGGCAGGCCTGTTTAAACGCCATCAGTATGCTTGTGAAGCAGATGCACTAAGCTTAATCTACTGCTCCGGCTTACTAACCTTTTCAGAACCCTTCATCATCCGGCGTTCTGCCGACCACGATTTCAAGCACGTTGCGCAGTACATCCAGTTTGACAATATCGGTGGTCATCTCAAGCTCTGAGATGAGATACAGGATGATGGTTTTGCTCGTCACTTTTTGGCCATGGATGACGATGTCGCGAATCACGGCATCCAGTGCCGCGGCTTCGGCCGCATAGCGCTCACCGCCGCTGCGAAAATGGTGAATAAGGGCCGCTTCAGCGCTGAATGAGTGTTCATTGGTTTGCATGTGTAGTTATCCGTAAACCGGGCGCTGCTGACAGCCCGGTGGTCGCCAAAAAAATCGGCCATCCTGAGATGGCCGTGTTATGCCGGGCGTCCTGCCACACTCCGGTTAATCACGAGATCGTATCGTCCCTGTCATTAATGCTTTTTACCAGCCCTGGGTTGTGACATCCCGCCCAGAGCAGCCATCGGCTTTTCACGAATTTCCCGGGCTGCTGACTGCATCTGCAGTTCCCTGATGGCGATCCTGATCGCCTCCAGACGGTCGGGATTAAATTCCTCTGCGGCCATTGACCGGAGCCGGGCTGAAACGGTCGCCACATTGATTCGTTCATTATTATCAAGCAGCCTGACCACCGCCTCGCCCAGAACGATTTCGGTTAAACGTTCAATTTGACTTCTCTGCATGCCCACCCCCTGCGGGACTGTGCCCTTTCGGACAAGTGGCTGACCCTTCCCGGATCATAAAGCGCATGCTGCAGGTACCACCGATTATCCCTTTACGTATCAGCGTTCAAACAGCATGCCAATCAGCGTCTGGTAATGACGCTCTTCTTCATAATTTGCCGCGACCTCAAGGCGTCTCAGCAGTTTGGTGCAGATCGCCTTACGGTTGAGGTTTTTTCCTGCGCGCAGGATCTCAACGACAATCTGCCCCAGCGTTTCCTGCTGAGTAGGTGCTGTCGCTCTGCTGAAATAGCGGGCAATCTCACTGGCGCTATCTGGAAATTTTGCAACATTCTGACGCATGATGATCCCCTCAGATGGTTAAAATACCGTCGCTTCTCTCTGTGCGTAAACTTATACAAAGAAATAAAACTTGTACAGCAATACTGTTTCTTTATTAGCTACGTTCTTGTGCAAAAAATGCTAACACCTTAATCTCAGGGGCTTACGTGCTGAAATAACCGGCGTAATGGGTGGGTTCAGCGGCAGGAAAAACGGTATCGGTTTGGAAAACCCGCTGATTACCTAACACGGTATGCGGATTGTTGCTGTACAGACGATATCGTATCGGTTACTTTGCGCCCTACAAGATGATCGTGTGCTGCAGGTGGACAAATGAGAAACAACGGGCTGCCGCCTTGTCACAATACCGGACTAGCCGGTTACTTCAGTCAGGTCACCGATCCCCGCCAGATTGCGCTACTGGGACGCATCACCGTTGAAATTTTGCGTCAGGAACGTCGGCTGACGCGCACCGCGATCTGCCTCAAGCTTATCGGGCACATCAATGACACGGACGATGACGTCGAAGCGGAACAGGCACGTTCCCTGCTGGCGATGCTGTTTGGTCGCTGATCGTTTGATTCATCCGCTCACCTTCAGCGCGTTGCACATCCGTCGCTAAAGCCCGCATCCGTTGCCACATGCCGCGTTGCCGAAAATCGTTAATACGAGGTTTGATGGTGGTGAAGACGTCATCCCTGACAGTTTTCTCCGGCCGGTACACGCTAACGCGCGTCCGATGAGGTCATCTACGTTGTCGTCTTCCGGCCAGAGCCGGACTACGTCTTATGGCGTCAGTTCTTCTCGTCGTTCAGGCCTGCAAGCGTCTGCAGGTACGGCACATGGATCGCGGCCTGCTCAGGCTCATCAAAGCTTCTGAGCCAGCCGATCGCCTCTGAAATCGCGGACAGGCGTGTGTCGCTGCCGCCAGCGCGTTTCATGTGTCTGAGCTCGTCGATAAGCGTATTAACGCTGATCTTCTTTTTGCCCAAAGCCAGGCTTAGTGCCGCTTCGCCAATAATGACGTGCCCTTTCCCGTCGTGTTGAATAGACAAATTTACTTCCTCCATTTCACGTTGATGAGAACCTCACGTCACACTGTAGACCCTATTGAGCGAACCGGTGCAGGCAAGTTCTGAAATGAAGCCTGTAACAGGATTTATTTTAGTGAGCATGAAAAATGCCGCGGCGGGTGCCGCGACAAAGGTTTCTGTCGGCAGGCGCTGGCGCAACCTGCCGCAGCATGACGACGATTCAGCCTGATGACGCGGCTTGATCCACAGGTTCACCAAAATGCTCGCGCATGTGGGATTCAATTTCTTCCAGTGATTTCCCCCGGGTTTCCGGTAACATCACGGCAATAAACACCAGGGAAGCCACATTGATTGCGGCAAAGATAAAGAACGCCTTATTACCCACCAGCGACAGCAAAGGCGGAAACGCCAGCGCCACCACGGCGTTGCATATCCACTGAAATGCTACCGCTGAACCGGTTAATACCCCGCGAACTTTCATCGGAAACAACTCCGACATCAGCAGCCAGTAAACCGGGGAAATGCACATCTGCATAAAGAACAGAAACACCAGAATACACGCCAGCGCCAGCAGGCTTTGCGTCAGGCTTTGTGGCATGAAAACCAGCACCGCGCCCAGCGCCAGTTGCATCGCAATCACCACCGACAGCCCGGTCATCAGCATCGGGCGCCGGCCGAAATGACTGATGGCTTTAATACCGGCAAAGGTGGCCAGTACCGATACCACCCCGTTGCCGATGGTAGCCGCAATCGAAGCGCTGGTGCCGAGCCCGGTACTTTTCAGAATGACTGGCGTGTAATACATGAAGGCGTTGACGCCGGTAAACTGCGCGACGATGCCCATGCCGCAGCCCAGCAGCAGCAGACGCACAATCCATTTCTCTTTTAACAGTTCGCGCGCGGGTGGCCCCTGACGGGCTTCGCGGGCATTCTGCCGCATCTCTGCCATCTCTTTTTTAATCTCGCGCGGATTTTCCCGCAGTTTGCGCAGGATACGCAGCGCCTCATTAAAGCGCCCTTCCGCCACCATCCAGTGCGGTGAGGCCGGGACAAAAAAGGTGCCAATAAACAGCAGAATGCCGGGGATCATCGCCAGCGACAGCATATAGCGCCACATGCCCGGATCGTGCAGTAACAAACTCATGGCGGCGCTGACGACATAAGCCAGCAGTTGCCCTGACACAATCATCAGTTCGTTGCGGCTGACCAGAGGTGCCCGGCGCTTAGGCCCGGCAATTTCAGCGATAAAGACCGGAACCGTTGACGATCCGCCGCCCACCGCGAAACCCAGAATAAAGCGCATCACCACCATGGTTTCCAGATTCGGCGCAACCGTGGTGCCTAACGCCCCGGCAATGAACAACAGGGCAAGGCTGCGTAACGTGATACGGCGACCAAAGCGGTCCGAGACATAACCGCTGATGAACGCGCCGAGCGCGGAGCCAAAGGTGAGCGCAGAGGTCACCAGCCCTTCGGTAAATGGCGTGAGATCGAGACCGCCCTGCGCGGCGGGCAGCGTCATGTAGGGCAGCGCGCCGGAAATAATGCCGGTGTCGTAGCCAAACGCCAGCGCGCCCATCGTGGCGACTAACACCACAAAAAACAGGCGCTGCTGAACAGTAAACGTCAGGCTGCCGCCATCATCTGATTGAGACTGCGAAGGATTTTGCTTGCTATCGTCCATGGGTGATTCAAGACCTGGTCAATGACGGGATAAAAAGGAGGTTTGAGTATAGTCAGAAACGAGAAAGTGTGAGGCCGGTCACGATTTTTACCGGATGGCGACTGATTAAAATTCCGCACCGCCCTGACTGCACAGCGCAGGTTTGCGCCGCAGCCGCGCGCTCGCGCTGCGCTCAACCCCTGGCTGGCCTGCTGAAATCCCGCCCCCGACAGGGGGAAAATTTTCTGCTAAGGTACGCTGGCTGGTTAATGAGAAACACGCTAAGGCGTAACGCAGAAAGGCAGGTCCGGCGACAGGTTGCTGAATTAACGTTCAGGAAAACGGTGTCTTTTAAGGTAGAACGTGAAAAAAGAAACGGTTAAGAAAAATATCATTCTCGCGGCGCTGCAGCTGTTTCGGGAGCGCGGCTTCAACAATGTTTCAACCCGCGATCTGACCAATACGCTGGGCATATCCCGCAGCCATATCTACCACTATTTCAAAAACTGGGATGCGCTGAGGCTGGACTCGATTGCTTTCATGCTGGATGAGGACGTTGCCGCTTTCTCTGTAGAGAGTGAAAAGAGGGATGATTCACAGCATGACGTCTTTTTTCGTGCGCTGGTGGATTATCTCCTGCCAGACGGGCCGGCTTCTCACTGGTTGATCTACCTCGAGTTGTGGCCGCTGGCGGCAAGGGATACGCAATATGAGCAGCTGCTGCTCTCCAGCACGCAGACGTGGACAGCGATCATCCGTCAGGGCTTATCCGGCCAGGCATTTGGCCACCTCAGCGAAGCAGGTAAAGACGAGGTGGCGCGTAATCTTCACGCCCTGATTGACGGTTACTCAAGCGCGCTTATTCTTAACTACTCTGCGGATAAGCGGACACATTTTTTTCTTGAGATAATGGCCGCCTTGCAGAAACTTTGTCGCTAGCAGGGATTTTTCCACATAGCCGCTTACCTCCCGGGCTTTAAATCATTAATCAGTCTGGCCATCTTGCTGCCGGCTGAGGTGTAGGCCGGATTGTTTTTCTCCGGCGCCATCCAGCTTTCATCCGCTTCCGGATGCGGTCCGCTCAGGAGCACCGTGCCTTTACCATAAGTATATTTCGCCAGCGCGATATCACCGTTGGCATAGCGCGCCAGAGCGACAAAGCCGTGCGCGTCTTCGGCATTCAGGTAAGGACCATCCTGATAATAAAATTTTTCGGTTTTCCCCTGCCAGACAACATCGACAACGTAATCGCCCTCGTCGGGTATATTGGTCCCCTTGCGCATGACTTCAGAGTCCAGCGATGAGGGGATCAGCCCCAGCCAGTTTTCATCAGCCAGATACGCGCCCATGCACAATCCGAGAAAGCTTTTTCCATTGCGGACAAATTTGCGTATGGCCTCAGCCCCTTCGTCGCCCAGCGCAGCAAAGGCGCCGGGGATGTCCTGTCCGCCTCCGGGCTGGATGTACACATCAAAAGTGGCGAGATTATCCTCCGTGACCTTTATTTTTTCCTGCTCTCCGACATACGCGATGTCCAGCGGCAGACCGCTCTGTTCCAGCGATTTACGGACCATTTCGGAGCAGCCCGGACAGCCGGCACCGCCGCGATAGATAGCGACATGGGTGACGGCAGCACTGGCCATATTCGCGGTGGCTAACCCGCCGGCAAGCAGAATGGCAGCATACGTCAGAAGGTTCTTCATCAAATAACGCCAGAAACGGGAGGAGGCTCTCAGTAACATTGTTTTCACCATCAGCGGCAGGACCAGGCTCAAAATTAGAGCGACCGCTCAATTTAGGGCCAGCACGAAGAGGCTGTCAACAGCCTGACAGCGCGAAAAATACAAACCCCTGTTTTAATTAATCTTTCACATAATCCCTTCAACGGCTGCCGCGATTGTGCAGGTTGCAGAAGAAGTGTCTGAAGCTGATCGGCCGGGAGTTATTCGATAAAACCGCTGGCTGACTGCCGTAACCGCCCGGTGATGGCGATCAGCCCTTCGATGTCTTCCGGCGTCAGCAAATCGAGGAAATTTCGCCGCACGCCCGCGGCATGTATCGGCCGCGCTGTAGCAAGCAGCTGGCTCCCGGCCGCTGTCATGCGGACTGAAATCCCTGCGCGAGTCGCGCGGCTGCGCTGTACCAGATCCCGGGCGGCCATACGTGAAAGCTGGTGCGATAGCCGCGACTTGTCCCATTCAAGGTATTCCAGCAGCTCACGCTGCAGCAGTACGCCCTGCGGACTGCGGTTGATTTCCATCAGGATCATGAAATCCGGGCCGGACAACCCGGTCGCCTCATTGATCTCTCTGACAATGCGTCCGGTGATGATTTCAGCAAGCCGGCGATATCCGCGCCATGCCTGCCACTCTGCGTCTGAAATCTCTGTGCTGCCCATTATTTATCCCGCCACGTAGTTGATATGTCAACTTTGTGATTATACAGTATCCACTTTACATCGGGGAAGAACAGACATGTCGGACAAACTGACTATCGCTATCGTGGGCGGCGGCCCGGCAGGCCTCACGGCGGCCGTGATTCTTCAGCGCCACGGTTTTAACGTGACGGTGTTTGAGGATGAGCCGGCGGATGCTGCGCGGAGTCAGGGCGGTTCGCTTGATTTGCATGCTGACAGCGGCCAGGCGGCGCTGCGCAGAGCGGGCCTGCTCGAACAGTTCATCAACATCGCCAGGCACGAGGATCAGGAAAGCCGGATGCTGAATTACCTTACCGGAGAAGTTGAGGCCGACAGATTCACGCCGGAAGGTGAAATGGATAAACCGGAAATCGATCGCGGTGAGTTGAAAAACCTGCTGCTAAGCGCCCTGTTACCGCAGACCCTGCAGTGGGATCACAAACTGCATTACGTTGACGATGGCCAGCAAAAAGCGCACGGGCTGGTATTCAGAAACGGCAGGCGCTACGAAGCCGATATCGTGATTGGTGCAGACGGTGCCTGGTCGCGGGTCCGCCGTTATCTGACACCGGTACGTCCGGTTTATACCGGCATTACCTTTTTCGAAGGCTGGATAGATCACCCGTCCGACCAAATCAACAGCATTGCCGGCAACGGGACCGCGTTCAGCTTTGGCGGTGCGCAGGCGCTGGTCACGCAACGCAACGGCGGCGGGAGGATTTGCGTCTATGCGGCGATGAAGCGCGCCCCTGATGTCATCGATCAACACATAGCCTCCTCCGGCCTCACCGCCTGGGTGCGCGACAGCTACCGCGACTGGGCCGCTTCCCTGCAATTGGTGGTGAACGCCACCGGTGACTATGTCAGACGCCCGATTTACAGCCTGCCCGCCGATTTTGGCTGGGCACCACGGCCGGGCATCACCCTGATTGGCGATGCCGCTCACCTGATGCCGCCGGTTGGCTTAGGAGTCAACCTGGCGATGCTTGATGCTTCAGACCTGGCTCTGGCACTGTGCGAGGCCTCGCACCCGCAGAACGGACTGCGCTCTGCGGAGATCCTGATTATGGAACGCGCACGCGACATGATGCCTGATGCAATAGCGGGGTTTCAGAACTGGTTCGATGTGAAAGCCTGACACCAGTTTTACGTGACCCGCCACCCGCAGTTTACTGTTGCTTTTATTCCGCCTCTTTCTGTTTTTTGGCGGCCATGTGGTGGCCCACCGCGCAACCCGCTGCCGCACCGGCAACGCCATGATGAACCAGATGACCTGCCACACCGCCAGCGACGGCGCCTTTCAGGCACCCTTTTGCCTCTGCCTGGGCGCTAACGACTAAAAGAAGGCCTGCCGCTGCCAGGGCCGCAATCCACTGTTTTTTCATTGCCGTAAATCTCCATAAAGATACGTGTTATGTCAGTGCTGCTGAGCATAGCCTGGCAGCACTGACGGCGTGATATACAGGGGTTAAACGGCGAACTTTGTTACCTATGGTTACGCTTATGCAGCAACGGTCTGATCAGGACAAAATCAGTCAGGGCGCAAAACGCACCGGTATCTTTTCTTTCAGATACACAGGCCGCATAGGAAAGGTGTTGGCATCTATCGCCTGCTTTACCGCATCGATAGCGACGGCGCACAGATCAGCATCTCCGCCCTGCGCAGTGACGTTTGTCGGTGGCTGACCTAAGGGTTGCGTAATGACCAAATCACAGGTCTTACCGTGATATAAATTCGCGTCAAAAAACCGATACTGTATTGCGGTAACGGCCTGACAAAGCCACAGATGCGTATCTTTATTTGCTATTTGCGAGGAGGTTTGCGATTCGCACTCGCTTCTTATCTCGGAAGCGGTTGGAAACCTGAATGACTGCCTTGCTGTTTGTTTAGTATGGGACTGGCAGCCGACTAATAACATGACGGCGATAAGTGAGAGTGTTTTTTTCATCATGGCTTCCATGCAGATCATTTATGCATTTATAGCATCCCGGACAGATTGCGGAAACCGTGCCTGCTATCGGGTTGCTTTCGCATTGGCAGCGAATACTCACAACCCAGCAACCGACCACATTATAGATGTGAGAATAAACAGCGTAACGTCTCAAGCCAATTCGCAGACCCCATCAAAGGTTGCGAAATAAGGCCAGCGTGTTTTGGGCAGCCTGACATGCAGGGATAGGTTTCTGTTGAAAGGTCGGGACGGCTGCAGAATAAATTCAGTAAAGATCTCTCTGCGCCCCCGACTCAATCCCCAATACGTAGGTGATTTACTGAGCGTCCTTAGTATGATTTTCTTCTTCACTCAGGTGTTAGGAAGATGTTCTCAACAATGATAAGTCCATTTCGTCATGTATGCGTTTTGCAATACTAATTATTGATTGTGCAAAACTGCCCTCTCCACGCTCAAGCAGCAATGCCCAGGCATCTGATTCCATATTCCAATTGCGTGGAACATTCATACCCGCATCAACATAGCACCACCAGGGCCACCATCCTTCACTTTCGATTTTTGCATCGATTTCAGGAAAAACATGCCTCATCGATTGAGCGATTGCAGGAAAATAATCATTATGCAACTTCTCGTGTGGCTCGATAGTTGAGCAGATCCCGTAAGCCAGATTACGGTAATCGCTGGTTTCAAACTCCCAGCATAATTTGAAGTCATCACCTTCTTTAAATAACACTGAGAACGTTGCGTATTTACTGCCTGTGCGTAACTCATCATTCATACCAACCCTGAACCCCAATGGCGATAGTTCCTGACGAAGATATACGATGAAATCTTTCCACAGGCGTTCTTTTACCTGACGCATATTCTGAGCAATTAAAAAAGCTGCGCTGAGATTTTGCGGTGAAGCGACCAGTTTTTCTGTGAGTTCATTTTGCAGTTCCATAGCTGTTTCTCCATTAATATCTTCGCGAATGAATTTTATCAGAGCGTCGACAAAGCATCGTACTGCTGGTGCTTCAATGTGCAATGCACAGCGCGAAAGCCAGTTTTCCAACTGGAAAAAAGTGATAGCTTTTACATGCTTGTTTATTTTGTCAGGTGACTGAGCGCGAAAAGTAAACTCATTTATTTCGTTGTTACAGAGGTATACTAAGGACCATCCACTGCCTCGTCGCTTCGCTTCCGCTGCTAACCAGTGAGCATAGTCATAAAGTTGATCTTTTTGGTCGACTGCCCAGGGTTTGTTTTCAATACCTGTTAACTCGTTTTTATCCGCGACCAATATGTCAATTCTACGACTATTAGAAATGGTGAATTCAGTTGAAGTCCGAGCCTTCATGTCAGCTTTGAGCGTTTCTGGCTTCTCAATTAATTGATAAAAACTCGTGAGAAATAGATCACCCTGAGCATGGCTTTCATCGGGGCTAAGAAGGAATGCCAAACATTTAGAAAGCGTATTTTCATTAATATTAAAAAAACGTAACAAACGAAAATCGGGAGCTATCTTACTGGCATAACGCTTCTTTGCTTGCTGATAGCCCTCTTGCATTAACACAGTGCTACGCAACAACTCTCGTATATCTCGCCACTCATCGTTCTTTTCCATTATTCAGTCCCTTGTGTGATAATTTAGCCTTTTCAAATACTTTAACTATGTAGCAAGCAATTACTGAAAAAAAATCTCCTGTTTTTGAAGTCAGTGTATTGTAATCTTTATCTATCTTTCAGCCAACATTCCTCGATAGTTTTAGCAATGATGTTGTTCATTTCCCCCTCTAAATTTAGGAGATTAAATGTCAGATATGCGGCACCCTACTGAAAGTAATAGATGGAGAAGTCAATATCTTCGTAAACATCCTTGTCAGGATTATCACGTATATGCGACATCGGACAAATTAAAATGTTACCGCGGTATCGGGTATTTGGCCTATCCCTGGTATCAGATACCACCTTCAGTTAGTAATATCGGATCATGCCCCTGAACCAGGGAGGAGCATATAGAAGTGTTATATTTTGATTTAAAAGGAAAAAGTAAAATAAAAAGGCTTTTAACAGGAGAAAATGGCACGCCCTACAGGATTCGAACCTGTGACCTACGGCTTAGAAGGCCGGTGCTCTATCCAGCTGAGCTAAGGGCGCATAGAAGATGCGTCGGATTATACGTCGGCACGCTGGCGCGTCAACGTTTTTGCCGCCAACGGACGGCAGAGTGTCGAGGGAATGAACAATTCGCCTTAATGACGCTGACGCCACTCACTCAGCGAGACCAGATTACTCACCTCCGCGGATTCCCCTTCCAGTTCAATCCCCTGCGGCGTAAAGCGCGCATTATACTGCTCGCGTAACGCATGCAGCTCCTGGCTGTCCGGCTCCAGCTGGCGCAGGAACCCTAGCGCCAGCAACAGCTGCTGCCGTGAAATCAGAGCGGAGAACCCCGCCTTCGTCAGAATGTGATGCCAGCGCTGCGCGTTTTCATCGCTGCCATCAACAATCAGCACCTGCCAGATCAGCAGCACTGCCGCGCCATTATTGAGGTGCGCTTCGTTGTCGCCGCGAATGTAATCGGTGAACTCGTTTGCCGCCTCTTTGCCCATCTGCGCAAGCAGCGATTCGACATGCACCGGCGGCAGCTGCAGCCGCTTGCTGAGCGCCTGCGCGGCGTGGCGCGAACCGGCAGTCAGCAGCTGAAATCCCACAACAAACACTATCGCCAGCGTGGCGAGCATCAACCAAATCATCACGTGTTCCACATCGTTGCCTGGCGGGCATAATACGCGCTAAGCCTGGCGCGCGCCACGGTGAAAAATCGGGAATCCGGTCGCGTAAACGAATCTGTGACTGACAGCCGCACGCGCTTCTGACAGAATAGGCGCCATCCCCGATTTAACTCTCTACAGATGGATTTCCTCTCTGATGGCAGCAAAAATTATTGACGGTAAAACGATTGCGCAGCAGGTGCGCCTTGAGGTTGCCGAAAAAGTGCAGCAGCGTCTCGCTGCCGGTAAACGCGCCCCTGGCCTGGCCGTGGTGCTGGTCGGTGAAAACCCGGCATCGCAGATCTATGTCGCTAACAAACGCCGCGCCTGCGAAGAGGTCGGTTTTGTCTCGCGCGCTTACAACCTGCCCGCCAGCACCAGCGAAGCTGAACTGCTGGATGTGATCGATGAGCTGAACAATGACGACGCTATCGATGGCATTCTGGTGCAGCTGCCGCTGCCGGCCGGGATCGATAATGTCAAAGTGCTGGAGCGCATCACGCCGGACAAAGACGTTGATGGCTTCCATCCTTATAACGTCGGTCGTCTGTGCCAGCGCGCCCCTAAGCTGCGTCCGTGTACGCCGCGCGGCATCGTGACGCTGCTGGAGCGCTATAACATCGATACCTACGGCCTGAACGCCGTGGTGGTTGGCGCATCAAATATCGTCGGTCGCCCGATGAGCATGGAGCTGCTGCTGGCCGGCTGCACCACCACCGTCACGCACCGTTTTACCAAAGATCTGCGCCATCACGTTGAGCATGCCGACCTGCTGGTAGTGGCGGTCGGTAAGCCGGGCTTTATCCCGGGCGACTGGATCAAACCAGGTGCGATTGTGATTGATGTCGGTATTAACCGGCTGGAAAGTGGCAAAGTGGTCGGTGATGTGGATTTTGCGTCAGCCTCTGAGCGCGCGGCTTACATCACGCCTGTACCGGGCGGCGTTGGCCCGATGACGGTCGCCACGCTGATTGAGAACACGCTGCTGGCGTGCGAGCAATATCACGATGTGGAGCAGGCATAATGGCGAGTTTTTCACTGGGTAAACATGCGCACGTTGATTTGTGCGATCTGCTGAAGCTGGAAGGCTGGGTGGAGAGCGGCGCGCAGGCCAAAGCGGTGATCGACGAAGGCGAAGTGCGCGTTGATGGTGCCATCGAGACGCGTAAGCGCTGCAAGATTTTTCCCGGTCAGACGGTTGAGTTTGCCGGTCAGCGCGTAACGGTTGTGGCCTGATTTTACCAGGCAAATCCGGACCTGTAGCGGCGCAATGAATTGCGCCGCTACGATAAGTGCATCAGGTTAATTACCCATAACCAGTGGGTTAAAGTTAGCCGTATAAAAAAGGGCGAACCGCAGTTCGCCCTTTTTATTATTTACGGCGCCAGCTTGACCCCTGCGGGCCATCTTCCACAATAACTCCCAGCTCATTCAGCTTGTCACGCGCAATATCTGCCTGCGCCCAGTCTTTTGCAGCACGCGCATCGGCGCGGGTTTTCACCCAGTGTTCAATCTCCGCCACTTCATCGGCATTCACCTGTGCGCCACTCTGCAGGAACTGCTCCGGATCCTGCTGCAGAATGCCCAGTACATCGGCCAGCTGACGCAGTTTTGCGGCCAGCGCATCGGCGGCGGCTTTATCTTCACCCTTCAGGCGATTGACTTCACGCGCCATATCGAAGAGCACCGAGTAAGCTTCCGGCGTGTTGAAATCATCGTCCATGGCGGTACGGAAGCGGGCTTCAAACGCCTCACCGCCAGCCGGCGTCGCGCTGGCATCGGTATGGCGCAGCGCGGTGTAAAGACGCTCCAACGCCGCACGTGCCTGATTCAGGTTATCTTCGCCATAGTTGAGCTGGCTGCGATAGTGGCCGGACATCAGGAAGTAGCGCACGGTTTCCGCATCGTAGTGCTGCAGCACATCGCGCACGGTAAAGAAGTTGCCGAGCGATTTTGACATCTTTTCCCGGTCAACCATCACCATGCCGGAGTGCATCCAGTAGTTCACGTACGGGCCATCGTGTGCACAGGTCGACTGCGCCACTTCGTTCTCATGGTGCGGGAACATCAGGTCTGAACCGCCGCCGTGGATGTCGAAATGGGTGCCAAGCTGTTTGCAGTTCATCGCCGAGCACTCAATGTGCCAGCCCGGACGGCCATTGCCCCACGGTGAGTTCCACGCCGGCTCATCGGCTTTGGACATTTTCCACAGCACAAAGTCCATCGGGTTGCGCTTCACTTCCGCCACTTCCACGCGCGCGCCGGCCTGCAGCTGTTCGAGATCCTGACGCGACAGCGCGCCGTAATCTTTATCGCTCAGCACATCAAACATCACGTCGCCGTTATCCGCCACGTAGGCATGACCGCGATCGATCAGTTTGCCGACCAGTTCGATGATCTCCGCGATGTGGCGCGTGGCGCGCGGCTCGAGATCCGGCGGCAGAATACCCAGCGCGGCAAAATCTTTGTGCATTTCGGCGATCATCCGGTTGGTCAGCGTTTCAATGCTTTCCCCGTTTTCGTTGGCACGTTTAATGATCTTGTCATCGATATCGGTGATATTACGCACGTATTTCAGCTTATAGCCCACGTAACGCAGGTAACGCGCGACCACGTCGAATGCCACAAAGGTACGCCCATGGCCGATATGACAGAGGTCGTAAACCGTGATTCCACACACGTACATACCGATTTCACCGGCATGAATGGGTTTAAATTCCTCTTTCTGGCGACTCAGGGTGTTATAGATCTTTAGCATTGAACGATTCCGTTGTTTACGTGTGCGGGATACGCCTTCTTGATGTAGCCGGTTATTGTGCCGTATTTTTCCGACTTGTGCATCGCTCGCTTCGCAACTGCCGTTGCCTTACTGACGCGTTATTGGAAATTGTGATATAAGAGGCGTCTACAAAAATGCCCCGCCGCCTTGCCGGTGCGGCAGTTGATACTGACGACAACCTCCACAGGACGAATATAATGGTCACTTTCCAGACGAACCATGGCGATATCGTAATCAAAACCTTCGATGACAAAGCGCCGGCTACCGTACAGAACTTCCTGGACTACTGCCGTGAAGGTTTCTACGACAACACCATTTTTCACCGCGTGATCAACGGTTTCATGATTCAGGGCGGCGGTTTCGAGCCGGGCATGAAGCAGAAAGCCACCAAAGCAGACATCCGCAACGAAGCCAACAACGGCCTGAAAAACACCAAAGGCACGCTGGCGATGGCGCGTACTCAGGCACCTCACTCGGCTACCGCACAGTTCTTCATCAACGTTGCCGATAACGACTTCCTGAACTTCCGTGACGAAAGCCTGCAGGGCTGGGGTTACTGCGTGTTTGCCGAAGTGGTTGAAGGCATGGACGTGGTCGAAAAAATCAAAGCAGTGAAAACCGGCCGCAGCGGCATGCACCAGGACGTGCCAGTTGATGACGTGATCATCCAGAAAGTGACCGTCAGCGAGTAATGTCGCGCACGCTGTTTATCGCAGATTTACATCTGTGTCAGGAAGAACCGGCAATCACTGCCGGTTTTCTGCATTTTTTGCAGGGGGAAGCGCAGCAGTGTGATGCGCTTTACATCCTTGGCGATCTGTTTGAAGCCTGGATTGGCGATGACGATCCTAATCCGCTGCATCAGCAGATCGCCGACGCCCTGCGTGCCCTGCCGGTACCCAAATTCTTTATTCACGGCAATCGCGACTTCCTGTTAGGTCAACAGTTCGCCAGCGCCAGCGGCATGACGCTGCTGCCAGAAGAGCAGGTGCTGGAGCGCTATGGTCAGCGCGTGCTGATGATGCACGGCGACACGCTATGTACTGACGATCACGGTTATCAGCGTTTTCGCGCCAAAGTGCATCAGCGCTGGCTGCAGCGGCTGTTTCTCGCGCTGCCGTTGCGTCTGCGCATGCGCATCGCTGCGCGGATGCGGGCCGACAGCCAGCAGGCCAACCAGCACAAGTCACTGAGCATCATGGACGTCAACCCGCAGGCGGTAGCCGCGGCGATGACGCGCCAGCAGGTGCCGATCCTGATTCACGGCCACACCCATCGTCCGGCGATTCATCAGTTCGAGCTCGCCGGCACGCCTGCGCAACGCGCGGTGCTGGGCGCGTGGCATGAGCGCGGATCGATGATTCAGCTGGACGCACAGGGCGTGCAGTTGATCGAATTTCCTTTCTGATTGTTTGCGGCGGAAATGCCGGTTTTCCGCCCACGCAACCGTTTTCCTTGCCGCTGTCTCGTGCTATTCTCTGTGCCCTTCTTTACCTGCCCGCCCGGCCAGGTTCGTTTGATTATTCACAGGAGTTGACCGCATGTCATCCAACGCCGCCCCGGCCCGTATCGCCATCGTCATGGGTTCCAAAAGTGACTGGGCTACCATGCAGTTCGCCGAGGAAATCCTTAACAGCCTGGATGTCCCGTTCCACGTTGAAGTGGTCTCTGCGCACCGTACGCCAGATAAGCTGTTCAGCTTTGCAGAGCGCGCAGCCGACAACGGTTTTCAGGTGATCATCGCCGGTGCCGGCGGTGCGGCGCACCTGCCAGGCATGCTGGCGGCGAAAACCCTGCTGCCGGTGCTGGGCGTACCGGTACAGAGTGCAGCGCTGAGCGGCGTGGACAGCCTCTACTCCATCGTGCAGATGCCGCGCGGTATTCCGGTCGGTACGCTGGCCATCGGTAAAGCCGGTGCCGCCAACGCCGCACTGCTGGCGGCGCAGATCCTGGCGATTCACGATCGCGAGCTGGCTGCACGCCTGGCCGCCTGGCGTCAGAGCCAGACCGATGAAGTGCTGAATAATCCGGATCCGCGGGAGGACGCATGAAGCCAGTTTGCGTACTCGGCAACGGTCAGCTGGGCCGCATGCTGCGCCAGGCCGGCGAGCCGCTGGGCATCGCCGTGTATCCGGTCGGGCTGGACGCGGAGCCGTCAGCACTGCCGATCGCGCAAAGCGTGATTACGGCAGAAATCGAGCGCTGGCCGGAAACCGCGCTGACGCGCGAGCTGGCCAACCATCCGGCGTTCGTTAACCGCGATATTTTTCCGCGCCTCGCCGATCGCCTGACGCAAAAGCAGCTGCTCGACCAGCTCAACCTGGCAACCGCGCCATGGCAGTTGCTGGCTGATAAAAGCGAGTGGCCGGCGGTATTTAGCACGCTGGGCGAGCTGGCGATCGTCAAGCGCCGCACCGGCGGCTACGACGGCCGCGGTCAGTGGCGCCTGCGCGCCGACGAAACCGCAACGCTGCCGGATGAGTGTTACGGCGAGTGCATCGTTGAGCAGGGTATTAACTTCAGCGGTGAAGTCTCGCTGGTGGGCGCGCGCGGGCACGATGGCCGCACGGTGTTTTATCCGCTGACGCACAACCTGCATCAGGACGGTATTCTGCGCACCAGCGTTGCCTTTCCACAGGCTGATGCCGCACAACAGCAGCAGGCGGAAGCGATGCTGAGCGCGATCATGCATGAGCTGAAGTACGTGGGCGTGATGGCGATGGAGTGTTTCGTCACACCGCAGGGCTTGCTGATCAATGAGCTGGCACCACGCGTGCACAACAGCGGCCACTGGACACAGAATGGCGCCTCAATCAGCCAGTTTGAACTGCACCTGCGTGCGGTGCTCGGTCTGCCGCTGCCGCAGCCGGTGGTGTTTGCGCCGTCGGTGATGGTCAACCTGATTGGCACCGACCTCAATATCGACTGGCTGCAGCAGCCGCTGGTGCATCTGCACTGGTACGACAAAGAAGTCCGCGCCGGACGCAAGGTCGGCCACCTGAATCTGACCGACAGCGATCCGGCACGCCTCACCGCCGCACTCAATGCGCTGGTACCGCTACTGCCTGATGCCTATGCGAGCGGCATCGCGTGGGCCGTGGCGAAGCTGTAGTTCCGCGGTGTTCCCCTCACCCTTGCCCTCTCCCACAGGGAGAGGGGATTATACGGTGCGATTTTTCCGTTTGACGCTCGCCTTAATGTCCTGAAGTGCAGAATCACTCATACGGGCTCGATCGGCCCCCTCTCCCGTGGGAGAGGGCTGGGGTGAGGGCATCAGGCAGCATCAAATCGCCTGAACAGCGCTTTCCCCTTCAGTAAGCGGACACCCAGCCAGCCGCCGCACAGCGACAGTAGCGCCGCGCCGCACAGCGGCAGCGCCAGCCACAGCGTCCAGTCCGGCTGCCACGGGAAATCAAAAATCCTGCGCTGAAGCCCCCACAGTGCCGCTTCCGCCCCCAGCGCCGCCGCGATACCCGCGACCACGCCAAGCAGCGCAAACTCACACCACAGCGTGCCGCGCAGCAGGCGCTGGCTGGCACCGAGCGTGCGATACACCACCAGCTCCTGCCGGCGCTGGCGCATGCCGACCTGGATCTGCGCCAGCAGCAGCAACACACCGCAAACCGTCACCAGGATCACCATGATCTCCAGCGCCTGGCTCACCTGCGCCAGCACCTGTCCAATCTGCTTCAGCATGCTGCCGACATCCAGCAGGCTCAGCGTCGGGAACGCGCGGTTGAGCTGCGCCAGCAGCGCGGGATCGTTCGCCATGCGGAAGCTGGTCAGCCAGGTTTGTGGCTGCTGATCGAGCACGCCCGGCGGGAAGATAAAGAAGAAGTTTGGCCGCAGGCTCTCCCAGTCGACCTTGCGCAGACTGGTGATCGTCGCGCTGAACTGCTGCGTATCGCCGCTAAATGTCAGCCTGTCGCCGAGCCTGACGCCCAGACGATCGGCCAGCTCGACCTCCATCGAGACTTCACCGGCTTTCGGCGGCCAGCTGCCGGCCACCAGCGGATTATGGTCCGGACGCTCCGTCTGCCACGTCAGATTAAGCTCGCGATTCAGCGCGTTATCCATGTTGGGATCGGCTGGCTTGCCGTTCAGCTCAGTGAGCCTTGCCCGCACGATCGGATAGAAGGTTCCGGCGTTAACCTGATGCTGCCGCAGGAACTCGTCTACCTGCGGCACCTGCTGCTGGGTCAGATTGAGCAGAAAATAGTTGGGCGCATCCGCCGGTAATTGCTGCTGCCAGCGATCGAGCAGATCGCCGCGCATCACCAGCAATAACGCCAGCAGCATAAAGGAGAGCGAAAACGCCGCCAGCTGGCTGAGCGTCATGGCGGGCTGACGCAGCAGACGGTTGATCGCCAGGCGCAGCGCCAGATTACGCACCACCAGTCTGCGCAGCAGCAGGAGCGTGCCCCAGCCGAGCAGCGCCAGCAGCAGTGCCAGCATCACCACGCCAGCCAGCAGCGCCCACAGCATTTTGCTGCCGCCCATCAGCAGCGCAAGGAGCGCTACCACCACCAGCGCCATCACCGGCAGATAAATACGCAGCGGCCACAGCGAGGCTACCGCATCACGACGCAGCACGCGCAGCGGCTGTGTGGCCATCAGCAGACGGTATGGACGCAACCCGACCAGCAGCGAGATCACCACCAGCGCACCAATCGCCCACAGCCACGGCCAGACGCTGGCAGCCGGTAAAGCGGCGGGCAGCACCGGTTTGAGCATCAGCAGCAGCGCGACTTCAATGCCCTGCCCCAGCGCACTGCCGGCAATGGCCGCCAGCAGCAGCACGGCCAGCCACTGACCGATAATCAGCCGCTGCAGCGATTTACGCGTGGCGCCCAGCGTTTTCAGCACTGCCACCAAATCGTAACGGCTGCGGCAGTAATGACTCATGGCGACCGCCACTGCGGCAATCGCCAGCAGCAGGGTTAACAGCGCTGAGAGCAGCAGGAACTGCTGCGCACGCTGCATTGAGCGGCCCAGCGCATCCTCGGAATTTTCCACGCTGATCCAGCGCTCGCCGGCCTGCAACTGCGGCTGAATCCAGCGATCATAGCGCGCCAGCGGTGCCGCCTCGCCGGAAAACTTATAGCGCCAGCTCAGCCGGCTACCGGGCTGGATCGCGCCGGTTTTCTCCACGTCAGCAAGGTTCATCAGCAAACGCGGTGCCGTCTGAAACGGATTGAATCCGCCGTCCGGCTCCTGAATCACTTCGCCGGCAATGCGCAGCGTGGTATCGCCCACGTCAATGCGGTCACCGACCTTAAGGTTAAGCAGCGCCAGCAGACGCGGTGCGGCCAGCACCGTTCCGGCCACCGGACGCAGGCCGGGCGGATCCGTCTGCAGGGTGCCGAACATCGGGTACGCATCATCGACCGCTTTGACATCGGCCAGCTGCGGCGTCTCCTGCGCAAAGGTCATGGTCATAAAGCTGAGCTGCCGGCTGACCGCCAGCCCCTCTTCGCGCGCTTTGTCCAGCCACGCATCCGGTGCCGGTTTACTGCTGCGCAGCGTGCGGTCGCCGGCCATAAAGTCACGGCTCTGCTGGCTCAGTCCTTTCTCCATGCGATCGCTGATGGAGCCCAGCGCCAGCACGCAGGCCACCGCCAGCGTCAGCGCCAGCCAGACAATCAGCAGCGAGGGCGAACGCCACTCGCGCCAGAACCAGCGCCAGATCATGCTTCCTCCCACAGCTTGCCGTCGCGCAGCCGCAGGCGACGATCGCAGCGTGCCGCCAGCTGCTCATCGTGCGTCACCAGAATCAGCGTGGTGGCGAAATCGCGGTTGAGCGAAAACAGCAGATCGGCGATGCGATCGCCGGTTTTGCGATCGAGGTTACCGGTCGGCTCATCGGCAAACAGCAGGCCGGGACGGCCGCTGAAGGCGCGTGCCAGCGCCACGCGCTGCTGTTCGCCGCCGGAGAGCTGGGCCGGCAGATGGTGCAGACGATCTTTTAGTCCGAGCTGCGTCAGTAATTCAGTGGCCTGCGCGCGACTGTCGCGATCGCTGTCTCCGCGCAGCAGTGCCGGAAGCTGCACGTTTTCCAGCGCGCTGAGCGTGGGCACCAGCATAAAGGACTGAAACACAAAGCCGACCTCACGCGCACGTAACGCGGCGCGCTGCTCTTCGTTCATCTGGTGCAGCGGCTGGCCCAGCAGATGCACTTCGCCGCTGCTGCCATCATCCAGTCCGGCGAGAATGCCCAGCAGGGTGGATTTCCCGGATCCCGACTCGCCGATCAGCGCCAGCGTCTCGGCTGGTTTGACAACCAGCTCAACTCCGGTAAGGATGGTCAGCTGATGCTCTCCCTGACCGACGGACTTAGTAAGATGATGAACTGCAACAATGTTTTCCGCTGGCATTATTCCTTCCTGTTGTTATTGCTGCTGCTGGTGTCGCGCATCGCCGCCGCCGATACCCTGCTGATTCTCGGCGATAGCCTGAGTGCCGGCTATCGCATGTCCGCCACCGCCGCCTGGCCGAGCCTGCTCGACAAAACCTGGCAACAGCAGCCCAAAGTGGTTAACGCCAGCATCAGCGGTGACACCGCCGGTCAGGGGCTGGCGCGGTTGCCGGGCCTATTAAAACAGCATCAGCCGCAGTGGGTGTTAATCGAATTGGGCGGTAACGATGGGCTGCGCGGCTTCCCGCCGCAAAACATCGCGCAGGATCTGAGTAAAATTATCGATCAGGTCAAAGCCGCTAACGCCCAGCCGCTGCTGATGCAAATTCGTCTGCCGGCTAATTATGGCCGACGCTACACCGACGCGTTCAGCGCGCTCTATCCGCGCCTCGCGCAGCAGTATCATATTCCGCTGGTACCGTTCTTTATGGAGCAGGTTTATCTGAAGCCGGAGTGGATGCAGCAGGACGGTATTCACCCCAATCCGGATGCACAGCCGTTCATCGCCAACCTGATGGCTGAGCAACTGGCTCCGCTAGTTAAGCATGATTAACGCCGCGATGAGCCCAATGACAGGTAAAGATATGCAAAAGTCCGTATTAATTACCGGCTGCTCCAGCGGCATCGGTCTGGTGGCGGCCAACGATCTGCTGGCGCGCGGCTATCGCGTGCTGGCCGCCTGTCGCCGCGCTGACGATGTGGCGCGCATGGATGAGCTCGGCTTCACCGGCATCCTGCTGGATCTTGACGATCCGGCCAGCGTGGATGCCGCCGCCGATCGCGTGCTGGCCCTCACCGACCACTGCCTGCACGGGCTGTTCAATAACGGCGGCTTCGGCCAGTACGGTCCGCTGACCAGCGTGTCGCGTCAGCAGCTGGAGCAGCAATTCTCCACCAACTTTTTCGGCACCCACCAGCTGACGCTGCGCCTGTTGCCGGCGCTGCAAAATAGCGGCGACGGGCGAATTATTAACACCAGCTCGGTGCTCGGCCTGATTTCCACGCCGGGCCGCGGCGCTTATGCCGCCAGTAAATGGGCGCTGGAGGCGTGGAGCGATGCGCTGCGCATGGAAGTACGCCACAGCGGCGTGCGCGTCAGCCTGATTGAGCCAGGCCCGATTACCACCCGGTTTACCGAAAACGTGCAGCAGGGCGAACGCGACAAGCCCGTGCGCAATCCCGGTATCGCCGCGCGCTTTAGCCTGCCGCCGGAGGCGATTCTGCCGAAACTGCGGCATGCGCTGGAGAGTAAACATCCGCGCCTGCACTATCCGGTGACGCTGGTCGCCTGGGCGATGAGTCTGCTCAAGCGACTGCTGCCGGGCTGGATGCTGGATCGCATTTTACGCAGTAACTAAACTGCAAGCCGGAATTGAACTTGAAGCCGGGGCGTTTGCCCCCATATCCTCAACACACTTTCTGCCAAGAGACGTATTCATGTCACACGCTTTGATTATCGACATCAACGAATCCAACCTGCAGCAGACGCTGGAGCAATCAATGCAGCTGCCGGTACTGTTCTACTTCTGGTCGGAGCGCAGCCAGCACTGCCAGCAGCTGACGCCGGTGCTGGAGCGTCTGGCACAGGAGTACGCCGGCCAGTTTATTCTGGCGAAGCTGGATTGCGATAAAGAGCAGCTGGTGGCATCGCAGTTTGGTCTGCGCTCTCTGCCGACCGTCTACCTGTTCCAGAACGGCCAGCCGGTCGACGGCTTCCAGGGCCCGCAGCCGGAAGAGGCGATTCGCGCGCTGCTGGAGAAAGTCCTGCCGCGTGAAGAGGAGTTAAAGGCGCAGCAGGCGATGCAGCTAATGCAGGAAGGCAAGCCGCTGGATGCGCTGCCGCTGCTGAAAGACGCCTGGCAGCTGAGCAATCAGAACAGTGAAATCGGTTTTCTGCTGGCAGAAGTCCTGATCACCCTGAACCGCAGCGAAGAAGCCGAAGCGGTGCTGGCTGTGGTGCCGTTGCAGGATCAGGATACGCGCTATCAGAGCCTGATTTCGCAAATCGACCTGCTGAAACAGGCCGCCGACACGCCGGAGATCCAGCAGCTGCAGGAGCAGATGGCAAGCGAACCGGACAACGCCGGTCTGGCTGCTAAACTTGCGTTACAGCTGCATCAGGTGGGTCGCAATGAAGAAGCGCTGGAGCTGTTGTTAGGTTTTCTGAAGCGCGATCTCAGCGCCGGTGACGGCGAAGTGCGCAAAATGTTCCAGGAGATTCTGGCGGCCCTCGGCACCGGCGATGCCCTCGCCTCGCGCTTTCGTCGCCAGCTCTACTCGCTGCTGTACTGACCGGTACCGCGCGGTAAACGGGCCGAAGCGACTCGGCCCGACAATCTGACAGCCAGGAGGTTATATGTTAACAGTGATTCCCGTCATCATCGTGCTCGCGCTGGTTACCGTGTGGGCCGGTGTTAAAATTGTACCACAGGGCTACCAGTGGACGGTGGAGCGCTTTGGCCGCTACACCAAAACGTTGCCGCCCGGTCTGAATTTAGTCGTGCCGTTCATGGATCGTATTGGTCGCCGGATCAATATGATGGAGCAGGTCCTCGATATTCCGTCGCAGGAGATCATCTCCAAAGATAACGCCAACGTCACTATCGACGCAGTGTGCTTTATTCAGGTGGTGGATTCGGCGCGCGCCGCTTATGAAGTCAGCAATCTTGAGCTGGCCATCATCAACCTCACCATGACCAATATCCGCACCGTGCTCGGCGGCATGGAGCTGGATGAGATGCTGTCGCAGCGCGATAACATTAATACCCGCCTGCTGCACATTGTTGATGAAGCGACCAATCCGTGGGGAGTAAAAATCACCCGTATTGAAATCCGCGACGTGCGCCCGCCGCAGGAACTGATAGCGGCCATGAACGCACAGATGAAAGCTGAGCGTACCAAACGCGCCGATATCCTCGCCGCCGAAGGCGTACGCCAGGCGGCCATCCTGCGCGCCGAGGGCGATAAGCAATCGCAAATCCTTAAAGCGGAAGGCGAACGTACCTCCGCCTTTTTGCAGGCGGAAGCGCGCGAGCGTCAGGCCGAAGCCGAGGCCAACGCCACGCGGATGGTGTCAGAAGCCATCTCTGCCGGAGATATTCAGGCGATTAACTACTTCGTGGCGCAGAAATACACCGATGCCCTGCAAAAAATTGGCGAAGCGAATAACAGCAAAGTGGTGATGATGCCGCTCGACGCCAGCAGCCTGCTCGGCTCAGTGGCCGGTATCAGCGAGCTGCTGAAAGAGAGCCGTCAGGAGCGCAAACCGTGATGCTGATGGAGCTGATTGCGCATCCGCACTGGTTCTGGCTCACGCTGGGCGGTTTACTGCTGGCAGCGGAGATGCTCGGCACCAGCGGTTACCTGCTGTGGAGCGGCGTGGCGGCGGTGCTGGTCGGGATCATTGAGTGGCTGTTTCCGTTCTCGTGGACCAGCCAGGGCATGTTGTTCGCCGCCCTGACGCTGCTGTGCGTGTTTTTCTGGTATCGCTGGATGCGCTTTCGCGAAAGTGCGCAGCAGCCCAATACGCTCAATCAGCGCGGCAGCCAGTTGATTGGCCAGCACCTGACGTTAGACAGTGCGCTAAAAGACGGCGTCGGTCATGTGCGCATTGGTGACAGCAGCTGGCGCGTGCAGGCGCAGGAAGATTTGCCGGCGGGCACGCCAGTGATCGTGACCGGCGTGTCAGGCATCACGCTGCTGATTCAGCCGCGTTTGCCGCCCTCCTGATGACCGCAGCCCGCCAGGTGATTGATGATGGGACATTCGGCACCGTCATCGCCCGGGCAGGCTGCAGCCAGTTCCAGCAGACGCGCGCGCATCGCGTGCAGCTCTTCAATATGCGCCGCGATCTCATCCGCCTTCTGCAGGGTGCGCGCTTTAACATCGGCACTGTGGCGCGCCGGATTATTAAACAGTGCGACCAGTTCGCGGCACTCCTCGAGCGTGAAGCCCACCTGCCGCGCCTGGCGCAGAAAATTGAGCTCATCCAGATGGTGCGCGGCGTAACTGCGATAGCCATTGTCACTGCGTAACGGCGGTGTAACCACCCCTTTCTGTTCGTAAAAACGAATCGCTTTGCTGGTCAGCCCGGTTTTTTTTGCTACATCGCTGATGTTCATCTCTGCCCCTTGACCTTCCCCTGAATGGAAGGTTTAGGCTTTATAACTAATGCAAACCTTGCAGCGAGTCAAACCTGATAAACGAGGAGTTGATGATGTCACACACACAATTACTGGCTCTGGACGGCTTGTCCTGTGGCCACTGTGTTAAACGCGTTAAAGAGGCGCTGGAGCAGCGCAGCGATGTGGAACAGGCCGAGGTAACGCAGCAGGAAGCGCGCGTCACCGGCGAAGCCAGCGCCAGCAATCTGATTGCCACCGTTGAGCAGGCTGGTTATCACGCCACGCTGAAAAATGAGGCGTCCAGCCCAAAGCCTGATCCGTTGCCAGCTCAGGAGCCGCAGCCGGAGGCGCTGACAACGGAGTCGCAGCCGGCAGAAGAGAATCTTGCGGTGCACCATCTGCTGATAGGCGGGATGAGCTGCGCCAGCTGCGTCAGCCGCGTCGAGCAGGCGTTACAGAAAGTGCCCGGCGTGAACCAGGCGCGCGTCAATCTGGGTGAGCGCAGCGCGCTGGTGCTGGGCGATGCCGTACCCTCAGCGCTGGTCAGCGCCGTAGACGAGGCGGGTTATTCTGCGGAAGTGATCGAAGATGAACAAACCCGGCGCGAGCGCCAGCAGGTCAGCGCACAGCAGGCGATGCGCCGCTTTAGCTGGCAGGCGGCGCTGGCGCTGATCGTCGGCGTGCCGATGATGGTCTGGGGCATGGTCGGCGATCACATGATGCTAAACGACAGCAATCAGACGCTCTGGCGCGTGCTCGGTGCCGTCACGCTGGCGGTGATGGTGCTTGCCGGCGGCCACTTCTATCGCAGCGCGTGGCGCAGCCTGCGTCATGCTATCGCCACCATGGACACGCTGGTGGCGCTCGGTACCGGTGCGGCCTGGATCTACTCGATGAGCGTCGCGCTGTGGCCGGCATTTTTCCCGCCGCAGGCGCGCCACCTTTATTTTGAAGCCAGCGTGATGATCATCGGCCTGATTAACCTCGGGCATGCGCTGGAACAGCGCGCGCGCCAGCGCGCCTCACAGGCGCTGGAGCGGCTGCTGGATTTAACCCCGGCGCAGGCCTGCGTGATCACCGCTGAAGGGGAAAAGCAACTGCCGCTGAGCGAAATCGCACCGGGCATGATGCTGAAGCTGGTGACCGGCGATCGCGTACCGGTGGACGGCGAAGTCAGCCGCGGCGAAGCCTGGCTTGACGAAGCAATGCTCACCGGCGAAGCGCTGCCGCAGTCGCGCCGTCCTGGCGATAAGATTTATGCCGGGACGCTGGTGCAGGACGGATCGCTACAGTTCACCGCCCGCGCCACCGGCAGCCATACCACGCTGGCCCGTATTATCAATCTGGTGCGTCAGGCGCAGAGCAGCAAGCCGGAAATGGGCCGGCTGGCCGATCGCATCTCGGCGGTGTTTGTGCCGGTGGTGGTGGCGATTGCCCTGCTCAGCGGAGCGGTCTGGTATGTTGTCGGACCGCAGCCGCAGCTGGCCTATACGCTGGTGATTGTCACCACGGTGCTGATTATCGCCTGTCCGTGTGCGCTGGGCTTAGCCACGCCGATGTCGGTGATCGCGGGCGTCGGCCGCGCTGCCGAGCTGGGCGTGCTGGTGCGCGATGCCGATGCGCTGCAGCGGGCCAGTGAAGTCGACACCATTGTTTTTGATAAAACCGGCACCCTGACCCGGGGCACGCCGCAGGTCAGCGAGGTGCTGCTGTACAGCGACTGGGATCGTCAGCAGGTATTGCAGGCCGCCGCCCAGCTGGAGCTGGGGTCGGGGCATCCGCTGGCGAAGGCCATCGTCGCCGCCGCACCGACCGTCAGTGACGCCCGCGTTGCGCAATTTCGTACAATACGTGGCAAAGGCGTGAGTGCTACTGTCGCTGACAGAACGCTGCTGCTGGGCAATGCGGCGCTGCTGGAAGAGCAGCACATTGACCTGCGCGCCGCACAGCAGGATATCGCGCGACTTGCTGCGCAGGGCGCCACGCCGGTGCTGCTGGCGGATCAGCAGCAGCTGCTGGGCCTGATCGCCCTGCGTGACCAGCTGCGTCCGGAGAGCCGTGCGGCGCTACAGCGGCTGCATCAACTGGGCTACCGTCTGATCATGCTGACCGGTGACCATCAGACCACTGCCGAAGCCATCGCTGCCGAAGCGGGTATCGATGAGGTGATCGCCGGCGTGCTGCCGGACGGTAAAGCGCAGGCGATTGCGCAGCTGCAACAGCAGGGGTGCAGCGTGGTGATGGTGGGCGATGGCATCAACGACGCCCCGGCGCTGGCGCAGGCGGATGTGGGGATCGCCATGGGCGGCGGCAGCGATGTGGCGGTTGAAACCGCGGCGATGGCGCTGATGCGCAACGATCTGCATTGCGTGGCCGACGCGCTGGCGATGGCCAACGCCACGCTGCGCAATATGCGGCAGAATCTGCTGGGTGCCTTTGTCTATAACAGCCTGGGCATTCCGATTGCTGCCGGCGTACTCTATCCGTTTACCGGCGTGCTGCTCAGCCCCATCGTCGCCGGTGCCGCCATGGCGCTGTCGTCGATCACCGTGGTGAGCAATGCTAACCGTTTGCTGCGCTTTAAACCGGCGCAGCGGCAATAGCAACCTCTGCCCTGTCTTTCGCTGAGCGAAATCGCTAGCATGGATTTTTGACTTAAAAAGGACACGGCATGAGACGCAGTGTGTGGCACCGCCTGCAACAGCTGGCCAGCAGCCTGTTCCCCGCCAGCTACAGCTGGCCCGCCATGGATATCAGACTCGGAGACCGCCGTCTGCATCTGGCTGGCAGTATTCATATGGGCACGCGCGATATGCAACCGCTGCCGGCCGGCTTGCTGCGCCAGCTGCAGAAAGCCGATGCGCTGGTGGTGGAAGCGGATATTACCCGCGGCAGTTCACCATTCAGTGAGGGTGAAGCATATCCGCCGCTGGCAACGCGGCTGACGCCAGAGACGCTGCAACAGCTGACGGCGCTGTGCGATGAGCTGTCACTGAACATCGCGCTGTTTGATAGCCTGCCGTTCTGGCAAATTGCGCTGATGCTGCAGGCGCAGCAGGCGCAGCGGCTGGGGCTGCGACCGCAGTACGGTATTGACTATCAGCTGCTGCAGGCAGCGCAGGCGGCAGGCAAACGCATTATTGAGCTGGAAGGGCCGGAAACGCAGATCGCGTTGCTGAAATCACTACCGCAGGATGGCCTGGCGCTGCTGCTGGATACGCTGGAACACTGGCACACCAACGCGCGACTGCTGCAAACCATGATCAGCTGGTGGCTGGATGCGCCGCCCGCCAGTCAGCCGGTGGCGCTGCCGACTACGTTCAGCAGTGAACTGAACGATACCCTGATGCGCAACCGTAATCAGCACTGGCGCGAGCTGCTGCTGGCGTTGCCGCGCGGGCGCTATGTGGTGGCGGTCGGTGCACTGCATCTGTACGGCGAAGACAATTTGCCGCAGCTGCTGAAGGCATAAAAAAAGAAGGCCAATATTGCTATCGGCCCGTCAAAGAGGAATTTGTTTATGATTTTGGTTATCGCCAGGGTGACTGGCGCCGGCCAATTTTCGCGCAAAGTTCAGATTTTCGCCAGTACTTTCACGCAAACCGAGATAAGAATTTTCGTAGCAAGGATTGAATATGACACCCGCCGTAAAACTGCTGGAAAAACAACAGATCGCTTTTACCCTGCATCCCTACGAGCATGACAGCCATGAAACCCACTTCGGTGACGAGGCGGTGCGCAAGCTCAAGCTGGATGCGCGCCAGGTGTTTAAAACCCTGCTGGTGGCGCTTAACGGTGATGGCAAAGCGCTGGCAGTGGCGGTGACGCCGGTCTCCTCACAGCTGGATTTGAAAAAAGTCGCCAAAGCGCTGGGAGCGAAGAAAGCGGACATGGCCGATCCGCAACTGGCGCAGCGCGTCACCGGCTATCTGGTGGGTGGCATCAGTCCGCTGGGGCAGAAAAAGCGGCTGCCGACGGTGATCGATCAGCAGGCCAGCGAATTCCCGACCATCTTTATTTCCGGCGGCAAGCGCGGGCTGGATATCGAACTGGCCGCGCAGGATCTGGCACGGTTGCTGGATGCCACGCTGGCTGACGTGGCGCGCCGCGATTAATCAGGCTGCTGCGCGCACAGCTGGTCGATCATCCAGCGCCCGGCCGGGCCCGGCGGATTGCGCCGCGACCAGATGACATCCACCGCAATATGCTGCGGCCAGCCCGGCACCGGCAGCTCGCGCAAGACCTGATGACCAAACTGCTGCACCAGCCAGCGCGGCAGTACGCTCCAGCCAAACCCCTGCTCCGCCATCTCCAGCAACAACAGATAAGTTGGGGCCGACCAGGTGCGGCCCGCCGGCAGCGGCTGGCGGGTTTCCACCCAGGTATTGAGCCGCAGCTGACGCAATTCGCCCAGCTGCGCCTCGCTCACCTGCGAGCGGGCTGCCAGCGGGTGATCCTGATGCAGGAAAATCGCCATTTGCGCTTCAACCTGCAGTCGCGCCACCGCCAGATCCGGCGGCAAACGCGGCTGGGCGCGCACCACGCCAAGATGCACGCGCCCGGCCTGCAGTAAATCCAGCACATCCTCATCTTCCGCAATCATGCATTCAAACTCGATATCCGGATAGCGTGCCTCAAAGCGCGTCAGCAGATTTTCATGGTGATCAGCCTGCCAGAAGTCGGAAATGGCCAGGCTGAGACGCGGCTCAACGCCCTGCGACAGCCGCACCGCCAGTTCATCCAGCCGCTGGCTGGCAGCAAGAATTTGCTGCACCTGCGCCAGCGCGCGCTGGCCCTGAGCGGTCAGCACCGGCTGGCGACCGCTGCGATCAAACAGCGCAAAGCCTAAGTCATCTTCGAGATTGGCCACCGCGCTACTGATGGTGGACTGACTTTTTGCCAGCGCACGCGCCGCTGCGGAAAACGAGCCGCTGGCGACGGTCTGGACAAATGCCTCAAGGGATTCTGGTGAGTACTTCATGCTGAACCATCGCTTTTATCGATAGGTAATCATTTTATCTTAGCATTGTGCAGTGAGAAAATGCGTGGCGTTACTCAAAAGGAGGTTTATATGCGTACCCGTTCACTGAAAGAACGTTTTTGTCATGCCGCAGGCTTTGAAGGGTTAGCGATCGTCACGGTTGCGCCGCTGGCCGCCTGGGTCATGGATAAACCGCTGTTTCAGATGGGCGCGCTGGCGATTATGCTGTCGACCGTCGCCATGCTGTGGAACATCATTTATAACAGCGGTTTTGACCGCCTCTGTCCGCCGCAGCGCCAGCGCGGTCTCGGCCTGCGCGCGCTGCATGCGCTCGGTTTTGAGGGCGGCTTTATCCTTATTGGCCTGCCAATTGCCGCGTGGATGTTACACATTTCGCTGCTGGACGCTTTCCTGCTGGAAGTGGCGTTCTTTCTGTTCTTTCTGCCCTACACCATGGCTTACAACTGGGCATGGGATAAGCTGCGCCAGCGCTGGGTGAGCCAGAAATCCTGCCGCGCCTGAAAAACTGCGGGCGGCTGAAGTGCCGCCCGTTTTGTCACTCGTGCGCCGCGCGCGGCCAGATCCACGCCAGGATCATCTGCGGATAGCTGCGCTTCTTTTGCTTCTCCAGCGCTTTGTCGCGCTCCTCAACCTGCTGCGGTGTCAGGTGCACAATCTGCGGTGGCGCATAATCGGCGACGCGCAGCGGTGAGTGCTGACTGACATAGCTGCGCAGCACCTCGGCATCACGCAGGCCGCTGTTGCGGAAACCAGCATGGCCATCAATCACCGGATAGCCGTCGCCGCCGCTGGCGTTAAAGCTGTTAGTGGCCATGCGATAGGTTTTATCCAGCTGCAGCGGCTCGCCATTGATTTTCACTGCGCTGACGCTTTTGCCATCGGCCACCAGGCTGATGTTGCTGAACTGCGCGAAACCGCCGGAATCGGCTTTGATATTCGCCACCGTCGCCAGGTAGTTCAGCAGCTCTTTGCCCGTCAGCGTCACGGACACCACCTGATTGCCAAACGGCTGGATCTGCAACAGATCGCGCCAGCTGATCTCTCCTTGCGCCAGCGAGGTGCGAATACCGCCGCCGCTGATAACGGCAAAGTCGGCCTGAGTAGCCGCCATCTGCGCGCGCAGGATCAGCTGAGCCAGTGGCATTTGTTCAAAGCGCACCTTGCTGCGGTCGCCATCAAACACGCTGTCGCTGCGACCCACGTTGACCGCCAGCTGTTTGCCGGCGCGCAGCTGATACGGCGTCAGCAGCTTCATCATTGCGCCGTTCTGCGCTATCGCTTCCTGATACGGCAGCCAGGTTTCGCTGCCATCAAGGTTCTTCACCTTGTGCTTAAGGTTGACCGGAATCAGCTGATAGTTATCCAGCGTCAGCTCACCGTTGCGGAAGGTGAAATCGCCGCGACCGACAAATTTCCCCCACTCTTTCGCCTGCACGATCCACACGCCGTTCTGGCGATCCGGCTGGCACGGCTGTCCGGGCTGATAATCCGCCACGCTGACGTTCTCTTTTGCCATGCACACTGCATCGTGCGAATGCCCGCCGACGATCACGTTAACCGTGCCCGGCGGCAGGCTGCGCGCCAGCTCCACATCGCCCGGTGCGTTGCTGCCATGCTGCCCGTTGTCGTAGTGGCCCATGTGCGTCAGCGCGATAATTACATCCGGCTTGTCGCTGGCGCGTAGTTCTGCCACCGCTTTTTCCGTCTCTTTCACCGGATCGCGAATCTCGATCTGCGCCACGCTCTGCGGATTGGCGATGCGCAGCGTGTCAGTGGTGGTCAGGCCGATCACCGCAATTTTCAGCCCCATACGATTGAATATCGCCCACGGCTTAAACAGGCGCTTATCGCTGCCTTTGGCATAAATGTTGGCGGCAAGAAAAGGAAACTTCGCCCACTTCTGCTGCTTTTGCAGCACGCTGAGCGGTTTGTCGAATTCGTGGTTACCGAGCGCCATTGCGTCATAGCCGATAAGGTTCATGCCGCGAATGTCCGGCTCGGCGTTCAGCACATCCGATTCCGGCACGCCGGTATTGACGTCGCCCGCCGACAAAATCAGCGCGCCGCCGCCTTTGGCCTGTACATCATACCGCTGCTGATCCATTAGCGTTTTCTGCGCGGCCAGACCATATTCACCCTGCGCGTTGGCCCAGAAGTGGCCGTGATGATCGTTGGTGTGCAAAATGCTGAAGCGATAGCTGCGGTCCGGCTGCCACGCCTGTGCCAGTAGCGGCAACAGCAGCATAATCAGCGCCAGCCAGCGCCCTCTGTGCGGTGATAACAACAAAGCCGATCTCCTTATTCTGCGTTTTTTACCGGGCGGTGCGCCTGATGTGCTTTTTCGCCCTTCTGTGTCGCACAGTTCGCCCTTTAACTCAAGGCCAAAGGCGAATACAGTCATGCATGACGTAACAATCTGATAACGAAATTCCCACCCCTTCAGGATCTTTATGGCAAGTGAACAGACGTTAACCCCGACGCGGCGCACCGGGCGTACCGCTTT
Source organism: Pantoea sp. WEP (assembly GCF_041678305.1). Taxonomy (NCBI): domain Bacteria; kingdom Pseudomonadati; phylum Pseudomonadota; class Gammaproteobacteria; order Enterobacterales; family Erwiniaceae; genus Pantoea; species Pantoea sp. WEP. Next base: position 2,974,429 of record NZ_JBGNXB010000001.1, read on the forward strand.
TGGCATTCTTGGTGCCATCAGTCTCGCGCATCTGCTTAACGATATGCTGCAATCGCTATTACTGGCGATCTATCCGCTGCTGCAGAAAGATTTCAGCCTCAGCTTTGTGCAAATTGGTTTGATTACTCTGACATATCAGGTGACGGCCTCATTATTACAACCGCTGATTGGCTATTACACCGACAAATATCCGAAACCCTGGTCACTGCCGGTCGGGATGGGGTTTACCCTGTTCGGTCTGGTGCTGCTGACCTTTGCCAGCACTTATCCGCAGGTGCTGCTGGCCGCAGCGCTGGTTGGCTGCGGCTCATCGGTGTTCCATCCGGAATCGTCGCGCGTGGCGCGTATGGCCTCCGGCGGCCGCCACGGGCTGGCTCAGTCGCTGTTTCAGGTCGGTGGTAACTTTGGCAGCGCACTCGGGCCGCTGCTGGCCGCCATCATCGTCGCGCCCTATGGCAAAGGCCATCTCAGCTGGTTCATGCTGGCCGCGCTGCTCGGCATCATTGTGCTGCTGCAGGTGAGCCGCTGGTACAGCCACCAGCAGCGCGCCACGCAGGCCAGCGCTGCCAGCAGGCCGCGTAACCCCCTGCCGCGCAATAAAGTGGCGCTGGCCATCGGCATTCTGCTGCTGCTGATATTCTCCAAGTACTTTTATCTCACCAGCCTGAGCAGCTATTACACCTTCTATCTGATGCACAAATTTGGGCTGTCCGTGCAGGCCTCGCAGTTCCATCTGTTTGCCTTTCTCGGCGCGGTCGCCGCCGGCACCATTATCGGTGGGCCGATAGGCGATAAAATCGGGCGCAAATATGTCATCTGGGGATCGATTCTCGGCGTGGCGCCGTTTACCCTGCTGTTACCGCACGCCAGCCTAATGTGGACCAGCGTGCTGAGCGTCATTATTGGTCTGATCCTTGCCTCGGCGTTTTCCGCCATTCTGGTCTATGCCCAGGAGCTGCTGCCCGGGCGTATTGGCATGGTTTCCGGGCTGTTTTTCGGTTTTGCTTTTGGCATGGGCGGCCTCGGCGCGGCGGTCCTGGGCGTAGTAGCCGACCACACCAGTATCGAATGGGTGTATCAAATCTGCGCCTGGCTGCCACTTATTGGCCTGTTGACCGCTTTCTTACCTGATCAGCAGCAGCGCTGAGCCCTTTCGGGGGGCAACTATTTTTCTCTGCCCCCTCCCATTCTGCATAAATCCTGCCGATATGCTGAGATAACTGAGGAAAATAGCGCTTCGGCTGCGTTTTTGTCTCATTTTTTCAATTTTTTCGTCTTTCACCGCTCAAATGTTTAAACGCGGCGAACGATTGTGCATTACACTAGGTTGTTACAAGCGGATACATTTGCACACAAGGAGACAGGCATGCATCACACTACCCCGTTGATCACCACCATTGTCGGAGGTCTGGTCCTCGCATTTCTCCTTGGTATGCTGGCGAATCGCCTGCGCATCTCGCCGCTGGTCGGCTATCTGCTGGCCGGCGTGCTGGCGGGTCCTTTTACCCCGGGCTTCGTCGCGGATACCAATCTGGCCCCCGAACTGGCTGAACTCGGCGTTATTCTGCTGATGTTCGGCGTCGGTTTGCACTTCTCGCTCAAGGATTTGATGTCGGTAAAGTCGATCGCCATTCCCGGTGCCATCGCGCAGATCGCGGTCGCCACGCTGCTGGGAATGGGTCTGTCATGGGCGATGGGCTGGTCATGGATGACCGGCCTGGTGTTTGGCCTGTGTCTTTCTACCGCCAGTACCGTGGTGCTGCTGCGCGCGCTGGAAGAGCGTCAACTGATTGATAGCCAGCGCGGGCAAATCGCCATCGGCTGGCTGATCGTCGAAGACCTGGTGATGGTGCTGACGCTGGTGCTGCTGCCGGCCATTGCCGGCATGCTGGAGCAGGGAAATGCCAGCCCGACGCTGCTGGCATGGGACCTGTTACTGACCATCGGCAAAGTCGCTGCCTTTATGGTGCTGATGATGGTGGTCGGCCGCCGCGTGGTGCCGTGGATTCTGGCCAAAAGCGCCGCCACCGGTTCACGCGAGCTGTTTACGCTGTCGGTACTGGCGCTGGCGCTGGGTATCGCGCTCGGCGCGGTGGAATTCTTTGATGTTTCCTTTGCCCTCGGCGCCTTTTTTGCCGGCATGGTGCTGAATGAATCAGAGCTCAGCCACCGGGCAGCACACGACACGCTGCCGCTGCGCGATGCGTTTGCCGTGCTGTTTTTTGTCTCGGTCGGCATGCTGTTCGACCCGATGATCCTGCTGGAGCAGCCGCTGGCGGTGCTGGGTGCGCTGGCCATTATCGTGCTGGGTAAATCGATTGCCGCCTGGCTGCTGGTCACGCTGCTCGGCCACTCGCGGCGCACCGCGCTGACCATCTCCGTCAGCCTGGCGCAGATTGGCGAATTCGCTTTTATCCTCGCCGGACTGGGGATTTCGCTCGGCATGCTGAGCGATGAAGGCCGTAACCTGGTGCTGGCGGCGGCGATTCTCTCCATCATGCTTAACCCGATTCTGTTTACCGTGCTGGAGCGTTATCTCGACAAAACCGAGACCATGGAAGAGCAGACGCTGGAAGAGGCAATTGAAGAAGAGAAGCAGATTCCGGTGGATATCTGTAATCATGCGGTGATTGTGGGTTACGGCCGCGTCGGCAGCCTGCTGGGACAGCAGCTGATGGAAGCTGATGTGCCGCTGGTGGTGGTGGAGAATTCGCGCCCGCGCGTCGAAGCGCTGCGCGAACAGGGCATCAAAGCCGTGCTGGGCAACGCGGCGCGAGTCGATACCATGGATTTAGCGCGTCTTGACTGCGCGCGCTGGCTGCTGCTGACCATCCCCAACGGCTATGAAGCCGGGGAAATTGTTACTGCCGCGCGCGAAAAGCGGGCGGATATTGAGATTATCGCCCGGGCGCATTATGACGACGAAGTGGCCTATATCATGGAGCGTGGTGCCAATCGCGTAGTGATGGGCGAGCGGGAGATTGCCAACAGTATGTTGCATGTATTGCAGGAAGAGATCGCGCAAAACCCGATTGTGCGCGAGTGCCCGATTTAAAGACATTATTACACCGTAGCGGCGCAATTTATTGCGCATACTAAAGCCATATCACGGCTGAAGAATGCGCAATAAATTGCGCCGCTACGGGTTCGTTATTACCTGTCCCAGTAAGACTCTTCTAAACTGTCTTCCCGCTCCGGCAGCCCGCGCGTCAAACGCGGTGAGTGCTGGTTCAGCACCTGATAACTGACGCGGTTGGCATATTTACACACCTGCGCCAGCGACGAGTAGGTCAGGTATTCGCGGGCGTGTTTGCTGGAGTTTGGCACTTTCTGACGATGGAAATTGTTGGCGGTAATATCGTGCAGCAGCGCCGCCAGCGCGCCATCACCGGCACCGTTGGTGTTCATGATCTTCTCCGGACCACCCATGTAAGGCGCAATGTGCGAGAAGATCCGCAGCGGTTGCTGGCAATCCTGATGGCGCATGGCGCGGCTGAACTCAAACTGGTTGAACTCGGCAATCGCCCCCGGCAACAGCGGATGATTGGTTTTGCGCTTAAACGCCTCTTCGGTGAACCCGGCCATATACAGCCCGGTCGGTCCAGCGGTGCACAGCACCAGATCGACCCAGTCCAGCGCCATGTTGGAGGCCAGCAGCGGATCCGCTTCGCCGGTCAGCGCGAACGCTTCCTCTTCATTCATCGCCACAATTGAGACGTGTTCGCGCAGGAAATCGCGCCAGAACTGCGGGTTATCCTGAATCACATATTTGGTACCCAGCGTCAGCACCACCGGTACATTGTGCTTTTTGGCGAACTCAATGGCCCGCAGCGTCGCTTCCGGCATCGGTTCGCCCGGCTGACAGCGCACCAGGTAGGATGTCAGTACCAGCGCCGACGCACCGGCAATCACCTCTTCCGGAATACTGGCGGCCTGCAGCTGGTTCATCAGACCAGGGCTGATAGCAAAGGTGCGCTCGCCCTGCTCGCCGATCAGGGTAAAGCAGCGGCCAATGGCGCCATCGACGCCCTGCAGGAAGTTAAGGTCCATGCGGCTGGAGGTATTGCACAGGTAGCGATAGGCGTAACCGCCAATCTGGATGTTGTTACACATCACGCCGAGCAGCACCGAACGGTCATCTGCCAGTACCGAGTAGTTGTGCAGCGTATTACCGATGGTACCGCCGGCAAACTGGTGGCTGATCAGCTGCTCGCGCATCAGCTCGTTGTACAGCGCTTCGGCGGTCGCATCGTCGATGACCAGCGAATGACCGGCGCTCAGGCCATAGCGCTGCAGGAAGTCGTCATCGACTTTGGCTTCGATATCCACCAGCGTCTGGTCGATACCCACCACCCAGCTGCCCTCTTCCTGCTCCTGCTGGGAAGCCTGCAGCAGCGGATCGCGCGCGTTGACGGGGAAATAGTGTTTGGATTTGCGTTTGCCGGGAAATTTCATGAAAGCTGCCGTCAGGGAAAATCAGGCAGAGAATGATATCACATTCTCTGCCGCCCCCTTAGCGGCGCGCTTGTACCAGCTGCACCATCATCTCGATGTGCTCATCATCCGCATTAAGCGCCGGAATGTATTCAAATTTCTCGCCGCCAGCGTGCAGGAAGATTTCGCAGTTTTCGCCGCTGATCTCCTCCAGCGTCTCGAGGCAGTCCGCCGCAAAACCCGGACTCATCACCTGCACATGTTTGATCCCTTTAGCCGGCAGGCTTTTCATGGTCTCATCCGTGTACGGCATCAGCCATGGCTCGCGGCCAAAGCGCGACTGGAAGGTCATCATGATTTTATGCGGCGCAATGCCGAGCGCGGCGGCCAGGGCGTCGGTGGTGTCTTTGCAGCGCAGCGGGTAGTCGTCGCCTTCATTGGCGAAGCGCTGCGGAATGCCGTGGTAAGAGAGCACCAGCAGATCCGGCTCGCCGTGTTGGGCAAACGAGCGCTCCACCGAGGCCTTCAGCGCGGCGATATAGGCCGGATGTTCGGCGTAATCGCGGATAAACGCTACTTCCGGCAGGGAACGCAGCGGTTTAAAGCTGGCCGCCAGGCCATCCCACACTGCCGCCACCGTGGAGCAGGAGAACTGCGGATAGAGCGGCAGCACGATGAATTTGGTGACGCCCTGTGCCAGCAGACGCTCAACCGCACCGTTGAGGCTCGGCTGGCCGTAACTCATGCCCAGCTCTACTGGCATATCCAGCCGCTGCGCCAGCGCGGCACGCTGCCGCTTGCTGAACACCATCAGCGGGGAACCTTCGTCCATCCACACCGATGCGTACAGCTTCGAGACGCGCGGCGAGCGGAACGGCAGAATGATGAAATTAAGAATCGGCCACCACAGCCAGCGCGGCGTATCCACCACGCGCGGATCGCCGAGGAACTGTTTCAGATAGCGTTTCACCGCCGCGGTGGTCGGTGCGTCTGGTGTACCTAAGTTAACCAGTAAAACCCCTGGCTTATCTTGCCTCATTGTATTTCCTTGATGTCGCAGACAATGGTTCTGAATCGGGGGAAATTGTAGCGGAAAAAGCGGAGGGGGAAAGCAATTGCTGCAAAAGGGCCGGACAACCGGCCCTGGTCACCACTTAGCCGAGGATATCGGCCAGCTGTGCACTCACTTCGGTCACCTGGCGGGTGCCGTCGATTTTGTGGTATTCGGTGTTACCGGCTTCGGCTTCTTTGCTGTAGTAAGCAATCAGCGGCGCGGTCAGCTGATGGTATTCCACCAGACGCTTACGCACGGTCTCTTCCTGGTCGTCTTTACGCGTGGTCAGCTCTTCGCCGGTCACGTCATCTTTACCTTCCACTTTTGGCGGATTGTATTTGATGTGGTAAACGCGGCCTGACGGCGCATGCACGCGGCGGCCGACAATGCGATCGACAATCAGTTCGTCCGGAACGGCGAACTCGAGCACGTAATCCACCTTGATGCCCGCCTCTTTCATGGCGTCAGCCTGCGGAATGGTGCGTGGGAAACCATCGAGCAGGAAGCCGTTTTTGCAGTCTTCCTGCGCGATACGCTCTTTAACCAGCGCAATCACCAGCTCGTCCGTTACCAGTTTACCGGCATCCATGATGGCTTTCGCCTGCTGGCCCAATTCGGTGCCGGCTTTAACAGCCGCACGCAACATGTCGCCCGTGGAGATCTGCGGAATACCGTATTTCTCCATGATGAATTGAGCCTGAGTGCCCTTACCTGCGCCCGGTGCCCCGAGCAGAATAATACGCATTGCGTAATTCCCCTTGCGAATCGCATTGATCAATCTGAGAAGGCCAAGAACATACCATTATGACCCGCACACCACAAGGCAACGGGCCCCCGGGCGCTGAAAGGCCTACTTTGACCTGCTTTAGCGCGGTGCGCCAGTAGCACGCACGTTTTTAAGAATTTCGGCTGTCTCTGAGCACCTCGCGCAGCCGTTTTTTTAGCGCAGCGGTGACGTTCTGCGGCTTATTGCCGTTGCCGCGCACGCTGACCGGCAAAAACAGGCGATGCGGCGCGGGCAGCAGCTGCATATCTGCGGGCAACGCTGGCAGCGCACTGCCGGGTGGCAAGGGCAGCAGCGCAAACGGCAGGCCGGGCTGGTGAATCGACTGCAGCGTGAACGGCGTATCCAGCGTCAGGCTGTCAACACTGGCAACGTTAAAGGGCTGCCAGTCGTCCTGCGCCATGCACTCCAGCGCGCGTTCCGGCGCGTCACCCAGCGCCAGTCCCTGTTCGAACAGCCGCAGTTCGCTGCGCACCAGCGTACTAAAATCATGAGTACGCAGCGCAATCAGCACCAGATCGTCGCTCAGCATCGCATGCTGATTCAGCTGGGTGACAAACAGTCGTGCCTCGCTGATGAGTCGTTTATGCAATACGCTGGCGAAGGAGCCGGACGCGTGCGTCACGCCCTGGCTCTGGCAGGCACTGAGATTGCGCACCCGGCCCTGCTGCATATCGACGTGATCGACCAGCGCGATATTGCCCGCCATCATCGGCAGGGCCGGCAGCACGCTGAGTTCGCTGACCGGATATTGCGCGGCGTAGCGCGTCTGATTGCGCGCCTGCTCCTGGCGCAGAAACAGTTGCGAGAGCAGCACGCGCGCGATGTGCAGTGAAGGGGCAAAAAACAGATCGTAATTTTCCAGCCGATAGTGACGGGACAGCAAGCCGCGCAGCCGATCGCGCGCCGCCGCCCTGGCAGTAGCCTGTTGTGAAGTCATCACGTGACATTTCTCTTGGTTATTCTGCTGTGTGAAGCTGGCGCTGGCAGCGGACATCGCCGCTGCTGTACACAGCGAAGCCGGTCCGTCAACCCGCCAGATTAAGCAGGAAAGGTTAGGTTAATGCGGCTGGACATTAAAATGATATAAACTGACAATCCCTGTTAGGTTTTTACACAGGGGATGAGTATGACCGCGCTTCCGTCGTTACGTGCACTGCACTATTTTCATCAGGCGGCGCTGCATTGCAGCTTTAGCGTCGCGGCCGAATGTCTCCATGTCACCCACAGCGCCATCAGCCATCAGATTCGCCAGCTGGAGAGCTGGATGGGCAAGCCCCTGTTCATCCGCACTAACGGGCGCGTGCGCTTAACCTCTCACGGCGAACGTCTGCTGGTGAGCTGCCAGAAAGCCTTTAGCGAACTCTCTACCACCTGCGTAAGTATTCGCACCGGGATGCGCAATCATCTGAGCGTCGCCTGTACCCCAAGTTTTTTATCCCAATGGCTGATTCCGCGCATCAGCAGCTTTTACCAGCGCTATCCCGATATTGAAGTGCAATTTCAGCCGCAGGGCGAGATTGCTCAGCTGCGCAGCGAACACACCGATGTGCTGATCCTCAGTTATGAACAGGCGCCGGACGACGACATAGATGCCTCGCTCATCAGCGATGATTACGTTGGCCCGCTGTGCGCCCCACAATACGCGGCGCGTTTTCACAGCGAGCAGGATCTGGCGTCGCTGCCGCTTTTGCACGCCGATACCCGCCTGCAGGCCTGGGCCGAATGGGCGAAGATCAGCGGCGTGCGCGGTAATTTTTGGCTGGGCAAACATTTCGATAATCTGACGCTGGCGATTCAGGCCGCGAGAAACGGGCTGGGCGTGATTGTGGCGCCGCGCCTGCTGGTGCGTCAGGAGCTGAACGACGGCACGCTGATTGCGCCGCTGGGGTTTGTGCGCGCCGACCGTGCCACCTGGATGATGACCAAGCGGTCACGCCAGCACGATGCGGAGATTACGTTGTTCCGGGATTGGCTGCGGGATGAAGCGCTGAAGTAAGCAAGGGCGGCATAAATAAAAAAAGGTCGTCATTAATGACTACCCTACGAATATGTGATTTTTTTAGGTCGTCATTAATGACGACCCTACAGAGAGTGGACAGTTGTCGAATCGGTGACAGGTAACCTGTAGGGTCGGCATTCATGCCGACCGTTCCGATTACCGCACCGCGTTACGCCGTCAGCAACTGATTCATGCGGCGGATAAACTGGTTAGGATCGTCCAGCGTGCCGCGCTCGGCCAGCAGCGCCTGATCCAGCAGCAGTTCAACCCACTCCGCAAAGCGCGCTTCATCCTGCGTATCAGCCACGCGTTTCACCAGCGTATGCTCCGGGTTGATCTCAAAGATGTACTTCACTTCCGGCACATCCTGACCGGCCGCGGCGAACAGCTTCGCCATCTGCGTGGTCATTTCGTTGGCGTCAGTGGTGACAATCGCTGGTGTGTCGGTGAGACGATGGGTCAGGCGCACCTCTTTGACGCGCTCGCCCAGCAGGGTTTTCACGCGATCGACGAACGGCTCCAGCGCTTTTTCCGCTTCCTTCTGCGCTTCCGTCTCTTCGTCCGCCAGCTTGCTCAGCGACTCATCCGCTTTGCTCACCGACTGGAACGCTTTGCCATCGAACTCCGTCAGGTAGCTCATCATCCACTCGTCGATACGATCGGACAGCAGCAGGACCTCGATGCCTTTCTTACGGAACAGCTCCAGATGCGGGCTGCTTTTCGCGGCGGCATAGCTGTCGGCAGTGATGTAGTAAATCTTCTCCTGCCCTTCAACCATGCGGCTAACGTAATCTTCCAGTGAAACGGTCTGCGCCGCGCCTTCGCTCTGGGTGGTGGCGAAACGCAGCAGTTTAGCAATCGCCTCCTGGTTGGCATGATCTTCCGCCGGGCCCTCTTTCAGCACCAGACCGAACTCTTTCCAGAACTGCTGATATTTCTCTGCGTCGTCTTTAGCCAGTTTTTCCAGCATCTGCAGGCTACGTTTGGTCAGCGCGGCGCGCAGGCTCTGCGTGACGCGGCTGTCCTGCAGGATCTCACGGGAGACGTTGAGCGGCAGATCGCTGGAATCTATCAGGCCACGCACAAAGCGCAGGTAGTTCGGCATGAACTGTTCCGCGTCATCCATGATAAAGACACGCTGCACGTACAGCTTCAGACCGTGCTTGCTGTCGCGGTTCCACATGTCGAACGGCGCACGCGACGGGATGTACAGCAGACTGGTGTACTCCTGCTTACCTTCGACGCGGTTGTGGCTCCAGATGGCCGGATCGCTGAAATCATGGGCGATGTGTTTGTAGAACTCGTTGTACTCTTCGTCGCTGATTTCGCCTTTGTTGCGCGTCCACAGCGCCTGGGCTTTGTTGATCTTCTCCCAGGTGACGGTATCGTTCTCTTCGTCTTTGGTCTCGATCTCCACCGGCAGCGCGATATGATCGGAATATTTGCTGATCACGTTGCGCACGCGCCACGCGTCGAGGAAGTCATCTTCGCCTTCACGGAAGTGCAGCGTAATTTCGGTGCCGCGATCGGCTTTCTCAATCTCCGCCAGCGTATACTCGCCTTCGCCAGCGGATTCCCAGAACACGCCTTCGTCGGCTTTGGCGCCCGCGGCACGGGTGCGTACCGTCACTTTGTCAGCCACGATAAACGCCGAGTAGAAACCGACGCCGAACTGGCCGATCAGCTGGCTGTCTTTTGCCTGATCGGAACCCATCGATTCCAGAAACGCTTTGGTACCGGATTTCGCGATGGTGCCGAGGTTTTCAATCACCTCATCACGGCGCATACCGATGCCGTTATCGCTCAGCGTCAGCGTGCGTTTTTCCTTGTCGACCGAGATACGCACGCGCAGGTCGCCATCGCCTTCATACAGATCCGGCGTCGACAGTGCGCGGAAGCGCAGCTTGTCAGCCGCATCGGAGGCGTTGGAGATCAGTTCACGCAGGAAAATCTCTTTGTTTGAATAGAGGGAATGGATCATCAGGTGCAGAAGTTGTTTTACCTCTGACTGGAAGCCACGCGTCTCTTGTCCTTTCATGGTCATTGCTACCTCAACAGAATCGGGGTTGATCAATTGTTGAGAGTGAAATGGGGATGGTGGGAAGAATTTCAAGCCGGTATCGCAGCAGGATACCGGCAAGTGGTCAGAATTTAATCTTGTGCCGTCCGGCAAGCGAGTGTGACAGCGTTGTGCCGTCGACCATTTCCAGTTCACCGCCGACCGGAACCCCGTGCGCAATGCGGCTGGCGTCAACGCCATACTGGCCGCACAGCTCGGCGATATAGTTAGCCGTGGCTTCGCCTTCCACCGTGGGATTGGTGGCGAGGATCACCTCCTGCAGCGTCTCACGTTCAAGGCGCTGCTCCAGCCGATCCAGGCCAATGTCCTGCGGGCCGATGCCGTCCAGCGGCGACAGATGGCCCATCAGCACAAAGTAGCGACCGCCAAACTGGCCGGTCTGCTCGATGGCGTGGATATCCGCCGGGCTCTCCACCACGCAAATCTGGCCGTTTTGCTGACGGCGGGGATTGGCGCAGATGGTGCAAATCTCCTGCTCGGTGAAGGTGCGGCAGTCGGAACAGTGGCCGATCTCTGCCATGCCGCGGGTCAGCGCCTGCGCCAGACGCATGCCACCGCTGCGATCGCGCTGCAACAGATGAAACGCCATGCGCTGCGCCGATTTCGGGCCAACGCCCGGTAGACAGCGCAGCGACTCCATCAAAGCTTCAAGCAGTGGACTGGTTTGCATCAGAACGGCATCTTGAAGCCAGGCGGCAGCTGCATACCGGCAGAGACGGACGCCATCTTCTCTTTCTGCGTTTCATCAATACGGCGCGCCGCATCGTTGAACGCCGCAGCGATCAGATCTTCCAGCATCTCTTTGTCATCTTCCAGCAGGCTGGGATCGACTTCCACGCGGCGGCAGTTGTGCGCACCGTTGATGGTCACTTTGACCAGGCCAGCCCCTGATTCGCCGGTGACTTCCAGTGCGGCGATCTCTTCCTGAACTTTGGCCATTTTATCCTGCATCTGCTGGGCCTGTTTCATCAGGTTGCCCAATCCGCCTTTACCAAACATAGTTTTCTCTCTCTGCTGGGGCTGCGCGCAACGCTGCGCGACAGCGTGATCATATGGGTCGGATACTCTCTTCATCCAGGTCCGCATCAAAGAAGCGACGCAGCGTCTGAATGTGGGTATCGCTTTCGATCGACTGACGCGCCTGCGCCAGCTTCTCTTCATAAATGGCCTGACGCCACTCCAGCGGCGTCAATACCGCCGGATTATCGTCTTCCACGATGGTCAGTTCAACCGTCTGGCCGGCCGCCTGGCTCAGCGCCTCCTGAATCGCCTGGCGCGCCGGGGCAGAGTTGAGATGACGCTGGCTGCTGCGCAAATGCAGCGTCACGCCCTGCTCATTCACCTCTTTCCACGCGTTCAGCGCGACCTGCTGGACCAGCTTCGGCAGCGTCAGCGTGGCGATTTCCGCCGCCCAGGCATCGCGCTGCAGCGCCTCTTCCGCCAGTTTGAGCGCCAGCTCTGGCGTTTTCTCATGCTCCAGCGCAGAACGCAAGGCTTTTGGCGTCGCCACCGGCTCCGGCTTGATCTCCTCCTGCTGCTGGGCTTTCCAGCGATACGCTTCCGGTTTCGCCGGCGCTTTTACCGCCGGTTCAGACGCGCGCTGTTGCACGCGCTCGGTGACGCTTGCCAGACGTTCCAGCGCCGGGTTTGCCGGCCGCGCGGAACGCGCTGCCGGCTCACTCTTTTTTGCTTTGCCGGCTCCCTGACGCAGCAATTGCGTCCGCGCCTGTAACAGCTGACTGGTGGCGTCGGGCAAGTGCTCCGGGGCCGGTGCCATGTCGGGATAATCATCGGCCGGCGGCGGCGACTCATCCATCGGCGGTGCCATCTGCGGCTGCGCGGCCACAGCGGGTGCGGCTTTGGTCTGAGGCGCTGGCGCGGCAACGGCCGGTGCGGCCTGCGGCGTCAGCGACGGGCGCGCCACCGGTTCAGCGATGGTGGCCTGCGGATGAAACGCCAGTGCACGCAACAGCGTCATTTCCACGCCGAGCCGGCGATCCGGCGCCAGCGGCAAATCTTTGCGCCCCATCAGCAGCGTCTGATAATAGAGCTGAACGTCAGCAGGCGGCAGCACGCGCGCCAGTTCGCGCAGGCGCTGCGCCTGGCTGGCATCATCTTCGCCAAGCGAGCTGGGCAGCAGCTGGACCATCGCGATACGGTGCAGCAGACGCAGCATCTCCACCAGCAGCGCCTCCCACTCTACGCCGCGCGATGCGGCCTGATTCAGCAGCGCCATCACCTGTTCGCCGTTGCCTTCCACCAGCGCTTCAATCAGCGCCAGCGGCTGTTCATCATCCAGCGTGCCCAGCATTTGCGCCACGCTGTCGCGCGTGACGCTGCCCTGCCCCATGGCAATCGCCTGATCGGTGAGGCTGAGCGCATCGCGCATACTGCCGTCGGCGGCGCGCGCCAGCAGATGCAGCGCGCGAGGCTCGGCGTCAATCTGCTCCTGCTGCAGCACGTGCGCCAGTTGCTGCTGAATCTGTTCGACGTCGAGGGCTTTCAGGTGGAACTGCAGGCAGCGCGACAGAATGGTTACCGGCAGCTTCTGCGGATCGGTGGTCGCCAGCAGGAATTTCACATGCGACGGCGGCTCTTCCAGCGTTTTCAGCAGCGCATTAAAGCTGTGGCGCGACAGCATGTGCACTTCATCGATCAGATAGACCTTAAAGCGCCCGCGCGCGGGTGCATACTGCACGTTATCCAGCAGGTCGCGCGTGTCTTCCACTTTGGTGCGCGAGGCGGCATCGATTTCGATCAGATCGACAAAGCGCCCCTGTTCAATCTCGCGACAGTTATCGCACTGTCCACAGGGCGTGGCCGTGATACCGGTTTCGCAGTTGAGGCCTTTAGCCAGCAGACGCGCAATCGAGGTTTTCCCCACGCCGCGCGTGCCGGAAAACAGATAGGCATGATGGATGCGTCCCAGTGACAACCCGTTGGCCAGCGCCGTCAGCACATGTTCCTGACCGACTACGTCGGCGAAAGCCTGGGGACGCCATTTTCGCGCAAGTACCTGATAGCTCATGTGGATTCAATCACTGGAGTTGTTTAACCTGGCACAGCAGCACGCTCAGTTGCGCCGATTCTGCCGTGGGACTTAGGGGAAAAATGCGGTGACGCAAACCCTGTTTATTTTGACAGGAGTGTAACAGCCACAGCCGGATATGCCTATACCCGTGATACGTTGCGCGCTGCGCTTCAGGGCGGAATACGCCTGTCAGGGAGTGCGAAGAGAGGCGCCGCCGGGCATCAAGGCTGGCGGCGCGATGGCCTTAGTGGCCGGGGAAATTGACCAGGCTGTAGCAGTCGATACCCAGCGCGTTCAGGCGCGCTTCGCCGCTTAAATCAAACAGGTTGATCACGAACGCGGCGTCTTTAACTTCACCGCCCGCACGACGAATCAGTTTCACCGTGGCTTCAAGGGTGCCGCCGGTAGCCAGCAGATCGTCCACCACCAGCACCACATCGCCGGGTTTGATGGCGTCTTTGTGCAGTTCCAGCGCGTCTGAACCGTACTCCAGTTCATAGCTTTCGCTGAAAGTTTCACGCGGCAGTTTGCCCGGTTTGCGCACCGGCACAAATCCCACGCCCAGACCCAGCGCAACCGGCGCCCCGAACAGGAAGCCACGCGCTTCGGTGCCCACCACTTTGGTGATGCCTTTATTACGATAACGCTCCACCAGAATGGCGATCGCTGCGGCATACGCCTGCGGATCTTCCATCAGACTGGTGACGTCACGGAACAGGATGCCCGCCTTCGGATAGTCAGGAATGCTTTTGATGCTGTTTTTGATCAGTTCAAGCTGCTGCGCAGTTGCGGTCATAAAGGTTACGCCTGGAAAAATATCTAAAACGCGCAGCTTCCACAGCGCCAATACCCGGAAACCGGGTTAAGCGAAGTCGTTTCTCAAAGGGAAGCCACGCACGAAGATGCCCAAATCTAAGCAAACAGCCGGCTAAATGCAACCCTGATGCTACGGTTCGTGCGGGTTCGCACTTTCTGCTACAACCGGGATGCGCCACAGCATGAGCAACAATAGCGCCAGCATCACACCGAGCAGGATGCGCAGCCACAGCAGCTTCACCAGCCAGATTGAAACCGCAAAGGTAATGACAATCAGTAACATGGCCCGGCCTTTAGCACCGGGCGGCATGGCGCGATGCTGCTGCCAGTGGCGCAGATAGCGGCCAAACGGCGAGCGCCACAGCAGCCAGTGGTGAAAGCGTGGCGACGAGCGGGCAAAACACCAGGCGGCCAGCAACACGAATGGCGTGGTCGGTAGTAAAGGTAATACAATGCCCAGCGTGCCCAGCACAATCGCCAGCCAGCCAAGGCTTAACAGTAAAATGCGCTGCATGCCAGATGCCTGAAAAATGTCACAACAGCGCTACGTTAACACAGACGGAATCGAAGTGATGCCTCAACTGCCCGCCCAACAGCGTCTGCACGCAATGATTGACACGCTGCGCCAGCAGATTGCGCAGCAGCCGGACGGTAGCTGCCGTCAGCCGCGCTTTGACGCGCAGCTGTTTCGCTGCAAAGGCACGCGACTGGCTGACTATCTGCAAGAGCTGCAGCACAATGCGGCGCAGCTCGCGGCGTCCGACAGTGATGCGTCGCGCCGCCAGTGGCTGGCGCAGAAGGTGCTGGACCAGATTGCCGCGCTGCAGCGCGAGTGCACTAGCCAGCAACTGCGCGTGGTGCGTGAACGGCCGCGTCGCGATCCGCTGCAGCCGAAGCGTGATGAGTACCGCGGCTACGAAACGCGATTGCTGGCCATGCTGCAGCAGCGCGAACAGCACCTGGCACGCGCTGAAACGCTGAGCGTGCAGCAGCAGCTGATGCGCGAGGTGGAGATTCTGCAGGAGCGGCTGGCGCGCTGCCGCGCCGCGCTGCATAAACTGGAGATCGCGGCGCAGCCGTAAGCCGTTCGCTTTCCTCTATACTGGAAACAGCGCTGACGGGAGGAGAAGCATGACCCTTATCATCTGGATTATTATTGGCCTGGCTGCCGGCTGGCTGAAGCGGAGGGTGTTTCCCGGCCGTCCCGGCGGACTGGTGCCGACGCTGGTGCTGGCGGTGATCGGCGCGCTGATTGGCGGCTACATCGCCACGTATTTCACCACGGGCGACCTCGGTACGCTGCATCCGACGGGCTTTGCCGTGGCGCTGGCCGGTGCACTGCTGATGCTGCTGGTCGCCGCTAAACTACGTATTTAGGAGACACTATGACGCTGGATACCGCGCCGGACGACATCAAGCTGGCGGTCGATTTAATTCAGCTGCTGGAGGAAAACCAGGTACCCACGGCCACGGTGCTGGCTGCGCTGGCGATTGTCCAGCGCGATTACGAGCAGAAGCTGGCGGCCGAACACACCGCTTAGCGCGTGCCGGCGAGCGTCGGGCTCAGGCGCAGCATATCTATAAAGGCCTCGACCACCTGCGGCGCTTCACTCACCAGATCAAAACTTTGCGGATTGAATAACCAGCTCTCCATCATGCCGCTGATGTAGCCGCGCATCAGCAGCGCCGCCTGACGGGTGTTGAGGCTGCCCGGGAGCTGCCCGGCCTCGATACAGCTGCGCAGCACCTCTTCGATGCGGTCATAACACGCCTGCAGCAGCCCCTGCTGCATCGCCATTAACGTCGACATTTCGCCAACGAACTCACATTTATGGAAGATAATCTCCATTAATGCGCGTCTTTGTGGATCCTTTGCTGTGGCTTCAAGGATATAGATCAGCATCGAACGCATTACAGAAAGTGGATCGCCAGGGTATTTTGTCTGATACTCAAGTTCCACATCGTCGAGCCCGGCGTCGCAGCGCAGCCAGATCTCCTGTAACAGATCGGCTTTATTTTTAAAATGCCAGTAGATAGCACCGCGCGTGACGCCAGCGGCCGCGGCGATATCCGCCAGTGAGGTGGCGGCCACACCGTGTTCAGAAAAGTGAGCTAAAGCGGCATCCAGAATTTGATGTCGCGTTTCAAGTGCTTGCGCTTTGGTTTTTCGTGCCATAGAGGACTGTTTTTACAAACTGGCAAGTTTACATACATTTGTGAATGTATGTACCATAGCACGACCCGTGTTTTAACGCAGCAATGGGTTTAACGGTTTGTGATCCATTGATCATTTGATATCGGACACTAGAGGTTTATTTATGAATAAAAACAGAGGATTAGCGCCTCTGGCGGCCGCCGTGATGCTTACAGGCAGCTTTTTGTTAACAGGATGTGATGATAATAAATCCCAGCAAGCCGCCCAGCAGCAGCCCCCGGAAGTGGGTGTTGTCACGTTAAAAAACGAGCCCCTGAAAATCACCACCGAACTGCCAGGCCGTACTTCGGCGTTCCGCGTGGCTGAAGTGCGTCCGCAGGTGTCAGGTATCATTCTCAAGCGTAATTTTGTTGAAGGCAGTGATGTTAAAGCCGGCGATTCGCTGTACCAGATCGATCCCGCCACCTATCAGGCCGCGTACGACAGCGCAAAAGGCGATTTAGCCCAGGCGCAGGCCAACGCGCGCGTTGCCCAGCTGACGATGAATCGTTACAAGCCGCTGCTGGGTACCAAATATATCAGCCAGCAGGACTATGATAACGCCGCGGCCACCGCCGCGCAGACCGCCGCAGCCGTACAGGCGGCGCAGGCCAATGTGGAAACCGCCCGCATTAACCTGGCGTACACTAAAGTGACCTCGCCAATCAGCGGCCGCATTGGCAAATCCTCGGTGACGGAAGGTGCGCTGGTGTCGAACGGCCAGACCACCGCGCTGGCGACCGTGCAGCAACTCGACCCGATGTATGTCGATGTGACCCAATCCAGCGATGATTTCCTGCGCCTGCGCGGCGAGCTGGAGTCGGGTCAGCTGAAACAGAACGACGGCAAAGCTAACGTTACCCTGCTGATGCAGAACGGTAGCGCATACAGCCAGCCGGGCACACTGGAATTTTCTGATGTTACCGTGGATGAAACCACCGGCTCGATTACCCTGCGCGCGATTTTCCCGAATCCGGATCATCGTTTGCTGCCGGGCATGTTCGTGCGTGCACGTCTGGATGAGGGCACTAACCCGACGGCGCTGCTGGTACCGCAGACCGGCGTAACCCGCACGCCAACCGGTGAAGCCACCGCGATGGTAGTGGGCGCGGATAATAAAGTTGAAGTGCGTAAGATTACCGCGAACCAGGCGTTTGGCGACAAATGGCTGGTGACCGATGGCCTGAAAGAGGGCGATCGCGTAATTACCGTCGGTATTCAGCGTGCTAAACCGGGTGCTCAGGTGACGCCGCAGGAAGTCAAAGATGATGCCAAAGCCGCACCGGAATCTCAGTCTGCTAAATCATCGTCATAAACAGGAGCCGTTGATACATGGCTAAGTTCTTTATCGATCGCCCCATTTTTGCCTGGGTGCTTGCCATCATTATTATGCTGGCGGGTGCGCTATCGATTATCAAACTGCCGATCGAGCAATATCCCAACGTTGCGCCGCCGGCAGTTGAAATCCAGGCATCTTATCCGGGTGCAGATGCGAAAACGCTACAGGATTCGGTAACGCAGGTTATCGAACAGAATATGAACGGCATCGACGGGCTGATGTATATGTCCTCGAGCAGTGACTCTTCTGGTACGCTGACGCTGACGCTGACCTTCCAGTCTGGCACTGATGCCGACATTGCTCAGGTGCAGGTGCAGAACAAACTGCAGCTGGCAATGCCGCTGCTGCCGCAGGAAGTACAGCAGCAGGGGATTCAGGTGAAAAAATCCTCCAGCAGCTTCCTGATGGTCGCCGGTTTCGTCAGCGAAGATGGCAGCATGACGCAGAACGACATCTCAGACTACGTAGCGTCGAACATCAAAGATCCGATCAGCCGTACGCCTGGCGTCGGTGATACTCAGGTGTTTGGTGCGCAGTATGCGATGCGTATCTGGCTCGATCCGCACAAGCTTAACAACTACCAGCTGACGCCGGTGGATGTGATCAGCGCGCTGCAAACCCAGAACACCCAGGTGGCCGCTGGTCAGCTGGGCGGTACCCCACCGGTGCCGGGTCAGCAGCTTAACGCCTCGATCATTGCCCAGACGCGTCTGACCTCGACCGAAGAGTTCGGCAACATCATGCTGAAGGTCAATCAGGACGGCTCACAGGTGCGCCTGCGCGATGTCGCGAAGATTGAACTCGGCGGTGAAAACTACGAGATCATTGCCCGCTACAACGGCAAACCAGCGTCCGGTATCGGTGTCAAACTGGCGACCGGCGCCAACGCGCTGGATACCGCCGACGCGGTGAAAGCGGAACTGGCCAAGCTGGAACCGTTCTTCCCGGCCGGCATGAAAACCGTTTACCCGTACGACACCACACCATTCGTTAAGATCTCCATTTTTGAAGTGGTGAAAACGCTGTTCGAAGCCATCGTGCTGGTGTTCCTGGTAATGTATCTGTTCCTGCAGAACTTCCGCGCGACGCTGATTCCTACCATCGCCGTGCCGGTAGTACTGCTGGGCACCTTTGCCATCATCAGTGCCTTTGGCTACTCGATAAACACCCTGACGATGTTCGGCATGGTGCTCGCCATCGGCCTGCTGGTGGATGACGCCATCGTGGTGGTGGAAAACGTTGAGCGCGTCATGGCGGAAGAAGGATTACCGCCGAAAGAAGCCACCAAACGCTCGATGGAACAGATTCAGGGCGCGCTGGTTGGCATCGCGCTGGTGCTGTCAGCGGTATTTATCCCGATGGCGTTCTTCGGCGGCTCAACCGGGGTGATTTATCGTCAGTTCTCGATCACCATCGTTTCGGCGATGGCACTGTCGGTGCTGGTGGCGTTGATTCTGACGCCAGCGCTGTGTGCCACCATGCTGAAGCCCATCAAAAAAGGCGAACACGGCAAAACCACCGGTTTCTTCGGCTGGTTTAACCGCCTGTTTGATAAGAGCACCAACCATTACGTCGACAGCGTCGGCCACATTGTGCGCAGCACCGGTCGCTATCTGCTGATTTATCTGCTGATTGTGGTCGGCATGGCTTACCTGTTCCTGAAACTGCCTACCTCGTTCCTGCCGGAAGAGGATCAGGGGCTGTTACTGGCGCAGGCGCAGCTGCCTGCCGGTGCGACCCAGGAACGTACGCAGAAGGTGCTGGATCAGGTTACGGATTACTTCCTGACCAAAGAGAAAGACAGCGTGAATTCGGTGTTTACCGTTAACGGCTTTGGCTTCGCCGGTCGTGGACAGAACACCGGTATCGCCTTCGTCAGCCTGAAGCCATGGGATGAGCGTGGTGACGCCAGCCTGAAAGTGCCGGCGATTGCCGGACGTGCGATGCAGGCGCTGGGTCAGATCAAAGATGCCATGGTGTTCCCGTTCAACCTGCCGGCCATTATCGAACTGGGTAACGCCACCGGTTTCGACTTCCAGCTGATCGATCAGGGTAACCTCGGCCATGAGAAGCTGACCGCCGCGCGTAACCAGCTGTTTGGCATGATTGCCCAGCATCCGGATACGCTGGTGGGCGTGCGTCCGAACGGGCTGGAAGATACGCCGCAGTACAAACTGATTATCGATCAGGAAAAAGCGCAGGCGCTTGGTGTGTCGCTGTCCGACATCAACACCACGCTGGGTGCGGCCTGGGGTGGTTCTTACGTCAATGACTTCATCGACCGTGGTCGCGTGAAGAAAGTGTACGTGATGGGTCAGGCCGACTCGCGCATGCTGCCGGATGACATCAGCAAATGGTACGTGCGCAATAGCGCCGGGACCATGGTGCCATTCTCTGCCTTCTCTTCGGCGAAGTGGCAGTATGGTTCACCGCGTCTGGAACGTTACAACGGTCTGCCATCAATGGAGATCCTGGGTCAGGCGGCGCCGGGCAAGAGCTCGGGTGATGCCATGAACCTGATGGAGAGCCTCGCCTCGAAGCTGCCTGCGGGTATCGGCTACGACTGGACCGGCATGTCCTATCAGGAACGCCTGTCCGGCAACCAGGCACCTGCACTGTACGCCATTTCGCTGATTGTGGTGTTCCTGTGTCTGGCCGCGCTGTATGAGAGCTGGTCGATTCCGTTCGCGGTCATGCTGGTGGTGCCGCTGGGTGTGATTGGCGCCCTGCTCTTCACCACGCTGCGCGGTCTGAGTAACGACGTGTACTTTGTGGTGGGTCTGTTGACCACCATTGGTCTCTCGGCGAAGAACGCCATCCTGATCGTCGAATTCGCCAAGGATTTGATGGAGAAGGAAGGCAAAGGGCTGGTCGAGTCGACGCTGGAAGCCTCACGTATGCGTCTGCGTCCGATTCTGATGACGTCGCTGGCGTTCATCCTCGGCGTACTGCCGCTGGCGATCAGCAGCGGTGCCGGCTCCGGCGCACAGAACGCCGTCGGTACCGGCGTGATGGGCGGGATGGTGACGGCCACCGCGCTGGCGATCTTCTTCGTGCCGGTGTTCTTCGTAGTGGTGCGCCGCCGTTTCAGCAAGAACAAGTCTGAGCTGGAACAGGGCCATCCGGTGGATCACCCTCACTGATAGTTTCTCTCTGCTAAAAGGCCGCGCAAGCGGCCTTTTTTATTGCGCACTCCCCTGCCCGCTCGTCCCATGACAAATCCGCACCGGACGCGTGGTTGCAATCCTGCGGCGCGAGGTTCATAATATTGTTATATTATAACATTACACGAGAGCGCTATTATGAAACCAAACATTCATCCGCACTACCGTCCTGTGGTGTTCCACGACACCACCGTCGACGAATACTTCAAAGTCGGCTCAACGATTCAGACCGATCGTACCATCCAGTTTGAGGGCGAAGAGCTGCCGTACGTCACGCTTGATGTGTCGTCGAAGTCGCACGTTTACTACACCGGTAAACAGAAAGAGTTTGCCAAAGAGGGCAGCGCCGCACGCTTCAACAAGCGTTTTGGCAGCTTCCTGACGCGCAGCAAATAACCGGAGTTCAGCCACATGCAAGTTGTCAGTTCATTGCGGTCTGCCAAGACTCGTCACAAAGATTGCAAAGTCGTGCGGCGTAAAGGTCGTATTTATGTGATTTGCAAAACCAACCCGCGCTTTAAGGCGGTGCAGGGAAGAAAGAAAAAACGTTAGGAAAGTGTCGTGATAATTGGCCGGGATGCTCCCCGGCCTTTTTTTTACTTCATGCTGTGCAGCAGAGTTTCCACGTTGTGCTTAAACGCCGCCTCATAGGTGGGCGCCGGCCCGCTGGCCGCTGACAGCGCTTCCGGATAGAGCTCGCCACCGGGTTGCGCACCGGTTTCACTGGCGATCTGTTTCACCAGACGCGGATCGGTCTGATTCTCCATAAAGTAGGTGGTGATGTGCTCGGCCCGGAGCTGTTTGATGATAGCGGCGACATCGCTGGCGCTGGCTTCCGCTTCGGTTGAGAAGCCCACCGGCGCGAGGAACGTCACGCCGTAGCGCTGGCCGAAGTAGCCAAAGGCATCATGGCTGGTGAGTACCTTGCGTTTACTTTGCGCCACGCCGGCAAATTCACTTTTGGCCCAGCTATCCAGCTTTTGCAACTGCTGAATATAGCGTTCACCGCTGTGACGGATGTCGGCAGCATCGTCCGGATCGGCTTTGATCAGCGCGTTCATCACGTTGGTGGCGTAGATCACACCGTTGTGCATGCTGTTCCACGCGTGTGGATCGGTGATGGTTTTGCCATCCTCCTCCATTTTGCGCGTATTGACGCCGTTCGAGGCGACCACCACCGTGCCCTTGTAGCCGGACGCGCTAATCAGCCGGTCCATCCAGCCTTCCATGCCCAGCCCGCTGACGAACACCACATCGGCCTGCGCCAGCGCCTGGCTATCCTGCGGCGTCGGCTCAAAGGTGTGCGGATCGCCATCCGGCCCCACCAGCGATTTCACCTTAACGTGATCGCCGCCGACCTGTTTAACGATGTCAGCCAGCACGGTAAAACTGGCTACGGCATCAACAGTTTTTGCCAGCGTCAGCGGGCTAATCAGCATCGCGCCAATCGCCAGACTCAACGGTAACTTCTTCATACCTATCCCCTTGTCATCTTATTATCGACGGCGCAGCAGGCCGCCACATGGTCCTGTCAACACAGACAGCAAAAACAGTACGGCCGCACTCAGTACCACCGCCGGTCCGGCAGGCAGGGCATAGTGCCAGGAGAGCAACAGGCCGATAAACGCGGCGATCAGCGCCAGCAGCATGGCAATCGCCAGCATGCGCGTAAGGTGACGACTCCAGAAGCGCGCGCTGGTGGCGGGCAACATCATCAGCCCAACGGACATCAGCGTGCCGAGCACCTGAAAACCCGCCACCAGATTCAGCACCACCAGCGTGAGGAAAATGCCGTGCACCAGCGGTGCGCTCCATTTTCCCTGCGCACGCAGAAAATCAGGATCAAAGGCATCAATGACCAGCGGCCGGAAGATCACGGCCAGCATCAGCAGGGTGAACGCGGCGATGCTGCCAACCAGCACAATCGCGCCGTTATCCACCGCCAGCAGCGAGCCGAACAACACGTGCAGCAGATCGACACTGGAACCGCGCAGTGATACCAGCGTGACGCCGAGCGCCAGCGAACCCAGATAGAAGCCGGAAAAGCTGGCATCCTCCTTCAGATGGGTGTAACGGCTGACCGCACCGGACAGCAGCGCCACCGCCAGCCCGGCAATCAGGCCGCCAATGCCCATCGCCACCAGCGACAGGCCGGACACCAGATAGCCGATGGCGGCGCCCGGCAGTACCGCATGGGACAGCGCATCGCCCACCAGGCTCATACGGCGCAGCGAGAGAAAGACGCCGAGCGGCGTTGCACTGATCGCCAGCGCCATGCAGGCCACCAGCGCCCGGCGCATAAAACCAAACTCAATGAACGGCTGGAGTAACGTCATGACGCCACCCGACACAGCCGCGGTTGCTGCGCACTGTCACGCTCATCCAGCGACAGCACATCATGAAAATGGCGCGCCACCAGCAGCTTGTCGTGCAGCACCACCAGCAGCGTGGTGCCCGCCCGCTGCTGCTGTTCGAGAATCGACATCAGTAAGGTTATGGTCGGCGTATCAATGCCGTTAAAGGGTTCGTCCAGCAGCCAGAGCTGACTACGCTGGAGCATCAGGCGCGCAAACAGCACGCGCTGCAACTGCCCGCCGGAAAGCATCGCGGGCTGCGCAGTGGCGAAATCGCGCATCTGCACCGCCTCCAGCGCGGCATCAATCTCCTGCCTCAGCGCACGCGTGATGCCACCGAACCAGCCGCAGCGCGGCCAACAGCCCATTGCCACCAGCTCATAGACGGTGAGCGGGAAGCGGGTGTCCAGCTCGCTACGCTGCGGCAACCAGCCCAGCGCTTTTCGCGGCAGCTGCAGTTCACAGCGTCCCGCCACTGGCGGCAGCAGTCCGGCGATAGTTTTGAGCAAGGTTGATTTGCCCGTTCCGTTGGCCCCGACCAGTGCCGTCATACTGCCGGCCGCCAGTTCGCCATTCACCACCGGCGTCACCGCCCTGCCCTGATAGCCGCCCTGCAGACGATGAAAACGCATCATTGGTGCAGGCCCCAGACGATGGCTAAAGCCAGCAGGCTACTCAGCAGTAGCGCTACCAGCAGGCGCCCGCCGAGCGAGAGAAGTAATCCACTGTGATTCATGATAGGCAACCAAAATGTTATAACATAACAATATACTACCTGATGGCATCATCGCGACGCGCGGACGAAAGTGTTTCAAAAGTTGATCAGCGGCGATACGCCTGGGCGATTTGTGCCATCAAGCCAACGCCCATCGCAGCAATCGCCCTTTCTGTTTACCAATGGCTTGCAATGTCCGGGCTGAAAGCCAATGATAGAACTCTCCTTGCTTTTTACGGGATGCAGAATGCAGTCTATTATTCATAGTGATATTGATGTGAATGAGGATGATTGCGGCAAGTTACGCCAGATTATCCAGGGGAATATTCTCAAAATAGCCCAGGACCTTGCCGGCGATTTACAGTGGTATTCTCAAAGCGCGCAATTAGTTCCGGACAGTTTTACCATTATTTCCATTCAGCCCGTCGGCCACAAACGATTTAAAATGCTTTACGATTTCACGTGGGATTTATTTAATCCCTGCCTTGATTTAAATGAAACCTTTACCCAACGTGAAGAAGTTATGTTCCAGACAACGCCCGGTGCACTGGTGTTTGAGGTGATAGACAATACCCGCCCGTCACCGTGCGACGAATTGTAATATTTAGTAATTGGGTGAGCAAAACTAATGATTGTGGATTATATTTAAAAGGTCGCTGAATTCTTTTTATTCGTGATCGCTCCCTGGTAGCTTTTCCAAATCTCGCCGCGTCGCGGTAACTGTGCTCGCTATGGAGGGGAAAAAGATGGACGAATACTCACCGAAACGGCATGATATTGCCCAGCTTAAATTTCTGTGTGAGAACCTGTTTGACGAAAGTATGGCGACGCTAACCGACAGCCATCACGGCTGGGTTAATGATCCCACTTCGCCAGGCAATTTACAGCTCAACGATTTGATTGAGCACATCGCCTCTTTCACGATGAATTACAAAATTAAGCATGTTGAAGATGAAGCGCTGATTACGCAAATCGATGAATATCTTGATGATACCTTTATGCTGTTTAGCAGCTATGGAATCAATACGCAGGATCTTCAACGGTGGCAACGTTCAGCAAAACGCTTATTTAATCTGTTTGCCGAAGAGTGCGCTTATCTCCAGCAACCCAGCCATTCCTTTTAGCATCAGAGTGAGACCGGTTTATTTATGAGCAACCCAGCCTTAACCAAAACAGACTATTTGATGCGACTGCGTCGTTGTCGCTCAATTGACACCCTTGAACGGGTGATTGAAAAGAACAAGTATGAATTACCCGATGATGAGTTAGCGGTATTCTACTCCGCAGCCGATCACCGTCTGGCCGAGCTGACCATGAACAAGCTCTATGACAAAGTGCCCGGATCTGTCTGGAAGTACGTCCGCTAAGTTTTCTCCCCGCAGGTCGTTTCGTTACTCACCTTTATTTCCACGGATGACAGGCAGGCAAAGGAGTGCCGACAGGGTGCTGTGCCGCATTGCGCGCAGGGATTTTGCATGGGCAGAAATGGTGGAGGCCCTGCCAGCTACATCCCGGCACACGCGTCGCCTGCTGCGGCTGCTTCCTTCCGGACCTGACCGAGTTCACAAGTTAGCGTTGCGGGAGAACCAACAGGGCCCCCATTGACGAGCTCTCATGTTGAGAGCGCTGGCATTATCGGGGAAGCCCCTGGCAATTGCAAGCGCAGGCCGGGCAACCGTTGGTTTCTTGAACAGGCCGGCGGCAAAACCCTGCTGATAGCCGCAATCGCATGCTAAAGTGGCGCTTTTCCCGCAGACGAGGTGCACAGTGAGTGAACAGAGCAATTTTTCCGAGCGCGTCTGGCAAATTGTTGCCGCTATTCCTGCCGGTAAAGTGACGACCTACGGCGATGTCGCGCTGCTGGCCGGTTCACCGCGTGCCGCACGTCAGGTGGGCGGCGTGCTGCGGCGCCTGCCGCCAGGCAGTAAACTGCCGTGGTTCCGCGTGATTAATCGTCATGGTCGTATTTCGCTGCAGGGCGATGATCTTTTTCGCCAGCGCGATGCACTGGAAGCCGAAGGTATTGAAGTGAGTGATGCGGGAGAAATTGAACTGGCGAAGTATCGCTGGGAGTATTAATGCTGACAGGCCGCACTCCCTTTAAAGCGCGGGAATGACACTGCAGAAAGTAAAGCGTCACACGCCAGGGATGGCGTGTGCCGAGCGATCAGGGACGAGACAGCGCCTTTACTTTCTGCAGTGCCATTCTGGCGCAGCTTCCGTAACGCGCTGTCTCCCGTTTCAACTTACAGACTGGTTGGTGCCGGCACGGAGGCTGACGGCGTAACCTGGGTTGGCGACGTCGAAGGCACAGTGGTAGCAGCGCCCGGCTGGGTTGGCATCGCCATATTGGTCACCGGTACCAGCAGCAGTTCCGCTTTCGTTCCACCCTGATTAATCACCGGTTTCACCGTATCGGTGATAAACGCCAGCTTGCCGTCGATGGTGATCGCTGCGCTCAGCAAAATGCGCGCGTTCGGCTGGATATCGGCCGGGTTAAAGGGCAGCACAAACTGGAACGGTGCCTGCTTGCCCTCGGTGCGAACCACACGCTGTGACAGCACTTTGGACGGCGCGTCCGCCAGTGACGCATCGGCCAGCGTCACGGTCAGCACCGCATCCGGCGGCAGCGCAATACGCTGGCGAATATAGACGGAACCGCTTACGTTCGGCTGGGCAATCGCCGACGGCTGCCCGGCCACGCTGGCGCCTAAAGTTGGCGTCGGCACGGGTTTACTGTGATCGGCACAGCCTGTGAGTGCCACCGCCAGTGTCATACCGCTAATTACATGCCAGAGTTTCATCGATGTCGTCTCCTTATGAACACTATGATTGTCGGCGGTAAATTTATTGGCTGGGTTTTCCACCGCCGATTGCTGTTAATTCTGGCACAAAAATCCCCTTTGCGCCTGAAGCCCCGCTATCCTGCTGAAAACCGGGTAAAAGCGTTGCGCAAACTGGTCGGATCTTTCACACTGACGCCATTGGCATCACTGAGGAATCCGTTATGAGCCAGGCACTGCACAACCTGCTTGATTTATTGAATCTGGAAAAACTGGAAGAGGGCCTGTTTCGCGGCCAGAGTGAAGATCTCGGCCTGCGCCAGGTGTTTGGCGGCCAGGTGGTGGGACAGGCGCTGTATGCGGCAAAACAAACCGTGCCGGAAGCCCGTATCATTCACTCCTTCCACAGCTACTTTCTGCGCCCGGGCGACAGCCATAAAGCCATTATTTACGATGTGGAAACCCTGCGCGACGGCAAAAGCTTCAGCGCCCGCCGCGTCAGCGCCGTACAAAACGGTCAGCCGATCTTCTACATGACCGCCTCCTTTCAGGCACCGGAAAATGGCTTCGAGCAT
The DNA here is from genome assembly GCF_041678305.1 of Pantoea sp. WEP. Lineage (NCBI taxonomy): Bacteria > Pseudomonadati > Pseudomonadota > Gammaproteobacteria > Enterobacterales > Erwiniaceae > Pantoea > Pantoea sp. WEP. The sequence continues at coordinate 3,001,754 of NZ_JBGNXB010000001.1, forward strand.
CAGAACAGCATGCCGCAGGTGCCGGGACCCGATAACCTGCCCTCCGAGCAGGATCTCGCCCACCGACTGGCTGCGCACCTGCCGCTCAAGCTGAAAGAAAAATTCCTCGCCGAGCGCCCGCTGGATATCCGTCCGGTGCAGATCCACAATCCGCTGAAAGGCCACGTTGATGAGCCGCTGCGCCAGGTGTGGGTGCGTGCCAATGGTCAGCTGCCGGACGATCGCCGCATTCATCAATATCTGCTGGGCTACGCTTCCGATCTCAACTTTCTGCCGGTCGCGCTGCAGCCGCATGGCAAAGGCTTCCTTGAGCCGGATATGCAGGTGGCGACGATTGACCACTCCATGTGGTTCCACCGTCCATTCGATCTCACCGAGTGGCTCCTGTACAGCGTGGTAAGCACTTCAGCGTCCGGCGCGCGCGGCTTTGTGCGCGGTGAGTTCTTCAGCCAGGACGGCACGCTGGTGGCGACGACGGTGCAGGAAGGGGTGATGCGTCAGCGCGAAGCATAAAAAAAGGGGCGATTATCTCGCCCCTTTCTCATCATTATAGTTATAGCGCACTGCTCTTCTGCCAGACGGCACTTACTGGTTGTAAGCGTTCTCGCCGTGGCTGTTCACATCCAGACCTTCACGTTCCTGTTCTTCCGGTACGCGCAGGCCAACAATCATATCTGCCAGCTTGAAGCCGATGAAGGCGACCACGCCAGACCAGACGATGGTCAGGCCACAGCTGAACAGCTGAACCCAAACCTGATGGCCCATGGTCACGCCTTCTGCGTAGCCCACGCCGCCCAGTGACGAGGAGGCAAACACGCCGGTCAGGACACAACCGAGGATGCCGCACACGCCGTGCACACCGAACACATCGCACGGGTCATCCACGCGCAGCCATTTCTTCAGCGTGGTCACACCCCAGATACCTGCCAGGCCACCGGCCAGACCGATAATCAGTGCGCCGCCGACGCCGACATAACCACAGGCTGGCGTGATGGCAACCAGACCGGCGATGAAGCCAGAAGACGCACCCAGCAGTGAAGGCTTACCGCGCAGCGCCCACTCACCGAACACCCACGACAGCACGGCACCCGCAGTGGCTACCACGGTATTCAGGAAGGCCAGCGCCGCGATTTCGTTAGCGGAAGACGCAGAGCCGGCGTTGAAGCCGAACCAGCCAACGTACAGAATCGCGGTACCGGTAAACACCATCGGCAGGTTATGCGGTTTGAACGCTTCTTTACCGAAGCCAGCACGCTTGCCTACCAGGTAAGCACCAACCAGACCCGCAACGGCGGCGTTGATGTGCACCACGGTACCGCCAGCGAAGTCCAGCGCGCCATCCTGTGCCAGGAAGCCGCCAGCCCACACCATATGTGCGATAGGCAGATAGGCCAGCGTCAGCCACACCAGCACGAAAATCAGTACCGCCGAGAAGCGAATACGCTCAGCCAGCGAACCAACAATCAGCCCCACGGTGATACAGGCGAAGGAAGCCTGGAACGCCACGTGAATGTACTGATAGAAGCTGCCCATCACCGCTTTCAGCTCGATATTTTTCAGCATTGCCCACTGGAAGTTACCGAAGAAGGCGTTGCCTTCGCTGAACGCCAGCGAGTAGCCGTAGACGATCCACAGTACGCACACTAACGCGAACGTCACCGCGACCTGCGTCAGCATCGACAGCACGTTTTTGCCGCGAATCAGGCCGCCGTAAAACAGGGCAATGCCGGGAATTGTCATGAACAGTACCAGCGCGGTACAAATCATCATAAACGCGTTATCGGCTTTATCCGCTACGGCAGGCGCAGCTGCCATCGCAAGAGACGGTAACAGCGCCAGGCTGGTGAGGCCCAACTTAGTCATTACTTTATTCATTTCTTTCCATCCCATCACAATTCAGAGCCCCAGTTACAGTGCTGCTTCGTCGGTCTCGCCGGTACGAATACGAATCACGCGCTGCAGTTCCGCGACGAAAATTTTGCCGTCGCCAATTTTGCCGGTGTACGCGGCTTTGCTGATCACATCCACCACTTCATCCAGCTGATCGTCCGCAATCGCAATATCGATTTTTACTTTTGGCAGGAAGTTAACGCTGTACTCGGCACCGCGGTACAGTTCTGCATGGCCTTTCTGACGACCGAAGCCTTTCACTTCGGTCACGGTCAGGCCCTGAATGCCAATGGAGGATAAGGCTTCACGCACGTCCTCCAGCTTAAATGGTTTGATTACCACGGTAACCAGCTTCATACGTTCCCCTCCGGATATAAAAATAGGTGAGTCTTCGCGGACACGCAGAGAGTTAAGCAAAGGCTGTGCCACAAATGGCAAAAGTGGGCGCTAAGGCTGCCGGGCGCAGAGTATCGCGCTCCGGTATGGCGTAACGGGCAAGGTTTTCATTCGGAAAAACAGAAAGGTGGGACTTTGCTGCACTCCTTTGGTGCTTGCGGCCTCAAAGGAGTGCATCAATACAGAACATTCCGATAAATCTGCGCAAAAAAGGTGCAAATCACCCCTCTGCCGTTGCGGGTATGCCCGCCGCGAGTTCATCGCCAGCCTGCTGCAGCTGGTACATCTGCCAGTAACGGCCCTGCTGCGCCAGCAGTTCGGTGTGTGTGCCGCGTTCGACTACCTGACCACGGTGCAGCACCAGAATCTGATCCGCTTCGGTGATGGTGGAAAGACGGTGAGCAATCACCACCAGCGTGCTGTGCTGGCGCAGCGTGCGCAGCGCCTGCTGAATCGCCTGCTCGGTGCCTGAGTCGATATTGGCAGTGGCCTCATCGAGGATCAGAATCTGCGGCAGCGACACCAGCACGCGTGCCAGCGCCAGCAGCTGCTTCTGCCCGACCGACAGCGTGTTCCCCTGCTCACCGAGCCGGGTATGAATACCGTCGCGCATCGCGCGGGCCAGCGGTGCCAGCTGCACCTTCTCCAGCGCGCGCCACACGTCCTCTTCGCTGATATCGCGTCCCAAACGCACGTTGGCCAGCAGCGTATCGGCCAGTACCACCGGATCCTGTTGCACCATCGCCACGCTGCTGCGCAGCGCATCGTGCGTCAGCTGGCGCAGCGGGCGGCCATCCAGTTCTATACTGCCGCGTGTCACCGGATAGTAGCCCATCAGCAGATTGGCTAAGGTGCTTTTGCCGCTGCCGGTATGGCCGACCAGTGCCACGAAGCCGCGCGCCGGCACTTCGAGGTTGATATGGCTGAGCACGTCGCGGTTGTCGCGGTAGGCAAAGCTGACATCGCGCAGGGTGATATGCCCGGAAGCCAGCGGCTGAGCGTCACTGCCGTAGCCCTGCTGCGCCGCATCCATCAGTTCAAAAATACGCTCGCCCGACACCACCGCCTGCTGCAGCATTGACTGCTGCGTGGTGAGCTCGATCAGTGGCTCGTTAAGGCGGCCAAGGTAAGTGATAAAGGCGTAAAGCACGCCAACCTCGAACACGCCCGGCGTGGCAAAGCTGAACAGCATTAGCAGACCGCACAAAATCAGTGCAGAAAACAGGCTGAGCAGCGGACGCAGCAGGAAGCCGTCCAGCCGCAGCGTCTCCATCCGCGCCAGATAGTGTGAACGGCTGGCTTCGCCCATGCGCTCGCCAAAGCGCGCCTGCTGGCGAAACTGCTGGATCACACTCATGCCGTTAATCACTTCGTTGAAGCCATTATTGATCTCGGCCAGATAGCTACGTACGCGGCGCGCAATCGGCGTGCTGTAGCGCTGATAGATCAGCATCACCGTTAACACCAGCGGGAAAATCACCAGCGCCACCAGCGCCATACGCCAGTCGAGTGCAAACATCGCCACCAGCATCGCGCCAATCAGCGCAGCGCTGCGCAGCACAGTGGCCACCACCGTGACGTAAAGATCTTTGATCACTTCGGTGTCGTTGGTGACGCGCGAAATAATCTGCCCCACCGGCTGAGTGTCGAAAGCACTGAGCGGCTGGCGCAGCGCCGCATTCATCACGTCGACACGCAGCTGCTGCACGACACCAATCGCCGCGCGGTTAAACAGCAGCGCCTGGAAATAGTGCAGACCCGCTGCCAGCAGCTGTAGCAGCACAAAGCCCACCAGCAGCCCGGCCACGATGCCCCACGGCATCTGGTGTTTAGCCACCAGGTTATCGATAAAATAGCTCACCAGCACCGGGCCGGTGACTTCGGCAGCGGCAGCGATCCACAGCATGCCGACGGCCAGCCACAGCGATTTGCGCCACGGTTTACCGTAAGCCAGCAGGCGTTTCAGCGTTGGCCATAAGCGTTGCGATTTAGCCATGGTCGGCTCCCTGTTCTGCCTCGTCCTCATCCAGCGCGGCTTCCAGCTGCTGATAGCGATACATATCGCGATACCAGCCCGGCTGCGCCGCCAGCGTATCGTGATCGCCGCGCTGTGCCACTGCGCCCTGCTGCAATACCAGAATCTCGCTGGCTTCGGTCAGCGCCGACAGCCGATGCGCGCTGATGATCAGCGTGCGCCCTTTGCCCCACTGGCGCAGATTATGCAGGATTTCATGTTCGGTACGGCCATCAACCGCCGACAGCGCATCGTCGAGGATCAGAATCTCCGCGTTGAGCAACAGCGCACGCGCAATGGCGATGCGCTGTTTCTGCCCGCCAGAGAGCATGACACCGCGCTCGCCCACTTCGGTAGCGTACCCCTGTGGCAGACGCAGTATGTCATCGTGCACGCAGGCCATCTGCGCCACGCGCTCGATCTCTTCCTGCGTTGCCTCCGGGCGACCCAGCGCCAGGTTATTCGCAACGGTATCGGAAAACAGGAACGGCGTCTGGCTGACCACCGCCAGCCGGCTGCGCCAGCTGTCCAGCCGCAGCTGCGGTAGCGGAATGGCGTGATAGCAAATCTCGCCCTGATCGATATCAAAATGGCGCTGAATCAGGCTCAGCAGCGTGCTTTTGCCGCAGCCGGTAGGCCCGCACAGCCCAAGCATCTGCCCCGGTTGTAGCTGGAAATGCACGTCGCTCAGCACCGGCGCGCTGCTCGCCGGATAGTGGAAGGCGCGGATCGCCACCTGCAGCAAGCCCGCATCCGCCGGCAGTGGCTGCTGACCATCCTCAACCGCAGGCGCTTCCGCCAGCAGCGCGCCAATACGGCTCCACGCGGCGCTGCCGCGCTCGACGATGTTAATCATCCACGCCAGCGCCAGCATCGGCCAAATCATCAGCCCTAAATACATGACGAAGCTGGTGAGCTGCCCGAGCGTTAGTGAACCGTGCCACACCATCCAGCCGCCACCGCCAATCGCCAGCAGATTCGAAAAGCCCACGGCAATATAAATGATGGGATCGAAGCGCGCATCGACGCGCGCCACGTGCAGATTTTTGCGGCCGGTGTCGCTGGCGATATCGGCAAACTGGCTCGACTGATGATCTTCCAGGCCAAAGGCTTTGATCATGCGGATGCTGGTCAGACTCTCCTGCGTTTGATCGTTCAGGCTGGAGAACGCCGCCTGCGCCACTTTGAAGCGCTGATGCAGGCGCGCGCCGTCTTTCTGGATCACCAGCGCCATAATCGGCATAGGAATCAGCGCCAGCAGCGTCAGCTCCCAGCTGATCTGCACGCTCATTACCGCCAGCACGACCAGCCCCATCACCAGCGAATCCACCAGCGTCAGCACCCCTTCACCCGCGGCAAACACCACGCGATCGACATCGTTAGTCGCGCGCGCGATCAGATCGCCGGTACGGTGGCGCAGGTAAAACGCCGGATGCTGGCGGCTAAGCTGGCGGTAAAAATCTTCGCGCAGCTCCACTGCCAGCTGGTAAGAGGCGCCGAACAGCAGCACGCGCCAGACGTAGCGCAGCAAATAGACAATCACTGCGGTCACCAGCATCACGCCGATCCACAGAAAAATTTCGCCGCGCGTCAGGCTGTGCTGGGTCACGCCGTCGACAATCACGCCGACCAGATGCGGAGGCAGCAGCTGCAGCAGCGCAATGATAATCAGCAAGCTGATGGCGCCCAGATAGCGCCGCCACTCGCGCAAAAAATACCAACTTAACTGGCTGAATAATCGCACAAAACAATCTCTTGTGATGCCCGTTCAGGGCGCTACCGGCAAGGCGGTGGTGTATTTAATCTCTTCCATAGCGAAGCTGGAGGTGACGTCAATCAGTCCCGGCACGCCGTTAACCAGACGCTTGTAAAACGCGTCGTAGCTCTTCATATCGGCCACCTGAATGCGCAGCAGGTAGTCGTACTCGCCCGCCATGCGGTAAAAGGCCATCACTTCCGGCATCTGCTGTACCACCGCGACAAACTGCTGAAACCAGTCGCTGCTGTGCTGCTGGGTTTTGATCAGCATAAAGGCGGTGAGCGACAGACCGAGCTTTTCACCATCCAGCAACGCGACGCGCGCCCGAATAATGCCATCATCTTCCAGCTTTTTCAGGCGTTTCCAGCACGGCGTGGTGGTGAGATTCACCGCATCGGCCAGCGCCTGCAGCGACAGCGTGCAGTCTTTTTGCAGCAGCGCCAGCAGTGTGCGGTCAGTTTTATCTAGCATTCGCCACCTCAGGAGAAAAATTTTCTCTTATTTGCCAATTATAACCAACTTTTAGCAACCTCTTTTTCCTGCCAGTGCCTTACACTGAGCGCAATCTCGCTGCCGGAATCGCACCATGCAAACGCCCTGGGTTCGCCACGCTATCAATGAAATTAACGCCGACTTTCAGCGCTCCGCTGATACGCACCTGATCCGTTTTACGCTGGACGATTTCCCCGGCATTCGCTTTTATCTTAAGGATGAAAGCACCCATCCAAGCGGCAGCCTGAAACATCGCCTGGCGCGTTCGCTGTTTCTCTATGGTCTGGCCAATGGCTGGATTGGAGAAAACACGCCGATCATCGAAGCCTCCTCCGGCAGCACCGCGGTGTCGGAAGCCTATTTTGCCCGTCTGCTCGGCCTGCCGTTTATCGCCGTGATGCCAGCCAGCACTGCGCGGCGCAAAATCGAGCTGATCCGCTTTTACGGCGGGGAGTGCCACTTCGTCGCCGATCCGTGCCAGCTGTACAGCGAATCCGAGCGTCTGGCGCGTGAACTCAACGGCCATTTTATGGATCAGTTTACCTACGCCGAACGCGCCACCGACTGGCGCGGCAACAACAATATTGCCGAAAGCATTTTCCGCCAGATGGCGCATGAACCCTTCCCGGTGCCACACACCCTGATCATGAGCGCCGGCACCGGCGGCACCTCGGCTACGCTGGGGCGCTACATCCGCTATCAGGGCCACGACACGCGCCTGCTGGTGGTCGATCCGCAGCACTCGGTGTTTTTCGATTACTGGCACAGCCGCGATCGCACGCTGCGCAGCGAGCGTGGCAGCCTGATTGAGGGGATTGGTCGCCCGCGCGTTGAGCCGTCGTTTTTACCGGATGTGATTGACGAAATGATGAAAGTGCCCGACGGCGCCACCGTGGCGGCCATGTTAAGGCTGGAGCAGATACTCGGCCGGCGTCCGGGTGCCTCTACCGGCACCAATTTCTGGGGCATGCTGCAGGTGGCAAAACGGCTGCGCGCGCAGGGGCAGTCCGCCGCGCTGGTCACGCTGCTGTGTGACAGCGGCGAGCGCTATCCGGATACCTATTACAATCCGCAGTGGGTCGCTGAGCAGATCGGCGATATTCAGGCGTGGCAGCGCGAACTGCAATAAAAAACCGGACATCCTGTCCGGTTCACTGTAAGCCTCAGCATTCGGGGGAATAATCGAGGTGTGGTGTGGTCATCCAGTGATTTAAGTAGTGAGACACCGCCTGTGTCTCGCAATGGCCAATAATCGGTAAATGGGGCAGCGAGGTTTTGAGCTGATGCATGGCGTTGCCCATGATAAAACCGCGCCCGACGCGCTCCAGCATTTCGCGGTCGTTCATCGCATCGCCAAATGCCATGCAATCCGCCAGCGACAGCGACAGATGCTGGCACAGCCGCGCCAGCGCGGCGCCTTTGTGGCAATCCACCGGTAAAACTTCCAGACACTCCCTGGCGGAGAAGCACAGGCTGGCGCGATCGCCGAGCGCCTGTTGTAGTTCAATCTTCAGCGCCAGCAGCATCTCATACGGCGCGATAAAGCAGATCTTGGTGACTTCATGTGCCGGCATGCGGCGCAAATCACGCAGCTGATAGTGAAACCCGCTCATCGCGTGCGCTTCCAGCAATCCCGGGAGCGGTTTATCGGTAAACCAGCCTTCGTCATTGAAGATGTGGATCGACGCGGGGGTTTGCCAGTGACTGTGCAACACCTCTTCCGCCACCGACGGCGCTAAATCACAGCCGTACAGCTGCCTGCCCTCGACATCGTGAATACGCGTGCCGTTACCGGTGATCAGCCAGGCGGGCAAGGTGATCTGCTGGCGTACTGCCTGCATATCCAGCAGGTGACGCCCCGTGGCAAACGCCAGTGTAACGCCACGCTGATGTAAGGCGTTGAGGCTCTGCAGCGTCTCCGCACCTAAACGGTGGGTAGGCAGCAGCAGTGTACCGTCCATATCAAATGCCGCGAGGCGGGCCATAGCAACTCTCCGGTCTGAATGAGGGGTTTACTATCGCCTGGTAATTACGGAACTAATAGTGAATACTTTCAAAAAACTGTTCCGGGTTTAATCATGCGACAGCTTCATCGGGTTAATCAGTTTCAGCGCCTGTGGCAGCTTAGCCAGGGCGAAGCGCAGCGCATCAGCGTTGCGGCCATGGCGCAGCACTGCTTTTGCAGCGAGCGCCACGTGCGTACCCTGCTGCGGCAGTGGCAGCAGGCGGGCTGGCTGCAGTGGCACGGTGCGGCGGGACGCGGTAAACAGGGCGAACTGCGCTTTCTGCTCTCTCCCGAACAGCTGCGTCAGCAAATGCTCAGCCAGCAGCTGGCAGCCGGTGAAGCGGTACTGGCACTGCAGGTACTGGATGTCGCGCCTGAACGGCTGGTGAAAATGCTGCGCCCACTGATGGGCGGCCAGTGGCAGAATCAGGCGCCGGTGCTGCGCATTCCCTATTATCGCGCGATGGAGGCGCTGGATCCGTTGCAGCTCACCGGACGCGCCGAGCAGCATCTGGTACGCCAGATTTTTTCCGGCCTGACGCGCTTTAACGCGGATGATGTCGAGGGCGATCTGGCACATCACTGGCAGCACGATGCGCAGGGCCGCGAATGGTATTTCTGGCTGCGGCCACTGCTCAGCTGGCATAACGACGAACCGGTGCAGGCGGCACAGCTGGTCCAGCAGCTGCAACGAATCATGCAGACGCCGCAGGGCGGCCGTCTGCTGGCGGCGGTGGAACACATCGATGCACCACATCCGCTGGCGCTGCGTATCCGGTTGCGCACCAGCGATTACTGGCTGCCGCAGCGGCTGGCGCATCAGTTTTGCCTGCTGCCGCATCCGGAGCATGCCGATACCGGCAGCGGACCATGGCGCCTGACGCACTTTACCCGCGAGCTGGTGCGGCTGGAGAGCCATGCACGCTGGCACCATCAGCGTCCGCTGATTCAGGTGGTTGAATACTGGATTACGCCGCAGCTGTTCGAGCGCGGGCTGGGCACCAGCTGTCGCCATCCGGTGCAGATCGCCATTGGCGATCCCGACGAGCTGGACACGCTGCGGCCGGTGGATCGCAGCATCAGTCTCGGTTTCTGTTACCTGGCGCCGCGTTTCTCGGCTCGCTTCAGCCAGGCGCAGGCCAAAACGCTGCTCGCGCTGATTCAGCACAGCGGCGTCATTCAGCAGCTGCCGCTGGATGAAGGCTTAATTACACCAACCGCAGAGCTGCTGCCCGGCTGGCCGCTGCCCGCCCCGCACCGCCCGGAGGGCACACTGCCCGCAACGCTGACGCTGCATTATCACCTGCCCATCGAACTGCACGTCATGGCCCAGGCGCTGGTGCCGCTGCTGGCGGCACAGGGCTGTACCCTCACCTGCGTATTTCACGACGTAAAAAGCTGGCGCGACGACATCGATCTGAGTGACGCCGACATCATCATGGGCGACCGTCTGATTGGTGATGCGCCGCAGTTTACCCTGGTGAACTGGCTGGAAAATGATGCGGCCTGGCAACCGCTGCGTCCGGCGGTGCTGCAGGCACCGCTGCACGCTATCGCCCGTCAGGCCAGTCCGGCACTGCGCAGCGCCGCGATTCATCAGCTGTTTCAGCAGCTAATGCGCGACGGCCATCTGCTGCCGCTGTTTAACTATCGCTACCAGGTGTTTGCTCCACCAGGCGTCGAAGGTATTCAGCTTAACAGCATGGGCTGGTTCGATTTCACCCGCGCCTGGATCCCGCCGCCTGCCGCAGGCGGTGCTGTTCAGCCCGCGCCAGAGCCAGTACCATAGGCGCACTGATTTATGGGGAAGAAAACATGAAACGAGCCGTTGTCGTATTCAGTGGCGGACAAGACTCCACCACCTGTCTGATTCAGGCGCTGCAGCAGTATGATGAAGTGCACTGCGTGACCTTTGATTATGGTCAGCGCCATCGCGAAGAGATCAGCGTCGCCGCAGAGCTGGCGCACCAGCTGGGCGCGCGGGCGCACAAAGTGCTGGACGTAACGCTGCTCAATGAACTGGCGGTCAGCAGCCTGACGCGCGATAACATTCCGGTGCCGGCCTACAATCCACAGGCCAGCGGCCTGCCCAGCACCTTCGTGCCGGGACGTAACATCCTGTTTCTGACGCTGGCCTCAATTTATGCCTATCAGGTGGAAGCCGAAGCGGTGATCACCGGCGTATGTGAAACCGATTTTTCCGGCTACCCGGATTGCCGCGACGAGTTTGTCAAAGCGCTGAACAACGCCGTCACTCTCGGCATGGCGCGCGAAGTGCGTTTTGAAACGCCGCTGATGTGGCTGAATAAAGCGGAAACCTGGGCGCTGGCGGACTACTGGCAGCAGTTGCCGCTGGTCCGTTCGGAGACGCTAACCTGCTACAACGGCGTTAAAGGCGACGGCTGTGGTGAGTGCGCGGCCTGCCACCTGCGTGCGCGCGGTCTGGCCGATTACCAGGCCAATGCGGCCAGCGTGATGGCGGCGATGAAACAGAAAAGCGGCCTGCGCTGATTGCGGCCGCGCTGCGGGCTGGCGTGCTTTCTGGGCATGCCAGCTCAGGAAGGCGCGGTCATCAATGCCGCCAGGCGTTCACGTAACTCCCCTTCCAGCGGCACGGTTTTTTGCGTGCGCAAATCGATGCAGACGAAGGTCAGCGCCGCATCCGCCACCAGCGTGTTATCACCCGCCAGCACAACCCGCTGTAAAATAATGCCGCTTTTGCCGTTGAGCTGCGAGACCTCGCTCTCAATGTGCAGCACGTCGCCCAGCACCGCCGGACGACGATAGTTAATGTTGATATTCACCACCACAAACGCCAGCTGCTGCTCCAGCAGCCAGTGAAAGGCATCGGCATCTTCCAGCCACTGCCAGCGCGCCTCTTCCAGAAACTCCAGGTAGCGCGCATTGTTCACATGCTGATAGACGTCAAGATGATAGCCGCGCACTTTGATGGTGGTTTGCATGATTGCTCCTGTTCAGGCTGTGAATGACAACTGGTTGGACCTGTTGAGCATAGCACAGCCTGATGGGCCGCTTTAGCAATCCTTCAGAGTCGCGAGCCGCTTCACAATTTCAGCCGCGCGCTGTTCCGCTCCACCAGCGCACTGCCAATACCCGGTACTTCTTTCAGCTGCTCGATGGCGCTGAAGGGCCCGTACTGCTCACGATAGCTGACAATCGCCTGCGCTTTTTTCAGTCCAATACCGTTCATGGCGGCGGCCAGCTGCTCGGCCGTGGCCTGATTGATGCTGACCTGTTCCGGCTGCGGCGTGGACACCTGCGTCGCCTGCGTTTCACTGGGGCTTTCCGCCGCCGCCAGTCCGCTGGTCCAGAGCGCGCCGCCCAGCGCCAGCGTGATGCAAAAGGCACGAAATGTTGATTTAACCATGCTGTGTTTCTCCTTGTGTTTGACAGCCACTGCAGGGTGGCACAAGCGAGAAACCCACTCAAAAGGCGATGATCAGAAATGGAAAAGGCCGCAGAAGCGGCCTTTCGGTATTGCAGCAGTTTACCTTTTTTTGTGAGGCTTACTGGTTTTGTGCGGCGGCGCCGTACTTAATCTTCGCCTCTTTACGCAGGTTTTCCAGCAGCGCTTCAAAGGCAATCTGCGCGTTGTTTTGCGTCACGCCTTTCACCATTTCGTCGATCTGCGCCTGCGGCATGTTGCCCGCGCTGACCTTATCCAGCGCGACCAGCACCACGTTACCCTGCATATCTTCGCTGACACCCCACGACGGCTGGTTATCCGCTGGCTGTGGCAGGTTGAATGCGGCCTGAGCCACCGGATCCTGGGCGTTGCGATCGACGGTTTTGCTGGCGCTCAGCGTCAGGCCAGCCGCCTGTAGCGCGTCCTGTTTGCCCGCTTTCAGCTCGGTCAGCAATTTGTCTGCCTGCGCTTTGGCCTGCTGCGTCGCTTTGTCATGCTTCAGGCTGTCGGCAATCTGCGCTTTGACCTGATCCAGCGGTTTAACCGCTTCCGGTTTGTGCTCGCTGATGCGCAACACAAACGCCCGATCGCCATCGACGCTGATGATGTCAGAGTTGTTGCCCGGCGCGCCGTTCTGACCGGTCAGGCCACCGTTGAAGATCGCCTGTTTAACCGCATCGAAATCGAGATCGGCCGGCACGTTATCGCGGGTGATCCAGCCCGTTTCCACCACTTTCAGGCCAGATGCCTGTGCGGCGCCCGCCAGGGATTCGTTGTCGTTGCTGGCGGCTTCGCTCACCTTCTGCTGCATCTTATAGAAGGCGTCGACGGCTTTTTCCTGCTTCACTTTATCCGCCACCGCATCGTGCACCTCCGCCAGCGGTTTAACCTGCTCTGGCTGGATATCGTCCAGACGCACCACCAGGAAACCTACTGAGGACTTGATCACGCCAGACAGCTGACCTTTCTGCGTCAGGTTGGCGTTTTTCAGTTCGTCCGGCGTGGTGTTCGGCTCCAGCCAGCCCATGTCGCCGCCTTTACGCGCAGAGATTGGGTCGATGGATTTGCTCTTCGCCAGCGTGGCGAAATCCTCGCCCTTTTTCAGCGCATCCAGCACCGCGTTGGCATCGGCTTCGGTTTTGGTCTGAATGATGCTGTAACGGTTGCGCTGCGGCTGTGAATAGTCGGCTTTGTGCTGATCGTACCAGCTCTGAATATCCGCTTCGCTGGCGTTCTCCTGCAGGCTGGCCGCATCCATTTTGATATAGCTGACGCGGAACTGCTCAGGTGCCATAAAGCTGCTCTGATGCTGCTGGTAGTACTGATTGATTTCGTCGTCGCTGGCGGTTTGTTTCGCGGCCAGCGCATTAACGTCAATCACCGCCTGACGAATCTCGCGCTGCTGCGAGACCAGATCCACCAGCTTGCTGGTTTCACCCTTCAGCATGAAGTCGGTATTGGCGATGGCGTTAATCAGCTGCTGCGTCGCCAGCTGCTTGCGCAGCGCTTCGGCGTACTGATCGGCACTGAAGCCCATGCTGGCGATCAGGCCGTTGTATTTCGCGTTGTCGAACTTACCGTTGGTCTGGAAAGCCTGCTGATTGAAAATAGCCTGCTTCACCTGATCGTCGCTGATGCCAATGTGCAGATCTTTGATGTACTGATCGAGCAGCGCCTGATCGATCAGCTGCGACAGCGCCTGCTGGCGCATCTGCTGCATGTAGCCGTCGTTGCTGGCCAGCTGCGAGAACTGGTCGCCCAGCATCTGCTGCTGACGGTTGCGCTCGTTGTTAAACGCCTGTTCCAGCTCACCGCGGCTAATTTCATGGCCGTTCACTTTGGCAGCGTAATCGCTGTTACCGCCAATCAGGTAGTTGCCCACCCCGGTCAGTACGAATGACAGGATGATCAATCCCAGAATGATCTTGAGCACGACATGGTTCGACGCCGCGCGTAAATTGTCCATCATGGTATGACAACACTCCGCTGTAGTGTGGATGTAAAGCTCTGACACGATGTCATCATCGTGCAGCTGCGGTTCAGGCTGGCAGCTGGCAACCATGCGGAGACTGAAGCCAGCGGCTAAAGTCGCGCATCAAGATAAAAAAAGGCACATCAAAAATGATGTGCCCGTATGTTACATGAGAACGCCTTTTTCGTCCTCAATCCATGGAAGAAAATGCTTCGATGGACAGGTCAGCGGTCATTAATTGACGGCGTCTTTCAGTGCTTTACCTGCACGGAAGCCCGGTACTTTACCAGCCGGGATGGTGATTTCTTTACCGGTTTGTGGGTTACGGCCGGTGCGGGCAGCACGCTCGCGTACAGAGAAGGTACCGAAACCGACCAGTGCCACTTCGTCACCGCCTTTCAGCGCGTCAGAAACGGAGCCCATGAATGCATCTAACACACGTCCCGCCGCCGCTTTAGAAATGTCAGCGTCTGCAGCAATTTTGTCGATCAACTGTGACTTATTCACTCTCTTCATCCCCTCTTTTATTATTCACTCGCACCCGCGCTTCCCGCCCGGTGCGAACGCGCAGCCAGTTATATCAAGCCTGTGGAGCTGAAACAACGGTATTCATCTTAATCGTTGATCCAGCAGCCCCCTAAATTAGCGGCACAAAAAAAAGCTGGCAAGCCCGATTTGGCCTGCCAGCTTCGCTTTTTAGCGCTTTTTGTCGCTAATCACTATTTTGCCGTGGCAACCTGCATCCCGTACGGGGCATTTTCCAGCGCCAGGCTCAGCACTTCTTCAATACGCTTCACCGGATGAATCGACAGATCGGCAATCACGTTCTGTGGAATCTCTTCCAGATCGCGCTTGTTTTCGTCCGGGATCAGCACGGTTTTGATGCCGCCGCGATGCGCCGCCAGCAGTTTCTCTTTCAGGCCACCAATCGGCAGTACCTGACCGCGCAGCGTAATCTCGCCGGTCATCGCCACGTCCGAACGCACCGGGTTACCGGTCAGACAGGAGACCAGCGCGGTACACATCGCGATACCGGCGCTTGGACCATCTTTCGGCGTCGCTCCTTCCGGTACGTGCACGTGGATGTCACGCTTCTCGTAGAAGTCACCGTTGATGCCGAGTTTCTCCGCACGGGCGCGGACTACCGTCAGCGCCGCCTGGATTGACTCCTGCATCACCTCACCGAGTGAACCGGTGTAGGTCAGCTTGCCTTTGCCCGGCACGCAGGCGGTTTCGATGGTCAGCAGATCGCCGCCCACTTCGGTCCACGCCAGGCCGGTGACCTGACCAACACGGTTTTCGCTGTCGGCACGGCCGTAGTCAAAACGCTGCACACCCAGGAAATCCTTGAGGTTTTCGCCGGTGATTTTGATGCTCTTTTTCGCTTTGTCCATCAGCAGCGCTTTCACCGCTTTACGGCACAGCTTGGAGAGTTCGCGCTCCAGGCTACGCACGCCCGCTTCACGGGTGTAATAGCGGATGATGCCGATAATGGCGCTGTCGTCAACGCTGATCTCTTTCTCTTTCAGCGCATTACGCTCGATCTGCTTCGGCAGCAGGTGCTGTTTAGCGATGTTGAGCTTCTCATCTTCGGTGTAGCCGGAGAGACGAATCACTTCCATACGATCCAGCAGCGGAGCCGGAATGTTCATGGAGTTAGAGGTAGCCACAAACATCACATCTGACAGATCGTAATCCACTTCCAGATAATGATCGTTGAACGCAATGTTCTGCTCCGGATCCAGTACCTCCAGCAGCGCTGAAGCCGGATCGCCGCGCATGTCGGATGACATTTTGTCGATCTCATCCAGCAGGAACAGCGGGTTTTTCACGCCGACTTTGGCCATTTTCTGGATCAGTTTGCCCGGCATCGACCCGATATAGGTACGACGGTGGCCGCGGATTTCCGCTTCGTCACGCACGCCGCCCAGCGCCATACGCACATATTTACGGCCAGTGGCTTTGGCGATTGACTGTCCCAGCGAGGTTTTACCCACGCCCGGCGGTCCGACCAGACACAGAATCGGCCCTTTAATTTTGCTGACGCGACTCTGCACCGCAAGATACTCAAGGATGCGGTCTTTCACGCGCTCCAGACCGTAATGGTCGGTATCCAGCGTCTCCTGCGCTTTCCGCAGGTCTTTTTTCACCTTGCTGCGTGCGTTCCACGGTACCTGCACCATCCAGTCGATGTAGCCGCGCACCACGGTGGCTTCCGCTGACATCGGTGACATCATCTTCAGCTTCTGCAGTTCGGCTTCGGCCTTCTCGCGCGACTCGACCGGCATTTTCGCCGCGTCGATTTTGCGTTTCAGCGCTTCGTATTCATCCGGCGCATCGTCCATCTCGCCCAGCTCTTTCTGAATCGCTTTCATTTGCTCATTCAGATAGTACTCGCGCTGGCTTTTCTCCATCTGCTTTTTAACGCGGTTGCGAATACGCTTCTCAACCTGCAGCAGATCGATTTCCGATTCCATCATCGCCATGAGATATTCCAGACGCTCATTGATGTCGGACATCTCCAGCACTGACTGTTTGTCAGCCAGCTTAAGCGGCATGTGCGCCGCCACGGTGTCGGCGAGACGCGCCGCGTCGTCGATGCTGTTGAGTGAAGTCAGCACCTCCGGCGGGATTTTTTTGTTCAGCTTGATGTAGCCTTCAAACTGATTGATGGCGGTACGCACCAGCACTTCCTGCTCGCGCTCTTCAATTTCCGGCGAGATCAGGTATTCGGCCTGGGCAACAAAGTGGTCGCCATTGTCCGCTAAAGTGGTGATGTGTGCGCGCTGAAGACCTTCCACCAGCACCTTAACGGTGCCGTCTGGCAGTTTCAGCATCTGCAGTACGGAAGCAACGGTCCCTACCGCGAAGAGATCGTTAATACCAGGTTCATCCGTTGAAGCCTCTTTCTGGGCAACCAGCATGATCTTCTTGTCATGATCCATCGCCGCTTCGAGGCAACGAATCGATTTTTCCCGACCAACAAACAACGGAATTACCATGTGCGGATAAACCACCACGTCGCGCAACGGCAACACGGGGATTTCAATGCGTTCAGAACGCTCAGGATTCATAGAGCTCTCTCTTAGTTTAATGTCCGCCAGGTGATGGGAACCGCGTGATACAGGCTGTATGCAGTTAGACCCACAAGATTATGAGTATATGGGGATGCTTGCACGACATTCAATGTCACAGAGGTGAGAAAAATAAAAGGGGAAACATTTTCCCCTTTTTTAAGATAACAACGTGGTGTAATTGATTATTTATTCGCCAGAAGCCTGGGCTTCATGCTTACCGTAAATCAGCATCGGGTCAGATTGCCCCTCGATTACTGACTCATCGATCACCACTTTCTCTACGCCTTCCATTGATGGCAGGTCGTACATGGTTTCGAGCAGCGCCGCTTCTACGATAGAACGCAGACCACGTGCCCCGGTTTTACGCGAGTTGGCTTTCTTCGCAATCGCCGTCAGCGCTTCGTCACGGAACTCCAGCTCCACGCCTTCCAGGTTAAACAGCGCCTGATACTGCTTGGTCAGCGCGTTTTTCGGTTCACGCAGGATCTGGATCAGCGCTTCTTCGCTCAGTTCGTTGAGCGTCGCCACCACCGGCAGACGACCAATGAACTCCGGAATCAGACCAAATTTGATCAGATCTTCCGGCTCAACCTGTGACAGCAACTCGCCTTCGCTGGCTTTCTGCGATTTACCTTTGACGGTCGCGCCAAAGCCAATACCGGAGCCGGTTTCAACACGCTGTGAAATCACTTTATCGAGGCCGGCAAACGCACCGCCACAGATAAACAGGATTTTCGAGGTATCGACCTGCAGAAACTCCTGCTGCGGATGCTTACGTCCACCCTGCGGCGGCACGGCAGCCACTGTGCCTTCAATCAGTTTCAGCAGCGCCTGCTGCACGCCTTCACCTGACACATCACGGGTGATAGACGGGTTGTCTGATTTACGGGAAATCTTATCGATTTCATCGATGTACACGATGCCGCGCTGCGCTTTCTGTACGTCGTAGTCGCACTTCTGCAGCAGTTTCTGGATGATGTTTTCCACATCCTCGCCCACATAACCGGCTTCGGTCAGCGTGGTGGCATCCGCCATGGTGAAAGGCACATCCAGCAGGCGCGCCAGCGTTTCCGCCAGCAGGGTCTTACCGCTACCGGTTGGACCGATCAGCAGAATGTTACTTTTGCCCAGTTCAATCCCGTTGCTGGTGTCGCCGTTACGCAGACGTTTGTAGTGGTTGTACACCGCCACCGCCAGCACTTTTTTCGCCTTCTCCTGACCGATAACATAATCGTCAAGGTGATGGCGGATCTCATGCGGCGTCGGGAGCGCGCTGCGCTCGCGGTGCGGGGCCACTTCTTTAATCTCTTCGCGAATGATGTCGTTACACAGATCGACACACTCGTCGCAAATATACACTGACGGCCCGGCAATCAGCTTACGGACTTCATGCTGGCTTTTGCCGCAGAAAGAGCAGTACAGCAACTTACCTGAACCGTCTTTGCGCTTATCTGTCATCAGCTAACCTCTTTTCGTTCTCAGACCTAATTGGTGTACGGCAATGGCCGCACAGCAACGGCCGATATGCATGCAACTCACCTGTCTGCACCCGTTAACTATAGCGTAAGGGGCAGACAGATGTGTCTTATTGGCGATGCGTCAGGATGGAGTCGACCAGGCCATACTCTACCGCTTCGCTGGCAGAGAGGAAACGATCGCGCTCGGTGTCGCGTTCAATCTGCTCCAGCGATTTGCCGGTATGTTCCGCCATAAGCTCATTCATACGCTGCTTCACTTTCAGGATTTCACGCGCGTGGATCTCAATATCCGTCGCCTGGCCCTGATAGCCGCCCAGCGGCTGGTGAATCATCACGCGTGAGTTTGGGAGACAGAAGCGCTTGCCTTTGGTCCCCGCCGTCAGCAGGAATGCGCCCATCGAACAGGCCTGGCCCATACAGATGGTGCTCACGTCCGGCTTGATGAACTTCATTGTGTCATAAATCGACATACCGGCGGTAATCACACCACCTGGCGAGTTAATGTAGAGGTAAATGTCTTTTTCAGGATTCTCAGCTTCCAGAAACAGCATCTGCGCCACAATCAGGTTCGCCATGTGATCCTCAACCTGACCGGTCAGGAAGATCACGCGCTCTTTAAGCAGGCGGGAGTAGATGTCGTAAGAACGCTCGCCGCGCGAGGTTTGTTCGACCACCATTGGCACCAGCGCATTGGTTGGTGCAGTAAATTCACGATCGCCACTGTATGACATTACCGTCTCCTGATAAATTTCATTGGCAACATTCTGTACCGATTTTACGCGAGGCGCGCGGCGAAAACTATGCGCAGCGGTCTCGTTCCGACATAACAGGACGGTTAATCAGCCAGTCTTACTGTTTTCACGCATTCTCCCTGTATCTGGGGATGCAGCCCAGTTGTTTCAAGCATAACAACCTTTTCCCCATTCGCTAACACGGAAAAACAGCTTAGCGAAGAATTTGCCGATTAATTAGTCAAATAGCGCACAAATGTGGTTGGTTTCCGCCAGAAACGAAAAAGCCCGCGACACAGCGGTCGCGGGCTTTAGCACTCAGGGTTAACTCACGAATCAGGCCGCAGAGGTCTGGTTCATCAGCTCCTGGAAGTTAGTGGCTTTATCAGTCACTTTGGCTTTCGCCAGTACCGCTTCAACGGCCTGCTCTTCCAGCGCAACGTTGCGCATGTTGTTCATCAGCTCGCTGTTTTTGCTGTAGAACTCGATCACTTCCTGCGGATCTTCGTACGCAGAAGCCATCTCTTCGATCAGCGCTTTAACGCGATCTTCATCGGCTTTCAGCTCGTTGATGCGAATTACTTCGCCCAGCAGCAGACCGACCACAACGCGACGTTTTGCCTGCTCTTCGAACAGTTCACGTGGCAGTTCCAGAGCCTGCTTCTCATTGCCGCCGAAACGCTGTGCAGCCTGACGACGCAGAACGTCGATTTCGCTGTCGATCAGTGCCACTGGCACGTCGATTTCGTTCGCGTTAACCAGACCGTCAATCGCCTGCGTCTTCACGCGGTTACGGATAGCGCCTTTCAGCTCGCGCTCCATGTTCTTACGCACTTCAGCGCGCAGACCTTCGATGGAGCCATCTTCCACGCCGAAACGCTTGATGAATTCAGCGGTCAGCTCCGGCAGTTCGCGGGTTTCCACTTTCTTCAGCACGATGTCGAACTTCGCATCTTTGCCTTTCAGGTTTTCCGCGTGGTAGTCATCCGGGAATTTCACGTCGATGGTGAAGGTGTCGCCGGCTTTCTTGCCAGTGATGCCCTCTTCGAAGCCTGGGATCATACGACCCTGACCCATCGCCAGCACGAAGTCAGACGCTTTGCCGCCTTCGAACTCTTCGCCGTCTACAGAGCCGGTGAAATCGATGGTCGCGCGATCTTCTGCTGACGCCGCTGCATCGGTCTCTTTCCAGGTCGCCTGCTGCTTCTGCAGGGTTTCCAGCATGGTGTCGACGTCAGCGTCGGTCACTTCAACCACCGGTTTTTCGACTTCGATTGCATCCAGGCCTTTCAGCTCAACTTCCGGATACACTTCGAACTCAACCGCGTAGGTGAAATCTTCACCTTCTTTATACTCACCCGGCACGTAGTTCGGTGCGCCAGCTGGGTTGATCTTCTCTTTGATGATGGCGTCAACGAAGTTACGCGTCATCAGCTCGCTCAGGACGTCCTGACGAACAGAGGCACCGTAGCGCTGATTAATGATGGTAGCCGGCACTTTGCCTTTACGGAAACCGTCGATACGGACTTTCTTAGCCACTTCCACCAGTTCTTTCTTCACTGCGCTTTCGATGCTGTCCTTAGGAACAGTAATCGAAATGCGACGGCCCAGACCCTGAGTGGTTTCTACTGAAACTGTCATCTTGTTACCTCAAAAAATCACGTGCTCGGTCAACTTCAGACACCACACAATTAATGCGCCGTATCCAACAACCGGGACGGCCTCTGCAGGCAGAACCTAATCCCTGTCACCAGAAGCGTCCCGAAGACATTCCGGAAAAATAGACGCCGCATTATAGCGGCATCCCCGGAATGAGTCGAGGCTGCAAACTCACCACTTTTTAACGGTTTTGCTGCTTTTTTGCGCCGCAGATCGCGTTTGTGCATCATTGAGGTAAGAAAAAACGGCCCGCAGGCCGTTTTGGAGGAAGCTGAAGAGGAAAACTCAGGCCAGCGTACCGGCACCGCGACAGTTCGGTGAGGCGAGTACGGTATCCTGCAGCCCATCCCACTCTTTGCGCGTGTAGGTATGCAGTGCCAGCGCATGGACGCTGCCTGCCAGCTCGGTCGCCAGCTCGCCATAAATGGCACGGTGACGCTGCAGGAAGCGCTGTCCGGTGAAAAGGTCGCTGACGATCACCACTTTGAAGTGACTTTCAGAACCGGCAGGCACGTTATGACGATAGCTTTCGTCATGCACTTCGAGATGTGCAGGCTCAAAAGCGTTACGCAGCTTTTCTTCTATTTGTTCGCGAATCATTGTTAACACTCCTCTACGGCGAGCGCTGTGCCCCATCTGTTTAAATATTAGTAGGTTTTTTACCTTTCCCGCAGTCTGGCAGGAAATAAATCCTGCTGCGCTGCGCATCTTAGCCTGCTGAGGCTGTCGGTCAATTGGTTACCGCGTCCGGCTGTCCGAAAAAATCCTTTACAATCAATTTCCCCTGGTGCGGGGCTTTTTTCGCCGTGCCGCAATGCTATGATGACCGCAGTTTTGCAAACCAACCCATATGCTAACGAGAATGAGTATGTTGAAAAAACTGTTATTCCCTCTGCTGGCTGCCTTTATTTTGGCCGGCTGCGCCAGCAATAACACCACGCTGAACATCCAGCCAAAAATCCAGCTGCCACAGCAGGATCCGAGCCTGATGGGCGTTACCGTCAGCGTTAACGGTGCCGATCAGCGCAGCGATCAGGCGCTGGCTAAGGTGAACCGCGACGGCCAGCTGATCACCCTGACCCCGTCACGCGACCTGCGTTTCCTGCTGCAGGAAGTGCTGGAGAAGCAGATGACCTCGCGCGGCTACATGATTGGCCCGAACGGCGCGGTGGATCTGCAGATCGTGGTTAATGGCCTGTACGCCGATGTTACGCAGGGCAACGTGCGTTACAGCATCACCACTAAAGCGGATATCTCTATTATCGCTACCGCGAAGAACGGCAACAAGCAGGTGAAAAACTACCGTCAGACTTACAGCGTAGAGGGTGCCTTCAGCGCCACTAACGATAAGATCACCAACGCGGTTAACTCGACCCTGAGCGACGTGATTGCCGATATGGCGCAGGACACCAGCGTCAATAACTTCATCAAGCAAAACGCGCGTTAATTTTCCGCAGTAACCTGCCCGGTCCCCGCTGACCGGGCTTCATTTCAGGCTGGCTATGACATCTCATTATCTGCGTATTTTTACCCAACGTAACGCTGCGGTCCTGCTGCTGCTCGGTTTCGCTTCCGGTCTGCCGCTGGCGCTGACCGCCGGTACGCTACAGGCGTGGATGACGGTAGAGAATGTCGACCTGAAAACCATTGGTTTCTTCTCCCTCGTCGGTCAGGCTTACGTGTTTAAGTTCCTGTGGTCGCCGATGATGGATCGCTATACTCCGCCCTTTCTTGGCCGGCGGCGCGGCTGGCTGCTGGTCACGCAGTTAGCGCTGATTGTCGGCATTGTGGCGATGGGCTTTATGCAGCCATCACGCGACCTTACCCTGCTGGCGGCGCTGGCGGTGCTGGTGGCTTTCTGCTCAGCCTCGCAGGATATTGTGTTTGATGCGTGGAAAACCGATGTGCTGCCGCCGGAAGAGCGCGGCAGCGGCGCGGCGATTACCGTGCTCGGTTACCGGCTGGCGATGCTGATTTCCGGCGGCCTGGCGCTGTGGCTGGCGGATCGCTATCTCGGCTGGCAGGCCACCTACTGGCTGATGGCGCTGCTGATGGTGCCCGGACTGATCGCCACGCTGCTGGCGCGTGAACCTGAGGCACCGGTGCGCGAGCCGCACTCGCTGCGTCAGGCCGTCGCGTTTCCGCTGAAGGATTTCTTTCAGCGCAACAACGCCTGGCTGCTGATCACCTTAATTATTCTCTACAAGCTGGGCGACGCGTTCGCCGCTTCGCTCACCACCACCTTCCTGATTCGCGGCGTGGGCTTCAGCGCCGGTGATGTCGGTCTGGTGAATAAAACGCTCGGCCTGCTGGCGACCATTATTGGTGCGCTGTACGGCGGCGTGCTGATGCAGCGCCTGAGCCTGTTCCGCGCGCTGATGATCTTCGGCGTGCTGCAGGCGGTATCTAATTTCGCTTACTGGCTGCTGGCGGTAACGCCACCGCATCTGTGGAGCATGGCCAGCGCGGTATTTATCGAAAACCTGTGCGGCGGCATGGGCACCGCCGCCTTTGTGGCGTTGCTGATGACGTTGTGCAACAAATCGTTCTCGGCCACGCAGTTCGCGCTGCTGTCAGCGCTGTCAGCGGTTGGACGCGTGTATGTCGGTCCGGCGGCTGGCTGGCTGGTCGAACTATGGGGCTGGCCGGTATTTTATGCCTTTACCGTGATGGCCGCCGTACCGGGCCTGCTGCTGCTGTGGGCGTGTCGCGGCACGCTACAGGCAATGCAGCACAGCGGTGAATTCATGAAGCGCAGCCTGTGGCCACAGGGTTATCGCTGGACGGTACGCCTGTTCGCGGCGGGCTGTACGCTGCTGGCGCTCTGGCTGCTGACGCTGGCACTGCGTGCGGCGGATATCTGGCACAGCGCGACGCTGCCGACCCATCTGTTTGAGGCAGGGATGGCGCTGGCGCTGCTTGCGGTGCTGCTCGGCGTGATGCTGGACTGGCTGGCATTAAGAAAAACAGCGTCAAATCGTGCACATTAACGCTGCGCTATTTGCCAGACGGGGATAAATCGCTTAAAAATAGCCCCCGGCGAATTTTAAGCGATAGCATTTTTTTTAACGCGAAATAGAAACATTAAATTAACAAACCCGCGTAATATTTAAATCCGGTGAGCAATTAATTTGTAGAAATTTCATCGCCAAAATGATGCAGAATTGTTAAATAAATGAGTATTAAAACTCCGGTTTATGCTTTCCCTGTTTTCTCTACGGTTAATGTCATTGGTTTTTGTTATATTGCCGCCAACTGCTTGTCGCAGTTAATAATTTGTCACCCTGCGCAACATCTGTGACACCCTTAGCAAAAGGTGTCAACAGCCTTCTGACACATCCTTAAGCTGGTTTACACTGCATAAACCTTCCCGTAAAATGCGCGCACACTTAAACGACAATAGAGCCCTTTGTCATTGAGGTCGTTAAATGAGACTCAGGAAATACAATAAAAGTTTGGGGATTTTGTCATTAATTGCAGGCGCTGTATTACTCAGCGGCTGCGATAGTGCGTTGTTAAATCCCAAGGGACAGATTGCACTGGAGCAACGTTCACTGATTCTGACAGCTTTCGGCTTGATGATGATCGTCGTTATTCCGGCAGTCTTAATGGCTGTTGTGTTCGCCTGGAAATATCGGGCAACCAATACCAACGCGAAGTATAGCCCTAACTGGTCACACTCTAACAAAGTGGAAGCCGTGGTCTGGACCATTCCGATCCTGATCATTCTCTTCCTCGGCGTGCTGACCTGGAAATCAACCCACGCGCTGGAGCCGAGCAAACCGCTGGCCTCTGACGTGAAACCGGTTGAGATCGACGTAGTGGCACTGGACTGGAAATGGCTGTTCATCTACCCGGAACAGGGTATTGCAACCGTCAACCAGATTGCCTTCCCGGCAAATACTCCGGTGAACTTCAAGATCACCTCGAACTCCGTCATGAACTCCTTCTTTATTCCTACGCTCGGCAGCCAGATCTACGCCATGGCGGGTATGCAGACCAAACTGCACCTGATCGCCAACGAGCCAGGTACGTTCGACGGTATCTCTGCTAACTTCAGCGGTCGCGGTTTCTCTGGCATGAAGTTCAAAGCCATTGCCACCAAAGACGATGCGGAATTCCAGCAGTGGGTTGCCAAAGTTAAAGCGGCACCTAACACGCTGACCACCATGGATGATTTCGAAAAACTGGCTGCGCCAAGCGAAAATCACCCGGTGGAATATTTCTCAACTGCGAATCCGGAACTGTTCAAGCAGGTTATTGATAAGTTCATGATGAGCCACGGGAAAATGGACATGTCGCACGAAGGCATGGACATGAATCACGCCGCAGCTGCGGGAGCCGAGGAATAATACGATGTTCGGAAAATTAACACTGGATGCAGTGCCCTACCATGAACCCATTATCATGGTTACGGTCGCCGGTATCATCATTGGTGGTCTGGCGCTGATCGCTGCTATTACCTATTTCGGTAAATGGCAGTATCTGTGGTCTGAATGGTTAACCTCCATCGACCACAAAAAACTGGGTATCATGTACATCATCATGGCCTTTGTCATGCTGCTGCGCGGCTTTGCCGATGCGGTAATGATGCGTACCCAACAGGTTATGGCTTCCGCCGGGGAAGCAGGCATACTGCCACCGCACCACTACGACCAGATCTTCACCGCTCACGGCGTGATCATGATCTTCTTCGTGGCGATGCCTTTCGTGGTGGGTCTGATGAACATCGCGGTTCCGCTGCAAATCGGTGCCCGTGACGTTGCCTTCCCGTTCCTGAACAACCTGAGCTTCTGGTTCACCGCTATCGGTGTGATCCTGGTTAACCTGTCACTGGGTGTGGGCGAATTCGCACAGACCGGCTGGCTGGCTTATCCACCGCTCTCGGGGGCAGAATACAGTCCTGGCGTCGGGGTCGATTACTGGATCTGGAGTCTCCAGCTCTCCGGTATTGGTACCACGCTGACCGGTATCAACTTCTTCGTGACCATTCTGAAGATGCGTGCACCGGGCATGGACCTGTTCAAGATGCCGGTATTCACCTGGGCAGCACTGTGTACTAACGTCCTGATTATCGCTGCGTTCCCGGTTCTGACCGTGACGCTGGCACTGTTGACGCTTGATCGTTACCTCGACTTCCATTTCTTTACCAATGATATGGGCGGTAACATGATGATGTACGTCAACCTGATCTGGGTCTGGGGTCACCCGGAGGTGTACATCCTCGTTCTGCCGGTGTTTGGTGTCTTCTCTGAAGTCACGGCTACCTTCTCGAAAAAGCGTCTGTTTGGTTACACCTCGCTGGTGTGGGCAACCATCGCCATCACCGTTCTGTCGTTCATCGTTTGGCTGCACCACTTCTTCACCATGGGTGCCGGTGCGAACGTTAACGCCTTCTTCGGTATCATGACGATGATCATCGCGATTCCGACCGGGGTGAAAATCTTTAACTGGCTGTTCACCATGTATCAGGGTCGTATCGAGTTCAACTCGGCGATGCTGTGGACCATCGGCTTCCTGGTCACCTTCTCCGTTGGTGGGATGACCGGCGTACTGCTGGCGGTACCAGGCGCAGACTTCGTGCTGCACAACAGCCTGTTCCTGATTGCACACTTCCACAACGTTATCATCGGTGGTGTGGTGTTCGGTTGTATGGCTGGTGTGACCTACTGGTTCCCGAAAGCCTTCGGCTTCACCCTGAATGAAACCTGGGGCAAACGTGCTTTCTGGTTCTGGATCATCGGCTTCTTCGTTGCCTTTATGCCGCTGTACGCGCTGGGCTTCATGGGGATGACCCGTCGTCTGAGCCAGGACATCGATCCGCAGTTCCACTCTCTGCTGGTGGTTGCAGCAGGCGGTGCAGCGCTGATCGCCTGCGGTATCCTGTGCCAGCTTATCCAGTTCTGGGTATCGGTACGTGACCGTGAGCAGAACCGCGATCTGACCGGTGACCCGTGGGGCGGCCGTACGCTGGAGTGGGCAACCTCTTCACCTCCGCCGTTCTACAACTTTGCTGTGATCCCACATATCCACGAGCGTGATGCGTTTTGGGAAATGAAAGAGAAAGGCGAAGCGTACAAGCAGCCAGAAAAATATGAAGAAATTCATATGCCGAAAAACAGCGGCGCGGCCATTGTTATCGCTGCCTTCATGACAGTCTTCGGTTTTGCCCTGATCTGGCACATCTGGTGGCTGGCAGGTCTTACTTTCCTTGGCACCATCGTGACCTGGATTGTGAAGAGCTTCGATGAAGACGTGGATTACTACGTACCGGTTGCTGAAATCGAGCAGATCGAGAAGAAGCACTTTGATGACATCAGCAAAGCAGGTCTGAAATAATGTCAACTGAAACCGTTAAACACCACCACGACGCCCATGCGGAGCATGGGCATCACGATGCGGGAGCCAATAAAGTCTTTGGCTTCTGGATCTACCTGATGAGTGACTGCATTATCTTCGCAACCCTGTTTGCGACCTATGCGGTTATGGTTAACAACACTGCCGGTGGCCCGGCAGGTAAAGATATCTTCGAACTGCCGTTTGTGCTGGTTGAAACCGCGCTGCTGCTGCTGAGCTCCATCACGTATGGTATGGCAGTGATTGCGATGAACAACCAGAACAAAGGTTCGGTCATCAGCTGGCTGGCGTTGACCTTCCTGTTCGGTGCCGGATTTATCGGGATGGAAATCTATGAATTCCATCACCTGATCAAGGAAGGTTTCGGTCCTGACCGCAGCGGCTTCCTGTCTGGCTTCTTTACTCTGGTCGGTACGCACGGTCTGCACGTGACCTCTGGTCTGATCTGGATGGCCGTGCTGATGTTCCAGATCGCTAAACGCGGTCTGAGCGCCACCAACCGCACCCGTATCATGTGTCTGAGCCTGTTCTGGCACTTCCTGGATGTGGTGTGGATCTGCGTATTCACCGTTGTCTATCTGATGGGGGCCATGTAATGAGTCATTCTGTAAACGAACATGGTGCATCTCACGGTAGTGTGAAGTCTTACATGATCGGCTTCATCCTCTCGATCATCCTGACGGCGATCCCGTTCTGGATGGTGATGGATGGCAGTGCTTCTCACGGCATCATTCTGGGTGTGGTTCTGGTGTGTGCAGTGGTTCAGGTGCTGGTGCACCTGGTCTACTTCCTGCATCTGGACAGCAAATCCGAGGGTGGCTGGAACATGGTGGCCATTGTCTTCTCCGCAGTCATTATCCTGATTGTGGTGATTGGCTCACTGTGGATTATGTGGAACCTCAACTACAACATGATGGCCCACTAAAGAGTCACGCGTAATGATTAAGCAATACCTGCAAGTAACAAAACCAGGAATTATTTTCGGCAATTTAATTTCTGTGATCGGTGGATTCCTGCTGGCTTCAAAAGGCAGCATTGATTACCCCCTGTTTCTCGTCGCTTTGGTGGGCGTTTCGCTGGTGGTCGCATCCGGTTGTGTATTCAACAATGTGATTGACCGCGACATCGACATCAAAATGGAGAGAGCGGCGGAACCGTGTTCTGGTCAAAGGCCTGATCTCGGCGAAAGTAAGCCTGGTTTATGCAACCGCATTGGGTATTGCTGGCTTTGCGTTGCTGTATTTTGGCGCTAACCCGCTGGCCATGTGGCTGGCGGTAATGGGCTTCGTCGTCTATGTCGGCATTTACAGCCTCTACATGAAGCGTCATTCGGTCTATGGCACGCTGATTGGCAGCCTCTCAGGCGCCGCGCCGCCAGTAATTGGCTACTGCGCGGTGACCAACCAGTTTGATGCCGGCGCGTTAATCTTACTGGCTATCTTTAGCCTGTGGCAGATGCCGCACTCCTACGCGATTGCCATCTTCCGCTTCAAAGATTATCAGGCCGCCAATATTCCGGTTCTGCCGGTGGTGAAAGGCATCTCCGTGGCGAAAAATCATATTACGCTGTACATCCTGGCGTTCATGATTGCCACGCTGATGCTGTCGCTGGGCGGTTATGCTGGCTACAAATATCTGGTGGTGGCTGCCGCCGTCAGCGTGTGGTGGCTGGGTATGGCACTGTCAGGTTACAAAACCTCAAACGACAAAGTTTGGGCGCGTAAACTGTTCGTGTTCTCCATTGTCGCCATCACTGCGCTGAGCGTGATGATGTCGGTGGACTTTATGGCCCCGGCCTCTAAGGACCTGCTGACTTACGTCTGGTAAGTCAGACCGTTACTCCGGACAAGGGCGCGAATTTCGCGCCCTTTCTTTTTGTTACCACTGCTTAAAAACAATTGTTTTACCCGCCCTGCCCTGCTTCCTAAAATAAGCGCTGCATGTCCCGGTGAGTCGGGTCGCAGATAAGGGCGCGCAACCTGTGCCGCTGCAACCTGAAGTCCCAGGGGCATAAACTTACAGAGGTTGGAATGAACGATAATAGAATGACACCAGTTGAGCTTCGGGCAACATGGGGTTTAGGCACAGTTTTTTCCCTGCGCATGCTGGGAATGTTTATGGTCCTGCCGGTACTGACCACTTACGGTATGGCTTTACAGGGCGCCAGCGAAACGTTGATAGGTCTGGCAATTGGTATTTATGGTCTGGCGCAGGCCGTGTTTCAGATCCCCTTTGGTCTGCTGTCCGACCGTATTGGCCGCAAGCCGCTGATTGTCGGTGGCCTGCTGCTGTTTGTGCTCGGTAGCCTTATTGCCGCCACCAGCACCTCCATCTGGGGCATTATCCTTGGTCGCGCGCTGCAAGGATCCGGTGCCATTGCCGCGGCGGTGATGGCGCTGCTGTCAGACCTGACCCGTGAACAGAACCGCACCAAAGCGATGGCGTTTATCGGCATCAGCTTCGGCGTTACCTTTGCGATTGCCATGGTGGTCGGCCCGATTGTCACGCATGCGCTGGGTCTGCACGCGCTGTTCTGGATGATTGCCCTGCTCGCCAGCCTGGGTATTGTGATCACCCTGCTGATAGTGCCCAATGCGCCGGGCCACGTGCTGAACCGCGAATCCGGCATGGTCAAAGGCAGCATTCGCGCGGTGCTGGCCAATCCCAAATTGCTGAAGCTGAATATCGGCATTCTCTGTCTGCACATTTTACTGATGTCGAGCTTCGTCGCGCTGCCGGGCCAGTTTGAACAGGCGGGCTTCCCGGCGGCTGAACACTGGAAAGTGTATCTGGTGACCATGCTGGTGGCGTTTGTCGCCGTGGTGCCGTTTATTATCTATGCCGAGGTAAAACGCCGCATGAAGCGGGTGTTTGTCGGCTGCGTGGCGCTGATCATCATCGCGGAGATTGTGCTGTGGGGCGCCGCAGGCCACTTCTGGACGCTGGTGATTGGCGTGCAGCTGTTTTTCCTTGCCTTTAACCTGATGGAAGCGATTCTGCCGTCGCTGATCAGCAAAGAGTCGCCGGCGGGCTACAAAGGCACGGCCATGGGGATTTATTCCACCAGCCAGTTTATTGGCGTCGCGATTGGCGGCAGCCTGGGCGGCTGGATTTTCGGCCACTTCGATGCGCAAACGGTGTTTCTGGTCGGCGCGATAGTGGCTGCGGCGTGGCTGTTTGTCGCCATGTCGATGCAGGAGCCGCCATACGTCAGCAGCCTGCGCCTGGTGCTGAGTGATGCGGTGCTGGCGGTACCGAATCTGGAGAAGCGGCTGCGCGCGCAGCCCGGCGTGGCGTCAGTGTTTATCGTGCCGGAAGAGAAAAGTGCCTACATTAAAATTGACAGCAAAGTGACGAGCCGCGTGGAGCTGGAGGCGCTGCTCGCCAGCAGTTAATGACTTAGCCACAGCGGACCGCGATGATCTGGCTCCACGCGGTCCGCTCAGCGTCACTACAGCGACATATCCACCACAATACGCCCTTCAATTTTGCCGGCGTGCATGCGCGCAAAGATATCGTTGATATTAGTCAGCGGCTCAACCGCGACATTCGCTTTCACCTTATGGCGACCGGCAAAATCCAGCGCCTCCTGCAGATCTTTACGCGTACCGACAATCGAGCCGCGCACCGTAATGCCATCCAGTACCATGTCGAAGATCGAGAGATCGAATTTCCCCGGCGGCAGGCCGTTAAGCACCATGGTACCGCCGCGACGCAGCGTGCCGATCGCCTGTTCAAACGCTTTTGGCGAGACCGCCGTTACCAGCACGCCGTGCGCACCGCCAAAGCTCTCCTGAAACACCTTCGCCGGATCGACCTGCTTCGCATTGGCAACCACGCTGGCACCGAGCCGTTTGGCAAATGCCAGCTTATCGTCGTCGATATCGACCGCCGCCACGTTGAGCCCCATCGCCACCGCATACTGAATAGCCATATGCCCCAGCCCGCCGATGCCGGAAACCACCACCCAGTCACCCGGTTTGGTATCGGTCATCTTCAGGCCTTTGTAGACGGTTACGCCGGCACACAGAATCGGTGCCACTTCATTAAACTCAACGTTATCCGGAATGATGCCGACGTAGTTGGCATCCGCCAGGCAGTACTCGGCAAAGCTGCCGTTGACCGAATAGCCGGCATTCTGCTGCGACAGACACAGCGTCTCCCAGCTGTCGAGGCAGTGCTCGCAGTGGCCACACGCCGAGTAAAGCCACGGCACACCGACGCGATCGCCCAGTTTGAGATGTTTCACCCCTTCGCCAATGGCCACCACCTGCCCGACGCCTTCATGGCCGGGAATAAACGGCGGATTGGGCTTGATCGGCCAGTCGCCTTCGGCGGCGTGCAGGTCGGTGTGGCACACGCCGGTGGCGGCGATTTTCACCAGAATCTGTCCTGGCCCAACGGACGGCACCGGCACCTGCTCAATCACCAGCGGTTCACCAAAAGCCTTCACAATCGCGGCTTTCATGGTGGTTTTGATTTGCATATTCATCTTTCACTCTCCATTTGAACGGATGCAGACTCAGAACAGCCCCAGTGGCGCTGTGCCATAGCTGACCAGCAGATTTTTGGTTTGCTGATAGGCGCTGAGCGCCATTTTGTGGGTCTCACGCCCGACGCCCGACTGCTTGTAGCCACCGAATGCCGCATGGGCGGGATAGATGTGATAGCAGTTGGTCCAGACGCGACCGGCTTTAATGCCGCGACCCATGCGATACGCCAGATTGGTATCGCGCGTCCACACGCCCGCGCCCAGACCAAACTGGGTTTCATTGGCGATCGCGAGCGCCTCTGCCTCATCGTGGAATGTGGTGACGCCAATCACTGGCCCAAAAATCTCCTCCTGGAAACAGCGCATCTGGTTGCTGCCCTTGATCAGGGTGGGCTGGATATAGAATCCGTTATCCAGCTCCGCGGCGATATGCGCACGCTCGCCCCCTGTCAGAATCTGACCGCCTTCTTCACGGGCGATGTTGATATAGGACAGGATTTTATCGAATTGCTGGCGCGAAGCCTGAGCCCCGATCATGGTGTCGGTATCGAGCGGATCGCCACGGCGAATGGTGGCAACCTTGGCCAGCACCCGCTCCATAAAGGGCTGGTAGATCGATTCATGAATCAACGCGCGCGAAGGACAGGTACAGACTTCACCCTGATTAAAGAAGCCCAGCACCAGCCCCTCGACCGCTTTCTCGATGAACGCCTCTTCGCCCGACATCACATCCGCGAAGTAGATGTTGGGTGATTTGCCGCCCAGCTCGACGGTGCAGGGAATGATATTCTCCGCCGCACAGGCCATGATATGCCGCCCGACCGGCGTGGATCCGGTAAAGGCAATTTTAGCGATGCGCTTGCTGGTGGCCAGCGCTTCGCCGGCTTCGCGGCCAAAGCCCTGCACTACATTCAGCACGCCCGGTGGGAACAGATCGCCAATCAGCTCCATCAGCAGCGTAATACCAAGCGGCGTCTGCTCAGCCGGTTTCAGCACCACGCAGTTACCGGCGGCCAGCGCCGGTGCCAGCTTCCACGCCGCCATGAGCAGCGGGAAATTCCACGGGATGATCTGTCCGACTACGCCGAGCGGCTCGTGGAAGTGATAGGCCACCGTGGTTTCGTCGATCTCAGCGGTGCTGCCCTCCTGCGCGCGCAGGCAGCCGGCAAAGTAGCGAAAATGGTCGACCGCCAGCGGCAGATCGGCGTTGAGCGTCTCGCGAATCGGTTTACCGTTATCCCAGCTCTCCGCTACCGCCAGCTTCTCAAGACTGGCTTCCATGCGATCGGCCACCTGCAGCAGCAGGTTGGCGCGCTGCTGTACGCTGGTTTTGCCCCACGCATCCGCAGCCTGATGCGCGGCATCCAGCGCCAGATCAATGTCGCGCGCGTCGGAGCGCGGGAACTGAGCGATATCGCTGCCGTCTACCGGCGAGGTGTTCATAAAGTACTGGCCGCTCAGCGGCTCGGTGAAGTTGCCGGCGATATAGTTGCCGTAGGTCGCCTGGAAAGAGACCAGCGCGCCGGGCGTGCCGGGATGTGCATAACGCATCGCAAACTCCTTATTATCAGGTCAGAGGGTCTGAACAGGCAGCGCAACTGCCTGTGTTGGTATTGCAGCGCGCGTGCCAGTTTTTTCTCATCAGGCGGAAAAGCAATAAATTCGTTATTTATCAATCAAATAAAATCACCCCCTGCCAGCAACCCTGCCAGTTCTCCAGGACAAACGCGGTATCTGTGTTGCGTATCGCAACAGTGCAGAAACCCGAACGCTACAATGTTGCAACACTTACACGCCGTTCTGAGGTCACTCATGCAGGGAAATTCAGCCGCGTCTGCCGTGCACGCCAACCCGCTGTTAAGCGACTCCTGGTTCCGCAGCCAGCTGTATGGATTAGAGCGCAGCGCCGACGATTTCCCGCGCGTGCGTCAGGGCGAGCTGGCCGATGTGCTGGCCAGCAACGCCGGGCTGCAGCAGTTTGCGCAGCCGGTCATCCGCCAGTTGGCGCAGCAGATGGCGGAGACGCAGTCGGTGGTGATCCTGTCCGATGCCAGCGGGCTGGTGCTGAACACCTTTGGCGATATGCAGGCGCTGGAGAAAGCCCAGCGCTTTGCCCTGGCTCCCGGTAATCTGTGGAGTGAATGCGGACGCGGCACCAATGCGATTGGCACCGCGCTGGCGATTGATGACGGCTGTGAAATTGATGGTCAGCAGCATTTCCTGACGCGCAATCAGGGTCTGTACTGCGCCGCGATGCCGTTGCAGATGCCCAACGGACAGATAGCTGGCGTGCTGGATATCTCGGGGCCGGCACACTTTCCGCATCCGCATACCCTGAACCGGGTGAAAGCAGCGGCAAAGCAGATCGAGTACCTGTGGGTGAAGCAGAGCCTGCATCCGCAGCAGTGGCTGCTCAGTCTGCATCCGCAGCCGCAGGGCATCGACACCAGTGATGAACTGCTGCTGGTATTCTCTGACAATGTGCTGACCGCAGCCAACCGGCTGGCGATGCGCGAACTGGCTCTCAGCGCCGACCGCTTTGCCAGCCTGACGTTTCAGCAGCTGTTTCCGCAACTGCAGCAGCAGGCCAACAGCGTTCCCGCCGCGGTCGACATTGGCACGCAGCGCTACTGGTTCCGCCTGCGCGCGCCGCAGCGCAGCCACGTCAGCGTGCCGGACAGTTGCACGCAAGATCTGCCGCGCGTGCTGGGAGCTGACGGCGCAAAAATGCTGCGCTTGCTGGATGCCGGCGTTTCGCTGTGCATTTATGGTGAAACCGGCAGCGGCAAGGAGTATGTCAGCCGCGCGCTGCACCAGCAAAGCCGGTGGCGCACGGGCAAGTTTGTCGCCATCAACTGTGCCGCCATCCCCGAAGCGCTGATTGAATCCGAACTGTTTGGCTACCAGCCCGGCGCATTTACCGGCGCCAGTAAAAATGGCTACATCGGCAAAATTCGCGAAGCAGATGGCGGCGTGCTGTTTCTGGATGAAATCGGTGATATGCCGCTGACGCTGCAGACCCGTTTGCTGCGCGTGCTGCAGGAAAAAGAGGTGGCGCCACTCGGCTCCAGTCGCAGCTGGCCGGTGAATTTTGCCGTGATTTGCGCCACGCATCGCGATCTGGCCCAGCGCGTGACCGCCGGCGAATTTCGTGAAGATTTGCTCTATCGTCTGCAGGAGTTCGCCCTGACCCTTCCGCCGCTGCGCGCCTGGCCGAACGTCGCCGGGTTTATCCGCGATTTATGGCAGGAACTGGGAGCCGCGCAGCGTGGCGTACAGCTGTCTCAGGCGCTGCTGACGGCGCTGGCGCAGCAGCCGTGGCCGGGCAATGTGCGCCAGCTACGTAGTCTGCTGCGCGTGCTGCTGGCGCTCGCCGATGAGGGCGAAACGCTGACGGAAAGTCACTTGCCGACAGAGTATCGCCGCCCACCAGCCCCGCCGCTGCGCGAACGCCACGATGAACAGCTGATCAGTGAAACGCTGCAGCGCTATGACGGCAATATCAGTAAAGCGGCGCAGGCGCTGGGGGTCGCGCGCAGCACGCTGTATCGTCGTGCGGCACGCGACAGAGGGGATTAATCGCGGAAGTTTTTGAACTGGAACGGCTGACCCAGGTTGCCACCGCGCACCAGCGCCATCGCACCCTGCAGATCGTCGCGGGATTTACCGGTGACGCGCAGCTCTTCACCCTGAATCTGCGTCTGCACTTTCAGTTTGCTGTCTTTGATCAGCTTAACGATTTTCTTCGCGACATCGCTTTCGATGCCTTTTTTCAGCTTCGCTTCAACGCTCCAGCTTTTACCGCTGTGCACAATCTCTTCCGGTACTTCAATCGCCGCGCCTTCAATGCCGCGCTTCAGCAGCTTTTCACGCAGAATATCCACCAGCTGCTTCACCTGAAAATCCGATTCGCTGGTGACTTTGATGGTCTCATTCTTTTCGTTGAGCTCAAAGCTGGCGCTCACGTTGCGGAAATCGAAACGGGTTGAGATCTCACGGTTGGCATTCTCCACCGCATTACGCACTTCCGGCAGTTCGACTTCGGAAACGATATCGAAAGATGGCATCTTTTCTTCTCCTGATACT
This sequence comes from Pantoea sp. WEP, assembly GCF_041678305.1. Lineage (NCBI taxonomy): Bacteria > Pseudomonadati > Pseudomonadota > Gammaproteobacteria > Enterobacterales > Erwiniaceae > Pantoea > Pantoea sp. WEP. The sequence goes on from NZ_JBGNXB010000001.1 coordinate 3,037,589, forward strand.
AAAGTGACATGCATAATACGCGTCTTGTCGCGCTAATAAAACACGCGACGCGGAAAGCTATAATTAAGGGTGTGACACCCATTCACCCACCCGCCAGCGGGAGGCATAATGAAAATTACCGTGTTGGGTTGCGGCGCCCTGGGGCAAATCTGGCTCGCGGCCCTTGCACGCCAGGGACATGAGGTTCAGGGCTGGCTGCGCGTACCGCAGCCATACTGTTCGGTCAACGTGGTCGATCCGCAGGGCCACGTCAGCAATCACACCTTCATCGCTAACGATCCGCTGTTTCTGGCCGAAAGCCAGCTGCTACTGGTGACCCTGAAAGCGCCACAGGTTTCCCCTGCGGTGAAAAACCTGCAAAGCGTGCTGCCGCGCCACGCGCCGATCCTGCTGCTGCACAACGGCATGGGTACGATCGAAGAGCTGAAAGAAGTGCAGCAGCCGCTGCTGCGCGGCATCACCACGCACGCGGCGATGCGCGACGGCACGGTGATTAAACATGTCGCGCAGGGCATCACCCATATCGGGCCTGCCAGCCGCGAAAGCGCGGCGCTGAGCGATATCGCCGATATTCTGCATCAGGCGCTGCCGGACGTGGCGTGGCACGATAACATCGCGTCTGCCAGCTGGCGCAAGCTGGCAGTTAACTGCGTGATCAACACGCTGACGGTTGAGCACGACTGCCAGAACGGCGCGCTGCGCACCTGGCCGGAGCAGATTAACCGGCTGTGCGAGGAGCTGGCCTGGGTGATGGAGCGCGAGGGCCAGCACATTGCGCTGGATAACCTGCGCGACATTATTTACGACGTCATCGACAGCACCGCCGCCAACGTCTCCTCAATGCTGCAGGATGTGCGTGCACAGCGTCAGACTGAAATTGATTACATTACCGGCTACCTGCTGCGGCGCGCCCGTGCGCAGGGGATTGCACTGCCGGAAAACACCCGCCTGTACGACCTGATTAAACGCAAGGAGTCCCAATATGAGCGCGAACGCATCAGTGCTGGTTTGCCTGGCCCATGGCAGTGAAGAGACCGAAGCGGTCACCACCATTGACCTGCTGGTCCGCGCCGGCCTGAAGGTGACCACCGCCAGCGTGGAGAGCGACGGCACGCGCGAGATTGTCTGCTCCCGCGGCGTACGCCTGCTGGCTGACGCACCGCTGGTTGAAGTGGCGGATAACGATTTTGCCGCCATCGTCCTGCCGGGCGGCCTCAAAGGCGCTGAAACCTTCCGCGACAGCCCGCTGCTGGTGGAGACGGTACGCCAGTGTCATCTGTCAGGCAAAATTGTGGCGGCGATCTGTGCCGCGCCGGGCACGGTACTGGTACCGCATGACCTGTTTCCGGTGGGCAATATGACCGGTTTTCCCGGCCTGAAGCACACCATTCCGGAGGAGAAATGGATGGAGCGCCGCGTGGTGTGGGATCCGCGCGTTAATCTGCTGACCAGCCAGGGGCCGGGCACGGCGATCGATTTTGCCCTGAAGCTGATTGATCTGCTGGTGGATAAAGAGCAAGCGCGTGAAGTCGCATCACAGCTGGTGCTGGCGGCAGGGATTTATAATTATCAGGAATTTGAAGAGCGCGCATAAAAAAGGTCGCCATCAATGGCGACCTCACGGGATCAGCGCACATTTTTATTCGTCGCGGTGATTACAGGGTGCGCATTCCTGCGCACCGGGTTTTGCCCATGCACCCGAAATCAGGCGCGCCAGGCTTAACTCCCCCGCGATTACGGACGGTACACCTTCACGTTCTTAAAGCCCTGCTCGTGCAGATACAACGCCTGCAACCGGCTCATCACGCCGCGATCGCAGTACAGCAACCAGGTTCTGCTCTGATCGAGATCGCCGAACTGAGTGCTCAGCTTATAGAACGGCAGCGATTTCACTTCCACGCCGGTCAGCGCCAGCGGCTTGTCGTCCTGTTCATCAATTGAACGGATATCCAGCACCACATCGTTGCCGCTGAATGACGCCACGGTTTCCACTTCCACCACTTCGTCTTCCGTCTGCTCCGCGATTTCACGGATATCGACGTTGCTGGCTTCCTGCACCACGCGCTGCAGAATGTCGAAATCGAAGTTCTGCTCTTCGGCTTCGATCTTCGCCTTCACCGCCTTCACCGTGGGGCTTTTCGAAATCACGCCGCAGTACTCCGGCATGGTGCGGGCAAAGTCTTCGGTGCCGATCTGACGCGCAATATTGATGATGTGCTCTTTATCGTGCGAGATCAGCGGGCGCAGAATCAGCGTGTCGGACGCGTTATCAATCAAACGCAGGTTAGTCAGCGTCTGGCTGGAGACCTGGCCCAGCGCCTCACCGGTCACCAGCGCCTGCACGCCGTAACGCTCAGCCACCATCGATGCCGCACGTACCATCATGCGCTTCAGCACCACGCCCATCTGGCCGTCATCAACTTTTTCCAGAATCTCGCCCACCACCGGCTCAAAATTGATGGCGACAAAACGCACGCGATGTGAACGGCCAAAACGCTGCCACAGATAGTGCGCCACCTGACGCACGCCGATTTCATGCGCCGCGCCGCCAAGGTTAAAGAAGCAGTAGTGCACGCGACAGCCGCGGCGCATCAGCATATAGCTGGAGACGCCGGAGTCAAAGCCGCCGGAAATCAGCGACAGCACATCTTCCTGGGTGCCGATCGGGAAGCCGCCCAGGCCTTCATAGCGGCCGGTAATCAGCAGCAGGCGATCATCTTCAATCTCCAGATTCACCGTCACATCCGGGTGATTCAGCTGCACGCGCGCGCTTTCAATGTGCTGATTGAGACCGCCGCCGACGTAGCGCTCCACATCCTGCGAGCTAAAGCTGTGCTTGCCGCGACGCTTCACGCGCACGCAGAAGCTCTTGCCTTCCAGCCGCTCGCGGTTGAGCGCCAGCGTCTGCTCGAAGATATCGTGCATGTCGGTATAGGCGCGGTCTTCGACCGCCAGCACATGGTGGATACCGGGAATGCGCGTCAGCTCTTCCGTGACGGTGGCACGCAGCGCTTCCTTCTTCGCGCGCACTTCGATGTGATCCCAGTGGCGCACCACGGCGATCTCTTCGTCGAGGGTGCGCAGGGTATTACGGATGTTACCGGTCAGAATTTTGATAAAGCGCAGGCGCACCGACTGACTTTTGATGGTGATTTCAGGGAAGAGCTTGATGATAAACTTCATGGCGACACAGCTTCGTTGGGCAAATAAGTGCTAAAATCATCAACACTTAGCTGGTAAAATCATATAATTGCGGGTTGGCATCAGCCACCGCATCCGAGGCGCGCAAGTATATCACCTTTGTCGGGTGACTGCTGTAAGCAACCTTCGCCGCATTGATTATTTTGCTAATCAATGCCCGTCGGCTACCATGACCGATTGCAACATAATGTCCCAACCTGTGAGTCGACACTGATTATGCCGAAAAAAGCCGAAGCGCCCGTGAGTTTTGAAAACGCACTGCAGCAGCTGGAACAGATTGTCAGCCGTCTGGAGAGTGGCGAACTGCCGCTGGAAGAGGCGCTGAATGAATTCGAGCGCGGCGTACAGCTGGCACGCAGCGGCCAGCAAATCCTGCAGGCGGCGGAACAGCGCGTGCAGATTCTGCTGAGCGACGACAAAGACGCCCCGCTCACCCCTTTCACGCCGGAAAATGAGTAATGGATTTCGTGCAACTGCAGCGTGCCTACCATGAGCGCGTGAACCAGGCGTTGACGCGCTTAATAGATCCACTTCCTTTTCAGAGTTCTCCTCTGGTGAACGCCATGCAATATGGGGCACTATTAGGCGGTAAGCGCCTGCGCCCGTTTCTGGTGTATGCCACTGGCGAGATGCTGCGCGCCGAGGCGGCCAGCCTGGATGCCCCCGCCGCAGCGGTGGAGTGCATTCACGCTTACTCATTGATTCATGATGACCTGCCGGCGATGGACGACGATGCGTTACGTCGCGGGCAGCCAACCTGCCATATCAAATATGGCGAAGACACGGCGATTCTGGCCGGCGATGCCCTGCAAACCCTGGCGTTTACCATTCTTGCGGACCAGCCGATGCCCGGCGTAAGCCCGCAGGATCGCATTGCCATGATTTCCGAACTGGCGCAGGCCAGCGGCGTGGCCGGCATGTGCGGTGGCCAGGCGCTGGATTTAGCCGCCGAAGGCCAATCCGTGGACCTGAACCAGCTGGAGCAGATCCATCGCCACAAAACCGGTGCGCTGATCCGCGCCGCCGTGCGTCTCGGCGCCCTCACAGCAGGTGCAGCGGGCCGCGATGCGCTGCCGCAGCTGGATATCTACGCCAACGCCATCGGACTGGCGTTTCAGGTGCAGGATGACATCCTTGATGTGGTCGGCGATACCGCCGTTCTGGGCAAAACCCAGGGAGCCGATCAGGCGCTGGGGAAAAGTACTTACCCGGCGCTGCTGGGACTGGATAACGCGCGGGCCAAAGCGCAGGATCTCTATCGCGAAGCACTGGGCGCGCTGGAGGTGCTGGCGGCACAGTCGTATGACACGTCCGCTCTGCAGGCGCTGGCCAGCTTTATAATTGAACGCGATAAATAACTTATATAATGAGTCTCTGATGAGTTTTGATATTGCAAAATACCCGACACTGGCGTTAGCAGGCACGGTTCAGGAATTACGTTTACTGCCTAAAGAAAAACTTCCGGACCTGTGCGACGAGCTGCGTCAGTACCTGCTGGACAGCGTGAGCCGCTCGTCCGGCCACTTTGCTTCGGGTCTGGGCGTCGTCGAGCTGACCGTCGCGTTGCATTATGTGTACAACACCCCGTTTGACCATCTGGTGTGGGACGTCGGCCATCAGGCCTATCCGCACAAGATTCTGACCGGCCGCCGCGACCGTATCGGCACTATCCGTCAGAAAAATGGCCTGCACCCGTTCCCGTGGCGCGGCGAAAGCGAATATGACGTGCTGAGCGTGGGCCACTCGTCGACGTCCATCAGCGCCGGTCTCGGCATGGCCGTGGCCGCCGAACGCGAAGGCAAAGGTCGTCGCACCGCCTGCATTATTGGCGACGGCGCGATTACCGCGGGCATGGCGTTTGAAGCCATGAACCACGCCGGTGATATCAAGCCGGACATGCTGGTGATTCTCAATGACAACGAGATGTCGATCTCTGAGAACGTAGGTGCGCTGAACAATCGCCTGGCGCAGATTCTCTCGGGGAAAACCTATTCACGCCTGCGCGAAGGCGGCAAGCGCGTGCTGGGCGGCCTGCCGCCGATCAAAGAGCTGGTGAAGCGCACCGAAGAGCACCTGAAAGGCATGGTGGTGCCGGGCACGCTGTTTGAGGAGCTGGGCTTTAACTATATCGGTCCGGTCGACGGTCACGATGTGCTGACGCTGGTTAGCACGCTGAAGAATATGCGCGATCTGAAAGGGCCGCAGTTCCTGCACATCATGACCAAAAAGGGCAAGGGCTACGCGCCGGCGGAAGAGGATCCGATAACCTGGCACGCGGTGCCGAAATTCGATCCGGCCAGCGGCTCGCTGCCGAAAAGCGCGCCGGGCCTGCCGAGCTACTCGAAAATTTTTGGTAACTGGCTGAGCGAGATGGCCGCCGACGATGCGCGGCTGATGGCGGTGACGCCGGCCATGCGCGAAGGCTCCGGCATGGTGAGCTACTCGCGTGATTATCCGCAGCAGTATTTTGACGTGGCGATCGCCGAGCAGCATGCGGTGACGTTCGCCGCAGGCATGGCCATCGGCGGTTACAAGCCGGTGGTGGCGATTTACTCCACCTTCCTGCAGCGCGCCTACGATCAGGTGATTCACGACGTGGCAATTCAGCAATTGCCGGTACTGTTTGCTATCGATCGCGGCGGTATCGTGGGTGCCGACGGCCAGACGCACCAGGGGGCGTTTGATATCGCCTATCTGCGCTGCGTGCCGGGCATGGTGATCATGACGCCAAGCGATGAAAACGAGTGCCGTCAGATGCTTTACACCGGCTACCACTATCAGGATGGCCCGAGCGCGGTGCGCTATCCGCGCGGCACCGGCACCGGCGCCACGCTGGAACCGCTGGCCAGCCTGCCGCTTGGCAAAGGGATCATCCGGCGTCGCGGCGAGCAGCTGGCCATCCTCAACTTTGGTACTCTGCTGCCGGAAGCGCAGGCCGCCGCCGACGCGCTCAACGCCACGCTGGTCGACATGCGCTTTGTTAAGCCGCTGGATGAAGCCCTGATTAGCGAGCTGGCGGCCAGCCACGACGCGCTGGTTACGCTGGAAGAAGGCGCGATCAAAGGCGGTGCCGGCAGCGGCGTCAACGAATACGTGATGGCGAAACGCCTGCGCGTGCCGGTGCTTAACCTCGGCCTGCCGGATGAGTTTATTCCGCAGGGAACGCAGGAAGAAGTGCGTCAGGATTATCAGTTGGACGCCGCAGGCATCCAGCAGCAAATCGCCGCCTGGCTGGCGCAGTAACCGCCCTTCCCCGCTCCTGCTGCTATGCTTGAGGGTAAAACCCCACGCATAAGAGCAGGAGCCCTTCATGAAAACCGTTCGTTTAGGCCAGACCGATCTGCAGGTTTCACGTCTCTGTTTAGGCTGTATGACCTATGGCGATCCGCTGCGCGGTAACCACGCCTGGACGCTGCCGGAAGAGAGCAGCCGACCGCTGATTAAGCAGGCGCTGGACGCGGGCATCAACTTCTTCGACACCGCTAACAGCTACTCCGACGGCAGCAGTGAGGAGATCCTCGGCCGCGCGCTCAAAGATTATGCGCAGCGCGATCGGGTGGTGGTGGCGACCAAAGTCTACTTTCCGCTGAGCAACCTGTCGCAGGGGCTGTCGCGCACCAATATTCAGCAGTCGATTGATGACAGCCTGACGCGGCTTGGCATGGAGTATGTCGATCTGCTGCAGATTCATCGCTGGGATTACGCCACGCCGATTGAAGAGACGCTGGAAGCGCTCGATCAGGTAGTGCGGTCAGGCAAAGCGCGTTACATCGGGGCTTCTTCGATGCATGCCACACAGTTTGCGCAGGCGCTGCAGTTACAGCAGCAGCATGGCTGGGCGCGTTTTGTCAGTATGCAGGATCAGTACAACCTGATTCAGCGCGAAGAAGAGAAGGAGATGCATCCGCTGTGCCAGCGCGAAGGCATCGCGGTGCTGCCGTGGAGCCCGCTGGCGCGCGGTAAGCTGACGCGTCCGTGGGGAGAAACCACTGCGCGTTCGGTGTCGGATAACGTGATGGAAAAACTCTATACCGGCACCGAAGAGAATGACGCGGCCATTGCGCAACGGCTGGCAACGGTGGCTGCGGACAAAGGCGTAACGCGCGCGCAGGTGGCGCTGGCGTGGCTGCTGCATAAGCCGGTGGTTACCGCGCCGATTATTGGTGCCTCGCGCGAGCAGCAGTTTGCCGAACTGGTGAAAGCCGTGGACGTGGAGCTGAGTTCAACCGATATCGCCGAGCTGGAGAGCGTCTACCAACCGCATCCGGTGGTGGGATTCGAGTAACGGTCCAGTCAGGTCGCCTTCAGGGCGACCTGATGTCACAGGCAGCGCATGCATGGCGACCTGCCTGTGGTCTACGCATTCATACGACCTGCCTGCGGGCTACGCATTCCTGGCGATCTGCCTGCGGCAACGCATTCATGGCAACGCTTTTTGTAGGGTGCGCATTCAGGTACGACCGGGCACATGGGTAACAGATCAGACCGGGCACACAGGTAACACTTTTTGTGGTCAGTCGATCCGGATAATACGCTTTTCTGCCCGGTCATAATACGCAAGGATGAGCCTGTCGAAGAGGATGACGTCAATGCCGTCGTCCACTTCCAGGAACCGCACGTATTCCCCCCGTAACGCCGCGCTCAGGAAGGTTCGCCCGTTCAGCCTCAGGTCGCCTTTTTCACCGACTTTGTACAGCTTCGCCCCCTCCGGATAGCCCACCTCCGGCACTTTTCCGTCCCATTTCCGCGGTGAAGGCGTCCATATTTTCGCGGGCGGCTGCTGCCCGTGCGCCTCATGCGGCTTTTCCTGATTGAACTCGTTCCGCCATCCGCTGCACCACGCCTGCTGCTCCGGCAGCGAGCCAAAGACGTCGTGGTGGCTCATGGCGACCTTCAGCGACCGGTGCATCCGCTCGTGGCGGGCGTTCTGCCCCGGACAGCCCGGCGCGGTTCTTTCCGGCTGTATCCCCAGCTTTATCAGCCACACGCTCAGCTGCGTCAGCGCGAGAATGCCCGGCGCAACGAAGGGCGAGCCGTTGTCGGTGCGGATAACGTCGGGCAGCCCGCCTTCCAGGAAGGCCCTTTCCATGCAGCCGCGCACGAACACCGTGGTCTCCGACGTGCCCGGCTCGCAGGACAGCAGGTAGCGGCTGTGGTTATCGGTAAGCGTGAAGGGGCGGCACCAGCTGCCGTCTTTCAGGCGGAAGCGCCCTTTAAAATCAGCGCTCCAGACGTGGTTATTCCTCACGGGCGTCGTGAGGCTGCGCAGGTTGCCCGGCGTTCGCTTGCGCGGCGTCCGCGGCTGAACCATTCCCGCCGCCTTCAGCAGGTCGCCGATGGTGCTGGCGGCAGGGACGCTGAAGTCAGCGCCGTTGCTGAGGAACCAGTGGCGGATTTTTTTGGCCCCCAGTCGGGGTGCTGCTGGCGGAACTGAACGAGGCGCGCGGTGATGTCGGGGGCGATTTTATCGGGCTGGAGATGGCGGGCGCGGGAGAGATTTTCAAGCGAGGAGAGCTCGCCGGGGTTAAAGCGGCTGAGCCACTTGTAGCCGGTTTTGCGGCTGATGCCGTGGCGGTGACACAGCTGCGTCATGGATTCCCCGCCTGCCTGGCAGGCGAGGATGAATTCAAGGCGTTGCATGGTAACAGTCTCAGTCCAGGGCATAGTGAGTCTCCTCTGCTATGCCGTTTATAACTGTTACCCATGTGCCCGGTCTAAAGTGTTACCTATGTGGCCGGTTTGTACCTTCATGCGCACCTGGCGCATTAAAGCACCAGCCCCAGGCCATACAAAATCGCCGCTGAAATGACCCCGGCGATAATGTCATCGACCATAATGCCCATGCCGCCGTGCACGTTACGGTCGAACCAGCGAATCGGCCACGGCTTCCACATGTCGAAAATACGGAAAATCACAAAGCCGGCCAGCACCCATTGCCAGCTCATCGCCGGTATCGCCATCAGCGTAATCCACATGCCGATGAACTCATCCCACACGATGCTGCCATGGTCGTGCACGCCCATATCACGCGCGGTGCGGTGACACAGGTAGACACCCACGCTGATGCCAATCAGCACCAGCAGCGAATACAGCTGCAGCGGCAGCAGCGTCATCAGCCACCAGAAGGGAATGGCGGCAATTGAACCGGCGGTGCCGGGCATAATCGGGCTCAGGCCGCTGCCAAAACCGGTCGCCAGCAGGTGCCACGGATTGGCCATGCGCAGACGGCTTTTGGCCACATCTTTATTTAGCGTCAAAGTGATCAAATCCCTTGTGATGGAAACTGCGCGGCTTGCCGTTCTCCAGCAGCGTCAGCCCTTCTGCTTCCGGCGCGATCTGGCCGATGCAGGTATACGCCACGCCAAGATGGCCCAGCGCCACATCCAGTGCACCACGATTGACTTCCGGCACGGTAAAGCACAGCTCATAATCCTCACCCCCGCTCAGCGCCCAGCGCAGCACCTGTTCCGGCTCGAAGTGATCGCGCAACGCAGCCGACAGCGGCAGCGCATCCAGATTGATGCGGGCACCCACGCGGCTGGCGGTGAGAATGTGGCCGAGATCGGAGATCAGGCCATCGGACAGATCGATGGCTGACGTCGCCAGATTGCGCAGCGCCTGGCCCTGCAGCACGCGCGGCATCGGGCGCAGATGGCGCTTGATTAGCACTTCATGCACCGCCGGATCGTTCAGGCGATGATGGTGCTGCAGCAGCGACAGACCAGCAGCGCTGTCGCCCAGCGTGCCGGTGACAAAAATCCAGTCACCCGGTTTAGCCCCGGCGCGCTTCAGCGCACGGCCGGCCGGCACCAGGCCATGAATGCCCAGCGTCAGGCTGAGCGGCCCGCGCGTGGTATCGCCGCCGATCAGCTGCATATCGTAATAATCCAGCAGCTCAAACAGGCTGTCGCTGAACGCGGCCAGCCAGGGTTCATCTACCTCAGGCAACGTCAACGCCAGCGTTAACCATGCCGGATCGGCGCCCATCGCCGCCAGGTCGCTCAGGTTAACCGCCAGCGCTTTGTAGCCGAGATCGGCCGGATGGATATCACGTAAGAAATGCACGCCCGCCACCAGCGTATCGGTGCTGATGGCCAGCGTCTGTTTTTCCGGCACGTTAAGTAACGCACAGTCGTCACCAATTCCCTTCTCCACATCGCGGCGGGAGCTGGTGACGCGGTTAAAATAACGTGCGATCAGTTCGAATTCACCACAGGACATAAGTCAGGTCTCAATGAAAAAAGGCCGGTGAGCCGGCCTTTTGCACTTATTTTTTGTTCGGTCGAATTTGCGGAGCGGCTTTATCCAGCACGCCGTTAACAAATTTATGGCTGTCTTCAGCACCAAACACTTTAGCCAGTTCGATACCTTCGTTGATCGCCACTTTGTACGGCACATCGTCACGCTTGCTCAGTTCATAGAGCGAAATGCGCAGGATGGCTTTTTCTACCTGGCCCAGCTCTTCCAGCTGGCGCGACAGGTAAGGCTTCATCAGGCCGTCCAGGAACGCGCTGTTGGTCGCCACACCGGCCAGCAGTTCGCGGAAATAGCTAATATCGACGTCTTTGACGTCTTGTTCCGCCAGAAACTGGTATTCCACATCGGCAATGTCGTTGTTAGACAACTGCCAGGAGTAAAGCGCCTGGACAGCGCACTCACGGGCGCGACGACGAGCAGCAGGTTTCACAAAATTCCCCTTACAAAAATCAGGCTTTGATGGCTTTCAATACGTTAATCATTTCAAGTGCGGTCAGGGCCGCTTCGGCGCCTTTGTTACCCGCTTTGGTGCCGGCGCGTTCAATCGCCTGCTCGATGTTTTCGGTGGTCAGGACGCCGAAGGTCACCGGAATTTCGCTGTTCATCGCTACGTGAGCGATGCCGGAGCTGGCTTCACCCGCCACGTATTCGAAGTGTGCGGTACCGCCACGGATCACCGTGCCCAGTGCAACGATCGCGTCGTGCTTGCCGGTTTTCGCCAGGGCGCGTGCCGCCAGCGGCAGCTCGTAAGCGCCCGGTACCCAGACCACGGTGATGTTTTCCGCTTTGACCTGGCCAATACGCTTCAGCGCGTCAACCGCACCGTCCAGCAGGCTGTCATTGATGAAATTGTTAAAACGCGCGATTACGATGGCAATATTGGCATCAGGCGTGGCAACAGCAGCTTCGATAACTTTCATACATATCCTTTGGGTGTTTGTTTTATGGCCCCGCAGAAGGGGGCGGATTCTATCATACTCTTCGGCAACGCGCTCAGGCTTTTCCGTGCATGCTCAGCGTGGTGTCAGGGTCAGCCGTAAATCGTCGCCAACCTGACGCACGTCGCTAAAATTCAGCGCTGGCGCATCGGCCAGCGTTTCCAGTCCCGGCAGCGCACACAGGCCGCGCGCGGCATTACCCAGCAGTTTCGGCGCCAGATAAACGATCAGTTCATCCACCAGGCCGGCCTGCAGCAGCGCACCGGCCAGACCGGCACCGGCCTCAACCCACACGCTGTTGATCTGACGCTGACCGAGCAGCATCATCATCGCCACCAGATCGAGCTGCTCACCGCGCGGCGGCACCTCAATCTGACTCACGCCCGGCGGCCAGCTTTGTGCATCAGCCTCCGTGCGCATCAGCCAGGTTTCGCCGGGCTGGGCGATCAAACGATGCTGTGGCGTCACGCGCTGCTGGCTGTCGATCACCACCCGCACCGGCTGACGCAGCTGGCTCTCATTCAGCTGCTGGCGCACGGTCTCGCTCAGTTCATCCCAGCGCACCGTCAGCGACGGATTGTCCGCCAGCACGGTGGCGCTGGTGGTAAGAATAGCTGAACTGCGGGCACGTAAACGTTGCACATCGCGCCTTGCCGCTGCGGAAGTGATCCACTGGCTTTCGCCACTGGCCATGGCGGTACGACCATCCAGCGAGGCGCCCAGTTTGAGCTGAATCCACGGAAAACCGGTACGCATGCGTTTGAGAAAACCGCGATTGAGCGCTTCCGCTTCATTCATCATCAGGCCGTGACTCACGTCGATGCCGGCCTGCTGTAAACGATACAAGCCGCGCCCGGCCACCTGCGGATTAGGATCCTGCATCGCCGCGACCACCCGGCTGACGCCGGCGGCAATCAGCGCATCGCAGCACGGCGGCGTCCGGCCGTGATGGCTGCAGGGTTCCAGCGTGACATACGCGGTCGCACCGCGTGCGTGGTCACCCGCCATGCGCAGCGCGTGCACTTCCGCGTGCGGTTCACCAGCGCGCTGATGCCAGCCTTCGCCCACGATCTCGCCGTCGCGCACGATAACGCAGCCGACGTTAGGATTCGGGGTGGTGGTATATTGTCCGCGCCGCGCCAGTTCCAGCGCGCGCGCCATGTAGTGCGCATCGGTCATGGATTAATCCTGTAAGCGGGCGATCTCTTCGCCAAAATCACGAATATCTTCAAAACTGCGGTACACCGATGCGAAGCGAATATAAGCAACTTTATCCAGTTTCTTCAGCTCTTCCATCACCAGGTTACCAATCAGCTTGCTGGGAATTTCACGTTCGCCGGTGGCGCGCAGCTGGGTTTTGATGTGATTGACCGCATTGTCGACGGCATCCGCGCTCACCGGACGCTTCTCCAGCGCCTTCATCATGCCGCTGGCCAGCTTATCTTCGTTAAAGGGTTCGCGCACGTCGTTGCTTTTCACCACGCGCGGCATTACCAGCTCGGCCACTTCAAAGGTGGTAAAACGCTCATGGCACACCAGGCACTGGCGGCGGCGGCGCACTGAGGAGCCTTCACTAACCAGACGTGAATCAATCACTTTGGTGTCCACAGCGGAGCAGAATGGGCAATGCATGACGTTTCCTGTCGCGAGAATTGGGGGCGGATAGTGTAGCGCGTTCCCGGTTGCAACAAAATACAGGGCGCAGAATCGCCACCTGGCTCACAGCGACGCCTGACGGTTACAGCAAACCGTGAAAAGTTACTAAGCTTAGAGAGCCAATCCGGCTTAATGACAGGAGGATGTATGGGTTTATTCAATTTCGTCAAAGAAGCGGGTGAAAAACTGTGGGATGCGGTGTCAGGCGGCGATGACCAGAGCAAAAAGCTGCAGGAGCACATTAATCAACTCGGCCTGCCCGACAGCGATAAAGTGAAAGTCGATGTCCAGGGCGATACCGTGAAGGTCAGCGGTGACGGTATCTCGCAGGAGTTGAAAGAGAAGATTCTGGTGGCGGCGGGTAACGTGGCCGGCATCACCAAAGTGGAAGATAACGTCACCACCAGTGACAGCGCCACGCAGGCCGAATTCTACACGGTGACAAAAGGCGATACCCTGAGCGCTATCTCGAAGCAGGTGTACGGCACGCCGAACGAATACAACAAGATCTTTGAGGCGAACAAGCCAATGTTGACGCATCCTGATAAGATCTATCCCGGCCAGGTTTTACGTATCCCTAAATAACCGGAAGGACATTGCATGACGTTCAGGATGATTTGGGTGCCGGCAGCGCTTGCTGCGCTGGTGCTCAGTGGTTGCAGCTCCACCCCCGCTTCACCTCAGGTCAAAGCGCTGCATCAGGAAGTGAGCCAGCTCAACCAGCAGATGCGCAAACTGACCAGTCAGGCCAGCGCGATGGAGATTCAGGGGCAGCTCAACAGCCAGTCGACGCAGGGCGCATGGTTACTCCCGCAGGCGAATACGCCGGTAGAGCTGCAGACGCAGCTGGGTAAACTGCGCCTGTCGCTGTCGCACGTTGAGGGGGAAGCCAGCGGCAGCCGCGCTAACCTGAATATCCGTGCAACCGATGATAAGCCGGTGCCGGCGCTCAGCGCCCGCGTGGTATGGGGCGAAATGGATCCCGCCAGCGGCAAGCCGCTGAACGCCGACAGCCTGAGCCAGACCATTACCGTGCCCGCCAGTCTGATGCCGCGCAGTTCGGTCAGCGTACCGCTGCGCCTCAGCGGGCTGGCACCGGGTCAGCCCGGCTACGTGCGCGTGCATGATGTGCAGGCGGTGACGGATGCCAGCACGGTCGTTGCAGGCCAGTAACTCTGGCGTCAGGCATAAAAAAAACGGGCTGCACTCAGGCAGCCCGTTTCATTTCTCCGGCACAATTACGGCAGAATCGAAGGCTGATCGGCGCCCTCTTTCTCCACTTTCTGCACCAGCATGTGTTCACGCTTCATGCCCAGCTTCAGCGCCAGCGCGGACGACACGTAGATCGACGAAATGGTACCGATGGTGACACCGATCAGCATGGTCAGCGAGAAGCCTTTCAGCAGTGCGCCACCAAAGATGAACAGGATCAGGATCATCGCCAGCGTGGTGATCGAGGTGATCAACGTACGGCTCAGCGTCTGGGTCAGCGACACGTTAGTGATGTCGTAAGAAGAACCGCGACGGATTTTGCGGAAGTTCTCACGAATACGGTCGGAAACCACGATCTTATCGTTGAGCGAGTAACCAATCACCGACATCAGCGACGCCACAATCGTCAGATCGATCTCAATGTGGAACAGCGACAGAATGCCGCAGGTGATGATCACGTCGTGCGCCAGCGCCAGCACGGTGCCCAGCGCCAGACGCCACTCAAAGCGAAAGCCGATGTAGATCAGAATCGCTATCAGCGCTGACAGCAGCGCCATCGCCCCGGCCTGCGCCAGATCGCTGCCCACGCTCGGGCCCACGAACTCAATTCGCTTCACGGTCGCGTTCTGCTGCGTCGTCTGGTTGATCGAGGCGACCACTTTGTTACCCAGCTCCTGGCCTGCATTGCCGGTGGTCGGTGGCATACGCACCATCACATCACGGCTGCTGCCAAAGTTCTGTACCAGCGGCTCCTCAAAGCCTGCCTTCACCAGCCCGTCACGCAGCGCATCAAGATCCGCCGGCTTCTCGAGGTTGATCTCAATCACCGTCCCGCCGGTGAAATCGAGCCCCCAGTTAAAGCCGCGCACACCGATAATGGCGATGGACGCCACAATCAGCAGGCCGGAGATGATAAAGGCCAGCGTGTCCCAGCGCATAAAGTCGACGACTTTACGCCCATGGTTCAGCTGTTCAATACGATATTCCTGTGCCACAACGCACTCCTCAGATAGACAGCTTATTGATGCGTTTGCCGCCGTACACCAGGTTAACGATGGCACGGGTGCCGACGATAGCGGTGAACATGGAAGTCGCGATACCGATAGCCGTGGTAATCGCAAACCCTTTGATCGAGCCGGTACCGACCGCATAAAGAATGATAACTTTAATCAGCGTGGTGACGTTGGCGTCGACGATACTGGAGAAGGCGCCTTTATAGCCTTCATGAATCGCCTGCTGTACCGAGCGTCCGTTACGCAGTTCTTCTTTAATACGTTCGTTAATCAACACGTTAGCATCCACCGCCACCGCCAGCGTCAGCACGATACCGGCAATGCCCGGCATGGTGAGCGTGGCGCCCGGTAACAGTGACATGATGCCGACAATCAGCACCAGGTTGCACAGCAGTGCGCTGGTCGCAATCAGACCAAACTTCTTGTAGAACACCACCATAAAGATGATGGAGGCAATCAGACCCCACAGACAGGCTTCGAGACCCTGCGTGATGTTCTGCTGGCCCATGGTTGGACCGATGGTCCGCTCTTCCACAATCTGGATTGGCGCAATCAGCGCACCGGCACGCAGCAGCAGCGATAGCTGACGCGCTTCGTTCGGGTTGCTGATACCGGTAATTCGGAAGCTGTTGCCGAGGCGCGACTGAATGTTCGCCACGTTAATCACTTCTTCCTGCTTCACCAGAATCGCACGACCGTTTGCATCTTTCTTACCGCTGTCCTTGTACTCCACAAACAGGGTCGCCATCGGCTTGCCGATGTTGTCCTTGGTGAAGTTGGACATGATGTTACCGCCGGCGCCATCAAGCGAGATATTCACCTGCGGCTGGTTGTACTCATCCATACTGGACGTCGAGTCGGTGATGTGGTCACCGGTGAGAATCACGCGCTTGTACAGCACCACCGGCTGACCTTCACGCGTCTTTTTCACTTCCGAGTCACCCGGCACGCGGCCGCTGGCGGCTGCGCTCGGATCCACCGAGGTGTTGACCAGGCGGAACTCCAGCGTTGCGGTAGCACCCAGAATCTCTTTGGCACGCGCGGTATCCTGGATACCCGGCAGCTCAACCACGATGCGGTCAGCGCCCTGACGCTGTACCAGCGGCTCAGCTACACCCAGCTGGTTCACACGGTTACGCAGGATGTTAATGTTCTGCTGCACCGCATATTCGCGCGCTTCACTCAGACGGGCATCGGTCATCACCGCACGCAGCGTGTCGCTGCCAGCGCTGGTGATCACCAGGTCGCGATGGCGCGGCGTCAGATAGCTGATGGCCGCATCACGGCTGGCGCCGTCGCGGAAACGTATTTCGGTGCCGTAGTTAGCGATTTTGCTAACGTTGGTGTAAGGGATATTTTTTTCGCGCAGGTCGCTGCGCAGGCCATCAGCATTCTGCTCCTGCAGCTTGCCGAGGGCAGTATCCATGTCGACTTCCATCAGGAAGTGCACGCCGCCGCGCAGATCGAGGCCGAGTTTCATCGGTTCAGCGGCCAGCATGGTCAGCCAGCGCGGTGTGGCAGGGGCCAGGTTGAGCGCCACGACGAAATCTTCGCCCAGCGCATTGGTGATGGCTTCACGCGCGCGCAGCTGAATATCCGTGTTAGCGAAACGGGCCAGAATGGCACCATTTTCCAGCGCGAGGGATTTGCTCTGGATATTGTCTTGTTTTAATACGGTCTGGATCTGATCCAACGTTTGCTCACTGGCGGCGCCACCGCGCGCACCAGTGATCTGAACGGCCGGATCCTCACCATAAAGGTTAGGAAGCGCATACAGCAGGCCGACGAGAATCACGACGACCAGCATGATGTACTTCCACAAAGGATAACGGTTTAACACGGCAGTTCCCTTCGGGAAGAATAAATTACAGCGCCTTCATTGTACCTTTCGGCAGAACGGCGGCCACGAAATCACGTTTAATCACTACTTCAGTGGTGTCGTTCAGGGCGATAGCGATGTAGCCGGTTTCAGCCACTTTCGTTACGCGGCCCACCAGGCCACCGTTGGTCAGCACTTCATCACCTTTGGAGATGGAATCCATCAGCTTTTTGTGATCTTTGGCGCGCTTCTGCTGTGGACGCAGGATCATGAAGTAGAAAATCAGACCAAAAACCACCAGCATGATCACCAGAGAATACGGACTTCCCTGAGACGGAGCGCCAGCTGCGGCCACGGCGTCAGAAATGAAAAAGCTCATTAAATTTCCCTCATTGATAGAATTATCAGACGTTTAACGGTGGAACCGCTTTGCCCGTCCGTTGGTAGAACTCGCTAACAAAGTGCTCTAATTTACCCTCTTCGATGGCCTGGCGTAAACCCGCCATCAGACGCTGGTAATAGCGCAGATTGTGGATGGTGTTCAGACGTGCGCCCAGTATTTCGTTACAGCGATCAAGATGATGCAAGTAGGCACGCGTGTAATTGCGACAGGTGTAACAATCACACTCCGCATCCAGCGGCGCGGTGTCATCTTTGTATTTCGCATTGCGGATTTTCACCACGCCATCGGTGACGAACAGATGGCCGTTGCGCGCGTTACGCGTTGGCATAACACAGTCAAACATATCGATACCGCGGCGAACGCCTTCCACCAGATCTTCCGGTTTGCCGACGCCCATCAAATAACGCGGTTTGTCTTGCGGAATTTGCGGACAGACGTGTTCCAGGATGCGGTGCATGTCCTCTTTCGGTTCACCCACCGCCAGGCCGCCCACAGCGTACCCATCAAAGCCAATCTCTACCAGACCTTTAACCGAGACATCACGTAAATCTTCGTAAACCCCGCCCTGAATAATGCCAAACAGCGCATTTTTGTTACCGAGCGCGTCAAAGCGGTCGCGGCTGCGCTGCGCCCAGCGCAGTGACATCTCCATCGAGCGTTTAGCGTAATCCCAGTCCGCCGGATACGGCGTACATTCGTCGAAGATCATCACAATGTCGGAGCCGAGATCGTACTGAATCTCCATCGATTTTTCCGGGTCGAGGAAAATCGGGTCGCCGTTGATGGGGTTGCGGAAATGCACGCCGGCTTCGGTGATCTTACGAATATCTCCGAGGCTGAACACCTGGAAGCCGCCGGAGTCGGTCAGAATTGGTCCCTGCCAGTGCATGAAATCGTGCAGGTCGCCGTGCAGTTTCATGATCTCCTGCCCCGGACGCAGCCACAGGTGGAAGGTGTTACCCAGCAGGATCTGCGCGCCGGTCTCTTTCACTTCTTCCGGCGTCATGCCTTTGACCGTGCCGTAGGTGCCGACCGGCATAAACGCCGGGGTTTCCACGACGCCGCGATCAAAGACCAGACGGCCACGGCGCGCGCGCCCGTCGGTGGTATCTAATTCAAATTTCACATTGACCTCTTTCGATAATCAGAGAAACAGTCTGATTACTCAGCCACCAACGATTTCGTCGGGAGCCTGTGGATTACGGGTGATGTACATCGCATCCCCGTAGCTAAAGAAACGGTACTGCTCCGCCACCGCGCTCTGATAAGCCGCCATGGTGTGTTGATAACCGGCAAACGCCGAGACCAGCATAATCAGCGTCGATTCCGGCAGGTGGAAGTTGGTGATTAGCGCGTCAATCACCTGGTAGTGATAGCCCGGATAGATAAAGATCTGCGTGTCATCGAAAAACGGCGCGATCAGCCCATCCTGACAGGCCTGCGCTGCGCTCTCCAGCGAACGCACCGAGGTGGTGCCCACCGCCACCACTTTGTTACCGCGCGCTTTGCACGCCAGCACCGCGTCCACCACGTCCTGCGGCACTTCGGCATATTCAGAGTGCATGATGTGATCGTTGATGTTCTCTACGCGCACCGGCTGGAAGGTGCCAGCGCCGACGTGCAGCGTCACAAACGCCATCTCCACGCCTTTTGCCTTCAGCGCCGCCAGCAGCGGCTCATCGAAGTGCAGACCGGCGGTCGGCGCTGCCACCGCGCCGGGGCGCGCGCTGTACACCGTCTGGTACAGCTCGCGGTCAGCTTCCTCATCCGGACGATCGATGTACGGCGGCAGTGGCATATGGCCGACGCTGTTCAGGATATCCAGCACCGCGCGATCGTCCGCAAACTCGATTTCGAACAGCGTATCGTGGCGCGCCACCATGGTGGCTTTGACGCTTTCGTCGTCGCCCAGCAGTAATTCGGCACCCGGCTTCGGCGCTTTGGAGGCGCGCACGTGCGCCAGCACGCGTTTGTCATCCAGCATGCGCTCAACCAGCATCTCAATTTTGCCGCCGCTGGCTTTACGGCCATAGACGCGCGCCGGAATCACCCGGGTATTATTGAACACCAGCAGATCGCCCGGATTGAGCTTATCCAGCACATCAGTAAATACGCCATGGTTCAGCGCCCCGCTCGGGCCATCCAGCGACAGCAGACGACATCCGCTGCGCTGCGCCTGCGGATAGTGGGCGATCAAAGATTCCGGTAATTCAAAGGCAAAATCGGCTACACGCATGCATCACTTCTTCAGGACTCAAAAAACAGGCGGCATAGTTTAGCGGAAAAGTGGGCAATTCTGAACAACTGGCTGCGCCGGTGTGATTCTGCCTATAATGCGCCATGAACTTTCTTGCTCACCTTCACCTTGCAACCCTGGCCGACAGCTCACTGCTGGGTAATCTGCTGGCCGACTTCGTGCGCGGCAACGTTGAGGCGCAGTGGCCGCAGCCAGTGGTGGCCGGTATTGCCCTGCACCGGCGCATTGATGTGCTGACCGATAACCTGCCGGAAGTGCGCAGCGCGCGTCAGCTGTTCCGCGCCGAAACGCGCCGCGTGGCGCCCATCACCCTCGACGTGATCTGGGACCACTTCCTGGCGCGCCACTGGGATCAGCTGCATCCGGCGCAGTCGCTGTCTGCTTTTAGCGCCGCTGCCGAGCGCGACATTGTGCCGCAGCTGCCCGGCACGCCGGGCGATTTTATCGAGCTCAACGCGGTAATGTGGCGCGAACGCTGGTTTGAACACTATGCTGACCCGGCGCGGCTGGCGCGCGTGCTAAGCGGCATGGCGCATCGCCGGCCACGGCTGGCGGCGCTGCGCGACTCCTATCAGGATTTTGTTGACCACTATACCCAGCTCGAACCGCTGTTTTTCCAGTTCTATCCACGCCTGATGGCCGCCGCGCGCGCCCGGCAGCTGTGAAGCACAATTTGCCGCTGCCCCGCATTGCCTCCCCTTGCCAGCCGCAGCCATCTGCGGCTTAATGAAGCCTTGCTTAACTTTTGTTAAGCAAGTCACACAGCCATGGCGCTTTATCCGGCGTGGTTCGCCACGTCGATTGCCAGTGAATGATAAGAGGGAAAAATGTCATCAGCTACGCTAACCGAATTAGATGCCCGTTATCACTATGCCTGTGAGGTGGCGAAAACCGCTGCCAGCCGCGCGCTGGCGTGGTATCAGCAGCGCCATCAGCTGGTGGTGGAGCACAAGAAGGATTTGCAGGATGTGGTCAGCGAGGCGGATCGCAACGTTGAGCTGCTGGTAAAACACCTGATTCATGAGCGTTTTTCTGACGATGCGGTGCTGGGTGAAGAGAGCGGCGGTGACGTCAGCGGCGCGCGCTTTATCTGGGTCATCGATCCGATTGACGGCACCAGCAGCTTTCTTAACGGCCTGCACAACTGGTGCGTCTCGCTGGCGATTGTCTGTGACAATCAGCCGGTGATTGGCGTAGTCAGCGATCCTAATCATCAGGAAA
Organism: Pantoea sp. WEP; assembly: GCF_041678305.1. Lineage (NCBI taxonomy): Bacteria > Pseudomonadati > Pseudomonadota > Gammaproteobacteria > Enterobacterales > Erwiniaceae > Pantoea > Pantoea sp. WEP. The sequence continues at coordinate 3,058,566 of NZ_JBGNXB010000001.1, forward strand.
CCTTCCACGCCTGCCGCGGCAAAGGTGCCTGGGTGAATGACAAGCGCATTCAGGCACACAGCGCGCAGCGGCTCGATCAGGGGCTGCTGGGCCTCAGCAGCTCGAACAGCCAGCCGATTGAACCGCTGACCACCTTTATCAGCCAGCTGCTGGCGCAGGGCGGCATGTTTATCCGCAACGGTTCCGGTGCGCTGATGAGCGCCTGGGCGGCCGCCGGCCGGCTGATTGGCTATTACGAAGCGCACATGAATCCGTGGGATGGCCTGCCTGGCATTGTGCTGATGCGCGAAGCGGGCGGCGTCACCAACGATTATCTCAGCCACCATGGCCTGCAACAGGGTAATCCGGTGCTGCTGGCCAACGCGGTGCTCTATCCGCAGCTCAAAGCGCTGCTGCCGGCACAGCCAACGCTATGACACGTCTGCTGCTGAGCGCGCTGCTGGCTTTGCTGGCGCTCACCGCGCAGGCGCAGCCGCGCTACCAGCTGGAAAAAGTGGTAGAGATCAGCCGTCACGGCGTGCGGCCTCCCACCGCAGGTAACCGTACGGAAATCGAAGCCGCCACCCAGCGCGCCTGGCCGCGCTGGCGCAGCGCCGACGGGAAACTCACCGCACACGGTTATGCAGCGGTCGTGAATAAAGGTCGCTGGCAGGGTGAACACTATCGCCAGCTCGGCCTGCTGCGCGCCGGCTGTCCCGATGCCGGGCAAATTTACCTGCGTGCCAGTCCGCTGCAGCGTACCCGCGCCACGGCGCAGGCGCTGCTGCAGGGTGCCTTTCCTGGCTGCGATGTGGCAGTTCATCACGTCGCGGGGGCGGTCGATCCGCTGTTTCAGAGCGAAAAACTGCCGTTCGGCCAAACGGATGCTGCCACGGAGCGGGCAGCGGTCGCGGCGCGCGCCGGCGATCTCGCCGCACTGCAGCAGCGTTTACAGCCCGCCGTGCAGCAGCTCAGGCAGGCGGTGTGTGTGGGAGATTGCCCGTTCTTCGATCGCCCCTGGCAGCTGAAGCAGAGTAAAAGCGGCCATACCTACGTGCAGGGTCTCAGCGTGCTGGCCAGCATGGCCGAAACCTTACGGCTCGGCTGGAGCGAAAATCTGCCGTTCAGCCAGCTGGCGTGGGGCAACATCACCCGGGCGCAGCAGATTAGCGCCCTGCTGCCGCTGCTGACCGCCAATTACGATCTGAGTAATGATGTGCCGTATATCGCGCAAAAGCGTGCGTCGATTCTGCTGGACGCGGTGGTGCGCAACCTGCAGGACGATGCGGCGACGCCCTCCACCCGCTGGCTGCTGCTGGTGGCACACGACACCAATATCGCCATGCTGCGCACGCTGATCGACTTCAGCTGGCAACTGCCCGGCTACGCGCGCGGTAATATTCCGCCCGGCAGCAGTCTGGTGTTTGAGCGCTGGCGCGATAACCAGACGCAGACGCTGCTGCTGCGCGTCTATTTTCAGGCGCAAAGTCTGGATGCGCTGCGCCAGCTAACGCCGATCGATCGGCAGCACCCGCTGCTGCGCCAGGAGTGGCATCAGCAAAACTGTCGCCAGACGGCGGTGGGCACGCTGTGTCCTTATCAATCGACGCTTGAGCACTGGCGCACCGCCATTGATCAGCGCGCGGTAATCCCCGTGGACTATCCCTGACGCCAGCCACCGGGTTAAGCCAGACAGATTACGCCGGCTTATTCCTGCAGCGAAATTACAGCAATAAACTGCAAGCTGGTGGGCACGGTTATCTGAGACTTTTCTTTTTTTTCCCTTAAAAGCGTTAGCGCTGTAAAACTGCGATATGCTGCACGGGTCAATCATCCCTTAGTAATACCTTTCTCTTTTTACATTTTTCGGCGACAGGATGCGCCGAGCTATTTTTACCCGCAGTAATAAAATCGCAAATTAACATTGAATAACTGGGATCCTGTTATGTCTGAACCTGTCTCGCTGCGCTATCGTCCGGATATCGATGGTCTGCGCGCTGTCGCCATTATATTGGTTGTGCTGTTCCACTGCGGCGTCAGCGCCGTGCCGGGCGGCTTTATTGGCGTCGATATATTTTTCGTTATTTCCGGCTTTTTAATTGGCGGTATTATCAGTAAAGAAATTACCGCCGGCACCTTCTCGTTTTATCAGTTTTATTTACGCCGCATCCGGCGTATTGCGCCCGCCCTGTTTTTTATGCTGATGGTATTGCTGCTGCTCGGTTATCTGCTGTTATCCCCGCTGGAATTAAGCCAGCTGGCAAAATACAGCATGGCGGTGTTTCTCTCGGTGCCCAATATGCTGTTACTGAAGAGTGGCGACTATTTTAGTGCGGATGCCGATCTCAATCCGCTGCTGATGACCTGGTCGCTGGGCATTGAGGAGCAGTTCTATATCGTGCTGCCGTTTGTTCTGCTGCTGGCCGTGCGGCTGCGGCGCACAATGACCGGCGTGGTGCTACTGCTCAGCCTGCTGTCGCTGGCCGGCTGCCTGTGGTTAACGCCCCTCTCCAGCACTCAGGCGTTTTATCTGCTGCCAACCCGCGCCTGGGAGCTGGGTGCCGGCGTGCTGCTGGCGCTGTGGCAACCCCGCCCCGTCACCGGCCGGCTGGCCAGCCTCTGTCATCTTGCTGGCTGGCTGCTGATCATCGGTGCCACGCTGTTACTCAGCCATAGCGATCGCTTCCCTGGCTGGCTGGCGCTGCTGCCGGTGCTGGCGGCCTGTCTGATGATCGGTGCACGCAGCCCGCTCAATCAGCGGCTGCTGAAGAACGCGCCGATGCGCTTCATCGGTAAAATTTCCTACTCGTGGTATCTGTGGCACTGGCCGCTGCTCAGTCTGGCGCGCATCTGCAGCGATCGCCCGCTCAGCATCTGGCAGGCGCTGAGCATCTGTGCCGTGGCGCTGGTCATCGCCTGGCTCTCCTGGCGCTTCATCGAACAGCCATTCCGTCGGGCGCGCAGCGGTACGCGCTGGCTGATCCCCGGCTACTGCGCCTCGTCGCTGCTGGCAGCCGGTGCCATGGTGCTGCTGTGGCAGAGCGGTGGCCTGAAATCGCGCGTCAGTGAAGCGGTGATGCTCGGCGACGAATGGAAAGTCGCCGCCCAGCGCGATCCCTGCCTGCTGGATTACGGCGCCACGCGGCCCGCCCGCGATGCGCAGTGCCAGCCGCAGAGTGACACACCGGCGATAGCGCTGATTGGCGACAGCCATGCCGCCGCGCTGGCGTCTAACGTCGCCGATTACGCCCGGCGGCAGCAGAAACCGCTGTTTCAGCTGACCAAAGCCTCCTGCCCTTTCCTGCTTGACGCCACGCGCGCGATGCCGCAAAAACCGCAGCATGCACAGCAGTGCCTCGATTTTAATCAGCGGGTTTTGCCGATCATTCTGAGCGATAAAATAGACGAAGTGGTGATCAGCGCGTTCTGGGCTGCGGGCCTCAGTACGCAGCCGGGCAGCGGATTCCGCAGTCTCCGCGATCCGGCGCAGGACAATCTGCAGTCGCTGAAAAGCGGGCTGGATACCGTGGTGGCGCAGCTGCTGGCGGCGGGGAAAAAGATCACCCTGATTGACGATGTGCCGACCATCACGCTCGATCCGCTGCGCTACAGCCATAACCGCAATATGCCGCTGCGCCGCAGCCTGAATAGCTGGCTCAGCGCGCAGGATGGCGCGGCGCTGGCGGCGGAACGCACGCAGCAGTTGCAGATGCCAAACGCATCGGTGGCAGAGCTGTTAAAGGATTATCAGCAGCATGGCGTGCGCGTGTTGTCACTGCAGGAGACGTTGTGTAATGCGCAGGGTTGTCTGGTCACTCATCAGGGCATGCCGCTCTGGTACGACAACAATCACCTGAATCCGTACGGCGGAGAGATGGCGCTGGGGAAAAACTGGTAATGCACCACGGGCGAAGTCTCGCTTCGCCCGCTGTAGAATTACTTACGCTTTACGCTTCTTCGCCAGCGGCCACGCCAGCAGCAGCAGAACAATCCACGCAAACCCGACGTACAGCGAGATACGCGTATCCGGGAAGTAGCCAATCAGCGCGATGATAAAGGCAAGGAACAGCACCCCTACCCACGCCGTAGCGCTGCCGCCCGGCAGAGCAAACTGCAGCTTACCGGCCTGCTCTTTGCCGATTTTGTGGCGGAACGCGATCTGCGACAGCAGAATCATAATCCACACCCACACGGTGGCAAACGTCGCCAGCGAGGCAATCACCAGGAACACTTTTTCCGGCATCAGATAGTTGAGGTACACCGCCACCAGCATGGCAAGCATCATCACCAGTACCGTGACCCACGGAATGCCGCGATTCGACACCTTCATAAACATCTTCGGCGCATGTCCCTGCTGCGCCATACCGTGCAGCATGCGGCCGACGCCAAACACATCGCTGTTAATCGCCGACAGCGAGGCAGTCAGTACCACAAAGTTCAGAATGGAGGCGGCGGCGGCGATACCGAGGTGCTGGAAAGTCAGCACGAACGGGCTGCCTGCGGTACCGACCTGGTTCCAGGGATAGATCGACATGATCACAAACAGCGTGCCGACATAGAACACCAGAATGCGCAGCGGTACGGAGTTGATGGCGCGCGGGATCGATTTCGCCGGATCTTTAGCTTCGCCGGCGGTGATGCCAATGATCTCAATGCCGCCGTAGGCGAACATCACCATCTGCAGCGACAGCAGCATGCCGACGATACCGTGGGCAAAGAAGCCGCCGTTGGTCCACAGGTTATGGATGCCGGTCGGCTGACCGCCGTTGCCGATGCCCCAGAAAATCATGCCGAAACCGGCCACGATCATGATGATGATGGTGGCAACTTTGAAGAAGGAGAACCAGAACTCCACTTCGCCAAACACCTTCACGCTCATCAGGTTGATGGCGCCGATGATCAGCACCACCGACAGCACCCAAATCCAGTGCGGCACGTCCGGGAACCACACGCCCATGTAGATACCAAAAGCCGTGACGTCGGCGATCGCCACAATCAGGATTTCAAAGCAGTACGTCCAGCCGGTGATATAGCCCGCCAGCGGTCCGAGGTAATCCTGCGCGTAGCGTGAAAACGAGCTGGCCTGCGGATTGTTAACCGACATCTCGCCCAGCGCGCGCATGATGATATACGCCACGGCGCCGCCGATGATGTAGGCCAGCAGTACGCTGGGGCCTGCCATTTTGATGGCATCTGCCGAGCCGTAAAACAGCCCGGTGCCGATCGCCGATCCCAGCGCCATAAAACGGATGTGGCGCGTGCTCAGTCCGCGTTTGAGCTTATTGGTTTCTTGCATAACAAACAGTACCTGTGGAAATGAAAAAACCACGGGCAAGCCCGTGGTCGGAATTAACAGCGATGTCGCTTACTGGTGAACGGCAACCTGCTCACGCCCTTTCACCCGGTCAACCACCGCAGCAATCACCAGCATCGCCAGCGACGGCGGCAGCCAAGAGAGTCCCTGATCGGCCAGCGGCAGATGCTGGCTAAACAGCGGCAGCGCATCTTTAAAGCTGGTGGTTTTGATGGCATCGACGATGCCAAACAGCAGGCTGATCAGCATGGTTGGCGCAATGATGCGCGTGCTGCGATTCCACCAGCTCAGGGTAAAGCTCAGCACCACCAGTACGATGCACGGCGGATAGATAGCCGTCAGCACCGGAATTGAAATCTGAATCAGGTGACTGAGACCGAGGTTCGACACCAGCATGGCGAACAGGCCGAGAATAAACACCAGCGCTTTATACGACAACGGCAGGTATTGCGCAAAGAATTCTGCGCAGGCACAGGTCAGGCCCACCGCCGTAACCATACAGGCGACGAAAATCAGTGCGGCGAGGAAGACGCTGCCCATGCCGCCGAAGGTCTGCTGCACGTAAGCATGCAGAATCGCCGCGCCGTTGGCGTTCTGATCGACAATCGCGCCGCTGCCGGAGCCCAGCTTGAACAGGCTGAGGTACACCAGCGTCAGACCGACACCGGCGATCACGCCGGCCAGCATGGTATAGCGCGTCAGCAGTTTGCTGTCTTCCACGCCACGTGAACGCGCCGCATTAACGATGACAATACCGAACACCAGCGCGCCGAGCGTATCCATGGTCAGATAGCCGTTCACGAAACCGCTGGAGAAGGCTGCGCGCTGGTAGTCGGCGGTGGCCGGCGAAATGCCGCCAGCCGGCCACAGCAGCGCCGCGACGCCCAGAATGGTCAGCGCGACAATTTTCAGCGGTGCGAGGAAGTGGCCGACGGTGTCCAGCAGCTTGCCCGGATAGAGCGAAATGCCAATCACCAGCGCAAAGTACACCAGGCTATAGATAAACAGCGGCAGCGGGCCGTCGCCGGTCAGCGGCGCAATCCCGACTTCAAATGAAACGGTCGCGGTGCGCGGCGTGGCAAACAGCGGGCCGACGGCGAGATAGCACACGGTGGCGAGCAGCAGACCGGCCGCTTTACCAATCGGTGAGCTGAGCGCATCAATACCGCCGCCGACGCGCGCCAGCGCGATCACGGTCATCACCGGCAAACCAACCGCGGTGATCAGGAAGCCGAAGGCGGCAATCCAGACATGTTCACCAGACTGAATACCGACCATAGGCGGGAAAATGATGTTTCCTGCGCCAACGAACAGGGCAAAGGTCATGAAGCCCAGCGCCAGGATATCCCTGGAGGTTAAACGATGTGTCATAAACTTCTGTACTGCCTGTAGCTGATGTTGCGGTGGAAGTTGGGTTTGTGTTGTCCCCTGGATGCGCGAAAACAATGGCTTAACTGGCTTGACCAGTGCGTTATGCGGGCCGAATCGGTACAGCGCAGGTGATTTAAACTGCTTTTCTTCTGTTCACAGAGGGATGAATCGACAACGGCGCAAATTAAAACGTTTATAGCGAAGAAAGGCAATACAGGATCGGAAAACCAGAAGGATATAACAGGAAAGCGTCAGAACGCAGTGGATAAGCAGGAAATAGTCGGAAAACACCTGAGATGATTTGCTTAAAGTTTCTGCAAAGCGGGCGATCTCCTTGCAGAAACCGCCGCAGGGATGCACAAAAGGCGCGCTTTACGCGCCTGTTTGCACAACTTTACAGCATCACCACACCTGTTGTGCGATGTCGACAACCAGACGAATCTTCTGCCACTGCTGCGCTTCGGTCAGGCTGTTGCCCTCTTCCGTTGACGCAAAGCCACACTGCGGGCTGAGGCAAATCTGGTCGAGGCTGACAAACTGCGCCGCTTCCTGCAGGCGCGCCTTCACCTGTGCAGCGTCTTCCAGCTCGCCGGTTTTGGTGGTGATCAGCCCTAATACCACCTGCTGATGACCGGGTTTGATGAAACGCAGCGGCTCAAAGCCACCGGAGCGCTCATTATCGTACTCGAGGAAAAACGCGTCGATGTTCACGCTGCCAAACAGAATTTCCGCCACCGGCTCGTAGCCGCCTTCCGAGATCCAGGTCGAGCGGAAGTTACCGCGACACACGTGCAGGCCGACGGTGAGATCCGCCGGTTTATCTTCCAGCGCGCGATTCAGCACCTGCGCATAAATGTGCGCCAGCTGTTGCGGATCTTCACCGCGCTCGCGAATTTGCTGCTGCTGATCGCCTGAACACAGGTACGCCCACACGGTGTCATCCAGCTGCAGATAGCGGCAGCCAGCGTCGTAAAACGCCTTAATCGCCTCTTTGTAAGTCTGCGCCAGATCGGCGAAGTACTGATCCAGATCCGGATACACCGTGGCATCAATCACTTTACGGCCGCCGCGGAAGTGCAGCACGCTCGGGCTGGGAATGGTCATTTTTGCCACCGCATCGCCGGCCACGCTTTGCAGGAAGCGGAAATGGTCCAGCATCGGATGCTGCGGGTTAAAAGCGACTTTGCCGGTGACCTTCACGCCGTGCGCTTTGGTCTGCACGCCGTTGAACTGAATGCCCTGATCGGCCTCAAACAGCTCAACGCCGTGCAGATGGCCAAAGAAATCAAAGTGCCACCAGGCGCGGCGGAATTCACCGTCGGTCACCACCTGCAGACCGTTGGCGCGCTGCTGCTCCACCACCTGGCGAATCGCATCGTCTTCTACCTGACGCAGCTGGTCGGCGCTGATGGCACCACTGGCGAACTGTTCACGTGCCTGTTTAATGGCGGCGGGACGCAGAAAGCTGCCGACGGTATCGGCGCGGAACGGGGCGGTGTTGCGTTGCATATTCACTCCTGCACTGGCGCATAATTGCGTCAGGGTATAATTGCGTACGGTTATTTTTGGCCATCTGGATGGCTATATGTCCATAAGAGTGACATGCCGCCCCACCGGCGGCAATGGAAGAAAATTCAGGGGACGTGAAAAAAATTCATGATCGGTCAGCGTGAATTAGTTTTGCGCAATCGCCGCGCGCGCCTGCGCGATCTGGCTGTCGGACAGCGGCAGGTAGCCGGCCTCCGTTACGCGGCGCTGCCCCTGCGCAGAGAGCACCTGCTGCAGAAAGGCGGCGACCAGCGGCGGCAGCGGTTTGCCGGGTGCTTTGTTAACGTAGATATACAGAGGGCGCGACCACGGATAACGGCCGCTGCGGATCGATTCGGCATCCGGCATGACGCTGTCGCCGCTGGCGGTGACGATCGGCAGGGTTTTCACGCCGCTCAGGTGAAAGCCAAAGCTGGCGTAGCCGATGCTGTTCGGCGTGCTGGCGACCGCCTGCACCACCGCTGCCGAGCCGGGAAACTCCGCGACGTCAGCGCGGAAATCGCCGCGACACAGCGCCTGCTGCTTGAAGAAGCCCCAGGTGCCGGAAGCGGAGTTACGGCCAAAGCGCTGGATACTGCGCGTTGCCCAGTTCGCCGTATGCAGGCCAACATCGCCCCAGCGCTGTGGCACCTGCTGTGCGCCGCATAGCCGCGTCACGGAGAACAGCGCATCCAGCTGCGGCTGACGGATGGACGGCAGCGGATTGTCCTGATTAACCACCACCACCAGCGCATCCATCGCCACCGGCACCGCCAGCGGTGCATAACCATAGCGCGCGATAAACAGCTGACGCTCATCCACCTGCATCGGCCGGCTCATGGCGCCAAGCTGAGCGGCCCCTGCGGCCAGCGCGGTCGGCGCCGTCGACGATCCCGCCGCCTGCACCTGCACGTTGACACCCGGCGACTGACGGCTGAAATCTTCGCCCCACAGCGTCATCAGGTAGCCCAGCGTGTCCGAGCCCACGCTGCTCAGGTTGCCGGTCAGCATGCTTTGCTGAGCCGTCGCCAGCAGCGGGCACAGTAATAAAAGAGAGAGCAGCAGCGATTTCATCACAGAGTCCGGTGGCGTTTACTGCGCCACATTCTCGCGGATTCCGTTCGCCACAATCAAGCGCGGTGGCAGCACGAAGCGGAAGCAGGTTTCCTGATGCGGCACGCTGCTGATCTCCAGCCGCGTGGTGTGGTGGCCGAGCGCGTGCTTAACAATGGCCAGCCCCAGCCCGCTGCCGCCGGTGGCGCGCGAGCGCGCTTTATCCACGCGGTAGAAGCGTTCGGTCAGGCGCGGCAGATGCTCCTCGCTGATGCCGGGCCCGTTGTCGCACACTTTAAATTCGGCGCCCTGTTTGGTGCGCAACCAGCTGATGTCGATGCGCGTGCCATCCGGCGTGTGGTTCACCGCGTTATACACCAGATTGGAAATCGCGCTGCGCAGCTGTTCATCATTGCCGAACACCTTCAGGTGTGGATCGGTATGGAAATGGATGCTGTGACGGCCCTGGCTAAGGGTTTCCGCCTCGCGCTGCAACAGCAGCAGCATGGTCGGCACATCCACCGTCTCTTTCAGATCAATGGCGGGGGCCGCTTCGATGCGTGACAGCGTCAGCAGCTGCTTCACCAGGCTGTCCATGCGTCGCGTCTGCTCCTGCATGGTACTGAGCGCCTTGCTGCGGGTGCGTTCGTTCATCCCGACATCGTCCATCATCTCCAGATAGCCCTGCAGCACTGTCAGCGGGGTACGCAGTTCATGGCTGACGTTGGCGAAGAAGTTACGCCGCGCCCCTTCCAGCTGGTGCATCTGGGTGACGTCACGCGCCACCATCAGCCACTGCCCTTCGCTGTAAGGCATGACGCGGAACTCCATGTGATGCTGATTATTCAGCACCAGCGTCAGCGGCTTGTTGAAGTCGCGCTGGCGGATATAGCGGGAGAATTCAGGGTAGCGCAGCAGGTTGAGGATATTCTGGCCATTATCTTCCGGCCAGCGCAGCCCGAGATGCTGCTGAGCCAGACCGTTACACCAGAAAATGGTGCCCTCTTCGGTGGTGAGCACCACCGCGTCCGGCAGCGACTCGGCCCCGCTGCGAAAGCGTTTGATCAGATTGCCCAGCTCGCGCCGGCGGCGGCGATTGCGCAACTGCATTTGATACAGGCCGTAAAACAGCGGTTCCCAGCTGCCGCGCCCGGTGGGCGGCGTCATTGAACGATCAATCCACAGCCAGTGCGACAGCCGCATCAGATTTTTGAAGTGCCAGAACAGCACGCCGCACACGGCCAGTAACAGCCACCACGGCAGATAGCCAACCAGCAGACCCAGCACCAGCGCAGGCAGACACACCAGCGCCAGCTCGGTCAGTAATCTCTTCCAGGAGAGTCGTTCCAGCACGGTAAAAGACTCCGTTTAGTAGCGGGCAGAGAAACGATACCCTGTTCCGCGAACGGTTTGTACCATGCGATCGTGGCCGGAAACTTCCAGTGCTTTACGTAAACGACGGATATGCACATCCACGGTGCGGTCTTCCACATACACGTTAGTGCCCCACACGTGATTCAGCAGCTGTTCGCGGCTGTATACGCGCTCCGGATGTGTCATAAAGAAGTGCAGCAGTTTGTATTCGGTCGGTCCCATTTCCAGCGGCGTGGTTTCGGACATCACGCGATGCGAGGAGGGATCGAGGCTCAGCCCCTGCATCTCAATCACCTCTTCCACCGCCATCGGTGAGATACGGCGCATCACGGCTTTAATGCGCGCCATCAGCTCTTTGGGCGAGAACGGCTTGGTGATGTAATCATCGGCGCCCACTTCCAGCCCGCGCACGCGATCTTCCTCTTCACCGCGCGCCGTCAGCATCATCACCGGAATATCACGCGTCATGGCTTCACGCTTTAAATGTTTGATGAACTGAATGCCGCTGCCGCCGGGTAACATCCAGTCCAGCAGAATCAGATCGGGCCAGGGTTCGATCAGCTTGCCAATCGCGCTGTCATAGTCCTCAGCCTCAATCGGCTGGTAATCGTTTTGTTCCAGCACGAAACATAACATTTCACGGATGGGAGCTTCGTCTTCCACAACCAAAATGCGCTTAGCCATTATTACTCCTGCGATTGTGACGGCATGTCACGGGGGTTTGCGGCGCCATTATGCGTCAGTTTTGTGACACTTTTATGAAAAACCCACCTCATGATAATCAGATAAAAAGCGCAATTGTGACAACCGGTTTCGCTTTTTTTTCATTGCGTTGTTAAGCGGTTATACTGCCGCTTTGCGATAGCAGGCACGGAGCATTCATGCGCATTATTCACACCGCTGACTGGCATCTCGGTCAGTTCTTTTACAGCAAAAGCCGCGCCGCCGAGCACCAGCAATTCCTCGACTGGCTGCTGGCCGCGATTGTGCAGCATCAGGTGGATGCGCTGATCGTCGCTGGCGACCTGTTTGATACCGGTTCGCCGCCCAGCTACGCGCGCGAACTGTTTAACCGTTTCGTGGTGGCGCTGCAGCCCAGCGGCTGCCAGCTGATTGTGCTGTCCGGCAACCATGATTCGGTCGCCACGCTGAATGAATCGCGCGAGCTGCTGGCCTGCCTCAATACCCGCGTCATTACCAGCGCCACGCCCGGCGGCGAGCAGCAGGTGCTGACGCTGCAACAGCGCGACGGCACGCCGGGGGCGCTGCTGTGCGCCATTCCCTATCTGCGTCCGCGCGATATTCTGCGCAGCCAGGCGGGTCAGTCCGGTCGCGATAAGCAGCTGTCGCTGCTGCAGGCGATTGAGCAGCACTATCAGCACTGTTATGCCGCCGCTGTGGCGCAGCGCGAAGCCATGGGCAGTACGCTGCCGATCATCGCCACCGGGCATCTCACCACCGTGGGCGTCAGCAAGAGCGATTCGGTGCGTGATATCTACATCGGCACGCTGGACGCCTTTCCGGCGCAGGCCTTCCCGCCAGCCGACTACATTGCGCTGGGCCATATACATCGCGCGCAGCGCATCGCCGACAGCGATCACATCCGCTACAGCGGTTCGCCGATTGCGCTCAGTTTTGATGAGCTGGGGCGTGAGAAAAGCGTATTCCTGCTGGAATTTAGCACCCGGCTGGAGTCCGTCACACCGCTGGTGATTCCGTCATTCCAGCCGATGCAGATGTTAAAAGGCGCCATGGCGGAGATCGAACAGCAACTGACCGCGTTTCACACCCATGAAGGCGATCTGCCGGTGTGGCTGGATATCGAAATCACTACTCAGGAGTACCTGAGCGACCTGCAGCGCCGCATCGAACAGCTTACCGAGTCGCTGCCGGTTGAGGTGCTGCTGGTGCGCCGCAGCCGCGATCAGCGTCAGCGCAGCCTGGCGCGGCTGGAGAACGAAACCCTGAGCGAACTGAAAGTTGAAGAGGTGTTTGCCCGCCGGCTGGCGCTGGAGGAGCAGCTGGAGGATGAACAGCGCGCGCAGTTAACGCAGCTGTTTCGCAGCACGCTGGCCACGCTGGAGGATCCGGGCGCATGAAAATTCTGACGCTGCGTTTTAAAAACCTCAACGCGCTGCGCGGCGAGTGGTTTATCGATTTCCGCCGCGAGCCGTTTGCCAGCAACGGGCTGTTCGCCATCACCGGCGCCACCGGCGCGGGTAAAACCACGCTGCTGGATGCCATCTGTCTGGCGCTCTATCACCAGACGCCGCGCCTTGGTGGCCTGTCGCAGAGCGAAAATCAGCTGATGACGCGTGACACCGCTGAGTGCCTCGCCGAAGTGGAGTTTGAGATCAAAGGTGAAGCCTGGCGCGCCTTCTGGAGCCAGAACCGCGCGCGCGGCCTGGCGGAAGGTAAACTGCAGGCGCCGCGCGTCGAACTGGCGCGCGTGGCGGACAACCAGATCGTCGCCGATAAAGTCGGTGACAAGCTCAAAGCCATCGAAACCTTGTCCGGTCTCGATTTTGCCCGCTTCACCCGTTCGATGATGCTGTCGCAGGGGCAGTTTGCCGCCTTCCTCAATGCCAAACCCGGCGAGCGCGCCGAGCTGCTGGAGGAGCTGACCGGCACCGAAATCTACGGCCACATCTCGATGCAGATCTACGAGCGCTGGCGCACGGCGCGCGCGGCACTCGACACGCTGCGCGCCCGCGCCGGTGCGGTGCAGTTGCTCGACGACGCCCGCCGCGCCGAACTGGCGCAGCAGCTGGAGCAGCTGACCCGCACCGAACAGGATCTGAGCGAGCAGCTGGCGCAGGCCCAGCAGCAGCAGCAGTGGCTGACGCAGCAGCAGCAGCTCAACGCGGAGCAACAGCAGGCGCAGCAGGCGTTGCAGGCTGCCGCCACGGCCTGGCAGCAGGCGGAAGGCGATCGCCAGCGGCTGGCGCGTGCTGAACCGGCGGAGAAGCTGCGCGACAAACTGCAGCAGCGCGAACAGCTGCAGCGCGACCAGCAGACACTGAACCAGCAGGCGCAGCAGTTACAGCAGCAACAGCAACAGGCGCAAGCGGCGCTGCAGCAGGGTGAAAGCCACTATCAGGCCGCACAGCAGGCACGTGAACGCGCGCTGGCCGAACAGCAACAGCTGGAGACGCTGCTGAGCGAACAGGTGATCCCGCTCGATCAGCAGATCGCCAGCCGTGCACAGCAGCTTGAGCAGCAGCAGGCGCTGCTGAGCGAACAGCAAAAAACGCTGTTACTCAGCCAGCAGGCGCTGGATCAGCATCAGCAGGCAAGTGAACGCTTACAACAGCAGCTGGCGCAGCAGCAGGCGTTTCGCCTGAGTGAAGCCGCTGTCGCCCGCTGGGGCGGCGAACTGGCGCGCTGGCAGGCCGAACTCGCCCGGCTTGAAGAGCGTGAGCAAACGCTGACGCAGCTCAGCGCGCAGCAGCAACAACTGCAAAGCCAGCTGGAACAGCAGCAGCAGGCGCTACAGGCGCGCGAACAGGCGGCACAGCCGCTGCAACAGGCAGAAGCCGCGGCACAGCAGCAGCGCCAGCAGGCGGAGCAGGTGCTTACTTCGCTGGAAGCGGAGATCGCCAGCCCGGCGCTGCGGACGGCGCTGGCGCAGCATCAGCAGCAGCGCGGCGCACGTCAGCAGCTCAGCCTGCTGGCGGCACAGTGGCAAACGCTCCAGCCGCAGCGCCAGCAGCGTCAGCTTAAACTGCAGCAGTTACAGCAGCATGCTGAGCAGGAAGCGCTGGCGTTGCAGCAGCTGCGCGAGGAGTACAAGCGCGAGCATCAGACGCTGCTGGATGTGCGTCGCCTGTGCGAGCTGGAGCGCACCATTATTCAGCTGGCCGACGAGCGGGCCCGGCTGCAGCCGGAACAGCCCTGCCCGCTGTGCGGCTCCTGCCAGCATCCGGCCATCGACCGCTACCAGCAGTTGCAGCCAGATGAAAATCAGCAGCGGCAGGCGGCGCTGGAAACGCACGTGGCGCAGCTCAGGGAAGCCGGCACCGCGCGGGGCGAGCAGCTTAAACTGTCGCAGCAGCAACAGCAGGCGCTGCAACAGGAAATCGCCGATCTCGACCAGCAGATCGCCGCCACCCGCGAGCGCTGGCAGGCGCTGTGCGGTGAGCTGGCGCTTACCTTCAGCGCTGAACAGCACGCAGAATTCAGCGCCTGGCAGCAGCAGCAGGACGCGCTCGAAGCCCGCCAGCAGCAGCAGTTGCAGGCGCGTGAACAGGCGGCCGTCACGTTGCAGCAGGCCAAAGACGCGCATCTGCAACAGCAGCAGCGCTGGCAGCAACATCAGCAGCAGCAACAGCTGGCACAGCAGCAGCTTGCCAGCGCCCGGCAGCAGCGGGATGAGATCGATCAGCGCGTCAGCGGTGAACGTCAGGCATGGCAGCAGCAACTGCAGCAGCTGGAACAGCAGCTGGCTGCCCATCAGCTTAGCCTGCCTGCAGCGCCCGAGCGCGCCGGCTGGCTGCAAACGCTGCAGCAGCGCTGGCAGCAGTGGCAGGAAAGTGAGCGGTTACTTGCTGAGCTACAGCCGCAGCTGGCGAAAAGCGAAACGGAAGGCAGCAGCCTGCAGCACGCTCTGGCGCGTGAACAGCAGCAGGTCGCCAGCCTGCAGCAAGCCCTTAACCACCTGCAGCAGCAGCAGCAGGCTCAACAGCAGCAGCGCCAGCAGCTGTTTGGCGACCGGCGCGTGGCGGACGCGCGTCAGCAGCAGCACGCCACGCTGCAACAGCATGACCAGGCGCTGGCGCAACAGCTGCAGCGCTGGCAGCAGGCGCAAAGCGAGCTGCACGGCCTGAAAGGTCAGTATGAACAGATTGTCAGCCAGCAGCAGACGCTGGCGCAGCGCGCAGCGGACGCCGAAAGCGCCTTCCGGCAGGCATTGCTGCTCAGTGATTTCGCTGACGAAAGCGCCCTGCGCGCCGCGCTGCTGGTGGAAGATGAGGTGCAGACGCTGCGCCAGCGGCTGCAAACGCTGGAGCAGCAGCATCAGCAGCACACCGCGCTGCATGCCAGACTGGCGCAGCGGCTGAGCGATCACCAGCAGCAGCGCCCGGCCGCGCTCAGCGATGCCGATGCTGGCACCATCGCCGCCCGGCTCGAGCAGCTGCGCGTGGCGCTGCGTGACAACGCACGCCAGCAGGGGGAAGCGCAGCAGCAGCTGCACAGCGATACCCAACAGCGTCAGCAGCAGCAAACGCTGCTGGCGCAGATCGCCGCTGACGAAGCGGAACTGGCACAGCTGAGCCGCCTCAACGATCTGATCGGGTCGGCCAAAGGCGACAAGTTCCGCCGCTTTGCTCAGGGCTTAACCCTCGATCATCTGGTGTGGCTGGCAAACCGCCAGCTCGATCGCCTGCACGGCCGCTATTTATTGCAGCGCCGCGTCAGCGATGAGCTGGAGCTGGAAGTGGTGGATACCTGGCAGGCCGATGCCACGCGCGACACGCGTACGCTGTCCGGCGGCGAGAGCTTCCTCGTCAGCCTCGCGCTGGCGCTGGCGCTGTCCGATTTGGTCAGCCATAAAACGCGCATTGAATCGCTGTTTCTCGACGAAGGCTTCGGCACGCTGGATGCCGAAACGCTGGATACCGCGCTGGATGCGCTGGATGCGCTCAACGCCAGCGGGAAAACCATCGGCGTGATCAGCCACGTGGAAGCGATGAAAGAGCGCATCCCGGTGCAAATCCGGGTGCGTAAAATGAACGGGCTCGGCTACAGTAAACTGGAGCTGCCGGGCGAGTGATGCGTGAAGTGGCGCGGCGATCAGCCGATCGCCGCGCCAGGTAGATTAACGCGTAACCGGCGCTTTGTAGCGCGGACCGGCCAGCAGACCACCCTGCTCGTTCTGCGCTAACAGACGCGCGCTGGTGACACCGGCAATGGTGTGCGCTTTGTCGCCCGCGTTGCTGGCGATCTGTTTGATCGCCGCCGACACCAGCATGCCAATGATGCCGCCGTTGCTGTTGTTGCTGTTCTCAGAATCATTGGCGGTGGCCATGCCCTGCCACAGCTCTTTACCGCTGCGCAGATCGACCAGACGGGCAGTGGCCGAGACCGTGGTCACCGAATCAACCACCAGATAGCTGCTGCCGTAATCGGTAATCGAAATGTACAGTGCGCTGTCTGCGTTGAAGATGTCATGCAAACGCTTCGTGCTCACCGCCTGAATTTCATGCCCGTTGCTCAGGCCGTTCTGCTGGAAGGTCTCTTCCACCACCGCCACCGGGAACACGTAGTAACCCGCTTCCGCCAGCGGCTGGGTCACCAGCGAGGTGAAGCTGTGCGACGCGTTGATATCCGGCGCACGGTTATCGGCAGGCAGCACCAGAATTGACGCCGGCTTACTGGCACGGAAGGCGCTGTAGTCATACGGTTTCTTATTCTGGGCACAGCCGGTCAGCAGCAGCGCCGCGAATACGCCGCACACGGCAATCAGTTTTTTCATTGGTTCACTCCTTTTTTCTTCATCAGAAAGTCCATGTACGGGGCCGATTCCGGAAACAGCTGCTTCTCGAGGGCGAACTGGCTGAAAGCTTTATCCGTATTGCCGTTTTTGGCGTACAGCAGGCCCAGCTGGGCGTGCAGACCGGGTGCCACCGGCTTGTTCACCGCTTTGGCCTTTTCGATATCCAGATTCAGCGCATCAATCTGCTTCTGCGGATCGCTGTCTTTCTGGTAATAGCTGTAGACCTGCTGCTGGTAATCACCCCAGTAGTAGATCGGCTCCGGTCCTTTTGGCGCACAGCCGGCCAGCACGCCTGCCGCGATCAGCGCGGCGCTCAGTTGCAGTAATTTCATCGTCAATATCCTTATTTCACCGGGCGCCATGCGCCGTTATTGATGCCATCCACCAGGTGGTCGACCGCTTCACGGATCGCCAGATCCATCACTTTGCCGTTCAGGGTAGAGTCATAGCTGGCGGTACCGCCAAAGCCGATCACCTCACGCGCTGACAGCTGGTATTCACCCGCGCCCTGCACGCTGTACACCACTTCTGAAGTGGTCACATCCACCACATTCAGGTTCACTTTGGCGTAAGCGATCTGGCTTTTACCGCGCCCGAGGATGCCCCACAGCTGCTGGTCGCCCACTTCTTTGCGCCCGAACTCGGTGATGTCACCGGTGATGATGTAGTTAGCGCCCTTGATATTCTGCTGGCTGTGTTTGAAGTCGGCTTCCTGCTGCAACTCTTTCAGGTTGCTGCGATCCAGCACGTTGAAGCGATTGGTCTGCTGCAGATGCGTAATCAGAATGGTTTTGGATTGGTTGCCCAGACGATCAACGCCGTCGGAGAAAATCCCATTCATGTATGACGAACGGTTATCAAACTGTCCCACCGCGATTGGGCTGCGCACGCCCTGATAAGCCGGCTGGCTTGCGGCGCGAACCTGAGGCGCGTCGATGGCGCGCGACGACTCGGTGGCACAGCCACTGAGCAGCGCGGCGCTTAACAAGGAGAGTGCCGCAAAGGCATATTTCTTCTGCATTTCTGGTCCATGAATAAAGGAAGGGATAACACCGCCACCAGGCGGCAAATTCTGGTTATGCCGACAGTCAGAGTAATGCCATAGCATTCCCTGCTGCGGTCTGTAGACTGTCGGCAGCAGCGCCAGGAATCTTTAGCGAAAATGCAGGCTTATTAATGAATTTAATTAATCGATTAGCGAGACTATCAGGTGGGTTAGTAATGATGGTGGGGCTCAGCGCCTGCCAGCAGGTGTCCGCGCCAGCCCCCAGCCTGGCCAATCAGTGCCAGCCGCAGGGCGATGCTGACAGCGCCGCCTGCCACTGGAGTGAAGCACTGCAGCAGCAGCTCAATAAGCAGTTTCACGATGCGGCGCGCTATGCCGGACAGCAGTGCTGGGTGCGCCTGGAGTGGCAGAACAGTGGGCGCTACGCGGTGACGCAAACCCAGGGCGACGAAGCGCTGTGTTTGCGCGCGTGGCAGCTTATTGGTCAGTCGCGCGGCTTACCGCCTCCGCCGCAGCGCGACCAGCCAGCGTGGTTTGGCTTTGCGCCGCACCGGCCTGACTCACCAGCCCATCCTGGCGCCACTGGCGCGGGCTGATGCCGAACCAGCGGCGGAAGGCGCGGGAAAACGCGCTGACCTCGGAATAGCCGAGCAGCAGCGCCATCTCCGAGATGGGCAGCTGTCTTTGCTGCAGGTAGTGCGTGGCCATTTCGCAGCGCACCTTATCCACCAGCGCGCTAAAGCTGATGCCCTCTTCGCGCAAGCGTCGCTGCAGCGACCAGCTCGACAACCCCATTTTGCCGGCGATCTCCTCCAGTACCGGTTCGCCCTGAATGAGCGTCAGGCTAACCTGCGAACGCGCCTGTTCGACCACGCTCTGCACGCTGGCGCTGCTGTTGAGGCGGCGAATGGCATCCTGCATCACCATCAGCAGCATCGCATCCTGCTCCGGCATGGCGCGCTGCAGGTCGCGTTTCGCGATCAGCAGTGAGTTAAACGGCTGATCGAACCAGACCGGCGCATCAAACACTTTGCAGTGCTCGTGCCACTGCTCCGGACGCGGATGTTCAAAGTGCACCTCGCGCGGCGCCCAGTTTTTGCCCGCCACGTGGCGAATCAGGTTGAGGAACATGCCGAGCGTCAGCTCCGCATCCTGACGGCGTGCCAGGATCGCTCCGTGGCGCACCTGATAATCGAGCCGCCAGCAGTCGCCCTTGTCCACCAGCCGCGTCAGCGTATCGTGCTGGTGCCAGGGAAACGCGTTCACCACATTGTGCAGCGCCTGCTCCAGCGTCGGCGAGCACAGTCCGATGTAGCCAATTAACCCTAATGACTGCGGTTTGAACTGCCTGCCGTAATGCAAACCGAAGTTATCAAAGCCGGAGTGGCGCGCCGCTTCTTCCATCACGCGGCAATAGTTCACCAGCCCGAGGCTCAGTGTCGGGCTGGCCAGCAGTTCGGAATCGATACCGCTGATGCCAAAGATGCGATCGACATCGCCGCCTTTATCCGTAATGAAGGCGCTCAGACCGGTCGCCGCCGCGGCCAGAACGCCACGGTTGCTGGCGGGTGTGGCAAACGCGCTGAAGGCATCTGCAGCAGAGATGAGTGATTGCATGGGAACCTCTCAGGGATCGCGCGGATAACAGAATGAAGGGATCCAGCAATTTTCATACCAGCGTCACCCGACGGCGCGCGGTGCAAGGCAATGCACCGCCTGGCCGCCGCTGGCGCGCTCCCGGCGGCGATCTGCGTGCCTGGCAGCGCGCCTGTCACGGCTGGCGCGCTTGATGCGCAGGCACCAGATTACGCCATCAGCGCGCGCCGCTGCCCTCTGCTGGTGCAGGTCACGCGCCTACCGGCAGCTGGCTGCTCTCAAGATAGCGACGGCACAGCCGCACCGAATGGCTGGCCCAGTGCGGCCCGAGGCTGAGCGCCATCTCGGTATCGGCGTGCGTGCCCATCCACGCCGTCATCTGGATACGACGCTGGATCAGCAGCGTCGGCACCAGCGCCATCTCAGCATCGCTGATGTGCGCCACGCGTTCATAGCCGAGGATCCAGTTATCCACCCACTCCGCCGCACGCGGATGGTGCTCGACGAAACTGATCGCGGCCGCCAGATCGTGCAGATACCAGCCCATGCCGCAGTCGTCAAAGTCGATCACCCGGGTCTCGCCTTTGTGCAGCAGCAGATTGGTCAGACGCAGATCGGCGTGGATCAGGCCGTAGCGATCGCGCTCTTTACCAAATTCCGCCAGCGCCTGCCCGGCGCGCTCCACCGCCGCTGCGATAATGCCGTGATCGGCCGGATCGAGATGCGGCGCATCCTGCCAGCGCCCCCAGTGGCTGTGCTCGCTGACCATGGTGTGATGATCCCAGATAATACGCTGAAAACCTTCGGGTTTCTGCCAGCTGCGGCTGTGCTGATGCAGGCGCGCGGTGATAGTACCGAGCTGCTGAAAAGCTTTGGGATCGACGTCGGTGGTCGGCATCTCGCCGTCAATCCAGTGGAACAGCACCGCATGACGCGTGCTGCCGTCCGCCAGCGTCAGCGTCAGCACGCTTTCACCGTCGCGCGCCGGGATGGCCTGCGGCACCATGATGCCGGTCTCGCGCAGCGCATCGAGCCACATCAGTTCACTGAGAATATCCGCTTTGCTGTGGTAATCCGGCCGGTGCAGGCGCAGCGCGTAGCGTTTGCCGCCGGCACGCAGCAAAAAGGTGGCGTTCTCCGAACGGCACAGTAATTGCAGCTCACCGTGCAGCGCGGCGGGATAGCAGGCCAGCGCACGTTGCGCCAGCAGGGTGATCTCGGCATCGGTCAGGGATTCGGCTTGTTTGGCGCTCATTCATCACTCTCCAGCATCAGTCTCTATAAACCAGTGTTATCAGCATGGGATGAGGTCGTCCTGACTGCCTGACCGCAGAACAGCAAAAGTTGACCGCAGCGTACAGCCAGCGCTTTTTCTGGCAGCGAGTTGACCGCAGAGGACAAAACTCACTGCGCCGGCGTCAAGTTTTCCCGTCCCGGGCAGCGGCATTATCCCTTCACTGTAGCGCAAACCCACAATAGCGCGGTGCCAACGCCGCACAACAAGCATGACGGGGAGATGAAGATGACAGGCAAACTAAAACCCACGCTGGGCACCCTGCATTTATGGGGTATTGCGGTTGGACTGGTGATTTCCGGTGAGTATTTCGGCTGGAGCTATGGCTGGGGCGTGGCCGGGACGCTGGGATTCCTGATCACCACCGCGCTGATCGCCACGCTTTATACCTGCTTTATTTTTAGCTTTACCGAACTGACCACGGCGATTCCGCACGCTGGCGGGCCGTTCGCTTACAGCCGTCGGGCATTTGGCGAAACCGGTGGTCTGATTGCCGGTCTGGCGACGCTGATTGAGTTTGTGTTCGCCCCGCCGGCCATCGCCATGGCGATTGGCGCCTACCTCAACGTGCAGTATCCCGATCTCAACCCCAAAACGGCGGCGGTCGGGGCTTATCTGCTGTTTATGGCACTGAATATTCTCGGCGTGAAGCTGGCCGCGATGTTCGAACTGGTGGTGACGGTGCTGGCAGTGCTGGAGCTGCTGGTGTTCATGGGCGTGGTATCGCCGGGTTTCAGCGTCGCTAACTTCGCCGCCAACGGCTGGGCCGGCAGCGACCATTTTGGCATGCCAGCGCTGTCCGGCATCTTTGCCGCCATCCCTTTCGCTATCTGGTTTTTCCTCGCCATTGAAGGCGCGGCCATGGCGGCCGAAGAAGCCAAAGATCCGAAGCGCACCATCCCAAAAGCCTACATCAGCGGCATTCTTACCCTGGTGGTGCTGGCGATTGGCGTGATGCTACTGGCCGGCGGCGCGGGCGACTGGCGCAAGCTGTCGGACATCAACGATCCGCTGCCGCAGGCGATGAAGATGATCGTCGGGGAGCACTCTAACTGGATGCATATGCTGGTGTGGATCGGCCTGTTTGGCCTGGTCGCCAGTTTCCACGGCATTATCCTTGGCTACTCGCGTCAGTTCTTTGCCCTAGCGCGCGCGGGCTATCTGCCGCCCAGCCTGGCGAAGCTGTCGCGCTTCCAGACGCCGCACCGTGCCATCATCGCCGGCGGTGTCATCGGTATCGCCGCCATTTACAGCGACGGACTGATCAATCTGCAGGGCATGACGCTGACGGCGGCGATGATCACCATGGCGGTGTTCGGCGCGATCGTGATGTACCTGATGAGTATGCTGAGCCTGTTTAAGCTGCGCCGCAGCGCACCGGACCTGGAGCGCAGCTTCCGTGCGCCGGGCTATCCGTTGGTTCCGGGCATCGCACTGGTGCTGTCGCTGGTGTGTCTGGTGGCGATGCTGTGGTTCAACCCGGTAATCGGCGGATTGTTTGTGGCGATCATGGTGCTCGGCTACCTTTACTTCCTCGCTACCAAAGCCCAGCGCGAGCGCGCACCGCAGGATTCCATGCTGGTCGGCGAGTAACAAACGCATTGCCCCTGCCCTTCAGGCAACGGAGGCGGGTACACAGAGCCCTTTGTGTACCCGCCTCTTTCTGCCCCACGTGATAAATCCATCCCACCACAGCACCGCTCCGGTCCTGCTGCTGTGATACCTTTTTTGCATGACGAAAATGACAATTCATTACGCGTAATCAGGGTGCAACAATCAAAAAAACCACAAAAGGAGCCATTATGCACACCCGACATTTATCGCAAACCCTGACTGTCAGTTCGATCGGCTATGGTGCCATGGGACTGAGCGAATTTTATGGACAGACAGACGACCACGCTTCACTGCAGCTGTTACACACGCTTATCGACCTGAATATCACGTTTATCGACACCGCGGATATGTACGGGCGGGGCCATAATGAGCGGCTGATTGGCCACTTTCTTGCCGGTCTGGATAACACCACGCGTGAGCAGTTTAACATTGCCACCAAGTGCGGAATCGATCGCCCTGCGGACCAGGCTTATGCCCGGACGATTAACAACCAACCTGACTACATCATCCGCTGCTGTAATGAATCGCTTAAAAGGCTTGGCGTTGAGCGCATCGATCTGTTCTATCTTCACCGCGTGAGCCAGGTTACGCCGATTGAAGAGAGCATGGAATGCCTGAGCCGCCTCGTTAAAGCGGGTAAGATCAACCACATTGGCCTGTGTGAAGTTTCTGCTTCAACTCTGCGCCGGGCCCATGCCATTCACCCGCTTACTGCCCTGCAAACCGAATATTCACTGTGGACGCGCGATATCGAAGCTGAGATTCTGCCGGTGGTGAAAGAGCTGGGTATAGGTTTAGTTCCCTACTCTCCGCTGGGCAGAGGGTTTCTGACCGGAAAGTATCGTCATAACAGCGACTTCGCTGAGGGTGATTTCCGCAAAAATAATGAACGCTTCAGCCAGTCCAGCCTCGACCATAATGCCCAGCTTCTTGACGCGGTGCACCCGCTTGCTGAAAAGTACAGCTGCACGCCGGGGCAGATTGCGCTGGCCTGGCTACTGGCGCAGTACGACAAGCTGATCCCCATTCCGGGAACGAAACAGACCCGCTATCTGGCGGAAAATGCGCAGGCCGCCGATATCGTGCTGGAGCAGGCAGATATCGCTTTACTGAACGCTATCCACCAGCATATTGAGATCAGTGGCGAGCGCTATTCTCAGGAAGGGATGAAAAGCATTAATGCCTGAAGCCATAACCGGGTAACGCCCGGTTATTTTTTCGGACGTCGCGCCGCCAGCCTGCTGCGCGTCCAGACCGATTAACCCCATATCCTGCTGATCTTTCGCGGGGTAGAATAACGTCTTTGATTACCCGGATGGACTCTATGGCGACGGCAGAGCACCTTATCAGCAACCATCTCCCCAGCGTGAAACAGCTTCAATGCTTTCTTGCGGTTGCGCACGAGCTGAACTTTCGCCGGGCCGCCGAACGGCTCAGAATGACTCAGCCTCCGCTAACCCGACAGATTAAGCGCCTTGAAGCCGTGCTGGAGCAGCCGTTGTTTAGCCGCAGCACCCATGACGTTAGTCTGACGGACGCTGGCCGGGCGCTGGTAATCAAAGCGGAGAAGATCCTTCAGGCGCTGAATGAACTCAAGCCTGGCTCGCTTTCTTCAGAAAAGCGCCTGCGTATCGGCCTCACCCGCACGCTGAATTTTGCACTGATTGCGCCCATTCACCAGCAACTGCTGAAACTGGACGCCGCCGACGATGTGGAAACGCCCGATCTGACGTCTGCGCAGTTGCTGCAGTGTCTGGCAAAAAACCGCCTGGACCTGGTACTGACGGGCGAAAGGGCAACCGGCCACGAAGATACCGTGCAGTACCAGTGGATCGGTCGTGAGCCGTTGCTGGTAGCAATGCCGGCCAGACATCCGGCCAGCCTGAAGGAAAAAGTCTCGCTGGAAGCGATCGGTGATTTACCGCTGTTCTGGTTTGCCAGAAGCGCCAATCCGTCGTTCTACGATAAATGTGAACGCTTGTTTTCACAGCTCCACACCCCGCTTAAAAGAGTTAAAGAGCCGGATGATTCACTGGTTATGCTGACACACATTGCCCGAGGAAAAGGCTTTGCCCTGATGCCGCAGTCGAAATGTACCTTTCATCAGGAAGGATTGTGTTATCGCGCACTGGCTGACGATGAAGCGCAAAAACTGCATATCGATATTTATGCCGCCATCCGACTGAATGAAAACCGGCCAGCCGTGCTGCATGCGCACGATATCGTGTGTCACGCCGGTCAGTTAAGCCAACACTGACCCGCTTCGGCCCCCTCTTCCGCTGGAAGAGGGGTTAAGCACGCATAAAGCGTCGTTATGCTACCCTTTCACCGGCCACAGCCAGGCGGCACCGCGTACGCCGCTGGAGTCACCGTGCACCGCTTTCAGCACCGGCGTTTCGCACTCGCGGCCGAACACCCACTGTTTCATCAGCGTCGGCACCGTCTGGTACAGCCGATCGTTGTTGCTCATTCCGCCGCCGAGCACGATCACATCCGGATCGAGCAGGTTAACCACCTGCGCCAGCGATTTGGCCAGCCGCGTTTCATAACGGCTCATCGCCAGCTCGGCTACCGGATCCTGCTGTTCGATCAGCCGGATGATCTCCGCGCCCTTCAGCGCCTGTCCGCTGAGACGCTGATAATCAATGGCGAAGCCGGTGCCGGAGACAAACGTCTCAATACAGCCCTGCAGCCCGCAGTAGCACGGCACTTCCGCGCGATAACGCAGTTCGTCGTCATCCATCCACGGCAGCGGATTGTGACCCCACTCGCCTGCGTTACCGTTACCGCCAATGCGTGATTCTCCGTTGATGGCCACGCCTGCGCCGGAACCGGTGCCAATGATCACCGCAAACACCAGCGGCTGGCCTGCGCCTGCGCCATCAACCGCTTCGGAAACCGCCAGGCAATTCGCGTCGTTGGCGATGCGCACGTCACGATTCAGCGCACGCGCCAAATCTTTGTCCAGCGGCTGGCCGTTGAGCCACGTCGAGTTAGCATTTTTTACCCGCTGGGTATAAGGAGAAATCGTGCCGGGAATGCCGATGCCGACCGTCCCCTGCTGCCCGGTCTGCGCTTCCGCCAGCAGGACTAAGTCGACAATCGCCTGCACCGTGGCGGCGTAGTCGTCACGCGGGGTATTCACGCGGTGGCGAAACAGCTCCTCGCCCTGGTCAGACAGCGCAATCACTTCAATTTTGGTGCCGCCTAAATCAATACCGATACGCACGATTTATTCCTCATTATTCGTTCAGGTGACAGATACAGTAGAAGGCTGAATCGGGAAAGGCAATGAAACCACTCCGATGTTTCGCTATCATGCGCGCTGACTGTTTTAGACTTGTGCGCCCGATCGCACCCACGGTAAGGAATCCTGATGTTGTGGTTTAAAAATATGATGGTTTATCGTCTGAATCGGGACATCCCGCTGTCCGCAGACGATCTGGAAAAACAGCTCGACGCCTTCACCTTCACGCCGTGCGGCAGCCAGGACATGGCCAAAACCGGCTGGGTCTCGCCGATGGGCAACCGCAGCGAAGCGCTGACGCATGTGATTAACGGTCAGATAGTGATCTGCGCCCGCACCGAGCAGAAAATTCTGCCGTCGCCGGTGGTGAAGCAGGCGCTGGAAGCCAAAATTGAGAAGCTGGAAGCGGAACAGAGCCGCAAGCTGAAAAAGACCGAAAAGGATTCGCTGAAAGATGAAGTGCTGCATAGCCTGCTGCCGCGCGCCTTCAGCCGTTTCAGTCAGACCTTTATGTGGATCGACACCGTCAACAATCTGATCATCGTCGACTGCGCCAGCGCGAAGAAAGCGGAAGATACGCTGGCGTTACTGCGTAAGAGCCTCGGCTCGCTACCGGTGGTGCCACTGACGCTGGAAAATCCGATCGAGCTGACGCTGACCGAATGGGTGCGCTCCGGTGAATTGCCGGCGGGTTTCACCCTGATGGACGAGGCTGAGCTGAAGGCGATACTGGAAGATGGCGGCGTGATCCGCTGTAAAAAGCAGGATCTGGTTTCCGACGAGATCGCCACCCACATCGAAGCCGGTAAAGTGGTCACCAAACTGGCGCTCGACTGGCAGGAGCGTATTCAGCTGGTGATCGCCGATGATGCATCGGTGAAGCGTCTGAAGTTCAGCGACACGCTGCGCGAGCAGAATGACGATATCGATCGCGATGATTTCGCCCAGCGTTTTGATGCCGATTTCATTCTGATGACCAGCGAGCTGGCGGCATTGATCAGCAATCTGGTGGAAGCGTTAGGCGGCGAAGCGCAGCGTTAAGCGGACATCGCAAGCTGCAAGGATAGTACGGGTGTGGTTAACGATCGCCATGAATGGCGCCCCTGCAAATATGCTGATTCATAGCTGTAGGGTCAGCATTTATGCTGACCGCAGGCCACACCTCATGCTGGCGCATAAAAAAACCGGTAACGCCGCACAGGCATTACCGGTTGATAATGGATGCTGCTTTAATGCTTAAAGATAGCGGCACAGGTAAGACGTTGGCTCCGCCACCTGCAGGTGGAATTCGCTGTGGCCCGGCACGTTAAATACCGATCCGGCTTCGTACCATTTCCACTCGGCTTCGCCCGGCAGCAGCACTTTCAGCGCGCCGCTCACTACCGTCATCTCTTCCGGCTGGCCGGTACCAAAGGTATATTCGCCTTCCGCCATCACGCCAACGCTGGCCCGGCCAATGGTCACGCTGTCGAAACCAATGGATTTCACTTTTCCGTCGAAATACTCACTTACGTTGAGCATGTTACTTCCTCACAGCACATTAGGGTTACCGGCAGATTACAAGGGAACTCGCTGATCTGTCACGCGAATTAGCGCCGCCCGTCGCAAGTTGTGATCGGCCTCGATCAGACGATCAGTTCAGCCGCCAGTTTCGCCACCAGCACATTCGACAGCAGCACCGGAATGCCCAGCATGTTCTGCAGGAAATCGCGGTGTTTCTGGTGATAACCGATACAGTCGAGCACCACCACATCAGCGCCCTGCTCCTGCAGGGTCAGTCCGGCTTCCATCAGTTCGCTCTGCTGCGCCAGGTACGGGCTGGCGACGGCAAAACAGGGCGAGCTTTGCAGGTTACGCCATTTGCTGGCCTGCTCAGCGATCTGCTCCTCAACCGGCACCACGATGCCGATTTTGTGCGCCTGTACGATGGCGCTGACCAGCGGCGGAATGATGCGATCCGGCTCCAGCAGCAGCGCCGACGTGGTTTTTAGCGTGCCGAACTCACCGGTACACAGCAGCAGAATGGTGTCGTAACCCTGCTGCTCCAGCGCGGTAATTTTACGCTGCAGTCCCTGTTCGACGGTGGCCGCCGCCAGCCGTACCTGTTCGCCGCTGCTCATGCGCGAAACCAGCACTTTATCGCCCGGCGCGGGAGCGTATAACTGCTCCACTTCAGCCAGCGTCAGGCCATCCAGCAGACCGGCATGCGCGACGGCGTCGGCGGGCAAATGCTCCTGCAGCAGCGGCAAAATATCGCTACGCGGTGACTGGCCAATGGTTAAGGTTACAAGCGACGGTTTCATCATCAGGCTTTCCGGCTGCGCAGGTGGCTGAGGCTACCATACAAAGATAGCAGCAGCGCGTACTCCTGCGGGTCATAAAACTGGCAGGTCTCACGGCCAAACTCTTTGGCCACTTCCACCGCAAAGCGCACGGTCGCCGCGATGTCCACTTCATGGCTGGCGCCGGTGCCGCAGCCAGGCACCACGGATTGCGCACAAATCGCGACGCCCACCACTGGCACATCAGTGGCGGTGGACGGTTGCAGGATGCTGTTGAGGTGATACACGCCGTTGCCGTAAGGGGTGATGTCCTGCGTGGTGATCGGGAACGTCACCGCAGGCTGACCGCTGGTCATCTCCATAATGCGCAGCAGATCTTCCGATACGCGCAGGATGTAGCCCTCTTTCACCGTGGGTGATAGCGCATAGCCCTTATGGTTGAGGATGCGGTTTCCTTTAGTGGTATCGATAGAGAGAATCGCGTCGACGCCTTCAACCACTTCGTTGTCATTCATGGTGATGTCGTCGCACGGCGAATCCATGAAGTCCACCGGCTCGTGCGGCCGGGTCGGCGCATCCGGACAAATATGGGTGGTTACGATCACGTCGCCAGCCAGCACGTCGCCTTTGGTTTGCATCTGTGCCAGCTTCAGCGCGCTGCTCACCGCAGCAACCGCACCGTCGGCGTCGGACACCATGCCGATGCGCGTCGGGCGCGCACCGATGCCGCCGAGACGGCCAATGATCCCCAGCGTCGGCGCGCTGCCGCCCCGGCTTTTGCCCTGGGCGCCAGGAATGTCGATGCGCACAAAATCGGTGCGCCCTTTTGGCCCACTGACGCGCTTAAAGCTGGCTTGCACGCCAGGATAGGCGGCGAACAGATCGACCACCTGCTGGCCATCCACGCAGGCGCTGTCGAGTAACTCAAAAACCTGTAGTGTCTGCTGTAAACTCATCGCTAAATCCCTGAATTATTTCTTACTACTACTGGCAAAAAGTGAGTGGAAGAAGCTGTAAAGCGCGTCGCCCGCAATGAATCCAGCGGCCATCACCTCCATCGGTGAACGTCCACGCTCGCCCCACACGCGCAGGATCAGGACACGTAACGCAATCCCGACCAGCACCGCCCAGCCTGCGGCGGCGTTGTTGATTAACAGACCGGTGGCTAGCAGCACGCCGAGCTGGCGCTTAGGCCCGCCGATCAGCTGAATAATCGCCCCCGGAATCGCCCACATCAGCAGGCTACCGGCAATGCCGGGCTCCGCGCCGGCCTGAATGGTTTTGGCGTAAACGCGCGCCACCGGCGGCAGCAGATTGTCGACAAAGAACAGGTTATGCGCATACCACACCACCGGAATTGCGATGACGAAAGCGATCATCGCGGCGATCAGCTGGATGCGGCGGCCCCACAGCTCCTGCTGCACATCGGCCCCGTTGCCGCGCAGAATAAAGCCGGCCTTCAGGTCATAGCCCATATCGGCGAAGGCCGGACCGGTGGCCGCGGTGAAGCCGCACAGCAGGCACAGCGCCAGCGGCGGGAAGCCGAGCAGGATGCCGAGGATCAGGGTGATCAGCGCTACCGCGAAGGCCGGGAACCAGCCCGAGTGCATGGCGGCGATGCCGACAATCAGCTCATGCACGAAGGCGGCAAAGGCCGCGTAGATAATAAACAGCAGCAGCATCGGCAGGCCCATCTCGCTCCACAGCCCGCCACCCAGCGCCAGCAGTGCCGAGATTACGATATAGCCGACAGTCCCCAGGCCGAGCGCGCGTTTAACTTCGGTGTCGCTGCGGCTGACGTTGAGGTTGTCGTGACGGCGACTGCGAATCACCTGCACCACCTGAATCAGCGCCACCAGACCGGCTCCGACCATTACGCCGTGCGGAATGTACAGCGCGTTAATATCGATACCAGCAACCGGTTGCGCATAGGCACGCAGCAGGAAGCCGATGCCGAGCATGGTCAGCGCCCAGATATTGCCAATGAATGCCGTACCAAAGGCGGACATCGGGATTTTCAGCATCGAGCCCGCGACGCCGCCCACGATTCCGGCCACCAGCAGCCAGGCCTGGCGACCGCCTTTATCACCGGCTTTGATCGCTTCTGCCGCTGCCACGCCCGGTGGCCATGCATTGCTGGCCGGGAATACGCGCGTGTCGAACAGACGATACAGCAGCCACGCATCCAGCAGCATTGCCGCGCTGACGCCGACAAACAGCGGCAGCACCAGCTGCGGCTCACCCAGCGCCCACGGCACGGCAATCGGCATCAGCAGGCTATTGGCAGCGCCGAAGGTGGCGGAAGAGATGGCGGTCTGTGCAAGGTTTTGCACTTCAACCGAACGGTAGCGGCGAAACCACTGTAGCGGAATGCGCGCCAGCAGCATGGCAAATAGCGCGCCGATAATTGAAGTATTGGGCGTTACCCCAATAGTTGTGATCAGCTGTACCCCAATGATGGCCCCTGCAACTGACAGCAGAACCAGCATCAGACCCACGCCAATATTTTTTATTGGATTATCCAGACGCATATTATCCCCGTATTTTCACCCTGTAGAAAACGCGCAATGACATTGTGCCCGACACGCGGAACCTCAACGTTTTATTCATCGTTCCCTGATTATTGAAATAAGCAGGTCCGAAGACCTGCTATTTCCCCGGTGTGGCGCGAAGTATTACGCCTTGAAATCAAATTAGGGTTGTCCTGTTTTATTCAGGACGCTGCGCCGTATTTTTCGGCCATCAGTGCAGCCGTTGCGCGCAATTCGCTGAGCAGCGCTTCCGGATAACCCGGGGCCGCTTCCTGCGAAAGAAATGAGAGACACAATGCGGCACTTTCACCGCGGTGTTTATTGGTTACCGCTACGGCAAGCGAGCTAATGCCAGGCAGCGTTTCATTGCGGGCCAGTGCCCAGCCCTGCTGACGAATCAATGCCAGCTCTTTGCACAGTGCATCGATATTCAGCGGTGAATTGATCGACGCGGTTTGCCAGTTATCGCTGAAGCGCGCGCGCACCTCGTCATCGCTCAGCTGCGCTAACAGCACGCGGCCGGTCGACGTGCCGGTAACCGATACCCGAGTACCCGGCGGCGTCACCAGCTGGGTAAAGAAGCGACCGTGGTACATGCGCATCACCAGCACATCGTCCCCGTCCAGCACCGAGATATAGCCCATGCAGCCGCTGCTGGCCGCCAGGCGCGCCATTGGCGCCGATGCGCTGTCAATCAGCGGTGTCGAAAGATAATGCCCGGCAACGGACAACAGCACGCGGCCAATCTGAAAACAGCGGCTGTCGGGATCGCGCTCCAGTAAGCCTTCACTTTCCATGGTCGCCAGCAGGCGCGACACGGTACTTTTCGGCAGCCCCAGCGCCTCCACCACCTCGGTAAAGGTCAGGCCGGGATGGCCCTGCGCCACGCCAAAGCGCTGAAACAACTTAAGCACGGCGGCGGCATTTTCGAGTGTGGTCATGGCGCTGGTTTCACTATATGGAACTGAGTTCCTGTATCGATAACCCGAAAGTAAAACGCGACGGTTTATCGGTCAAGCGCAAATTTTGCACCGGACAAAACGCAGGCTATTTAAGGCAGCAGAAAATAAGGGCTAAAGGCAAAATAAAAAGACGTTATCAGGCAGGAGAGCGATTAAACAGAAAAGACGGCAGCTTTTATCGCCGTAATTAGCGCATCAGGGAAAATAAAAAATCTATTTAGCGACCGGACGTAATTACGCTAAAGCGGGCATCCCTGCCCGCCGGGATTATTCTTTTTCCACATCTTCATAGCGGTCTTTGGCATCCTGCGCTTCCGCTTCCGATTTATGTTCGCTAATTAAGGTATCCGGACGTGGATGGTCGGCCCGTAATTCATACCAGGTGACGGTATTGCCCGCCTGCCCTTTTTCAACGGCAACAATGCGCGCTTCTCGCGGATAGGGTGGTCTGGTTGGCATCGTTTTCCCTCTTATGTCAGGTTTCCACACAGACAGCGGTGATCCTCTGCCTGCTATTCAGTATAGACAATCGAGGATCGCTGTAAAAAAGAGGGAGAATTCTTAGACAGTTAGCTGGCGCGGGCGAGAGACAGCGATTGCAGAATATGTTCCACCACCTGCTCCGGCGCCTGCATCGCGTTGACTTCATGGTGCGCGGCCTGACGATAGAGCTGCGCGCGTTCACGCAGGATATCTTCCATCTCTTCCGCGATAGGCCGGCCGGTCAGGGTCGGACGCTGTGCCGCTTCTGGCTGACGCTCCAGCCGATCGGCCAGCACGCCAGAGGGCGCGTTGAGCCAGATGACCTGGCCATGCTCGCGCATGAAGTGGCGATTGACGTCAGCCAGCACCATGCCGCCGCCGGTGGCGATTACGCTGGTAGGCGCGGTAACCGCCCGCAGCGATTCACTTTCACGCGCGCGAAAGCTGTCCCAGCCTTCCGTTGCCACAATCTCTGCCACGCTGCGCTGTGTGGTGAGCTGCAGGTGGTGGTCAGTGTCACGAAAGGCATAGCCCAGCGCTTGCGACAGCGCCTGGCCAATGGTGGTTTTACCGCAACCGCGTGCGCCGATCAGATAGATGGGTAATGACATCCGGGCTCATCCTCCGCCGTAGTCTGCCGCGCGGGCAACGTCATCAGGTCAATAATGCGTCGCATGATACCTGGATTTTATTTTATCAGCCAGCCGCGAAGCACGAATTACGCGTATTTCAGCGATAGCCAATGCCATTGTTTTGATTTTTAACGGGAAAACGATGCGCATTTCGTGCATCAGGCGATTTGTAAGCGCGGGGCAACATTTGCTTACCAGGCCGCTGATTTACTTTCTGTCACGCAGCCCGCATATACGCTTTATAGTTCAGGCAACGGACGTCCTGTTGGTCGCCTGAAGAACAACACGCTATGCCTAACCGGAGGTTCACCATGCAGAGCCAGGAACAACAACTTATTGAAAGCCTGTTCAGCCGTCTGAAACAGGCAGAAAGCCAGAGCGGCCCGCGTGATGCCGGTGCCGAACAGTTAATCAATCAGCATTTACAGAGCCAGCCCGGTGCGCCCTACTACATGGCGCAGGCGATCCTGATTCAGGAAGCGGCGATGAAAAAGCTCAACGCGCAGGTGTCTGAGCTGGAGAGCCGTCTGGCGCAGGCGCAGCAGCAGGCCCCGCAGCAAAGCAGCGGCGGTTTCCTGTCGAGTCTGTTTGGCGGCGGTTCACGCCCGGCGCAGCCGCAACAGCCGGCATGGAACAGCGCACCGCAACAGCCACAATATGCCGCACCGCCTCAGCAGCAGTATGCTGCACCGGCGCGCGGTACCGGCTTTCTTGGCGGCGCACTGCAAACGGCTGTCGGCGTGGCCGGCGGTGTGGTGATGGCGGACATGCTGACCAGCCTGTTCCACCATTCGCAGCCGGAAGAGATCGTCAATATCATCAACGAACCGGCGCTGCCGCAGGTGGATGATAATCTGGACACCTTCAACGGCAATGACAGCAACAACGCCTTCCTGAATGACAATTCAGGCTGGGACAACAACAGCTTTGCCGATAACAATGATTTCAACGATTTCGGCAGCGGCGGTGATTTTGACGACGACGACAGCTTCGTCTGATTAACGCTGACGTAACCATTTATCCAGTTCGTTGGCAAACTGCTGGCGGTCTCGTGGGCTTAATGCCGACGGGCCGCCGCTCTGAATGCCGCTGGCGCGCATCGTTTCCATAAAATCGCGCATGGTCAGACGCTGGCGAATGGTATCGCTGCTGTAACGCTCCCCGCGCGGATTCAGCGCTGCCGCCCCTTTCTCCAGCACTTCTGCTGCCAGCGGAATATCGCCGGTAATCACCAGCTCGCCCGGCTGCACGCGTTTCACAATCTCGTTATCGGCCACATCAAAGCCGGCAGCTACCTGCAGCGTTTTCAGAAACGGCGACGGCGGTACGCGCAGCGGCTGGTTAGCGACGAAAGTCACGGTGACTTTGGTGCGCTCAGCGGCGCGATACAGCACCTCTTTGATGACATTGGGACACGCATCGGCATCCACCCAAATCGACATGTTTAATCCTTATTAACGGGCAATGCCTGCGATCTTGCCGCGCTGACCGCGAATGGCAAATGTTATTTGTGCGCGACTTGTTATTCACCGCCGCTGACGTAAGCTAACCCACTGAGAAAACCGAACCACGTAAAGGATAAAGCGATGCTGGAGAAGAAAATCGGGTTTGTCGGCTGCGGCAATATGGCGAAAGCCATCATCAGCGGCCTGGTGAACAGCGGGCAGATCGCCCCGGCCAATATCTGGGTGCACGATCGAAAACCCGACACCAACCAGGCGATGGCGCAGCAGTATGGCGTGACGGCGGCAGAAAGCGTCGAGAGTCTGGCACGTGAAGTGGACATTCTGTTTGGCGCGGTGAAACCCAACGTGATTCTCAAAGTACTCAAGGATCTGGCCGGCCAGCTGAAGAAAGATGCGCTGGTGGTGTCGATTGCCGCAGGTGTGACGCTGGATTCGCTGGCGGCGGTACTCGGTCATGACCGTAAAATCATCCGCGTGATGCCGAATACGCCGTCGCTGGTCAACGAAGGCATGACCTCTATTACGCCGAACGTGCTGGTGGAACCGCAGGAAGTGGACGAGGTGGTGACCATTTTTGAGAGCTTCGGCAAAGCGGCGGTGGTGAACGAGTATCTGATTCATGCCGTGGTGGGTGTCAGCGGCTCGGCACCGGCTTACGTGTTTATGTTTATCGAAGCGATGGCTGATGCCGCCGTGCTGGGCGGCATGCCGCGGGCGCAGGCTTATCAGTTTGCGGCGCAGGCGGTAAAAGGTTCCGCCCAGATGGTGCTGGAGACCGGCAAACACCCTGGCGAACTGAAAGATATGGTGTGCTCACCGGGCGGCACCACCATTGAAGCGGTGAAGGTGCTGGAAGAGAAAGGCTTCCGCGCTGCGGTGATGGGCGCGATGCAGCAGTGCATGGCGAAGTCCGAGGCGCTGAGTAAGCAGTGATGGTGCGGGTTTCCCCTCACCCTAACCCTCTCCCGCAGGCGGGAGAGGGGACTGTTGGGTGCTCGTTTGTCTCTCCCGCAGGCGGGAGAGGGGACTGTTGGGTGCGGACTTGAACCTTAACCCTGATACGCTTCAAACAGCGCCAGGCCTTGTTCCAGCGTCATTGGCTGCTGCATCTCGTGCACCAGCGCGGCGGTGAGCGTATACATGCCGGCTGAACACACTGCCGCAATCATGCCCTGCTGGCAGTAAAAAGCGATGAAGCGTTTGTCCTGCAGCGATCCCAGCAGGCGATAATCATCCCACTCCTCTGCATGCCCCAGATACTCATAGCGGGTGCCGTAATGCGCAG
Source organism: Pantoea sp. WEP (assembly GCF_041678305.1). Taxonomy (NCBI): domain Bacteria; kingdom Pseudomonadati; phylum Pseudomonadota; class Gammaproteobacteria; order Enterobacterales; family Erwiniaceae; genus Pantoea; species Pantoea sp. WEP. Next base: position 3,094,078 of record NZ_JBGNXB010000001.1, read on the forward strand.
TCCAGAAGAACGGCACGCGATCGTACATGATGCGTTTGCCCAGCATATTCAGCGCGGCAATGCGCCCCTGCTGATGCGCCACGCGATAGTGCTCAATGCGCTGCACGCCGCGCGGCGTGAGATAGCTGGCAATATCCCCCGCGACCCAGATGTTTTCACTGACCCGCAGCTGACTGTCGGCCAGCAGGCTGCCATCCTTCTGTAAAGGCAGGTCGTGAATAAAATGGGTGGCCGGCACAATGCCGGTGGCAAACAGCACCTGGCTGGCTGGCACGGTTTTGCCACCTTTGAGCCGCACGCCACTCACTGCGCCTTCGCCGCTCAGCGCTTCCGGTTCACCCTCGACAAACTTCACGCCGTTGCTGCGGTGCAGCTCATAAAAATGACGGCCAATCTCTTCGCCGAACTGGCTGGCAAACGGCAGCGGATGACGCGCCACCACCGTGACATCAATGTCGCGGTTTCGCAGCGCACCGGCCACTTCCATACCGATAAAACTGTTGCCGATAATCACCAGCTGCTGCGCCTCATCCACCTGCGAAATCAGCGTGTCGGCCTGGCGCAGTGAACGCAGCAGGTGCACGCCATCCAGATCCTTGCCCGGGATATCAAGCGGCTGCGGCACGCCGCCGGTCGCGATCAGCAGCTGGTCAAACTTCACCTGCTGCCCGTCTTTCAGCACCAGCGTCTGCTCCTGCGCCTTCAGCTGCACCACCTCCCCCTGCAGCCACGCCACCGGGCCCAGCACATCCTGTTTCAGTAGCTTTGGTACCTCATCAATGGCCATCTTGCCGGAGGGCACAAATTTACTCAGCGTAGTGCGATCGTAAGGGGCGTCGCTTTCACGCTCGATACGCACAATACGGCCGCTAAAACCTTCATCGCGCAGCGTCCAGATCGCGGCACTGCCCGCCGCGCCAGAGCCGAGAATTACGCACACCGGCGCTTCACCCTGGGCCACCGGCGCACTGGCCGGCGACATCGCCTGCGGATTAATCAGCACCTGCCCCTGTTCAATGCGCACCGGATAGCGTTTGAGATTGGCCAGCGCCAGCGGCTCGCACATTTTGCCATCGCGCAGTTCAAACACCGCCTTATGCCACGGACACACCAGTTTGTCGCCGCACACTGCGCCCTGCTCCAGCGGCGCGCCCGCGTGCGGACATTTTGCCTGCAGCGCCTGCACGCGGTCGCCGTCGCGAATCAGCACCATATCCGTTTCGCCGACGGTCACTTTAGTGGGTTTACGCTGCGCCAGCGCCTTGAGTTCCACGACAGATTGATAGCTCACGGTTCGCCTCCTTCGGGGTTATTCGTCTGATACGCCAATTCCTTACAAAGAGTAAGTGTGGCAAAGCGTGAGGATTTAGCAGGAGAAACAAAGCGAAACGGCGGTTAACTGTCTGTTAAACCGCCGTTTTAAGCGGCACGAAAGGATCAGAAGAACACGCTGGGCACGATGATCAGCGCGAAAATCGCCACAATCAGTCCATGTTTGACCCAGTAATACAATCGGCGATTGCGTTTCTTCAGGTTCTGACCGGCATCGCGCAGCGCATAAACGTATTTGAAGATGCGGTTGAGGAAGCCGGTACGATCGTTTTCGTCGTTGGGCGATGCCGCTGCTGACATTAACGTCGAGCCCACCCAGTGATTGACCGCCTGCGCCCAGCGCCATTTCATTGGCCGCTCGATATCGCAAAACAGGATGATACGCGTCTGCTCGCTTTCATTCTGCGCCCAGTGCACGTAAGTTTCGTCGAAGATCACCGCCTGACCGTCGCGCCAGCTGTGGCGCTGACGATCCACTTCAATAAAGCAGCGATCGTCGTTCGGCGTTTGCAGCCCGAGGTGATAGCGCACCGAACCGGCATAAGGATCGCGGTGTTTGCCCAGATGGCTGCCCGGCGGCAGTTCAGCAAACATGGCCGCTTTAACGCCGGGAATGTTGCTCACCAGTTCGGTGGTTACCGGACAGAGTTCGCGCGCTGACGGATGTGCATCGCTATACCATTTTAAATAGAAACGCTTCCAGCCACGCTTGAAGAAGGTATTAAATCCGGCATCGTTATGCGTCTGCGCCGCTTTAATGTGATCCTGCAGGCGAATGGCTTCATCGCGAATCACCTGCCAGTTATCGGTCAGCTGACGCAGCTCAGGAAAATCCTCAACCGGAAAATAGGGCTGTTTAGCCGGCAGTCGCGACAGCCCGGTCATAAACATATTGATCGGCGCCATAAAAGTGGAGTGATCAAATAACTGACGGGAAAACTTTTGCTTTTCCACGCCGCGTGAGTGGGCGTAAAGCACACTAATAATAAATATACCAATAATGATCGCAGCGACCATACAACAGGTTCCTTATGTTGCACGTAAAGCCGCTCTGGCCACGGTTAAGCGTCAGAGAGACTGGAGGGGGAGAAATGGAATTTTATGTAAGTATTTTGTAAAGTTTTGGCAACGCGTGCCGTTTATGACAGAAAAAATACGTCGCGCGTTAACCCTGCGAGTGCGGACACAAAAAAGCGGCCCGCAGGCCGCCAGAGCTTTAAGCACTCTTCTTCAGACAGCTGCTCATAAAGGTTTTACGCGCATCGCCGCTGAGTTTTTTCTCTCCTGCTTCGCTATTACAGCTTTTCATTTTCATCTGCTGCGGCGTCATATTGCCCATTTTGCTGTCTTTCTTCAGGCATTCGCTCATAAAGCTTTTACGCGCATCGCCTTTCAGATTTTGCGCGCCTGCATGCTGATTACACAGCGTCATTTTTTCCTGCTGCGCGGTTTTCTCCGCCGCGCCCGCACCGCCAGCCAGCAGCAGGCCTGCTGCCATTATTGCCACAAGACACGATTTCATTGCCGGTTTCTCCGTGTGATTATTGCCTGTTAAGCATGGCACGGAATAAGCAAAGCGGAAAAAAATCTATGCGCGTACGGCGGGATTATTCACGCGGGTGGTTGAGCAACTTTTCGACGTAATTGCGCAGCATCAGCGCGTCCGGATTTTCCTGCACGGAAGCGGCGGGCGGCATCGCGCGATCAATACCCGCCGCGATGTCGCTAACCTGGGCGGCATCCAGTCTGCGCAGCATGGCGGTGAGCACGATTTCCAGCGCCTCAACCTGGACCACTAATTCTTTAGACTCTTCTTCTTTTTCTGCCAGCTTGAGCAGGAGTTCCGCAATCAGGTTTTTCATGCGATGGACTCAGTCAGAATGGGAAAACAAAAATTAGCATTGGCAGGATTAAAACAACAAGAATTTTTGCCGGCCAGAGGAAAAATAATGGTTAGCCGAAGCGTAAAAAAAGTGGCTGAAATTCAATATATAACAGCGAAACGTTTCACTGACAAAATACGCCGCAGATAAAACGTTTCGCATCGCTGCATTAATTATGCACTGGCGCTAAATTAACGCGGCCCCTGATACCCATGGCCGGGACCGCCACCGCCAGGACCACCCCAACCTCCTCCGCCGCCGCCGCCCGGCGGCGGAAAAAGACAACCGCTTAACGCGGACACCAGCGCCACAACGGCAGCGAGCTTAACGATACGGATCATATTGACCTCAGGTTGCTGAAATTGCGCTGAGTGTATGAAGCGGCGGTTAACACGACAATACAGAATGCTCCGCAACCCGGCGCTATTCATGCCTGCTCACCACGCTTAACGTTTTAGTGGCAAGAAACCGCTAAAAAAGCCTCACAGACCGCTCAATCCATCAGCTTAAGTTACAGCGAACGCTGTGCCGCAAACGTCAGTGCTGCTCGCTGTGCGCGCAGTAACAAAATTGCGCGCTGCGTCTTTACAGCTATCGCTATTTCACGCAATGTGAGCGCAATACAATTAATGAGATCTCACTATGACCTTAGCGGCTGTTTCTCTGAGTGAAGTGCTGGCGCGCCGTGACTGGGAAAACCCGGTTATCACCAGCCTGCATCGCCTGGACGCGCATCCACCGTTTGCCAGCTGGCGCGATGAAGTCAGCGCGCGCGATGGCCATCCCTCACCTGCGCAGCAGCGGCTGAATGGTCAGTGGGCCTTCAGCTATTTTACCGCGCCGGAAGCGGTGCCGCACAGCTGGCTGCTACAGGACTTACCGGACGCCGCAACGCTGCCGGTGCCTGCCAACTGGCAGTTGCACGGCTACGACGCGCCCATTTATACCAATGTGCAGTATCCCATTCCGGTCAACCCCCCTTTGGTGCCACGCGAGAACCCCACCGGATGTTATTCGCTCACATTTAAAGTTGATGACGGCTGGTTAAGCCAGGGGCAGACGCGCATCATCTTCGATGGTGTCAGCTCGGCCTTTCATTTGTGGTGCAACGGACAGTGGATGGGCTATTCGCAGGATAGCCGCTTACCCGCCGAATTTGATCTCAGCCACGCGCTGCAGCCGGGAAACAACCGTCTGGCGGTCATGGTGCTGCGCTGGAGCGACGGCAGCTATCTGGAAGATCAGGATATGTGGCGCATGAGCGGCATTTTCCGCGACGTGACGCTGCTGCACAAACCGGACACCCGCCTGAGCGATGTGCAGATCGAAACCGCACTCAGCCCGGAATATCTGCGCGGCGATTTACGGGTGAGTGTCAAAATCCATGCCGGCGCGCGCTCGCTCAGTCAGTGTCGGGTACGCGTCACGCTATGGCGCAACGGCGACTGTATTGCGCAGCACGAACAGCCGCCGGGCAGCGCCATCATTGATGAACGTGGCCACTATCCGGAACGTACCCTGCTGGTGTTGCCGGTACTGCAACCGCTGTTGTGGAGCGCCGAAACGCCTCATCTCTACCGCGCGGTCGTCACGCTGCTTGATGATGCCGGCGAGGTGATTGAAGCCGAAGCTTATGATGTGGGTTTCCGTCGCGTCAGCATTGAGCACGGCCAGCTGTGCCTCAACGGCAAGCCGCTGCTGATACGCGGCGTTAATCGTCATGAGCACCATCCCGAGCGCGGTCAGGTAGTGGATGAAACCAGCATGCGTCAGGACATTGAACTGATGAAGCGCCACAACTTTAACGCGGTGCGCTGTGCTCACTATCCTAACCATCCGCTGTGGTATCGGCTATGCGATGAGTACGGCCTGTACGTGGTTGACGAAGCCAATATCGAAACGCACGGCATGCAGCCGATGAACCGCCTCTCCGACGACCCGCGCTGGTTTGCCGCCTATAGCGAACGCGTAACGCGCATGGTGCAGCGCGATCGTAATCATGCCTGCATCATCATCTGGTCGCTGGGCAATGAGTCCGGCCACGGCAGCACGCACGATGCGCTGTACCGCTGGGTGAAAAGCAGCGATAGCACGCGCCCGGTACAGTATGAAGGCGGCGGTGCCAACACGGCGGCCACCGATATTCTGTGCCCGATGTATGCGCGCGTCGATCAGGACCAGCCCTTCCCGGCGGTACCGAAGTGGTCACTGAAAAAATGGATCAGCCTGCCGGATGAAGCGCGTCCGCTGATCCTGTGTGAATACGCCCATGCGATGGGAAACAGCTTTGGTGGCTTTGCCAAATACTGGCAGGCATTTCGCCAGTTTCCGCGGCTGCAGGGTGGCTTCGTCTGGGACTGGGTCGATCAAAGCCTGACGCGCTATGACGAACACGGCCAGCCGTGGCAGGCGTACGGCGGCGATTTCGGTGACACGCCCAACGATCGCCAGTTCTGCATGAACGGGCTGGTGTTTGCCGATCGCACGCCGCATCCGGCGCTGTTTGAAGCACAGCGCGCCCAGCAGTTTTTCCGGTTTACGCGCGATCCCGGCGATGCGTATCGCGTGACCGTCACCAGCGAATATTTATTCCGCCGCAGCGACAACGAACGGCTGCGCTGGTGGATTGAGCAGGACGGTGTAACCCTCGCGCGCGGTGAATGGGTGCTGGATCTCGATGCCGAAGGCAGCCACACCTTTACCGTGCCCGCGCCTGAAACGCTGCAGGGTGAAGCGTGGCTCAACCTCGCGGTGCATCAGATCGCCGCCACGCCCTGGTCTGAGGCGGATCATCGCGTGGCCTGGGATCAGTGGGCGCTGCCGGCCGCACTGCCGGTTACGTTGCCGCCGCTCAGCGCCTGCGCGCCCCAGCTGGAAACCAATCACAATCTGGTGGCGGTGGTGCTGCCCACGCAGCGCTGGCACTTCTGTCGCCGCAGCGGCGCGCTGCTGCAGTGGTGGGTGAACGATCGTGAAACCATGCTGACACCGCTGGAGGAGTGCTTTATTCGCGCACCGATCGATAATGATATCGGCACCAGCGAAGCTGCCAATATCGCCCCCAACGCCTGGGTCGAGCGCTGGAAACGCGCGGGCTATGATCGGCTGCAAACAGAGCTGCTGGCGATGCAGGTCGACAGCCTGCAGCACGGCGTGCAGATTGAAACCTGGCATCGCGTACTGGGTGAGGGTCAGCACCTGTTTACCAGCCATAAGCGTTATGGCATCAGCGGCGATGGCGAACTGACTATCAGCGTCGATGTACAACAGGCCGCCGGTCTGCCGCCGCCCGCGCGCATCGGCCTGCGCTGCCAGCTGGCTCAGGTCCCGCACCAGGTGAGCTGGCTGGGACTGGGGCCTCATGAAAACTATCCGGATCGCCAGCTGGCGGCGCAGTTTTCACGCTGGCAGCTGCCGCTGGCGGCGCTCAGCACCGGCTACGTCTTTCCGGGTGAGAATGGCTTGCGCTGCGGCACGCGCCAGCTGGATAGCGGCAGCTGGCAGATCAGCGGCGACTTTGCCTTCTCGCTCAGCCGCCACAGCCTTGAGCAGCTGCGCGCCACCTCGCACCGCCATTTGCTGCAGGACGAACCCGGCTGCTGGCTGCATCTCGACGGCTTCCATATGGGCGTCGGCGGCGACGATTCGTGGAGCCCGAGCGTCAGCCTGGAGTTTTTGCTTTCTCAGCGGCGCTGGCACTATGCGCTGACGCTGCGTCAGCCGGTTTAGCGGCGGCCGCCGGGCTAAGGGGTTTCAGCTCGGTTTTTGGCCGGCGATAGAAGCGCTGCAGCAACAGCACATTGAGCAGGACGACGACCGCGGTAGCGAAGAATACCCAGCGGTAACCGGTGGCGGCTGAGACCGCTGCGCCCAGCAGCGGTCCGGCGACGTTACCGAGGTACATGAACGACTGGTTATAACCAAAAATACGGCCGGTGACGTTATCGCGTGAATGACGCACCAGCAGGGTTTGCACCGCCGGCATCATCGCGCCATCGGCAAAGCCGAGCAGAAAGCGCAGGACGCCCAGCTGCGTGGCGCTGGTGACAAACGACATGGCAATCAGCAGCAGCAGCGAGGCGATCATGGTCGCCAGCAAAATACGCTGGGTACCGATGCGATCGCCGAGTTTGCCGAGACGCGGTGCGGCGATGAGTGCCGACACGCCGGGCAGCGCGGCAATCACACCACTGAGAAACGCGATATTCTGCGCATCCGGCGCCAGCTCACGCACGAACAGCGTCAGGATAGGATTCACCGAACCGTTACACATCTGAATCACCATGGTGGTGACGAACAGGCAGAACATCAGGCGTGGATTATCGAGGCTGCGCATCACCTCACGCCCGCTCAGTTTGTCCTGCTTACTCACCGGCGTGTAGCCGGTCTCCTTAATCAGAAACAGCGTCACCAGAAAGCTGACCATCAGCAGTACCGCGGTAACGATAAACACCATGCGCAGGCCCAGCCAGTCGGCCAGCAGACCGCCAATCATCGGCCCGAGGATCACGCCGCCAATTTGTCCGGTCGACACGCAGCTCAGCGCCCAGCCGCTGCGCTCACGCGGCACCTGCGCGGCCACCAGCGCCATGGCGTTGGGAATATAACCGGACGTCAGTCCCATCAGCGCGCGCAGCAGCAACAGCTGCCACGCCTGAGTGACAAACGCCTGCAGCAGAATCACCGCGCCCATGCCAAACGAAGCGCGCAGCAGCATCAGCTTGCGCCCTTTGCGATCGGCAAGGCTGCCCCACAGCGGCGCCACGGCGGCAGAAACAATAAAGGTGACACTGAAGGTCAGGCCTGACCAGATACTGAGCGCGTTGCCGCCACGGATACCCAGCTCTTCCACGTAAAGCGGCAGGAAAGGAATGATCTGACTGATGGCCAGGCCGGTAAAAAAGCAGCCAAACCAGACGGATATCAGATTGATCTTCCAGGATTCGATGGAGCGTAGCATGAGCGCAGATGTCAGAAAAAATGAAACGAGGGTTCAGTCTAACAACCTCGTAACATTACCGGACGGCAAAACATGGCATGAGGATGAAAACGCAGTTTTTCGCTGCCGGGCGTGATTCTGCTCACAGCAAATAGGGCAATGCCTCACTTTTGTAGTGTCTTTATGTGCGGTTACCTGGCATAAGGCCCGATAAGCGCATCGCGAAAGACGGCAAACGTGAAAAAATATGACGATTCGTTACTGACAATATTCCACACCGCATCTATGTTTAAAAAATCACCAGTTATCACTGGCGAGGCGCTGCCCGTCCTGGACAGTCCGCATGCTTAATTCAGGTTTTCAGTTGCTGCCCGTCGTGGGTGGCAGGCTTCGTTGTCTCTGCGGAGGTCGGCTATGAGAACGCACCATGACAGCGCCAGTCGGGCGATTACCGACTATTTCAACAGCCCCGCCTGGCACGCGCCGCACGAGAGCGATTTGCTGGCCGCCATCATGCGCGAGCTGATGGATGATGGCCAGCCCGCCACCAATAAAGCGGTGATTGCCCGCGTGATTACCCGGCTGGAAGTGGAAGGCGATGAACAGCGCCTGCAGAGTTACCGCAACCTGCTGGCGCAGCTGTTAGAAGCAGGACCGCAAAAATAGCGGCCCCGGAGATTATTTCACCACCCGCAACTGGTCGGCTTCGCTGACCACTGCTTTACCGCTCTGACGCTGATACAGGCACAGTTCCCGCCCCAGCTGATTTTTCATGTGCTTTTGCGGATAGCGGCCTTCGAGCAACAGCGCATCGTAGCCAACGCTGTCGTCGTACATGATCGGCTTGCCCACCACTTTCACCGCTTTCAGACCGCTGGCCTGCACACACGCCTGCTGCAGGTTTTTATCGTGTTGCTGCCATGCTGCCTCGCTTGAGGCCTGCGCCAGCGGGCTGAGCAGCAGCGTCAAACACAGCGTTCGGGTCAGGTATTTCATCGTCACTCCTGTAAGGTCAGTCTGTTATTGCTGCCTGTACGCCTGGCGTCGCAGAGCCGCGATTCATCGCGCGCTATGGCGGGGACAATATGGCGCAGCAGGCAGGTTATAGCGAAAAAAATTCCCGCCGTAGCGGGAAGAAACAAGACGAGCATTGCATATTCGAGAGTGACGAGGAAATCTCCGTAATGCGCAGCTATCCTCGCCCGCCGCCGTGACAGCCCGATGACAATGCCGTGTCCGTTTGGTGTTACCCGCAATAAACTTGGGAAATTTTCCCGTTCTGATCGCCGAGGAAATTCAGGCGGCGCAGATTGAAGTCCATGGTGGCGGCACCGTTCCACGGAATCGCACGCACCGGTACGGCAAAGCGCTGGGTATCAAGCGCGCTCAGCGGCTGACCGAGGTAGTTCTGATACTGCGAGGCACCGCACTGGTCGGTTTCCGGATCGTGGCTGACGGCGTGACTGCTGTCAGTTTTACTGGCTGACTGACAGGCCGTTAGGGCGAGCATCGCCGTCAGCAGCAGCGCTTTTCCATAATGGTTCACAATTTTCTCCTCCTGGATAATGAACAAGCGGGTTCCTGAGAGTAACAAAGCGTGCCGCCGATGCGAAAATTTTTCCAGCAGACTGGTCGCATTGCGTGACAAAAGGCGCGATTTCCTGCTCACATTTTCGGATTAATCGCACGCTGTGTCTAAAAATCACCCGGGCAGACGCTACAATTATCTAAGACTTTTCTGAGGAGATAATGATGGAACTGGCTATTTTTATCGGCTTCGCCATCGTGATGACCTTCGTGGCCGTCCGGGTGCGTTAAGCCTCGTTAATTTTCTCTCTGCCGTTGTGCACCAAACGGTGCCAGCGGCATTCTCCGCGCCAGATAAGTGATTCGGTTCCCTCTCCGCCTGCTGCTCAGCGATGAAAGCGCAAGCCATCATGCCGCGCATCGCCTGCGATGAGGCGGTCGGTCAGCGCCGCGATTGTGGCGTATCTGAACCGGCGAAAATCTCCGCAAACGCACCTCGACAGCACCGATCGCCGTTGCTACTATGCGTCTTCCTCTGCCCGCTGAGTCGCCTATGGACACCCAATCCGACAAAGTTACGTTGACCCTGTTTTACGTGGGTAGCTTTGTGGTTTATTACCTCGTGACCATGCTGATTACGCTGTTTCCCAATTACGGGACGCTGCGCAATAACGGCTTGCTGGTGCCGGTGCTGTGCCTGTTTGAATTTGCCGTGATCTATCCCCTGTACCGTTTCTACTGCCAGCGCCGCAGCGACATTCCTCTGGGCTTTCTGCGTCCCGGCCAGGCACTGCTGTTTATCGGCGCGCTGTTTGTGCTGATGGTGGCGCAGACGCAGTTCCTGCAGCCGGAAGGCTGGCTGATTGAACAGAGCCAGCAGGGACGCAGCTCAATGCTGATTCTGCTGCTCACCGCCGTGTTGCTGGCGCCGGTGTTTGAAGAGGTGCTGTTCCGCGGCTTCCTGCTGCAGGCGTTTTTGCTGTGGGCGCCCAAAAGCCGTTTTGCCTGCATGTTGCTCACATCGCTGCTGTTCGCCGCGTTACACACGCAGTACGTGCACTGGGAAACCATCGTTGCGCTGACGCTGTTCTCGCTGCTGCTGTGCTACGCGCGTCTGCGCAGCAACAGCCTGGCGCTGCCGATTTTTCTGCATACGCTGAATAACCTGATCGCCATCCTGCCCGCCTGGTTCTACGCCTGATCCCCCTCACTGTTTGCTAACGATGCCATTAATTTCCCTGCATTTTCAGGTACTATCGCTTTTTAGCCTGCAGGAATGATGGTCGAAGCGCTGATGATTACTATGCTGGATGTGGCCCGCAAAGCGGGCGTTTCTAAAGCCACCGTGTCGCGCGTGCTGGCGGGCAACCGCTATGTGAGCAAATCCACGCAGCAGAAAGTGTTTCAGGCGATAGAGGAAACAGGCTACCGCCCGAATCTGCTGGCGCGCAGTCTGGCGACGCAAAAATCGCAGAATATCGGCCTGATCGTCACCCATTCGCTGTTTAACGGCCCCTATTTCAGCGAGCTGCTGTACCAGACGGCCACGCTGACCAATAACTATGGCCGCCAGCTGATCCTCGCCGATGGCAAAACCAGCGCTGACGATGAGCGCGCGGCAATCGAGTTTCTGCTCGATCTGCGCTGCGACGCCATCATTATCTACCCGCGTTTTCTCGACACCGCCGCGCTGGAAGCGATCATCGACCAGCACGATATCCCGATCATGGTGGTTAACCGCCGTCTGACGCAGCACGCGGCGAACTGCGTGTGGGCTTCGCACCAGCAAAATACCCGTGATGCGGTGAACTACCTGATTGCGCGCGGTCACCATGATATCGCGTTTATCACCGGACTGGCGGGATCGCCCACCGCCGCCGCGCGTCTGGCTGGCTATCAGCAGGCGCTGGCCGACCATCAGCTGCCGTATGAAGCGGCGCGCGTACTGCCGGGCGCGTGGACGCCGGAGAGCGGTCAGGCGGCGGCACGCCAGCTGCTGAGTGCCGGCGTACCGTTCAGTGCGCTGATGGCCAGCAATGACGATATGGCGATTGGTGCCGCGCTGGCCCTGAGTGCGGCGGGCAAACGGCTGCCGCAGGATGTATCGCTGATGGGCTTTGATGATATTCGCATGGCCGAATTTTTCCTGCCGCCGCTCACGACGGTTCACGTGCCGGTGGCGGAGATGATTCAGCACACGCTGGCGCAGCTGGTGGCGATGCTGGAGGGCGAAGCGTTTGCGCCCCTGCCGCCCTTCAGCGGACGGCTGATTGAGCGCGCCTCCGTGGCAGATGGACCATTTCGCCGCTCATAACGCCTCGCCAGCATCCTGCGTGACCAGCCACTGCTCCAGCTGCTGTAGCGTAGCAGCCTTAACGCTCTCCTGCGGGCGCACCAGGTAATAGGTGTGCCGGCCATAGTCCAGCTGGTAATCCTCCATGGCGATTAGCGTGCCTGCCTTCAGCTCCGCTTCCACCAGCACGCGCTGCGCCAGCGCAATTCCCTGCCCTTCAATGGCGGCCTGATAGGCCAGCGCCGAACTTTCCATCTGCCGCCGGTGCGGCAGCGCGTCCATTTCCACGCCAAATGCTTCGCACCAGCGCTGCCAGTCATCAGGACGTCCGCGCACCAGCAGCAGGGTATGCTGCGCCAGCCCGGCCAGATGCATGCTGGCGCGCCGGTCAGCCGTCGGACGACACACCGGCACCAGCACGTTTTTCACCAGCGGCGTGGCGTGCTGCTGCGGCCACGTACCGTCACCAAGCCGAATCGCTGCGTCGCAATCCACCGTATCGTCCCATTCCGACGCGGTCGTCAGGCGCACGTCAATCGCCGGATGCGCCAGCTGAAACTGTGCCAGCCGCGGAATCAGCCAGCGGGTGGCGAAGGTGGTGAAGGAGTGCAGCCGGATGACCGTGCGGCCGGCATTGCGCTGCAGCGTGGCGCTCGCCTGGCGAATACCGTCGAGGTGCTGGCTGATCTGCAGAAAATAGGCATTGCCGGGCAGTGTCAGTACCAGCCCGCGCCCCTGACGCTGAAACAGCGCCGTGCCAAAGTACTCTTCCAGCAGACGAATCTGACGACTCACCGCGCCTGGTGTCACCGACAGGCCATCAGCCGCTGCCCGCACGCTGCCGCTACGGGCGACATATTCAAACGCCAGCAAGGCATTCAGGGGTGGCAAATCACGCATCAGTTAACCGTTCAGTTTTTCTCAATGATGGAGCAATTTTAATCGATTGTGGCGAAAAGGCCAGACGCGCATCATTTCTGCACAGCGGCAGCCAGCCCGATAACGCTGACTGCCAGGTTGTCACATTGATTCTGACACTGGAGCACACTGGAATGATTAAAGTCACCAATCCTGCCGACGGCAGCCTCGTCGGCGAAGCACCGTTCATGCGCCACGACGAGGTCGCGGCCGCTATCGATCGCACCTGTGCCGCGTTTCCGGCATGGGCGGCAAAAAGCGCGAAACAGCGCAGCGACCTGCTGCGTGGCTGGTACGATCTGGTACGCGCCGATAAGCACCTGTTTGCTGAACTGATGGTCAGGGAGAACGGCAAATGCCTGAGCGAAGCGCTGGGCGAAATCGAGTACGGTCTCGGCTTTATTGAGTGGTATGCGGAAGAGGCCAAACGCGTCAACGGTGATACCCTGCCGTCGCACGATGCTAACGCCTCCGTGCTGGTGGTAAAAGAACCGGTCGGCCCGACCGCGGCCATCACGCCGTGGAACTTCCCGTTTATGATGATCACCCGCAAAATCGCTACCGCGCTGGCCGCAGGCTGCACCATGATCATCAAACCGGCAGAAGAGACGCCGCTTACCGCGTATAAACTGCTGGAGTATGCACGTCAGGCCGGTATTCCCGCGGGCGTGTTTGAGATGGTGACCGGCGATCCGCAAGCCATCGGCGAAGCTTTTACCAGCGATACGCGCATCCACAAAATCTCCTTCACGGGATCTACCCGCGTCGGCAAACTGCTGGCGCAGCAGTGCGGGGCCACGCTGAAAAAGATGACCATGGAGCTGGGCGGCAACGCGCCGTTTATCGTGTTCGCCGACAGCCCGCTGGAAGAGAGCGTGGCCGGGCTGGTCAGCGCCAAACTGCGTAACTCCGGCCAGGTGTGTATTTCGCCTAACCGCATCTTTGTGCATGACGCGATTTACGATGCCTTTGTGCAGCAACTGGTGAAAACAGTCAGTGAGATCCGTGTCGATCAGGGTATGCAGCAGGAATTTGTGGTTGGCCCGCTGATTAACCGCATGGCGCTCGATAAAGTCACCGCGCTGGTGGATGATGCGGTAGCGCAGGGGGCGACGCTGCGCCTCGGCGGCAAGCCACACGCGAAGGGCGGGCTGTTCTATGAGCCGACCATCCTGTGCGATCTGGACGCCTCGTTTGCCGTGCACAACACCGAGATTTTCGGACCGGTATTTGCCCTGTACCGTTTCAGTGATGAAGAGCAGGTGATTCGCTGCGCTAACGACACCGAATACGGTCTGGTGGCCTATGCGTGGACGCGGGACGTTGGCCGCGCTTTCCGCCTGTCGAAAAAACTGGAAGCCGGCATGGTGATCCTCAATTCCGGCTCAGTCGGTACGGCATCAGTGCCGTTTGGCGGTATCAAGCACTCCGGCTACGGCCGTGAGGGCGGCCATTACGGTATTGAAGAGTATGTGCAGGTAAAATATGTGCTGATGGCGGGACAACACCGTTAATCACGCTGCTGGCGCGGCGGCGACCCAGCCGGGATGCCGCCGCGCCGCGCGTTAGTATTCCACCTCCGCATCAGGCTGTGCACCGTTATTGCGGATCAACTGCTGATACCAGAAAAAGCTCTTCTTGCGATAGCGCGCCAGATCGCGCAGATCGTGTTCATCGCGGTTAACGTAGATAAAGCCGTAGCGTTTGCTGATGCCCTGATGGGTGCTGACCAGATCGATGGCCGACCACGGACAGTAGCCAAACAGCTCGACGCCATCGGCAATTGCCAGCCGCAGCTGAGCGATATGCTCACGCAGATAGGCAATGCGATAGTCGTCATACACTTTGTTGCCCGCCTCCAGCGTGTCGAACGCACCGAGACCGTTTTCTGTGACAATCAGCGGCAGGCGATAGCGCGCGTAGATCTCGCGCGCGGTAATGCGGAAACCGACCGGATCGATATACCAGCCAAACTGATTCTGCTGCAGATGCGGATTGTTACAGCCGACGTACACCGATTTGTCGATGCCGGCCATCTGCTGGTCGGCCTGCTGCTTGCTGTTCAGCTCACCGCGCGCGACCTCAGGCATGTCAGCACTGACGGTGGCCGATGCATAATAGTTGAAGGCGATAAAGTCCGGCTGACCGGCGGCGATGGTCGCCATATCCTCCGCCTCAATATGCGGCAGCCAGCCGCGCTGCTGCAGAAACGCCCACACCACGTTGTTGTAATGGCCGTGCACCGCCAGGTCGAGGTAGAGCCAGTTGCGGATCGCTGAAAAGTTATCGGCGGCCAGCACATCTTCCGGTCTGGCGCTGGCGGCATAGATACAGGAGATGTTCGGTGCCGGGCCAATTTTGGCCTGCGGCAAGCGCTGGTGACAGGCAATCATCGCTTTGGCCTGCGCCAGCATCATATGGTGGTTCTGCTGATACAGCGTCTTCTGCGCATCCACCGTGCCGGCCGGCAGCGTGCCAATCACCTCGCCTTTGAGGATCATCATGTTCTGTTCATTGATGGTCAGCCAGTATTTCACCCGGTCGCCATAGTGCTCGAAACAGGTGATGGCGAAGCGCTCAAAAGCGGCCACGGTACGCCGGTTTGACCAGCCGCCATCCTGCTGCAGCGCCCACGGCAGGTCGAAGTGATAGAGCGTGACCAGCGGCTCAATGCCGTGGCGGCAAATTTCATCAATCAGCTGCTGATAAAACTGAATGCCCGCCGGATTCAGCTCGCCGTCACCCTGCGGATAGATGCGGCTCCAGGCGATGGAGAATCGATAGGTTTTCAGGCCCAGCTCCGCCAGCAGCGCGATATCTTCCCGGAAGCGATGATAGTGATCGCTGGTGACGGTGAAATCCGTCATCCCCTCAGGAAAATGGCCTTTATCGATCACCGACGGCCCTTTGCCGTCTTCGTTCCAGGCACCCTCAACCTGATACGCCGAGGTTGAAGCGCCCCACAGAAAGCCGTGCGGAAACGCACCGGGGTTAGGATGTTGCATACTGCCTCCTTGTTAGTCCGCAGCCAGCTCGCGCCGCAGCTGGATGATCTCTTCCGCCAGTTCACGACACAGCATGGCGTTCATCAGGTGATCCTGTGCATGCACCATGATCAGATTGACCGGAATTTTGCCGCAGCCTTCGTCGGCACCGATCAATTCGGTCTGGATACGGTGCGCGGCTCTGGCCGCCTCGCTGGCTTCGCTCAGCAACGCATCGGCGCGTGGCCACTCTTTGCGCCGCGCCGCGCGCAGCGCTTCCATCGAGCAGGAGCGCGCTTCTCCCGCCTGAATAATCAGTTCCATGACCGTGCTCTCATCAATTTCCATCATGCCTCCTTAACCGGTTGCGCTGCGGCGGCCTGCTCAAGCTCCTGCTGCAGCAGTTGCCGCTCATAAATTTTGAAAAACGGGTAGTAAATCAGCGTGGCGATGGTTACCAGCACGGCAATCAGCACGATGACGCGCCAGTCCCAGCCGGTCGACCAGGCCGCCCCGATCGGTGCCGGCGTGGTCCAAGGGGCCAGCGACACCACGTGGTTAATCAAGTGGGTTTTGGTGGCTGTCCAGGCGAGCGTGGCGTTGACTAACGGCGCGCAGATAAACGGAATGAACAGAATCGGATTCATCACCACCGGCGAACCGAAGATGACCGGCTCGTTGATGTTGAACATGCTGGGCACAATGCTCAGCTTGCCAATCGAGCGCAGATGCGCCGAGCGGCTGCGCAGGTAGAGCAGCACCAGCCCCATGGTGGAACCGGAGCCGCCAATAACGATGAAAAACTGCCAGAACGGCTCGATAAACACGTGCGTGATCGGCTCACCTGCGTTAAGCGCCTGCTGGTTGAGACCGAGGTTAGTCAGCCAGAACGCCTGCAGAATGCCGCCGACAATCACCGCACCGTGAATGCCGGCGAACCACAGCATGTGGCACAGCAGCACCGCCACCAGCACCGCCGGTAACGAATCCGAGGCGGAGATAATCGGTGCGAATAGCGCCATGATCGCCTGCGGCAGCAGCAGGCCAAACTGCGCCTGCACCCACAGGCTGAGCGGAAACAGCGTGATGAAGATGGCGATGATCGGGATCAGCAGATCGAACGACTGACGAATTTTGGGCGGCACCTGCTCCGGCAGCTTAAAGCCGATGTTGTGCTTTTGCAGGAAGTGCATCAGCTCAGTGGCGAACAGCGCCACCAGAATCGCGGTGAAAATGCCCTCGCCGCCGAGTGAGCCAACCGGCAGCGTGCCGTTGCTCTGCGGCGCGGCCACCACCAGAAACGCCATCAGCGCCAGGCTGGCCGCCATAAAGCCGTTCATCTTGTAGCTGTTCGCCAGGTTATAGGCGATGGCGCTGGCGATATATAGCGCCATGATGCCCATGGTCATGTTATACGGCATCATGATTTGCGTTTCATGCGCGCGCACCATACCGAGCCACCACTGGGCAAACGCCCATGAACTGTCAGCTGAGAACGGCGGATGGGCAAACAGCAGCATAAACGAGCCCACAATCAGAAACGGCATCGAGGCGATAAATCCATCGCGGATGGCAATCACATGGCGCTGGCTGGAGAGGCGCCCGGCCAGCGGGCTGATGCGGTTTTCAATCACACCAAATAACGATTCGCTTATGCTGCTCATCGGCGAGCTCCTTGCATCAGGCAACAACAGAATAAGCCTGTGCATTGGCGCACAGGCATAAACAATTATTTTATTTTCGGAACAATCGTCAGGCGTGAATCAGCTTTAGCGAATCATCTAATATTTTCGCGCCATTCATCATGCCGTAATCCATGCTATTAATCACAGTGATAGGCTTATTTAGCTGCTGCGCCAGCGGCTGGAAGTCCGCCAGTTTGTATTTAATCTGCGGCCCGAGCAGGCAACAGTCAAAGTTCGCGATCTGATCGTTAAACTCTTCAATGCCAACGGCTTTTATCTCAACCTCGACGCCCTTCTCTTTGGCGGCCTTCTCCATTTTCTGCACCACCATGCTGGTGGACATCCCGGCGGCGCAGCAGAGTAGAATCTTTGGCATCATTCAATCCTCAGTGTGGGGTTTAATTAACGAATACCCGCGCTAAAGATTTTCTGCAACCGGTTTCAGATTTGCGTTACGGATCTGTGAGAAATATCAAAAAGCGCACTGCAAATTTAATCGGGATGCAATAATAAACGGAAGAGATTATGTGAAAGTCGGGGAACAGTGGCGCGGCCAGACACAGCGCGCCACCGGGGCAGAAGCGTCAGGAGATGGCGGAATCTTTTTGCTTGTCGGCTTCGAAGTGTGCCTTGAACTGTTCGTAGATGGAGATCATATTGGAAGCATCGCCGTGCAGCGGGCTCAGTTTACCGGCGCGCACCAGTTCGATGACCAGTTGCAGGGCGGCCTGTTTTGGGCTGCTGGCCGGATGGGCAATTTCATGAGACATCAGATATCACTCCTTATTGTTGTCAGTGCCGCACAGTTTAGCCCAGATTGTGCTGCTAATGGGCGCGGCGCTGGTTATCATCATTCTGTTCGGACAAAAAAGCCGCTCAGGCTGTTCATTGACGCCTGAGGCGTTTAGCTATACTGGATCAAAAAAAGGAACACACAGCCACGCATTCCGTACCACGGGAATGGTGCAGAAGGAGTCGGTTATGTTGATTGGTTTTGTCTTGTTAGTGAGTGCCTGCGGCCACGATGCCTGTGATGCCCTGCCGGTGTCGGAGCGGATTTACCCCACGAAAGTGGCCTGCGAACAGATGGCCGATCGCATCCATAAAGTCCGGCCGAACGTGGTGCTGCTTTGTGGGGAAGTGCACCGTTAATTCGGTGCCAGTGTGTCATCAATTGCATAAAAAACAGCCAGACGGCATTGCAACCTGGGCCCGCAGCGTTCAAAATATAAGCTGCTTTACACTATTACAGTTGTGAATCCCATGAAAAAAACTCGCCCCCGTCGTCCCAACGGACGCTGGGTTTATTACATTTTGTATGACGGCATTCTCTGGCCCTGTCCGGTGCGCTGGGAGTGGGAGAGCGGCTTCGGCGGCTGGCTGCCGTTTTACTATTCGCCCACCTTTGAATTTGTCGCGGGCGATCCGCGCAAGGCCTACCGCATTGCGCGCAGCAGCGTGCGCAATCTGCGCCAGCATGAGCATGACGGCGAATATGCCTGAGGCGTCAGAATTGCCACGGCAGCCACGAGGCCGTCAGCAGGTAGTGCACCAGTTCCAGCACCAGAATAATCATCACCAGCACCCCGAGCTTGTGGCGGCATATCCAATCCTTTAGCCCCATATCATCGCCGCCCAGCGAATCAGCATCAGCGCGCCGCAGATGCACAGCAACACCACAATCATCTTCCAGTGTTTTGTCGCAGCCAGTTTTTTTGCCACGTTTCCTCCAGACAGCAGAAAGCAACGATGCGCCCGCAGGCGCATCGCATAGTCTACCGCTGGTCACCCGTGAGGGCGATTAATTATTCAGCGTATAGTCGAGGGTGATTTCGGCATTCAGCACCTGAGACACCGGGCAGCCGGCTTTGGCTTTCTGAATGATTTCATCAAATTTGGCATCATCGATGCCCGGCAGCGCAATGGTGCTGTTGAGGGCAATTTTGGTGATGGCGAAGCCGTCGCCCTTTTTGTCCAGTGAAACATCGGCGGTGGTGTCGATGCTTTTCGGTGGATGACCGGCCTGGCCCAGCATCAGCGACAGCGCCATGGAGAAGCAGGCGGCGTGTGCCGCGCCAATCAGCTCTTCCGGATTGGTGCCCTTCTCGCCTTCAAAACGGGTATTAAAACCGTATGGCTGGTTGCTGAGCACGCCGCTTTCAGTGCTAACCGTGCCTTTGCCTTTGATGTCGCCTTCCCAATGGGCCGATCCTTTCTTGTGAATGGTCATGTCATTCCTCCTGTTAGTCAGACAGCTATTCAGTATAGACAAGAGCCGGCGCTTTGCCTGGCTTAGCGCACCGCGTGCGGGCGCGCCGGGCTGAGTCCGGCTTCGCTCAGCAGCGCATTCGCCTGCACCAGCGAATCCTGGGTGATGTCCGCAATGGTTTTCGCGCCGGTCAGCGTCATCGCCACCCTCATCTCTTTCTCAACCAGACTCAGCAGATTCTCCACGCCGCGCTGGCCGTGCGTCGCCAGCGCATAGATAAACGCGCGTCCCAGCAGCACGCTGTCAGCCCCCAGCGCAATCATGCGCACCACATCCAGCCCGTTACGAATGCCGCTGTCGGCCAGAATGGTGATGTCGCCCTTTACCGCGTCGGCGATGGCCGGCAGCGCGCGCGCCGACGACAGCACGCCATCCAGCTGACGTCCGCCGTGGTTGGAGACCACGATGCCATCGGCGCCAAAACGCACCGCATCGCGCGCATCTTCCGGGTCGAGAATGCCTTTTATCACCATTGGCCCTTCCCAGAATTCGCGAATCCACTCCAGATCCTGCCACGAGATCGACGGGTCGAAATTGTTCGCCAGCCAGCCGATATAATCTTCCAGTCCGGTAGGGTTACCAAGGTACGTGGAGATATTGCCGAGATCGTGCGGACGCCCGTGCAGCCCGACGTCCCATGCCCACTGCGGATGGGTGACCGCCTGCCAGTAACGGCGCAGCGCGGCATGCGGGCCGCTCATGCCGGAGTGCGCATCGCGGTATCGCGCGCCCGGCGTCGGCATATCGACGGTGAACACCAGCGTCGAGCAGCCTGCCGCTTTGGCCCGCTCCAGCGCGTTACGCATAAAGCCGCGATCGCGCAGCACATACAGCTGAAACCACATCGGACGGTTAATCGCCGGTGCCACCTCTTCTATCGGGCACAGCGACACCGTCGACAGGGTAAATGGAATACCGCGATTGGCTGCCGCACGTGCCGCCTGCACTTCACCGCGTCGCGCGTACATGCCGCACAGGCCGACCGGCGCCAGCGCCACCGGCATCGACAATGTTTCATTAAACAGCCGCGTTTCCAGACTCAGCTCAGCCATGTTTTTCAGCACGCGCTGGCGCAGCGCCACGTCAGAGAGATCGGCCACGTTGCGCTTCAGGGTATGTTCTGCGTAGGCCCCGCCGTCCAGATAGTGAAACAGGAATGGCGGCAGGATACGTTGCGCCGCGGCGCGATAGTCACTGGCAGCAGAAATAATCATCAGTTGTCTTCCTTACGGGTAGCCTGCGTGGCGCCCGGTAACCGCGTGATGCGGGCCTGGCGCGCTTCGTCTTCATGCAGCGTTTTCATGGTGGTGTGAACAAAGCCGAGGTGATCCATCGCCGCCTGGCGCGCCGCGTCGGCGTCGCCCGCCATCACCGCATCGAACATCGCCTGATGCTGGGCGTTGAGCTGGTTGAAAATCACCGGCTGGGTGTACATACGCTGGCGGCTGTGCAGCACGGAGGATTGCAGCAGATCAAAAAATCCGCGCATGGTCTGCAGTAGCACCAGATTATGCGAGGCTTCGGCAATGGCGAGGTGGAAGCGCAGATCCGCCTGCGCGGCCAGTTCGGGATCGTCGCAGTCGTTCATTTGTATCAGCGCGTCAAAGGCATAGCGCAGCCGCTCTTTATCCGCCTCGGTGGCGCGTTGCGCGGCGTGCCAGGCGGTGCTGGCCTCAATCGCGTGGCGCGCCTCAAGAATATCCCAGCGGTAGTCAGGGTCGGCGGCCAGCAGCTGACGAATCGGCTCAACGATGCGCTGTTCTGACCACGGCTCCTGCGGCTCGCACAGCCAGGTGCCGCCACCGCGTTTACTGATCAGCACGCCACTGCTGATCAGCTGCTGGATGGCCTCACGCACCGACGAGCGCGACACGCCGAAGCGGGCGGCCAGCGCACGCTCCGAAGGTAAACGCATGCCGGGTTTCAGCTGATGCTCTTCAATCCAGGCGCTAAGACGCGCGCGCAGCGTATCCGCCAGCCGCGGTGTGGGTTCAATCATGGAATCATCCAGGTAAAGACATACGCCTGCAGCGTGGTGATCACGCCGACCATACAGGTAAAAATCAGGCTGTGTTTAACGGTAAACCGGAACAGATCGGACTCGCGCCCCACCAGCCCCACGGCGGCGCAGGCGATGGCGATCGACTGCGGCGAAATCATTTTACCGGTGACGCCACCGGTAGTATTGGCGGCCACCAGCAGCACATCCGACACCCCAATCTGCTGCGCGGTGGTCGCCTGCAGCGCGGCGAACAGCGCGTTGGAAGAGGTATCGGAGCCGGTCAGAAAGACGCCCAGCCAGCCGAGGAACGGCGAGAAGAAGGTGAAGGCCTGACCGGTGTGCGCCAGCGCCAGGGCCAGCGTGGCCGATAGCCCGGAGTAGTTTGAGATGAACGCAAAGGCCAGCACCATGCCGATGGAGTAGATCGGCAGCGCCAGCTCCTTCAGGGTTTCGCCAAAGGTGCGCAGCGCCGCCGCCGGCTTCATGCGCAGAAAAATCACCGAGATCACCGCCGCCAGCAGAATCGCAGTGCCGGTGGCAGAGACCACGTCAAATTTGAACAGCGCCGCATACGGCGTTGCTGCGCTCACCACCGGCGGCATGCGTGCCACCAGCTCGTGCAGCAGCGGCACCGGCACGCTAAACACCCAGTCATACAGCGCGCCGCCTTTAGCGAACAGCGCTTTAAACGGCGGAATACTCCACAGCGTAACGGTCGCGGTAAGGAACAGGAACGGCATCCAGGCACGCACAATCTGCGCCAGCGTGTAGCGTTGTGTCCCTGAGGGCGCAGTCTCTGGCGCGGGCTCTTTAAAGCGGAAGATGCGCACCGGCTGCCAGCGGCGCAGAAACAGCGTCAGGCAGATCAGCGAAGCCAGCGACGAAATAATGTCCGGCAGCTCCGGGCCAAGGAAGTTAGAGCTGAGGTACTGGGCGATGGCAAACGAGCCGCCGGCCACCATCACCGCCGGCCAGGTCTCTTTGATGCCGCGCCAGCCATCCATGATCGCCATGATCCAGAACAGCACGATGAGGGTGAGAAACGGCAGCTGGCGTCCCGCCATCTGGCCAATCTGGAAGCTGTCCAGCCCGGTGACCTGACCGGCGACGATGATCGGAATCCCCATCGCGCCGAACGCCACCGGCGCGGTGTTGACGATCAGGCACAGTCCGGCGGCATAGAGCGGATTAAAGCCCAGCCCGACCAGCAGTGCGGCGGTGATCGCCACCGGTGCCCCAAAGCCTGCCGCGCCCTCTAAAAACGCGCCAAACGAAAAGCCGACGATCAGCATCTGCAAACGCTGGTCTGGCGTGATGGAGAGAATCGAGGCGCGAATGATATCGAACTGGCCGGTTTTCACCGAGATCTTGTAGACAAACACCGCCGCCACGATGATCCAGGCAATCGGCCACAGGCCGTATAAAAAACCATACGCCACCGACGCCAGCGCCTGGGGCACCGGCATGCCGTACAGCAGCAGCGCCACCAGCAGCGCCAGCACCACGGTGATCGTACCGGCCTGATAGCCCTTCAGCTTGAGCTTAATCAGCGCGAAGAAGAAAAAAACAATCGGGATCACCGCCACCAGGCTGGATAGCCACAAATTGTTGAGCGGATCGTAGTTTTGTTGCCACACCTGCATGCCGTTTCTCCAGAGGTCACCAGAGGGATGCGGCGCATCGGCAAAAGCAGGCGTGCGCCGCAGATTGTTGCCCGGTTCCGCACCACAATTGGTAGGACCACATTGCGGCTGACGAGCTTTCTGGCTCCAGATAGTTAATGCATTGTTAACCCAAAGCAACGCGGCAGGCGTGATTTTTCGTGTTATGTGACCATGTGGCTACATTTTTATAACATTGGTAGGACCAATCAGCGCGCTGCCGCACCAAAGGCGCGCGCATAGCTGCGCGGATGAAAACGCAGATTGAGTCCGATCAGCCCCAGCGTCACGATGCCCTGCATCAGCCAGACGCTGGCAAAGCTGTGGGTGAGCACCTGCAACTGACCGGCAATAAACGGCATGCAGCCGGCGATGATGAATCCTGCGCCCTGCATGAAGGCCACCAGCCGCGCGCCTGCCTGCGGCTGCGGCAGATGATCGAGCGCCAGCACCATCGCCAGCGGGAACGCGGCACCGAGACCGAAGCCGGCGATGGCGGCCCACAGCCACGGCGCCAGCAGTGGCGCAAAAAGAAACCCGCTCATCCCGGCCAGCTGACACAGCAGACTGACAATCAGCTGCGGACGACGATCGGCACCGCGCGCCAGCAGTGGCATCAGCAGCGCGCCGGCAACCTGGCTCAGAATCATCACGCCCAGCAGCGAGCCGCCGGCCTGCGCCGACCAGCCCAGCCGGTGATACGCATCCGGCAGCCAGGCAACGCAGGTGGCATAGCCGCCGTTGACCAGGCCAAAGCTCAGCGCCAGCGACCAGGCGCGCGGCTTACGCCACAACGGCGGCAGCGTTACCTGCGCGGCATCCGGCGCGGCAGGCACGCGCACCCGAAGCCACAGCAGGATAGCCAGCAGCACCGGCAGCGCCCAGCCGCTGAGCGCCAGCGGTACGCCAAGCTGCGCGCTGAGCCACGGCGACAGCGCCGCGCCCAGTCCACCGCCGCCCATCAGCGCGCCCGCCCACAGCCCGGTAACCGCCGCGCTGCGCCGGCTAAAACGCTGTCGAATCAGTCCCGGCATCGCCATCTGCACCACGCCGACGCCGATGCCAGCAAACAGCGCGCTGAGCACCAGCCCGCTGCCGCTGTCGATTACGCCGCGCGCCGCCAGTGCCAGCAGCAATAACGTCAGCCCGGCCAGCAGCAAGGGCTTTAAGGTCACGCGCTGCATCAGCCTGGCGCTGAACAACGCCACCGCGCCCATCATCACCATCGGCACCGCCGGCAGCAGCGAGGCGGCCAGCCCTGACAGATGCAGGCTGTGGCGCAGCTGGCCCAGCAGCGGACTGACCGAGGTCAGCAGCGGGCGCATGTTCAGCCCGGCCAGCACCAGCGCAGCCAGCGTTAACGTATTGGCATGTCGGTTCATAACCCATCCTGCAGTGAAAAGGTTGTCAGCATCGCAGCAGACAGTACTATTTGGAAATGAAATAACACCATGATGGGCAGTGGATAAATGAATCGTCAGCCAATGTTTACGCCGCAGCAGCTATTAAGCTTTGTGGCGGTGTGCGAGACCGCCAGCTTTACCCGCGCCGCCGAGCGTGTGCACCTGTCACAGTCGACGGTCAGTCAGCAGGTGCGGCGGCTGGAAGAGATGGTGGGTAAAGCGCTGTTACAGCGCACCTCACATCAGGTGGCGCTGACCGAAGAGGGAGAAAAATTGCTCGGCTACGCGCGGCGCATTATCGCCCTCAACGGTGAAGCGCACGATGTGCTGAGCGATAAGTGGCGCGACGGCATTGTGCGCATTGGCGTGCCGGAGGATTTCGCCGCCCCGACCGCCAGCCTGCTGGCCGGATTCAGCCGACAGCATCCGCAGCTGCGTCTTGACGTGATGAGCGGCATGTACGTCGATTTGCATCGCGCATGGCAGCGCGAAGAGCTGGATCTGATGCTGATCAAGCAGCCGGGCGGCGATCGCCCGCTGGCCGCCCGGCCCGAGCCGCTGCTGTGGCTGGACAGTGCTGAACATCCCTGCTTTGACCAGACGCCGCTGCCGCTGGTGGTATTTCCGCAGCAGGGGCTGTATCGCGAAGAGATGTGTCAGACGCTGGATGCGCTCGGCCGCAGCTGGCGCATCAGCTACAGCAGCGCCAGCCTGGTGGCCCTCGCCAGCGCCAGCGCCGCCGGTCTCGGCCTGACGCTGCTGCCCGCCAGCTGCCACCTGCCCGGTCACCGCGTGCTGGGCAGCGCTGAGGATTTACCAGTGATCAGCCATTTCGAGCTGGCGCTGTTCTGCCGTAAGCCGCAGGATGCGCTGCAGCAGGCACTGGCCGCTGCGCTGGTGCAATTCTGCCAGCTACAGTGGCAGTGATTTTTCCACTGCCAGGCAGTGGGAAATATCGCAGCGCGGCGGCGTCGGTTTTGCCAGATTAGGTTTTTTCCTTTTGCCTGGAGTTTCCGATGCCTCTGACCGCTTCCAGCCGACGTGATTTCCTCAGCCACGGCGTGCGCCTTACTGCCGCAGGCAGCCTGATGATGGCTGGCATGAGCAGCGCCGCCCGCCCCGACACACCGCCGGTCTCGTCCACACCGCCGCCTGCCGTGGCGCACTATCAGCTGCTGAATGTGCGCCTCGAAGAGGGATTTGAGCGCGACGGCGCGGAGATAGTCGCCACCCGCACCGCGCTGTACGACATCACCATTAAAGAAGGCAAGTTCAGCGCCATTAGCGCCGCTAGCCAGGCGCGCCAACCGACCCTGCCGCAGTGGGATGCCGGCGGTGCGCTGCTGTTACCGCGTACGCGGGACATGCATATCCATCTGGATAAAACTTTCTACGGCGGACCGTGGCAGGCACCGCGTCCGCGGCAGGGCAAGACCATCATGGATATGATTGCGCGCGAGCAGGTGCTGATTCCCCAGCTGCTGCCAACCTCGCAGGCGCGCGCCGAAGCGCTGATTGGCCTGCTGCAAAGCAAAGGCAGCACCGAAGCGCGCAGCCACTGCAACATCGATCCGGTTAGTGGCCTGAAAAGTCTCGAACATCTGCAAATGGCGCTGGCCAACCATCCGGCGTTTCGCTGTGAGATCGTCGCCTTTCCGCAGCATGGTTTGCTGCATTCGCAGGTCGATGGTCTGATGCGTGAGGCGATGCAGCTCGGCGTGCAGTATGTCGGTGGGCTGGATCCCACCAACGTGGATGGTGCCATGCAGGCTTCGCTTGATGCGATGTTCCGCATCGCGCTCGACTACGATCGCGGCGTGGACATTCATCTGCATGAGACCAGCGCCGCCGGCGTGGCAGCCATTCAGTACATGATCGCCACCATCGCCCGTAATCCGCAGCTGAAAGGCAAAGTGACACTGAGCCACGGTTTCGCGCTCGCCACGCTGGAAGGTAAGGCGCTGGATGAGATTATCGCCGGCATGGCCGAACAGCAGATGAGCGTGGCGTCAACGATTCCGATTGGCAAGCTGACGATGCCATTGCCGCAGTTGCAGGCAGCGGGCGTGACGGTGATGACCGGCACCGACAGCGTGATCGATCACTGGTCGCCGTTCGGTACCGGCAGCATGCTGGAGAAAGCCAATCTGTATGCCCAGCTGTATCGCGGATCGGATGAGTTTGGCCTGAGCCGCGCGCTGCATATCGCCACCGGCGGCATTCTGCCGCTCGCCAATAGCGGGGAGCGCCAGTGGCCGCAGCTGCAGGATGAAGCCAGTATGATGCTGGTCGACGCCAGCTGCTCGGCGGAAGCCGTGGCGCGCATTGCGCCGGTGCGCGCTACGTTCCAGCGCGGCACGCCGGTATTCAGCGCCTGAAGGCGCATCGCAGCCAGCACCAGCACGCCAGACCCGGCCAGAAAAAAGCCTCCCGCAGGAGGCTTTGGAAGGTGACACCGGCGCGGCAAGCCCGATGATAATGCTGGATTTAAGACAACATCTGAATCGCCAGCGCATACAGGCGCTGGTGCTCATCGTCATTAACAGGCTCTTCTTCCGCATAACAGGCAATCATGGAGCTGACTTTATCGGAGGATAACGTCTCTCCATGCAGATGCAGCGTTAGCACGGCGCGGCCGACGATTTTCAGAACGTCTTCGTTTTGTCCCTGGACATAGTGACTCAATGAGGTGACCTCTGAAGTAATTATTAATTGCCAAATGGCGCGCTAAATATAAAGCAAAGCGGTTAGGATTTTTACTCAGATTTTCCGCGTAACAGGTAACATATAAGCGAAATCTTACTGAAAATAGCCGTAACATGCAGCGATATTGCCGCTTACCTGCCGCTAATATCATTTTTTCCCTCGAAAAAGCGTTTTTACCGTTCGTGCTGCCTGGTGTGAAATTCGGAACATTCATTAAAACTTTGCGATAGTTGCACCTCATCATTGACCTGACAAAGCGCAACGACTGACTAATTTCACAACGTGATTATTACCGCAATTGCCGTTGCCGATAGGCCGCCTTTCTGCCAGACTGGCCGCCGCTATTCCTGTTACTACCTGAGATGCTCCTGTGACTGCTTTTTCTACCCTGACGCAACTGCCTGCCAGCCAGCTCGACAACCTGCGCGAGATGGGCTTCGACGCCATGACGCCGATTCAGGCCGCTTCCCTGCCGGCCATCCTTAGCGGACGCGATGTGCGGGCGCAGGCGCAAACCGGCAGCGGCAAAACCGCCGCCTTCGGTATTGGCGTGCTGAACCGCATCGACAGCGGGCGTTTTCATACCCAGGCGCTGGTGCTGTGCCCGACGCGTGAACTGGCCGACCAGGTCAGCAACGTGCTGCGTCAGCTGGCGCGCTTCACCCGCAACATCAAGATCCTGACGCTGTGCGGCGGCCAGCCAATGAGTGCGCAGCGCGATTCGCTGGTGCATGCGCCGCATATTGTGGTCGGCACGCCGGGGCGCATCCTCGATCATCTCAAGCGTGACAATCTCGATTTAAGTCAGTTGCAGAGCCTGGTGCTGGACGAAGCCGATCGCATGCTGGAGATGGGTTTCCGCGACGATATGGAAGCCATCATTGGCTTTACGCCGGATTCGCGTCAGACGCTGCTGTTCTCCGCCACCTGGCCCGATACCATTGCCAGCCTGAGTCAGCGCTTTCAGCGCGATGCGCTGGCAGTAGCGACCGAAGCGCAGTCGGAACTGCCGGCGATTGAGCAGCAGTTTATTGAAACCAGCGCCAGCGAGCGTATCAACCTGCTCAGCGCCCTGCTCAGCCAGCAGCAACCGGCTTCCTGCGTGGTGTTCTGTAACACCAAACGGGAATGCGATGAGATTGCAGCCGCGCTCAACGATCGCCAGATCAGCGCGCTGGCGCTGCACGGCGATCTGGAACAGCGCGATCGCGAACGCGTGCTGATTCGCTTTGCCAACGGCAGCATCCGCGTGCTGATCGCCACCGACGTCGCCGCGCGCGGCCTCGACATTAAATCGCTGGCGCTGGTGGTTAACTTCCAGCTGGCGTGGGATCCGGAAGTGCACATTCACCGCATTGGCCGTACCGGCCGCGCCGGCGAACAGGGGCTGGCGGTCAGCTTTGTGGCGGCCGACGAAATGGTGCGCGCCCATGCGCTGGAAGATTACCTGCAGCAGAAGCTCAACTGGCAGCCGGCCAGCACGCTGAAAGGCAAAGGCGCACAGCCGCTGCCGGCGGCAATGATGACGCTGTGCATTGACGGTGGGCGTAAAGCCAAGATGCGTCCCGGCGATATTCTGGGCGCCCTGACCGGTGAAGCCGGTTTCAGCGGCGATCAGATCGGTAAAATCGATCTCACCCCGACCCATGCGTATGTCGCCATCGACGCCGCACAGGCGAAGAAAGCACTGATCAAGCTGAAAGAGGGCAAGATCAAAGGCAAAAGCGTGCGCGCGATTCTGCTGAAGTAACTGTCGTGAGCGTGAGGGCGATCGCCCTTACGCTAAATTTTCATCGCCCTTCCCTTCATTTTTTTCCTCCGCTGCCGATAAGTTAATCATGGCGCTATTGCCCTGCCCTTTACTCCGCCCAGATTCTGCCCCGAGGCCACAATGGATAATTTTCAGAAAGAGATCGATGAACGCGCTAACCTTGCGCTTTCTAACAAGTTCGAACTGCTGCTGTTCCGGCTGGGTTCCGATCGGCTGAAAGGCAAGTCTGAGCTGTACGGCATCAACGTATTTAAACTGCGTGAAATTGTGCCGATGCCGACCATTACCCGCGCCGCCGGCATGAATTCACCGCTGCTCGGCATGGCCAGCATTCGCGGCCAGTTTATTCCGGTGATCGACCTGCCGGCAGTAACCGGCTGCAAACCGGAAACCGGCCTCAACCTGCTGCTGGTCACCGAATATGCGCGCAGCACCCAGGCATTTGCCGTGGAATCGGTGGAGAACATTGTGCGTCTCGACTGGAATCAGGTGCACACGGCGGAAGCAGGCATCGGCAGCCGTAACATCACCAGCATCGCCTGTCTGGACACCGACGGTCAGAGCAACAATCTGGCACTGGTGCTCGACGTCGAGCAGATTCTGTATGACATCATTCCGTCGGTGCGTGGCGTTGAGCCGAGCGAAGAGACGGCGAAGAATTTCAACCTTAAACCCGGCCAGGTAGCGATTGTTGCTGAAGACTCTAAAGTGGCGCGTCAGCTGCTGGAACAGGGGCTGAAAAGCATGGGCATTCCGGCCATCATGCACAATACCGGGCTTGAAGCGTGGATAAAAATCAGCGAGATGCAGAAAGAAGCACAGGCTAACGGCGAGTCGATTCACGACAAAATCGCGCTGGTGCTGACCGACCTCGAAATGCCGGAGATGGACGGCTTTACCCTGACGCGCAACATCAAGCGCGACGACGCGCTGCGGCAGATTCCGGTGGTGATTCACTCGTCGCTTTCCGGCAGCGCCAACGAAGATCACGTGCGCAAAGTGGGCGCTGACGGTTACGTCGCTAAGTTTGAAATCAACGAGCTTTCCAGCGTGATTTATCGCGTGCTGGAGAAGAAGCGCTAAGCGCTTGCCCCGATTTTCCCCTCAGGCGCGATATTCGCGCCTTTTTTGTGCCCGCTCGCCATCCGCTGCATTACCGTAACGGCGTATTTATTACGTATTGCCGGACAGTTAATCGTCCCTGGTCACCATGAATGGTGACCCTACAGAGCCTCTGCGCGTTTTTTGCAGGGTGCAGTTTATTGCGCATTCCGCCACGGTGCGGGAAATGAAATGCGCGATGAATCGCGCCGCTACGGTTTGTGCGACGGGATAATGCAGATATCCCATCCGCAATGAATCATGATGGCGCGACGTGTCACGCAGATATTCCTTTCATGTGATGCCGCTGATAACCGCACGAGTGGTAGCGGCGCAATTTATTGCGCGATGCCTTTCAGTTGCGCGTCTCAGGTCACCATCAATGGTGACCCTGCCGCCTCTGCGCGTTTTTGTAGGGGGCGCAATTTTGCGCACCGACATAGGCCGTGACGCCAGCTAATTACGACCAGTGATTAATCAACCTTAAGCCCTCTTAACCGTTTTGTGACAAATCCCTAAAAAATTAAAGTTAAAACATTAGCAACCGATAACTTTAGCGCCTGCGCTGGTGGCGCCAGACCCGTCTCGCCGCAATGGCAAAAAATCTTTCCTTTACACATCATCGACATATTGCAGACCCGTCGTCTGCGTTTCCGTTTTAACACAACAGCATTCTGGCATTGCGGGGAGATCCAATGTTGAACTTAAAGAATATGAAGGTCGGCGTCCGCCTGGGCATCGCCTTTGGTTTAGTGGTGGCACTACTGGTGGTGATTGGTATCACCTCAATCATGAAGATCAACAACATCAAGAGCGGCATTACCTCGATTGTGGAAGATCGCTATGTAAAAGTGCGCCTCGGCTTTGACGTGCGCGATGGCGTCAACGATCAGATCAAATACCTGCGCGGCATCGTCATCGATACCACCCGACCGCAGTTCAACGTGCAGCGCTTTCAGCAGCTGGCAGACGCCACCGCCCGTACCAACGCGGCGATGAAGAAGATCGAAGCGATTCAGATTACCGCCGTAGGCAAGAAGAAAATTGCCAGCCTGCTGGCTGCCAGTCAGCAGTTTGAACAGCAGAAAAATGAGGTGCTGGATCTGGTGCGTGCCGGTAAAGCCGATGACGCCAGCTACTACGTGCTGAAAAAAATTACCGCCGTGCAGAATGCCTACCTCGACCTGGCGGTGGCGTTTGCTGATTCCCAGTCCTCACAGCTCCAGCAGGAAGGCGCCGGCATTATCGACGATGGCACCACGGCGATTGAAGTCACGCTGGTGTTCCGCGCTCGCCATTCTCGCTGCCGTGGTGATGGGCTGGCTGCTAACCCGTTCGATTGTGCATCCGCTGAATGAAGCGGTGACCATCGCCAGCAAAGTGGCTGCCGGCGATCTCAGCTCGCGCATTGAAATACGCAGCAAAGATGAAACTGGCGCGCTGATGCAGGCGCTGCAGGCGATGAACGATAACCTGCTGACCATTGTTTCCGACGTACGCGCTGGATCCGACACCATCGCCGTGGCGTCCAACCAGATCTCCAGCGGTAACATCGATCTCTCTTCGCGCACTGAACAGCAGGCCAGCTCGCTGGAAGAGACGGCGTCCGCGATGGAGCAGATGACCGCTACCGTGAAGCACAACGCCGACAATGCGCGCGAAGCCAACTCGCTGGTGGCGAAAACCTCCGGCGTCGCCAAAGAAGGCGGTGAAGTGATGGAGCAGGTGATTGTGAAGATGGAGGCGATTGCCCTCTCCTCGAAGAAGATTGTCGACATCATCAGCGTGATCGACTCTATCGCCTTCCAGACCAACATCCTGTCGCTCAACGCGGCGGTCGAAGCGGCGCGCGCCGGTGAACAGGGTCGCGGATTTGCCGTTGTCGCTACCGAAGTGCGTAACCTGGCGCAGCGTTCTGCCTCCGCGGCGAAAGAGATCAAAGTGCTGATTGAAGACTCGGTGGCGAAGGTGGATGAAGGCAGCCGTCTGGTGACGCACGCCGGTTCGACCATTGGTGAAGTGGTCAACAGCGTAAGCAGCGTGGCGGAGATCATGAGCGAAATCACCATCGCCAGCAGCGAACAGAGCAGCGGCATCAGTGAAATCAATCAGGCCATTACGCAGATGGAAGCGGTGACGCAGCAGAACGCCGCGCTGGTACAGGAAGCGTCCGCTGCATCTCAGGCGCTGCAGGAACAGGCCGACCGTCTGGCGCAGTCGATGAGCGTGTTTAAAACCGCTGCGGTTTAAAACAGACAGCCCCGTTCTGCATGCGTCAGACGGGGCCGTTCAGTGTCGCTGGCATTGTCATGGCGGTGCGCATCGGGTCCGGCGCACCGCGCCCTGCTGTTAATTCATCAGCGAATAAGCGATGGACGAAATCGCCAGAATCCCCACCAGCACCACAAACAGGTTACTGATTTTGCCGCTGTACTGGCGCATCGCCGGGACTTTATGAATAGCGTACATCGGCATCAGGAACAGAATCATCGCAATCACCGGCCCGCCCAGCGTCTCAATCATGCCGAGAATGCTCGGGTTCAGAGTGGCAACCAGCCAGGTGGTCAGCAGCATAAACAGCGTGGTCAGGCGATTCATTTTCTGCGGCGTGATGGTTTTACCGCGGCTGCGCAGCGACTTCGCTACCATGCCGTTGAAGCCTTCACGCGCGCCCAGATAGTGGCCGAGGAACGATTTGGTGATCGCCACGATGGCGACAATCGGCCCCATCCAGGCAATCATCGGCACGTTAAAGTGGTTCGCCAGATAGGACAGAATGGTGATGTTCTGCGCCTTTGCTGCCTGTAAATCGGCGGGCGACAGGCTCAGCACGCAGCTGAACACAAAGAACATCACGGTCACCACCATCATCAGATGGGCGCTGGCCAGAATGCGTGAACACTTCTTCTCCGCGCCGGCGCCGTACTCGGCGCGTTTCGCCACGGCAAAAGACGAGATAATCGGCGAATGGTTAAAGGAGAACACCATCACCGGAATCGCCAGCCACAGCGTCATCCAGATACTACTGTCGCTGCCGCTTTGCGCAAACGATAAGGTCTCCAGCGCCGCGCCGTGCCAGTGCGGCACCAGATACGCAGCCAGCAGCATCAGCACCGCCACAAATGGAAACACCAGCACGCTCATCGCTTTGACAATCATCTGCTCGCCGAAGCGCACCACCGTCATCATGCCAGCAATCAAAATCAGCGACAGCAGCGCACGCGGCGGCGATACCAGCCCGAGCTGGTGCACAATAAAGCTGTCCACGGTATTGGTGATCGCTACGCTGTACATCAGCAGGATCGGGTAGATGGCAAAGAAGTAGAGCAGCGTGATGATCTTACCGGCGCCGACACCGAAATGCTCTTCCACTACGTCCGTGATATCCGCACCGGGATTTTTGCCGGAGAGCACAAAGCGCGTCAGCACACGGTGCGCAAAGAAGGTCATCGGGAAGGCGAGAATCGCCATGATGAGTAATGGAATCAGCCCGCCCGCGCCGGCGTTAATCGGCAGAAACAGCACCCCTGCGCCAATCGCGGTGCCGTACAGGCCCAGCATCCACACCGTATCACTCTTGCGCCAGCCGGTTGCTGCCGCCTCCACCGTACCAAGGGTACCGGTTTGTGAGTTATCCATCTGTCTCTCCAAAATTGTCTCAAATGCAGCCGGAACGACGGCTAAAAATTCGCGGCGGCCTGCAGCGTGCGGTCGCTTCACAAAACGCGCCTATGCTACCCGTTTTTGCCCGGCGTGGATTGCCGCAACGCAAGACATGCATCACAAAGGCGGTAAAAATGCGCGAGATGGCGATAAAAGCAACAATTACGCACAAAACACGCACGCAATCGATTGCCTGGGGCGCTATTTGACCTGAGAAGTGTCAGGAGTGCAAGACACAGCGCGAAGTGGACGTGAGCGGGAGAATGAAGTGCGGGGATGTTGCCAGCAGCAGAGCGCTCAGGAGGAAACTCCCCCGGCAGCTAGCCTCGGGCAATGCTGTACTTCGCCAGAGGATAACGCCGGGAGAATTGAAAATCAGAATGCCCGCATTCTATAGAGGGCATAAAGGAAATAGTACGCTGTGATAGTATTCAAATTCATAATCATGTACTTCAGTTTTTCATTTTTATTCAGCAGCGTAAAAATACCTTTAGAATATTTTCCGCGCTTGATTTGATTAATTTCCTGCGCAATATCGGCAGGTGAAAACGAGGCGTGATACATAGCGGTGACAATCTGCATATCCAGTGCCAGCACGCGTTTCGAGATTGCTTTTAAAAAATGGTCGAGATTACCCGACGCGTACTTTTCCACAATCGAATCGTACAAATCGGTAAGCGACTGTTTACGCACTTTCAGTTCGCTGTACTGCACTTTACGTTTCGACAGCGATCCCGCCACATCCTCATAATGATAAGCCGCGCCTGGGGTGATCAGAAAATTACTGACGCAGCTGAAAAACTTCAGGTTAAACAGCAGGTCTTCACTCATCGAGACGCCTTCCATGAAGCGCAGATGAAGATCGTCAATAATCTGGCGGCGATAACATTTATTATGCAGATAGCCAATGTTGTCACTCATCTCCAGCTCGCCCAGCACGTAAGGAATATCCTGCTGACTGAAGAATCCCGCCTGCGAGACTTTGCCGATACGGTTGTCGTTGAGATTGCCGACCATTAAGTCCACCGCTTCGGCCGGCCAGGCATTGAGATTGAGTTTGAAACTCATCAGGAAGTTATCGTCAACCCAGTCATCCGCATCGAGAAACAGGACATATTCCCCGCAGGCCTGCTGCAGCCCGCTATTGCGTGCCGCACTGACGCCTGCGTTAATTTGATTAAGCACCGTAACCTGCGGATAGTGAGCAAATTCCTGCAAAATTCTGGCACTGTTATCGCGACTGCCATCGTTGACAACAATTATTTCATAGCTACTGAAGGTTTGATTTAATACGCTTTGCAGCGTACGCCGGATAGTGTTTTGCGCGTTATAGACGGGAATGATAATACTAAATAGCGTTTTTTCATTCATGATAAACTCTCTTTACTGTCTGAGGTTTTGATAGTGCTAAAGAGCTGCCATAGTTTCCTGGGGTTGAAAAAGATCAGATGAATACGCATGACCGGCTGTGCCGGGAAAAAGTAATTCAGCAGGGAGAACGATAAAAACTCGGTTAATACCACGCTCATGGCGGCACCGGTTAAGCCGAAATGCGGCACCAGCAGCAGCGACGACAGCAGGCAAATCACTAATACAGCGAAGGTTTTCTTCACCAGATAGCGATAGCCGTTATATTTAATGATGAAGCGATCCATGACGCTGCTCAGCACCGCGCACATCGCACCGAGGCTGAGTAATAACGTCGGCGCCACCGCATCAAGATATTGCTCACCATAGAAGTCACGAATAAACCAGCCCGACAGCAGCCAGATCGCCACAATTACCGCAGCGGAAACGCCAATCACCAGCAGATGCAGTTTCTGCGCTTTGACGATCGCCTGCTGGTCATTACGCTCGGCAAAAAACGCCGGATAAAACGACGCCAGCAGCGCGCTGGGTAAAAATACCCAGGCGGTTGACAACGTCAGCGCCACGGAAAAAATGCCCGCCTCTTTCACGCCGAGAAAATAAGAGACGCTGATTTGATTCACGCGTGTATAGAGCGCAACGGCAATCGCAGAGAAGATCAGCGACATGCCGGACACCAGCATGTAGCGCGAATACTTTTTCACGTGGCGCAGCGCCGGAAGCGGTGCACGCCGCTCATACAGCAAAAACAGCGTTAACTTGATGGTGAAAGGAATAAAGGTGGCGAGCACAATCGGAATCGCCAGCCAGGCTGGTTCCAGCTGGTAATAGGAGATCAGAAAGCGCACCGTCAGGCTGATCGCCAGGCCAATGACGTTGGCAATCACATTGAGACGCGCGTTGAGCCTCGCTTCGTTGTAAATATTGACCAGGTCAATGGATGAGAACAGGCAGGCAATGGCTGCCGCGCAGATAAAGACCAGCGCGTCGGCGCTCCACTCCTCTTCCATAATCGCCATGCCGACAATTGACAGCACGCAATACAGCACCAGCACCAGCAGGAAGGTCGCCATCATCAGGCGCAGGCCGGAGTGATGATTCTGCGCGATGCGTTTCAGCAAAATCACATCGCTGCCCATCAGTGCGATGGTCTGAATAAACTGAAATACCAGCATGGCGATGGAGATAATGCCAAAGGTGGTGGGCCCGACGTATTTCGCCACGTAGGAGGTGACAAAGATCAGGCCGAATACCGCAATCAGCTTTTCGGCAATCATCCACATGGAGTTTTTTAATTTGTCTTTCACAACGCCTCCGGTGCGATTATTTCTCTGCCAGCCGGCGCAGCCGTGAAACCAGGCGCGGGCTAATGAAAAACAGCGCAAAGTACAGGCTCCACGGATTAAATAGCGGTCCGGCGGTGCACCAGCTGCGGAAACTGCGGCGATAGAGCGTGATGTATTCATCAATGAAGGCGCGGCTCAGGCTGTCGCTGTGCAGCCCTTTGTGGATGTAAGACGCCGTGACTTTTAAATAGAGGTGGTAATAGCAGCGATAATGCTGGCTCGATAAAAACGCCTTCATGCCGCTGAACGAGCGGGCAAAAGAGAAATGTTTTTCCCGCAGCGCCGAACGCGTTGCGGAGTGCGTGGATTTGACGTAGTGATAAACCACCCGCTGCGTCATCACTACCTGGCGATCCTGTTGCAGATGCAGGTAGTTCATGACAAACAGCAGGTCTTCGAAATTGGCAATCTCTTCGTTGAACCGCAGCCGGTGCTGACGAATGACATCGCCGCGAAACACCTTGTCGCAGATACCGTGGCGCGGGTGGTAATAGAGCAGATCGTTAATCGCCGCAGACACCGACAGCGCGTGCGCCTGTTCACGGTTGGCGGGAAAATCCAGCGGTGCGCCGTCCGGGTTGAAGTGTTGTGACTCGCCCACCACCATCGCCGTTTCATCACTCATCAGCCGCACATACGTCGAGAAGGCCTGGGGCGGCAGGAAGTCATCGGCGTCTAAAAAACACAGCAGCCGGCCGCGCGAGGCGCGAATGCCCCGGTTGCGTGCCGCCGAGACGCCCGCGTTGGCCTGGCTGATAAGGTGGAACTGCGGATAACCGGCGTAGCGCTGCAGGATCGCCAGCGAGTCATCGCTGGAGCCGTCATTAATAAAAATGGCCTCAAAGCGAACCTCATCCTGCTGCAGCAGGCTGTCGATGCATCTTTCCAGATAAGCTGCGGCGTTATACACCGGCACAATGACGCTAATCAGCACGTCGTTAACGGGAGTTTGCATATGACCTCAAAACATAATTTATTGGGGGTTGAACCCGCCGTGACAAAATAAAAATTGATACTGAACCGTTAATGCTTAACGTTTAACGGCCCATGCTTTCATCCGGCTTAACATTAATACGCCGCTGTTTTCAGAGTTTCCTCAGCAAAATATGACCGCCGAAACACGTCTATTTTTTGCTGCAACAAGATAAGAATTTCGCTATATATTCAGGTCAGGTTTATCTGGCGATTTAAAGGGTAAAAACCGCAGGCTACCGCCCCTGGCTTACAGCGACCAGCGTGCTGGAATTCTCTTTGGTGCATTTTCAGGCGTAAAGAAGGGGCGCTGCACCCCGCAGAGTTCAGTTATTTATCAGACAGTTAGCCCCAGCACTTCCTGCACAGCAACGTATTTATTGCGTTGCTGCCGGGTAAAACATTTATCAGATAAAGGTTTATTCGTTATCCTAATCGGCGCTACCTCTCCAGCTATTTTTTGCCGCATCAGGAGAACGGGAACTGCCGACCGCGGTTGAAAAGGTGCATCTTTCGACGGGCCTTCGCAACGAGCGTTACGACATTAACGATATTTGCTGTATGCCCTGCACTTTTATTACGCCGCGATGTATGTTGCACGGCGCGAGGTGCAAGTGGCGTTAATTCAGTCCGGCTATCGCAGCCGGACTGCAAATGGCACAAGGCCAAAAATTGCGATCTGATTCAAAACTTTTACCGCATTCTTACCAGGCGCAGTTATAAGGTCAATGCCTTCCAGACCAAAACGGAATTTACTCACTCGCCCCACCGCCTTATTTCGCGCTGACTGATTAGCATCGATAAAGCGCAACCGCGGCGATTGATAAGGGCGGCGCGCGCTGCTGACCAGGAATAAGAGCAGGGAAACCGGCGGATAAGTCCAGTAGCATCCTAAGCGGTTGTTATCGCAATGGGTTACGCCCTCGCCGTCCCGCTTAAGCAGTAATAACCTTTATTCATTCTGCTGACCTGCTATTTTTAGTAGTCGTCAAGCGCTGCCTCTATAAATTAGCGCCGTGCGAAAAAATACAGATCCTTACCGCATCACAAACTCAACTTAGCGCGATTTCATGCTGCTTATTTTAACAATCAGCACTTCGCTGACGTGACTTAGGCCAAATATTTTTTTAAAGAAAGCCGGTAAATGCCGATAACGCTATCAGTGTATTTATCAGTGAGCCCGGAAATGATCAGCCTGCAAACCAATCTCTCAGCCCTCAACGCCAGCAAGCAATCTGCCAGAAGTGGCGCGGCGCTGGGCGATGCGATCCGCCATTTATCGTCGGGTATGCGCATCACCAGCGCGCGTGACGATGCGGCAGGTCAGGCGATTGGTAACCGTTTTAGCAGCCAGCAGAACGGCCTGGCAGTGGCGCAGCGTAATACCGGTGACGGCCTGTCACTGGTCGAAACCGCGGAAAGCGCGCTGGATGAGATCAATAACCGCCTGCAGCGGATTCGCCAGCTGGCGGTTCAGGGATTAAACAGCACCAATTCGCAGAGCGACTCGGACGCCATTCAGGCGGAGATTAACCTCAATCTGAAAGAGATTGACCGGCTCAACACCAGCAGCAGCTTTAATGGCATCAGGCTGCTGGATGGCAGCGCCGGTAAGCTGGGATTCCAGGTGGGCGCTAATGACAACGAGAAAATCAGTCTCGACCTGTCGGCACCCGGCTTCAGCGTGGAGGCACTGGGACTTAAGGATTTGGTGATCAGCGGCATCAGCGGCAAAGTGACCAATGTCACCACCCTTACCGGCATCGCCACCAATATGGCGTTCAGCAACCCGGCAATTACCGTGAACTATCTGCCCGCCAGCGGCTCACCGCAGCTGGTGCGCAGCAGTGGTGATAACCGCCAGTACGTGCAGAGCAGCGACGCCGACGGCAAGCCGGTCTATTATCTGGCCGCCGTCAGTGCGCGCTGGGATACCGCCACGGCTGCCGGTAACGTCTCGATTAGCCGCAGCAATCCGGCGCCGCTGTACAGCAACGTCAGCAGCATTGCGTCGCGCACCATCCCGGCGGTTAATTATCAGGACAGCAGTGGCAGCGCGCTGAGCACCACGCCAGCAGCCACGTTAACGCAGGATAATGGCCAGTATTATATTGAGCAGAACAACAGCTGGTATCCGGCCACGCTAAGCTTTGGCAGCAGCGGCGCAGTAACGGCACGCATGACCGGCGGTGCCGCCAAAACCGACAGTGATTTCGCCACCCTGCCGACCACGGTGACCGACACGTCGGCGATCGACACCAGCACCGCCAGCCTTAGCTTCAGCGATGCCAGCGGCAACGCGGTGAGCAATGGCCGTCTGCTGCGCAGCGGCGGGCAGTATGTAATGGAAGTGGATAACGGCGGCGGTAGCTACCAGTATTACAACGCCGCCGTCAGCGCGACCTCGGATGGCACCAGTAATTCCCTGAGCATCGTCGCGACCAGCGCCAGCAGCATTAACAGCTTCAGTGCGGTAAACAGCGTGACCGGCACCTCCTACATCACGCTCGATCCGGCCAATGTGGATGTGCGCTATACCGATGTCGATGGCAACAGCAGTAATGATGTGCTGAAACTCGACGCCGACGGCAATTACTACATGGATGTGCCGAACGGCAATCTGGATAAAACCGCCACCTTCGTCCGCAGTGACAGCAGCGGCAACCTGATGCTGAAAACCCTGCAGGGCGTGGGTGACGTGCAGATTTACTTCCAGGCGGCTTTGTCGTCAGTTACCGATGCCTCCACCAACTTTACGACGCTGCGCGTGGCCGAGACCGGTTCAGAGATCCGCCTGAAGCATCCGGACGATCCGCTCGCCACGCTGGATCGCGCTATCGGCCAAATCGACAGTCAGCGCACCCGTCTGGGCGCCGTTGCTAACCGGCTGCTCTCGGCGCAAACGCTGCAGGGTAACGCGACCGCCGCGATTGCGGCATCGCGTTCCCGTATTGAGGATGCGGATTACGCCACGGAAGTCTCCAGCCTGTCGCGTCAGCAAATTCTGCAGCAGGCCAGCAGCGCCCTGCTGGCGCAGGCTAATCAGCTGCCGCAGCAGGTGCTGAAGTTACTGAACGCCTGATAAAGGACGTCATCCGGCTTCAGATGAGGCAGAAGCATCACGCTGCTCACGCACAAAGTCGGTGAGCGCCCGCAGCGCCGGCGGCACCAGCCGGTGTCCCGGATAGTAGAGGCAGAGCGCACCGAGAGGCACCTGCCAGCCGGGCAGCAGGTGCACCAGTCGGCCCGCCTGCACATCCGCCGCGACCTGCTGTTCCGTCATGCAGGCAATGCCCAGACCCGCCAGCGCTAGCTGGTGGATGGCGCTCATGTCGCTGGCCGCCATACGCGGCTCGCCCTGCAGCCGATAACGCTGCTGCTGGCTCAGCTCCCAGCGGTAAACGCTGCCGTCCGCCATGCGCATACACAGGGTTTGATGCTGATCGAGCGCCTCTGGCGTCTGCGGTGTGCCCGCGTGTGCGAGGTAGGCTGGCGCGGCCACCACAATCATGCGCATTTCCGGCGTCAGCCTGACGGCAATCATATCGCCCGGCACGTCCTCTGCCAGCCGAATACCGGCATCGAAGCCGTCGGCCACGATATCCACCCGCTCTTTCTGGCTGTAAATATCGACGCGAATGCGCGGATAGCGTTGCAGGAACGGCAGCAATATCGATGCGTACCACAGCGCGCTGCTCTCCGGCGGCACGTTGAGACGCAGCATACCGGCCGGATCGCCCGGATCGCTGCCGGCTTCCTCAGCCGCGCTGCGGATCATCGCCAGCGCTGGCACAATTTTCTCGCTGAAACGCCGTCCGGCATCGGTCAGCGCGACGCTGCGCGTGGTGCGGTTGAAAAGCCGCACGCCCAGTCGTTTCTCCAGCGCGGCAACCGCATTGGTCACCGCCGAAGCCGACATCTCCAGCTCGCTGGCCGCCGCTTTAAAGGTGCCGCGCCGCGCGACCGCCAGCACAATTTCCAGTTCAGTCAGACCTGTCCGGTTCATCAATTATTCCGTTTCGCGCAATACCCTTTGCAGGCGGAGGCGGATTATCGCCGCCGGTGGTGCGTGCTACTTTGCCGCCACGCAACATGCAAAGGAGCATAGCCATGCACATGATTGAACACATCTATATCAACGGCCAGTTTGTCACTCCTGACGGCGATGAATGGCTGGATATTATCAAACCTGCCGACGGCAGCGTTATCGGTAAAGCGCGTCTGGCCAATGCGCAGGATGCTGAACGCGCGATTGCGGCGGCAGCGGCGGCGTTTCCCGCCCTGGCCGCGACCACGGTGGCGCAGCGCATTACCCTGCTGGAACAGATGTACCATGCGGTTAACGGAGCCGAAAGTGAGCTGCACGCGGCGATCCTTGAGGAGTACGGCGCGCCCACCGCACGCTCCGAGTGGATGAGCCGCTATCCGGCTGACGTGATTCTGCAGGTAATTGAAGAGCTGAAACGCTATCCGTTTGTACAACAGGCAGGCCGCGCGCAGGTGCAGATGCTGCCGCTCGGCGTTGCCGGCCTGATCACGCCATGGAACAGCAACGCGGGCTTTATCTGCCATAAACTGGCGACCGCGATTGCCGCAGGCTGTACCGCCGTGATCAAACCCAGCGAGTTCAGCCTGTTGCAGACCCAGGTGATCACCAGGGCGCTACACACCGCCGGTTTGCCTGCGGGAGTGTTTAATATCGTCACCGGACGCGGTGCCAGCGTCGGTGAAGCCCTGAGCCGCAGTCCGCAGGTGGCAAAAATCTCCTTCACCGGCTCGACCGCCACCGGCAAAGCGATTTTGCGCAGCGCCGCCGACACCTTTAAACGCGTCACGCTGGAGCTGGGTGGTAAATCACCGACGCTGATTTTGCCGGATGCCGATGCCGCGCAGGCAGCCGGGCTGGCGGTTCAGGCTGGCTTTATCAACAGCGGCCAGGCCTGTATTGCCGGCACGCGCATTCTGGTGCCGGAGCAGCGCAAGGCCGAGTTCGAACAGGCGCTGACGGCGGCAGTCGCTGCGGAGGTCTCCGGCGATCCGGCTGACGCGCGCACCACTATCGGGCCGATGGTTAACGAGAAACAGTGGCAGCGCGTGCAGCACTATATTGCGCTTGGCGAACAACAGGGCGCGCGCCTGCTGACCGGCGGCAGCGGCCGCCCGGACGGGCTGCACCACGGCTGGTATATCCGCCCGACGCTGTTCAGCGATGTCACCAATGAAATGCCGCTGGCGCGCGAAGAGATTTTTGGCCCGGTGCTGAGCATCCTGACCTACCGCGATGAAGCCGAAGCCATCGCCATGGCCAACGACAGCGATTACGGCCTGTCGGCACTGGTGATCGGTGCGGATGAACAGCATGCGCGCAACGTGGGAGAACAGCTGATCGCCGGCCGCGTGATGATCAACACGCTGGCTCACGAACCACGCGCGCCGTTCGGCGGTTTTCGCCACTCCGGCATAGGCCGGGAAATGGGACAGGCGGGTATCAGCGCGTTTCTGGAACCACGGGCGCTGATTGCTGGGTAAGGAAGATATGAACGCTGCAGTGAATAGCACTGCGGCGCAGGGTGCCGCGCCCGAGCAATGCGCCTCTTTTAGATTGTGATTATCCTGACGCCCATCACCTTTCTGCGCACGCAAAAATCGCCATGTTTATGAGTGTTAAGGGCACAAATCTGTCACACAGGCTGAATCGGGACAGTAACAATATTAGATAAGGCATTGATTTAACTGGTGCCGGAAACAGGAGTCGAACCTGCGACCTTCGCATTACGAATGCGTAAATTGGTCCTGTAAAATCAATACCTATCGAATTTAAATAGATTTTTTGCCACAATATTGCCACAGTTCGTTAGGAATCAGACAGAAATGGCGACTATACGCAAACGTGGTAACTACCAATGGGAAGCTCAAATCCGTAAACGTGGTTTTCCCTCTCAAACCAAAACCTTTAACACCAAAGTAGAAGCAGATGCTTGGGCCAAAATGATCGAGTCAGAAATGGCGAGAGGAGTTTGGCTTAGCCGCAGCGAAGCGGAATCTACGACATTGTATGAAGCCCTAACGCGCTATGAAAAAGAGATTGTTCCCGACAAAAAAGGAGCAGTGCAAGACCGATCATTGGTGCGGATACTAAAAGGCACTCAGCTGGCAAAAAACTATATGGCCAGCATCAGGAGTGCCGATGTCGCCAAGCTAAGAGATGAATGGTTGAAAATTTATGCTCCTGCAACCGTTTTAAGGCGTTTGGCCTTACTTTCTCATGTATTCAATGTTTCGCGGAAAGAATGGGGCATGGAGAGCCTGCTGAACCCCGTAGAGGCCATTCGCAAACCCCAACCCAGAACTCAAGGACCAGACGCCTGGAAGCGCTGCCTTTAGTTTCTGAGCAAACCGGTGTTACGTCAGGAAAGGAATTAGCCAACGAGATCGAACATATCATTGCCGCAACACATTCATTAGTATTGCCAGCAATCATTCTTCTGGCGTTAGAGACAGCCATGCGCCGTAGCGAAATTGCAGAACTTCGATGGCGCTTTATCGATCTTGATAGGCGAGTTGCACATCTGCCAGATACTAAGAATGGTAATGCTCGCGATGTCCCCTTATCCACAAAGGCTGTTATGGTACTATCCAATCTAAAGGAGCGTTCTAA
This sequence comes from Pantoea sp. WEP, assembly GCF_041678305.1. Taxonomy (NCBI): domain Bacteria; kingdom Pseudomonadati; phylum Pseudomonadota; class Gammaproteobacteria; order Enterobacterales; family Erwiniaceae; genus Pantoea; species Pantoea sp. WEP. The sequence goes on from NZ_JBGNXB010000001.1 coordinate 3,138,559, forward strand.
ACAAGCTGATGACAAGGTTTTTGGAATGCGTGCCGATGCGATCACCCGCGCTTTTGATCGAGCTGTAAAGCGCGCCAGAGAAAGATATGAACAAGCTAAACCTCAATGTGATGACACTTTCCTCAAAGATTTAAGATTTCACGATCTCCGGCATGAAGCGACCTCTCGCTTGGCTGAGATTTTCCCCATGCACGAGCTGACAAAAATCACGGGGCATAAAGACCCGAGAATGCTAATGCGGTATTATCATCCAAAAGCTGAGGATTTAGCGTTAAAGTTGAAATAAAGGATATCTTATGCGTTACATTAGAAAACACATTGCAAATTTTGATTTCAACATTGTATCCATTATATATTTGCTGATTGCTTGCATTGTAATCATGAAGTTCCCATTATTACTTCAAGATAAAACCTTCTTAGTTTGTGGATTATTCCTCTCGGTAGCATTCATTTTTTGTGCCTATAACAACAAAAAAACAATCGTCAATAAAATGATTGAGCACAGCATCATTAAATGGATTGGAACAGTATTGATTTTTTCAATTTGTATGTGGTATGCAAAACATAAAATTAATTTTGATTACGATATTCAACCGGAATACTTAATATACTCATCTTATGGTTATGCTTTCGCAATGGCCATTCCTCTATCTCTATCCATTTATGGCCTTAGCATTTTCATATACTTATACTTTGGAAGAATTACTGCTTATCAATGCTTTTACGCGGCAATTTTGACCATCCCTTTTTCTGCAATGCTAAGAGAGACGATTGAAAAAAACCAAGAGGTTGATTTCAAAGTTATTATGTTGTTAGTTTTCGGGTTAGCTTTCGGTATCGTAACCATGTTCAAAGCAATGCAAAAAACAAATAAAGAATCAACTTCATCCAATAAAAAGAATCTATTATACATTGCAAAAACAATGGCACAAGATATTAATAGAGCAAAACTAATTTTAATGATATGGTTTAAAAAAATACTTATATGTTCGAATAGCTACTTAAGAGTTGCAGATCTATTATCGACAGCAATTGCATTATTATTCATTGGTGTTTTTTCAATAAAGATAATACCAGAGCATCAGAAGTCTTTTCTTTTACTTGATGCTTTTTCTAAGACAGATTGCAATACAAAAAAAGATTCATTTTCATACATCAGGAAATCGAAAAACGAATGCTACAGAATTAATTCTAAAGGAATAGAAGTTATCGAAATGATATCATTTACCTCATCAGCTGACTAAAATATAGGTAGTAATGAAAATGGATGAGACCACGAAGAGAAAAAGGATTGAGGCATTTAGGAAAGCAGAGGCTAGCTTATATTTATCAGGTAAAGATCCTCGCGGGTCAGAATTTTACCAGAAAATAAAGGATGAAGTTATAAGAGGTAAGCTAACTTATGAAGAGGCAAAAGCAGAGATTTTAAATCACCATATAGAGAAATCGAAAAAATAAGAAAAAGGCTAACATTATGTTAGCCTATCTTCTCAATGATTATTCCTATAACTAAAAATTGCTTTTTTCAATAACTCCGTTTGCTCATCAGCATCATCATAATTATAAATTCCCGTAGCAGAATAATACTCTTCGATGCATAGAATATTTATCAATGGTTCACAAATCTCTTTAATAAACTCCTTGTTGTTATCGGCAAAAATAATTTTTATTCCTTCCAAAACAAAGCTATTATAATCAGCCATTATCCACCTCCTTACAGGTGTTTAGTGGAAGCGTCAGTTAACGTTACCGCGCTAACTGACGCGCCTAAATCAAGATTTTTTACTGCCAGTTAAACTATCACCCTCAAACTCATCCTGTTCGTGGTTAGTCTGACGATCGGCTGTGTGTTTACGTATTTGATTCGCTATTTCCCCACCAACGGTCTGTTGTCTTCGGATAGTATTAGTACTTACCTTCATCATCTGATACTCCGAAGCTCCGTTAGACAGCCCGCTCGCCATGTGAGAAGCCATGCGGCCAGCTCGTGAGAATGATGAAGCAAACCCCTGGCTTCCTCCGCTGACGCTACCTGTATTACTCCCTGCAGAAGAACCACCGCAACCGCCTGATGGTTGTCCTCCAGAAGTATCTACGGAACCGGTATCTTCCCCTCCGCCAAATCCTCCACCTGAACCACCTTTATCACCAGAACCAGATTCTTCGGCCATCGCCGCTTGTGCAGATTCAAATGCTGCTTTTAGAGCGGAAGCACCACCACTGACTTGAGCTGTAGCACTCATTGCCATTGCCCCAGCGCCACTGATTGCAGTAGTAGCAGCGCCAGTAATCATACCTGCTCCAAAACCACCGATCCCTTGTAAGGACGCTCCTCCAACAACGCCTGATAACAACAACGGTAATTTATTCGTCAATACTAAAAGAATAATTGACGCCAGAAGTAAAACAATAAGACTATTAAGATCAGGAATATCATTTTTAATAATAGAAAAATACTGATCTATAAATGATTGCCCAATCCCCATGATTAATGTCATCGTAAATAACTGAATACCAATCGATAATACTGTGCGTAAGTAATTTATTGCTATATCAGAAGTCCATTTCGAGCCACCAAACCCAAGCAAAATAACTCCTGCATAACACAACACCCATGCAGAAACTAACATTATTAGCATATTTATCGCGATAAGCGCCATTACTACTAATACTATTATCGCGACGGTTATCATAATGGTCGAAATCATTGGAGACCAAATTGATGCTGCTGAACTGACCTTTGTTAATATCACAAATGCCATATCCACTATGCTGGAGGGTGAAATACCAGTACTTGTTCCTAAAGCATTTGCTGCAAGTTGTCTCATTGAGTTAATTATAGATTGTGATATGGCTGGGCCGTTGATTAAAAGATAATAAAAAAAACCAATCACGGCAAAAAAACGAACTATTTCTGCAAGTGCACTGATTAAACCTTCCCCTTGCATCGCCAACATACCAAATGTCCAAACCATACTTATTAATACCAGCCCCCAGAAGAGCCAATTTGCATAATCACCAATTACTAATGACCATGTGCTGGCTACTTGCTGAAACTTATCTAATAACGTATCAAGTAATCCGCTACTATCTAATTGACCAGCATAAGCATTTACAGAAAACAAAAAAACCATTCCTAAAAAAGTGAGCTTGCTTACTATTCTCATAATTACCATTCTCGCTTAGGGCTAGGATTGTTATTGCCACTCAGGGCACATTTATCGTAGTTATGTTCGTTCAATTTATTCTCTGACGTCGATAAACAATCTTCATCTTTTTTATCGCAAGAGCATAGAATTAATGAAATTATTAGAATAAAAATGACCAAAAGTTTATCTTTCATTCAGCTCTCCCTCACCAAATTCGCTTCGGGCTTGGTGTGTTCTCGCCAGCTAACGCTTTTTCATCAGCGACTATTTGTTGGGCTTCTTTATCAGCCTCAGCCTGTGCCAGTGTTGCTGCAGCGTTTTGCTGAGCTACCAGAAGCGAGCGGATTTGCAGCAACTGGTTCGTTTGAGCACTGGCAAGCTGGTTAGCGGCCTGAATAGCTTCCATTTGCCCTTGTGCGCCGGTTGCCTGCGTTTGCAAATCTGCAAGGTTGTCAGCATCGCTTTGCAGTGTTTCCTGCTGTTCGTCAAGAGCCTTAAATACAGCGTCATTGGCCTTTTTACGTGCCTCAGAGCTGTTCTGTTCAGCTTTGCGCAGTGCGCTAATTTCATCCGCAGTACATTCAACATTACTGTTAAAGCACGGTGATGAGCGGTAGTAATTCACGTCCTGATAACGCTTCAGATATGAATCAAGACTCCCGGCCTGGTTTTTGTAGTAATTAAGGGTGTCCTGCGCCTGCAACAATTTGTTGATGGTCGAATTGGCCTGATCCCAGATATAGGCTGCAGGTGCGACTGTATTTTTGAGCATGTTTTCATACTGCTGCAGCTGCGTCTGGTACTGCTGGATCTGTTTTGCCACAGCCTGAACGTTGTTGACTGCGCTGATTGTGGTCTGCACCACATTAGTACCATCGATTACAGGGATACCGGCTGTCGCCGGTAATGCCATGATGGACGCCAGGAAGGAAGCTGCTAATGATTTTTTAGCTGCTAAAATCCCTCTCAGTGATGAAAATACTCGGAGCATTAACTTCATTTGCCCACCTCAAATTTAACTGATTATTAATATTGAAAACTCGTACTTTTAACAAATACAGATATTTAGGAAACCATAAATTTATTTATCCAAGATTCTATCCATAATATTTCTTAGTTCTTGTCTGGTTGATTCTATTTTAGCAAGCAACGTTTTTATCAATGAGGGTGAAAAATCAACTGTGCGTGGATCGTTAGCTAACCACAGTTTAAGTAACCCACCAAGTCGACCAAGATCAGCATTTACTCGGCTAAGCTCTACAACCTGTTCAATATCTACCATAGACTCAACCTGATAACCCATTGCTACTTTACGAATGAAACTCGCTACACTTAAGCCAGATGCTTCTGCATTTTCCTGGATTTGCGCTTTTTCATCTGGCAAACAATAAACTTTAATTGGTGTACTATTTTTTCTAGTCTGAGAAACGGTCATATCATTCTCCATACAGGCGGTAGCCGATCAGCCTCGCAGAGCAGGACTCCGTTGAGCAGCTCAGCTGCGAATAAGGGAAGGTAAAGTAGAAGCACCGTTTACGGTGGGCCTACTTTACATGTCCTGCCCTACATTTGCCGTTGTGAATCTGTGTACGTATTGTGTATTCCTGTGTACGTATTGTGTATTCCTGTGTACTCAGTGTGTTTTCGTAAAGCATTTGTGCAGTATTAGTCGTGTAAAAGTGTGCAGCATATGTGTTTATTGAAAGGAAACTTATCTGAATACCCCAAGGAATATTTTTATTCTCGCGGCTTGGGTTTTAGCGGCCTGCCACGTTTCCTTTGAAACCTATTTATCTCTTTCGCTATATCGTCATTTTCTGTCTTTGACTCAACAGATTTATCTATCCAGTCCTTAACATCCTCTCTACGCCAGAGAAGACGTTTATTACCGGGAAGACGACATCTTGGTGGAAGACATTTTGGATTTCGCGTTGCATCACTGCGGATACTTTTTACAGTTTTCTTTAATGCAAAAGCCAACTCTTCAACGGTTATAAGTTCTGGCATAACTGATTTCATCGAAGAACCCATCTCTCAGTAGAAATTTGAGGATTTTAGCGGCTAAAATTTTAGGCGCTAAAGTTTGCTAACCAACGTTATGAATTGAGAATAATTAAAACTTACTGCCAAAAAGAATAATGTCAACAGGGTTTTTATTCATCTGGTTCTTACTTCATATGAAATTTGTTTTATTGACCAATTTCTGAATCACACTAAGGTTTTAATAATCCCTTTAATCTTTTTGGTTATATATAAGGTTAAAGATCAGGTTAGAGGGGGGGGGGGAAAAGCGATATATTTATTTGTTTATTATGACAATTTTAAATTATACCCGTACCTCAAATGTCATGAAAGCGTACCTCATATGTCATAAAAGCGTACCTCATATGTCATATAATAAAAAATTAACAAGCAAGTCATGCACAATATTATCAACAGAATCTGTGGATAAATACACAGATTATACATGATGAAATAGATTGTTTAGCTAAACTAAATAGCAATAAATAAAATGAAACGAAATGTAAATAACAGAGGATTGTAGATGACTTATAAATTTGGTTAGCTAACCTTTATAAGAACTACTGTTTGCAAATGATTCATACCTGACAGCGGATATATAGAATTTGAGTAAGAAAAACACTTAAACCAACCTTACTCTATGATTTGTTTAGCTAAACAAATTACTATAATGAATCCGATGACGTTTAAAAAAAGGAGGGGGGATGAGGACGATAAATGCTGCACCTTCAACTGTCGGAGAGATTTTATACGAAGAATTCTTGAAACCATTGGATATGCCTCCCGCAAGACTTGCTGAACTGATGGATACATCATATGAAAAAATTTTGGAAATAATAAAAAATGAGCGAAATATAACTCTTGAGGAAGCTTTTCAACTCGCGATAATTTTCAATACAGATGCATATTTTTGGGTGAAACTGCAAGAGCTACATGAGGCATGGTTTAATAAAAAAAAGTAATGGTATTCAATTCGATTGCTTAGTCCTAATACATAATATGCTTTGAATAATACTCATGTATTACTAGTGACTCATTAAAACATGATAATACCAAGAGGACTGAGGATTGAGAAATTTAATCCTGGATGATGGGACACAGTCCTGACCGGACAAATCATTTTAGCCGTGGTACAGGCGACACTGAAAACCGACATAAAGAAGCCCGACTGGTAAATTCGGACTTTGTTTGACGCTCTGGCCTGAATGGAACATTCCTACATTAGACGTTAATATCATACATCTAATTAGCCGCAAATACTAATGGATACATAGTTCCATTTGACTTGACTACCCATTTGCAGATTACTCCACCATCACTAATAAAATTCGACCACTTAGATTCGGAAGTGTCAGGCTGTAGGTCTTAAACCCGAAAGACTGCTTTTGGCCAGAAGCTGCCTTTGCTAGAATCTTATTATGTCAAAAGTCCAACTGCGGCTCATATGTAAATTATTTCAACTAATAATTAGAACTCCTGAAGATACTTCTTTTAATTAGTAGCGTAACCGCAAAAACAATTCTTGATTTTTCTTGTATATTTAAATTTCTCGCAGCAGATATTTACACATCTGTTGTTGTTTTTGATATAATTAGGTGAATCTAAACAAAAAAGGTTTTCGGAAATTATATGGAAATCATTATTGTACCCCGAGAGCAACGTATTCCTGCCGCAGGTATTAGTACGGCTTACCTGCATGTGGATCGTTGGAATGACTTTTCATTCATTACAATGTTTTACATGTATCTGTTTGATCAGAAAGGTGAACGGCATGATATTGGGAATGTCAAGATTGGCTTTCAAGGACAAACTACTGAAAAATCAACTTACTCCACGTTAGGAAGCAGGTTTAGAATTCTCCCAGAAGGATATTTTTCCGTTGGTCAGGATGTCGACTATTATCAGAAAATTTCGAATTTACCAGAATCCGTCAAAGTTTCATTACTTGAGGCGCTCAAAGATATTGCTTATGCGCCAGAACTTATAGATCTTGTTAAGGATGAGGAGGTCTTTAAAACGTCTTTGCTTCGGTATGTTAGCTTGTCTGTTATTAAAGGGCAGTTTGCGCGAGTACTTGAGGGAAAGAATCCACTGACTAATTTTGAGTTCAAGTTCATTCGCCCTGCACAAGACAAGATTTCCGATATCGAATTATCATTTAAGGTGAAAGTAGGAGAAAAACCAAGCACCAATATTCACGCGATCATAGGTCGTAATGGTGTAGGGAAAACGACAATTCTAAACGGAATGATTGAAGCTGTTACCAGTAAAGGTACGTCGAATGCAAAATTTTATGATCTGGAGGGGTGGAGTGATGATCCGATTGATAATGATTACTTTAGTAGTTTAGTCTCTGTGTCATTTAGCGCATTCGATCCATTCGAGCCACCAAGTGAACAGCCTGATCCATCAAAGGGAACTTGCTACTTCTATATAGGTTTGAAAAAAAAAGGAGAGTCGCTGAAAGGACTAAATGATATTCATGAAGACTTTCTACAAGCTTTGACGCTATGCTTTAGCCAGATTCCTAAGCGTGAAAGATGGCTGCAGGCTATTGATACTTTGGAGTCTGATGAAAATTTTGCAAGCATGGAGCTGAAAAATCTAGCAGGATATAATGGTGAGATGCTCGTTAGTAATGCACGGAAACGTATAAAAAGAATGAGCTCCGGTCATGCGGTAGTGTTATTAACACTTACACGTTTAGTTGCAACGGTGGAAGAAAAAACGTTAGTGCTAATTGATGAACCAGAGAGCCATCTTCATCCACCGTTGCTGTCTGCTTTTATTCGTGCACTGTCTGATTTGCTACTTGATAGAAATGGTGTTTCTATTATTGCAACTCACTCACCTGTGGTACTTCAAGAGGTCCCTAAACGATGTGTTTGGAAAATCAATCGTTCAAGATTGTCTACCGAATCTCGCAGGCCAGACATTGAAACATTTGGTGAGAATGTAGGAATCTTAACAAGAGAGGTATTTGGTCTTGAAGTAGTTAAATCCGGTTTTCACGATTTATTAGTCCAATCTGTTAAGTCAGGTGGAACATATGAGGATATAGTCGATGAGTATCGTAACCAGCTTGGTGTTGAAGCCCGAGCTCTATTAAAAGCGCTTGTCACACACAGAGATCGGAGTGTTAAGTGATGTTAAAACTTAAACAACCTGCTTATACATATGCCGATATGCTGACTAGCTGCCGCGAAGGCATAACTGGTAATCCGGGCTTGTTGCTGAAAGTGAATGAAGCAATAACTGATTTGCGAACATTGGCAGCTTCATACAATGCATCGGCATTAACTGGTGAACTTTATACAATACAACCACTGCAAATAAAAAATGAGGAAGACCCTATTGTTGTAGGTCGGTTAAAGAAATCTGACTTTGTTAAGCTTTATGGAAATTATGTTGTTGGGAAGAAAAAGCCTGCTCGGACTATTTATGATGCCCTGATGACAGCTGCTAATGAAAAATGCCCATTTTGTGGTGGGATTGGGCGCCCTCGAAATTTAGATCATTATTTGCCTAAAGCTCACTATCCTCAGTTTTCTATATTGCCTGTTAATCTTGTGCCAGCTTGTCGAGATTGTAATATGGATGGTAAAGGGGAAGCTTTTGCAAGAAATGAAGCAGAACAGATAATACATCCCTATTTAGACGATAGCCGTTATTATGATGAACAGTGGATATCGGCTAGATACTTGGTTGGCAAAAATGATGAGCCTGGAGTTATTGAGTATTTTGTTTCGCCACCTGCTGATTGGGATAATGCACATAAACAAAGAGTGGAAAAACATTTTAACGATTTTGATTTATCTTTAAGATACTCTAAAGAAGCTGGTGCGAGGTTAGTTGTGCTTTTAGCTCTATATAACTCAGTACTACCAATCTCCGTAGATAAAAATGCTGCTAAAGACCTTATATTTCAAACAATAATCAATAATTCGCCTTTTGTGAATCACTGGGAACGGATTATGTGTTTGGCTCTAATGTCAGACTTGTAGTAATGCTTGGAATGTTTATTTCTGTTCTTATTGATCTGCTTTCCATTGATTAATACGCCGTAATGTGAGTAATGCAACTATTTGACTGCGAGATTAATCGCGTAGTTCCGCTCTTCGCTCACAGCGGACCTTCAAACCAGCCATCTCGTCCGCTCTGTGCCGAAAGCTGAAGTAGCTAATAGCACTTATTGTTGATCAATGAAGAGCTGGTCAATTGAATAGGCTAATTTAATTGATAGCTAGCGTAACTATGAGGAGACACACTCATAGTGATGAGCGTGTTCCCATATAAATGATCAGATTATGATAACGCAGCTCGTTCATAAAGAGGCATAATCTCTTGATAAACCTGATTGTAAAGCTCTGATTTTAGCAGACTGTATTTTTCAGTCATAATAAGTGTTTTAAACTGATTCGTTTCTCTTTCAAATGAAACTGAGCCGATAATTAGCTGGCTATTAGTTGATAAACCATTAATACATAAATCGAATAACTTTTTTGTTGTACGCGGATCTGGATCTTGTTGTTTAGGCGAGTCAATTACTACTGGAAGCATAGGACTTGTCGATTTATCTTCTATTGTTTTTAGAAGAGCATAGTGATAAGCCAATATTGATCTTGGAGCACGGCTCCCTGTTTCGCTCTTAGAAATCGGACCATATTGAAGAATAGTTCCAACTTTAGGATCTTTGATACCTAACTCAGTTTGCGCAAACTTCAGTGACTCTTTAAACTTATCATTGATTTCTTTTGCTCGCTTTTTATCTTCGAACTTTGCTATTTCTTTTGAAAGCTGAGTTCTAGCAACATCCAATTCGCCTATTTTTAGCAGTAATTCGTTAATTTGCTCATCGAAAGTTACCTCAACCTGCTTACTTGCTTGAGACTTAATAACGTCTTGAAGAGTCAGTTGCTCTTTGACTTCCAGAAGCATGTTTTTGAGTTCTGAGCTTAAGCTTATAGCCTGTTTCAAATCTTCTTTAATTTTAGAGAGTTGATCATCATATACAGATTTTTCCTCATACAACTTTGGTATGATTTGCAATAGCTTTTCTTTATTCTCAAGTACTACATATCTTGCTTCTAAGCCTGCCGATGGTAGCAAAGAATCTATATCATTTTCATCGAGCTGTCTTTTTGATTCCTCTATTTCTGTTACTAATTGATCTCGTAGAGATAATATTTTTATGAGCTTAATTCTGTATTCTGTTTCTTCTTGATGTAAGTCTTGGCACTTACGAAGGAAACGTTCCAGCAGCTCTTCATAATATTTTACATCCACATCGAAAAGTACTCTTCCAAATGACTCTTCGAATCGCTTTTTAGCTCTCTTTAGAGCTTTTAACGTCGTTCGGATTTCAACAAGATCGATATCAATTAAATTAATCTTTCCTTGTAAAGTATAGTACTCCTTTGGTTTTACACCAGTATGAAAATTCAAGATATTTTTTTGCCAGTCCTCATACATAGCCAAACTGCTAAATGAATCTAAAACTTTCCCCCAACCGTTATCTTGATCAATATAGTAAGGGAGATAAAGACTTGCTGGTTGTGCTTGTCCCTGAACCAAATTAGTTTTAGTCACAAGCTCCAAATTGAAATCAAAGACATCACGCACAGCTAATGCAATCTCTGCACGAGAGCTAGAGGTCACTAAGTGATGCTCTTGTCCTGCTGTTATATCGAAAATGGAAATACGTTTTTCGTGACGAAGAAACGCATAGTCACGATTATTAACACAAATAACAACTTTTGAAACAAAGTTATCTTCTTTCCACTTTTTATCCAGTCGAACATCAGCACCTAATGTATGATATAAGCTCTTAATAAAGCTAGACTTACCTGTGTCGTTCTCACCTGTAATGATATTAATATCAGGTGAGAACTTGAAGGAGAATCCTTTCTTATCGCGAAGGGATAATATATGAGCACTTTTAAAGTATATGCTTTTCATTATTCACTTCCCTCTAAGAGCTTCTGGATTATTGAGTAAATAACTATGCATTCTTTCTTCCCTGACTTTAAAGTCAATGCATAATCTGGACAAAGTGCATCAATTTTGTACATGGTTTCAGTTAGATATAATTTCAAATCCGAGTGAGCACTCGCCTCATCGTAAAGGCTAATTGCATATTCTAGATATACAGTCGAAGGATTTTTTTTGTTTTGGTTAAGGTCGATGCAAACTTGTGAGAACATGGCTTGCAGGATAATGAGCTGAAGCGATGTTTTGCCAAGATCATTGAATAGGGGACTAGCTTTGTCCCAATCAGGCTTTAAACTATTACTTGCATTCAAGGAATCAAGCACACCATTCAATGCTTCTGATGAGAAACCCTTTCGTGAAATAAGTTCAGGAAAATTAATAATATCTGCGGATTTTACCTTGGATTTTTCTCGACACGCCTGTTCAAGCAAAGAAGCTAATGCATTAACACTCAGGCTAATGCTATCGCCAAACTTCTTGCTAAGGAAATCGCATAGTTTACCTTTTAGATGTGTAATGTGGTCATCTAGGCTTAATGAGGATTGAACGAAACGCATAACAGAAAGATCGATACTGGAGTCATCAAGCTTTACTTGATCTTTGATTGCTTTCTTAAAGCTCGTCTGATACTCCACTTTGACTTCATTTGCACCAAAACAAGACTTACCACCGTTTTCCTCACATAGATTGAAAGAAGCATTAGTAACAAAAAGGAGCTTGGGTGAATATTCGGCGAAATTCTTTTGATGAATAAATAACTTACCGATGATAGATATTGGGTTCTTCTTGGTGCTATTACTAAGAGTGGATGCAGTCCAGTGTTTCTCTCTTGTTTTTACTTGAGCAAATGTGAGTTGTGTTGGAGAAACTTCGTCATCAAGAATAAGAACATCATCATGATATTCGAAGATAAACACATAGTTCTTTTCATCTAGTTCATATTCCAGCATTTGAGATAAAGCCCAGCAAGTTTGATAGTCAAACCCACGTTGAGCAATCTCACCGCCTCTTTCAGACTGTGGAATACTAACTAATGTTTCAGCTAACCCCATATACTCCCTTATGTTTAGTTCAATGGACTCGCGTAACAACATCATTAATCCGATTGAATACAAATAGTAGCATTAGCACGAACTATTGGGTAACACATTCTGAAAGTTAAAAATATGTGAGTTGCAACATCGAAACAGTGAAGCTAAGTAAGCGACTTTGTCTCTAGCGAAGTCATAGCTCTATTCGTTCAGAGGAGGACCAAGAGTCTTTGAAGTACGTGCTGGCGGCGCTCGCCAAGCGTTTTGGAGGCGATGAACATGGTGAAGACTATGAGAAGGTGCGATCGGTTGCCTTCAAACGTTTCTACGGCGAGGACGACGAAGATGGTCTTGTTAGTCTGCAGCGTTTCGCAGTTGGGTTAGTCCAGAGCTTGATGGCTGAGATTGTGACCTGCTCCTAGATGATTAATACGCCACTATGCTGGTAATGTCAGCAGATCGCTCAAAGCTGCCTGTCAATAGTAGGGTATCGGATGCATTTTTTTGTTAGATATGACTAAGTGAAATGCAAATGGGTCGTCAAGTGAATGCAATAACCTAAATGGCAGACTAAACGTGTTTGAATGCCTGCGTAGGTTATTGTAATAACATCCTTTAGGTCAAACCGTGCTGGCTGCGAACTGGACTGACAACATCCGTAACCAGAAACCATCAAAGTAGTAATATTGCTCAAAAGGCAAGATAGGCGGGAGCTAAAAGGTAACACGTGCTGTTAGCATACCCTTGCATTGAGCCACAAACAATCTCACTGGACTTGCCACAATTTTGCCACACCTACAACGCGCAAAATTGCACATTAGTGTTAAACAAAGCAAAACTCTGCAATAGTAACCTGATGATTTTACGAGAAAAGATGGTGCCGATAATAGGAGTCGAACCTACGACCTTCGCATTACGAATGCGCTGCTCTACCAACTGAGCTATACCGGCATTGAGGCGGGAACTACGGGGAGTAAACATAGAAAAATCGGGGGGATGAGTCAAGATGGTGCCGGTTAAGTGCTGCGTTTTTCAGCATCACCCGGGCTGGCCTTAGTTTTGACGCGGAAAAAACGCCGCGAACAGCGCCCTCTCGCGCCAGGCACAAAAAAAGGCGAGGCCGCAGCCTCGCCAAAAGGTGCTGGCCTCAATCGTAATAAGGAAGCTTACGATCGACACCGTTGATATTGACCAGCACAAAGCCCGTCGGCGTGGTTTTATTGGTCGGCGTACCTGCTGCCGTCGCGACGGTAAGCACGCCTTTCTCGTTAGCCCCAATACCCGCGACGCCATTGTGCAGGCCAAAGCGCGCCGCCGGTTTGAGGGTGCCCATTTTGGTGGTATCCGTCACCACCGAGAAGTCAGGCTGGAACAGCGAGCAGGAGCCGGCTTCAAAACGCGTCGGACCGGTGGTCTTCAGGTTAATCAGCGTGTCGCCGCTGTTGGCGCGCAGCTTCACCCACACCACGGCATACGTGGTGCCGACGCGGCTGTAGCGAATATCCAGCACCGCCGGCTGCCCCATATGGCAGGCGTCAGCCCATACCGTTTCCAGCCGCTGCAGGTTAATCCACGTTTTCCCGGTGCCCGCCAGATTGACCGGCGAAGCGGCCGTTCCGGTTGGCTGGGTGGCGTCGGCTTTACCAATCAGCTCCATCACCCACTGCTGATTCGCCGTCGGGAAGAACAGCTGGCCGAGGCGATACCAGTTATCAGTGTCGGTGTTGTTGGTGACTTTGTGGCCGCTGTAGTAGCCCGCGCGGAATGAGCCGGTGATCAGCGTGCCGTGATGCTCTTCACGACGATAGCCGTAGTCAAAGGTCGACAGCCAGCGCGTGCCGGCCATATCGTTCGAGATCTTCGCTCCGGACTGCAGGCCAATCTGGCGCATGATGACGCGCGCATTATTGAGATTGAACGGCGTGCCGCAATCCTCAATGTTCAGCGTATCAATGCTCCAGGCACCGTCCGACAGATCGCCCGGATTACGCGTGTGCTCAATCCACACGTTACGCATGATGCCCTGCGTCACGCGCGGCATGTACAGCGTGGCGTCGCCGTAGCCGGTCTGAAAGTTACAGTTGCAGATCTCGATAGCCGTTGAGTGGTCCCACTTGCCGTTTGGCGAGTTCGACCAGCCAATGTCAAACACCCGGCCATAGGTCCACAGCGTGTAGATCTGGTCAAATTTACTGTCGAGCGTATCCAGCGCTTTAATCACCGTGCCGCCGCTGTTTTGCGCGCGGAAACAGTAAATATTTAACGTGGTGCCTTCGATGCAGGTGTTTTCGAAGAACGGCTGCACGTTGGTACACATCTCGGCGGTAATGGTACCTTTGTTGGTGGTGACGTCGGCCGATGCCTGACCGTGCCAGGTGATGCCTTTGATCGCGGTCCGCCGTGCCTTCACTTTGAACACCGTGTTGGCACTTTTGTCGGAGATGATGGTGGTGCGCGGCAGCGAACCCAGCTCCACGTCATCCCCCTGCAGACCAAAAAAGGCGATCTCGGTAGCGCTGATGTCGATCGGGTTAATCAGGAATTTACCGCCCGGGAAACGCACCGGCAGGTCACGGATATTACCGCTGTAACCCTGCGTCCACGCCAGCATGCGGTTAAAGGCGTCGGTATCGTTAGCGTAACCGTCACCTTTCGCGCCGAAGTGGTAGACGTTGACGTCGGCCGGATCGTTGATCACGCGTTTCCAGTAAAAGCCATTGCCGACCGCCAGCGTACCGCCGTCATCGGCGGCCGTAGTGGTGCCGATAAAGCCGGTGAAATCCCCACCGCCACGGAAGGTGGAGTCCGGGTTGTAGCGGCGCAGGAACGCCAGATCGCCGTTTTTGGCCGGCACAGTGGTACGCAGTTCAGCAAAAGAGTTAACTTCGATCATCTTAGCCTCCTCGGCATTTCAGGTTTGCAATACAAAGCGAGAGAACAGCGTCAGTGCGCCGCCGGGCGGCAGTGCTGGTCCCAGAGATCGTTGTGGTTGTTGATGGCGCGCACGGTGCGAATGTCCATGCGTTCGGCGTCATTGCCGTGGGTGTAAATCGGGGAAAATAACGAACAGGCGGAGTCGATAACGACGGGCGCCTCAGGGTTGGTGGTATTTCGACTGCTGCAGCTTGTCACGAGCAGCAGCGTCATCAAGATTACCGTTGCGGGTTTCCACACGTCTGGCCTCCTCACGCAGCTGTTGCTGCTGCTGATTAACTTCAACCGCCTGCGCGGCGGTCTTTTCGGCCTGCGCAACATCAGCTTTCGCCTGCTGCTGCACCTTGCCGATTTTTTTGCCACCGGCGTAGCTGGCAATCAGCGCGGCAATCACACCGCCAATCGCCGCCAGCCAGTGCCAGCTGCCGGCAAGCTGAGAAAGAAGAAAGCTCATGGTTTGTCCTCCAGCGTTTTTCTCTGCTCCACCAGGTTCTTCTGACGCACGAACTGCGCCAGTACGCCCATCGCCACCATGAAGGCGCCGATCAGGCCGAGATAGTTGTGCGGCAGGATCTCTTTGATATCCGCCGGCAGCGCGTTCCATGCATCCAGCGCTGACGAGGGAAACGACTGCACCCAGGCGCTGAGCATCGAACCCAGCGACGCCAGCCACACCGACCAGGTTTTAAACAGCAGGCGCGCGTGTTTAACAAACTCCAGCGTGGTGAAGCGCTGCAGCAACAGCAGCAGGATGATGGCCGCCAGCACGGCGATAACGAACAACAGCCAGCGCATGTTCATAACAGCCCCCTGTAGATGTCATAGGTGCCCGTGCGCATCACTTCGGCATGACGCCGGGCGCGCCCCGCAGTTTGCCGCGCCCACAGGCTGTCGAGCATGGCGTTCGCCGCCGCGTCGAAATCGCGTTGCGTCACCGCGGTGAGCATGCCGCGAAACAGCGCCAGACCGTCGACGCCCATCTGGTAGGCCATGCTGATCAGCACATCGCTGCGCGCCTCATTGCATTGACTCAGTGCCTGCTGCACCAGTGCGCGCTGCTGCATCTCCTGCACCTTGCCCTCAACGATGCACTGCTTCCACACGTCGCCAACGCGGCGCGGCACGCGGAAGATATAGTGGCTGAGCGACGCGCCTTTCGGCCCGATGCGAATACCGCCCGCAACGGTGGGAAATCCCTGCGTGTCGAGGTAAGGCGCTTCGCGGTATCCCTCTTCGAAATTCAAAATGGCAATGATTTGGCTCATAACGGTTCCTCTTTGACGGGCGCAACGGCATGAAAAGCTGCGCAAATAACCACAACACATAAACCTCGCTGATCGGTTGCGCCGGGCGACAGGCAGCCGTTAAGCGCAACGCTCAAGCGCAACTAAACAGTGAGGGAAGGTGAAACGTTCCGTTCAGAACTGGGAAAACAGCAGAGAATTAACGCACGGCATACAGATGAACGTGGGGCAAACAGCAGTTATCAAAGCTGGGGTTGTCGTTGCAGGGCCGGGTGGGCGCCAGTACTGCGCGGTCTACCCGGGAGCGGATTTCCCGCTGGCAGATGCGCTCGGCGGTGCGCAGGGTGATCTCATCACACTCCAGGCCCAGGGCACTGTCGATGCTGCGCTTCAGGCGGCTGAGCGGCTGACGCCGCCGGTGGCGACGGGTGCGCGCGTTTCCGCTAAAGACTGATTTGCCATATTGAATAATCGCCATAACTCCTCCTGTGAATGAGTCTTTGGCGATGGGGTGGTGAGCACGGCGATTCGGCACAGACCGGGACGTCCGTGGCCCCTCTGCAATCACCCGCAACTGGCTTGCCCGGCCGTAAAAAACGGCCAGGTATAAGCAGAGGAGAGTGAAAGCAGAGGACAACTGACGACGCTGCTAAGTGCGTATCCACCCCATCCCAAAATTCACTGACTTTGGGTGGGTTGTCTCGCGCTTGTGCAGCGCCTCAATTGTTTAAGAGCGGGCTCGTCCGGGAGCAGAGATGTCGTCCATCTATGGTCAAATTATTAACAGGTTCTAATGCATTGGCAAACACTGACAGTTAATTTTTTATTTACCGACAGTTAAATTTTTGATTTCAGCCGGATTATTTTTTTGCCGGTTAACGCACTGCTGTTCAGCCCAGAATCTGATAGTCACGCGCCTGGCTCATGATGACGCGGGCAATCACCTGCAGCGACGCCGCTTCGTCCAGCGTCAGATACCAGGTCTCGTAGCGTTTGTTGTCGGAGATCACCGCCACCTTCTTGTGCTGTAACTGCAGCCGCTTGAGGTAGAGCTGGTTGTCGAGATTAAACAGGTAGATGCCGTCGCCGTCGAAGCGGTGCACGCTGATATCGACAAACAGCTGATCGCGCGGTGCAAAAGTACCGGCCATGGAGTCACTGTTCAGGGCAATCAGCCGGATATTTTCGGCCGGGCGGCCGTTAAACAGCACGCGCGCCTCATCCAGACCGTATTCAATCGCCTGAATGGTCTCGACAAGTTCGTCGCGCGCGACAATACCCTGTGCGCTGCGTTGCCCGATATCCAGGCTTTCGACGCGGAACATGTGCTGCGGATCAATCAGGCGCTGACGGGCAAGCGCCACATCCGGTTTTTCCATGCCGAACTGCAGCCACTCCACGCGCACGCCTAACAGCTGGCTGAGCGCCAGCAGATTACTGTCATCCGGAATGGATTGCGCGTTAAACCATTTCCAGACCCCTGGAGTTGAGATCCTGCATCCCCGTTGTTGCAGTGCCTGAGCGACCTGTTTGTTCCGTCCATGTCCGACAATTCCCGCGCTCTCGCATGCGGCAATCAGCCTGGCAGTAAAAGCTTGTCTCGTACTCTCTTTTTTAACCATCAGTTAATAGTCTGCCATCAGTAAAAGACTGAATGTTATTTTCATTTTTGCTACCAGTTCATTTTATATTACCGCTAGTTTACTACCCAACCGCTTTTATCAATAAAGCTGGACGATCATTATCCTCTTCGCCCTGGTGGAAACCAGTAATGAATCTCTGACAGCTTGTTCTGACAGGGGTTTTCAGGATTGTTCTGTAACGCTGAGACCAGCACCCACAGCAAAAAATGGGCGAAAAGCCGCGGGCGCGCCACAGATGACAGGAATAAAACGAAAAGCTCTGGAAATAACTGGATCGAAAGCGATCAAAAAGGGCACCGCGTCAGGTGCCCATTATGATGCCGGAGAGAAAACTAACGGCGCAGGGTATCGTCGCCCCAGCCAATCCATTTGTAGGTGGTGAGCGCTTCGAGGCCCATCGGACCGCGCGCATGCAGTTTCTGCGTACTGACCGCCACTTCAGCGCCGAGACCGAACTGGCCGCCGTCGGTAAAGCGGGTGCTGGCGTTGACGTACACCGCCGATGAGTCGACCTGATTCACGAAGCGATTGGCGTTGCCAATACTGCGCGTCAGAATACCGTCGGAGTGCTGGGTGCCGTGCGCGCGGATGTGCGCGACCGCTTCATCGAGGTCCGCCACCAGCTTGACGTTCAGATCGTTCGACAGCCACTCATCGTCGTATTGGTGCATCTGCACCGCCACCACGCTGGCCGGGCCCTGCTGTAGCCGCGCCAGCACGTTTTCATCGGCGTGCAGCGCAATGTTCTCCTGCGCCATACGCTGCAGAAACGCCGGAATGAAACGCTCAGCCTGATCGCGATGAATCAGCAGGGTTTCCAGCGAGTTACAAGCGCTGGGACGCTGCTTCTTGGCGTTAACAATCACCTCCAGCGCGGCGTCCGTCTCCATGGTTTCGTCAAGATAGAGATGGCACACGCCGATACCGCCGGTGATCACCGGAATGGTGGAATTTTCGCGACACAGCTTGTGCAGCCCGGCGCCGCCACGCGGGATCAGCATGTCAACGTAGCGATCGAGCTTAAGCAGCTGATTCACCAGTTCGCGATCCGGATTCTCAATCGCCTGCACCGCTGCTGCCGGTAAACCATGTTCAATGAGCGCGTTCTGGATCACCTGCACCGTGGCGGCGTTGGTGCGCCAGGTCTCTTTGCCGCCGCGCAGAATCGCCGCGTTGCCGGTTTTCAGACACAGTGACGCCACATCGACCGTGACGTTCGGGCGCGCTTCGTAGATCACCCCGATCACGCCGAGCGGCACGCGACGTCGCTCAATGCGCAGGCCGCTGTCGAGCCGCCCGCCGTCGATCAGCTGGCCAACCGGATCGGCCAGACGGCACACCTGGCGAACGTCATCCGCGATGCCTTTCAGGCGCTGCGGGTTGAGCGTCAGACGATCGAGCAGCGCCGCGCTCATGCCGTTAGTGCGCGCATCGGCCAGATCCTGCTGGTTAGCCGCCAGAATGTCAGCGCTTTCCGCTTCCAGCCGATCGGCGATGGTCAGCAGTACCTGATTTTTTTGTTCGGTGGAGAGCTCCGCCAGTTTGTACGACGCCTCACGCGCCGCTTTACCCATCTGTTCTAACATCATCCGCTCCTTAACTGACGATCATATCGTCGCGGTGCACCGCAACCGGGCCATATTCGTAACCGAGGATCTCACCAATCTCCTGACTGTGATGACCGGCGATCATGCGCATCGCATCGCTGTTGTAGCGCGTGACGCCGTGGGCGATATCGCGCCCCTGCAGGTTACGAATGCGGATCACTTCGCCGCGCGAGAAATTGCCCTGCACGTCACGGACGCCTTTCGGCAGCAGCGAACTGCCGCGCTCCAGCACCGCCGCCAGCGCGCCGTCGTCTATGGTGATCTCGCCCGCCGGTGGCGCGCCGAAGATCCAGCGCTTGCGGTTTTCCAGCGGTGACTGCTGCGCGTGGAAGCGCGTCCCCACTGGTTTGCCGTGCAGCACATCCCCGATCACATCCGCGCGGCTGCCGGCCGCAATGATCACGTCAATGCCGGCGCGACAGGCAACATCCGCCGCCTGCAGTTTGGTGGCCATGCCGCCGGTGCCGAGACCGGAGACGCTGCCGCCAGCCAGCGTGCGCAGCGCATCATCAATCTGATGCACATCGCTGATCAGTTCTGCTTCGGGATTGGTACGCGGATCGGCGGTAAACAGGCCAGGCTGATCGGTCAGCAGCAGCAGTTTATCGGCACCGCCGAGCATCGCCGCCAGCGCGGACAGGTTGTCATTGTCGCCAACCTTGATTTCCGCGGTTGCCACCGCGTCGTTCTCGTTAATGACCGGCACGATATGGTTGTCGAGCAGCGCGCGCAGCATATCGCGCGCGTAGAGGAAACGTTCACGGTCTTCCATGTCGGCGCGCGTCAGCAGCATCTGCCCGATATGGATACCGTAGATGGAGAACAGCTGCTCCCATAGCTGGATTAAACGGCTCTGCCCCACCGCAGCCAGCAGCTGCTTTGAGGCGATGGTCGGTGGCAGTTCCGGGTAACCAAGGTGTTCGCGACCGGCGGCAATCGCGCCTGAGGTGACGATGATAATGCGATGACCGGCGGCGTGCAGTTGTGCACACTGCCGAACCAGCTCCACCATATGCGCCCGGTTCAGCCGGCGCGATCCGCCGGTGAGGACGCTGGTACCCAATTTGACCACCAGGGTCTGACTGCCACTCATGTTTTTCCTGCCATGTAAGAAAAAAATCTGCGAAGGGACGTTTTAACAGGAGTCAGCAAGGAAGCCAACAGCGGCAAGGGGAAAAGCACAAAAAACGCCTGACAAGCGGGTAGACCAAAAGTTCGCGATTAACAAGAAATCAGAAAAAATGTCATAAAACCTTCATTGCCAGTCGGTAAAACGTCCCGTGTTTTACAAACCTTTTCACGGGTACAACAAATTTTACTCATTGGGATTGATAGCAAAATGAAGAAAAGCACACTGGCACTCATCGTTTCCGCGCTGGCTCTGGCCTCAACCGCTCAAGCCGCAGAAGTTTATAACAAAGACGGTAACAAACTGGATCTGTACGGTCGTGTGAAAGGCATGCACTACTTCAGCGACAACGCAGCCGCTGACGGCGACAAAACTTACATCCGTCTGGGCTTCAAAGGGCAGACGCAGATTAACGACCTGATGACCGGCTACGGTCAGTGGGAATATCAGTTCCAGGGTAACCGCGCAGAAACCAACACCGACGCTAACATCGGTAACAAAACCCGTCTGGGCTTTGCCGGTCTGAAGTTTGGTAACTACGGCTCTGTTGATTACGGTCGTAACTACGGCGTGGTTTACGATGTGCTGGCATGGACCGACGTGCTGCCAGAATTCGGTGGCGACAGCGCCTACACCGACACCTACATGCTGGGCCGTACTTCTGGCGTCGCCACTTACCGCAACAGCAATTTCTTCGGTCTGGTGGATGGCCTGCGTTTCGCGGTGCAGTATCAGGGCAAGAACGATTCCACCAGCGCCAACGGCCGTTCAGAGATTCCTAAGCAGAACGGCGACGGTTACGGTGCGTCACTGGGTTACACGCTCGGCGATAGCGGTGTCAGCCTGATGAGTGCGATCTCCTCTGCTGACCGTACCAACTCGCAGGACGTGGCGACCCGTCTGGGCCGTGGTGACAAAGCGGAAGCCTGGGGCGCGGGCATCAAATATGATGCGAACAGCATCTACCTGGCGTCGACCTACTCTGAAACCCGTAACATGACGCCAATCACAGGCGGCGTGGCGAATAAAACGCAGAACTTTGAAGTAGTTGCACAGTATCAGTTCGACTTCGGTCTGCGTCCATCGCTGGGCTACGTGCAGAGCAAAGGCAAAGACATTGAAGGCATTGGCGATGCGGACATCGTGAAATATGTCGACGTGGCGATGACGTACTACTTCAACAAAAACATGTCGGCCATGGTTGACTACAAAATCAACCAGCTGGATGACAACAACCCGCTGGGCATCAACAGCGATGACGTGGTGGCGGTCGGTCTGACCTACCAGTTCTAAGCGTCAGCATTACCCTGTCTGTGTCTGTAAAAAAAGAGCCGGCTCATCACCGGCTCTTTCTTATTCAGGTCTGGCTCAGGTTCAGGCGCTGAGTTTAACCGGCTCTTCTTTGAACCCCGCCGCGGGCCTGAGATCAAGCTTAAACTCATGCAGCGTGGCTTTCAGGCGCTCGTGGAAATTACGCAGCGTGCTCTCCACTTTCTCATTGTTCTCTTTGCCCTTGATGGCGGCCACGCTCCAGTCGCCGTCTTTATCAAACAGGCCGAAGTGGTATTCGTAGGTGAAGTGATCTTCATAGGCGTTCAGCGTCATCCACCAGCCCCAGAACTCGCGGCTTTCCGGCGCCGGTTTGACGTTGACGCACGCCGCCAGGCAATCAAAGAAGAAACGCGTCTCTTCACACTGTCCTTCACGGATGTACGGCCCCAATTCGGTGAAGCGCTTAAGCAGGCGACTACGGGGGTGACCACTCGGTAACGTCATGCTAACTCTCTCCCTCAAATAAACCGTATAAAACGCAGCGCGGCGGCAAAACGCCACCGCACGTATTTTCCCGAAGATAAGTTGTAGCAGAGTCTGCGTATTTCGCCAGTTAGCGCTGCAACTGTTTTGCCAGCCAGTCGCAAATTTGATTGAGCGCCTTATCAAAGCTGGCAAACACTGGCGTGGCGGGAATCGCCAGCGCCTTGCCCTGCGCCGAGGAGTTGACGATCAGCTGCGCCTCCTCTTCCGGGCTGAACAGATCGTTGGGCCAGTAAGCGGCCAGCATCGGCACCGGCGTCCGGCGACCCAGCAGGCCCTGCACTTTGAGCGAATAGCGGTTGAGCTCGATGCGCAGATTGCTGTCGGAGGTCGACGACATGCCCAGCCGGCTGGCCAGCATGTCCATATACATATCCGGCAGCTGCTGCTGGCGCTGCGCATCGACAAACACGTGATGCACCATCGGCCCGAGCGACGCCACCGCGCGCAGACGCGGCACCTCAAGGTAAGCCAGCCGCGTCGCCACGTTGGCGCCAAAGCGGTAACCGAACAGCGCCACGCGCGTGTGGTCAATCCACGGCACGTTGCTCAGCTCGCGCAGCACCTGCTGATGCAGCTGGCTGGTGTCCTGATTGAGCGTCCATTTGCTGCTGAAACCCACCGACGGCATATCCAGCGTCAGCATGGCGATGCCGCGCGGTGCCAGATAATCATGAAACAGCCGGTAATGGTCGCTCTGCAGCGAGTCGAGACCGCCGCACAGCAGCACGGTGGGATACGGTGCGCTGGCCTGCGCCGGCATATGCAGGAAGCCGGTGACCGGACTGCCGCCGCTGATGGGAAAGGTCAGGGATTTCAGCTCGCCGGGCAGGCGCTGGGTGGCTTCTTCATAAGCGCGATTCGCCAGCACCTGCGCCTGATCCGCCAGCTCATCACCTTTAATGTACGGATACGCGGCCAGGCTGTACAGACTGGCGGCATGCAGCCACTGCTGGCCGGCCTCATCGTGATCGGCGTTCTGCATCGCGCGCTGCTGCCACAGCGCCGCCTGCTTCGACCACTCATAGTTCCAGTTGCCGCCGCGATAGCCAATCACCGTGTCCAGCAGCGTTTCGTCGGTGTGTTCAAACTCACTGACGGCAATGCGCGCCAGCACTTCGCTGATCTCCTGCGGCGCCAGGCCGCGCCATGTCCACAGCAGCTTGTTCAGCATGCGATACCAGCCGCGCTGGGTATCGCCTTCCAGGGCATTGTGCACCTGCGCCGTCGGGTGGTGCTGGCGATGCACCAGCGAGGAGGTTTCCGGGTGTTTGAAGCGGGGTTTGAACAGTTCTTCGCTGAGATTTTTCTCGGCCATCTTAAGCTTCTCCTGCGGCAGTCGCATAGATGGCTAAGAGTGTACTGCACCCGCCGCACGGGCGCGAGGCGCAGAAAGCACAACGCCCGGCATAACCGGGCGTTGTTTGCGTTGCATCAATCAGCTTTTTACAATCGGCGGAATGTACACCACGCCCATGTCCCACGGCTGCTCGATCCAGGTGTTCTGCGGAATATCGACAATGTAGTCGTCCACCAGCGCGCGGCCAGCCGGCTTGGCGAAGATGGTGCAGAAACGCGCTTTTGGATACATATCACGAATCGCCTGCGCGGTACCGCCGGTATCCACCAGATCGTCGATGACCACAAAACCTTCACCGTCGCCTTCTGCGCGCTTCAGCACTTTCATTTCACGCTGGTGATCGTGATCGTAGCTGGAGATGCACACGGTATCGACGTAGCGAATCCCCAGTTCACGCGCCAGCAGCGATGCCGGAACCAGACCACCGCGGCTGACCGCGATGATGCCTTTCCACTGTTCCACAGGAAGCAGGCGCTGGGCCAGTTTACGGGCATGAATCTGCAGCATGTCCCAGGTAACGACGTATTTTTCGCTCATAAAAGGAATCCCGGCCAATGATATTGGCTTAAAAATATGCAAGGGGGAAAAGGTTGCGCGAGATTATAAGGATCTGACGCGTTAAAAACCAGCACCCGTCACATCGGTTGCAGGTTTTTAGCGCGCCCGATGGCGCACCCGGCAGGAAACAGTGATATTCTCTGGCCCATCACGTCAGATGTGCTGACGGCGATCTTTCACTGGAAACCCGCGTGCGAGCGGTATGTCCGCCGCGCTGACACAGGAGACGCGTTGTGTCTGAATTGTCTCAACTTTCCCCGCAGCCGCTGTGGGATATCTTCGCAAAAATCTGCTCGATTCCGCACCCTTCTTACCATGAAGAAGCGCTGGCCGAATACGTTGTTGGCTGGGCTAAAGAGCAAGGTTTCTGGGTTGAACGCGATCAGGTCGGCAATATCCTGATTCGTAAACCTGCTACCGCAGGCATGGAAAACCGTACTCCGGTGGCGCTGCAGGCGCACCTTGATATGGTGCCGCAGAAGAACAATGACACGGTACACGACTTCACCAAAGACCCGATTCAGCCGTACGTTGATGGCGAGTGGGTGAAAGCGCGCGGCACCACGCTGGGTGCGGATAACGGTATCGGTATGGCCTCTGCGCTGGCGGTGCTGGCGGACAACAGCCTGACTCACGGTCCGCTGGAAGTGCTGCTGACCATGACCGAAGAGTCGGGCATGGACGGCGCCTTTGGTCTGCAGCCAAACTGGCTGCAGGCGGACATCCTGATCAACACCGACTCGGAAGAGGAAGGTGAGATCTATATGGGCTGCGCCGGGGGTATCGACTTTATCACTACCCTGCCGCTGAGCCGCGAGGCCGTGCCTGCCGGTTTCGAAACCCTGAAGCTGACGCTGAAAGGTTTGAAAGGCGGCCACTCCGGCGCGGACATTCATCTTGGTCTCGGCAACGCCAACAAGCTGCTGGCGCGCTTCCTTGCCGTGCACGCGGCTGAGCTGGATATCCGTCTGATTGAGTTCACCGGCGGTACGCTGCGCAATGCGATTCCGCGCGAGGCGTTCGCTACGCTGGCCATCGACAGCCATAAAGTGGATGCGCTGAAGTCTGCTGCCGCCCATTTCCAGGCCACGCTGCAGAATGAGCTGGGCAGTAAAGAGAAGAACGTCACCGTGCTGAGCGAGCCGCTGGCGCATCAGGGCCAGGCGCTGACCGCAGACAGCCGCGATCGCTTCATCAACCTGCTGAACAGCACGCCAAACGGTGTGATTCGCAACTCGGACGTGGCGAAAGGCGTGGTGGAAACCTCGCTTAACGTCGGCGTGGTCACGATGGAGCAGGACAGCGCCGAGATCATCTGCCTGATTCGTTCGCTGATCGACACCGGTAAAGATTGGGTGGTCGAAACCCTGACTTCGCTGGGTGCGCTGGCCGGGGCAAAAACCGCGCCGAAAGGCGGTTACCCGGGCTGGCAGCCGGATGCCGACTCGCCCATCATGGCGCTGACGCGTAAGACCTATGAAGCGCTGTTTGGTAAGACGCCAAACATTCAGGTGATTCACGCCGGTCTGGAGTGCGGTCTGTTCAAAAAACCGTATCCGGACATGGACATGGTATCGATTGGGCCAACCATCACCGGTCCGCACTCGCCGGACGAGCAGGTGCACATCGACAGCGTCGGTCTGTACTGGAAACTGCTGACCGCGCTGCTGAACGTGGTGCCAGAAAAAGCGTAACGCCGTTGCGATAAAAAAAATCCTGCCCCCGGGCAGGATTTTTTATTTACGGTAACGGTGCCGCGTCAGGCGACCGCGCTGTAGCTCTCTTCCAGCGGCAGCTCAGCCATTACAACCCCAGCACCAGCTGGCGCTCCAGCTGCGGATTTACCAGCGTGACGTGCAGCCCCACCAGGCGCACACCGCGTCCGGCGCGGCGTTCATCCCAAGCCTGACGCGCCACGGCAATCATGTCGTCTTTATTCAGCACCGGCCAGACATGCTCCTGGGTGGTGAGCTGAAAATCGTTGAACTTCAGCTTTACGCCCTGGCGCGCAATCTGCTTATCCGGGCGGATCGCGCTGAGACGGCGGTCGAGTTCGGCGTAAAGAAAATCAATAATCTCCAGACACTGCTCCCAGTGATGGATGTCCTCGCCCAGCGTACGCTCGACGCCCAGCGATTTGCGCTCGCGCTCCACCACCACGTCGCGATCGTCGATGCCGTTGCTGCGCTCCCACAGCACGCGGCCAAATTTTCCAAAGCGCTTCAGCAGCTGCGCCAGATCGGCCTGTTGTACGTCAGCGCAGGTGCGCAGCCCCATCTCTTCGAGCTTTTTGGTGGCCACTTTGCCAACGCCGGGAATCTTGCTCAGCGGCAGCGTCAGCAGAAAGTCCGGCATCGCCTGCGGCGTGATCACATACTGGCCGTCTGGCTTGTTCATGTCTGAGGCGATTTTGGCGAGGAACTTGATCGGCGCAATGCCGGCGGACGCGGTCAGGCCGGTTTCGCGAAGGATATCGGCGCGAATCGCCTGCGCCATCAGCGTGGCCGATCCCTGGCAGTGTTCACTGTCGGTGACGTCCAGGTAGGCTTCATCCAGCGACAATGGCTCAATCAGTGGCGTATAGCGGGTAAAGATGGCGCGAATCTGCTGCGAAGCTTCTTTATAGGCATCAAAGCGGCCGGGCAGCAGTTTCAGATGGGGACAGAGGCGCAGCGCCGTGGCGGTCGGCATCGCGCTGCGCACGCCATATTTCCGCGCCGGATAGTTGGCGGTGCTGATCACCCCACGCTGCACGCGGCTGCCGCCGATGGCAATCGGGATATCACGTAATGAAGGATCGTCACGCATTTCCACTGCCGCGAAAAAGCAGTCCATATCGACATGAATGATTTTGCGCATACGCCCCTCCGGATACTGGATAAGTATACAGCAGAGAAAAACAACGGCAATATTTGTGGCGCGTGCGATTAAAGTTTACAAATTTGTGGTCGTATTCCCTTTAGGATTGCACCATTTTCTCGGACTCCGGCTTGATTAAACGCCAGACAATGATAATGTTGCGCTGCGGTAGCGGATATTTCCGATAATGCAATACAGTGACGCACTGCGTCAGCGTTCCTCTTCACTTCAAGGTACACACAGAATGGGCAGAATCGCATTATTGTTTGCGATGATTCTTATGCCGCTCCTGAGCTGGGCAATGACGCCTGAGCCAATGCAGCCGCTGGCTCCGGTGAGCAAAGAGTTAAAGAAACAATTACTGGGTACACCAGTATTTATTCAGATCTTCAAGGAAGAGCGTACGCTGGAACTGTACGGCAAAATCGGTAATGAATATCGTCTGCTGGACAGCTATCGCATCTGTAACTTCTCCGGCGGCCTCGGGCCGAAACGTCGTCAGGGCGATTTTAAAAGTCCGGAAGGCTTTTATAACGTGAAGATGAATCAGCTTAAGCCGGACAGCCGTTTTTATCGCGCCATCAATACCGGATTCCCGAATCAGTACGATCGCGCCAAAGGCTATAACGGTAACTACCTGATGATTCACGGCGATTGCGTGTCCGTGGGCTGCTATGCCATGACCAACGCGTCGATGGACGAGATCTTCACTTACGTGAACGCCGCGCTGCGTAACGGTCAGCAGGATGTGCAGGTTAACATCTTCCCGTTCCGCATGACCGACAGCAACATGCAGCGTCATCGTTACTCGACTTACATCAGCTTCTGGCGTGAACTGCAGCCGGGCTATGCTTACTTCGCCAAATACCACGTGCCGCCAACGGTCAACGTGACGGCAACCGGTCAGTATGCGGTGAACAACACGCCGGTCATGACCACGCCGGAAGCGGCGTCGAAATCATTCCTGGCGCTCACCCAGGTAAAATAATGCCCACTCACCTGGCACGATGCGGTGCCAGGTTTCATTACCGGTCAGCGGCTGCGTCGCAATCACCGTCACCACGTCTTTCGGCGTGGTCTGCTGCAGGAAGTCAATCTCCACATCCTGATCGAGCAGCTTCGCTTTGCCAAACGGCGCGCGGCGCGTAATCCAGTACAGATTGGTTGAGCAGAAGGCCATCAGATAGCGTCCGTCAGACAGCAGCATATTGAACACGCCCTTCTGGCGCAGCTCCGTCGCCAGTTCCGCCACATAGCGAAACACCGCCGGCCAGTTGCCCGGCGTGCGCGGATAGCGCTCAGCCAGCTTATGCAGAATCCAGCAAAACGCCTTTTCGCTGTCGGTTTCGCCTACCGGACGGAAATGTCCGGTCTCCAGCTGGCGATAGCCCTTTAGCTGGCCGTTATGCGCGTAAGTCCAGTTGCGGCCCCACAGTTCGCGGGTAAACGGATGGGTATTTTCCAGTGACACCTGGCCGCGATTGGCCTGACGAATATGCGCCACCACCGAGTGCGACTTGATCGGATACTCCTGCACCAGGCGGGCAATCGGCGAGTTGTAGCTCGGCAGCGGATCTTTAAACGTGCGGCAGCCTTTATCTTCGTAAAAGGTGATGCCCCAGCCATCTTTGTGCGGCCCGGTTCCACCGCCACGCTGCACCAGACCGGTAAAACTGAAACAGATATCCGTGGGGACATTGGCGCTCATCCCGAGCAATTCGCACATAGCAACCGCCTTATCAGAACCTCCCGCGGGCGCGGGAGGAGCACGTCATCACTTAACCATCTCTTTTTCGATTAACAGCATCAGGATATGGATCACTTTGATGTGAATCTCCTGAATGCGATCGGCATAACCAAAGTGCGGCACGCGAATTTCGATATCGGCCGTACCGGCCATTTTGCCACCGTCTTTGCCGGTCAGGGTAATCACTTTCATGCCTTTGGCGCGCGCGGCTTCTACGGCTTTGATGATGTTGGCCGAGTTACCCGAGGTGGACAGCCCCAGCAGCACATCGCCCTCGCGCCCGACCGCCTCGATGTAGCGGGAGAACACATAGTCGTAGCCAAAATCGTTGCTGACGCAGGAGAGATGGCTGACATCCGAAATGGCGATGGCCGGATAGCCAGGACGATTTTCGCGGTAGCGCCCGGTCAGCTCCTCAGCGAAGTGCATGGCATCGCAGTGCGAGCCGCCGTTGCCGCAGGAGAGCACTTTGCCACCGGCTTTGAAGCTGTCGGCCAGCAGCACGGCTGCGCGCTGAATGGCGTGAATGTTGGCTTCATCACTCAGGAACTTATTGAGCGTATCGGCGGCTTCATTGAGTTCTGAGCGAATAATGTCCTGATACATAGGGATGTCCTTTAGAGGAAAATTGACCCAGCAAGTTTAACGGAATGGGCCAGAGCCGCAAAGCGCCCGCAGCAGGGAAAAGCGCGACGCCGCGCTGGCGTCCAATTGCCGGCGCGATTTTGTGAGTTCGGTTGTAATTGCGATGTAAACAGATTGATAAATTTCGTGCACTGCTCTAAACCTTATCACTAACAGGTCAGACCTCTTACAACTTACGGAGCGGTTCATTATGTTGCTTGCCTCGATCATCGCGACGCTGGTGTTAATTAGCGCCCTCTTCTACCATCAGGTTTCACTGCGGCTCAGCAGTGCGATTGTGCTGCTGTGGACCGCGGCACTGGCCGCCACCGGCCTGTGGACGCCGTGGCTGCTGCTGCCGCTGGCCATTATTCTGCTGCCTTTCAACCTGCCGGCGATGCGCCGCAGCATGTTTTCTAAGCCGGCTCTGCACAGCTTCCAGAAGGTGATGCCGCCGATGTCGCGCACCGAAAAAGAGGCGATCGACGCCGGCACCACCTGGTGGGAAGGCGATCTGTTTCGCGGCAAACCGGACTGGCAGAAACTGCACAACTATCCGCAGCCGCGCCTGACCGAAGAGGAACAGGCGTTTCTGGATGGCCCGGTGGAAGAAGCCTGCCGCATGGCTAACGACTTCGAAATCACCCATGAAATGGCCGATCTGCCGCCGGAGCTGTGGGCTTACCTCAAGCAGCACCGCTTCTTTGCCATGATCATCAAAAAAGAGTACGGCGGTCTGGAGTTTTCCGCTTACGCGCAGGCGCGTGTGCTGCAAAAACTGGCAGGCGTGTCCGGGATCCTGGCGATCACCGTCGGCGTGCCGAACTCGCTGGGCCCGGGTGAACTGCTGCAGCATTACGGTACCGATGAGCAGAAAGATCACTACCTGCCACGCCTCGCGCGCGGCGATGAAATCCCCTGCTTTGCGCTGACCAGCCCGGAAGCGGGCTCCGACGCCGGTGCCATTCCGGATACCGGCGTGGTGTGCATGGGCGACTGGCAGGGCCAGCAGGTGCTGGGCATGCGCCTGACCTGGAACAAGCGCTACATTACCCTGGCACCGATTGCCACCGTGCTCGGCCTCGCTTTCAAGCTCTCCGACCCCGATCATCTGCTGGGCGAAACCGAAGAGCTGGGCATTACCTGTGCGCTGATCCCGACCCACACGCCAGGCGTTGAGATTGGCAGACGTCACTTCCCGCTGAACGTGCCGTTCCAGAACGGGCCGACGCGCGGCAAAGATATCTTTGTGCCGATCGATTACATCATCGGCGGTCCGGCGATGGCCGGTCAGGGCTGGCGTATGCTGGTTGAGTGCCTGTCGGTGGGACGCGGCATTACCCTGCCGTCTAACGCCACCGGCAGCCTGAAAAGCCTGGCGCTGGCGACCGGTGCCTACGCGCACATTCGCCGCCAGTTCAAAGTCTCTATCGGTAAAATGGAAGGGATTGAGGAGCCGCTGGCACGCATCGCCGGTAACGCTTACGTGATGGACGCGGCGGCGACGCTGATCACCAGCGGCATTATGCTGGGCGAAAAACCGGCGGTGCTGTCAGCGATTGTTAAATACCACTGCACCCATCGCGGCCAGCGCGCCATCATTGATGCAATGGATATCGCCGGCGGTAAAGGCATCATGCTTGGCGAGAATAACTTCCTGGCGCGTGCCTATCAGGGCGCCCCGATCGCCATCACCGTTGAGGGCGCGAACATCCTGACGCGCAGCATGATTATCTTTGGCCAGGGCGCAATCCGCTGCCACCCGTGGGTGCTGGAAGAGATGAACGCCGCCGCGAACAACGATCTCGTCGCCTTTGACCGCGCGCTGTTCAGCCATATCGGCCACGTCGGTAGCAACAAAGTGCGCAGCCTGTGGCTTGGCCTGACCGGCGGCCGCACCAGCGCTACGCCAACGCGTGACGCGACCCGCCGCTACTATCAGCAGCTGAACCGCCTGAGCGCCAACCTTGCGCTGCTGTCGGATGTGTCGATGGCGGTGCTGGGCGGTAGCCTGAAACGTCGCGAACGTATTTCGGCACGCCTCGGCGATGTGCTGAGCCAGATGTATCTGGCATCCGCCACGCTGAAACGCTATGACGATGAAGGCCGCAACGAGTCGGATCTGCCGCTGGTGCACTGGGGCGTGCAGGATGCGCTGCATCAGGCGGAAGTGGCGATGGACGATCTGCTGCGCAACTTCCCGAATCGCCTGGTTGCAGGTGCGCTGCGGCTGGTGATTTTCGCCGGCGGGAAACACTGCCCGGCACCGTCCGATAAACTGGATCATAAGCTGGCCAAAATGCTGCAGCTGCCGTCCGCAACCCGCACCCGTCTGGGCCGCGGCCAGTATCTGACGCCGAGTGAGCACAACCCGGCCGGTCAGCTGGAGCAGGCGCTGCAGGATGTGATGGCGGCGGAAGTGATTCACGATCGTCTGTGTCAGCAGCAGAAAAAACACTTCTCCTTCACCCGGCTGGATGCGCTGGCCCAGCGCGCGCTGAAAGAAGGCTGGATTGACGAGAGTGAAGCGAAGGTGCTGACGCGGGCCGAAGCCAGCCGGCTGAAGGCCATTAACGTGGATGATTTTGCGCCCGAGGCGCTGGCGGTGGCGAAACCGGACAGCAAACCCAAACCGAGCGCCCGCCCCAGCGAAGCGGCGTAACCGCAAAAAGCCTCCAGCCGGAGGCTTTTTTTATGGCCTGCGGCAGCGGATAAGCGCACTCAGCGTCTGTGCCAGCCACGTTTAGACGTCTAAGCGTCTCGATTGCCAAGTGTTAACATCCTGTTTATAGTGGCTGCAGCACAAGGTTACTCCGCAACGACATTCGCGCTTAAGGCACCCGATAATGACGCAGCCCAACCTGATCCCCGAGAGCAAACTACCGGCGCTCGGCACCACCATTTTTACCCAAATGAGCGCCCTCGCCGCCCAGCACAACGCCATCAATCTGTCACAGGGCTTTCCCGATTTTGACGGCCCGCGCTATTTGCAGCAGCGCCTGGCACATCACGTCAGCGAAGGCGCTAACCAGTACGCGCCGATGATTGGCACCCTGCCGCTGCGCGAGGCGATCGCCGATAAAACCGCAGACATGTACGGTCATCGGCCGGATATCAACAGCGACATCACCGTGACAGCGGGCGCGACCGAAGCGCTATATGCAGCGATCACCGCGCTGGTGCGGCCGGGCGACGAGGCGATCTGCTTCGATCCCAGTTACGACAGCTATGCGCCGGCGGTTCAGCTGGCTGGCGGCGTGCTGAAACGCATCGCGCTGCAGCCGCCCGCTTTTCAGGTCGACTGGCAGGCCTTCAGCAGCCTGCTCGGCGCGCGCACCCGGCTGGTGATCGTCAACACGCCGCATAATCCGTCCGCCACCGTGTGGCACGCCAGCGACTACGCCGCGCTGTGGCAGGCGATCGCCGGACAGGAAATTTATGTGCTCAGCGATGAAGTCTATGAGCACATCTGTTTCGATGAGCAGGGCCATGCCAGCGTGCTGGCACATGCCGACCTGCGTCAGCGCGCCATCGCAGTCTCATCCTTCGGCAAAACCTTTCATATGACCGGCTGGAAAGTGGGTTACTGCATCGCTCCGGCGGCGATCAGCGCCGAAATTCGCAAAGTGCATCAGTATCTCACCTTTTCAGTGAATACCCCGGCGCAGCTGGCGATTGCCGATATGCTGCGCCAGCAGCCGGACCATATTGATGCGCTGCCGGCATTCTATCGCGCCCGGCGTGACCGTCTGACGCAGGCGCTGGCCGCCAGCCGGTTTAAGGTGCTGCCCTGTGCCGGCACCTATTTCCTGCTGGTGGATTACAGCGCCATTTCCGATTTGGATGATGTCAGTTTCTGCCAGTGGTTAACCCGCGAAGTGGGCGTGGCGGCGATACCGCTGTCGGTGTTCTGCGCGGACCCTTTCCCGCACAAGCTCATTCGCCTGTGCTTTGCTAAACAGGAAGCGACGCTCGACGCCGCTGCGGAGCGTTTATGTCAGCTTTAAAACTTACCGTATTACAGGAAACCCTGAGCTGGATGGATGGCGCGGCCAACCTGCGCCATTTTGATGAGGTGCTGCAGGGCTTGACGGGCCGCGATGTCATCCTGCTGCCGGAGATGTTTACCACCGGCTTCGCCATGGAGGCGGCGGCCAGTTCGCTGCCGCAGGATCAGGTGGTAGCGTGGCTGCACGGTCATGCCAAAGCCCTGAATGCCCTGGTCGGCGGCAGCGCGGCGATTCAGAGCGACCAGGGCGCGGTAAACCGTTTCCTGCTGGTGGAGCCCGACGGCACGCTGCACCAGTACGACAAACGTCATCTGTTCCGCATGGCCAGTGAGCACCAGCACTATGTACCCGGTGAAACGCGCGAGGTGTTCCACTGGCGCGGCTGGCGTATTTTGCCGCAGATTTGCTACGACCTGCGCTTCCCGGTGTTTTCGCGCAACCAGAATGATTACGATCTGGCGCTGTACGTCGCCAACTGGCCGGCACCGCGCGCGCTGCACTGGCAGGCGCTGCTGCTGGCGCGCGCTATTGAGAATCAGGCCTATGTAGCCGGGTGTAACCGCGTCGGCAGTGACGGCAATCAGCATCAATACAGCGGCGACAGCCGGATCATCTCGCCGCAGGGTGAGATCCTCGCGGCCGCTGAACCCTTCGCCCGCGCGCGCCTCGACGCCGAGTTATCACTGGAGGCGCTGCAGGACTATCGCGAACGCTTCCCGGCCTGGCGCGACGCGGATGAATATACGCTGAAGTAATCTTTTAGCCGCATCCCTGCGATGCGGCTTCCATATTTCCTCCCGCCCTGTTGTTTCCCGTGTGGAAACATTCTATGTTGTGCGTTACAATGTTTCCACCCTGGAACAGTTCGAGGGAATGATGCACATTATCTCAAGGAAAGTGTTTAACGAAGCGACACAGAGATTTCCTAATGATGCCGCAGCGCTGGATGCCACTTACCGACTATTAAGCGGCCATGATTTTGCCGATCCACAGGCGTTAAAAGCCTGGTTTCCCAGCCTGGATCGCATGAAGTATCGGGCAAAATGGTGGGTAATTAATGTCGGCGGCAACAATCTCCGGCTGATGTTCTTTGCGGATTTTGTGGCAAAAAGAGTCTTCGTAAAGCATATCGTGACGCATGCTGAGTATGACAAGCTGGTTAAGCATTACCGGGAGAACAAAGAATGATTAGCGAAGCGATTCAGGCCTCCAACAATCTGATTAAAGCCGTGCCGCTGCTGGGCGGGAGTCAGTCCAGAGCCGATTATGAACAGGCGCTTGAACTGGTGGAATACCTGGTTGAGCATCAGCCGGGGCATCCGCTGATCGAGATGCTGGCCGTTAAAGTCGCGAAGTATGAAGAAACCGCAGCGGAATTTGCCGCGTTTAATGCACGCACTCAGGCGCTGCCGGGCGGCGTAGCGCTGCTGCGGGTGCTGATGGATCAGCACGGTCTGAATCAATCCTCTTTCGTGGCAGAAATCGGTCACCGTTCGTATGTGAATCGCATTCTGAAAGGCGAGCGCAGATTGACGGACAAGCATAAGGCGGCGCTGGCGCGACGCTTTAATCTGCCGTTTGAGGCATTTCGTGAGGTATAAGCAGGAATAAGCCGCAGCGCATGACGCTGCGGCTCAGGGGATTACAGATCGAACCGGTCGAGGTTCATCACTTTGGTCCAGGCGGCCACGAAGTCGTTAACGAACTTCTGCTTCGCATCGCTGCTGGCGTAAACTTCCGCCAGCGCGCGCAGGATGGCGTTAGAACCAAACACCAGATCGGCGCGAGTGGCGCTGTACTTCACTTCTCCGCTCTGACGATCGCGGCCTTCGAACAGCTCAGCGCTCTCATCAGTGGCGCGCCATGCGGTGCGCATATCCAGCAGATTGATGAAGAAGTCGTTGCTCAGCACGCCCACGCGATCGGTAAACACGCCGTGCGCGCTGCCGTCGAAGTTGGTGCCCAGCACGCGCAGACCACCCAGCAGTACCGTCAGCTCTGGCGCGCTCAGCGTCAGCTGTTGCGCTTTGTCCAGCAGCAGGGTTTCGGTGGAAGAACCGCCCTGTACGCGGCGATAGTTACGGAAACCATCGGCCAGCGGCTGCAGTACGTTGAATGACTCGACATCCGTCTGGTCCTGACGCGCATCCACGCGGCCCGGCGTGAACGGCACCTGCACCGCGACACCTGCCGCTGCTGCCGCCTGCTCAATCCCGACGCTGCCCGCCAGCACAATCACATCCGCCAGCGACGCTTTACCTGACTCCTGCTGAATCTTCTGCAGCACCGGCAGCACATCGCGGGTGACACTGGCGTTGACCGCCCAGCCGTTCTGCGGCGCCAGCGCCAGACGGGCACCGTTTGCCCCGCCGCGTTTATCGCCGCCACGGAAGGTGGAAGCAGACGCCCAGGCCGCAGAGACCAGCTGGCTGACGCTCAGACCCGAAGCGGCAATTTTCGCTTTCAGATCGGTGATGTCATCCGGCGTCGGCTGATGCGTGGCCTGCGGTAACGGATCCTGCCACAGCAGATCTTCCTTCGGCACTTCCGGACCGAGGTAGCGCGCTTTTGGACCCATATCGCGGTGCGTCAGTTTAAACCAGGCACGGGCGAAGGCTTCGTTGAACGCCTGCGGATCGTTGAGGAAACGACGCGAAATCTTCTCGAACTCCGGATCGAAACGCAGCGTCAGGTCGGTGACCAGCATGGTCGGCTTGCGTTTTTTCTCTGGATCGAACGGATCCGGGATAATCGCTTCGGCATCAACCGCTTCGAACTGAATCGCGCCCGCCGGGCTGTGCGTTTGTACCCACTCATATTTGAACAGGTTCTCGAAGAAGTAGTTGCTCCACTGCGTTGGGGTTTGCGTCCATACCACTTCCAGACCGGAAGTGATGGCATCGGCACCGGCACCGCTGCCGTAGCTGCTGTGCCAGCCCAGACCCTGCGCTTCCAGCGGCGAGGCTTCCGGATCGACGCCCACGTGGCTGGCCGCAGCGGCACCGTGCGTTTTACCCAGCGTGTGACCGCCGGCAATCAGCGCGACGATCTCTTCATCGTTCATGCCCATGTTGCCGAAGGTAGCGCGAATCGCCGGGGCCGCCGAGCGCGGATCGCCGCTGGCTTCCGGACCTTCCGGGTTCACGTAGATCAGGCCCATTTCCGTCGCACCGAGCGGCGCGTTTGCCAGGCTTTCCGGATGGCGGTGCGCCAGCCATTCGGTCTCATGTCCCCAGTCCACGTCCATGTCCGGTTCCCAGACATCTTCACGACCGGCACCAAAGCCAAAGGTACGGAAGCCGGCGTTTTCCAGCGACACGTTACCGGCAAGAATGTAGAGATCGGCCCAGGAAATTTTCTGACCATACTTCTGTTTCACCGGCCACAGCAGACGACGTGCTTTGTCGAGGCTGACGTTATCCGGCCAGGAGTTGAGCGGCGCAAAGCGCTGCTGGCCACGCCCGGAACCGCCACGACCGTCGATGGTGCGGTAGGTACCGGCGCTGTGCCATGCCATACGGATAAACAAGCCGATGTAGCTGCCCCAGTCGGCAGGCCACCAGGATTGCGAGTCGGTCAGCAGCGCACGAATGTCGGCTTTCAGCGCGGCGTAATCCAGCTTGCTGAACTCTTCACGGTAGTTGAAATTGTCACTGAGGGGGTTAGAACGGCTGGAATGCTGGTTTAACAGATCGACGCGCAGCATGTTTGGCCACCAGTCGCGGTTGGTGGTCCCGCTTCCGGCGCCACGCGCTAAAACGCTTTTCTCTTCCGATGCTCCATGATGAAAGGGGCATTTTCCTGAGGCGGCTGCATTATCATTATTTTCGGGCGTGCTCATTTCTCGGCTCCATTGGCTTCACGTTGTCCGGTTAAGATAACCGCACCGTGTTGCAGAATATATTTGGATGGACCGAAGGTTTTGATAGTTACTGGCTTTCAAGCGCGAGGTTTGTGATAGAGAGCACGAATTTCAGCGGGCCTGAGAGGGTATGAAGCCGGTACTGCAAGTCGCACAAGATTCGTAGCGGCGCGATTCATCGCGCAATAAATTGCGCCGCTACCAAAACGCAACCGTTGTTAAGCGGATTTACAATTTAACAGACAAGCATTGCGCCATTTATGGCGACCTGGATTAACTCCCGCGGTAGGTCGACCACGACCACGGGGAAATGAGGAACGGCAGGTGATAATGGCTGCCGGCGGAGCCAATCACAAAATCAATCTGCGCGCTGACGTACAGCGCATCACGCCCGTCGGCGGCGAAATAGTCACCGATCTCCGCGGTTAAGCGATAGTGGCCCGGCGCCAGCGGTTCAGGCGTGAGATCTTTGATGCGCCCGTCGCTGTCGGTTTCGCCCTCGGCCACTGGCAGCCATCCCTCAGGGCTGTTCTGCTCCAGCGACATCGCGACGCCAATCGCCGGTTTGCCCAGCGCGGTGTCGAGAATATGGGTAGTGATAGTGCTCATGTGATGCTCTCCTTAAGCCGTAACAGGGTAATTTCCCGCAGCTGCGCCAGTGCTTCCTGCTGCTCAGTCTCTTCATCATTGTTGAGCCTGCGCTGTAATTCCGCCAGCATCTGCTCGCCGCTGCGCCCTTTGGCGCGAATCAGAAACACCCGGCCGAAGCGCTGCTCATAGCGCTCATTACCGGCCAGCATCGCCAGTTGCAGCGCGCCGTTAGCCTGCTGCATCGCCGCCTGTTCCTGCTGCGACAGCGCGGCCTCTTTACCCGCGCCCTGCGCTTTTTCGCCGATGCGCGGATGGGCGCTCAGCGCCTGTCGCAAGGCGTCGCCCTGCCACGCCAGCGCCAGCTGTTGCGCCGTGGTGTACAGCGCCGTCAGGCTGGCGAACGGCCGCGCCGCCACCAGCGCCTGCTGCCAGGCGGGAATCGCCACGCAGTGGGCAATCGCCGCCTGCGCCTGCGCGGTGCTCGCCTGATTAAAATCGTTCAGATCCATTTCGCGGCTCCTTTAGCTGCGCGCCAGATCGCACACCGCCTGCAGATAGGCCTGTACACCGAGCGCCACATCGGCCACCTGCACCGATTCCGCCGGATGATGGCTGATACCGCGATGGTTGCGCACAAACAGCATGCCTACCGGCCAGCGCTCAGCCATCGCGATCGCGTCGTGACCGGCTCCGCTCGGCAGCGCCAGACTGCGCCCCTGCACGGTTTCTACCGCATGGCTCAGCGCCTGCTGCAGCCGCGTATCACAGGCGGTGGCCGCGATGCGATAGTACTCGTTAGCGCTGAAGCTGAGCCCGCGCCGCAGCGCGATGGCTTCCGCCTGGGTCAGCAGGCTGGAGAGCAGACGTTCCAGCGGTTCATCCTGCGGTCCGCGCACGTCCAGCGACAGCTGCACCTCGCCGGGGATAACGTTAACGGCGCCCGGCAGACAGCTCAGCGTGCCCACCGTGGCCACCAGCTGCGCATCCTGATCCTGCGTGGCCTGTTCCACAAACACCATCCACTCTGCCGCTGCTGCCAGCGCGTCTTTGCGGTGCGTCATCGGCACCGTGCCGGCATGACCGGCCTCTCCGACAAAGCGGCAGTTAAGACGGCGCGCGCCGTTTATTGCCGTTACCACACCAAGCGCCAGATCGTCCTGTTCCAGGCACGGTCCCTGCTCAATGTGCAGTTCGAGATAAGCCACAATGTCGCTCACCTCACGTGCCGCCTGCGGGATCAGCGCCGCGTCCAGGCCGAGGTCCTGCATCGCCTGCGCCACCGTAATACCGTTACCGTCCGGATGTGACACCCAGCTCTCCGGCCAGCTGCCGGTGAGGCCGCGGCTGCCAAGCAGCGTGATGCCAAAGCGCGTGCCCTCTTCATCGCCGAAGCCGACAATTTCAATCGCCAGCGGCAGGCGCTGCTGATGGTCGTGCAGCCACTGCACGGTTTCGATGGCGCTGAGCACGCCCAGCATGCCGTCGTAACGTCCGGCGTTGCGCACGGTATCAAGGTGCGAGCCGAGCAGCAGCGCCGGTGCGCCCGGCTCCGCCGCTTCATAGCGACCGCAGATATTGCCGACCGCATCCTGCCAGGTGTGCATACCTGCCGCCTGCATCCACTCAGCAACGCGCGCGTTGGCGCGCACCTGCTCCGGCGACAGATAGACGCGGGTCAGTCCCTCCTCGCTTTCACTGATTGCTGCCAGCGCGTCACAGCGCGCCATCACCCGCGCCGCCGCTGACTGCGCCTCACCGGCGCTCATCAGGCTATGACTCATGCGTGGCTCCCGTAGTGGTCCCAGGCAGCCTGCAGCGCCGCGCCCTGAGTGGTGCGGAAACCGACGTGATTCAGCACGGACTCCAGCGCGCTCAGCGTCAGCATCACGCAATCTTTGCGCGCGTTGTAGCCCATGGTGCCGATGCGCCACACTTTGCCGTGCAGCGGACCGAACGAGGTGCCGATCTCAATGCCGAAATCGTCCAGCATCAATTTGCGTACCTGGTCGCCGTTGATGCCCTGCGGGATCACCACGCCAAGCACGTTATTCATCTTGTGTCTGAGATCGCCAAAGGTTTCCAGCCCCATGCCCTGAATACCTTTCAGCAGCGCATCACCGTGCAGCTTGTGGCGCGCGATGCCGTTATCCAGCCCTTCCTGCAGGATCAGACGGGCACATTCGCGTGCGCCAAACAGCGCCGAGGTGGCTTCGGTATGATGGTTGAGCCGCTCCGGTCCCCAGTAATCCATGATCATGCCGAGATCGAAGTAGTTGGAGTAGATCATCTCGTCGACGCCATCCTGATGTGCGTCGGTGCGGATGCCCTGCTCCACGCACTTACGCTGGCGGATCACCGCTTCCATTTGCGGGCTCAGGGTGATCGGCGAGGTGCCGGACGGACCGCCGAGGCATTTCTGCATCCCGGCAGAGACCGCATCCAGCCCCCAGGCATCGGTTTCCAGCGGGTTGCCGCCCAGCGATGCGGTGGCATCGGTGTACAACAGCACGCCGTACTGGCGACAAATCGCACCGAGCTGCTCCAGCGGTTGCAGCATGGTGGTTGAGGTATCGCCCTGCACCGTCAGCAGCAGGCGCGGTTTGACTTTTTTGATCGCATCTTCGATCTGATCCGGGGTAAATACCTCGCCCCACGGCACCTCGATGGTATGGACTTCCGCGCGGCAGCGACGGGCAATTTCGCACAGCAGATGGCCGAAGCGGCCGAACACCGGCACCAGCACTTTATCGCCCGGACGAATCGCCGACAGCAGGATGGCTTCGATACCGGCGCGTGAGGTGCCATCAATCAGCAGGGTCCAGCGGTTTTCAGTGCGGAATACGCCACGGTACAGCGCCATCACCTCGTTCATATAGTGCGTCATCGCCGGATCGTACTGCCCAAGCAGCTGGCTCGACATGGCGCGCAGCACGCGCGGGTCGGCGTTGATCGGGCCCGGTCCCATCAGCAGACGCTGTGGCGGATTGATTTGCGAGAACTGGCTGATATCCATGAGGGGTTCCTTATTGTTCGGTTACAGACGCACGGTCGAAATAAACTGCTTCAGCTCGGCGGTTTGTGGGTTTGCAAACAGCGTTTTGCTGTCGCCCTGCTCCCACACGCGTCCCTGATGCATAAACACCACGCGGTCGCCCACGTCGCGGGCGAAGTTCATTTCATGGGTGACGAGAATCAGCGTCATGCCTTCGGCGGCCAGCTGCTCCAGCACTTTCAGTACTTCACCCACCAGCTCCGGATCGAGCGCCGAGGTGATTTCGTCACAGAGTAAAACTTTTGGCTGCATCGCCAGTGCACGGGCAATCGCCACGCGCTGCTGCTGACCGCCCGACAGGTTGGCCGGGTAGTAATTGAGGCGTTCGCCGAGCCCGACTTTTTCCAGCATCTGCGTGGCCAGCGTGCGGCACTCCGCCTCGCTCTTTTTCAGCACGCGGCGCGGTGCCAGCATCACGTTTTCCAGCGCGGTCATGTGCGGAAACAGGTTAAAGTTCTGAAACACCATGCCCACCGAGCGGCTGATTTCACGCGCCTGCGATTCACGATCGGTAATCGTCATGCCGCCCAGTTTAATGCTGCCTTCCTGATAGCCTTCCAGCCCGTTCATGCAGCGCAGCAGGGTACTTTTACCGGAGCCGCTGCGGCCAATAATGGAAATCACTTCGCCGTTGTCGATATCCAGATCGACCCCTTTCAGTACGTGGTTATCACCGTAGTACTTCTGGACCTGATTAATGGTGATGAGCGGCATTGAATTTTTTCTCCAGGTACTGGCTGTAACGCGACAGCGGATAACACATCAGGAAGTAACCGAGCGCCACCAGGCCAAACACCTTGAAGGGCTGATACGTCACATTGTTGAGAATGGTGCCGGCTTTGGTCAGCTCGACAAAGCCGATAATCGACGCCAGCGCGGTGCCCTTGATCACCTGCACGGCAAAGCCAACGGTCGGCGCGATGGCGATGCGGATAGCCTGCGGTGCCACCACGCGATACAGCGTCTGGCCAAAGTTCAGGCCGAGGCAGCGCGACGCTTCCCACTGCCCTTTTGGCAGCGCGCGAATGCTGCCGTACCAGATATCCAGTAAAAACGCGCTGGTATACAGCGTCAGCGCCAGCGACGCCGCCGTCCAGGGCGCGACGTCGATGCCGAACAGGCCAACGCCGAAGAAGGCAAGAAACAGCTGCATCAGCAGCGGCGTGCCCTGAAACAGCTCGGTATAACAGCGAATCAGGCGGGTGAGCCAGCGACGCTGCAGCAGACGCAGAAACAGCAGCGGCAGTGTCACCAGCGTGCCGCCGAAAAAGGCCACCAGCGACAGCAAAATCGTCCAGCGCGCCGCCAGCAGCAGGTTGCGCAGGATGTCCCAG
This sequence comes from Pantoea sp. WEP, assembly GCF_041678305.1. Classification (NCBI taxonomy): domain Bacteria; kingdom Pseudomonadati; phylum Pseudomonadota; class Gammaproteobacteria; order Enterobacterales; family Erwiniaceae; genus Pantoea; species Pantoea sp. WEP. Next base: position 3,181,121 of record NZ_JBGNXB010000001.1, read on the forward strand.
TCAGTAAACGTTGTCATGCCGGCTGCGCTCCAAACCATTTGCGACCCAGCGCCAGCAGCAGCTGACGCATGGCAATCGACAACGCCAGATAGATCAGCGTGGTCACCAGATAAACTTCAAAACTCAAAAAGGTGCGCGACTGAATCAGGTTGGCGGCAAACGTCAGCTCTTCATAAGAGACCTGCGACACCACCGACGAGCCGAGCATCACAATGATGCACTGGCTGACCAGCGCCGGATAAATGCGCTGCAGCGAGGGCGGCAGCACCACGCGGATGAAGGTTTGCGTGCGGCTCAGCCCGAGCACGCGCCCCGCTTCCCACTGCCCGCGCGGCGTGACCTGGATACCGGCACGAATGATTTCAGTGCTGTAGGCGCCAAGGTTAATCAGCATCGCCAGCAGCGCCGCTTCACCGGCCGTCAGTTTCAGCCCGAGATTAGGCAGACCAAACACGATAAAAAACAGCTGTACCACAAACGGCGTGTTGCGAATCAGCTCGACGTAGATGCCCCACAGGCGGCTGGCCCAGCCCGGTTTGCCGCTGCGCAGCGCCGCGCCGAGAATACCCAGTCCGACACCGCCCACCGTCGCCAGCACCGTAAGCTGCACCGTGACCCACAGTCCGGCCAGCAGCTCTGGCCAGTGCGGCCAGAGATCTGCAAAGTTAAGTTGCCCAATCATTGGCCGTTCCTGTTATGCGCCGAGGTTGGCAGGCAGCGGCGCTTTCAGCCACTCTTCCGACAGCTTGTTCAGCGTGCCGTCTTTAATACCCTGCTCAATCAGTGCGTTCACTTTCTCTTTCAGCGCTGGCTCATTCTTTTTCAGGCCGATAAAGCACGGTGAATCTTTCAGCATAAACTGCGGCACCGGGGCTTTTTCCGCGTTCTGGCGCGCAATCGCCGCGACCACCAGGTTACCGGTGGCGACATACTGCACCTGACCGGAGAGATAGGCGGACAGCGTGGTGTTGTTATCTTCGTAGCGCTTCACCTGGGCATCTTTCGGGGCGACATCGCTCAGCACCATGTCCTCTACCGCACCGCGCGTTACGCCAATCGATTTACCGCTCAGCGCCGCCGCATCTTTCAGCGTCTCGCCTTTCGGGCCGAACACGCCGAGGAAGAACGGTGCGTAGGCGCGGCTGAAGTCGATCACTTTTTCGCGCTCGGCGTTTTTGCCCATGCTGGAGATCACCAGGTCGACCTTGTCGGTCTGCAGATACGGTACGCGGTTGGCACTGGTCACCGGCACCAGCTGCAACTTCAGTTTCATCTGCTTCGCGAGGTATTTCGCCATGTCGATGTCATAGCCCTGCGGCTGCAAATCGGTACCGACCGAGCCAAACGGCGGGAAGTCCTGCGGCACCGCCACGCGAATCACGCCACGCTTCTGGATATCCTGCAGCTGATCGGCCATGGCGCTGCCTGCCTGCGCCAGCAGCAATGCTGCCCCTGCTACTGCCAGTAATACTTTGTTCATTATGCACCCCGGTGAGTTAATGGTGAAACAAAAGATTCTTGATAAATTGATTTGCAACTAATGTGCCAACCACAACGGGCAGCAAACGCAGCGGCTAAGCGGAGGATTTAAGGCGATTAAGGGCGCATCTTAACGGGGAGCACCCCGTTAGCAGACGCGATCAAAAAAGGTGCAAAGCACCAAAACGGTGCCCTTTAGCGGTGTTCCAGCTCGTCGAGCTGCTGGTAAAGATCGGCAATTTGATGAATGCGCTGACGCCCCTGCGACAGCATTTCGTGCAGTAGCGCGTTGGCCAGCAGGTTGATCAGGCTCATTGCCGAGGCGTAGCTGTCAAAGGCGGAAACGCTGTCGAGCGGTGCGCACAGCTGCCAGCGCGCCAGGGTGAGAATGCCCTGCGCCTGCGGTTCGCACAGCACCAGCACCGGGATGCCGCTCTGCTGCAGCTGCTGCATCAGTGGACGAATGATGCGTGGCCGGCGGCGAAACGCCATCACCACCACCACATCTTCCGGCGTCATGTCCACCAGCTCTTCGCCCAGCGTCTGGCCTGGCTGCGGCAACACCTGCACCTGAGCGCGCGCCTGCAGCAGCTGCTGACGCAGGTGCAGCGCCACCGGATACGCGTTGCGCATCCCAATGATGAACACCCGCCGTGCGGCGCCAAGCGCGGCAATCACCTCGCTAAACTGCCGGGCGTCAATGCTGTTGACCCACTGCGTCAGGTTCGCCATCTCCTGCTTGTAATGACGTGACAGCAGCGTGTTGCCCTGCACCGCATCGCGGTTATCGGTCAGCGGCATTCCGCTCTGGCGCAGGGTGCGCAGCTCATCACGCATGTCTTTGTATTTTTCATAGCCGAGGCGTTTGAACAGCCGGCTTACCGTGGCCTTTGATACGCCGCTGAGCCGCGCCAGCTCAGCGCTGTTATAGCTAATCAGATCATCAAAGTGGTCAAACACAAAGTCAGCAATGCGCTGCTCCTGCGGCGACAGTTGCGGATAGTGACTGCGAAGGCGTTCATCGAGCTGTTTCATCATCGGTCCTGTAACTTTCGTTTCATCACAAGCTAGCATAAATCGATCCAGGCTGGCGTAACACCAAAACTGGAACGGCTCTTGCTTTACCATTAGTACAGACTGGTAGCGGCGCAATTTGTTGCGCTTGTTTTCCCTATCCAGCGCGCCAAATCGCGCCGCTACCAAAGAATAATCCGGGAACAGTTCATTATGATTCAAAGCAATATGGCCCCGATGGGCATGGCGGTGACGCCACATCACCTTGCCAGCGAAAGCGCACTGGCGGTTCTGCGTGAAGGCGGCAACGCGCTGGAAGCCATGGTGGCCGCCGCGGCGACCATTGCGGTGGTCTATCCGCACATGAATGGCCTCGGCGGCGACGGCTTCTGGCTGGTGGTGCCGCCCGGCGGCGATCCGATTGCTATCGATGCCAGCGGCGCCGCCGGCTCGCTGGCGCACCCCGACTTCTATCACGGTGAGAGCCATATTCCGCATCGCGGCCCTAAAGCGGCACTGACGGTTGCCGGCACCGTCAGCGGCTGGCAGGAAGCGCTGACGCTGGCGCACGAACTGGGCGCGACGCCGCTGCCGCTGAGCCGTTTGCTGCGCGATGCGATTCGCTATGCGGCCGATGGCATTCCGGTCACCGCCTCCCAGGCGGCAGCGACGGCGGCAAAACAGCATGAGCTGCAACATCAGCCCGGTTTTGCTGCCACCTTTCTGCCTGATGGCGCACCGCCTGCCGCCGGCAGTCGTTTTACCCAGCCGGCGCTGGCGCAGACGCTGAGCGTGCTGAGCGAGCAAGGGCTGGAGAGCTTTTATCGCGGTGAGCTGGCGCACCATCTGGCGCGCGAAATGGGCGCGCTCGGCATGCCGATTACGCTGGACGATTTACACCGGCAGCGCGCCCGGCGCTGCACGCCGCTGCACCTCGCGCACAGCGAAGGCGATATCTGGAACATGACGCCGCCAACGCAGGGGCTGGTGTCGCTGGCGATCCTCGGGATCACCGATCGTCTGGCGATGACCAACGCCAGTGAAGCGCAGACGGTGCACCGCATCGTTGAAGCCACCAAACAGGCCTTTGCCCTGCGCGATCAACACATCACCGATCCGCGTCACATGGCGATTGATGTGCAGTCACTGCTGAATGCCGATCATCTCGGCACGCTGGCCGCGCAGGTGCGGGACGATCGCGCCGCGCCCTGGGGCACCGGACGCGGACCGGGCGATACCGTGTGGATGGGGGTGATGGACAGCAGCGGCCTGGCGGTCTCCTTTATCCAGAGCATTTACCACGAATTTGGCAGCGGCGTCGTGCTGCCCGGCACCGGTATTACCTGGCAAAACCGTGGCGCGGCGTTCAGCCTGCAGCCGGATCACCTGCTGACGCTGGCACCGGGCAAACAGCCGTTCCATACGCTCAATCCAGCGGCGGCGCGCCTGAAGGATGGCCGCACGCTGGTGTACGGCTCAATGGGCGGTGATGGCCAGCCGCAAACCCAGGCAGCGATCTTTACCCGCTATGTCATTCAGAGCCAGCCGCTGCAGCAGGCGGTCAGCGCACCGCGCTGGCTACTTGGCCGCACGTGGGGCCAATCCTCGGACTCCCTCAAGCTGGAGGCGCGCATCGCGCCTGAAACCGTGCAGCAACTGCGCGCGCTCGGTCATGAGGTCGAACTGCTGGCTGAATACAGTGAAGTGGTGGGCCACGCTGGCGCCATCGTCAGACACAACAATGGCATGCTGGAAGGCGCGTTTGATCCTCGCAGCAACGGCAGCGCTGCCGGTTTTTAACGGAGACAATCATGAGTGCACAACCGGACTGGGCAACCTATATCGCCCAAATGGAACAGATTCTGGCGCTGGAGCTGGACGACACGCGCCGCGCCGAACTGCTGACGCAGTTTAACCGTATCGCCGCGATGGCGCAGCCGCTGATGGCGCTGCCGCTGGACGATCGCCTGGAAGTGGCGGGAGTGTTTCATCCATGACGCTGGCAGCCTTATCGATTAGCCAGCTGCAGCAGGCACTGGCGCAGGGCGATCTCAGCGCGCGCGACATCGCACAGCAGACGCTGGCCGCCATTGAACAGCATAACCCGGCCATCAACGCCTGGACCGCCGTCACCGCGCAGCGCATGCTGCGGGAAGCCGATCGGCTGGATCAGCAGCGTCAGCGCGGCGAGCCGCTGCCGGCGCTGGCTGGCATTCCCTATGCGGTAAAAAACCTGTTTGACGTCGCCGGTCACAGCACGCTTGCCGGTGCCAGCCTGTTCAGCGAGCGACCGGTGGCACAGCAGGATGCGTGGGCGGTCTCTCAGCTGCAGCAGAGCGGCGCGCTGCTCTCCGGCATGCTGAATATGGACGCCTACGCCTACGGCTTTACCACCGAGAACACCCATTATGGTGCCACCCGCAACCCGCGCGATCTGTCGCGCGTGGCCGGCGGTTCATCTGGCGGTTCCGCGGCAGCCGTCGCTGCCGGGCTGGTGCACTTTTCACTCGGCACCGACACCAACGGCTCGATTCGCGTGCCTGCTTCGCTGTGCGGCATTTTCGGCCTGAAACCTACCTTTGGTCGTCTGTCGCGCAGCGGCAGCCATCCGTTTGTCGCCAGCCTCGATCACATCGGTCCGTTTGCCCGCTCGGTGGAAGATTTGAGTCTGGTCTACGATGCGCTGCAGGGCGGCGACGCCAGCGATGCGTTTCAGGCGGCGCGCCCTGCGGAACCGGTCAGTGACAGGCTCTCTGCAGGCAGCGAAAAGCTGCGCAGCGCGGTACTGGGCGGCTTTTTTGCTGACTGGTGCAGCGATGAGGCGCGCGCGGCGGTGACGGTAGCGGCCAGCGCGCTCGGCGCGACAGAAGAAGTGACGCTGCCCCAGGCCGAACTGGCGCGCTCGGCCGCGTTTATCATGACCGCCGCGGAAGGCGGCAATCATTATCTGCCAGCGCTGCGCACCCAGCCAGAACGCTTTGAGCCGAATTCACGCGAACGCCTGCTGGCTGGCGCGATGCTGCCCGCCGCGTGGTATGTGCAGGCCCAGCGTTTCCGCCGTCACTTCCAGCAGCAGGTGCTGCCGCTGTTCGACCATTATGATGTGCTGATCGCCCCGGCCACGCCCTGTACCGCCACCACCATCGGCCAGGAAACCATCCACATCAACGGTCAGGATTTGCCGACACGCGCCAGCATGGGCATGCTGACGCAGCCGATTTCGTTCCTCGGCCTGCCGGTGTGTAGCGTACCGCTGCTCACCGCCAGCGGCTTACCAATTGGCCTGCAGCTGATTGCCGCGCCGTTTAACGAACAGCTGGCGCTGCGCGCCGCCTGGGCACTGCAGCAGCAGGGTGTGACGCTGCCACAAACCTCTTTTATGGATGCCTGAAGATGACACCTGAACATATCGATCGTCCGGCGATACTGGCTGAAGTCACCGCCGCGTTTTACCGCTACGAGCAGGCGCTGGTGAGCAATGATGTCGCCGTGCTGGACGAGTTGTTCTGGCACGATGCGCGTACGGTGCGACTCGGTGCCGGAGAGAATCTGTACGGGATTGACGAGATTCGCGCCTTTCGCGCGGCGCGTCCGTCAAAGGGGCTCGATCGCACGCTGCGCAATACGGTCATCACCACTTTTGGCGATGACTATGCGGTGTGCAGCACCGAGTTCACCCGCGAGGGCGTAGAAAAGATCGGCCGTCAGCAGCAGACCTGGGTACGGCTGCCGTGCGGCTGGCGCATCGTGGCAGCGCAGGTGAGTTTGATGAGCTGAGCGGACGCGAGTGTTGCCCTCTCCTGGCAAGAGAGGGCACACATCAGTGAAAGGTAAGGCCGCTCAGGCAGCCGGATGCGTCTTCATCCAGTGATCGGCAATCTGCTGACGCGTGCACACCCACACCTTGTCGTGCTGCTGAATATGGTCGAGGAAACGCTGCAGCGCGCGGAATTTCCCCGGACGCCCCAGCAGACGGCAGTGCATGCCAATCGACATCATCTTCGGCGCCGTCGCGCCCTCTTCATACAGTACATCAAAGGTATCGCGCAGATAGGTATAGAACTGCTCGGCGGTGTTGAATCCCTGCGGCGTGGCGAAGCGCATATCGTTGCACTCCAGCGTATAGGGAATGATCAGATGCGGCTTCACCGTGCCGTCCTGACAGGTGACCTGCGTCCAGAACGGCAGATCGTCACCGTAGTAATCGCTGTCGTAGCTGAAGCCGCCCTGCTCGACCACCAGCCGCCGCGTATTGGGGCTGTCGCGCCCGGTATACCAGCCGGTGGGTGCTTTACCGAATAGCTCGGTGAGCACGTCCACTGCCTGCTGCATGTGCTGACGCTCGGTTTTGGCATCCATCCCCTGATAGTGAATCCAGCGCCAGCCGTGGCTGACCACATCGTAATCGGCGGCTTTGATGGCCTCGACAATCTGCGGGTGCCGCGCCAGCGCCATCGCGACGCCAAAGATGGTCAGCGGCAGGCCGCGCTGCTGAAACTCCTGATGGATGCGCCAGAAACCGGCACGCGAGCCGTACTCATACAGGGAATCCATCGACATGTGGCGATCGGCATAGCTGGCGGCACCGATGATGTCGGAGAGAAACTGCTCAGAGCCCGCGTCACCGTGCAGCACATTGTTTTCAGCGCCCTCTTCATAATTGAGCACGAACTGCACCGCCACCCGCGCCTCACCCGGCCACTGCGCGTGCGGCGGCTGGCCCGCATAGCCAATCAGATCGCGCGGATAATTTTTGTTGAAGCTGTACTCTTTCTTTTCAGATACATCACTCATTCTGCAAGTTCCTGTCATCAGTCCTCAACCAGCCCTTAGTTTAGGTGCTGAAATGCCGCGCTGAGCGGTTTTTTAATCGGGTAAGCCAGATCGCCGTGTTTGCTGGTACCAAAGCCCAGCGCCAGTAATGACTCGACCATTTTCACCGCCGCACTGACGCCATCAATCACCGGCAGGCCCAGTTCTTTAGTCAGATCCTGCGCCAGCGACGCCATGCCGCCGCAGCCCAGCACAATCGCCCCGCTGCCATCTTCACGTTTCGCCTGCAGACAGCGCTCACGCACTTTCTCCTGCGCGACGCCGCTGCCGTCCTCAAGCGCCAGCACCGGCAGGTCAATGGCGTGCAGCGCGGCACAGTGATGGCTGAATCCGTATTGCTGCAGCAGATGGCGGGCGATCACCAGCGTGCGCGGCAGCGTGGTGACAATCGAAAAGCGCGTCGCCACCAGCGTCGCGGTGTGCATCGCCGCTTCGGCAATGCCAATCACCGGTCCGCTCGCCAGTTCGCGCGCCGCCAGCAGTCCCGGATCGCCAAAGCAGGCGATGATGTGGCCGCTGACGCCCTGCTCTTTGCCGCGTTTTACCTGTTCCAGCACGCCCACCGCGGCAATCGCTTCATCAAAGTGCCCTTCAATGGAGGGCACGCCCTCGCTCGGGCACACCGCCAGAATCTCCGTGCCAGGCGCGGCCACGGCGCGTGCCGCTGCGCCGATGGTCGCCGTCATGGCGGCGCTGGTATTCGGGTTGATCACCTGGATCAGGCTCATGATGCCGCTCCTTTATGACCGGCAAATAACCGGGTGAAATCAGGCAGGGTTTCGCCGCTGCGTTCAAAGTGCAGGCTGGCGACGATATGTTCGAAGTGATGCTGCAGCGCCGTGGTTAACGCCGGCAGATCGTTTTGCCGCAGCAGATCCACCAGCCGATCGTGATGATCGCAACGACAGCCGCGCTGCCAGGGGGCACCGTAAGCGGCGATCACCAGTGAGGAGCGCTGCGTCAGGCGCGTCACCATGTCAGTCAGCACCTGGTTGCCGGAAATCGCCTGCAGTTGGATATGAAAAGCCGCAGACAGACGGATGGCGGCGGCCCCGTCGTGCTGCTGGTGCGCCTGCTGCTCGTCGGCAATTAAGCCACTCAGCGCGGCGAGATGCGGCGGCTGCAGATGCGCCAGCACCGCCGGCAGATTGGCGCACTCCAGCAGGCTACGCGTGGCGAAGATGTCGCGCGCTTCCTCCACGCCCGGCGTCGCCACCTGTGCACCACGTCTGGGCGACAGGGTGATCATTTGCACCGCCGCGAGGCGCTGCAGCACCTTACGAATGCCGGTACGGCTGACGCCAAACACCTCCGACAGCGCCTCTTCCGGCAATTTGCTGCCCGGCGGCAGCTGGTGCTCCACGATGGCGTTCAGCAACGCCTGATAGATAGGTTCGTCTCTGTCATTCAGATCGGCAGCCGTTTTCAGGCCTGTTTCACTCTTCATTACCCGCTCCGGCAAGTGACTGTATGCAGACATCGTATACGTGAAATTCATTTTTTGTATACAAGAAATCAATTCTGGCCTGGATCCTGCAATACCGTTTCACGCTGTCATTATTTTTCCATGAAGTTAAGAGGAGCAGGTTTCATGCCAAATCATTCTGAAGTGACCTCTGCGGTGGCCTCTGAAGCCAACGCCCATTACAGCCCGCGTCTGTGTAACGACGACCTGGCGCCGACCCGCAACCAGAGCTGGTCGTGGTACAACATTTTTTCGTTCTGGATGTCGGACGTGCACAGCATGGGCGGCTATGTGGTGGCGGCCAGCTTCTTCACCCTCGGTCTGGCCAGCTGGCAGGTGCTGCTGTGTCTGCTGGTGGGAATTTGCATCGTGCAGCTGTGCGCTAACCTGGTAGCAAAGCCGAGCCAGATGGCCGGCGTGCCTTATGCAGTGATTTCGCGTCAGGCATTTGGCGTGTTCGGGGCCAACATCCCGGCGGTGATTCGCGGGCTGATCGCCTTCGCCTGGTACGGCATTCAGACCTATCTGGCGGCGAATGCGCTGATGCTGGTGCTGCTGAAGTTCTACCCGTCGTTAAGCAGCATGACGCAGAGCAGCTGGCTCGGCCTGTCGCAGCTTGGCTGGTGCTGTTTCGGCGTCATGTGGCTGCTGCAGGCGATGGTGTTCTGGCACGGCATGAGCGCGATCAAACGCTTTATCGATATCGCCGGTCCGGCGGTCTACGTGGTGATGGTGGCGCTGGCGGGCTGGATTGTATACAAAACCGGTTTTGACGGTATCTCCTTCACCCTCGCCAGTAAATCACTGAGCGCGGGCGAGCAAACCTGGCAGATGATCACCGCGACCGCGCTGGTGGTCTCTTATTTCTCCGGTCCGCTGCTCAACTTTGGTGACTTCTCGCGCTACGGCAAAAGCATGGGTGAGATTCGCCGCGGCAACCGCTGGGGCCTGCCGTTCAACTTCCTGCTGTTTTCGATTGTGACCGTGGTCATTGTCTCGGGTACTCAGTCGCTGTTTGGCAAAATGATCACCGACCCGATCGAAACCGTGAGCATGGTAGGCAACGATGTGGCGGTCGCTATCGGGCTGCTGACTATGATTACCGCCACCATCGGCATCAATATCGTGGCGAACTTCGTTTCGCCAGCATTTGATTTCTCTAACTGCTCACCGCAGAAGATCAGCTTCCGCGCCGGTGGCATGATTGCCGCCGTGGGTTCAGTGCTGTTGACGCCGTGGAATCTGTTCCAGTCGCCGGAGCTGATTCACTACACGCTGGATGTGCTGGGATCGTTTATCGGGCCACTGTTTGGCATTCTGATCGCCGATTTCTACCTGATCAAACGCAGCAAGGTGTACGTTGATGACCTGTTCAACGATACGCCAAAAGGCCGCTACTGGTATCGCGGCGGTTTCAATCCGAAAGCGATTGCTGCACTGCTGCCTTCCGTTGGCATTTGTCTGGTGATTAGCTTTATTCCGTCCCTGCACGCGGTGGCAAACTTCAGCTGGTTCATCGGCGTGGCGCTGGGCGCTGGCTGCTACCGCTGGCTGGCGCGCGCCGAACGTGAGGTGCCGCAAGCCACCTATCGTGCGGAAGTGGCGGTACAGAAGGATTAATGTGCTGGTGGTCGCCATGAATGGCGACCGTACGCCAGATGGGTATGATTTAGAAAAGCAAAAAGCCGATGCATTGCTGCATCGGCTTCTTTAAAGAGATTGGCGGAACGGACGGGGCTCGAACCCGCGACCCCCTGCGTGACAGGCAGGTATTCTAACCAACTGAACTACCGCTCCGCGCTTTGTTCCCCGTCGGGAACGAGGCGCATATTAATGGCAGCCTCATCCCTCGTCAACGCTTTTTGCAGGGGAATCTCTCGTTTGCCGGTTTTTTCAGCTTAACGACGCTTTTCCACGCAAAATCAGCGGTTTCAGGCACGCCACAGGCAGCTGCCGCCCTTCTTTTGCACCAGATCGAGCCGGCTCTCATGCGCCATTATCTCTTCATCGCTGGCGCTAACCACGCGCAGGCCGGCGCCCGGACGAACGATGCGCTGTATATGCTCACCTGCCACCTGATTGCTCTGCTCGCCTTCCATTGAAAACGCCAGCGAGGTCTGGCCGCCGGTCATGGTGAGGAACACTTCGGCCAGAATCTCGGCATCAAGCAAAGCGCCGTGCAACGTACGTTTGCTGTTATCGATCTCGAAACGGTTACACAGCGCATCCAGGCTGTTGCGCTTGCCCGGGAACATTTTACGCGCCATCGCCAGGCTATCGGTGATCTGACAGAAGGTTTCTGTCTTGCCGATGTCGCGCTGCAGCATGGCAAATTCGTAATCCATAAAGCCGATGTCGAACGAAGCGTTATGGATCACCAGCTCCGCGCCGCGAATGTAATCGAGGAATTCGTCGGCGATTTGCGCAAAGGTCGGTTTATCGGCGAGGAATTCATCGGCAATACCGTGTACGCCGAACGCTTCCGGATCCACCAGCCGATCGGGCTTGAGATACATATGGAAGTTGTTGCCGGTCAGGCGACGGTTGATCACCTCAACCGCACCGATTTCAATGATGCGATGTCCTTCGTAATGCACCCCGATCATGTTCATGCCGGTGGTTTCGGTATCGAGGACGATCTGGCGGTTATTTGCAGTGCTCATAGGACTCGTTTTATGTCAGACTTGGCGTTTTGTCAGAAGGAAGTCTACCAGAGATGCGCAAACAGGTAGAAATATTCACCGATGGATCCTGCCTGGGCAATCCCGGTCCCGGCGGCTACGGCGCCATTCTTCGCTACCGCCAGCACGAGAAATTATTCAGCGCCGGCTACCGCCTTACTACCAATAATCGCATGGAGCTGATGGCAGCCATTGTGGCACTGGAAGCGCTGACCCAGCCGTGTGACGTGGTGCTCAGCACCGACAGCCAGTACGTGCGCCAGGGGATCACCAGCTGGATTCACAACTGGAAAAAGCGCGGCTGGAAAACCGCAGAAAAGAAGCCGGTGAAGAACGTTGATCTGTGGCAGCGACTCGACGCGGCGCTCAGTACCCATAAGATTCAGTGGGAGTGGGTAAAAGGCCATGCCGGTCATCCGGAGAACGAACGCTGTGATGAACTGGCACGCAGCGCTGCCGGCAATCCTTCCCTCGACGATATTGGCTATCAGGTTGAGTCCTGATCGCTGGCTTCACGAAACTGCCGCGTGGCATTGACCGCTGGCCGTAACTGGGTTTTGCCGGGCATCATCTTCACTTTGCCCGGCGTCAGCGGGAAGGTGCGCTTACGCGCAACCACGATATTCAGACAGCCCAGCGCCGGCAGGTGCGTGCTGATCATCTTGCCGCCCTGGCGGTGCCACGGCACCACCTGAAAGCGCGTACGATACACCACTTCATAATTGAGTAAGCTCAGCCAGTCGAGCAGGCGCACCTGGCTGAACATCCGTCCACTCCACGGTGCGCGGCGCTGTAATCCGGGCAGGCCTTTACTGATGCCCAGCAGGCTGAACGGATTGAAGCCGCTGATAATCATCCAGCCGTCATCAATCAGTACGCGATCCACTTCGCGCAGTACGCGGTGCGGATCCTGGCTCCAGGCCAGCGTGTGCGCCAGCAGACAGGCATCAATCGATTTGGCTTCAAACGGCAACTGCGTTGCGCTGGCGATGACGTGCAGCCCATCGCCCTCATCGCCCACATTAACCTGATGCGATATGGCACACTGGCGGGTATTGATTTCTGCGCTGAGGCTGCCAATTTTAAGCATATGAAAGCCGTACAGCTTGCCGAGATACGGTTGCAGTTGCTGGGTTAACGCGTCGCGGAAATAGTCGCCCCAGGGCATATCCTGCCAGGAGCGCGGCGCAGTCAGGATTTGGCGTGTTTTCGCTGGCTTCATGCTCTACCATTTTCCTTTTTCTACGACCTGAGAGGTGTTTATGAATCTTACCAGTATTCCCGCGTTGCAGGATAACTACATCTGGACACTGAACGATGAACAGGGACGCTGTCTGATCGTCGATCCGGGTGAAGCCCGACCGGTGCTGGAAAAAATTCACGCCAATCACTGGCAGCCGCAGGCCATTCTGCTGACCCATCATCATCACGATCACGTGGGCGGCGTTAGCGAACTGCTGGAGCACTATCCGCAACTTGAGGTTTATGGTCCGCAGGAGACCGCCGATAAAGGCGCGCGCACTATTCTCAGTGACGGTGATGAATTTACGCTGCTCGGGCTAAATTTCCGCGTCATCGCAACGCCTGGACACACTTTAGGACATATCTCATATTTCAGCTCACCTTATCTTTTCTGTGGCGATACGATGTTTTCGGGTGGCTGCGGACGACTGTTCGAAGGCACTGCCCAGCAAATGTTTGAGTCGTTTCAAGCGCTTAATCAACTCCCTGCCGATACGCTTATCTGCTGTGCGCATGAATACACTTTATCCAATATGAAGTTTGCTGCGGCTATTCTGCCTCAGGACCCGAAAATTTTGGCAAGGTATCAGCAAATTAAGGACTTACGCGCAGAAAATCGCATTACTTTGCCAACAAAACTGGCGCTGGAGCGTGAAATAAATTTATTCCTGCGTACGCAAGATCCTGATTTGCAAAAGGCTTTAGGCATTAATGTGTCGTCGGCTCCGTTATGGCAGACTTTTGCCGATCTACGCGAGAAGAAAGACCGTTTTTGATATTTCTGGTTGTGTTGTGCCGGTCGCTAACGTATAGTTGCTCGTCTTTTAAGCGAACTATTGACACACACATGAAGGCTAAAGCGATATTACTCGCCTCGGTCTTGCTGGTTGGATGTCAGGCATCAAGGAATGACGCCAGTATCCCGGTACAGCATGCACAGAGTCTGTCTTCAGCTGGTCAAGGTGAAAATGGAAAGTACGGAGATCGCTTGTTGTCGCCGCGCTGGCAAGATGATGGAACCAGCCTCGCAGAAGACACTGATCTCTGGAATCACATTAGTGACGAGTTGAAGATGGGGATTCCGGAAAACCCGCGAATCCGCGAACAAAAAACAAAGTACTTAAAAAATAAGAGCTATCTCCACGATGTAACATTACGGGCAGAGCCGTACATGTACTGGATTGTCGAGCAGATACAGAAACGTAAAATGCCGATGGAACTGGTACTGCTACCCATAGTGGAGAGCGCTTTTGACCCACACGCAACCTCTACTGCGAATGCCGCTGGCATCTGGCAGATCGTTGCGCAAACGGGCAAAAACTATGGTTTGAAACAGAACCAATGGTACGACGGACGCCGCGATGTGGTGGCCTCAACCAAAGTTGCGCTGGATATGATGCAGCGTCTGAACGGCATGTTTGACGGTGACTGGTTACTGACCATCGCCGCCTATAACAGCGGTGAAGGGCGTGTGCTGAAGGCGATGAAACAGAACAAGGCGCGCGGTAAGCCGACCGACTTCTGGCATTTATCGCTGCCACGCGAGACCACGGTTTACGTACCTAAAATGCTGGCCCTGAGTGATATTCTCAAGAACAGCAAGCGCTACGGTATTAAGCTGCCAACCGCCAATGAGAGCCGTGCACTGGCTCGCGTTGAAGTGGGACAGCAGATTGAACTGACGCAGGCCGCAGATATGGCCGGTATGTCGCTCAGCAAGCTGAAGACATTCAATGCCGGGTATAAAAACGGCACCACCGCGCCAAACGGACCGCACTATATTATGGTGCCAAAGTCCAACGTGGCTCAGCTGCGCAATTCACTGGCTTCCGGTGATATTGCTGCGGTACAGCCCGGCGAGCTGGCGAAAGTCAGCGCTGCAGGCAATAGCTATAAGGTCCGCAAAGGCGACACCTTATCGGGCATTGCCAGTAAGCTTGGTGTGAGCGTTAGTGCACTGAAGCAGCAGAATAACCTGCGCAGTGCGTCAGTACGCATCGGTCAGACACTGACCGTTGGCAGCAAAGCTGGCGCGTCGCAGCTGGCGGATAACGGCAACAGCATCACCTACCGTGTGCGTAAGGGTGATTCTTTTGCCAGTATCGCCAAACGTCACGGTGTTAACACCAAAGACGTGATGCGCTGGAACAGTGACGCTAAAGACATTCAGCCCGGCGACAAGCTGACGCTGTTTGTGAAGAATAGCGCAACACCTGATACCTGATGCACCGAAAAGGCTGACTTTTGTCAGCCTTTTTCATTATTTACCTTTCCCTTTCCCGCAGTCAGACACACTTACGCGCAAACCTCATTATTATCGCCGCTGCGCCATGCCTTTAGCGGTCTGAAGTGGTTTATTGAGCAGGATGCGGCTTCAGCGCTGTTAATCATTCGCTTTGGCGTGCAGCACTTGGCTTAACGTTTAGCCGCGCCGGGACTGAATTCAACCAGCAGAGGATTGTGGTCAGAGGCTCGCGTCACCAGCACCGATGCCTCGCTGACCTTCATGTCGCGGTAAAAGACAAAATCCAGCGGGCGGCCAAAGGCTTTGCGCCGATGATCATCAGTAAAGTTTACTTCACGCAGCGCCATCTCACGGGCAAAGCGGTAGAGCGCATTCATACGCTGGCGGCTCCAGGCATTGAAGTCGCCGGCCATGATCACCGGCCCGCGGTGATGCTGGATTTGCTCGCCAATCGGCCCCAGCTGTTTGCTGTACACATCAACGCCGAGGCTGAAATTGACCGCATGAATGTTCACCACCATCAGCATTTCGCCGGTGGGAAGCGGATAGGCAGTGACCAGAGCAGATTTAGACAGCCTCAGTAGCGGCTCACGTTCACGCAGCGGACAGCAGTAGACCGGATGGGCAGAAGCCAGCGTCATGACGCCAGAGGGGTGTTGTGGCAGCACAAAGGCCGGTACCTGATCGGCCGCAAGATAATTGCTGGTGGCGAACTGCACCAGTTCCGGTGTGGTCTGCGCCTCCTGCAGCAGCACCAGATGGGCATCTTTGCCGAAGCCCTGCAGTACTGACATCCAGTCTGCCCGCTGCTGTTTGAAGATATTCCACACCAGCACGCGCAGGGTTGGGTCGGCTGGCAGCGGTGCACCGGGCGGTAACGCCTGCCCAAGATGCAGCATCGCCCCTGGCGGAAAAATCCGCTCAGCAGGCTGACCTGCTACATACCGCATTGCATAAGTTTTTTTTCGCACTGTCCCGCCTGGCTGATTTACGACTACAACTTCACCTGACTGTTATAGGGATTTTAGCGCGGGGTTTCAATTGCTGTTATTGATTGTCGGAATTCGCCTCACAGCCAGCAACGGCAACAGCCCGCCATACGGCAGGCTGTTGTGCGGCTTATTCAGTAATGGCTGCCGTGCGCGGCTTATCCAGCTGGCCACTGAGGCGGACCAGCAGCAGAGCCGCAAACACGATGACGGCACCCACCCATGGCGTCTGCGCCAGACCGTAATGTTCCACGATGTGACCGCCGACGGTTGAACCCAGTGCGATGCCAATATTAAAGGCCGCGATATTCAGCCCTGACGCGACATCAACTGCGCCTGGCGCATAGTGTTCAGCCTTTTGCACCACGTAAACCTGCAGGCCAGGTACGTTAGCAAAGGCAAAGACGCCCATCACCAGCACCGTGAGCAGCGCGAGGTAATGCATGCTGGCGGTGAACTGGAATACCACTAACAGTATGGCCAGCGCGATAAAAATCAGCGTCAGCGCCGGTACCGCCCCGCGGCGATCGGCCAGCCTGCCGCCCCAGATATTCCCGATCGCCACTGCAATACCGTACCCCAGCAGCACGCCACTGACGGCGGTCGGTGAGAAACCGGCCAGTGACTGCATCATCGGTGCCAGGAAGGTGAAGGTGGTAAAAATGCCACCGTAGCCCAGCGCCGTAATCGCGTAAATCAGCAGCAGCCGCGGATTGATCATTACCGCGGCCTGCTGTGCCAGGGAGGTGGCAGGCGGCTGTGCGATGTTACGCGGTACCAGTATCATACTGCTGACCAGCGCAATCACGCCCAGCAGAGAGACCGCCAGAAAACTTTCACGCCAGCCAAAATGCTGACCAATCAGTGTGCCAAGCGGTACGCCGGTGACCAGCGCCACGGTTAAGCCGCCAAACATGATGGCTATCGCACTGGCGGCCTTCTCTTTGCTTACCAGGCTGGTCGCAATGGTTGAGCCGACGGAGAAGAAAACACCGTGCGCCAGACCGGTCAGCAGACGCGCCATCACCAGCGTTTCATAGTTGGGTGCCAGCCAGGCCACCAGATTACCGACGGTAAACAGCGCCATCAGCCCCATCAGCAACTGCTTGCGCGGCAGCTTGCCGGTTAAGGCGGTGAGCACTGGCGCGCCGACGGCTACGCCAAGCGCGTAGATGGATACCAGCATCCCGGCAGAAGGTAACGTAATGCTGAGCTGTTCAGCGATGGTCGGAATCAGCCCGACGATAACAAACTCGGTGGTTCCGATAGCGAAGGCGCTGATGGTCAGCGCCCAGAGTGCAAGTGGCATGGTTGACTCCCAATAATGTTTTGATGGGCGCCATTATCGACTCGTGCTTTAATAACAAAAAGAAGCAAAGTAACAATAAACTTTTGCCTGAGGAGGCATAATGAAGGCATCTTCAGAGGAGTTAAAAGTCTTTATCGCTGTGGTGGAAAGCGGCAGTTTTAGCCGTGCAGCGGAGCAGTTACAGATGGCCAATTCAGCGGTGAGCCGCACGGTGAAGAAGCTGGAGAACAAGCTTGGCGTGTCGCTGCTGACGCGTACCACCCGTCAGCTGGCGCTGACTTATGAAGGCGAACTCTATTTCCGGCGCGTGCAGAAGCTGATCCTTGAGATGGCAACGGCAGAGAATGAGCTGATTGAGCGCCAGCAGGCGCCACAGGGCGTGCTGCGCATCGACGCGGCAACACCAGTGATCCTTAACCTGCTGATGCCGATGATTAAACCCTTTCGCGAACGCTATCCGGCGGTCACGCTATCGCTAATCTCTTCCGAAAGCTTTATCAACCTGATTGATCGTAAAGTGGATGTCGCTATTCGTGCCGGGGATTTAACCGACTCCACGCTGCGTGCCCGGCTGCTGTTCACCAGCTATCGTAAAATGGTCGCTACGCCAGCTTACCTGGCAAAATATGGCACGCCGGCGTCGGTGGAGGCGCTGGCACAGCATCAGTGCCTCGGCTTTGTCGAGACGCCTCGTCTCAATCGCTGGCCCGTGTCGGCTAATGGCAGCGATCTGTATGAAATTGACGCGGCGATGTCATCAAACAGCGGAGAGACGATCAAGCAGCTGTGCCTGAACGATCAGGGTATCGCCTGTCTGTCAGACTTTATGGTGAATGCGGAAATTGCGGCGGGCACTTTTGTAGAGGTGCTGGCGCACCAGTCGGTACCGGTTGAGATGCCTTTTAATGCGGTGTATTACAGCGATTTAGGGGTGAGCCAGCGCGTGCGGGCCTTTATTGATTTTCTCAGCGAGTGGGTCAGAGATCAGCCCTGGCGCGTGCAGGGCTGATGCACGGGAGAATTAATCCCAGTCTGGTGCCAGGCCTTCCGGGCTGACCAGACGCTGCTGGCGATCCAGCGCGGCGATTTGCGCCATGTCGTCCGCATCCAGTGTCAGATCCTGCGCCGCCATATTGCTGGCCAGGTTCTCACGCTTGGTTGAGGAGGGAATCACGGCATAACCCAGTGCCAGTGCCCACGCCAGGACGACCTGCGCGGGTGTGGCCTGATGTTTCTGCGCAATCTGCTTTATCACCTGTTCTTTTAACGCTTCGCCATATGCCAGCGTCATGTATGAAGTGATATGAATGCCCTGCTGTTTCGCGAACTCCACGACCTGGCGATTTTGCAGGAACGGGTGCAGCTCAATCTGGTTGGTTGCAATGTTCTCTGCGCCCACAGCGGCAATGGCCTCTTTCATCAGGGCAATCGGGAAGTTAGAGATACCAATCTGACGCGTCAGACCCGCCTCTTTCGCTGCCATCAATGCCTGCATGCTCTCTTTGACAGATACCGCTGCACCCGGCGATGGCCAGTGGATCAGCGTCAAATCGACATAGTCGGTACGCAGTTTTGCCAGGCTCTGCTGCAGGCTGGGGATCAGTTTGTCGGCGGCGAGATTCTCAATCCAGATTTTAGTGGTGATAAACAGCTCATCACGTGCCACGCCGCTTTCGGCAATAGCCTGACCTACGGCAGCTTCGTTTTCATAAATTTGAGCGGTATCGATGGTGCGGTAACCAAGTTCCAGTGCAGTTTTCACTGAATGAATAACGACATCGTCCTGCAGACGAAATGTTCCTAAACCAAAAGCGGGGATTGTCATGTTTTCCTCATCATTGCGTTGAATGTTGTGATGAGGCGTATTGTGGCAGGATTATTGTTGCTGAAAAATCCGCTTATGAGCAGAGGAATTTTGCGTTTTACTCAACAATGGCGGGTTTTTAGCGGACATGAAAAAGCCCTGACTTTGCAGTCAGGGCTTCTCAGTTTAAGTGGCGGAACGGACGGGGCTCGAACCCGCGACCCCCTGCGTGACAGGCAGGTATTCTAACCAACTGAACTACCGCTCCACCGATTCTGTACTGATATCAGACCGTCGCTGATTTCAGGTGTTTCGCCCTTTCCGCGTCACCGGGAAGGTCACGACCCGATTAGGGGTCTTAAATTGATGCCTGGCAGTTCCCTACTCTCGCATGGGGAGGCCCCACACTACCATCGGCGCTACGGCGTTTCACTTCTGAGTTCGGCATGGGGTCAGGTGGGACCACCGCGCTGTTGCCGCCAGGCAAATTCTTTGTGCCCTGTCCCGCGTCTTTCGCGCTGATGCCGCGTTGGCCGCGCTCGCAAAGTCAGTCACATACTCGTGTATGCTCCTTCCTTTCCTTCGCTTGCCGCCTCGCCTCAGCGCAAAATCCTCCGGACTCGCGTCCGCAGAACAAAGCTGATTCTTTATCCGTCACAAGCTGAAAATTCTCCGGTCTCTCAGACCAAAACGCCTCTGGCGTTGTAAGGTTAAGCCTCACGGGTCATTAGTACCGGTTAGCTCAACGCATCGCTGCGCTTACACACCCGGCCTATCAACGTCGTCGTCTTCAACGTCCCTTCAGGACCCTCAAGGGGTCAGGGAGAACTCATCTCGGGGCAAGTTTCGTGCTTAGATGCTTTCAGCACTTATCTCTTCCGCACTTAGCTACCGGGCAGTGCCATTGGCATGACAACCCGAACACCAGCGGTGCGTTCACTCCGGTCCTCTCGTACTAGGAGCAACCCCCCTCAATTCTCCAGCGCCCACGGCAGATAGGGACCGAACTGTCTCACGACGTTCTAAACCCAGCTCGCGTACCACTTTAAACGGCGAACAGCCGTACCCTTGGGACCTACTTCAGCCCCAGGATGTGATGAGCCGACATCGAGGTGCCAAACACCGCCGTCGATATGAACTCTTGGGCGGTATCAGCCTGTTATCCCCGGAGTACCTTTTATCCGTTGAGCGATGGCCCTTCCATTCAGAACCACCGGATCACTATGACCTGCTTTCGCACCTGCTCGAGCCGTCACTCTCGCAGTCAAGCTGGCTTATGCCATTGCACTAACCTCCTGATGTCCGACCAGGATTAGCCAACCTTCGTGCTCCTCCGTTACGCTTTGGGAGGAGACCGCCCCAGTCAAACTACCCACCAGACACTGTCCGCAGCCCGGATTACGGGCCTACGTTAGAACATCAAACATTAAAGGGTGGTATTTCAAGGTTGGCTCCACGCAGACTGGCGTCCACGCTTCAAAGCCTCCCACCTATCCTACACATCAAGGCTCAATGTTCAGTGTCAAGCTATAGTAAAGGTTCACGGGGTCTTTCCGTCTTGCCGCGGGTACACTGCATCTTCACAGCGATTTCAATTTCACTGAGTCTCGGGTGGAGACAGCCTGGCCATCATTACGCCATTCGTGCAGGTCGGAACTTACCCGACAAGGAATTTCGCTACCTTAGGACCGTTATAGTTACGGCCGCCGTTTACCGGGGCTTCGATCAAGAGCTTCTCCTTGCGGATAACCCCATCAATTAACCTTCCGGCACCGGGCAGGCGTCACACCGTATACGTCCACTTTCGTGTTTGCACAGTGCTGTGTTTTTAATAAACAGTTGCAGCCAGCTGGTATCTTCGACTGGCTTCGGCTCCGGGAGCAAGTCCCTTCACCTACGCGCCAGCGTGCCTTCTCCCGAAGTTACGGCACCATTTTGCCTAGTTCCTTCACCCGAGTTCTCTCAAGCGCCTTGGTATTCTCTACCTGACCACCTGTGTCGGTTTGGGGTACGATTTCGTGTTACCTGGAGCTTAGAGGCTTTTCCTGGAAGCAGGGCATCAGTTACTTCACCGCCGTGGCGGCTCGTCATCACGCCTCAGTGTTAAAGAAGACCGGATTTGCCTGGTCTTCACACCTGCACGCTTAAACCGGGACAACCGTCGCCCGGATAACCTAGCCTTCTCCGTCCCCCCTTCGCAGTAACACCAAGTACAGGAATATTAACCTGTTTCCCATCGACTACGCTTTTCAGCCTCGCCTTAGGGGTCGACTCACCCTGCCCCGATTAACGTTGGACAGGAACCCTTGGTCTTCCGGCGAGCGGGCTTTTCACCCGCTTTATCGTTACTTATGTCAGCATTCGCACTTCTGATACCTCCAGCATGCCTCACAGCACACCTTCAGCGGCTTACAGAACGCTCCCCTACCCAACAACGCATAAGCGTCGCTGCCGCAGCTTCGGTGCATGGTTTAGCCCCGTTACATCTTCCGCGCAGGCCGACTCGACCAGTGAGCTATTACGCTTTCTTTAAATGATGGCTGCTTCTAAGCCAACATCCTGGCTGTCTGTGCCTTCCCACATCGTTTCCCACTTAACCATGACTTTGGGACCTTAGCTGGCGGTCTGGGTTGTTTCCCTCTTCACGACGGACGTTAGCACCCGCCGTGTGTCTCCCGTGATAACATTCTCCGGTATTCGCAGTTTGCATCGGGTTGGTAAGCCGGGATGGCCCCCTAGCCGAAACAGTGCTCTACCCCCGGAGATGAGTTCACGAGGCGCTACCTAAATAGCTTTCGGGGAGAACCAGCTATCTCCCGGTTTGATTGGCCTTTCACCCCCAGCCACAAGTCATCCGCTAATTTTTCAACATTAGTCGGTTCGGTCCTCCAGTTAGTGTTACCCAACCTTCAACCTGCCCATGGCTAGATCACCGGGTTTCGGGTCTATACCCTGCAACTTAACGCCCGGTTAAGACTCGGTTTCCCTTCGGCTCCCCTATGCGGTTAACCTTGCTACAGAATATAAGTCGCTGACCCATTATACAAAAGGTACGCAGTCACCTAACAAGTAGGCTCCCACTGCTTGTACGTACACGGTTTCAGGTTCTGTTTCACTCCCCTCGCCGGGGTTCTTTTCGCCTTTCCCTCACGGTACTGGTTCACTATCGGTCAGTCAGGAGTATTTAGCCTTGGAGGATGGTCCCCCCATATTCAGACAGGATACCACGTGTCCCGCCCTACTCGTCGGACTCACAACTCATGCATCTTCGTGTACGGGGCTGTCACCCGGTATCGCGCGACTTTCCAGACGCTTCCACTGATGCACAAGCTGATTCAGGTCCTGGGCTGCTCCCCGTTCGCTCGCCGCTACTGGGGGAATCTCGGTTGATTTCTTTTCCTCGGGGTACTTAGATGTTTCAGTTCCCCCGGTTCGCCTCGTTTGACTATGTATTCATCAAACGATGATGCACAGAGTGCACCGGGTTTCCCCATTCGGACATCGACGGCTGTAGCGGTTCATATCACCTTACCGTCGCTTTTCGCAGATTAGCACGTCCTTCATCGCCTCTGACTGCCAGGGCATCCACCGTGTACGCTTAGTCGCTTAACCTCACAACCCACAGGCGTTTTGCAACGCTGCAGACTGCAAGCATTTGAGAGACCCGAACGCATCGTGATTCATTTCTTATTACGGAGAAATGAAGCGACGCGTCGTTTCAATTTTCAGCTTGTTCCGGATTGTTAAAGAGCAATATCTCAAACACGACGTTACCGTCAGTTTTGAGATATTCTGTGGAGACACCTTTCACCTGTCACCAAGCAGTGGCGTCCCCTAGGGGATTCGAACCCCTGTTGCCGCCGTGAAAGGGCGGAGTCCTAACCGCTAGACGAAGGGGACACAAAGTGTCACGACTTCGCAGCCGTCCTGCTCGTTACTTTTCTATCAGACAATCTGTGTGAGCACTTCGCGGGAAGGTATCTTCAGGTAAGGAGGTGATCCAACCGCAGGTTCCCCTACGGTTACCTTGTTACGACTTCACCCCAGTCATGAATCACAAAGTGGTAAGCGCCCTCCCGAAGGTTAAGCTACCTACTTCTTTTGCAACCCACTCCCATGGTGTGACGGGCGGTGTGTACAAGGCCCGGGAACGTATTCACCGTAGCATTCTGATCTACGATTACTAGCGATTCCGACTTCATGGAGTCGAGTTGCAGACTCCAATCCGGACTACGACGCACTTTATGAGGTCCGCTTGCTCTCGCGAGGTCGCTTCTCTTTGTATGCGCCATTGTAGCACGTGTGTAGCCCTGGCCGTAAGGGCCATGATGACTTGACGTCATCCCCACCTTCCTCCGGTTTATCACCGGCAGTCTCCTTTGAGTTCCCGGCCGAACCGCTGGCAACAAAGGATAAGGGTTGCGCTCGTTGCGGGACTTAACCCAACATTTCACAACACGAGCTGACGACAGCCATGCAGCACCTGTCTCAGAGTTCCCGAAGGCACCAAAGCATCTCTGCTAAGTTCTCTGGATGTCAAGGCCAGGTAAGGTTCTTCGCGTTGCATCGAATTAAACCACATGCTCCACCGCTTGTGCGGGCCCCCGTCAATTCATTTGAGTTTTAACCTTGCGGCCGTACTCCCCAGGCGGTCGACTTAACGCGTTAGCTCCGGAAGC
Source organism: Pantoea sp. WEP (assembly GCF_041678305.1). Taxonomy (NCBI): domain Bacteria; kingdom Pseudomonadati; phylum Pseudomonadota; class Gammaproteobacteria; order Enterobacterales; family Erwiniaceae; genus Pantoea; species Pantoea sp. WEP. The sequence continues at coordinate 3,204,861 of NZ_JBGNXB010000001.1, forward strand.
CACGCCTCAAGGGCACAACCTCCAAGTCGACATCGTTTACGGCGTGGACTACCAGGGTATCTAATCCTGTTTGCTCCCCACGCTTTCGCACCTGAGCGTCAGTCTTCGTCCAGGGGGCCGCCTTCGCCACCGGTATTCCTCCAGATCTCTACGCATTTCACCGCTACACCTGGAATTCTACCCCCCTCTACGAGACTCAAGCCTGCCAGTTTCAAATGCAGTTCCCAGGTTAAGCCCGGGGATTTCACATCTGACTTAACAGACCGCCTGCGTGCGCTTTACGCCCAGTAATTCCGATTAACGCTTGCACCCTCCGTATTACCGCGGCTGCTGGCACGGAGTTAGCCGGTGCTTCTTCTGCGGGTAACGTCAATCGGCAAGGTTATTAACCTCACCGCCTTCCTCCCCGCTGAAAGTACTTTACAACCCGAAGGCCTTCTTCATACACGCGGCATGGCTGCATCAGGCTTGCGCCCATTGTGCAATATTCCCCACTGCTGCCTCCCGTAGGAGTCTGGACCGTGTCTCAGTTCCAGTGTGGCTGGTCATCCTCTCAGACCAGCTAGGGATCGTCGCCTAGGTGAGCCATTACCCCACCTACTAGCTAATCCCATCTGGGCACATCCGATGGTGTGAGGCCCGAAGGTCCCCCACTTTGGTCTTGCGACGTTATGCGGTATTAGCTACCGTTTCCAGTAGTTATCCCCCTCCATCGGGCAGTTTCCCAGACATTACTCACCCGTCCGCCACTCGCCACCCAAAGAGCAAGCTCTTCTGTGCTGCCGTTCGACTTGCATGTGTTAGGCCTGCCGCCAGCGTTCAATCTGAGCCATGATCAAACTCTTCAATTTAAGTTTGATTTGCTGCAACGAGTGCAGCGATGCTCTGTGAATTAAACTTCGTAATGAATTACGTGTTCACTCAGCAAAGACTTGATATTTTTTACGTCCGGAGACGCTGATATCAATCCTGCGAGTGCCCACACAGATTGTCTGATAAATTGTTAAAGAGCGGTGCGACGCGGCGTTCGGCCTGCTGTCGCGAGGTGGCGTATATTACGCTTTCCTCCTTCAGAGTCAAACACTTTTTTCAGCGTTTTTCTCCGGCGGGGTGAATCGCTTCACGCCCTGCTGAGCCGCCTGCGTTGCCGCTTTGCCGTCTCAGTGGTGGCGCATTATAGGGCGAACTTATGGAAGCGCAAGTGCAAATTTCAACTTTTTTACTGTTCGCTTAAGATTTGTGCAGAAGGCCTGATTTCAGGCCTTTTTCATGCGCGCCGGCAGGTCTGCGAGACTATCAATCACCCAGTCTGCGGCCGCTTCGCCTTCGGCGGTGACCGGCTTACCGCTGCGCACCAGCACTTTGGTTCCCACGCCTGCCGCCTTTGCTGCCAGCATATCTTCCAGCTTATCGCCCACCATATAAGAAGCTGCCATATCGATGTTCAGGTGTTTCTGCGCCGAAAGCAGCATGCCCGGTTGCGGCTTGCGGCAATCGCAAGTCTGGCGGTACTCCACGACCGTTGCATCAGGCAGATGCGGACAGAAATAGATGCCGTCGAGATCGACATCGCGATCGGCCAGTGACCAGTCCATCCACTCGGTGAGTTGCATAAACTGATCTTCGGTAAACATGCCGCGCGCGATGCCAGACTGGTTGGTCACCAGCACCAGCGCGTAGCCCATCTTCTTTAACGCCTGCAGCGCTTCAATGGTGCCATCAATAAACTGAAAATTATCGATCTCATGAACATAGCCGTGATCGACATTCAGGGTGCCATCACGATCGAGAAAAATAGCCGGGACTGGGTTCGCCACGTAGAAACTCCTGCTGCAAATAGTGCCGCGCAGTATCGCATGATTGCGCATACCGTGAGAATGGCAGATTGAATGACTTTGATTGATTTAGCCGTCTGGATGCCTTACCATCCATCCAGATTTCGCCTGCCCCGGCGGCGCGAAGACCGATACACCACGGACAACGCAACACGATAACAATTAAACTAATGATTAAACTCGAAAATATCACCAAAGTGTTCCAGCAAGGTTCACGCACTATTCAGGCGTTGTCAAACGTTAGCCTGCACGTGCCTGCCGGACAGATTTATGGCGTCATCGGTTCATCCGGTGCCGGTAAAAGTACGCTCATCCGCTGCGTCAACCTGCTGGAGCGCCCGACATCCGGCCGCGTGCTGGTTGACGGTCAGGATCTCACCGCGCTCTCTTCCGGGCAGTTAACGCTGGCGCGCCGCCAGATTGGCATGATCTTCCAGCACTTCAACCTGATGAACTCCCGCACCGTGTCGGGCAACGTTGCGCTGCCGCTTGAGCTGGGTAACCTGTCACGCGAAGCGATCAAAAAGCGCGTCAGCGAACTGCTGGAGCTGGTCGGTCTGGCGGACAAACACGACAGCTGGCCGGCGAATCTGTCCGGCGGTCAGAAACAGCGCGTCGCGATTGCCCGTGCGCTGGCCAGCAATCCGAAGGTCCTGCTGTGTGATGAAGCCACCAGCGCGCTGGACCCGGCCACTACCCGCTCGATTCTGGAGCTGCTGAAAGACATCAACCGTCGGCTCGGCATCACTATTCTGCTGATTACTCACGAGATGGATGTGGTGAAACGCATCTGCGATCAGGTAGCGGTGATCAGCAACGGCGAACTGATTGAAAAAGACAGCGTCAGCGAAGTGTTCTCGCATCCGAAAACGCCCCTGGCCCAGCAGTTTATTCAGTCAACGTTGCATCTGGATATTCCGGATGATTACCAGCAGCGCATGCAGGCGAGCGCGGGCAGCGAGAGCGTGCCACTGCTGCGGCTGGAGTTCACCGGTAAATCGGTGGATGCGCCGCTGCTGTCAGAAGCCGCGCGCCGTTTCAACGTCAATAACAACATTATCAGTGCCCAGATGGATTACGCCGGTGGCGTGAAGTTCGGCATCATGCTGGCCGAAATGGACGGCAGTGAAACAGATACACAAGCCGCTATTGCCTGGCTGAAAGAAAATCATGTGAAAGTAGAGGTGCTGGGTTATGTCTGAAGCGATGCTGTGGTTACTGACGCGTGGCGTCTGGGAAACGCTGATGATGACCTTCGTTTCTGGTTTCTTTGGCTTTGTGCTTGGCCTGCCGGTTGGCGTACTGCTGTACGTCACGCGTCCGGGACAGATTCTGGCCAACACTGCGCTGTATCGCGTGCTGTCAGCCATCGTCAATATTTTCCGTTCTATTCCTTTCATTATCCTGCTGGTGTGGATGATTCCGTTTACCCGTGCCATCGTCGGCACCTCCATTGGTCTGCAGGCGGCCATCGTTCCGCTGACCGTGGGCGCGGCGCCGTTTATCGCCCGTATGGTGGAGAGCGCGCTGCTTGAGTTGCCGACCGGACTGATTGAAGCCTCGCGCGCCATGGGTGCCACACCGCTGCAGATCGTGCGTAAAGTGCTGCTGCCGGAAGCGCTGCCAGGGCTGGTGAATGCCGCTACAATTACCCTGATTACGCTGGTGGGCTACTCCGCCATGGGTGGTGCTGTGGGCGCGGGCGGTCTGGGCCAGATTGGCTATCAGTATGGTTACATCGGCTATAACGCCACCGTGATGAATACCGTGCTGATTTTGCTGGTGGTGCTGGTGTATTTAATTCAGTTCTGTGGTGACCGCATCGTGCGTGCGGTGTCACATAAATAAGCAAACAACATCAATAGTCCTCTATTAAGGAAAGGATATGTCTTTCACATTTAAAAAGATTGCCGCTGTGGGTGCTCTGATTGGCGCGATTGCGCTGGCAGGATGCGATCAGAAAGAGAAAGATCCCAACCACATTAAAGTGGGTGTGATTGTCGGGGCTGAGCAGCAGGTTGCGGAAACTGCCGTGAAAGTCGCGAAAGAGAAATACGGTCTCGATGTTGAACTGGTTACCTTTAACGATTACGTGCTGCCTAACGAAGCGCTGAGCAAAGGCGATATTGACGTTAACGCCTTCCAGCACAAGCCGTACCTCGATCAGCAGATCAAAGACCGCGGCTACAAACTGGTGCCGGTCGGCAACACCTTCGTTTATCCGATTGCCGGCTACTCGAAAAAAATCAAATCGCTGGATGAGCTGCAGAACGGTGCGCAGATCGCTATCCCGAACGATCCAACCAACCTCGGTCGTTCTCTGCTGCTGCTGCAGAAAGTGGGCCTGATCAAACTGAAAGATGGCGTGGGCCTGCTGCCAACCTCACTGGATATCACTGAGAATCCAAAGAACCTGAAGATTGTTGAGCTGGAAGCGCCACAGCTGCCACGTTCACTGGACGATCAGCAGATTGCGCTGGCGGTGATCAACACCACTTACGCCAGCCAGATTGGCCTGACCCCGGCGAAAGACGGCATCTTCGTCGAAGATAAAGACTCGCCGTACGTGAACCTGATCGTTAGCCGCGAAGACAACAAAGACGCGGAGAACGTGAAGAAGTTTGTTGAGGCTTATCAGTCAGACGAAGTGTCTGAAGCCGCCAACAAAATCTTCAACGGCGGCGCAGTGAAAGGCTGGTAATTATCCCTTTCATGCGGTGCAGGGCGGCTTCGGCCGCCCTTTCTATTTCAGCATGTGGCAGCTGACTTGTTATTTCTGGTCGTCCTTGTTTCAATAACGCCACTTTTTATTACATGAGGATGTTGCCATGCGTTTTTTACCGCTCTGCTTGTTGGCATTGATGCTGACCGGGTGCGTGCGTGAATATCACCCAATAAGCAGTGCTCCGTCTCGCCCGCAGCAATCAACCAGCGAACCTCAGCGCAAACCGGCTGCGCGTCCGGCCCCGGTGAAGATCTATACCGATGCGACCGATCTGGTCAGCAATCCGTTCCGCGATCTGGGCGAAGTGTCGGGTGATGATTGCCAGAGCAGCACCCAGGACTCACCGCCGAACCTCAATACCGCGCGTAAACGCCTGCAGATTAAAGCGGCCGGCATGAAAGCCAACGCCGTGCTGCTGCACAAGTGTGAAATTGTCTCCAGCACGCCAGGCTGCTATCGCCAGGCGGTATGCCAGGGTTCCGCGCTGAAAGTCTCCAATCAATGAGTGAATTTGCCTTTGCGCAAATCGGTGTGATCCGTTCGCCGTGGAAAGAGAAATTTGCCGTACCGCGCCAGCCGGGTCTGGTGCAGGACGGCGGTGGCGAACTGCATCTGCTGGCGCCGTACAATCAGCCTGAAGCGGTGCGTGGACTGGAGGCATTCAGCCATTTGTGGGTGCTGTTCGTCTTTCACCAGACCATGGCCGGCGGCTGGCGCCCAACCGTACGCCCGCCGCGCCTCGGCGGTAATGCCCGCATGGGCGTATTTGCCACCCGCTCGACCTTTCGCCCCAATCCTATCGGCATGTCGCTGGTTGAGCTCAAAGGCATCCGCTGCGAGCAGCAACAGGTGATTCTGCAATTAGGCAGCCTCGATTTGGTGGACGGCACCCCTGTGGTGGATATCAAGCCTTACCTGCCCTTCGCCGAAGCGCTGCCTGAGGCGCGCGCGGGTTTCGCCCAGAGCGCGCCCGACGCCAGCATGCCGGTGCGTTTCTCCGCGCAGGCGCAGCAGCAGCTGCAGCAGCAGCAACGCCACTACCCGCAGCTGGCGCGCTTTATCACTGAAGTGCTGGCGCAGGATCCGCGCCCGGCTTATCGCAAAGGTGAAAGCCCTGGCCGTGAATATGCCGCCTGGCTGCTCGACTTTAATGTGCGCTGGCGCATTGACGCGGCGGGAACCGAGGTGATCGCGCTCGATCCGCGCTAAAACAAGCTTTTGAGTGACGGATCTCGCTGGTACACTAGCCGCCAGCAAATTTTTTGTTCGTATCCTTCCGTACAACTGGAATCGTAAATTAATGCGTACTACTCAATATCTGCTCTCCACCCTGAAGGAGACGCCTTCCGATGCTGAAGTGATCAGCCACCAGCTGATGCTGCGCGCCGGTATGATCCGCAAACTGGCTTCCGGTCTCTATACCTGGCTGCCGACCGGTATTCGCGTGCTGCGAAAAGTTGAAAACATCGTGCGCGAAGAGATGAACAACGCCGGTGCGATTGAGATCTCAATGCCGGTGGTTCAGCCAGCCGATTTGTGGGAAGAGAGCGGTCGCTGGGAGCAGTACGGCCCGGAGCTGCTGCGCATTAAAGACCGCCACGAACGTCCGTTTGTGCTGGGTCCGACCCATGAAGAAGTGGTCACCGACCTGATCCGCAACGAGCTCAGCTCCTATAAGCAGCTGCCGCTCAACGTCTATCAGATCCAGACCAAATTCCGTGATGAAGTACGCCCGCGTTTTGGCGTGATGCGTTCGCGCGAATTCATCATGAAGGATGCGTATTCGTTCCACACCTCGCAGGAGTCGCTGCAGGAAACTTACGATGCGATGTACCGCGCCTACAGCCAGAGCTTCAGCCGCATGGGGCTGGATTTCCGCGCCGTGCAGGCCGATACCGGTTCGATTGGCGGCAGCGGCTCGCATGAATTCCAGGTGCTGGCGCAGAGTGGTGAAGATGATGTGATCTTCTCCAGCGAGTCCGATTACGCGGCCAACATTGAGAAAGCCGAAGCGCTGGCACCTGCCGGTGAGCGCCCGGCGGCAACGCAGGCGCTGACGCAGTTCGCTACGCCAGACGCGAAAACCATCGCCGAGCTGGTCGAACAGCATCAGATCCCGGTAGAAAAAACGGTGAAAACGCTGATTGTGAAAGCCAGCGAAGAGAGCGGTCATTCGCTGGTTGCGCTGCTGTTACGCGGCGACCACGAGCTCAACGAAATCAAAGCCGAGCATCTGGACATTGTGGCCGCGCCACTGGAAATGGGCAGCGAGGAAGAGATTCGCGCCGCCATCGGTGCCGGTTTTGGCTCTCTCGGTCCGGTCGGTCTGACCATCCCGGTGATTGCTGACCGCACCGTGGCAAAAATGAGTGACTTCGCGGCAGGCGCCAACATTGATGGCCAGCACTATGCCGGCATCAACTGGGGCCGCGATCTGCCAGAAGCACGCGTAGAAGATATTCGTAACGTGGTAGAAGGCGATCCGAGCCCGGATGGCAAAGGCGTGCTGATGATTAAGCGCGGCATTGAAGTCGGCCACATCTTCCAGCTCGGCACCAAATATTCGGACGCGATGAAAGCAGCGGTACAGGGTGAAGATGGTCGCAACCAGATCATGACCATGGGCTGCTACGGTATCGGTATCACCCGCGTCGTGGCGGCGGCTATCGAACAGAACCACGACGAGCGCGGGATTATCTGGCCTGCAGCGCTGGCACCGTTCGAAGTGGCGATTCTGCCAATGAACATGCACAAATCCTTCCGCGTGAAAGAGCTGGCGGAACAGCTGTACAACGAGCTGCGCGCCAAAGGCATCGACGTCATTCTTGACGATCGTAAAGAGCGTCCGGGCGTGATGTTCGCCGATATGGAACTGATCGGCGTACCGCACACTATCGTGATTGGCGACCGCAACCTGGATAACCAGGAGATCGAGTACAAAGCCCGCGCCGCCAGCGAGAAGCAGATGATTAAGCAGCACGACATCGTCGACTTCCTCAGCCGCGCCCTCAACAAGTAATCCCCTGACGCCTCCTGCCGGAGGCGTTTTTTTTAGCGTAGCTTGCCGCGCAGCGCCTTCACATTGCTGCGTCGTGATTTACCTTCCAGCCGCCGCTCTCTGGACGCCCGCGTCGGGCGCGTCGCGCGGCGCACTTTCTCCACCGTTGTCAGCTCGCGTATCAGGTTGATTAGCCGCTGCAGCGCCGCTTCGCGGTTCATCTCCTGGCTGCGATACTCCTGCGCTTTGATAATCACCACGCCATCGGCGCTGATCAAGTGGTGGTTCGCCTCCAGCAGCCGCTGTTTATAAAACGGCGGTAGCGACGAGGCGTGAATATCGAAACGCAGATGGATAGCGGTCGACGTCTTATTGACGTGCTGGCCGCCCGCGCCCTGAGCGCGAATGGCACTGAGCTCCACTTCATTGTCCGCAATTGAAACACTACGTGACAGCACAATCATCTGCCACCTGCCGTTATCAGCGCGGTTGTATCCGGAAATAACCTGTTCATCAACTTAACCTTTTGTGCGCCGCCAGGCTGGCTGAGACCAGTGCTGGCTGTCACTTTTTGCCCTTTCTTTGCCACCTTCCCTGCGCCCCCTGGCTGATTTCCAGCGAACCCCTGTGATATAGTCGCATATCAACCAGAGTATTGATGCTCTGCTGAGGAGGTGTATGTGCAAAAGTATTGTGAGTTAGTTCGCCAGAAGTATGCCGGGATTGGCAGCGGCGACCTGGGGTATGTGCCAGACGCGATCGGATGCGCACTGAAAGCACTCAATGATATTGCCGCTAATTCTGCGCTAAACTCTTCTGTCAGGGAACAGGCAGCGTATGCCGCTGCAAACTTATTGGTGAGCGACTATGTTGACGAATGAAGCCTACAAACCCATCAACTGTGATGACTACGACAACCTCGAGCTCGCCTGTACCAAACACTGGACGCTGTCGCTGGAGCTCAAAAACGGCGACCAGCTGAAGGCGAAAGCCGTGGACATGGTCTCACGTAAAAACGTCGAGTATCTTGCGGTCGACCTCTCCGGTGAAACGCGCGAGCTGCGTCTCGACCACATCGCCAGCTTCAGCCATCCCGAGCTGGGCACCGTTATCGTCAGCGAAGACGAATAATCTCTCCCCGGGCGGGAAAGCTATTCCCGCCCACCTCGCTTAAGGCTGCAGCGAAGCGTAGTACGCCGCTAAATCATCCATATCCTGATCGCTCAACCCGGCCACAAAGGCTTTCATCACCTCTGCCTGACCGCCACTGCGCTCGCCTTTTTTGTAGGCCTGCAGCGAATGCAGCAGGTAAGGTGCATGCTGCCCGGCCAGATTAGGGTAAAGCGGCACCGCGCTCTTACCTTCCGCGCCATGGCAGGCCATACAGCTGGCGGCTTTCTGCGCGCCAGCCCTGACGTCGCCCTGCGCAAACGCCGGCAGCGCAGCAGCCAGTAGCGCCGCGACAATCCACTGTTTCATCATTGCTGTTCCTTTTTAGGGTGTTGACCAGATCGCCTGCCAGCCTTGCGTCTCGCCCGCCGCGCCTGCGCGGGTGACAAACAGCCCGGGCGCGGCAATCAACGTCTGGTTGTAGTAAATCAACGGAATGCGTTCGCGCTGCCACGGCGGGACGCCCAGCTCCTGCCACAGTTTTTTCATTTCGCGACCACCAGCCCGGCCGACAACATGGTGATAGCCGTGGGCCTGAAAGCGCACAATAACCTGCTCATCTGCCACCGGCTGGCGCAGTTCCGCCAGCGCCGGGCTGGCACGCAGTTCACCCAGCCCATCAGGCAAAATTAATGGCTGCGTCAGCGGCTGCCAGGTTAGCGAGTGCTGACTCAGTGAGTGCTGTCGCGGCAGCCAGTAAAGCCGTTCCCGGTAGCGCCGCAGTTCGTGCGCGCCAAAGCGCAGACATGGCTGCGCATCTTCACGGCTGTGCATCACCTCGTCGGTAATGCGCTGCAGCGCGTCGCGCGCGGGCATTGCACCACCGCGTTCGCCAATCCAGCGCCGCAGCAGCGCGTGCCGTCGCGCCTCGCTACAGGCCAGCAGCGGCGGAAAATGCAGCGCGCCCTGGGCATCGGTCAGTTGCGCCAGCTGCTCGCTGAGCAGCTCATCCAGCAGTTGCTCCTGCTCACCGCACAGCGCTGCGCTGCGGGCGCTGGCCGCGCTGAAGTGCGGCCAGCGCGCCTGCAGCAGCGGCAGCACGTCCTGGCGCAGGAAATTGCGATCGTAGCGACGGTCAGCGTTGCTCTCATCGTCAATCCAGTCCAGCTGGTGCCCGACAGCGTAAGCTTCCAACTGCTGACGGCTGAGGTTGAGCAACGGGCGCAGATGCCAGTGGCCGTTAACCTGCCGCTGCTGCGGCATCGCCGCCAGACCAGCCGGACCGCTGCCGCGTTTCAGCGCCAGCAGCAGCGTTTCAGCCTGGTCATCGAGGTGCTGAGCAGTAAGTAAGTACTCACCGGGTTGCAGATGACTAAATAACGCCTGATAGCGCGCCGTGCGGGCTGCGGCTTCGATCCCGCCGGCGCGAGCGTCCACCTGCACGCGCAGCACCTCGCAGGGAATGTGCCACTGCTGACACTGCTGCTGGCAGTGCGCCGCCCAGCGATCGGCGTTGGGGCTTAAACCATGATGCACATGTAATGCGCGCACGCGCAGCTGCGGCTGCTGGCGTTGCCAGCTCACTAACTGATGTAGCAGGACGCTGGAATCGAGCCCGCCGCTGAATGCCAGCACGCAGCGGGCATCGGCTGGCAGCAGCGCAGCAAGATGAGAAAAGGACATGCACGCATTCCGTTGAGGTGAACCGCCGGATTGCGGCTCACTGCGCGCGCTATTTTACGCCTGATACAGCTCCAGCGGCAAACCGTCCGGATCGGGGAAGAAAGTACAGGCTTTACCGGTGAGAGCATCGATGCGGATCGGCTCGCACACCACGCCCTTTTCTGCCAGCGCGGCAACCGACTGTTCGACATCATCCACACAAAACGCCAGATGGCGCAGCCCGCACGCTTCCGGCCCGCTGACGCGCGGCGGCGGCGCAGGAAATGAGAACAGCTCAATGGTATAGACGCCATTAAGGCCAAGGTCGCCTTTCCATGAGTCGCGCTCAGCGCGATAGTATTCACCCAGTAGCTCAAAGCCCAGCACGTCGCAGTAAAACGCCTTACTGCGCTGATAATCGGTGGCAATAATGGCGATGTGGTGGATCTGTTTTATCTGCAGCATAGCGGCTCCGAAAGTATTCTGAGCCGCTTAGCCTACGTGCCCGGCGCGGCGCTGAAAAGAGGCAATTATCTGAAGTTAGCGCACAGGTTCGTCGCGCAGCACGCGCACCAGATAGCGACCGTCGTCGGTGAGCGTGGCACCGTGAATATCCGTTTCAAAGCCGGGATAGTGCCGCCCGATGGTGCAGAGCATCAGCAGGAAATCCAGCACCGCCCGGCTCTGTTCGGTAATCATCTCGCCCGGCATCACCAGCGGCACGCCTGGCGGATAAGGCAGGATCATGTTGGCTGAAATCCGCCCAACCAGCTCACGAATGTCCACGGTTTCCACCTGCCCCTGCACCTGCCGCTGAAACGCCTGGTGCGGCGTCATCTTCATCTCCGGCAGAACGTCGAATGCCCGCAGCATCAGACGCGGCAGATCGTGCTGCAGGATCAGCTGATGAATGCCCTGCGCCAGCGTCTGGATGCGCATGTTACGGTAGAAGTCAGGATCTTCAGCATAGAGATCCGGCAGCATGTTTTTTACCCGCAGGTTGAGATCGTAGGCGCGTTTAAACTCCGTCAGTCCGCGCAGCACGCTCATCGCTTTGGTTTTATCGATGCCAATGCTGAACAGGAACAGCAAATTGTACGGTCCGGTCTTCTCCACCACGATGCCACGCTGATCGAGGAATTTCGCCACCAGCGCGGCCGGAATGCCCTCTTCCGCCATCTGGCCCAGTTCGCTCATGCCCGGCGTAAGTATGGTGACTTTGATGGGATCAAGGTACATATGATCGCGATCGGCGTGCGTAAAGCCGTGCCACGCCTCGTCACCCGGCTGAATTGGCCAGCATTCGGCTTCATCGACCTGCTCCGGCTGCCAGATATCAAAGAACCAGCCGTCAGACTCTTCGCGCAGCCGCTGGATCTCGCGGCGAAAATGCAGCGCGCGCTCCACCGAGCGATTAATCAGCCGCCGGCCCGGATTACCGCGCAGCATCGCCGCCGCGGTCTCAATCGAAGAGACGATCGCGTAGCTCGGCGAGGTGGTGGTGTGCATCATGTAGGCTTCGTTGAAGGTGTCGTGATCGTAATCGCCCTTGATGTGAATCAGCGACGCCTGTGAGAACGCCGCCAGCAGTTTGTGGGTCGACTGGGTTTCATAGATCACTTTGCCGGGAATGCGCTCGCCGCTCATGCCACTTTTGCCGCTGTAGATAGGGTGAAAATTGGTGTATGGCACCCAGGCGGAATCGAAATGGATGGACGGCACGTCCAGCGTCTGTTTGATGTACTGCGTGTTATACAGCAGACCGTCGTAGGTTGAGTTGGTGATGACCGCATGCACCGGCCAGCTGGCGCGCGGGGTAGCGTTAACTTTCTGCTGGATGCTGTCGCGGGTGAATTCGCGCTTAGGGATGCCACCCAAAATGCCCAGCGCGTTGCGCGTTGGTTTGAGCCAGATGGGGATGATGTCGCTCATCATCAGCAGATGCGTCAGCGATTTGTGGCAGTTACGGTCAATCAATACCGTGCTGCCGGCCGGTGCGGCGTACATTCCGACGATTTTATTCGAGGTCGACGTGCCGTTGGTGACCATATAGCTCTGCTCAGCGCCAAAGGTGCGCGCCACATACTCTTCTGCTTCGAGGTGCGGACCGGTGTGATCGAGCAGCGAACCCAGTTCGGTGACCGAGATCGATACATCCGCTTTGAGCGTGTTGGCGCCGAAGAAATCATAGAACAGGCTGCCGACCGGGCTTTTCTGAAACGCTGTGCCGCCCATGTGGCCCGGCGTGCAGAAGGTGTATTTCCCCTCTTTAACGTAGGTGAACAGCGCTTTGGTCAGCGGCGGCATAATTTTGTCGATGTACTCATCGGTGTACTGCCGGATATGCAGTGCGATATCGTCAGCGGCGTTGAGCGCGTATTCGAAGAAGTGCAGCGCCATGCGCATTTCATTAATGCTGACATCCATCTGCGAATGGGTGTTGATGAAGGCATACAGCGGCAGCGATTCGTTGAGCTGATTGATGTCGCTGCATAGCGCCAGGCTGTAGTCGTCCCAGTCAAATATCACCCCGCAGACGCGCGGGTTGTGTTCGATCAGTTTCAGCAGGTCGCTGGCATTGTTGGGATAAACGGTCTGGAAACCCTGCAGCTTCAGCGCCGCGTCCAGTTCGCGAATCGGTTCATCTTTGTAGAACGCGCCGTGCGGTCCCATGATCGCAATAATATTCAATGCTCACCTCCTGTGGTGTTGTGGCACGGAATAAGGATAGCGAAAAGTGGCGGGTGAATGTTCCGGAATAGCGCCGTTGTTGGCCTGATGTTTGCCAGCGATGCATCTCAGGTCGCCATGAATGGCGACCCTACAGGATCACTGCCCGGTTTTTCCCAGGGTGCGCATTGAGGTACAAACAGGCATAAAAAAAGCGGACCGGGGTCCGCTTCTGTAAAGGCTTTTTGGCGCTTACGCGTAGCCGTAGCTCATCAGGCGCTGATAGCGGCGGTTAAGCAGCTCTTCCGTACTCAGCACATCGAGATCGGCCAGATCGGCCAGCAGCTGCTGCTTGAGCGCTGCCGCCATGTCCACCGGATGACGGTGCGCGCCGCCCAGCGGTTCCGGGATGATCGAATCGATCAGCTTCAGCTCTTTCAGACGCCCGGCGGTGATGCCCATCGCTTCTGCGGCGAGTGGCGCTTTGTCGGCGCTCTTCCACAGAATTGATGCACAGCCTTCCGGTGAGATCACCGAGTAGGTGCTGTACTGCAGCATATTCACTTTATCGCCAACGCCAATCGCCAGCGCGCCGCCGGAGCCGCCTTCGCCGATCACGGTACAGATCACCGGGATCTTCAGGCCTGACATCTCGCGCAGATTGCGGGCAATCGCTTCAGACTGACCGCGCTCTTCCGCGCCCACGCCCGGATAGGCACCCGGCGTGTCGATGAAGGTGATCAGTGGCATCTTAAAGCGCTCGGCCATCTCCATCAGACGCAGTGCTTTACGGTAGCCCTCGGGTGCTGGCATACCGAAGTTACGCCGGATTTTCTCTTTGGTTTCGCGGCCTTTCTGATGGCCAATGACCATCACCGGACGCCCATCCAGACGAGCGATACCGCCGACAATGGCTTTATCATCGGCATAGGCGCGGTCACCGGCCAGCTCGTCAAAATCGTCAAACGCATTGCGGACATAGTCCAGCGTATAAGGACGCAGCGGATGGCGCGCCAGCTGCGCAACCTGCCATGCACCCAAATCGGAGAAGATTTTACGGGTCAGCTCGACGCTTTTCTCGCGCAGACGCTGCACTTCTTCATCCAGATTAATATCGTGTTTCTCATCCGAACGACCAATCGATTTCAGCGAGTCGATTTTCGCTTCCAGTTCAGCGATTGGCTGTTCAAAATCCAGGTAATTAAGACTCATAATGTTCCTGTTTTAGTCAAACTCCAGTTCCACCTGCTCCGACCCTACTAACGACCGCAAATCGTTGAGTAAACGATCGCTGGGCGAAATACGCCACGCTGCACCAAAGCGCAGCTTCGCCCGCGCATCTGCTCTCTGATAATAGAGATGCACCGGAATGGTCCCGGAGCGATGAGGCTCCAGAGACTGGCGGAGACGGTTTAAAAGCTGGTCATCAATTTGCCTGTCCGTCAGCGAGATAGCAAGTCCGCGCGCGTATTTTTCCCGCGCTTCGTCGATGTCCATGACTTCCCGGGCGGTCATTTTAAGCCCACCGCTAAAGTCATCAAAGCTGACCTGTCCACTGACGATCAGGATACGGTCCTTCTCCAGCAGCTGCTGGTATTTATCTAACGCATCGGTAAATAACATCACCTCAAGACGGCCAGAGCGGTCGTCAAGAGTACAGATACCAATTCGGTTGCCGCGCTTGGTGACCATGACGCGGGCGGCAATCACCAGCCCGGCCGCAACGGTCACTTTACCACGTTCTGTTGGATGCATGTCTTTCAGGCGCATGCCGCCAACGTAGCGCTCAATTTCTTTCAGATACTGATTGATCGGATGGCCGGTGAGATACAGACCGAGCGTCTCACGCTCGCCATCCAGCTGCACCTGCTCCGGCCACGGCGTAATGGCCGCATAAGATTGCTCAACCTGCTCGGGCTCTTCGGCCAGCACGCCGAACATATCCGCCTGTCCCGTCGCTTCGGCTTTGGCATGCTGATCCGCCGCCTTCAGGGCGTCACCCAGCGCGCTCATCAGCGCCGCGCGGTGCGGGCCAAGACGATCGAACGCGCCGGACATGATCAGTTTTTCCATCACGCGACGGTTGATCTTTTTGGTGTCGGTGCGCGCGCAGAGATCAAACAGCTCTTTAAAGTAGCCGCCCTGATTACGCGCTTCGAGGATCGCTTCGATCGGCCCCTCACCCACGCCTTTGATGGCGCCGATGCCGTACACGATCTCCCCGTCATCGTTGACGTGGAACGGATAGAGCCCGGAGTTAATGTCTGGCGGCAGCACTTTCAGCCCCATGCGCCAGCACTCATCCACCAGTCCAACCACCTTCTCGGTGTTATCCATATCGGCGGTCATCACCGCCGCCATGAACTCGGCCGGATAGTGCGCTTTCAGCCACAGCGTCTGATAGGAGACCAGCGCATAAGCAGCAGAGTGCGACTTGTTAAAGCCGTAGCCTGCGAACTTCTCCACCAGATCGAAGATTTTCATCGACAGTTCGCCGTTGATGCCCATCTTCTCAGCACCGTCCTGGAACACCGAACGCTGCTTGGCCATCTCCTCCGGCTTCTTTTTACCCATGGCACGACGCAGCATATCCGCGCCGCCCAGCGTATAGCCGGACAGGACCTGGGCAATCTGCATCACCTGTTCCTGATAGAGGATGATGCCGTAGGTCGGCTCCAGCACCGGCTTCAGGCTCTCATGCTGCCACTGAATGTCCGGGTAGGAGATGGCTTCACGGCCGTGCTTACGGTCAATAAAGTTATCGACCATGCCCGACTGCAGCGGCCCCGGACGGAACAGTGCCACCAGTGCGATCATATCTTCGAAGCAGTCCGGCTTCAGGCGCTTGATCAGATCTTTCATGCCGCGCGATTCAAGCTGGAACACCGCGGTGGTTTCCGAGCGCTGCAGCATGTCGAAGCTTTTTTTGTCATCCAGCGGGATGGCAGCGATATCGATTGGCGGTAACCCCTGCTTTTCGCGCCGCGGGTTGATCATCTTCAGCGCCCAGTCGATGATGGTCAGCGTGCGCAGGCCGAGGAAGTCAAACTTCACCAGTCCGGCGTATTCCACGTCGTTTTTATCGAACTGGGTGACCGGGAACTGGCCGTTCTCATCGCAGTACAGCGGCGCAAAATCGGTGATTTTGGTCGGCGCAATGACCACGCCACCGGCGTGCTTGCCGGCGTTACGCGTGACCCCTTCCAGCTTGCGCGCCATGTCGATCAGCGCTTTGACTTCTTCGTCAGCTTCGTAGATCTCCGGCAGCTGCGGTTCCGCCTGGAACGCTTTTTCCAGCGTCATGCCCGGATCCGGCGGGATCAGTTTTGAGATGCGATCAACAAAGCCGTACGGATGCCCCAGCACCCGGCCGACGTCGCGAATCACCGCTTTCGCCGCCATGGTACCAAAGGTGATAATCTGCGACACCGCATCGCGGCCGTACATCTCAGCCACGTGATCGATCACCTGGTCACGTTTTTCCATGCAGAAATCGACGTCAAAGTCGGGCATCGAGACACGTTCCGGGTTAAGGAAACGTTCGAACAGCAGGTCAAACTCCAGCGGATCGAGATCGGTAATTTTCAGCGCGTAGGCCACCAGCGAACCGGCACCGGAACCACGCCCCGGCCCGACCGGAATGCCGTTGTCCTTTGACCACTGGATAAACTCCATCACGATCAGGAAGTAGCCGGGGAAGCCCATCTGGTTAATGACGTTGAGCTCGATGTCGAGACGCTCGTCATACTCCGGCCGGCGTTCGGCACGCACCTGCTCATCCGGGAAGAGAAACGCCAGGCGCTCCTCCAGCCCTTCGCGCGACTTCATCACCAGGAAATCTTCGGTCGACATGTCGCCGGTCGGGAACTGCGGCAGGAAGTATTCGCCGAGGCGCACCGTGACGTTACAACGCTTAGCAATCTCTACGCTGTTTTCCAGCGCTTCCGGGATGTCCGAGAACAGCTCGCACATCTCCTCTTCGCTGCGCATATATTGCTGAGGACTGTAGTTGCGCGGACGTTTAGGATCGTCCAGCGTGTAGCCGTCGTGAATCGCCACGCGGATTTCATGGGCGTCGAAATCTTCTTCGTTGAGGAAGCAGACTTCATTGGTGGCCACCACCGGCACCGATTCAGCAATCGCCAGCTCAACCGCGGCGTGCAGATAGGCCTCTTCGTCTGGCCGGCCGGTACGCGTCAGTTCCAGATAGTAGCGATTAGGGAAATGCTGCTGATAGAAGCTCAGGCACTGCGCCACCAGCGCGTTATTGCCACGCAGCAGGCTGCGACCGACGTCGCCGCGCCGTCCGCCCGACAGCAGAATCAACCCTTCGCCCAGCTCCAGTAACCAGTCGCGATCGATAATCGGTCCGGTGATACCGTAACCGCGCTGGTAAGCGCGCGAAATCAGCAGCGTCAGATTCTGGTAACCGGTGTTATTAGCGGCCAGCACGGTGAGCTGCGTCAGCTCATCGCCCATCAAATCGCTGGCCACCTGGAAGTCAGCCCCGACGATCGGTTTGATACCGGCGCTGTGCGCGCTGCCATAAAAGCGCACCAGCCCGCACAGGTTGGTGTAGTCGGTGATGGCAATGGCTGGCATGCCGAGCGCGGCCGCCTTTTTTACC
This sequence comes from Pantoea sp. WEP, assembly GCF_041678305.1. Classification (NCBI taxonomy): domain Bacteria; kingdom Pseudomonadati; phylum Pseudomonadota; class Gammaproteobacteria; order Enterobacterales; family Erwiniaceae; genus Pantoea; species Pantoea sp. WEP. The sequence continues at coordinate 3,222,488 of NZ_JBGNXB010000001.1, forward strand.
AGCGGCCCGGTCTTGGCCAGACCATCGACCATGGAGTAATCGCTGTGTACGCGCAGATGTATAAAACGAGGTTCAGCCATATCAGTTTCCGGTTAAAACAGCGTCAGGCTATTAAAGCGTAGTCGGCTGGCGCGCGGCCAGCACATCAGCATCAATCAGGGCGTTACGCACCGGCGCAAAGCTGCGGCGGTGGTGAGGTGTGGCACCAAACTGCGTCAGTTTTTCCATGTGCAGCGCGGTCGGATAGCCTTTGTGCTGGGCGAAACCGTACTGCGGAAACAGCAGGTCCAGCTCGGCCATTTCACGGTCGCGCGTGACTTTGGCAATAATCGAGGCAGCGCTGATTTCCCGCACCAGGCTATCACCCTTAACCACCGCCTGCGACGGCATCGGCAGCGCCGGACAGCGGTTGCCATCAATCAGGACAAAATCCGGTGCAATATGCAGACCGGCAACCGCGCGCTGCATCGCCAGCATGGTGGCGTGCAGGATGTTCAGCTGATCGATCTCTTCCGGCTCAGCGCGGCCCAGGCTCCACGCCAGCGCTTTCTCTTTGATTTCATCAAACAGCGCAAGGCGGCGCTTTTCAGACAGCTTTTTGGAATCTGCCAGGCCGGCAATCGGCCGCGCTGGATCGAGGATCACGGCGGCGGTCACCACGGCACCGACCAGCGGGCCACGTCCGACTTCATCAACGCCGGCAATCAGCCGGGCGTCAGGATAGATAAATTCAGCCATTGGCAATCTCCAGTACCGCATCCGCCGCCTGTTCGTCGGCGTTCCAGCGAATCTGCTGATGCAATTGGGTGAAAGTGGCCAGCAGCGCGTCACGCTCCGGACCGGCATGCAACAGCGGCTCCAGCGCCGCGGCTAACGCTGCAGGCTGGCACTCCTCCTGCAGCAGCTCCTGCACCAGCTCACGGCCGGCCAGCAGGTTAGGCAGCGAAACGTACGGGGTTTTCACCAGCCGCTTCGCCAGCCAGAAGGTGAACGGCTTCATACGATAGCCCACCACCATCGGGCATTTCGCCAGCATGCACTCCAGCGCTGCAGTGCCGGAAGCCAGAATCGCTGCGTCGCTGGCGATCATCGCCTGGCGCCCTTTGCCATCCAGCAGGTGCATCGGCAATTCCGGCGCGACGCTGGCTTTAATCTGCTCGAACTGCGCGCGCCGCTTCGCGTTAACCAGCGGCACCACGATCTCAAGCGCCGGATAGCGCTGGCGCAGCAGCTGTGCAGCGCGCAGGAAATCGGCGCTGAGCATCTCCACTTCCGCGCCGCGGCTGCCCGGCAGCAGGCCGAGGCACAGCGCATCATCCGCGATGCCTAATTCACGCCGCGCGGCCAGTTTGTCCGGCTGCAGCGGCATCGCATCGGCCATGGTGTGCCCGATGAAGCGGCACGGCACGTTGTAGCGATCGTAAAACGCTTTTTCAAAAGGCAGAAACGCCAGCACCAGATCGGTGTTGCGGCCAATTTTGAACACGCGCTTTTGTCGCCAGGCCCACACGGAGGGACTGACGTAATGAATGGTGCGAATGCCGGCACGCTTGAGGTTGCCTTCCAGCGTGATGTTGAAATCCGGGGCATCGATGCCGACGAAGACATCCGGCCGCAGCTCAGTAAAGCGCTGGGTTAAATCCTTGCGGATGTGCAGCAAACGGCGCAGGCGGCCAAGCACCTCAACGATGCCCATTACCGCCAGCTCTTCCATCTCGTACCAGGCTTCGCAGCCTTCGGCCTGCATCAGCGGACCGGCAACGCCAACGAAGCGCGCGTCAGGATGGCGCGCTTTTAGCGCACGAATCAATCCGGCACCAAGAATATCGCCGGAGGTTTCTCCGGCGACCAGGGCAATCGTTAAGGGACGCACAGACATGAATTAACGAATCAATCCACGGGTAGAACGGGCAAAGAAGTCGTAGAAAGGCTGCACTTCGCTATGAAGTTTAGCCAGTTCTTCAATCTCCGGCTTCACTTCATCCAGCGTTTTACCGCTGCGGTACAGCAGCTTGTACGCGTTACGAATGGCGTGCAGTGCTTCTTTGCTGAAGCCACGACGCTTCAGGCCTTCGATATTGACACCGAACGGCGTGGCATGGTTGCCCTGCGCAATCACGTACGGCGGCACGTCCTGCGCGACACCGGAACAACCGCCTACCATCACGTGGGCACCAATGGTGCACCACTGGTGCACCGCCGTCACGCCGCCGATGATGGCAAAATCATCCACGGTAACGTGGCCGCCCAGCGTTACGTTGTTGGCCAGAATACAGCGATTGCCGATCACGCAGTCATGGGCAATGTGCGCATTGACCATCAGCAGGTTGTCGCTGCCGACTTTGGTCAGGCCGCCACCCTGCGTGGTGCCACGATGAATGGTGACGCTCTCGCGGATGCGGTTGCGATCGCCGACTTCAACGCGGGTCGGTTCACCGGCATATTTCAGATCCTGATTCACTTCGCCAATCGAAACGAACTGGTAGATCTGGTTATCTTTACCGATACGCGTGTGGCCATTCACCACCACGTGCGATTTCAGCACCGTGCCTTCGCCAATTTCCACGTTCGCTCCGACAACACAAAACGGACCGATTTGGACGTTGGCGCCGATCACCGCACCTTCTTCAATGATGGACGTTGGATGGATGCTGGCGGTTGAATCAATCACTAATTATGCCTCCCGGCTACGGGCACACATCATGGTCGCTTCACAGACAATCTTACCGTCTACGGTTGCCACGCCTTTGAAGCGCGTCAGGCCACGGCGGGTCTTCTCGAAGGTGACTTCCATGATCATCTGGTCGCCCGGCACTACCGGACGCTTGAAACGGGCTTCGTCGATACCGGCGAAATAGTACAGCTCGCCCGGTTCCAGTTTTCCAACGCTTTTAAACGCCAGAATACCGGTCGCCTGCGCCATCGCTTCCAGGATCAGAACGCCTGGGAAAATCGGTTTACCAGGGAAGTGTCCCTGGAAAAACGGTTCATTAACAGAAACGTTCTTTACCGCACGCAGGTATTTATGCTCTTCAAATTCCAGCACGCGGTCAACCAGCAAAAACGGGTAGCGGTGCGGCAGCAGTTCTAAAATCTCTTCAATTTTCAGAGTATGCGTTTCAGTTGTCAAAATACTCTTCCTGTCCTAAAAAATCTGATGGCAACAATAACACGGCCTGCACCGATCAAAATGATCTTTCGCAGGCCGCAAATCAGTTCAGTGGCGTTTCGCTTACCACGATACCTGCTGCCGCACTCTGGTTAACCCCGAGGTGAAAGAAGGTACGCTGCTTTATTATGAAAGCGGGTAGAGCCGGGATGTACTCAGTCGTCTTTGCCGACCTTGCGTTCGATGGCTTTTAAGCGTTTGCTCATGTCATCGATGTTCATCACCAGCGCTGCCGTTTTACGCCAGGTTTTGTTGGGTTGCAGCGGGATACCCGATGAGTATACCCCAGGCTCTGTGATGGGACGCATGACCATGCCCATGCCGGTTACCGTCACTTTGTCACAGATTTCCATATGGCCGTTAATGACGCTGGCTCCGCCAATCATACAGTAACGCCCAATCTTCAGACTACCCGCCATGATCACACCACCGGCAACCGCGGTGTTATCACCAATCACGACGTTATGCGCAATCTGACACTGGTTGTCTATGATAACACCATTGCCGATCAGAGTGTTATCCAGCGCACCGCGATCGATCGTGGTACAGGCACCAATTTCTACCCGATCGCCAATCACCACGGTGCCCAGCTGAGGAATTTTCACCCAGTTGCCGCGGTCGTTAGCATAACCGAAACCATCGGCACCAATCACGGTGCCAGACTGAATCAGACAATCCTGACCAATCTGGATCTCATGATAAACCGTAACGTTGGCCCACAAACGGGAACCACGGCCAATGCGCGTGCGCTTGCCGACAAAGCAGCCGGCGCCAATCACCACGTCATCACCCAACTCAACGCCGGACTCGATGACCGCGTTAGCGCCCACCGAGACATTGTTCCCCAGCTTCGCGCTCGGATCGATCACGGCGCTGGGCGCGATATTTTGCGCGGGCTGCGGCGTGGTGTCCAGCAGTTGTGCCATGCGGGCATAAGTCAGGTAAGGGTTTTTCACCACCAGCGCGGCGGTTTTACACCACTCCAGATCCGCTTCCGTCAGCACCACGGCTGAGGCCTGAACCTGTGCGAGCTGCTCGCGGTAGCGGCTGTTGGCAAGAAAAGTGATTTGACCAGGGGTGGCGGATTGCATAGAAGCAATGCCGGAGATGGCGATATCGCCATCTCCGTGCAATTCTGCATCCAACTGCTGGGCTAAATCAGCCAGTCGAATTGATGACATCGATTATTTAACCTGTTTCAGCACGTCAGCAGTAATGTCTTTCGCGTTAGAAGCATAGGCAACGGCATTGGCGTCGATTACCACGTCATACCCTTCGCTGTCCGCCACTTTCTTCACTGCGTCCTGAATACGGCTCAGCAGTTTGTTACGCTCTTCCATCTGACGACGGCGGTTATCCTGATCGAAAGCCTGCGCTTTCGTCGAGAACGCTTCGCGCTGTGACATGATGTCTTTTTCCATGCGGCTGCGGTCGCTGGCCTTCATGGTTGAACCATCACGCTGCAGTTTCTGCATTTTAGTCTGCAGATCGCGCTCCTGGCTCTGCAGCTCAGTGGCACGGCCCTTGAATTCGTTTTCCAGCTGTTTAGCAACGGTCGCACGTTGCGGTAACTGTTGGAAAATGCTGGACACGTTTACCACTGCAATTTTGTCAGCAGCCTGAACGCCCGCGGAAACCGCTAAAGCAAGACCCAGACCTGCGGCACACAACAACTTTTTCACTATAAACTCCTTACCATCAACGTTTGTGTCAGCGACACAGTGTTGGCATCGTCCGGCTCCCGTCTGGCGCCGGCGCGATGCCGTACTACGACTCTGCTTCCGTGCTCAGAACCTTACCAGGTTTTACCGATGTTAAACTGGAACTGTTCTGCTTTGTCTCCCTCGACTTTCTTCACTGGCTGTGCGTAGGAGAACACCAGTGGTCCAAGTGGCGACATCCACTGCAGCGCAAGACCGGCAGAGACGCGAATGTTGTTCGGGTCGCTGTAGTCCGGAATGCCCGCCGCGCGGGTTTCCGCGGTGTTCTGCCACTTGGTATCCCAGACGGTACCGGCATCCATAAATACCGAGGTACGTACTGAGTTTGCATATTTCTCGCTCAGGAACGGCGTTGGCGTAATCAGCTCAAGGCTGGCGATCGCCATGGCGTTACCGCCCACCGCATCGTCAGACTTACAGATGCCGTCCGGATCGGTCAGATTACAGCTCGACGAGCGATCGTTCAGGTAAGCGGCTTTCGGACCAATGGTGTTGGACTGGAAGCCACGCACGGTGCTGGAACCGCCGGCGTAGAAGTTCTCATAGAACGGCATCTCTTTGCCACCGAGTCCGTCACCGTAGCCAACACGGCCACGACCCAGCACCACCCAGGTGCCATCACGGTTCAGCGGCACGTACTGCTGGGTGTCCAGCGTCGCTTTATAGAACGAGTTATCAGAGCCCGGAATGGTCACTTTACCGTTCAGGTTGGTACGGTTACCGCGCGTCGGGAAGAAACCACGATCGAGCGTGTTGTACGTCCAGCCGTAGTTGAAGGTGAAGTCATCCGCAGAGAAATCACCGTCATCATTCAGCCCCTGATGACGACCCACCGAGTCAAGGTAACGCCACATCGCCACCTGCGGACGCATGTTGGACAGGTCGTTGTGCACATAACCTAAGCCAACGCGCAGCGTGTTGTTTTCGTTAACCGGGAAGCCGAGCGTACCGTCCACACCGTAACTTTTGTTGGTGTAGTCGGAGAGGTCAGCATCATCCGCTTTAAAGTCGTTGTAGAAGAGGCGGCCGCCGAGGCTCACACCGTCCACCGTGAAGTACGGATCGGTGAGTGAGAATTCTGCGTAAGTCTGGTAGTCGTTCTTGGTACCGCTGATGCCGACGGTATTACCGGTGCCGAGCCAGTTCTCCTGGGTCACGCCGACCTGGAAGCTGACGCCACTCTCCGTACCGTAACCCACACCAAAGTTGAAGGTACCGGTGTTACGCTCTTTGACTTTGTAAACCACGTCTACCTGGTCTGGCGAGCCCGGAACGCGCTGGGTATCAACGTCCACGGTTTCGAAGTAACCGGTACGGTTCAGGCGCTCTTTGCCCTGATCGACGAGGTCGCTGCCCAGCCATGCGCCTTCCATCTGACGCATTTCGCGGCGCAGTACGGCATCTTTCGAGGTGTCGTTACCTTCAAAACGCACTTTACGCACGTAGTAACGGTTACCGGCATCAACGTTGATGTGCAGCTTAACGGTTTTATCCGCATCGTTGATTTCCGGCTGCGTCACCACGCGTGGATAGGCGTAGCCATAACGGCCCAGCAGCTTCTTGATGTCATCTTCCATCTGGGTGACTTTGGTGCCGTTATACAGCTCACCGTTAGGAATCTGCGTCAGGTGCTCAATTTCCGCCGAGTGGCCCGCCATGCTGCCGTTGACGATCACGCCGGCAATCTTGTACTGATCGCCTTCAGTGATGTTGACGGTGATGTAGATGCCTTTCTTGTCCGGCGTCAGGCTCACCTGCGTGGAATCAATATTGAAACGCGCATAACCGCGATCCAGATAGAAGCTGCGCAGGGTTTCGAGATCGCCCGCCAGTTTCTGCTTCTGGTATTTACGATCGCCCACCACGTTCCACCACGGCACTTCATCGCGCAGCTGGAAGCGGGAGATCAGTTCGTCTGAGCTGAACGCTTTGTTGCCGACAATGTTGATCTGCTGGATCTTGGCCGAGACGCCTTCCTGGAAGACGAATTTCAGATCGACACGGTTACGCGGCAGCGGCGTCGCGATGGCTTTGACGCTGGCGGTATATTTACCGACGCTGTAGTAAAAGTCCTCCAGCCCCTTCTCGATGGAAGAGAGCGTGGTGCGGTCAAGCGCTTCGCCGACGCGCACACCGGAGGCCTCAAGGTTCTCCTTCAGCTGATCCTCTTTCACCGCTTTGTTACCGGAGAAGGTGATGCTGGCAATGGTCGGACGTTCCTTCACCTGAACAATCAGGGTGGTGCCGTCACGCAGAACCTGGACATCTTCAAAGTTACCGGTAGCGAACAGTGAGCGAATGGTGTTTCTGATGTCATCATCATTCACCGTATCACCGACGCGTACCGGCATGCTGAGCAGAGCCGCGCCGACGGCGACTCGCTGTAGACCTTCGAAATGAATGTCCTTCACTACGAAATCGTCTGCACCGTAAACGGTGGCGCTGCTAAACAGCAGCGACGCTATGAGCAACTTTTTCATCGCCATCGTTGTTATGCGTTTTCCTAACACATCCCGCGCCTGTCTGCGTTCCAGCGATTACAGGCGAGAGAAATCATTGAAAAGTGCAAGCCCCATTAAAAGCACCAGCAAAATTGAGCCGATGCGATAACTGAAGTCCTGAACTCGCTCGGACACCGGTCCACCTTTGATCTTTTCGATCGCCAGAAAGAGCAGATGTCCACCATCTAAAACCGGCAGAGGGAACAGATTGATGATCCCTAAGTTGACGCTAATCAGCGCGAGGAACATCAGGTAATAAATCACCCCATATTCAGCTGATAATCCGGCACCCTGCGCAATCGAAATTGGCCCGCTCAGGTTATTCAGTTTGACGTCCCCGGTTATCAACTTGCCCAGCATCGAAACCGTCAGCTTCATCAGTTGCCAGGTTTTGACACCGGCTTCACCAATCGCGGCGAAAGGTCCGTACTGTTTTACCGTTTTGTACTCATCCGGCAGCGGGATCACACGCGGGATCACCCCGGCAAAACCTTCCGCTGCGTTGCCCGGTTTCGCTTCCGGCGTTAGCGTCAGCGTTAACGGTTCACCGTTACGCTCAACCTCCAGCGCCATGTTTTTGCCGGGATTATCCCGAACCTGAGCCGCAAAAACCTGCCATTGCGTTAATGGCTGACCATCGACTTTAACGATCCTGTCGCCGGCTTGCAAACCGGCAGCACTTGCCGGTGAACGCGCCTGCACTTCTGCCAGCGTGGTTTCGATTTGCGGCCCGCGCGGTCGAATACCTAAAGCGACCACCGGGTCCTGTTTGTCCGGTTCAAATTGCCAGTCGCGCAGATTGAGCTGCTTCTGCTGCGTCGCCTGCTGACCAAACTGTGACACGGTCAGCGTGGCGCTGCTGTCGCCGATTTTACCGATCAGCGCCAGGCGCACAGCATCCCAGTCAGGCGTTTCGATACCGTCAACCGCTTTAAGTTCCATGCCGGAGGTAATTTGCGCTTCTGCCGCGACGGAACCGCTCATAATTTCGCCGACCACCGGGCGAACACCCGGCACACCATGGATGAACACCACCCAGTAGGCAAACACGGCAAAGATGAAATTGGCGACGGGACCGGCGGCAATGATTGAGGCACGCTGCAGCACGGTTTTATTGTTGAAGGCCTGATGACGCAGCTCAGCGGGCACGCTCTCTACGCGCTCGTCGAGCATTTTGACGTAGCCACCGAGCGGAATCAGCGCGATCACGTATTCCGTGCCCTGGCGGTCAGTGCGACGCCACAGGGCTTTGCCGAAACCGATCGAGAAGCGTTCTACTTTGACACCGCAGCGACACGCCACCCAGAAGTGGCCGAACTCGTGCACCGTAATCAGCACGCCGAGCGCCACGATAAAGGCGACAAAACTCCAGAGTATGCTCAACATCGTCGCTTATCCTCAGAGGGTGCGGAACACCAGCAGCAGCAGGCAGGCAAATACCGGCACCGCGGCTGTCAGGCTATCAATGCGATCGAGGATACCACCGTGCCCCGGAATCAGGTTACCGCTGTCTTTGATACCGGCTTCACGTTTGAACATACTTTCCGTGAGATCGCCCAGCACGGAGGCCAGCGTGGCAATCACGGCGCAGATAATCAGCGTGCCCGGCGCCACCGATAGCGGGGCCAGCAGCGCAAACAGCCAGGCGATAATCGCCGATGACAGCAGTCCGCCAAAGAAGCCTTCCCAGGTTTTGCCCGGCGAGACTTTCGGCGCCAGCTTATGCTTGCCGAACAGACGACCAAACATGTAAGCACCGGAATCCGCGCCCCAGACGAGGAACATCACGAACAGCAGCCACCAGGCGCCGGCGAAATGGTCGGTGTCATAGTGATACTGGCGCAGCGCCATCATGCCCCAGAAGAACGGCACCACGGTCAGCACGCCAAACAGCAGGCGCAGCGGACGCGATGCGCGCCACAGCGCAGCGGAGGCCGGATAAAACAGCACGAGAAACAGCGCGACAATCCACCAGCCCAGCGAGGCCCAGAGCGAGCTCTCCATCTGGAACTGGTGCAGATTACGTTGATAGGGTTGCAGGGTGAACAGCATCACCGCCAGCAGCAGGCCGCATAGCACCGCCAGCCAGATACGCTGCTGACGCGTTGCCATCCCCGCCAGCTGCCCCCACTCCCAGGCGGCAAGCATGCAGATGATGATGGTGGTAATCGCAAAACCGGACAGCGGCAACCAAAACAGAGCAGCGATCACCAGCGGAATCAGAATAAACGCGGTGATCAGACGAGACTTCAGCAAAGGTTACCCCCAGGTTGCTCAGGCGCCGCCTGGTGCAGCGCCGCCATAGCGTCGCTCCCGCAGAGAGAATGCATTCAGTGCACCTTCAAAAACGTGTTCATCAAAATCAGGCCAGAGAACATCGGTAAACCAAAACTCAGCATAGGCGATCTGCCACAGCAGGAAGTTGCTGATCCGATGCTCTCCCCCGGTCCTTATCACTAAATCCACCGGCGCCAGCTCCTGCATACACAGATGCGGAGCCAGACTTTCTTCAGTTATCTGGTCAGGACGTAGCAGTCCTTCCTGAACCTGTTCAGCCAGTTTTTTTACACCCTGGATAATATCCCAACGGCCGCCATAGTTGGCAGCAATGTTGAGGGTGAGTCCATCATTTTGCTGAGTCAGTTCCTCGGCGCGGCGAATGCGTTCCTGAATGCGGTTATTGAAACGGCTGATATCACCAATAATGCGCAGACGCACATTGTGCTTGTGCAGGCTTTTGACTTCGCTGTCGAGCGCCCAGACAAACAATTCCATTAAGGCCGTCACTTCCTGTACCGGTCGGCTCCAGTTTTCACTGCTGAACGCATAGAGCGTGAGCGCTTCCAGCTTGTTGCTGACCGCAAAGCTGACAGCCCGGCGTACTGATTTTACCCCGGCTTTGTGGCCTGAAATACGCAGTTTGCCCTGATTTTTTGCCCAGCGACCATTACCATCCATAATGATGGCCACGTGACGTGGCGTGCAGTACGACCCGTCATCGATTGTATTGTGATTGTTGGACGACATAACGCGTAATAATTCCTTTCATCAGAAATGCTGTGGTTTCTGAATACATTGCGCCTGCGGCAAACGCCGGTAACCTCACCGGATGACATCGAAACAATGTCGGGCCGTAAAACGCGAGCGAGCGACTATACCATTTTCACCCTGAGCGAACAAATAGCGCCACCATCAACCGGCTAAACGAAAGCGCGGCAGCAACGCCGTGGCCCGCACGCGTGCGATCCGATCAATCTCCATCACGTCATCCACGCTGCACGGCTCCTGACACTGCAGGGTTGCCAGCACTTCACTGTTGATGGCCGCGATATCGGTAAAGCGAATCTGATGCTGCAGAAATGCCGCTACCGCGACTTCATTGGCTGCGTTCAGCGTGGTGGTGGCCGCCTGTCCGGTTGCGCATGCATCGATTGCCAGCTTCAGGCAGGGATAGCGTTCGTAGTCCGGCTCAGCAAACGTCAGCGCCTTCATTCGGGTGAAATCAAGCGGCGTTACGCCTGCGGTAATACGTGCCGGCCAGGCCATGCTGTGGGCGATTGGCGTGCGCATATCGGGTGAACCCAGCTGCGCCAGCACGCTACCGTCGCAGTATCGCACCATGGAGTGAATCACCGACTGCGGATGCAGGATGACCTCCATTTGTGCGTCGGTGGCGTTAAACAGCCAGCGGGCTTCAATGTATTCAAGACCTTTATTCATCATGGTGGCCGAATCAACGGAGATTTTACGCCCCATTGACCAGTTCGGATGCGCACAGGCCTGATCTGGCGTCATAGCGGCCAGCTCGGCTAATGGCGTGTCACGAAAAGGACCACCCGATCCCGTAAGGAGAATCGACTCGATGCCATTCTCCCGCAGATCAGCGTACCCCAACTGATGCTGTATGGAAGCGGGCAAACTCTGAAAAATGGCGTTGTGCTCGCTGTCGACCGGCAGCAGCTGCGCCTGATGCTGGCGTACCGCCTCCATAAACAAACGGCCGCATGTGACAAGCGATTCTTTATTGGCAAGCAGGACGGTTTTGCCGGCGCGAATGGCGGCCAGCGTCGGTTGTAAGCCGGAAGCGCCCACAATGGCGGCCATTACCTGATCGACCTCATCCAGTGCGGCCAGTTCGCAGGCGGCCTGAACGCCGGAGAGCACTTCCGTATCCATGTTGAGTGCTTTCAGTCGTTCACGCAGCGCCGCAGCGGAAGCGTCGTCGGACATCGCCGCGTAGCGCGGTTTAAATTGCTGACACTGTTCGGCCATCAGCGCCACATTCTGACCGGCCACCAGCGCAGTCACCTGATAGCGCTCAGGATGCGCCGCCACTACCGCCAGCGTGCTGGTGCCAATTGAGCCGGTCGAACCCAGCAGAGTTAATCGCTTCATGGTGCTGTCCCTGTGAAGTCGTGGTGCGCGCCCGCGCGTACGCCGGGCACAATGTAAAACGCCGCCAGAGTCGTACTACGTCTCTGAACGGCGTTTTGTCAGGCAAATGACGGAATCAGAATTCCATCAGTTCCTTCTCTTTCTCGGCCAGCGCCGCATCAACGTGCTTGATGCGAACGTCGGTCATTTTCTGGATCTCGTCCTGCGAGCGACGTTCGTCGTCTTCGCTGATCTCTTTGTCTTTCAGCAGCGCCTTGATCTTGTCGTTCGCGTCACGGCGCACGTTGCGCACGGAAACACGGCCCTGCTCGGCTTCGCCACGCACAACCTTGATCAGATCTTTACGACGCTCTTCGGTCAGCGCAGGCAGTGGAACACGAATGTCGCTACCGGCTGAGCTTGGGTTGAGGCCGAGGTCAGAAGCCATGATGGCTTTCTCGACTGCCGGACCCATCGAGCGATCGAACACGTTGATTTTCAGCGTGCGTGAATCTTCAACGGTGACGCTGGCCAGCTGACGCAGCGGCGTTGGCGTACCGTAATATTCCACAACGATGCCGTCGAGCAGTGAAGGCGAAGCACGACCGGTGCGCACTTTGCTGATGGTGTTTTTGAATGCTTCCACGCATTTGTCCATGCGCGTTTCAGCATCTTTTTTAATATCGTTAATCACGTTGAAACCCTTGGATTCGGTTTGACCTGGCCACTTCCGGACGCAGCGGAACGGAAACGGTATCGATAAACATCGATCATCCTGAATGCTGCGCGACAGCAGTGCAGCGCGCCAACAGAATATACCTTATTTTATCCTGCGTCGGGTATTAATGCGTAATCAGGGTGCCTTCTTTTTCACCCATCACCACGCGACGCAGCGCGCCAGGCTTGTTCATATTGAAGACACGGATCGGCAGTTGATGGTCGCGCGCCAGCGTAAAGGCGGCCAGATCCATCACTTTCAGCTCTTTTTCCAGCACTTCACCGTAGGTCAGCTGTTCGTACAGCGTGGCATCCGGATTTTTCACCGGGTCGGCTGAGTAGACGCCGTCGACCTTGGTGGCTTTCAGTACCACGTCCGCTTCGATTTCGATGCCGCGCAGGCAGGCCGCTGAGTCGGTGGTAAAGAACGGGTTGCCGGTACCGGCAGAGAAGATCACCACGCGGTTATTGCGCAGCAGGCTGATGGCTTCTGCCCAGCTGTAGTTATCACACACGCCGTTCAGCGGAATCGCCGACATCAGGCGCGCGTTGACGTACGCACGATGCAGTGCGTCACGCATTGCCAGGCCGTTCATCACGGTCGCCAGCATCCCCATGTGGTCGCCGACCACGCGGTTCATGCCTGCCTGCGCCAGACCCGCGCCACGGAACAGGTTACCGCCACCAATTACCACACCCACCTGAATGCCCAGCTCAACCAGCTCTTTCACCTCTTGCGCCATACGGTCAAGCACGCTCGCGTCGATACCAAAACCTTCGGCACCCTGCAGTGCTTCGCCGCTCAGTTTCAGTAAGATACGTTGATATACAGGTTTTGCGTTGGTCGCCATGGTCAATTCTTCCTGGAAGATAAGATGAATGAGAAGTTAAATCTGATCGATCATCCGCTTAGCGCGTGAGAAAAGCTATTGGGATGAGACTGAAAATTGCTGCGCCAAAACGCAGACAAAAAAGAACCGCCTCTCGGCGGTTCCTGCAAACCATTAAGACTGTTTGGACATGGCAGCAACTTCGGCTGCAAAGTCAGATTCGACTTTCTCAATGCCTTCGCCCACTTCGAAGCGGATGAAGTTGATCACGTCAGCGCCTTTCTCTTTCAGCGCCTGGCCAACAGTTTTGCTCGGATCGATAACGAAAGCCTGACCGGTCAGAGAGACTTCGCCGGTGAATTTCTTCATACGGCCTTCAACCATCTTCTCTGCGATCTCTTTTGGCTTGCCAGACTGCATCGCGATGTCCAGCTGAACCTGGTACTCTTTCTCAACCACGTCAGCAGAAACGTCTTCTGGCTTCACGAACTCTGGCTTGCTGGCAGCAACGTGCATCGCAATCTGCTTGCTCAGCTCTTCATCAGCGCCGGTGGTAGAAACCAGTACGCCGATACGTGCGCCGTGCAGATAGCCGTTCAGCTCAGCACCTTCGAGGACAGCAACACGACGGATGTTGATGTTCTCACCGATTTTCGCAACCAGTGCCACGCGCTCTTCTTCGAACTGCGCTTTCAGAACTTCCACATCAGTCACTTTACCGGCAGCAGCAGCGTCCAGCACTTTGTCAGCAAAGGCCTGGAAACCGGCATCTTTTGCCACGAAGTCAGTCTGGCAGTTCACTTCCAGAATCACGCCATAGTCGCCAGCGATTTTGGTTTTGATCACGCCGTCAGCAGCCACGTTGCCTGCTTTCTTAGCAGCTTTGATCGCACCAGACTTACGCATGTTCTCGATCGCCAGCTCAATGTCGCCGTTCGCTTCGGTCAGCGCTTTTTTGCAGTCCATCATGCCTGCGCCAGTACGCTCGCGCAGTTCTTTTACCAGTGCAGCGGTAATTTCAGCCATTCCAGAATCCTCGATTCGTCTCGCAGTGCTTTCACACTGTCAGAAACTTGTTGCGGAAAATTTACTTGCCCCGCCAGCCCGAAAAGGGTGCGTGACTAAGTGAGATAAATAAAGGGGCCTTCACGGCCCCTTAACAGATCACATCTGATGTCTAAGGGCTCTCAGAAAGAGCGAACCTTATTAAGCTTCAGCAGCTTCTTCAGCCTGCTCAGCCAGGTCCTGTGAACGGCCTTCGCGCACGGTAGTGGCAACGGCAGTCAGGTACAGGCTTACAGCACGGATCGCATCGTCGTTACCTGGGATAACGAAATCAACGCCGTCTGGATCAGAGTTAGTATCAACGATAGCAAATACCGGGATACCCAGGTTGTTTGCTTCTTTGATTGCGATGTGTTCGTGGTCAGCGTCAACAACGAACAGTGCATCCGGCAGACCGCCCATATCTTTGATACCGCCCAGGCTGTTTTCCAGCTTGGCCAGCTCACGAGCACGCATCAGTGCTTCTTTCTTGGTCAGTTTGTCGAAAGTACCGTCCTGAGACTGAGTTTCCAGATCTTTCAGGCGTTTGATTGACTGACGAACGGTTTTCCAGTTGGTCAGCATACCACCCAGCCAGCGGTGGTTAACGAAGAACTGGTCGCAGCTCAGTGCAGACTCTTTTACCGCTTCGGCAGCAGCGCGCTTGGTACCAACAAACAGAATCTTACCTTTACGGGAAGAGATCTTGTTCAGCTCAGCCAGGGCTTCGTTGAACATTGGTACGGTTTTCTCAAGGTTGATGATGTGAACTTTGTTACGCGCACCGAAAATGAATGGCTTCATTTTTGGGTTCCAGTAACGGGTCTGGTGACCGAAGTGAACACCAGCCTTGAGCATGTCGCGCATGGAAACAGTTGCCATGATTACCTCTAAAAGTTTGTTTGGGGTTGGGCCTCCATGTATCCCATACAACCGACCTCTTACGAGGCACCCCGGCGTACGTGTCGATACATGTGTGTTTTAGTACACATAATGAGATTTATGCGTTTCCTGCCCTCTCATACGAGGTGACAGAGAATCGTCGGCGCGCTTTATACCACAATGCGCAGGAATACGCCAACAGTTGTTAGCATGAGCGGCAGGCTGTAATCCCGATTTGGCAGCCCATTTGCTGACTGCTAACATGACTGCCACAGAACTCATTATTGTCGAAAATTGCGGCGATTGCGGATTATTTAATGGCCATTTCAATCAAAACCCCAGAAGAAATCGAAAAAATGCGCGTGGCGGGCCGTCTGGCTGCAGAAGTGCTGGAGATGATCGCTCCACACGTCGTGCCAGGCGTCACCACCGGCGAGCTTGACCGTCTGTGCCACCAGCACATCACCGAAAAGCAGCAGGCCATTTCAGCCTGTCTCGGCTACCACGGCTTTCCGAAATCGGTGTGTATTTCGGTCAACGAAGTGGTATGTCACGGTATTCCCAGCGACGATCGCGTGCTGAAAGACGGGGATATCGTTAACGTTGACGTCACGGTGATCAAAGATGAATACCATGGTGATACGTCAAAGATGTTCATCGTCGGCAAACCGACGATTCAGGGTGAACGCCTGTGCCGGGTTACGCAGGAGAGCCTGTACATTGCGCTGCGTCTGGTGAAGCCGGGCATTCGCCTGCGTGAACTGGGCCGGGCGATTCAGAAATACGTGGAAGCACAGGATTTTTCCGTGGTTCGCGAGTATTGCGGACACGGCATCGGTAAAGGCTTCCATGAAGAGCCGCAGGTGCTGCATTACGATGCCGACGACAGCGGCGTGGTGCTGCAGGCTGGCATGACGTTTACCGTCGAACCGATGGTTAACGCCGGTGATTATCGCATCCGCACCATGAAAGATGGCTGGACGGTGAAAACCAAAGATCGCAGCTTGTCCGCACAGTATGAGCATACTATTGTGGTGACGGAAAACGGCTGTGAAATCCTGACGCTGCGTGCAGACGACACTATTCCAGCGGTGCTGGAAAACAACGCGTAACGCTCGTCATCAGGATAACAGGCCGGCTCAAAACGAACGCCTGTCAGTTTAGGTTCACCCATCCCTGCACCTCCCGTAGCGGCGCCATCAGTTGCGCGTTAACCCGCGCCGCTACTGCGGTGATGTCACGGACGGTGGCTAACTGAACGGCATCACGGCGTTAAGCCCGCTTTTTATGGCGCAGAAGAGGCATGTTGATGAGTGGTAGCGTGACCGAAGCAGTACACAAAAGCCTGACCGATTCCCCCGCCAGCTGGCCAGACGACGCGCTGACGCGCGACAAACTCAAACAGTATCTTGAACAGTTCCAGCAGCATCTGGGCAGCGCTTTTGACGCCGGCAGCGATATCGAATCACTGATTGATGCGCGCACGCTGTTTATCGATCGCCTGCTGCGCCGGCTATGGCGACTGTTTGGCTTTGACCAGATGAAAGAGATCGCGCTGGTGGCGGTGGGCGGCTATGGCCGCGGCGAGCTGCATCCGCTGTCGGACATCGACGTGCTGATCCTGAGCCGTCAGCCACTGGACGAAGCTGCCGCGCAGCGCACCTCAGAACTGCTGACGCTGATGTGGGATCTCAAGCTGGAGGTCGGCCACAGCGTACGCACGCTGGAAGAGTGTCTGCTGGAGGGCTTGTCGGATCTCACCGTCGCCACCAACCTGATTGAGTCGCGCATGCTGACCGGCGACGTGGCGCTGTTTCTCGAACTGCAAAAGAATATCTTCAGCGACGGTTTCTGGCCGTCGTCACGCTTTTTCGCCGCCAAAATCGAGGAGCAGCTGGAACGCCACCAG
Source organism: Pantoea sp. WEP (assembly GCF_041678305.1). Classification (NCBI taxonomy): domain Bacteria; kingdom Pseudomonadati; phylum Pseudomonadota; class Gammaproteobacteria; order Enterobacterales; family Erwiniaceae; genus Pantoea; species Pantoea sp. WEP. Next base: position 3,239,635 of record NZ_JBGNXB010000001.1, read on the forward strand.
CGCTATCACGGTACCAGCTACAACCTCGAACCGGATATCAAAAGCAGCCCGGGCGGGCTGCGCGACATTCATACTCTGCAGTGGGTCGCGCGCCGCCACTTTGGCGCCACCACCATGGATGAGATGGTCGGCTTTGGCTTTCTCACTGAAGCCGAACGCAATGAGATCAATGAGTGCCAGGAATTTCTCTGGCGCATCCGTTTCGCGCTGCACCTGACGCTGCCGCGCTACGATAACCGCTTACTGTTCGATCGCCAGCTCAACGTGGCACAGCGCCTCAACTATGGCGGTGAAGGCAATGAGCCGGTTGAGCGCATGATGAAAGATTTCTATCGCGTCACGCGCCGTATCGGCGAGCTGAACCAGATGCTGCTGCAGCTGTTTGACGAAGCCATTCTGGCGCTGTCGACCACCGAGAAGCCGCGCAGCATTGATGAGGATTTTCAGCTGCGCGGTAATCTGATTGACCTGCGCGATCCCACGCTGTTTGAGCGCGAGCCGCAGGCGATTCTGCGCATGTTTTACGTGATGGTGCGTAACGAAACCATCACCGGCATCTATTCCACCACGCTGCGCCAGCTGCGCTACGCCCGCCGTCATCTGCAACAGCCGCTGTGTCAGATCCCCGAAGCGCGCCGCACCTTTATGGCGATTCTGCGCCATCCTGGCGCGGTAAAGCGCGCGCTGCTGCCGATGCATCGCCACAGCGTGCTGTGGGCTTATACGCCACTGTGGGGCAACATTGTCGGCCAGATGCAGTTCGACCTGTTCCATGCCTACACCGTGGATGAGCACACCATCCGCGTGTTGCAGAAGCTGGAAAGTTTTGCCGACGAAGCCACGCGCCCGATGCACCCGCTGTGCGTCGAGCTGTGGCCGCGTCTGCCGCAGCCGGAGCTGCTGCTGATGGCCGCGCTGCTGCACGATATCGCCAAAGGGCGCGGTGGTGACCACTCGATTCTCGGCGCGCAGGACGCGCTGGACTTTGCTGAGCTGCACGGCCTCAATTCGCGCGAAATGCAGCTGGTGGCGTGGCTGGTGCGTCATCACCTGCTGATGTCGGTGACGGCTCAGCGCCGCGACATTCAGGACCCCACGGTGATTCAGCAGTTTGCTGAAGTGATGCAAAATGAAAACCGGCTGCGCTATCTGGCCTGCCTGACGGTTGCCGACATCTGCGCCACCAATGAAAGCCTGTGGAACAGCTGGAAACAGAGCCTGCTACGTGAGCTGTTCTTCGCCACCGAAAAACAGCTGCGCCGCGGTATGGAGAACAGCCCGGATCTGCGCGAGCGCGTGCGTCATCACCGGCTGCAGGCACTGGCGCTGCTGCGCATGGAAAATCTCAACGAAGAGCGCCTGCACCATATCTGGAGCCGCTGCCGCGCCGACTACTTCCTGCGCCATACGCCCAACCAGCTGGCGTGGCACGCGCGGCATCTGATCAACCATGACCTTAGCAAACCGCTGGTGCTGGTAAGCCCGCAGGCCACGCGCGGCGGCACCGAGATCTTCATCTGGAGCCCGGATCGCCCTTACCTGTTTGCCGCCGTAGCCGGAGAGCTCGACCGCCGTAATCTGAGCGTGCACGATGCGCAGATCTTTACCAGCCGCGACGGCATGGCCATGGACACCTTTATTGTGCTGGAGCCGGACGGCAGTCCGCTGGCCGCAGATCGCCATCCGCTGATTATTCAGGCGCTGGAGCAGGCGATCACGCAAACGCAGTGGGTGCCACCGCGTACGCGCCGGCCGTCGTCACGTCTGAAACACTTCAGCGTCGATACCGAAGTCAACTTTTTGCCCACCCATACCGACCGCCGCAGCTATCTGGAGCTGGTGGCGCTGGACCAGCCAGGTTTGCTGGCGCGCGTCGGCGAAGTGTTTGCTGACCTCGGTGTTTCGCTGCACGGCGCCCGCATCAGTACCATCGGCGAACGGGTGGAGGATTTGTTCATCCTTGCCAACAGCGAACGACGTGCGCTGGATGCCGAAATGCGCTCCGTGCTGCAACAACGGTTGACAGAGGTACTTAATCCAAACGATAAAATGTGACCCGGCTTCCATTCTTCACGTTGCCGATGCATTGGCCTGGTGACCCGGCCCATCCGTGGATCTCGCTCCGATAGGCGCGCCACCGTTTTGCAGCATGAAGGATGTTTGCCCGATAATTTTACTCTGCACGCCAGCTGGCGTGCATCCGCAATGACAGACTCAGGAATTAAATATGCAACAGTTACAGAGCGTTATCGAATCTGCCTTTGAACGCCGCGCCGATATTACGCCGACCAGCGTGGACAGCGCCACCCGTGAAGCGATCAACCAGGTGATTGGCCTGCTGGACAGCGGTGAACTGCGCGTGTCAGAAAAGATCAACGGCGAATGGGTAACGCATCAGTGGCTGAAAAAAGCGGTACTGCTGTCGTTCCGTATCAACGACAACCAGGTGATCGACGGGGCAGAAACCCGCTTCTACGACAAAGTGCCGATGAAATTTGCCGGCTGGGATGAAGCGCGCTTTAAAAGCGCCGGCTTCCGCGTCGTGCCACCGGCCGCAGTGCGTCAGGGTGCATTCATCGCGCGCAACACCGTGCTGATGCCGTCCTATGTCAACATCGGTGCGTATGTCGATGAAGGCACCATGGTTGATACCTGGGCCACCGTCGGCTCCTGTGCGCAGATTGGTAAAAACGTGCATCTGTCCGGCGGCGTCGGCATCGGCGGCGTACTGGAACCGCTGCAGGCCAACCCAACCATCATCGAAGATAACTGCTTTATCGGTGCCCGTTCCGAGATCGTTGAAGGCGTGATCGTCGAAGAAGGTTCGGTCATCTCCATGGGCGTTTACATCGGCCAGAGCACCAAAATTTATGACCGCGAAACCGGCGAAGTGCACTACGGTCGCGTACCGGCGGGTTCGGTGGTGGTTTCCGGTAATCTGCCGTCTAAAGATGGCAGCTACAGCCTGTACTGTGCGGTGATCGTGAAGAAAGTCGACGCGAAAACGCTGGCAAAAACCGGCATCAACGAACTGCTGCGTACCATCGATTAAGTTTTTTCTTCCCGCCTATTTTTATACCCACGGGCCTGTATTCAGGCCCGTCATTTTTTCTTTACACTCCTGCCGCCATTACCTGTTTCGCGCCGCGAATTAACAGGTGCGTTTGTTTTTCAAACAGGTCATAATCCGCGCCAGTTAACTCCGGTCGCGCACTGTTCATCCCGGTTTTTGTGTCTACAGTTGATTAAGTATGCCGTAAGCGTTCGGTTCGTTGCGCTTATTACGCAGCCGAATGATGATGATAATCCTGCGCGCTCACTCACTCTCAGATGGAATATAAACGCTATGTACGACAACCTGAAAAGCTTAGGTATCAGCAATCCTGAAGACATTGACCGCTACAGCCTGCGTCAGGAAGCCAACAACGACATCCTGAAAATCTACTTCCGCAAAGACAAGGGCGAGTTCTTCGCCAAAAGCGTGAAGTTTAAATACCCGCGTCAGCGCAAAACCGTGGTGGCCGATCACACCACCCAGGGTTATAAAGAGATTCAGGAAATCAGCCCTAACCTGCGTTACGTGATCGACGAACTGGATCAGATCTGCCAGCGCGATCAGGTAGAAGTGGATCTGAAGCGCAAAATCCTCGCCGATCTGCGCCATCTGGAGAACGTGGTGTCGAACAAAATCGCGGAAATCGAATCCGATCTCGATCAGCTGACCCGCAACGGTCGCTAATTCCCGCCGCTTCTCAGGCCAGCCGCTGCTGGCCTTTTTTATGCCTGTTCATCAAGCTGCAGCGCCACATACAGCAGCAGCCGATCGTCAAAGTTCGCCAGGTTGAGGCCGGTCAGTTCCGAGATGCGGTTCAGGCGGTACTCCAGCGTATTGCGATGAATAAACAGCGCGCGCGCTGTGGCGCTCGGCTGCACGTTATGACTGAACCACGCAACCAGCGTGCGCCGTAGCAAACCGTTATTGTCCATGCTCTTCAGTTTTGCCAGCGGACGTGCCAGCTCGCTGGCCTGCCAGCCGCCGCGCAGGCTATCCAGCAGCACTGGCAGCACCAGATCCTGATAGAAGAAGCTCCGCTGCTGCGGCATGCGCTGTTTGCCCACCATCATGGTGGTGCGGGCGGTGCGGTAAGAGCGCGCAATGCTGCCCGGCCCGGTAAAGAAATTGCCGAGCGCGATGCGCATCCGCACCTGACCGCTCTCTTTCATGCGCTGCAGCAGTTGATCGACGCGGCGGCGATGATCGTCCTGATCGTAACGGCCATGGGCATTCAGCGCTGGCTTCAGCACCACCATTTCGGTGAGCGAAACAATGGCGATCAGGTTGTCGCGATCGGGCGTGGTCAGCAGCGTCTGTAATTGCTGCAGCTCCGACATTGCGCTGTCGACCCCCAGCTGTCCGCTGTCCACTTCCACCACCGCCACCACACGCGGCTGATTGAGATCGATGCCCAGTCGCTGCGCCCATTCGTTCAGCGCTGGCGACAGCGTATCGCTGCGGATCAGGTTCAGCACCAGCTCCTCACGCAGGCGGCTGTCCTGCGCCAGCATATGCAGCAGGCGCGCCTGTTCCAGCATCATCTCTGCCGTCATGCACACCAGCTCGCCGTAGTGGCGTAGCGTGCTGGGCTGGCCGGTGAGGCCAATCACGCCGACGATGTCGCCATCAATGCGCAGCGGCAAATTGATGCCCGGCCGCACGCCGTGCAGGTGTTTAGCCACCGCTTCGTCAATATCAACCACCCTGCCCTGTGACAGCACCAGCAGCGCGCCCTCGTGCAATTCGCCAATACGCTCGCGATCGCCACTGCCAATAATGCGGCCGCGCGCATCCATCACATTGACATTACTGTCGATAATTTTCATGGTGCGGGCAACGATATCCTGAGCCAGTCGCGCATCAAGATGATAGGTGGCCATCAAACACTCCAGAATTCGGGACGAACCGACAGAATACGCATCCCGATTGCCCCTGGCATTGTGCAACTGCACATAGCCGCAGGGCGATTACCGGAATTGCGGCAGCGGTCACACTGGGAAGGCACAGATGACTGGGGGCGCAGCAACATACAGGCAATAAAAAAGGCGAGCCGCAGCTCGCCTGAGAGACCAATAAAAGGATCACTGCATCAGCAGATAGAGGCTGCTGTCGCCGCGCTTGACGTTGAGCGCCAGCACCGACGGTTTGGTGTCGAGGATTTTACGCAGCTCACCAAGGTTGCTTACCGCCTGCTGGTTCACACCGAGGATCACATCGCCTTTCTTCAGGCCGATACGTGCCGCAGCGCTGCCGGCTTTCACGCTGTCAACGCGCACGCCCTTCTGGCCGTTGCTGTCAACGTTACTGAGATCGGCGCCTTCAATGCCGGTGTAAATCGTCGCGGACTGCACTTTATCCTGTGAGCTCTGCTGCAGCTCAACCGTCACGTTCAGCGGTTTGCCGTCGCGCAGCAGGCCCAGCTGCAGTTTGGTGCCGACCGGCAGCGAGCCGACTTCCGCACGCAGGGCAGCAAAGCTGGTCAGCGCTTTACCGTTCATAGAGACCACCACATCGCCCGCTTTCACGCCGGCTTTCGCCGCCGCGGAGTTTGGCAGCACCTGGCTGACAAAGGCGCCGCGCTGCGCATCCACTTTCATCGCTTTAGCCAGCTCGGAGTTGAGCTCGGTGCCCATGATGCCCAGCTCGCCGCGTTTCACCTGGCCATACTCCACCATCTGCGCGGTCAGGTTTTTCACCATGGAACTCGGGATGGCAAAGCCGATACCGATGTTGCCGCCGTCCGGTGCGAGGATCGCGGTGTTAATACCGATCAGCTCGCCGTTCAGGTTAACCAGCGCACCGCCGGAGTTGCCGCGGTTGATGGCGGCATCGGTCTGGATAAAGTTTTCGTAATTTTCGACGTTAAGGCCGCTGCGCCCCAGCGCCGAGACGATGCCGGACGTGACCGTTTCGCCCAGGCCGTACGGGTTACCGATGGCCACGGTGTAATCACCGACGCGCAGATTGTCGGAGTCTGCAATCTTAATTGCCGTCAGGTTTTTCGCATCCTGCAGCTGGATCAGCGCGATGTCAGACTGCGGATCTTTGCCGATGACCTTAGCATCGTAGCGACGGCCATCGCTCAGCTGTACCTGAATTTTGGTGGCGTTATCCACCACGTGGTTGTTGGTAACCACATAGCCTTTGTCGGCGTTGATGATTACCCCAGAACCGAGCGCGCGGAACTGCTGCTTCTGCGCGTTGGCGCCATCGTCGCTACCGTCACCGCCGCCGCCCTGGCACATAGGTGAACCCTGGAACGGCGATCCGTCCTGACAGAAGGGGGAATTATCGCCAAAGAATTGCTGGAACTGCTGCGGCATGCGCGGGGTTTTCACCGTGGTGCTGCCTTCAACGCTGATACTGACCACGGAAGGCATCACTTTTTCCAGCATGGGTGCCAGGCTGGGCAGTTGCTGACTGGAGGAAGACGCTGTCTCCGCCGCGAAAACACTGACAGGGCTTAACGCCATGCCCAGACTAAGCGCCAGCGCACTTAACATTAATGTGCTTTTTTTCATTCGTCTGTGTCTCTCTGAAATTAACGTGCAGACCATTGCTGTGGTCGTGATGATGAGATTAAGTTTTTAGCGCGAAGTTCCTGATAAAGTATTGGGTAAAGGTAAAAATTTATTCTTCGTCTTTACAAAACTGCGCTTATTCCACCGCCATCAACCGACGATACTCATCCCAGGCGTAATTGTCCGTCATCCCGCTGATATAGTCCTGAATCAGCCGCGAGCGGTAATAACGTTCCCATAACAATCGCTGATATTTATGCTGCACCACCAGGTTACGCATCTGTTGCTGATAAGCTTTGCGATGTTTACCGGAAAGTTTATGAAACAGTCGGGTTTCGATCGGATGTTTCGCGAGAAAATCCTCATTCATTAACGTGGTAAACTGTTCATAATCGAGCTGCATTAGCGACTGATAAATTTCCAGTAATCCTTTAATGACCCGATAACCCTGTAATTCCAGCTGCTCAACTTCAGGGTGATTAAACACCTGCTGGCGCGCCACGGTTTTAAATAATTTTAACAGGCGCCCTTCATCACCGTCATCTTCCAGCAGCGCATGGTTAAAGCTGCCGGCAAAAATGGCAGGTAAATTATCAACAAAGCGGCGCACCGCATGGCTGACCAGCACGCTCTGGACGTTAACCCTCAGCGACATGAAAAATTGATCGCTAATACTGCGACGCTTTTTCTGATTAGCCTCTTTCCAGGCTTCATTAATGGTGCGGCTAAACGCGTCGCCGGGTTTCACCGGGCCCCAGGCGTTGAGCAAAGAATGATAGAGCGTATCGACGGTGAAGATGTCTTTTTCTACGGCGTCATCGAGGTCGGCAATACAATAGGAGATATCGTCAGCCGCTTCCATTATCCAGGTCAGCGGATAACGGTGGTGCTCAGGTATATCCGTTGCCGCGCGGAGATCGGCCACATATTCACGTTCGGATAAATAGAAACCCGGCTTTTTCATTAACACGCTGAACTCCGCCGGCTTATCACCCTGCCACCACGCCGGCGCGGTGTATTTTAAAATACACGCTACCTGCGCATAGCTAAGATTTAGCTGCAGCAGGGTATGCACCAGCCGAATGGCCTGCGCATTCCCTTCGAAATGGCACAAATCCTGACGAATCATTGCATTTAACCGGTCGAAATCGGCACGCTGCGCGTCATCCGCCACGCCCGCCACCAGCGGATCCACCAGTTCGGCCGGCAGGTTGTCATCAAACCAGTCATTGATCGCCGCTTCACCAAAATGGCCAAACGGCGGGTTGCCGACGTCGTGCAGCAGGCAGGCCATCTCCACCAGGCTCTCGACCGCGCCCTCAAAGCCATCGAGGCCGTAAGCCGCCAGCCCGCCGCCCTGGGTTTTCAGCGTATGCAGAATCTCTTTGGTGATGTAACGCCCGGTTTGCTGCACCTCAAGCGAATGGGTCAGGCGCGAACGCACGGCCGCATTCCGCTCCAGCGGAAACACCTGGGTTTTTTGTTGCAGACGGCGAATCGCGGCAGAATTAATAATGCGTCCACGATCGCTTTCAAAGTGGCGGGTAATAAAGTATTCGCCTTCGGGATCTTTGCGGCTGGTATAAGGGCGGGTGAAACTGATCTTCTTCCTGAAATTGATCGTCGCCATTGTTACCCCTTATTTTTTCCTGAATTGATCCCCATTGAGCCATGTTAGACTATGCCTCACTTTAGCCTTATACATCCATAACTACAGCGAGATTCTTTATGAAAGCAGGCATTATTGGCGCGATGGAGCAGGAAGTCACACTGCTGCGTGACAAAATTGAAAACCGTCAGACGCTGACGCTGGCCGGCTGCGAAATTTACACCGGTACGCTCAACGGCGTTGAGGTGGCTCTGCTGAAATCGGGCATCGGCAAAACCGCGGCGGCGCTGGGTACCACGCTGCTGCTGGAGCTGTGCAAACCGGATCTGGTGATCAACACCGGTTCCGCAGGCGGTCTGGCACCAACCCTGCAGGTGGGCGATATCGTGGTGTCCGATGAAGTGCGTTATCACGATGCCGATGTCACCGCTTTTGGCTATGAGCCTGGTCAGATGGCGGGCTGCCCGGCGGCGTTTGTCGCGGACAGCGCGCTGATTGCCGCCGCAGAGCAGGTGATCAAACAGCTGGATCTCAACGCGGTGCGCGGTCTGGTGGTCAGCGGAGACGCCTTTATCAATGGCGCCGCGCCGCTGGAGCGTATCCGCAGCACCTTCCCGCAGGCGATTGCGGTAGAGATGGAAGCCACGGCGATTGGTCACGTTTGCCATCAGTTTAAGGTGCCGTTCGTGGTGGTACGCGCTATTTCTGACGTGGCCGATAAAGCGTCGCATCTGAGTTTCGAAGAGTTCCTCAGCGTGGCGGCTAAACAGTCGTCGCTGATGGTGGAAAACCTGCTGGCTCAGCTGGCGCGTGGCTAAATATCTGCTGCTCGGGCTGTGGCTGCTGTGCCACAGCCTGCTGGCTGCACCGCGCGTCATTACCCTGTCGCCGCATCTCACTGAACTGGCGTTTGCCGCCGGCATCACGCCGGTGGCGGTGAGCGCCTGGTCAGACTATCCCGCCGCTGCTCGCCAGCTGGAGCAGGTGGCGAACTGGCAGGGCATTCGCGTTGAACGCATTGCGCAGCTCAGACCGGATGTGGTACTGGCCTGGCGTGGCGGCAATCCACTGCGCCAGGTTGAGCAGCTGCAGCGTCTGGGCATCCATGTGGAATGGATCGATCCGCAATCACTCGACCAAATGATTGACGCGCTGGCGGCGCTGCAGCGCTGGAGCCCACAGCCCCAGCGGGCCACCGCGGCCGCGCAGGCGTTACACCAGCAGTTGCAGACGCTGCGTCAGCGCTATCAGCAGCAAACGCCGGTGCCGCTGTTTCTGCAGTTTGGCCAGCAGCCACTGTTTACCGCCGCGCGCAGCACGCTGCAGAATGAGGTCATCACCCTGTGCGGCGGTCGCAATATCTTTGCTGACAGCAGCGTGAGCTGGCCTCAGGTGAGCCGGGAGCAGGTGCTGACGCGGCACCCGCAGGCGATTGTCACTGGCGGTGATGCCAGCCGCGCCGCCAGCGTCGCGCGCTTCTGGCAGCCGCAGCTTAACGTGCCGGTGATTGCGCTTAACGATGACTGGCTGAGCCGGCCGGGTCCGCGCCTGCTGCTGGCGGCAAAACAATTGTGCGAAGCTTTACATCCGACGAAAAATAAAGCATTACCAGACTAAAGATTCGACGATTCATGTCGAAAATCAAATAACAAGGCACAGCAGCCACGTATGCTCTGTGCCCTTTTAGCGCATAGCGCACTTTTGACATCACCAGGATTTCACCATGACCAGAGCGCTGCTGCTGGCCATAGGGCTGATCGTGGCTGCACCGATCGGTGCGGCAACCACCACGGGCTCTATCGCCGTCTCGCTAACGATCTTCTCCCGCTGCGATATCTCACGCCCGAGTGAGCAGACGCTGCCGTCTGTTGACTGTGGCCGGCATTTCAGCGCGCAGCCGCGCGTGACACAAAGCGTACTGAACCGCGATGCGTTGCGCCGTGAAACGGCACGCTTAGTGACGATTGAGTGGTAAATCATGGCTGCCAGAACGGCAGCCAGCCCAGCATCAGATGCTGAAAGAGGAGCCGCAGCCGCAGGTGGTTTTGGCGTTGGGATTGGTCACGATAAAGCGGGAACCTTCCAGACCTTCGGTGTAGTCAACCGATCCACCCACCAGATACTGCAGGCTCATCGGGTCAACCACCAGCGCCACACCCTGCTTCTCGATGGTCATGTCGCCGTCATTCATTTGATCGTCAAAAGTAAAACCATACTGGAAGCCACTGCAGCCCCCGCCGGTGATATATACGCGCAGTTTCAGCGCCGGATTCTCTTCATCCGCAATCAGGTTTTTTACTTTTTTCGCTGCTGCATCGGTGAACTGCAGAGGCAGCGCGGCTACGTCGTCACTCATCTTTTACTCCGGGTAAACGTCCAGGTCAGAAAACGACCTCAATTTCGCTATTATCTGCCAGCCGTCCAGTGCAATCAAGTAGCGCCCTTGACACTGTGTGCCGCCAGTTATGGCATAAAGTATAGCAATGTCGCAGGCGCAAGCGGCCGCGCGCCTTTCTTCACCGGCCGCTCTTCCGTAGAATGGCGCCAGATTTTTTCCAGAACAGCAGGAGCCGAACCATGAGTAAGTCAGAAAACCTGTATGCCGAAGCACAACGCCTGATCCCGGGCGGCGTGAACTCCCCGGTGCGTGCCTTTACCGGCGTGGGCGGCGTGCCGCTGTTCATCGAACGCGCCGACGGTGCCTATCTGTATGATGCCGATGGCAAAGCCTATATCGATTACGTCGGCTCCTGGGGACCGATGGTGCTGGGCCACAATAACGCCACCATTCGCAATGCGGTGATCGAAGCCGCCGCGCGCGGCCTGAGTTTTGGCGCGCCGACCGAGATGGAAGTGAAAATGGCCGAGCTGGTGTGCGAGCTGGTGCCGAGCATGGATATGGTGCGGATGGTTAACTCCGGCACCGAAGCCACCATGAGCGCCATCCGCCTGGCGCGCGGTTTCACCCAGCGTGACAAAATCATCAAATTTGAGGGCTGCTACCACGGCCACGCTGACTGCCTGCTGGTGAAAGCCGGTTCCGGTGCGCTGACGCTCGGCCAGCCCAACTCGCCGGGCGTGCCGGCGGATTTCGCCCGTCACACCCTGACCTGCACCTATAACGATCTCGACTCGGTGCGCGCGGCGTTTGAGCAGTATCCGCAAGAGATCGCCTGTATTATCGTCGAACCGGTGGCAGGCAACATGAACTGCATCCCGCCGCAGCCGGAATTCCTGCCGGGCCTGCGTGCGCTGTGCGATGAGTTTGGCGCGCTGCTGATTATCGATGAAGTGATGACCGGCTTCCGCGTGGCGCTGGGCGGTGCCCAGGCTTATTACGACGTTGCGCCAGACCTGACCTGCCTCGGCAAGATCATCGGCGGCGGTATGCCGGTTGGTGCCTTTGGCGGCCGCCGCGAAGTGATGGCCGCGCTGGCCCCCACCGGCCCGGTGTATCAGGCGGGCACGCTGTCCGGCAACCCGATTGCCATGGCTGCCGGTTTTGCCTGCCTGTCGCAGATTGCGCAGCCTGGCACCCATGCGACCTTAACCGCACTCACCGACCAGCTGTGTGCTGGCCTGCTGGCGGCGGCGGAGGCGGAAAATATCCCGCTGGTGGTGAACCACGTCGGTGGCATGTTCGGTATTTTCTTCACCGACGCCGACAGCGTGACCTGCTACGCCGACGTGACGAAGTGCGATGTGGAGCGCTTTAAGCGTTTCTTCCATCTGATGCTGCAGGAAGGTGTCTACCTCGCGCCATCGGCCTATGAGGCCGGCTTTATGTCACTGGCGCACAGCCAGGAAGATATTCAGCGCACCGTCGATGCCGCCCGCCGCTGCTTCGCGCAGCTGTAAACCTGCCGGGGCGCCACTCATAGCGCCCCGCTTCACTAAGCGCGCCTTAGCAGCCAGATAAAATACGGCGCGCCGAAGAAGGTCGCCATCAGGCCCGCCGGGATTTGATCCGGGAACGCCAGCATGCGGCCGCACCAGTCGGCGAACACCAGCAGGCCCCCGCCGAGCAGGCCAGCCATCAGCAATTGCGGCAGCGCGCGACGGAAGCCGAGCATGCGCACAATGTGCGGCGCCATCAGGCCAATAAAACTCAGCGGACCGATAGTGAGCGTCGCGGTGGCGGTCAGCGCAGCCGCCAGCAACAGCAGGCTGAAGCGCGATCGGTTCAGCGCCATGCCGGCTGAGCGCGCCGTGGCACTGCCGAGCGGCAGCAGCGTCAGCCAGCGGCTGGCCAGCGGTGCCAGCGCCACCAGTATCATGCCCACGACAGCACTCTGCAGCGCCTGCGTCATTGAGATGTTGTACGTCGAACCGGAAATCCAGCTCAGCAGCCCGGCCATGCGCGGATCGCCGCTCGCCAGCAACACCATCAGTAACGTGACGAACGCACTGTTCAGCGCCATTCCGGCCAGCAGCATGCGTTCCGGTGCAAAACCGCCGCGGCTGGCCACCAGCATAATCACCAGCAGCGTCAGCGCGGCACCCAGCACGCCGGCCGGCAGCAGCCAGGCGACCGCGTTACCAGGCACAAAGAACAGCATAACCACCACCCCGCAGGCCGCTCCGGAGCTGATGCCCAGCACTTCCGGACTGGCCATTGGATTACCGGTCAGGCGCTGAATCAGCACCCCGGCGACGCCCAGCATCGTGCCGACCACCAGCGCCGCCAGCACGCGCGGCACGCGCCACGGCAGCAGCTGTTGCAGCATATCGCCGCTGACCCACGTCCAGCCGTGTGCGTCGCGCCCAAACGCAATGCCCGCCAGACTGCACAGCGCCAGAATCATCACGCCCGCCAGACACCAGCGCAGCACGGCCTGCCGCTCCTGCGGCACTGTGTCGCCGGCATTCATCGCCGGCGGCAGCGAGCCCGTGCGCAGACGCGGCAGCAGCCACAGCAGAATCGGCACGCCAATCAGCGCGGTAGCCGTCCCGGTTGACACTTCACGCCAGTGCGCAGTCAGCCACAGCACGCACTGATCGGCCAGCCACAGCAGCAGTGCGCCAATCAGCGGCGCCAGCAGCAAGCGGCTCAGCAGACGACGCGCCCCCAGCATCTTCGCCAGCAGCGGCGCGAACAGCCCGATAAAGCCGATGATACCGGCGACGTTAACCAGCTGCGCACTGAGCAGGATCGCCAGCGCCAGCGCGGCAATGCGCGCTGCCGACAGCGCCAGACCGAGGTTTTTTGCCACGCCATCATCCAGCCCCATCAACGTCAGCGGACGCAACAGCGCCAGCGCCAGTGCGAACGCCAGCAGCAGGCGCGGCCACAGCAGCGCCACGTTGTGGCCGTCGAGCTGGTTCAGCGCGCCGGTGCTCCACAGAAACATGTTTTGCAGCTGATCGTGATTGAAGATGGCAAAGATTTGATTAACCGCGCCGGCATACAGGCTCAGTACCAGACCGGCCAGGATCAGCGTCACCGGCGACAGACGCTTGCCCCAGGCGATGCCAAACACCAGCACGCCGACCAGCACCGCCCCGCCCATCGCGGCAAACTGCTGCGTCAGCTCCCCGCCCGGCAGCTGCCACAGAGTGGCGACGGTCAGGCCAAGCTGCGCGCCGGAAGAGACGCCCAGCGTGGTCGGCTCCGCCAGCGGATTGCGCAGCACCTGCTGGAACAGCAGGCCCGCGAGGCCAAGTCCGGCCCCGACCAGCAGCGCCAGCGCCAGCCGCGACAGCAGGCTGTAGTGGAACACCACCTGACGGATGTTATCGATATCCGGCGCGAACATCGCCTGCTGCCACTGCACCAGCGGCAGCGCCTGGCGCAGGTTGATAAACGTGAGCGCCAGCGCCAGTAAACTGAGCACGCTGAGCAGCGCGGCGGGAAACAGACGGTTGCGCATCAGTGCGACTCCAGCGCGCGTTCCAGCACGCGAATAAATTTGATGGCTGAGTAAGTAGCACCGTAGTACCACACCGCCGGCACCCGCCGGAAACGGCCGGAACGGACAAACGGCAGCGCCTGCCACAGTGCGCTTTGCGTCACCTGCTGCATATCGCGTTCGTTATCGTGATCGAAGCAGATCACCTCAACGTCACCGACCTCCGCCAGCCGCTCCAGCCCGACCACCGCACTGCCCCAGAAGTTGGTTTCGCCCTGCCAGGCATTGCGCAGGCCAAGCTGCTCCATCACTTCGAGGAACAGGCTGCCTTTACCGAAGGTAATGGCGTGACGCGGATCCATCAGCGACATCAGCAGCAGCGGACGCTGCGCCCACGGACGTAACCGCTCACGCGCGGCCGCCACTTCACCATCCACCCAGTGCAAATGGGCCTGAGCCTGCGCTTCAAGGCCAAGCCGGGCAGCCAGCGCATGCAGCGATGTGCGCGCGGTGGTGAACGGTTTGCCATCGCCGCTGTTGAGGTCAAAGCCCATCGTCGGCGCAATGCGCTCCAGCTTGTCGACCGCCGGGCCGTAACCGTTGGAGTGCAGGATCAGCGACGGTGCCAGCTGGGTCATCAGTTCCAGATTGGGTTCGGTGCGTAAGCCGAGATCGAGGGTGCCGGCCGGCAACACCGGGTCACCCACCCAGATGGCGTAGTTGTGCAGATCGGCTACGCCGAGCGGGGCGACGCCGAGCGCCATCAGCAACTCCACTGGCAGCCACTCCAGCGCCAGGATGCGCTGGTTGTCCGGCGGCGCGGCGCGCAGCGGTGTAAGGTTCATCAGCGGTGAGAGCGCCAGCGCGGTCAGCAGACGGCGACGGGAAATGTCGAACATCACGAGGCCTCAGTAGACAAAGCTGACGGGCGCGCCGCCCTGCGGATGCGGCAGAATGCCCATCGGAATGCCATAAATATCACCCAGCACCCCGGCCTGCATAATCGCTTCCGGTCCGCCTTGCGCGATCACTTCGCCCCCGCGTAGCGCCACCAGCTGGTCACAGTAGCGAGCCGCCATGTTGAGATCGTGCAATACCGCTATCACCGTCAGGCCGCGTTCGTGGCTGAGGCGCTGAATCAACGCCAGCACATCAACCTGATGGGCAATATCCAGCGCAGATGTGGGTTCGTCCAGCAGCAGGCAGCGGCTGTTCTGTGCCACCAGCATCGCCAGCCACGCACGCTGCCGCTCGCCGCCGGACAGGCTGTCCACCAGCCGCCCGGCGAAGGGTTTCAGTCCAACCAGCGCAATCGCCTCGTCTACCCGATCGCGATCTTCCTGGCCGTAGCGCCCCAGCGCACCGTGCCACGGATAGCGCCCAATCGCCACCAGCTCGCGCACCGTCATGCCCTCCGCCGCAGGCAGCTGCTGCGGCAGATAGGCCACCTGTCGTGCAAAAGCTTTACTGCTCCAGGTATCAACCGCCTCACCGTTGAGCATCACGCGCCCTTCGCTGGCGGCATGGTGACGGCCGAGCATCTTCAGCAGCGTGGATTTACCGGAACCGTTATGCCCGATCAGCGCGGTGACTTTGCCCGGAGCGAAAGTCAGCGACAGCGGATGCAGCAGCGTGCGGCCGGGCACACGGAAGCTGACGTTTTCCAGTGAAAAGGTGGTTTCTGCGTGGTGCGGATGCTGCATGATAATCCCTGGTTAACGGGCGCCACAGCGCCCTGTGTTCAGTATCAGAAGCGGAAGGTGGCGGTACCGACGATCTGGCGCTCTGCGCCCCAGTAGCAGGCGTAGTCGCGGTAGCAGCTGGCAACGTATTCGCGATCGAACAGGTTGTTGATGTTGACGCCGACGGTTGAGCCCGGCAAGCCGAAGCGGCCCAGATCGTACTTCAGTGCGGCATCTACAGTGGTGTAAGCAGCGACGTCAAAGTTCTGGTTGGCATTTGGGCCGCTGGCGTACAGGCCTTTGCTTTCACCCACGTAGCGCACTCCGGCCCCCACGGTGAAGCCCGACAGGGCGGTTTCGTGGAAGGTGTAATCGCCCCACAGCGAAGCCATATGCTTCGGCACCTGCACCGGCGTACGGCCTTTTAGCAAGGTGTCTTCGGTGTATTCCGCATCGGTGTAAGAGTAAGCCGCCGTCAGGTTGATGTTGGCGTTAAGCGCCGCTTTGGCTTCCAGCTCGACGCCGCGTGAGCGGATTTCACCGCTTTGCACGCTGGCAAATTGATGGCTTGAATCGGGATCGGCCGTCAGATTCTTCGTTTTGGTCAGCTGATAGACCGCCGCCGTCATGACAATCGGACGATCTTTGGGAACGTATTTTACGCCCGCTTCATATTGTTTAGCGCGTGACGGATCAAACGCTTCGCCGCCCCATGTTGCGCCAGCATTAGGAATAAACGCTTCGCTGTAACTGAAATAAGGTGCAATGCCATTATCGAACACATAGTTAACACCACCACGCCAGGTAAAGGCCTGATCGTTCTGGCGATCAACGCTCTGCGCTACGCGGTCGGTAACGGAATTCATCGCGTAGTCGTAGCGGCCACCGAGCGTCAGTACCCAGCGGTTCCACTCCATTTGATCCTGCGCGTACAGACCGGTCTGGCGTTGCTGGTTCAAACGCTGATAAGGATCGTCATAAGGGGTGTAGCTGTCGTTGCCATATTGCGGATTGAATGGACTCAGGCCGGTAGCGGTGCCGAACTGACCATCAATATCGTTACGGGTGCGCTGAAAATCGACGCCCAGCAGTAACGTATGGGCTAAATCACCGGTTGCGAATTTAGCCTGCGCTTGCGTATCCACGGCAAACTGGTTGAGTTTTTCTTTTGAGAATGCGGCATTGCGGGTAATCAGTTGATTCTCAGGGTTATAACCGAAGCCATAAATACTGCGATAATCGGTCTGCATTTCGGCATAGCGCAGATTCTGGCGCACCGTCCAGGTATCGTTAAAGCTGTGCTCAAAGTTGTAGCCAACCATTTTGGTGTTGCGCGAGATCTTATTGCTGTCTTCGCCTTCATCAAAATTGGTGGGCAGCTTATAGCTGCTGCCGTCCGGCCGGGTGATGCCCACCACGGTGCCTTCACGCGGCAGCCAGCCGTAATAGCCGGTTTCCGGTTCGTTCTGGAAGTAGGTCAGCAGGTCAAAGCGGGTATTGGCATCGGGACGCCAGCTGAACGAAGGCGCAAGGGTATAGCGCTTCTCTTTGTTCATCTCCTGTTGCGCATCGGCGCTGCGCGCCAGGCCGGTCAGGCGATAGCTGTAAACGCCGTCATCATCCAGTGAGCCGCCAAAATCGAAGCCGGTGGAGAACAGGTTGTCGGTGCCCATCTGGAACTGGACTTCACGCAGCGTCTCCTGGGTCGGCCGCTTGCTCACCAGTGACACCACACCGCCCGGGTTGCTCTTACCGTATAGCACCGAAACCGGACCGCGCAGCAGCTCCGCGCGCTCGAGGAAGTAAGGATCGATAGCGAATTCGGAGTAGTTGTCACCCTGCAGCTTCAGGCCATCCAGATACTGGTTGGTGTTGGTTTCGCTGAAGCCGCGAATCGACAGCGCATCGATAACGTCCGAGCTGCCGCGGTTACCGGTCAGCACGCCTGGCGTGTAATTGAACGCACCTTTGACGCTGGTCACCGCATGCATTGACATCTCTTCCTGCGTCACCACCGACACCGACTGCGGATTTTTCTCGATTGGCGTATCGGTTTTGGTGCCGGTCGCGCTGTGTTTGGCGGCGATGGTCGGCGACGGTCCCCATGCGCTCTCCTGCGCGACGCCGCTGCCGCCATCAGCCGTTACCACCACGGTATCTTCGGCCAGCGCCTGCATGCTGAGGGTGCCCAGAGTCAGGGAAATCAATAACGCGAGCGGTCGACGGGTGGTCACCGCGCGCAGAGAACAAGGAAAAGTGTTTCGCGCATTCATAGTGGGATCTCATGAAAATAGAACAATGCAGGCGAATGGAAACGAGAATGATTATTAGACGCACGGATTTTAGGCGAAACCTGGCAAGCACCGCAAGATGTAATGCCTGCTGGCGGTGAGTTTGCCAGCGGATCGCACATATCCATGATCGCGGCTAAAAAAATGGCGGGCAAAGAAAAAGGCGCCGCAGCGCCAGAGGGAGTTAAATTCAGCTTTTATGCAAGACTCAGGCTGGAGCGCCGCCATGTATCTGGCACCGCCACGTGGTGGTAAAACGCCGGCACTGCACAGGCTCTGAAGGTATAAAGCCGGTGCAGTGCCGGATGGCTTATTTACTGCCAAACATATCTTTAATCCAGCCCGCGACGCCGTCAGAGTCCTTCTGCTCGCCCTGCGGCTGTTGCTGTTGCTGCTGTTGCTGTTGCTGCTCTTGCTGTTGCTGCTGCTGAATCTGCTGCTGTTGCTGCTGGCACAGCGCGTTCGGATCCAGCGCCCACACCGGCAGCGAACGCCAGGTGCTGCTGCCGCTGCCGCAGACAAAGTTACCGGCCGAATCGATATTCATCTGAGTGATATCTTCCGGTGGCGTCAGGACCAGTGGCATCGGCGCCTGATTGTCGAGGTAGCGACGATAGATCTGCATCGCACCGCTGGCACCGTACAGCTTCGAGGTCTGGTTGTTGTCGCGGCCAACCCAGGTGATCGCCACTTCTTTGCCATCAATACCGGCAAACCAGCTGTCGATCAGGTCATTGGTGGTACCGGTTTTCGCCGCCAGATGCGCACCCGGGAAGCGTGCGCCCAGCGCCCGCGCCGTACCGTGATCGGCCACCTGCTGCATGGTATACAGCGTCAGATACGCCGCCTGCGCCGGCTCAACGCGCTGCGCCTGCGGGAAGCTCTGATACAGCACCGTACCATCTTCCGCAATCACCGAGCGCACCGCCGACAGCGCTGCGCGGTTACCGCCGCTGGCAATTGACTGGAACGCCTGCGCCACTTCAATCGGCGTCAGGTTAAGCGCCCCCAGCAGCATAGCCGGTACCGGATGCAGCTGATCTTTTGGCACGCCCAGTTTGGTCCAGGTATCCACTACCGCATCGAGTCCCAGCGTCATACCGAGGTTAACGGTTGGCACGTTCATCGAGTTAGTCAGTGCATCCACCAGCATCACTTTACCGCTGAAGCGACGATCGTCGTTCATCGGCTTCCACACCGAACCGTTTGGCTGTTTCAGCGCAATCGGCTCGTCGGCGATCCAGCTGTTCAGGCGATAGCTGTTTGGCTGGCTGAGGGCGGTCAGATAGGTCGCCGGTTTTGCCAGTGAGCCAATCGAGCGACGTGCCTGCAGCGCGCGGTTATAGCCGGCAAACTGCGGATCGGCACCGCCGACCATGGCGCGCACTTCACCACTGAAGCGGTCGACCACCACCATCGCGGTTTCCAGATCTTTCAGCCCGCGCTGTTTCTTCAGCGTGGGAATGCCGTCTTCAACCGCTTTTTCCGCGGCATCCTGCGAAATCGGATCGAGCGTGGTGAAGATCTTCACGCCGGAGAGGTCTTTTACCTTATCGCCCAGCTTCGCCTGCAGCTCATTACGCACCATCTGCATAAACGCCGGCTGCGGCGTGATCACCCCGCCTTTCGGCTGGACGCCAAGCGGCCGCGCCGACAGCATGTCGTATAGCTCCTGGTCGATCACTTTCTGCTGTTGCAGCAGACGCAGCACCAGGTTACGTCGCTCCAGCGCCAGCTGCGGATTACGCCACGGATTGTACAGCGACGCACCTTTAACCATGCCGACCAGCATCGCCTGCTGATCAAGGCTCAGTTCGTCCACCGGGCGGCCAAAGTAGTACAGGCTGGCCAGCGGGAAGCCGCGGATTTGGTCGTTGCCCGCCTGGCCGAGATACACCTCGTTCAGGTAGAGCTCAAGAATGCGATCTTTGCTGTAGCGCGCATCCATGATCACCGCCATGTAGGCTTCACGCGCTTTACGCCACAGCGAGCGTTCGTTGGTGAGGAACAGGTTTTTCACCAGCTGCTGCGTCAGCGTACTGCCGCCCTGCACCGCTTTACCGGCGGTGATATTGGCGAGGAAGGCGCGACCAATCGAGTACGGGCTGATGCCGTCATGCTCGTAGAAGTGGCGGTCCTCGGTGGCGATCAGCGTATCGACCAGCAGATCCGGGAACCCGGCGCGCGGCACAAACAGACGCTGCTCGCCGTTTGGCGACTGCAACATGGTGATCAGCCGCGGATCGAGACGGAAGAAGCCAAAGTCGCGTCCGGTATCGAGGTTTTTAATCTCGCTCAGCTCGTTGTTGCTGAAGGTGAGACGCGCGTTAATCTGGCCCTCTTTGCTGTCCGGAAAATCAAACGGACGGCGCAGCAGGTCGATAGTGTTGCCTTTCACGCTGAACTCACCCGGACGGGTAATACGCGACACTTCGCGATACTGCGTGCCTTCCAGCAGCGCAATCATCTCTTTCTTGTCGTAAGCCATGCCCGGTTCGAGGCTGACCATGCGCCCGTACACGGCCGCTGGCAGCTGCCACACTTTACCGTCAATGCGGCTGCGGATTTCCGAATCGAGATAGACGCCCCAGGCGGCCATCACCACGACAAACACCAGGAAGAGTTTAATCAACCAGCCTAACCAGCGGCGTTTGCCACGCGCGGGTCGTTTTCCTTTACCTTTGGGTGGCACCGGCGCACTCTCCTCATCATCTTCGTCAAAATCGTCCTGATCGATATCATCTTCAGGCTCCCTGCGGCGACCCCGGCGCGTAACGTTACGCGGCGGCTTTGGCGCTTTTCCTTTGCGCCCAATAGGTTCGCGATCGTTCCCAGACATGCTTTGTTTTCTCCAGGCATAGCTACGGCAGCGCCGCTACTCTAACTGCTTTCTCGTGCCGCGCATGGCAGAACCCTCTGAATTCGATCCACTGCGGGCTACGAGGAATATTTTTTGGTGCGCCTCGTCGGCAAGGCGCTGGCCGGATCGTCCGGCCACGGATGTTTGGGATAGCGCCCTTTCATCTCTTTCTGCACTTCAGGATACGCACCGCGCCAGAACGCCGCGAGGTCGCGGGTGATCTGCAGCGGACGGTGCGCCGGCGAAAGCAGCTCCAGCACCAGCGGAACGCGCCCATCGGCAACCGCCGGGTTCTGCGCCTCGCCAAACATCTCCTGCATACGCACCGCCAGCGCGGGGGGCTTTTCCGTGTCGTAGCGAATCGGCAGGCGACTTCCGGTCGGCACAGTGTAATGAGTTGGCAGCACAGTATCCAGCCGCTGCCGCTGTGACCATGTCAGCAAATGTAATAAAGCGCTGACAAGATTAACGCTCTGCAGCCCTTTCAAATCGCGTACTGCGCCCATCTCCGGCAGCAGCCAGTGCTCCAGCGAGGCCAGCAGCGTGTCATCATCCAGCGTCGGCCACGCCTCTTCCGGCAGCCACTGCGCGGCGCACTGCAGGCGCACACGCAACTGCTCTGCCTCTGGCGTCCAGCCGAGCACCGCCAGCCCTTTTTCGCGGATCCAGCGCAGCATCGCCGGATGCAGGATCTCCGGCTCGGGCCGCGCCTGCGGCTGGGCCCGCAGGATCAGCGCGCCAATCGCTTCCCGCTTCCACGCGCGCAGCGTGCCTTTGTCTTCATCCCAGTCCACATCGGTGCGCTGCTCCACCAGCTGCGGGCACTGCTGGCGCAGCGCATCCATCTCTACCGGCAGCGCCAGCAGCATGCGCGCATCGGCACTGCTGGCCCCCTGCAGCAGGCTCGGGGCAATCAGCCACTCATAGCGGCTCAGGCCGTCGTGCTCATCCAGCATCGCGCCGATACCATTGGCGAGCTGATAGCGCGCGCTGTGACCGCGACGCTGCGCCAGCCGGTCAGCAAATCCGGCGGCCAGCAGCGCCGGGAAGCGATCGGCGTCAACGCGCCCCTGACCTGCATTCAGGCGCTGCTGCCAGTGCCGCGCGCGCCGCAGCCACTGCGGCTGTGGCTGGTTGAGCGCATCACGCAGATCGACACTGCCGCTGCGCGGCGGATCCTCCAGAATCGCCACCAGCAGCGCCGCGCTGGCGATGGCGTGCACATCATCGCCGGCGGCGCACAGCATCGCCGTGAGACGCGGATCGCTGCCGAGCTGCGCCATTTTACGACCGCGCGCGCTGAGCCGTCCTTCGCTATCCAGCGCGCCGAGCCGCTGCAGCTGTTGACGTGCCGCCTGCAGGCTGCGCGCCGGTGGACTATCCAGCCATTGCAGCTGAGCCGCGTCCTGACAGCCCCACTGCAGTAAATCCAGCTGCAGCGAGGCCAGATCGCTGGTGAGTATCTCCGGCTCACTCTGCGCCGCCGCACGCAGCGCCTGCTCCTGCGGCAGCAGATGCAGGCAGATCCCCGGCGCCAGGCGACCGGCGCGGCCAGCGCGCTGCGTCATCGATGCCTGGCTGATGCGCTGGGTCAGCAAACGCGTCACGCCGCTGCGCACGTCAAACTGCGCCGCGCGCTCCAGCGCGCTGTCCACCACCAGGCGGATACCTTCAATCGTCAGGCTGGTCTCGGCGATATTGGTGGCGAGCACCACTTTACGCCGGCCCGGCGCGGCCGGCAGGATGGCCCGCCGCTGTGCCTCCAACGACAGCGCACCATATAAAGGAGATAAATCCACCTCATCACTGACGCGCGACGCCAGTTCACGCTTCACCCGTTCAATCTCCGCCACGCCGGGCAGAAACAGCAGCAGCGAACCGGGCTCATCCCGCAGCAACTGTGCCACCTCGCGCGCCACTGCCTCTTCAAACCGCTGCTGCGGATTGAGCGAAGCGTAATGTCGCATCACCGGAAAGCTGCGCCCCTGTGACGCAATAAACGGCGCGTCGGGCAGTAGCGTGCGTAGCTGCTGATTATCCAGCGTTGCCGACATCAGCAGAATTTTCAGGTCGTCGCGCAATCCCTGCTGCACATCAAGCAGCAGCGCCAGCGCCAGATCAGCCTGCAGGCTGCGCTCATGGAATTCGTCGAGGATCACCAGCGATACGCCCTCCAGCAGCGGATCGCGCTGCAGCATGCGCGTCAGAATGCCTTCGGTGACCACCAACAGACGCGTCGCTGCGCTGCTGCAGTTTTCCCCGCGCAGCCGATAACCTACCGTCTCGCCTGGCTGTTCACCCAGCTGTTCCGCCAGCCGCTGTGCCACGTTGCGTGCCGCCAGCCGGCGCGGCTCCAGCATGATGATTTGCCCTGGCAGCTGCGCCTGTTGCAGCAGCTGTAGCGGCAGCCAGGTGGATTTCCCGGCGCCGGTCGGGGCCGCCAGCAGCACCTGTGGCGACTGCGCCAGCGCGGCCAGCAATGCAGGCAGTACCTCGCTTACCGGTAACTCACTCACACTCAACTCCCACTCTGCCTGTGCTAAGATGGCGCGCATTGTACACCACCCGGCGCCAATTACCGGAGTTCAGCATGGCCACGCAACGACTGTTTTTTGCCCTCGAATTGCCTGATGCCCTCCAGCAACAGCTGGTGCAATGGCGGGCCGATTGCTTCGCCGCAGACGCGGGTAAACCGGTGGCGGCGGCGAATCTGCACCTGACGCTGGCGTTTCTCGGTGAGGTCAGCACGGAAACGGCGGAGCAGCTGCAGCAGCTGGCGGCACGCATCCGCCAGCCTGGCTTTACGCTGGATCTCGATGACGCCGGTCACTGGCCGCGTCCCGGCGTGGTGTGGCTTGGCTGCCAGCGCGCGCCGCGCGGTTTACTGCAGCTGGCCAACCTGCTGCGCGCCCAGGCCGCGCGCCATGGCTGTGCGCAGAGTACGCAGCCGTTCCATCCCCACATCACCCTGCTGCGCCACGCTGCGCAGGCCGTGGCGCTGCCGCCGCGCGGTTTTCACTGGCGCATTGAGGTGAGTCATTTCGCGCTGTTTGCGTCCAGCTTCACGCAGGGACGCACGCGCTATCGCCGGCTGGCGCGCTGGCCACTGTTATCTGCCGCAGGAGCATAAATGCAGTTCGATCCGCCGTTACAATCAGCCCGCTTAATCACCCGCTATAAACGTTTTTTAGCCGATGTCATTACGCCGGAAGGTGACACCTTTACCCTGCACTGCGCCAATACCGGCGCGATGACCGGCTGCGCCACGCCAGGCGACACGGTGTGGTACTCCACCTCGGCCAGCGCGACGCGCAAATATCCGCACAGCTGGGAAATAACGCAAACCGCGCAGGGCCACTGGATTTGCGTCAACACCCTGCGCGCTAACCAACTGGTGCGCGAGGCGCTGCTGCGCGACGCAATTCCGGAATTATCCGCTTATAGCCACTGCCAGGCTGAGGTGAAATACGGCACGGAAAAAAGCCGAATTGACTTCCTGTTGCAAGCGGAGGGCAAAGCCAACTGCTATATTGAAGTCAAGTCCGTCACCCTTTTACAAAATGGTAAAGGCTATTTTCCGGATGCGGTGACGGCTCGTGGACAGAAACATCTGCGCGAATTAAGCACTATCGCGGCAGAAGGCCACCGGGCCGTTTTGTTGTTTGCTGTTCTGCACACGGGGATTGAGGACGTTTCCCCGGCGCACCATATCGATGCGCAATACGCAGAACTACTGGTACAGGCGCAGCGCTGCGGTGTGGAAGTGTTGGCGTATCAGGCTCAGATTTCACCGGCAGAAATGTTACTTACCCGGCCGTTAACGGTAACGATTAACGCACAGTTGTAATATTTAACGTTATTTGCTGTGATAAGAATGTTCTGAGCGGTGCGCTAAATACGCTGTTCCTCACAGGCTTGTCAAGGTGCGTTCATGAATAATTGCCAACCTTGATTGCTTCTGCTATTTATAGCGGCCTGTTTTTTTCCCTGATGGGAATCGATATGCCCCGCATGCGTCGGGTTGCAGGCAAAGGCTTTCGCAATCTGAAACAGAACGGGTAGTGCGTGTTATCCAGGAGAAACAACATGCAAGAAGGGCAAAACCGTAAAACATCGTCCCTGAGTATCCTCGCCATCGCTGGGGTGGAGCCGTATCAGGAGAAACCGGGCGAAGAGTATATGAATGACGCCCAGCTGAGCCATTTCCGCAAGATTCTGGAAGCCTGGCGCAACCAACTCAGGGATGAAGTAGACCGTACTGTGTCGCATATGCAGGACGAAGCTGCCAACTTCCCGGATCCGGTTGACCGTGCCGCCCAGGAAGAGGAGTTCAGCCTGGAGCTGCGTAACCGCGATCGTGAGCGCAAACTCATTAAAAAGATTGAGAAAACGCTCAAGAAAGTGGAAGACGACGACTTTGGCTACTGCGAATCCTGTGGAGTCGAAATTGGTATCCGCCGTCTCGAAGCGCGTCCGACCGCCGATCTCTGCATTGACTGCAAAACGCTGGCAGAAATCCGCGAGAAGCAGATGGCAGGCTAATGGCCGTTAACAGACTGTCGCCGCACAGCCGGGAAAACCACTGTTTTCCCGCCGTGCGGTGTACCACAGCATGATGTCCGCCACGCTTCCCTGCATCGGGCGTTTCGCCCCCTCTCCTTCCGGTGATCTTCATTTCGGTTCGCTGATAGCCGCATTAGGCAGCTACCTGAGCGCGCGCGCGCAGCAGGGCCGCTGGCTGGTGCGCATTGAAGATATCGATCCGCCACGTGAAGTCGCCGGTGCCGCAACGCGCATCCTGCGTCAGCTGACCCATTATGGGCTGCACTGGGACGGCGACGTGCTGTGGCAGTCGCAGCGCCACGAGGCCTATCGCGCGGCGCTTAGCTGGCTGCGCGAACATCGTCAAAGCTACTTCTGTACCTGCCCGCGCAGCCGCATTCAGCAGCTGGGCGGCTTTTACGACGGTCACTGCCGCGATTTACATCTGCAGCCGGAGGGCGCCGCGCTGCGGCTGCGTCAGCATGCGCCGGTGTACGGTTTTGACGATCGCCTGCGCGGCCATCTGCAGGCGGAGCCGCGTCTGGCGCAGGAAGACTTTATTATTCACCGTCGTGATGGACTGTTCGCCTATAACCTTGCGGTGGTGGTCGATGACCATTTTCAGGGCGTGACGGAGATTGTGCGCGGTGCGGATTTGATTGAGCCAACGGTGCGCCAGATTGCGCTGTATCAGCAGTTTGGCTGGCCGGTGCCGGCTTATCTGCATCTGCCGCTGGCAATTAACCCGGACGGTAATAAATTGTCGAAGCAGAACCACGCGCCGGCCTTACCGGACGGCGATCCGCGACCGGTGCTGGTGCAGGCGCTGAGCTTCCTGGGGCAGTCGGTTTTGCCGGGCTGGCAGGACCATGGGCTGGAGGCGCTGCTGGACCATGCCGTTACACACTGGGATAGCGCATCGATTCCGCGGCATGATGCGCAACAACCGGATGAGACGACAACGCCATTCCTAAATGGTTCGCAACAGGCTATGATTAGCCGCTGATTTTATTCACACCCATTTTCTCACTGTCGAGGTGTCCCATTTTTACCCGAGTCGCTAATTTTTGCCGGAGAGTCCTCAAGCGTGATGAGGAGGCCCCTGAAGAGGTGGAAACCGTAAGTCTGATGACCGTTATCCCCCGGGAAAGCCACAATATCTCACGCAAAGATATCAGCGAAAACGCTCTCAAAGTGCTGTATCGCCTGAACAAAGCCGGATACGAAGCCTATCTGGTTGGCGGCGGCGTGCGCGATTTGCTGCTGGGTAAAAAGCCGAAGGACTTTGACGTGACCACCAACGCCACGCCGGAGCAGATGCGTAAGCTATTCCGCAACTGCCGCCTGGTCGGGCGTCGCTTCCGTCTGGCGCATGTGATGTTCGGTCCGGAAGTGATCGAAGTCGCCACGTTCCGCGGCCATCATCAGGAAGAGAGCGTCGACGATCGCAACGGTTCGCAGCGCGGTCAGAACGGCATGCTGCTGCGCGACAATATTTTTGGCAACATTGAAGATGATGCGCAGCGCCGCGATTTAACCATCAACAGCCTCTATTACAGCGTGGCTGATTTCACCGTACGCGATTACGTCGGTGGCCTGCAGGATCTGCAGGAAGGCATCATCCGCATGATTGGCGATCCGGAAACGCGCTACCGCGAAGATCCGGTGCGTATGCTGCGCGTGGTGCGCTTCGCCGCCAAGCTGGACATGAGCATTGCGGCGGAAACCGCCGAGCCGATTCCCCGCCTCGCCACGCTGCTCAATGACATTCCGCCGGCGCGCCTGTTTGAGGAGTCGCTGAAGCTGCTGCAGGCCGGTTACGGTTATCGCACCTATCTGATGATGCGCGAATACCAGCTGTTCCAGCCGCTGTTCCCGACGCTGGCGCGCAACTTTACCGAACAGGGCGACAGCCCGATGGAACGCATGCTGGCCCAGGTGCTGAAAAACACCGATACCCGCCTGCACAACGATATGCGCGTGAATCCGGCGTTCCTGTTTGCGGCGATGTTCTGGTATCCGCAGCTGGAGTCAGCCGAGCAGATTGCGCAGGAGAGCGGCCTGACCTATTTCGACGCCTTTGCGCTGTCCATGAACGAAACGCTGGATGAAGCCTGCCGTGCGCTGGCGATTCCGAAACGTATCACCACGCTGATTCGCGATATCTGGCAGCTGCAGCTGCGCATGTCGCGCCGTCACGGTAAGCGCGCATGGAAGCTGATGGAGCATCCTAAATTCCGCGCCGCCTACGACCTGCTGGCGCTGCGCGCAGAAGTCGAGAACAACGCCGAGCTGCTGCGCCTCAGCCAGTGGTGGGGCGAGTTCCAGTCGGCGGTGCCGACACAGCAGAAAACCATGCTCAACACCCTGGGTGACGATCCGGCTCCGCGCCGTAAACCGCGCCGTCCGCGCCGTCGTCCAGCTGGCCCGCGCCGCGACAGCAACCACAGCGCGTCATGACGCGGGTCTATCTCGCCCTAGGCAGTAATCTCGCCGATCCGCTGCATCAGGTTGATGCAGCGCTGGCCGCGCTGGATGCCATTCCCGATACCCACCGCGTAGCCACCTCCGCGTTTTATCGCACGCCACCTTACGGCCCGCCGGATCAGCCGGATTATCTCAACGCCGTGGTAGCGCTGGAGACCACACTGGCCGCGGAAACGCTGCTCGATCACACCCAGCGCATTGAGCTGGAGCATGGCCGGGTGCGCAAAGCCGAACGCTGGGGACCGCGCACGCTGGACCTCGATATTATGCTGTTCGGCAATGCGGTGATCCACACGCCGCGCCTGACGGTGCCGCACTACGATATGCACAACCGCGCCTTCATGCTGGTGCCGCTGCTGGAGATCGCGCCGACACTGCGCCTGCCAAACGGCCAGCCGCTGGCCGGCATTCTGGCGACGCTGGACCGCAGCAGCATCCGCTTGTGGTCCGCCTGACGCGGCAGAATCGCACGCCCGTCGTATCGCCTTTGCAATCAATCCAGTACACTGCGCGCATCAGAAATTGCTGGAGATTGCGATGAAACCCACCACCCTCTCTCACTTACGCCAGCTGAAAGCCAGCGGCCGCAAGTTCGCCACGCTGACCGCCTACGACTTCAGCTTCGCGCGCCTGTTTGCCGACCAGGGCATTCCGCTGCTGCTGATTGGCGATTCGCTCGGCATGACCGTGCAGGGCCATGATTCCACGCTGCCGGTGACGGTCGACGATATTGCTTATCACACCGCCGCTGTGCGGCGCGGTGCGCCTGACGCGCTGGTGATGGCCGACCTGCCGTTTATGAGTTACGCCACGCCGCAGCAAACCTTTGACAGTGCCGCGCAGCTGATGCGCGCCGGTGCCAACCTGGTAAAACTGGAAGGCGGCGCCTGGCTGGCAGAGACCGTGCGCATGCTGACCGAGCGCGCCGTGCCGGTGTGTGGTCATCTGGGATTGACGCCGCAGTCGGTTAATATCTTCGGTGGCTACAAGGTGCAGGGGCGCGATGAAGCGGCAGCCGAGCGCCTGCTGGCGGATGCGCTGGCGCTGGAAGCGGCCGGTATGCAGCTGCTGGTGCTGGAGTGCGTGCCGGTCGCGCTGGCTGAGCGCGTCACAAAAGCGTTGTCGGTACCGGTGATCGGCATCGGAGCCGGTAACGTCACCGACGGCCAGATTCTGGTGATGCACGACGCGTTTGGTATTACCGGCGGCCACATTCCAAAATTTGCCAAAAATTTCCTTGCGGAAACCGGCGACATTCGTGCGGCAATTCGCCAGTATATGGCCGACGTTGAGGCAGGCACCTACCCTGCTGCCGAACACAGTTTCCAGTAAATCAGGAGATTTGCAGTGCTGATCATTGAAACGCTGCCGCTGCTGCGCCGTGAGATTCGACGCTGGCGCCAGGCAGGTAAACGCATCGCGCTGGTGCCCACTATGGGCAACCTGCATGAGGGGCATCTGACGCTGGTGGATGAAGCACGCCAGCGCGCAGATATCGTGGTGGTATCGATCTTCGTTAACCCGATGCAGTTTGATCGCGCCGACGACCTGGCGCGCTATCCGCGCACGCTGCAGGACGATTGTGAAAAACTCAATCGCCACAGCGTCGACCTGGTCTTTGCCCCGGCGCCGGCCGATGTCTATCCGCAGGGTCTCGACAGCCAGACGTTTGTTGAAGTCCCGGGTCTCTCTTCGCTGCTGGAAGGTGCCAGCCGTCCCGGTCATTTCCGCGGCGTGGCGACCATCGTCAGCAAGCTGTTTAATCTGGTGCAGCCGGATATCGCCTGTTTTGGCGAGAAGGATTTTCAGCAGCTGGCGATCATCCGCAAGATGGTGGCGGACATGGGCTTTGACATTGACATCGTTGGCGTGCCGACGGTGCGCGCCAACGACGGTCTCGCGCTCAGCTCACGTAACGGCTATCTTACTGCCGATGAACGCAAGCTGGCGCCGGTGCTCAGCCAGGTGATGAACAGCATGGCGCAGCGCCTCAGCAACGGCGAGCGGCACGTGGATGAGATTATTGAGCACGCCGAACAGACGCTGCGCGATCAGGGCCTGCGCCCGGACGGCCTGGCCATCTGCGATGCCGATACGCTGCAGCCGCTGACGGTCGACAGCCAGCGCGCAGTGATTCTGATGGCCGCCTGGCTCGGCAATGCGCGTTTAATTGATAATCAGCAAGTGGATCTGACGGTTTAACGCCGTCGTTTATGGGCAGCATGTACCCGCTACACACTGCGCGGTAGAAACCGGCCGCGCACGGGTATAACAAAGGTATCACGCTATGATTCGTACCGTATTACAAGGCAAACTGCACCGCGTAAAAGTGACACAGGCGGATTTGCATTATGAAGGCTCCTGCGCCATCGATCAGGATTTCCTTGATGCCTCCGGCATTCTGCAATACGAAGCCATCGACATCTATAACGTCACCAACGGCCAGCGCTTCTCTACCTATGCCATTGCCGCCGAGCGCGGCTCGAAAATCATTTCGGTCAACGGTGCAGCCGCGCGCTGTGCCTGTCAGGGCGATCTGCTGATCATCTGTTCTTATGTGCAGGTGGAAGATGAAGTGGCGCGCAGCTGGCAGCCCAAAGTGGCCTACTTCGACGGCGATAACGAAATGAAACGTATCGCTAAAGCGCTACCGGTGCAGGTGGCCTGATCATCCCGCGCGCTGTACTGACAGCGCGCCTTTCCCTTACACACCCGCCAGCTGCGGCTGCCCTTTGCGCTTCAGCGTAAACAACCAGTCAAACCACCCTTTTGCCCGCAGTACGCACAGCGCCGTTGGCAACGCCAGCGCGACGCTGAACGCCAGCACAAAATGCAGGTCAGCCAGCCACGCAGAGTGGCCGTCGTGGCGCAGCAATTTACTGCACACCTGAATCGCCAGATAGTGCGACAGATAAAACACAATCGAATGGCGGCCAACGTAGTTAACCGCCCGCAGATTGATACGGCAGGCCAGCGCAACGAACAGCGGGATTGAGGGCAGCGCCAGCGGCAGCAGCCACGGCGAATGCTGACGCAGCCCGCCCCACAGGCTGAACGCCGCAAGCAGCATAAAGGCGATCAGCGACAGCAGCAGCGGCGTACGACGCTGCGCGAACGCGGCAATATCAATATCCTGGCGCACCAGCCAGTCGGCGCTGTAGAAGAAGGCAAACAGCACCAGCGACTTGTTCAGATGCAGGTTGTCGAAACTGGCAAACAGCGAGTCAGGCGGCACCGGCGGCAGCAGCACCGCACCGGCAACGCACAATGTCAGCACCAGCGCCGCAGGCAGGCGGCGCGCCGGGATAATCAGCACAAAGAACAGAAACAGCGAGTGCAGAAACCAGGTGATATCGCCGCCGCTCAGATGGCCGAGCGCGATGGCCAGCGGCGACTGTGGGTGATTGGCCATCGCGCTGAAGGTCCACTTCAGCCCGCCGTAGATCAGCGCCCAGACGGCAAACGGATAGAGAATGCTGCTGACTTTGTTTCGCAGATAGCGCGCCTGCCCGTGGCGTAAACCGCTGGCGACGAACAGTCCGGAGACAAAGCACATCAGCCCCATACGCACCGGCGCCAGCAGCTGATTCACCAGCTCGTTAAAGGCAGTGAAGTGCCCGGCCTGCTGGTTCACTGCAATCATGCAGTGCAAAAAAATCACGGCCAGAATGCTCATACCGCGTAAATTATCAATCCATGATACCCGATTCACTCTTCGCTTCCCCGCTGCTTTTTTGGTCAGCGGCCACTATGGGGAAAGCCACAGACTGAAAGCACAAGACGCGTCTGGAATTGCGAAGAGTGGGTAAAAAAAAGCCGCCGCCGGACGACGCCGGCAGCGGCTTCTTATTCGGAGCTGCGCCTCAGGTGCGCAAGCCGCGTCCCCGCTGAATCAGCGCATACACCAGCACGTAAAACACCACGATAAACGCCACCAGCACTGACAGCGTCAACACCAGCGGAACATCGTTGATGCCAAGGAAGCCATAGCGGAACCCGCTGATCATGTACACCACCGGATTGAGCTTCGACACCGCCTGCCAGAACGGCGGCAGCAGCGCCAGCGAATAGAATACGCCACCGAGGTAAGTTAACGGCGTCAGCACGAAGGTCGGGATCAGGCTGATGTCGTCAAAGGTGCGCGCAAACACCGCATTCAGCAGGCCCGCCAGCGAGAACAGAATCGCCGTCAGCAGCAGCGTGATCGCCACCATCGGCCACGAGAATACGTGGAACGGCACAAAAAACAGCGACACCGCCGTCACCAGCACGCCCACGCACACGCCGCGCGCTACGCCGCCGCCGACATAACCGGCGATAATGATGTGCGTCGGCACCGGCGCCACCAGCAGCTCTTCAATGTTGCGCTGGAACTTAGCGCTGAAGAATGACGAAGCGACGTTGGCGTAAGCGTTGGTGATCACCGCCATCATAATCAGGCCCGGCACGATAAACTGCATGTAGCTGAAGCCGTGCATATCGCCGATGCGTGAGCCGATCAGATTGCCAAAGATAATAAAGTACAGCGTCATGGTGATCACCGGCGGCACCAGCGTCTGAATCCAGATGCGGGCAAAACGGTTGATCTCTTTGCTCCAGATACTCTTGAGCGCCACCCAGTACAGATGCGTCATGCGGTTACTCCTGTTTTTCCCTGCGTCAGGCTGACGAACAG
The DNA here is from genome assembly GCF_041678305.1 of Pantoea sp. WEP. Taxonomy (NCBI): domain Bacteria; kingdom Pseudomonadati; phylum Pseudomonadota; class Gammaproteobacteria; order Enterobacterales; family Erwiniaceae; genus Pantoea; species Pantoea sp. WEP. The sequence continues at coordinate 3,272,206 of NZ_JBGNXB010000001.1, forward strand.
CTCTTCCAGACGATTCGCTTTATTGCGCATGCTGAGCACCTGCACGCCCTGCGCGCTCAGCTGGCTGAATACGCTATTCAGCCCCTGTTCACGCATCACTTCCACTTCCAGCGTTGAGGTATCAACCAGACGATACTGGAAGCCCTCCAGTTGCGGCAGCGGGCTGCGCGGCGCCAGGTCGAGGATAAAGGTTTCCGACTGCAGCTTGGACAGCAGCCCTTTCATTGAGGTGTTCTCCACCAGCTCGCCGCTCTGGATGATGCCGATGTTACGGCACAGCATTTCCGCCTCTTCCAGATAGTGGGTGGTCAGGATGATGGTGGTGCCTTTGGCGTTCAGCTCTTTCAGGAACACCCACATTGAGCGGCGCAGTTCGATATCTACACCAGCCGTCGGCTCATCAAGAATCAGCAGTTTCGGTTCATGCATCAGCGCCCGGGCAATCATCAGCCGGCGCTTCATCCCGCCGGACAACATGCGCGCCCGTTCGTTACGCTTGCCCCACAGGTCGAGCTGATTAAGGTATTTTTCCGCGCGCTTGTTCGCTTCGGCACGTTCCACGCCGTAATAACCGGCCTGATTAACCACAATCTGCATCACGGTTTCAAACGGGTTAAAGTTGAATTCCTGTGGCACCAGCCCAAGCTGCCGCTTGGCGTTGACCACATCTTTCTGCAGGTCGTAGCCAAACACGCGCACGCTGCCGCTGGATTTGTTCACCAGCGAGCTGATAATGCCAATGGTGGTGGACTTACCGGCACCGTTAGGGCCCAGTAAGGCATAAAAATCGCCTGCTTCCACGTTGAGATCGAGGCCTTTCAGCGCCTGTACGCCGCCGGGATAGGTCTTGGTCAGCCCGGAAAGTTCCAGTGCATAAGTCATTGCGAGTCCGTACCCTGTTGTAGTGACATCATAGCCATATGAAATGATAGTGCGCTCGCGTCGAGCGTGCGGGGTTATTCAGCGATAACGGTTGTGAAATCAAAGGAATTGCGCAGAGTGATAACCCACCACACTCTACCACTCTGCGTGCCGCAGGAAAACGCGTGCCGAGCCCGTAAGTCATTGAGTTACGGGCTGCGCATCTTATCGCAGGCGGAGGGAATCAGCCTTGGAAGATTGTGCGGTTATTCGTCCAGCAGCGTAACTTTGCCAATATACGGCAAATGGCGGTAGCGCTGTGCGTAATCAATACCGAAGCCGACCACGAACTCATCCGGAATGGTAAAGCCGACAAACTCGACCGGCACCTCAACTTCACGACGCTCCGGCTTATCCAGCAGCGTGCAGATCGCCAGTGATTTTGGCTCACGCAGCTGCAGAATTTCACGCACTTTGCTCAGGGTGTTACCGGAGTCGATGATGTCTTCGACGATCAGCACGTCTTTGCCGCGAATGTCTTCGTCGAGATCTTTAAGGATTTTCACGTCGCGCGTGGAGGACATGCCGCTGCCGTAGCTGGAGGCGGTCATGAAGTCGACTTCGTGCGCAACATCAATGGCGCGGCACAGGTCTGCCATAAACATGAAGGAGCCGCGCAGCAGGCCGACCAGCACCATTTCGCTGCCGCTGTTGCGGTAGTGCTCGCTGATCTGCTTGCCCAGTTCGGCAATACGGGTTGCGATCTCCTGCTCAGAGATCATCACGTCGACGGTGTGTTTCATTGCATTCGCCTAAGAAGGTTTTCAGAAAGCCGCGCATTCTATCATAGTCGACGCACAGGCTAACGCCGCGCACAGAACGCAAACGTTATCGTGGCGAAATTTATTGCGCTGGCGTTAACTGTAAGCATCCTGCCCGCTCTCTCTGGAGATCCCTATGGCCGCTTCATCAGGTAAAAAAACGCAGATCGGCACGCGTGAACTGCATCCGGAAACGCAGATGCTCAACTACGGTTACGATCCGCGCCTGTCAGAAGGTGCGGTGAAGCCGCCGGTGTTTCTGACGTCAACCTTTGTGTTTAACAGCGCCGAAGAGGGCAAAGAATTTTTCGATTTCGTTGCCGGCCGCCAGCAACCGCCGGCGGGCAAAAGCGGCGGGCTGGTCTATTCCCGCTTCAACCATCCTAACAGCGAGATCGTCGAAGATCGGCTGGCCATTTATGAAGGTGCCGAAAGCGCCGCGCTGTTCTCTTCCGGCATGTCGGCGATTGCCACCACGCTGCTGACCTTTGCCCGTCCCGGCGAAGTGATCCTGCACTCGCAGCCGCTGTACGGCGGCACCGAAACGCTGCTGAGCAAAACGCTGCACGATCTGGAGATCAAAGCGGTGGGATTCAGCGACGGCACCGACGAAGATAAAGTGTATGAAGCCGCGAAGCTGGCGTGGCAGCGCGGGCGCGTCGCGATGATTCTGATTGAAACACCGGCCAACCCCACCAACAGTCTGGTGGACATCCAACTGATGCGTCAGGTGGCGGAGGTGATCACCCAGCAGCAGGGCTCCCGGCCGATTCTCGCCTGCGACAACACCCTGCTCGGCCCGCTGTTTCAGCGTCCGCTGCAGCACGGCGCGGATATCTCGCTCTACTCGCTGACCAAATATGTCGGCGGTCATTCCGATTTGATTGCCGGCGCCGCGCTGGGCAGCCGGGCGTTCATCAACAAAGTGCGTTCGCTGCGCAGCGCGATTGGCACCCAACTCGATCCGCACTCCAGCTGGATGATTGGCCGCTCGCTGGAAACGCTGTCGCTGCGCATGGAGAAAGCCGCCAGCAATGCGGAACAGGTCGCGGCATTTCTACGCGATCACGCGCAGGTGGCGAAACTGCACTGGCTGCCCTATCTCGACGCCAGCAGTCCGGCAGGAGAAACCTGGCAGCGCCAGTGCAGCGGCGCCGGTTCCACCTTCTCCTTTGATATCGAGGGCGGCCAGGCTGCGGCATTCCGCTTTCTCAACGCGCTGGCGCTGTTCAAACTGGCGGTGAGCCTCGGCGGCACCGAGTCGCTCGCCAGCCATCCCGCCAGCACCACCCATTCCGGCGTACCGCAGGAGGTGCGGGAGCGCATTGGCATCACCGACGCGACGGTGCGCCTGTCGATCGGCATCGAACATGCCGATGATTTGATTGAGGATATCCGCCTGGCGCTGGAAGCGGCCGTCAGCTCACCGTAAAGCCCAGCATCATGCCGGTATCCTCATGCTCCAGCAGATGGCAGTGCGCCATATAGGCATTTTCGCTATCGGCGACGTAGTTGAAGCGCACCAGCACTTCACTACGCCAGCCGTTGACGCTGACCATGTCTTTCCAGCCGGCGCGATGCGCCGCAGGCGGCTTGCCGTTCTCGGACAGAATGCGGAACTGCGTGCCGTGAATGTGGAACGGATGCAGCATGGCGTCGCCTTCGCCGGAGATGGTCCATTTTTCATATTTGCCCAGCGGCACGGCAAACATGGGCTTTTCCATGTTGAAGGCCTGGCCGTTGATTTTGTTGCCGTTGTGGAAATCATATACGGCGCTGCGGGCAGGGTTGCCCTGATCCATCGCCATATCGCCGTGATCCATGTTGCTATGATCCATCGCGCCATGGTCCATCTTCATGCTGCCGTGATCCATCGCTTTGCCCGCGCCGTGCTGGCTGCCCATCGCTTTGGCACCGTAGCGCTGCTGCAGCGCCTGCATGCCCTGCTGATCCAGCTGCGGATCCATCATCAGCTGTAGCCAGCGGCTCTGCAGCCCTTCCGTTGCCGGCAGCGGCGGCACATCCACCAGCTGGTCCGGCAGCGTACCGCTGGCCATCACGCGCAGCGGCAGAATCTGCACCAGCGGCAGCGGCTGATCGAACGGCGCCAGCGTCATGCCCATCTGCGTGACCGGCAGCGTTACGATATCAAAGGTTTTGCCGTCTGAAGTATCCACCAGCACTTCAAAGCGCTCGCCCGGCAGCAGCGGCAGGCTCTTAACCTTCACCGGTTCAGCCAGCAGGCCACCGTCGCTCGCCACCACGTACAGCGGACGTTTATCGCTGGCGGCGATGTGCAGCGAGCGCGCGTTGCAGCCGTTGAGCAGGCGCAGGCGCAGCCAGCCGCGCGGCACCGCGTGCTGTGGATACGGCACGCCGTTGGTCAGCATCAAATCGCCAAACCAGCCCACGGCGGCGCGCATGATATCCAGCTGATAATCGATACGCGTACCGTCCTGAGTGAGCTGCTTATCCTGGAAAATCAGCGGCACATCATCTTCGCCCCACTGCATCGGCAGCCGCAGCTTGCCGGACGCCTCATCTTCTAGCAGTACCAGCCCCGCCAGCCCCTGCGCCACCTGATAGCCGGTTTTGCCGTGCTGATGCGGATGGAACCAGCAGGTCGCCGCCGGTTGATCGGGGGTAAAACTCACCTGACGCGTGGCGCCGGGCGCAATCAGCGCCTGCGGACCGCCATCCACCGCGCCGGGAATTTCCAGCCCGTGCCAGTGCAGCGTGGTGGCTTCCGGCAGGCGATTATGAATATTGACGGTGACGCTTTTCTCACGCTGCAGCCGCAGCGCCGGGCCGAGCAGGCTACCGTTGTAACCCCAGGTTGGGACGGATTTGCCGTTCCACTGGCTGTTGCCGGTCATGGCGGTCAGCGTGTACTGGCCGTGTGCATCGGGCTCCAGCAGCGACGGGATGGGCAACAGCGGGCGCGTAGCGGCCATCAGCGAGCGGCTCCAGAAGGGCAGCGCGCCGGCTGCACTGAGGGCGGCGGTCAGCTTGAGAAAATGACGACGTTGCATATTCATATCCTTATCGTGAATAGGGGCACAGCGTAAACCTTTCCCCTGCGGGAGGGTCAAGCGATGAAAGCGCCCGCCGGGATAAAAAGCGCGCCAGTGGCCCATTTAGCCAAATTTAGCGGAATCCCGGCAATAACTGTGCTAACGTCATTAAATTGTCCCTTGTTGAGAACGATTATGACGAAAAGCATCAAGATCCTGCTGCTGGCGGGACTCCTTGGCTTCTCCTCCACCAGTTTTGCCCTGAGCGAATCCGAAGCAGAAGATCTGGCTGACCTCACCGCGGTGTTTGTCTATCTGAAAAATGATTGCGGCTATCAGGATCTGCCCGACGCGCAGATTCGTAAAGCACTGGTGTTTTTTGCCCAGCAAAACCGCTGGGATCTGAGCAACTACAGCGCTTACAACATGAAATCCCTCGGTGAAGAGAGCTACAAAGATTTGAGCGGTATCGCCATCACCAATGACAAAAAGTGTAAGTCGCTGGCGCGCGATTCCCTCAGCCTGCTTGCCTACGTGAAATAATCCTCCGCCCTGCGCTGCTGTTAACGCCCTGACCGTGCAAGCACGGTCATAATTCGTTATGCTTTTTTCTGGCATTATTGCGCGTTAACAGCATAAGGAGCGCTCCGGCATGGCCGACAAAGAGACCTGGCATGAGACGCTGCATAGCGGCTTTGGCCAATATTTCAGCGTAGATAATCTGCTTTACCGCGATAAAACCGCGCATCAGGATCTGGTGATCTTTGAGAACGCCGCGTTTGGCCGCGTGATGGCGCTGGACGGCGTGGTGCAAACCACCGAGCGCGATGAGTTTATCTATCACGAAATGATGACGCACGTGCCGATTCTGGCGCACGGCAATGCCCGGCGCGTATTGATTATCGGCGGCGGTGACGGCGCGATGCTGCGCGAGGTCGCCCGGCATCAGCGCGTTGAGCACATCACCATGGTGGAAATTGATGCCGGCGTGGTGAATTTCTGTCAAACCTATCTGCCTAACCACAGCGCCGGCGCTTACGACGATCCGCGTCTGCAGCTGGTGATCGACGATGGCGTTAACTTCGTCAGCCAGACGCAGGAACGGTTTGATGTGATCATCTCCGACTGTACCGATCCAATCGGTCCCGGCGAGAGTCTGTTCACCTCGGCGTTTTATGCCGGTTGCAAACAGGCGCTCAATCCCGGTGGCGTGTTTGTCGCGCAGAACGGCGTCTGCTTCCTGCAGCAGGATGAAGCGGTCAACAGCCACCGCAAACTCAGCCACTATTTCGCTGACGTCAGCTTTTATCAGGCGGCGATTCCGACCTATTACGGCGGCATCATGACCTTTGCCTGGGCGAGCGATAATCCGGCGCTGCGCCAGCCGGACCTTGCGACGCTGCAGTCACGTTTTGCCGCGGCCGGACTGCCCTGCCGTTACTACACGCCACAGCTGCACATCGGCAGCTTTGCCCTGCCGCAATATCTTTTAAACGCGCTCAGCTGATCTCAGGAGGTGAACCCAATTGCAAAAGCTAAAACTACATGGCTTCAATAATCTGACCAAAAGCCTGAGTTTTTGTATCTACGACATTTGCTATGCCAATAGCGAAGCCGAACGTGATGGCTATATCGCCTATATTGATGAGCAATATAACGCCAACCGCCTGACGGAAATCCTCACCGAGACCTGCTCGATTATCGGTGCTAACGTGCTGAATATCGCGCGCCAGGATTATGAGCCGCAGGGTGCCAGCGTGACGATTCTGGTCAGCGAAGAGCCGATCAATCCGCAGGATATCGATAATTCCGAGCATCCCGGCCCGCTGCCCAGTTCGGTGGTCGCGCACCTCGACAAGAGTCACATCTGCGTGCACACCTATCCGGAGAGTCACCCGGAAGGCGGTTTATGTACCTTCCGCGCCGACATTGAAGTCTCGACCTGCGGCGTGATTTCGCCCCTGAAGGCGCTGAATTATCTCATCCACCAGCTGGAGTCGGATATCGTGACCGTGGATTACCGCGTGCGCGGCTTCACCCGCGACGTCAATGGCGTGAAGCATTTCATCGACCATGAGATCAATTCCATTCAGAACTTCATGTCCGAGGATATGAAAGCGATGTACGACATGGTGGACGTTAACGTTTATCAGGAAAACATCTTTCATACCAAGATGTTGCTGAAGGAATTTGATCTGAAGTATTACCTGTTCAACACCAAACCTGAAGAGCTGAGCCCGCAGGAGCACAAGCGCATTACCAATCTGTTGTGGAAGGAGATGCGTGAGATTTATTACGGGCGCAATATTCCGGCGACGGGATTGAAGTTGTTATAACTCAGCGCCAGCAGTGGGTGAAGGCTGCGCCGCGGTAACGCAGCGCACGTCATTTACCCGCTGATGCAGGCGGCACATTTACGCGGTCAGCTGCAGGCCAATGCCGCGCTCGCGCAAATCACGGCATACCGCTTCATCAAGGCGGGAATCGGTCACCACATCGGTCAGGCTATCAATCGGTGCCGCGCAGTACAGCGACCATGAGCCATATTTACTGCTGTCGGCCAGCAGAATGCGCCGGCGCGCGTTGGCCAGCAGATCCATCTTCAGCCCGGCTTTGTCTTCCGTCGGCGTGGTAATACCGCGCTCAATACTCCATGAGTTACAGCTGACAAACGCGATGTCCGGATTGATACTGCGCAGCAGGCGCCGGCCGTGCTCACCAATGCACGACTGGCTGGAGTCGTCGATGCGGCCGCCGATGATGGTGGTCTCAATCTGTTTAAACTCCGACAAAAACAGCGCAATGTGCAGATCGGCGGTGATCACCCGCAGCTGCAAATGGGTCAGCTGTCGTGCCAGTTCCAGCATGGTGGTGCCGGCATCCAGCACTACCGCATCGCCGGACTGCACATAGCTGGCAGCGAACTGGGCGATGGCCTGCTTCTCCGCCAGGTTACGCTGCATCTTCTCCAGCGTGGTCGGCTGCGTCGGGATAAAGCGGTTCAGCGTGACGCCGCCGTGGCTGCGGCTAATCACCCCTTCCTTGTCCAGCTTAATCAGATCGCGGCGAATGGTGGCTGGCGAAGCAGAAATGGCGCTCACCAGCTGTTCAACAGTGACCAGATTATGACTTTTGAGATAGTCCATAATCTGGTCGAGACGGCTTTGTCCCTTCATATTTCCCTATGCAAGCTGCATCGCGAGTTTTATCGAGATCGCCATGCTCGCAGAGTTCGCTTTACCTGTCCAGGCGATATCAAATGCCGTGCCGTGGTCGGCGGAAGTGCGGATAAACGGCAGTCCCGCCGTGATGTTGACGCCATCGTAAAAGCCAAGCAGTTTCAACGGGATATGCCCCTGATCGTGGTACATCGCCACCACCATATCGTACTGCCCCTGCTGGCACTGTAAAAACACCGTATCCGGCGGGCACGGGCCATAGACATCAATGCCCTGCTGCTTCATTGCCTGGATGGCTGGTGTCACCGTGGTGATCTCTTCATCACCAAACAGGCCATTCTCGCCCGCGTGCGGATTGACCCCGGCGACCGCGATGCGCGGTTGGTCATAGCCCACGCGGCGCAGGAAGCTGTCAGCCATGCCGATCACCGTCTGAATACGTTCGCCGTTCAGCGTGTCGAGGAACTTACGCAGCGCGATGTGCGTGGTCACGTGGATCACTTTCAGATGGTCGGTATACAGCACCATGGCGTAATTTTTGGTCTGGGTCAGCTGTGCCAGCAGTTCAGTGTGGCCGGGATAAAGGTGGCCCGCCGCGTGCAGCGCCTCTTTGTTCAGCGGGGCGGTGGCAATCGCCTGCACGTCGCCCGCCAGCGCCAGTTCGGTGGCGCGCTTCACGCAGCGCCAGGCCAGATCGCCGGCCTGCTTCTGCACCCTGCCCGGCTGCAGCGCATCAGGATCGGCCAGCGGCTCATCGATGACGTTAATGATGCCCGGTGCGAAATGCGCATCCTGCACGCTGTCCAGCACGCGCAGCTCGGCCTGCGGCGTAATGTTCAGCGCCAGCACCCGACGCAGCGTCGCGGCACAGCCGACCACCACCGCCGGAATGCCCGCCAGCTCCCCTTCTGCCAGCGCTTTAATGATGATTTCCGGGCTGATGCCCGCCGGATCGCCCATGGTCACCGCAATAGTGTTATTCACTCGACTTCTCCTCAATAAAACGAATGGCTTCTGCCAGGGTGTTTTCATCACCAAAGCCACCCGCTTTGGTCATCACCGGCAGGTGTAATTCACTGTTAAGCAGAACCCCGTGCGGTACACAGCCCGCCACCTGGCCCTGAATCTGAAAGCCGCTGGCCCCGAGTGCCTGCGCCACCGCGATGGCCACGTCACCGCCGGAAAGAAACAGGCCGGCAGGCTGAATGTGCGCGCAGACGGCGCGCGTGAGCTGCGCCAGAAACTGGCAGATGCGCTCGCCGAGCTGCTGGCGCGTAATCTGCTGCTGCTGACACAGCTGCGCAATCGCGTAGCGCTGATCAGCCTGTTGCGTGGTGCGTACCACACAGTGCACGCCCTCGCGCAGCGCCTGGACCATCGCCTGCTGCCAGGCCGCCGCCTGCGGCCATGCCGGTGTGGCAAACAGCTGGCAAATATCAATATCAATCAAGCGGATGTCACGCTGGCTGGCGAGCCGGGCGATTTGCTGCTGCGCCATGGCGCTCATCGAACCGACTATCGCCAGCACCGGGCGAGAGGGCCGCGCAGCAAGATGCGCACCCAGCGCATCGCTTAACCCGGACGCGCCGACCAGCAGCGGACGTTCCGGCAGCGTCGCGGCCGCCGCGATAATAGTGTCGATATCCGCCTGCAGTTCCGCGTCCAGTACCAGCAGTCCCTGACTGGTCGCCAGCCGTGCGGCCAGCGTGCCGCTGCGTACCGTGGCAAGATCGATCTGCTCGCCCGGCAGGTCGCATTGCATCTGCAGCCGCGTCAGCACGTTACTGCTGGTCACCGGGGTTTTAGGATCGCTGGCAAATTCGGTATCAGTCAGGCGCTGTTGATGGATCCACACTTCCCCGCCGCGCGTGATGCGGCCCAGCTTTGGCACCGCCGGCACCACCAGCGCCAGCCGTTTCGCGCTGACCTGCAGCGCGGCAGCCACCTCAGCGCCTGGATTGCCGCGCAGCGTTGAGTCAATTTTCTTAAACAGCCAGCCGTGTTGCGCTATCTGCTGATGCGGCTGCATGGCGGCATGTGTACGGCTGGCGGCTTCCGCTGCGCTCACCGCACGGCTATCGGTGCTGATCACCAGCACATCCGCTGCGCCGGCATCCGGGGGCGTCAGGTTATTGAACAGCACGTGGACGCGCGCGCCGGCCAGCGCGAAGCCGCTGCCTGCGTCATTGGCACCGGTAAAATCGTCGGCAATCACCAGAACGGGCGTTTTCCATGGCGATGAAGTCATTCTCTCTCCTGTCACGGCCCCTTGCCGTGCTGCATTTGATTATATTCAATCATGATTGATTATATGTGAGCAAGATCAAATTAATTGAAATCGATATCGCCTATAAATTTAGCCTCAGAAAGGGATACACCCCGCACAGCATTGAGCAAACCTAATCATAATGTGCAAAACCGTTATAAGGGCATGACATGAATATCAACAGCACCGTGATCAGTGGCTATCAGGCTCTAAACGATCTCAGCTATTTACTGCAGGATAAGCAGAAGGCGTTGCTGGTCACGGATAAAAACATTCTGGGTATTCCGGCGGTGCAGGCGCTTATCGCCCGGCTGCAGCAGCAGATCGCCAGCCTGAGCCTGGTTGATACAGTGCCGCCCGAGCCGAGCCAGCATGATGTGGCGGCGATTGTTGCGGCGCTGCCGCACGGCGACGTCGATCTGGTGATCGGCATTGGCGGCGGCAGCGTGCTGGATGTGGCGAAGCTGCTGTCCGTGTTGTGCGTAGCCGATGCGCCAACCCTGACGGCGCTGCTGGCCGGTGAGAAGCCGCACACGCGTACCGCTTCTTTACTGATCCCGACCACGGCCGGCACCGGCTCGGAAGCCACGCCCAATGCCATCCTTGCCATTCCGGAGAAAGAGACCAAAGTCGGTATTATTTCGCCGGTGATGCTGCCGGACTATGTGGCGCTGATTCCGGAACTGACCACCAGCATGCCGGCGCACATCGCCTCGTCGACCGGAATTGATGCGCTGTGCCACCTGATTGAGTGCTTCACCGCCACCGTGGCCAATCCGGTGAGTGATAACTATGCGCTGATCGGCATGAAAAAGCTGTTCGCCAGCCTCGAAAAGACCCTTGCCGAACCGGACAACCTGGAAGCACGGCTGAATATGTTGTGGGCGTCCTACTACGGCGGAGCGGCGATCGCCCATGCCGGGACGCACCTGGTGCACGCCATGTCCTATCCGCTGGGCGGCAAGTATCATCTGCCGCACGGCGTGGCCAACGCCATTCTGCTGGCGCCGTGCATGCAGTTTGTGCGTCCGGCGGCGGTGAGCAAGTTCGCGCAGGCCTACGATCTGCTGCCGGATGCCGATAGCACACTGGATGAAGAGGCTAAATCGCACGCGCTGGTGGCCTATTTCGCCGCGCTGGTGCAGCGCCTTAAACTGCCTGCCAGCCTGGAAGCGCTGGGCATCGGGCCGGATCATCTGCCGTATCTGGTCGAAGCCGCGCTGGACGTGCAGCGCCTGATGAAGAATGTACCGATGAAAGTCAGCGCCGACGATGTGCGCAACGTCTACCTGACGCTGTTTCCGGCGTTAAATCACTCAGCATGAGCGGGGGAATCATGAGCAACAATATTCAGGGCGTACTGACCGCCATCGTCACCACTTTTGATCGCGACGGAGCCTACAATCCTGCCGCGCAGCGTGAACAGATTCGGCGTCAGCTGAGCGCCGGTAACGGTATTTTCTGCGGCGGCACCAACGGGGAGTTTTTCGTGCTGAACGAGCAGGAAAAGCTGGCGGTGACCGAGACCTGCGTCGACGAAGTAAACGGCACTGCACCGGTGGTGGCGCACATTGGCGAGATCTCGACGCGTGACACTATACGGCTGGGCAGGCAGGTGGCAAAGCTGGGCGTGGATGCCGTCTCGGTGATCACCCCTTACTTTGTGCCGCTCAAACAGGAAGAGCTGATTGATCACTACCGTGCCGTGGCCGACGCTATCGACGTCCCGCTGTTTCTCTACAACATTCCGGCGCGCACCGGTAATACGCTGCTGCCGGAAACCGTGCGCACGCTGGCAGCGCATCCCAACATCATTGGCATCAAAGACAGCGCCGGCAGCTACGAAAGCCTGAGCGGCTTTCTGCAGGCAGCGGCAGGTATTGCGCATTTCAACGTGCTGAACGGGCCGGATTCACTGATTCATCAGGGCTTCGTCGATGGCTGTTCCGCCTGTATTTCCGGGCTGGCTAACGTGGCGCCGAAAGAGATTAACGCCATCTGGGCGCGCTTCCATGCCGGTGACATCGCCGGATCGCGCGCCGCTCAGGAGAACGTCACCGGCCTGCGTACCGATCTTTACAGCATTGGTTTTTCCCCGGCGGCGGTGAAAAAAGCCGTGGCGCTGCTCGGCTATGAGGTTGGCGACAGCCGCTATGCGGTGCGCTTCTCTGCGGAGGAAGAGCAGAAGATCCGCCAGATCGTGAATCAGTATTTGCAGTAAAGCCAGGAAATTCAAAGCACTTACCGCACGCAACTGTGGTAGCGGCGCGATTCATCGCGCAATACAGCCGCCGCTACCCCTGCCGCCATCAGGGTTAGGGTTAATCTGACGGAGGCGGGGCGGATTCAGGCAGCGATGGCTGCTGTTATTAACACCGGGACGCATTTGCTATGAAAGTCATCTGTACTTCACCTTCGTTCGCCCGCTACGACGCCGCGCCGATCGACACACTGCGCCAGCAGGGCTTTGAGCTGATTACGCTGCCCGCCGACGCACCGCTCAGCGCGCTGGCGCCGCATCTCGCCGACACCGTCGCCCTGATCGTGGCCTTTACCGAGGTCAACGATGCGCTGCTGTCGCTGGCACCGCAGCTGAAAATTGTCTGCAAGCACGGCGTGGGCGTCGATAACATCGACCTCGACGCAACCCGTGCGCGCGGTATTTACGTGACAAACGTGCCGGACGCGAACAAACACGCGGTTGCCGATTTCGCCTTTGCGCTGATTCTCAATAGCGCGCGCCAGATCACCACCGCCGCAATAGAGACCCGCGCCGGCCACTGGCCACGCATTTTTGCCACCGACGTCTACGGCAAAACGCTCGGCATCATCGGCCTGGGCAATATCGGTAAGCAGGTGGCACTGCGCGCTAAAGGCTTCAACATGCGCATTCTCGCCTTCGATTTTTACCCCGATGACGCCTTCGCCGCCGAACACGGTGTGACGTTTGTCAGCCTCGATCAGCTGACGGAGCACAGCGACTTTATCACCTTACATATGCCGCTCACCGACCAGACGCAAAACCTGTTCGACGCTGCGCGCCTGAAACGCATGAAGAAGAGCGCGTTTCTCATCAACGCGTCACGCGGTGGCGTGGTGAATGAGCAGGATCTCTACCAGGCGTTGCAGGATAACGTGATTGCCGGTGCGGCGGCGGATGTCTTTGTGCAGGAGCCGCTGGCGCAGCATCCGCTGTTCACCCTGAGCAACTTTATCCCCACGGCGCACCTTGCCGGTTATACCGACGGTGCCATCAGCGCCATCGGCGAACGCTGCGTGACGCAGATTGTGCAGTGTATAAAACAGGGCGAACGCCCGATGAATGTCATGAACGGGCTGGCCTGACGCCGCCCTCCTCTGTCACCCTTTTCGCGTGGATAATGATTATGACCAACACCGCACGCTCAACACGCATCAGATGGTGGATCGCCGGCCTGATGTGGCTGGCCATTGCCATTAACTATATTGATCGTACCGTACTCTCTGCTGCCGCACCGCACCTGATCACCGAGCTCGACATCAATCCGGAGATGATGGGCTTTATCATGGCGGCATTTTTCTGGTCCTACGCGCTGTTGCAGATCCCGGCAGGCTGGTTTGCCGACCGCTTCGGCCAGAAAAAAGGCCTCGGCATCGCTGTCGGCTGGTGGTCGATTGCCACCATGGCGATGGGGCTCGCCACCGGCTTTAAATCACTGCTGGCGCTGCGTCTGGCGCTCGGCGTGGGTGAAGCAGCGGCTTATCCCAGCAACGCCGGTATTACCGCGCGCTGGTTCCCGGATCGCGAGCGCGCCACCGTCTCCGGCCTGTTCGACAGCGCATCAAAATTTGGCGGGGCCGTCGCCATGCCGCTGATCGTCTTTATGATCGCGCTGTTCGACTGGCGTCTGACCTTTCTGGCGATTGGTGCCGTCGGGCTGATTTGGGTCATCGCCTGGTACTTCATTTATGCCGAGAACCCGGAAGACCACAAAGCGATCAGCGCCGATGAAGTGCGCCTGATCCGCGATGGCCAGGCGCAGAAGCACGGCGATAAGAACGTGCGACCGATGAAGTGGTACAAGCTGCTGCGCTACCGCAACATCTGGGCAATGTGTATTGGCTTCTTCACCATCAATTACACCTCCTACTTCTTTATCACCTGGCTGCCAACTTACCTGGTGAAAGACAAAGGGATGGATTTCCTGAAAATGGGCATGGTGGCGGCGCTGCCGCTGATCTGCGGCATGGTGATTGAGGTGCTGGCGGGCTGGGCGTCGGACCGTATGGTGCACAAAAAAGTGCTGTCGCTGACCGCCACGCGCAAGCTGTTCCTGACGATTGGCCTGCTGATGGCGCTGTGCATCGGGTTTGCGCCATTTACCGATTCCGTGTTCATGACGGTACTGCTGCTGTGTATTGCTAAGTCCGGCACCACCGTCGCGGCCTCTCAGGTGTGGGCGCTGCCAGGCGATGTTGCGCCCACCAACAGCGTGTCAATTGTTGCCGGGCTGCAGAATACCGTATCCAATATGGGCGGCGCGGTCGGGCCAATCATTACCGGCGCTATCGTCGGTGCCACTGGCCACTTTACCTGGGCGCTGGTGTTCTCGGCGGTGCTGGTAGTGATCGGAATCCTTAACTACCTGTTCCTGCTCGGCAAGGTCGAACCGATTGTGGATGAGGAACCTTTATCCCACGCCCGTTCCGCCATTAACGGCGTGTAACCTGCGCAACGGCAGTGGCGCCCCGGCTGCGGGCGCCCGTTAGCGGCCGGCCATAAACCGGCGATAAGCAGCAATCACCGCAAGAAAATCCTCCACGCCGCAGAACGACAGGCTCTCCTCATCGTAATAAGTCATGCCCTCTTCCAGGCCGTCATCCTCTAACGCCAGCTGATTGGCGCGGATCATCACCTCTTCCTCATCCAGCCACAGCGTATATTCGTGCCCGACGCGCTGCCACTGCTGCTGCGTGCCTTTGACTGCACGCACCGCGGCTTCGACTTCATCCAGCAGCGCAAAGTTCTCTTTCACCTCTTCATTGAACCAGTGCCCCACCGCTTCGTGGTCCATCGACATGCGTACCCGGACCTGACCGGTCACGTCACGCAGAAATTCATATTCCATGTTGGCCTCATACCTGTGGCGCGCCAGACGGCACGCTTTCGTGCATTTTGTGCGCAGCGCGCGCAAGAAAGTGGGATCGCGCTCGCATTATGCCTGGAGACGGCGAGGGAAAAAAGCGCATAAAAAAAGGGACGATGCGCTCGTCCCTTTTTCACTGGCAGGCGTATTTTACACTGCGGTCTGGAAAATCACTCCGTCCGCTTTTTCGGTGTACTGGCCCAGCTGATCAAAGTTCAGGTAGCGGTAGGTGTCGGCAGCGGTTTTATCCACCTGCACCATAAACTGCTGATACTCGTCCGGCGTAGGCAGTTTACCCAGCAGGGAAGCGACCGCGGCCAGCTCGGCTGATGCCAGGAACACATTGGCACCGGTACCCAGACGGTTCGGGAAGTTACGGGTCGAGGTGGAAACCACCGTCGCGCCGTCTTTCACGCGCGCCTGGTTACCCATGCACAGTGAACAGCCCGGGATCTCGATACGCGCACCGCTCTTACCAAAGACGCTGTAGTAGCCCTCTTCCGTTAGCTGCGCGGCATCCATCTTGGTTGGCGGCGCTACCCACAGGCGGGTCGGCAGCTGGCCTTTGTGCGCGTCCAGCAGTTTACCTGCCGCACGGAAGTGACCGATGTTGGTCATGCACGAACCGATGAACACTTCGTCGATCTTCTCGCCCTGCACGTCAGACAGCCAGCGCGCGTCGTCCGGATCGTTCGGCGCACACAGGATGGGCTCTTTGATTTCCGCCAGATCGATTTCGATCACCGCTGCGTATTCCGCATCGGCATCGGCTTCCAGCAGTTGCGGATCGGCCAGCCATTTTTCCATGCCCTGGATACGGCGCTCCAGCGTACGACGGTCGCCGTAGCCTTCTGAGATCATCCACTTCAGCAGTACGATGTTGGAGTTCAGATACTCGATGATCGGCTCTTTATCCAGCTTGATGGTACAACCCGCCGCAGAACGCTCGGCCGAGGCATCGGTCAGCTCAAACGCCTGCTCAACTTTCAGCTTCGGCAGACCTTCGATTTCCAGCACGCGACCGGAGAAGATGTTTTTCTTGCCTTTCTTCTCAACGGTCAGCAGGCCCTGCTTGATGGCGTACAGCGGAATCGCGTGCACCAGATCGCGCAGCGTGATGCCCGGCTGCATTTCGCCTTTGAAGCGCACCAGCACTGACTCCGGCATATCCAGAGGCATAACGCCCGTCGCGGCGGCAAACGCCACCAGACCAGAACCGGCCGGGAACGAGATGCCAATCGGGAAGCGGGTGTGTGAGTCACCGCCGGTGCCGACGGTATCCGGCAGCAGCATACGGTTCAGCCAGCTGTGAATCACGCCATCGCCCGGACGCAGCGAGACACCGCCACGGTTCATGATGAAGTCCGGCAGCGTGTGGTGTGTGGTGACATCGACCGGCTTCGGATAAGCGGCGGTGTGACAGAAGGACTGCATCACCAGATCGGAGGAGAAGCCCAGACACGCCAGATCTTTCAGTTCATCACGGGTCATCGGACCGGTGGTGTCCTGAGAGCCGACCGAAGTCATTTTTGGTTCACAGTAGGCGCCAGGACGAATCCCTGCCACGCCACAGGCGCGGCCCACCATTTTCTGCGCCAGCGAGTAACCACGGTTGCTTTCAGCCACATCTTTGGCTTTGGTGAACACATCGCTGTGCGGCAGACCCAGCGACTCACGCGCTTTGGTGGTCAGGCCGCGACCGATAATCAGCGGAATACGGCCACCGGCGCGCACTTCATCCAGCAGCACGTCGGTTTTCAGCGCAAAGGTCGCCAGCAGTTCATTGGTCTCGTGATTGCGTACTTCACCCTTGTAAGGGTAAACGTCAATCACATCGCCCATGTTCAGGCGCTCAACGTCGAGTTCGATCGGCAGCGCGCCGGCATCTTCCATGGTGTTGAAGAAGATCGGCGCGATTTTACCGCCGAGGCACAGACCGCCGCCTTTTTTGTTCGGCACATACGGAATGTCGTCACCCATGAACCACAGCACTGAGTTGGTCGCGGACTTACGTGAAGAACCGGTACCAACCACGTCACCGACGTAGGTCAGCGGGAAGCCTTTCTGCTGCAGAGCTTCAATCTGTTTGATCGGGCCAACGTTGCCAGCATCGTCGGGTTCGATACCGTCACGTGGGTTTTTCAGCATTGCCAGCGCGTGCAGTGGAATATCCGGACGTGACCATGCATCCGGCGCCGGAGAGAGGTCGTCGGTGTTGGTTTCGCCGGTCACTTTGAACACGGTGGTGGTGATTTTTTCTGCCAGCTTAGGACGCTTAAGGAACCATTCTGCATCAGCCCAGGACTGGAGGATTTTCTTCGCGTGGGGATTACCCGCTTTGGCTTTCTCTTCGACGTCGTAGAAGTTATCGAACATCAGCAGCGTGTGGGACAGTGCTTCAGCGGCAATCGGTGCCAGAGCCTCATCGTCAAGCGCCTCGATCAGCGCATGGATGTTGTAGCCGCCCTGCATGGTGCCCAGCAGTTCGACTGCTTTTTCACGAGTGACCAGAGGAGAGTGGGCTTCGCCCTTTGCGATAGCTGCCAGGAATCCGGCTTTTACATACGCCGCTTCATCAACACCCGGCGGGACACGGTTGACCAGCAGGTCAGTCAGGAATTCTTCTTCACCCGCTGGCGGGTTTTTCAGCAGTTCAACCAGCGCGGCCATCTGGGAAGCATCTAACGGCTTAGGTACGATTCCCTGGGCAGCACGCTCGGCAACGTGCTTACGGTATTCTTCTAGCACGACGTTCTCCTCGCTCTCATTGTATAGCTTTCCGGTGCACCTGTTGATGCTGTCAAACAGTAGGGTGAGGTGCCCGGTTCTGCGTCGGCCAGCATAGCAGGATTTCGGCTGATTGTTAATCCGTTTACAAAAAAGCAACATCCGCGCGTTATTTAGCAGATTTGACTGCGCTTTGCGCCAGGAGAGAAGCCAGAACGGCTCTAATAGTGCCTGTTCGCGCCTGTGCCGATAGCCAGCGGAGCCAGGTTGTAGCGCGTAATTTGTCGCCTCCGGCCTTCACACAGCGAATCCATAACCTGCAATCCCCTTTCAGGCCGGTTCATTCACTTTTGGTTATGTGCTAATGCGCTTGCACTAAACGGCTACTGTTCAGCTTCCCATACGTTTTCCTGAGGAAAAATTAATACCACATCACCTGATAAATATTGAACGCAATGCCTTGCGCACATCTAATTAATTATCAACGCAGTGCCGGTTTAAATGAATCTTTAAACTTAGTCATTCAATTAAAATAAACCCTTAAAAAATAACTGGGATTTAAAAAAGAGATAAAAAATAAAAGAGGAAATGATAAATAAATAGCGTAGACTGCCTGCGGGCGCTTGAGGCTATCTGCCTTAAGATCTGCAAAAGAAATTGAGGTGGATGGTGGAAGGTGAACCGTGCGATTAATTTTCATTAACCGCACGGGTGAGCCACTACCCTACACCCAGACAGTGTCAGGGTAATGGCTTGCTCGTGCTAATGCAAGGAGTAAGTGATTATGAAGGTGAAATTCAGCACGCTGATTATCAGCGGGCTCATCCTGTTAGGTTTATGCCTGGCAAATCGCAGTTCACTGTGTGAATTACGATTGCGGATATTCACGGCTGAATTATCGGCTGTCATGGCTTACGAAGCACAACAGTAAACTTCAATAGCGGAGGGTTTCCTCCGCTATTCCGGCATCGTTTAAGGTGATGCTCCTGCGCCCGCTTTTATCTATTCAAATTACGTTTTCAATTAATAAAAAAACGGCTCCTTACAGGAGCCGTTAATTAACCTAAGCCTCAGGCGAACTTATTTCTTTTTCGCTTTTGGATTTGGCAGGTCAGTAATGCTACCTTCAAACACTTCCGCCGCCAGGCCAACCGATTCGTGCAGGGTTGGGTGCGCGTGGATGGTCAGCGCGATATCTTCGGCATCACAACCCATCTCGATAGCCAGACCGATTTCACCCAGCAGCTCGCCGCCGTTGGTACCGACAATCGCGCCACCAATAACACGGTGCGTCTCTTTGTCGAAGATCAGTTTGGTCATACCGTCTGCGCAGTCAGACGCGATAGCACGGCCCGATGCCGCCCACGGGAAGGTGGACACTTCGTAGCTGATGCCTTTCTCTTTGGCTTCTTTCTCGGTCAGACCCACCCAGGCCACTTCTGGCTCGGTGTAAGCGATAGAAGGGATCACTTTCGGGTCGAAGTAGTGCTTCAGACCGGAAATCACTTCTGCCGCCACGTGACCTTCGTGCACGCCTTTGTGCGCCAGCATTGGCTGACCGACGATGTCACCGATAGCATAGATGTGGGGCACGTTGGTGCGCATCTGTTTGTCGACGCGGATAAAGCCGCGATCGTCCACTTCCACGCCTGCTTTGCCAGCATCCAGACCTTTACCGTTCGGTACACGGCCAATCGCCACCAGCACTGCGTCGTAGCGCTGTGGTTCAGCCGGCGCTTTTTTACCTTCCATTGATACGTAGATACCGTCGTCTTTCGCTTCTACCGCGGTGACTTTGGTTTCCAGCATCAGGTTGAATTTCTTACTGATACGCTTGGTGAACACTTTCACTACATCTTTATCGGCGGCCGGGATCACCTGGTCAAACATCTCGACCACGTCGATCTCTGAACCCAGCGCATGGTAGACGGTACCCATCTCCAGACCGATGATGCCACCGCCCATAACCAGCAGACGCTTCGGAACTTCTTTCAGCTCCAGCGCATCGGTAGAGTCCCACACGCGCGGATCGTTATGTGGAATGAAGGGCAGTTCGATTGGACGCGAGCCTGCAGCGATGATGGCGTTATCGAAGTTGATGGTGGTTGCGCCGCCCTCTCCTTCCACTACCAGCGTGTTGGCACCGGTGAATTTACCCAGACCGTTGACCACTTTCACTTTGCGGCTTTTTGCCATGCCAGCCAGACCACCGGTCAGCTGAGTGATGACTTTCTCTTTCCAGGTACGGATTTTGTTGATGTCAGTCTGCGGCTGGCCAAACACGATACCGTGCTCTTCCAGAGCTTTAGCTTCTTCGATGACTTTCGCCACGTGCAGCAGCGCTTTTGACGGGATACAGCCGACGTTCAGACAGACACCGCCGAGGGTGCTGTAGCGCTCTACCAGTACGGTTTCCAGACCTAAATCAGCGCAACGGAAGGCTGCAGAGTAACCTGCAGGACCTGCCCCAAGTACCACGACTTGAGTTTTAATCTCTGTACTCATCATGACCTCTTGTTAGATTGCCGGCGGTCAAAAGCGACCCTTTCCCAGGCTCTTGATGCCCTATCTCCACCGGGACATTTCACCGCGAGAGTTTACAGAATTGTTAACAAACTGCCAACCGCGGCAACTCCGAATGCTTACAACAAGGCCGGCATTTGCCGGCCTTGATTAACGTCACATCACCAGACGGCGAATATCAGACAGCATATTGTTAATGATGGTGATGAAGCGCGCACCATCCGCACCGTCGATGACGCGGTGGTCGAACGACAGCGAAATCGGCATCATCAGGCGCGGAGCGAACTCTTTGCCGTTCCACACCGGCTCCATCGCCGACTTAGACACCCCGAGGATAGCCACTTCCGGCGCGTTAACAATTGGCGCGAAGTGCGTGGTGCCGAGGCCGCCAAGGCTGGAGATGGTGAAGCAGCCGCCCTGCATATCGCTGGCGGTCAGTTTGCCATCACGCGCTTTCTTCGACGTCGCCATCAGCTCACGCGACAGCTCAGTGATGCCTTTCTTGTTCACGTCTTTGAACACCGGAACCACCAGACCGTTTGGCGTATCGACCGCCACACCGATGTTGATGTACTTTTTCAGCGTCAGCTTCTGACCATCTTCCGACAGCGAGCTGTTGAAACGTGGCATCTGCTCCAGTGCCGCCGCGACCGCTTTCATGATGAACACCACCGGGGTGAACTTCACATCCAGCTTGCGCTTCTCGGCTTCCGCATTCTGCTGCTTACGGAACGCTTCCAGATCGGTGATATCGGTTTTGTCGAAGTGGGTCACATGCGGAATCATTACCCAGTTACGGCTCAGGTTAGCACCCGAGATTTTCTGGATACGACCCAGTTCCACTTCTTCGATTTCACCGAACTTGCTGAAGTCCACTTTCGGCCATGGCAGCATGCCCGGAATACCGCCGGCTGCGGCCGCAGCCGGTGCCGCTTCAGCGCGTTTCACCGCGTCTTTCACGTAAGCCTGCACGTCCTCTTTGAGGATGCGACCTTTACGGCCGGTGCCTTTGACTTTCGCCAGGTTAACACCGAACTCGCGCGCCAGGCGACGAATCACCGGCGTAGCGTGCACGTAAGCGTCGTTTTCAGCAAATTCGCTCTTCGCATCGGCTTTCGCCGCTGCTGGCGCAGGTGCAGCTGCCGGTTTGGCTTCTGCAGCGGGTGCGGCTTCCTGTTTCGCTGCCGGTGCCGCAGCAGCCGGCGCAGCGCCTTCTACTTCGAACACCATGATAAGCGAACCGGTGCTGACTTTATCGCCGGTAGCCACTTTCAGCGCTTTAACCGTACCGGCAAACGGCGCCGGAACTTCCATTGACGCTTTATCGCCTTCCACCACGATCAGTGACTGCTCAGCCTCAACTTTATCGCCTACTTTGACCAGCACTTCGGTGACTTCCACTTCGTCGCCGCCGATATCCGGGACGTTAACGTCTTTGGCACCCGCAGCCGCGGCTGGCGCGGAGGCCGCCGCTTCTTTCACGGCAGGTTTGGCAGCCGCTGCTGGCGCTGCGCCTTCGGCTTCAAAGATCATGATCAGTGAACCGGTGTTCACCTTGTCGCCCGTGGCGATTTTGATCTCTTTCACCACACCGGCAAACGGTGCAGGCACTTCCATGGAGGCTTTGTCGCCTTCGACGGTGATCAGCGATTGCTCAGCCGCCACTTTGTCGCCCACTTTAACCAGAATTTCGGTGACTTCGACTTCATCGCCGCCGATATCCGGGACGTTAACGTCTTTCGCTTCGCTGGCGGCGGCCGCAGCAGGTGCCGCTTCCGCTGGTTTCTCTTCGGCGGCCGGTGCCGCAGCAGCTGCACCTTCGGCGTCGAAAATCATGATCAGTGAACCGGTATTCACTTTGTCACCGGTCGCGATTTTGATCTCTTTGACCACGCCGGCCTGCGGCGAAGGCACTTCCATCGAGGCTTTATCGCCTTCCACGGTGATCAGCGACTGTTCGGCTTCAACCTTGTCGCCCACCTTGACCAGAATCTCGGTGACTTCAACTTCGTCTGACCCGATATCCGGTACGTTAATTTCGATAGCCATTACTCTCTTACCTCTTAAGCCAGACGCGGGTTAACTTTATCGGCATCGATGTTGAATTTCGCGATCGCATCCGCCACCACTTTCTTCTCGATTTCGCCGCGTTTAGCCAGTTCACCCAGGGCTGCAACCACTACGTATGACGCATCCACTTCGAAGTGGTGACGCAGGTTTTCGCGGCTGTCTGAACGGCCGAAACCATCGGTACCCAGCACGCGATAATCGCTGGCTGGCACGTAGCTGCGAACCTGCTCTGCGAACAGCTTCATGTAGTCGGTCGATGCCACCGCCGGCGCGTCGTTCATCACCTGAGCGATGTACGGTACGCGTGGCGTTTCCGTTGGGTGCAGCATGTTCCAGCGCTCACAATCCTGACCGTCGCGTGCCAGCTCGGTGAACGAGGTCACGCTGTAGACGTCAGAACCGATGCCGTAATCCTTCGCCAGGATCTGTGCCGCTTCGCGCACGTGACGCAGGATAGAACCTGAGCCCAGCAGCTGCACTTTGCCTTTACTGCCTTCTACCGTCTCCAGCTTGTAGATACCCTTACGGATACCCTCTTCCGCACCCTGCGGCATCGCAGGCATGTGGTAGTTTTCGTTCAGCGTGGTGATGTAGTAGTAAATATTTTCCTGCGCTTCGCCGTACATACGTACCAGACCGTCATGCATGATGACTGCCACTTCGTACGCGTAAGACGGATCGTAAGAGATACAGTTCGGGATAGTCAGCGACTGAATGTGGCTGTGACCATCTTCGTGCTGCAGACCTTCGCCGTTCAGCGTGGTACGACCGGACGTGCCGCCCACCAGGAAGCCGCGCGCCTGCTGGTCGCCTGCCAGCCACATCAGATCGCCGATGCGCTGGAAACCAAACATCGAATAGTAGATGTAGAACGGAATCATCGGCAGGTTGTTGGTGCTGTAAGAGGTCGCCGCCGCCAGCCAGGAAGACCCTGCGCCCAGCTCGTTGATCCCTTCCTGCAGAATCTGGCCTTTCTCGTCTTCTTTATAGTAAGCAACCTGCTCACGGTCCTGCGGCGTATACTGCTGGCCGTTCGGGCTGTAGATACCAATCTGACGGAACAGACCTTCCATACCAAAGGTACGCGCTTCGTCCGCGAGGATCGGCACCAGACGATCTTTGATCGACTTGTTCTTCAGCATCACGTTCAGCGCACGCACGAAGGCGATGGTGGTAGAGATCTCTTTGCTCTGCTCTTCCAGCAGCGCACTGAACTCTTCCAGCGCCGGCATTTCCAGCTTTTCGCTGAACTCAGCCTGACGGGTTGGCAGATAGCCACCCAGCTTCTCGCGCTGGCCGTGCAGGTAGTTGTACTCTTCTGAGCCTTTTTCGAAGGTCACATACGGCAGCTGTTCGATCTTGTCGTCAGCCACTGGCACGTTGAAGCGATCGCGGATGTAGCGAACGCCATCCATGTTCATCTTCTTAACCTGGTGCGCGATGTTCTTACCTTCCGCGGTGTCACCCATACCATAGCCTTTGATGGTATGCGCCAGAATCAGCGTTGGCTGACCTTTGGTCTCCTGCGCTTTCTTCAGTGCCGCGTAGATTTTCTTCGGATCGTGACCACCACGGTTCAGGGCGAAGATCTCTTCGTCTGACCAGTCTTTCACCAGCGCTGCGGTCTCCGGGTATTTACCGAAGAAGTGCTCGCGCACGTACGCACCGTCACGTGATTTGAAGGTCTGATAGTCGCCGTCAACGGTTTCGTTCATCAGCTGAATCAGCTTGCCGCTGGTGTCTTTCTTCAGCAGCTCGTCCCAGCGTCCGCCCCAGATCACTTTGATCACGTTCCAGCCAGCACCGGCAAAGATGCCTTCCAGCTCGTTGATGATCTTACCGTTACCGGTGACCGGACCGTCGAGACGCTGCAGGTTACAGTTGATGATGAACACCAGGTTATCCAGCTTCTCACGGGTAGCGATGGTGATCGCCCCTTTGGATTCTGGTTCGTCCATCTCGCCATCGCCAAGGAAGGCGTAAACGGTCTGCTTAGAGGTATCTTTCAGGCCGCGGTGTTCCAGATATTTCAGGAACTTCGCCTGATAGATGGCGTTCAGTGGGCCGAGACCCATCGACACGGTCGGGAACTGCCAGAAGTCCGGCATCAGTTTCGGATGCGGATAGGAAGAGAGACCGTTGCCGTGGACTTCCTGACGGAAGTTGTTCATCTGCTCTTCAGTCAGGCGTCCTTCAAGGAACGCACGGGAGTAGATGCCCGGAGAAATGTGGCCCTGGAAATAGACCAGATCGCCGCCATCCTGCTCGCTACGCGCGCGGAAGAAGTGGTTGAAGCACACTTCATAAATGGTGGCAGAAGACTGGAAAGACGACAGGTGACCACCCAGCTCCAGATCTTTCTTCGACGCACGCAGAACCGACATAATGGCGTTCCAGCGGATTGCGGAACGGATACGACGTTCAAGAGAGGTGTTACCCGGATATTCCGGCTCATCTTCGACCGCAATGGAGTTGATGTAGTTGCTGACGGCATTGCCGCCCGCTGCCACTTTCACACCGCCTTTGCGTGCAGCACTCAATACCTGATCAATCAGATACTGCGCGCGCTCAACACCTTCTTCACGGATGACCGATTCGATCGCCTGTAGCCAGTCACGAGTTTCGATCGGATCCACGTCATTCTGTAAACGTTCTGACATGGGGTGTATTCCTTATCTGTGTCTAATACGTTGAATTATCAGGAGCCTGTCTGCTTGTGCTTTGCTTCTGATTCACAGCACAAGAAGACAGGCCCGTCGTTTATGTCGCACGTTCATTGCCGTGCGTTATTCCTTACGTTGCTGTAAACGACGCAGGGAGCGTTCACGACGGCTCTGCTCCCGACTTCTGTCCAGCAAGATTTCCTCAATGAACGCCAGGTGACGATGGGATGCCTCGCGTGCTTGTTCTGGCTCACGAGCCACAATCGCCTCAAAGATACTGGCGCGGTGACCGCTCACTTTCGCCAGCATTTCGCGGCGAGCGTAGAGCAATTCGAAATTCTGACGGACGTTCTGTTCCAGCATAGGGCCCATCGAACGCAGCAAGTGCAGCAGCACCACATTATGGGCGGCTTCTGTGACAGCGATCTGATACTTCATGACCGCATCGGCCTCAGCATCTAAATCGCCGCTGTCCTGCGCCTGCTGGATGTTGACGTGACAGTCGCGAATACGCTGCAGGTCTTCATCGGTGCCGCGCAGCGCAGCGTAGTAGGCCGCAACGCCTTCCAGCGCGTGGCGGGTTTCCAGCAGGTCAAACTGGGATTCAGGATGTTCAGCAAGCAGGCCGACCAGCGGGTCGCTCAGGCTTTGCCAGAGATTCTGCTGTACGAAGGTGCCACCACCCTGACGGCGCAGTAGCAGGCCTTTGGCTTCCAGACTCTGGATCGCTTCGCGCAGCGATGGACGTGAGACATCAAACTGTTTGGCCAGTTCACGCTCGGGAAGCAGTTTTTCACCCGGCTGGAGCGTCCCTTCCATAATCAGGGATTCCAGCTGCTGCTCGATTGCATCGGAGAGCTTGGGTTGGCGAATTTTACTGTAGGCCATCATCCCTTCTTATGAACCAAACGTCCGGAGTAAATTGGTAATACCAATTGAAAAATGGTGCCCGTAAAGTAACAAAGTATTCACCTTGTGTCTATATGGCCCCCCGCACACTTTCACCGCAGACACCGGTTACCGTGCGCTAACTTACCGGGATCTGGCAGAAAAGCGTCTCAGCGCGGCAAATGTTAACAGATTTCACTTTTACCAAACCTTACACTGCATTAGCGCGCACCAGGCTGCGTAGCCATAAGCGAATGCTATTCGTGTTTAAGCCTTATTCATGGCAGAAATAGCGCAAGGGAAGCGCAGAGGATGCTGCTGCTTTTTCAGCCATCTCTCAGCACAAAAAGCAAAAGCAGGTGCAAAGCGGCGCGCTTATCACTATTCTGGTCGCCAGGGTAGCTCAGGCTTGCACACAGCCCGCCGGATACCGTAAAGAAAAACGTACACAGATAGAACAGCCTTACAGTGCGCGCACTGCAGGTGCACAATAACAACATCATGAGGTTTGTATGGAACAACAGCATGGCGAAACGCTGCATCGCGGCCTGAAAAATCGCCATATTCAGCTGATTGCGCTGGGCGGTGCCGTCGGTACCGGTCTGTTTCTGGGCAGCGCATCAGTGATTAAATCGGCCGGTCCGGCCGTGATTCTTGGCTATGCCATCGCCGGTTTTATTGCCTTCCTGATCATGCGCCAGCTCGGCGAAATGGTGGTGGAAGAGCCGGTGGCCGGCAGCTTTAGCCACTTCGCCTATAAATACTGGGGCAACTTTGCCGGCTTTGCCTCCGGCTGGAACTACTGGGTGCTGTATGTGCTGGTGGCGATGGCTGAACTCACCGCCGTCGGCAAATATATTCAGTTCTGGTGGCCGGAATTCCCCACCTGGGCCACTGCGGCTATCTTCTTTGTGGTGATCAACGCCATCAACCTGACCAACGTCAAAGTGTTCGGTGAGATGGAGTTCTGGTTCGCGATTATCAAAGTGGTGGCGGTCATCGGTATGATCCTGTTTGGCGGCTGGCTGCTGTTTAGCGGCAACGGCGGCCCACAGGCCAGCGTCAGCAACCTGTGGAACCAGGGCGGTTTCCTGCCGCACGGCGTCAGCGGGCTGGTGATGATGATGGCGATCATCATGTTCTCCTTCGGCGGCCTTGAACTGGTGGGTATCACCGCCGCAGAAGCCGACAATCCACAAGAGAGCATCCCTAAAGCCACCAACCAGGTGCTGTGGCGTATCCTGATTTTCTACATCGGCTCACTGGCGGTGCTGCTCTCGCTGCTGCCATGGACGCGCGTCACCGAAGAGACCAGCCCATTTGTGCTGATCTTCCACGAACTGGGTGATGCGCTGGTGGCGAATGCGCTCAACGTGGTGATCCTGACCGCCGCGCTGTCGGTGTATAACAGCTGTGTTTACTGTAACAGCCGCATGCTGTTCGGCCTCGCGCAGCAGGGCAACGCGCCAAAAGCGCTGCTGAAAGTGGACCGTCGTGGCGTGCCGGTGGCGACCATTCTGGTCTCGGCAGTAGCCACTGCGCTGTGCGTGTTGATTAACTATCTGATGCCGGGCGAAGCCTTCGGCCTGCTGATGTCGCTGGTGGTCTCCGCGCTGGTCATCAACTGGGCGATGATCAGCCTCGCGCACCTGAAATTCCGCAAGAAAAAAGACCAGCAGGGCGTGACCACCCGTTTCAGGGCGGTGCTGTATCCGCTGGGTAACTGGATCTGCCTGCTGTTCCTGGCGGCCATTCTGGTGATCATGCTAATGACGCCGGGCATGGCGATTTCAGTGTGGCTCATTCCGGTGTGGCTGCTGGTGCTGGCCGTGGGTTATACCGTTAAAAATCGGGTGCAGAAAGCCTGATGCTTCACCGGGCCCGGCACGCTGCTGCCGGGCCGATCCGCTTCACACTTTTCCCCGCCCGCGTATTTTGTCCATCATCCTGACCGATTGTTCCCCACCAGGTTACTGATTTAACGCTGATAATTTTTGCTCCACTTGTCGCAGGAGACGACTGATGAAAGGAGCAGCCCTCTCGTTCAGAGAAAAACTGGGATACGGCATGGGTGACGCCGGATGCAACATGATCGGCGGTGCCATCATGCTGTTCCTCAACTACTTCTACACCGACGTATTTGGCCTTGCTCCGGCGCTGGTCGGCACGCTGTTGCTGTCGGTACGGGTGCTGGATGCGGTGACCGACCCGATAATGGGCGCGATTGCCGACCGCACGCAGAGCCGCTGGGGACGCTTTCGCCCGTGGCTGCTGTGGATATCGCTGCCCTACGTGCTGTTCAGCGTGCTGATGTTTACCACCCCGGACTGGAGCTACGACAACAAGGTGATCTGGGCATTTGTCACCTATTTCCTGATGTCGCTGACCTACACCGCCATCAATATTCCTTACTGCTCGCTGGGCGGCGTCATCACTAACGATCCCGGTGAACGCGTTTCATGCCAGTCATACCGCTTTGTCATGGTGGGCATCGCCACGCTGATCCTCTCGCTGTCGCTGCTGCCGATGGCCGAGTGGTTTGGCGGCGACAACAAAGCGCGCGGCTATCAGCTGGCGATGAGCGTGCTGGCGCTGATTGGCCTGGTGATGTTTCTGTTCTGTTTTGCCACGGTGCGCGAGCGTATTCGTCCGGCGGTACCGAGCAACGATGATCTGAAGAAAGATTTGCGCGATGTATGGAAGAACGATCAGTGGGTGCGCATTCTGCTGCTGACGTTCTGTAATGTCTGCCCCGGTTTTATTC
The DNA here is from genome assembly GCF_041678305.1 of Pantoea sp. WEP. Taxonomy (NCBI): domain Bacteria; kingdom Pseudomonadati; phylum Pseudomonadota; class Gammaproteobacteria; order Enterobacterales; family Erwiniaceae; genus Pantoea; species Pantoea sp. WEP. Next base: position 3,301,108 of record NZ_JBGNXB010000001.1, read on the forward strand.
GCATGGCCGCCACCATGTATTACGTCACCTGGGTGATGGGCCAGTCGACGCACTTTGCGACGCTGTTTATCAGCCTGGGCGTCATCGGCATGATGCTGGGCAGCACACTGGCGAAAGTCCTCACCGATCGCTGGTGCAAGCTGAAGGTGTTTTTCTGGACCAACATTGCGCTGGCGCTGTTCTCCAGCGGCTTTTACTGGATCGATCCGCACGCCACCGTCACCGTGGTAATTGCTTATTTCCTGTTGAACATCCTGCACCAAATCCCGTCGCCGCTGCACTGGTCACTGATGGCTGATGTCGATGACTACGGCGAATGGAAAACCGGTAAACGCATCACCGGGATCAGCTTCTCCGGCAACCTGTTTTTCCTCAAGGTCGGACTGGCGGTAGCGGGTGCCATGGTCGGCTTTTTATTGTCGATGTATGGCTATGACGCAGCGGCGAAGCAGCAGTCTGCCAGCGCGCTTAACGGCATTGTGTTGCTGTTTACCCTGATCCCCGGCGTCGGCTATCTGATCACCGCCGGCGTGGTGCGCCTGCTGAAAGTGGACCGCGCGCTGATGCGCACCATCCAGCAGAATCTCGCCCTGCGTCGCGCCAACTTCCATGACCTGTCTGCCCCCGTTCGCCGCGCAACCTCACAACCAGGAGAAATTAAATGAGCTGGCCTAACCCGTTTATTACGCAACGTGCCGATCCGTTTATTTTGCGCCACGGCGATGGCTACTACTTTATCGCTTCGGTGCCCGAGTACGATCGACTGGAACTGCGCTATGCCAGCACGCTTAACGGCCTGATTACCGCCCCGGCCACAACCGTGTGGCGTAAACCGGACAGCGGTCCCTGCAGCGCCCTGATCTGGGCACCGGAACTGCACGTGATCAATGGCCAGTGGGTGATTTACTTTGCCGCCGCGCCGTCCCGCGAAATCAAAGAGGGGCTGTTTCAGCACCGTATGTACGCGCTGGTATGTGATGATGCTGATCCACTCAGCGGTCACTGGCAGCCGTGCCGCCGCGTGCAAACCCACCTCGATACCTTCGCCCTCGACGCCACCCACTTCGTGCATCAGGGTAAAAACTGGTATCTGTGGGCGCAAAAAGACCCGGCCATTCCCGGTAACTCCAACCTTTATCTGGCGGAATTACTGAATCCGTGGACGCTGAAAACCCAGCCGCTGATGCTCAGCCGGCCGGAGTATGAGTGGGAGTGTGCCGGCTTTAGCGTTAATGAGGGACCGGCGGTGATTCGTCATGGCGAGCGGCTGTTTGTCACCTACTCAGCCAGCGCCACGGATGAAAATTACTGCCTCGGCATACTGAGTATTGACGCGCAGGCCAATCCGCTCGACATCAGCGCATGGCATAAATCGGCGCGGCCGGTATTTGCCACCAGCTGGGATAATCACCAGTACGGTCCGGGGCATAACAGTTTTACCGTGGATGAAGCAGGACGGGATGTGCTGGTGTATCACGCACGGAATTACACCGAAATTGAGGGCGATCCGCTGTGGGATCCCAACCGCCATACGCGGCTTAAATATTTTGCCTGGCGCGAAGACGGCACACCGGATTTCGGCGTGCCGCCTGCCGATCACACTAACGTGCCGTAGATAGTCAGCAGCGCCACTACCACGACCAGTACCAGCGAAACGCGTTTGGCCAGCGCCACGGCGACCCGTGGCGTTTCCACTTTATCCAGATGCGGATCGCGCGCCAGCGAGAACTGCGCCAGGCTGGTCAGCACCTGATACTGTGGACGATGCACATCGCTGAGCGCGGCAAACCATGCCGGCAGCGCACGCTCGCCGTGGCCGAGCAGCGCATAAGCCACACCGGCCAGCCGCACCGGAATCCAGTCCAGCACGTGCAGAATGCGATCGATGCCGGACTGTGCGCGTTCCAGCGGGGAACGGTGTTTTGCCAGCCAGCTCTGCCAGGCGCGCAGAAACGCATACCCCACCAGCAACACTGGCCCGTAAAGGCCACCGACCACAAACCAGAACAGCGGCGCAAGATAGAAGCGGAAATTAATCCAGATCAGCGCGTTTTGCAGCGCCTGCAGAAATTCGCGCTCGCTACAGTCAACCGGCACGCCGTGAATCAGCGTCAGCTCTGCGGCCATCGCCTGATGGGCCGCTTCATCATCGTGGCTCGCCGCTTTAAGATACTGGTGGTAATGCAGCCGCACCGAGCCGGCACCAATGCACAGCAAACCGACCACAATCCAGAACAGCAGCTGCGCCACGCCAAACAGAATACCCTTCAGGCTCCACACCACCAGCCAGACCAGCAGCATGGCGATCACGGTCATCAGCAGCGTACGCAGCAACGAGAAGCGCTGGCGACCGCGAAACAGCGGCTCAAGCCGATGATCCAGCTGCCAGTGTTCACCTAATTTAAAAAGGCGTTCCCAACCCAAAACTAACAACAAACTAAACAACGTCATACCTGCTCCTGCGGTGTCAGGGGTGCTCCTGCCCGATAGCCTGTTTATAGCGTATCCAGTCAAATGCCGGACCGGGATCGGTCTTGCGTTCCGGCGCAACATCGCTGTGACCGGTGATACGCTGCGGCGTCAGCGGATAATGCTGCATCAGCAGGTGGGTAACCTGCTGCAGCGTAGCGTACTGGGCATCGGTGTAGGGCAGCGTGTCGGTACCTTCCAGCTCAATGCCCATGGAAAAATCGTTGCAGTTTTCCCGTCCGGCAAACTGCGAAATGCCGGCATGCCAGGCGCGCTGGTCAAAGGAAACATACTGTACCAGCTCACCGTCACGGCGAATCAGACAGTGCGCCGCCACGCGTAACTGGGCGATATCCGCAAAATAGGGATGCGCATCAGCCGGTAGCGTACCGGTGAACAGCCGGTCAATCCACGGACCGCCAAATTCGCCCGGCGGCAGACTGATGTTATGAATGATCAGCAGCGACGGCGCTTCGTTATCCGGCCGCGCATTGAAGTGCGGCGACGGCACCTTGCGTGCGCTCGTGATCCAGCCGTGTTCCAGTTTCATGCCTGTTATCCTGAACAAAATCTGGCTGAGAATACCATGATTCCACCTCGCTGCTTGTGACTTAATGCGTTATGGCATCAGCAAGTTAAGGATACTAAACATTTCACCTGCCGTGTCTGGCAATAGCTGCAAAATCAGGCTAAGGTGAGCGCACGTAATCCGTAGGGTGGAGCCGCAAAATCATGGTGTCGCGTCGTTATAATCCCGAACATCGTCGTCAGGAACTGCTTAAACGTATTCAGCTGGATATCCCGGAAACCGTGGCGCGCGCACTTCAGGAGGATTTAGGCGGTGACGTTGACGCTGAGCGCGACATCACCGCTCAGCTGTTGCCGCAGGCGGCGCAGGCTGAAGCGCGCGTCATCACCCGCGAAGCCGGTGTTTTCTGTGGTAAACGCTGGGTGGAAGAGGTATTTATCCAGCTGGGCAATAACGTTTCCATTACCTGGCACGTCGAAGACGGCCAACCGCTGGTGGCCGATCAGCTGCTGTTTGAATTACAGGGACCGGCACGGTTGCTGCTGACCGCAGAACGCACCGCGTTAAACTTTGTGCAGACGCTCTCCGGCGTAGCGACAGCCGTGAACCGCTATGTGGCGCTTTTGTCTGGCAGCAATACCCAGTTGCTGGATACGCGCAAAACCCTGCCCGGGCTGCGCACCGCGCTCAAGTATGCGGTGCTGTGCGGCGGCGGGCAGAATCATCGTCTGGGCTTGTCCGACGCTTTCCTGATCAAAGAAAACCACATCATTGCCAGCGGTTCGGTCAGTAAAGCGGTGGAGAAAGCCCTGTGGCTGCACCCGGATGTGCCGGTTGAGGTGGAAGTGGAAAATCTCAGCGAACTGCAGCTGGCGCTGGCGGCCGGCGCCGACATCATCATGCTGGATAACTTCACGCTGGCGATGATGCAGCAGGCGGTTACGCTGACGGCGAAGCGCGCGCTGCTGGAGGTGTCCGGCAACGTGACGGAGACGACGCTGCCGCAGATCGCCGCCACCGGAGTGGATTATGTCTCGGTAGGCGCGCTGACTAAGCACGTGCAGGCGCTCGATCTGTCGATGCGTTTTCGCGAAGTCTGACGTAAGGCCATGCCGCCGGCGCTGGCGGCAAATTGCGAGCCGGCTTCCATCATCATGTGGCTTCGCCTGTAACGCGCTACATTGTCTGCGCGCCCCTTTCCGGGATTGAAACGCGCCCCCTTCCGCTTTTCCCCGCCCTTTTTTACCGTTGCGGCTCCACAACAAGGAGCCTCATTATGGATAAACAACGCGGTTTTACCCTGATCGAGCTGATGATTGTCATCGGTATCGTCGCCATTCTCAGCGCTATTGGCCTGCCCGCTTACCAAAATTATCTGCAACGTGCCGCGCTGACCGACATGCTGCAAACCATGGTGCCCTATAAAACTGCCGTGGAGCTGTGCGCCATCGAGCGCGGCGGACCGGCGCAGTGTCAGGCAGGCGAGCGCGGTATTCCCGCCGCCAAAGGCTCACGCTATGTGGCGAACCTGAGCGTAGTCAATGGTGCCATTACGCTGACCGGCCAGGAGAGCCTGACGGGGTTAACCGTTGCAATGTTGCCGATATGGAATGCGGCGGAAGGCGCACTCAGCTGGCAACGCAGCTGCACCAGCGACAACACCAGCCTGCGCGACAGCTGTCTTGAGCAGTTCCGCTTTGCCGACAAGGAAGAAAACAATGGATAAGCCGGATAGCGCCCTGCAGGCACTGTGTGCCCGCTATCAGGCCGTGATACTGCACCATGACGCCACGCACTTGCGCGTGGCGGTCGCGGACGCGCCAGACCCGCTGTTGTTAGAGGCGCTGCAGTTTGCCAGCCAGTGCGCAGTCGAGGTTGAGTGCTGGCCCGCCGCACGGCTGGAGCAGCTGCTGCACCAGCCAGAAAGCAGTGCGGCACCGCGCGAACAGGCCAGCGCCGAGTCCGCCATTCACGCGGTGGATCAGATTCTGCGCCAGGCCATACAGCGACGCGCCTCCGATGTGCACTTTGAACCGCAGCGTCACGGGCTGCGCGTACGGCTGCGGATTGACGGCGTGCTGCATCCGCTGCCGCAGTTACCGGATGCCCCACCCGCCGCCGTGCTGGCACGCTTGAAAATCCTCGGCGGTCTGGATATCGCGGAGCGTCGGCTGCCGCAGGATGGCCAGTTCAGTCTGGAGGTGGATGACAAACCGGCGGCGTTCCGCCTGTCGACCCTGCCGGTCAGCCAGGGTGAAAAAGCGGTGGTACGCCTGCTGCAAAGCGAAAACAGCGCCATTGCGCTCGATAAGCTGGGCATGCCGGTGCCACAGCTGCGCCTGCTGAAAAACGCGCTGGCCAAACCGCAGGGACTGATTCTGGTCACCGGCCCAACCGGCAGCGGCAAAACCTTTACGCTGTACAGCAGCCTGAGCGCCCTCAACGTGCCGGAGAAAAACGTCTGCAGCGTGGAGGACCCGCTGGAAATTCCGCTACAGGGGATTAACCAGACGCAGGTACAGCCACGGAGCGGTCTCGATTTTAACCGCGTCCTGCGCGCGCTGCTGCGGCAAGATCCGGACGTCATAATGATCGGTGAAATTCGTGATGCTGAAACCGCCAGCATCGCCGTAAAAGCGGCGCAGACCGGACATCTGGTGCTCTCAACCTTGCACACCAACTCGACGGCCGAAACCCTGACCCGCTTACGGCAGATGGACATTCCCGGCTATCTGCTTGGCCCGGCGCTACAGCTGGTGGTGGCGCAGCGGCTGGTGCGCCGTTTGTGCGTGCACTGCCGTCAGCCGGGCCAGGCGATTGCCCATCTGCCCGGCGATATGTGGCCCGGCACGCTGCAAACCTGGCGTGCGCCCGGCTGCGATCACTGCTTCTCGGGTTATTACGGCCGCCTGGCGCTGTTTGAAATCCTGCCGATGAGCAGCAGGTTGCAGAACGCCATCTCGGCTGATATGCCGCTGGAGCACCTGCTGACGCTGGCCGCGGAGCAGGGAATGAAAACGCTGCTGACCGCCGGGCTGGAAGCGGTGAGCCGCGGTGACACCTCTTTCGAGGAGATGCAGCGCGTGGTGGGCCTTGGCAATGGCTAATCGCTACCAGTTTCACTGGCAGGCACTGGACAGCATGGGCCTGCTGCAGGAGGGCGAGTCGCTGCAGCCCACGCAGGATGCCCTGCTCGGCCAGCTGGGCGATCGCGGCATGCTGGTGGTGAGCTGGCAACGCGGCAAGTACTGGCGCGCGCGCGACTGGAAGTGGCAGCAGAAAATTGACCTGATGCGCCAGCTGGCGACGTTGCTGAAAGCCGGGCTGCCGCTGGCGGAGAGTCTGAAATTGCTGGCCAGCGGCCATCCTCATGCAGGCTGGCGCGTGCTGCTGAGCCTTCTGCAACAGCGGGTCATGGCCGGAGAGCCGTTTTCTCAGGCGCTGCGCGCCTGGCCGGATATCTTCCCGCCGCTGTTTTCTGCACTGATGCAGGTAGGTGAGCTGACCGGGCAACTGGACGAGTGCTGCCGCCAGCTGGCACTACAGCAGAGCAGGCAACAGTTTCTGCGCCAGAAAGTGGTGAAAGCGTTGCGCTATCCGCTGTTTATCCTGTTGGTGGCGCTGGCGGTCAGCGCCGGGATGCTGCTGTTTGTGCTGCCGGAATTTGTTGCGGTGTACGCCAGCTTTGACGCACCGCTGCCGGCCTTTACCGCCGGCGTGATGGCGCTGTCGGCACTGTTGCAGCAGGCGGCGCTGCCGCTGCTGTTGTGCGGTGTGGCGTCCGGGTGGCTGGCGCGTCTGACCTACCGACGATCCGTTGCGTGGCAAAAGCGCAGCCAGCAGTGGCTGCTGCGGCTTCCGCTGCTGGCCCCGTTGTGGCGCGGCGGTCAGCTCAGTCAGATATACGCGATTCTGCAACTGACGCAGCAGGCCGGGCTGACGCTGCTGCAAAGCCTGCAGGCGGTGGAAGTGACGCTGGCCGCGCGACTGTGGCGCGATGCCATCGTGGCGTTACAGCAGCACATTGCCGCTGGCGCGCCGCTGCATCAGGCGCTACAGGGACATCCGCTGTTTACACCGCTGTGCGCTCAGTTGATCCGCGTTGGTGAAGAGGCCGGTGCGCTGGATGTGATGCTGGCGCGACTGGCGGAGTGGCACGAAGCGCAAACGCTGACGCGCGCAGACAGCCTCGCCGCTTCGCTGGAGCCATTAATGATGGTGGTGATTGGCGGCATTGTCGGCACGCTGGTGATTGCCATGTATCTGCCGGTATTTGGTCTGGGAGACGCCATACGTTAAACGGGCGCACGCGGCGCCCGTTGCGGCACATCAGCGGTTAAAGACGCGGTTTTCCTGTTCTGCCACACGAATAAAGGTGGTGCGTTTGGTCAGCTCTTTCAGGCGCTCTGCGCCGACGTAAGTACAGGCCGAACGCAGCCCGCCGAGGATATCTTTCACCGTCTCCGCGACCGGTCCACGCAGCGGCAGACGAACGGTTTTACCTTCTGCGGCGCGGTAGCCCGCCACACCGCCCACATGACGTTTCATCGCGGATTCGGAGCTCATGCCGTAGAACAGCATAAACTGCTCGCCCTGCTCTTCAACAAGAGTGCCTTCGCACTCATCGTGTGCCGCCAGCATGCCGCCGAGCATCACGAAGTCAGCGCCGCCGCCGAACGCCTTGGCGATATCGCCCGGCACGGCGCAACCACCGTCACTGACAATCTGCCCACCGAGGCCGTGCGCCGCATCAGCACACTCAATCACCGCAGAGAGTTGCGGGTAGCCAACGCCGGTTTTGACGCGCGTGGTGCATACCGAACCCGGGCCGATTCCCACCTTCACAATGTCGGCACCGGACAGAATCAGCTCTTCGACCATTTCACCGGTCACCACATTCCCGGCACAAATGGTTTTCCCCGGGAAGCTTTCCCGCGCGCGCTGCAGGAAGGCAACAAAGTGCTCGGAGTAGCCGTTTGCTACATCAATACAGATAAAATTGAGCTGGGGCGACAGCGCGAGGATCGCGCTTAACTTTGTGAAATCTGCTTCTGAGGTCCCGGTGGAGACCATCACGTGGCTGAGCACCGTGGCCGGTACGCGCTGGATAAAGGTCTGCCACGCTTCAACACTGTAGTGCTTGTGAACGGCGGTCAGCACGTTAAAGCCAGCCAGCGCTTCGGCCATGGTAAAGGTGCCGACGGTATCCATGTTGGCGGCAATCACCGGAACGCCGGACCAGGCGAGGCCTGAATGTTTGAAGGTGAACGTACGTTCCAGCTCAACCTCGGAACGGCTTTTCAGCGTGGAGCGTTTCGGGCGGATCAATACATCTTTAAAGCCCAGTTTTACATCTTCTTCGATACGCATAGCAGAGTGTCCTGGTTAGTGACGACGAACCGCAGTTCGGGTAGCGCTCACGGCTCCAGTGTCGTTATCATACGCGCCATTCGTTCCGCGACAAGACTGCGAATTTCACTTTATTTAAGCTACAATCCGTTAAATTTAGCTGAGAAAACCGATTGTGATCGGGCTCTCATCACGCTGCGGCAGATGAGAAAATGTTGAGAGAACGCTATGCCTTTTACCGTTGCACTGACCGGCGGCATTGGTAGTGGTAAAAGCACCATTGCTAACGCTTTTGCCGCGCTGAACGTCGACATCATTGATGCCGATGTGATTGCCCGCGAGGTGGTTGAACCGGGCACACCTGCGCTCAATGCGATTGTGAAACGCCACGGAGAATCGATTCTGACCGCAGAAGGCACGCTTTATCGCGCGCGTTTGCGGGAAATTATTTTCCAGCAGCCGCAAGAGAAAAACTGGCTCAATCAACTGCTGCATCCGCTGATTAACGCCCGTACCCAGCAGCTGAAGGCGCAGGCGACTTCGCCTTACGTCATGTGGGTAGTGCCGCTGCTGGTAGAAAATGGTCTGCAGCATCAGGCTGATCGGGTATTAGTCGTAGATGTCGACGAGGCCACGCAGCTGCAGCGCACCCGCCAGCGTGATGGTATCTCTCTCAGCCAGGCGCAACGGATTCTTGCCGCGCAGGCCAGCCGTCAGCAGCGTTTAGCCTGCGCGGATGACATCATTGATAACAGCGGCACGCCGGAACAGGCTTTGCCGCGCGTTGCTGAACTTCACCAGCGCTATTTACGCCTGGCAGCAACCGGACGGGATTAATATCATGAGCACAGTGGTTCTGTTTGAACACCCATTGAATGAGAAAATGCGCACCTGGCTGCGCGTGGAGTTTTTGATTAACCAGCTGCACGAAACGCTGCCGGTCAACAGCTCGGTTGCCGCACTCGGTGTGTTTCGTATTATTGGCGACCTGCTGGATATCTTCGAACGCGGCGATATGCGCACCGAGCTGTTAAAAGAGCTGGAGCGTCAGCAGCAAAAACTGCGTGCCTGGCTGGATGTGCCGGGTGTCGATGAACACACCGTCAGCCAGCTGCGCGAACAGCTGAAGCAGCAATCCAGCGAGCTGATGGCTGCGCCGCGCATGGGCCAGCAGCTGCGCGAAGACCGGCTGATTGCCTCAGTGCGTCAGCGCCTGAGCATTCCCGGCGGCTGCTGCAGTTTTGATCTGCCGGGTTTACACATCTGGCTGCACCAGCCACAGGCGCTGCGCGATACCCTGGTGAATAGCTGGCTGGCCTCGCTCGATCCGCTGCGCAACAGCCTGACGATGATCCTCAACCTGATTCGTCAGTCAGGCGTGTTTCGCCATCAGACCAGCCTCAACGGCTTTTATCAGGATAACGCCGAAGGGTCCGACCTGCTGCGCCTGCAGCTGACGCTGGAAGATGCGCTCTATCCGCAGGTCTCTGGTCATAAAAGCCGCTATGCCATCCGCTTTTTACCGCTCGATAGCGAACGCGGTGAAGTGCCGGCGCGACTGAATTTTGAATTAGCCTGTTGTTAGAGGATGTTATGCAGGAAGAGATGATTACCGTACCTTGCCCTAACTGCGGTAAAGCCGTGATGTGGGATGAACTCAGCCCGTGGCGCCCGTTTTGCAGCAAACGCTGTCAGTTGATCGACCTGGGCGAATGGGCCGCAGAGGAGAAACGCATTCCCAGCAGCGGAGACATGACGGAGAGTGACGACTGGAGTGAAGAGCAGTCGTGATCGGCAGGGGCACGCGGCCCCTGAGTTTAAATCTCGCCCGCCACTAAGCGGGCAATCAGGGCGTGGTTGGCAGGTGGGAATTCATCGGCCACTAAATCACGCTGCTCGACCCAACGTTGCGGCTGACCTTCGCGTCCCCACGGCTCACCCTGCCAGCCCTCCACCAGGAAGAAATGCAGCGTAACACGCAGGTCGTCGTAACTGTGGTCGGCCTGACCAATCGCTTTCGCCGCCGTCACTTCAATACCGGTTTCTTCCATCAGCTCACGTTTTAACGCCTGTTCTGCGCTTTCGTGCTGTTCAATTTTTCCGCCCGGGAACTCCCATTTGTTGGCCATGTGCGAGCTTGCTGCGCGCTGGGCAAGAAAGATCTGACGACTGGCATTGCGAATGATGCCCACCGCAACCTGCAGGTGTTTCATAAGCTGGATTCCGCTTGTAGTGAGTGAGCGCTGATTTTAAAGCAGACGCCGGACGATGTTAACTGCTGTCGGCCTCACCGCGATCCTGTCGCACAGATTCCAGTTATTAAGACAGGTCGTAATGATCGCACGGCGCCATGTTGGGAATACTCGCAGCCACTTTACTCTAGCCAGGCCGACTACACATGGAACGCAAACTAACAACGTTTCTGGCGCAAGACGCACAGAAACAGATGAATACCTTACGCCATTTGGTTTTTCACGACATCCTGACGCTCGACAGCGCGCAGAACACCTTAACCTGGTGGCCAGAACAGAAGACCATCCCGCTTAATGAAGCACAGAAGCGCTTCTTCTCCTGCCTGCTGCTGCGCATCACGTCGAAACGGCAGATCATTGCCACGGTATGGAATGAGAGCTATCCGGGGATCAGCGACAACAACTATCACCAGCTGCTGTTTCAGAGCCGGGCGCTGTTGAAACGCTATGGTTTGCCGGATGGGCTGCTGGTTACGCTGCCCTACCATGGCGTGCGGCTGAATGAGGAGAAGCTGATGGCGATTACCCGCTAATCAGCCAAAGAAAAAGGAGCCCGCGGGCTCCTTTTTGTTATCAGGCCAGACGACCGTGACACTGTTTGTATTTTTTACCTGAGCCGCATGGGCACGGATCGTTACGTCCCACTTTCCGCTCACCGCCCTGTGCCGCCAGTGCAGCGGCCGCTGCGGTGTCGTCATCGACATGACTGAGCTGCTGCTGCTGTGCCAGACGCTCTGCTTCTTCACGACGCTGCTGCTCCATCGCTTCCACTTCTTCCGGCATCCGCACCTGCACTTTGCTCAGGGTGCTGATCACTTCGTACTTCAGCGACTCCAGCATCGCGGCAAACATGGCGAAAGATTCACGTTTGTACTCCTGCTTCGGATCCTTCTGCGCATAGCCACGCAGATGGATACCCTGGCGCAGATAGTCCATCGCCGCCAGATGCTCTTTCCACAGCGAGTCGAGCGTTTGCAGCATCACGCCTTTTTCAAAGTTGCGCATCATTTCTGCGCCGACCACTTCTTCTTTCGCCGCATAGTTTTCGCTGGCGCGGCTCATGATGCGCTCACGCAGCGTCTCTTCATGCAGATCCGGCTCTTTATCCAGCCACTCGGCAATCGGCAGATCCAGATCGAAATCATTGCGCAGACGCTCTTCCAGCCCCGGGACGTCCCACATCTCTTCCAGCGACTGCGGCGGAATGTAAGTGTCGATAGTGGCTTTGAACACATCTTCACGGATGCTGTTGATGGTGTCCGAAACGTCAGAGACATCCAGCAGTTCGTTACGCTGGCTGTAAATGGCGCGGCGCTGATCGTTAGCGACGTCATCGTATTCCAGCAGCTGTTTACGGATATCGAAGTTGCGGCTTTCCACTTTGCGCTGCGCATTAGCAATCGCTTTGGTTACCCACGGATGCTCAATCGCTTCGCCCGGCTTCATACCCAGCTTACGCATCATGTTGGACACACGATCGGAGGCAAAGATACGCATCAGCGCATCTTCCATCGACAGATAGAAGCGCGAAGAACCGGCGTCACCCTGACGACCCGCACGGCCGCGCAGCTGGTTATCGATACGGCGTGATTCGTGGCGTTCGGTACCGATAATATGCAAACCGCCTGCCGCCAGCACCGCATCATGGCGCAGTTTCCACGCCGCCTTGATGGCTTCAATCTGCTCTTCCGTCGGGTTTTCCAGCGCGGCTACTTCCGCCTGCCAGCTACCGCCGAGCATGATGTCCGTACCACGACCGGCCATGTTGGTCGCGATGGTTACCGCGGCTGGCTGACCTGCCTGCGCCACGATATCCGCTTCGCTGGCGTGGAACTTGGCGTTCAGTACGCTGTGCTTGATACCCGCGCGCGTCAGCTCCTGGGATACCACTTCCGATTTTTCAATCGAGATGGTGCCCACCAGTACCGGCTGACCGTTAGCCGTACAGGTACGAATATCTTCGATAATGGCATCGATCTTCTCTTTCTCGGTCATGTAGACCAGATCGGCCATATCTTTACGCACCATCGGACGGTTGGTCGGCACCACGATGGTATCGAGCTTGTAGATGGAGCTGAACTCAAACGCTTCAGTATCAGCGGTACCGGTCATACCGGCCAGTTTCTCGTAGATACGGAAGTAGTTCTGGAAGGTGATGGAAGCCAGCGTCTGGTTTTCATTCTGGATCTCCACACCTTCTTTGGCTTCGACCGCCTGGTGCAGGCCATCAGACCAGCGACGTCCCTGCATGGTACGACCGGTGTGTTCATCAACGATGATCACCTCGCCGTCCTTCACGATGTAGTCAACGTCGCGGGTGAACAGCGCATGGGCGCGCAGTGCTGCCGTCACGTGGTGCATCAGCATGATGTTGGTCGGCGAGTAGAGTGATTCGCCCTCATCCATAATGCCCTGGCTGACCAGCAGCTCTTCCACTTTCACCAGACCGCGTTCGGTCATGTGCGCCTGACGGGCTTTTTCATCCACCCAGAAGTCACCTTCGCCCTGGAAGTTATCCGAGTCTTCTTTTTCCTGGCGCACCAGGTGTGGAATGATTTTGTTGACCTTGATGTAGAGATCGGAGCTGTCTTCGGCCGGACCCGAGATAATCAGCGGGGTACGCGCTTCATCGATTAGGATCGAGTCCACCTCATCCACCAGCGCATAGTGCAGTTTACGCTGTACGCGCTCTTCCGGACTGAAGGCCATGTTATCGCGCAGATAATCGAAGCCGTATTCGTTGTTGGTGCCGTAGGTGATATCGGCTGCATAGGCAGCGCGCTTGGCCACCGCCGGCATGCCCGGCAGGTTGATACCGACTGTCAGACCAAGGAACTCAAACAGCGGACGGTTGTTTTCGGCGTCACGCTGCGCCAGATAGTCGTTGACGGTCACAACGTGCACGCCCTTGCCGCTCAGCGCGTTCAGGTAAGCCGGCAGCGTCGCAGTCAGGGTTTTACCCTCACCGGTGCGCATCTCCGCGATGCAGCGTTCGTTGAGCACCATGCCGCCGATCAGCTGCACGTCAAAGTGGCGCATGCCAAACACGCGCTTACTGGCTTCACGCACGGTGGCGAAGGCTTCGGGAATCAGGCTCTCCAGCGTTTCACCTTTTTTCAGGCGCTCGCGGAATTGATCGGTTTTCGCTTTCAGTTCGTCGTCAGACAGTTTGACGAACTCCGGCTCCATCTTGTTGATGACATCGACCACTTTACGCATGCGGCGCAGAGTACGATCATTGCTGCTACCAAAAACTTTCGTTAACAATTTGATTAACATAATAAATTTATCTCAATTCAGCCGTAACAATACGGGCTGCAAAGGCAAAAAACAGAAAAAGGAAAAAAACGTTAGCGTTAAGCAATGAAAGGTCCGGCGCGGATGCCATGAATAGCAGCCTGCCAGTCAGCAGAAGAGTGAACGTTGGGCGAAACATGATGCGCTCGCGACGGCGGTGCCATCGTGGCTAAAGGTTGCGCGGGTGAAGTCAGCAGCGCCTGCAGCGAGTCAATCAGCGCCAGCTTTTGCGCCGCCAGCGGCAATGCATGTTCCGCTTCCGCTGTTGCGGGCGGCGTCATGCTGAATGAGAGATGGCGAATGACGGTGCGGATGGCGTGCTGATGCCAGTAGTCAACGTTGAAACTGGGGCGACGCGCGCTTTCCTGCAGGCGAATCAGGTGATCAAACCGCACCACCTTGCCGGTAAACAGGCTGCTGACCGGCGAATCGCTGCTGGTGGGCTCTGCGCTTTGTGCACAGGCAGGCAGGCCGAGACTGGCCGCCACCATTCCCAACAGGAGATGAGGCCAGAAATAGCGTCTGCCGAGTTGTCGCCAGCGTGAGAAAATCCCGATCACCTTTCGTCCATCATGCCAGTCATTAAGCGCTAAGCCAGAGTTACGTTACGTACCCTGCTTACATGAGCGCCAGATAATAGCACTTATGTGGGGCTTCGACATCAGGGATTAAAGGGCTTACGGCGGATTTCACGTTTTTTTGCGCAGGGTTTGGTCGCGGACAACAGGGTTTTGCGAGCGGGATTACAGCCTCAGCGACGGGCAATAAAAAACGGCGGGTTCCACTGACCGGAGAGGGTGTCAGGGAAGCCCGCCGTTTGATGGCTGACTTATTACGCCAGCACTAAATTTGGCGCTTTGAAGGCCAGTGGCAGTTCAGCTTCGTCTTCGAAGGTCGCCCATTCCCAGGCTTCCTGCTTAGCCAGTACCGCCTGCAACAGCTTGTTGTTCAGCGCATGGCCGGACTTGAACGCAGAGAATGCGCCAATCACGTTATGACCACACATGAACAGGTCGCCGATGGCGTCCAACATTTTGTGACGCACGAACTCATCTTCAAAGCGCAGGCCATCTTCATTCAATACGCGGAAGTCATCGAGGCCAATCGCACAATCTAAACTACCGCCCAGGCACAGGCCTTTAGACTGCAGATATTCGATTTCACGCATAAAGCCGAAGGTGCGCGCACGGCTAATCTGACGCACAAAGGATTCAGCCGAGAAATTGAGCTGGTAACGCTGCGAGCTTGAGTCGATCGCCGGATGTTTGAAGTCGATGGTGAAGTCGAGTGAAAAACCGTTGTACGGTTTGATCTCGGCCCACTTATCGCCATCTTCTACCCGTACCGTTTGCTTCACGCGCACGAATTTCTTCGCGCTGCTCAGCTCTTCGACACCGGCATCCATCAGCAAATAAACAAAAGGCGCGGCACTGCCATCCATGATCGGAATTTCTGGCGCATCGACTTCAACAATAATGTTGTCGATACCCAGACCTGCCAATGCAGCATTCAGGTGTTCAACCGTCGAAATACGCACGCCTTCATCATTCACCAGGCAGGTACTCAGCATGGTGTCGCGCACGTATTTTGCATCAGCCGGGAAATCAACCGGTGGATTCAAGTCAGTGCGACGATAGATGACCCCGGTATTAGCCGACGCAGGGCGTAAAGTCAGCGTGACTTTTTTGCCGGTATGCAAACCGACGCCAGTCGCCTGAACAATACGTTTTAATGTCCTTTGTTTGATCATCGCATTATCTCGCAATATTACCCATCCGACCGCCAGTATAAATTACCGGCGGGCGAACACTTTAGCACAAAGAGCGGAGAATCCCAATTCTCAGGATATTCTTAGTCTGCCTGTTTACGCAGGAAGGCTGGAATATCAAGATAGTCAGGCTCTTTGCTGGATGACGCTGGCTGGTCATTCACCACTTTCGCGGCCGGTTTCTGCTCCTGCGGCAGCGGCGCCATGCCGTGCTGCTGGTAGCGATGATCCATGACCGGCTGAGTCGCAGGCTTGTTAGTCACCAGAGTGATTTCCGGACGCTTGTCCATGCCGATACCGGTCGCCACCACGGTGACGCGCAGCTCGTCGTTCATCTCTGGATCCAGCGAGGTACCGATAACCACGGTCGCGTTGTCCGAGGCGAAGGCGCGGATGGTGTTACCCACGGTTTCGAACTCATCCAGGCGCAGGTCGAAGCCCGCCGTGATGTTGACCAGCACGCCACGCGCACCCGACAGATCGATATCTTCCAGCAGCGGGCTGGAGATCGCCATTTCGGCCGCTTCTTCAGCACGGTCTTCACCACAGGCAACGCCAGAACCCATCATCGCGTAACCCATTTCTGACATCACGGTACGCACGTCGGCGAAGTCGACGTTCATCAGACCCGGACGGGTAATCAGTTCTGCGATACCCTGCACCGCACCTTTCAGCACGTCGTTAGCCGCACCGAAGGCATCCAGCAGAGAGATACCACGGCCCAGCACTTTCAGCAGCTTGTCGTTAGGAATGGTGATCAGTGAATCAACATGCTTGGACAGCTCAGCGATACCCTGCTCAGCAAACGCCATGCGTTTTTTCCCTTCGAAGTTGAAGGGCTTCGTCACCACCGCAACCGTCAGGATGCCTAAATCTTTGGCTACTTCAGCCACCACAGGAGCTGCACCGGTACCGGTACCGCCACCCATGCCCGCGGCGATAAACACCATGTCTGCCCCTTCCAGCGCAGAGCGCAGTGCTTCGCGATCCTCTTCCGCCGAGGTACGGCCGACTTCCGGGTTAGCACCCGCACCGAGACCTTTGGTGATATTGGTCCCGATCTGAATCGTCTGGCCGACCGCCGTTTTACGCAACGCCTGCGCGTCGGTATTCACAGCGAAGAATTCCACACCTTCGATACGCTCGCGTACCATGTGCTCTACGGCGTTGCCACCGCCACCGCCGACGCCGATGACTTTAATCACCGCGTCATTGGTTAATTCCATAGGTTCAAACATGATTTCTCTCCGTTATGTGCCTGTCGCCTGGAGATCATAAACATTGCCTGATGATCTCCTTTTTCAAAAAATTAAAACTCTTTCTTCAGCCAGCTGTTGATGCGTTTAAACCAATTGCCCACTGAAGCACGTTTTTCCGTTTCTGCATCACCGTTCATGTGTGACTCTTTGCCGTAATGCAGCAGGCCAACCGCCGTCGAGTAGTACGGCTCCTGCGCATAATCCGTCAGGCCGGTGATGTTAAGCGGCTGACCGATGCGCACCTGGGTGTGGAACACCCGCTGTGCACAGGCCGCCAGACCTTCAATCTGCGCCGCACCGCCGGTCAGCACAATACCGGCTGCCAGATGATGCTTCACGCCCTGCTGGCGCAGTTGCTCCTGCAGTTGCAGAATCTCGTCGTTCACCAGATTCAGCAGTTCGGTGTAACGCGGTTCAATCACTTCTGCCAGCGTCTGGCGCTGCAGGCTGCGCGGCGGACGTCCACCCACGCTCGGCACCTCGACGTTTTCGTCTTTGCCGACAATCGAACCCAGCGCACAACCATGACGCACTTTAATCGCTTCGGCGTCGGTTGGCGGTGTGCCAAAGGCATAGGCGATATCGCTGGTCACCACGTTCCCGGCATAGGGAATCACTTTGGTATGACGCAGCGCGCCGCCGGTGTACACCGCGATATCCATTGTACCGCCACCGATGTCAACAACACAGACTCCCAGCTCACGTTCATCTTCGGTCAGCACCGAAAAACTGGATGCCAGTCCGGCAAAAATCAGTTGGTCAACTTTCAGGCCACAACGTTCAACGGCTTTCACGATATTTTTTGCCATATCGTTGTGGCAGGTGATGAGATGCACCTTGGCCTGCATACGCACGCCGGAAAGGCCAACCGGATTTTTGATGCCTTCCTGATAATCGATGGCGTATTCCTGTGGAATCACATGCAGAATACGATGTTCGTCGCGCACGCGAACGGATTTCGCCGTATGCACCACGTTTTCCACATCATCCTGAGTGACTTCCTCTTCGGAAATCGGAACCATCCCGATTTCGTTCTGACAACTAATATGTTTGCCCGATAAAGCAAGGTATACCGACGAAATCTGGCAGTCTGCCATCAATTCCGCCTGGTCGATGGCGCGCTGAACGCACTTCACCACCGACTCCAGATCGTTCACGCCGCCTTTGTCCATACCGCGGGACGGGCAGCTGCCGACGCCAATAATGTTGACCATACCATCGGGCAGAATTTCCCCAACCAGGGCGGCGACCTTCGCAGTGCCGATTTCAAGTCCTACTACCAGTTTTCTGTCCGTTGCCTTGATCATTGTGGTTTAGCCTGTGCCTGGTTTTGTTGCTGATTACTGTCCTGTGGCTCAATCGGTGCCGGTGCCCAGCCTACTGCGGCGCCGGAGTCATAGCGTAGATCAACATAGCTGATACGCTGGTTCTGACTCTGGCCCTGCTGCTGCAACTCCGGATAGAGCTCAATAAAACGGTTCAGACGCTTCATGGTGTCGCTGCGCCCCAGTTCGATGCGCACATCGTCGCTGGTCACCAGCTGCCACGAGCGCCGCGCCGTCATCGACGCGACCTTCAGGGTAAACTTACTGGCCCGCAGCACATCACTCATGGTGTGATAGCCAGCCAATACCTCTTTCTCACTGCCTTCCGGCCCATACAGCATCGGCAACGTTTCTTTGCCGATGTGGCTGGCCGGGACGCTGAAGGAGACGCCATCGGCGTCCACCATGTGCGAGTCATTCCAGCGTGCCACCGGGACAAACTCCACCAGGTTTATCTTCAGCTCATCAGGCCACTGCTTGCGCACGCTAACCTGTTTAATCCACGGTAAACGCTCGATCTGCTGCTGGATAATGTCCACGTTCTGCGACATGAACGTTCCCGGCGCGCCGAGCGATAAAATCGCCTGACGAATATCATCGTGCGTGGTGTAGTGGGTTTCGCCCGTCACCACCAGCTTCGACAGCGGCAGACGCGACGCATCATTCATCCACTTCAGCACCACGAGGCCGCCAGCCACCATGATGCCCATCACCAGCAGCAGGAACACGATGCCAAACAGCCGTGCCCCATTGCTCCGTCCGGAGCGCGCACGCTCCTGAGGTTCGCGATTTCTAACGCGCAGTGCCGCCTGAGACATATCAGTCAGCCAGCTCCAGAATGCGCGCCACCAGTTGCGGGAAGCTGTATCCCGCCTGCTTCGCCGCCATCGGCACCAGGCTGTGGCTGGTCATGCCAGGCGAGGTGTTAACTTCCAGCAGCTGGAAATTGCCGTCACCGTCGACCATCACATCAACCCGTCCCCAGCCGCTGCAGCCTAACGCGCGCCACGCCGCCAGCACTAATGTCTGCAGTTCCGCCTCTTTCTCCGCACTCAGACCGCTCGGGCAGAAGTATTGAGTATCGTCAGAAATGTATTTTGCTTCATAGTCATAGAACTCGCTGGCGGTCTGAATTCTGATTGACGGCAGAATTTCGTCGCCGACGATGCCCACGGTGTATTCGGCACCGCTGAGAAAAGCTTCCACCAGCACGTCATCATCATGGCGAAACGCCTCCTGCAGCGCGGCTGGCAGCGCTTCCGCCTGGTTCACGCGGCTGATGCCAACGCTGGAACCTTCACAGCTTGGCTTCACAAACAGCGGCAGTCCGAGCGCGGCGATCGACGCCTGCGCTGCAGCATCCAGCCCCTGCTCATACTGCTGGCGCGTCAGCCAGACAAATTTGCCCGCCGGCAATCCCCTGCCCTGCCACAGCAGTTTGCTGCGCAGTTTATCCATGGTGATGGCCGACGCCATGACGCCGCTGCCGGTGTAGGGCAGTTGCAGAAACTCCAGCAGCGCCTGCAGCGTGCCATCTTCGCCACCGCGACCGTGCAGCGCGATAAACGCTTTGGCAAAGCCCTGCTGCCGGAGGTCCAGCACTGAGACGTCACGGGTGTCGACACCGTGCGCATCAATGCCCATCTCACGCAGTCCTGCCAGCACCGCGCTGCCGGACATCAGTGACACCTCGCGCTCGGCGGAGGTACCGCCCATCAATACCGCGACTTTCTCAGCCATGGCGCGCCTCCGTGTTCAGAGCCGGCTGCAGCTGAATCTCAGCCAGCTTGCGGGCAATTTTGCCGATGTTGCCGGCGCCCTGCACAATCACCAGATCGTCGCCGGACAGCAGCGGTGCCAGCGCATCCGGCAGCGCTTCGTGCTCGGAGACCAGAATCGGATCGACCTTGCCGCGATTGCGGATGGCACGGCACAGTGAACGGCTGTCCGCGCCCGGAATAGCGGCTTCGCCCGCCGGGTAGACATCCAGCATCAGTAACACATCCACCTGTGACAGCACATTGGCGAAATCATCGAACAGGTCGCGGGTGCGCGTGTAGCGATGCGGCTGAAACACCATCACCAGCTTTTTCTCTGGCCAGCCGGCGCGCGCCGCTTTGATGGTGACATCCACTTCGGTCGGATGATGGCCATAATCGTCGACCAGCATCGCGCTGCCTGGCTTACCGTTAACGGCTGCGGTGTCAAACTCGCCCAGCACGTCGAAACGGCGACCGGTGCCCTGGAAACTCTCCAGCGCCGCCAGAATGGCGTTGTCGTCAATGCCTTCTTCGCTGGCAACCGCCACGGCTGCCGCGGCGTTCAGCGCGTTATGGCGACCCGGCGCATTCAGCGTCACGTGCAGCACCGGCTTGTCCTGACGAATCAGGGTGAAGTGGCCCTGCGCGCCGCGCTGTTCGTAGTTTTCGACCCGCACATCCGCATCGTCGCTGAAACCATAGGTGGTGACCTGACGGCCCACGCGCGGAATCAGGTCGCGAATCACCACATCGTCCACGCACATCACCGCGCGCCCGTAAAATGGCAGGTTGTGCAGGAAGTTAATAAACGTCTGCTTCAGGTTCTCAAAATCGCCCTGATAGGTATCCATGTGATCCGCTTCGATGTTAGTGACAATCGCCACCATCGGTTGCAGATGCAGGAAAGAGGCGTCGCTTTCGTCCGCTTCCGCAATCAGATAACGGCTGCTGCCGAGGCGCGCGTGCGTACCCGCCGCTTTAACCAGACCGCCATTGACGAACGTCGGATCGAGACCGCCTTCCGCATAAATACTGGTCACCATCGCGGTGGTGGTGGTTTTACCGTGCGTGCCGGCAATCGCAATGCCGTGACGGAAACGCATCAGCTCAGCCAGCATCTCCGCCCGGCGGATCACCGGGATACGCTGCTCACGCGCCGCCACCAGCTCCGGGTTATCCTGCGCCACGGCGGTGGAAACCACGACGACGCTGGCGTCGGTAACATTTTCCGGGCGATGGTTGAAGTAAATGGTCGCGCCCAGCGAGGCCAGATGCTGCGTAACCGGATTGGGCGCCAGATCGGAGCCGCTAATGTGATAGCCTTCGTTCGCCAACACCTCGGCAATACCGCCCATGCCGGCACCGCCGATGCCGACAAAGTGGATGTGCCGGACGCGACGCATCTCGGGCACAATAGAACGCAGTTTTGCCAATTGTTGTGTATTCATCTGTCTCTGTTACCTGTTTTCCCGTTTGCACCTGCATTCAGATGCGGGCCAGTCAAACTGACCGGTTAACTTACTTCGCGACGCGCGCAACCTCTTGTGCCACCCGTTCGGTCGCATCAGGAATCGCGACCTGGCGGGCTTTTTCCGCCATCGCCAGCAGCGTGGCGCGATCCCAGTGGCGCAGCGTGTCTGCGACGGCCGCAGCAGTAAACTGCGGCTGCTCGAAAATTTTGGCCGCGCCGGCTTTTTCCAGCGGCAGCGCATTCCAGTACTGCTGACGATCTTTGTGCTGGAACGGCACGAAAATCGCCGGTAAACCCGCCGCCGCCACTTCACTGACGGTCAGCGCGCCGGAGCGGCACACCACCACATCGGCCCACGCATAGGCTTGCGCCATGTCATCGATAAACTCGGTGACCTTGTGCTGCGGCTGGCCAGCGGCCTGATACGCCTGCTGCACGGTCTCCCGTGCACCTTTGCCGGTCTGATGCCACAACGTGATGGCGTCACCCAGTTCGGCGGCGACCTGCGGCACGATCTGATTGAGGATGCGCGCCCCCTGACTACCGCCAATCACCAGCACGCGAATCGGCCCGCTGCGGTGTGCCAGACGCTGCGCCGGCAGCGGCAGCGCCAGCACATCATTACGCACCGGGTTGCCCACCACCTCAGCAGTGGGGAACGCGCCCGGAAAGGCCTGCATCACTGTGGTAGCGATTTTCGCCAGCCACTTATTGGTCAGCCCGGCAATGCCGTTCTGCTCGTGCAGCACCACCGGGATGCCGCAACTCCACGCCGCAAGGCCGCCCGGCCCGGAAACATAACCGCCCATGCCCAGCACCACATCCGGCTGCCAGTTTTTCATGATGCGGCGCGCCTGGCGCCACGCATTGAAGATGCGCACCGGTGCCAACAGCAGGGCCTTTATGCCTTTACCGCGCAGTCCACTGATGCGGATGAAGTCGATATCGATGCCATGCTTTGGCACCAGATTGGCTTCCATCCGGTCTGCCGTTCCCAGCCAGCGCACCTGCCAGCCTTGTTCGATCAGATGATGCGCCACGGCCAGTCCGGGGAACACATGTCCGCCGGTACCCCCTGCCATGACCATCAGCCGTTTACCACTCATCGGGCACCTCGGGTAAACGCCTGGGCTTTTGCCAGACGCGTTTCATAATCTATGCGCAATAAAAACACGATGGCGGTCGACATAATGATCAGACTCGATCCACCGTAACTGATCAGCGGCAGCGTCAGGCCCTTGGTCGGCAGCATACCCGCCGCCGCACCAACGTTAACCAGCGCCTGGAAGCTAAACCACACCCCAATGGAACAGGCGAGGAAGCCGGAAAAACGCTGGTCGATCTCCAGCGCGCGACGGCCAATCGACATTGCGCGAAAAGCGACGAAGAATACCATCAACAGCGCCAAAACCACACCGACATAACCCAACTCTTCACCGATAATTGAGAAGATAAAGTCGGTATGCGCTTCCGGCAGATACTCCAGTTTCTGCACCGAGTTGCCCAGGCCCTGCCCCCAGAACTCACCGCGGCCAAACGCCATCAGCGACTGGGTCAGCTGGTAGCCGCTGCCGAATGGATCTTCCCACGGGTTCCAGAAGGAGGTCACGCGGCGCATACGGTAAGGTTCCGCGATAATCAGCAGCACCACGGCGAAAATGCCCGAGCCGATAATCGCCAGGAACTGCCACAGTTTGGCGCCCGCCAGGAACAGCATCGCCAGCGTGGTAACAAACAGCACCACCACAGTGCCGAGGTCCGGCTGGGCCAGCAGCAGCACCGCCAGCACCACCATCACGCCCATCGGCTTACAGAAGCCCCAGAAGTTGTTCCGCACCTCTTCCACTTTGCGCACCAGATAACTGGCGAGATAGCAGAACAGCGACAGCTTGGATAACTCCGCCGGCTGAATACGCAGCGGCCCGAGCGCGATCCAGCGCGATGCGCCGTTAACCGAGCTACCGACCACCAGTACGATCAGCAGCATCGCCACCGAAGCCATCAGCATCGCGTTGCTGTAGCGCTGCCAGAAATCCATCGGTACGCGCAGCGTCACTAACGCCATCCCCAGCGCCAGTGCGATATAAAAGGCATCACGCTTGGCAAAGTAGAACGGATCGTCGTTAAGACGCTGTCCAACCGGCATCGACGCCGAGGTGACCATGACAAAACCGATAATCGCCAGGCCAAACGTCAGCCACAGCAGCGTGCGGTCATACAGCACCACCGGCGCGTCGTCGTTGTCGCGCGCGCCCATCACCCAATCACGCAGGCGCAGCGAAATAAAACTGGCGATACTGGCTCCGGGAATACGCATCAGCTCAGCTCCTTCGCCAGTTGCGCGAAGCGATCGCCGCGCTGTTCAAAATTACGGAACTGGTCGAGGCTGGCGCACGCCGGTGACAGCAGCACCAGGTCGCCCGCCTGCACCTGAGCGGCAATCTGCGTCATCGCCTGTTCGAGCGTGTCGGTGCGCGTCGCCACTGCCGGACGCAGCGCGGCCAGCGCGTCGCCGTCGCGGCCAAAGCAGAACAGCCGCACGTTGCCGCCCTGCAGATAGCGCGCCAGCGGCGTAAAGTCCGCCCCTTTGCCATCGCCACCCAGCAGCAGCCACAGCGTACCTTTCACCTGCAGGCCGTTAAGCGCGGCTTCGGTGCTGCCCACGTTGGTGGCTTTCGAATCATTAATCCAGCGCACGCCATGCGCTTCGTGCACCAGCTGGAAGCGATGCGGCAGGCCGCTGTAGGTGGTTAACGCTTTCAGGCTGGAGGCGCGCGGGATATTCACCGCATCGGCCAGCGCCAGCGCGGCCAGCGCATTGGTGTAATTGTGCTGCCCGACCAGCTTCATCTCGTCGGTATTAAGGACTTTCTCGCCCTTCACCCGCAGCCAGGTACTGCCCTGCTGCTGGTTGAGGTGATAATCGCCAACGTCGATGCCAAAGCTGACGCAGCGGCGATCGGCGCCGCGCACTGGCATGGTCATGCCATCGTCAGCATTCACCACGCAGATATCCGCGTTTTCATAGATACGTAATTTAGCGGCGCGGTACTGCTGCATGCCGAGCGGATAGCGATCCATATGATCCTCAGTGACGTTGAGGATGGTTGCCGCCGCCGCTTTCAGGCTGTAGGTGGTTTCCAGCTGGAAGCTGGAGAGCTCCAGCACATACAGCTGCGCCGGCGATTTGAGCAGCGTCAGCGCCGGCAGCCCAATGTTGCCGCCTACGCCCACCTGCCAGCCCGCGGCGCGCGCCATTTCGCCCACCAGCGTGGTGACGGTACTTTTGCCATTGGAACCGGTGATCGCCACAATCGGCGCCTGCGCTTCACGGCAGAACAGTTCGATATCGCCGACAATTTCAATGCCGGCGTCAGCCGCTTCGCTCAGCGCCGGGTGCGCCAGCGCGATGCCCGGGCTGGCGATGATCAAATCGCACGCCAGCAGCCAGTCGCTATTGATACCGCCAACGTGGCGCTCCACCTGCTCTGGCAGTTTGTCCAGCCCCGGCGGTGACACACGGGTATCCATCACGCGGGGCGTCACGCCCTGCGCGAGGAAGAAATCAACACAGGAGAGGCCGGTAATGCCTAATCCAATGATGACGACTTTTCTGCCCCGATAGTCAGCCATGATTAACGTACCTTGAGCGTTGCCAGGCCAATCAGCACCAGCATCAGCGAAATAATCCAGAAGCGCACGATCACGCGCGGCTCCGGCCAGCCTTTCAGTTCATAGTGATGGTGAATCGGCGCCATGCGGAAAATACGCTGACCGCGCAGCTTGAACGATCCCACCTGCAGAATCACCGACAGCGTCTCAACCACAAATACGCCGCCCATGATCACCAGCAAAAATTCCTGACGCAGCAGCACTGCCAGCGTACCCAGTGCGCCGCCCAGCGCCAGCGAACCCACGTCGCCCATAAAGACCTGCGCCGGATAGGTGTTGAACCACAGGAAGCCCAGACCGGCCCCGACAATCGCGGTACAGACAATCACCAGCTCACCGGCGTGACGCAGATACGGGATGTGCAGATACTCGGCAAATTTCACGTTACCGGTCGCCCAGGCCACCAGCGCAAATCCCGCCGCGACAAACACCGTTGGCATGATGGCCAGACCATCCAGACCGTCTGTCAGGTTTACCGCATTACCGGTTCCGACAATCACAAAGTAGGCCAGCACCACGTAGAACAGGCCGAGCTGCGGCATAACATCTTTGAAGAACGGCACCACCAGCTGTGTGGCAGGCGTATCTTTACCGGCAATGAACAGCGCGAACGCCACGCCGAGCGAAATCACCGACATCCAGAAATATTTCCAGCGCGCGATCAGGCCCTTAGTGTCTTTACGCACCACTTTGCGGTAGTCATCAACGAAGCCAATCACGCCAAAACCGACCAGCACCACCAGCACGCACCAGACGTAAGGATTGGACGGATAAGCCCACATCAGCACCGAAACCGTGATGGAGGTCAGAATCATGATGCCGCCCATGGTCGGCGTGCCGCGCTTGCTGAAGTGCGACTCCGGACCATCGTTACGTACCACCTGGCCAATCTGCAGTTTCTGCAGCCAGGCTATCAGGCGCGGGCCCATCCATAAAGAGATGAACAGGGCGGTCAGCAGGCTGACAATGGCGCGAAACGTCAGATAGGAAAAGACGTTAAAGCCGGAATAAAATGCGACCAGATGTTCGGCCAGCCAGACTAGCATGTTCCTTTCTCCTGTAAGCTCTGTACTACCTGCTCCATGGCGGCACTACGTGAACCTTTAACCAAAATAGTGATGTCCGGATGTTGGGACAGCAGCGTGCGTAAACGTTCAGTCAGTTCGGCTTTACTGGCGAAATGTTCGCCTTTGCCGCTGCTTTCACTAATAAAATGGCTGAGCCTGCCAGTGCTCAGCACACAATCAATACCGGCGGCTTTCGCCGCTTCGCCCACCTGACGATGACAGGCTTCGGCCTCGTCGCCCAGCTCACCCATGTCACCCACCACCATGACGCGGAAGCCCGGCATATCGCCCAGCACCTGCGCAGCGGCGGTCATCGAACCGACGTTGGCGTTGTAGCTGTCATCCAGCAGCAGCTGATTACCGGCGAGGCGAATCGGGAACAGGCGCCCAGGAACGGGCTGTAGGGTTTTAAGGCCAGACTGGATAGCGGTTAACGGCGCGTCAACCGACAGCGCCAGCGCGGCAGCAGCCAGCGCATTAGCGATATTGTGCCGACCCGGCAGCGGCAGCTCGACGGCGATGTCGCCGCGCGGCGTGTGCAGGGTAAACAGCGTGGCGTCAGCGCGCAGTACGATATCGCTGGCGCGGAACTCCGCGTCTGCCATCGGCTGCGGCGAAAAGCGCCACAGGGTTTTGTCAGCAAACTGCGGCTGCCAGTTGGGCAGATCGTTGCTGTCAGCGTTGATGATTGCGGTGCCGTGCACCGGTAAGCCGCCAAAGATTTCGCCTTTGGCTTTTGCCACGCCCGCCAGCGAACCGAAGCCTTCCAGATGCGCCGCCGCCAGATTGTTGACCAGCGCGGTTTCCGGACGCACCAGATTGGTGGTGTAGGCGATTTCACCCTGATGGTTTGCGCCCATTTCAATCACGGCATACGCGTGTTGTGGCGTGAGGCGCAGCAGCGTCATCGGCACGCCGTAGTCATTGTTGAGATTACCGGCGGTATACAGCGTTTCACCGCACTGGCGCAGAATCGCCGCGGTCATCTCTTTCACCGAGGTTTTACCGGAGGAGCCGGTCAGTCCGACCACGCGCGCTTTCGCCTGCTGACGCACCCAGGCGCCAAGCTGACCAAAGGCAATTCGCGTATCGGCGACCACCACCTGCGGCACATCGACCGCTAAAACACGGTTCACCAGCAGCGCCTGGGCGCCGCTGGCGATGGCGTCTGCGGCAAAATCGTGCGCATCAAAACGTTCGCCCACCAGCGCGACAAACAGGCTGCCTGGGGTGACTTTACGGGTATCCGTGGTGACATCCGCAATAGTGAGATCGCTGCCGTGCAGCTGTCCACCGCTAATCTCTGCCAGGGTTTTCAGCGTAACCGGAATCATGCCATTACCCCCAGCAAACGGGCGACGGTGTCGCGGTCAGAGTAGTCAAGGCGGCGGTTGCCGATGATTTGATAATCTTCGTGGCCTTTACCGGCCACCAGCACGATGTCGTCGGCGCTGGCCTGCATCACCGCATGGGTGACCGCCTGCGCTCGTCCTGCAATGACGCGGGCCCGGCCCGGATCGAGCAGGCCGGTGAGAATGTCGTTAACAATCGCCGTTGGCTCTTCGCTCCGCGGATTGTCATCGGTGATCACCACGATATCGGCAAACTGTTCGGCAATCGCGCCCATCAGTGGACGTTTGCCTTTGTCACGGTCGCCACCGCAGCCAAATACGCACCACAGCTGGCCCTTGCAGTGCAGCCGGGCCGCTTCCAGCGCTTTTTCCAGCGCGTCTGGCGTATGTGCGTAATCCACCACCACCGTCGGCTTGTGCGCGGCGGTGAATACTTCCATACGCCCGCACACCGGCTGCAGCTGGCTGGCACTGGCCACCAGCGTGTCGAGCGGATAATCCAGCGTCAGCAGTGTCGCCAGCGCCAGCAGCAGATTGCTGACGTTAAAGGCGCCCATCAGGCGGCTGTCAAACTCGCCGTTGCCCCAGCTCGAACTGAACTGCACGTGTGCGCCGCCGTCGTGATAATCGATCGCCGTCGCCTGCAGCCAGCGGCCACGACAGCCGGGCTGCAGATTGTTGCCCAGCGTAACGGCCACGGCATCCGGTAATTTTTCCAGCCAGCGGCGGCCCACTTCATCATCAGCGTTGATGATGGCCTCGCCCACCTGATGCTCAGAGAACAGCAGCCACTTGGCCGATTCGTAGCCCTGCATGTCACCGTGATAATCAAGGTGATCGCGGCTCAGATTGGTAAATACCGCGGCGGCAAACGGCAACGCGGCCACGCGATGCTGCACCAGACCGTGCGAAGAGACTTCCATCGCCGCCACGGTAGCCCCCTGCCCGACCAGGTCGTGCAGAATATGCTGTACATCCACCGCCGAACCGGTGGTGTTTTCACTCGGCACCAGCTGACCGTACAGGCCATTGCCCACCGTGCCCATCACCGCACCGGTTTCACCCAGCAGGTTGGCCCACTGCGCAATCAGCTGCGTGGTGGTGGTTTTACCGTTAGTGCCGGTCACACCAATCAGCTTTAATTTTTCAGCCGGCTGCTGGTAGAAACGCCCGGCCAGCGCGGAAAGGCGCTGCGGCAGCTGGGCCAGATAGATAACCGGGACGCCGTGCATCTCGCGGATATCACCATCGCTGGCTTCACCTTCAGCCTCGGCAATGACCGCCGCCACACCCTGGGCGATGGCCTGTGGAATAAATCGACGTCCATCAGCATGATGGCCCGCCACGGCGATAAACAGATCGCCAGCAGCCGCAGCGCGGCTGTCCAGTGTCATGTCACGGAGTGGACGCGCCGGCGCGCCAGGCACCCACGGGGCCAGCAAGTCGCGCAGGTTACGATCTGTCACTTGATTCCTCACTTCTCTTATTCTTCACCAACTCGTTTTTATCCACCGTTGGCAGCGCATCCGGTTCAATGTTCATGGTGCGCAGCACACCGCCCATGATGGCGCCAAACACCGGTGCAGAAACCGCACCACCATAATATTTACCGGCCTGGGGATCGTTGATCACCACCACCAGCGCAAAACGCGGGCGACTGGCAGGCGCAACGCCCGCGGTGTAGGCAATGTATTTATTGACGTAGCGCCCGTCCGGCCCGACTTTTTTCGCGGTACCGGTTTTGATCGCGATGCGATAGCCCTTGATGGCGGCTTTAACACCACCGCCACCCGGCAGCGCCACGCTTTCCATCATGTGCATCACGGTTTTCACCAGGTCTTCCGGGAAAACGCGCTCGCCCGCCACCGGCGGGTCAACTTTGGTAATCGACAGCGGGCGGTTGATGCCGTAGCTGCCAATGGTTGCGTAGACTCGCGCTAACTGTAACGGCGTTACCATTAGCCCATAGCCGAAAGAGAAGGTGGCCCTCTCTATGTCAGACCACCGTTGTTTTTGAGGGTATAAGCCACTACTTTCCCCGACCAGCCCCAAATTGGTCGGTTTACCCAGGCCAAAGCGCGCGTAAGTTTCTACCAGCGCTGAGGAGGGCATCGCTAACGCGAGGCGCGAAACCCCGACGTTACTCGACTTCTGCAGAACCCCGGTAAGGGTCAATTCGTTGTAGCGCGCCACGTCTTTGATCTCATGGCCATTGACGCGATACGGCACGGTGTTCAGAACGCTGTTCTCTTTCACCACGCCGCGCTGCAGTGCGGTCATCACCACCATTGGCTTCACGGTGGAACCCGGCTCGAAGATGTCGGTAATAGCGCGGTTACGCATGACGTCTTTCGGCGTGTTGCTGAGATTATTGGGGTTGTAAGCCGGGCTGTTGGCCATCGCCAGTACTTCGCCGGTGTTCACGTCCACCAGCACCGCAGTGCCCGATTCGGCTTTGTTGAAGGCAACGGCATTGTTCAGTTCGCGATACACCAGCGCCTGCAGGCGCTCGTCGATGCTCAGCGTCAGGTTGTGCGCGGCGCGGCTATCGACCGAGGAGATATCTTCAATCACCCGCCCGTAGCGGTCTTTGCGCACGGTACGTTCGCCCGGCTCGCCGGTCAGCCATTTATCAAAGCTCTTCTCAATGCCTTCAATGCCCTGGCCGTCAATGTTGGTGAAGCCAATCAGGTGGGCAGTGACCTGGCCGGCCGGATAGTAGCGGCGCGACTCCTGACGCAGGTAAATACCGGGCAGCTTGAGCTTTTTCACGTATTCGCCAATCGCCGGATTAACCTGACGGGCGAGGTAAATAAAGCGCCCTTTTGGATTGGCGTTGACGCGCGCCGCCAGCTGATCCAGCGGGATCGACAGCGCATCCGACAGCGCTTTCCAGCGGCTATCAACGGTGACGCCGCCGTGCTCGGTCAGCTCTTTGGGATCGGCCCAGATGGCGTTAACCGGCACGCTTACCGCCAGCGGGCGTCCGGCGCGATCGCTGATCATGCCGCGTGCGGTAGGCACTTCCTGCACGCGCAGCGAACGTAAATCGCCTTCCTTCACCAGCTTATCCGGGCTGATGACCTGCAGCCACGCCACGCGCGACAGCAATCCGCCCAGCGCCAGAAGAATACAGCCGCACAGCAACGCAAAACGCCAGCTTACAAAGCTGGCCTTATCTTCCTGTTTTCTTAACTTCAGCGTTTTGCCTGCGCCGCTCATTGAGGTCTGCGATTCCTTATTTCTGCACCACAATATTTTCCTGTGAAGGATCAACATGCTGCAACTGCAGCTTATCGGTTGCTATCCGTTCTACCCGGCTGTGATCGCCCAGCGCATTCTCTTCGAGGATCAGGTTGCGCCATTCGATATCCAGCGCATCACGCTCCAGCACCAGCTGCTCACGCTGCGCTGTCAGCAGACGGGTCTTATGCGTGGTGGTCACCACCAGCACCGAAGAAACCAGCACGGCGATCAGCAGCAGCAGCGGGATCTTGCCAAAACGCAGCAGATCGCCACCAATGACGCCGGGCAGGCTGTGACGCTCATTGCCAATCACGATGCGGTTCTCTCAGCGATACGCAGGACCGAACTGCGCGCGCGCGGGTTGTCTTTGACTTCGGCTTCGCCAGGAATCAGCTTGCCGAGGGTTTTCAGTTCACGTCCGCCCAGCGCTTTCAGCTGGCTTTCGGTCATCGGAATCCCGGCCGGCACCTGCGGTCCGCGGCTCTGGTCACGCATAAAGCGCTTCACCAGCCGATCCTCCAGCGAGTGGAAGCTGATGATGGATAAACGCCCGCCCGGTGCCAGCACCGTTAATGCCCCTTTCAGCGCGATATCGATCTCTTCCAGCTCACTGTTGATCCAGATGCGTATCGCCTGGAAGCTGCGCGTCGCCGGATGCTTAAACTTGTCTTTTACCGGCGTTGCCGCCGCAATCAGATCGGCCAGCTCTTTGGTGCGCGTCATCGGCTGTTCCCGGTTGCGCTCGACGATGGCGCGGGCGATGCGTTTTGCGAAGCGCTCTTCGCCGTAGGTTTTCAGCACAAACGCAATGTCTGCCTCTTCCGCGCTCTGCAACCACTCGGCTGCCGACTGACCGCGCGTCGGATCCATACGCATATCCAGCGGCCCGTCGCGCATAAAGGAGAAACCGCGCTCGGCGTCATCCAGCTGAGGTGAAGAGACGCCCAAATCCAGCAGTACGCCGTCGATTTTGCCGGTCAGTCCGCGCTCTTCGACATACTCAGCCAGCGCTGAAAACGGCCCGTGCACAATCGAGAAACGTGGATCGTTTATCTCAGCGGCTGCGGCTATGGCTTGCGGATCGCGGTCGATCGCCAGTAATTGTCCGTGCGCGCCAAGCTGCGACAGGATCAGGCGTGAGTGACCGCCGCGACCAAAGGTGCCGTCAATGTAAATGCCGTCTTCCCTGATATTAAGGCCGTTAACCGCCTCATCCAGCAGCACCGTGGTGTGTTTAAAATTTTCCTGCATAGCTATAGCGACAAGTCCTGCAACCGCTCAGATAAAGGCTCCTGAGCTGACTGTTCTGCGTCAATATCGTCCTTAACTTGTTGATACCAGGTCTGTTCATCCCACAGCTCAAACTTGTTGAACTGTCCAACCAGCATCACTTCTTTGGTCAGGCTCGCATGCTGGCGCAACGTGTTCGCCAGCAGTAAACGGCCTGCGTTATCCATCTGGCACTCGCTGGCATGTCCTAACAGCAGACGCTGCACGCGACGCTCGTTCGGATTCATACTGGATAACCGGGCCAGTTTTTTCTCAATAATTTCCCATTCGGGCAGGGTATAAAGCAGCAGGCAGGGCTGATGGAGGTCAATAGTGCAAACCATTTGACCCTGAGACTCTGCGAGCAGCAATTCGCGATAACGCGTCGGCACCGCCAGGCGCCCTTTGCTGTCGAGATTGACTAACGTTGCTCCACGGAACATGCCAGCCCTACCCCTCAGTTACCCGTTTTCACCACTTTATCCCACTTTTTACCACGAAACGAGTTTACGGAGCCGATGAAATCCTTGTCAAGCCGCAACGGCAAGTGAATATCACTCTTTACACCGAATGAAATTAACCGGAGAGAAGAATAAGAGGAGAATGAATGGTCAATATAAAATTAACCTGATGAATAACAGTATAAAAAAAATTTGCGTCAGATTTATCGGTGAAAATTAGCGCAATTTTACCGCTGCGATTATTCTGCCCCAATCTGCGACGGCGGCGGCATTTTAGGGGATTTCTGAAAGGAAGCCCAGCACCATCGCATCAGCTCAGCTATGCGCGACTGCTGAAGATGTAAACAAATAAGAAAATCCAGCGCCGATAATTCGTTAGCCGGGGCGATGATAATTTACGCTTTTTTACGCCCGTGTGCGTCTGGTTAAATATGGATGAGAGAAATCAGCGCGGGCGACGTCTCGCCCGACGCTTCATTTAGCGCGACGACTTAATTGTCCGCGGCGGAATAAATTACGGCGGATACGGGTTAAACCTGGCTTCGGTTTGCGTGGCTCATCCAGCGAAGCCAGCACCAGCTCGAGCACACGCTCAGCGACATCGCGATGGCGCTGCCCTACCGCCAGCACCGGGCACTCCAGAAAGTCTAATAATTCGTGGTCGCCGAAAGTTGCAATAGCCAGGTCAGTTGGCAAGCGGCCGTCACGCTTCAGCGTCACGTCCATCACCCCCTGCAACAGGCCAAACGAGGTGGTAAACAGCGCTTCGGGCATCGCGTGGTCTTCGAGGTATTTTTCAAACAGCGTCGCCGCAGCGGCGCGGTCAAAGCTGTTGCAATAGATGAAATCGATCGGGCGTTCATCGCCCTGCCACGCCTCGCGGAAACCCATTTCACGCAGGAAGCTGACCGACAGCTCCGGCAGCGCGCCGAGAAACAGCACGTTTTTCACCGGCAGCTGACGCAATTCAGCCGCCAGCGCCTGCGCGTCATCCTGATCGGCACCGACCACGCTGGTGAAGTGTTCACGATCCAGCGCGCGGTCCAGCGCGATAATCGGCAGCGGATCGTTGACCCAGCGCTGATAGAACGGATGTTCCGGCGGCAGCGACGTGGAGACAATGATCGCATCCACCTGACGCTGCAGCAGATGCTCAATGCAGCGCATTTCGTTATCCGGCTGATCTTCGGAACAGGCAATCAGCAGCTGATAGCCGCGCTGACGCGCCTGGCGTTCAAGATAGTTGGCGATGCGGGTATAACTGGTGTTTTCCAGATCGGGAATCACCAGGCCAATCGAACGGGTGCGTCCGGCGCGCAGGCCTGCAGCCACCGCGTTGGGGTGATAGTTGTACTCACGCACCACCGCCATGACTTTCTCAACGGTTTTGTCGCTGACACGATACTGCCGCGCTTTGCCATTGATGACATAGCTCGCCGTGGTGCGCGACACGCCCGCCAGGCGCGCAATTTCATCCAGTTTCACGATGACACCTTAATTCTGATAAGCCAGGGCTGGCGAAAATGTCCGCAGAGTAGCTAAGGGTAAAACATTTGTAACATCTAACCGCAGAACAGTACGCTGAGCAACCGCTTTTCATGCACAAGCGGCCGAAGCGCATAAAATAAAAAAACCCGGCATTCCGCCGGGTTAGCTTGAAAACCGATGATAACTTTGCGGTATTAACGCATTACGCGATCGCCGCGTGATACCCCGACGATGCCGGAACGCGCCACTTCAACGATTTCCGCCACTTCGCGTACGGTGTTAAGGAACGCGTCGAGTTTATCGCTGGTGCCGGCCAGCTGAACCGTGTACAGCGTCGGCGTCACATCGATAATCTGCCCACGGAAAATTTCCGCGCTGCGTTTTACCTCTTCGCGACCGTACCCGCTGGCCTGAATCTTCACCAGCATGATTTCACGCTCGACGTAAGCGCCCTGCCCCAGTTCGCTGACGCGTAACACGTCTACCAGCTTGTGCAGCTGCTTTTCGATCTGCTCCAGTACTTTCTGGTCGCCCACGGTCTGAATGGTCATACGCGACAGGGTAGGATCGTCGGTCGGCGCGACGGTCAGGCTCTCAATGTTATAGCCGCGCTGGGAAAACAGCCCCACCACGCGCGACAATGCGCCGGATTCGTTCTCCAGCAGAACTGATAAAATACGACGCATAATTAAGTCCTCTCCGTTTTGCTCAACCACATCTCATCCATCGCGCCACCGCGAATCTGCATCGGGTAGACGTGCTCGCTGCCGTCCACCGTGACATCCACAAACACCAGACGCCCTTTCGCCAGCGTATCGAGCGCCAGCTGCAGCTTCTCTTCCAGCTCAGCCGGATGCTGAATCGCGATGCCCACGTGGCCATAGGCTTCCGCCAGGCGCACGAAGTCCGGCAGCGACTCCATATAAGATTGTGAATGGCGGCCGGAGTAAATCATGTCCTGCCACTGTTTCACCATGCCGAGGAAGCGGTTGTTGAGGTTCAGCACCAGCACCGG
Source organism: Pantoea sp. WEP (assembly GCF_041678305.1). Classification (NCBI taxonomy): domain Bacteria; kingdom Pseudomonadati; phylum Pseudomonadota; class Gammaproteobacteria; order Enterobacterales; family Erwiniaceae; genus Pantoea; species Pantoea sp. WEP. The sequence continues at coordinate 3,336,157 of NZ_JBGNXB010000001.1, forward strand.
CAGGTCGTACTGCAGCGCGGTCGACAGCTCCTGAATATTCATCTGAATACTTCCGTCGCCGGTTACGCAAATTACGGTTTCCTGCGGCAGCGCCATCTTCACGCCGAGTGCCGCCGGCAGGCCAAAGCCCATAGTGCCGAGGCCGCCGGAGTTGATCCAGCGACGCGGTTTATCGAACTGATAGTAAAGCGCGGCGAACATCTGATGCTGGCCGACGTCCGAGGTCACATACGCCTCGCCGTGCGTCAGACGACAAATGGTTTCGATCACCGCCTGCGGTTTGATTTTGTCGCTGGTACGGTCAAATTCCAGGCATTTGCGGCTGCGCCAGCCTTCAATGCTCTGCCACCAGTCACGCAGGCTGTCGAGTTCCTGCTTCGCCTCGCTCTGCGCCAGCAGCTCCAGCATCTGCGTCAGCGTCTGTCTGGCATCGCCAACAATCGGAATATCGGCGCTGACGGTTTTGGAGATCGAGGTCGGATCAACGTCAATGTGCATCACGGTGGCATTCGGGCAATACTTCGCCAGATTGTTGGTGGTGCGGTCGTCAAAGCGTACGCCGATACCAAAGATCAGATCGGCATTGTGCATGGTCATGTTGGCTTCATAGGTGCCGTGCATACCGAGCATGCCCACACACTGGCGATGCGTGCCCGGGAACGCGCCCAGCCCCATCAGCGAAGTGGTGACCGGAATATTCAGCTGCTCTGCCAGCTGCAGCAGTTCCGCCTCGCAGCCAGAAGTAATGGCCCCGCCGCCGACATAAATTACCGGCTTGTGCGCCGCCAGCAGCGTCTGCAGCGCGCGCTTGATCTGGCCTTTATGGCCCTGCAGCGTCGGATTGTAAGAGCGCATGCTGACAGTTTCCGGCCACACGTACGGCAGCTTGTTGGCCGGATTCAGAATATCTTTTGGCAGATCGATCACCACCGGCCCCGGACGACCGCTGGCCGCCAGCCAGAAGGCTTTTTTCAGCACCGTCGGAATCTCTTCGGTGCTTTTCACCAGGAAGCTGTGCTTCACCACCGGACGCGAAATCCCCACCATGTCGCACTCCTGAAAGGCGTCATAGCCAATCAGCGAGGACGGCACCTGACCGGAGAGGATCACCAGCGGAATGGAATCCATATAAGCGGTCGCAATGCCGGTGATGGCGTTGGTGGCGCCAGGACCTGAGGTGACCAGCACCACGCCGACTTCGCCGGTCGCGCGCGCCAGGCCATCCGCCATATGTACGGCGCCCTGCTCGTGGCGCACCAGCACGTGGTCAATACCACCGACCGTTTGCAGCGCATCATAAATATCGAGCACCGCACCGCCCGGATAACCGAATACCTGTTTAACGCCCTGATCGATTAACGAACGGACGACCATTTCGGCTCCTGACAACATCTCCATTTTCTGCCTCCAGGCTTGAGAGCCAGCTGCGCCAGCAAACGCTATCCTGCGTGCCGCTCGCATCTGTCCCTTTATTGCCAATTAAGATCAAAACCTTATGTTTATGCTCAGAAGACGCCATTCATTTCGTCTTCCAGGTACAGGGAATCTACCTGCGTGGATTCTTTTGAGAGTAGGTCGATTACCATAACCGCAGAAAACCCGGCCTGCAAACGTCATAAGGCGGCACGGCGCTGTCAGTGGCAAAAAAGGCACTGACGCGTGATTATCGCCCGGGAGGAATAAACTAATGCGATGGCATATGGACAGAGGAAAATGCTGGTTTGCAGATTATTTACAGCGTGTTGTAAGAAATATGATTTTCATATTGCCAGCGTGTTTAGCCCACAATTTTTTCCGTTACCGCGTTTCTGGCGTGATTAACTCTTAAATCCATCTTCCACATCACAATCTGCTAAGCAACAAGCTTTATCTTGTTTTTCCACCTGACGAATAAGCCTGACTAAAAACATATAATTCAGCAACTTAAAATTACCCGCCTTTTTTAAAAGATTTTTTAAAGTGGCATAACGCGCTAAGCCACCGTTAATTAATGGCAATGCTCTGTGATGACCGATAATCCCAGCACATCGCCCTTTTCCGGCCAGAGAAATACCCTTTCACTTAGGGTTGACATCGCCAGGCGAATCCAGTACCAATATGTGCAGCACTCATTTTACGAGGTTTGATTCATGTCACGTTCTTTTCGTCTACTCGGTCTACTACTTAACGCATCCAGTTTGCGCGGTAGACTCGTGGGCGAAATCAACAACTGATTCGAACCTGCTGAAAGTTAAAAAACCCGCGCCACTGCGCGGGTTTTTTTATGCTCGTAGCACCGGCGAAGTCAATGCAAAAGGAAGATGACCATGAGCCAGCAAGTAATAATTTTCGATACCACTCTGCGCGACGGCGAACAGGCATTACAGGCCAGCCTGAGTGTTAAAGAAAAACTGCAGATCGCCCTGGCGCTGGAAAGGATGGGCGTGGATGTAATGGAAGTCGGTTTTCCGGTCTCTTCGCCGGGTGATTTCGAATCCGTGCAGACTATTGCCCGGACCATCAAAAACAGCCGCGTGTGTGGTCTGGCGCGCTGTGTGGAGAAAGATATCGACGCGGCTTACGAATCGCTGCGCGTGGCCAACGCCTTCCGTATTCACACCTTTATCGCCACTTCGCCGATGCACATCGCCACTAAACTGCGCAGCACGCTGCCGGAAGTGATTGAACGCGCGGTGCACATGATTAAGCGGGCGCGCAACTATACTGATGACGTTGAGTTTTCCTGCGAAGACGGTGGCCGTACGCCGATTGACGACCTGTGCCGCATGGTAGAAGCCGCGATCAACGCCGGCGCCACCACCATCAATATTCCGGACACCGTGGGCTATACTCTGCCGGGCGAGTACGCCAACATTATTGGTCAGCTGGTGCAGCGCGTACCCAACATCGACAAAGCGATTCTGTCGGTGCACACCCATGACGATCTGGGCATGGCGACCGGTAACGCCATTGCGGCAGTGCTGGCCGGTGCGCGTCAGGTCGAAGGCACGCTGAACGGCCTGGGCGAGCGCGCCGGTAACTGTGCGCTGGAAGAGGTGATCATGGCGATTAAAACCCGTCAGCAGATCATGAACGTGCACACCAATATCAATCATCAGGAAATCTACCGCACCAGCCAGATTGTCAGCCAGATCTGCAACATGCCGATCCCCGCCAACAAAGCGGTGGTCGGTTCCAACGCCTTCGCCCACTCCTCCGGCATTCATCAGGATGGCGTGCTGAAGAACCGCGAAAACTACGAAATCCTGACGCCAGAATCGATTGGCCTGCACAAAATTCAGCTGAACCTGACGTCCCGCTCCGGCCGTGCCGCCGTGAAGCACCGTATGGAAGAGATGGGTTACAAAGAGTCCGATTACAACCTGGATACGCTGTACGACGCCTTCCTGAAGCTGGCGGACAAAAAAGGCCAGGTGTTCGATTACGACCTGGAAGCGCTGGCCTTCATTAATAAGCAGAATGAAGAGCCGGAGTACTTCCAGCTGAACGAATTCAACGTGCAGACCGGCTCCAGCGTCACCGCGACGGCGTCGGTGCAGCTGGGCTGCGGCGAAGAGGCCAAAGCCGACGCCGCCACCGGTAACGGTCCGGTTGATGCCGTCTACCAGGCCATTAATCGTATCACCGGCTTCGATGCTGAGCTGGTGAACTACAAGCTGACCGCGAAAGGCCACGGCGAAAACGCGCTGGGTCAGGTCGATATCGTGGTCAACTACAACGGGCGTAAATTCCACGGCGTGGGCCTGGCGACCGATATCGTCGAATCCTCGGCGAAAGCGATGGTGAATGCCCTGAACAACATCTGGCGGGCAAAGCAGGTCGAAAAAGAATTGCAGCGTAAATTTAAAGATCAGAAGGAAACGGTGTAACTATGACTCAGTCTTATCATATTGCGGTAATGCCAGGCGACGGAATCGGTCCGGAAGTGATGGCGCAGGCCATGAAAGTTCTCGACGCGATTCGCGCGCGCTTCGATATGCGCATCACCACCAGCGAATATGATGTCGGCGGTATCGCCATCGATCGTCACGGTGAACCTTTACCCGCCGCCACAGTGGCCGGTGCTGAGCAGGCTGATGCCATTCTGTTCGGCTCGGTCGGCGGTCCAAAATGGGAACATCTGCCGCCGGCCGGCCAGCCTGAGCGCGGTGCGCTGCTGCCGCTGCGTAAACACTTCAAACTGTTCAGCAACCTGCGCCCGGCGGCGCTGTACAAAGGTCTGGAAGCATTTTGCCCGCTGCGCAGCGACATCGCTGCCCGCGGCTTTGATATCCTGTGCGTGCGTGAGCTGACCGGTGGCATCTATTTCGGCCAGCCGAAAGGCCGCGAAGGCAGCGGCGCGCATGAACGCGCTTTTGATACCGAGGTCTATCACCGTTTTGAAATCGAGCGTATTGCCCGCAACGCCTTTGAAGCTGCGCGCAAGCGCCGTAATAAAGTGACTTCTGTTGATAAAGCTAACGTGCTGGCGACCTCGGTGATGTGGCGTGAAATCGTCAACGAAGTGGCAAAAGATTATCCGGATGTGCAGCTGAGCCATATGTACATCGACAACGCCACCATGCAGCTGATTAAGGATCCGTCGCAGTTTGACGTTTTACTCTGCTCGAATCTGTTTGGTGACATTCTGTCGGACGAGTGCGCGATGATTACCGGCTCGATGGGCATGCTGCCTTCGGCCAGCCTGAATGAAGAGGGATTCGGCCTGTTCGAACCGGCGGGCGGTTCCGCACCGGATATCGCCGGCCAGAACATCGCCAACCCGATTGCGCAGATTCTGTCGCTGGCGATGCTGCTGCGTTTCAGCCTGAACGCTGACGCCGCTGCGGATAGCATTGAGCGCGCGGTAAGCCGTGCGCTGGAAGCGGGCCATCGCACCCGTGATTTGGCCGGTGACGGCCCTGCCGTGAGCACCGATGAAATGGGCAGCATCATTGCCGGTTACATCAGCGAGGAAAAATAACAAAATGAAAAGCTTATACCAGAAGTTATTTGATGCACATGTCGTTCACGAAGCGCCAGACGAAACGCCGTTACTGTATATCGATCGTCACCTGATTCACGAAGTCACCTCGCCGCAGGCGTTTGACGGTCTGCGTGCGCATGGCCGCAAAGTGCGCCAGCCGTCGAAGACCTTTGCCACCATGGACCACAACGTTTCCACCCAGACCAAAGACATCAACGCCTCGGGTGAAATGGCGCGTATCCAGATGCAGGAGCTGATGAAGAACTGTGCTGAGTTCGGCATTCAGCTGTATGACCTGAACCACCCGTTCCAGGGCATTGTGCACGTGATCGGTCCCGAGCAGGGCATGACGCTGCCAGGCATGACCATCGTTTGCGGCGACTCGCACACCGCAACGCACGGCGCCTTCGGTTCCCTGGCGTTCGGTATCGGCACCTCCGAAGTGGAGCACGTGTTCGCCACCCAGACCCTGAAACAGGGCCGGGCGAAAACCATGAAGATTGAAGTGCTGGGCGAAGCTGCGCCGGGCATCACCGCCAAAGACATCGTACTGGCGATCATCGGTAAAACCGGCAGCGCCGGCGGCACCGGTCACGTGGTTGAATTCTGTGGCCCGGCGATTGAAGCGCTGAGCATGGAAGGCCGCATGACGCTGTGCAACATGGCGATTGAGATGGGCGCCAAAGCGGGCCTGGTGGCACCGGATGACACCACGTTTGCCTATCTGAAAGACAAGCAGTTTGCGCCGAAGGGCGAGCAGTGGGAGCAGGCAGTGGCTTACTGGCGCACCCTGAAGTCTGACAGCGACGCGCAGTTTGACGCCGTCGTGACCCTGAATGCTGCCGATATCGCGCCGCAGGTCACCTGGGGCACCAATCCGGGCCAGGTGATGGCCGTGGATCAGGCCATCCCGAATCCGGCCTCGTTTACCGATCCGGTTGAACGCGCTTCTGCCGAGAAAGCGCTGGCCTATATGGATCTGCAGCCGGGCATCAAACTGACTGAGGTAGCGATCGATAAAGTGTTTATCGGTTCCTGCACCAACTCACGTATCGAAGATCTGCGCGCGGCTGCCGCGATCGCCAAAGGCCGCAAAGTGGCGCCGGGCGTGGTTGCGATGGTGGTGCCAGGTTCTGGTCCGGTGAAAGCGCAGGCTGAAGCCGAAGGCCTGGACAAAATCTTCCTCGAAGCCGGTTTTGAGTGGCGTCTGCCGGGCTGTTCGATGTGCCTGGCGATGAACAACGACCGTCTGAATCCGGGCGAGCGCTGTGCCTCAACCAGTAACCGTAACTTTGAAGGTCGCCAGGGGCGCGGCGGTCGCACCCATCTGGTGAGCCCGGCGATGGCTGCTGCGGCGGCGGTAACCGGTCGTTTTGCCGACATTCGTGAATTGACTCAGGGAGCTTAAGCCATGGCGAACAAATTTACCCAACACACCGGGATTGTGGCCCCGCTGGATGCCGCAAACGTCGACACCGATGCCATCATCCCGAAGCAGTTTTTGCAGAAAGTGACGCGCACTGGCTTTGGCGCGCACCTGTTCCACGACTGGCGTTTTGATGATGACGCCGGCACCCAGCCGACCGCCAGCTTCGTGCTGAATAAGCCGGAGTTTAAAGGCACCAGCATCCTGCTGGCGCGCGAGAACTTTGGTTGCGGCTCCTCGCGTGAACACGCGCCGTGGGCGCTGACCGACTTCGGTTTTCACGTGGTGATTGCGCCGAGTTTCGCCGACATCTTCTACGGTAACAGCTTTAACAACCAGCTGCTGCCGGTGAAGCTGAGCGAAGAGCAGGTCGATGAAATGTTCAAACTGGTGGCCGCGCAGCCGGGTATCCGCTTCACCGTCGATCTCGAAGCGCAGACCGTCACCGCCGGCGACAAGGTTTATAGCTTTGAAATCGACAGCTTCCGCCGTCACTGCATGATCAACGGCCTCGACAGCATTGGCCTGACGCTGCAGCATGAAGCGTCCATCGCCAGCTACGAATCCAGCCAGCCAGCGTTTCTGCGTTAAGGTTACCCGGTGCGCAGCAAGGCGCACCCTACAGCAAACGCGTCAGTAATTTGGTCGCCATTGATGGCGACCTTCAATCTCCACACCGCCCTCACCGCGCATCCCGTACCCGCGCCGCCAGCACTAGCGCCACCACCGCCATCACTAATGCCAGCCAGTACACCGACTCATGACCAAAGCGCTCACTCAGTATCCCCTGGATCAGGCCGGCGATAATCAACCCGGTTGAAATCGAGGTGGTGAACATGGTGGTCGCCGCACCGGCACGGCCCGGCATCAAATCCTGAAACCACAGCATACCTATGCCGGCGATGATGCCGATAAACGCGGCGTTAAACAGCTGCAGCACCATCAGCGCGGTTTGAGAACGGAATAGCACCAGCCCGAGATAAAATACAATCGCTGCCACCAGCGCCAGCAGCATCAGCTTGCGCTTGCCGTAGCGCTTCGCGTAATGGCCGGCCAGCAGCATGATCGGGATCTCCAGCCCGGCAGCGGTGCCCATCAGCAGCCCTGCCAGCTTCTCCGGCAGGCCAAGGGTTGCGCTGATATACAGCGGCATATCGATGATATACATGGTATTACACGCCCACATCACCACCGAGGCGATAAACAGCAGCCGCACCTGGCTGTCTTTCCACGGGCTGAGCTGCATCAGCACCTGCTCCGGCGTGGCGGCGATGCGCGGCACCGAGGGCAGCGTGCGCCAGATCAGCAGCATACTCAGCAGAAAAATCACCGCCGCCACACAGAACAGCGTGACGAAGCCGTAGTTGAGCGCCAGCGCGAACGACAGCGGCGGCCCAATCACCCACGCCAGCGACAGCTGCGCGCGCATCACCGAACTGAACATCACCACTTCCCGCGCTGACTGATCGGCATATTCACGCGCCAGCGCGAAGATCTGCGGAATCGCCACGCTGGCCAGCGCCGACAGCAGCACGCCGAGGGTGATGAGCGTCAGATAGTGACGGTTAAAGGCAAACAGTAGCGCGTTAGCCACCGCCATCAGGCAGCAAAACAGGATCAGATGACGGCGATCGCCACGGTTATCCGAACGCTTCGCCATCAGCAGGCTGATCACGATCCCGGCGACGGCGTTGATGGTAAAGAACAGGCCGACCCAGAACGGCCGCACCTGCACCTCGCGCGTCAAAAACAGGCTGAGCGTCGGTGCCTGTAACGCCCCCGCCACGCCGACCATAAACGACACCGCCATAAAGGAGAGGTAAACCGGATTCAGGCGGCGCGGCCGCGGTAACAGCGATTTCATGCAGAAATCCCTTTGAGGAAAAAGACCGGGAAAAAAACAGCGTAGAAGATTCCACAGCAAAACGAAAAAAGCCAGCAGAGAAAAACTCCGCTGGCGGTGAAATTGCACCCTACTCAGAAAAGGTTCCACGTCGGCGGAACCGCTGGCAGAGCGCCATTCATTGCTGAATGCCTCCCGCTCTTCCATTGCCCGCCAGTATGCCTCTAATATGGGGCAGGAAAAACTGAGCGAAGTCGAGAAGGAGTTCCCCTTTTATGTCCTCTGCGCGTCTGCAACAGCAATTCATTCGCCTGTGGCAACACTGTCAGGGCCAGGATCAGGAAACCACGCTGAGCGAGCTGGCCGAACTGCTGCACTGCTCACGCCGCCACATGCGTAACCTGCTGAACGCCATGCAGGCGGCGGGCTGGCTGATCTGGCAGGCTGAAGCCGGTCGCGGTAAACGCTCGCTGCTGAGCTTCTGCTACACCGGACTGGCGCTACAGCAGCAGCGCGCCGAAGACCTGCTGGAGCAGGATCGCATCGACCAGCTGGTGCAGCTGGTGGGCGATAAAAACCAGGTGCGACAGATGATTGCCGCGCACCTTGGCCGCAGCTTTCGCCAGGGCAAGCATATTCTGCGCGTACTCTACTACCGGCCCCTGCCTAACCTGCTGCCCGGCTCGCCGCTGCGCCGTTCAGAAACCCATCTGGCGCGACAGATATTCAGCGGCCTGACGCGTATAAATGAGGAAAAGGGGGAAATCGCCGCCGACATCGCCCATCACTGGCAGCAAACCTCTCCACTGCACTGGCGCTTCTTCCTGCGGCCGGCAATCCGCTTTCATCATGGTCGCGAGCTGGAGATGGAGGATGTCATCGCTTCACTGGAACGGGTGCGCAGCCAGCCGCTGTTTTCGCACATCGACCAGCTGCACTCGCCGGCGCCGTGGACGCTGGATATCCATCTCAGCCAGCCGGACTGCTGGCTGCCGTGGCTGCTGGCCAGCGTCAGCGCCATGATTCTGCCGCGTGAGTGGCCGACGCTGCGCCACTTCGCCCGTCAGCCCATTGGCACCGGTCCGTACAGCGTGGTGCGCAACCAGCAAACCCAGCTGAAAATCGCCGCGTTTGATGACTACTTCGGCTACCGCGCGCTGATTGATGATGTCTCGATCTGGGTGCTGCCGGAGATCAGCGATGAGCTGGTCTACGCCGGTGTAAAACTGGAAGGCGAAAACGACGACGAAAAATCGGAAGAGAGTCGCCTCGAAGAGGGCTGCTATTTTCTGCTGTTCGATCAGCGCTCTGAACGCGGGCGCGATGCCGGTTTCCGCCGCTGGGTGAGCGATCTGCTTAATCCTATCGCGCTGCTTAATCATGCCGGCGTCGGCTATCAGCGCTACTGGTTCCCGGCTTATGGCCTGCTGCCGCGCTGGCACCATCGGCGCGATATCACCCCAGCCCACAAGCCCGACGGCGTGACCCAGCTGACGCTCAGCTGGTACAGCCACCACGTCGAACACGAGGGCATCGCCAATGCGCTGCGGCCACTGCTGGCGCAGCAGGGCGTTGAGCTGATTACCCGTGAAGTGAGCTACGAAAGCTGGTTCGACGGCGCGGGCGAGAGTGACATCTGGCTGGGCAGCGTCAATTTTACCCTGCCGCTCGACTACGCCCTGTTCGCTCAGCTCTACGAGCTACCGCTGATGCATCACTGTATCCCGCTGGACTGGCAGGCCGACGCCGCGCGCTGGCGTGAGAAAGCGCTGCCGCTGGCGGAGTGGAGTAAACAGCTGGTAAACAGCGACTATCTGCATCCGCTGTTTCATCACTGGCTGCTGCTGGAGGGCCAGCGCAGCATGCGTGGCGTGCGGCTGAACACGCTCGGCTGGTTTGACTTCAAGTCCGCCTGGTTCGCCCCGCCGGAGCTGTAAAAAGGGCAGCATCAGACAACACGACCGGCAGGTGAACCTTTCGCGTTGTCCTGTAAATGTCTAGAATATGTCGTTCTCAACGGGGTGCCGGTTAACTGGCTGAGAGAGACCCGTCGAACCTGATCCGGCTCGTACCGGCGTAGGGATTTGAGATGCTCCGCCCTCAGATCCTTTGCGACGCAACCTTACCTTCTCCTTAAGGAACGCAAAGTGTTAAATAAAGTTCTGCCCCTGTTGCTGCTGATCGCTGCGCCGGCTCTGGCGGCCAAACCCGTCCTCACCGTGTATACCTACGACTCGTTCGCCGCCGACTGGGGCCCCGGTCCGGCAGTGAAAAAAGCCTTTGAGGCCCGGTGCGGCTGTGAGCTGAACTATGTGGCGCTGGAGGATGGCGTATCGCTGCTTAATCGCCTGCGTATGGAAGGAAAGAACAGCAAGGCCGACGTGGTGCTGGGGCTGGACAATAACCTGATTCAGGCGGCGGAAAAAACCGGCCTGTTCAGCAAAAGCACGGTGGATACCCGTGCACTGCAGCTGCCGGACGGCTGGCACAATGACACTTTTATCCCGTTTGATTACGGCTACTTCGCGTTCGTTTACGACAAAAACAAGCTGAAGAATCCGCCGCACAGCCTGAAGGAGCTGGTCGAAAGCCCGGAAAAATGGCGGGTGATTTATGAAGATCCGCGCACCAGCACGCCGGGGCTCGGCCTGCTACTGTGGATGCAGAAAGTGTACGGCGATGACGCGCCGGCGGCCTGGCAGAAGCTGGCCAGCAAAACCGTGACCGTGACCAAAGGCTGGAGCGAAGCTTATGGTCTGTTCCTCAAAGGCGAAAGCGATCTGGTGCTGAGCTACACCACCTCGCCGGCTTACCACATTATTGAAGAGAAAAAGGATAACTACGCCGCCGCGCCGTTCAGCGAAGGCCACTACCTGCAGGTAGAAGTGGGGGCGCAGCTCGCCAGCAGCAAACAGCCGCAGCTGGCGCAGCAGTTCATGCAGTTTATGGTGTCGCCAGCGTTTCAGAGCACCATTCCCACCGGCAACTGGATGTATCCGGTGATCAAAAGCGATTTACCCGCCGGTTATCAGGCGTTACCGGTGCCCGCGAATGCGCTGCAATACACCCCGACAGAGGTGGCTGACCATCGCGTGGCGTGGATTAGCGCGTGGCAGCGCGCCGTCAGCCGCTGATGCCCGGCTGGCTGCTGCCCGGAGCGCTTAGCGCACTGCTATTGTGTGCGGTCGCGCTGCTGGCGCTCGGTGCCCTGCTGCTCGCCGCGCCGGCCACCGACTGGCGCGCGCTGCTCAGCGATAGCTATCTGCACCATGTGCTGGCGTTCTCCTTTGAACAGGCGCTGCTGTCAGCGCTGCTCTCGGTGCTGCCAGCCATTCTGCTGGCCCGCGCGCTCTATCGCCGCCGTTTTACCGGCCGCACCCTGCTGTTGCGCCTGTGCGCCATGACGCTGGTGCTGCCGGTGCTGGTCGCCGTATTCGGTCTGCTGAGCGTCTATGGGCGCAGCGGCTGGCTGGCGCAGCTGTGTGCCGCCGTCGGTATCGACTATCACTTCTCGCCTTACGGCCTGCAGGGTATTTTGCTGGCGCACGTGTTCTTTAATCTGCCGCTGGCGACGCGCATGCTGCTGCAGGCGCTGGAGAGCATTCCCGGCGAGCAGCGCCAGCTGGCGGCGCAGCTCGGTCTGCGCGGCTGGTCGCTGTTTCGCCTGCTGGAGTGGCCGTGGCTGCGCCGTCCGCTGCTGCCAACGGCAGCGCTGATCTTTATGCTGTGCTTCGCCAGTTTTGCCACCGTGCTGGCACTGGGCGGCGGTCCGCAGGCCACCACGCTGGAGCTGGCCATTTATCAGGCGCTTAGCTTTGATTACGATCCCGGCCGCGCCGCGCTGCTGGCACTGTTGCAGCTCGGCTGCTGTCTGCTGCTGGTGCTGCTCAGCCAGCGCTTCAGTAAAGCGATTCCGGCCGGTAGCCAGACGGTGCGCGGCTGGCGCGATCCGCAGGATTCCTGGCACGCACGCGTCGCGGATACGCTGCTGATTACGCTGGCACTGCTGTTACTGCTGCCACCGCTGGCGGCGGTGCTGGTCGACGGCTTACGCGGCGGCATTGCCGGCGCGCTGCAACAGCCCGCGCTGTGGCAGGCCACGTGGACGTCGCTGCGTATCGCACTCGGTGCCGGTGTGCTGTGCGTGCTGCTGACCATGATGCTGCTGTGGAGCAGTCGCGAACTGCGCCAGCGTCAGCAGCGCTTCGCCGCGCAGGCCATGGAACTCAGCGGGATGCTGATTCTGGCGATGCCGGGCATCGTGCTGGCGAGTGGGTTCTTCCTGCTGTTCAACGCCACCGTTGGCCTGCCGCAGCGTGCCGATGCGCTGGTGATCTTCACCAACGCGCTGATCGCTATCCCCTACGCCATGAAAGTGCTGGAAAATCCGATGCGCGATCTTAGCGCGCGCTACGCTCAGCTGTGCGCATCGCTGGGCATCAGTGGGTTTACTCGCCTGCGGCTGATTGAACTGCGGGCGCTGAAACGTCCGCTGGCACAGGCGCTGGCCTTTGCCTGCGTGCTATCGATTGGGGATTTCGGCGTGGTGGCGCTGTTCGGCAGCGCCGATTTCCGCACCCTGCCGTTTTATCTGTTCCAGCAGATTGGCGCCTATCGCGGTGCCGATGGCGCGGTAACCGCGCTGCTACTGCTGCTGTTATGCCTGCTGCTGTTTACGCTGATGGAAAAATTACCGGGTCGCCATGCTGACACTGAATAACCTTACTTATCTCTACCAGCATCTGCCGATGCGCTTCAGCTTTAGCGCACAGGCCGGTGAACGTCTCGCCATTCTCGGCCCGAGTGGCGCGGGCAAAAGTACCCTGCTGAGCCTGCTCGGCGGCTTTCTGCCGGTGAGTCAGGGCAGCCTGCTGATCGATGGCGTCGACCACACCCGCAGCGTGCCTTCCGCGCGACCGGTATCGATGCTGTTTCAGGAGAACAATCTGTTTCCACACCTGACGGTGCAGCAAAATCTGGGTCTGGGCCTGCATCCCGGCCTGAAGCTGACGCGCGAACAGCAGCAGCAGGTACAGCAGATTGCGGAGCAAACCGGGCTGGAATCGATGCTGACGCGTCTGCCCGGCCAGCTCTCCGGCGGCCAGCGCCAGCGCGTGGCGCTGGCGCGCTGCCTGCTGCGTAATCAGCCGGTACTGCTGCTGGATGAACCGTTTTCGGCACTCGATCCGGCGCTGCGCAGCGAGATGCTGCAGCTGGTGCGCGCGGTGTGCGAGGCGCGCACTATCACGCTGCTGATGGTGTCGCACAGTCTGGAGGATGCGCAGCAGATTGCGTCACGCAGCCTGGTGATTGTTGACGGTCGGGTGTACTGGGATGGCAGCACCGCCAGCCTGCTGCGCGGTGAAAGCCCGGCGGCCGCCATCCTTGGCGTATCACCGCGTTAAGCGAAGAACACCTTCCACAGCAGCTGCAGGAAAATTGGCATCATCGGGTGGAACAACAGCGCAATAAAGGCACCCACGCCGATGAGCGCCATCAGCGGAGCCAGCCAGCGCAGCCGCGCCAGTGGCAGATAAGGCGTGGCCCAGTCGACGCTTTTGCCGCTGCGCCACCAGCGCCACAGCAGCCAGCCGCCGATCCACAGCAGCAGCGCCACCGCCAGCAGCAGCCATTTGAAGCTGTCGCCCTGCGCCGCCTGCGGCACGTCGATCGCCACGCCCGCCAGAATGCCCGGCATCAGGTAGGCCGGCGGCCACAGGATGCAGCCGATAATGTTCGGCGGCAGGAATTTACGCACCGGCAGCTCCAGCATGCCGGCCGCCAGCGGAATCAGCGGACGCGTCGGTCCGACAAAGCGCCCCACGAGGATGGTAAACATGCTGTGCTGATGCAGCGCGTGCTCGGTTTTATCCAGCAGCCCTTTGTATTTTTGCAGGTATTTCCAGCGGTGCAGCGGTCCCTGGAATTTCCAGCCAATGCCGTACGACACCCAGTCGCCAATCAGACAGCCGGCCAGCCCGGCGGCCCACGCCGGATAGAGCCCGATTTGTCCGCTGCCCACCAGCGCGCCGAGGCTGGCCATCAGGACCGTTCCCGGCAGCAGCAGGCCGACAAACGCCAGCGACTCAAGAAAGGTCACCAGCGCCACGGCAATCAGCGCGTACTCCAGCGATTGCGTAAACAGGTGTTGGATCCAGGCTTCCATAACTATCCTCTGCGGAATATAGAGGCTGGATTGTCCTGAGACAGCCCCACAGCGTCAAGCAATTCCCCGCGCTCCCGCACGCCCGCGCCGCGCAGACGACGGCACCACCGCAGTACACTGTATAAACATCCATGATATACTGAAATGAATTCATTCTCCGGAGTTAACGTGACCGAACCGCGCGCAGGATTTTTGCTGACTCGCCACTGGCGGGATACCCCGACCGGCAGCGAAGTGGTGCTGTGGCTGGCCACCGACCAGGGCCCGCAGCGCCTGGTGCTGCCTGCGCAGGAGTCAGTGGCGTTTATTCCCCGGGAGTTCCAGGCGCAAACCGAAGCGCTGATTCGCGACGAGCGCCATACGCGCCTGCAACCGCTGGATCTGAAAGATTTTCGTCGCCGACCGGTGCTGGGACTCTATTGCCGCAGCCACCGACAGCTGCAAAGCATTGAAAAACGCCTGCGTGAAAACGGCATTGCGGTGTATGAAGCAGATATCCGCCCGCCGGAACGCTACCTGATGGAGCGCTTTATCACGGCGCCGGTGTGGTTCAGCGGCGAGCCGCGCGGCGACAGCCTCGTCAACGCGCGCCTCAAGCCGCATCCCGATTACCGTCCGCAGCTGAAATGGGTGTCGCTCGACATCGAAACCACCGAGCACGGCGAGCTCTACTGCATCGGGCTGGAGGGCTGCGGCCAGCGCCAGGTCTATATGCTCGGCCCGCCGAACGGTGATGCCAGCCAGCTGGATTTTGAGCTGATTTACCTCGACAGCCGGCCACAGCTGCTGGAGCAGCTTAACGCCTGGTTCGCCCGTCACGATCCCGATGTCATCATCGGCTGGAACGTGGTGCAGTTCGACCTGCGCGTGCTGCAAAAACATGCCGACCGCTACGGTATTCCGCTGCGTCTTGGCCGTCAGCAGCAGCCGCTGGAGTGGCGCGAGCACGGCTTTAAGCCCGGCGTGTTCTTCGCTCAGGCCAGCGGCCGGCTGGTGATTGACGGTATCGAGGCGCTGAAATCGGCGTTCTGGGACTTCGCCTCATTCAGCCTTGAAGCGGTGTCGCGCGAGCTGCTGGGCGAAGGCAAAGCCATCAACAATCCGTGGCAGCGCATGGAAGAGATCAACTGGCGCTTTGCCCACGACAAACCGGCGCTGGCCACCTACAACCTGAAGGATTGCGAGCTGGTTACGCGTATTTTCCAGCACACCGCCATCATGCCGTTTTTACTGGAGCGCGCCACCGTCAATGGCCTGGCGGTGGATCGCCACGGCGGATCGGTGGCGGCGTTCAGCCACCTGTATATTCCGCGAATGCACCGCGCCGGCTTTGTCGCGCCTAATCTCGGCGAAGTGGCACCGGAAGCCAGCCCTGGCGGCTACGTGATGGATTCGCGCCCCGGACTGTATGATTCGGTGCTGGTGCTGGATTATAAAAGCCTCTATCCGTCGATCATCCGCACCTTTCTGATTGATCCGGTCGGGCTGGTCGAAGGCCTGGCGCATCCGGATGACGCCGATTCGGTTCCCGGTTTTCGCCACGCGCGCTTTTCGCGCCGCACCCACTGTTTACCGGCGATTGTCGGGCAGATCTGGCAGGGGCGCGAGGCCGCCAAACGCGATGGCAACCAGCCGCTGTCGCAGGCGCTGAAGATCATCATGAACGCTTTTTATGGCGTACTTGGCACCAGCGCCTGTCGCTTTTTCGATCCGCGCCTCGCTTCGTCGATTACCCTGCGCGGCCACGCCATCATGCAGCAAACGCGTGAGCTGATTGAAGCCGAAGGTTTTGACGTGATTTACGGTGACACCGATTCTACTTTTGTCTGGCTGAAAAGCGCCCACAGCGAAGCCGATGCCGCCGCGATCGGCCAGCGGCTGGCCGGGCACGTGAATCGCTGGTGGCAACAGCATCTGCAGCAGACTTACGGTCTCGACAGCGCGCTGGAGCTGGAGTACGAAACCCACTTCAGCCGCTTCCTGATGCCAACCATACGCGGGGCCGAACAGGGCAGTAAAAAGCGCTATGCCGGACTGATTCGCCGCGACGGCGACGAACGGCTGGTGTTTAAGGGGCTGGAATCGGTGCGCACCGACTGGACGCCGCTGGCGCAGCAGTTCCAGCAGACGTTGTATGGCCGCATATTCCGCGGTGAACCCTGGCAGGACTTCATTCGCGACACCGTGGCACAGCTGCTGGCCGGCGAGCTGGACGATCTGCTGGTGTATAAAAAGCGCCTGCGCCGGCCATTGAAAGATTACGAACGCAACGTGCCACCCCACGTGCGTGCCGCGCGCCTCGCCGATGAACATAACCGTAAACTGCAGCGTCCGCTGCAGTATCAGAACGGCGGATCGATCCGCTACGTCATGGCCACTGCCGGGCCGGAGCCGCTGGAAGCGCGCAGCACGCCGCTGGATTACGATCACTACGTCAGCAAGCAGCTGCAGCCGATCGCCGAGGGGATTTTACCGTTTGTCGGTGATGACTTTGCTACACTGATCACCGGACAACTGGGGCTTTTTTGACAGGTGACGAATGCCCTGCCATCCAGTACCATAGCGCCCTTCCTGATTCTCACCGCGTGCACCAGCTGACCAGATAACTGTCTGGCGGTGGGGTATTGTCTGAGAGCAGGCGAACGTCTTTCTATCTTTTAGAGAATCGAGCAAAAAATATATGGTTTTTACACTGGGTCAACGCTGGATTAGTGATACGGAAAGTGAGCTGGGACTGGGGACAGTCGTGGCGCTGGATACGCGCATGGTCACACTGATGTTTCCCGCCACCGGCGAAAACCGCCTCTATGCCCGTAATGATTCTCCGGTCACCCGCGTGATTTTTAATCCGGGTGATACCGTCACCAGCCACGAAGGCTGGCAGATGCAGGTTGATGAAGTCCGCAACGAAAACGATTTAGTGACTTACATCGGCACGCGTCTTGATACCGACGAAAGCAACGTGGTGCTGCGCGAAGTGATGCTCGACAGCAAACTGGTGTTCAGCAAACCACAGGATCGCCTGTTTGCCGGCCAGCTGGACCGCATGGATCGCTTCGCCCTGCGCTTCCGCGCACGCAAATACCAGAGCGAACAGTATCGCCTGCCGATTAGCGGCCTGCGCGGCATGCGCACCAACCTGATTCCGCATCAGCTGCACATCGCGCACGACGTCGGTCGCCGTCACGCGCCGCGCGTGCTGCTGGCCGATGAAGTCGGCCTCGGTAAAACCATTGAAGCCGGGATGATTATCCAGCAGCAGCTGCTGGCCGGACGCGCCGAGCGCGTGCTGATCGTGGTGCCGGAAACCCTGCAGCACCAGTGGCTGGTGGAAATGCTGCGCCGCTTCAACCTGCGCTTTGCCCTGTTTGACGACGACCGCTACACCGAAGCGCAGCACGACAGCGACAACCCGTTTGATACCGAGCAGCTGATTATCTGCTCGCTGGATTTTGTCCGCCGCAATAAGCAGCGGCTGGAGCTGCTGGCCGAAGCTGACTGGGATCTGCTGGTGGTCGACGAAGCGCACCATCTGGCGTGGAGCGAAGCCGCGCCGAGCCGCGAATATCAGGTTATCGAACAGCTGGCGGAAAAGACCGCCGGCGTGCTGCTGCTGACCGCGACGCCGGAACAGCTCGGCATGGAGAGCCACTTTGCCCGTCTGCGTCTGCTGGACCCGAATCGTTTCCACGATTTCGCGCAGTTCGTGGCCGAGCAGCAGCACTACCGCCCGGTGGCAGACGCCGTCAGTACGCTGCTGGCCGATCACGCCATCAGCAAAGAGGAGATGAACCTGATCAACGACCTGGTCGGCGAGCAGGATATTGAACCGCTGCTGCAGGTGGCGAACAGCGATCGCGACGGCAAAGACGACGCGCGCAAAGAGCTGATTTCGATGCTGATGGATCGCCACGGCACCAGCCGCGTGCTGTTCCGTAACACGCGTAACGGTGTGAAAGGCTTCCCGAAACGCGAACTGCATCAGATTCGCCTGCCGCTGCCGGCGCAGTATCAGACGGCGATTAAAGTCTCCGGCATTATGGCGGCGCGCAAAACGGCGGAAGAGCGCGCGCGCGACATGCTGTATCCCGAGCAGATTTATCAGGAATTTGAAGGCGACAGTGGCACCTGGTGGAACTTCGACCCGCGCGTTGAGTGGCTGATGGGCTACCTCACCAGCAACCGTAAAGAGAAAGTGCTGGTGATTTGCGCCAAAGCCGCCACTGCGCTGCAGCTGGAGCAGGTGCTGCGCGAGCGCGAAGGCATCCGCGCCGCGGTGTTCCATGAGGGGCTATCAATCATCGAACGCGACCGCGCGGCCGCCTTCTTCGCTTCGCAGGAAGATGGCGCCCAGGTGCTGCTGTGTTCGGAGATCGGCTCGGAAGGGCGTAACTTCCAGTTCGCCAGCCGGCTGGTGATGTTCGATTTACCGTTTAACCCGGATCTGCTCGAGCAGCGTATCGGCCGTCTTGATCGTATCGGCCAATTGCATGACATCCAGATTCTGGTGCCGTGGCTGGAGAAAACCGCCCAGGCAGTGCTGCTGCGCTGGTACCACGAAGGGCTGGACGCGTTTGAGCACACCTGCCCGACCGGCCGCACCATCTACGACAGCGCTTACCCGCAGCTGATTGAGTATCTGGCCGCGCCGGACAACCCGCAGGGGCTGGACGACTTTATCGCCCAGAGCCGCAAACAGCATGACACGCTGAAGGCGCAGCTGGAGCAGGGGCGCGACCGTCTGCTGGAGCTGAACTCGAACGGCGGCGAAGCCGCGCAGGCGCTGGCTGATGCCATCGGCGAACAGGATAACGACACCGAGCTGGTGAACTTTGCGCTCAACCTGTTTGATATCGTCGGGATCAACCAGGAAGATCGCAGCGATAACCTGATCGTCCTGACGCCGTCGGACCACATGCTGGTGCCGGATTTCCCCGGCCTGCCGGAAGATGGCTGCACCGTAACCTTTAACCGTAACCAGGCGCTGTCACGCGAAGATACCCAGTTCATTACCTGGGAACATCCGCTGATTCGCAACGGTCTCGACCTGATTCTCTCCGGCGATACCGGCAGCTGTGCGCTGTCGCTGCTGAAGAACAAGGCGCTGCCGGTGGGCACGCTGCTGGTAGAGATGATCTATGTGGTCGAAGCGCAGGCGCCGAAGCACCTGCAGCTTACCCGCTTCCTGCCGCCCACGCCGGTCCGCCTGCTGATGGATCGCGCCGGAAATAACCTCGCCGGCAAGGTGGAGTTCGAAAGCTTTAACCGTCAGCTCAACGCAGTCAATCGCCATACCGGCAGCAAGCTGGTGAATGCGGTGCAGCAGGATGTGCATCACATCCTGACGCAGGCGGAAAAAGTCATCGTGCCGGAAGCGCAGGCGCTGATTGCGGCGGCCAAAGCCGAAGCCGAGGAGAAGCTGAGCGCCGAGCTGTCGCGCCTCGAAGCGCTGAAGGCGGTCAACCCCAACATCCGTGATGATGAGGTTGATGCGCTGGAGAGCAACCGCGAGCAGGTGCTGGCCAGCCTCGGCGAGGCCGGCTGGCGGCTGGATGCGCTGCGTCTGATCGTTGTGACACACCAATAATCGCTGAGGCCGCGCTGAATCATGCTGATGGAACCCTACAATCCGCCGCTCGACCCCTGGCTGCATATTCTGTATCAGGACGAGCACATCGTGGTGGTTAACAAGCCGAGCGGTTTGCTGTCGGTGCCTGGCCGCCTTGAGGAGCACAAGGACAGCGTGATGACGCGCATCCAGCGTGATTTTCCGCAGGCGGAGTCGGTGCACCGGCTCGATATGGCCACCAGCGGTGTGATTGTGGTGGCGCTGACCAAGGCGGCTGAGCGCGAGCTGAAGCGGCAGTTTCGCGAGCGCGAGCCCGCGAAGCAGTACGTGGCGCGCGTCTGGGGACATCCGGCGGCGGAAAAGGGCATGATCGATCTGCCGCTGATTTGCGACTGGCCTAACCGGCCGAAGCAGATGGTGAGTGTGGAGCTGGGTAAGCCGGCGCAGACGGAGTATCAGGTGCTGGCGTATGACGCCGATAACAGCGCGCGGGTGCAGCTGAAGCCGATCACCGGCCGTTCCCACCAGCTGCGCGTGCATCTGCTGGCGCTGGGGCATCCGATTCTCGGCGATCGCTTCTATGCCCATCCCGAGGCGTTAGCCATGGCGCCACGCCTGCAGCTGCACGCCGAATCGCTAACCATTACCCATCCGGCGTTTGGCAACAGCATGACGTTTCGCCAGCCGGCCGATTTTTAAGGGGCCGCCGCCCCTTATTTAAAGCCCTTCTCTTTGCGAATCAGGTCGTACGCGGCCTGAATCTCCTGCGCTTTCTGCTTCGCCATCTCCATCATCTCCGGCGGCAGACCTTTCGCCACCAGCTTATCCGGATGGTGCTCGGCCATCAGCTTGCGGTAAGCGCGCTTGATGGTGGTGCTGTCGTCGCTGCTTTTCACCCCCAGCACGCTGCAGGCATCTTCCAGCGTCGGGCCACGTTTCGCCTGCTGATAAGCGCCGCCGCCGTACGACGAGCCGCCACCAAACTGCTGACCGCCCTCCATCATGCGCAGGAACTGATCGAACTGCGCGCGGGAAATCCCCAGCTCTTCCGCGATAACGTACAGCACCTGACGCTCGTTGGGATGCAGCGAACCATCAGCAAACGCCGCCTGGATTTGAATTTCCAGAAACATCCGAATCAGGTCAAAACGGCCAAAGCAGGCGCTGCGCAGCTCGCGCAGTTTATTACGTAACGGATATTCGCTCTGCTTACCTTCACGAAACGCACGCTGTGCCGCGGTGCGCGCCTCGCCATGCAGTTGCATGCGATCCATAAATAGAGAGGCAATCTGGATATCCGCTTCGGTGACGCGCCCTTTTGACTTGGTCAGATGGCCCATCACCTGGAACGTGGTGCTGAAGAACAGCGTCTGACGCGCCTGATTATTGGCGAAGTAGCCCTGTCCCTTCACGCTGCGCACTTTGTCAAACAGATGACCAATGATCAGACCCAGTACGATGCCCCAAAAGCCTGCTCCGGAAAGTAAGCCGAGAGCCAGACCAATAACTTTTCCCCAGTAGCGCATAAACTCCTCAATTCGCCATGCTTGCGGCTGAAAATTGCATTATCATACCTGTCATTTATCTCCGCGCCTAACGGCAACGCAGGCAGAGCAGGATTAACACTGGCGCAACGCCGGGCGGTACGTTAGTCTCTGTCCGGATTGTCGGCATGATGCCAGTTTTCATGGAATTATCGAAACCGCGTATGAAAAAACGTATACCTACCCTGCTGGCTACCATGATTGGTGCAGCGCTTTATAGTCAGCATGCACTGGCCGACGATCTGATGTCGCAGTGTATGCTGGGCGTGCCGAGCTACAACCGTCCGCTGGTCAGTGGCGACGCGAATTCGCTGCCGGTAACCATCAACTCTGACTCAGCAAAAGGGAACTATCCGAACGACGCGGTGTTCACCGGTAATGTTGATGTGCAGCAGGGGAACAGCCGTCTGGTTGCCGACGAGATGCAGCTGCATCAGCGTCAGCAGGACGGACAAACGACGCCGGTGCGTACCGTCGATGCGCTGGGTAATGTGCACTATGACGACAACCAGGTCATCCTGAAAGGTCCGAAAGCCTGGTCCAATCTGAACACCAAAGACACCAACGTGTGGAACGGTAATTATCAGATGGTCGGCCGTCAGGGTCGCGGTGATGCTGACCAGATGAAACTGCGCGGTAATAACCGCTATACCATTCTGGAAAACGGTAGCTTTACCTCCTGTCTGCCGGGTTCCAACAGCTGGAGCGTGGTCGGTTCGGAAGTGATTCAGGACCGTGAAGAAGAAGTGGCGGAGATCTGGAATGCGCGCTTCAAGCTCGGCAACGTGCCGGTGTTTTACAGCCCGTATCTGCAGCTGCCGATTGGCGACCGCCGCCGCTCCGGCTTCCTGATCCCTAACGCGAAATACGGCAGCAACAACGGCTTTGAATTCATGCTGCCGTACTACTGGAACATCGCGCCTCAGGCCGATGCCACCATTACGCCGCACTACATGAGCAAGCGCGGTCTGCAGTTGCAGAACGAGTTCCGCTACCTGACGCAGTTTGGTGCCGGCCTGTTAGAGCTGGACTATCTGCCGTCTGACAATCAGTACAACAAAGATAAAGCCGCGCGTCAGTCAGTGCAGAACGACAGCAATGACGACCGCTGGCTATTCTACTGGCGCCACTCCGGCGTCTACGATCAGCACTGGCGCTTCAACGCCAACTATACCAAAGTTAGCGATCCGTACTATTTCAATGATATCGACTCCAAATATTACAGTTCGACCAATAACTATGCGACGCAGAAATTTAGCCTTGGTTATGCAGATACTAATTGGGACGCTACCCTGTCGACTAAAGATTTTCAGGTCTTTGGCAACACTAGTTCTGCTAACGTCTATCGCGCCGAGCCGCAGCTTGACCTCAACGCCTACCAAAATGATATGGGCCCCTTTGACGGCCGTATTTATGCGCAGGCGGTAAAGTTTACCAACGTCAGCAACCGGATGCCGGAAGCGACGCGTTTGCATGTTGAACCTACACTTAACTTGCCGCTGTCGAACGGCTGGGCCAGCTTGGATACCGAAGCCAAACTTCTGGCAACGCATTATCAGCAGGACAATATCGAAAACTATAACAACCGCTTTAATCCTAACGCCATCAATAACAATAGTGGCCTGCTTAAAGACTCGGTAAATCGCACTCTTCCTCAATTTAAAGTTGATGGTCGCCTGGTATTTGACCGCAATATGGACTGGGCTGAAGGCTACACCCAGACGCTGGAACCGCGCGTGCAGTACCTGTATATCCCGTACCGCAACCAGAGCAACATCTATCCGTACGACTCCACGCTGCTGCAGACCGACTACACCGGCCTGTTCCGCGATCGCACCTACAGTGGCCTCGATCGTATCGCTTCGTCTAACGAAGTGGCGACCGGCGTGACCACGCGTATTTATGATAACGATCTGGTTGAACGTTTTAACGTTTCCGTGGGTCAAATCTACTCGTTTACCCCGTCTCGTACCGGCGTAAACCAGACGAATAAAGAAGATGATACCGGTAGCCTGGTGTGGGCGGGTGATACTTACTGGAAAGTCAGCGATCGCTGGGGCGTGCGCGGCGGCCTGCAATACGATACGCGGCTGGACAACGTTTCCCAGGGCAATGCCATTGTGGAATACCGTCGTGATGCCGACCGTATGGTGCAGCTGAGCTACCGCTACAGCAGCCCGGAGTATGTGGCGCAGGCGCTGAGTGATTCTGGTTTGATTGACAACCCTAGCTACCAGAAGATCTACAAAAACGGTATTTCGCAGGTGGGCGCCACGGCCAGCTGGCCGATTGCCGATGCCTGGTCGCTGGTGGGGGGTTACTACTATGACACCCGCAACAGCCGTCCGGCCGAGCAGCTAGTCGGTCTGCAGTACAGCTCCTGCTGCTACGCCATTCGTCTGGGTTACGAACGCAAGATCAACGGTTGGGAAAACAACGACAGCAAGTATGACAACCAAATCTCATTCAACATTGAGCTGCGTGGTCTGAGTTCTAACTATGGCTTAGGCACCAATGAAATGCTGCGTCAGGGCATCATCCCTTATCAGCGCGCTTTCTGATGTTGTGATATTTGACAGGCTATCCCGCAGTGCGGAAACAACAATGGATAAAGTATGAAGAACTGGAGAATGCTGATTCTTGGTGTGGCGATCACCGCTAACACTGCGTTCGCAGCCCCACAGATGGTCGATAAAGTTGCCGCAGTCGTGAACAACGGCGTGGTGCTGGAAAGTGACGTAGACAACATGCTGCGCACGGTGAAGTCACAGGCGCAGCAGGCTGGTCAGCAACTGCCGGATGACAAAACCCTGCGTCATCAGATCCTTGAACGCCAGGTCATGGATGCCATCATTCTGCAGATGGGCGAAAAAGCCGGTCTGCAGGTGAGCGATCAGCAACTGGATCAGGCGATCCAGAACATCGCCGCGCAGAACCGCATGAGCGTTGATCAGCTGCGCAGCCGTCTGGCCTATGACGGGATGAACTACAACGATTATCGCGCGCAGATCCGCAAAGAGATGTTGATCTCTGAAGTGCGTAACAATGAAGTGCGCCGTCGCGTCACCATTCTGCCGCAGGAAGTGGATACGCTGGCTAAGCAGATCGGCTCGCAGAATACCCAGGGCACCGAACTTAACATCAGCCAGATTCTGCTGCCGCTGCCGGAAAATCCAACTCAGCAGCAGGTTGACGACCAGGAAGCGCTGGCGCGTCAGCTGGTGGGTGAACTGAAAGGTGGTGCCGATTTCGGTAAACTGGCCGTGACCTACTCTGCCGATCCGCAGGCGCTGAAAGGCGGCAACATGGGCTGGGGCAAAATTGAAGAGCTGCCAACGCTATTCTCGCAGGCGCTGAGCAGCGCGAAGAAAGGCGACATCGTCGGCCCAATCCGCTCCGGCGTTGGCTTCCATATCCTGAAAGTGAACGACCTGCGCGGCGAGAGCAAAAACATTTCGGTCACCGAAGTGCATGCCCGCCACATTCTGCTGAAGCCGTCACCGATCCTAACCGACGATCAGGCACGTCAGAAGATTGAACAGATCGCCGCAGACATCAAGAGTGGCAAAACCACCTTCGCCGCTGCCGCGAAACAGTTCTCCGACGATCCGGGTTCAGCGAACCAGGGCGGCGACCTCGGCTGGGCGTCACCGGAAATCTACGATCCGGCGTTCCGTGATGCGCTGCTGAAGCTGCAGAAAGGCCAGGTCAGCGCGCCGGTGCACTCCTCCTTCGGCTGGCACCTGATTCAGCTGCTGGATACCCGTCAGGTGGATAAAACCGATGCCGCGCAGAAAGAGCGCGCTTACCGTCTGCTGTTCAACCGTAAGTTTGCCGAAGAAGCGCAAACCTGGATGCAGGAACAGCGCGCCAGTGCTTACGTGAAGATTCTGGATGGCAATGGTCAGTAATTATCGTGTGGCGATCACGCCCGGCGAACCCGCCGGGATTGGTCCCGATCTCGCCGTTGCGCTGGCTCAGCGTGACTGGCCGGTTGAGCTGGTGGTGTGCGCAGACGGCGACGTGCTGCGCCAGCGCGCGGCTCAACTGGGTTTGCCGCTGACGCTGCGTGACTATCAGCCCGGCGTGGCACCGCAGCCGCAGCAGGCCGGTACGCTGACGCTGCTGCCCATCGCGACGGCGCAGCCGGTGACCGCCGGCGAACTGACGGTCGCCAACGGTCATTACGTACTGGAGACGCTGGCCCGCGCCTGCGACGGCTGCCTCAGCGGCGAGTTTGCCGCGCTGGTAACCGGTCCGGTGCACAAAGGCGTGATCAATGACGCCGGCATCCCCTTCACCGGCCACACTGAGTTCTTTGCTGAGCGCGCCGGTGGCGATCGCGTGGTGATGATGCTGGCGACCGAAGCGTTGCGCGTGGCGCTGGCCACCACGCATCTGCCGCTGAAAGATGTCGCGAACGCCATCACCCGTGACAGCCTGCATGAAGTCATCACCATCCTGCATCAGGATTTGCAGCAAAAGTTTGGCATTCCGCAGCCGCATATCTTTGTCTGCGGGCTCAACCCGCATGCTGGCGAAAGCGGTCATATGGGCCGGGAAGAGATCGATACCATCATCCCGGCGCTCGACGAACTGCGCCAGCAGGGCCTGCAGCTCACCGGTCCGTTACCGGCGGATACGCTGTTTCAGCCGAAATATCTGCAGCACGCTGATGCAGTGCTGGCGATGTATCACGACCAGGGCCTGCCGGTGCTAAAATTCCAGGGATTTGGTCGCGCGGTGAATATCACCCTCGGCCTGCCATTTATCCGTACCTCTGTTGACCACGGCACCGCGCTGGAACTCGCCGGTCTGGGCAGCGCAGAGCCGGGCAGCTTTATTACGGCGCTTAACCTCGCCATCACTATGATCAAGAGCAGTAATGAATAATCGCGTCCATCAGGGGCACTACGCCCGTAAACGTTTCGGGCAGAACTTCCTGAACGATCAGTACATTATCGACAGCATCGTCTCCGCTATTCATCCGCAAAAGGGTGAAGCCATGGTGGAGATTGGCCCAGGGCTGGGTGCGTTAACCGAGCCGGTGGGCGAGCGTCTTGATGCGCTGACTGTCGTCGAGCTGGACCGCGACCTTGCCGCGCGTTTGCAGACGCACCCGTTCCTCGGTCCTAAGCTGACGATTTATCAGCAGGATGCGATGACCTTCGACTTCTCCGCGCTGTCAAAGGAGCAGGGTCAGCCGCTGCGCGTGTTTGGCAACCTGCCTTACAACATCTCGACGCCGCTGATGTTCCACCTTTTCAGCTATACTGGTTCGATTAAAGATATGCACTTCATGCTGCAGAAAGAGGTGGTTAACCGTCTGGTAGCCGGCCCGGGCAGCAAAGCTTACGGGCGTCTCAGCGTGATGGCGCAATATTATTGTCAGGTGATTCCGGTGCTGGAAGTGCCACCACAATCGTTCACCCCGCCACCGAAAGTGGATTCGGCGGTAGTGCGTCTGGTGCCCTTTACCCAGCCACCGTATCCGGTCAGCGATGTGCGTTTACTGAGCCGTATCACCACCGAAGCGTTTGGTCAGCGACGCAAAACCCTGCGTAACAGCCTGGGACACCTGTTCACGGCCGGTGCGCTGGATGAACTCAACATCGACGCCTCGCTGCGGGCAGAAAATGTCACCGTGGCGCAGTATTGCCAGCTGGCAAACTGGCTGGGCAATCATCAGGCTGAATCTGCGGAGAACTGAGTGCATGAGTGAACTGGCCCGCGTTTGTGTTCAGGTACTGAGTCAGTATGTGGAATCGCAATCCTCTCCCGATGAGGATCGCTACGTGTTTGCCTACACCATCACCATCCGTAACCTCGGGCGCAACAGCGTGCAGCTGCGCAGCCGCTACTGGCTAATCACCAATGGCAACGGGCGCGAGACCGAAGTGCAGGGTGAAGGCGTGGTCGGTGAGCAGCCGCATATCGCGCCCGGCAATGAGTTTCAGTACACCAGCGGTGCGGTTCTGGAAACGCCGATGGGCACCATGCAGGGACACTATGTGATGATCGACGAAGAGGGCGAGACCTTCCACGTGGAGATTCCGGTGTTCCGCCTCGCGGTGCAAACCCACATTCACTAATTCCTCCTCCGCCCGGCCAGTCCGGGCGGCGCGTTTTCATCGGACTGACTTAATGAGTACATACCTGATTGGCGATATTCACGGCTGTTATGACGAATTACGTGCGCTGCTGGCGCAGGTCAATTTCGATGCGCAGCAGGACGAGCTCTGGCTGACCGGCGACCTGGTAGCGCGCGGTCCGGGTTCGCTTGAGGTACTGCGCTACGTCAGGTCGCTCGGAGACTGTGTGCGCATGGTGCTGGGCAACCATGACCTGCATTTGCTGGCAGTGTATGCCGGTATCAGCCGTAACAAGCCCAAGGATCGCCTGACGCCCCTGCTGGAAGCGGACGATGCCGACGAGCTGATTAACTGGCTGCGGCGCCAGCCGCTGCTGCAGGTGGATGAAGAGAAAAAGCTGCTGATGGCTCATGCTGGCATTACGCCGCAGTGGGATCTGGAGACGGCACAGCAGTGCGCGCGCGAAGTTGAGGCGGTCTTATCCAGCGACAGCTATCCGCTGTTTCTCGATGCCATGTATGGCGACATGCCGAACAACTGGACACCGGAGCTGAGCGGACTGGCGCGCCTGCGTTTCAGCACCAATGCGCTGACGCGCATGCGCTTCTGTTTCCCCAATGGTCAGCTCGATATGATCTGCAAAGAGGCACCCGCCTCAGCGCCGCCGCCGCTGAAACCGTGGTTCCAGGTGCCCGGCAAAATCAGCAGCGATTATACGCAAATCTTTGGTCACTGGGCTTCGCTGGAAGGAAAAGGCACGCCAGAGCATGTGATCGGGCTCGACACCGGCTGCTGCTGGGGCGGAACGCTGACCCTGCTGCACTGGGAGAGCGGCCAGTATTACACCCAGGTCTCGAACCGTGACCAGGCCATGGCGGAAAGCGCGGTGAATGCGCCCTCCCCCCTGAGCGATATGCAGTAAACAAAAAGCCCCGCGATGTTAGCGGGGCTTTTTTTGGGTCACCATAAATGGCGACCCTACAACGACCATCTGTACCGTGACAGCCATCAGCCTGATATTGCACGGGTTTATCGCGTCAAAAACAGCGATTGATCCCTGCCTTTACAGGCTGCGCATTCATGCGCACCTGGCCATTCTCAACGGCGGCGATCCAGAATCTCAAAGCAGTAACTGTGCGAATTCTGCGCATCGGCATCGTGGAACTCACTGAACGTCGACTGCCACTCGTCCGGCTCGTAATCCGGAAACTGGGTGTCGCCTTCCACTTCCGCATCGATATGCGTCAGATACAGACGATCGGCGCGCGCCAGCATCTGCGCATAAATCCGGCCACCACCAATCACCATGATCTCTTCTGCCTCACCCGCTGCGGCAATCGCTTCTTCCGGCGACGTCACCCAGGTCACGCCGTCATGGTTGCCGGGCTGGCTGCTGACCACAATATTCAGGCGTCCCGGTAACGGGCGACCAATCGATTCAAAGGTCAGACGGCCCATAATCACCGGTTTGTTCAGCGTGTTGCGCTTGAACCACGCGAGGTCGGCAGGCAGGTGCCATGGCATGGCGTTTTCCATGCCAATAATACGATCTGCTGCCAGTGCCGCGATCAAACTAATCATGTTAAAAGACCTACAGGAAAAAAATTGGCGCAATGATACGTAAAGGTGAAACTTTCGTCGATAGGACGACCGTGCTATTTACGTAAAGCCCGCTTGGCTCGGCGTTTTGTCTGACCGACAGAGTTTTACTCCGGCTTTGCGGCCGTTAGCGGAAAGAGCCGCCAGAATTCGCGGTGAAGGCGCTACAACTCAGGGTGATGCTCAGCGCTGCCCGCGCGCTGTGTAAAGAAAAGCGCACTGTGCCCGCCAAAAAAAACGGCTCCCGCAGGAGCCGTTGATTTACGCATCAGAAATCGTAGCGCAGGCGCACCAGATTAACGTTGCCCAGAGATTTATCGGTACTGGAGGTGATCACGTACTCGTAGTCGACGCGGAAACCGTAGTCGAGCTGCGCGCTGACGCCCACGCCGTTATCGATACGCTTGTAGTTACGTCCGTTGACGAACTCCAGGCGATCGCCCATGAAGTACGGCTGGATGCTCTTCACAGCATACTGGCCGATCGGGAATTTATAACCGGCGAAGTATTCAACGCCCCACGCATCATCCGCGAAGTAGTTGTTAACGGTGTTGCGTTTAGTTGGCGAGAAGTTCTCATACCAGCCCGCACCGGCGGACAGCGTCCAGTTGTCCGGCGTCCAGCTCAGCGCGGTGCCGTAGATATTCTGGTCGTAACGCTTGCTGTCGCCATTGCCCGGATTGCGGATATCCGCGCGGGTGTAGTTCCACGCGGTGCCCCACGCCAGATCTTTGGTGATGTGATAGTTCACACCCAGCGAACCGCCGCCCTTACGCTTGTAGCGCAGGCCGTTACCCGGCAGATAATCGTCATCTTCAAACAAATAAGCGGCATAGACATCCGCATCGCCAAAGGTGTTTTTATACTTCAGCATCTTACGCGAGCGGTAAGATCCGTCGTAGTCACCGTTGATGCCGTTGCCCGGTGCCTGGGCCAGCATATCGTAGTCCCAGATATCGGTTTTAGCGCCGACGACATCGTAATAAACGCTGTTCTGCTGGCCAAAATAGAGCTCGCCCAGCGATGCGCTTTTGAAACCGGTATACAGCTGGCGACGCGTGGTGTTATGGGCGCCGTCCGCATAGTGGTTATCCCAGCCCCACCATGCCGGGAAGTTAACGCCCAGCTCGTAGTAACCCACCCAGCTGACATCGTCAAACAGGTAGTAGTTGGCGCTGAAACGGAAACGTGAACCGCCGTCGTAGCCGTTACGCTTATACGATTTATCGTTAACCCCGTTCTGGTGCAGATACTGCGGACGAATACTGCCGCCCACTTTGAAATCAAGACGGCTAAGCGGATCGCCGGCCTGCGGATCCTGCTTCAGCAGGGTGATTTCCGCCTGACTGGCTAGAGGTGCAGCAACAAGTAACGCAGCCACTGCGCTGAGAGTGAAAGCACGCATTTTCATTTTTATATCCCGTAAAGGTGAGCGCTCTATGATTGAGCTGCGGAATAGTACGGTGCGCTTAGCGGAGAGGTATTTATAATTTTGTGCGGATACGCCTGAATGTAACTGGTTTCGCATCAACTGATAAAAATTATGTCAAATCAATAGATTTGTAACGTATAAACTTATGCAGCACAGGCAAAACAGGCCAAAAAAAACGGCCCGCGCGGGGCCGTTTAGTCACAGAGCAGGCGGTTTAGCCTTTGATCTGCGCGTGCATTTCCTGCACCGAAATTACTTTTTCGGTCGGATCCGCATTCAGCGCCATCGCGGTGGCAAAACCACCGTTCAGCGTGGTGTCGTAATGCACTTTGTACTGCAGCGCGCTGCGGCGAATCAGTTTAGAATCCTCAATCGCCTGGCGTCCTGCGGTGGTGTTGACGATGTAGGTGTACTCACCGTTCTTCAGGCGATCCTGAATGTGCGGACGCCCTTCGTGCACCTTGTTCACCAGGCGCGGATTGATGCCGGCTTCACCCAGCACCACGGCGGTACCGTGCGTCGCATCCAGCTCGAAGCCAAACTTCTGCAGCTTCGCGGCCAGGTCAACAATACGTTTCTTGTCGCCTTCACGCACCGACAGCAGCGCACGCCCCTGCTTCTTCATATTGCTCTGCGCGCCCAGCATAGCTTTGCTGAATGCTTCCGCGAAGGTGCGGCCCACGCCCATCACTTCACCGGTCGAACGCATTTCCGGACCAAGAATCGGGTCCACGCCCGGGAATTTGTTGAACGGCAGCACCACTTCTTTTACCGAGTAGTACGGCGGAATCACCTCTTCGGTCACGCCCTGTTCAGCCAGGGTTTTGCCAGCCATCACGCGTGCAGCCACTTTCGCCAGCGGCACGCCGGTGGCTTTGGAGACAAACGGCACGGTACGCGCGGCACGTGGGTTCACCTCAATCAGGTAAACTTCGTTGTCCTTGACCGCAAACTGCACGTTCATCAGGCCACGTACGTTGAGTTCAAAGGCCAGCTTTTCCACCTGCTGGCGCATCACGTTCTGAATCTCAGTGCTCAGGGTGTACGCCGGCAGCGAACAGGCCGAGTCACCGGAGTGCACGCCCGCCTGCTCAATGTGTTCCATGATGCCGCCAATCAGCACGCGCTCGCCGTCGCAAATCGCATCGACGTCCACTTCCACCGCGTCATCGAGGAAACGATCCAGCAGCACTGGCGCATCGTTGGACACGGACACCGCAGTCTGGAAGTAGCGCTTAAGATCCACTTCGTCATAGACGATTTCCATCGCCCGGCCGCCCAGCACGTAGGAAGGACGCACCACCAGCGGATAGCCAATCCCTGCGGCTTTCTCTACCGCCTGTTCCAGCGTCGCCACCGTGGCGTTAGCTGGCTGTTTCAGTTTCAGGCGATCCACCGCCTGCTGGAAACGCTCACGGTCTTCCGCGCGGTCAATGGCATCCGGGCTGGTACCAATCACCGGCACGCCAGCCGCTTCCAGCGCGCGCGCCAGCTTCAGCGGCGTCTGGCCACCGTACTGCACGATAACGCCTTTTGGCTGCTCGATGCGCACGATCTCCAGCACGTCTTCCAGCGTTACCGGCTCGAAGTAGAGACGGTCTGAGGTGTCGTAATCAGTTGACACGGTTTCCGGGTTACAGTTGACCATGATGGTTTCGTAACCGTCTTCACGCAGCGCCAGCGCCGCATGCACGCAGCAGTAATCGAACTCAATGCCCTGACCGATACGGTTTGGCCCGCCGCCCAGAATCATGATTTTGTCGCGATCCTGATTAGGATTGGCTTCGCACTCTTCTTCATAGGTGGAGTACATGTAGGCGGTGTCCGTGGCGAACTCTGCCGCACAGGTATCCACGCGCTTGTAAACCGGATGCAGGTTGAACTGATGACGCAGCTTGCGGATTTCACTTTCCGCCACACCGGCCAGCGTTGCCAGACGCACATCGGCAAAGCCTTTACGCTTCAGCGCACGCAGGAAATCCGCGCTCAGCGAGTTGACACCTTCGCGCGCCACCTGCTCTTCCAGGCGCACCAGCTCTTCAATCTGCACCAGGAACCAGCGGTCAACGTTGGTCAGGTTAAACACGCCGTCGACCGACATGCCGGCACGGAACGCATCAGCGATATACCAGATGCGGTCAGAACCGGCATCTTTCAGCTCGCGGCGGATACGGGTCAGGGCTTCGCCATCATCCAGATCCACTTTCGGGTCGAAGCCGCTGGCGCCCACTTCCAGACCGCGCAGCGCTTTCTGCATCGACTCCTGGAACGTGCGGCCAATCGCCATCACTTCACCAACCGACTTCATCTGCGTGGTCAGACGGTCATTGGCACCGGCAAACTTCTCGAAGTTGAAGCGGGGAATCTTGGTGACGACGTAATCGATGGACGGTTCGAACGAGGCCGGCGTACGGCCACCGGTGATGTCGTTCATCAGTTCATCGAGGGTAAAGCCCACCGCCAGCTTGGCCGCGACTTTGGCAATCGGGAAGCCGGTCGCTTTCGAGGCCAGCGCTGAAGAACGCGACACGCGCGGGTTCATCTCAATAACGATCAGGCGGCCATCTTTCGGGTTCACCGAGAACTGGACGTTGGAACCGCCGGTTTCGACACCGATTTCACGCAGTACCGCCAGCGAGGCGTTACGCATGATCTGATACTCTTTATCGGTCAGCGTTTGGGCTGGCGCCACGGTGATGGAGTCACCGGTGTGAATCCCCATGGCGTCAAAGTTTTCGATCGAGCAGACGATGATGCAGTTGTCGTTTTTATCACGCACCACTTCCATCTCGTACTCTTTCCAGCCAATCAGCGACTCATCAATCAGCAGCTCATTGGTTGGCGACAGATCGAGGCCGCGCTCGCAAATCTCTTCAAACTCTTCGCGGTTGTAAGCGATACCGCCACCGGTGCCGCCCATGGTAAATGACGGACGAATGATGCACGGGAAACCAACCTCTTCCGCTACCGCCAGCGCTTCTTCCATGGTGTGCGCGATACCGGAACGTGCGGTATCCAGACCGATGCTCTTCATCGCCACGTCGAAGCGGCGACGGTCTTCGGCTTTATCAATCGCATCGGCGGTGGCACCAATCATGGTCACGCCAAACTCGGCCAGCACACCCTGGCGCTCCAGCTCCAGCGCACAGTTCAGCGCGGTCTGGCCCCCCATGGTCGGCAGCACCGCATCCGGGCGCTCTTTTTCAATGATTTTACGCACCACTTCCCAGTGGATAGGCTCGATGTAGGTCGCATCCGCCATTTCCGGGTCAGTCATGATGGTGGCCGGGTTAGAGTTCACCAGAATGACGCGGTATCCCTCTTCACGCAGCGCTTTACACGCCTGCGCACCTGAATAATCGAATTCACATGCCTGGCCAATCACAATCGGGCCAGCGCCAAGGATCAGGATAGATTTTATGTCAGTACGTTTTGGCATCGTGGGCTCCTGATTACTTCGCGTTAGAACGGTAAGCTTCGATCAGTTCGATAAAGTGATCGAACAGCGGCGCCGCATCGTGCGGGCCTGGGCTGGCTTCCGGATGTCCCTGGAAGCTGAACGCCGGTTTGTCGGTGCGGTGAATGCCCTGTACGGTCTGGTCAAACAGGGAAACATGGGTCACGCGCAGGTTAGCCGGCAGGTTGGTTTCATCGACGGCAAAACCGTGGTTCTGCGCGGTGATCATCACGGTGTTGTTATCGAGGTCTTTCACCGGATGGTTGCCACCGTGATGGCCAAGCTTCATCTTCACGGTTTTCGCACCGCTGGCCAGCGCCAGCAGCTGATGGCCAAGACAGATACCAAACACCGGAATGTCAGTTTTCAGGAAAGCCTGAATCGCGCTGATGGCGTAGTCGCACGGCTCCGGGTCGCCAGGGCCATTTGACAGGAAAATCCCGTCCGGATTCAGCGCCAGCACGTCATCAGCCGGCGTTTGCGCCGGGACAACCGTCAGGCGACAGCCGCGATCCACCAGCATGCGCAGAATGTTGCGCTTGGCGCCGTAGTCATAAGCCACCACGTGGAACGGCAGCGCGTCAGCGCTTTGCTGCTCGGGCAGGCCGCCTTTCAGCGCCCAGCTCCCCTGCTGCCACGCGTAGGTTTCCGCCGTGGTCACTTCTTTCGCCAGGTCCATGCCTTTCAGGCCCGGGAACGCCTGGGCTTTCTGCAACGCCAGCGCCGCATCCGGACTGTCGCCGGCGATGATGCAGCCGTTCAGCGCCCCTTTCTCACGCAGCAGGCGCGTCAGTTTGCGCGTATCGATATCGGCGATACCGACAATATTGTTGCGCTGCAGATAGGCTGACAGGCTCTCTTCGCTGCGGAAGTTGCTGGTAATCAGCGGCAGATCGCGGATGACGAGGCCCTGAGCATGGATTTGACTGGATTCTTCATCGGCGGCATTGGCACCAACGTTGCCGATATGAGGATAAGTGAGGGTGACGATCTGGCGGGAATAGGAAGGATCAGTGAGGATTTCTTGATAACCGGTCATTGACGTATTGAAAACGACCTCCCCCACTGCCGATCCCATTGCCCCGATGGCCCGACCGTGGAATTGGGTTCCGTCTTCCAGAACCAAGAGCGCTGACTTAATCAAAACATCCTCCAGGGAATAAACAGTCACAATATCTGCATATTAATTCAAAATGATGCGCTGAATCAATGCAAAAACCGCCTGACCGCTCGATTTTTGGCAAATTGCGCGCATTCTAATGATCGACCTGGTGATTGTCTACCCTGAGCGGTTATTTTTTTGTATATTTCGGGATACTGAATGTTAAAAGTGAAGCAAGGCGACAAAATAGTGAGAGATCTCCGATAAATAATCGGTTGCCTGACGCAATTAATGGCAAAACACCGGCTGAATGCGTATATTTTTGACCAAATGGTCAAAAAAAGCCACTCGACATGAAAAAACGTGCAGATAAGTCACAAAAATAACCATCACAAACAAAAATCACATTAAGATTGCCATTTTACAGACAAAATAAAGGGCAATGAAAACATTGCCCCGTTCAATCAATATCTTACCGATTGAAATAACCACATCACGATGGTTCACAACACTCACAACATCGATAAATCCAGCACATCACGCATATCATAAAGGCCAGATTTCTTATCTTTTAACCACGCAGCAGCCTTAACGGCCCCGTTGGCGAAGGTCATACGGCTGGAAGCCTTGTGCGTAATCTCTACGCGCTCGCCGATATCCGCAAACATCGCGGTGTGCTCACCGACAATATCGCCCGCGCGCACGGTGGCAAAGCCGATGGTTTGCGCCTTGCGCTCGCCGGTATGGCCTTCGCGCGCGTAAACCGCGTGCTCATCCAGCTTCCAGTGCATGGCGTCGGCAATCGCCTCTCCCATCGCCAGCGCCGTGCCTGATGGCGCATCCACTTTATGGCGGTGATGCGCTTCCACAATCTCGATATCCGCATAGTCGCCCATCACTTTTGCCGCCTGCTGTAACAGGTTAAGCACCAGATTGACGCCGACGCTGAAGTTCGCGGCAAATACGATGCCAATCTCTTCAGCCGCTTCACGGATGGCTGCCTTACCGGCTTCATCAAAACCGGTGGTGCCAATCACCATCGCTTTTTGATGCTGACGGCGAACGCCAGATATTCCAGCGTGCCTTCCGGACGGGTGAAATCGATCAGCACATCGAAATCATTCACCACCTGCTGCAGATCGTCGGTCACCCGTACGCCGGTTTTGCCGATTCCCGCCAGTTCACCGGCATCCGCCCCCAGCAGCGAGGAACCGCTGCGCGCCAGCGCCGCGCCTAACACCACGCCTTCCGCCTGCTGTGCGGCCTGAATCAGATTGCGTCCCATGCGACCCGGCGCACCAACAATAGCAATGCGGATTTCACTCATATTTATTCATTCCTGATACAAAACTATGCATGCAAAGCGTAAACAGGTTAACGGTCAGATAACAGTCACGCCACAATAATAACGGGATAATAAGAATTTTAGGCCAGCCGCGATAGATTATCAGTAAAAGCAATCCCGCCCGCTGGAAGTCACGGCTGAGGTGACAAAGGATAAAGAAAAGGCCGAACATTGTCGGCCTGTTTCTGTCAGCAAATTGAAGTGCTTACTGCACGTTGCGTACGTCGACGCGCAGCTCTTTCGGCACTTCAAACACGATATTCTCTTCACGGCCTATCAGCTCAATTGCCGCTTCGCCGCCCAGCTCACGCAGGCGCTGAATCACCTGCTGCACCAGAATATCCGGAGCCGAAGCGCCGGCGGTAACGCCGATACACTGCACGCCTTTGACCCACTCTTCCTGAATATCATCCGCAGAATCAATCAGCTTCGCCAGCTTGCCAGCACGCTGCGCCAGTTCCGCCAGACGATTCGAGTTGGAGGAGTTTTTCGAGCCGACCACCAGAACCACCTCCGCATCCTGCGCCAGCACACGCACGGCTTCCTGGCGGTTGGTGGTGGCATAGCAGATATCATCCTTACGCGGTCCGATGATTGCCGGGAAGCGCTGACGCAGCGCATCGATCACGTCCGAGGTATCATCCACCGACAGCGTGGTCTGCGTCATAAAGCACAGGTTGTTTTCATCTTTTACCTGCAGCTTAAACACATCCTCAGGCGACTCCACCAGATACATACCGCCGTTCGGGTTGCTGTACTGGCCCATGGTGCCTTCCACTTCCGGATGGCCGGCGTGGCCGATGAGAATCGCTTCCACACCTTTACGGCTGGCACGCGCCACTTCCATATGCACCTTAGTCACCAGCGGACAGGTGGCGTCAAACAGCATGGTGAGGCTGCGCGCTTTCGCTTCGGCGCGTACCGCCTGGGAAACGCCGTGTGCCGAGAAAATCAGGATGGCGTTGTCCGGTACTTCACTGATCTCTTCAATGAAGATCGCACCGCGCTCGCGCAGGCTGCTAACCACGTAGCGGTTATGCACCACTTCATGACGCACGTAGATTGGCGCGCCATACATCTCCAGCGCCCGCTCGACAATGCTGATGGCGCGGTCGACGCCTGCACAGAAACCGCGTGGGTTAGCTAACAGGATTTGCATCGCTGGCCTCCAGCACCGGATCGATCTCCAGCACTTCAATCTCGAATTTAATGCGCTGACCCGCCAGCGGATGGTTGAAATCGACGGTAATCGAGTCACCGGAAATTTCACGAATCACGCCCGGCATTTCGCTGCCGCCCATGCCGCTGAACAGCATGATGGCACCGACTTCCGGCTCGCCCGCGTCGATGAAATCACGGCGCGAGAAGTACTGGATCAGATCCGGGCTGGCAGCGCCAAAGGCGTCTTCCGGCTCGAGCGTAAAGGCGTGCTGATCGCCCACTTTACGCCCGACCAGCTCCTGCTCCAGCGCCGCCGACAGGCTGCCATCTCCCAGACGGAACAGCGCAGGCTTGCCGTTGGCGCGCGTGGATTCAGCCGTCGAGCCATCCTCCAGCTTCAGTGTAAAATGCACCAGCAGCGCGCTGTCGCGCTGAACGATGTCTGTCATCTGTTACCCTTATTTATTCGTGACCTGTTTGCCTTTCGGGCTGAGAAAGCCCTCCAGCACCACCAGCGCCGCACCGATGCAGATTCCGCAGTCGGCAATGTTAAAGGTGGCGAAGTGCCAGTCACCGACATAGAAGTCGATAAAGTCGACCACAAAGCCGTGCCAGGCACGATCAAACAGGTTACCCAGCGCCCCGCCAATAATCAGCGCGTAGGCAATGTTGGTTAATTTATTGCTGGCGCGATTGCGATACATCATCACCAGCAGCGACACCACAATGGCGATGGCAATACCGGCAAAGAACCAGCGCTGCCAGCCGCCTTTGTCTGCCAGGAAGCTGAACGCCGCGCCATAGTTGTGCGCGTAGAACAGGTTCAGGAACGGCATCAGCGGCTGGGTTTCATGCAGCATCATGTTGTTCATGACCCACTGCTTGCTGGCAAAATCGACCACGATCACCACCAGCACCAGCCATACCCAGCGCAGTCCGGTTGAGCACAGTTTACTCATCAGGCAAATTTCCGCACTTCACCGTTTCCGGCTACGTTGGTGTAGCAACGTCCACACACCGCAGCATGCTCCGGATTCTGGCCGACGTCAGTAGTGTAATGCCAGCAGCGCGGACATTTCTCGCCTTCTGCTTTATGCAGCGCGATTTTCAGACCTTTTAACAGCTCGCTCTGCTGTGCTTCGTCGCTGGCCGTCACATAATCCGCCACGGTCGCGCCCGAGGTCAGCAGCACGAAACGCAGCTCATCGCCCAGCGCCTGCAGCTTCGCCGCCAGTTCCGGATCGGCGTACAGCGTGACGGTGGCTTCGAGTGCGCCGCCGATGCGTTTGTCGCTGCGCGCCTGCTCAATAACCTTGTTTACTTCACCGCGCACTTTCAGCAGTTCTGCCCAGTAAGCATCATTCAGCGCTTCATCCTGCGCCAGACCAAACAGGCCCTGATACCACTCTTCGGTGAACACGTACTGTGGACGCTCGCCAGGCAGATAGCCCCAGATCTCATCCGCGGTGAACGACATGATCGGCGCCATCCAGCGCACCAGCGCTTCAGCGATATGCCACAGCGCGGTCTGGCAGCTGCGACGCGCCAGGCTGTCGCCCTTCGCGGTGTACTGACGATCTTTGATCACGTCGAGGTAGAACGAGCCCATCTCAATGGAGCAGAAGTGCATCAGACGCTGCACCACTTCGTGGAAATCGTAGTTCTCGTACGACTGCACAATATCCTGCTGTGCCGCCAGCGCACGGCCGACAGCCCAGCGATCCACTACCACCATTTCTTCCGGGCTGACGCAGTCTGTCGCCGGATTGAAGCCTGCAAGGTTGGCCAGCAGGAAGCGCGCGGTGTTACGGATACGGCGATAGCTGTCGGCGGCCCGTTTCAGGATTTCGTCGGATACGGCCATCTCACCGGAGTAGTCGGTTGAGGCCACCCACAGACGCAGAATATCCGCGCCCAGCTTGTCCATCACGTCCTGCGGTGCCACGGTATTGCCGATGGATTTCGACATTTTGCGGCCCTGACCGTCGACGGTAAAGCCGTGGGTCAGTACCTGACGGTAAGGCGCTTTGCCTTTCATCGCCGTGGAGATCATCAGCGACGACATGAACCAGCCGCGATGCTGATCCGAGCCTTCCAGATACATATCCGGTGCGTGCCCGTCAAATTCCGGACGCGCATCCACCACCGAGAAGCTGGTCGATCCGGAGTCAAACCAGACGTCGAGGGTATCCGGCACTTTGACGTAGTGATCGGCGTCATCGCCCATCAGATCGCGCGGATCGAGATCCCACCACGCCTGAATGCCGTCCTGCTCGACGCGCTGCGCCACTTTCTCCATCAGCTCCAGCGTATCCGGGTGCAGCTGCTCGCTCTCTTTATGGACGAACAGCGCCATCGGCACGCCCCAGGTGCGCTGACGCGAGATGCACCAGTCCGGACGGTTAGCGACCATCGCTTCGATACGCGCCTGACCCCAGTCCGGGATCCACTGCACGCCTTTGATCTCTTTCAGCGACTGCGCACGCAGGCCTTTCTGATCCATGCTGATAAACCACTGCGGCGTAGCCCGGAAGATGATTGGCGTTTTATGACGCCAGCAGTGCGGATAGCTGTGCAGCAGTTTTTCCACGTGCAGCAGCGCGCCTTTCTCCTGCAGCAGCGCAACGATCATGTCGTTGGCTTTAAATACGTTAACGCCATCCAGGGTTGGATAGGTGCCCGGCAGATACG
The DNA here is from genome assembly GCF_041678305.1 of Pantoea sp. WEP. NCBI lineage: Bacteria > Pseudomonadati > Pseudomonadota > Gammaproteobacteria > Enterobacterales > Erwiniaceae > Pantoea > Pantoea sp. WEP. Next base: position 3,376,550 of record NZ_JBGNXB010000001.1, read on the forward strand.
CGCCGTCCGGTCCGACCGGGTTAGCGGTTTCGATGCCGTACTTCTGGCCGATCACATAGTCATCCGGACCGTGGCCTGGCGCGGTGTGCACCGCACCGGTACCGGCGTCCAGCGTGACGTGCTCGCCCAGCACCACTTTCGACTGGATCTGCTCAAGGAACGGATGCTGGAACAGCTGCAGCTCCAGCGCGGCGCCTTTGCATTCGCCCAGCACCTGCCACTCGCTGATGCCCGCGCGTTTCAGCACCGATTCCACCAGATCTTTCGCGAGGATCAGGCTGCGGCCGGCAATCTGCACCAGCTGGTAGTCGAATTCCGGATGCAGCGAGATGGCGCGGTTTGCCGGCATAGTCCACGGCGTGGTGGTCCAGATAACCAGTGAAACCGGGCCTTCCGACGCCGCAACGCCAAACTTCGCGCGTACCGCGTCGGCGTCCAGCGCGTTAAACATCACGTCGATAGAAGGTGAGGTTTTGTCGTAATACTCCACTTCCGCTTCCGCCAGCGCGGAACGGCAGTCCATGCACCAGTGCACCGGCTTGGCGCCTTTGTGCAGATGGCCATTACCGATGATCTTGCCCAGCGCGCGAATGATGTTGGCTTCGGTCTGGAAATTCATGGTCAGATAAGGACGATCCCAGTCGCCGAGCACGCCAAGGCGGATGAAGTCCTTCTTCTGGCCTTCAACCTGCTCCGCCGCGTAGTTGCGGCAGGCTGCGCGGAATTCAGCTGCGCTGACTTTCTCGCCTGGCTTGCCGATCATCTGCTCAACTTTGTGCTCAATCGGTAAGCCGTGGCAGTCCCAGCCGGGAACATACGGCGAGTCAAAGCCCGCCATGCCCTTCGACTTAACGATAATATCTTTCAGAATCTTGTTAACTGAGTGACCAATATGAATGCTGCCGTTCGCATACGGAGGGCCATCATGCAGGATAAAGGTTTTTTTCCCTTTTTTGGCTGCGCGGATGATGCCGTACAGGTTGTCATCATACCAACGTTGCAGCATTCCCGGTTCGCGTTTGGCCAGATCGCCACGCATCGGGAACCCCGTTTCCGGCAAATTCAGGGTAGATTTATAGTCACTCATCAGATTCTCGGTTCCGTATTTCGGTCATTAAACCGGTGTTTTTAGCCCAAAAAATTGGCGGGCCGTCACCACATCTTTCGCAATTTGTTCTTTCAGCGCGTCCAGCGAAGCGAAACGCTGTTCGTCGCGAATCTTCTGCTTCAGCACCACCTCAATGTGGCGCCCATAAAGATTCATATGTGTGTCGAGCAGGTGAACTTCAAGCTGCTGACGCAGACCTTTTACCGTCGGGCGCGTACCAATGTTTGCCACGCCGGGAATCGGCTGCTCGCCCAGCCCCAGCACTTCTACCGCAAAGACACCTTTTACCGGCGTCACGGTGCGTCGAAGCGGGAGATTGGCGGTCGGGAAACCAATGGTGCGTCCCAGTGCATCACCGTGCACCACGCGGCCAGAAATACTGAACGGATGACCGAGCAGCAGCTGCGCCTGAGCAAAATCGTCCTGCGCCAGCGCCTGACGTACCGCCGTACTGCTGATACGTTTGCCGCCATCACAATAGGTCTGGGTGCTGATGACCTCAAAGCCATACTCCGCACCGGCTTTCTGTAATAACAGGAAATCCCCCTGGCGACCAGCGCCAAAGCGGAAATCATCCCCCACTGCGAGGAATTTCACATTGAGCTTGTCGACCAGCAGTTCGCTGATAAAGCTTTGTGCTGAGTGTGCCGCAAACCGGCGATCGAAGCGCACGCACACCACGGCATCAACGCCCGCCAGTGCGAGGTATTTGAGCTTTTCACGCAGACGCGTCAGGCGCGCCGGCGCTTTGTCGCCGGCAAACAGCTCCAGCGGCTGTGGCTCAAACAGCATCACCACCACCGGCAGGTTGCGTTTACGTCCTTCGGCAATTAACTCCGCCATCAGCGCCTGGTGGCCGCGATGCACGCCGTCAAAATTACCAATGGTCAGGACGCAGCCGCGATGCTGCTCTTTCAGATTGTAAATACCGCGGATAAACTTCATGGCTGACTCAAACCGGTGGAAATCGGCGGATTATACCCTTGAATAGCGTTCAGGTTAACCCGTCTGCGTGCCTTTCCTGCGCCTGATTCAGCGTCAGGCGCCCGCTGGCTGGCGGCTCCGGCCCCATCACAACAATTTTGTTGCGAAATACTGTATTCAGCGCGGTGTTGCTGGTAGAATCTTGCGCCATCAATTACGTAAGCGGGTGTCGTAGTTAAAACGACGCTTTATTGCACAAATCCATTGACAAAAGAAGGCGCAAAAGGCATAGTCCTCGGCCTTTGATTTGTCCATATAGAACACATTTGGGAGTTGGACCTTGGCTAATATCAAATCAGCTAAGAAACGCGCCGTAACATCTGAGAAACGTCGCAAGCATAACGCGAGCAATCGTTCTATGATGCGTACTTTCATCAAGAAAGTATACGCGGCTATCGCAACCGGCGACAAAGCTGCTGCGCAGAACGCATTCAACGAAATGCAACCAATCGTGGACCGTCAGGCTGCTAAAGGTCTGATCCACAAAAACAAAGCTGCACGTCATAAAGCAAACCTGACTGCTCAGATCAACAAACTGGCTTAATCGCCGTCTGTTTATCGCTTTGTTAAAAGAACCGGCGCTTCGCCGGTTTTTTTATGCCTGCGATCCGTGGCTGAACAGCGCGCTGAAGTCGCGATGGCAGATGCTCTGCACCGCCGGATGCTGAATCATACGCGCGGCAAAAATAACGTGATACTCCTCCATCACCGTCTCCAGCCTGCCGATCTCGCGCACGCTATCGTCACGATAGACGTCATCTCCGTACAGCGTCGGTGCGACAAAGATCGCGTTGTTCTGCGCGCCAAACGCCTTCATCAGCGCCGCATCATCAAATTCACCGAGAATCTCAACCTGTAACCCCTGGCTGTGGATCCAGTTCAGCAGCTTGCGCCCCAGCATCGAACGCCGGCCGGGCAGCAGCAGGCGCCGCTGCTCCAGACAGGCCGGAAACGGCAGCTCAGGCAGTGGCGCATTACACCAGAAGCTAACCGGACATTCGCCGAGCTTGACCGAAAACAGCCCGGCCTGCTGGGTTGAATCTATCGGGCAGTCGGAGAGGATCATATCCAGCTTGTGCTGGCTGAGCTGCTCCAGCAGCATTTCATGCGTTGATTCAAAGCAGCGCAGCTGAATTTTCTCGCCGGCCATCACCACCGTTTCCAGCACCTTGCTCACCAACTGTTTTGACAGCGCATCCGCCACGCCAACATCAAACAGCAGATGCGACTCCTTGCGGTAGTTAACGATATCAAGCATTTCCTGGCTGAGCATAAACATGCGATCGGCATAGCGGAACACCAGCTGCCCCAGCTCGGTGGGCACCAGACCGCGCCCCTGACGGCGAAACAGCACGCCATCCAGCTGCTCTTCCAGCGCTTTGATCTGGCCGGTTACGGTCTGCGGCGTGAGGCACAGCACTTCAGCGGCGCGCACCACCGAACCGGTTTTGCACACCTGCCAGAAGTAGTAGAGATGATTAAAATTGAGCTGATTCATACCATAAAGGAGGCTTGCGCCTCTCCTTATTAGCGCAGTTTGATGCGCAGCAGCGTATAACCTATCACCGCCGACAGCAGTGAACCGCTAAGAATGCCCAGCTTCGAGAACGTCACCAGCTGTTCATGCGCGGCGTCAAACGCCAGCGAGCTGATGAAGATCGACATGGTAAAGCCGATACCGCACAGCACGCCGATTGCCATAATGTCGCGAATGGTGGTGCTGCCCGGCAACGCCGCCAGCCGCAGCTTCACCGCCAGCCAGCAGAACAGCGTGATACCTAACGGTTTACCAATCAGCAGACCGAGGATAATGCCAAGCGGCTCCGGCGACAGCACATCGCCAAAGGTGATGCCGCTGAGCGAGATGCCGGCGTTGGCGAACGCGAACAGCGGCAGGATCAGCCAGTTCACCCACGGCATCAGGCCGTGCGCCAGGTGCTCAGCCGGTGAGTGTCCCTCTTTCTCCTCCAGCGGCACAAAGAAGCCCACCACCACGCCCGCCAGCGTGGCATGCACACCGGACTTCAGTACCGCGGTCCACAGCACCACGCCCACCAGCATATACACCGCGATGTTGCGCACACCGCAGCGATTGAGGATCGCCAGCAGCACGATAGCGCCACCCGCCACGCTTAGCGACAGCACTGACAGATCGCTGGTATAGAACAGCGCAATAATCACGATGGCACCGAGGTCATCAATGATCGCCAGCGCCATCAGGAACACCTTCAGCGCCGCCGGCACCCGGCTGCCGAGCAGCGCCAGCACACCGAGCGCAAAGGCGATATCGGTGGCCGTGGGAATAGCCCAGCCGTTGCGGGCAACGTCGTTATCATGATTGAACAGCAGGAAAATGAGCGCCGGCGCAACCATGCCGCCCAGCGCAGCAATCACCGGGAAGATCGCGCGGTCGCGGCTGGCCAGCTCGCCGCTGATCAGTTCGCGCTTCACTTCGAGGCCAATCAGCAGAAAGAACAGCGCCATCAGCGCATCGTTAATCCACAGCAGCAGGTTTTTGCTGATATCCAGCGCGCCGAAGCGAATCTGTACCGGCTCCGCCAGCAGGTTTTGATAGCCCTGCGCGGTGGCGGCATTATTGGCCAGCACCATCGCCGCCACCGCCGCCAGAATCAGCACCATGCCGTTGCTGGCGTCACTTTCGATAAAGCTTTTCAGCAAGCTTCGAATACTACGGGGTTTGTTCACAACTCCTCCTGAGCAGAGACATTTGGTGGAGAAGTTTAGCCGCTGTAACACCTCGTTAAAAGCAGCTTATGTCTCGTTTATTGCTCGGGATTTTCGAGTTATTCGCCAGGCCGGGCGTATTGCAGCGGAGGGAGAGGCTGAAAGCGGACCGACGCGATACGGCGCTGGTCACTAAGCAGGTAGCGCGCCGTCAGGCCTGGTGGTTAGTGCAGGTCAGCAGCGTCACGTCATCCGTACGCTGCTGTGGCAGCGCATTATCGCCGGCAATCTCATGCTGGGCGCAGTGAGGCTGATGCGGATGCAGACCGCCTGGCGGTGAGAAAGGCTCAGCCATCTGGGCACTTGCCAGCGCGGAAAACGCCACAAGCGCTGTTGAAAGTAACAACGGTAGAAGTCGCATAATTTTTTGTCTTTTCACTATAACGGTCCGGAATGGACCAGGCATGCAGGTGATGATCCAGCCTGAGAGGTGGCAAACAGTGTTTTCCACGGTCAGTCAGGTTTCGGTGAAGGATTTTACGCCACTCAGGCGCAGGAATTTATAAAATCGTGCGGTTTATCACATTTTACCGCACGATTTATGCATTATCCGACTTTGACCGGAATGTAAAAGGTGCCCTGCAGCAAATCCGGCGTGCTGTAGCGGAGATCGAGCTTAATCAGGTCCTTGCCCGGCCGCCGCGCCACGCCGAGCGCAGGCAGATGGTTGTAGTACACCTCTGCGGTGAACGCATTGATCTCTTCCGGCGCGCCGTGCCAGTCAATCTCCGCATACAGTCCGCTTTCACCGGTCCAGTTCTGTACATTGCCGGTCAGCACGTCGGCGTACTGGCTCTCCAGCGCCTGGAACAGACTGATATGCTGCTGATCGCTGGAGTTGACGCCCGGACTGAACTGAAAACCCAGCCAGCCACGCTGCACGTGCTGGCCGGCGAAGGCGATGAAATCACGCGTATGCTGCGCCACCACGTGATTGTGGTGGTCAATGTATTCGCCGAAGCGGCACTCCCACTCGATCACTTCTCCACACAACTTCAGCTCCGGCTTCTCTGCCAGGCGCGCACTCACCCACTGCCGCTGGGTGGAGATGCGGCTGTGGAAGTCTTTCATCTGCATTTCCGGGATGCGGCGATAAGCGCCTGGCGTCATGGCGAAGTGGCTTTTAAACACCCGGGTAAAGTTTTGCTGATTATCAAAGCCAAACCGCACGGCGATATCAATTAGCGGCATGCTGGTCAGGCGCAGCGCCATGGCAGAGAGCGTCAGACGACGTTTGCGCGTGTACGAGGCCAGCGTCTGGCCGGTCATCTCTTTGAACATGCGCTGCATGTGCCACTTGGAGTAACCGGATTTCAGGGTAATCAGATCGATGTTGAGCTCGTCGGTCAGATTGGCCTCGATCCAGTCCACCAGATCGTTGATGTACTGTTTTTTCAGATTCAGGCTGAGCATTTTTTTTAATTGAATGGGTTGGGAAAGGCGGTGCTTTTGCGTAATCCGTCACATAAATATAACAAAATCGTATGGATAACGTAAGGAAGAGTAAAGACAGCGAGACGGGAAAAGCATTAATTGCTTAGGTGACTAACCTTTATCGTCTTAACGGCATCGCGCATGAGAGGCATTGATAATTCGATTCATATCGGTGCGCATCAATGCGCACCCTACGAAAATCGTGCCAGTACTCTGTCGGGGCGCCATGTATGGCGACCAAATGCTGGCCAATCTGATGAGCCGACACATAATCGGTGCGCATCAATGCGCACCCTACAAAATCGCGGTAGTACTCTGTCGGTGCGCTATTAATGGCGACCAAATGCTGGTCAATCTGATGGGCCGACACATGCTCGGTGCGCATCAATGCGCACCCTGTGAAAATCGTGCATCACCTGTAGGGTCGCCATTGATGGCGACCGATAATGCTTAATCAACCGGGCAGGCGTACCCGCCCTCATCGACTACTCAGTGCGAACGCATGCCCGCTGCCGTCATCATCATACGAAACAGTGATGCCACCACGCCCAGTGCCAGCACGCTTGCGCCGTAGATGATTACTAACCACAGCACGCGCTTCCACCAGGGGGCTTTCGTTTCAGTGGGGTTGTTCATATTGCTGACCTCGGTTTGCATCTCAGTGGTATCCTTCGTCGGCTTTGATTTTTCCGCGGAACACGTAATAACTCCAGAAGGTGTAACCCAGAATCACCGGAATAATCAGTAAGCTACCGACCAGCATAAAGGCCTGACTCTGCGGCGGTGACGCGGCGTCCCAGATGGTGATCGACGGCGGAATAATGTGCGGCCATACGCTGATACCAAGGCCGGAGAAGCCGAGAAACACCAGCGCCAGCGTCAGCAGGAACGGCGAGTAGTGCGCCTCGCGCTTGATGGCGCGCACGATGCCCCACGAACACAGCAGCACCAGTACCGGCACCGGCAGGAACCAGAACAGATTAGGACGACTGAACCAGCGGTGCGCAATCGCATCGTGGGTGAACGGCGTCCACAGGCTGATAATGCCGACAATCAGCAGCAGCGCGATCACCAGCGGCGTCGCCAGCGCGGACATCTTTCGGTGCAGCTCATGCTCGGTTTTCATGATCAGCCAGGTACAGCCCAGCAGCGCGTACGCCACCACCAGACCGACGCCGCAGAACAGCGGGAACGGCGCCAGCCAGTCCATCGCCGAGCCGGCAAACTCGCGCCCTTTCACCGGGAAGCCGTCGATAATCGCACCGACCGCAACGCCCTGACTGAAGGTCGCCAGCAGTGAACCGGCGATAAATGATTTATCCCAGAACGCGCGGTGCTCTTCCGTGGCCTTGAAGCGGAACTCAAACGCCACGCCACGGAAAATCAGGCCAATCAGCATCGCGGTGAGCGGAATGGCCAGCGCATCGGCAATCACCGAATAGGCCAGCGGGAACGCACCGTACAGACCGGCACCGCCCAGCACCAGCCAGGTTTCGTTACCATCCCAGACCGGCGCAACGGTATTCACCATCATGTCGCGCTCAACCGCATCTTTATTGAACGGGAACAGGATACCGATGCCAAGATCGAAGCCATCCATCACGATATACATCAGGGTGGCGAACACGATAATGGCGAACCAGATAATGGAGAAATCGATCATTTATTTACCCTCCTGCGGTTCGTTCAGGCTCTCATGGGCAGCAGAAAGCGGACGCGCAGGCGTTTTGCCCTGCCCCGGACCACCGTGGCGCACATCTTTACCTTCGCCGGTCAGCGGACCTTTCTTAATCAGGCGCATCATGTAGACATAGCCGACACCAAACACCGATGAATAGACGAGGATGAAGGCCAGCAGGCTGATACTCATGTGCAGGTCGCCGTGCGCCGACACCGCATCAATGGTGCGCTGCACGCCGTACACCACCCATGGCTGACGACCAATTTCCGTGGTAAACCAGCCGGCAAGAATGGCGATCAGGCCGGACGGGCCCATCAGCAGGGCGAACCACAGGAACGGCCGGGAGTTATACAGCCGCTTTTTGTAACGCAGCCACAGGCTCAGCACGCCGAGGGTGATCATCAGCAGGCCCATCGCCACCATGACGCGGAACGACCAGAAGATCACCAGCGAATTCGGGCGGTCCTCTTTCGGGAAGCTCTTCAGCGCCGGGACCTGTTTGTCCAGGCTGTGGGTCAAAATCAGGCTGCCAAGGTACGGCACTTCAAGCGCATATTTGGTGCGCTCTTCATCCATATCCGGAATACCGAACAGAATCAGCGGCGTCGCTTCCCCCGGCGGGTTTTCCCAGTGGCCTTCAATCGCCGCAATTTTTGCCGGCTGATGCTCAAGGGTATTCAGGCCGTGCGCATCGCCGATCATCGCCTGAATCGGCGCCACGATCAGTGCCATCCACAGTGCCATGGAGAACATTTTGCGGATTGCCGGGTTATCGTTACCGCGCAGCAGATGCCACGCGCCAGACGCGCCAACAAAGAAGGCGCTGGCGAGGAAGGCCGCCACCGACATATGGAACAGGCGGTACGGGAACGACGGGTTGAAGACAATCCTGAACCAGTCCTGCGGCACCACGATGCCATTCTCTATGATGTAGCCCTGCGGGGTATGCATCCAGCTGTTGGACGCGAGGATCCAGAAGGTCGAGATGATGGTACCGAGCGCAACCATGCAGGTGGCAAAGAAGTGCAGGCCCGGCCCAACGCGGTTCCAGCCAAACAGCATCACGCCGAGGAAGCCCGCTTCAAGGAAGAAGGCGGTGAGTACTTCATAGGTCAGCAGCGGACCGGTAATACTGCCGGCAAACTGCGAGAAGCCACTCCAGTTGGTACCAAACTGATACGCCATCACCAATCCGGACACCACGCCCATACCAAAGTTAACGGCAAAGACTTTGGACCAGAAGTGGTAGAGATCGCGATAGGTCTCGTTACGGGTTTTCAGCCACATGCCTTCGAGCACCGCCAGGAAACTGGCGAGACCGATGGTGATGGCCGGGAAAATAATATGGAAGGAAACAGTAAAGGCGAACTGAATCCTGGCCAGGTGGAAGGCATCTAATCCAAACATTGCTTACCTCTTTGCCACAAGATTGCACCGAATTTTTACTTATAATTAACAAGTTTGACGCACAAAATTATTATTTCGTGACGTCGGAAGAGATTCACGCCAATTGTAAGGCAAGCGGCGAGAACAAAAAGAAACAGTGGGAATGGCTAAAACTATAACAGTATTTTTTGATTTCGATCATTGTTTTCACCAGAAACTACTTGTTTAAAATCACTAAGTTAAGGTTAAAGCCCGTGATTTATTGTGACAATCTTGTTATTAAGCAGAGCGAGAGAAAAAGGCGTTAATCTGGTAACTGGCTAATTTAGCTGTTAATTACTACGCCAGACAAAACGGCAGAGGACCGCACCTTCACGTTACGCTGTAAAATTTCCTGCACAGTCGCCAGAAAGAAACTTTGTTAATTAAAAGATAATTTTTATAGACCAAAAAGAAATTAATTTGCTGCCTTTCGGTGACATTCTGTGAGCCATCGCGCATTAACCCGCTGGGGCATGGCATTTGCCAGCGGCGTCAGGCTGTGCTTTGTTAAAGCAGCACAGTCCGGTTAATCAGCGAAGGAGAGGTTATGACCCGTCTTACCGCCCAGGATTTTCCCCAGGAACTGCTTGAGCTTTATGACTACTATGCGCACGGTCGCATCAGCAAGCGCGAGTTTCTCTCGCTGGCCGCGAAGTTCACCATCGCTGGCATGACCGGAGCCACCCTGCTCAGCGCCATGAGCCCCAATTATGCGCTGGCAGAGCAGGTGTCGTTTACCGATCCTGATATCAACGCCGAATACATTCACTACCCGTCGCCCCAGGGACATGGCGAGGTACGCGCTTATCGGGTGCGCCCGACTCACGCCAGCGGCAAGCTGGGTGCCGTGGTGGTGGTACACGAGAATCGCGGCCTGAATCCTTACATTGAAGACGTGGCGAGACGGATCGCCAAAGCGGGCTATGTCGCGCTGGCGCCGGATGGCTTAAGCTCGCAGGGCGGCTATCCGGGCAATGATGAAGAGGGCCGTGCGATGCAGGCCAAAGTCGACCCGACCAAACTGATGAACGATTTCTTCGCGGCGGTCGATTTCCTGATGCAACATCCCGAGGGGAACGGCAAGGTCGGCATCACCGGCTTCTGTTATGGCGGTGGCGTGGCCAATGCGGCGGCAGTGGCGTTTCCTGAGCTGGCCTGCGCCGTGCCGTTCTATGGCCGCCAGCCAAAAGCGGAAGATGTGGCGCGCATTCAGGCGCCGCTGCTGCTGCACTATGCCGCGCTGGATAAAGGCATCAACGAAGGCTGGCCAGCTTATGAAGCCGCTCTGCAAGCCAGCCACAAAACCTATGAGGCGTATATTTATCCCGGCGTGAATCACGGCTTTCACAACGACTCAACGCCACGCTATGACAAAGCTGCCGCCGACCTGGCATGGGGTCGCACACTCGGCTGGTTTGAAAAATATTTGCACGCCTGAGCCTGGCGCGCCGCGACGGCACTCACGCTGTCTGCGGCGCTTTAATGATGCGGTGGACATTGCTTTCCAGCCAGTCGGCAAGGCCGATGACCTGTCCTTCCACCTCATGGCCCAGCGCCGTCAGCCGGTACTCCACGTGCGGCGGCACCACTTCATAAGCGATACGCTCAATGAAGCCATCCTCTTCCATGTAGCGCAGCGTCTGCGCCAGCATGCGTTCACTGATGCCACCAATCCGGCGGCGCAGTTCGCTGAAGCGCAGCGTCTCAGCGCGCAGCGCCAGTAACACCAGCACACTCCAGCGGCTGGTAATCCGTTTTAACACTTCACGTGACGGGCAATTCACATTGAGCAATTCACCACGGGAAAATTTATCACTCAGGTTTTCAGCCATTTACATCACTCCGCTCAAACTAACAAATCTGTAAGTACTTACTAAAAGTTAGTTTATCCCGTAGGCTGTTTCCATACCAGTTCAACCTGAGGAAAAACACCATGATTGCGATTACCGGAGCCACTGGCCAACTGGGCCGTTTAGTGATTAATGCTTTGCTGAAGAAAGTACCGGCCAGCGAGATCATCGCGGTGGTACGTTCACCGGAAAAGGCGCAGGACCTGCAGGCGCTCGGCGTCGCGCTGCGTACCGCGGATTACAACCAGCCACAGACGCTGCAGGGCGCCTTTGCCGGCGTGCAGAAAGTGCTGCTGATCTCCTCCAGCGAAGTGGGCCAGCGCGAAGCCCAGCACCGGGCGGTGATTGATGCCGCCAAAGCGGCGGGCGTGTCATTTATCGCGTATACCAGTCTGCTGCATGCCGATACCTCGCCGCTGGGTCTGGGCGTCGAACACCGCGCCACCGAAGCGCTGCTGCAGGCTTCAGGCATCCCTTATGCCCTGCTGCGTAACGGCTGGTACAGCGAAAACTATGCGGCCAGCATCGCACCGGCGTTAGCGCATCATGCCTTTATCGGCGCGGCGGGCAACGGGCGCATCGCGTCGGCGGCGCGCGAGGACTACGCTGCCGCGGCGGCAGAGGTGATCAGTCGTGACGATCAGGCCGGCAAAGTGTACGAACTGGCCGGCGATGACAGCTATACGCTGGCAGAATTCAGTGCGGAGATTGCCCGCCAGTACGGCGAACAGGTGGAGTACGTTAACCTGCCGCCTGCGGAGTTCAGCGCGGCGCTGATCGAAGCCGGTTTACCCGCGCCGCTGGCCGAACTGCTGGCGGATTCCGACGCCGGTGCCGCTCAGGGTGCCCTGTTCGACGACAGCCACACGCTCAGCAAACTCATTGGCCGCCCGACCACACCGTTCGCCGCGGTAATTAAGGCCACGCTGGCAAAGTAAGGCGCTGATGGCGCCCTCACCTGCGGTGAAATCCGGGGTGAGGGCGACGAAAAGCCCTTTTTTCCCCGTCTCGTTTGCCATCAAATGATCAACCTCTTCCCGCTTTTTTGCCGTCATCACTGACGATTTTCTTATTTACAGATAATTCTGTTCACTTATTTAAAGCTTCATCTGAAACACTGCTTTCAATTCCTGAAATATAGGACGTTGTATTCGCTGAAAAAAGCCTTGAATAGCCGATCAATCGACAAGATTTATTACGTTCATAGATATTTCGCATTGTTGTCTCATCGGGTCAGAGATCTATAATTTGTCCTTTGAGCAACCAGGCAATTTCAGGAGGCCGCTATTAATACTAACCACCAGCAACGTCAAGCTTTCGGAGAACACGAAGCCCATGCTGATCTGGGGTATCAATACGATCCTCACGAGTTTATCCGCGAAGGTATGCAGGATTCGGAGCCGGAACCCGAGCTGATTGAAGGCCTGCCTGCGCCTGATGCGCTGACGCCTGCCGATCGCTATCTGGAGCTGTTTGAGCACGTGCAGGCGTCACGTATTTTTGCCGACAGCAAAACGTTTCCGGACTGCGCGCCTAAATTCGATCCGCTGGATATTTTAATCCGCTATCGCCGCCGTAAACGCTCGGCGGAGTTCGACCTGGAAAAATTTGTCCACGAGCATTTTTATTTACCGCAGGTCAATGAGAGTTTTTATGTTTCCAATCCGGATAAAACCCTGACGGAACATATTGACGATCTGTGGCCGGTGTTAACCAAAATGCCGCAGCAGCATTTACCGCATTCGTCGCTGCTGCCGCTGCCGAAGCCCTACGTGGTGCCCGGCGGGCGTTTTGGTGAAACGTATTACTGGGACTCCTACTTCAGCATGCTGGGACTGGCCGAAGCGGGCCGCGACGATCTGCTGCGTCATATGGCGGATAACTTCGCCTGGCTCATTGATAACTACGGTCACGTGCCGAATGGCAACCGAACCTATTACCTCAGCCGCTCGCAGCCGCCGGTGTTCGCGCTGATGGTCGAGCTGTTTGAAGAGGACGGCATTCGCGGCGCGAAGCGCTATCTTGACCAGCTGATGAAAGAGTATCAGTTCTGGATGGACGGGGCTGGCGAGCTGATGCCGCATCAGGCCTATCGTCACGTGGTGCGCATGCCGGATGGTTCGCTGCTCAACCGCTACTGGGACGATCGCGACACGCCGCGCGATGAGTCGTGGATGGAAGATGTGGAAACCGCCAGCAAATCGCGTCGCCCGGCCAGCGAGGTTTATCGCGATCTGCGCGCCGGTGCCGCTTCCGGCTGGGATTACTCTTCGCGCTGGTTGCGCGATCCACAGCGTCTGGCCAGCATTCGCACCACCCAGTTTATTCCGGTGGATCTAAATGCGTTTCTCTACAAGCTGGAGCTGATGATCTCGACGCTGGCGCACGCTAAGGGCGAAGAACTCACCGGCCTGGCGTGGCAGAAGAAAGCGGATGCGCGCAAGCAGGCGATTCATCGCTATCTGTGGGACAACACCGCAGGCGTGTACCGCGACTACGACTGGCGACGTGAACGCTTTGGTGCCTTTACCGCAGCGGCGGTGGTACCGCTGTTCCTGGGGCTGGCATCACCGGAACAGGCGCATCTGCAGGCGGTGGCGCTGCGCCAGCTGCTGCTGACGCAGGGCGGCCTTGTCACCTCCATGGTGGAGAGCGGCGAGCAGTGGGATAAACCCAACGGCTGGGCACCATTGCAGTGGATGGCGGTGGTCGGACTGAATAACTACGGTGAAGAGACGCTGGCAACGGAGATTGCGGTCAACTGGCTGACCACGGTGAAGAATTTCTATTCGCTGCACCACAAGCTGGTAGAGAAGTACGATATCAGCGGCGATCGCGCCCGCCCGGGCGGCGGCGGTGAGTATCCGCTGCAGGATGGCTTCGGCTGGACCAACGGCGTCACCCGTCGCCTGCTGGCGATGTACGGGCATTTGCTGGCGGATTGACGGCGTAGTTGGGTGGGTGGCAGGCAGGATGCGGCGGTCTGATGTGGGATGCTGCGGCCTGATGCCCTCACCCTGGCCCTCTCCCACCGGGAGAGGGAAACGCTGCCATATGCAGGACTGAGACAGCCCAGGTTAATTCAAGAGCCAATCCCCCGCTCGATCGTTCCCCTCTCCCACGGGCGGGAGAGGGAAACGCTGCCATGTGTGATTAATGAATTAATTGTTCACTCGATCGGTCCCCTCTCCCGCGGGCGGGAGAGGGTTAGGGTGAGGGGAAAAACGCACTCCCCCCTCAATTCCCCTGCAAAAACGCCAGCAGGTCGGCATTCAGCTGGTCCTGATGCGTCACGGCAAAACCGTGCGGGCCGTTCTCATACACTTTCAGCTGCGAACCCGCAATCATCTCATGCACCAGCTTGCCGGTGGCTTCGAACGGCACCACCTGGTCGTTGCTGCCGTGGATCACCAGCGTCGGCACATCCACTTTGGCAATATCCGCACGGAAATCCGTCTCAGAGAACGCGGTCACACAATCCAGCGTACCTTTCAGCGACGCCAGCAGCGCAATGTTCAGCGTCTGCGTCAGTACGCCATCGGAAACCGTCTGGCCCGCATTGGTGCCGTAAAACGGCGTGGCGAACTCTTTGATAAACTGCGCACGATCCTTCAGCAAACCCGCTTTGATCCCGTCAAACACCGCTGATTCCACCCCTTCCGGGTGATCGTCGGTTTTACCAAAGATCGGGGTGACGGCGCCCAGCAGCACCAGTCCTTTCACTTTCGCGGTACCATAACGACCAATGTAGCGCGACACATCCCCGCCGCCCATCGAGAAGCCCACCAGCGTCACCTCATCCAGCTGCAGATGCTCGATCAGGCCGTGAATATCGTCGGCAAAAGTGTCGTAATCGTAGCCTTCCCACGGCTGATCGGAGCGACCAAAGCCGCGGCGGTCAAACGCGATGACGCGGTATCCGCGCTCGGCGAGGAAGTTGAGCTGGCTGTCCCACATATCGGCATCCAGCGGCCAGCCGTGGCTGAACAGCACCGGCTGCCCCTTGCCCCAGTCTTTAAAATACAGGTTTACGCCGTCTTTAGTCTTGAATGTGCTCATGTTTTTTCTCCGTTAGTCAGTGATGTTGTGTCTGGCAATCAAACTAGCGTGGGATGGTGGAAAAACCTAAAGCATAGATTTTGACAACTTGTGCAAAGATTTTTGCTAAGCCCTGCCGTCAAAAATCCTTGTACAAGTTGGCCGATTTTTTCCGCTATCTCCTGACGGGCGAGCTTCGTATCGTGCTCTCATCGCACACTGACAGGAACAGCCTGATGAACCAGCCAAATCCACAAACAGCGCGCAGCGGCGCGTTTTCCCCTTTCGCCTACGGGCTTTTCGCCGTGATCTGGACCGCTTCGGTGCTCGGCAATACCGGTAGCTTTATCCGCGACGTCGCCAGCGCCTGGCTGATTACCGGACTGTCGGATAACCCAACCGCCGTCGCGCTGATGCAAACCGCCGCCACCCTGCCAGTGTTCCTGCTGGCGCTGCCGGCCGGCGTGCTGTCGGATATTGTTGACCGCCGCCGCCTGCTGATTGTGGTGCAGCTGCTGATGGCCAGCGTCAGCGGCACGCTACTGCTGCTGTCGCACAACCACTGGCTCACCGTTGAATGGCTGATCGGCCTGACCTTTGTCGGCGGCGTCGGCGCGGCGCTGTTCGGTCCGGCATGGCAGGCCATCGTGCCGGAGCTGGTACCCCGCCATGAGCTGAAAAATGCCGTCGCGCTCAACTCGCTGGGCATCAATATCGCCCGGGCGATTGGACCGGCTACCGGCGGCCTGCTGCTGGCAAGTTTAGGTGCTATGGCCGCTTACGGTGCCGATGTCGCCAGTTATTTTTTCGTCATCGCCGCGCTGCTGTGGTGGAAACGCCCGGCGAAAGCCGCTACCGCGCTGAATGAGCACTTCTTTGGCGCTTTCCGCGCCGGGCTGCGCTATGTGAAAGCCAGTCGCGAACTGCACCGCGTACTGTTGCGCGCCGCGCTGTATTTTGCCTTCGCCAGTGCCATCTGGGCGCTGCTGCCGCTGGTGGCGCGTACCATGCTGCACGGCAGCGCGGGCTTTTATGGCTTGCTGCTCGGGGCCGTCGGTGCCGGTGCCATTGCCGGCGCACTGCTGCTGCCGCGCCTGCGTGCCCGGCTGAGCCATGATGGACTGATGCTGCTTTCCGCCGTGCTCAGCGCGCTGGTCATGGTGGCGCTGGCGCTCAGTCCGCCACAGTGGCTGGCGCTGCTGCTGATGCTGGTACTGGGCACCGGCTGGATCATCGCGCTGACGACCCTGAACGGCGTGGCGCAGGCGGTGCTGCCCGACTGGGTGCGCGGTCGCGGGCTGGCGGTCTATCTGATGGTGTTCAACGGCACGCTGGCGGGTGGCAGTCTGGCCTGGGGGCTGATCGCCCAGCACATGGGTCTGGCGTCAACGCTGATGCTGGCCGGCGCGGCGCTGCTCATCACGGCGCTGCTGGCAAAACGGCTGGCACTGCCGGCGGGCGAAGCGGATCTGCAGCCGGCGCAGCACTGGGCTGAACCGGTGGTGAGCGATGCGGTGGATATCCGCCGTGGCGCCGTACTGATCCAGATTCGCTACCGTGTTCCCCAGGCCGATCGCGCCGCTTTCCAGCACGCCATGCACAAACTGGCGCAGGCACGACGTCGTGACGGTGCCTATGCGTGGGGATTAATGGAGCAGACCGACGATGCCGGAGCGCTGCTGGAGTGGTTTATGGTGGAGTCATGGCAGGAGCATTTGCGTCAGCACCAGCGCGTCTCGCGCGCCGATGCTGAGTTACAGCAGGCGGTACTGCAGTACCATCAGGGTGATGAACCCCCGCAGGTCAGCCATCATATTGCGCTGTGATCAGGCTGGCGCGTAGATGTCACTCAGGCCGGGCAGCGTCGGCAGGCGCTCGCGCCACCAGATAGCTGCGTTGCCGCAGGCGCTCTCATTCCACGCCAGATAGGCGATATCGCGCCGGCACTCGCTGTCCAGCTGGCGCGCCACCAGCGCACCGCTCGCCAGGTGCGGGCGCGCCAGGTAAAGCGGCAGATAACCACAGCCGAGCCCGGCGAGATGCGCCTGCAGTTTGGCCGGGAAATCATGCACGCTCAGCGTCTTCTGCTCATCCAGCACGCGTAAATCCATCCCGGCACCGTGGCGGGATGAATCATGCACCGTGACCGCGCGATACTGGCGAATCTGTTCACGCAGCAGCGGTTCGGGCTCCGCCGCCAGCGGATGGTCAGGAGCGACAGCGAATACATACTCCAGCCAGCCCAGCGGCTGGCAGACAATCTCTTTGCGCGTGGCGGGTTCCTGAACCGCGCCAAAGACAATGTCCGCTTCGCCATAGTGCAGCGCTTCCCAGCAGCCAGCCAGTACGTCCTGACGGAACTGCAGCTGGGTGTGCGGGTGCTGCTGATAAAATTCGTCAATCAGCGGCGTGAGGATGCTGAACGGCAGCGAAGCATCCACGCTGATGGTCAGCAGACTCTCCCAGCCGCTCTCTACGTAGCGCGCCTGCTGCTCCAGCTCGTTCACCGCACGCAGCAGCGTCCGCCCTTTTTCCAGCATCAGACGGCCGGTCGGCGTGAACGTGGCGCGATGGCCGGAGCGATCGAGCAGCGTGATTTTTAAATCGCTCTCCATCTTCTGCACGGTATAGCTTAACGCCGACGCGGTTTTGAACAGTCGCGCGGCCGCAGCGGCAAAGGTGCCATGACGATCGAGCGCATCCAGAATCAGCAGCGCCTCCAGATTTAAACGCATTCCCTACCCTCCGTAAAAAAAGTTGAACGACAACGTAAAAACAATCCGTTATCAATAACTGCTGTCATTTCGTATTTTTTTCCTCATCGGCGCAAGCATTTTTAACCGCGCATTAACACGGTGGCTGAGGGCCGCTACGCTTAATTTAACGGAGAGAACAGAATGACGACCGCATCCCTGATTTTTACCAACGGTAAGTTTCACACCGTCGACCGCGCAAACCCGCTGGCCACCGCCGTAGCCATCAAAGACGGCAAGTTCCTCGCCGTAGGTAGCGAAGCGGACGTCATGCGCTTTGCCGGCAGCGACACGCAAATCATCGACGCCAAAGGGCACACCGGCATCCCCGGCCTGAACGATTCCCACCTGCATCTGATTCGCGGTGGCCTCAACTACAACCTTGAGCTGCGCTGGGAAGGCGTGCCGTCGCTGGCCGATGCGCTGCGTATGCTGCGCGATCAGGCACTGCGTACGCCGTCACCGCAGTGGGTGCGCGTGGTCGGGGGCTGGAGCGAGTTCCAGTTTGCTGAGCGCCGCATGCCGACGCTGGACGAAATCAACGCCGCCGCGCCCGATACACCGGTCTTCATTCTGCATCTGTATGACCGCGCGCTGCTCAATCGCGCCGCGCTGAAAGTAGTAGGCTACACCAAAGAGACCCCCAACCCGCCGGGCGGCGAAATCCAGCGCGACAGCAATGGCAATCCGACCGGCATGCTGATCGCCCGTCCTAACGCCATGCTGCTGTACGCCACGCTGGCGAAAGGGCCAAAGCTGCCGCTGGAACAGCAGGTTAACTCGACGCGTCAGTTTATGCGCGAGCTGAACCGCCTCGGTCTGACCAGCGCCATCGACGCCGGCGGCGGCTTCCAGAATTACCCGGACGATTACGACGTGATCGCCGAACTGCACGCGAAAAAGCAGCTGACGGTACGCATCGCCTATAACCTGTTCACCCAGCGTCCCGGCCACGAGCTGGAAGACTTTGAGAAGTGGACCGATATGCTGAAGCCGGGCCAGGGCACCAATTTCCTGCGCCACAACGGTGCCGGTGAAATGCTGGTGTTTTCGGCGGCGGACTTCGAAGATTTCCTCGAACCGCGCCCGGATCTGGCACCCGGCATGGAAGATGAGCTGGAGCGCGTGGTGCGCCACCTGGTGGAGCATCGCTGGCCATTCCGCCTGCACGCCACCTATAACGAATCAATCAGCCGTATGCTGGATGTGTTTGAGAAGGTGAATCGCGACATTCCGTTCAATGGCCTGCACTGGTTCTTTGACCATGCGGAAACCATCACTGAAGCCAATATTGAGCGGGTAAAAGCGCTCGGCGGCGGCCTGGCGGTGCAGCATCGCATGGCTTTCCAGGGAGAATACTTTGTCGATCGCTACGGTAAAGAGGCCGCGAAGCAGACGCCGCCGGTGGCGCGCATGCTGGAGGCCGGCGTGCCGGTCGGCCTCGGTACCGATGCCACCCGCGTCGCCAGCTATAACCCGTGGACCGCACTGTACTGGCTGGTTTCAGGCCGTACCGTCGGTGGGATGCAGCTGTACGATGACAACGCACGCATCGACCGTGAAACCGCGCTGATGCTGTGGACCAAAGGCAGTGCCTGGTTCTCCAGCGAGCAGAGCGCCAAAGGTGAGATCAAAGTCGGCCAGCTGGCGGATCTGGTGCTGCTGTCGAAAGATTTCTTCAGCGTGCCGGAAGAGGAGATCAAAGGCATTGAATCAGTGCTGACGCTGGTGGATGGCAACGTGGTGTATGCCGCCGGCAGCTTTACGCCGCTGGCACCGCCGCCGGTACCGGTGTTGCCGGAGTGGTCGCCGGTGGTTACCGTGCCCGGTCACTACCGCAGCGCCCCGCCGCAGACCAGCGGCCGCGCCGCGCGGATGCCGCAGGTACACCAGTGCAGCGGCCCCTGTGGCGTGCACAGCCACGCCCATGATGTCGCGCGCCAGTCATCGGTGCCGGTGTCAGACAACAACGCATTCTGGGGTGCGCTGGGCTGTTCCTGTTTTGCGTTTTAAGTGATCAAGGGGTGCGGGCGCTGGCCCTCACCCCATCGATATATTGCCTGCCAGGCCAAAGCCCTGCTTACCGTTCTTGATCTGGTACATCGCGCCATCCGCCCGGGTCAGCGCGTCGTCGAAGCTGTCTCGCCGGTGTACCGGGGCGATACCGATCGAAGCACCAATCCGCGCATGACCATTGTCGACATCAAACGGCGTCAGCGCCGCATCCAGCACCGCCTGCGCCAGAATGCGCACCTTGGGGTAATCAATCAAAAACGGCAGCAGCAGCACGAACTCATCGCCGCCAAGCCGCCCGACGATGGCCTCTGACGGCAGCAAATCGCGGATGCGCTGGCTGAGCTGAATCAGCACCTCGTCACCGCTGCGATGGCCGAGCGTGTCATTGACGTGCTTGAAGTTGTCGAGGTCGATAAACGCCACGCACAGCGGCCCGGCGCGTTGCAGCTGACTAAAATGCGCCTGCAGCGCGTGGCGGTTGGGCAATGCGGTTAACGGGTCGTGATGCGCCAGCAGGGAGAGCTGGGCTTCGTAATTCTTCTCTTTGGTCATGTCGATATGGGTGCCGGTCACTTTGAGCGGATTACCCTGCTCGTCCCACTCGCTGACGCGGCCGCGATCCAGCACCCAGGTGATTTTGCCGTTCTTGCCGATCATACGGTGCAGCGCCTCGTAATAGGGCGCGCGCCCTTCAATATGATCGTAAAAGGCGCGCAGCACCTCATCGGCATCTTCCGGATGCAGGCACTCGCGCCAGGCATCAAAGCGCGCTTTGGTCTCTTTCGCCTGAAAGCCGAGCATCGCGCCCCAGCGCCGGTTAAAAATCACCAGCTTGCCGCTGGGAATATCCAGCTGCCACAGGCACAAGCCGGTGCCGTCCAGCGCCGCGTTCAGCTTATTACGCGCGTCGTGCGCCAGGCGCTTGAGGCGCGCATTGTGCTTTTTCAGGTTCTGAATCTGCTGGCGCAGCGCTTCTTCGGACATGGTTGATCGCTGGAGAGAAAATAAGGGCTATTTTGCCTGCACGATAGATTCTGTAAATAAAACAAATGAAAAGGCGATTAGCGTCGGAAAATTGCGCTGGGTTCAGCAGGAATGGCGAAGCAACGCGGTAATTTCAGCAAACAAAACTTACACTTACTAAAAATAGCAGCGCGCTTCGCTTCGGCGCGCCGGCGAAACCTGGCTTTCACCAGGAATTTTCTCTCCTGTTTTTAAGAAATTTCTTAAGCGCGATTTAAGTCCACTTGTATTAAGTCGCTGTTGAAGGATGCCTGACGCGCAACGTGCCGTCAGAGAAGAAGTGCCGTCATGGTGGCGGCGCGCGCAACCGGTCCAGCGAGTGAAATCATCCGTGAGTAAACGCATCCTCAGCCTCCTTCTGTTACTGGGCTTTTGCCTGTCTGCCTGGGGTGCAACCACGTTAAATTTCTCGCCGCGCTATGGTCTGGTAGCACCGGAAGTCACGCTGTCGCCGCAGAGCCAGCAGTGGCTGAAACAGCACTCTGTACTGCGCGTCGGCGTGTGGAACAACCCGCTGCCGCCCTATTCCGTGTCGTTTGAAGCCAACACCTACGAAGGACTTTCGGCCGATTATCTGGCCATCGTGGCGAAGGCGTTAAATCTGCCGGTGAAAATCAAGGTGTATAAAACCCGGCTGGAGCTGGTGGATGCGCTCAACGACGGTGAAGTCGATCTGATTCCTTACTACACGCTGGCCGCCAATCAGGATACGCAGCTGGCGCTGAGCCTGCCGTATTCACTGGCGCGCAGCGTATTAATCAGCAAACGTAACGCGACCTTCGACAGTGAGCTGAAAAATAGCCACTATCGTCTGCTCTATTATGGTGATGCGGAACTCAAAGCGCTGCTGCACAAGCGCTATCCGCGCGCCACGCTGGCCCCGGCCGCGCCGCCGCTGTGGGCCTACACCGATACCGCGTTTAGCGAAAACACCCTGTTCTGGAGCAACAGCGCCACTCAGCGTTTTCTTTCTCATCGCGGCCTGCAGAACGTGATTGAAGCGCACAGCACGCCGTACACCAACGATGTCGACGCGCGCTTTGCCAGCAACAGTGCCAACCTGCCGCTGATCGCAGCCATTGATGAAATCCTGAAAAACATTCCGCTGCGCAACGCGGTACAGATTGCGGAAGCCTGGAGCCTGGATTATCAGTCGGTGGTTAAGAACCATCCGCTGGATCTCAGCGACAAAGAGGCCGCGTGGCTGGCAGAACACCGCGAGATCACCGTTAACTACGATCCTTCGCATACGCCGTTTACCTTTATTGATAACCGCCAGCGCGTGGTCGGCCTGAGCGTGGACCTGCTGAAAATGATTTCCCAGCGCACCGGCATTCGCTTTCGCTACAACCCGATTCAGGGGTTGAGCAACATGCGCGATACGCTCAACCGCCAGCGCGATGCGATTATTGCCGTCAGCGACGCCACCGCGCAGCAGGACGACAAAATCCGCTACACCCGCTCATATATCTATTCGTCATGGGTAGTGGTGACGCGCAAAGACAGCCCGTGGAAAAGCTTTGATGAGATGGCGGGCAAGCGCGTCGGTATCTATGAGCGCGCCTACTATCGTTACGATTTACGTGAACGCTGGCCGGGCATCAACTTCATCGAAAACGGCGTATCGATTGATTCGCTCGGTCAGTTGCTGGATAAGCAGCTGGATGGCTTTATTGTGCCGTACGAGTCGTCGCTGTTTCTGCTCAACAATCACTTCAATGACAGCTTTAAGGTCGCGTTTGTCGCGCCGCTGCCGATGTTCCGCATGGCGATGGCGGTCAATGGGCAGGATCAGGTGCTGCTGTCGATCCTTAACAAAGCGCTGTCCGATATTCCGCAGCCGACCATGCAGTCGCTGATGGAGCGCTGGATCAAATACACGCCGCCCGCCACCAGCACCTCGTGGCAAAGCTATCGCAGCTATATATTGCGCATCGTCGCCGTGGCCGGGCTGGGCCTGCTGTTTTTCCTGTGGCGTAACCATCTGCTGAAAGCCTCGCTGGCCAAACAGCGTGAGCACGAGCGTGAAATCAGCGAGCAGCTGGCGCATATCGAAGCGCTGATGGCCGACCTGCGCAAAGCCAACGAAGTCGCGGTGCGCGCCAGCGAAGCGAAAAGCACTTTCCTGTCGCATATGAGTCATGAAATCCGCACGCCGCTGGCGGCGCTGATTGGCCTGCTGGAAATCGAGCATCTCGGCCAGAGTAATGAACAGCAGCGGCAGAAAAACATTGATGTCGCCTGGGAGTCGTCGCGTTCGCTGCTGTCGCTGGTGGGCGATATTCTCGACCTGGCAAAAATCGAATCCGGGCATTTCAGCGTGCAGCTGCAGCCGATGTCGCTCAGTGAAGTGGTGCGGGATTGCGAAGCGCTGTTCCGCCAGGTGGCGCTGAACAAGGGGCTGGCGCTGAATATCGTGCTGGAGCTGGAGCAGGACCAGGTGCTGTTTGACCCGGTGGCGCTGAAGCAAATTCTCTCCAATCTGGTGAGCAACGCCATCAAGTTTACTTCGTACGGCGAAGTGGAAGTGGCGCTGTATCAGGCAGAGAGCACGCGACCGGAGTATGTGCTGGAGGTGAGCGACAGCGGGGTTGGCCTGACGGCAGAGCAGCAGCAGGCGATCTTCGAGCCGTTCATTCAGGTCGATCAGGGCAGCAACCGCGCCAGCGGCACCGGGTTAGGCCTGAATATCTGCCGCCGGCTGGCGGTGATGCTCGGCACCGAGCTGCACGTCGAGAGTGAACCGGGTGACGGCAGCGTGTTTATGCTGCGCTTCCGCGCGGAAGCGGCGCGTATTGAACATGAGCAGCCCGCCCTGCCACAGCCGGTGGAGCCCGCTAAGCAGGCTGCACTGCGCATTCTGATTGTCGATGACAACGCCACCAACCGTCTGCTGCTGGCCCAGCAGCTGCGCTACGCCGGGCACCATGTGCTGGTGGCGGACGGCGGTGCAGCGGCACTGGCGCTGTGGCGTGAAAATCAGCCGGACCGCGTAATTACCGACTGCAACATGCCGGAGATGGACGGCTTCGAATTCACCCGCCAGCTGCGCGCTGAAGAGAAGCGCCTGGTGCGACGCGCGGTACCGGTTTACGGCCTGACGGCGATGGCGGAGGAGCGTGTGGCGCAGCTGGCGCAGGACGCCGGCATGAACGGTTGTCTGTTTAAACCGCTGGAGCGCGCGCAGCTGCTGCAGGTGATCACCGGCGCACCGATGAACCCGACGCGTGACGATACCCTGCTGACGCTGGAGAATCTGGCGGCAAACAACCCGCAGGCGTGGCGCGACCTGGTGACCACCGCGCGCCAGCAGAACAGTTACGATCTCGCCCAGCTGACGCAGGCGGTGGCTGCGAACAATTTTGCTTCGGCGCGTCACGCCGCGCATCAGCTACTC
Source organism: Pantoea sp. WEP (assembly GCF_041678305.1). Classification (NCBI taxonomy): domain Bacteria; kingdom Pseudomonadati; phylum Pseudomonadota; class Gammaproteobacteria; order Enterobacterales; family Erwiniaceae; genus Pantoea; species Pantoea sp. WEP. The sequence goes on from NZ_JBGNXB010000001.1 coordinate 3,401,007, forward strand.
GGCAGTGCCCGAATGCTGCGCGCCGACGCGCTGCAACATCGCTGCCGCGCCGCCGAACAGGCGGCGGAGCATGAAGATGGTGCGCTATTACAGCAGCTGCTGCCGGAGGTCGCCGGGGCGGTGGCCGAGCTGGACGCGCTGTTCCTGCGTGCCCTGGAAACACCTATTCCTGAAGAGGTGATGTAATGAAAGAGAGCGCAATCTGGCAGATTGCCGTGCTGGACGATCATCCGCTGATTGGTAAAGCCATGCAGTACCGTTTAGCGCAGGAGCCGCAGCTCGATCTGGCCGGGGCCTTTGCCCAGCGCCAGCAGCTGATGGCCTTCCTGCAGCGCCACCCGCTCGATATCCTGGTGCTGGATTACATGCTGGGTGAAGACCAGCTCGACGGGCTGCAAATGGTGAAACAGCTGCGCCTGCACTATCCGCAGCTGAAGATTCTGGTGTCGTCCGCGGTGGAGAAACCAGCGATTGTCCAGCTGTTGCTGAAAGCCGGCGTGCAGGGATTTGTCGGCAAAAGCCACGATCAGGAGGTGCTGATCGATGCCATCCATCAAATCTGTCGCGGCAAGCGCTTCCTGACGCCGGACATGATGCTGGAGCTGGATAAATTTCAGGAGAGCGATCGCGAGATGCACGACTACCTGACGCCGCGCCAGGCGGGCGACGACATCACGCTGCTGCTGCGCGAGCTGAGCCCGCGCGAAATCGAAGTGATTCGCTGTTATCTCGACGGGTTGAGCATTACGCAGATCGCCGGTAAATACGCGCGCAGCCGCAAAACCATCAGCGGTCAGAAGCAGACCGCGCTGCGCAAACTGGGGCTGCGCTCGGATCTCGAACTGTTTAAGTACAAGCAATATTTCACCGAGCTGGTGACCGCCTAGTAAGCGACTGCGCTGCGGATAAAACCGGTTCTGTGACGCGGATCAAGGCTTAATCGCCGCGCAATGCTGCCCTCATGAATTCTAGTATGGTAGTTTAGCCGTTATCATACAGACACGATGACGGTGGATGACATAATGCAGCTGACAATGCGGTGGTTTGGGCCGAAGGAAGACAAGGTTTCGCTGGAATATATTCGCCAGGTGCCGGGCGTACGCGGCGTGGTGGGCGCACTTTACGATGTGCCGGTGGGCGAAACCTGGCCGCAGGAGAAGATCCAGGCGCTGGTCGATCAGGTGCACGCAGCCGGACTGACGGTTGAAGTGATTGAGAGTGTTAATATTCACGACGACATCAAGATCGGCCTGCCGAGCCGCGATCGCTATATCGCTAATTATCAGCAAAGTATCCGCAACCTGGCGGCCGCCGGGGTAAAAGTGATCTGCTACAACTTCATGCCGGTGTTCGACTGGATGAAGACGGATATGAATTATGTGCTGCCGGATGGCTCCATCACCATGGCCTTCGAGAAACAGGGCATCGATAAAAGCCTCGATGAAGTGGTGAAAGAGGTGCTGGGCAGCGCTAACGGCTTCGCGCTGCCGGGCTGGGAGCCGGAACGGCTGGCAAAAGTTCAGGAGCTGTTTGCCAAATATCAGGACGTTGATGACGCGAAGCTGCGTGAAAACCTCGCGTATTTCCTCAAAGCGGTGATCCCGGTGTGCGAAGAGGTGGGCGTGAAGATGGCGATCCACCCGGACGATCCGCCGTATTCGATCTTCGGTCTGCCGCGCGTGGTGAAGAACCGCGACGATCTCGACTGGATCTGTAACGTCGTCGATTCTGAAGCCAACGGCATCACGCTGTGCACCGGATCGATTGCCGAGGATCCGCAGAACGATGTCTATGCCATTCTGGCCGAATTCTCGCGCCGCAAGCGCATCCCGTTTGCCCACGTGCGCAACATCAAGATCATCCGCGATAAAGATTTCTACGAGTGCGCGCATCCGACGGAATATGGCTCGCTGGATATGTATAAAGTGATGCAGTCGATGTATGACAACGGCTTTGACGGCTATATCCGTTCGGATCACGGCCGCTTTATCTGGGGTGAAACCGGGCGCCCAGGCTACGGTTTGTACGACCGCGCGCTGGGCACCACCTATCTGCTGGGCCTGTGGGAAGCGCTGAGTAAGCGTTAATGGGCTACGATCTGGTGCTCACCCTTGCGGCTTTTTCAGTAACGGCACCAGCAGCGCCGCGACGAAAAAGCCTGTCATGATCAGCCAGAACGCGTCGGAAAAGGCCTGGGTGCGCGCTTCACGCAGCGTCAGCGCCGCCAGCGACTGCAGCGCGGCCGTATGCGCGGCATCCGGGCTCAGGCCGCTGGTCATCAGCGCCTGAGCGCGCCCCTGCAGAAAATCACCCAGCGTCAGGCTGGCGCTGTTGAGATGATCCGCCAGCCGGCTAAAGTGCAGGTTGGTGCGGTCGTTGAGCACCGTACCGCACAGGGCAATACCAATCGCACCGCCAAGGTTGCGCATCAGATTAAACAGGCCAGACGCGAGCTTCAGGCGGGCCGGTGGCAAACTGCCCAGCGTCAGCGTTACCGTCGGTGCCACGGCAAACTGCTGCGCCATACCGCGAAATGCCTGCGGAAACAGCAACTCCTTCGCCCCCCAGTCATGGGTAATCGGCACGAAGAAATGCATCGACAGCGCAAAACAGATCAGCCCCGCCGCCAGCAAAATACGCAGATCGACGCGGTTCGCCAGCCAGGCATACAGCGGGATCGACAGAATCTGAAACACCCCGGTGGAGAAGATCGCCAGTCCAGTCTCCAGTGCGCTGAAGCCGCGCACCTGGCTGAGAAACAGTGGCGTAAGGTAAATGGTGGCGAAGATCCCCACGCCCGCCATAAACGAGAAGTAGCAGCCGAGGCTAAAGTCGCGGTCCCTGAGCGCGCGTAAATCGACGATCGGTTTGGCATGCCGCAGCGTGCGGATCACAAACAGCACGCCCGCCGCCAGCGCAATCCAGCCGGTGGTGGCAATGGTGTCATCATCAAACCAGCCCCAGCGCGGCCCCTCTTCCAGCGTATATTCCAGACAGCCGAGCGCCAGCGCCAGCAGCACGATGCTGAGATAATCCGCGCCGCGCAGCAGTTCACGGTTGGGCGCGTCGATGTTCACCAGCAGCGGAACCGCAATGGTGATGTAAATACCGGGAATGATGTTGATGAAAAACAGCCAGTGCCAGCTGAAGTTATCGGTGATCCAGCCGCCAACGGTCGGGCCAAGCGTCGGCGCCAGCGACGCCAGCGCGCCGACGGTCGCGGCAGCAATCACCCGCTGCCGGCCCTGGAAAAAGGCGAAGGCAGTAGTGAACACCAGCGGGATCATTGAGCCGCCCGCCAGCCCCTGCAGCGCACGGAATGCGATCATGCTCTGAATGTTCCACGCCCAGCCGCACAGCAGGCTCATCAGCGTAAAGCCACAGGCCGAGGCGGCGGACAGCCAGCGCGTAGACAGCACGCTGGCCAGCCAGCCGGAGAGTGGAATAATGATGATTTCGGCGATCAGGTAGCTGGTCTGCACCCAGACGGTTTCATCATCGCCCGCCGACAGGCCACCACCAATGTCGCGCAGCGAAGCTGAGACAATCTGGATATCCAGCAGCGCGATAAACATGCCGATGCACAGGGTGGCAAAGGCGAAGACTTTCCGGCTGACCGGCATCTGCGCGGGCGCGATCGGCGCGGCGACCACGCGGCTCATTGCGCGCTGCGCTCATCGACGGTCACGGTCACCGACAGTCCCGGACGCAACAGCCCGAGCGTGGCCGCATCGCCGTCCAGCGCAATGCGCACCGGCACGCGCTGGACAATTTTGGTGAAGTTACCGGTGGCGTTTTCCGCCGGCAGAATGCTGAAGCGCGAGCCGGTCGCAGGCGACAGGCTGGCGACATGCCCGCTGAAGGTGCGGCCTGGCAGCACGTCCGCGACAATTGTTGCCGTCTGGCCTGGCCGCATGTGCGCCAGCTGGCTCTCTTTAAAGTTGGCGTCAATCCACAGCCCCTGCGCCGGCACCAGCGACAGGAGTTGCGTGCCGCTGCTGACATACGAACCGGCCCAGGCGCGGCGATTGCCGATCACGCCATCAAACGGCGCGCGGATAGCGGTGTATTCCAGATTGAGCTGTGCCAGCGCCAGGTCGGCCTGCGCCTGTGCCAGCGCGGCGTGCGTCTGCTGCTCGCGCGCATCCAGCACCTGCAGCTGACGTTCGGCGACCGCGCGATCGGCACGGGTTTTGCCCTCCTGCGCCAGCGCCTGATGGTAATCGGCCTGCGCATGATCGCGAATCTGCTGCGACACCGCAGCGCTGCTCACCAGCGCGTCATAGCGGCGCTGGTCGGCGGTGGTTTTCTGCGTTACCGCCTGCGCCGCCAGCAGCGCAGCACGCGCGCCGTCGATGGTGGCCAGCTGGAGCTGGCGCGTGGCGGCGATATCCTGCAGCGCCGCCTGCTGCGCAGCGACTTCGCCCTCCGCACGGTCAACCGCCGCCCGATAGTCGCGGTTATCCAGCTGTACCAGCAGGTCGCCCTTTTTAACCGCCGCATTATCCTGCACCGCCAGGGTCTGGACATAGCCGGACACTTTGGCCGAAATCGCACTGATATCCGCGCCGACGTAAGCATCATCGGTCGCAGGCATAAAGCGCGCGCTGTGCCACCAGTAATAGCCATAGCCGGCCAGCGCCACGCCGCCGCAGGCCAGCATTAGCAGCAGTGCCGCTTTTTTCCGCGTCAGGCTCATGGTTCGTTCCCGGCCACCGTCTGCGGGGCGAATTTTTGCGCCGTATCGCCTGCGCGCTTTCTCGCCAGATACTGCTGGCGATAGTGCATCATCGGGCTGGCCGCCGGGCCTGGCACCATCTGGTATTTGTCACTGGAGAGCGGCTGGCCGGTGGCGCTGTCGACCATTTGCGGCGTCACCGGGCGCTGGGTGGCGCTTTCAACCAGCTGCATCTGCCGCCCTTCCGGTGAAAAGTGGGTGCTGCCCCACTCGGCCAGCGCCAGTATTACCGTGCGAAAATCGCGGCCCGCTGCGGTGAGGTGGTATTCGTAGCGTGCCGGAGCGTCGCTGTAACACACCTTTTCCAGCAATCCATCCTCCACCAGCTCTTTCAGCCGGCGCGACAGAATATTGGGCGCCACGCCGCTGCTTTTCTGAAACTCATCAAAACGGGTAAAGCCGGCCAGCGCATCGCGCATGATCAGCATGCTCCAGCCGTCGCCGACGCGTCCAAGGCTGCGTGCGATAGGGCACGGCATACTACACAGAGGTTGGTTTTTCATGGGCCAGTTCCCGATGTGAAGTCGATGCGGGATACTGTGGCAGGGTAACTTTCACTTTGCAAGTCACTTGCAGAATGAAAGTAACAAACAGATCGTCAGCGCGCGTTCTGGCGCAGCCTCACAGCCTGTCGATCAATTCCTGCCGGTGGTCATGCAGCAGACGCAGCATTTCACGCAGCAGCGGATCTTCGTTGCCCTTCTGCCACGCAATACTCAGCGGCAAGCCTTTGATCTGCTCAGGTAACGTCAGCGCGATATAGCGCACGCTGTCGCTGTTCATGGTGCGATAAGAGGCTGGCACCACCGCCAGACCGAGGCCGGCGGACACCAGGCTGAGAATGGTTTGCTTCTCTTCGGCATATTGCGCGATATGCGGCGTCATGCCAGCCTGCTTAAACAGGCTGATGGTGAGATCGTGGCTGTGCGGCCGGGTGCGGCGGTCCGGAATGATCATGGCTTCATGCTGAAAATCCGCCACCGTCACCTGCGCTTTATCCGCCAGCGGATGCGTCAGCGGCACTGCCAGCACGCAACTTTCGCGGGTAATAAAACGCAGCGCCAGTGACGCATCCATGCGCTGCGGCGCGCGGATAATAATCATATCCAGCCAGCCGGATTTTAATTTAGGAATCAGGTTAAGGGTTTTATCTTCGATAATATGGATATCGCTCAGCGGATGACGCGGCACAAATAAATTCAGCAGTGCCGGAACTAAACCGCGCGCGGCGCTATCGATAGCGCCAATGCGTAATGTCCGGCGTTCATCTTTTAATCCGCCTTTAAAACGCAGCGCCAGCGCATCAAACTGATCGATCAGTTTTCCCGCTTCGTCAAAAAACAGGGCTCCCTCGGCGGTTAATGAAACATTGCGCGTTGAGCGGTTTAACAGGCGCACGCCGAGATCCTCTTCCAGCAGGCGAATAAAGCGGGAAAGTGATGCAGGCATCATTTCCATACTTTGTGCCGCCCGGCCGAAATGCAGTTCTTTACCCACCGCGACAAAGCAACGCAATTGATTTATATCCACATTTCCCTCACCGCACGATTATTCAAATAGTTTATATAATCCACGCCTGATGATCGCGCAATACAAACCTGCATACTGCATTCGACAACCAGAAAATAATACTACCCTACACAATCTGGAGCACTTTAATATGAACTCTCACCTCGAAAAAAGGGTGATGCGTAAAGTGACGTTGCGCATTGTGCCCTTCATCATGCTGCTCTATTTCATCGCGTTTCTCGATCGCGTCAATATTGGTTTTGCCGCGTTAACCATGAATCAGGATTTAGGTTTCTCGCCCACGGTATTTGGTTTTGGCGCCGGGATCTTTTTCCTCGGCTATTTTCTGTTTGAAGTCCCGTCGAATTTAATTTTGCACAAAGTGGGCGCACGCATCTGGATCGCCCGCGTGATGATCAGCTGGGGATTGGTCTCCGGCTGCATGGCGCTGGTGCAGGGCACCACCAGCTTCTACCTCCTGCGCTTTCTGCTCGGCGTGGCGGAAGCCGGTTTCTTTCCTGGCATCATTCTCTACCTCAGCTACTGGTTTCCGGCGGCGAAGCGCGCGCAGGTTACCGCCATCTTCATGGCTGCCGCCCCGCTCTCTACCGCGCTCGGCTCGCCGGTCTCTGCCGCGCTGCTGGAGATGCACGGTCTGCTGGGCTACGCCGGCTGGCAGTGGATGTTCGTGTTGGAAGCGATTCCGGCGTTGCTGCTGGGCATCGTGGTGCTGTTTTTCCTCACCGACCGTCCGGCGCAGGCTAAATGGCTGAACGCAGAAGAGCGGCGCTGGCTGCAGGAGACCATGCAGGCTGAAGAGCAGGCGCGGTCGACGCAGCACGGCCACAGCAGCGCCTGGCGCGGGCTGGCGGACAAGCGCGTACTGGCCCTGGCGCTGGTGTACTTCGGCACGTCGGCCGGGCTGTACACGCTGGGGATCTGGTCACCGCAAATCATCCGCAGCTTCGGCGCCTCCTCGCTGGAAATCGGCTTCCTCAATGCTTTCCCGGCGGTGATCGGCGTGATTGGCATGATCCTGTGGGCACGTCACTCCGATCGTCGTGGCGAGCGCAGCTGGCACGTCATTGGCGCCTGTTTACTGGCTGCCGCCGGGCTGATTTATGCCGGTAACGTCAGCACGCTGCTGGCGGTGATTATTGCGCTGACGCTGGTCACGGTCGGCATCAGCGCCTCCAAGCCGCCGCTGTGGAGCATGCCGACGCTGTTTCTCAGCGGGCCGGCTGCAGCCGCCGGCATCGCCACCATTAATTCCATCGGCAACCTCGGCGGTTTTGTCGGCCCGATGATGATTGGCGTGATCCGCCAGCAAACCGGCAGCTACACCTGGGGACTCTATTTCGTCGCCGCGCTGCTGGCGTTGTCCGCGCTCATCGTGCTGATTCTCGCCGCGCACACGCCAAAACCGCAAAGCGCCGATCTGCCTCATCCTCATACCCATTAATTGACTGGAGAAGACTATGCGTAACTACAAAATTGCCGCGATTCCGGCAGACGGTATTGGCCCGGAAGTGATTTCGGCTGGCGTTGAGGTGCTGCAGGCGCTGACGCGGCACGATGAACAGCTGACGTTTGACGTGCAGACCTTTGACTGGGGCTCGGATTACTACAAACAGCACGGCGTGATGATGCCGGAAGATGGCCTGCAGACGCTGAAGCAGTTTGATGCCATCTACTTTGGTGCGGTGGGCGCGCCGGACGTGCCGGATCACATCACGCTGTGGGGGCTGCGCCTGCCGATTTGTCAGGGCTTCGATCAGTACGCCAACGTGCGGCCCACCAAAATTCTGCCGGGCGTGACCTCGCCGCTGCGCAACCGTGGACCGGGCGATCTTGACTGGGTCATCGTGCGCGAGAATCCGGAAGGGGAATACTCCGGCAACGGTGGCCGTGCGCACCGCGGCCTGCCAGAAGAGGTGGGCACTGAAGTAGCAATTTTCACCCGCGTCGGCGTAACGCGCATCATGCGCTACGCCTTTAAACTGGCGCAGTCGCGACCGCGCAAACTGCTGACGGTGGTGACCAAATCCAATGCCCAGCGGCACGGCATGGTGATGTGGGATGAAATTGCGGCGGAAGTGGCGCAGGAGTTCCCGGATGTGCAGTGGGACAAGATGCTGGTGGATGCCATGACGCACCGCATGACGCTCCACCCGCAATCGCTGGATACCATTGTCGCCACTAACCTGCATGCGGATATTCTCTCCGACCTCGCCGGCGCGCTGGCCGGCAGTCTCGGCGTCGCGCCAACCGCCAATATCGATCCGGAGCGGCGCTTTCCGTCGATGTTCGAACCGATTCACGGCTCGGCGTTTGATATCACCGGTAAAGGCATCGCTAACCCGATCGCCACCTTCTGGACCGCGGTACAGATGCTGGAGCATCTGGGCGAGCGCAACGCGGCCGCGCTGATAATGCAGGGCATTGAGCACGTGTGCGCGGCGGGCATTCTGACGCCGGACGTCGGCGGCAGCGCCACCACCGCTGACGTGACGCGCGCGCTGGTGCAGTTTATTGAAGCCAAATCTCAGGTGGCGGCAACCGCCTGAGTCGAAAGGCGGGGTGTTACAGCGCCGCCGCCAGCCGGTCCAGCGCCAGCAGGATGCCATAGCGCCGCGCCGGTGCTGCATCCGGCAGCGGCAGCCAGTAGTTGGCCTGGCTGGCGAGATCCAGCGCCGCCGGGCACAGCGCCATCACTGGGGTCTGCTGGATGTGAGCGTGATGCACCGCGCTGAGCACGCTGCTGTTGATGGTGTCCGGCGCGAGGATCAGCAGCAGATCGTCCGGCTGCAAACGGCTGAGCGTCAGGCGCAGCAGGTTGTCATCCTGGATCCACGCCAGCGCCAGCCCGGCTTCACTCAACCGCTGCTGCACTTCCGCCACCAGCGGCGTGTGCTGGCCGGCGGCACCGATCAGCAACACGCTGCGTGCCTGACGCAGCGCCTGCGCCGCCTGCTGCCAGCGGCTGTCATCCAGCTGCTGCCACTGCTGGGTCAGCGCCTGATGCAGACTAACCAGCTGCGGCACCGCACCGTGGCTGGAAGTAGCCGGTTCGGCGCTGGCGCGTGCCAGCCGCATACGCAGATCGCGAATATCGTCGCAGCCGACCGAACGGGCAAAGCGGGTAATGGTCGCCGCACTGACTTCCGCCCGGCTGGCCAGCTGTTCAATGGTGGCCGAGGCCGCGAACGCGGCGTCACGCAGGATGGCGCGCGCCACCCGCTGCTCCTGCTGGCTGAGCGAAGCCTGCCGCTGACGAATCACCGTCATAAACGCACTTTCCTGCTGGCCGGCCTGGCGCACCTGGTGCAGAAAATCATCCAGATCGCGGTAGCCCGCCGAGGCAGCAAAGCGCTGGAGTACAGCCGGGCTAACACCCGCCTGCGTCGCCAGACTCTCCATAGTGGCCTGCGCGCTGGCGTGCAGGTTATCCAGAATAAATCGCGCCAGCTTTGATTCCTGCGCATCAAAACGCGCCGACTGCTGCAGTTGCCAGACAATATCCATTAGCTCATCACATCCTCAGTAACGAACCCTCATGATGCATGAAAATATTTTTCATGGTGAGATTTTTTTCAGCTGAGCGCACTGAATTTTCCTGGAATTAAAGCACTCGCAACAGAAAATCATCGTGCCGATCACATCAATGAAAATTATTTTCATGGCGATTTGATGATTAAACTATTGATAAATAATATTTTAAATTATTTTCATCACAAAATCATCTGGCTGCAGGGTATTTACAGTGCGGCCGAGACAGGTCTTAAATGCCGGAGTCAATTCACAGGAGGATAAATTATGCGCATTGTTCTTTGCTGTGCCGCCGGCATGTCTACCAGCATGCTGGTGAATAAAATGCAGCACGCCGCACAAGCGCGCGGGCTGGCGATCAACATTCAGGCCGTCCCGGTGGCCGATTTCGAACGTATCCTGCCGGATGCGGACGTGGTGCTGCTCGGCCCGCAGGTGCAGTTTGAAGCTGCCCGCCTTACCGCCATCGCGGCCCCGCAGGGCAAGGCGGTCGCCGTTATCGACATGATGGATTACGGCATGATGCGCGGCGAACAGGTGCTGGATAAAGCGCTGGCGCTGCACGCTTCCTGATTCTTCGTTTCCCCCAATCTGACTGATAACACACGGCGTTGCGCTGTGGGAGATTCTGCATGCCTGAAGATGACGTAATGGTGGTTCCGGAAGAGGAGATCATGCTGCTGCTGGTGCAGGCCGGTGCCGCGCGCAGCGCCGCTCTCAGTGCCCTGCGGCTGGCGCGCGCCGGCCAGTTTGAGGCGGCACAGCAGCAGCTGGCGGCGGCGCGGGAAAACGTGAGCAGCGCGCATCAGCAGCAGACGGCGCTGATTAGCCTGGACGAAGGCAGTGGCCGGCTGCCGGTTACCCTGATTCTGGTTCATGCCCAGGATCACCTGATGAACGCCATGCTGATTCAGGATTTAGCGGGCGAAATCATTGAACTCTATCGCCGTACCACGGCAGGAGAAAACGATGCTTAAGATAGCAATCATTGGCGGCGGCAGCAGCTATTCGCCGGAGCTGGTGGAGGGAATCATCAACCGTTATGCGCAGCTACCGGTAACCGAACTGGCGCTGGTGGATGTGGCGGCAGGACGCGAAAAGGTGCAGATCATCGCCGATCTCACGCGGCGCATGCTGCAAAAAAACGGGCTGGAGCAGGTTAAGGTCAGCGTGCACTTCGCGCTGGATGAGGCGATTCGCGGCGCGCGCTTTGTGCTGACACAGCTGCGCGTCGGCCAGCTGGCGGCACGCGCCGCCGATGAACGGCTGGGCCTGAAGTATGGCCGTCTCGGTCAGGAAACCACCGGTGTCGGCGGCTTCGCCAAAGCACTGCGCACCATTCCGGTGATGCTGGAGATTGCGCGCAAAGTGGAACAACTGGCACCGGACGCCTTCATCATCAACTTCACCAATCCGGCGGGCATCGTTACCGAAGCCGTGGCGCGCTACAGCAACGCGAAGATCATCGGCCTGTGTAACGTGCCGGTGAATATGCACCATATGATCGCCGGCATGTTACAGGCGCCGTTTGACGAGGTGGCGCTGCGCTTTGCCGGGCTGAATCATCTGGTGTGGGTGCATCAGGTGCTGTGCCGCGGCGAGGACGTGACCGCCGGGGTGATCGAACAGCTGTGCGAAGGCCAGGCGCTGACCATGAATAACATCAAAGAGATGCCGTGGTCGCCGGCGTTTCTGCGCGCGCTGCAGGCGATTCCCTGCCCTTATCACCGCTACTACTGGCAAACACCGCAGATGCTGGCCGAAGAGCAGGAGAAAGCGCAGCACGGCCAGGCTGGAACGCGCGCCGAACAGGTGATGAAGGTGGAAGCCGAGCTGTTCGCGCTGTATGCCGATCCGCAGCTGGCGCACAAGCCGGAGCAGCTGAGCTTTCGCGGCGGCGCATATTACTCCGAAGTGGCCGTTGAGCTCATCAGCGCCATCCATAACAATAGCGGGCAAAATCTGGTGGTGAACTGCCAGAACCACGGGGCGATTCACGGTCTGCCGGACGACGCAGTGGTGGAAGTGAACTGTGTGGTCGATGCGCAGGGCGCGCACCCTCTGGTGTTTGGCGCGCTGCCACCGCTGATGCACGGGCTGACGCAGCAGATCAAAGCCTTCGAGCGATTGACCATCGACGCGGCGGTGCACGGCGATCGCGGTGCCGCGCTGCTGGCGCTGGTCGGCAACCCGCTGGTCGGCGATGTCGCCAGCGCCGAAGCGCTGCTGGACGAAGTGCTGACGCTGAATCAACCGTGGCTGCCGCAGTTTGCGTGATATCCCTGTCGCAAACCGCACCCAGGCCGTCGCGGCGCGCTTCATCGCGCTATAAATTGCGCCGCGACGGCCGGGTGCAGGTATCCGCTGCCGCGCCGAAGTGACACGCATTGACCTGTTAATTTGTTGCGCCATTGTGCCCGAGGAGGCCCTATGTCCAACCGTAATATCATCGAACGTTATGTGCTGCCCGCCGCGCTCAAGGTGGCCGGGCAGAAGCATGTGCTGTCTGTGCGGGACGGCATCATTCTCAACATGCCGTTCATGCTGATCGGCAGCTTTTTTCTGATCTTCGCCTACCTGCCGATCCCGGCGTGGGGCCATCTGATGGCCGACCTGTTCGGCGACAGCTGGCGCAATAAACTGCTCTATCCGGTGCGTGCCACCTACGACATCATGGCGCTGATCTCCAGCTTCGGCATCGCTTACCGGCTGGCGGAGAAATACCGCACGCTCGACCCGCTGACCAGCGGCGCGATGGCGCTGGTGGCGTTTGTGATGACCATTCCGCAGCAGACGCTGTTCGCCCCGGTTGAAGGTGCGCCCGCGCAGCTGGTCACCGGCGTGCTGCCGATTTCGCTGATCGGCAGTCAGGGCCTGTTCGTGGCGATTGTGATCGCGCTGCTCTCCACCGAAATCTACCGCTTTGTGCACAGCCGCAATCTGGTGATCAAGATGCCGGAGGGCGTGCCGCCGGCGGTGGCGAAATCCTTCCTCGCGCTGGTTCCCGGCTTCTGCGTGCTGGCCGTGGTGCTGCTGCTGCGCCTGGCCGTTGAAGCCTCGCCGTTCCACGACATCAATAACCTGATTGCTACGGTAATTGGTCTGCCGATGCAACACGTCGGCGGCACGCTGCCGGGGATGATTTTCTCGGTGCTGCTGATTGGCATTCTGTGGACGCTCGGCCTGCACGGTGATGCCATCGTGCTGGTGTTCATTCAGCCGGTATGGCTGTCGAACATGAGTGAAAACCTCGAAGCCTTTCAGCATAACCAGCCGATTCCGCACATCTTTACCCAGCAGTTTTACGATTTATGGATTGCGCCCGGCGGCACCGGCGCGCTGCTTGGGCTGGTGATCTTTATGCTGATCCGCGCGCGCAGCCGCCAGATGAAACAGCTGGGGAAAATCGCCGCGCCGGCGGCGCTGTTCAACATCAGCGAGCCGCTGGTATTCGGTATTCCGCTGGTGATGAACCCCTACCTGTTCCTGCCGTTTATCCTGACGCCGGTGCTGCTGGTGATTGTTTCATGGGCGGCAATGAGCAGCGGTCTGGTGGCGCCGCCAGCCGGCATCGCCCTGCCCTTTACCACGCCGATCTTCGTCAGCGGCTATCTCGCCACCGGCGGCCATATCTCCGGCACGGTGTTGCAGGTGGTCAACCTGACGATTTCGCTGGTGGTCTACTATCCGTTTTTCCGCGTGTGGGATCGCCTGAAGCTGCGCGAAGAGCAGCAGAATGAACAACAGGCGCAGGCCGCCAGCAGTAGTGCCGTCGTGCCTTCCTGAACCACTTCCTCTGCCGGGTGTGCCCTGCTGCGCACCCGGCCGCATCCTTCCACTTTTTGCAATAATGACTTCGCAGATCTGGCTATTCTGCCAGCAATACGGCTGTGCGAACCTTAGGCCACGGCTCGGGATCACCCCGGCCACTACCTGAGGAATCGCATGATGAAACTGTACAATTTAGCACTCTCCGGCCACGCTCACCGCGCACTGCTGGCACTGTCACTGCTCGGCATAGCGCATGAAACGGTCGAAGTCGACCTGCCTGGCGGCGAACATAAAACCCCGGCGTTTCTCGCCATCAACCCGTTCGGTCAGGTGCCGGTGCTGGAAGACGAAGGCGTTTACATCGCGGATTCCAACGCCATTCTGGTGTACCTGGCGAAGAAATTTAACCGCAGCGACTGGCTGCCGGAAGATGCGCTGGGCGCCGCCCAGGTGCAGCGCTGGCTGTCGGTGGCGGCCGGTGAACTGGCTTACGGTCCGGCGGCGGCGCGCCTGATTACCGTGTTTGGTGCCAAATTCAACGCGGAAGAGGTGCTGGCGCGCGCGCATCTGATTCTTTCGCGGCTGGAAAGCCATCTCAGCCAGCGTGAGTGGCTGGTGGGCGACCATCCCACCATTGCTGACATCGCTTTATATAGCTACCTGGCCGGTGCCCCGGAAGGCAATGTCGAGATGTCCGGTTACCCTGCGGTGAATCAGCTGCTGCGCCGGATTGAAGCACTGCCCGGCTTTGTGCCTTTTCCGCAGACCGCCGCCGGCCTGCGCGCCTGACAGGAGTCAGCATCATGGGCGAGAAACTGATTACGCTGCCGGTATGGCATGACGGTGAAATTGCGCTGCAGCAGCAGGCGGGGGTGGCGGAACGTATGGCCGATGTCGGGCAGCGCGTGATCCGCGATTACATGCCCGATCAGCATCGTGACTTTTACGCGCAGCTGCCGTTTATCGTTGCCGGCAGCGTTGATGCACAGGGTGATGCCTGGGCCACGCTGCTGGAAGGCCAGCCCGGTTTTATCTTCTCGCCCAACGCCACCACGCTGGATATCGCGGCCCGCCCTGACGCCAGCGATCCGGCGGCTGGCGGGATGACCGATGGCGCGCCGGTGGGCCTGCTCGGCATCGAGCTGCATACGCGGCGGCGCAACCGCATGAACGGCGTGCTGACGGCGATTGGCGGCGGCCTGCGCGTGCAGGTTGACCAGAGCTTCGGCAACTGCCCGCGCTATATTCAGCTGCGCGATTTCCGCTTCGACCATGCGCCCGGCAGGGCTTATCAGGGCGAAGTTGAGACGCTCAGCGCGCTGGATGACGCCGCGCGCGCCGCCATCGGGCAAGCCGACACGTTTTATGTCACCACCTATGCCGACCAGGCGCGCCGGCAGGTGGACGTTTCGCATCGCGGCGGCAAAGCCGGTTTTGTGCGCATCGCTGCCGATGATGTACTGACCATTCCGGACTTCAACGGCAACCTGTTCTTCTCCACCCTCGGCAATATCGTACTCAACGGCAAGGCCGGGCTGCTGTTTATCGACTACGCCAGCGGCGATGTATTGCAGATGAGCGGCGATGCCACGGTGATAACCGATTCCGCCGAAATCGCGGCCTTTCAGGGTGCCGAGCGCCTGTGGCGCTTTAGCGCGCGCCGCATCGTGCGCCGGCGCGCTGCCCTCGCCCTGCGCTGGACCGATCAACCAGACGGCGTATCGCCCGCCTCGCTGATGACCGGCGACTGGCCGTCCGCCAGCGAACGCCTGCAGGCACAGCAGCTGGCGGCGCAGTGGCGACCATTCCGCATCACGCGGATCGTCGAGGAGAGCGCGCAGATTCGCTCGTTTCATCTTATGCCGGATGATGGCGCTGGCGTGCTGCCGCATCTGGCGGGCCAGCATCTGCCGATCCGCCTGACGCTGCCGGGCAGCACTAAACCACTGATTCGGCAATATACGTTGTCAGTTGCGCCGTCGGATGATTATTACCGCATCAGCGTGAAGCGTGAAGGTGCCGTATCACAGTATCTGCACGATGCTCTGCGCGTCGGCGATCGGCTGGAGGTGCGCGCACCGGCCGGTGACTTCACTATTGATGCACACGAAACGCGGCCAGCGGTGCTGCTGGCGGCGGGCGTCGGCATCACGCCCCTGCTGGCGATGCTGCGTCACCTGATTTATGAAGGCCGACGCAAACGCCGGATGCGTCCGGTGTATTTGCTGCAGTCGGCGCGTAACCTGGCCGAACGCCCGTTTGCGCGTGAGCTTGATGCGCTGCTGGCAGCCAGCGAAGGTGCGTTGAAACTGGTGCGGGTGCTCAGCCAGCCGGGCGAAGCCGAAGCGGGCGTGGATTATGACGTTGCCGGACGCATCGATATGGCAGTGCTGTCGCAGGTGCTGCCCTTCAACGATTACGATTTCTATCTATGCGGCCCGCCGTCATTTACCCAGGCGATGTATGACGGACTGCGTGGCCTGAATATTGCCGACGCGCGTATTCACGCCGAAGCGTTTGGTCCGTCGTCGCTGCAGCGTCAGCAGGAGGATGCGCCAGAGCCCGCCGCGCTGCCGTCGGTGGCGACCGAAGCGGTGCCGGTGGTGTTTACAGAGTCACTGAAAGAAGCGCGCTGGACGCCGCAGTCCGGCACGCTGCTGGAGCTGGCCGAAGCGCGCGGCCTGAGCCCGGCCTACAGCTGTCGCGCCGGACATTGCGGCAGCTGTAAGACCAGACTGGTGAAAGGTGCGGTGACTTACCCTACCCGGCCAGACATCACGCTGGCGCAGGATGAGGTGCTGATCTGCTGCGCGGTGCCGGCGCAAGTCGAAGACGGGGACGCGGCGGTGCAGCTGGCGTTGTGAGGTGAGTGCCCTCGGGGTATGCATTCAAACTGGCTACGGGTACGAACGGCGCTTAACTCACGCTTCCGCAGGACTTTACCAATGATTGCTATGCGCTAGCGCTTTACCTTAAGAAACAACAGGATCAGGGACAAACGAAAGAAGAAGACGCGCTTCGCGATGTTGAATGGCTGGGCAGCAGCACCTCCTTGAACGGCAGCGGTTATTATGATCAGCTGCAATCCAAGACACCGCACACCTCATTCTGGTGGAACGAAAGCCGCGACAGCGGCAGACCAGACTCCGGTCGCGGTGGTTATCCAACCTGCCGCGAATGGTGGTCAAGCGGCGATACCGGCCTTGAGGCGCGAGTGGTCGATCAGGCATCGCAGGGAATGTGGCTATGTATGTCAGCAGCATTAAAAATGATGGGCAAAGATAACGCTGAACATAAAGAGAGCATTGTTCGCCGCCTGGTGAGCCCGGAGAGTTTGACCGTTTCTGAGAATGGTCGAACCTAAGCCGGTTATGGCGGAAATGTTGATTTCACGCTGGATAACACCGCCAGCCGCATTGGCGGTATTACGGGAATGTCATTGGATAAGTTTGGCTGCGTTCCCAGCGTTTGATGCTATGCGCCAGGCATTACCGATGGTGCAGGCATTATTGTTGATGGCGATATATGTGATGCTTCCATTGATATTGGCGTTCGGCAGTTATGAGTTCAAAACCGTTATTACTGTCAGCTTTGTGGTGTTCGCGCTTAATTTTCTGACGTTCTGGTGGGAACTGGCGCGTTGGCTGGACAGCTGGTTGATGGAAGCGCTTTATAGTTCTGATACGCATAGCCGCAGGAATGCTGCTGGGTTCCAGAACAGCTCTGATGATTTTATTATGAACTTTGTTATGGGGCGATGTTTATTGTGCTGACCGCGTTGTGGATGGCGGCGTTTGGCTGGGCTGGGATCAGAGTTGGCCGGATGGCTGAGATGTTTTCAAATGGGGACAAGAATGTGCAAGGAGCTGCAGGAAAAGCAGGTGAGACTATAAGCGGCGCCATCAAAAAATAGTCAATAAAATCACAATGTAAGAGTTTATTCATAGTCGGGAGGATATTAATAAATCATGATCATTGATCAAGTAATGCTAATGGGTTAGATTAAATATTGACCCACGAAGATAATTTGACTTAATGAACTTTGCTTGTAAGGATGCAGCAATGCTTGAAAAATTAGAATTAACAAAAAATGCCCAATTTTACGTCCTCAAGAATGATATTGAATTACAAGATATTAATGAGGATTTTATTTCACGTATTCTTAATGCAGCTGATGATAATATAGAGCCGGACCAAGAATACATCTTAAACACATTCCGAGACGTCGGAATTTTAATAGATCAAGACATTCAATATCGCTACTCAATTAAGATATTCCCAACAATAAGACCTGTTTATTTCATAGGCAAAGATGAAGAGGAAGATGGTTTATACGACCGAATACATGCATTCATAATAATATTTGAATTTGAGAACTATATTTGCATAGTTAAAAAGAGCTGTGCAAGTATTTCTGACAGTATCGAAGATAATTTCGACCTTATTACGAATGCAATGATTGCTGATACTTTCAATGATTCGGATGTGTCATTTCAGAGGATTTCCATGCGAAATATGACTGTCTCCGACAAAGCAATCAGGAATCGCTCCTATGAAGCAGCAGATCTTAAGGGAACTTTTTCAACTCATGCTGCTGGCAGGTCTATTCCTTTGTTCTTAAAGTATCGCCAAGGTTTAATTACAAGAACTATATCGGGTACAGGAAGATTAGTTGAATCTTCTCATAGAATAAACTTTGATGATTTAGCCTTATGGGCTTATAACCAGCTATCTCTAATTAAAAGTGGCGGCGGTGAAAAAGATTTTCTAGATGCCTTCGCAAAGCAAAAAAAACTCCAAGAGGTATTGGCTGTTACATCCCCAAATGCAATATTGATCGAGAGTTCATCATTATATGATCAACTCAATGAAGACAGCATTCCGATTAAGTATGTTAATAAAAAAGGAAATGATGTAGCGCTGAATACCAAAGAGATGGATAAATTATTTAGACATCTTGAAAGAGTTTACACTATTGATTCAGCTAATAGCATTGAGAAGGTTGTAGGAAAAGCAATCATTCGTTTCAATAATAAAACAATGACATTTGACTCGTCGTTTTTAAGATCATTAAAAGTAAATATTTCTGGCAGTGATGTAACACTACAAAGCTATATAATAAAAAATGGATTTTATAGCATCACATTTAATGATCCGAGATATATGTATTTCATAGGCAATTGCTTTCAGGATGATTCTGGAGTGGCTGAAATAGAAAGCATATTAGAAATGTTACATCCAATAAAAAACATGTCTTTAGTTAAGAGCGAAAAAGGGTCATTTAGAAAAAACAGTGTTAATTTCTCACGTGACTCAATGTTTTCTTTAGTTGAGAATGAGCACAAACGCGACGACTATGTTTTTTGTGACGACTTGGGGACTGAATGGGCTGACCACATAACATTTAATAAAAAAGATTCTTGCATCAATTTCATCCATTCTAAACATGGCCCGCAGAGTACTTCCGCAAGTAATCTTCATGATGTTATTGGTCAGGCAGTTAAAAACTTAGGCTATCTTAATTTTAGCCAGTCAGATTTAACTAAAAAAATGCATGATAAATTCTCTTCAGATTACAACTCCTATTCTGGCCCTACTCGAATCAAGAGGGTTAGAAAGGGCAATGCTACCAATTTAGATAAATATCTCACTGAATTACTAAAAGACTATAAGCTCCACAGAAAATGTATATTGAGCTGCTCATTTATATCTAAAAAGTTAATAGCAGCGGAATTTGGAAAAATTCAGAGGGGTGAAAAAGTAAGTGGTCACATTACTCAGTTGTTATGGATACTTTCCTCTTTTTCACATGCGGTAAAGGAAACAAGTGCAATACCTTTAATCTATTGTGATGAGTGATTGAAATTAAGAGTTATCATTCATCTATTTTATAACCTCCTGAATAATAGCCATATCCTTCAGGGCCATTTCTATAACCATCATTGAAATCATACTCAACTTCTTCGACAGGAATTGAGTATGATTTTGGTAGCAGAAGTGCCAGTAAAGCCAAAATCCCCAGCCCAATAAGTCCCGCTGTGTTGTAGAAGACGAATGCAACTAATATTAATGCAATGAAGACCATGCTAATAAATCCCGCATTAGCTATAACTATTTTAATTCTAGAGCCGCCAGCATGAGCTCGCATTTTGAATCTAAACTTAGAGAAGATGGTTGCAGTCGCTTTTACGATTGTGCCAGCAACTTTACCGTTATGGTAGCGTTGTTGTTCATTCTGTCGTCTCAATTAATTCATAAATATACAATAAGCATTAACCCTTATGATCATTTTTTCAACTAAATTGTGTCCAACAATTTGACGCAGAAAATCAGGCTCGCTAAATTTTGTTCGTTGCCATTGTTTACGCAACCAACAAAGCCCTCATGGCCTGAAAGGGGCACCACAGCGGCGGTCATCAGCGAAAGTTTCAGCAGCCTGTGAGAAACGCCATATGGCGGCTGCATCCGGGATAACCGGCAAAGCTACACAACCTTTCCAAGTAGCGGGCAAAAGCAACGCCCAAGGTTTCCACTACATCACTACGGTTCAATCAACTTCATCTCATCGATACAAGCTACTGCGCACAGCCAGTTTGCGTGATCGTTTCCGCCATTTGGAACATTTGGCGACGAACGAACCTCGCAATTACAGGCAGAAGCTGCGCGGCGTCACTTGCGTTGGCGCGTAGCAACAACCAAGTGACGCGCGCAGCGCGTATACGTCAACACCACGTAATACGACCTTCTGCGACGACGCTTACCGTCTGACCAACACGTAGTCCGTTATTACAACCATCAACCACTCCAACATTCAGTGAACGTTAGCAACTTATCTGAGGAGGAAATCAACGCGATATCAAGGCGACATCAGCAAACCTGACGGACGGAGGCGTTCTGAGAAATCAGGAACCGGCATTAGCCTCGATCAGCTCTGAGAGCTGTAGAAACCTCGCAACAACTCAACATTACGCCGCCTCGATGCACAGATATCCGCTGAGAGGCAGGAACCGCCACCTGAAACCGTGCAGTCGGGGTAGATATGTTTTTTGGAGAATGTATGTCGCGTGGGAACTTGTGCGCAGCTTAAATGCAGCAGTGGCTTATTCATCGGATCATGGCGGTAAGTTGTTTGATAAAGCTGGGCTGAGGAACGCGATCGATACCGAAATGTGGTTAAGGATACAGGTCTATCGGGGATAGAAGCGCCACATAGCCTGAGATACTCTTATTCGCGTGAGGCCACCGACTGGCATATGAATAATAGCCTCAGCAGGGAAGAAGCTGAGGCCATGGTTTCGATGGATTTAGGGCATGGGTCTAATCTCCACACATATATAAAAAATGTTTATAACCTTTAATCATTATTGTTTTCGTTATCATCAAATTTATTTTTATTCTCATCCTGATTTTTTTCTTCTGAAGAATTTGATTGATAATAATTCTGATCATTTGCTTGTTTGCTAATCAAATAATCATCACTAGAAACTCCGTGCATCCAGTTGTTTCTAGTGGAAACAGGAGGGAAATGAACTTGAAGTTTCCGGAGAGTATCTAAGCTAGTTTTAAAAACATCCTCATAGGGATTTTTAAATGTGCTCAAATGTTCGATTTGCTTCCTGATCATGTCATTATTTGATGTTAAACTTGCCAGGTTGGCTATATTTTTCTGAAGGGTCTTTAACTGTTGTAAATCTGTTTCATTCGATTTTGCTTTGTAAATAACTTCTGAGGCTGGTTCTTTCCTGCTTGAGTCTATATCAGATTCAACAACCTCTTTTTCTATGTTCTCAAGACTGCTCGACAACACTTTTTCGATAAAGCCAGTTAGCTTTAGACAATTTTCAAAGTCACCTTTGGTGAAGCCTGTATTATGAGCCACTGCGCATCTAATGTCATAAAGCTCTTTCCATTTATCAATTAATACTTCTTCGGTACAATCGATATGCTCACTCAAATATCTTTGCCAGTTAGAACGCGGTAAAATGCTCTCAATTTTTGATAAATCTTGTGCCTTACAAGCCTTATCGATTTCATCAAAAATTAGATCACGTTGAGTTGCACTGTATTTATCAAAAATTGTTAGTGTTAAATCGATAAAATCCAAACCTGAAAGATAGTTAGCTTCAATATTTCTACCTTTGGAGTTTCCAGCCTTACCTTTAAGATCGGCTGAAAGGCTAGTTTTCTCCCAAGAATAGCCCACCTTTACAATAAAGAGTTTAGTTAATACTTTTCTCATTAAGTTTTCTATGTTTTTAATGAGCGGGTAAGCTTTGGTGGAATAATATGAGTCTAGATCACTCCAAAGCACCTTTGGTGGCACTTGAAAATTTCTTTTTAAAATACTTATAACTGCCCGATGCAAAGATGTTATTTTATTGGCAATTGAATCATCAACAGAGCCCTCATAATAAAGAGTGATGTCAAAATAATTATTTTTCTGATCAGAGGATTCAATAGGAACGATATTTACCTTAAATTTAATATCATCATACTCAAAGAAACTCCCTTTTTTGCTGATCCCGTCGTCTATTAAAAGCAAATCACTAATAGATGCTGGAGAGTTTGCAAAACTTTCTTTTTTTTCCTTGAAAACCATGTATTCAATTTTCAAATGACATCCTTACTTGATGATATAAAAATTTGTGGTAATGGTAGTATTGGTATGTTGATCAAATTTCACGGCCCTGAAAGAAGCACCATCTGGCGGTCCCCACATCCGCACACCTCTGGAGCGGGTCCCATCTTAAATGGTTAAGGTTCTCTCATCATCTCGCCACACTTTACGGCACGCTTTACTCATCCTGACGGGGATTTACTGCCGTTAGCGGATAAATCCCCCATTTTTTCATATCTGGAGGATTTACCCATGGGCTATTGCCATTGCTACACCCAACTGAAATCAGTACCTAACGATTAGAGGTTACTTTTAACCGTACCGCAATCAAACGTCTTTTGATAATACAAAACCGGCACATTCCTGGCTATAAGCAACCGTTGGTGCTTTGCACAAGTGATGGCAGCTATCCACTGCGGCAGCCCGCTGTCCTGATAGTACAAAGCGGCATTCAACAACAAGCTATCTCTTTTAACGGTGAAGTGAAGGAAGATCTTGAGTAGAAAGTGTCTTCCCTGGCCAACATTCATCTGGCGGTGAATTCTGTAAGACATCGTTCAACTGGTCACCAGACCGGCCTCATGACTCCATGGTGCTAGCCACACTACTTCTGACGCATCGATTTTACGTCGGCTGCTATGACTTCTCATCAGATGGCACGCTTGCAGAATGGCTTGATGTTCAGAAGTGGCTACCCAAGCGCTTGGGTGGCCAATACCTGAAGCAATCCTGAGTAACCTCAAGTAACCACCCTCAATCTCAACCTGCCCAGTGGCGTATCATTTCGCCATTACGTGAAGGGATACGCCACGTAAGGAGTATCCCACGCCGACCAAACACATAAAACCTAAATCCCAAACCGACCAAGCTGATCTTTACCAGCAAGTCATCGGCAAAATCGTAGCGTCGATCGAGCGAGAAGTTTTATCCTGGTGTAAACCTTCGCGAGACAGTAAGCGTTCCGCTGAATCCCCGATCCTATTCAACGCGCCGACCCGCCGCCACTACAACGGAGTAAATATCACGCTGTTGTGGTTAGCCGCCGAGGAGCAAGATTTTCAGTCCTGTCACAAACATCTGCCACATCCGGATCATCAGATTAATGGCGGGCTTGGTGCTGATAGGCGCGGTCAGACACTGGAAATGCTAAACACCCAGCATGCATGTGACTTAAGTTGAATTAAATCGCGCGCATTACAATTCTGCTGCTGGTTTTATTGTATTACCGAAAACCTTGAAAATCATATTTTATTAATAAAAATGACACCCATGCTTTCTTAATTAATTGATGTCATTTGTTATAATTATGCAGAAAGAATAGAGGAGAATTTTCGAGGAATAGAATGGGAAATGGGATCGCCCATAACTCTAAGCATTACCTTTAAAAACTCATAAAGGCATTTGTAATTAACATTAGGCAACAGTACGGCAATTATTTTTAGTGCCAATAAAAAAAGGGTATCAGCGCTAACTGATACCCTTTCAGTAGGGTTGGCTTAAAACCAAGCTGGTGCATTTACTCTGCACTGAATGTTGCTGGAACGCCACCTTCTTTCAGTCACCCGTCAGAAAATGTCTTTCTGACCAGTGCCTTGGTGTTAGTGGTGCCCGGACGCGGAATCGAACCACGGACACGGGGATTTTCAATCCCCTGCTCTACCGACTGAGCTATCCGGGCAACGGGGCGCATTAAACCTTACTCGCGCCGTACCGTCAAACGCTTTTCGGTAAAAATCAGCTGACTGCTGCCTTTTGCAGCAAACGCCGGAGCCGATGGTAAAAACCTGCGCAACCGCGTTATTTAGTGATGAATTTTTAGCCACCCACGCCGATAACCGTGCTGACATCCCATAACCATAATAAGGTCCACCATGTTCAGCACGATTACATCGGGAATCCTGTCGCGCCTCGCGTGGCAGAAACGCAGTCACAGCAGCGCAACGCTCAGTTCGCTGCAGGAGGCCATCGCTATGGTTGAGTTTACGCCTGATGGTCACATCCTCACCGCCAACGCGCTGTTTCTGGAGCGCATGGGCTACACGCTGGCAGAAATTGTCGGCCAGCATCACAGCCTGTTCTGCACGCCGGATATGGTGCAGTCACCGCAGTATCGCGAGTTCTGGCAGCGTCTGAATCGCGGCGAAGGCTTCAGCGATAAGTTTTTGCGCGTGGCGAAGCACAGCCGTCCGATCTGGCTGGAAGCCAACTACGTACCGGTGCAGGATCGCCACGGCCGGGTGATCAAAATCGTCAAGCTGGCGAGTGATATCACCGCGCGCATCATGGATGCGCAGGAGCAGCGCGCCATGACCACCGCCATTGAGCGCTCGATGGCGGTGATTGCCTTCAACCTCAAAGGTGAAGTGCTGATGGCCAACGATAATTTCTTCAATACCATGGGCTATCGCGCTGATGAGATCATCGGTCGCCATCACAGCCTGTTCTGTCCGCCCGAAATGCGCACCAGCGAGGCCTATCGCCGCTTCTGGCACAAGCTCAATCAGGGTGAATATATCTCCGGCCAGTTCGAGCGCGTCAATAAGCAGGGCAACACCGTCTGGCTGCGCGCCACCTATAATCCGGTGTTTAACAGCGCCGGCGAGCTGTACAAAGTGGTGAAGTTCGCCACCGACGTTACCGCGCAGGTGGAAAAAAACCAGCTGGAGCGCGAAGCAGCGCAGCAGGCCTGGCAAACCGCGCTGCATACCAGTGAAAGTACGCAACAGGGAGCGGCGGTCATTGAAAACAGCGTGCAGAATATCAATGCGCTGGCCAGCGAACTGCACGGTATTTCTGGTGATATCAATGATCTGAGCGACTCTTCCGATCGCATCGGCGCCATCGTGGAGAGCATCCGCCGCATTGCCGACCAAACCAATCTGCTGGCACTCAATGCGGCAGTGGAAGCCGCGCGCGCCGGTCAGCACGGCCGCAGCTTTGCGGTGGTCGCCAGTGAAGTGCGCACCCTCGCGGCAAACATCAATCGCGCCACCAGCGAAATCGAGAATCGGGTGAGGCATAACCATCTGCTGGCGGATAAGGCGCAGAAAGGCATCGCGTCGAACCTGAAACGTGCCGATCAGGGCGTAGTGCTCGCGCAGCAGGCGGGCGGTGTGATTGCCGAAATTCGCGGCAGCTCCAGTGAGGTGGTGCGCGCCATCAGCCACGTCGCCGATACACTAAAAGCCCCGCAGTAAGCGCAGCAGCGAGCGCTGGCCGGCGGTGACATAAAAGTGTCATCGCCGTGCCGTAACCTAAGATTATTCCTAATCAACGCCAGACTCTTTCTCATGCAGCAGCCTGATTTCCGCACCGGGCTTAGCACCCTGACGGGTCGTGCCCGCGCGCGTTCGCTGTGTATTGCGGTGCCGTTCGTCACGCCAGCGATGGACAACACGGCGGTAATGGCGCTGTTTAGCGAACACAAAGATTTGATTGGCCTGCCGGTGGTGGAAAACGGCACGCCGTTCGGCATGATTAACCGCCACATCTTTCTGTCGCAAATGACGCGCCCGTTCTTCCGCGAGCTGTACGATCGTAAAAGCTGTATCGCCTTTATGGATAAGCAACCGCTGGTGATCGATGCCGAAACCGGACTCGATCGGGTCGCGCAGCAGGTGGTCGCCAGCGGAGATAAATCAGTGACCGATGGTTTTATCGTGACTGAACAGGGCCGCTATATTGGCATCGGCCTGGGTATCGACCTGATTCGTACCGTCTCCGATTTGCAGGCACAGCAGCATCAGCAAATTTTACAGAGCATCGATTACGCGCGGGTGATTCAGGACGCGATGCTGGACCGCTCGCGGCAGCAGATGGCGCAGCAACTAAGCGACTGGTGCCTGCACTGGCAGCCGCGTGACGGCGTGGGCGGCGACTATTAAGCCTTTCACCGCGACGAGCACGGCTGGCTGGCGCTGATTGCCGACTGCACCGGCCACGGCATTCCCGGCGCGTTTATGACGGTGATTCTGCATGCAGCGCTGGAGCGTGCGCTGCAGCACAACCATCGTACGCCGTCTGCCCTGCTGCAGGCGCTTAACCGCCACATCAAACAAACCCTGGGCCAGCTTAACGCCTCGCAGCAGACCTCGCTGTCCAACGACGGCTGCGATGCGATTGCGCTGCGGCTGGAGACGGCCAGCCATCAGCTGAGCTGGGCCAGCGCGCGCATGCACGCGGTACTGCAGCCGGTACAGGGTGAAGCCGCCGCGCTGCAGGCCGATCGCGTCGGCGTTGGCTACACCGATACGCCGCACGACTATTGCTGGCCGCAGCAGCAGCGCACACTGCAGCCCGGCGATGTGCTGCTGGTGATGAGCGACGGCGTGACCGATCAACCCGGCGGCGCGCGGCAGATTATGTTCGGTAAAAAGCGGATTCAGACGGTCATTGCACAACATAAAACCCTGCCGATGGCCGAGCTCTCCACGGCGTTTGCGCAGGCATTTCTTCACTGGCAGGGCAACCAGCCGCGGCGCGATGACGTCACCTGGTTTGGCCTGCGTTATTAACGAGCCTCTTATGCATCCAGCTTCCACCGGCACGCACCTGCCGCCCGACAGCGTTGCGCTGCACTATACCGGCTTCTTTTCGCCGCAGAACATCACCGCGATGGGTGAAGTGATCAAAGTGTTTCTGGAAAACCAGCAGGCCCCGCTGAAAGTGCGCCGCCGGCTGTTCTCCAGCTTTGTCGAGATTGTGCAGAACATTCTGCGCTATTCGCAGGACAGCCGTACCCTGAGCCACGCCGAACAGCACTTTCGCTTTGGCACCGTAACGCTGCACGTGGATGGCGATAGCTATGTGCTGGAGAGCAGTAATCAGGTCGAACAGGCCGCCTGCGAGCAGCTGCGCGACTGGCTCGATCTGCTGCGTACCATGAGTAACGACGAAATTAAGCAGGCCTACCGTGTCGGTCTGCGCACCGAG
This sequence comes from Pantoea sp. WEP, assembly GCF_041678305.1. Lineage (NCBI taxonomy): Bacteria > Pseudomonadati > Pseudomonadota > Gammaproteobacteria > Enterobacterales > Erwiniaceae > Pantoea > Pantoea sp. WEP. The sequence goes on from NZ_JBGNXB010000001.1 coordinate 3,428,123, forward strand.
AGCCCCGCCACCAGCAAAGGGGCCAATATCGGTTTGCTGACGCTTGCCCGTGATGTCAGTGAACCGCTGGAGTATGAACTGCGTCCGCTGCCCGCCAGCGGCTACGCCACGTTTTGGCTTAAAGCCACCATTCACCAGGATTGAGGTTGTATGCAAAACCTGATTATCGCTACCACTGAGAGCACGCCCGAAGTGAGTTTTGATTTTGCCACCCGCCAGTTTGCGCTGCGCGGCGAGTCGTGGCCGGAGAACGCGGCGGCGTTTTATCGCCCGCTGCTGGATGCCCTTGAGCAGTGGCAACCCACCGACAACGACGCGGTGGTCGTCACTATCGCGCTGCGCTACTTCAACAGCTCCAGCACCAAGATGCTGTTCAGCCTGTTCGATCTGTTTAACCAGCTGGCGCAGCGCGGTCAGCGCGTCACGCTGAACTGGCTGTTTGATGCGGAAGATGACATCGCGGAAGAGTTTGGTCAGGAACTGGCGCTGGATTTTACCGATCTGCAGGTTAATCTGCAGGCGGAACTGGCGTCATGATGGATCTCAATGAGCTGTTCCGTGAAGAGAGCGAGGTGCTGAATCGCTCACAGCATGTGGCGGCGCAAAACACGCTGAGCGCGCAGGATTACCGCGAGGCGCTGCTGCACCTGAATCGCCACTATCAGCGCCTGATGCGCGAAACCTGGCGGCTGATCTCCCGCAGCGATCGCGCGGAGCGCGAGCTGAACCGCGTAAATGAGCAGTTAAACCAGCTGGCGCAGGAGCTGGAGTACAAAGCCAGCCACGATCCGCTGACGGCGGTTTGGAATCGCGGCGCGATTATTCAGCGCATCAGCCAGACGCTGGAGAGCGGCCCGGCGGCGCTGATCATTCTGGATATCGACCACTTCAAAAAAATCAACGACGAATACGGCCATCCGATGGGCGATAAGGTGATTTGCGGGCTGGTGACGCGCATTCAGGCGCACTGCCCGGCCGGTGCCAGCATTGGCCGCATCGGCGGCGAAGAGTTTACCGTGCTGCTGCCGCACTATCGCCTGTCCGACGCGGTGATTGTCGCCGGTGCGATCCACGCCTCGCTTAACGCCTCGCCGCTGGCGGTGCTGCCGCAGCAACTGGTGACCGCCAGCCTCGGCGTGAGCTACGGTAAGCCGGGCTCCGATTTCGACACGCTATACAGCAATGCCGATGCCGCGCTCTACGATGCCAAACACCACGGCCGCAACCGGGTATTTTTCCGCTGATCAGTGCACCTGCGCGGTGCTGGCCGTCTGCATCGGCACGCTGCTATCCGGCGGCGGCAGGAAGATGTGGTCGAGGATATTGCGCATCACCGGCGCGGCCGTAATGCCTTCGTTACCGCCGTTTTCCAGAATCAGCGCCACCGCCACCTGAGGGTTGTTAAACGGCGCAAAGGCGGTATAGAAAATGTGGTCGCGCAGGCGCACCGGGATCATCTTCGCGTTGTAAGTCTGGTTCTGCTTCAGGCTAAACACCTGCGACGTACCGGACTTGGCGGCGATGCCGTACGGCGCGGTATGGAAATATTTATAACCGGTGCCGTTAGGCGCGTTAGCCATACCAAACATGGCGTGGCGCACCAGCGACCAGTACGGTGATTTCGCATCGCCAATCTGCGGCTGCGGCGCGGTCGGCTGGTAAACCTGCTGCCAGGTGCCGCGCTGTGCTTTGGCCAGCAGGTGCGGATTAATCACCCGGCCGTTATTGATCAGCGCTACCATGGCTTTCACCATCTGAATCGGCGTGGCAATCCAGTAGCCCTGGCCGATGCCCACCGACACCGTATCGCCCTGATACCACACGTGTTTATGCACTTTCTGCTTCCATTCGCGGCTTGGCAGCAGCCCGGCGTACTCTTCATTCAGATCGATACCGGTAGGTTTGCCGTAGCCGAACTGGCTGAGCATGCTGTGGATGCGGTCGATGCCCATCATGAACGCCACCTGATAGAAGAAGGTGTCGGCGGACTCTTCAATCGCTTTGGTGACGTCGAGCATGCCGTGGCCGGACTTTTTCCAGTCGCGGTATTTGCGATCGGTGCCCGGCAGCGTCCAGGTCGGCGCGCCAAAGAAGGTGGTGCCCGGCGTAATCACTTTGCTCAGCAGCGCCGACATCGCCATGTAGGGTTTTACCGTCGATGCCGGTGGATACAGCCCCTGGGTGACGCGATTGATCAGCGGCAGGTTTTTATCCTGCAGCAGCGTTTTATAGGCTTTGTAGCTAATGCCCTTCACGAACGGGTTGGGATCGTAGCTCGGGCTGGAGACCATCGCCAGCACGCCGCCATCGTGCGGATCCTCAATCAGCACCGCCGCACGCTGCCCGGCCAGCTGGCTCTCCACATACTGCTGCAGATGCAGATCCAGCGTCAGCCAGATGTTTTTGCCTGCTACCGGCGGCACCTCTTTCAGCACGCGCACGATGCGGCCGTGGTTATCCACTTCCACTTCCTGATAGCCGGTTTTGCCGTGCAGCAGAGATTCGTAGTAGCCCTCAATGCCCTGCTTACCGATGTTATGGTCGGCGGCATAGTTTTCGCCCACGCCCTCGGCATTGAGCCGCTTGTAATCATTGTCATTAATCTTCGACACGTAGCCGACCACGTGCGCCAGATCGGCGCCGTACGGGTATTCCCGATCCTGATAGGTATCAATGGTGACCCCGGTGAAGCGGAACTGATTGACCGAGAAGCGCGCCACCTCCTCGTCGGTGAGCTCGGCTTTCAGCTCCACCGGTTTATAGCGGCTGCTCTGCTTCAGTTCATGCTCAAAGGTTTCGATATCATCCGGTGTCAGATCGACGATAGGCGTCAGCGCCTTCAGCGTCGCCTGCATGTTGTCGATTTTGTACGGCGTGACGAGGATGTCGTACCAGGTGACGTTGCGCACCAGCGGTATGCCGTTGCGATCGAAGATCAGCCCGCGCGTCGGCGCGATGGGGATCATTTTGATGTCGTTCTCGTTGGAACGCGTCTGGTAATAGCTGTGCTGATCCACCTGTAAGCGATACAGGTTGATGCCAAGAATGGTGAAGCAGATAACAACCAGGGCAAACGCCACCAGCGCGCGGCGCACAAACAGTTTCTCTTCGGCTTCGAAATTGCGGAAATTCATCAGGGGCTTAGTCTCTTCATTATCACGCTAATGATAGGGAGAGATCGCCGCAGAGCCAGCAGGAAGATGCACAAGCCTGGGTAAAAGTGTGTCAGATGTTTACGGTGGGGCTGCTGCGTCAGGAATGCGGGACAGGGCGTTGACCGTTGCTCGATCAGTCCCCTCTCCCTCGCGAGGGCGTTAACCGTTGCTCGATCAGTTCCCTCTCCCGCGGGCGGGAGAGGGTTAGGGTGAGGGTGAAAAAAAGCGAGGAAAATCAATCCCCCAGCAGCACCGACTCCAGCGCGATCTTGATCATATCGTTGAACGTGGTCTGACGCTCTGCTGCGGTGGTTTGCTCGTGCGTACGGATGTGATCCGACACGGTACAGATGGTCAGCGCTTTGGCACCAAACTCTGCCGCCACACCGTAGATGCCGGCCGCTTCCATCTCCACGCCGAGGATGCCGTACTTCTCCATCACATCGAACATCTGCGGGTCCGGCGTATAGAACAAATCAGCGGAGAAGATGTTACCGACGCGCGCGTCCACTCCCAGCGCTTTAGCCGCGTCAACCGCGTTACGCACCATGTCGAAATCCGCGATGGCGGCAAAATCGTGATCCTTGAAACGCATGCGGTTAACTTTTGAGTCGGTGCAGGCGCCCATACCAATCACCACATCACGCAGTTTCACGTCTGCACGCACGGCACCGCAGGAACCCACACGAATGATCTTCTTCACGCCGAAATCGGTGATCAGCTCTTTGGTGTAGATCGAGCAGGATGGAATACCCATACCGTGGCCCATCACGGAGATTTTGCGGCCTTTGTAAGTCCCGGTGAAGCCCAGCATGCCGCGTACGTTGTTCACTTCGACCACATCGTCGAGGAAGGTCTCGGCGATGTGTTTTGCACGCAGCGGATCGCCTGGCATCAGCACCACGTCCGCGAAATCGCCCATTTCGGCATTAATATGAGGAGTTGCCATTGTTGTTCTTCCTTATCAAAAAGTGGTGGCTGTTTTACAGCAAGCTTTTGCCGTAGTCCATGCTGGACAGGCCAAAATAGCTGGCGATGGTCTGGCCGATATCGGCGAAGGTATCGCGGTAACCCAGCGAGCCCGGTTTTACTTCTGGACCGTAGATCAGAATCGGGATGTGCTCGCGCGTGTGCTCGGTGCCATGCCAGCTCGGGTCGCAGCCGTGGTCAGCGGTGAGGATCAGGATATCACCCTCTTTCACCAACGCCATCAGCTCCGGCAGACGACGGTCAAACAGCTCCAGCCCACCGGCATAACCGGCGATATCGCGGCGATGGCCCCAGGTCGAGTCAAAATCGACGAAGTTGGTGAACACAATTGAGTTGTCCGGCGCCTTCTTCATCTGCTCAATGGTGGCGTCAAACAGCGCATCCAGACCGGTGGCTTTAACTTTTTGCGTGATGCCCTGCTCCGCGTAGATATCAGCGATTTTACCCACTGAAATCACTTCGCCGCCCTTCTCATCTACCAGCTTTTTCAGCATGGTTGGTGCCGGTGGTTCGACCGCCAGATCGTGACGGTTACCGGTGCGCTGAAAGTTACCGGCTTTATCGCCGACAAACGGACGCGCGATTACGCGGCCGATGTTATAGCCGCCGTTGGTCAGCTCTTCACGCGCGATTTCACACAGCGCGTACAGGCGATCGAGGCCAAAGGTCTCTTCATGACAGGCAATCTGGAACACCGAATCTGCCGAGGTGTAGAAAATCGGCTTGCCGCTTTTCATGTGCTCCTCGCCCAGCTGGTCAAGAATTACCGTGCCGGAGGAGTGGCAGTTGCCAAGATAGCCCGGCAGATCGGCGCGTTTTACCAGCGTATCCAGCAGCTCCTGCGGGAAGCTGTTCTCTTTGTCGCTGAAGTAGCCCCAGTCAAACAGCACCGGCACCCCGGCGATTTCCCAGTGGCCGGACGGCGTATCTTTGCCCGAAGAGAGTTCGCTGGCATAGGCGTAAGCGCCGATAATTTCCGCCTGCGGATCCAGTCCCGGCGGGAAGCGGCCGGTAGAGAGTTCCGCCGCTTTGCCAAGGCCGAGCGCGGTCATGTTGGGCAGATGCAGCGGACCTTCGCGGCCTTCATTGGCGCGGCCTTCAAAGCACGCTTCGGCGATATGGCCGAGCGTATCCGATCCTTCATCACCGAATTTATCGGCGTCTTTGCTGGAACCAATCCCGAAGGAGTCGAGAACCATAATAAAAGCACGTTTCATGCAAGTCTCCTGCGCCATAGCGCGATGACAAGTCAAAAAAAAGCGATCAGATCAGTATACCCGAACGGCCGCTGCCTGGCACGCAGTTACGCCACTATTCGCTGATGCGGCGATACACCACCGGCGTGGCCTGCGGAGCGTGGTCGCTGAGCGTTATCGCCGCTTTCACTGCCGCAGCGGCCTGCTGCCACTGTGCTTCCGACGCGGCATGAATCACCGCCAGCGGCTGCTGCGCATTGACCTCACTGCCCAGCGTGATCATGTCGCTGAGGCCCACGCTGTAATCAATGCTGTCGCTGGCGCGCTGACGGCCACCGCCCAGCGCCACCACCGCCATGCCCAGCGCCCGCGTGTCCATGGCGCTGACGATGCCGGGACGATCGGCGTACACCGCTTTGCTCAGCATCGGTGCCGGCAGGTAGCGGTCCATCTGCTCGATGAAATCCGTCGGGCCGTTCTGCGCCGCCACCATGCGTGCAAACACCTCAGCCGCTTTACCGTTATCCAGCACCTGCTGCAGTTTTTGCCGCGCTTCGGCTTCGTTCGCCGCCAGTTTGCCGGAGATCAGCATCTCAGCGCACAGCGCCAGCGTGACCTCCAGCAGCCGCGGATTGCGCGCCTCACCGGTGAGGAAATGCACTGCTTCGCGCACTTCCAGCGCATTACCGGCGCTCGATGCCAGCACCTGATTCATGTCGGTGAGCAGCGCGGTGGTTTTGCATCCCGCACCGTTGGCGACGCCGACAATCGCCTGCGCCAGCTGCTGCGAGGCCTCAAAGGTTGGCATAAACGCCCCGGATCCGACTTTGACATCCATCACCAGCGCGTCTAATCCTTCGGCTAATTTTTTGGCGAGGATCGAGGCGGTGATCAGCGGAATAGAATCCACAGTGGCGGTGATATCGCGCGTGGCGTAGAACCGCTTATCCGCCGGCGCCAGCGAATTGGTCTGACCGATAATGGCAACGCCGACCTGTTTGATGATCTGACGGAAGCGATCGTCGCTGGGGAAGATATCGAAGCCGGGAATGGCTTCCAGCTTATCCAGCGTGCCGCCGGTGTGGCCGAGGCCGCGCCCGGAAATCATCGGCACGTAGCCGCCGCAGGCCGCCACCATCGGACCCAGCATCAGCGAAGTGACATCGCCCACGCCGCCGGTCGAATGTTTATCAACAATCGGTCCGTTGAGATTCAGCGCCTGCCAGTTGAGCACCGTGCCGGAATCGCGCATCGCCATGGTCAGCGCCACGCGCTCTTCCAGGTTCATGTCATGAAAATAAATCGTCATCGCCAGCGCGGCGATTTGCCCTTCAGACACGCTGTTATCACGCACGCCATTGATGAAAAAGCGGATTTCCGCTTCGCTCAGCGGCTGGCCGTCGCGTTTTTTACGAATAATTTCTTGTGGCAGGAACAAGGTTGCCTCCCCGGAAAAGCGATGTATCGCTGAATGACAGCCGCCAGCTGCGCAGCAATGCGCACCTGACGGCAGTAACACCGTGGGCCGCCATTGTGGCGACCGCGTGGATTAATAACCGGCTTTGCTGGTCGCCGTAGCGTGGCCCAGGGTATTCAGCAGGCTGGCTAACAGGCTGGAAGCGCCGAAGCGGAAATGACGCGCATCCGCCCAGCCGCTGCCGAGGATATCGTCGGCCAGCTGCAGGTAGATAGCGGCATCTTCCGCCGTGCGTACGCCGCCAGCCGGTTTGAAGCCCACCTGCTGCTGCACGCCTTTGTCACGGATTACCTGCATCATGATCGCCGCTACCTCTGGCGTGGCGTTGACCGGCACTTTACCGGTTGAGGTTTTGATGAAATCCGCGCCGGCATCGATCGCGATTTCGGACGCCGCACGAATCAGCGCTTCCTCTTTCAGCTCGCCGGTTTCGATGATCACTTTCAGCAGCACGTTCGCGGCCGCACAGGCCTCTTTACAGGCTTTTACCAGCGCAAAGCCGACGTCACGATTACCGGCAATCAGCGCACGGTACGGGAACACCACGTCAACTTCATCCGCGCCATGGGCGATTGCCGCACGGGTTTCCGCCAGCGCGATGTCGATGTCGTCGTTACCGTGCGGGAAGTTAGTGACGGTCGCGATGCGGATTTCCGGCGTGCCCTGCTCGCGCAGCGTTTTACGTGCAATCGGGATAAAGCGCGGATAGATACAGATCGCCGCCGTGTTACCGGCCGGTGATTTCGCCTGATGGCACAGCGCGATCACTTTTTCATCGGTGTCGTCTTCATTCAGGGTGGTCAGGTCCATCAGTTGCAGCGCGCGCTGCGCGGCCGCGTTCAGATCGGTCATGGTGCTCTCCAAAGTCAGGCCGGTGAAATCTGCTCACCGGAGAATGTGATAATTATAACAACTCACGCCGCGTGGAATTGCGAGGCTTGTCACAAGGAAAAGGAAACCGCGCTCTGATATACATGCATTTAGCGATTTTAATCACGTTAAATCGCCATTTTGCCGAACAGCGCGGCACGATGCGATTGTGATTATTATCACAAATGTTACCGCAAAAAGGTATCGGATATCGTTAAAGCGTAGTTAATTTGCGACAGAGCGGGAGTTGTCAGCACATCATCAGAAGTGGCAGAGGCGTTGCAGCGGCGCGATTCATCGCGCAATAAATTGTGCCGCTGGCAAAACTGCAACGGCCATTAACCGTGATGGCGCTATTAGATAAAGTGAGAGGGCGGCAGGCGCAGGATCATTACTCACTCCGGCAGCGCGAACAAACGCAGGCTGTTGTGCCACAGCGCATCGGCGATCTCATCGGGCGGTTCCGGGCGCAGCTGGCACAATACTTCGAACACATTACGCGCGCGCTCCGGGCGATTGGGCTGGCCCTGAAAACCGTGCAGTGGCATATCCGGCGCATCGGTTTCCAGCAGCAGCGCCTGCAATGGCAGGCTGGCGATGGTGTGGCGGGTTTTGCTGGCGCGCCCATAGGTAATGGTGCCGCCGACACCAATCGCGTAGCCAAGGGCGATGAAACGCTCCGCCTGCTGCTGGCTGCCGGCAAAGCCGTGCACCACGCCGCGTCGCGGCACGTCGTGACGGCGCAAATACTGCGCCAGCTGATCGTGCGTACGTCGCGAATGCAGGATCACCGGCAAATCATAGCGCTTTGCCAGCTTCAGCTGCGCCTCCAGCAGCCGGGTTTGCCGCGCAAAATCCGGCGCTTCCATATACAGATCCAGCCCGATTTCCCCCATCGCCACGCGTTTTGCATCCGGCGTTTGCAGGTACTGCTCAAGGCGATCGAGATCGTCATCCTGATGTTGCGCAATATTGATCGGGTGCAGCCCGAGCGCGCTATACAGCGCCGGATGCTGCTGCGCCAGCTGGCTTACCACGGCAAAACGGCTGGCATCCACGCACGGCACGATGATGCGTTCCACGCCCGCCTGCGCCGCCTGCGCGATACTCTGTTCGGCAGCGGTGACAAATGGCGGAAAATCAAAGTGGCAGTGGGTGTCAATAAATCTCATGCCAGCGATCCTGCATCGTAATCGGCGTCATTACCCGCCAGCGGCGGCGTGCTGACCGGCCGGTTATCCGGCGCGTTGGCGACGGCGGCGGGCGGCGTCACGGCAATCGGGCGCGCCAGCGGTTCAGCATCGCTCAGCCACTGGCCCAGCGTCGCCAGGAAATAGCGCCCGCTGCGGCGGCCCAGATGATAATCCTGATTCAGCGATGCCAGACGACTGCCCAGCGCCATGCTGGCCAGCGGCTTGGGCGGAAAGATTTCAATGATGCGCAGATTATCCGGCGGCTGTTCAATAAACTGCTGAATCTGGCGGTAGCTCTCTTCGTGCTGATGCAGGATATTGATCATCGGCTGCAGGGCGCTGTCGCTCAGCCAGCGCTCCATGCGTTTAAACCACTTCGGCGTATACGCCATCTGTGACGGCACGGTACGGATCACTACAATGGTATCGGCGCCACGCCGCGCCGCTTCGCGCACCGGAATGGCGTCACTGATGCCGCCGTCGAGATAGCTCACGCCATCCATCAATACGCCGCTGCGGTAGAAACCGGGGATCGCGCTGGAAGCCTTAATGATGTCATGCCAGGTCAGATTGGTGGGATTGAAATACTGCGCGCTATAATCATCGCTGCGGCAGGCGCACATGTAAAATTCGCTGCCTTTGGCAAACAGGCTTTCGGCGCTGCTCAGCGCCAGCGGGAACTCCTGTTTAGTGATATCGACCAGCCAGTCGAGATCGATCAGGTGGCCACCGCGCACAAAACGCAGCGGATCGAAAAACAGTTTACTGGTGGTGTAGCGGGTAATCACGCGCCGCGCATAACCGGGCTGGGCACAGACAAAGGCTGAGAGGTTTTGTGCCCCGGCTGAGGTGCCGAGCATTAACTGAAAAGGGTTGAAACCTGCGCGCTGAAATTCATCCAGTACGCCCGCCGTGAAGATGCCGCGTTGCCCGCCGCCTTCGCAGACCAGCGCGATTTTTTTGGATTTGAATGGCGTGAGTGCCAGTGGCTCAAAGGTGTCCAGCGACACCGGGATGCGTATTCCCAATGGATGTCCCTCAGTGTTTGCTGCTCTGAGGGAGGCGCTCAATCAGCATCCCGGAGAACCAGTCATTGTCGTTCCCTGACCAACCGCATCCTGCAATCGTCGCGGCGCACCTTCAATGGTGGCAATGACTGGCCTCCGCTTTATGTGACTAGCGGGTTAACATGGTTAACGCAGTGGGTCAGGGTCGTTTGCGCCCGGTAAACAGGCTCACGAGGAACAGAATAATACCGACAATAAAGACAATTTTAGCTGCCCATGCTGCCGTACCCGCCAGACCGCCAAAACCTAATGCTGCAGCAATCAGAGCGATGACCAGAAAGATAATACCCCAACGAAACATAAGCCTCTCCTTTACCATAGTGAAAATCGAACTGCTTATTCTTCACATCACTGTTTTTAATACGGAACGGCACCGTTGGTGATGCCGTTCCGGTTGCGTTAAGATTTCACCTTGAGGTCATTCTTCACGCTTTTCACGCCTTCAATGGCTTTGGCGATCTTCTCAGCCCGATCGGACTGGGCCTGATTCGCCACTTCCCCGGACAGCTGTACCACGCCATCGGTGGTTTCCACCTTCACGTTGCGCGATGGCACAATGTCATCTGCTAAAAGTTTAGCTTTTATTTCACTGGTGGTTGCTGCATCACCTGCATAACCTTTCAATGAACTCTGTTTGCTGTCTCTGACGTGTAGTTTGTCGCTGACGGATTTAACCCCTTCCACCTTCTGCACCAGCGCCACAGCCTTCTCGGCCTGGTCCTGTGAGGTGACAAAACCGCTCAGCGTCACCACGCCTTGCTGCGTTTTTACCGAGATATCCGTACTTTTAATCGCTTCATCGTCCACCAGCGCGGCTTTGGCTTTGGCGGTGATGCCGCTGTCATCCATAAAGCCATCGACTTTTTTCATAGAACTATCGATTTTGGAACCCGCGCTGCTGCTGGTGTCAGCCGCCATAGCCGCGCCGCTTAACAGCGCAGTACCGGCCAGTGCAGCAATCAGGGTCTTAGCAATCTTAGTCTTATTCATCGATATCATCCTTCTATCAGTTAACCCACTCGCAACCGCGAATGCGCCAGCAACACACCACGTTGCTGCGTGATGGACGTAATCAGACCCACAGGTCCGTTTTCTCGTCCGACAGAATAATCATAGTAGGGATTACAGCTTTTGCTGGCTTTTGTGGTTGATATCTCGCCAAAAAGCGATAACCGCAGCGCAATTAAGAGGAGTCTGTATCGGAGAAAACCGGGCGGCAGAAAGCAGCAGCCCGGTGAAGACGGCGAACTTAGTGTTCGCGCGTTTTACGGAAGGTTACGTCAGGATAGCGCTCCTGCGTGATGTTGAGGTTGACCATGGTCGGGGCGATATAGGTGAGGTTGTCACCGCCATCGAGCGCCAGGTTGATCTCGTTTTTGCGCTGGAAATCGTCGAACTTCTTCGCATCGCTGCATTCAACCCAGCGGGCAGTCGACACGTTGATGGCCTCGTAAATCGCCTCAACGTTGTACTCGCTCTTGAGACGCGCCACGACCACATCAAACTGCAGCACGCCCACCGCACCCACGATCAGATCGTTGTTGTGCACCGGACGGAACACCTGCACGGCGCCCTCTTCCGACAGCTGGACCAGCCCTTTCAGCAGCTGTTTCTGCTTCAGCGGATCGCGCAGGCGAATGCGACGGAACAGTTCCGGGGCGAAGTTCGGAATACCGGTGAACTTCATGGTTTCGCCCTGGGTGAAGGTGTCGCCAATCTGGATGGTACCGTGGTTATGCAGGCCGATGATATCGCCCGGATAAGCTTCCTCAACGTGCGAACGGTCGCCCGCCATGAAGGTCAGCGCGTCGGAAATCACCACATCTTTACCGGTACGCACCTGACGCAGCTTCATGCCCTTCTCATATTTGCCGGACACCACGCGCATAAAGGCCACGCGGTCACGGTGTTTCGGGTCCATGTTGGCCTGAATCTTAAACACGAAGCCGCTAAACTTCTCCTCTTTGGCTTCAACTTTGCGGGTATCGGTCTGGCGCGGCATGGGCGCCGGTGCCCAGGCAACCAGACCATCCAGCATGTGATCGACGCCAAAGTTGCCCAGCGCGGTACCAAAGAATACCGGCGTGATTTCGCCGCTCAGGAACAGCTCTTTGTCGAACTCGTGCGATGCGCCCTGCACCAGCTCCAGCTCGTCGCGCAGCTGCTGCGCCAGCTCTTCGCCGACGGCCGCGTCCAGTTCCGGGTTCGCCAGCCCTTTTACCACGCGCACTTCCTGAATCGTGTGGCCTTTGCCGCTCTGATACAGGTAAGTTTCATCGTTGTAGAGGTGATACACGCCTTTGAACAGCTTGCCGCAGCCAATCGGCCAGGTGATCGGCGCACAGGCGATTTTCAGCTCGCTCTCGACCTCATCCAGCAGCTCCATCGGATCGCGAATATCACGGTCCAGTTTGTTCATAAAGGTGATGATCGGCGTGTCGCGCAGACGGGTCACTTCCATCAGCTTGCGGGTACGATCCTCAACCCCTTTCGCGGCGTCGATCACCATCAGGCAGCAGTCCACCGCCGTCAGCGTACGGTAGGTGTCTTCCGAGAAGTCTTCGTGCCCGGGGGTATCCAGCAGGTTAACCAGGCTGTCGCGATACGGGAACTGCATCACCGAGGTGGTGATGGAGATACCGCGCTGCTTCTCCATCTCCATCCAGTCTGATTTGGCATGCTGGCTGGAGCCGCGACCTTTAACGGTACCGGCAGTCTGGATCGCCTGTCCGAACAGCAGGACTTTTTCGGTGATTGTGGTTTTACCGGCGTCCGGGTGCGAGATGATCGCAAAGGTACGACGGCGCGCCACTTCTTCTAAAAAGGGAGCAATAGACATGAGTGAATTCTTCTTCAGGGCAACGCGCGAGCGGCGCGCTGCGAATAAATCATTCCGGAGCCAGTCCGGCGGATAACGGTGCCAACGGCGACGCATGCGCGTCGGGTCACAGCAGGGTGTGTGCGATCTACATTGGCGGCAGTCCGGTTATCCCATCAGCATTGAGGCGGCATAGCATACAATATTTCAGCAGGCGGGGGAATCTGCGGCAGGATGAGACGATGCTCGCGCAGTTCAGGACATGTCTTGTAAACACTAAGCGATGTCTGGCTGAGAATGCCTCTCCGGAACCGTCACCCCGGCAAGGACAGCAAAATGACTCTACAGCTTAACCCACATACCTACAGCCCGTCGCACCGAAACGCCGCCCTGTCGTCGCCCGCGCAGATGTACCGCAAACCCGGCGAGATGCTGCTGATCAACGCGCCGGATAACGCCGCCGTGCCAGCCATCGGTCGCGCTGATTTTTCCCGCAGCAGCCTGCCGGCGCACCTGCATTATCTGCTCACGCCGCGTCCCGGTTTTTCTGCCGGTCAGCATTTTGTCCCGGAGTATCCGTACATGCTGGACGCCGCGCTGTCGGTCACTGCCCGCCGGGGCGCGGTGTCGTTAGCACCGTATCACGCCGACATTGACAAGTGCGCGCTGGTGATTGAGCGGCAGACGCTGGTGAAGTTTGATCTGCCGCCGCTGCACGACTTAGTACTGAGCTACATCGGTCTCAACACCTACTTTAGCGAAGCGCGCTTCTACAACCGTGCCGGACGCATCGTGGCGTTTCGTCGCCTGAACGCCAGCAAAAAGCGCCACGAAGTGTTCTGCTTCGCCGGCATGAAGCCGGTCTCAATGGTGATTGAGACCAGCCAGCACAGCTCGATTTTACTCGATGAGATGGTGTGGAATCAGACCGTGGGCGCGGGCGCGCGCTGAGGCGCGTTACCCCAGCATGCGCACCACTGCCGCCTTGAAGATCTTCACACCGATCTCCAGCGAACTCAGCTCAAAGCGCATCTGCGGATGGTGCAGTCCCGGCACCAGATTGGTTCCCAGCCCCCAGAAACCGGCTTTAACCTGTGGATTTTTCACCGGATAGTAGAAGAAATCCTCGCTGCCCGGCGTGGTTTTCGCCGCCAGTAATCCCGGCTCGCCGAGCACATCGACAATCGCGGCGCTCAGCAGCGCGGTGGCATCGGCATCAATTTCCGCCGCCGGCATCTCTTTCAGCACCACCACTTCAGCGGTTGCGCCCAGCGCGGCCACGCTGTGCTGAATCGCCTGGCTGACCTTCTCTTTAAGCAGTTCCATCGGCGCGTTCTCCTGCGAACGCAGATCCCACACCACGCGCGCCTCGTCCGGCACCGAGTTGGTCACGCCGGCGTCGCACAGGAAGCGCGTCGCTTTTACGCTCCAGGTGAGGCCCGGTGCCAGATGAATGCTATTCACCGCCTGCACCGCCTGGACTGCCGCATCAAGCGCGTTGATGCCGAGATGCGGTCGCGCGGCATGGGCCGGAACACCTTTAATAGTGGCCTCCAGCGTGCTGCACGCTGAATAGATCACCGCAGGCGTCGCCTGCCCGACCTGACACTCCTCCAGCGGGCGCAAATGGAAGCCGAGGATCATCTCCACGTCATCCAGCGCGCCGCCCTCAATCATCGCCAGCGCGCCGGCCCCCAGCTCTTCAGCCGGCTGGAACAGCAGCTTCAGCCGCCCTTTTTTAATAGCGCCTTCCTGCAGCAGCTCCTGCGCGGCGGTCAGCACCACCGACGAGTGGCCGTCATGGCCGCAGGTATGGCGGGCGCAGGCAACGCCGTCGATCACGTGCCCGAGCGCATCCATGTCAGCGCGCAATGCCAGCACCGGGCCCGGCACGCCGCTGTCGATCTCCGCCACGATGCCGGTGGTCTGGTTGATGCCGCGCGTGACCTTAATGCCAGCCTGTTCCAGCTGGCCGGCGATGTAGGCCGAGGTTTTAACTTCCTGAAACCCCAGCTCGGGGATTTCATGCAGAAAATGGTAGTGATCGAGAACTCTGGACACCGTTTCGCTCCTAAACAAAAAAACGCATCACGAACATTGCGATAACCGCATTGATAATGCTGGTGAGCATCAGCAGCGGCCAGTATTTTTTCGGCACATCGGCGACGCCCAGCAGGCGGCCCATGTACTGCAACTGCGAACCCATGAGAAAAATCGCCGGCGCGAGGATAGTGATGTCGGTACCGCTCAGCAGGCCTTTCGCCATCAGGCTCACCGCCACCCCGACGCTGGCCGAGGATGACAGCCACGCGGTCAGCAGCACGGTGATCGCCTCGCCGGGCAAACCGAAAATCCCCATCAGCGGTGCAAACGCGTGGCCAAGAAACTGCATGATGCCGAGCAGATTCAGCACTTCCGCCAGTACGTAGGCCATCACCACATTGGGCATCAGATTGTGAATAGCAATATGGAAGCCTTTACGCGCGCCGACAATAAAAATATCAAACGGATTATTATTGACCCGCGTCTGTACGTTATTTGACATCAGCAAAATCCTTTTTATAAACACTGTTTAACACAAAACGGACAAATGCCGCACCGACGAATTTCAGCACAAACATCAGCAGCAGCGGAATAATGATTGGTGCACTCATGGACGCAAATAGCGCCGAGCCAATGGCAAAATAATTATTGATCAGTCCGGCACCGGAATATTGCCAGGCGCTCATCACCACCAGCTCTTTTTTACCGATTTGCTGCTGATCCGCCATCTCTTTGGTGAGCGCCGCGCCGGCATCGGTACTTTGCAGATCGGTAATCAGCGCCAGGCCGCAGCGTCCCGGCAACCCCATCAGCGGTTTCAGCAGTGGCGTCAGCAGCGTGTGGGCGGCACGAATCGCACCGTAGTGGGTGAAAATCTCCAGCACGCCCAGTGCCAGCATCACAGTGGGTGCCAGCGACAGCGCGAACAGAAAGCCGGCTTTGGCGCTGATGCCGCCGGCGCCGAGAAAGGTGGAACCTGATTCTTTGATGGTGCCAAAGCTGCCGCCCAGCGTGGTGAAATCAAACGCGCCCAGCCAGCTAAAGCCTTCGACCTTATAAAGCAAACCGGAAAAAAACAGTATTGCCAGTATCAGCGCGAGGTAATTTCCGGCGCTCGCCGTGACCGTTTGTGGCGCGGCAATGATTTTTTCTTCAGACATCTTTTCTCCTGCTGACCCTATTTCTGCCAGACGTGGTTGCAATATACGGAACTATTAACCAAGCAGGATTTATGCCAATGCGCACTTTCTTTAATTTCGCTATGGCTAATTTTGTTCAGTAACAAGCAGCAGCCGGAATAAGCGTTTATATCGCCGTGCCAGGTTTATTGCTGGTCGCGCCAGTGCTTATTTTATCGGCGGGTTGACTGGCGAAGAAGTGATCGGTGCGGTTGTGCGCTGCACCGCCAGCAGGCAACACAGCTGCACTAAAACAGTGCTGCGGACTGTGAATGAAAATTAGTCAAAGTTGAGAATTCTTCGCATTCAACTAGCGGAATAATTCCATTTATAATCAATAAGATAAATTCAACTTTTTTACGAAAAAACCTTCACAAAAAAGTATAGATTGATGCATAATTCGCCGTACTTCACCTGACAAATTAAAAAGGACTCAGCCATGTTAACCGCTGAAATGACCTCACGCCTGAACGACCAGCTCAACCTCGAATTCTTCTCCGCCAACCTCTATCTGCAGATGAGCGCCTGGTGCAGCGACAAAGGCTTCGAAGGTGCCGCCTCCTTCCTGAAAATGCACTCGCGCGAAGAGATGCAGCATATGCAGAAGCTGTTTGATTACGTCAGCGATGCCGGTTCACTGCCGGTGCTGGGCAGCATCGCCGCGCCGGCGGTGAGCTGGACCTCACTGAATGACGTACTGGAAGAAGCGCTGAAGCACGAGCAGCTGATCACCAGCAAAATCAACGAGCTGGTGCACGCCGCGCTGACTTCGCAGGATTACTCCACCTTTAACTTCCTGCAGTGGTACGTTGCCGAGCAGCACGAAGAAGAGAAGCTGTTTAAAACCGTGCTGGACAAGCTGGCGCTGGTGGGCAACAAAGGCGAAGGTCTGTTCCTGGTGGACAAAGATCTGGGCCGCATGAACGTCGAAGGCCACGGCCAGTAAAAATAATAAAGATTATGCACAGCAGCATGCACAATGCCCGACCCTGTCGGGCGTTTTTTTGTGCTTACTCCAGCGCCTTCAGTCTGAGCTCCGACGGCTGTGGCCGGCCAAACAGGTAGCCCTGGAACAGCGTACAGCCCTCTTCGCGCAGGCGGACAAACTGCTCATTACTCTCCACGCCCTCTGCGGTGATCTGAATATCCAGGCTGCGGCTCATGCCGGTAATCGCGCGGATGATCGCCAGCGCCTCGCGGCTGTCGCCCATATCATTGATAAACGACTTGTCGATTTTGATCTTATCGAACGGGAACGAACGCAGATAGCTGAGCGACGAGTAGCCGGTGCCGAAGTCGTCGAGCGCAATCTGCACGCCCAGCGTTTTCAGGCTCTGCAGCGTACGAATATTGCCGAGCGTATCATCCAGCAGCACCGATTCGGTGATCTCCACCTCCAGCCGATGCGGCGCCAGGCCGGATTCGCGCAGCGCGCCCTCCACCACCGACACCAGCGAGCTGTTCTTAAACTGCAGCGGCGACAGATTGACCGAGACCGACTGTTCGGTTTCCCAGCTCTGCGCCTCGCGGCAGGCTTCGTACAGCGCATAGGCGCCGAGCATATGGATCAGCCCGGTCTCTTCGGCAATCGGAATGAAGTCATTCGGCATGATCAATCCTTTGATTGGATGATGCCAGCGCATCAGCGCCTCATAGCCAATGATGCCGGTTTCGTTGGTGATCGGCTGATAGTAGAGCTTGAGCTGCCGTCCGGTGATAGCCTCGCGCAGATCGTTTTCGATCACCCGGCGGCTGCGCGCCACATTATCCATCTCCAGCGTAAAGTGCTCATAGCGGTTACGGCCGTTACGCTTGGCTTCATACAGCGCCATGTCGGCGCAGCGCAGCATATGTTCCGGCGTATTGGTGGCCTGCGAGGTCAGCGCAATGCCGACGCTCAGCCCGACCGACAGGTTGTGGCCTTCAACATTCACCGGCGGGCGGATCGCCTCGATCAGGCGCTGCGCCACGATCGCGGCCTCATCGGCATTCCGCACGTTAGGCAGCACGATGGCAAACTCATCGCCGCCGATGCGCGCCAGCGTGTCCTGATCGCGCAGTACGCTGCGCAGCCGCTTCGCCACTACCCGCAGCAGATCGTCACCAATCTGATGCCCCAGCGCATCGTTCACGTTCTTGAAGTTATCCAGATCGAGGCACAGCGTGGCGCTGGTCTGGCCCTGTTGCTGATCGACGCGCAGCGCCTCGCTCAGCTTCTGGCGAAACAGGATGCGGTTTGGCAGGCTGGTAAGATTATCGTGATGCGCCATGTGACGAATGCGCGCATCGGCTTCGCGCTGATCGGTGACGTCCTCCACAATCAGCATCACGTAATTCTGCCGCATGTCTTTGCCGCTGATGGTGGTGGCGCGCGTGTGCAGCACCCGCTCACCGCCAGCGGTCAGCAACAGCTGCTCGCGCGTGTGGATGCCTTCGCTGCGCAGCGCGATATCCGCCAGGCTGTTGAAGTAATCACTCAGTTCCGCCGACATACATTCGTGCGGCCGCTTATGCATAATCAGCGACTTACTGAAGCCAAACAGCTGCTCGGCTTTGTCATTGACCATCAGGATTTCGCGGCTGATGGCGTCTTCAACGATCACGCAGGAGGGAATGTTGCTGATGATGGTGTCGAGGAAGCCGGAAAGCTCCGACATTTTGGCGCTCTGCGCCTGCGCCAGATCGCGCGCACGCAGCAGCTGCTGCTCGTGCTCACGCCGCTCGGTGACGTCGCGGGTGATCTTGGCGAAGCCGATCATTTTGCCCTCTTCATCATGAATCGCGTCAATCACCACGTGCGCCCAGAAGGCGGAGCCGTCTTTGCGGTAGCGCCAGCCCTCGTCCTCAAAGCGACCGGTTTTCAGCGCGATGCCCAGATTGGCATCCGGCGTACGCGCCTGACGTTCCGGTGAGCCGTAGAACACGGAGAAGTGCTGGCCCACGATCTCGTCAGCCATATAGCCTTTGGCGCGCTGCGCGCCGGCGTTCCAGTTCACCACCCGGCCCTGTAAATCCAGCATGTAGATGGCGTAATCCGTCACGCCTTCAACTAACAGGCGGAAGGTTTTCTCGTATTCACGCTGCTTGCGCAGCAGCGCCTGCTGTTCGGTGCAGTCGCGGGTGATTTTGGCATAGCCGATCAGTTTGCCGGCGTCATCGCGAATCGCATCGATGATCACGTGCGCCCAGAAGGCGCTGCCATCTTTGCGATAGCGCCAGCCTTCGTCTTCAAAGCGACCGGTTTTAAACGCGGTGGTCAGGTTGCGTTCCGGGATATGGTTCAGGCGATCCTGTGCGCTGTAGAAGCGCGAGAAGTGCTGACCGACAATCTCTTCGGCCACGTAGCCTTTGGCGCGCTGCGCGCCGGCGTTCCAGTTTTCGACATTGCCGTCAAGGTCGAGCATGTAGATGGCGTAGTCCGTTACGCCTTCAACCAATAAACGGAAACGCTGCTCCTGTTCCTGTTGTTTACGCTGCTGCGCCTGCTGTTCAGTGCAGTCGCGGGTGATTTTGGCAAAGCCCAGCAGTTCGCCGTACTCATCGCGGATGGCGTCAATCACCACGTGCGCCCAGAAGGCGCTGCCGTCCTTGCGATAGCGCCAGCCTTCGGTTTCATAGCGCCCGGTGGCGGTGGCGATGGCCAGACCGCGCTGCGGCGCGCCGTTGCGCCGATCCTCTTCACTGTAAAACAGCGCAAAATTCTTCCCGATGATCTCTTCGGGGGTATAGCCTTTGGCGCGTTGCGCCCCGGTGTTCCAGTTAGCCACCGTGCCATCCGGCTTAATCATGTAGATGGCGTAATCCACCACGCTCTGCACCAGTAGCCGGTACATTACGTCAGAGTTATTGTTCATTGTTGTTCGCCTATGCTGGCCTGGTCTCGATGCGCAGTTAAGATAATTCTTAATCTTCAGGCAGACTTAAACGCAAAAGCGCATCGCTTACAAGCGCAAATCATCCGCAGACAAAAGTTGGTAGTGTGGTTATCGGCTGTGGCGAGAAAATGTTCAGTGGGATAGTGGATTTATTGCGCAAAGTTGACAGCACGCCGCGCGGAGATTTTCCGGCGGCGTGCTGTCAGGTGGCATTAACTGACGTCATCTGGCGCGTTCAGGTTAAATGCATGCCGATATAGCGTTCATAACGCGCGGGTTTTACGCGTGACAGATCGACCAGCACCAGACCATCAATACAGTGATTGAAATCCGGATCGCTGCCGAAATCGATAAACTGCACGCCGCCCGGCTCACACACTTCCGAATACTGTTTGTACAGCGTCGGAATCGCGGTACCGAGATTAGCCAGCAAATGCTTGAGACGACGCAAATCGTCGGCATAGTTATCGCCGGTGAACTGCGCCAGCACCTCCGGCAGCGACGCCGGATAAGGGCGGCGCGATTTCGCCAGCGGCAGGTCGGTCGGAAAGTAGAGACGGTAAAACGCCACCAGCAGATCGCGCGCCGCCAGCGGCATGGTGCCGGAGATTGATACCGGGCCAAACAGGTAGCGCGTCTGCGGATAGCGCGCAATGTAAGCGCCGATGCCCATCCATAAATAATCCAGCCCGCGCTTGCCCCAGTAGGCCGGCTGAATGAAGCTGCGTCCCAGTTCAAGCCCCTGCTGAATAATCGGCAGCATGCGCTCGTCATAGTGGAACAGGCTGTCGCTGTAGATGCCCTGCAGCCCGCGCCGCGCCAGCTGCTCGGCGCCGGGAATAAAGCGGTAGGCACCGACAATCTCCAGCGCCTCGTCATCCCACAAAATCAGGTGATAGTAATCATCGTCATACTTGTCGAGATCGCGCCGCCGGCCGCTGCCCTCGCCCACCGCGCGGAAGGCGATTTCGCGCAGCCGGCCCAGTTCACGCAGCAGCGGTACCCAGCTGGCCCCGTTGCGCCGCCACAAATAGATCTGTTTGCCGTCCGGCAGCGTCCCGAGCCGTTCACTCTCCAGCAACGCTTTTTTCAGCTCAGCGCGATCTTCCGGGCGGGCGATGGCGGCTTCGGTGAGAAACAGACCGCGTCGTCCCTGGCCGATGCGGTACAGATGCTTGCGCAGCCGCTTCGCCAGCTCTTTGCCCGGCGTATGGCCATCGTGCCAGTTGGCGAAGGGAATCTGTTCGCCGATATGCAGTTTGATGCGCGTGCCGCGCTGGCGGAACATTTCGCGCACCAGCATCAGCAGCACCAGCGGTGCCGCCACCTTCGCCGCGGCGTAAAACGCCAGGCTGTTACGTCCGACTACGTGCACCGGCACCAGCGGCGCACGGGCGCGGGCGGCGAGGCGCAGAAAACTGTGATGCCAGTGACGGTCACGCACGCCGCGGCTGGACAGACGCGAGACTTCACCGGCCGGGAAGATGATCAGCGCGCCCTGGTTGTCGAGATGCTGCTGCATGCGCGTCAGCTGCTCGCGGCTGGTGCGGTTGCCCATGTTATCCACCGGCAGCATCAGGTTGTTGATGGGTTCCAGCATCATCAGCATGCGGTTGGCAACGATTTTCACGTCGCGCCGCACCTGCGATACCGCCGCCAGCAGCGCCAGGCCGTCCAGCGCGCCAAGCGGATGGTTGGCGACGATCACCACCGGCCCATGCGTCGGGATCTGTTCAAGGTCGCGTTCGCTGAGCTCACAGCGCACATCCAGGTGTTCCAGCACCTGCTCCACCATATCCACCCCTTTCAGATGCGGATAGCGCTGGGCAAAGTCCTGAAATTCCTGTTCACGCACCGCCCACTTCAGCAGGCTTTTCTGCCAGTGCGCTGGCTGCTGGCCTGGCCAGTAAGTATTGAGAAGCTGATCAACGGAAAACATGGTGCACCTTTTTATACGCAGCGGTTTATTCCCCTGACGTTAAAACGGCTTGTTTTCAGATTTATGACCACGGCAGATGCGGACAGGAAAAAGTATCGGCGCGCTTTGTGCTGGCGCATAAAAAAGTCAATTTTACCTTAAATGAGAATTTTCCAGACAGGACTTAAATCTTATTCTTAAGACCCGTGAATTAATCTGGTCACACCTCTGCTAATGAATTTTCATCGGTGTTTATTCCTTGCATTCTTTTTTTTGTTTATTTTTGGACTACACATATGATTCATTCGGTATTTATAGTTGATGACCACCCATTAATCTGTGCGGGTATTCAGGCACTGCTGCACGCTTATGACTATTCGGTTGCGGGCATTGCCAACAAAGGCGATTTATTGATTAGCGAATTACATCATGCGCAGCCAGACGTGGTGCTGCTGGACCTGACCATGCCCGGCCGCGCGGGCATTCCGCTGATTGCCGACATTAAGCGTATTTTGCCGCAGCAAAAAATCATTGTTTTTACCGCCTCAGAAAGCCTGTTTTATCAACGCTGTTGCCTGCAGTTAGGGGTGGAAGGCTATGTGTGTAAACGCGGCGATTTGGAAACTTTATTGACAGCAATAAAAGAAGTCGAGCGCGGAAAACGTTTTTATCCGGTCACGCACAGCGCGGCGGATGCCGCCGAACTGATTGAAAGCGAGAAATTGATGAGTTTAACGCGCCGCGAATTGATTGTGCTGGTGAAACTGGCCTCCGGGATGAGTAATAAAGAGATCGCCTCGCAATTACAGCTGAGCAGTAAAACCATCAGCACTTATAAAATTAAAATTCTGCGCAAGCTCGGCCTGAAAGGGATTAGCGGAATTAATACGGCGGCGCGCGCCAATGATCTGGTATGAGTCAAATCTGGCCCGGTCCGCCAGCGTGACGACCGGGCAGCAGGTCAGAGCTTGAGCGGCGGCAGCTGAGAGAACACGCTCAGCAACCCTTTGCTCCACAGCTGGCGGATCTGGGAAAAGTAGGGATGCTGTTCGGTGATGTGGTACTGCTCGCTGTCGCTGAAGCTGTCGCTGTGGTAAACCATCGCGTCGAGCGGCAGGCCGACGGAGATGTTACTCGCCAGCGTCGAATCCATGGAGATCAGCGCACACTGCATCGCCTGGCTGAGCGAGGTCTCATAGCGCAGCACGCGGTCAATAATTGGCTTACCGTATTTGCTCTCACCAATCTGGAAGTACGGCGTGTCGACGCTGGCTTCAATAAAGTTGCCCTGCGGATAGATCTGGAACAGCCGCGGCTCTTCGCCGCGAATCTGCCCGCCCAGCAGCAGCGTGCCGCCAAACTCCTCGCCGTCGCGCGCAATCACTTCACGCAGCGTGGCGCCCACCAGCAGCGCAATGTCGTACAGCGAGCGCCCGTTGAGCAGATTGGGTTGTTCGCTGTCGTTACAATTGCGCCGCAGCAGGCTCATCACGCTCTGCGTCGTCGCCAGATTGCCGGCGCTTTGCAGCACCAGCGTGCGCTCATCATCCACCTGAAACACATGCAGTTTGCGAAACGAGGAGATATGATCCACGCCCGCATTGGTGCGTGAATCCGAGACAAAAATCATCCCGGCCGATAAACGCATTGCCACACAATAAGTCATAGTTACGCCTGTTCCGATTACTGCTGCCCGTGCACCTGTTGCACCGCAGCCACCGCCAGCATATCTTCACCGCCGCCGCCCAGACGAATGCCGCGCACCGGACAGGCATCGAGATAGTCGACGCCCACCGCCAGCCGCAAATGCTGCCGCGTACTGCGCGTGTTATTGGTGATATCAAAGCTGTGCCAATTGCCATCCAGCCAGGCTTCAACCCAGGCGTGGGTAGCAACGTGTTCAACGTTGTCAGTATACAGATAGCCACTGACGTAGCGCGCCGGGATCCCCAGGCTGCGACAGCAGGCGAGAAACACGTGGCTGTGATCCTGGCAAACGCCGCTGCCGGCAGCAAACACTTTCGCCGCGCTGTCGCTTACCTGCGTGCTGCCGGGCTGGTACGGCATTTTCAGCAGCAGCTCGTCCATCAGTTTTTCCAGGCTGGCGAGCGGTTTTTCCGCCTGCCAGTAGCGCCGGGCGAAGTCGCGGATTGCCCCGTCCGGCTGGGTCAGCGGCGTAGCGCGCAGAAACACCAGCGGCGACAGCGTCGACTGCGGATCCGGCGCCAGCTCGCTGGCATCCAGAATCTCGACCACGCCGCGCGCGGCAATCTCCAGCAGCTGATGCGGCCTGTCCAGCGTCAGCACGTGCAGCACGTTGCCGTAAGCATCCAGCGTGCGCGTCGCCTCACACGGCAGATCGAGCTGCCACGACAGCACCTGCTGGTGCACCGAATTCTGCGGCGTCAGGCGCAGATACTGGGTGCTGAGTTTTACCTGCTGCTCATAGGCGTACCAGGTTTTATGCTCAATGTTCAGTCTCATTTCGCCTCCAGATAGGTGTGATTGATGCTCTCCGCCAGCGCGTTGATGCGGCTGAGAAAATGGTCCAGCCACGGCTGCAGGCCGTCGCGCGTCAGGCTTTCCCAGGTGCTGAAGCGCATCTCCGCCAGCAGGACCGTACTGAGATAGCGCGGGCGATCCTCGCCGCTGCTGCCAATCTGCTCCAGCTGGCTGGCGATCTCCTCAATGCAGGAGTGCAGCGAGCGCGGACTTTCGCTGCGCAGGATCAGCATTTCGTTGACCAGCGGCGGCATCAGCTGCTGCTTAAAGATGGCGTTGTAGGCCTCGCGCGCCGACACCGCGCGCAGCAGGCTGTCGAGGCAGTAATATTCCCGCACCGTGTCGGGATGCTGCTCCAGCAGTTGCTGGTTAACGCTCAGCAGCCGCGCGGTGCCGTCGCTGCGCTCCATCAGCGTGCCAAGCCGGATAAAACGCAGCGCATCGCCGCGCAGCAGCGTGCCTGACATCGCGCCGCGAAACAGATGCGAACGCTCTTTCACCCAGTCGAAGAAGCTGTCGGCACCGGCCGGCGAGATACCGCGGCGGCGCGTGTTGCGCATCTCAATCCACGTCGAGTTAATGCTCTCCCACACTTCGGATGACAGGCTGCCGCGCACCGCGTGCGCGTTGTTCCACGCCGCCTGCCAGCAGCTGAAAATACTGCTCGGGTTGCGCTCATCCAGCGCGAAGAAGTTAAACAGCTGCGGCATGGTGCAGCGCCCGTTGAGGGTTTCAAACAGCTGACGCGTGCCGGTCAGGTTGAGCGGCAACAGCAGTTCGTCGCCCTGGCGATTGCGCACCGGCATCAGCGACAGGCGATGGGTCACATCCAGCACCCGGGCAAGTTGTTCTGCGCGCTCCAGATAGCGCGCCATCCAGTAAAGGCCACTGGCCGTCCGGCTTAGCATGATGTGTCATCCTCCAGCACCCACGTGTCCTTGGTGCCGCCGCCCTGCGACGAGTTCACCACCAGCGAGCCTTCGGTCAGCGCCACGCGCGTCAGGCCGCCCGGCACCAGCCGGATATCCGCGCCGTACAGCGCAAAAGGCCGCAGATCGATATGGCGCGGCGCCAGACCGTTGTCGATAAAGGTCGGGCAGGTGGAGAGCGACAGCGTATCCTGCGCGATGTAATTGTCCGGCCGCGCCAGCAGCCGCTCGCGGAACTCGCTCAGCTGCTGCTGGCTGGCGACCGGACCAATCAACATGCCGTAACCGCCGGCACCGTGCACCTCTTTCACCACCATCTGCGCCAGATTGGCCAGCACGTAGCTCAGATCCTGCGGCTTGCGGCACTGCCAGGTGGGCACATTGTTGAGGATCGGATCTTCATCAAGGTAGTAGCGGATCATCTCCGGCACGTAGGGGTAGATCGACTTGTCATCGGCGACGCCGGTGCCGATCGCATTCGCCAGCACCACATTGCCGGATCGGTATACCGACAGTAATCCCGGCACGCCGAGCATCGAATCCGGCCGGAAGGCGAGCGGATCGAGGAAGGCGTCATCCACGCGGCGATAGATCACATCCACTTTGCACGGCCCGGCGGTGGTACGCATCAGCACCGCACCGTCTTTGACGAACAGATCGGCGCTCTCCACCAGCTCCACGCCCATCTGCTGAGCGAGAAAGCTGTGTTCGAAGTAGGCGCTGTTGAAACGTCCCGGCGTCAGCACCACCACCACCGGATCGTTAACCGGCGAGCTTTCGCGCAGCGTCTGCAGCAGGTGCGAGGGATAGCGCTCCACCGGCGCGATATGCTGCGCGGCAAACAGCTCCGGATAGAGGCGCATCATCATTTTGCGGTTTTCCAGCATGTAGGAGACGCCGGACGGCGTGCGCAGATTATCCTCCAGCACGTAATAGTCGCCGTCGCTGTTGCGTACCATATCGACACCGGTAATGTGCGCGTAGATCTGGCGATGCAGATCGACATCCTGCATACAGGGCTGATACTGATCGTTAACCAGCACCTGCTCGGCCGGCACGATGCCGGCTTTGAGAATATATTGCTGATGGTAGATATCGTGCAGGAAAGCATTGAGCGCCTGAACGCGCTGGCGAATGCCGCGCTCCAGCATCGCCCACTCGCTGGCAGGAATGATGCGCGGCACGCTGTCGAACGGAATCAGCCGCTCGGCACCGCCGTCGTCACCGTAGACGTTGAAGGTGATGCCAACGCGATGAAACAGCAGTTCTGCCTCTTCACGTTTACGCGCCACCGCCTCTTTGTCCGCCTGTTGTAACCATTCCCAGTAATGCTGATAGTGAGCGCGGTGCTGACCGTCGCTCTGCAACATCTCATCGTAGAAGGTTGATGCTATCTGGTCGCGTGCTTTCATGATTTACCCGGCGCTTGTCAGAGGACCTGACTTCTCTCCTGCACAAAGTGTGCCAGAGGCCCGCCGCCGCAACGGCAGGCGCGCCCCAAAAGCGGAGCCGCGCCGGATAATCCTTGCCTTGCACCTTACTGGTGCATCAGCTGCTGCGCCACTGGCAGCCAGATTTCGGTCATTGCTCCTTCGCCGCCGGTAAACGGATCGCGATCCGGCAGCGGCACGCGCTGGATCTGCTCTTTCGACGCACGCAGCCGGGAGGGTTCGTCGCGCACGGTTTCCGGTGACATTCCTTCAGGATAGGCGCCAACGGTGAAAAAGTCGTCGGAGGCAAACACCTGTTTATGGCCCACGCCAGCCGGGATCAGTACCGCATCCCCCTCACGCAGCGTCACCATGCGGCCGCTGTCGCCGCCAAACAGCACTTCCGCCCAGCCCGCACCGACGCCCAGTACCTCATGGGTGTTGGGATGATAGTGGGTGTAAGGAAAAATCGGCGCGCGCCACGCCGCTGGCCAGCCGCTGGCGCTAAAGGTTTTTTCAAACCAGGCCGCGCTGTCCTCCTCCTCTTCCGGCACCACGCACGGCCAGATGATCAGCGGCAGCGGATTATTGGGTACACCGCCGGACGGCAGCGATAACATTAAATGCTGCGGGTTACCTGACGATCCCGCGGAAAAGGTACCGGCGGCGAAAGACATCAGTAACAGCAGACTGGAAGGTTGGGCAGACATACTCTTTCTCCGGATAGCCACGTTGCCTAATTGTGGCAAAGCCACCGGGCATTGCAATGTGCGCACACCGGCAAAATTTACATAAAAGAATGATTTAGCTTACTAAAGCCAAATTACTTATTAACACATTTAACATTTCGTGGCATGCCGTGGCGCGCCTCGTTTACCCGGCGTCTGCCGCAGCTAAAAACAGGCAAAAAAAACCGGTGGATTTCGCCACCGGTAGAATCAACAGTTGATTCAAAGGCACTGACAGGTTATCGCAGGCGGTCAGCGATGGGTTTCACCACGTTCTCCCCTTCGCGACCATAAAACTGAAACAGCGTCTCGGCTGCCGCCTCGGTGAGCACCATGATTTCAATGCGGCGGTTACGTGCGCTGAGCGGATCGGCTTTGTCCAGCGGCATACGGGATGACATGGCATTCACCTGCAGCACGCGCGTGCTTTCCAGCCCGCCGCGCTCCAGCGCGCGCCGCGCCGCCAGCGCACGGTCACCGGAGAGATTCCAGTTGTTGTACGCCGCGTTGCCGCTGTACTGCGCGGCGTCGGTGTGGCCGCTGATCATGATTTTGTTGTCGATGCGGTTAAACACCGGACCGAGTTCAGTCAGCAGGCGCTGGTAAAACGGTGTCAGCACCGCGCTGCCGCGCGGGAACATCATGCGATCCTGGTCATCCTGAATCAGGATACGCAGCCCCTGCGGCAGGGTTTCCAGCGTCAGCAGGTTCTGGGCGTGATAGCTGTTGATGATGCTCTGGATCTGCTGACGCAGCTGCGCCAGCTCGGCGTCGGAGCGCGACAGCACGCTGTCCAGATCTTCCTTAGGCTGATTGGCGTTGTTGTCGCTGTTTTCCGCGCTGGTGTCACTGACGGTGGCACCCTCGGTCGGCGGCGCAATCGCCAGCGTTTCACCAATGATGGCGGAGCCGCGTCCGGTTTCGACATCGAACGGATTAAAGCCGGAACCGTTAAACACTGAGGTGCCGTTGAGCTGCGCGACAATCTCTTTACGCTCGTCTTCGGTGACGGCGCCCATGATCCACAGCACCATAAACAGCGCCATCATCGCCAGCGTGAAGTCGGCAAAGGCCACCTTCCATGCGCCGCCGTGAGCCCCGTGATGCGCTTTCCTGCCGCCGCGTTTAATGATCAACTTTGTGGTGGTGACCAAAGGGGCCGAGCGTATTTCTGAAGTGTCGGCGCGCTTTACCCTCGACGCGCTGCCGGGCAAACAGATGGCGATCGACGCCGATCTCAACGCCGGGCTGATTAACCAGGAACAGGCGCGCGTACGGCGCCAGGATGTGGCCAACGAGGCGGACTTCTACGGCGCGATGGACGGCGCCTCCAAGTTTGTGCGCGGTGACGCCGTCGCTGGCATCATGATCCTGCTGATCAACGTGCTGGGCGGCATACTGATCGGCGTATTCAAACACGGTTTACCGGCCGGCCAGGCGTTCGAACAGTATGTGCTGCTGACCATCGGTGACGGTCTGGTGGCGCAGATCCCGTCGCTGTTGCTGTCGACGGCGGCGGCGATCATCGTGACGCGCATCAGCGACGGCGCTGACATGGGCGAGGAAGTGAAGTCGCAGCTGCTGGCGAAACCGGCCACGCTGTATACCGCCGCGGGCGTGATGTTTGTGCTGGCCATCGTGCCGGGCATGCCGCACATGGTGTTCCTCGTCTTCACCGCCCTGCTGCTGTTCGCCGCGTGGCGCCAGAGCCGCGTGGTGCAGAAGCCGACGCAAAGCCATGTCGACATGGAGGCGATCAATCAGGCGCTGGCGCAGCCGGACGAACAGCCGACCATCAGCTGGGACAATATTCCGCTGGTCGAGCCCATCGGCCTTAACCTGGGCTACAAGCTGGTCACGCTGGTGGACAAAGGCAAAGGCGCGCCGCTGACCCAGCGTATGCGCGGCGTGCGCCAGGTGGTGTCGGAAACCAGCGGCGTGCTGCTGCCGGAGATCGCCCTGCGTGAAGATTTCCACTTAAAGCCGTCGCAGTACGCCATCAAGATCAACGGCGTTCGCACCGCGGTGGGTGAAGTGCACGCCGACCGCCTGATGGCGCTGCCGACGCCGGATCAGTACGGTGAGATCGACGGCCTGCTGGATACCGATCCCGCGTACGGTATGGCGGTGACCTGGATCCTGCCGGAGCAGAAAGCCAAAGCGCTGAATCTGGGGTATCAGGTAGTCGACTGCGCCAGCGTAGTGGCCACGCACGTCAACAAAGTGGTGCGCGAAAACCTGCCGGAGCTGTTCAACTACGATGATATTACTCAGCTGCATCAGCGGCTGGCGAGCGTGGCGCCGAAGCTGTCAGAGGATCTCAACGCCGCGGTTAACTACAGTCTGCAGCTCAAGGTGTATCGTCTGCTGCTCAACGATCAGGTATCGCTCAAGGACATCACCACCATTGCCACCACGCTGCTGGAGAGCGTGGCGATCACCAAAGATCCGATCCTGCTGACCTCCGATGTGCGTTATGCGCTGCGCCGCGCCATGGTGGCGGCGATTGCGCCGGACAACAAACCGCTGTCGGCCTATACGCTGGATAACAACCTGGAAAACCTGCTGTTGGCAGCGCTCAATCAGGCGCAGCAGGGCGGCAAAGTGGCGCTGGACAGCTTCCCGGTCGACCCTAACATTCTCACCCAGCTGCAGAGCACGCTGCCGGTGATGATGGAGCAGCTGAAAGCGCAGAACCTGACGCAGGTGCTGCTGGTGACGCCGCAGCTGCGGCCGCTGATTGCGCGCTACGCCCGGCTGTTCGCCAGCGGGCTGAATGTGCTGTCGTATAACGAGGTGCCGGACGATGCCAATCTGCAGATTGTCGGGCAGGTAAGCTGATGCGTTACGGAAAACTGTTATAAAAAAACACCGCTGATCTGTCTCTGCCGCCCTTCACTGTTATGTGGTTTACTGGCAGGCAGTGATATTCAGAGGTGAATAATGGACGCGATTAAACAAATTCTGATCGATGAAATCGACACGCTCAACCGCGAAGAGCGGCGCGATAATCTGCCGCGTTTTAGCTTTAACTTCCTGAAAACCCATCCGGGGCTGTGGGGCGTGATGTACCTGTGCTACGGCCTGTGCGTGGCGCTGATTTTCTCGACTGAGATGCTCGGCTGGCCAGCCTTCTGGTTCGCCACGGTGTTCGTGCTGGTGATGAGTTTTCTGATGCTGCTGGACATCAACCCGAAATACCGCTTCGAGGACATCGATACGCTGGATCTGCGTGTGTGCTACAACGGCGAGTGGTATTACGTGCAGCCGGTCTCACAGCAGGCGCTGGACAAGATCCTGGAGAATCCGGGTACGCCCGAGCGCGTGCGCAACGGCATCGATCGCCTGATGCAGCAGAAAGGGGAAGTGGATTTTTATGATGTCTACTACCTGACCTGGGGCCATCAGCGCGCCGCGAAGATCTGATCGGGCAAATTCATTTCTGCTTCCATGGTATTTATAAGTCTTTAATGACTCACTGCTTAATTACTACCCCCTGCGTCTTTACACAGAAGGTATGCGAAGCTAAAGAGGGCAGTAAGACAGCGCCTGAAGGCTGGGTCAGGAAGTTTCGCCGGCGCGCACCAAATCAAAACGCCGGTACGCCGCTGTGAAAGCGCAGCTCAGCGTCCGGTTCGCTGATCAAACGCGCTTCCGCTGCCCCAATCGCCCGCACGCGCGGCGCGATATCCTTCGGTGAAATCTGTGCCGCCAGCGTCAGGTAATCCTGATAGTGGCGCGCTTCGGAACGCAGCAGTGAGATGTAAAACTTCTCCAGCTGCGCATCCAGATACGGCGCCAGGCTGGCGAAGCGCTCGCAGGAACGCGCTTCGATATACGCCCCGCAAATCAGTTTATCCACCAGCGTATCCGGTTCATGGGTAGTCACTTCACGCAGCAGCCCTTTGGCGTAGCGGCTGGCGGTGATCTTGCGATAGGGCAAATCGCGCGCCTGCATGATTTCCCACACCTGATAAAAGTGGTGCAGCTCCTCTTTAATCAGCAGCACCATCTTTTCCACCATCTCATCAGCCCACGGCAGTTCATTGCGCACAATAATGCTTTTGCTGAGATTCTTATGGGCATTGATAAAATCGCTGTCGTGATTCTCGCCGAAAATAAAATCTTCGTACGGCTGCAGCCACGCCAGAATTGCGTCACCACTGGGTTTATCCGCGACGTATTTGCGGATCAGCCACACCGCGGTCTGCGCCGCTTTCAACTCGCATACCATGTGATCGGTAAGCAGCAGCGTGAGATTTTCCGGCTTGCGCGCTTCATCAATCCACGCCTGCGGCGTGCGGCACTGTAAAAACTGGTGAATGGGGTCTAATAGCGAAGCGTAATTCATCGGAGGTTCTTTGCTGGCAGGAAAATTACCGGGCGGCACGTGCCGCCCGTCAGGGCTTAGTGACGCACACCGTCATCGTCTTCGTCGTCGATCTCTTCGCCGTCGTCTTCATCTTCGGCATCCGGATCTTCAAAGTAGGTGCCCCAGCCGTCGTAATCGACGTTGTATTTCCCGACCAGATTCACCAGCTGCTCGACCTGCGCGTCAATCAGCTCCGGCTTCAGCGCCGATTCGCTCAGGATGTCGACGCACATCACGGTGCTACCGTCTTCCAGCTCCAGCTCTTCCGGCTCGGTGACTTCATAGCCCAGCTTGAACGCGTCAACCGCGGCCTTCTCCAGCGAGTCGAAGTTGTTGCAGGAGAGATGATGCTCGATGGTGTAAAGCGCATCCGGATCGCTGCCGTCTTCCAGCAACTCTTCAATGATCAGGCGCGTCTCTTCGCGCTGTTCTTCCAGCAATGCTTCGTATGCCATGGGCGTGTCCTCAAAATGGTGGCAGTGAATGCAATTATTTTCCCACACTGCCTCGCGCGCCACTACACAAAACAGAAAGTTTCTTATCGCTGGGGTTGAAAATGCATATTCATACGGTTAGATTGAATTTTAATTCATTATTGATGTAATGCGGAGCGCAGTATGAGTCAGCTGTATTCGAGACATTTCCTGAGATTGCTGGATTTCACCCCAGCCGAAATCACCGGTCTGTTATCACTCGCCAGTGAATTAAAACAGGCAAAGAAAAACGCCAGCGAAACCCAGTACCTGAAAGGCAAAAACATCGCGCTCATCTTCGAAAAAGACTCGACCCGTACCCGATGCTCTTTCGAAGTTGCCGCCTACGATCAGGGCGCTAACGTCACCTATCTCGGCCCGAGCGGCAGCCAGATCGGCCATAAAGAGTCGATGAAAGACACCGCGCGCGTACTGGGACGCATGTATGACGGCATCCAGTACCGCGGCTACGGCCAGGCGCTGGTGGAAACATTGGCCGAATATGCCGGCGTGCCGGTGTGGAACGGCCTGACCACCGAGTTCCATCCGACGCAGCTGCTGGCTGACCTGCTAACCATGCAGGAGCATCTGCCGGGCAAAGCGCTGAACGAGATGACGCTGGTGTACGTCGGCGATGCGCGCAACAACATGGGCAACAGCATGCTGGAAGCGGCGGCGCTGGTGGGGCTGGACCTGCGGCTGGTGGCACCGAAAGGCTGCTGGCCGGAAGAGGAGCTGGTGGCGCAGTGCCGCGCGGCAGCGCAGCACACCGGCGGCAAAATCACCCTGACAGAAGAGATTGCCGAAGGCGTACAGGGTGCGGATTTCATCTATACCGACGTCTGGGTATCAATGGGCGAAGCAAAATCGGTGTGGGAAGAGCGCATCGCCCTGCTGCGTCCTTATCAGGTGAACAGCGCGATGCTGGCGCTGACCGGCAATCCGCAGGTGAAATTCCTGCACTGCCTGCCCGCGTTTCATGATGACCAAACCACGCTCGGACGGCAGATGGCTGAACAGTATGGTCTGCATGACGGCATGGAAGTCAGCAACGAGGTGTTTGAATCCGACCATAGCGTGGTGTTTGACCAGGCGGAAAACCGCATGCACACCATCAAAGCAGTGATGGTGGCGACGCTGAGCCAGCGCTAAGCCTGCACGGCGCAAACGTTTACCTCGCGCGTGATTTCTGCTTGATGCGGCTCTGTGAATGCGTATAATGCGCCACAATTTGCCGGAGGAAACATGCAACAGCGCAGCGCACAATTTGCCGCTCCCGTACGCCTGAATGCAGGCGGCGCACCTGTTTCTTTCCGTCATTCATCGATCGCCAGAAAGCCCCTGTAAAGGGGCTTTTTTTT
Organism: Pantoea sp. WEP; assembly: GCF_041678305.1. Classification (NCBI taxonomy): domain Bacteria; kingdom Pseudomonadati; phylum Pseudomonadota; class Gammaproteobacteria; order Enterobacterales; family Erwiniaceae; genus Pantoea; species Pantoea sp. WEP. The sequence goes on from NZ_JBGNXB010000001.1 coordinate 3,461,698, forward strand.
GTCCGCAATCCGGCAGCGCAGAGGAGAGAGCTATGGCCAACCCGCTATATCGCAAGCACATTATTTCCATCAACGATCTCAACCGCGATGAGCTGGAGCTGGTGCTGCATACCGCCGCCCAGCTGAAAGCCCATCCGCAGCCGGAGCTGCTGAAACACAACGTTATCGCCAGCTGCTTCTTTGAGGCCTCAACGCGCACCCGCCTGTCATTTGAAACCGCGATGCACCGGCTGGGCGCGTCGGTGGTGGGGTTTGCCGACGGCAGCAACACCTCGCTGGGCAAGAAAGGGGAAACCCTCGCCGATACCATCTCGGTGATTGGCACCTATGTGGATGCCATCGTGATGCGCCATCCGCAGGAAGGGGCGGCGCGGCTGGCCACGGAATTTTCGGGCGGCGTGCCGATCCTTAACGCCGGCGACGGCGCCAACCAGCACCCGACGCAGACGCTGCTCGATCTGTTCACCATCCGGGAAACCCAGAGCCGCCTCGATAACCTCAACGTGGCGATGGTCGGCGACCTGAAATATGGCCGCACCGTGCATTCGCTGACCCAGGCGCTGGCGAAATTCAGCGGCAACCGCTTCTACTTCATCGCACCGGATGCGCTGGCGATGCCGTCCTACATCACCGATATGCTGGATGAACAGAACATTGCCTGGTCGCGCCACGACAGCATCGAAGAAGTGATGCCGGAGCTGGATATTCTCTACATGACGCGCGTACAGAAAGAGCGTCTCGATCCCTCAGAGTATGCCAACGTGAAAGCGCAGTTCATCCTGCGGGCAGCCGACCTGGCCGGTGCGCGCGATAATATGAAGGTGCTGCATCCGCTGCCGCGCATTGATGAGATCACCACCGATGTCGACAGCACGCCGCACGCCTGGTATTTCCAGCAGGCCGGCAACGGCATCTATGCCCGCCAGGCCCTGCTGGCGCTGGTACTGAATAGCGAACTGGCACTGTAAGGAGCAGAACGATGACCCACGATAACAAACTGCAGGTTGAAGCCATCAAACGCGGCACGGTGATCGACCATATTCCGGCGCAGGTCGGCTTTAAGCTACTGTCACTGTTCCGCCTCACCGAAACCGATCAGCGCATCACCATCGGCCTTAATCTGCCGTCGGGCGAGATGGGACGTAAGGATCTGATCAAAATCGAAAATACTTTTCTGACCGATGATCAGATCAATCAGCTGGCGGTGTACGCGCCGCACGCCACGGTGAATCGCATTGATGAGTATGAAGTGGTGGCGAAGATCGCACCGACGCTGCCGGAACGCATCGAGCGCGTGCTGACCTGCCCCAACGGCAACTGCATCAGCCGCAGCGAGCCGGTGTTCTCCAGCTTTGCGGTGAAGCAGCGTGACGACGATGTGCACCTGAAGTGTAAATACTGCGAGAAAGAGTTCGCGCGCCACGTGGTGCTCGGTCACTGGTAATCGCCCGTTTCCTCCCTATAATGGGGCGAACATTTTCGCGGCGGGCAAGGGTTCGCCGCGCATGCCTAAGGAGAAACAATGTCTCGCGAAATCAGTACTGAAAAAGCCCCGGCAGCGATTGGCCCGTACGTCCAGGGCGTGGATCTCGGCAGCATGATCATCACCTCCGGCCAGATCCCGGTCGATCCGGCCACCGGTGCGGTTCCGGACGACATCGCCGCGCAGGCGCGTCAGTCGCTCGAGAATGTGAAGGCGATTGTGCTGGCCGCTGGCCTGCAGGTGGGCGACATTGTGAAGACCACCGTGTTCGTCAAAGACCTGAACGATTTCGCCACGGTCAACGCCACCTATGAAGCGTTTTTCACCGAGCATCAGGCCAGCTTCCCGGCGCGCTCCTGCGTGGAAGTGGCGCGTCTGCCGAAAGACGTGAAGATTGAGATCGAAGCCATCGCGGTACGTCGCTGATTTGCTGTCATCACTCACACAGCATGCAGGGGGCGTATCCGTGCGCACCTGGCGAGATCGCCAGGCCGTCATCAATGACGACCCTGCATAGTTCGTGACTTCCGAACTTCCCTATCTCGACGATCGCAGCAGTTTCTCCAGCGGTCGCACCAGCGCCAGCACCGTTTCATCCTGCACCTGCGCCGCCGCATCCAGCCGGGCGTGCATCTGCGCCACCTCGCCTGCACCGTAGGCCTGGTTGCGCTCCAGTGCATTCACCAGATCCAGCCCCATCCGGCTCAGCTCTGCGACCTGGCGCACCTGCGGCTGCAGTGCTTTCAGCTGATAATTGCCCAGCACCAGCGGCATCACCGCATCGCTGTTGCGCTGCCAGCGCTGTAGCTGATGGCGCAGGGCGCTGGCGGCAGCATGATCGCCGCGATTGGCAATCAGCGCATCCACCTGCTTATCCAGCAGCCGCACCGGCTCGCTCTCGGCCGGCAGCACGTCCGCCAGCCGGTTCAGCGGCTCAAAATAGTCATAATGCCCGGCCTGAAACTTCAGGTGCTGGCGGGTGTAATATTGCGCCGGTTCCAGCACTTCCGCCAGCACGCGCAGCGGAGTGATATCGCTGCTGTTGGCCAGCCGCATCATCTGCACCTCGGCCTGCTGATGCTGCTGCAGGCCGACTGACACCGTCCCCCAGCGATCAATCGCGCTGAGCCGCTGGTACATATTCTCGCTGTCGGTCACATCCTGCGCCGACCACAGCCGCTCCGCCACCACAAAGGCGCGCGGCCACAGCCGCGTATCAATCACCCGGCTATTCACGTTCTCCGCCCACAGCGCCGCTTCACCGCCCAGCAAATCATGCTGCAGCTGAGCGGGCGTGGGCAGTACCGGAGCAATACCGGCCGGTATCTGCGCCAGCCTGCTGCCTGTGGTCGGATAGCGCACGTTGCCCACCAGCACGTAGCCGGTCAGGCTGTCACGCGTCAGCGTCACCACCGGCTGAAACGGCCCCATCCAGCTGTCGACGCTGAAGGTCAGCTGCGTCGGTGATAGCCAGCGAATGTCGCTGACCTGGCGTCGCGCCTTGCCGCTGAAATCGATAAAGCCGCGCCAGCCGTTTTTGCTCTCAATCAGGGTGAAACTGCCCTGCACCGCGCTGCCTTTCAGACGCGGCATAGTGAACTGCCAGCTTTGCGCCTGATCGTCGGCGCGCAGTTGATCCACGCCGTTCAGCCCCTGCGGCCAGAGCTCGTTGCGATAGTGATACGCGGCGCTCTGCGGCTGGTCGAGATAAAAACCGGTGGAAAGAATGCCGCGATACCCCTGCTTTATCACTTCGCTCAGCGCGTCCTGCCCCTGCCACGACTGAATCACAATACTTTTCGGCAGGTCGGGATGGTACACCTCATCCCAGCCAAGCATGCGCCGCTGATGCGCGGCGAGAATCTTCTCCACCCGCTGGTTGAACCACGCCTGCAGCGCATGGGCGTCCTGCAGGCCGTGGTCGCGCATAAACTGCTGAATCTTTGGTGAGGCGTTCCACTGACTGGGATCGACTTCATCCCCGCCGATGTGAATGTAGGGATCGGGAAAGATCGCCGCGACTTCGCCAATCAGCGTATCGATAAAGCGAAACACCGCTTCCTTGCTGGGATCGAGCAAGGGTTTAAATACCCCCCAGCCGCGCTCCATGGCATATGGCCCCGGCGCGCTCATCAGCTCCGGCATCGCTACGGCCAGGGCGGAAGCATGGCCGGGCAGATCGATTTCCGGCACCACGCGCACGCCGCGCTGAGTGGCATAGTGCACCAGCTCGCGCATTTGCTGCTGGCTGTAGAACAGGCCATCACTGGCCTGCTGCTGCAGCTGCGGATAGTGACTGGAAGCAAAGCGCCAGCCCTGATCGTCGGTCAGGTGCCAGTGAAACACATTCATGCGCGCCGCGGCGATACCATCAATCTGCCGCTTGAGGGTTTCCAGCGGCAGGAAATGGCGCACCGGATCGATCAGCACGCCGCGCCACGGGAAGCGCGGCCGATCGTCAATGGTGACAAAGGGAATTTGCGTGCCGCTGGCGGTGTTGGCGATCAGCTGCAGCAGGGTTTCCATGCCGCGCATCGCGCCAAAACGGGTAGGTGCCTGCAGCAGTACGCCACTGCTGCTGACCTCCAGACGGTAGCTTTCGTCGCTGTCCGGTTGCGGTAGCGGATCGACCGCATCGGCAATCCGGACCTGAATGGCGGGACGATCGCTGGCCGGGCTGGCGGGCAGCAGCGCCCAGCCGGTTTGCCGCGCAATGCGGGCGCGCCAGCGCGCTTCGGCCCCTTCCAGGTGATCGCCGGTGATGTGCAGCGAAAATTGCGGCGTCAGGGTAAACGCGCCACCGCCTGCGGGCTGCGTCACCTGCTGTGGCCACGGCATCAGCGGCAGATCGCCTGCCGGTGCGGCCTGCGTGGAAAACGTCAGGGAACACAAAACGGCCAGCAGCGTACGGGGCAGAAGCATGGTGGGCATCCTTGTAAGGCAAAACGGTGGGCCGGAAATGGCGCAAAATGCTCATTAAACCTGTTTCGCAACGCAAAGCAAGTTGCAACCGGCTGAAGTTTGCCCGGCTTAAAACTTTTCAGTGTAGCGGCTGTTGACCACTGCACGGCTTTCAGGCGCTGGCCGCGCTTCTTTGCGACAGGTCAAAAACAGTGCGATTAATTTCCTCTGAAACACCACATATTGCGATTACACTCCTTAAAATTATCTACATGTAGTTTCCAGCGGAGAAAGGGAAGATGGCAACGGTAGTGATTAAGCGTGACGGCTGCAGGGTGCCGTTTGATGCCCGGCGCATTGAAGCTGCAGTGCGGGCCGCCGCGCAGGCTGCCCAGGTTGACGACCTGGCCTGGTGCACGACGGTCGCTCAGCAGGTCAGCGCGCAGCTGGCAACGCAGGCTGAAGTCGATATTCGCGACATCCAGTGTGCCGTGGAAGAGGCTCTGATGAGCGGACGCTGGCCGCAGCTGGCGCGCGCCTATATTGAATACCGTCACGACCGCGATCTGGCGCGTGAGCAGCGCGGCAAGCTGCACCATGCCATTCGCGGCCTGGTGGAACAGACCAACGCGGCGCTGCTCAACGAAAACGCCAACAAGGACAGCAAAGTGATCCCGACGCAGCGCGACCTGCTGGCCGGCATCGTGGCCAAACATTATGCCCAGCAGCAGTTGCTGCCGCGCGATGTGGTGCTGGCGCACGAACGCGGTGAGATCCACTATCACGACCTCGACTACTCTCCCTTCTTCCCGATGTTTAACTGCATGCTGATCGATCTGCATGGCATGCTGACGCACGGCTTCAAAATGGGTAACGCCGAGATTGAACCGCCAAAATCCATCGCCACCGCCACCGCGGTGACGGCGCAGATCATTGCGCAGGTCGCCAGCCATATTTACGGCGGCACCACCATAAACCGCATTGACGAAGTGCTGGCGCCGTTTGTCACCCTCAGCCTTGAAAAACATCGCCAGATTGCCCGCGAATGGCAGATTGCTGATGTGGAAGCTTACGCGCGCGCGCGCACGGAAAAAGAGTGCTACGACGCGTTTCAGTCGCTGGAGTACGAAGTCAATACGCTGCACACCGCCAACGGCCAGACGCCGTTCGTCACTTTTGGCTTTGGCCTCGGCACCGACTGGGCGGCGCGCCTGATTCAGCAATCGATTCTGCGCAACCGCATTGCCGGGCTGGGCAAAAACCATAAAACCGCGGTGTTTCCTAAGCTGGTGTTTGCCATTCGCGAAGGCGTCAATCGCCGCGCCAGCGACATCAATTACGACATCAAACAGCTGGCGCTGGAGTGTGCCAGCAAGCGCATGTATCCGGATATTCTCAACTACGACAAAGTGGTGGAAGTCACCGGCTCGTTCAAAACGCCGATGGGCTGCCGCAGCTTCCTCGGCGTTTACGAGGAAAACGGCGAGCAGATTCATGAGGGCCGCAACAACATCGGCGTGATCAGCCTCAACCTGCCGCGCATTGCGTTAGAAGCCCAGGGAGACGAAGCCCGCTTCTGGACGCTGCTGGATGCGCGCCTGGCGCTGGCGAAGCGGGCGCTGATGACCCGCATTGCCCGGCTGGAAAAAACCAAAGCGCGCGTCGCACCGATTCTTTATATGGAAGGTGCCTGCGGCGTGCGGCTCAATGCGGACGATGAGGTGGGCAAGATCTTTCGCAACGGCCGCGCCTCGATCTCGCTGGGCTATATCGGTCTGCATGAAACACTCAACGCGCTAAGCGGCAACGCCGTGCATCCGTATGATGCCGCGCACCTGCGCGCAACCGGCATGGCGATTGTGACGCATCTGCGCAAAGCGGTGGATGCGTGGAAAGCGGAAACCGGCTACGGCTTTAGCCTGTACAGTACGCCCAGTGAAAACCTGTGCGATCGCTTCTGTCGCCTTGATGCCGCCGAATTTGGCGTAGTGCCGGGCGTGACCGACAAGGGCTATTACACCAACAGCTTCCATCTCGACGTAGAGAAAAAGGTCAATCCGTACGACAAAATCGACTTTGAAGCGCCCTACCCGGCCATCGCTAACGGCGGCTTCATCTGTTATGGCGAATACCCCAACATTCAGCACAACCTGCGGGCGCTGGAGGATGTGTGGGATTACAGCTATGACCGCGTGCCCTATTACGGCACTAATACGCCGATCGATGAGTGCTACGAGTGCGGCTTCAGCGGCGAGTTCAGCTGTACCAGCAAAGGCTTTACCTGTCCGAGCTGCGGCAATCACGATCCGGCGCGCGTTTCAGTCACGCGCCGCGTCTGCGGCTATCTTGGCAGCCCGGATGCGCGGCCGTTCAACGCTGGCAAACAGGAAGAGGTGCAGCGCCGCGTCAAACACCTTGATACCGGACAGCTGGGATGATGCACATTCATCGCTACTACGATGTGGATATCGTGAATGGTCCCGGCACGCGCTGCACGCTGTTTGTCGCGGGCTGCGAACATCAGTGCCGCGGCTGCTACAACCAGAGCACCTGGCGGCCTGACTCCGGCGTGCCGTTTACGCTGGCCATGGAGGAGCAGCTGATCGCCGATCTGCAGGATCAACGCATTCCGCGTCAGGGGCTGTCGCTGAGCGGCGGCGATCCACTGCATCCGCACAATGTGCCGCATATTCGCCGGTTGGTGAAGCGCGTGCGGCGCGACTGTCCGGATAAAGATATCTGGCTGTGGACCGGCTACACCCTGGCGGAGCTGACGGCGGCGCAGCGTGAAGTGATTGCGGAAATCGACGTGCTGATTGATGGACGTTTCATCGAAGCGGAAAAAGATGCGCGGCTGCTGTGGCGCGGCAGCCGCAATCAGACTATCTGGTATCTACGCCAGCCACAGTGCGAGGATGCCGAGCAGCATGCCGCTGACGGCCACGCCGCAGAAGGCGATCCACAGCGCGCGCGGTGGGAACGCGCGATGCAGCATCAGTAGCGACGGCACGCTGACCGCGGGCAGCGTCACCAGCAGCGCCAGCGCCGGTGCGACGCCCATGCCCGCCAGCATCATGGTTTGCACGATGGGGATCTCGGCGGCGGTCGGGATCACAAACAGGCAGCCGGCGATGGCCATCAGCATCACCCAGAACAGCGTATTCCCTACCGCGCCGTCCGCGTGCGGAAACAGCCAGACGCGCGCGGCGCCGAGCAGCAGCACCGCTACGATGTAGAGCGGAATGGTGTTACAGAACAGCCGCCACATCACGCGCAGCCAGCGCGTCACAAACCGTTCATGGCTTTCTTGCGGCAACAGCGGCGCGGCAACGGCGGTTTCCGGCACGCTGCGCTGCACCAGCATGGCAATGCCCAGCACCATCACCCCACCCGCCACCAGCCGAATGGCGGCAAACTGCCAGCCGAGCACAAAGCCCATAAACACCAGCGTTGCCGGATTGAGCAGTGGATTCGCCAGCCAGAACGCCATCGCCGCGCCGCTTGAAACCTGCGCCTGGCGCAGGCCGACGGTCACCGGCGCGGCACAGCAGCTGCACATCATGCCCGGCAGGCCAAAACCGGTGCCGACCAGCGTGGCCCCCAGCCGGTTGCTGCCCATCAGGCGCAGCAGCCAGCGGCGCGGAATCAGCACCTGCACCAGCGAGCCCAGCACCACACCGAGCACCGCGGCTTTCCACACCGCGAGAAAATAGACCATGGCGTAATCCAGCGCGGCGCGCCACGGCGAATCTGCGGCATTAGCAAGAATAGAGCGGCCGATGGAATGGGTTTCTGCGGCCGTGAAGGCTTTGCCATAGTAAGGCTGCCATTTAACGTACCACAGACCGATAAGCACCACGGCGAGGAACAGCAGCGGTTTCCACCAGGCGAAGCGGGCCGCTGGTGCAGGTGAGGCGAATTGGGTCATAACCGGTTCCGTATTCAACTGAATAACGTATGCCGCGCGGAGGGCGCGACGCAGATCCCACAGTGTTATTCAGGTTATGTCTGTGTGCCAGCGTCGTCACGCTTAAACTTGATCTGTCTCCGGAATTTAACCAATCCCGCCTGCGCCGGCTGGCTTGCGTTTCCGCGCTCAGGGTCCAGACTTGTCTGTTGAAACGTGTCACGCACAGCAGGTGCGTGACCAGCAAGGAGGAGAAAGATGAGCAAGAAAATAGCGGTTCTGATTACCGATGAATTTGAAGACTCAGAGTTTACCTCACCGGCCGAGGCCTTCACCAAAGCGGGCCATGAAGTGGTCACCATTGAGATGCAGGCGGGCAAAACCGTGAAGGGAAAACAGGGCAAAGCCGAAGTCAAAATCGACAAGGATATTGACCATGTCAGCCCGGCCGAGTTTGACGCGCTGCTGCTGCCCGGCGGTCATTCGCCTGACGCGCTGCGCGGTGACGATCGCTTTGTCACCTTTACCAAAGAGTTTGTCGCCAGCGGCAAACCGATTTTTGCCATCTGTCACGGTCCGCAGCTGCTGATCAGCGCGAACGGCGTGCGCGGTCGCAAAATGACCTGCGTGAAAGCTATCGCCATCGATCTGCGCAATGCCGGCGCGGACTTTTACGATAAAGAGGTGGTGGTTGATGATGACAAGCTGGTTACCAGCCGCACGCCTGAAGACCTGCCCGCGTTTAACCGCGAATCCCTGCGCATTCTGAACGCAGCGTAAGGCGGTCGCCCGGTGCGCCTCTGTGCGTGCCGGGCTAACGCTGCCAGACAATCTTTTTGCCAAACCCCAGCGCGTTATCGGTCATTTTCAGCTCATCAAGCGTAATTTCCCACAGCGGCGCGGTGACTTTTTTTGCCACCGGAAAGCGGGACTGATAGGCCTTCAGCGCCTGCGCCTCATCAGTCAGCTTAATACGCCCGCGATACTGCACGCCTTTAATCAACAGCACCGTTTTCGGCTGGCCGTTCACCGTGCCGGCGACGCGTGGATGACGTGCCATCAGCGCGCCGTGACGCGTATCCGCTTCGGTCATCAGCCAGAACGCCATGCGCGCTTCATCGAACACGTAGAAACAGTTGGCGCACCATAGCGCATCACCGTCGCTGGCACATAGCGACAGCACGTGCTGCTTTTTCAGATAGCGAATCAGATGAGAATGGTCAGACAAGAGCAACTCCGTGCGTTGATAGCGATGCGGCCGCAGGCGCGTTACACTGCCCGCCAGCACATGAACGAGGTTTGTAAATGGAACAGGGCTGGCAGCTGTATATGCTGCAAACCGCCGCCGGGATGCTTTATACCGGCATCACCACTGACGTCAACCGTCGCCTGCAGCAGCACCAGCAGGGGCGCGGTGCCCGTGCGCTGCGCGGCAAAGGTCCACTGACGCTGGTGTTTCACTGCGCGGCCGGCGATCGCGCGGCGGCTTCCCGGCTGGAGTATCAGGTAAAACAGCTGAGCCGGGCGCAGAAACTGCTGCTGGTTGCCCAGCAGCCAGCCTGCTTAACGGCGTGGTTTAGTCGATACGATTGAAAGGTGCCGAGAAGGCGATCAGCCCTTCTGCCCCATCGAACGCATCGTCCGCCAGTTTATACACCTGAAACGCCGCTTCGCTGCCGGGCCAGCGGCAGTGCAGGCCGTGACGCGCCGCCGGCTCAAAGCCGAGCGGATTGTAGAACTGCGGATCGCCCAGCACCACCACGGCGCTGTAGCTGAACTCATTGAGCGAATCGAGCCCTTCATACACCAGCTGTTTAGCAATGCCCTGACTGCGCACCGAGGCATCAACCGCCAGCGGCGCCAGCGCCACCCAGTTACGATCCTCGCCCTGCAACGTCACCGGACTGAAGGCGGCATAACCCAGCACCTGGCCTTCGTCATCAGTAGCCACCACGCCCAGCGTGAGTAAACCGTCTTCACGCAGCTGCTGTACCAGTTCCGCTTCGGCTGCGGTGGCAAAACTGCGCTTTAACAGGCTGTCGATGCCTGCCGCGTCCACACCAATTTCAGTACGAATCAACATGAGATCCCCGCGCGCGCCTCAGCGGCCTTCGCGTCCTGTGTCATTCCTGCCTCAACAAAAGCAGCCAGCTGCAGCAACCCCGTGCGCAATGGCGTGGGCATGGCGTCCAGTTCTATGGCATCCATCAGATTCTTCACCTCCAGTCCCAGCTCCGTGTCGCCCTCAATCACCAGACGGCGCTGAAAGAACAACATATCGGGGTCGGCTTTGCGTGCTGCTACCAGCAGCAGATCGTTGGCTTCGCCACGAAACCAGACATCTGCTTCGGCGTCGCGCGAAACGGTCAGGCGCCCGTCCTGCAGCGTGGTGATCCAGCGCAGATTGACGTCCGCGATCTCAATGCCGAGATAGCGCCCTTGCAGAAAGTCTAACTCACCTTCAGCCAAAGCATGACGAAATTGCCAGTTTAGGAGTTGTTGCAAAACCGTTTTTTTCACGGCGAATGGTGTTAGCGACACCGGTAAAGCGAGGAATTCCGGCCCTTTTTCAATTAACAGGCCGCGTAAGCGTGCGAACATGCGCTGCACTCCCTTGAGAAAATTTTATCTATATTGCCACATCCGTCGGCTTTCGCCTCAACCGGGATCAAGGAAATCGCCCCGCGTCTGTGCGAAAATTCTCCATTCCGCCCTGGCAATCCCGCTTTCACTGCCTTAAATCAACATTGCTGCACCTGCGCTTCCTTACACTCAACGGCGTTCAGAATCCGGGGGAGGAAATTGTATGGAACTGCTGTGTCCGGCGGGGAATTTACCTGCGCTGAAATCGGCGGTGGAGCACGGCGCTGACGCGGTGTACGTCGGCCTGAAAGATGACACCAACGCCCGCCACTTTGCTGGCCTCAATTTTACCGATAAGAAACTGGCAGAAGCCGCGCGCTTCCTGCATCAGCACCGGCGTAAACTGCACGTGGCGATCAACACCTTCGCCCATCCTGACGGCCTTAACCGCTGGCAAAGCGCCATTGACGTCGCCGCACAGAACGGTGCCGATGCGCTGATTCTGGCCGATATCGCCACGCTGGAGTATGCCGCCAGCCGCTATCCGCAGGTTGAACGTCACCTCTCAGTGCAGGCGTCCGCCACCAATCTGCAGGCCATTCAGTTTTATCACCGCCACTTTGCGCTGAGCCGCGTGGTGCTGCCGCGCGTGCTGTCGATGCACCAGGTGAAGCAGCTGGCGCGCGAAACGCCGGTGCCGCTCGAAGTATTCGCCTTTGGCAGCCTGTGCATCATGGCCGAAGGCCGCTGCTATCTCTCGTCGTGGCTGACCGGCGAGTCGCCGAACAGCGCGGGCGCCTGTTCACCGGCCAAATTTGTGCGCTGGCAGCAGACGGCACAGGGCATGGAGTCGCGCCTGAACGAAGTACTGATTGACCGTTACGCCGCCGATGAGAGCGCGGGCTATCCGACGCTGTGTAAAGGACGCTACGAGGTGGATAACCAGCGCTATCACGTGCTGGAGGAGCCCACCAGCCTCAATACCCTGGCGCTGCTGCCAGAGCTGCTGCGCGCCAATATCGCCTCGGTGAAAATTGAGGGACGCCAGCGCAGCCCGGCCTATGTGGCACAGGTGGCGAAAGTGTGGCGTCAGGCGATCGATCGCTGCATGGCCGATCCGCAACAGTTCACGGTGCAGGCGCCGTGGATGCGCGCGCTCGGTGAACTTTCTGAAGGCAGCCAGACCACGCTCGGCGCCTATCACCGCGACTGGCAATAAGGAGACCGTATGAAATACGCCATCGGCCCGGTGCTGTGGTACTGGCCTACCGATACGCTGGAGCAGTTTTACCAGCGCGCCGCAGAGAGCAGCGCAGAGATTGTCTACCTCGGCGAAGCGGTGTGCAGCAAACGTCGCGCCACCGCGTTCAGTCAGTGGATGGAGATGGGCCGCACGCTGGCGGCCAGCGGCAAACAGGTGGTGCTGAGCACGCTGGCGCTGCTGCAGTCCCCTTCGGAAGTCAAAGAGCTGCGCCGCTATGTTGAAAACGGTGAGTTCTTACTGGAAGCCAACGATATCGGCACCGTGAACATGGCGGCAGAGCGCAAACTGCCGTTTGTCGCCGGTCCTACCCTGAATGTGTATAACGCGCAGACGCTCCAGCTGCTGCTGCAGGAGGGCATGACGCGCTGGTGCATGCCGGTGGAGATGTCACGCGACTGGCTGATTCAGCTGTTGCAGCAGTGCCATGACGCTGGCCTGCGCGACCGGTTTGAGGTTGAAGTGCTCGGCTACGGCCATCTGCCGCTGGCGCTATCGGCGCGCTGTTTTACCGCGCGTTCCGAAAACCGTGCCAAAGATGATTGCCAGACCTGCTGTATTGATTATCCCACCGGGCGCCGCGTGCTGTCGCAGGAGGGCCAGCAGGTATTTGTCCTGAACGGCATTCAGACCATGAGCGGCTACTGTTACAACCTTGGCAACGATCTTGCCGGTATGCATGGCTGGATCGATATTGTGCGCCTGTCGCCGCAGGATGAGAGCACGCTGGCACAGGTTGATCGCTTCCGCGCTAACGAAGCGGGTGAAGCGCCGCTGATGATGGCGCGCGGCAGCGACAGCAACGGTTACTGGCGCCGCCTGGCCGGAATGGCGCTGGATAGCGGCGGTTAAAGGCACATTCCGGCTATATTCCTGCCGTTATTAGCAGTTTTAATATGGGTAATGATGCGTAATACTGACTGGTGCAGGTTTACTTATCACCTGCGCCATCCTTTGCTGGAGTACCCATGTCTGAGAAGAAAACTGTTCGCCTGTCCGTGCTGGATCTGGCCCCCATTCCGCAAGGCTCGTCTGCGCGCGATGCCTTCCATAATTCGCTGGCGCTGGCGCGTCAGGCTGAAGCCCTTGGCTTTCATCGCTACTGGCTGGCCGAACACCACAACATGACCGGCATCGCCAGCGCCGCAACGTCGGTGCTGATTGGCTATCTCGCCGCTAACACCGAAACGCTGCGCCTCGGCTCCGGCGGCATCATGCTGCCCAACCACGCACCGCTGGTGATTGCCGAACAGTTTGGCACCCTGGAATCCCTCTACCCTGGCCGTATCGATCTCGGACTGGGCCGCGCGCCCGGCTCCGATCAGCGCACCATGCTGGCGCTGCGCCGTCATCTTTCGAGCGCCCAGGCCGACAGCTTCCCGGAAGATGTGGCCGATCTGATCCGCTGGTTCGATGCCGAAGAGGGCGAACATCCGCCGGTGCAGCCGGTGCCTGGCCTCGGGCTGAAAATTCCGGTGTGGCTGCTGGGTTCCAGCCTGTATAGCGCGCAGCTGGCGGCGCAGCTTGGTCTGCCGTTTGCCTTTGCTTCGCACTTCGCGCCAGACCTGCTGTTGCAGGCGCTGCACCTGTATCGCGAAAAATTCCAGCCCTCTGCGCGTCTGGCAAAACCTTACGCTATGGTGTGTGTCAACGTGGTGGCGGCAGACAGCGATCGTGATGCGCGCTTCCTGTTCACCTCGATGCAGCAGCAGTTCATTAATCTGCGCCGCGGCAAGCCCGGCCCGCTGCCGGCGCCGGTGGAGAACATGGATAACCTGTGGTCGCCGTCCGAACAGTATGGCGTGCAGCAGGCGCTGAGCATGTCGGTGGTGGGCGATAAGGGTAAAGTGCGCCACGGCCTTGCCGCGCTGCTGCGCGAAACCCAGGCGGATGAGATCATGGTCAACGGCCAGATTTACGATCCGCAGGCGCGCCTGCGTTCGTTCGCGCTGGCGATGGAAGCCGCACGCACACTGTAAGCCTTACTGCGGTGGGGAGAGGAGTCCTTCCGGCCCCACCGCCATCTTGCGCACATCGCGCGCCGGTGACTGGCCATAAAAACGGCTGTACTCCCGGCTAAACTGCGACGCACTCTGATAGCCTACCCGATAGCCCGCCGTCCCGGCATCCAGCTTCTCAATCATCATCAGCCGGCGCGCTTCGTTGAGCCGCAGCTGCTTCTGATACTGCATCGGCGTCATCGCCGTAACCGCTTTAAAGTGATGGTGCAGCGATGAAATGCTCATGCCAACGCTGCTGGCCAGCTGATCCACCTTCAGCGGCTGATGAAAGTTTTCGCGCAGCCAGCGCGCCGCGCGCGCCACTTTATTGCCCGGGCGCTCGGTCAGCGCCATGTTCAGAATACGCGGCCCTTCCGGCCCGGTCAGCAGGCGATAGAAAATCTCCTGCTCAATCAGCGGTGCCAGCGCGGCGATATCCTGCGGCTGATCCAGCAGCGCCACCAGCCGCATCACCGCATCCACCAGCGACGGCGCGACTTTATGGACGGTAATGCTGCGTTCGGGGGCAGCGCTACCAATCTGCTGCGGCGGGAAATGCTCCAGATAGCGCAGCAGGCGCGCTTCGTTGATGGTGATGCCGACGCCAAGACAGGGTTTCTCTGGCGTCGCCAGCACCACGCAGGACTGCACCGGCATGTCCATGGTGACCAGCAGCAGATCGCCCGGCCCGTAATGCATCACATCATCGCCCATGCGCAGTGCTTTCTGGCCCTGGGCCATCAGCGCAAACCCCGCCCAGCTGGCAATATGCGCCAGGCTGGAGGGGTGCGAGCTGCGGCCAAAAGAGAGAAAGTCAATCGCGCTGGCGGTACGCCCATCCTGCTGCGCGTGACGGGCAATCATCGCCACCAGCTGCTGCCACTGTTCCTGATGAATCATGCGTTATGCACTCCGCGATGAAAAATCACTGAATCCCCATTCTTACCTGCCGATGCGGTTGCGCCTAGTCCCTGCGCCACAGATTTGCAGGATCGTGCAAAAAGCTTGCAGGATTGCGCTACCGCACAAAGCGGCAACAGCGCATGCTTTACTCACCCGAAATCTCAGGTGGAGAGACACAATGCAAGCACTTGAAGGCAAAATTGCGCTGGTGACGGGCGCGTCGAAAGGCATTGGCGCCGCCATCGCCATGACTTTCGCCGCGGCCGGCGCCCGGGTGGTGGTGAATTATCGTCAGGATGAAGCGGGCGCGGCGGATGTGGTGACCGATATCTGCGCGCTGGGAAGCGACGCCATCGCCGTACAGGCCGATATATCCCGTGAAGCTGAGGTGCAGCGTCTTTTCGCCAGCAGTATTGCGCAGTTTGGCGCGCCAGACATCGTGGTCAATAACGCCGGCATGTTTCACCATGGCGACTTCGCCAGCCTCAGCGTCAGCGACATGCAGCAGCAGCTCAACGTCAATCTGCTCGGTACGCTGCTGGTGTGCCAGCAGGCGGCGCAGCATTTTCCGGCGCGCGGCGGCTGCATCATCAACCTCAGCGCGCTAAACAGCCAGCGCAGCCTGCCCGGCTCGGTACTGTGGTCAGCGACTAAAGGCGCGATCGACACCTTAACGCAGGGGCTGGCACGTGAGCTGGGCCCGCGCAATATTCGCGTCAACGCGCTGGCACCGGGGATCATTCTGACCGAAGGGCTGCTGGCAGCGAAAAAAATGAATGCAGAATTTAAAGCGCAGCTGATCGCGGCCACGCCGCTGGGACGCTTTGGTCTGCCGGAGGATGTGGCGCAGGTGGCGCTGTTTCTGGCGTCGGAAGAGTCGGCTTATGTTACCGGTGAGCGGGTGCTGATTGCTGGCGGCGTGTAAAGCCCGCGTTACAGACATAAAAAAAGGACGCTTGCGCGTCCTTTTTATTTTTAAGCGATTAACGCTTATGCATCACGACGACGTGGTGCAGCTGCGCCTTCGTCGCGACGTGGGCCACGGCCACCTTCACGGCTGAAACGTCCGCCTTCACGACCGCCTTCGCGACGCTCAGAGAAACGACGCGGTGCGCCACCTTCACGGTTGCCACCCTCGCGGTTACCACGACGCTCACCACCGAAGTCACGACCGCCGCTACGACGCTCGGTGCGCTCGTGTGGCTGTGCATCGCCCAGCAGCTGCATATTCATCGGCTTGTTGAGAATACGCGTACGCGTGAAGTGCTGCAGGACTTCACCCGGCATGCCTTTTGGCAGCTCGATAGTGGAGTGAGTACCAAACAGCTTGATGTTACCGATGTAACGGCTGCTGATGTCGCCTTCGTTAGCAATCGCGCCCACGATGTGACGCACTTCAACACCGTCGTCACGGCCCACTTCAATGCGGTACAGCTGCATTTCGCCAACGTCACGACGTTCGCGACGTGGACGATCGCCACCTTCGCGGCTGTCACGGCTGTCACGACGTGGACGGTCGCCGCCACGCTCATCGCGATCGCGGAATTCACGACGCTGTGGACGTGGTGCATCCGGTGGCAGAATCAGTGGACGTTCGCCCTGCGCCATTTTCAGCAGTGCAGCGGCCAGCGTTTCCATATCCAGCTCTTCTTCTGGCTGCATTTTAGCCAGCAGCGCACGGTACTGATCCAGATCGCTGCTTTCCAGCTGCTGCTGAACTTTCGCAGCGAACTGCGCCAGACGACGCTGACTCAGCAGCTCGGCGTTAGGCAGCTCAACTTCCGGAATAGTCAGCTTCATGGTGCGTTCGATGTTGCGCAGCAGACGACGCTCGCGGTTCTCAACGAACAGCAGCGCACGGCCAGCACGACCCGCACGACCGGTACGGCCGATACGGTGCACATACGATTCGGCATCCATCGGGATGTCGTAGTTAACCACCAGGCTAATACGCTCAACGTCCAGACCACGGGCCGCAACGTCAGTCGCGATCAGGATATCCAGACGACCGTCTTTCAGGCGCTCCAGCGTCTGCTCACGCAGCGCCTGGTTCATGTCACCGTTCAGCGCGGCGCTGTTGTAGCCGTTACGCTCCAGCGTTTCTGCGACTTCCAGCGTGGCATTTTTGGTGCGCACGAAGATGATGGCAGCATCGAAGTCTTCCGCTTCGAGGAAGCGCACCAGCGCGTCAGACTTACGGCCGTAAGCGGTCCAGTAAGACTGAGAAATGTCCGGGCGTGTAGTGATACTGGACTGGATGCGCACTTCCTGCGGATCCTTCATGAAACGCTTAGTGATACGGCGAATCGCTTCCGGCATGGTTGCAGAGAACAGTGCGGTCTGATGACCTTCCGGGATCTGCGCCATGATGGTTTCAACGTCTTCGATGAAGCCCATACGCAGCATTTCATCGGCTTCGTCCAGTACCAGACCACGCAGGCTGGACAGGTCCAGGGTACCGCGTTTCAGGTGATCCAGCAGACGGCCCGGGGTACCAACCACGATCTGTGGACCCTGGCGCAGTGCGCGCAGCTGCACGTCATAACGCTGGCCACCGTACAGGGCCACGACGTTAATACCGCGCATGTGTTTAGAGAATTCTGTCATCGCTTCAGCCACCTGAACCGCCAGTTCGCGGGTCGGCGCCAGCACCAGGATTTGCGGTGCGCGGACAGAAGGATCAACGTTGTTCAGCAGCGGCAGCGAGAACGCTGCTGTTTTACCACTACCGGTCTGCGCCATACCCAGCACATCACGGCCCGCCAGCAGGTGAGGAATACACTCAGCCTGGATTGGCGATGGCTTAACGTAGCCCATACCGTTCAGTGATTCGAGGATGTCGGCGTTCAGGCCCAGATCAGCAAAAGTGGTTTGAATATCAGTCATGTAGTACACGTGCCTCTTAGATTGCGGCGGCCAGTCTACATAACTCGTCGTGAAAACTTTCAGTCATTTTCATCAAAAAGTGTGAACCGGCTCAAATTAGAAGTTTTGACGAACAGAAAAGCCCTCACCTGTTCAGGCGATGACTTTACGGGTAAATCAGGCAATAAAAGTTCGTCAGCTATTGCTGGTCAGATTCTGATAAATCGTCTTGTGTCTGGCCGAGTTGCGCCAGTTCCAACAATGCGTATCGGTGTTCAACAAAGTTATTGACGTTGTTGGCCACCGCCAGTTTGAACAACGCTTTCGCGTCGTCCTTCTCCCCCAGACTTAGGTAGTACTTACCTAAATAGAAGTTGGTTTCACTGAGATGTTCAGCGAGCGAGGTGTTATCCGTTGCGTCCGCCTTGAGACGTTCCATCAATGTTTTTTCACTGATGTCGCCCAGGTAGAACTCGACAATATTCCATCCCCATTGGTCCTTAGCCGCCTTGTCGTAACGCTGTTGTAGCGTCACTTTTGCCTTATCGGCGTCCATCTCGCGTTCAACGAGGTAGAGCCACAGGCTGCGGAACGGATCGTTAGGATCGTCTTGATAAAACGCCAGCAGATCATCTTGCGCTAACTTGTATCGACCGCCGTAATAGAGGGCGATACCACGGTTTAAATGCGCATAGTTGTAAGTTGGATCAAGCTCAAGTACAGAATCAAACGCTTCATAGGCAGCATCAAAATTGCCTGCCTGCGTTAAGTAAATGCCGAGATAGTTAAACACTTCCGGCATATCCGGTCTGATAGACAGCGCTTGCGAGAAATCGTTCCGCGCCAGTGCCCTCAGACCCAAACTATCATACAACACTCCGCGCTCATATAACAGCTGTGCGCGTTCATCATCGGTCAGGGCCCGACTGGCAAGAATTTGTTCCATTCGCGCCAGAATAACCTCTTGCTGCAGTGTGGGCTGCAAAGGTACTGCCAGAACTTCGTTCTTACGCCAATTGGAGTTGCTGCATCCTGCCAGCGTGATAGCTGTCGCAACAAAACACCAGCGCAAAAAAGGCTTCATTTCCCACTCCCGAATACAAACATTGGGATAACCATCCTGTCATCCGCCTGCTATGCACAAGGGTTCCCGCCCTCGCGATGATACCCGTCCTGCTTCAGCTGCACTGACACGCTGACCAGCGCGCCACGCATTCCGGGTATACAAACACCGCTCCCCGCCAGCTGGCAGGGAGCGGCTGATCAGGAAAAACGCTTACTCGGCGTCAGGCGTCGTCACCGCAGCGGTTTCTTCTGCTGGCTTCTGCTCTGTCGCTTCTTTGATGCTGAGACGAACGCGACCCTGACGATCCACTTCCATCACTTTAACTGGCACTTCCTGACCCATCTGCAGGTAATCGGTCACTTTCTCTACGCGCTTGTCGGCGATCTGAGAAATGTGTACCAGACCTTCTTTACCGCCGCCGATCGCCACGAAAGCACCGAAATCAACGATACGGGTCACTTTACCGGCGTAGATACGGCCCACTTCGATCTCAGCGGTGATCTCTTCGATGCGACGAATCGCTTCTTTGGCTTTCAGGCCGTCGGTCGCTGCGATCTTCACGGTGCCATCATCTTCGATTTCGATGGTGGTGCCGGTCTCTTCGGTCAGCGCACGGATAACCGAACCGCCTTTACCGATGACGTCTTTGATCTTGTCTGAGTTGATCTTGATGGTATAGATACGCGGCGCGAACTCGGAGATCTCCTGACGCGGCGTGCTAATCGCCTGTTCCATCACGCTCAGAATGTGCAGACGCGCACCCTTGGCCTGGTTCAGTGCCACCTGCATGATTTCACGGGTGATACCTTCAATTTTGATGTCCATCTGCAGCGCGGTGATACCTTCACGGCTACCGGCTACTTTGAAGTCCATATCGCCGAGGTGATCTTCGTCGCCGAGGATGTCAGACAGCACCACGAACTTCTCGTCTTCTTTCACCAGACCCATCGCGATACCGGCAACGGCCGCTTTGATCGGTACGCCAGCGTCCATCAGTGCCAGCGATGCACCGCACACGGAAGCCATAGAAGAAGAACCGTTCGATTCGGTGATTTCAGACACGACGCGCACGGTGTACGGGAACGCATCCTGTTTAGGCATTACTGCCAGCACGCCACGCTTCGCCAGACGGCCGTGACCAATTTCACGACGCTTCGGTGAGCCAACCATACCGGTTTCGCCCACGGAGTACGGAGGGAAGTTGTAGTGGAACAGGAAGCTGTCAGTACGCTCGCCCATCAGCTCATCGAGATTCTGTGCGTCACGCGCGGTACCGAGGGTGGCAGCGACCAGCGCCTGCGTTTCACCACGGGTAAACAGCGCAGAACCGTGGGTACGCGGCAGTACGCCAGTGCGCACGTCCAGACCACGGATCATATCTTTTTCACGGCCATCGATACGCGGTTCGCCGTTCAGGATACGGGTACGCACCACGTTCTTTTCCAGGCTGTGTACGATGTCACCGATTTCGGCATCATCCAGCGTTTCGTCTTCAGCCAGCAGTGCGGCGATGGTTTCGTCTTTGATGACGCCAACCTGCGCATAGCGCTCCTGCTTGTCAGTGATACGGTAAGCATCGCTGATGCGCGCTTCGGCCAGGGCGGCAACGCGTGCGATCAGCGCATCGTTCGCCGGCTCTGGCTGCCAGTCCCAGCGTGGTTTGCCTGCTTCAGCCACCAGCGCATTGATGTTTTCAATTACAACCTGCTGCTGGTCGTGGCCGAACACCACAGCACCCAGCATCTGGTCTTCGGTCAGGATGTCCGCTTCAGATTCCACCATCAGCACTGCATTCTGCGTACCGGCAACCACCAGATCCAGACGAGACTGTTTGATCTCATCCGCGGTTGGGTTCAGCACGTACTGATCGTTGATGTAACCGACGCGTGCCGCACCGATTGGGCCGTTGAACGGAATGCCAGACAGTGACAGCGCAGCAGAAGCACCGATCATCGCAACGATGTCCGGGTTAACCTGCGGGTTCACAGATACCACAGTCGCGATAACCTGTACTTCGTTAACAAAACCTTCCGGAAACAGCGGACGCACCGGGCGGTCAATCAGACGCGCAATCAGGGTTTCGCCTTCGCTTGGACGGCCTTCACGACGGAAGAAGCTGCCCGGAATACGGCCAGCGGCGTAAGTACGCTCCTGGTAGTTCACCGTCAGAGGGAAGAAGTCCTGACCGGCTTTAGCTTTTTTCTGGCCCACGACGGTAACGAATACCGCGGTGTCGTCCATGCTTACCATTACTGCTGCGGTGGCCTGGCGCGCCATCATGCCGGTTTCCAGCGTGACGGTATGCTGACCATATTGGAATTTGCGTACGATCGGGTTCAGCAAAATTTAAGTCCTTAAATTCGTGGCAAAGCCTGCTCGGCCCGCCGGGGATTACCGATCTTTAGTTGCATCCTCGCGACTAATGACAACCCTTAACCGCCCCTGCGGTAAAGCCTCTCATTAGCCGCGCGAACCTCTGCAAGCAAAGATCACTCTCAGCAACAATACATGAGTTTGGTCCGGATTGCTGCGGATTGCTCGAAAAAAGGGGCCATAAAGGCCCCCTTTTCGCGAAACTCGCACAAATCTGATCGCCAGATGCGGTTTTTTGCATACTGCATGCGCTACATCGTTGATCAGATTCTTCAGACTTAGCGACGCAGACCCAGGCTTTCGATCAGGCTGGTGTAACGTGCAACGTCTTTACGCTTCAGGTAGTCCAGCAGCTTACGACGCTGGGATACCATGCGCAGCAGACCGCGACGGCTGTGGTGGTCTTTCTTGTGCTCAGAGAAGTGACCCTGCAGGTGGTTAATCTGAGCAGTCAGCAGAGCAACCTGAACTTCAGTTGAACCGCTGTCGTTAGCGCCACGACCGTATTTAGCAACGATCTCTGCTTTAGCTTCTACGCTTAGAGACATAATAAACTCCAGTAAAAAATGAATGTATGGGTGCCGATCTCTAATTCAGCAGCCCGCTTTTAAAGCCGCGCTATTCTACTCTTCGCCCGGTAGCAACGCAAATGCGCTGTAACGGCCAGCGGTAATACGCGGTCAGTCGGCAAACTCCACCACCAGACGACGCGGAGCCACGCGACCATCGTCGACGATTTCCGCCATGCCGATAAATTTCTGCTGCTCACCTTCGGTCACCCGCACCAGCCCGCTGGCCGGCGCGTTTTCCGCCTGGACCGGCATGCCCTGTTTGAACCAGGCCGCGACCGGCGTGGGCAGATTGACCGCTGGAAAATCTTCCGCCGGGCTGTCCATCGGCAACAGCAACGCGTCCAGCGGTGCGTAATCCGGCGTTTCCGCCGCATTAACCTGCGCCGCCAGCGCCTGCAGCTGTTCCAGCGTCATCATGCGCGCAATCGGGTAGCGAGCCACCTGCAGACGGCGCAGCATGATCACGTGTGCACCGCAGCCGAGCTTCTCACCTAAATCGTCAATGATGGTGCGAATGTAGGTGCCTTTGGAAACATGGATTTCCAGCTCCAGCTCGTCGGCCTGCCAGCGAATAAACTGCAGTTCAAACACGGTAATCGGTCGCGCTTCACGCGGCACGGTGATGCCTTCGCGCGCATATTCGTACAGCTTGCGGCCCTGATACTTGAGCGCCGAGAACATGGTGGGCACCTGCAGCGTCTCGCCGCGAAAGCTCTCCAGCGCGGCGTCCAGCTCAGCCTGGCTGAAGGTCACCGGCCGCGTTTCGACGATATTGCCGTCCGCATCGGAGGTATCGGTGCGCTGGCCCAGACGGGCAATCACGCGGTAACGCTTGTCCGAATCCAGCAGATAGCGGGAAAACTTGGTGGCTTCGCCGAGACAAATCGGCAGCATACCGGTGGCCAGCGGATCGAGCGCGCCGGTATGGCCTGCCTTGTTAGCGTTAAACAGGCGTTTTACTTTTTGCAGCACATCATTGGAGGATGCGCCCTGGTGTTTATCCAGCAGGAAAACACCGTGGACATCACGACCACGGCGACGAGGACGACTCATCAGTCCTCCTTGTCGTCTTCCGCCGGGCTTTCACCCCGTCGCTCAGCATCGTTTCTGATCACGTTAGACACCAGATTCGACATGCGCATCCCTTCAATCAGCGAGTTATCGTAGAAGAAGGTCAGCTCCGGCACGATGCGCAGACGCATCGCTTTACCGAGCAGAATACGGATGTAGCCAGACGCTTCTTTCAGCGCTTTGAGGCCGTTTTTCACCGCTTCTTCATCCTGGTCGTTCAGGAAGGTCACGAACACTTTGGCATACGCCAGATCGCGTGACACCTCAACGCCAGACACGGTGACCATCATACCCAGACGCGGGTCTTTGATTTCGCGCTGCAGGATGATCGCAATCTCTTTCTGCAACTCCTGCGCCACGCGCTGTGGGCGACCAAACTCTTTCGCCATACTATTTCTCCCAAATAATTCGGGAGGCCAGAGGCCTCCCAAATTGCATCACATCGACCAGCAATTACTCGATGGTGCGTTTAACTTCAATCACTTCGAACACTTCGATCATATCGCCAACGCGAACGTCGTTGTAGTTCTTCACGCCGATACCACACTCCATGCCGTTACGCACTTCGTTGACGTCATCTTTGAAGCGACGCAGAGATTCCAGCTCGCCTTCATAGATAACCACGTTGTCGCGCAGTACGCGGATCGGGTTGTGACGTTTGATGTTGCCTTCGGTGACCATACAGCCGGCAATCGCGCCAAATTTCGGTGACTTGAACACGTCACGGACTTCGGCCAGACCGATAATCTGCTGTTTGAACTCCGGTGCCAGCATGCCGCTCATGGCTGCTTTCACTTCGTCAATCAGGTTATAGATGACGGAGTAGTAGCGCAGGTCAACGTTTTCAGCGTCAATCACGCGACGCGCAGAGGCATCAGCACGCACGTTGAAGCCGAGGATGATTGCGTTGGACGCAGCGGCCAGGGTGGCGTCGGTTTCGGTAATACCGCCCACGCCAGAACCGATAATCTTCACCTTCACTTCGTCGGTGGAGAGTTTCAGCAGTGAGTCGGAGATCGCTTCCACAGAACCCTGTACGTCGGACTTCAGGACGATGTTCAGCTCGGACACTTCGCCTTCGGTCATGTTGGCAAACATGTTTTCCAGCTTGGACTTCTGCTGACGCGCCAGTTTGACTTCGCGGAATTTGCCCTGACGATACAGCGCCACTTCACGCGCTTTCTTCTCGTCACGCACCACGGTCGCTTCGTCACCCGCTGCCGGCACACCGGACAGACCGAGGATTTCCACCGGAATCGATGGACCCGCTTCCAGCACTTCGCGACCCAGTTCGTCACGCATCGCACGCACACGGCCGTATTCGAAGCCGCACAGTACGATATCGCCCTTGTTCAACGTACCTTCACGCACCAGCACGGTTGCTACCGGACCACGACCTTTGTCGAGGAACGATTCGATCACCACACCGCTCGCCATACCCTGACGAATCGCAGTCAGCTCCAGTACTTCCGCCTGCAGCAGAATCGCGTTCAGCAGGTCGTCGATGCCGGTACCGGCTTTCGCCGAGACGTTAACGAACATGTTCTCGCCGCCCCACTCTTCCGGAATGATACCGTACTGGGTCAGCTCGTTCTTCACGCGATCCGGATCGGCTTCTGGCTTGTCGATCTTGTTCACGGCCACGACCACCGGCACACCGGCCGCTTTCGCGTGCTGGATAGCTTCGACGGTTTGTGGCATCACGCCATCGTCCGCCGCCACCACCAGGATAACGATATCCGTGGCCTGCGCACCACGTGCACGCATTGCGGTAAACGCGGCGTGGCCCGGGGTGTCGAGGAAGGTGATCATGCCGTTATCGGTTTCAACGTGATACGCACCGATGTGCTGGGTAATCCCGCCCGCTTCGCCGGAGGCGACTTTGGTGGAGCGGATGTAGTCCAGCAGCGAGGTTTTACCGTGGTCAACGTGACCCATGATGGTCACGACCGGCGCACGGCTTTCCTGCGCAGCATCGGTATCACGATCGTCCATTACCGCTTCTTCCAGCTCGTTCTCGCGGCGCAGGATCACTTTGTGACCCATCTCTTCGGCCACCAGCTGGGCGGTTTCCTGGTCGATAACCTGGTTGATGGTCGCCATGGCACCCATCTTCATCATCGCTTTAATAACCAGCGAGCCTTTCACCGCCATTTTGTTGGCCAGTTCGGCAACGGTGATGGTTTCGCCAATGATGACGTCACGGTTCACCGCCTGAGCAGGTTTGTTGAAGCCCTGCTGCAGCGTGCTTGGTTTACGATGTTTGCCACCTTTACCGCCGCGTACCTGAGCACGCGCTTCTTCACGGTCAGTTTTGGCTTCAGAGTGCTTGTTGCCTTTTTTGGCCGGACGCGCTGCCTTGGTGGTGCGGGTGCGACCACGACCGCCTTCGACTTCGCGATCGTTTTCGTCTTCTGCCTGACGGGCATGAGTTGAAGTGGTGACGTGATAGTCGCCCTTATCTTCTTCCTCTGGTTTTTCCCATTCAGCGGCTTTCTCTTCGGCCAGACGACGGGCTTCTTCCGCCGCGCGGCGCGCATTCTCTTCCAGCTTACGGCGCGCTTCTTCTTCCGCTTTACGCTTCAGTTCGGCGGCTTCAGCTTCACGACGGGCTTTGTCAGATTGCGCAGCCTTGGTCATTTCGTCGGTAGGTTGATTAGTCACTTTCTCATTTTCCGCTGCTTCACGCTTAGCCTTGTCAGCGGCTTCGCGCTTGGCTTTCTCTTCGGCTTCACGTTGCGCTTTTTGTTCAGCTTCGCGACGGGCTTGTTCTTCAGCCTCGCGACGCGCCTGCTCTTCCGCTTCACGCTGCGCCTCGGCTTCTGCTTCCGCCTGAGCTTGCTCAGCGTCGGCATCACCTTTCACGTATGTGCGCTTTTTGCGGACTTCGATTTGCACCGACTTACTTTTACCCCCGGTGCCTGGAATATTCAAGGTGCTGCGCGTTTTGCGCTGCAACGTCAGTTTGCCTGAACCGGTCTGACCGTGCTCACGATTCAGGTGGGACAGTAAGGTCTCTTTCTCTTGCTGGGATACGGCGTCGTTTTCAGACTTACGGATCCCTGCATCAGCAAATTGCTGTACCAGGCGATCGACCGGAGTCTGAATTTCGGCGGCCAGCGATTTTACGGTTACATCTGTCATGCTGTTCCTTCCTGTTATTACGCGTCATCGCCGAACCAGCAGATATTACGTGCAGCCATAATCAGCGCACCGGCTTTCTCATCATCCAGCCCTTCAATATCTGTCAGATCGTCAACACCTTGCTCAGCGAGATCTTCCAGCGTGCAAACGCCTTTTGACGCCAGGCGATACGCCAGCGCACGATCCAGGCCTTCAAGATTCAGCAGGTCCTCAGCAGGTTCCTGATTACCAAGGCTCTCTTCTTTCGCTAATGCCAGGGTGGTTAACGCATTTTTTGCTCGTTCACGCAGGGCTTCAATGGTCTCTTCGTCGAGGCCGTCGATTTCCAGCAGCTCGTTGATTGGCACGTAAGCCAATTCTTCCAGCGAAGAGAAGCCCTCTTCCACCAGAACGGTGGCGAACTCTTCGTCGATGTCGAGATGTTTAGTGAACATATCGATCGCTGCATGGGCTTCGGCCTGATGCTTCGCCTGCAGATCATCGACGGTCATCACGTTCAGCTCCCAGCCGCTCAGCTGGGATGCCAGACGCACGTTTTGGCCATTACGGCCAATCGCCTGAGCCAGATTGCCGGCTTCAACAGCGATATCCATGGTGTGATTGTCTTCATCCACCACAATTGACGCCACATCGGCAGGTGCCATGGCGTTAATCACGAACTGTGCCGGGTTGTCGTCCCACAGCACGATATCAATACGCTCGCCGCCCAGCTCGCTGGACACCGCCTGCACGCGCGCACCGCGCATACCGACGCAGGCACCGACCGGATCGATACGTTTGTCGTTTGTTTTTACCGCAATTTTGGCGCGTGAACCCGGATCGCGCGCTGCCGCTTTGATCTCGATAACTTCTTCGCCAATCTCCGGCACTTCAATGCGGAACAGTTCGATCAGCATCTCCGGTTTGGAGCGGGTAACGAACAGTTGCGCACCACGCGCTTCCGGACGCACGGCATACAGCACGCCGCGAATACGGTCACCCGGGCGGAAGTTTTCACGCGGCAGCATGTCTTCACGCACAATCACCGCTTCGGCGTTGTTGCCGAGATCCAGTGAAATGTTGTCGCGATTCACTTTCTTCACCACGCCGGTGATGATTTCGCCTTCCTGCTCGCGGAACTGATCGACCACCATCGCGCGCTCGGCTTCACGCACTTTCTGGACGATAACCTGTTTCGCGGTCTGCGTGGTGATACGGTCGAAGGTGACAGATTCGATCTGATCTTCAACATAATCGCCCAGATTGAAGGCTTCATCTTCAAAGCGTGCTGCTTCCAGCGTGATCTCGCGCGTTGGCTGCGTGACTTCTTCTACAACCACCCAGCGACGGAAGGTGTCGAAATCGCCGCTGCGACGGTCAATGCTGACGCGCACGTCGATTTCCTGCTCATACTTCTTCTTGGTCGCAGTGGCCAAAGCGCTCTCCAGCGCTTCGAAGATTTTCTCACGCGGCAGGGCTTTTTCGTTAGAAACGGCTTCTACTACAGCTAAGATCTCTTTGTTCATCCTGGTTAGCCTCAATCCGGACTTTTAAAAGTGGGGGACCAGGTTCGCTTTCTGAATGTTGCTCAGCGCGAACACTTCATCGTTACCCTCAACGGTTACCGTGATCATCTCGCCTTCGACAGACTTGATGATGCCCTGCCATTTACGGCGGTTCTGCACGGCCATACGCAGTACCAGGCTCACCTCTTCGCCAGCGAAACGCGCATAGTGCTCCGCGGTGAACAGAGGGCGATCGAGACCCGGTGAGGAAACTTCAAGGTTGTAAGCCACCGTAATAGGATCTTCCACATCCATTACAGCGCTGACCTGGTGGCTAACATCGGCGCAATCATCAACATTGATACCCTCTTCACTATCAATATAGATGCGCAAGGTTGATGTGCGACCACGAATGAACTCGATACCGACCAATTCGTAGCCAAGCGCTTCTACCGGAGCAGAGATCAACTCTGTCAACTTTTGCTCTAATGTGGACAAGCCCACCCCCAAGACATAAAAAAAGGGCCTAAAGCCCAGTGTTACGATTTCCTGATAACAAAAAACCCCGAAAATTCGGGGCTTTTTGTGACTGGACCCTGTATGCCGCGATGCGGCTTCGGCACACCATCCAGCAGAATTTTTTTCAAAACTGACTGCGGATGCGTCCGTCGATGCATACAGTATATTTGAAAAAGAACTCTAAGGGAAAGTGGTTGCGGGGGCCGGATTTGAACCGACGACCTTCGGGTTATGAGCCCGACGAGCTACCAGGCTGCTCCACCCCGCGTCCGAAAACGTGGCGAATATTACGCCGATCTTGCGAAAAATGCAAGTTATACTGAGATTTGGTACCGAGGACGGGACTTGAACCCGTAAGCCCAATCGGGCACTACCACCTCAAGGTAGCGTGTCTACCAATTCCACCACCTCGGCACTTCACTGACTGCGACGATACGATGTCGCTTTAGCGCTGACGAACTTACTGCGGGATATCATTGCCCGGCGTGGCCGGTTTAGCTGGCTGAGTCTGCTGTTGAGACTGAGCCGGCGCGCTGAGGTTTTCCCACTCGCTTCCTTTGGAAGTCTTGTTACTGTTCAGATTGCCCAGAATCAGACTGATAATGAAGAACAGCGTAGCCAGTACCGCGGTCATGCGAGTCATAAAGTTACCAGACCCGGTTGAACCGAACAGCGTACCAGAAGCGCCTGCACCGAATGAGGCTCCCATATCAGCGCCTTTGCCTTGCTGCAGCATGATCAGACCAACGAGGCCAATCGCTACAATAAGGAAAACAACCAACAGAGCTTCGTACATAATCAACCTGTTTCCTTGCGCGTTATCCGCACAGTTAAAGCTTCAACCAATATTGACGGGGAGTCTCGTCATCACCCATCAGAAGCGGGTGTGAATACTAACCAAAGGCGCATACCTCTGCAAGCGCAATTTACACGAAGTTTTGCGATTGCGGAAAAAAGCGCCATCCCGGTGATTTTACAGGCGGAAAGCAGCAAACTGACCGCCCGTAACGCGGTTAAACCGCTTTTACCGCATCGGCAATTTTGTGCGCCAGCTCGGTCACCTGCGCCTCATCCTCGCCTTCCACCATCACGCGAATCAGCGGCTCGGTGCCGGATTTACGCAACAGCACGCGCCCGCGCCCGGCCAGCGTTTTTTCCACCTCTGCGGCAGCCGCTTTGACGCTGTCGCTCTCCAGCGGATCGTGGCTGCCGCTGAAACGCACATTCACCAGCACTTGTGGCAGCATCTTCATGCCGCTGCACAGATCGTGCAGACTCATGTGGTTACGCACAATCGCAGTAAGTACTTGCAAACTTGCTACGATGCCGTCACCGGTGCTGATTTTATCCAGCAGAATCACGTGGCCGGATTCTCCGCGCCCATGCGCCAGCCCTTCTCCTGCATTTTTTCCAGCACATAGCGGTCGCCCACTTTGGCGCGGGTAAACGGAATCCCCAGCTGTTTCAGCGCCAGCTCCAGCCCCATGTTGCTCATCAGCGTGCCGACCACGCCGCCACGCAGCTGGCCCTGACGCAGCGCTTCACGCGCAATGATGTAGAGAATCTGGTCGCCATCCACCTTCTGTCCAAGGTGATCCACCATCATGATGCGGTCGCCGTCGCCGTCATAGGCCAGGCCGAGATCGGCTTTTTCATCCAGCACGCGCTGCTGCAGCTGACGCAAATCGGTAGCGCCGCACTCTTTGTTGATGTTCATGCCGTCCGGCTGCACGCCAATCGCAATTACCTTCGCACCCAGTTCACGCAGCACATTCGGCGCAATGTGATAGGTCGCGCCGTTGGCACAGTCCACCACGATCTTCAGCCCGTTCAGGCTTAGCTCGCTGGGAAAAGTGCCTTTGCAGAACTCGATGTAGCGCCCGGCGGCATCGACGATGCGGCTGGCACGGCCCAGCTCAGCGGACTCGACGCAGGTCAGCGGCTTCTCCAGCTCCAGCTCAATGGCGGCTTCAACATCGTCCGGCAGTTTGGTGCCTTCGGCAGAGAAAAATTTGATGCCGTTGTCGTCAAACGGGTTGTGCGACGCGGAGATCACGATGCCCGCCTCGGCGCGGAAGGTGCGCGTCAGGTAGGCAATGGCCGGCGTGGGCATCGGGCCGGTGAATGCCGCAGACAGCCCGGCAGCCGCCAGACCGGCTTCCAGCGCCGATTCCAGCATGTAGCCGGAAATACGGGTATCTTTACCAATCAATACCTTGCGCGAGCCGGAACGGGCCAGCACTTTGCCGGCAGCAAAACCCAGCTTCAACACAAAGTCCGGGGTAATGGGCGCTTCACCCACTTTGCCGCGAATCCCATCTGTACCGAAATATTTACGATCGCTCATGCCTTTATCCTTTTGCTCTCCGTGTCGCCTCGACGATGCGCATCGCTTCGACAGTTTCTTTAACGTCATGCACGCGAATAATCTGCGCGCCCTGCATGGCGGCGATCACCGCACAGCTCAGGCTGCCGGTCAGGCGCTGTGCCGGGCCGACGTTTAACAGCTGGCCAATCATCGACTTACGCGACATGCCCACCAGCAGCGGCAGGCCGTGATGGTGAAAATCACTGAGATGCGCCAGCAGCTCATAATTGTGGCTGAGATTCTTACCGAAACCGAAGCCCGGGTCGAGCAGCAGACGCTCTTTTTTAATGCCGGCCGCTTCACAGCGGGCAATCTGCGCGGCGAAGTAAGCGTCCACTTCGCTTACGATGTGCTGATATTCCGGTGCCTGCTGCATGGTGCGCGGTTCGCCCTGCATGTGCATCAGGCATACCGGCAGACCGCTATCTGCGGCGGCCTGTAACGCACCCGGCTCGGACAGCGAGCGGATATCGTTAATGATGTGAGCGCCCACCCGCGCGGCTTCACTGATCACTTCTGCTTTTGAGGTATCAACTGAAATCCACACTTCAAAGCGCTGCGCAATGGCTTCCACCACCGGAATCACCCGCGCCAGTTCCTCTTCCACCGAGACTTCATCGGCACCGGGACGGGTTGATTCGCCGCCCACATCGATAATCGTAGCACCGGCATTCACCATCTCGTTGGTGTGCGTGAGCGCGTCGACCAGCGTGTTGTGCGTTCCGCCATCAGAAAAGGAGTCCGGCGTGACATTTAAAATTCCCATCACATGGGGAAACGACAGATCGAGATGGGTATCACGGGCGTACAACTTCATGGCGAAAATCTCCCTGAGGAATCACTGGATTGTGGAATGTAAAAAACCCCGGACCAGCCGGGGTTTTTGCTTAGGAACAGGCCTGTTACTTGTCGAACTGTTCTGACATGGTGTTGCCTGGGTTTGGCGTACGCGGTTCATCAACCGGACGTGGCGCCTTTGGCGTACCGTTGCTGTCAGAGTTGTTGCTGCCTGGATCTTCCCAGCCTGCTGGCGGACGCACTTCGCGGCGCGCCATCAGGTCGTCGATCTGCGGTGCGTCGATGGTTTCATACTTCATCAGCGCGTCTTTCATCGCGTGAAGGATGTCCATGTTCTCACCCAGAATACGGCGTGCACGCTGGTAGTTGCTGTCAATCAGGTGCTTAACTTCCTGGTCGATGATGCGTGCCGTTTCGTCCGACATGTGTTTGGCTTTCGCCACTGAACGGCCGAGGAACACTTCACCGTCCTCTTCCGCATACAGCAGCGGACCGAGTTTTTCCGAGAAGCCCCACTGCGTCACCATGTTGCGCGCCAGGTTGGTCGCCACTTTGATGTCGTTTGAAGCACCGGTAGAAACGTGTTCCGCCCCGTAGATGATCTCTTCTGCCAGACGACCGCCGTACAGCGTTGAAATCTGGCTCTCCAGCTTCTGACGGCTGGCGCTGATCGCGTCGCCTTCAGGCAGGAAGAAGGTCACACCCAGCGCACGGCCGCGCGGGATAATCGTCACTTTATGCACCGGATCGTGTTCCGGCACCAGGCGACCAATAATCGCATGGCCCGCTTCGTGATACGCGGTGGATTCTTTCTGCGCTTCCGTCATCACCATGGAGCGACGTTCCGCACCCATCATGATTTTGTCTTTCGCTTTCTCGAACTCGACCATCGACACCACGCGCTTGTTGCCACGCGCAGCGAACAGCGCCGCTTCGTTGACCAGGTTCGCCAGATCCGCACCGGAGAAGCCCGGCGTACCACGTGCGATAATCGCGGCATCAATGTCGGTTGCCAGCGGCACGCGACGCATATGCACTTTCAGAATCTGTTCACGGCCGCGCACGTCTGGCAGACCTACCACCACCTGGCGGTCAAAACGGCCTGGACGCAGCAGCGCCGGGTCCAGTACGTCCGGACGGTTAGTCGCGGCGATAACGATGATGCCTTCATTGCCTTCGAAGCCATCCATCTCAACCAGCATCTGGTTCAGCGTCTGCTCACGTTCGTCGTGACCACCGCCTAAACCGGCGCCACGCTGACGACCCACCGCATCGATCTCATCGATAAAGATGATGCACGGTGCCGCTTTCTTCGCCTGCTCGAACATGTCGCGCACACGTGATGCACCGACACCGACGAACATTTCTACGAAGTCAGAACCGGAAATCGTGAAGAACGGTACTTTCGCTTCGCCGGCAATCGCTTTCGCCAGCAGCGTTTTACCGGTACCCGGAGGGCCCACCATCAGCACGCCTTTCGGGATTTTACCGCCCAGCTTCTGGAAGCGGCTCGGCTCACGCAGGTATTCCACCAGCTCACCCACCTCTTCTTTTGCTTCGTCGCAACCCGCAACGTCAGCAAAGGTGGTTTTGATCTGGTCTTCGGTCAGCATACGGGCTTTGCTCTTGCCGAAGGACATCGCGCCCTTGCCGCCGCCGCCCTGCATCTGCCGCATAAAGAAGATCCACACGCCAATCAGTAGCAGCATCGGGAACCAGGAGATGAAGATGGAAGCCAGCAGGCTCGGCTCTTCCGGTGGTTCACCCACAACTTTGACGTTTTTGGTCAACAGGTTATCGAGTAACTTGGGATCGTTGACAGGAATGTAGGTCGTGTATTTATTACTGTCTTTTTTGGTTACGTTGATCTCACGCCCGTTAATACGTGCCTCGCGGACCTGATCCTGGTTCACTTCCGACAGGAAGGTTGAATAATCAACCCTACGGCCATTCGACTCGCTGGGCCCAAAGCTCTGGAATACTGACATCAGCACGACCGCGATGACTAACCAGAGAATCAGGTTTTTCGCCATGTCACTCAAGGGATTAACCTCATATTACAACGGTGTTAACAGACAGCGTAGGGTACTATATATCCTTCATACCTGGAATCGCGGCGCTGATGATTTTGCCTGTTTAGCCTGAAACTCAGAATTACGCATCAGAATAAACGCCGTTTCGCCTTGCTTTGATTCCGGTATGGAGGGCTACAGTTTGCGCCCTGTCGCCACAATGTACACTTCGCGCGAACGTGATCGCGAAGCGTCCGGCTTACGAATTTTCACTTTCGTAAACAGGGAGCGAATTTCCCGCAGGTATTCATCGAAGCCATCTCCCTGAAACACTTTCACTACAAAACTGCCGCCAGGTGCCAGTACATCCCGACACATTTCTAACGCCAGTTCAACTAAATACATGGAACGCGGGATATCGACTGCAGGCGTACCGCTCATGTTCGGCGCCATGTCCGACATCACCACCTGCACTTTCTGGTCGCCCACGCGCTCCAGTAACGCTTTCAACACCGCTTCGTCGCGAAAATCGCCCTGCAGGAAGTCAACGCCGACGATGGGATCCATCGGCAGCAGATCGCAGGCAATAATACGGCCACCCGAACCAATCTGTTGTACCACATATTGCGACCAGCCGCCGGGCGCTGCGCCCAGGTCAACCACGGTCATACCGGGTTTGAACAGCTTGTCACCCTGCTGAATTTCATCCAGTTTAAACCAGGCGCGCGAGCGCAACCCTTTTTTCTGTGCCTGTTGCACATATTTATCGCTAAAGTGTTCCTGAAGCCAGCGACTGGAACTGGCCGAACGCTTTTTACCCGTCATAATATTTCCAGTTAAATCGTCATCGTAGCGATAAATCAGCACGCAATGGGTCGCGTTGATTTGGCGATATACCCGAGATGGCGGTAGAATGAACCGTTTTCAATCCCTGAGTAAGCAAAAAATACGATGAATCTGAGTACCAAACAAAAACAGCACCTGAAAGGCCTTGCCCATCCACTGAAGCCAGTGGTCATGCTGGGCGGCAATGGCCTGACTGAAGGCGTGCTCGCCGAGATCGAACAGGCGCTCGAACATCACGAATTGATCAAGGTAAAAATTGCCTCGGAAGATCGTGAAACCAAGCAGCTGATCGTGGACGCTATCGTGCGTGAAACTAAGGCAAACAACGTTCAGGTCATCGGCAACGTGCTGGTGCTGTATCGCCCTGCCAAAGAGCGCAAAATTACTCTGCCACGTTAAGCGTACCGTTACGGCTCGTCCGACGGGCACAGAAAGTGCCATGCTCCTGCATGGGATAAAAGGCCGCAGCGCGGCCTTTTTCCTTTCTTTACAATATGCAGCTGCGCATTTCAAAGCGTAGCAATATCTTAGATGTATTCCACTTTCAGCACTTCATATTCCACATCGCCGCCTGGGGTTTTGACAATAGCCACGTCATCGGCCTCTTTGCCCACCAGACCGCGCGCCATCGGCGAATTCACGGAAATCAGGTTCTGTTTAAAGTCCGCTTCGTCGTCACCGACAATCCGGTAAGTAAACTCTTCATCGGTATCGACATTCAGCACGGTGACGGTGGCGCCAAAAATCACGCGGCCGGTTTTCGGCATGGCGGTCACGTCAATCACCTGTGCATTGGAGAGCTTGGCTTCGATCTCCTGAATACGCCCTTCGCAGAACCCCTGTTCTTCGCGCGCGGCGTGGTATTCGGCATTCTCTTTCAGATCGCCGTGCTCACGGGCTTCGGCGATAGAGGCGATGATGCGCGGACGCTTAACGGTTTTCAGTTCGTTCAGCTCTTCACGCAGCTTCTCAGCGCCTTTCAACGTCATCGGAATCTGATTCATTTTGGCTCCTCGTCATCTATCCTGGTTAACGGCGTCATCCTGACCGGTGACAGCAGAAGATCGGCTTCTGCGGCGCGTAACCTCTTTTCACAAGCAAAAGAATCCTGACCCGGAAAGCTTTCCGGGTCAGGTATCGGTTTTGCATTTTGATACGTATTTTACCCCAGAGTTCCCTGTGGGTCATTGTTTACTTTGCACCGTCCGGGGACATAGTATTGACGCCTTCACCCGTCAGTTACCGCGAGATTATGCGATTTTCACGACTTGTTACCGGATTAACCTGTGCGTTTATGCTGCAGGCACAAGCAGCACCCGTTGAAGAATACATGCAGTATTTGCCAGACGGCGCAAACCTGGCGCTGATGGTACAAAAAGTGGGCGCATCCACCCCGATAATCGACTATCACGGCAAACAGATGGCGTTGCCGGCCAGTACCATGAAAGTGATCACCGCGCTGGCGGCACTGCTGGAGCTGGGCCCGGACTTCCGTTTTCAGACCACTCTGGAGACCAAAGGCGCAGTCAGCGATGGCACCTTAAATGGCGACCTGGTAGCGCGCTTTGCCGGCGATCCGACGCTCAGCCGCCAGGATCTGCGCAATATGGTGGCGGCGCTGAAAAAGCAGGGCATCAACCATATCAAAGGCAATCTGGTGATCGACACCTCGGTGTTCGCCAGTCACGATATGGCGCCAGGCTGGCCGTGGAACGATCTGACACAGTGTTTCAGCGCCCCGCCTGGTGCGGCGATTGTTGATAAAAACTGCTTCTCGGTTTCGCTCTACAGTGCCAATACGCCCGGCGAAAACGCTTTTGTGCGCATCGCCTCTTATTATCCGGCGCACATGTTCAGCCAGGTGCGCACGATCGGACGCAACAGCGGTGACGGGCAGTATTGCGAGCTCGACGTGGTGCCCGGCGAGCTTAATCGCTACACGCTGACCGGCTGTATGCGCCAGCGTGCGGAACCACTGCCCCTGGCGTTTGCCGTGCAGGATGGCGCCGCGTGGGCCGGCGAGATCCTTAAAGCGCAGCTGCGCGACGCCGATATTGATTACAGCGGCCATTTAGTGCGCCAGACGCAGGTGACGTCACCGGGCACGGTGCTGGCCTCGACGCAGTCCGCACCGCTGCACAACCTGCTGCACACCATGCTGAAAAAGTCAGACAACATGATCGCCGATACCGTGTTCCGCACCATCGGCCATCACTACTTTAACGTGCCGGGCACCTTCCGCGCCGGTTCGGATGCGGTCAGGCGTGTGCTGCGCGAAAAAGCCGGCGTTGACCTCGGCAACAGTATTCAGGTGGATGGCTCCGGCCTGTCGCGTCACGACCTGATCGCGCCGGATACCATGATGCAGGTGCTGCAGTTCATCGCCAAAAATGACGCCACGCTGAATTATATTTCGATGCTGCCGCTGGCAGGTTATGACGGCACGCTGCAGTATCGCGGCGGTCTGCACGAAGCGGGGCTGGATGGCAAAGTGTCGGCAAAAACCGGTTCGCTGCAGGGCGTCTATAATCTGGCTGGGTTCATCACCACGTCGAGCGGTGCGCGCGTGGCCTTTGTCCAGTTCCTCTCTGGCTATGCGGTACCGCCGGAAGACCAGAAAACGCGGCGGATTCCGCTGGTGCGCTTTGAGAGCCGGCTCTATACCGACATTAACAAGAACAACTAATGAAACTGTTGATCGTTGAAGATGATGCGTTGTTACAATCGGGCCTGGCGCAGGCGCTGAGCAGCGAGGGCTACGCCGTGGATTGCGCTGGCAGCGCGGCGGAAAGCAACGCCCTGCTGCGCAGTAGCCAGTACAGCCTGATCGTGCTGGATCTCGGTCTGCCGGATCGCGATGGCGCCACGCTGCTGCGCCAGTGGCGGCGAGACGGCATCGCGGTGCCGGTGCTGATCCTGACCGCGCGCGATGCGCTGGAGGATCGCGTCGACGGGCTGGACGCCGGTGCCGATGATTACCTGGTCAAGCCGTTTGCGCTGGCAGAACTGCAGGCGCGGGTGCGCGCGCTGATCCGCCGCTATCAGGGGCACAGCGACAACCTGCTGCAGCAGGGCGATCTGACGCTCAATCTCAGCTCGCAGCAGGTGCTGCTGGAGAATCTGCCGCTGGAGATCACCCCCAAAGAGTTCGCCCTGCTCACTCGCCTGCTGATGCGCGTGGGGCAAAATGTGCATCGCGAAACGCTGCAGCAGGA
This sequence comes from Pantoea sp. WEP, assembly GCF_041678305.1. Classification (NCBI taxonomy): domain Bacteria; kingdom Pseudomonadati; phylum Pseudomonadota; class Gammaproteobacteria; order Enterobacterales; family Erwiniaceae; genus Pantoea; species Pantoea sp. WEP. The sequence continues at coordinate 3,499,069 of NZ_JBGNXB010000001.1, forward strand.
TCTCTACAGCTGGAACGACGATCCCGGCTCCAACACTTTAGAAGTCCACATTCATAATCTGCGCCGCAAGCTGGGGAAAGATCGCATCAAAACCGTGCGCGGCGTTGGCTACCGGCTGGAACTGCGCGAATGAACAGCATGCGTCAGCGGTTACTGATCATGCTGGCGCTGATTCTCCTCACCTGCCAGGTGATGAGCGCCATCTGGCTGTGGCATGAAAGCCGCGAACAGATCAGTTTCCTCGTCAATGAAACCCTGTCGGCCCAGGCGCGTAACGATCGCGTGGAGAATGAGATCCGTGAGGCCATCGCTTCGCTGTTGCTGCCTTCGCTGGTGATGGTAAGCCTGACACTGCTGCTGTCGTTCTGGGCCATCAACTGGATTATCCGTCCGCTCAAATCACTACAGGACAGCCTTGCCCACCGCTCTGCCGACAACCTGACGCCGCTGCCGATTTACTCCGAGATGGATGAGATCGTTGCGGTCACCTCCTCCATCAATCAACTGTTTTCCCGTCTCGACCACACGCTGCAGCAGGAGCGATTATTCACCGCCGACGCCGCGCACGAGCTGCGTACGCCGCTGGCCGGGCTGCGCCTGCATCTCGAGCTTCTGCATCAGCAGCAGGTGCCGCAAAGCGCCATGCTGATTGAGCGTATCGACCAGTTGATGCACACCGTCGAACAGCTGCTGATGCTGTCGCGCGCCGGTCAGGCGCTGGCGGGCGGCCACTATCAGCAGCTGCAGTGGCAGCGTGACATCATGCAGCCGCTGATGCCGGAGATGGCTGAACTGTATGCCCAGCGTCAGCAGACGCTGCACTGGCCAGACGGCGACGATGTGCCGCAGCAGGGTGAAGCGGTGCTGCTGCGCCTGATGCTGCGCAATTTGCTGGAGAACGCATCGCGCTACAGTCCGGAAGGCAGCAGCGTGCAGGTGAAGCTGCGTCAGGTGCAACAGCAGGTCTGGGTTGAAGTGTGGGATCAGGGGCCGGGTATTGATGCCGATGCGGCAGAAGAGCTGACGCAGGCGTTCCGGCGGCGCGATCAACGCTATGGCGGCAGCGGCCTGGGCCTGAACATTGTGCTGCGTATTGTGCAGATGCATCGCGGCAGGCTGGAACTGGTCAACCGCGAAGACAGCAGCGGACTGGTCGCCCGCTGCTGTTTGCCAACGCAACTGATTGGCTGAGCGCCATCAGAAGTGGGTGTTGAGGCTCATATAGTAAGTACGGCCTGATTCGTTATAGGTATTGGCACCGGCACCGTAGAGATAAGCGCCGGTGGTAGCGTTACCGGTGGTTTGCGCATTGCCCTCACGGAAGTGGCGCTTATCGAACAGGTTATCGATGCCCAGCGTCACGCTGGCGTACTTATTGATATCGTAAGTACCGCTCAGGCCGACAATCGAGTACGGGCTCACTTTGTCGGTGGCGCTGCCGGTCACCGGCTGTCCTTTGTAGTCGTACTTCTTCGGCGTCTGGGTGCCGTACCACGTCAGGGTGGTTTGCAGCGACAGATCCTGCGTTGCCTGCCAGCTCAGCGTCGAGTTCAGCGTATACTCCGGAATGATCGACAGACGATCGCCGGTCTCCTTGTTCTTGCTCTGCAGCATGTAGGTGAAGTTGTTATTCCACATCACGCTGTCAGAGAAAGGAACATTGACCGTGCCTTCCAGCCCTTCCACCACCGCTTTCGGCACGTTCTCCCAGCGATAGATATCCGTGGTGCCGTTAGAGGCTTTACCTGAAGGCGCATAGCCGGCTTCAATCTTGTTGCGGTAGTCGTTACGGAACCAGGTCAGACCGGCCTGATAACCTTCATGCTTCCACTCCAGCCCAACTTCTTTATTGATGCTGTTTTCCGCTTTCAGATTCGGATTACCCTGCAGATAGCAGGCACCGGTGCTGGCGGCGCAGCCCTGGCCGTTGCTGTACAGCAGGTAGTTCGGGTTCGTCTGGTACAGACTCGGCGCTTTGTAGGCCCGGCCAATCCCCATCTTCAGCGTGAAGTCATCGCCCAGCCCCTGTGACAGGTTAAGCGACGGGCTCCAGTTGTTGCCAACGATGGAGTGATGATCGAAGCGCAGCGCCGGCGTCAGCATGGTGCTGTCGGTCAGCTCCATGTTGTCTTCGGCAAACAGGGAGAAAATCTCCGCCTGGGCATAAGGACTGCGGCCGGTGCTGGCGATGTCTGGCACGGCACCGTTGCTGGCGGCCTGGGTGGTCGACGAAGGATCTTTCATGCGCTGCTGGTTCCACTCGGTGCCCAGCGTCGCGGTCTGATTGACGCCCAGCTCAAACGGCAGGCTGATTTCACTGTGCAGCAGCACATCGTCCAGCTGGATGGTATTGAACCCGCTGTTGGAGAAGATCCCTTCCGTGCCGCCCGCCAGACCTTCATTAATGCGCGTATTGCGGGTTTTCTCGTAGCGCGCCCAGCTGCTGGTGCTGATGCCGTTGTCCCACGCGCCGGTCCATTTCAGTGAAATATTCTGGCGATACAGACGGTTGGTTTCGTCGCCGTACAGGCTCTTCACCAGCGCGTTAGTGTTGGTGTTCTGCGTATCGCCCGCGTACAGGTTGCCCTGACGACTGTAACCGGCCTGCAGCTCCAGCGTCTGCATGGGGGCAAACGCCCAGCTCAGCAACGCATTGATGTCTTTGTTTACCGAGCCTTCGCGGCCTGCCGGGTAACTGCCGGCATAGCTGCCGGTGCGCGCTGCCGCGTGCCCTTCATTGATGTCGTACGCGTCGGCCTGGGTTTTGGCTAAGCCGCCATACAGCCGGAAGTTGAAGTCGTCGCCCAGCGGCCCTTCAAGGCTGAAGTTGGTGCGTTTGGTCGCCCCTTCCGATTTGTGTTCCGGCGCGTTGAAGTAGGTATTCCACGAACCGTGCCACTGCTGATCGCTGTACTTTTTGGTGATGATGTTCACCACACCGCCCGCCGCGCCGTTACCGTAGCGCACCGCGGCCGGCCCGCGAATCACGTCGATGTGATCAATCATCTCCGGCGGCACCCAGTTGGTATCGCCGCGCGTATCACGCTCACCGCGCCAGCCAAGACGCACCGAGTTACGGCTGGTGATCGGCATGCCGTCCACCATGATCAGGGTATTTTCCGGCCCCATGCCGCGAATATCGATCTGACGGTTGTTGCCGCGCTGGCCGCTGGTCGAGTTACCGGTCAGGTTAACCCCCGGCATGGTACGGATAATTTCTGAGACATCGCGCGCCGGTGGATGCTTTTTGATCTCATCGGCGGTGATGGTGGAAACCCCCGGTGCCTGCAGCGTCTGCTGCTGGGCCGTCACCATTAAGGTGCCACCGTCCATCGCGCTGGCATCGGGAGAAGAGGCGTTGCTGGAAGTCGTCTTGCTGGAAGTCTCTGCTGCCCAGGCGCTGCCGGAGAGCAGTGAGGCGCTGAGCCCCAGTTCGATCAAAATAGCGAAGGTTAACCGCGAGTAATGCTTCATTTTTTTTCATTCCTGGAAGGCCAGTTCTGCGCCACAGCGGAGTGACTGGCGAGCCGGTGAGAAGATCCCTGTCTTTATCGCGCAGCCGTTCACACCTGGCAGGGCCATCCTTTGCTGAATCCCATGACTTACCGGGTGCCAGACGGAACGTGCGTGCTCATTTTGAGCGCAGTCACCCTATTGCAAATGCAAATAATTATCAATAGTATTATTTATCAATCCTATGTAAACCTCCCCGTACAGACGGCGACTGGCAGCCCCTATGACCTGGCGAAATGATGGAATTGGTAGCGAAGCCTGGTGGCAGGAGCAACAGACTCAGGGCATTCCGCGCATTGAGCCGCAGCAGGATGGCACCTGTCTGGTGACCTTCTTCTGGCGCGATCCGCAAGGCAGTGAAACCACCTCCCACACCCAGCGCGTGTGGATCAACATCACCGGCGTGACCGATCACCACCAGCGGCACCCGCCGCAATCGCTGATGCGCGTCGCCAGTAGCGATGTCTGGTACTGGCAAACCGTGCTGCCGTCACACTGGCGCGGCAGCTACTGCCTGATGCCGGATCGGCAGGCCAGCGATTTCAGCGGCGAGCCTGACATGCATGCGCTGCGCCACTGGTGGCGCGAAAAATTCCCTGCCGCGCAGGCCGATGCGCTCAATCCGCTGCGCAGCTGGTCCGGCGGACGCGGCATGGGCGTGTCACCGCTGCACCTGCCTGACGCGCCCGACCAGCAGGTGTGGCGTGCGGTGGATGAGGGCCGCGCCCCGGCGCTGACGCTGCAGGAGCAGCAGTGGGACAGCGCGCTGCTCGGCAATCGTCGCCGGGTGTGGCTGTACGCTACAGGCGAGGCGCAGCACGGCCCGCGTCCGCTGGCGATACTGCTCGATGGTCAGTTCTGGGCGCAGCAGATGCCGATCGCCGGCCCGCTGCAGCAGCTGACCGCCGCGGGCAAGCTGCCGCCGGCGGTCTACCTGTTTATCGACATCATCGATCGCGAACACCGCAGCCGCGAGCTGCCATGCAATCCGCAATTCTGGCAGGCGGTGCAGCAGGAGCTGTTGCCGCAGGTGGCACGCTGGATGCCGTACGATGCGCAGCCGGCGCGCACGCTGGTTGCCGGACAAAGCTTCGGCGGTTTGGCCGCGGTGTTTGCCGCGCTGCACTTTCCCCACACCTTTGGTAACGCGCTCAGCCTGTCCGGCTCCTTCTGGTGGCCGGAGCGCGGTAACCCGCATGGCTGGCTGTTGCAGGCGCTGGACCATGGCCTGGCACCTCGCCAGCCGCTGCGTTTCTGGCTGGAGGCAGGCCAGCGTGAAGGCCTGATTCTGCAAGCCAATCAACAATTACAACAACAACTTACCGCTGCCGGCTATCAGGTACATTACCAGCCGGTAGAGGGCGGCCATGACGCGCTGTGCTGGCGCGGTGGTCTGCTCGACGGTCTGCAAGCTTTGTGGCGCAATCCAAATTCATTCATCACGCCAGACGTGAACCGGAGCGACAGTAAATTCTCTGATGAACGACACTATGATTGACCAACAAACTCTGCCGCTGGTGGCGGCACAGCCTGGCATCTGGATCGCCGACCAGCTCAGCCGCCATCACAACGCTTACGCGGTCGCGCACTTTGTCGAACTGCGCGGCGACATCAACAGCGCGCTGCTGGCGCAGGCCATCGTCGACGGGATGCAGGAAGCCGATACCCTGAATATGGCGTTCGGCGAAATCGACGGCGAGCCGCTGCAGTGGCCGCAGCCGCAGACTTTCAGCCTGCCAGACATCGTTGATCTGCGCAGCGAAGCGGATGCCGCTGCCGCCGCGCGCGCCCTGATGCGTGCCGATATGCAGGGCGACCTGCGTGTGCTGAGTGGCGCACCGCTGTGGCACCATCGTCTGTTCCGCCTCGGCGAACAGCACTGGTTCTGGTATCAGCGCTATCACCATCTGGTGGTGGATGGCTTCAGCTTTACCGCGCTGACGCGCCGCATCGCCAATCTGTACAGCGCCGCCGTACAGCACCAGCCGCCTGAGCCGACACCGTTTATTCCGTTCAGCGCCGTGGTTGACGAGTATCAGCGCTATCAGCAATCGGCGTCTTACACCCGTGACGGCGAATTCTGGCGCGAAAAAGGCCGCGCCCTGCCCGCGCCCGCCTCGCTGTCGCCGCTGCCGCTGGCCGGTCAGAGCGCCAGCACCGATCTGCTACGCCACAGCGTTACGCTGGATCGTCACCGCTTCCAGACGCTGACCAGCCAGCATCTACAGCACAGCGCCGCCGATCTGGCCTTTGCGCTGGTGGCGCTGTGGCTGGCTCGTCTCAGCGGACAAAATGATTTTGCTGCCGGCTTCATCTTCATGCGTCGCATCGGCTCCGCCGCGCTGTGCGCCACCGGTCCGGTGATCAACGTGCTGCCAATGGCGGTGCATTATCAGCCGGGACAAACGCTCGGCGATCTCGCCGCTCAGCTGGCCGCGGAAGTGAAAAAAATGCGCCGTCATCAGCGTTACGATGCTGAACAGGTGCAGCGCGATCTCGGCCGCCTCGGCGATAGCGATCCGCTGTATGGCCCGGTGATCAACCTGAAGATGTTTGACTACCAGCTTGATTTCGCTGGCATTGAAGGCATTACGCATCAGCTGGCCTCCGGCCCGGTGCGCGACCTGGAAATCGCGATTTACCTCAGCGAGCACGGCGATCTGACGCTGGAGCTGCTGGCGAACGCGCAGCGCTATGCTGCCGAGACGCTGCAGCGCCATGCCAGCCGCTTTGCCCTGCTGCTCAGCCAGCTGGCCGCGCAGCCGCAGCGCGCGCTGGGCGAGCTCGATCTGCTGACGCCAGCGGAGCAGCAGCAGATTGCGGCCATCAATCAGACCGCCCATCCGCTGCCAGCGGAAACCCTGGCGTCGCTGCTGGCGCAGCAGGCGCAGCGCACCCCGGACGCACCGGCGCTGGCCGATGCGCAGCACCAGCTGAACTATCGCCAGATGCAGCAGCAGGTATTCGCGCTGGCGGCCGATCTCAGTGCGGCCGGCGTGCAGCGGGGTGATATCGTCGCCGTGGCGCTGCCGCGTTCGGTGCAGCTGTCGCTGGCACTGCAGGCGATTGTGACGCTCGGGGCCGCTTATCTGCCGCTGGATACCGGCTATCCGGACGAGCGGCTCCAGCTGATGCTGGAAGACGCCGCGCCCAAAACGCTGATTACCGCTGCCGCGCTCAGTGCCCGCTTCCGCGCCATCGCGCCGGTCAGTCAGCTGCACTTTGACACCCTGTATAATGCCGAATATGCACCGGCACCGGCCAGCGCGCCGACGCCGCAGGATGGCGCGTACATCATCTATACCTCCGGCTCTACCGGCAGGGCGAAAGGCGTGCTGGTCGGCCATCAGGCGATCGTTAATCGCCTGCTGTGGATGCAGGATCGTTATCCGCTGCAGGCGGATGATGTGGTGCTGCAGAAAACGCCGAGCAGCTTTGATGTCTCGGTATGGGAGTTCTTCTGGCCGCTGCTGGTCGGCGCGCAGCTGGTAATGGCGCCGCCGGATGCACACCGCGATCCGGAAGCCTTACAGCAACTGTTTGCCCGCTACAAAGTCACCACCACGCATTTCGTACCCTCGATGCTGGCGGCCTTTGTCGCGGCGCTCGACCACCCCGCTGCGATAGCGTGCTGCGCCAGTCTGCGCAACGTGTTCTGCAGCGGTGAAGCATTGCCCACCGATCTGTCGCGCAGCTGGGAAACATTGACCCGCGTGCCGCTGCACAATCTGTATGGGCCGACCGAAGCGGCCGTTGATGTCAGCTGGTATCCGGCGTATGGCGCGGCGCTCGCCGCCGTCGATGGCCCGAGCGTACCGATCGGCTTCCCGGTGTGGAACACCGGTCTGCGCATTCTTGATGCGCAAATGCAGCCGGTGCCGCCGGGCGTGGCCGGCGATCTCTATCTTACCGGCATTCAGCTGGCGCACGGCTATCTCAACCGGCCGGAGCTGACCGCCAGCCGCTTTATCGCCGACCCGTACGCCGCTGGCGAGCGCATGTACCTGACCGGCGACGTAGCGCGCTGGCTGGACAACGGTGCGGTGGAGTATCTCGGACGCAGCGATGACCAGCTGAAGATCCGCGGTCAGCGCATTGAGCTGAACGAAATCGATCATGCGCTGTGCGCCCAGCCCGGCATTGAGCAGGCGGTGACGCATGCGGTGGTGCTGGGCAGTGCGGCGGCACAGGGCGATGCGCGTCAGCTGGTGGGCTACGTGGTGGCGCCTCAGCCGGTGGATGGCGATGCGCTGCGTCAGGCGCTGGCACAGCAGCTACCGGCACACATGGTGCCGGTGGCCATCGTCCAGCTTGAGGCGCTGCCGCTCAGCAGCAACGGCAAACTGGATCGCAAAGCGCTGCCGCTGCCGCAGAGCACCACGCAGCGCCAGGGGCGAGCGCCACTGCCCGGTTTAGAGAGCACGCTGGCCGCAGCGTTCTGCCGCCTGCTGGCCTGCGATACGATCGGTGCGCAGGATGATTTCTTTGCGCTCGGTGGCCATTCGCTGCTGGCGATGCGCCTGGCTGCGCAGCTGCGCCGCGAGCTCCAGCTGCCGGTTTCGGTTGGGCAGATCATGATCGCCCCGACGGTGGAAAAACTGGCGGCGCTACTGAGCGATGGACAATCCCATCAGCAGGCGGGCTTTGAAGCGGTGCTGCCGCTGCGTAAAGGCAGCGGACCGACGCTATTCTGCTTCCACCCGGCGTCCGGCTTCGCCTGGCAGTTCAGCGTGCTGCAGCGTTACCTTGACCCACGCTGGTCACTGGTCGGCATTCAGTCGCCTGACACGCAGGGACCGCTGAATCAGAGCGCGCATCTCGATGAGGTCTGTGAAGCGCATTTGCGTACGCTGCGCGAGGTACAACCGCACGGGCCCTACTATTTTCTCGGCTACTCGCTGGGCGGTACGCTGGCGCAGGGCATTGCTGCCCGGCTGGAAGCGGCGGGTGAAGAGGTCGCCTTCCTTGGCCTGCTCGACACCTGGCCGCCGGAAACGCAGAACTGGGATGAGAAGCGCGGCGAGAATGTGTTGGATCCGGCGGTGCTGGAGGAGGTGAATCGCGAGCGCGAACAGTTTATCGCCGCGCAGCGCCATCAGGCCGGTGAAGAGATGCAGGCCATGTTCGATACCATCGAAGCCAACTACGCCAGCTCGGTGCGTCTGCTGGCCACGGCGCGCAGCGCACGCTTCGGCGGCCGCGCTACGCTGTTCCTCGCCGAACAGACGCAGCAGCCAGGCCAGGATGCGCGCCGCGCCTGGGCGCCCTATGTCGGTGAGCTGACGGTGTGGCCGATGGATTGTGCCCACGTCGAGATTATCTCGCCTCGCATGTTTGAGCAGATCGGGCCGCTGTTGCAGCAGTTGCTGGCGTAGCGGTTTTGCCCTCACTCTAACCCTCTCCCGGCGGGAGAGGGAACCGTATGGCAGAAAACGTTTAAACAACAGCCCTTTCTTTCGCCTTAGCGCCCGCGCCCCAGCGGCACAATCATTGGCGTATGCGCCACCGGATCCTCAACAATCACACAGCGTAATCCGTACACCTGCTCAATCAGTGCTGGCGTCACAATCTCGCCAGGCTTGCCCTCGGCAATGATCTTCCCGTGACGCATGGCGATCAGATGGGTGGCGTAGCGGCAGGCGTGATTAAGGTCGTGCAGCACCACCACCAGCGTGCGGCCATGCTGCTGATTGAGCGTCTGCATCAGCTCAAGCAGCTCAATCTGGTGGGTTATATCCAGCCAGGTGGTGGGCTCATCCAGCAGCAGCAGCGACGTCTGCTGCGCCAGTACCATGGCAATCCACACGCGCTGACGCTGCCCGCCGGACAGGGTATCGACCGCCTGTTGCGCCAGGTCCGCCACGCCGGTGGCCAGCATCGCCTGCTGCACCGCCGCTTCATCCTCCGCGCGCCAGCGGCCAAACAGTGACTGATGCGGATAACGTCCGCGCGCCACCAGCTCGCTCACGCTGATGCCCGCCGGTGCGTTTGAACTCTGCGGCAGCAGGCCAAGACGGCGCGCCACCTCTTTGGTGGGATAACGTGCAATCGCCTCGCCGTCCAGCAGCACGTCGCCTTTCAGCGGTGCCTGCAGGCGGCTGAGAGTACGCAGCAGAGTGGATTTACCGCAGGCGTTAGGGCCGATAATCACGGTCAGCTCCCCTTGCGGAATCGCCACCGACAGATTTTCCGCCACCACTTTTTTGTCATAACCCAGCGTCAGGCCTTCGCCATACAGCCGTGAAGGAATATCGATCATTGGCGTCGCGCCTCCCGCACCAGTAACGCAATCAGATAGAGTCCGCCCAGGCTGACGGTGATCACGCCAACCGGCAGTTGATAAGGCAGGAACAGATGCTGCGCGGCATAATCGGCGGCGCACAACAGCAGCGCGCCGCACAGCGCCGCCAGCCATAATGCGCCTTTTTCCCCGCCGCTCAGCCGGCGCGCAATCTGCGGTGCCAGCAGCGCCACGAACGAGATCGGCCCCGCCAGCGCGGTGGACGCCGCGGTCAGCAGCACGCCCAGCAGCATCAGCCACAGGCGGCTGCGCTCCACCGGCACGCCGAGCGCGCAGGCGGTGTCGTCGCCCATCTCCAGCAGACGCATGCGGCGCGTTAACAGCACCACCAGCAGCAGCGACAGCAACAGCACCGTCACCACCGGCGGCGTTTTTGCCCAGGTGATGCCGTTGAGCGATCCGGCGCTCCATAGCCCGGCGCTGAGCGCCGACTCCAGCGAAGCGCTGATAATCAGCCAGGCATTGAGCGCCATCAGCAGCGCGCGCACGCTGATGCCCACGATGATTAAGCGAAACGTGTCCACCCCGTTGCGCCAGGCAAACAGATACACCAGCGCAGCCGTTGCGATACCGCCGATCAGCGCGGCCCCGGTCATCGCGGTAATACTTTGATTGAACAGCACCAGCGCCACCAGCACACCGCTATAAGCGCCGGTATTGAAGCCGAGGATATCCGGGCTGCCGAGCGGGTTACGCAGCAGCGACTGAAAAATTGCCCCGCTGACACCCAGCGCCGCACCGATCAGCAGCGCCATCAGCACGCGCGGCAGCCGCCACTCCACCACAATCAGCTGCACATTAGCCGCTCCCTGCCCGCGCAGCGCCTGCCACACCTGCTCTGCCGTAATCGGCAGCGCACCGCGCGTCAGCGCCAGCCACGTCAGCAGCGCACACGCTAATAGCAGCCAGCCACCATGCAACCAGGCGCGCCGCGTCATAGTTCACCTCGCCCGCGCTGGCGCCGTACCAGCAAAATCAGCATCGGCGCGCCAAGGATGGCGGTCACTATTGAGACGCGCAGTTCGCCTGCCACCATCATCCGCCCCAGAATATCCGCCGCCAGCAGCAGCGCCGGGGTGATCAGCGCCGTCGCCGGCAGCAGCCAGCGGTGATCGTTGCCCACCAGCCAGCGGGCAAAATGCGGCGTCATCAGGCCGATAAAAGCGATCGGCCCGACGGCGGCGGTCGCCGCGCCGCTCAGTAAGGCAATCGCCAGCAGGCCCAGCAGTTGGGTGCGTACCACGCGCGTACCCAGCGCCGCCGCCATATCGCCGCCCATGCTCAGGCTGTTCAGCGACTGCGCCAGCCCCAGCGCCAGCGCCGCACCGGCCAGCACCGCCGGGCTCAGGGTACGCAACACGCTGAAATCGCGGATATCCAGCGAGCCGCTCTGCCAGAAGCGCAGGTGATCGTAAATGTCCGGATTGAGCAGCGACAGGCCGGAGGTTAAGCCCTCCAGTACCGCTGCCAGCGCCACGCCTGCTAGCGTCAGACGCACCGGATTGACGCGCCCGCCGCCCATCGCGCCAATCACCGTCATCAGCAGCGCCGCCAGCAGCGCGCCGCTGAAGGCCAGCGTCAGCCACTGCAGCGGGGAGTCCGCTCCCAGCAGCGCGATGCCGAGCACGATGGCAAAACCGGCACCGGCGTTCACGCCCAGAATGCCCGGCTCGGCCAACGGGTTACGCGTCAGACTCTGCATCAGCGCGCCCGCCAGCCCCAGCGCCACGCCCGCCAGCAGACCGGCCAGCGTGCGCGGCAGGCGCGCATCGCGCACGATGATGCACTCCGCGCTGGAGCAGGAGGCGGTGAGAGCGTGATACACATCGGAAAGCGGTATTGATTTGGCACCCAGCATCAGACTGAGCGCCATGAGGAGCAAAAGCAGAATTCCTGAGCCTGCTAATGCACGGATCTGGCGCATAGCGTTCTAAACCTTCACTGTTCGACGTCGTTGCAGTGCAACGTAATGTGATAATGATATTTGTTATCGTTATTACTCGCGTTTGCCTATGTTACCATGAGTCGCCTCGCGGATGATGAGGAAAATTGGTGCAAAAAGGCGAAACAATGAACAAACCCTCTCACTTTATCGATCTCTCACTGCTGAAAACCCACGCGGCGTTTCGCGCGGTGTTTATTGCGCGTTTTATCTCGATTGTGGCGCTCGGCATGCTGGCCGTTGCCGTGCCGGTGCAGATTCAGCAGATGACCCATTCCCCGCTGCTGGTGGGCCTCGCCGTCACGCTGTCCGCTGCCGGCATGTTTACTGGCCTGCTGACCGGCGGCGTGCTGGCCGATCGCTATGAGCGTAAGACGTTGATCCTGTTTGCCCGCACCACCTGCGGACTGGGCTTTGTCGCGCTGGCGATAAATGCCGCGCTGCCCGCGCCTTCGCTGCTGGCGGTCTATCTGCTGGGCTTGTGGGATGGCTTTTTCGGTGCGATTGGCGTCACGGCGCTGCTGGCCGCTACGCCAGCGCTGGTGGGACGCGAAAACATCATGCAGGCTGGTGCCATTACCATGCTGACGGTGCGCTTCGGCTCGATTTTATCGCCGGCAATTGCTGGTGTGGTGATCGCGCACGGCGGCGTGCTGTGGAATTATGGACTGACCGCCTTCGGCACGCTGCTGACGGTGCTAACGCTGCTGAAGCTGCCTGCGCTGCCACCGCCTCCGCAGCCGCGTGAGCATCCGTTGCGGGCGCTGGCAACCGGCGTGCAGTTCCTGTTCGCCAGCCCGCTGGTCGGCATGGTGGCGCTGACCGGCGCGCTGGTGACGCTGGCCAGCGCCATCCGCGTGCTGTACCCGGCGCTGGCACCGCACTGGTCAGTCAGCGCCGACCAGCTCGGTATGCTGTACGCTGCCGTGCCGCTCGGTGCCGCCGTGGGTGCATTTACCAGCGGCAGGCTGAAACAGGCAGCGCGCCCGGGCCGGCTGGTGCTGGGCAGCGCCGTGGCCGGTTTCGTCGCCCTGGGCCTGTTCAGCCTGATGCCGACGCTGTGGCTGGCGCTGCTGTGTCTGGCGGGCTTCGGCTATTTCAGCGCCATCAACAGCCTGGTGCAGTACGCGATGATTCAGCTGCTGACGCCGGATCATCTGCTGGGCCGCATCAACAGCCTGTGGACGGCGCAGAACGTGTGCGGCGATGCCCTCGGCGCCGCGCTGATTGGTGCCCTCGGTTCGTGGCTGCTGCCGGCGCAGGCTGCCGCGGCGTTTGGCTGTGCCGCGACACTGCTTGGCGTCATGATGTGGCTGATGATGAAAGGATTGCGGCGCTATCAGGCGCCCGCGCCGGTGCTGGCGCAGCAAACATCATGATTTGACGAACAGCTGATGCAGACGCGTCAGCAGATTGCTGGCGCTGTAGTAATCCAGGCGGAAGGTGTCGATACCCAGCGCATAGACCTGCTTATCGCGCACCGCCGCGTTTTGTGCCAGGAACGGGTTGCTCAGCACTGACTGCGCAGTTTTGTCATCGCCGGCAAACAGCAGGAAGCTGTGACCGGTCAGGCTGGCGGCGAGATTCTCGCCCGAGAGCTGAATAATGTCTTTGCGCTGGCCCATGCTGTGCCCCTGTTGCGTGCCGGCCGGCGGCTGCGCCAGGGTAAAACCGAGCTGCTGCAGCAGTTTGCCCTGCGCCGATGCGGCGGTCCACAGATTCACTGCCCGGCCATCACCGTTCCATACCATCGCGGAGACCGGCTGCGGCGGCAGCGTAATGGCCTGCTTCAGCGCCGCTTCGCGATCGTCGAACTCTTTAACCCGCTGCGCCGCCTGTGCTTCATGTCCGGTGGCCTGCCCCAGCAGCGTAACCACATCCTGCCAGCTCTTATCGTCGTAGTTGACCACCAGCGTGGGGGCAATGGCGGACAGCTGACTGACCAGCTTCAGGGCGGAGTCATTACCGGTGGCGCTGACGATAATCAGATCCGGGGCTTGCGCCGCAATCGCCTCGGCGCTCGGCTCACCAATGTACAGCCGCTTAACGTGGCGCTGCTTTGCCACCTCGCCCCACTGACGGAAGAAGCCCTGATCGTCGGCCAGGCGGCTTTTCGGTGCGGTCGCGCCTGAGGCGATGACCGGCGCGTCAATCGCCAGCAGCGAGCCGGTCAGCGTGACGCTGGTGGAGACAATGCGCTGCGGTGCCTGGTGAAGCGTTACCGTTCCGGTCGCGCCCTGTACGCTGCGCGGCCAGCCCTGGTCGGCCCGCGCTGTCCCTGACAGCGACTGGAAAATGAACAACAGGACAGCCATGCCCCATAAACCGCATTTATTCATAAGTTTTGATCCACCTTTTAGCTTAATGCCTGGCCCGGCGTCAGCCGCCGCTTACGTCTGACAGCACGGTAAATCCCGCGAATGGATTGACTCTTTGCCCCTTTCGACGTAGGTTACAGAGCCATAATAAAAATGATAATCATTCTTAATAATCTTATCATTTATAGGTGAAAATTATGGTGGAAAGCTCCACGTTTGAAAATGCCTGGCTGAAGGATTTTTCCGCGCTGTGCCGCGGTTTCCTTTTCACCTCGCCATGGCGCAGCCTGGCCACCCAGGGCTGCTATACCACGATCAACACGCCGGTGGGCAATGCCGCGCTGCTGCAGGGCGACTTTCAACAGCAGCTGCGCCAGCACTTTGCCGCGGCGAAAAAGCAGGGGATCGCCAATCCGCTGCTGGTGGGCGCGATTCCGTTTGACGTCAGCCAGCCAGCGTCCCTGTTCATACCCGAATCCTGGCAGAGCTTTAATCGCGCCGACCTGCAACATGCGCTGCCGGCGCAGCAGAGCGATCTGCCGGCAGTGCGGCGGCGGACGGCAGTGCCAGACCACGCGGTGTTTACCCGCATGGTGGCCGACGCCGTTGCCACCATCCAGCGCGGCGATCCGGACAAAGTGGTGCTGTCGCGCCTGATGGATATCGTCACGGAGCAGCCGGTGGATACCGCCGCGCTGATGCAGCGCGTGATCGCGCAAAATCCCAATAGCTACCATTTCCATCTGCCGCTGGCGGAAGGAGGCGCGCTGGTAGGTGCCAGCCCGGAACTGATGCTGCGCAAACAGGGGCGCGATTTCTCCTCCTGCCCACTGGCCGGCTCGGCGCGCCGCCATCACGACGACGTCAGCGCCGATCGCGCGGCAGGTAACACCCTGATGGCGTCAGCCAAAGATCGCCACGAACATCAGCTGGTGACCGACGCGATGCGCAGTACGCTGCAGCCGCGTAGCCGCCTGCTGTCAGTGCCTACCGTGCCGTCGCTGATCACCACCGCCACGCTGTGGCATCTGGCGACGCAAATCGATGGCGAAGTGCAGGATGAGCGCGAAAACGCGCTGTCGCTGGCGGCGCTGCTGCACCCAACCCCTGCCCTGAGCGGCTTCCCGCACGCCCGCGCGCAGCAGCTGATTCAGCAGCTCGAACCCTTTGATCGCCAGCTGTTTGGCGGCATCGTCGGCTGGTGCGACAGCGAAGGCAACGGCGAATGGGTGGTGACCATCCGCTGCGGAACGGTAAACGGCACGCGCGTGCGGCTGTTTGCCGGCGCTGGCATCGTCGCCGACTCGCAACCGGAATCAGAATGGCGTGAAACAGGTGTGAAGCTGGACACCATGTTGCGCGCTTTTGGACTGCAATAAAGGAACAAGCATGAGCATTCCCTTCAGCCGCTGGCCAGCACATCTGGCCGCGCGCTACCGCGAAAAAGGCTACTGGATCGACGTGCCGCTGACCGACATCATCGACCGCCATCGCGAAAACGACGCTATCGCCGTGATCGACGGCCCTTTACAGCTCAGCTACCGCCAGCTGGCGCAACGCAGTGATAATCTGGCGGCGGCGCTGCAGCGACGCGGTTTACAGCGCGGTGACACGGCGCTGGTGCAGCTCGGCAACGTGGCGGACTTTTACGTTACGCTGTTTGCCCTGTTTAAGCTGGGCGTGGTCCCGGTGTACGCGCTGTTCAGCCATCAGCGCACTGAACTGCTGGCCTATGCGCAGCAGATTGCACCGAAACTGCTGATCGCCGATCGCCAGCACGCGCTGTTTGCCAGCGACGACTTCATCGCCACGCTGTGCGAGGCGCAGCCCACGCTGCAGCAGGTGATCCTGCGTAACGACGCGCAGGCGGAAAATACGCTGGCGTCGCTGCAGGATGAAGCGGCTGGCGATTTTGTCGCGACACCGACGGCCGCCGATGAAGTGGCGTTTTTCCAGCTCTCCGGCGGCAGCACCGGCACGCCGAAGCTGATTCCGCGCACCCACAACGACTACTACTACAGCATTCGCGCCAGTGACGAGATTTGCCACATCAACGCCGACACGCGCTATCTGATCGCCCTGCCCGCGCCGCATAACTTCGCCATGAGTTCCCCGGGTTCGCTCGGGGTGTTCTATGCCGGTGGCCAGGTGATTCTCGCCGCGGATCCCAGCGCCACGCTCTGCTTCCCGCTGATTGAGCAGCACCAGGTGACCGATACCGGACTGGTGCCGCCGGCGGTCAGCCTGTGGTTGCAGGCGATTCAGGAGTGGGGCAGCAATTCAGCGCTGGCCTCGCTGCAGCGCATTCAGGTGGGCGGAGCCAAACTGGGCGAAACGCTGGCCGCACGCATTCAGCGTGAAATCGGCTGCCAGCTGCAGCAGGTGTTTGGCATGGCGGAAGGGCTGGTTAACTACACGCGCTTCGGCGATGACGAGCAAACCATTCTGACTACCCAGGGGCGTCCGATTTCGGAAGATGACGAAGTGTGGGTGGCCGACGAGAACGGCAATCCGCTGCCGCCAGGCCAGGTGGGTCGCCTGATGACGCGCGGCCCTTACACCTTCCGGGGCTACTACAACAGCCCGGAGCACAATGCCGCCAGCTTCGACGCCAACGGTTTTTACTGCTCAGGCGATCTGATTGAGATCAACGCTCAGGGTTACATCACCGTACAGGGACGCGAAAAGGATCAGATCAACCGCGGCGGTGAGAAGATCGCGGCCGAAGAGATTGAAAACCTGCTGCTGCGCCATCCGGATGTGATCCACGCCGCGCTGGTGTCCATGCATGACGAGCTGATGGGTGAAAAGAGCTGTGCCTTCATTGTGGCGCGCCAGCCGGTGAAACCGGTCGCGCTGCGCCGCCATCTGCGCGAGCTGGGCATTGCCGAATTCAAACTTCCCGACCGCATTACCTGCGTCGACGCCCTGCCGCTGACCCCGGTGGGCAAAGTGGATAAAAAACGTTTACGCCAACAGCTTGCTGAGCAGACGCAAGCCTGATTTTTTCCGGAGATTGTAATGGCTATTCCAAAACTGACGTCTTATGCGCTGCCCGCCGCCACTGAGCTGCCGGCTAACAAAGTACAATGGGCGCTGGAGCCGCAGCGCGCGGCGCTGCTGATTCACGATATGCAGGCCTATTTCCTTAACTTCTGGGGCGAAGACAGCCCGCTGGTGAATCAGGTAGTAGAGAACATTGCCCGCCTGCGCGCTTACTGCAAAGCGCAGGGTATTCCGGTGTTCTATACCGCCCAGCCCAACCAGCAGAGCGATGAAGATCGCGCGCTGCTGAATGATATGTGGGGACCGGGGCTGAACAAACATCCGGATCAGCAGAAGATCGTCGACGCGCTGACGCCGGATCAGGACGATCAGGTACTGACCAAATGGCGCTACAGCGCGTTCGTGCGCTCGCCGCTGGAGTCGATCCTGCAGGAGATGGGCCGCGATCAGCTGATCATTACTGGCGTGTATGCGCATATCGGCTGCCTGACCACTGCCACCGACGCCTTCATGCGTAACATCCAGCCGTTTATGGTGGCCGATGCGCTGGCCGACTTCTCGCGCGACGAGCATATGATGGCGCTGACCTACACCGCAGGCCGCAGTGGCAAAGTGGTGATGACCGCCGACCTGATGCCGCTGCCACAGAGCAAGGACGCGCTGCGCGCGCTGATTCTGCCGCTGCTGGAAGATGATGACGTGCCGGAAGATGATGAAAACCTGATCGACTATGGGCTGGATTCAGTGCGCGTGATGGCGCTGGCGGCGCGCTGGCGTCAGGTGCACAGCGATATCGACTTCATCAGTCTGGCGAAAAATCCCAGCATTGATGGCTGGTGGGCGCTGCTGTCACGGGTGCCAGCATAATGAGCGCCTGTTTTGATTTCAGCGGAAAAATTGTCTGGGTGACCGGTGCCGGCAAAGGCATCGGCTATCACACCGCGCTGGCGTTCCATCAGGCCGGTGCGCAGGTGACCGGTTTTGATTTGCACTTTGGCCAGGATGACTATCCGTTTGCCACCTGCCAGCTGGATGTCGCCGACAGCGCTGCGGTGCGCGATTGCTGTCAGTCACTGCTGGCCAGCCAGCCGCGGCTGGATATCCTGGTGAACGGCGCGGGCATTCTGCGCATCGGCAGCACCGATGCGCTGTCGTTTACTGACTGGCAGGCGTGTCTCGCCGTCAACGCCGGCGGCGCGTTTAACCTGTTCCAGCAGACGCTGCCGGTCTTCCGCCAGCAGCGCGCTGGCGCGATTGTCACCATCGCCTCTAACGCCGCGCACGCCCCGCGCCTCGGCATGTCAGCCTATGGCGCGTCTAAAGCAGCGCTGCGCAGCCTGTGCCAGACGGTTGGCCTTGAGATGGCACCGTATGGCGTGCGCTGCAATATTGTCTCACCGGGATCAACCGATACCGATATGCAGCGCAGCCTGTGGCATACGCCGGAAGCCGAGCAGGAGATGATCAACGGTTTCCCGGATCAGTACAAGCTGGGGATCCCGCTGCGTAAGATCGCCCAGCCGCAGGAGATCGTGAACAACATCCTGTTCCTGGCCTCAGATCTTGCCAGCCACGTGGTGCTGCAGGATATTGTGGTGGACGGTGGCGCAACGCTGGGAGCCTGAGGCATGGCAATCTGGAAACGTACGGTGGATCTTGCCACGCTGAATCAGCTGGGCGATAACTCGCTGGTGGCGCATCTGGGCATCGTGTTTACCGCCATCGGTGACGATTATCTGGAGGCCACCATGCCGGTAGACAGCCGCACGCAGCAGCCGTTTGGCCTGCTGCACGGCGGCGCGTCGGTGGTGCTGGCGGAGTCGATGGGCTCCATTGCCGGTTACCTGAGCGTGGAAGAAGGTAAAAGCGTGGTGGGCATTGAGGTGAGCGCCAGCCATCATCGGGCGGTGAGCAGCGGCGAGGTGCGCGGTGTTTGTCGTCCGCTGCATCTGGGGGCGCGCAATCAGAGCTGGCAGATTGAGATACGCAATGGTCGCGATCAGCTGTGCTGTAGTTCGCGGCTGACGGTGGCGGTGCTGGGGTAGGTTTGGCTCCGCTGCGGCCTGATGCCCTCACCCTGCCCTCTCCCACGGGGAGAGGGAATGATTGTGCGGCCTGGTGCTCGGCGCTAAACAGCAATAAAAAAAGCGGCCATCTGGCCGCTTTTTTCGCTGACATCAACGCTGATAAATGATCTCGACGCCTTCGTCGTCGTCTTCATCCCAGTCGTCATCCCAGTCTTCGTCTTCTTCCACTTCCTGAGCATTTTCCAGCGCTTCACGGTGGTAATCATCCCACATGAAGGCCACTTTCTCCGGCTGCTTCGCTTCTTCTTCCGCTTCTTTTGGATTCGCGATGATAAAGCTCATCACATCCCAGCACAGCTCATTGACACCGTCACGGCTGGCAGCGGAGATCAGATAGTATTTCTCATCCCAGCCCAGCGCTTCGGCAATCGCTTTAGCGCGGCTTTCCGCCTCTTCACGGCTCAGCAGGTCAGTTTTATTGAACACCAGCCAGCGCGGCTTCTGGTACAGCTTGTCGCTGTATTTCTCCAGCTCGCCGAGAATGATGCGGGCGTTCTCTACCGGATCGGATTCGTCGATTGGCGCGATGTCGATGAGGTGCAGCAGCACGCGGCAGCGCTCCAGATGCTTGAGGAAGCGAATTCCGAGGCCCGCGCCTTCCGCTGCGCCTTCAATCAGGCCGGGAATGTCGGCGACCACGAAGCTCTTTTCGCTGTCCATACGCACCACGCCGAGGCTTGGCACCAACGTGGTGAACGGATAATCCGCCACTTTTGGCTTCGCCGCTGATACCGCACGGATAAAGGTCGATTTACCGGCGTTAGGCAGACCCAGCATACCCACGTCTGCCAGCAGCATCAGTTCCAGCTGCAGGTCGCGCTTCTCGCCCGGCGTGCCCATGGTTTTCTGACGCGGCGTACGGTTCACTGACGATTTGAAGCGGGTGTTGCCCAGACCGTGCCAGCCACCTTTCGCCACCATCAGCTTCTGCTCATGGCGCGTCATGTCGCCCAGCGTTTCGCCCGTGCCCTGATCGATAACGCGCGTACCCACCGGCACTTTAACAATGATGTCTTTACCGCGTTTACCGGTACAGTCACGGCTCTGGCCATTCTGGCCGCGTTCGGCGCGGAAAGATTTTTCGAAACGATAATCGATCAGGGTGTTGAGGTTTTCATCCGCCAGCAGGTAAACATCGCCGCCGTCACCGCCGTCACCGCCGTCCGGTCCCCCTTTGGGAATGTACTTCTCGCGGCGGAAGCTGACGCAACCGTTGCCACCATCACCCGCGACCACCAGGATCGTCGCTTCATCAACAAACTTCATTTTTTATCTCCGTCACACTGTCGTTTGCGCCACGCTGCGGGCGACAAACGGGTCCGCCAGGGTCTTCTGCGCTGACCGGCGGCGGATAATACAGGATTGGCAAAGCCATGTGTACATAAAGTGTACAGCAAACTGAGGCGCAAGGTCAGCGTGATTGCCGTAACCTGCGGCAGAATGTAAAAAGCCCCGCAAAGCTGCGGGGCCTTCCATTCGTGTGTTCAGACGTTAATCGTCTGCGGCACAACAACCTTACTCAGCAACGATGCTGATGTATTTACGGTTGTTAGGACCTTTAACTTCGAATTTAACTTTGCCGTCTGCGGTAGCAAACAGAGTGTGGTCACGACCACAACCTACGTTGTTACCGGCGTGGAATTTGGTACCACGCTGACGAACGATGATGCTACCTGCCAGAACAGATTCACCACCGAAACGCTTAACACCCAGACGTTTTGCATTGGAGTCGCGACCGTTACGAGTCGAGCCACCAGCCTTTTTATGTGCCATTTGTCAGATCTCCTCTTACGCGCTGATCACAGTGATTTTCACATCAGTGAACCACTGACGGTGACCAGCTTGCTTACGGTAGTGTTTACGACGACGAAACTTAACGATTTTAATTTTCTCGCCACGACCGTGAGCAACAACTTCTGCCTTGATCACACCGCCTGAAACCAGTGGCGCGCCGATTTTCACGTCTTCGCCATTTGCAATCATCAGAACCTGGTCGAACTCGATGGTTTCACCGGTTGCGATGTCCAGCTTTTCCAGGCGAACGGTCTGACCTTCGCTAACTCGGTGTTGTTTACCACCACTTTGGAAAACCGCGTACATATAAAACTCCGCTTCTGCGCATGCCTTTCTGTTCATCAGGCGGCGCGATAAATATTCACAATAGGGCGCGAATTCTACGCAAAACTCCAGCAGAAGACAAGTGCACTTTGCACTCTCTTGCAGAAAAAAAGCGCAGGACGAATGCAAACGTTTCTCAACCCGATTTTTCAAGTACAATCAGTAACAGATTACCTGAACTCACGCTGGGTAAAAGCGCTTACCATGCAGAAAACGAGTCAAAGCTGAACAGACGAATGAACTTAGAACAGATTAACGAATTAACCGCGCAGGACATGGCGGCCGTCAACCAGACCATCCTCGACCAGCTGAATTCAGATGTCTCACTGATTAACCAGTTGGGCTATTACATCATCAGCGGGGGAGGCAAACGCATCCGTCCGATGATCGCGGTGCTGTCAGCACGCGCGCTGAATTATCAGGGATCGCTGCATGTGACCAATGCGGCGCTGATCGAATTTATCCACACGGCGACGCTGCTGCACGATGATGTGGTGGATGAATCCGATATGCGCCGTGGCAAAGCCACCGCTAACGCCGCGTTCGGCAATGCGGCGAGCGTGCTGGTCGGGGATTTTATCTATACCCGCGCCTTCCAGATGATGACCAGCATGGGATCGCTGAAGATCCTCGCACTGA
The DNA here is from genome assembly GCF_041678305.1 of Pantoea sp. WEP. Classification (NCBI taxonomy): domain Bacteria; kingdom Pseudomonadati; phylum Pseudomonadota; class Gammaproteobacteria; order Enterobacterales; family Erwiniaceae; genus Pantoea; species Pantoea sp. WEP. Next base: position 3,520,993 of record NZ_JBGNXB010000001.1, read on the forward strand.
TGTCCGAAGCGGTGAACGTGATCGCCGAAGGCGAAGTGCTGCAGCTGATGAACTGCAACGATCCGGATATCACCGAAGAGAGCTACATGCGGGTGATCTACAGCAAAACCGCCCGCCTGTTTGAAGCCGCTTCGCAGGCTTCGGCGATCCTCGCGGAGGCCACGCCAGCGCAGGAGAAAGCGCTGCAGGATTATGGCCGCTATCTCGGTACGGCGTTTCAGCTGATCGACGATCTGCTGGATTACAGTGCCGACGGCGAGACGCTGGGTAAAAATACCGGTGACGATCTGAGCGAAGGTAAGCCGACGCTGCCGCTGCTGCACGCCATGCACAACGGCACGCCAGAGCAGGCGCAGATGATCCGCAAGGCCATCGAAGAAGGTAATGGCCGTCATCTGCTGGAGCCGGTGCTGGCGGCAATGCAGCAAACTGGTTCGCTGGAATGGACGCGCAAACGTGCCGAAGAAGAGGCGGATAAAGCCATCGCGGCGCTACAGGCACTGCCAGAAACGCCGTGGCGCAGCGCGCTGGAAGCGCTGGCGCACATGTCGGTGCAGCGCGATTTCTGACCTGCTACGGGGCCGTTCGGCCCCGTTTTTATTTCTCCCCCTGCTCTGCCGGTCTGATTACATTCCCTTGCAGCATTTTTGCGAAAAACTGCGCAGTTTCGTGCACAGGCAAAACAATTACTGGAAACATATGGAAATTATTTGCTATAAAAATCCGGATTTTTCCAGTTATCTCTGCGCAGGAGAGCCACAGCGCTGCAGAGATGGAGCACTAACACGGACACGGAGAAGAGAGTTATGCATGCAAGGAGAGAAGACTGGCATCCGGCAGATATCATTGCGGCCCTGCGCAAGCGCGGTACGTCACTGGCCGCCCTGTCACGTCAATCTGGCCTCAGTTCATCGACGCTGGCCAACGCGCTGTCACGCCCCTGGCCTAAAGGTGAATGGCTGATCGCCACGGCGCTGAAGGTCCATCCTTCCGAGATCTGGCCCAGCCGCTATTTTGATCCGGTCACACAGCGTCTGCTGGATCGTAAAAAACGCATTCGATCGCCCCAGGATCTGAAAAAGATCGTCTCACGCGGGTAAAGCAAAAAAAAACCAGCCACGCTGTCGTGACTGGTTTTCATGCCTGGCAATCAGGACAAAGGATTACTCGCCGCTGACGCGCTCGATGTTGGCGCCTAACGCTTTCAGCTTGTCTTCAATGTGCTCGTAGCCACGATCGATGTGGTAGATACGATCCACCAGCGTCGCACCTTCTGCAATGCAGCCTGCCAGTACCAGACTGGCTGACGCACGCAGATCGGTCGCCATCACCTGCGCGCCGGACAAGGTTTCAACACCGTGACAGATAGCGGTGTTGCTTTCGATTTCGGCGTGCGCCCCCATACGAATCAGCTCCGGGATGTGCATGAAGCGGTTTTCGAAGATGGTCTCGGTAATCACGCCGGTGCCTTCAGCCACCAGGTTGAGCAGCGTAAACTGCGCCTGCATGTCGGTCGGGAAACCCGGGTGCGGTGCGGTACGGATATTAACCGCTTTCGGACGCTTGCCGTGCATATCCAGGCTCACCCAGTCTTCACCGACTTCAATCTCCGCACCCGCGTCACGCAGTTTCGCCAGCACGGCGTCCAGCGTGTCTGGCTGCGCATTGCGGCACACCACTTTGCCGCGCGAGATGGCGCCGGCCACGAGGAAGGTGCCGGTTTCGATACGGTCCGGCAGCACGCGATAGACGCCGCCGCCGAGGCGCTCAACGCCCTCGATGGTGATTTTGTCGGTGCCGGCGCCGCTGATTTTCGCGCCCAGCGTGTTAAGGAAGTTTGCCGTGTCGACAATCTCCGGTTCACGCGCCGCGTTTTCAATGATGGTGGTGCCCGTCGCCAGCGTTGCGGCGCTCATGATGGTCACGGTCGCGCCCACGCTGACCTTATCCATCACAATGTGCGCGCCCTTCAGGCGGCCATCCACAGAGGCTTTAACATAGCCCTCTTCCAGTTTGATCTCGGCACCCAGCTGCTCGAGGCCGGTAATGTGCAGATCGACCGGACGCGCACCAATCGCACAGCCGCCTGGCAGAGAAACCTGGCCCTGGCCAAAACGCGCCACCAGCGGCCCCAGCGCCCAGATGGAGGCGCGCATGGTTTTCACCAGATCGTACGGCGCACTGAAGACATTAACTTCGCGCGCATCAACGTGGACCGAACCATTGCGTTCCACGCGCGCACCGAGCAGGCTCAGCAGCTTCATGGTGGTATCGATGTCACGCAGCTTCGGCACGTTCTGAATCTCTACCGGCTCTTCAGCCAGCAGCGCAGCAAACAGAATCGGCAGCGCAGCATTCTTCGCCCCGGAAATGGTCACTTCACCGCTTAAACGGGTGGGGCCTTGCACACGAAATTTGTCCATTAACACGGCTCTCAATTATCTATCAACAAAACAGCCAGAGTGGCGCTTAGAAACCGTTGAGTTTACGGTCGCGCGCCCACTCGGCTGGGGTATAAGTCTTGATGGACACCGCATGAATACGGTTATCCGCAATATATTCCATCAGCGGTGCGTACACAGCCTGCTGTTTCTTTACGCGGCTCAGCTCGCCAAACATTTCGCCCACGGCAATGACCTGGAAATGGCTGCCATCGTTGCTGAGAACATGTACTTCTTCTAACGGCAGCGCCTGCATTAGCACGGCCTGAACTTCACTATTTTCCATCGCTCATTGCTTCACTTGATAATAATAAGGCGGATATCTTAGAGGAAAGCGCCTGACTCTTAAATACGCAAAAGCCCCTGAAAAAATCAGGGGCTTTGTCAGCAGCGCCGTTAATCAGGCGATTTGTTCCGCAGAAACAATAATCTGCTGCAGGTTGTACAGCTTGATTAACGAGTCGAGCTTATCGGTGATACCACTGAAAAGCGGCGTTGTGCCCTGCGCCCGCGCGATTTCGCGCAGATGCACCAGCAGCGCCAGCCCGGCAGAATCAACCCGATCCAGCGCCGCCACGTCAATCGTGGTGATACCGGCCATGGCGCTGTCACGCGCCTGCCACAGCGCCAGTAGCGTATCGCGGTCCAGTTTGCCGCTCAGGGCCAGCGTGCTGGCAGTGCGCTGCCAGCGTAACGGTTCGCTCATTATTGCTGCTTGTCCAGGGTGATAGGCTGCGCGGCATAGGTTTTCAGCTGCGCAGTCAGGCCGTCGATGCCTTTGGTGCGCAGCAGATCGCTCCACTCATTCTGTTTGGTGGTGATCATGCTGATGCCTTCGGCAATCATGTCATAAGCCTGCCAGTTGCCGGTCTGGCTGTTCTTGCGCCACTGGAAATCAAGGCGCACCGGCGGACGACCGTTGGGATCGATGATGGTGACGCGAATCGCCACGATATTGGCATCGCCAATCGGCTGCTCAGGCTGAATCTGGTAAGTCTGGCCGTGATACAACGCCAGCGCCTGACCATAAGCCTGCGCCAGATAATCCCCGAACGCGGCAAAGTAGGCGTCGCGCTGCGCCGGCGTGGCTTCGCGGTAGTAACGGCCCAGTACCAGCGCCCCCGCATATTTAATCTGCACGTACGGCAGCAGCTCCTGGCGCACGATTTCGCGCAGGTAGTCAGGATTCTGCTTAATCTTCGGCTGTTCGTTCTTCAGGCGGGTAAAGGTCTTCTCCGCCGCTTCGTTCATCATTTTGTACGGATTGCTCTGGTTGGCATCCGCTGCGTTTGCCGCCAGCGGCGCGATGGCCAGCAGGGCCACCATCAGGAAACGTTTTAACATCGTGTTGTACCTCTCTGGGTTATTCCGTTGTAGCAGGTGCTGCCGGGGCGCTCGCGCTGGCGGCGCCCGACGATTTCTCATTGTCCTTGTTGTCGCCGCTCTTGTAGAGGAACTGGCCGATCAGGTCTTCCAGTACCAGCGCCGATTTGGTATCCCGCAGCGTGCCGCCATCTTTTAGCATCGCCGAGCCAAGCTCCGGATCGTCAAAACCTAAGTTGAGCGCGAGGAACTGCTCACCCAGCAGACCCTGGGTGCGAATCGCCAGCGAGCTGGTGTCAGGAATTTTATTGGCATACTGTTCGCTGATGTCCATGGTGACGCGCGGCGACAGCGTTTTGTCATCCAGTGAAATGTCGGTGACGCGGCCAATCACCACGCCGCCAATTTTCACCGGCGAGCTGACTTTCAGGCCGCCGATATTATCGAAGGTGGCGTACAGCTTCCACGTTGGCTCGGTGCCCAGCGATTTAAGATCGGCGACGCGCAGGCTGAGGAACAGCAGCGCCAGCAGCGCAGCCAGCATAAACACGCCAACCCAGATTTCGTTTTTTTTGCTTTGCATTGCATTAATTCCCAAACATCAGTGCCGTCAGCACAAAATCCAGTCCAAGCACCGCCAGCGAAGCATGGACTACGGTACGCGTCGTCGCGCGACTGATCCCTTCCGAAGTCGGGATGGCGTCATACCCATTGAACAGCGCGATCCAGGTCACCGTGATGGCAAACACCGCGCTCTTGATCAGGCAGTTGATCACATCGGTACGAAAATCCACCGCGTTCTGCATCGCCGACCAGAAAAAGCCCGGGTCGATGCCTTTCCAGGCCACCCCGACCAGCGCGCCACCGGCAATGCCCACCGCAGTAAAGATCAGCGCCAGCAGCGGCATACTGATAAAGCCGGCCCAGAAGCGCGGCGACACTACGCGGCGCAGCGGATCGACCGCCATCATCTCCATGCTGGAGAGCTGCTCGGTGGCTTTCATCAGGCCAATTTCCGCAGTGAGCGCCGAGCCGGCGCGCCCGGCAAACAGCAGCGCGGTGACCACCGGCCCCAGTTCGCGCAGCAGCGACAGCGCCACCAGCATACCCAGGCTGGTTTCCGCACTGTAAGTGGTGAGTACCAGATAGCCCTGCAGCCCCAGCACCATGCCAATGAACAGGCCGGAGACCACAATGATCAGCAATGACAGCACGCCCACGCTATACAGCTGCTTCACCAGCAGCGGCGCATGCTTACGAAACGCCGGTTTACCCACCAGCGCATGGAAGAGCATTAAGCCCGCCCGGCCAAAGGCCGCACAGGTGTTAATTCCCTGACGCCCAAATGACGCCAGTGCCTGTAACCACATCAGTTTAGCTTCTCCCTGTGCGGGTCAGATCGCTGAGGTAATCCCCGGCAGCGAAGCGGAACGGTACCGGACCATCCGCATGACCCTCAATAAACTGGCGCACGCGCGGATCGGGATTCTCCCTCAGCTGCGGCGCACTACCCTGAGCAATAATCTTTTGCCCGGCAACAATATAGGCATGGTCGGCAATGCTCAAGACCTCCGGCACATCGTGTGAAACCACAATGCAGGTGACGCCCAGCGAATGGTTGAGCTCATCGATCAGCTTGACCAGCACGCCCATGGTAATGGGATCCTGGCCGACAAAGGGTTCGTCGAACATGATCAGCTCCGGCTCCAGCGCAATTGCACGCGCCAGCGCCGCCCGGCGCGCCATGCCGCCGGAGAGTTCGGCCGGCATCAGCTGCGCTGCGCCGCGCAGTCCCACGGCTTCCAGCTTCATCATCACCGTGCTGTGCAGCAATTCCGCTGGCAGCCGGGTGTGTTCGCGCAGCGGCCAGGCAACGTTTTCATAGACGTTAAGGTCGGTGAACAGCGCACCGGACTGGAACAGCATGCTCATTTTTTTACGCACGTCATACAGCTTACGGCGCGACAGCGTCGGAATGTTCTGGTCACGAAACCAGATCTCACCTTTGTCCGGCTGCAGCTGCCCGCCAATCAGGCGCAGCAGGGTGGTTTTACCGATGCCGGAAGGGCCCATAATCGCCGTGACTTTGCCCGCCGGAACGGTCAGCGAAATGTCGTCGAAGATGGTGCGATTGCCGCGCGTAAAACTGACGCCACGAACCTCAACCAGATTCGTTTGCTGCTGGATCATCATTACCTCTTTAAACGGATCGGGCGTAATTAACGTGGTGGATGGTAGCCTGGTAAACCACAATGCACGATAGTTTTACAGAAACTTACCCGTCCGGTGTGGCGAAAACGGCCTTAAAATTTACTTTTGCCTCTCAGACAGTCAAAATCAGCGCCTGATTCCGCACGCGCACTGCTTTTACCTGTCGGACAAGGTTTGCCGGCACCGTTATCCATCAAGGATTTTTCATGTTCGTAGCCACTGCCCTGCTGTTTATCGGATTGATTTTACTGGCTTACGGAGCTGACCGCCTGGTGTTCAGCGCCGCGATCCTGTGTCGATCCCTTGGCATTCCCCCGTTGATCATTGGCATGACGGTGGTGAGCATTGGCACTTCACTGCCGGAACTGATCGTCTCGTTCTCTGCCGCGCAGCATGGTCAGATGGATTTAGCCGTGGGTACCGCGCTGGGCTCGAACATCACCAATATTCTGCTGATTCTGGGTGGCGCTGCGCTGCTGCACCCTTTAACCGTACACTCCAATCTGATTCGCCGCGAACTCCCTCTGCTGCTGCTGGTCTCACTGCTCAGCGGCATCATGCTGTTTGATAACCAGCTCAGCCGGCTGGATGGCGTGGCACTGCTGCTGCTGGCGCTGGGTTATCTGCTGGTGGCGATCCGCATCGCCCGGCGGGCCGAGCGCGATAATAATGACACCCTGACGCGTGAACAACTGGCGGAGCTGCCGCGTGACGAAAGCGGCAATACGGTGGCGTTTCTCTGGCTGGCGGTGGCGCTGATTATTCTGCCGATGTCGACACGCATGGTGATCGACAACGCCACGGTGTTTGCGGATTACTTCGGCATTAGCGAACTGGTGATGGGACTGACGCTGATTGCTGTCGGTACCAGCCTGCCGGAACTGGCCACGGTGCTGGCCGGCGCGCTGAAAGGCGAAGACGATATCGCCATCGGCAACCTGATTGGCGCCAATATCTTCAATCTGGCGATTGTGCTGGGCCTGCCGGCGCTGGTGCATCCCGGCGCGATCGATGCGCACGCCTTTGCGCGGGATTACTGGATTATGCTGGGCGTCAGCGTGCTGTTCGCCCTGCTGTGCCTGCTGCGCAAGCGCCGCATCGGCCGCATAGCGGGCACGCTGCTGTTAGGTGGATTTATCGTGTGGGTGCTGTGGCTGTGGCTCAGCCCCACGCTTATCACAAGCTATTAAGGATGACTGACCATGTCACATCAGCAACCGGATTTCGACTTCCAGCAGGCAGGTAAAGCGGTACTGCGCATTGAACGCGAAGGGCTGGAACAGCTCGACCAGTATATTAACGCCGACTTCAGCCGCGCCTGCGAAATGATCTTTGCCTGCCGTGGCAAAGTGGTGGTGATGGGCATGGGCAAATCCGGCCATATCGGCAAGAAGATGGCCGCCACCTTCGCCAGCACCGGCACGCCGTCGTTCTTCGTCCACCCGGGTGAAGCCAGCCACGGCGATCTCGGCATGGTCAGCACCAACGATGTGGTGATCGCCATCTCGAACAGCGGCGAGTCGGGCGAAATCCTCGCACTGATCCCGGTGCTCAAACGGCAGAAAGTGCAGCTGATTTGCCTGACCAGCCGTCCGGAGAGCGCCATGGGCCGGGCTGCCGATGTGCATTTATGCGTGAAAGTGCCGCAGGAAGCCTGTCCGCTCGGGCTGGCACCGACCTCCAGCACCACCGCCACGCTGGTGATGGGCGATGCGCTGGCGGTGGCGCTGCTGGAAGCGCGCGGCTTCACGCAGGAAGATTTCGCGCTGTCGCATCCGGGTGGCGCACTGGGGCGCAAACTGCTGCTGCACGTCAGCGACATTATGCACAGCGGCGATGAAATTCCCCACGTCACCCGTGACGCCTCGTTGCGCGACGCGCTGCTGGAAATCACGCGCAAAAACCTCGGTCTGACAGTGATTGTCGACGACCTGATGAAAATCGAAGGGATTTTCACGGACGGTGACCTGCGCCGCATCTTCGATATGGGCATCGATTTCCAGTCGGCCCGCATCCAGGATGTGATGACGCGCGGCGGGATTCGCGTGCGCCCTAACCTGCTGGCGGTGGACGCGCTTAATCTGATGCAAAACAAAAACATCACTGCGCTGCTGGTGGCCGATGACGATCGCCTGCTCGGTGTGGTACATATGCATGACATGCTGCGCGCTGGCGTGGTCTGAACGGGAAACAACAATGAGTGCTGAAACCACGATGGTCGACACCTGCTACGGCCCGGTGAGCGCCGACGTGATGGCGCGGGCGGCCAACATCCGCCTGCTGATTTGCGATGTCGATGGCGTGATGTCCGACGGCCTGATTTACATGGGCAACAGCGGTGAAGAGCTAAAGGCCTTTAACGTGCGCGACGGTTACGGCGTGCGCTGCCTGCTGACCTCGGACATCGAAGTGGCTATTATTACCGGCCGTCGCGCTAAACTGCTGGAAGATCGCTGTAAAACGCTCGGCATTACGCATCTTTACCAGGGACAGTCGGATAAGCTTTTGGCCTGGCGCGAACTCCTGGATAAACTGTCACTATCGGCAGATCAGGTCGCGTATATTGGTGACGACCTGATCGACTGGCCGGTAATGGCACAGGCGGGTCTGAGCGTGGCCGTCGCCGATGCGCATCCGGTATTACTGCCGCGCGCGCATTACGTGACGCGCATTGCTGGCGGTCGCGGTGCAGTACGTGAGCTATGCGACCTGATTTTGCTGGCGCAGAACAAATTTGAGGATGCCAAAGGGCAATCAGTATGAGTAAAAGCAGGCGTTGGATAACGCTGATTCTGGCGCTGATCGCCCTGGTGCTGATCGGCTGGAATCTTACCAACCAGGACGACAGCGCCACGCCGGTGGCGACCAACGATCAGGCGCCGACCTACACCAGCGCCAACTCCAGCACCGTGGTATATAACCCGACGGGTGCGCTGGCCTATAAGCTGGTCTCGGATAAAGTGACCTACTTTTCGGCCGAAGAAGTGAGCTGGTTCGATAATCCGGTGATGACCACTTACGACGAAAACAAAGTGCCCACGTGGTCGGTTCGTGCTGACAAGGCAAAGCTGACGAAAGATCGTATGCTGTATCTTTATGGCCACGTTGAAGTACACACATTGACGCAGGATTCCCAGCTTGAGCGCATCATCACGGATAATGCTCAGGTTAATCTGGTCAGCCAGGATGTGACGTCTGACGATCAGGTCACCCTATTTGGCCGCAGTTTTAACTCCACTGGCATGAAGATGCGCGGCAACCTACGGACAAAGAATGCCGAGCTGCTTGAAAAGGTCAAAACCTCCTATGAAATTCAAAATGAACAAAAATAGCCTTAAGTTGCTGCTGGTGAGTGCGCTGCTGGCAACCAGCCTGCCGGCGCTGGCGTTAACAGGCGATTCGGACAAGCCGGTTAACATCGACTCGGTGAACCAGGCGCTCGATTTGCAGGGTAACGTCGCCACCTTTACCGGCAACGTGATCGTGACCCAGGGCACCATCAAAATTACCGCCGATAAAGTGGTGGTAACGCGTCCCGGTGGCGACAGCAACAAAACCATCGTTGATGCCTACGGCAATCCGGCCACCTTTTATCAGATGCAGGACAACGGCAAACCGGTGCAGGGTCACGCCGCCAAACTGCACTATGAGCTGGCCAACGATTTCGTCGAGCTGACCGGCAACGCCTTTATCGAGCAGCAGGACAGCAACATCAAAGGCGATCGCATCACCTATCTGGTGAAAGAGCAGAAAATGCAGGCCTACAGTCAGGGCCAGAGCAAGCGTGTCACCACCGTGCTGGTGCCGTCGCAGCTGCAGGATAAAAACGGTTCGTCTGCGAGCCCCAAAAAGAGTAACTGATCGCTATGGCCACATTAGTCGCTGAAAACCTGGCGAAAGCCTACAAAGGCCGTCGCGTAGTAGAAGATGTCAGCCTGCAGGTGAAATCCGGCGAGATTGTCGGCCTGCTGGGCCCCAACGGGGCCGGTAAAACCACCACCTTCTACATGGTGGTCGGCATCGTGCCGCGCGATGCCGGACGCATTATTATCGATGAAGAAGATATCAGTATTCTGCCGCTGCATGCGCGCGCGCGCCGCGGCATCGGTTATCTGCCGCAGGAAGCGTCGATCTTTCGCCGTCTGAGCGTCTACGACAACCTGATGGCGGTACTGCAGGTGCGTGACGACCTGACGGAAGAGCAGCGTCAGGACCGCGCCAATGAGCTGATGGACGAGTTCCACATCGGCCATCTGCGCGACAGCATGGGCCAGGCGCTGTCGGGCGGTGAACGTCGCCGCGTCGAGATTGCCCGTGCGCTGGCCGCCAATCCAAAGTTTATCCTGCTGGATGAACCTTTTGCCGGCGTTGACCCCATCTCCGTTATCGATATCAAAAAGATCATCGAACACCTGCGTGACAGCGGCCTCGGCGTGCTGATCACCGACCACAACGTGCGTGAAACGCTCGCGGTGTGTGAGCGCGCATATATCGTCAGCCAGGGCCATCTGATTGCCCACGGCACGCCAGATGAAATTCTTGCAGATGAGCAAGTTAAGCGGGTTTATTTGGGCGAAGAGTTCAGACTCTGATAAGGTGTCGGCATACCCGACATTTGCTTAGGAAATTCTAGCCGGATTATGAAGCAAGGTTTGCAACTCAGGCTCAGCCAACAGCTGGCGATGACCCCCCAGTTGCAGCAGGCAATCCGCTTGCTGCAACTCTCTACGCTTGAACTCCAGCAGGAACTGCAACTGGCGCTGGAAAGCAATCCGCTGCTTGAACAAACCGATCTGCACGATGAAGTCGACGCCCGCGAATTTCAGGAGAACGAGGCGTTAGATACCCGTGAGGCACTCGAACAGAAAGAGATGCCGGAAGAGCTGCCGCTCGATGCCACCTGGGACGAGATCTACACGGCCGGCACGCCCTCCGGCACCGGCACCGATTACCAGGACGACGAGCTGCCGGTGTATCAGGGGGAAACCACGCAATCGCTGCAGGACTATCTGATGTGGCAGGTAGAACTGACGCCGTTCACCGACACCGACCGCGCCATCGCTACCTCCATCGTCGATGCCATTGACGATACCGGTTATCTCACCGTCAGCTTACAGGACATTTGTGACAGTATTGGTGACGAAGAGCTGACGCTGGAAGAGGTGGAAGCGGTGCTGAAGCGCGTACAGCGTTTCGATCCGGTGGGTGTCGGCGCACGCGATTTGCGTGACTGCCTGCTGGTGCAGCTGTCGCAGTATGCGGCCGATATGCCGATGCTGAACGAAGCACGGCTGATTGTCAGCGAGCACCTCGACCTGCTGGCTAACCACGATTTCCGCAGCCTGATGCGCGTGACGCGGCTGAAAGAAGAGGTGCTGAAGGAAGCGATGCTGCTGATTCAGTCGCTCGATCCGCGCCCCGGGCAGTCCATCAATACCAGCGAGCCCGAGTACGTGATTCCCGATGTGCTGGTGCGCAAGACTGGCACGCGCTGGACGGTGGAGCTGAACGCTGACAGCCTGCCGCGCCTGAAGATCAATCAGCATTACGCCGCGATGGGCGGTTCTGCGCGTAATGACAGTGACAGTCAGTTTATTCGCAGCAACTTACAGGAAGCCCGCTGGCTGATTAAGAGCCTGGAGAGCCGCAACGACACGCTGCTGAAAGTGACGCGCTGTATTGTCGAACAGCAGCAGGCGTTTTTTGAACAGGGTGAAGAGTATATGCGTCCGATGGTGCTGGCGGATATCGCCCAGGCCGTGGATATGCATGAATCCACCATTTCCCGCGTCACCACGCAAAAGTATTTGCACAGCCCGCGTGGCATTTTTGAACTGAAGTATTTTTTCTCCAGTCACGTCAGCACCGAAGGCGGTGGCGAAGCCTCGTCGACGGCGATCCGTGCACTGGTGAAAAAATTAATCTCCGCGGAAAATCCCGCAAAACCCTTGAGCGACAGCAAACTGACCTCCATGTTATCTGAACAGGGCATCATGGTGGCGCGACGTACGGTTGCTAAGTATCGCGAGTCTTTATCTATACCGCCATCAAACCAGCGCAAGCAGCTGGTTTGACCGAAACAAGAAGGAAGACCTATGCAGCTAAACCTTACCGGACTGAATGTTGAGATAACCGACCCACTGCGCGAATTTGTAAATAACAAATTTGCCAAACTGGAACACTATTTTGATCGTATCAATCAGGTTTATATTGTTCTGAAAGTGGAGAAGGTGACGCAGATTGCGGAAGCAACCCTGCACGTCAACGGCGGGGAGCTGCACGCCACATCGGAAGCGGAAGACATGTATGCGGCCATCGACGGGCTGATTGACAAGCTGGCCCGTCAGCTGACCAAACACAAAGACAAACTGAAAAAACACTAACCTTCACGCTTGCAGAGTGCTGACGGGTTCAGCACTCAGAGGAGAAATGGGGCGGGTCACCGCCCCGTTTTGTCATCTGCGCAAGCGCCTGCAGTCACCTGCCCTGCCCGTTCGCGGTGTCCCGGTACGTGCCTTACGGCTATGTGAACACGCAAGTGAAACGATGATGAACAACGATCTGACACTGGAATTGAGCGCGGTCCTTTCGCTGGACTGCACCCGCAGCGGCGTACACTGCCAGAGTAAAAAGCGCGCGCTGGAAATTATCAGCGAGCTGGCCGCTAAGCAGCTCAATCTGCCGCACCAGACGCTTTTTGAAGCCATCCTGACCCGTGAACGCATGGGAAGTACCGGCATTGGTAACGGCATCGCCATTCCGCACGGCAAGCTGGAGGAGGATACGCTGCGCGCCGTTGGCGTGTTTATCAGCCTCGACCAGCCTATCGCCTTTGACGCCGTCGACAACCAGCCGGTTGACCTGCTGTTTGCCCTGCTGGTGCCCGCAGACCAGTGCAAAACCCATCTGCACACCCTGTCGCTGGTGGCGAAACGCCTGGCGGATAAAACCGTCTGCCGCCGTTTGCGCGCGGCACAGAGCGATGAAGAGCTCTACGCCATCATTACAGAAGCTCAGGAAGATCACGCTTAAGCGACAGACACTTTTACCGGCCTGCGTGCCGGTTTAACACGGGAGAAATGTGATGGTGCTGATGATCGTTAGCGGTCGGTCAGGCTCAGGAAAATCAGTCGCGCTGCGCGCCCTCGAGGATATGGGCTTCTACTGTGTCGATAACCTGCCGGTGGTGCTGCTGCCGGAGCTGGCGAACACCTTAACCGAGCGCAATATCTCAGCGGCGGTTAGCATTGACGTGCGCAACATGCCGGAATCACCGGAGGTGTTTGAGCAGGCACTGAACAATCTGCCGGAAGCGTTCTCGCCACAGCTGCTGTTTCTGGACGCCGATCGCAACACGCTGATCCGCCGCTACAGCGACACGCGCCGCCTGCATCCGCTCTCCAGCAAAAATCTGTCGCTGGAAAGCGCCATTGATGAGGAGAACGATCTGCTGGAGCCGCTGCGCTCGCGTGCCGATCTGATCATCGATACCTCAGAGATGTCGGTGCATGAGCTGGCAGAAATGCTGCGCACGCGCCTGCTGGGCAAGCGTGAGCGTGAACTCACCATGGTGTTTGAATCCTTCGGCTTCAAGCACGGTATCCCGATCGACGCTGATTACGTGTTTGACGTGCGTTTTCTGCCCAACCCACACTGGGATCCGAAGCTGCGTCCGATGACCGGGCTCGATCGTCCGGTGGCGGCCTTCCTCGATCGTCACACCGAAGTGCACAACTTTATCTACCAGACGCGCAGCTATCTCGAGCTGTGGCTGCCGATGCTGGAAACCAATAACCGCAGCTATCTGACTGTGGCGATTGGCTGTACCGGCGGTAAGCACCGTTCGGTCTACATTGCCGAACAGCTGGCAGACTATTTCCGTTCGCGCGGTAAAAATGTGCAGTCCCGTCATCGCACCCTGGAAAAACGCAAATCATGACCGTGAAGCAAACCGTTGAGATTCGAAATAAGCTGGGTATGCATGCGCGCCCGGCGATGAAGCTGTTTGAGCTGGTGCAGAGTTTTGATGCGGAAGTGCTGCTGCGTAACGAGGCCGGTACCGAAGCCGAAGCCAGCAGCGTGATTGCGCTACTGATGCTCGACTCCGCTAAAGGCGGTCATATCGAAATCGAGGCCAGCGGCCCGCAGGAAACCCAGGCGCTGGCCGCGGTCATTGAGCTGTTTGAAGCCGGTTTTGACGAAGATTAACCGCGTCAGTGCAGCTGGTAACGGTTGAGGAAGCCCTCGCCGCCCAGCTGGCGCATCTGGCGCATAATCCACTGCTGGCGCTGACGAATGTAGCCGGACGGTGCATCCGCGCGGAAGCGAATCGGATTCGGCAGCACCGCCGCCAGCAAAGCGGCTTCCGCCATGCTCAGCCGGCTGGCAGGCTTGTGGAAATAGCGCTGCGATGCCTCTTCCACACCAAACACTCCATTACCGAATTCCGCAATATTCAGGTACACCGTCAGAATGCGGCGTTTGGTCCATACCGTTTCCAGTCCCACCGTCAGCCCGGCCTCCAGCCCTTTGCGCACCCAACTGCGGCCATCCCACAAGAACAGGTTCTTCGCCGTCTGCTGAGACAGCGTTGAAGCGCCGCGCATCCGTTCGCTGCCGTCATTGTCCAGCACCTGCTGAATGGCATGCACGTCAAAGCCCCAGTGCTCGGGGAATTTTTGATCTTCCGAGGCGATCACCGCCAGCGCCATCCACGGTGAAATCTCATCCATTCCCACCCAGTCTGAATGCGCGACATAATCGAAGCGTCCGCTGAACCACGCGCCAAGCTGCCGCTCCACCATTACCGCCGAAAACGGCACCGGCAAAAATGCGAACAGCACAATGCCGGCCAGCCACAGACCCAGCCATGCCAGAAGCACCCTGCCAGCCAGCCGCTTCAGGCGCTGGACCTTCTTCCCTTTACTCTTACTCATGCAATCGTCTCTTACCGGTTCCCTGGATTAATCAATTACTCAGGTCATGATTTCAAATAGCGGTGATGCAAGCCGGAATTTTATCTCTGCAGCATCGCGACCACCAGCCAAACTCATTGCGCGGGCAACCATCGTTCCTCTATTAGAGCCAGTCGCATCAAGCACTTCCGGCAAAAAGGAATCGGTTCCATGCAGAAAAATCGCGCAGCGCGCACAGGCATAAATACTTAACCGATTGTGATACCGCTCACGTTAAACCTTTCACGATGTTTAACTATCATCTTTAGTAGTCAGTGAAGATGTTCATTGACAACCGAGACCATTCTGAAAAACACGGCGCAAATAGCGACAATTACGCTTCAGACCAGGGCGCAACCTGTAAAACGTTTTACCGCCCATCCGGTTTACGCTAACCGTTCAATGCCCGAACTGGAACTTTCAGCCGGGGGTTTCCAAAACGTTTTGGATAACCGCCACAAAATCTGGTTATTCATTATTAGAATCAATAACATGAGCATAAAAAAGACCGTTGCGCTGCGCTTTTTGCCGTTTCCCTTCGCCGCACAGCGCTTTCCGGACCGCGACTGTGGGAAAACCAGGCAAAAAAGCGCACATTTGCTCAAAAATAGTGCAATACGCCAAAGAAATTGATTCCTTGCTTGACTGTGTCAGCAAATTAATGTTTTCTGTATTTAAACGCTGCTCAACATCACACAATTTAATGAATCTTGTCACAAGCTGTGGCGAATTTGCTAAGGTGATTTTGAAGCGTTAACCAATACCACGCTGTTGCTTTTGTATTCGATTTCTAATAATAGCAGCAGCGCCCATTTCCCTGGTGTTGGCGCAGTATTCGCGCACCCCGGTTTCGACTGGGGTCATTTTTTTTCTGGCCCGCGCTATTTTTCCCGCTCCGCAACCCAGTTCCGTAATACTTCAACGTCGTGCCGCCACTCGTGCTTCAGCTCGTCGACCCACTCCTGCACGTTATCCCACCAGGCCGGCAATTCCGGTGACTGAATCTGTTTCGCCAGCTTCTGCAGATGCAGCAGGCCGACGGAGCCCGCCGCGCCTTTGATCTTGTGCCCCTCTTCGGCGATGCCCTTCTGGTCACGCGCCATCATGTTGGAGTCCAGCACCTCAAGATAACCCGGCATCATCTGCTCGAACATCGTCAGGCTTTGGGTGATCAGCCCCGGACCAACCAGCTCGATATACTGCTCCAGCATGTCGACATCCAGCAGCGTGCGTGACTGTTCCGCGTCGGCGTCACTCACCACCGCTTCCGCTTCGGCTTGGTAATCCCAGAATTTCTTGATCATCGCGGTCAGCGCCGGCACCGCCAGCGGTTTGCTCAGCACATCGTCCATGCCGGCATCGAGATACTCTTTTTTATCCTTCAGCACGTTGGCAGTCAGCGCCACCAGCGGCGGCAGCGTCACGCCGGCGTGCTGCTGATGAATGGCGCGCGACACATCGAGGCCAGTCATGTCCGGCAGCTGGATATCCAGCAGCACCAGGTCGAACTCCTGCGGATCGAACATCGCCAGCGCCTCACCGCCGGTCATCGCCACCTCCACGCTGCAACCCAGCTTCTCCAGTACCGAGCGCGCCACAATCACGTTGAGCTCGATATCTTCTACCAGCAGCACGTGCAGCGCCGGCAGCGGCATGCTGTCGTCCTGATCCTCATCTTCCACTTCATCCGCCACGCGCGGCGCGTGGATTTCCACGGTAAAGCACGAGCCCTGACCCGGTGCGCTGCTGACGGTGATATCGCCGCCCATCGCCTGCGCCAGCCGGCGTGACACCGCCAGGCCAATCCCGGTGCCGGTGGCCGGTTTACCGCCGTGCTGATCTTTCACCTGGTAATACATGGCGAAGATTTTGTCCTGCTCTTCCTGCGGAATGCCCATCCCGGAGTCCTGCACCTCAAAGTGCAGCGTTTCGTCCTGGCGATAGGCGACGCGCACCACGATTTCGCCCTGCCGGGTAAACTTCACGGCATTGCCGATCAGGTTCCACAGAATCTGGCGCAGGCGCGTGCCGTCGGCGGAGATCTTGTGCGGCAGCGGCAATTCCGGTGCCATGACGAACTTCAGCCCTTTCGGCTGCGCCAGCAGGCCGGAGAGGTTTTCCAGGTCGGCGAGGAAGCCGGTGAAATCCAGCGGCTGGTTATCCAGCTGCACTTTGCGCCGCTCAATCTTGTCGACTTCGATCACATCATTAAAGATATTGCCGAGCGTGATGGCCGAGACGTGAATGGTTTTCAGGTACTTCAGCTGCTCCTGGTTGAGATCGGTATCCAGCAGGATGCGGCTTAACCCGACGATGCCGTTAAGCGGCGTACGCAGCTCGTGGCTGATGGTGGAGATAAAGGTGGTCTTTTCACGGCTGGCGTTCTCCAGCGCGTCCTGATAGCGCTTACGCTCGGTAATATCGCGTCCGAAGCCCATCAGGCCGCTACGCTTACCGACGCGGTCGTAATACGGCACTTTGCGGATTTCAAAGCAGGCTTTGCGCCCGTCCGGATACTGCAGCCACTGTTCATAGGTGAGCGACACATTGTGGCGAAACACCTTCTCATCGGTCTCCAGCACTTTGGTGGCGGCATCTTCGTCATAAATGTCGCGCGGCGTCAGGCCAATCAGCTGCTTCTCGCTCAGGCCGGTGAGCAGTTCCATGGCGCGGTTACAGCCGGAGAACTGTTTGTCGATGTTGCGATAGAACACCAGGTCGGGCGAGGCGTCGAGGAACGAACGCAGGAAGGAAGATTGCTGCTCCAGCTCAATCTGCGCCTGTTCACGCCGCGTCATCTCTTCGCGCAGCTTATCCATCACCTGCTCGCGCGCCTGCTCTGCTTTAATACGGTCGCTGATTTCCTGGTTCAGCTGGCTGATGGTCTCTTTCATCTGCTGATTCAGTTCAAGGTCGCGCGTGCGCATCTCCTCCAGCTTGTCCACCAGCTTCGACAGCCGCTGGCGCGACTCCTCCAGCTGATCGACCACCACGGAGAGAAAGTAGACCGCCCATGGGGTAATCAGCAGGCCAAAAAACACTGAACGCACCACGTCGATACTTTCAACGTGGCCACGCAGCACCATGGTGACCGCCATCTGCACCACCATTGCCAGCACCACCAGCGCCGAAGCCAGCAGCAGCGAAAACCGCACCAGCCCGAGCTTGACCATTAAATCCACGTAGTACTGTGCTAAAAGACGAATCTGTTTCATTACGCGCTCCCTGAACGAATCTGGCTCATCATAGCGTAATTATCCGCGCGCTGCGCCGCCGCACGCGCCGTGCGGACTGACTTTACGCCCTGTTATGGTGCAGCAGCGCGGCGTTTCGCCGACGTTCGCGGCTTTATGCCTAAAGCGCTTGACTAATTCTGCCAACTGAATAATCTGGAGGGCCGCGCTTTTGCGGGTCCCGGTGCCGCGTGCCCGGCGCATCCGCTTTCTGCAGCCATCCCTCCTGATGGTTGCCTTCCGTTATTGCATATCCATTCAGCTTAAGTGCTGTTTTAATCACACCCTGGTTAATTAATTTTACTAATGGCAACCGCGTTTTGATTCAAATGTTCCGCCATAAGAAAAACAGATACATGCTGTGCACGAAACGGTCCAAACAGAATTTTGTGCTGGCATCCCCATATTCAACAGCATGGTCTGGAAATATGAGGCCGATCACACAGTGAGACGGCTCACACTTCATAAGGGAATCAGAAAGGTCAGATTGACATATATTTACGTAATAAAAACATAATAATCATACAGTTAAATTGCAAAAAGGCTGATTAACCGTAATAAAGCTGGCTATTTGACCTGAGTTCGCTTTCCCGATAAGTTGGAATTCCGCTGGATGCTTTCCAGTCGGGACTGTGTCTCGGCATATCTATGCAGCAAGAAGACTCCCTCTGGATGCAAGTTATCTCCCTTAGAGACCGGATTTTATGGACAGCCAATCAAGGACGTAAATCAGTGCCTTGATTGTCGTTGTCCGGTGTTGCGACGTCCGCGTAAAAGCGCGCGAAAACAAATTGATACAGCACGCAGCAGCGCTCTGTGCCTGAAATAATGCAGGTAATGTCTAAAGCAGTTTAAGGAGACCCTCAATGTCCACTCAACAACCTAACCCCTGGGGTTTGTATGATCCATCAGCAGGAAGCGACAGCTGTGGTGTAGGTTTCATTACCCGCAAGGACGGCGAGCAGACCCATGAAATCCTGCAGATGGCGCATAGCGCCCTGTGCACGGTACCGCACCGTGGCGGGATGTCTGCAGAGGGTGTGGGCGATGGTGCAGGCGTTAACGTTGACCTCTCCCTGAACTTCTTCCGTAAGCTGACCGGTCAGGCGCTGGAAGCGGGCCGCTTTGGCGTGGGCAACTTCTTTGTGCCAAAAGATGCGGCGCTGCGCGCGAACGCAGAGCGTCTGGTTGAAGAGACGCTGGCCGCTTACAACTTCCCGGTGCTGCTGAAGCGTGATATGCCGCTGGACAACAGCGTCACGCGCCCGGCCGCACAGCAGTTCCAGCTGCCGATCGTGCAGTGGGTGTTTGCCGCACCGCAGGACGTTACCGAGCAGAGCGACTTCGAGCGCCACATTTACCGTGCGCTGCTGGACATCGAAGCACGCGCCTTTACCGAAAGCGAATTCGGCGGTCTTTATCCGCTGTCGCTGTCGTCGCGCACTCAGGTGTTCAAAGCCCGCCTGAACTCCAACGAAGTGATCCCTTACTTCAAAGATCTGACCGATCCCGATCATCAGGTGCGCGGACTGTTTTTCCATACCCGCTTCTCCACCAATACCGATCCGCATACCACGATGGCGCAGCCGTTCCGCCTGATGGCGCACAACGGTGAGCTGAACACGGACCGTAAAAACCGCATCGCGGAAGCGGCACTGATGCTGGCGCGCGGCAAAAAGATCGTGCGGCCAAAAGGCCAGTCTGACAGTTCGCGTCTCGATCAGAGCATCCACAGCCGTCTGATGGAAGATAACCTCGATCTGATCAACGCCGTGGTTTCAATGATGCCGCCGGCGTGGGAAAACGACACCTCGCTGTCAGCTGAAGTGCGCGCCATGCTGGAATACTTCTCGCTGTATGAAGAGAAGAACGACGGCCCCGCCGCGCTGATCTTCGGTAACGGCGAAGTGATTGGCGCACGGCTGGACCGTCTTGGTCTGCGTCCGCTGCGCTCCGTAGAAACCGCTGAATACATCGGTGCGATGTCAGAAGCCGGCCAGATCGCCTTCCCACCGGAGAGCGTGCTGCGCCGTGGCCGTATCGAAGCTGGCGGCATGCTCTATTACGATCACAAAGAGAAACGCTCTTACACCACCGTGCAGGCGCTGGAAAAGCTGGCGGCAGAAAAAGATTATCTCTCCCTGGTGCAGGCGGCACGCGTTGAACTGCAGCAGCTGCCGGAAGTGCCGGCAGAGAAACTCGGCTCACCGCTGCGCTATCGCGGCGACCTGAAAACCTATCAGCGCTTTGTGGCTTACTACTACAACCAGGAAAGCTTCAAATTCATGATGGACCCGATGCTGCAAACCGGCGCTGAGAAGATCTCCGCGATGGGTTACGGCAACGCCATCAATGGCCTGTCCGATCATGAAGGCGGCATGGCGCACTACTTCTCGCAGCGCTTTGCACAGGTCACCAACCCGCCGCTCGACTCTATCCGTGAAGCGGACGGCATGACGCTGCGCGTGGCGCTCGGCGCCAAACCGCATCTCGGCCGCAGTAAAGGCCAGCAGATCATCGTGCCAAGCCCGATCCTGACGCACCTGGACATGCTGCGTCTGCGCGAGCAGAAAGTGGCGCCGTATGCGCGCTTCGAGATGCTGTATGAGCCGGTCATCGGTAAAGACATCGTCAGCCGCGCCGCCAACGCCAAAGCGCTGGAAAACGCTATCGATAACCTGGCGCAGCAGGTGGTGGATTTTGCCCGTCAGCAGGGCGGCATCGCGGTGATCACCGATCGCCATATCTCGTCAACCCATGCTGCCATTCCGATGCTGCTGATGGTGTCGGCCATCAACCAGCGTCTGGTGCAGGAAGGCCTGCGTCTGGATGTGTCGCTGGTGGTCGAGAGCGGCCAGAGCATCTCCTCACACCATATCGCCGCCACGCTCGGCTTCGGCGCCTCTGCCGTGTATCCGCTGGGCGTACAGATGCGTGCAGAAGAGAAGTTTGGTGAAGGTGAAGAAGGCAACAAAGCGTTCAAACGCTATGCCAAAGCGGCAGAAAAAGCGCTGATGAAAACCATGGGCAAAGTGGGCCTGTGTACCGTTGAGAGCTACAGCTGCGGTGAGTTCTTCGAGCCGAACTTCCTCGATACCGAAGATCCGGTGCTGAAGAAATATTTCCCGAATATCAAAACCCCGGTGGGCGGCGCGGGCTTCCCGGCCATCGCGCAGATGGCGGTGGACTGGCACCAGAGCGCGCTGAAAATTCAGGGCGAAGCCGAAGTGCCGCTGCTGGGTCTGTTTAAAGAACGTGCCGAAGGCGCGGGCCACTCGTACGGCACCATCGCGGTGCGTACCTTTATTGATATGACAGAGCAGCCGATTCGCTTCGCTGACAAAGCGCGCGAAGAGGACAATTTTATCCGTCTGATGACGCTGGCCAGGCTGGACAACGCGTTCAGCATCAAAGCCGAGTCGTTTAAAGACAGCAGCTTCGAGCGCATCCCGAATGCGGTGATCGACAGCTTTGCTATCACGCCGGATTACCGTCAGTTCTCCAGCCTGATGCACGCTGAGCGTAAGCGTCGTCCGGCGGCGCTGCGCGACATCCTCGCGCTGCCGTGCGATCTGACCCACGTGGACAGCGAAGCCGAATTTGGCCGCAAGCTGGGCCGCTACTCGCTGGTTAACAACGGCTTCGCCATTCGCGGCCTGCGCTGTGAAGCGGTGAACGGCAGCCTCAACCAGTTTGAGCTGCGTCTGATTGATGCCATTGCCGGCCTGAAGCCGGAGAGCGAGCGTCTGGCCGCGCTGTCACGCGCGCTGAAAACCCGCTTTAACGATGAGATCGAAAGCAGCAGCATCACTGAAGGCGTGTTGCACATTACCGCTTACGGTCAGGCAGCAGACTATCTGGCAAAAATCTTTACCGCGCTGCCTTCGCTGCCGCTGGAAGAGATCCAGCCGGCGCACGAAATCACCCGTACCTTCGCCTCAGGCGCCATGAGCCACGGCGCGCTGGTCGCGCCGGCGCACGAAGCGGTGGCGCACGGCACCAATATGGTGGGCGGAATGAGTAACTGTGGTGAAGGTGGCGAACACTATTCACGCCACGGCACCATTCGCGCATCGCGCATCAAACAGCTGGCGTCCGGTCGTTTCGGCGTGTGGGCGGCTTATCTGGCCGACCCGATGCTGGAAGAGCTGGAGATCAAAATTGGCCAGGGCGCTAAACCGGGCGAAGGCGGTCAGTTGCCTGCACCGAAAGTGACGGTGGAGATTGCGGCCGCGCGTGGCGGTACGCCGGGCGTTGAGCTGGTATCACCGCCGCCGCATCACGATACTTATTCTATCGAGGATTTGGCGCAGCTGATCCACGACTGTAAAGCGGCACGCGTGCGCGTTATCGTCAAACTGGTGTCGTCTGAAGGCATCGGTACTATCGCAGTCGGCGTGGCAAAAGCCGGCGCAGACGTCATCAACGTCGCCGGTAACACCGGCGGCACCGGCGCGGCGTCGGTCACCAGCCTGAAATACACCGGGCGCGTGGCGGAAATCGGTATCGCCGAAGTACACCAGGCGCTGTGCGCTAACGGGCTGCGTGACAAAGTGCAGCTGCGCTGTTCCGGCGCACAGCAGACCGGCAGCGATGTGATCAAATCAGCGCTGCTCGGCGGCGACAGCTTCGAGTTTGGCACCACCGCGCTGATGATGCTGAAATGCGTGATGGCGAAAAACTGCAACGTCAAATGCCCGGCTGGCCTCACCACTAACGCTGAAGCCTTCGATGGCGATCCGCGTCAGCTGGCGCAGTATTTTATCAACGTGGCGCAGGAAGTGCGTGAGTTCCTCGCACGCCTCGGTCTGCGTTCGCTGCGTGAAGCGCGCGGCCGCTCTGACCTGCTGCATCTGATGGATCATCCGCTGGAAGTGGGCAAACTCGATCTGCGCGCCATGCTGACCGTGGTGCCGGAGCAGAAGATCGCTCAGCCAGTGTATCTGGAAAAAGATTTCGAGCTGGACGATGGCTGGGTAGACGAGCTGAAAGCGCAGCTGGTTGATGCCGCCCGCCGCGAGATTACGCTGGGTAACGGCGTGACGCTGAACAACCGTAACAAGAGCGTTGGCGGTCAGCTGGCGATCGATATTGAGCGCATGCTGAACCACGAGCTGTCGGCGCAGCAGCTGGCCGCGCTGCCAGCGGTACTGCAGGATGACCGTGGCCGGAAATATCTGGCACCGCGCACAGTGCAGGTTGATACCCGCGGGTCAGCCGGTCAGTCATTTGGCGCGTTCTGCAACGACGGCATGCAGATGAAGCATTACGGCACCTGTAACGATGGCGTCGGTAAAGGTCAGTGTGGCGGCGAACTGGTGGTGATGTCACCGGGCGGCGGCGCACAGGACAGCGACGGCAACGTGCTGATCGGTAACTTTGCGCTGTTCGGCGCGACCGGCGGTCGTCTGTTTGTTCAGGGCCAGGCCGGTGACCGTTTCGCCGTGCGTAACTCGGGCGCCACCGCGGTGGTTGAAGGCGTCGGCGACTTCTGCTGTGAATACATGACCAATGGCGCGATTCTTAACCTCGGCACCTTTGGTAAAGGTTTCGGTAACGGCATGAGCGGCGGCTTCGCCTATCAGTACGATCCGTACCGTTCCCTGGCCGCGCACGCCGCCGGTGATTCGGTGCTGTTCGGCTCCATCGCTGACGAAGACGAAATGGCGCAGGTGCACAAGCAGGCAGTGCTGACCATGCTGCACTGGCACCTCGAAGCTACCCAGTCGCCGCGCGCGGCGTGGCTGCTGGAGAACTGGGAAACCGAGTGTCAGCACTTCGTTTATGTGATGCCGCGCTCGCTGCTGCTGTATCAGGATGGCGGCGAAATTCTGAAAGCGAAAACGCGTAAGGATCTGCTGGAAGAGCTGTCCACGTCGCTGGCCGCGCATCAGGTTGCCAAGTTCAAATCAGCCTGGCGTGCGGGCAAAACCATCGCCGACGGTGCGGTACCGGCCTACGGCGCGACCGATACGCAGGAGATGTTTGTTCTGCTGAATAACTACACCGTTCTGAGCTTCGCGCAGCAGCTGGCGCTGGGCAAACTGCCGAAAGGCACAGCGGTGGAAGATGCGGCAGTCGAGAAAGCGGTTCGCAACCTGCTGATGACCGAAGATTTCGCGCTGGTCAGCAAGCTGCAGCGTCATGCCCGTGCGGCCATTGAGAACTACAGCGATGATGAGCTGGCAAGCCTGATCGCCGCCAAGCGTATGTCGGATTACAAAGCCGCGCTGACGCAGCGCAACATTCGCTCCATGGACAGCCTGGCAACCTATGGCTGGATCATTTATCAGGACGCCTGCAACCGTGAGGTGCTGGGCCATCTGCCTGATTTTGAAGAGCTGTTTGCACGCGCCGCACTGCCAGAGATTGCCGCCGCGGTCGGGAAACTCTCCTGATTGCGCTGCGAAAGAAGATTGATGACGATAAAACGGTTTGAGTACTGATATCCATGAAGATTCCTTACATTCCTGAAGACGCGCCGTTTAACGGCGAACAGAAATACTGGCTGGCGGGGTTTCTCGCCGGTCTCCACTCGCGCCTGCTGGTATTAGAAGACAAGCAGACCGCACCGGCAGCGGGCGCCAGTGCCACCACCCAGCTGCATATTCTGTTTGGCTCCCAGACCGGTAACGCCGAAGCGCTGGCGCAGACCGCAGCCAAAGCGGCGCGCGCTAAAGGCCTGGTGCCGGTAGTGCAGGCGCTGGGTGAAGTGGATCTGGATGTGTTCGCCACCATGCGTCATGTACTGATCGTCACCTCCACCTACGGCGAAGGCGAAATGCCGGATAACGCACAGCTGTTCTGGCAGGCCATCTCAGCCAGCACCGCGCCGCGTCTGGAGCAGATGCACTTTGCCGTGCTGGCAATCGGCGATACCGGCTACGACGGTTTCTGCCAGGCCGGTAAGTTCATTGATATGCGCCTGGAGCAGCTGGGGGCGAAACGCGTGGTGGATCGCATCGACTGCGACATCGATTACGAAGAGCCTTCCAGCGAGTGGATTGGCAGCGCCATGCCACAGTTTGCCGCCAGCGCGGGCAGCAGCGGCACGGTGCTGGAGAGCGCGCCGGAAGCGCCGGTGATCCCGGGCAGCAACAAGCAAAACCCGTACGCGGCGGCGCTGGTGACCAATAAGCGTCTGTCCGGCGAGCAGTCCGCCAAAGATATCCGTCACTTCGAATTTGACCTGAGCGACAGCGGCCTGAAATACGAAGCCGGTGATGCGCTGGGCGTGATCCCGGTGAACGATGCCGGGCTGGTGAGCCTGCTGCTGAGCGAGCTGAAAGCCGACTACGAAACCCCAGTGCCGGGCTTTGACCGTAACCTCGGCGATCTGCTGACCTATCAGTTCGAGATTTCTGAGCCGTCGCGCAAGCTGATTGAGTGGGTCGGACAGCACACCACCAACCAGGAGCTGCTGCACGTCCTGCAGCACGACGATAAAGATACGCTGGCCAACTGGCTGTGGGGCAAAGATACGCTGGATCTGCTGCAGCTCGAGCTGAAGCGTAATCTGTCGGTGCCGGAGCTGGTGGCGATGCTGCGTCCGCTGCAGCACCGTGCTTACTCCATTTCGTCCAGCTCGAAGGCGCACCCTAACCAGGTCCATCTGACCATCGCTTCCGTGCGCTATCACAGCGGTGGCCGCGAGCGTAAAGGCGTGTGCTCAACCTATCTGGCTGAACGCGTGCGTCGCGGAGAGAAGCCGGCGATCTTTATTTCGCCGAACAAAGCGTTCCGCGTGCCGGCGAACAATAACGCCCCGCTGATCATGGTCGGTCCGGGTACCGGCATCGCGCCGTTCCGCGCCTTCCTGCAGGAGCGCCAGGCGACCGGTGCTGAAGGTAAAAACTGGCTGTTCTTTGGCGACCAGCATCAGGAACATGATTACATTTACGCGGATGAGCTGGCGGGCTGGCAGCAGAGCGGTCTGCTGACGCATCTCGACCTGGCCTTCTCCCGCGATCAGGAAGAGAAGATTTACGTGCAGAACCGCATGCTGGAGAAAGGCGCTGAGCTGTACGCCTGGCTGCAGGAAGGCGCCTACTTCTACGTCTGTGGCGATGCCTCACGCATGGCGAAAGATGTCGATGCCGCGCTGTATGAAGTGGTGCGTCAGTTCGGTGGTCTTTCCAGCGAGCGTGCCGCAGCCTATATCGATCAGCTGAAGAAAGATAAGCGTTACCTGCGCGACGTTTATTAAGATCGGTACAAAGGGAGCGCTACGCTCCCTTTGGTCTGCTGCGCACTAAGCCGCGCCGCGACACAGGCATAAAAAAACGGGCTAATCAGCCCGTTTTTTATTTTCCGCGATTTACTTCACTACGCGCAGTGAAGGACGTCCACCGCGCGGCGGCGGTTCATCATCCGGTGAAGAGTCGTCATCCGTCGCATCGTCCGGACGGTCACCATCAATCACCGACATCAGCGTCTCTTCCTGGCCGCCTTCCTGCTCGTCGCCGGACAGCTCATAAGCAGGCTCCGGTTCGAACATGGTGCCGGCGCCGTTTTCGCGCGCGTAAATCGCCAGCACCGCAGCCATCGGCACAGATACCTGGCGCGGCACGCCGCCGAAACGCGCATTGAAGCGCACCTGATCGTTGGCAAGCTCAAGGTTACCCACCGCGCGCGGCGCGATGTTCAGGACAATCTGTCCGTCACGAGCGTACTCCAGCGGCACCTGTACGCCAGGCAGATTGATATCCACCACCAGATGCGGCGTCAGCTGGTTGTCGAGCAGCCATTCATAAAAGGCCCGCAGCAGATAGGGACGGCGGGCAGTAAGTTGCGACATTTCCATAGATTAGCCCCGGGCTTGCAGGCGCATTTCACGTTCGGCTTCCGTCAAAGAAGCGAGGAAGGAGTCACGTTCAAATACGCGCGTCATGTAGCCTTTCAGCTCTTTCGAACCTGCGCCAGCCAGATCCACACCCAGTTGCGGCAGACGCCACAACAGCGGCGCCAGATAGCAGTCAACCAGGCTGAACTCTTCGCTCATAAAGAACGGCGTACGTGAGAACAGCGGCGCAATGGCCAGCAGCTCTTCGCGCAGTTGCTTGCGCGCGGCATCGGCTTCGGCACCGCTGCTGGTTTCAATGGTACGCATCAGGCTGTACCAGTCCTGCTCAATGCGGTGCATCATCAGACGGCTTTCACCGCGCGCGACCGGATAAACCGGCATCAGTGGCGGATGCGGGAAACGCTCATCGAGGTATTCCATGATGATGCGGGATTCATACAGCGTCAGTTCACGGTCGACCAGCGTTGGCACAGTGCGATACGGGTTGAGGTCAATCAGATCCTGCGGCAGATTATCCGTTTCAACCTGCTCGATCTCCACGCTGACGCCCTTCTCAGCCAGCACGATACGTACCTGATGGCTGAAAATGTCAGTCGGACCAGAAAACAGCGTCATTACCGAACGTTTGTTGGCAGCGACAGCCATGAAAACCTCCAAGTTTGTTCACAAAAAAATACTGCGAATAGCCAACCACGCGGCGACTCACCTGCTCATCAGATTCGCACACAGCCGGGCGTTACGGGCATTGTCCGGTCGTCCCGACAGGAGCAGTATGCACAACGCCG
Organism: Pantoea sp. WEP; assembly: GCF_041678305.1. Taxonomy (NCBI): domain Bacteria; kingdom Pseudomonadati; phylum Pseudomonadota; class Gammaproteobacteria; order Enterobacterales; family Erwiniaceae; genus Pantoea; species Pantoea sp. WEP. The sequence goes on from NZ_JBGNXB010000001.1 coordinate 3,548,743, forward strand.
CGACTCGCGGGCGCAAAGTGTCAGTCAGTTTACCAGATTTTAAGCAGCTTGTGGGGCGGGGATAATCATTTGCGGGCAAAATGCGGGGAAAGCTCGCGTTTTTGCGCTGAAAAAGCCGCGATTCAGGCAATAAAAAACCCGCCGAAGCGGGTTTTTTGAGCCAATTGTAACTGCCGAAGCAGCCAGCAATTAACGCTTGGAGAACTGTGGACGACGGCGTGCTTTACGCAGACCGACTTTCTTACGTTCAACCTGACGCGCGTCACGGGTAACGAAGCCCGCTTTACGCAGTTCAGAACGCAGAGACTCGTCGTATTCCATCAGAGCGCGGGTGATACCGTGACGGATCGCACCAGCCTGACCAGAAATACCACCACCTTTAACGGTGATGTACAGGTCCAGTTTACCAACCATATCAACCAGCTCCAGCGGCTGACGCACGACCATGCGTGCAGTCTCACGACCGAAGTACTGCTCCAGAGAGCGCTGGTTAATGACGATGTTACCGCTACCCGGCTTGATAAAGACGCGAGCGGCAGAGCTTTTGCGGCGACCAGTGCCGTAGTTTTGAGTTTCAGCCATTGCCTATAATCCCGATTAAATGTCAAGAACTTGCGGTTGCTGCGCCGCGTGGTTGTGCTCGTTACCTGCGTAAACTTTCAGTTTACGGTACATAGCACGACCCAGTGGGCCTTTTGGCAGCATGCCTTTAACCGCGATTTCAATCACACGCTCAGGACGGCGTTCGATCATCTCTGCAAAGGTCGCTTGCTTGATACCACCGATGTGGCCAGTGTGGTGATAGTAAATCTTGTCGTTACGCTTGTTGCCGGTTACAGCAACTTTGTCAGCGTTCAGAACGATGATGTAATCACCGGTATCAACGTGCGGAGTGTATTCCGCTTTGTGCTTACCACGCAGACGGCGCGCCAGTTCAGTCGCCAGGCGACCCAGGGTTTTGCCAGTTGCGTCAACAACATACCAGTCACGCTGTACGGTTTCTGGTTTAGCTGTAAAAGTTTTCATTGAAAAGCTTACCCAAATAAAAGTTACACGTTGGTGAAATCCCAAACGCTAAGTTAACGATTGAGGCTCACACGACCAATTCGCCCAGCAAGCCCACCCCCTCAGGTAGAGTTACCGGATCACACAGTTTTCCGGGAAAAGAAAGCCTGTGCTGTAACGTGGGGTCGCAAGATTATAGAGAAGTCGAATCTAAAGATCGACTCTTTTTGCGCCCGAAGCGGTGATTTCTGTTTGCCCCTCAGGGCAGGTGCGGCAGGCGAAGATACTCCTCGCTCTGCATCTCCTGCAGGCGCGACAGACAGCGCTGATATTCGAATTTCAGCCGCGTGCCCTGATAGATTTCAAACAGCGAGGTTTCTGCCGCCACCACCAGCTTGACGTGGCGCTCGTAGAACTCATCCACCAGCGCGAGGAACCGCCGCGCCTGGTCTTCCGTTTTGTAAATCATCACCGGCACATCGTATAGCAGCACGCTGTGGAAGCGGCGCGACAGCTCAATGTAATCGTGCTGGCTGCGCCCTTCGCCACACAGCGCGAGGAAGTTGATGGCCAGTACGCCTTCATGAACGCCGAGCGTCGGCAGCTGGCGATGGTTAATCTCCAGCACCGGCGCGTCGGTGCGCGGTTTACCGGACAGCGCGCTGAACATGCGCTCCATCTCCGCGTGCGTCGCGTCGTTAAGCGGGAAATTCCACAGATGGGCCGATGTCAGGGTGCGCAGGCGATAATCAATGCCGGCATCGACATTCATCACATCGCAGTGGCGCTTGATCTGCTCGATAGCCGGCAGAAAACGCGCCCGCTGCAGGCCGTTGCGGTACAGCTCATCCGGCGGAATGTTGGAGGTCGCCACCAGCGTAATGCCGCGGGCAAACAGCGCTTCCATCAGCGTACCAAGCAGCATTGCGTCGGTGATGTCGGAGACGAAAAACTCGTCGAAACAGAGAATATCGGTTTCCGCTTTGAAACGGTCAGCGACAATCAGCAGCGGGTCGCTGTGGCCCTGCAGCTGCGTTAACTCTTCGTGCACGCGCAGCATGAAGCGATGGAAATGCAGACGCAGTTTGCGATCGCCAGGAATAGACTGAAAAAACAGATCCATTACCCAGGTTTTACCGCGTCCGACGCCGCCCCACATATACAGGCCACGCACCGGCGCTTCATGGCTCTCCGGCGCTTTATTCATCAGCTTTGATAAGCGGCCAAACAGCCCTTTAGCTGCCGGCTGCGGCTGCGGCTGGCGGGCAATCAGGCCTTGCTGAATGCGATCTAAACGGGTGATGGCGTCACGTTGTACATCGTCCGGACGAAACTCGCCCTGCGACAGCGCCTGCTCATAGCGCGCAAGCGGAGATGAGGTTTGCATGGTTCTCTCAGAATCCCTGAAAAAGTCCGATTCACGTGTCGGTTGTCGAAAATTAGGCCGCTCTACACTAAGCGATACAGCCCGAGGATTCCACTTCCGATGGATTAACGGGTATAGTGGCTACTATTGAAGTTGAAACAGAAGCAATGCCCTACGAAGCAACGGAAATTACACGGGAGTCATTATGACCTGGGAATACGGGCTGATTGGTTTAGTGATTGGCATTATTGTCGGCGCGGTAGCGATGCGTTTTGGCAACAAAAAGCTGCGTGAGCAGCGCAGCATGCAGTACGAACTGGAAAAATCCAAAGCGGAGCTGGCGGATTACCGCGAAGAGCTCACCAACCACTTTGCGCGCAGCGCAGAGTTGCTGGACAACATGGCGCGCGACTATCGCCAGCTGTATCAGCACATGGCGAAAGGGTCGAATGACCTGCTGCCAAATCTGCCGGGCGAGAAAAACCCGTTTGCTTACCAGCTGACGGAAGCCGAGGCCGATAACGACCAGGCGCCGGTGCAGATCCCGCGCGACTACTCTGAAGGCGCATCGGGCCTGCTGCGCAGCGGCGAGCGCACCACCCGCAGTTAATCCTTTTGGGGCACAGCATGGCTGTGCCCTTTTTGTTTTCCGAACGCTTATTACCAATAACTGTCACACTTCTTTTATCCCCCTTTTCGCAGCGAGAGCGTCATAGCAATGAAAAAACCAGCACGACTGTTAAGCGCATTAGCCTTGAGCATTGGGATGAGTCTGGCGGCGACGCCGGGTGCCATGGCCACGTTGCCGGCACAGATTCAGGGACAAGCACTGCCAAGCCTGGCACCGATGCTGGAAAAAGTGCTGCCGGCGGTGGTCAGCGTGCATGTCGAGGGCACCGACAGCGGTCAGCAGGGCCAGGATATTCCCGAGCCGCTGAAGCGCTTCTTTGGCCAGGCGCCCGGGCAGTCTCAGCCACAGCCGTTTGAAGGACTGGGTTCCGGCGTCATCATCGACGCGGCCAAAGGCTACATCCTGACCAACAACCACGTGGTAAACGGTGCGGATAAAATCAGCGTGCAGCTGAGCGATGGCAACGAATATGACGCAAAGCTGATTGGTCATGACGAGCAAACCGACATCGCACTGATTCAGGTAGAAGGCGCAAAAAACCTCACGCAGGTGAAAATTGCTGATTCTGACGCGCTGCAAGTGGGTGATTTCGCCGTGGCGATCGGCAACCCGTTCGGCCTCGGCCAGACGGCGACGTCCGGCATTATCTCGGCGCTGGGCCGCAGCGGGCTGAATCTGGAAGGGCTGGAGAACTTTATTCAGACCGATGCCGCCATCAACCGTGGTAACTCTGGCGGCGCGCTGGTGAACCTCAACGGTGAGCTGATCGGCATTAACACCGCCATTCTGGCGTCGAGCGGTGGCAATATTGGTATTGGCTTTGCCATCCCCAGCAACATGGCGATGAACCTGGCGCAGCAGCTGATTCAGTTCGGCGAAGTGAAGCGCGGTCAGCTCGGGATCAAAGGGACAGAAATGACCGCCGATATCGCGAAAGCGTTTAACGTCGATGCGCAGCGCGGAGCATTTGTCTCTGAAGTGCTGCCGAAGTCGGCGGCGGAACAGGCGGGCATCAAAGCGGGCGACATCATCACCGCCATTAACGATAAGCCAATCACCAGTTTTGCCGAGCTGCGGGTGAAAGTCGGCACCACGCCGCCAGGCCAGCAGGTGAAAATCGGTCTGCTGCGCGATGGCAAACCGCTGACGGTGACCGTAACGCTGGAACAGAGCGCGCAGAGCACCGCCAGCGCCCAGCTGATGTCGCCGGCGCTGCAGGGCGCCACGCTCAGTGACGGCAATACCAAAGCCGGCGATAAAGGGGTCAAAGTCGATACCATCGAAAAAGGCACGCCGGCAGAACAGGTTGGCCTGCAGAAAGACGATGTGATTGTCGGCGTCAACCGTACGCGGGTGCAGAGCCTCGCCGAGATGCGCAAAGTGCTGGAGGGCAAACCGCCGGTACTGGCGCTGAACGTGGTGCGCGGCGACGAGAGTATTTACCTGCTTCTGCGATAATCCTCGCAACGGGCGGACAAGCAGGTGTTTGTCCGCCCTTCTCGTGCTATTCTGCCCTGCGATCAACTCTTGCCTGAAATAACACCATGTTTCTTAAACTTTTACGTTCTGTGGTGATGGGCCTGATCGTGGCAGGTTTACTGCTTGTCGCGATCCCGGCGCTGCGAATGGGCAGCAACGTCACCTTTGATCACGACAGCAGCGCCGATCAAGCGCCCTTCAGTTTCAATCAGGGCGTGCGCCGTGCTGTGCCGGCGGTGGTCAACGTCTATAACCGCAGCGCGCACGGTAACAATAATCGCGGCATTACCACGCTCGGTTCCGGCGTCATCATGAACGCGAAAGGCTACATCCTCACCAACAAACATGTCATCAATAACGCTGACCAGATTATCGTCGCGCTGCAGGACGGACGCTTTTTTGAAGCGACGCTGGTGGGCTCCGACGCCATGACCGATCTGGCGGTGTTAAAAATCAGCGCCTCCAATCTGCCGGTAATTCCGATTAACGCCAAACGTGTCGCGCATATTGGTGATGTGGTGATGGCGATTGGCAACCCGTACAACCTCGGCCAGACGGTCACCCAGGGCATCATCAGCGCCACCGGCCGCATCGGTCTGAGCTCCTCCGGTCGGCAGAACTTCCTGCAAACCGATGCCTCGATCAACCAGGGGAACTCCGGCGGCGCACTGATTAACTCGCTGGGCGAGCTGATGGGCATCAACACGCTGACCTTCGACAAAAGCAACGACGGCGAAACTCCGGAAGGCATTGGTTTTGCCATTCCGACCGCGCTGGCGACCAAAATTATGGATAAGCTGATTCGCGATGGCCGGGTGATCCGCGGTTATATCGGTATTACCGGGCGCGAGCTGCCGCCGCTGCACGGTCAGGGCAGCAACCTCGATCGGGTGCAGGGCATTATTGTTAGTGAAGTGACGCCGGGCGGTCCGGCGGATCGCGCCGGCATTCAGGCCAACGATGTCCTGCTGCAGGTGAACGGTAAGCCGGCGCTGTCCGCGCAGGAGACCATGGACCAGGTGGCGGAAATCCGCCCGGGATCGGTGATTGATGTGCAGGTGCTGCGCAATGAGCAGAAGATGACGCTGCCGGTTACCATCCAGGAGTTTCCGGAAGCGGCCAATAATACCTCGCCGTAAACGCACCCGGCCGCGGACAGCGCCTTCGCTGAGCCGCGGCCGGGTGTGCAGAACCGCGGCGTAACTAACTGCGATCGACCGGGAAAGCGATCACCTCACTGAGCGCATCGGCCTTCAGCGCCAGCATAATCAGGCGATCGACGCCCAGCGCCACGCCGGAACAGGCCGGCATGCCGTGCGCCAGCGCATCCAGCAGGTAAGTATCAATCGGATGCTGTGGCAAACCGCGCGCGGCGCGACGACGATTATCCTGCTCAAAGCGCTGACGCTGTTCGCGGCTATCGGTCAGTTCGCGGAAACCGTTGGCCAGCTCCACGCCTTTGTAATAGACCTCAAAACGCTCTGCCACGCGGTGATCTTCGGTACTGATCTCCGCCAGCGCCGCCTGACTGGCCGGGAAGTGATAGACGAAGCACGGCTTATCGAGACCAATTTTCGGTTCCACGCCCAGCATAAACAGCAGCTGCAGCAGCGTGTCGCGATCGTCTTCGCGATTCGCCAGCTCGCCCTCACCCAGCTTTTCCGCCGCTTCGCGCAACTGCGCCTTGTCCGCCGACAGCGGATCGATCTCCAGATGACGGATAAACGCCTGCTGATACGATAGCGATTCGGCGCTGTCGCACTCCAGCACCTGCTGCAGCAGGTCGTCGACTTCATTCATCAGCCGATACATGTCGTAGTGCGGCCGATACCACTCCAGCATGGTGAATTCCGGATTATGGTGGCGCCCGGCCTCTTCATTACGGAAGCAGCGCCCCATCTGATAAATCGGGCCGCTGCCCGCCGCCAGCAGGCGCTTCATGTGATATTCCGGACTGGTCATCAGCCACAGATCGCGCCCGTCTGCCGCGCCAGGTCCGACAAAGCGCGTCTGGAATGGCACCAGGTGGATGTCGGTGATCGTCGCCTGGCTCATGGCAGGCGTATCCACTTCCAGTACGCCGCGATCGGCAAAGAAACGCCGGATTTCCGCCAGGATGGCGGCGCGTTTCAACAAATTGGCAATGGGTGCGCTCGGCTGCCAGCTTGCCGTTTCGCTCATGGTGATGACTCCTTATACAGACAAGGGGAGGAAGTCTACCCGTATTGCTGACGGCAAACAACGGCACCGCCGTCGCGGCAGGCAGTTTCAGAAATCACAGGTGCTGGCAGGACAACAGGAAGAAGAGAAAGCCGGTACGAAAGCAGGTTTCGCACCGGTTTTAGTTACTGCGCGCTGCGCTGAATTGCCTGACCGCCCGCTTCAACATCTTCGCCTACGCCACGCGTGGTGTTACAGGCTGAAAGCAGCGAGGAAAGCACCAGTACCGAGAAAATCGCGACAATACTTTTCTTTAACATAGCCATATCCTTGTTGGTTGCAGTAAAAGTACAGCTTTTAAAGCATAGACCGGATACGCCATGATGGCGGTTAAGCCGCTGAAAAAAGACGCGGTGCGGGGAAGAGCGCGGGAATAAAAAAGGCGCATCGATGATGCGCCTGATTTGACGATTATTTTACGCGGGAAACGTATTCGCCAGAGCGGGTGTCCACTTTTACCACTTCGCCAATCTGTACGAACAGTGGCACTTTGATCACGGCGCCGGTAGACAGCGTCGCTGGCTTGCCGCCGGTACCGGCAGTATCACCTTTCAGACCTGGGTCAGTTTCGGTGATTTCTGCTTCGATGAAGTTCGGTGGCTGAACGGCGATCGGTTTATCGTTCCACAGGGTTACGATACACTCGGCGTTGTCCTGCAGCCATTTTGTCACGTCGTCCAGTACCTTGGCTTCAACCTGATACTGTTCGAAGGTTTCCGGGTGCATGAAGTAGAAGAAGTCACCGTCGTTGTAGGAGTACTGCAGCGTCATGTCACGCACGTCTGCGCCTTCGGCGGAGTCGGTAGACTTGAAGGTTTTCTCAACGCGTGAACCGGTCAGCAGACGACGCATTTTAACACGTGCAAACGCCTGGCCTTTACCCGGCTTAACGAATTCACTGGATTCGATGGCATACGGTTCGCCTTCGAACATGATTTTAAGACCGGCACGAAAATCGTTGCTAAGATAAGTCGCCATAAAGGCCCTCTGTAGATATTAACTGGTAATAGCCAAAAAAATGGCACACATTGTAACCCTAAATCCCCCCGTCAGAGAAGATTGGTTGCAGCAACTTGCTGATGTTGTCACCGATCCTGCTGAATTACTGCAACTTTTAGCCCTCGAAAACCACGCAGATCTGGCAGCCGGGAGCGAAGCACGCCGTCTGTTCGCCCTGCGCGTACCGCGCGCCTTTATTCAGCGCATGCAGCGCGGCAATGCGCAGGACCCGCTGCTGCTGCAGGTGCTGACCAGCCGTCAGGAGTTTACCGATGCGCCGGGCTACAGCACCGATCCGCTCGATGAGCAGAGCAGCGTGGTGCCGGGCTTACTGCATAAGTATAGAAACCGCGCGCTGCTGCTGGTCAAGGGCGGCTGCGCGGTGAACTGTCGCTACTGCTTCCGCCGGCATTTCCCCTATCAGGATAATCAGGGCAACAAGCGCAACTGGCAGGCGGCGATTGATTACATTGCCGCCCATCCCGAGCTCGACGAGATCATCTTCTCCGGCGGCGATCCGCTGATGGCGAAAGATCAGGAGCTGGCGTGGCTGATTGGCGCGCTGGAAAACATTCCGCACCTGAAACGCCTGCGCATTCACAGCCGGCTGCCGGTAGTGATCCCGGCGCGCATTACCGAAGGGCTATGCCAGCTGCTGGCGGATACGCGTCTGCAGGTGCTGCTGGTCAGCCACATCAACCACGCGCAGGAGATTGACGAGGCGCTGCGCGAACGCATGCAGAGGCTGAAGCGCGCCGGCGTCACCCTGCTGAACCAGAGCGTGCTGCTGCGCGGCGTTAATGACGATGCGCAGACTCTGGCACAGCTCAGCAATGCGCTGTTTGATGCCGGCATCCTGCCCTACTATTTACATGTGCTGGATAAGGTGCAGGGGGCGGCGCACTTCTTTGTGCCGGATGAGCAGGCACGGGCGCTGGTGCGGCAGCTGCTGACCATGGTGTCGGGCTATATGGTGCCGAAGCTGGCGCGGGAAATAGGTGGTGAGCCGAGCAAAACGCCGCTGGATCTGCAGCTGCGTCAGGAGTGACGTTCCCTGCCAGCTGCCCGGTGCGCATGAATGCGCACCCTACAGTCGGCGCCATCACCGTAGTGTCGCCATTGATGGCGACCGTGCTGGAACTGTACTCAAAAACAAAAAAGCCGCTCTCGCGGCTTTTTTATTGCTGCTCTGCCATTACGGGCACTTATACACCTGACCCGACATTTTGCTGTCGAGCGGGGCAAAGGCAGACAGCAGGTTCTGCGTCGGGCTGGTGGCACCATAAATCACGTTGCCGCCCATCTCTGCTGCGCGGTTACGCAGGTCGTTGGCCGCGCCGCGCAGTGAACTGCCTTCACCGCCTGAGCCGGTCAGCCAGTTGCTCTGCGAACCGGTAACATTGCCCAGCAGCTGACATTGGCTGCCTGGCTGTTGATCAACAAAGGTGACACGTTCGCCGGCGGCACTCAGTTGGTTGGAGGTGCTACAGCCCGCCAGCAGTAAGGTACCGACTGCCAGTCCGAGCGAGAGGTTAATCCGCATTATAATCCCCATTTATTATCATCAGTGTCGGGCGGCAGCGTAGCAGAAAAGCGCACATTTTTTCTGAACATTCATTGCCCTAAACCCGCAAAGCCGAAGTATTGCGCCCTTACTTATACCTTGTTCGCCGGCAAAAGAAAAACCCCCGACCGTTTCCGATCGGGGGTTTCTCAACAGCTCAGACGTTCAGGGCAATTACATCATGCCGCCCATACCGCCCATGCCACCCATGCCGCCAGCGCCAGCACCTAAGTCAGGTGCGTCGCTTTTCGGCAGGTCGGTGACCATCGCTTCGGTGGTGATCATCAGACCGGCCACAGAAGATGCGTACTGCAGCGCAGAACGGGTCACTTTGGTTGGATCCAGGATACCGAAGTCGATCATGTTGCCGTACTCTTCGGTCTGTGCGTTGTAACCGTAGTTACCGTCGCCGGCTTTCACGTTGTTAGCAACCACAGATGGCTCTTCACCGGCGTTAGAAACGATCTGACGCAGTGGCGCTTCCATCGCACGCAGAGCAACCTTGATACCGACGTTCTGGTCTTCGTTCTGACCTTTCAGGCCAGATGCTGCGATTTTCGCCGCAACACGCACCAGCGCGACACCACCACCGGCAACCACGCCTTCTTCAACCGCAGCACGGGTAGCGTGCAGGGCATCTTCAACGCGTGCTTTCTTCTCTTTCATCTCAACTTCAGTCGCTGCGCCTACTTTCAGTACGGCTACACCGCCTGCCAGTTTTGCAACGCGCTCCTGCAGTTTCTCTTTGTCGTAGTCAGACGTCGCTTCTTCGATCTGCTGACGGATCTGCGTCACGCGGCCAGAGATTGCGCCCTGATCGCCCACACCATCGATGATGGTGGTGGTGTCTTTGTTGATCACCACGCGTTTTGCCTGACCCAGGTCTTCCAGCGTCGCTTTTTCCAGCTCCATACCGATCTCTTCAGAGATCACGGTACCGCCGGTCAGGATAGCAATATCCTGCAGCATCGCTTTACGACGGTCGCCGAAGCCCGGTGCTTTCACCGCAGCCACTTTCACGATACCGCGCATGGTGTTGACCACCAGCGTAGCCAGCGCTTCGCCTTCCACGTCTTCTGCGATGATCAGCAGTGGTTTGCCGGCTTTCGCCACAGCTTCCAGCACTGGCAGCATTTCGCGGATGTTAGAGATTTTCTTGTCAGCCAGCAGGATGAATGGGCTTTCCAGCTCCACTGCACCGGTTTCTGGCTTGTTGATGAAGTACGGAGACAGGTAGCCACGGTCAAACTGCATACCTTCAACCACGTCCAGCTCGTCCTGCAGACCGGTGCCTTCTTCAACGGTGATCACGCCTTCTTTACCCACTTTGTCCATCGCCTGAGCGATCAGGGTACCGACGCTTTCATCGGAGTTGGCAGAAATGGTACCTACCTGCGCGATAGCGCGGGAATCCTGGCATGGTACAGACAGGGTTTTCAGCTCTTCAACGGCTGCTGCAACGGCTTTATCGATACCGCGCTTCAGATCCATTGGGTTCATGCCCGCCGCGACGGCTTTCAGGCCTTCGTTGACGATAGCCTGTGCCAGAACGGTAGCGGTGGTGGTGCCGTCGCCTGCTGCGTCGTTAGCTTTAGAAGCGACTTCTTTCACCATCTGCGCACCCATGTTCTCGAACTTGTCTTCCAGCTCGATTTCACGTGCCACAGAAACACCATCTTTAGTGATGGTCGGTGCACCAAAAGATTTATCCAGAACCACGTTACGGCCTTTCGGGCCCAGGGTAACTTTTACTGCATCTGCCAGTACGTTCACGCCACGCAGCATTTTTACGCGTGCGTCATTACCGAATTTTACGTCTTTAGCTGCCATTTCAAATATCCCTTAAATTCGTTTCGTTCAGTGAATTACGCGTAAATTACGCTTCAACAATCGCCAGAATGTCGCTTTCAGAGATGATCAGAACTTCTTCGTTGTCGATTTTCTCAGTCTTGGCACCGTAGCCTTCGCTGAAAATCACCAGATCACCCACTTTCACGTCCAGCGGCTTCACGTCGCCGTTTTCCAGGATGCGGCCATTGCCAACAGCCAGTACTTCACCGCGGGTTGATTTGCCTGCTGCAGAGCCGGTCAGAACGATACCGCCAGCAGATTTGGCTTCAACTTCTTTACGCTTGACGATAACGCGATCGTGCAACGGACGAATTTTCATTTGATAGCTCTCCTTTGAGAAGTCCAATCATTCATTTTTGGGTTGAACGCCGGGCTTGAGGGTTCCGGCCTCGTGGAGAGAGAGATAGGGGCAGAAAAGGGGCTTTCAAGGGCAAAAAAATAAAAAATTTTCGTTTGCGTAACAGATGACGAAAAAGACAGCAAAAAGGGCGGCTTACGCCGCCCCGCTTACATTCAGCGATCTTTATCGTGACCGATACGATCCTGATCTTTGCGCTCAAACTCGCCGTCCATGGTGACGCCGCTATCCGGGCCCTGCCCCGGGCCGCGCCATACGCGCAGGTGCGGCATCAGCTTCAGCGTCAGGTGTTTCTGCACCGGCGGCAGCAGCAGCAGCAGGCCGAGGAAATCGGTGAAGAAGCCCGGCAACAGCAGCAGAAAACCGGCGATGATCAGCGACACGCTTTTGATCATCTCCGCCGCCGGGCTCTCGTTACGCGCCAGCTTCTCCTGCATCAGCATAAAGTTCTTCATGCCCTGGTTTTTCACCAGCGACACACCAATGCACGAGGTAAAAATCACCAGCAGCATGGTCAGCAGCACGCCGAGCGCGTGCGCCACCTGGATGAAAATCGAGATCTCAATCCAGGCCAGAACAAAAAAAATCACTAACGGTAACCAGCGCACCGATATCTCCTGTGAGTCGTGCCGCCACGCAGCGTGCGGAGCAGCAAAATTGAAGGGTCAGCATGACCATAACGTATGAGATGGGCACGCGGCCGGGGAAATTCAACCGCCGCTATTAAATTTATGCCACTGACTTAAAATTGCGAAGTACATCACATATCGTTATTACCGCTGGGCCAGCAAATGTCCGTAAAGTGATCTGTGCACAAGCATTTCTGCAGTGACAGAATATGATCGTGCTCGCCAGCCCGAAGATGGATAAAATGTCGGCACTGGTATTCCACGACAATATAATTGCTTCACCTGCACGTTATTCGCCGCCCATCCATTCCGGATGCCCGGCAGTAACACAGCAGCAATAATAAGAAGGTAATCATGGCGAACAACATTCGTATCGAAGAAGACCTGTTAGGCATGCGTGAAGTTCCGGCAGATGCCTATTACGGTGTTCATACTCTGCGTGCGATTGAGAACTTCTATATCAGTAACAGTAAGATCAGCGACATCCCTGAGTTTGTTCGCGGCATGGTGATGGTGAAAAAAGCCGCCGCGCTCGCCAACAAAGAGCTGCAAACCATCCCCCGCCACATCGCCAACACCATCATTCAGGCCTGTGATGAAGTGCTGAACAACGGTAAGTGCATGGACCAGTTCCCGGTTGATGTCTATCAGGGCGGCGCGGGCACCTCGGTCAATATGAACACCAACGAGGTGCTGGCTAACATCGGTCTGGAACTGATGGGTCACCAGAAAGGTGAATATCAGTACCTCAACCCAAATGATCACGTGAATAAGTGTCAGTCCACTAACGACGCTTATCCTACCGGTTTCCGCATTGCGGTTTACGCCTCGATCCTCAAACTGCTCGACGCGATTGGCCAGCTGAGCGAAGGTTTTCAGCGCAAAGCGGTGGAGTTTGAAAACATCCTGAAGATGGGCCGCACCCAGCTGCAGGACGCGGTGCCGATGTCGCTCGGTCAGGAGTTCCACGCGTTTAACGTACTGCTGAACGAAGAGACGCGCAGCATTCTGCGCACCGCCGAACTGCTGCTGGAGGTTAACCTCGGCGCCACGGCGATCGGCACCCGCCTCAACACGCCGGACGGCTACCAGCAGCTGGCGGTACAGCGCCTGGCGGAAGTCAGCAACCTGCCGGTGGTGCCCGCCGAAGATCTGATTGAAGCCACCTCAGACTGTGGCGCTTATGTCATGGTGCACTCAGCGCTGAAGCGCCTGGCGGTGAAACTGTCGAAAATCTGTAACGACCTGCGCCTGCTGTCATCCGGTCCGCGCGCCGGCCTGAACGAAATCAACCTGCCGGAACTGCAGGCCGGTTCTTCGATCATGCCTGCGAAAGTTAACCCGGTGGTTCCGGAAGTAGTCAATCAGGTGTGCTTCAAAGTGATTGGCAACGACACCACGGTGACCATGGCTTCTGAAGCCGGTCAGCTGCAGCTCAACGTGATGGAACCGGTGATTGGCCAGGCGCTGTTTGAGTCGATCAGCATCCTGACTAACGCCTGCTACAACCTGCTGGAAAAATGCGTTAACGGCATCACCGCCAACAAAGCGGTCTGTGAAGCCTACGTGTTCAACTCCATCGGTATCGTCACTTACCTCAACCCGTACATCGGCCATCACAACGGCGATATCGTCGGGAAAATCTGTGCTGAAACCGGTAAGAGCGTACGCGAAGTGGTGCTGGAACGCGGTCTGCTGACCGAAGCCGAGCTGGACGATATTTTCTCCATTCAGAACCTGATGCACCCGGAATACAAAGCCAAACGCTACACCGACGAAAACGAACAGTAATCCGTTCCGGATCAAGTCGTCTGAAGCACGCCTGTATACAATACGGCGTGCTTTTTTATTTTGACGTCTATAACTAAAGTGGCTGCGTGTTGCGGCACTTCAGGGAGTGAAACTATGGTAGTGGTGGAATTGCTCATCGTCCTGCTGGCGATCTGGCTGGGTGCGCGCCTCGGCGGCATCGGCATTGGCTTTGCCGGCGGTTTAGGCGTGCTGGTGCTGACGCTGGTTTGCGGCATGAAACCCGGCGCGATCCCGTTTGATGTCATCGAGATCATTATGGCGGTGATTGCGGCCATCGCCGCGATGCAGGTGGCTGGCGGCATGGATTATCTGGTCGGGCTGGCGGAACGCCTGCTGCGCCGCCATCCGCGCTATGTCACGTTCCTTGCGCCGCTGGTGACCTATGCGATGACGCTTCTGGCGGGTACCGGGCACACCGCTTTTTCTACCCTGCCGGTGATTGCGGAAGTGGCCAAAGAGCAAGGCGTACGCCCTTCGCGCCCGCTGTCGATAGCCGTAGTGGCGTCGCAAATCGCCATCACCGCCTCGCCGCTTTCAGCCGCGGTGGTATTTTTTGCCTCGATTCTTGAACCGCGCGGCGTCAGTTATCTGGCGCTGCTCGGCGTCGCGCTGCCTGCCACCATGCTGGCCATTTTCTGTGCCGCCGTGATCACCAACTTTCTCGGCAAAGAACTCAAAGAAGATGACGTCTATCAGGCGCGCCTGGCGAAAGGTGAAGTGACGCTGCGCGGTGAGCAGGTTTATCACATCAAGCCGGGAGCCAGACGCGCGGTGCTGCTGTTCCTGATCGGTATTGCGGCGGTGGTGCTGTACGCGACGGCAATCAGCGACAGCGTGGGCCTGATCAGCAATCCGGTGCTGCCGCGTAACGAAGCCATTGTGGTGTTTATGCTGACGGTTGCTACGCTGATTTGCCTGACCTGCAAAGTGGAAACCGGTGAAATTCTCAGTGCCAGCACGTTTAAATCCGGCATGAGCGCCTGTATCTGCGTGATGGGCGTCGCCTGGCTGGGCGATACCTTTGTCAAGGCGTACCTGAGCGACATCCAGACGCTGGCCGGCGACATGCTGCAGAGCTATCCGTGGATGCTGGCGCTGGTGCTGTTCTTTGCTGCCACGCTGCTCTACTCGCAGGCGGCCACCACCAAAGCGCTGATGCCGGCGGCACTGATGCTCGGCGTGTCGCCGCTGGCGGCGGTCGCCTCCTTCGCCGCGGTGTCCGCGCTGTTCGTGCTGCCCACCTACCCGACGCTGCTGGCCGCGGTGGAGATGGACGACACCGGCTCGACCCGCATTGGTAAGTACGTGTTCAACCACTCGTTTATCATTCCCGGCGTACTGGCAATCACCTTCTCGGTGGCGTTTGGCTTCCTGTTCGGTAGCCTGATTCTGTAGCGTCGTGGTTACATCCTGAAAACCTCGTGGCGAATGAGCCGTGTTATTATCGCGGCTCATTCGCCACCGGAGCTGATTAATTCGTCATGGCTGCTCGATTTTCCCGCCTGTTAAGCCTGTGCCTGGCGCTGCTGTTTTGCCTGTCGGCGCAGGCCAGCCTGTTCTCGCCCACCACCAACAACCGCTTTGTGCCGGTCGATCAGGCCTTTGGCTTTGATTTCAGCCAGCAGGGCCATCAGCTGACGCTGAGCTGGAAAGTGAAGGACGGCTATTACCTCTATCGCCAGCAATTCCACATCAGCGCGCAACACGCGCAGCTGGCGCCGGTCACGCTGCCGCCGGGCCAGCCGCACGAAGATGAGTTTTACGGCAAGAGCGAAATCTATCCGCAGGACGTACAGCTGCCGATCACCCTGCGCCAGGCCGATGCCGGTGCAACGCTCAGCGTGACCTATCAGGGCTGCGCCGCGGCCGGTTTCTGCTATCCGCCGGAGACCCGCTCGGTGCCGCTGACGGCGATGGCTGCCGATAGCGCCGCGCCGGCAATCGCGGCATCACCGGCCGCTGACCGCACGCCGCTGCCGTTTTCGCCGCTGTGGGCGCTGCTGATTGGCATCGGCGTGGCCTTTACGCCATGCGTGCTGCCGATGTATCCGCTGATCTCCGGCATCATTCTTGGTGGTCAGCGCCGCTACTCGCTGGGCCGGCTGTTCGCCCTCGCACTGGTCTACGTGCAGGGTATGGCGCTGACTTACACCCTGCTCGGTATGGTGGTGGCTGCGGCGGGCCTGCGTTTCCAGGCTGCGCTGCAGCATCCTTACGTGTTGATCGGCCTCTCCGTGCTGTTTGTGCTGCTGGCGCTGTCGATGTTTGGCCTGTTCACGCTGCAGCTGCCTGCCAGCCTCCAGACGCGTCTGACGCTGTGGAGCAACCGTCAGCAAGGCGGATCGCTGGCGGGCGTGTTTATGATGGGCGCGCTGGCAGGCCTGATCTGCTCACCCTGCACCACCGCGCCGCTCAGCGCTATCCTGCTGTATATCGCGCAGAGCGGTAATCTGTGGGCCGGTGCCGGCACGCTGTGGCTGTACGCCTTCGGCATGGGACTGCCGCTGATTGCTGTAACGATGTTCGGCAACCGGCTGCTGCCGAAAAGCGGGCCGTGGATGCAGAGCGTGAAAGAGGGTTGTGGCTTTGTGATTCTGGCGCTGCCGGTGTTTCTGCTGGAGCGCGTGCTGGGCGATATCTGGGGACTGCGGCTGTGGAGTCTGCTCGGCGTGGCATTTTTTGCCTGGGCGTTCAGCCTGAGTCTCAGCGCGCGCGGCACAGCGCGCGTGCTGCCGATCATCATGCTGGCGGCCGCGCTGGTGGTGGCGCGCCCGCTGCAGGACTGGGCATTTGGCAGCAGCAGTACGCAAAGCGTCGCGCACCTGCCGTTTCAGCGCATCAGCAGCAGCCAGCAGCTGGATAGCGCATTACAGCAGGCGCAGGGCCGTATCACTATGGTCGATCTCTATGCCGACTGGTGCGTGGCCTGCAAAGAGTTTGAAAAATACACCTTCAGCGATGACGGCGTACGCAGTGCCCTGAGCAACGTGCAGCTGCTACAGGCTAACGTGACAGCCAACAACGCGCAGGATAACGCGCTGCTGCAGCATCTGCAGGTGCTTGGCCTGCCGACCATCCTGTTCTTTGATGCGCAGGGCAAAGAGATTGCCGATTCACGCGTCACCGGATTCCTTAACGCCGCGGATTTCCGCGCCCATTTGCACAATCTGCCGCGTTAAACGAAACTGGTTGCACGACACTGCCCGGGCGTACGCGCCCGGGCCCGCATTCCGGAGGAGAGTCTTTTGCAACGCGAACAGATCCTTGAGCATGCGCTGAATGTGCTCGAACAGAGCGGCCTGGCCGCGACCACCTCGCTGCAGCAGCTGGCTGGCGAAAGCGGCCTCACCAGCGATCAGCTGGAGCGCTACTGGCCCGATCGCGATGCCCTGCTGTATGACGCGCTGCGCTTTCACGGCCAGCAGATCGACAGCTGGCGCCGCCAGGTGCAACTGGATGAGCGTTTCAGTGCGGCACAAAAGCTGCTGGCGCGTTACGACGTGCTGGCAGAGCACGTCAGTAAAGGCCGCTTTCCCGGCTGTCTGTTTATTGCCGCCTGCAGTTTCTATCCCCAGCCGGATCAACCGGTGCACCAGCTTGCCGAACAGCAGAAGCGCAGTTCCTGGCAGTTCACCCATGAAATCCTCGTCGACCTGGCGCTGGACAACCCCAGCATGGTGGCCGATCAGATGGAGCTGATCCTCGAAGGCTGTCTGAGTAAGCTGCTGGTGAAACGCAACGTGCAGGATGTCGCTACCGCGCGGCGTCTGGCTGAAGATGTGCTGAGCATCGCGCTATGCCGGCAAAACGGCGCGCTGGCGTAGGCTTTTTGTTCAGTCTGCCTGAAAAGCAGGCAATCAGTCACGATTGCTACGCTTTTTTTACGAAACCCGTTGACGGCTGTGAGCCATTAGGGTTTAATGCGCCCCGTTGCCCGGATAGCTCAGTCGGTAGAGCAGGGGATTGAAAATCCCCGTGTCGGTGGTTCGATTCCGCCTCCGGGCACCACTCTTCAGAGCCTGTTCGTTAGGTGTTGAGATCCTTAACGGGCATGACAGTGGTCCCCAGCATGATGTTGGTAGTTTGCTTACCGCACCATTGTTGAACATGGGACTTAAAGTCCGGAGGATGTTCGTGCATCCTCTGGACTTCTCAAATCCTTAAAAAATACTTCAGCATCGTATTTACCTTTAGAAATGTTTTCTGTCAATCTTTTGTAAAGGTTTGCCTCCCTTTTTTCCTCTATAAGAATCATATCGTTAAAATTTGACTTAAGATTACTCTTAGGTCACTTCCAGCTGTTCGAGAACGATCCTGACCTTGTTAATGTCGCTCTCTACGTATTGCAGAGTGACTGCAGGCGTTGAATGGCCCAGAAGATCCTGAGCCATTTTCAGGTTTCTGTCAGGCATACTCATCAGATTTGTAGCTATTGTGTGCCGGAATCGATGAGGGCTCACAACAAAACCACATTCATTTGAAAGCCGGCGAAAAAATGCACGCAATGGTGGATTATCCATGTTTTCACTTGTCTCATTTCTGCGGCCATCAAATCGGGATAAATTGAAAAGCTGATCCTCCATCTTTGCTCCTCTTTCCAGAGAACGGTTATAAAGCATTTCTAATCTTGGTCTCAGATGACGCGTGATCGGAACAAGATGCTCGCGATGGTTTTTTGCTCCTTCCGGTCGAAGGCTTATCCAGTTATGCATAAAATTAACGTCACACAATCGTATATGCAGAAGCTGATTCTGCCTCATACCTGTCCTTCGTAAAGCATCCAGCACGGTAAGCCAGAACCATGCAGGTCTCAATGCCGACCTGTGGTTATAGTTTTTACCATACTGTTCATCCGCCTCCCTGGCCTCCATTAAAAGATATATTTTATTAATCTGGATATCAGTTAGGGTTTTCTTTCGCTTTACATCTGGCCGTGCAATCTTGCCATTAAAGGGATTTTTGGTTGCCGAAATATAACGTTCCTCTATTGCAAAGTTGAACAATGCTCTCATGTGTGTGAGCTTATTGTTCCATGTGGTTTTTGTTAGACCCTCCACATTAATCACATGTCTGCGCCAGTTTAAAACCAACCTGTCATCAACATCAGCAGGAGATATGGCTGCTCCAGCAAAGTTCAGGAAAGTCTTTAATACTTTTCTGTAACTCCATTCAGTTGCAACTCGAAGAGTTTTACTAAAAAAATATCCTTCAAGAAGTTCATCAAATGAACACGAATCTTTCATTTTGACCTCAATTTTATAAATGATCCCCAACCAGTCATTTCCTGGCTGAAAGCCATGTGCTGTCCGAAGGACAGCTCCCTTTTTTAAATAAAATGTCGGCATTAATCATATAGCCTGACACTTTTGTAAAACGACCACTCTTATCCAGAGTATCGTATTGATGGTAATGAAATAACCCCTTACCATTTCGTGAATGGTGTACGTTCAGTGCCTCAAAACTTTTTTGTAGTCTGGCCTTATCCGTATCGCTGCCTCCTGCAGTCGTGGTGTAACGGTAAAAACAGGCCGGTGAGACCACAAAAACAAACTGCGCCAGAACGTGAAGCAGACTGTCCTTTTGATTTACGCTCAGCCTGCCGTCCTCAATGCTGTCCCTAATCCACTCAAGAAAGAGCACACCGGATTCTTCTCCCTTATCTTTCCTGTTTTCATCGGAATGAAACACCTCAGTTGTAATTGGCGTGGCTGGACGATTATCCGAAGAAGAATTATCCAATGCCGTAGCAGTTTTCCCTTCAGCCATTAAATCAAGCAATGACAGGAGATTCTCCGTATAGCCCTGCGTCTGCTCTTCTTCTCCCTTACTGATGGCGTTTTCTGCAGAAAGCAGGGCTTCCTCTACTGTGAGTGCGGATTCCAGCACCAATGAAGGAGCAGGCGGGACAATCTTCTCAGGCGACAACTCACTTTCCTGAGCAGAACTGTAGTCCAAAAATACATTTTTGATTGGCACTAAAATACCTTCAGCATTATCGAGACTGGACAATGAGTTAGGTTTTACTTCATATAATTTCGGGGGGGTATGGTCTGTTACAGATGTTATATTAACCAGAGAGGCCTGCTGCGGTTTTTGCCCGGACATTACGGTCTCATTTGAAAGACAGCAACTGCTCAGGGCATCGTTCACAATACTGGTTAGTGTCCCGGCTTCGGCACGGCGTCCCGACAGAAAGAGCAGGAGTGTATCAGACAGAGCGGGCCAGCGCTGAAGCCACAACAGGGCCGTCTCAGGCAATAGTCTTAGCGCCACAAATACGCAGTTCATCTCGCCTGAGGGTTCAGTGGTCTGCCTGACCCGCCACTGATCTCCGGGCACGCTCAGGCCGGGATACCAGACCCGACCGTTCTTCAGAGCCCCCTCCACCTGCATCAGCCAGGGCAGATGATGGAACAGCCCGGCCCAGTATGCCGCACAGACCCAGCCGGGCGTTTGCTCAGCCTGTTCTTCAGGCGTGGCGCCTGCTGGCAGCATCATGCCGCGGACCAGCCTGACCGCACGCGCGGCCACGTTCAGGCTTAGTTCATTAAAACCTCCGGGACCAGAGTACGGGCCGGACCAGGCAGCCGGGCAGGCCTGCACCCGTGCCGCCATCTCCTCCAGAGGCCTGAGCCACCAGGCTTCAGTGACTTCCTTTGAAAGCGGACTGTTTTCTGTCAGCACCCGGATAAGACGACGGTACTCGTTTGTCTGAAGCTGCGCACTGCCCGTCAGAGCTGGGTGCCAGCTACCATCAGCAACAGGCCGGGGGGATGTGTCGCCCTTAGATAGTCCCTCTACGTGCTGGTTTTCCTGTCTGCCCCTGCCTGTTAACCAGTTAAGTCCAATCACCGTCACCTCCGCCGTAATATGCCTGCTGAATATGACGCTAAGCTAAAAGCTCTCCGGACAATTTCAACCGGAAACCCGTAACCGTCTCTGACAGAAATCCTGCTTGTTAAAATGTTCAGAAGTGGTTTCAGATTTTCAGGGTGATCTGGTAACACCGTGATGCTTTCCTGCATACCTCTGATTACACCGGTATCGCGAACCATCGTATGCAGCAATTCTTTGTTTTGTTTTTTTTTATGATCTGGCTGGCACTGTGCGGGACGATGAGCCTGAGTTTCACCCTCCACGGCACATCCACCGGGTTTTATCTGGTATGGGTGCTGCTGTTCCTTCTTCCCTTTCTCCTTCGCCCGCTCGCATGGGCAGAGCGGCAGTTAAGACCGGCGCTGACGCTGATCCGCCATCGTCGCAGTCGGGCGTGGGTGCACCTCGCCCCTTGGCAGCCCACCACAGATCTGACGCCAGAGCGGGTCCATCAGTTCTGGCAATGCGTGAAGGCGTCAACCCGACAGGCTCTGGAAAAGTACCACATCGTTATCATCTCCTCGCACCTTCTGACCGACATTCGTGCTCGCCGGATGCTGGCCTGTATCGCTGAAGGTGGGCTTACCGTCCATCACCGCACTTACCGTATCCCTTTTACACCAGCGATGAGGGCGCTGATGCAGCTGGAAATTCTCTTCCGGCAGTGGCGCTGGCGCACGGAATTCCGTAGGGAATGGCCCGTGCTGATACTACGGCGTAAATCTTCCTAGTCGGAAAAATAATTTCAGGTGTTAGGGCATTTAGGGAATGTACACACTGACTACACACATGCATTCGAATTGAACGATCATGTGCAGTCCTTCATTCCATAGGCTGTTAATATGAAAAAAATTCTCTCCATTATGACCCTTTTAATAACGCTAACCTGCTGCAGCGGCAATAACCTCACAAGCTATCTCAACCCTGTCAGTCAGCAACCGGTAACAGGCGACGAAGAGTCGGCAACACGCAATAATATGGTGTGAAAGTCTGGCCCGGTTCCTGTTGATACGGCTGCTATGAACCTTAAACAGCATTACGGGTTTGTATCGGACATCTATCTCTCTGCGCACGTAACAGCTGTCAGGATAATGCAGGCTGGTCAGCATCGGCGATCGCTGAAGGCACCAGTTGGCAGGCACAGCCGGGTATGGCCATACGCTGCTGGCCATGCTCATCAAAGCCTGAAACAAGCCCGTTACGGTTAAGGTAGATGCCGGACATGGCTAGGCTCAGGCGTAGCTGCCTGCGGTCGCTCCACCCGCTCTCTGCCAACACCTGATATATCCAGCAGGTGAGCTTGACCACGTGCAGCGCGTGCTGCCGCCGGAACAGGTCGTTCTGAGCCTTCAGGTTGCCGTTACCGGCCCGCCAGGGGTAGTCCGGCTGGCCGGGAAGGTCGGCGTGCAGCCCTTTCTCACGGCCCTCCCGCAGCAGCCTGTTGATATCGCTGGCCAGCTCCTTCGGAAATTGCCGCTACTTATCAACCATCGCCAGCTAAACGGCCGAGAGAGAGCCGCACTATGAGAACGGCGCCAGAAGGAGATTACTTTACGTACTGCCAGATGTGCCTGGGTACCCGGTCAAACAGCTTGCCAGCGGCAAGCTCGGCCTTTCGATGGTCATAAGCCGACGTCATCGCAAATTCTTCATCAGGGTCGCCGGTATAGCTCAGGTGCTCATAAACCCTCTCCAGCGTTTCCAGATTCTGGTATCGCCGGAACTTTAGCAGCCATTCGGTACGGTTCATCCATATTCCACATGTTAATTAAGAGTCAGCGAAGGGGCCGGATAATGAGACTATCCGGCAAAAATAAAAACTGGCAATAAGCTGATTTACCTTACTTTTTCGATAAACAGCATCGGTACTCGGCGGTAAATAACTCAACGGCCGCAGCGGAAAACATCAGCTGGCTGCCGTAAGATTTGATAGCCACGGGCAGGGCAATGCCCCGGAGCGGTTTTCCGGCACTGGCAGCCTGCCAGAGTGCCAGCGGCGCGATACCGGCCTGGCGAGCGAATGCGTCCAGTGATACCAGCGGCTCATCGGCATCCGGAGCAGAGGGTACAGATGAACGCGTCTGCCACTGCTTTAAGAAGGCTACAGCCTCCTCCTGCAGGAACATCACGGCAGCGCCGCGCACCTGACGACGTCGGGGGAGAGTAAAGCCTGCCAGCACCCCGTCCGTGCGCGTCGCCTGTAGCAGGTCGCCCGGCCGGATGCCGAGCATCTCGGCAAAGAGATCCAGTCGAATATACATGTCTTACCTCTTTCTGGTGTGTTAAAGGCAGTCCATCGCGGGTCCCGGGCATAAATGCTACGGTGACTGAGATTAATCCTGGGTGGAAAAGTATAGATGCCACAGGAGAGACCGCCAGACCAGTACGTGGATGTCACACAACGTAACAACAATTTCAGTTATTCAGCAGGTGCCATGGACCCGCTATGACGCCTGCTGAACAGGAGAATAAACAGTATCTTCAGGCGCCTGCCAGCGGCTCCGCAATTAACATCGCGGACAGGCTCTGCTCATGCGTCATATCATCGGGCAGGAGCAACTCTATGCCGAGGCAAGGGGGGCTAGCGTTTACGCCGCAGTGCCGGAAGCCCGCAGGCGACCGCTTAACGCAATCATCGACCGGAGCACGTCCGGTAGGCTGGCTGATCAAGCCATCAGCTACGTCAACCAGAGCATGTTCGGGCAGGGGGCGGTCGCCGCCAACGCCCTGCTGCGCATGATTAGCGTATGGTTTGCTCTCTCCGGGGGGCAGCTGTGGTGCCGCTCGCATAACGACGGGCACTCCGGCCTGAAGGTTACGCAAGCGAACCAGCAGAAATGACAGAGCCGGCCGGGCATTACATTACATCAGGAAAAAAAACCGCCGGCGGCGGGAAAATTCGTTACGGGAAACGTCTCATATCATTCTGACATCTGTAAAAAATAAATTTAATCATAAGGTTAGTCTTATATATTGACAGTTCAGAGAGGCAACCAGCGGAACGGTTGCACATGCGGAGGGATGATACGCCCTGCCGGACGGTGCATTAATTTCAGGTTGAACATACCGTGGCAGAGGCTACCATTGGTGGCAGAGTTCTCTGGCAGATACCGGCAAGGCCGGCATCTGCCCTGACTGAAACCAGGAATGTGGTGCAACGTAATGTACAGAACAGAAGATGAAAAACGGGCCGACACGAAGCTCGGTGAGGCGGTGCTTTTTTTACTCAGAGAGAAAGAACCGGTTAATGAGATAACGCTGCTCCTCCGGCTGCAGCAGATGCTGATGACGGAAAAGGATGCCGGCTGCAGAAAGGCAACCTTTTCCGCCATCCGGGAAGCCGAAGCGGCATTGCGCAGGCAGCATCAGGACAGTGCCGCCGGCCGCGTCCTGAACCGGACAGATGACCCGGAACGGGCTGACGTAACCGTCCCGGGTGCAGCGTTCAGGCACTGATTCACCGGCCATCCGGCTGTGTGTCAGCCGGTGGCCTGCTGAGTCCGCATCATCCATCCGTGTCTCCGGCGACGACGCGGATCGCCCGGTCGTAAAGCTTTTTACGGCCGTCCACCGACCGCGCGGCCTCCTGCTCCAGGACGGTCAGGATCTGCTGCATGCCCACCTCTTTTCCTGACTTCAGCAGGGCCGAGACGGCCTGCCCTATTACTGACGCAATGCTTTCCGTATTATCCGGACTGTCGCTACCCAATTCATACTCCTGACGCACAACTGGTGTCGTGCTTATATCGCCGGGAACGACGTCATTCGGGTCACCCGGCGGGGTTATGATGTCTCCCGCACTCGGCGGGAAGCGGTATCATGTGCGGGCACGCGCCAGCTTTTCCCGCAGCGCGGCGACCCGGCTGGTCAGCTCACCCAACTCATCACAGGCCGTATCCATCACCGACACCATATCCGCGGGCACGCCGGCGGCCGTTATCTTCAGCCGGCGGCCCTGCTCCGTCAGGAAAACCAGCACGCGCCGCTCATCATGCTGCATGTCGCGCTGCCGGCAGATAACGCCGGTCTTCTCCAGACGCTTCAGGAGCTGGCTGAGCGTGCCGGAGTCCAGCCGTACGCGCGCGCCGACCTCGGAGACCGTCAGGCCATCCTTTTCCCACAGCACCAGCAGCACCAGGTACTGCGGATAGGTCAGGCCCAGCGGCTTCAGCCGGGGCTGATAGAGTTTCGTCATGGCAAGGGATGCCGAGTAAAGCGCAAAGCACAGAAACTGATCAATGGTTTCAGGTGCCGCTGCGGCAGGAACCGCATCGCAGTTTGCTGGAATGTCATCTTTCATATCATCACGTTTTCCGGATTGGGCCGGGTGCGGCGTGACAGCCTGCACCGGCCAGCGGTTCAGGGCGCCGGACACGCTTCTGTCAGTCAGTCTGCCTCACCGGCCGGACAGCAGCGGTTCTGCGCCCTATCAGGGCGCGCACAGTATTGGGTCAGATTAAATTGATGTCAACGTGAACCGGCTGGCCGGTTCAGCGCGTGGCGGCCGCACAGCGCATAAAGTTGTTTATCACCATAATCATCCGGCCTACTGCTATCAGGTCTGCGGTCAGCAGCAGGTCTGTGCGGACCATCCGGTCCATCAGGACCCGGTCATTCATCTGTGCCTGGATTCTGGCATAGAGGGCTGTCAGGTGCACCCAGTTGTTGGCAAACGTGTCTATGCTAAGGTATTCACCCTCGCTTAGCTGCCGTAACAGCGCGTCCACGTCGGCCTTAAGAGAGGTGATCCGGTCCGGGCCGGCGAATACAGCATCGCTATCGTACGTCATACGCGGAAGGTCTCCACCATGCCGAGCAGGGCACGGGCCTGCTCTGACAGCGACTGCGATGCCGAAGAGGAGTCTTCCACCAGGGCGGCGTTATTCTGCGTCACTCCGTCCATCTGACTGACGGCGATGCTGACCTGAGAGATACCCTGCATCTGCTCGCCGGAGGAGAGGGAAAGGCTGTCCATGGCGTCTGCCAGCTCGCCCACCATGCTGACAACCCTCAGGATACTCTCTCCCGTGCCGGCGGCCGCGGCCACGCCGCCTTCGACCTGGGAAACGGCCTGCTCAATCAGCAGTTTGATGTCCCGCGCCGCGCTGGCGCTGCGCTGGGCAAGTGACCTGACCTCCCCCGCCACTACGGCAAACCCCCGGCCCTCCTCGCCGGCGCGTGCGGCCTCTACGGCCGCATTGAGCGCCAGAATGTTGGTCTGGAAAGCAATGCCCTCAATGACCGAGGTGATGTCCCGGACCCTGACCGCGCTCAGCGAGATCTCGTTCATGGTCTCCGACATGCGTTGCACGTCAGCCTCACCCGCGCGGGCCAGCGAGGCGGTTTCGCGCGCCGTGCCCGCAGTCTGGTGCGCACCGGCCGCGTTGCTTTTCACCGTGGCGGTCAGCTGCTCCATGCTGGCTGCCGTCTCTTGCAGGGCGGCAGCCTGCTGCTCAGTGCGCGAGGAAAGCTCGGTATTTCCCTGCGAAATTTCGTCTGCGGCGAGCGCCACCGAGGCGGACGCATCCTTAATCTGCGACACCAGTCCGCGCAGGTTAGCCTGCATGCCTTCCAGCGAGGCAAGCAGGCTGGAAGTATCGCCGCGGCGCAGCGTGACCGGAGAGGTCAGGTCACCGGCGGCGATGGCGGCGGCCAGCGCGCGGGCCTGAGCAGGTTCACCGCCCAGCTGGCGCATCAGCATGCGGACGAGCAGATAACAGGTTGCCACCGACAGCAGAACGGACAGCAGGGCCAGGCCCGACAGGATAGCGGCCGTCCGGGCGGTGCGGGCACTATTTTCAGATACCGTATCCCGGCTCAGCTGCATCTCAATGTCCGTCAGGTCATCAAGGGGTGTCAGTAAAGCCTTCTGCGCCGGCCGGGCGGTGGCCATCAGAAACGCGGTAGCCTCCTGCTGGCGGTTATCCAGCCCCAGCTTTCCGGCCGTCATCAGGGTGGAAAGTGCGGCTCCCTCCGCTGAAAGCACTTTCTCCAGGGCAGCCTTCCCCTGAGCGGTAACGTTGCCGGACATGCTTCTTTGCAGTTGCTCACGATTACGGATATACGCATCACGCTGAGCAGTCAGGCGCTGCCACTCGGGCTGCATCTGTGCCGGGTCAGACAGCAGGGCCAGGTTGCGCGCGGCAATCGCCATGTCGCGCACGCCGTTCCGTATGTCCACGACCAGTGCAAAGCGCTTCATCTTCACGTCGACGGTGTCGTTCATCCCCTCCCTGGCCTGCCACAGTGCGTGAACGGCGATAGCTGTGCACAGGATAAAAAGCAGGATAAGCAAACCAAATCCTGCGCTGAGGCGTGTTGAAATTTTCATCAGTTCTCCGGGAAACATTTGTTTGGTGAAGGGGTATCGGCAGAAAGCGTTGATTCAGTAGGGTTGAGCGCAACAAAATTGCACGCAATATAGTTTTTTCACTGTCGTGGCAGGCAACCACATCACCTGAATATCCTGCTGCGCACGGTAATAACACCCGTCAGCGGATGGTCCCGGCATGCCTGAGCCGGTCAGGCCGACACCGGGTGAATGTTCCATAGACCCTGCTTAGCCGGGCGTGCCGTGACGCACCGGCAGGGCTCGTTCAGCCCGCCCGGCTAAAGGCTATGCAGCCTTACTTGTCGGTAAAGTGCTGCTGGCACCGAAAACCGTAACCGGACCGGATGCAGTCAGATCGGTTGCACGCTCTGCGGAAACCGGCTGGCTGAAGAGGTAACCATGACCTGTCTGCCGGCAACACATCGCCTGAGCCCCGCCCCGTTCGTAGTAGGACTTACCTCACTGCATCTGCAAAAGCAGCCTCTCGGGTCATTAATGGGATCCCGCACCTACTAACAGGGCAGAGCAGGCGGCTGGCTGATATGAACACACATAATGCCGGACGATCAGCGTATGTCTGATTTGTCAGTGTCCGCAGCAAAACTTTTTATGCGCATCTGCAGGCGGGAAATCTGCCCGGTGATGTCAGCTGTTCTTTCGGCCAGCCCCCTGATAGCGCTGGCGATAACAGAAAATCCCCTGCCGTGTATCCCGGCCCTTGCGGCTTCAATACTTGCGTTGAGCGAAATGAGTTTAATTTGCGCTGCAATGCTTCCGTTTTCAGATACCAGTTCCGCAATTTCTTTAGCGGTTTCAGCTGTCTGGATATTCCGCCTGATTTCACTTTCTTCGTGCTGCAGCCGGTCTTTACGCCCCTGAATGTCAATAAGCGCACCGACAGCACGCAGTGGCGTCCCGTCTGGCGCGCGCTTTGTCTGGCCCCGGGCCTGAAACCACCGGTATTCCCCGCTGCGCAGTTTAAGGCGATACTCGATATCAAAACCGGTTTTACCGCTGAAGTCCATGAGATGGCTGACAAACGCGTCAAGCGCAGCCTGTTTATCTTCCGGATGAAGGCGTGATGCCCAGCTTTCCATTACGTCCGGAAACTCTTCAGTCGTTTCAAAGCCAAGCAGCTTTCTGAATTGCGGTGACCACCAGAATACGTTGTCCGGGTTGAGCGGATTTCCACCGATAATATCGAGGTCCCAGAGTCCGTCGTTAAGCATTTCCCGGGACAGGTCAAAGCGTGTGGATACGATATCGAAAAGGCGGGCCTGCTCGATTTCTTCCCCGATATTTTCAATAGTGCCAACCAGCCGGGGCGGCATAAAGTCTGCGCTGTACTGAGCCCGGAGAAGGAACCATTGAGAATTATTTGCATCTGTTTTAATACGGCATCGTAGGGGATTACCGACGACGCTGTGGCTGACAGCATAATGAATGAAACTTCTGAAAGCGTCTTTGTGATCCGGATGAACCCTCTGCACCAGCGAGGCGAGTCCAAATTCCTTCTGAGAAGACAATCCTAAAAGACGACGGGCCGAAGGTGAGAAGAAAGCGGGCGAATCAGTCCGCAGGTCAGGTGCCTCAATGTACCACACGCACGTCTGATTGATATTCATCAGACATTTCAGCAGCAGAGTGTCGCTGTTATCTGCGCAGACCGTTTCAACAGCCGGTATTGCAGATGTGACTGTATCAGCCCTTTCTACGGCAGGCGCTTTTTTTAATAATTTCCGGAACATCACTTCTCCTGGTCAGCGTAATGAGGCACAAAATATGCTTCAGGCGCTATATCGGCGTGTGATGACGAAAATTCAGTCAACCGACGAAATGTTTCTGGACGTGCGACGTAAAAAGTCGCTTCAGTAATTGTTCCGCTGAGAAATCAGAGAGGAACCTGATGTTCCGTCATCAGTAGCCTACTGGCACATGCAGGATCGGCAACGGGCCTGTGTGAAGCTGCCAGAACAAGGTAGTCCGGACTTAGGCCGCGCGGATACCGTGAGGTGAAGCGTTACCTGTGAGCATCAATACGGGTGGGACGCCAGGTTGGGCGTCATTCCCGGCAAGACGATCACCGAGCGGCAGGCGGCGGGCAACTTCACCACCAACGTGTTACGCGTCGAGGCGGCACTGGCGCGCTGCGTGGCGCGCAGCAGGTTTGCGACGCGCTGGTGTCGCTGGCGTTCAACGTCGGCACCGGCAACGCCTGCGGCTCAACCATGGTGACCTTTGCACCATTGATGATAAGCGGCAGTATCGCATAACCCGGCCATGCCATTACGCCGGTCGCAACCCCCGCTTTTGCGATATCGTCTAAACCGAGGTTTAGGCGAATCAATGGCCTGGCCCGTGATGGCCTGGACTGGCACACTCACGCCCATTTGCGGAGATTGCAGCGTGCTGATTGGCTACATCAGGGTATCAACAAATGACCAAAACACGGATTTACAGCGGATTGCGCTTCAGAGCGCAGATTGTGAGCTGATTTTCGAGGACAGGATCAGCGGAAAAACCCGTGTTCGCCCCGGACTGAAAAAGGCGCTGCGTTGCCTGCAAGCCGGGGACACGCTGGTTGTCTGGAAGCTGGACAGGCTCGGGCGCAGCATGCGTCATCTGGTAATGCTGACGGAAGAAACTGCGTGAACGCGGCGTTAATTTCCGCAGCCTGACCGACAGCATTGATACCAGCACGCCGATGGGGCGCTTTTTCTTTCACGTGATGGGGGCGCTTGCGGAAATGGAACGCGAGCTGATCGTAGAGCGAACCCGCGCTGGGCTGGCAGCTGCGCGGGAAAAAGGGCGCGTTGGGGGCCGCCGGCGGGTGATGACAGCGGACGTGACAGCCAGGGCTGAGCGGATGCTGGTTCAGGGGGCAACAATGCTGCAGGTTTCACTGGTGCTGGAAGTGTCAGTCAAAACACTATACCGCTATATTCCGGCGGCAAGACCAAGAGAGCTTAAGGACGAAAGCATTACAGATAAAAAAACGCCGCAACCTGACCAGGTATGTCGGGCGGAAAAATAAAGAAGTGAAATTCGCGACAGGATAAATCGCTGTGAGAGAATACCATTACTGCACAAATGGATAATGATTTGTTTGAATCGCGAAGATAAAGAACTTAACTGTCAGCAGTGTGATTATATCAGGGGCAAAAAAAACCGCGCTGGAGGGCGCGGCAGCAAACTAAAATGAAAACACAATTTCTTATTCAGGTAGGTAAATATAACCGGTTTAACGGCATCGTCAAGGTGATGCAATGTTTTGAGAGGGTACACTACGCAGGATATCGGGTTACGGCAGGTGAGATGTCTCGCTGACAAATACCCCATTGCATGATTTGCGGGCGAGTTGATATGACAAGACTAAACACTGTCGAACTGATTTACTGGGCAAAAAAAACCGCGCCAGCGCGCGGATAATATGGGGTAACGAAAACGTCGATTTTATTAGAATGCCTACCAAGGCTAGTCTGTAGACTGGAAGCGTCAAGGGAAGCGGTTGCTGTCCTTTCGCGGCCTTCCAGGACGAAATGGCCGTGACTCACCGGCGGCACGCTGCTTTTCCTGCTCAATCTCTTTATCGTGTTTCTCAAGTAATTCCCGGCCCTGCTTCGTCAGCCTGTAGCGTTCCTTTTCCCTGAGCCACTCCTCACAGTGAAAATATTCAGCGAGGCCCATTGCCACCAATTCTTCCCTTATAACAGGCCTGATACGCGCGGGAATCGAGCCTCTTTCCTGCAGTAGGGACAACAGGCGGTAATGTTTCGGGGCCAGTTTCATCGTTATTCTCCCGTTTAACATTTCCCTCATAGTTAAAGTATTGAAGAGGGTTATCAATCGGATTCAGGGGGAATAATCCCTGATTCGGTCCATTCTTAATTTGTACCAGCGGGTACGGCAGTTACTCCGGAGTCGCGGATAATTGTGTGAGCCCTCACACAACACTACTCAGATGCGCCATCTGCAATGAGGCACGACCATAGCGGAACCCCTTAACAGGAGAACCGCCAAACGGCACAGGATTATCATCACGGCGTGCGCGTTGAGGAAATCAACGAGGGCACCCGAACCATTACCACCGTCAGTACCGCGATCGTCGGGCTGGTCTGCACCGGCGACGACGCCGACCCGGCAACATTCTCGCTTAACCGACCGGTGCTGCTGACCGACGTACTCACCGCCAGCGGCAAGGCGGGCGAATCCGGCACGCTGGCCCGATCGCTGGACGCT
The DNA here is from genome assembly GCF_041678305.1 of Pantoea sp. WEP. Taxonomy (NCBI): domain Bacteria; kingdom Pseudomonadati; phylum Pseudomonadota; class Gammaproteobacteria; order Enterobacterales; family Erwiniaceae; genus Pantoea; species Pantoea sp. WEP. Next base: position 3,580,103 of record NZ_JBGNXB010000001.1, read on the forward strand.
ATCGCCGACCAGTCCAAACCCGTCACCGTCGTGGTGCGCGTGCCGCAGGGCGAGACTGAGGCGGAGACCTCCGCGAACATCATCGGCGGCGTCACCGACGGCCAGCGCACCGGTATGAAAGCGTTGCTGGCCGCGCAGTCGGTGTGCGACGTAAAGCCGCGCATCCTCGGCGCGCCTGGGCACGATACGCAGGCCGTTGCAACCGAGTTGCTGAGTGTGGCGCAGAGCCTGCGCGGGTTTGCGTACCTGTCCGCCTACGGCTGCAAAAGCGTGGAGGAGGCGATCGCTTACCGCGCCAACTTCAGCCAGCGCGAAGGGATGCTGATCTGGTCGGACTTCATCAGCTTTGACACCGTACTGAAGCAGGACGCCACGGCCTACGCCACCGCCCGCGCGCTGGGCCTGCGCGCCAAAATCGACGAACAAACCGGCTGGCATAAGTCGCTCTCTAACGTCGGCGTGAACGGCGTGACCGGTATTTCAAAGGACGTATTCTGGGATTTACAGGATCCGGCTACCGACGCGGGCCTGCTTAACCAGAACGACGTCACCACGCTTATCCGCAAAGACGGCTACCGCTTCTGGGGTTCCCGCTGCCTGAGCGACGATCCGCTGTTTGCGTTTGAATGCTACACCCGCACCGCGCAGGTGCTGATGGACACCATGCCGAGGCGTAGATGTGGTCCGTTGACGGCCCGCTGAACCCGCCGCTGGCCCGCGACATTATCGAGGGTGAATGGCATGACCAACATAAGTGAACTACTGTGAATCGCCGTTAACATTGACAAGCCAAAGATGCTGACAGGCTTGAACCAAAAGGTACGCAATCGGCTGCTCTTTTGTCGAGTGAGAGCACACGCACATCACGATTGCCGATGAAGAGGCAGGGTCTGACCCATTCTGTTACTGAAGTGAAACACGGTAAGCCCGTACTTCTGCCCACGCTGGCAAGCCGACCGCAAGGGAAGCTGATGGAGGTGCGGGTACAGGAAGGTGGAGAAAGCGAATGCTGCCCTGTAACCGGGCAGAAAGGGGTTGAGCTTCCGGGCGACATTACCCCACGCGAAAGCGGGCGGACTTCCACTGGGTCTTTCTTTACGGGACAGCATTCCGGCTTCTGTTCATGGCATCTGGATGAAACTTATATCAAAGTGAATGGCCGGTGGGCTTATCCGTACCGGGCCGTTGACAGCAGGGGCCGCACTGTCGATTTTTACTTTTCGCCGCATCGCAATACGAATGCCGCGTACCGGTTTCTGGGTAAGATTTTAAACAACGTAAAACAGTGGAAGATCCCGCGCATCATCAGTACAGACAAAGCACCGACTCCCCCCGGGCACTGGCGTTACTGAAACGTCAAGGGAAATGCCCGCCGGAGGTGGAGCACCGGCAGATCAAATACCGGAACAACGTTATCGAATGCGGTCATGGCAAGCTGAAACGGATAATCAGCGCCACGCTGGGGTTTAAATCGATTAAGACAGCTCACGCCACGATAAAAGGGATTGAAGTGATGCGCGCGCTGTGCAAAGGCCAGGCTGAGTCATTCTACTTCGGCCATCCTCTGGGTGAAATGCACTTAGTAGCCAGAGTGTTTGAAATGTGGGCCTTTATCATCGGCCAGAAGGCATATCAACTTTAATATTTGCAACAGTGCCATTTAATCCCCATGATAGCCGCATTACACGATCAGATGCACTCATGGGAAGGCACCAAATACCAGTGGGGTCGAACGCAATTAACGGGGGTGATTGCTCGGGATTCGTCTGGCGCACGTTAAAAGATCGTTTTAATATTCCGATGGATCGTGTCACCACCAAAGAATTAATCGCCATGGATCAGCCGGTTGATCAGTCACACCTGCAACCCGGTGATTTAGTGTTCTTTAGTATCAAACATGAGTTATACGTCGGCTTTTATGACACCGATCATCAATTCCTTCACGCTTCGGTTAGCCGGGGCGTGATGCGCTCATCCCTGAATAATCCGTACTGGAAATCGGTTTATTTAGAAGCGTGGCGTTTACCGCATGAGCAGAATTCGCAGCTCAGTCTTAATTATAAAAACAAGGTCTGATGTCAAAAATCCCCGGCTTAGCACCGGGGATTTTTCAATCAAAACTGATAAGAGACACTCACCGAGAAGTTACGCGGTTCACCGTAAACATAGTTGTTCATATAGGTGTAGTACTCGCGGTCAAATAAATTATCGACGTTGGCCTGCACCGCAACTTGTTTGGTGACCTGATAACGCGCAAACAGGTTGGCCAGCGGATAGCTGCCCTGATAAACACGCTGCGTACTGCCATCTGGTGCGCTGACATCTTCAAAGGTACGGTTCTGCCAGTTGATGCCGCCGCCAATGGTCAGGTCTGGCAACATCGGTACCTGGTAGCGCGTAAACAGTTTGAAGTCGGTTTGCGGCTGATCCGGGTTATATCGCCCATCACTGTCGCGTGCCACGTAACGTGTGGCACCGAAGGTCAGTTGCAGGTTATCGGTCAAGGCCCCGTTTAGCTCAAACTCTGCACCCTTACTGCGCGCGCCCTTAGTGGCGTAGTACGCTTGCTCGCTACTGTTATTAACATAAACGCCGTCAATAGCCGTACCGACATTCTCTTGCTGGATGCGGAATACCGCGACGGTAGCCGTCAGGCGACCATCAAACCACGCTGATTTCAGTCCCGTTTCGTAACTTTTCCCGGTAACTGGCGACAGGTAATGACCTGAGGCGTCGCGGTAAGTCTGGGGCTGGAAGATCGAGGTGTAGCTGGCATAGGCTGACCAGGTATCGTTGATGTCATACACCAAACCGGCATACGGCGTCGTATTGCTCTTGGTCATATTGCCACTGCTGCCGTTGGTACTCCACTCGGTGTAGCGCGCCCCAATAATCAGTGACAGTGGATCAGCCAGCGAGAAGCGCGCGGCGGTGTAGGCGGATTTCTGACGGATCACGTCATTGGCGTTGAGATACCAGCCTTGCCACTGCGGTTCAGCGATATTGCCGGTCCAGTTGTTATTAAAAGCCCCCATGTCGGCTGACGTAATGTCGTATTCATCCAGATCGGTGACGCCATCCTGACTGTAGGTTTGGTTATGCTGACGGCTGTAGCTTACACCCGCCATGAGCTGATGTTGACGTCCAAACAACTCAAACGGACCGCTGGCATAGCCATCAACGGAAGTTTGTTCACGTTTACCGCGATCGAGGCTGCCGTAACCGGTCACCCCTTCACCCGTGGTTTCATCCGGGAAGGCGCTGTAGATATTGAGCAGTTTATCGCTAAAGGTATTTTTCGCATGTGTGCCGTTAACATGAATGCTCCAGCCATTGTTGAAGTTATGCACCAGGTCGGCATACAACTTCTGCACTTCAGTGTGGTAATAAGTCCAGTCGGCGGCGGAGTTGAGACTGCGATTGTAATGCGTCAGTGATCCATTGCTGTAGAACACTGGTAAGCCGCCCCAGGTAGGATCACGCGTGTCGGCTTTCTCATAGTCATAACCCAGTGAAAGCGTGGTGTGTTCGGTAAGGTCGGCATCAACGACGCCATACAGGAACTTCTTGTTTTTATGGTAACGGTCTAACCAGCTGTCCTGGTCCTGATAACCCGTTACAACACGTCCGCGCAACGAGCCGTTACTGTTCAGCGGGCCCGCAATGTCAGCCACATAGCGCTGCTTATTCCAACTGCCGTAACTGGCACTGACGCTACCGGTGAATTCTTTGCTGTCGGCGTGCTTACGCACCATATTCACCGACGCTGATGGGCTGCCCGCACCAGTCATCAGTCCGGTCGCACCACGTACCACTTCGATACGATCATAAATCGCGGTATCAGAGGCGGCATCACCGTAGTTCCAGCTGTCACCCACCGACGTGGGGATGCCGTCAAAGGTGAAGTTGGTGATTTTAAAACCGCGTGAATAATATTCTGAACGTTCTGAGTCGACCAGGTTACTGGTGATGCCGGTGGTGTTATTCAAAACATCGGTGACGGTTTGTAATTGCTGGTCCTGCATACGCTGCTGAGTCACCACACTGACCGATTGCGGCACATCGCGCGGCGTCAGTAACAACTTGGTGCCAGCACGCGTGGTTTTCACCGCATAATCCTGCTTCTCATTATCTCCGCTGTTGTCGCTGGTGATGGCATTAACCACCAAATCCTGCTGCGTGTTATCTGCCGCCTGTACTATGCCTGGATTGAGAAGGGTATGTACTGCCATCGCCAAAAGCGACACGCTATACGTTTTTCGGATGCCTGAATCCCTGCCTTTCGAAGACATAATTATTTCCGTGGTCAATGATTGTTATGTAAAGCCATCAGGCTTCGGTTGTTATGTTTGCGCCTGAATTTACCCCCATAGAAAAGGGGCAGGTGCGGCGTATTCCTGTTTACGAACGCCAATGATAATCATTTGCTTTATAGAATCTCGCAATGATTCAACCTGAAGTGTAATAATGTGTAAATAACAACGAAATCAGTGTGATGGATGCGTTCATAACCCGTTAGTTGCTGGCGTTTTCATTTTTGTTACGGGAATAAACAGGAACTTTGCGGTAAATGGCGCGGCAGATGCAGTGAACATTTTTTCTGTTTGAAAGCGGGAGAGCAGAGAAATCCACGTGAATATTTGCCTCCTTCATCTTAATGCGTATGATTCTCATTCTTCTTATATTTTCCGCTCGTTAGATACGGTCGGAGCCGTTCATCCATTGATGGAGTACTGCATGAAATCGTTGTTTAGTCCGCGCAAAGCCGCTGTTGCCATGGCGGTTGCTGCTGCATTTAGTCTGACTGCTTGTCAGGCGCCTGCTAAAAAAGCCGAAGCCCCTGTTGCTGAAACCGCTAAACCGGTTGATACCGCCGTGACACAGCGTGTCCTGGGTGATGGCCTGTATGAGATGGTTTACTCACAGGACTCAAAAGGGCTGTTTGTCGCCAGCGCGCAGAGCTTTAAGGATGTGAATGGCGGTGTTATCTATCGTCTGCACCCAGCAACCCTGGCGACTGAAGGCGAGACTCACACCGATCTGAAAAACTTTGGTGCGGCAATCGATGAACAAGGCAGTGTGTTCTACACCACTAACTCATTGGATGGCGCAATCTCTAAGGTTGATGCCCAGAGTGGCAAAGTGCTGGCACGTCTGGTGTTCCCAGGCAAAATCAGTAAAGAAGGTTATCCGGCGGGCGCCCGTGAAGTGCTGTGGCACGGCAACGAATTATACGTGGGCCGCGTTGCCGATCCAGGTTACATCTCGGTGGTTGATACGAAAACCTTCAAGCTAAAAACCGAGATCAAAAATGCCGGTAAATGGGTAACGGGCCTGATCTATTCCCCGGTCACTGAGCGCATTTATGCCGCCAATGGTTCTGGCGAAATTTTGGTGATTAACCCGCGCACCCACAAAATCGAGAAGCGTTGGACGGCGGGTGACGGTAAAGAGTATCTGTTCCTGAACATGGCAGAAGATCCTGCCACTGGCCGTCTGTTCATCACTGACGATTCCAAAGGAAAAGCGACACTGGTACTCGACGAGCACACCGGCAAAGTGATCAAACGTATTGAAGGTGACTCGCTGGGCATCAAATTCAACGCGAAGCGCAACGAAATCTACATCAGCCAGCGTGAATCGAAGAAAGTGCTGCAGCTGGATGCCACCACTTACGCGGTGAAAAACAGCTGGTCGTTTGATCAGAATCCTAACAGTCTGCTGATTGGCCCAGACGACAACACCCTGTATGTGACCCTGAAAGCGGAATTTAATAAAGACTCTTCTACAAAAGGCGCTGACGACATCGCGCGTATTGCGTTGAAGTAACAGTTATGAAAAGGGCGGCGAAAGCTGCCCTGATGCTTGCTGTTAAGCGCTTTTTGGTCACAACACTACGAAGATCGTGCGAAGTTTTCGTAGGGTGCGCATTTAGGCACTGTTGCAAATATTAAAGTTGATATGCCTTCTGGCCGATGATAAAGGCCCACATTTCAAACACTCTGGCTACCAGGCGCATTTCACCCAGAAGATGATGTCGCGCATGAAAATGCCCGCCTTTAAATACATTCATGGGGTGCGTCACTGGTGAAAATGGGAAGAAAGTTTATCAGCGCCGCTGATCTTTGCAACAGAGCCGAAAATACAGTGCGACACCTTTAATCATTTTTGTAGCGTTCAGAACGCTGGAAATCAGGTTACCTCATCCATCCACCGGCAGTAATTCAGGCCAGAAAAAGTATGGTTGTCTGTAGAAGAGTGGCACAGGGCAGATTAACCGTATTCATAAAGAGTCCGGGAAGTGCCAGGGGAATAATTCAACGATTTACCTTAACTGAGTCTGGATCTAATCCAGCCGGCGCTTTCATCATGGCACCGGGTAAATAGTTTTCAGACCGGCCTCTGCAGCCTCGCGGCTGAAAGGCGGGACAGAGGTATGCGCCATACACTGCGATGAGGAAGATGTTTCATTATGTTAATTTCTTGACGCCAGACACATTAATAACCCACGCTTTAAAAGCATACCCAGCATGATGACTGGGTTAATTTATCATTTACCAGACGTTATTAAGGATTAATTATGGTTGATAAAACAGAAGTTCTGGACCATGCTCAGGTAGTGGACGTTAACGGCGAGCACGTGGGTGTTGTTGACCACTTCGAGGGTGATGACAAAATTAAGCTGGCGAAAAGCGACCCGGAAGCTGGCGGTCAGCATCACATCATCCCCTTCAGCTGGGTTAATGAAGTGGATGACAATAAAGTCATTCTTTCCAAATCTAAAGATGAAGTTGAAAGTGAGTGGCAGGCTGTGTAACGAAACGCCGCGGCTGTTATGCCGCGGCTAATTTTTAAAGCGTTATTGTATTGACCGCATATTCCCCTGGTACTGAACACATCAGTTTTTCTCACGCATTTATATTCTGTTCTACACCCGGCGACTCCGCCACACAAAACCAATATTTTACTTCTTATCCATATGACAGATTTTTCTTCTGGTGAAGGCGCCTTCTCCGTCTACATTCAGTCCTGAGGTTGTTATTTTCCCGAGAAGGAGGATTTGCTGTGTTCTATCACGACGATGAGAAAGGCCATCTCATTATCGGAGAGGCAGCGGTCAGCCTGGCGAGCGCCGGCCAGGACAGTACGGTAGGGTCCCTGAGAAAGGAGCTCGCCGTGATGGCCGAAGCTGACGTCAGCGACGAGAAGCTTGCGGAAATCTTTGATGCCAGACGCTGGCTGCAGGGTTTCCGTCAGTACGGCAGTCGCGAGCAGGCTGAGCTGCACTGGATGACGATGACGGGTCAGGAAAACGACGGTTAGAACGACCTGGAACGTAGAACGGCTCTGGCCGGGACACGACGATGAAAAGCCAGCCTCGCATCGGGCGCGCTGTGCGCGTGCCGGCCGGAGAAACTGTCAGGGATGCCCCCCTCCGCCCTTCGTAAGATAAGTTATTTATCCTCATGATTTATAATGATTAGCATTTTTTGCTAAAAAATTCATTTCACCGTCAAAAATATTTCTGTACAGGTTTTTATTTTTTGTATAACTTTCCGCGCATCATCACCCGATGACATTTTAACCATTATCTCGAGAGAAATGACTATGCGCCAGAACAGCATGCAACCTGATAATGCGGGAGACATTGCCCGTTATTTCACTGACGCCCAACTCCCTTCGCAGCAGGCCATGCTGGGGCAGATCGTGGTGGAAATCCTGCGCAGCGGCGCCGCCCTCAACCGGCCGGCCATCTGCGCAAAGCTCGTACGTCGCCTGGAGCTCGCGGGCAGCGCAGAAGAGGAGCAGCTCTGCCGCACGCTGATTGGCCTGCTGTTTGGCCGGGAAGAGGCTCTCTGAATCAGGTATCTGCCCACAGCAGTGCCTTCTCCGGCGTGGATATCACATCCGGTCATGCATGCGGATGTAACGTCAGCCAGCCGCGTCAGCGGCGGCAGGTACAGGAAAGCGTCCCTTTACTGACACCCGGGAAGTGGTATGTACAGAAACAAAACTGAAATGCTTATGGACCACGTTATCGGTGAGGCCGTCCTCGGTCTGCTCAGCGAGAATGCACCGGTATCGGGTGCAACGGTTGCCGTCAGGCTGATCGAAATGGCCGCGCGTGAAACGCATCCCGACAGGGCTGAGGCCCTGAAACTGGCGCTTGATGAGGTCAGTGCGGCGCTTCCTGGCGCCCGGCTCGTACAGAGTCCGGAGTCGCTGTTTATGACAGAGGATGCCCCTCCGCCAGGCACGCGCCGGCACTGACCGGTAACGTATCTCCGCCACGGGCGGAGGCAGAACGGAGTCTGAAGACAGCCCGGGCGCCGGCGGCGCCCTTCTCTTTATCTGTCCCGGATGATGGGTTATGCAGCAGAACAAAACCGAAGAAGAAATTCTCAGTGTAATTAATCAGCGCGGCGATCAGCTGGCCGCTGAATCAGAAATCATCAGCGCGGTATTTGCACGCCTGAAGGCTCAGGGCGGACGCGTGCTGCGAAAGGACGTGATACTCAGCCTGATAGCAGAGCTGGAGAGCACCTCTGACGTCGTCAGGCTCGATGTACTGCGCGGCGCGCTGGAGATGGTTGTGGGGTATTCGCGAGAGGAAGAGGACGCTTAGTCCGGTTCGGCAATGAAGCCACAACACTGATTGTATGAGGCCTGCTTCGCAGGCCTTATCTGCTTAAGCGGACGGGTTAATGAGCACCTGTATCTCAGGAAGAGCCAACGACCCGCTGGTTTATTCCTGAACATTACGATTCTGAGTCAGTGAAGGCGCTCTGCCAGCAGGCCGATAGCGGCCAGACAGGCTTTTTTCTTTCAGAGCTCGGGGGCGCTGATGCTCATCCGCCACAGTGCTGCTGAGAGATGCTGTATGGATATCCTCATCGAACAGGATCAGGCAATGGGATTGCCACAAACAGAATTTATTTCGCCGGGTGCGCCTTTCCTGAAATAACGTTTCCTGCTTTTCTGCCGATATATATGCTGAAAGTTTTTATTATTTTCAGATTTCATAAAGTATCAGTCACTTACAATGGCAGGAATTACAGATGACGATTACACAGCGATTATTGCTCACCTTTTCACTCCTCTCAGCCGCGCTGGTCGCGATGGTCATCGTGGCCGTCATGGTTGCCGGCGGATTTCAGTCCCGCTTTCAGTATGTGCAGGAAAATACCGTTGCCTCACTGCTGGACCTGGGCAAGCTGGTAGACGGCAGTAACTCCCTTATTATCTGGCTTTACCGCCACCAGAGCGCAACAGACCCGCGGCGGCAGGCTGAAGTCGAAAAGAAAATCGATGAAGCTATCAGTAATATCAAATCACTGAACCAGTATTACCTAAATAACGACATATCGAGCGAGGAGGACCGGCAACTGACAGAGAAGGCGTTCTCCACCATCAAACAAGTTGAATCGTCGCTTCCTGCATTTCTTGCTGGCTCACGCGCACAGAATGACGCCGTTGCACTGGGAGCGCTTCAGAGCAATGACGGCATTGGAGAAGCTGCCCGCCAGCTGATTGCTGGCTACCAGAAACAGCTCAAACTGAATGTGAACATTGGTAGTACTCTGCGTAAAGAAAATGACCGGACTTATCAGATGACAGTCTGGAGCCTTGTGGGTGGCTCAATGCTGGCCATTTCCATTCTGGCCTTTTTTGCGCTGAAAACTATTTTCGCTATCCGCGGACAGCTCAACGGCATGCGGCAGACTATGGAAATCGCCAGCCAGCAGCTTGACCTGACTCTCAGGGTGGACGAGTCGCGCCGGGATGAAATCGGCCTGACCGCAAAAGCGTTTAATCATCTTATTGAAAACGTCTCAGCCTCGCTGTCGAAGGTCGAGGCTTCTGCACAGTCGGTCAGCTCAGCCTCTGCGCAGATAGCAGCCGGTAATGAGGACCTCTCTTCACGAACCGAGGAGCAGGCTGCCTCGCTGGAGCAGACGGCGGCAAGCATGTCAGAGCTGAGTGAGACCGTACGTCAGACCGCAGAAAACACACAGCTTGCCAGTCAGCTGGCGAAAAATGCCCGCGATATTTCTGAAGACAGCGCCAGCCGGGTGCGCACGCTGTTGGGCACAATGGGTGACATCAGGGGGAGCTCTGCAAAAATTACGGATATTATCGGGCTCATTGAAGGGATTGCGTTTCAGACCAACATTCTGGCCCTGAACGCCGCCGTCGAGGCCGCGCGTGCCGGGGAGCAGGGCCGTGGTTTCGCTGTGGTCGCCGGCGAAGTCCGCAACCTCGCGCAGCGCTCCTCTTCTTCCGCCCGCGAAATCAAGGAGCTGATTGAGTCATCCATGGGCTTTGTCGAAGCCGGAGCGACGCAGGCTGAGGGTGTAGGAGAGAATATGTCCCGCATGAACGACGCCGTGCGGCAGGTCACCGACCTTGTCGATGAGATATCCGTTGCCGCCAGTGAACAATCTCAGGGTATCGGGCAGGTCCATATTGCCGTAAACCAGATGGATGACGTGACGCAGCAGAACGCCGCGCTGGTTGAAGAGGCTTCGGCCGCGTCACGCTCGCTGATGGAGCAGGCGGCGGCGCTGAATCAGCTGGTCAGTGCCTTTACGCTGGTTCCCGATTCGGGACAGTCAGACACTGTGCGCGCTCAGGCAACACGGCCGATAAGGACGGCTGCTGCATTACGTCCCACCCCTGCCGTTGCGGCAGCGGGAGATGATAACTGGAAGAGCTTCTGAGGCAGCAGTTACGGTTTCTTAGACTGAAACACGGGGCAGGGACCCTTCCTCAGCCTTTCAGCGTTTTTACGTTATTGGCGTGGTGCCTGCCGGCCAGAAAAAGTACATCGTCGCTGCGCATATGTCTGGCCTGCGCGTACCGACATCTTTAGTGTGCCTTATCAGGGGACAAATAACAGATACTGCGACTGATTGTGCTGATGGCTTCCTCCCGGAAGCCGGTTTTTATCAAACTGACCAGACAGAAAATGTCAGGCATGAACCGGTGGCAGTAATCACGGCAGACTGGCGCGGTGTCATGCCTGCATCTGCAGTTATGGAAGACGTTGTGAAGCGCGTTACGGTCAGGGCCGGTCAGCCCCTGAAAACGTCAATGAGATAAACGGACTTACTCGTGGAGTGTGGCCATCGGATTAATCACCTTATTCGTATAGGTCTGCTGGCGTAAAACTTTAAAGCCCGATCTGCCGGAAGCATTTACTGCTTTTCATGTCGCTCAACGTCCTGTTCGGCCTCTTCGAGCTCGGACATCAGCGCCGCAAGGTCAACCACTCCGGCGGCCGGATTACGGCTCGCACGCCGGTAGCGCAACCTGAGCGCACAAAGACGTATCAGCGCTTCGCGGTAAGGTGTGGCAGCATTTTTCATCGGGATGCCTCCTGTCAACTCAACCTTTTGGGTTTTATCACTCCCAACCTGACGCTGTCACGCAGGCGTAAAGCAGGTGACGGCGGCGGAATAGATAAGCGTGCACGGTGTCACAGAACAATGTGGGGCAGCAGCGAGTACAGCCGGAAACGATGTGGCGGGACACATGGCAAAAAGTAACCCGGGATCAAGGCTGGATTTCACATAACCGGTCTTACGCTGGCTGTGTAAAGGGCGGACCAGAGTCCACAAAGTGCTTACTGATATTGCGGAAAGCCGCCATCCATGATACGGGAAAACATTATATGAATATATTACGCTGTCGAGAAAGTGATGCCAGGAAGTGTCTGATTCACTGATTTTTTTACACTGACTGCGCCACTATCGTTTCAGCCGGTACAGTTTATCCTGAATTATGGCCCGCTGAGCGCGCATTGCTGTAAAGCGCGCTCCGCTCACATCACGGTACCCTGAATACCATCAGGAGCCGTTTTATGTCAGCCGCCACAGGGTGGGCCCTTTACGGAATATTTCCTGACGGTCCGCCGTTTATCCACAGACATTCTGCCTGACACGCCGGTCAGCTTCCTGGTGTCTGTCCGGGAGGGGCACTTTCCCTGCCGGAGGTCACGGAGCCCGATGTGTTCGCTGATACTGGCCTGGCACGTGCTATCAGCTCTGCCGCAGGGCGACCTTTCGGGCACCGTCAGCGCCGTTTTCACGCACGGCCGGCCGGGACGTGTGGCGCTGGCACCCGGCGGTCTGGTGCTGGCCCTGCCGTTGCGCGGAAGCGGTATCGGCACCTGGCTTGTGCAGCAAGCTTGCGCATGGGCCGTCACGCTGGCGGCGGCTACACGTGTTGAGGCTTCCGGGTTTGCCCCGGCTGAACCGACTTCATCAGTGGAGCAGATGCGGTTAAGTAAGGCAGTTGCGGGAAAGGGCGGTCTGGATTACAAAGTAGCCTGGCTGCGCCTGCAGCGTCGGTGGAAACGTCAGCCTGATAGTCGAAAGCCCGGAAGCGGTCCTGCGGGACTTCTGGCAGAGGTGCCCGCCACCAACTTCGAGCTGGCGAACTATGAGCGTCTGACCCGCTGCACAGGACCGGCCGGGGTCTGCTGTTACCGGGCTCGCTGCCCTCACTTCTGCCCGATAAGCTGGCGCACGGGCTGATGGGCCGCTGAGGGCGCCGTTTTATCAGCTGTGCTTCAGCGTCTTACTGTCACCCTCCGCGCTGAGCAGCGCCTCAAACGCCACCGCCGTCAGGGGTCTGCACAGCCCGTTCCCCTGCATGATGTCGCACCGGGCGCCTGTTACGTACGCCCGCTGCTCCGCGTCTTCCACACCCTCGGCCGCCACGCTGAGCCCGAGGCTTTTCCCCAGCGCCGCGATGGCCCAGAACATCATCCGCACGCGCATGCTGGTGCCGAGCTCAAGCGTCAGCGACTTGTCAATCTTGAAGCCGCTGACGAAGCCGTGCCGCAGCAGGCTGATGGCGCCCAGCGTGCGGCCGTAGTGATCGATGACGAACGCGGCCCCCGTGCGCCGGATGGCCGCAAACTGTGCCGGCATTTCCTCAACGAGTCCCGTCAGCAGCGGCTCGTCCACCTCCAGGTCCACAAAGGTGGCGTCGCCGCCCGCGGACTCGCGCAGCACGCTTTCCAGCCCGGGACCGGAAAGCTGGCGCGGGAACAGGTTAACGCTGACCCGCAGCCGCGGGCAGCGGACCTGCCACTGCCGGACCTGCGCCAGCGCGGTGCGGATGACCCAGTCGCCGAGCGTCACGGACAGCGGGCTTTTCACCAGCATATCCATAAACTCGGCTGGCAGCAGCAGGCCGCGGGCCGGATGCTGCCAGCGCACCAGCGCCTCGCAGCCGAGCAGGCGGCCGCTGCCGGCGTCATAGCGCGGCTGGTAGTGCAGGATGAACTGCTGCTGGCGTACCGCGGTTTCCAGCTCGCGTTCAAAGCGCCGGCGCCGCTGCTCCGCCGCCAGGAATTCGGGCCGGAACAGGACGCTGCAGCCCTTGCCCGACGCCTTGGCCCGGTAGAGCGCCAGGTCCGCCGCCGACATCACCGACGAGGCGTCTTCTCCGTGTTCGGGATAGGCGGCAATGCCAGTGCTGGCCCCGACAATCACGGGGGAGCCGTGGTAGCTGAATGGCGTCTGCACGGCGGCAATCAGGCGCTCCGCCTTCAGGCTGGCACCGGTACTTCCGCCCGGCAGCAGGATGATAAACTCGTCGCCGCCGAGCCGGGCCGCAGTGACCGCCTCCGCGCACACCAGCCGGATCTGCTCCGCCACGTGACACAGCAGCGCGTCGCCGGCGGCGTGCCCGAGCGTGTCATTGACCTCCTTGAAGCCGTCCAGGTCGGTCATCAGCAGGGTGTAGGGCACGCCGGCCTCGGTCAGCTGCCCCAGCTGCTGCATAAAGGCACCGCGGCTGGCCAGACGCGTCAGCATGTCCAGCGAGGCGAGCTCGCAGAGGCGGGCCTCACTCTCGTGCCGGGCGGTAACGTCGCGCACAATCATCCCCACCAGGCGTTCGCCGCCCTCCCGCCAGCCCGAGAATGACACCTCGGCCGGAAACTCCCGGCCGTCGCGCCTGAGCCCCCATATCTGCAGCGTGCGCGGCTGCGAAATCGCCGCCTCGTCGGCCGTCAGGCGCTCCAGCTCGTTGCGGTAGTCGGTCTGGCAGCGCTCGGGAATAAGCCCGGCCACATACTGGCCCGCCATCTCCTCCGGGCCGTAACCGAACATCGCGGTGGCAGCCGGGTTCCAGAAGGTGATGCCCCGGCGCAGGTCGGTGCAGATGATGGCGTCCGGGGAAGTGGCCGAGATGGACTCCAGCCGCTGCTGGCTGGCGTGGCGCAGCACCTCGAGCCGGTGGACCTCCATCCGGTCCATCACCAGCGCGGCGATGTCGGCCAGGTGCTGCCGGTCCGCGTCCGTGAGCGGCGGGCGCGGCTGCGTGTCGGTCAGGCACACGGTGCCGATATGGTGGCCGTCCGGGGTGGCGAGCGGGATCCCCGCGTAGAAGCGGATGTGCGGGTAGCCGTGCACCAGCGGGCTGTCGCGAAAACGCGGATCGTCGAGGGTATCCGGCACGCAGAGGATCTCCCCCTGCGCCAGCGTGTGGTCGCAGAAGGCGACGCTGCGGGCGGTGCCAGTGATGTTCAGCCCGTAGCGGGACGCAAAAAGCTGCCGCTGGTCGTCAATCAGCGAAACGAAGGCGGTGGGCACGCGGAAAAGGCGCGCGGCGAGCGTGGTGAGCCGGTCCAGCGCGTTTTCCGGCAGCGCTTCCGCCTGCTGATAGGGTGCCAGCGCCGCAAGACGGGTCGCTTCGTGGTCTGATGTCGGGCGTTTCAAGGTCTGTCCCCCCCCGGGTCGAATGAGCTGTGGCCGGCATGACACAGCAAAAAGGGGACACGTTCAATCAGACGGGGCCGCAGAAATCCCTGCCGCCCCGCCGCCGGAAGAAAGGCCCGTCAGCTGACCCCGCCGCGGGCGGAGTCAGGGATAACAGTGACGCCCGGCTGTCCGGGCATCACGAAAACGTTACTTCAGGACCACTCCTGGCCGCGTTTCAGCGCAGCAGGGAGGCGCACCGCAGGCAGATTACGCAGTCGGGATGCCGCAGGCGCGCGGACTGGAGCGCGTGCCTGAGCGAGTAAAACGTGCCGAGAAAGCGGCCCCCGTCGGCCTGCGCCAGCTCGCCACAGCCCGCGCAGTGCACCTCTTCAATCGCGGGGCGCCCGCATCGAACTGCATAGTAGTACTTTCCGCTCATGTCCTTATCCTTTTATCGGCCGGGCCCGCCTGAACTTCAGGGGGCTCAGGGAACAGAGCCTGCTACTTTTTCTTTTGCGGCACAAGGGCATAGTGCGGGTGACGCCCGGCGAGCAGCAGTAGGAACTCGTACTCTCCCTGGCTCAGGGGGGCGGGATTTTTCGCCGCCTCCTTCATCTGCCAGACGCGCAGGCTGAGCTCAAACCGCTCGGCGGCGGCCTCCTGCGACAGGCCGGCCGCAAGCCGGAGCTCGCGGACGTCGGAACCGACCGCGACGGGCCGGTATAAAAGCTGATTTCCCAGAAGACACTCCTTTCGCGGGCAGGCGGACCACAACGGGCCGTCAGGATAAAAAATACGGGACACGCCCCTGATACATCACATTATCTTAATATTTATTCCGTAATGCAATGCGCCCTGAATCGATCGCGGGATAGTCAACCGCAATTACCTGATTTATTTCTATAACGCTAAACCAAATCAGCCGCTCAGCGCGACAGGCATAATATCCATACACCCAGGAATCCTCTCCTTTTTTTACGAAATCCTGACAGAGGGATTAATCCGGTGTTTTCCTGATTATTATTCGCCAGGATAGGCAGGGCTTGCCGGCGGCCGTATTTATTGTGCCGCCACACCCTGTACTGATTAAAAGGATAACCTGATGAAAAACCGCGATTATATTCAGCGGCGGGTACCCGCCGACCTGAGCCGCATAGACATCCGGGAGCAGTGGCAGATCACGTTCTGGACGCTGGAACTGCGCACGACCCAGGAGCGTCTGACCCGGGCCGTGCGCGAGGCGGGCCCGGAAGCCGACCGCGTGCGGGCGTGGCTGGAGAAAAATCCGCCCCCCCGCACGACGCGTTAATGATGCCTGAAGGCCACCCAGTCGCCTTCAGGTGGCGGCGTCGCCCGGCGCGGGCTGACCGGTGAAGCGGACGCGGCAACAGCCACGTTGCCTTCTTCTACAGGCAGTGTAAAGCGGGTGATGGCGCCGCCCAGCGCGATCGTCTGCCCATTCAGGTTGCCCGCGGTGGCAGAAACCTCCTGCACCAGGGTGGCGTTCTGCTGCGTGACGCGGTCAAGCTCCGCAACCGCCAGCGTGACCAGCGCAATCCCTTTGCTCTGTTCTTCCGAAGCCAGGGCAATCTGTCCGATCAGCGCGTTGACCTCACCGACGCCGTGCAGCACCTCGCTCATGGTGGCACCGGCGCTGCCGGCAGCCCGTCGCCCGTCGCTGACGCGCGCCACGGTGTCGGCAATCAGGCCCTCGATCTCTTTTGAGGCGGCCGCGCTGCGCTGTGCCAGCGACCGCACTTCGGCCGCCACCACGGCAAAGCCCCGCCCCTGCTCCCCGGCGCGGGCGGCCTCAACGGCGGCGTTGAGCGCCAGGATGTTGGTCTGGAAGGCAATGCCGTTGATGGCAGCGGTGAACTGGCGGATTTTTTCTGAGCCCTCCGCGATGCCGCTCATGGCATCAACCACGGTCTGCACCTGCTCCGCGCCCCGCTGCGTGGTGCCGGCGGTGCGTTCTGCCAGCTCGCGCGCCTCGCAGGCGTTTTCCGCGTTGTGTGCCACAGTGGCGGTAATTTCCTCCATGCTCGCCGCGGTCTGCTCCAGCGCGGCGGCCTGAGTGGCGGTCCGGTCGGACAGGTCGGCGTTGCCGGCCGCAATCTCGCCAGCCTCGCGGTGCAGGATCGCCGCGTTGTCGCGGATGGCCGCCACCGCGTCCAGCAGGCTGTGCTGCATCTCACGGACCAGCGGCACCAGCTGCCCGACGCAGTTGCGGCCCAGGTCTTCCGGCTCGCGCGTGAGGTCACCCCCTGCGATAATCTTCAGGTGCGCGCGGATTTTCGCCACCGGGCGCACCAGGTGCACCACCAGATAGCGGTCACAGAACGCCAGCAGCGCGGCAGCGGCCAGCAGCGCGCTGCTGAGAATCACCTCCAGCCGGTGGCGCCCGGCCATCACCGGCGCGTCGTCGGCCGCGAGCTGCTGCGTCAGGCTTCCGAGCCGCTCGCGGCCGGCGGCCGGATAACGGTCCGGCGCACTCAACGCCGCGCGGTAGCCGTCCCACGCCGCCTCCGGCGGAACGGCGGCCAGCAGGGCCGTCTTCTCGGCTGCGGTCCCGCCCTGCATGACGAGGCCGGCGCGGGCCAGAAAGGTCAGCTGCCGGGTCAGCGCGTCGGCGTGGTCGGCGTGGCGGTACATTTCGCGCAGCGTCAGCGCGCTCCAGGCGCCGGCGACCGCAACCATGCTAAATGAAACAATCATCATCCACAGCACGACGCGGCGGATGGTAAAATGTCTGAGTAACTGCATGAGGTTTTCCCCGGTGTTGTTATTATTAAATAACAAGAGGCGTTATCGTTTGTTTTAATTACGCGCGTGATTAAGTTGCGCACTACATTTATTTGGCAAGAGTCTGGCAGGTATTATTCAAAAAGGACACTGACGGACGATAAAATAAAAGAATCGCGCTGCGCTAAATATTTTGCTAAAGAAAATAAACATGACATCAGACCAGGAAGCGCCTATAGTAAGCACCATAAGAAAGTTTTAATCGCTTTTCCCTTTCGCAGTTATTGCCTTTTACACCGGTCCGTTACCGTCCACTTTCTCTTTATAATTTCGCACCGGAACCAGGCCGGTGCGGAGGAACCCATGCTGATGAATATTAACGGCGACAGCGATCGCCGCGCGCGGGCGCTGAAAGCACTGCGCAGCCCCGACGAAAGCCGCGACGACGTGCTGCGCAAATTTGTGCGGCTGGCGAGCCAGGCGCTGGGTATCCCCGGCAGCTTTATCTCCGTGCTGGACGACGAGCACCAGCACGTGCAGGCCGCCCACAACTTCGCCCTCACGCGGTCCTCGCGGCAGGACTCACTCTGTCGTCACGCGGTGGACAACGACAGCCCGGTGGTGGTGCCCGACACCTGGCTGGACGCCCGCTTCGTCACGCACCCGCTCATCACGGGCGCGCCCTACATCCGCTTCTATGCCGGCGTACCGCTGAAGAACCGCGAAGGCATCGTGCTCGGCACACTGTGCGTCACGGACACTGCCCCACACCCGTTTGGCGCCGGGCAGGTTACCACCCTGAAGTTGCTGGCCGCGCTGGTGATGTCGTTTCTGGAGGCCTGGCACTCCGCCGGCTTTGCCGACCCGGTCACCGGCCTGCCCAACCGCCAGCGCCTCATCCGCGACCTGCAGTATCTGGCGGCGGCGGGGGACAGTACGCCGCGCCGGCTAGTGCTGATTGACTGCAT
This sequence comes from Pantoea sp. WEP, assembly GCF_041678305.1. NCBI lineage: Bacteria > Pseudomonadati > Pseudomonadota > Gammaproteobacteria > Enterobacterales > Erwiniaceae > Pantoea > Pantoea sp. WEP. Next base: position 3,598,530 of record NZ_JBGNXB010000001.1, read on the forward strand.
CGACATGCCGCGCGCCTATGAACTCGCGCGCTCGATGGGCATGGGTCCGGTAGAGAGCCTGCTGAAGGATGTGGCCACGCTGCTGCCGCTGCGGCTGCGTCCTGCCACCGGCGAGCTGCTCTACACCGTTGCCACCGGCCGCTTTGCCGTACTGACGCGTAACGACAGCCGGCTCAGCGCGGACTGGGTGGCGGGGCGTCTGGAGGGGATCAGCGCCGACCTGGGCGACGGCATCGCCGTGGCGCTCAGCACCCACACCGGGGAGGTCACCTTCACCCCGGGCGACATTCCGGCGCAGGAAGCGCTGCGTCGCGCGGTCAGCGCCCTGCACGAGGCCATCGGCCGGGACGTGCCCGCCATGCGCTTCAGCGAAGCGACCGATTCGCGCCATACGCAGGACTTTACCCTGGTGAACGACCTGGCCGCCGCGCTGCGGGAAGACAGGGGGCTGTGGCTCGCCTTCCAGCCTAAAGTCTGCCTGCAGAGTGGCCTGCCGGTGGGGCTGGAGGCGCTGGTGCGCTGGCGCCATCCAGTACGGGGCGAACTCTCGCCCGCCCTGTTCGTGCCGCTGTCTGAGCAGACCGAGCTGCTCAGCGCGCTGACGGCCTGGGTGACAGACCGCGCGATCGCGCGCCTTGCCCGCCTGCGCAACAGCTGCATCCAGCTCCCGGTAACCATCAATGTCAGCAGCAGGGACTTCTCCCGCGAGGGATTTGCCGACGCGCTGGAGGCAAAGATGCTGAAGGCAAAGCTGCCCACTTCGCTGCTGGGCATTGAGTGCCTGGAGACCGAGCGCATCATCGAAAGCCCGGCGGCAATGCAGGGGCTGGAGATGCTGAAGCTCAGGGGCTTTGGCATCTCGCTGGACGACTTCGGCACCGGCTACAGCAACATCAGCTACCTGCGGCGCATGCCGCTTGACGTCATCAAGCTGGACCGCACGCTCATCAGTGAAATCTCGTCAGACACCGCCTCGCGCATCATCGCGCGCAGCATTATCGCCATGCTGAAGGAGCTGGACTATACGGTGCTTGCCGAGGGGGTCGAGGATGCAGAAACGGTTACCGCACTCACGCAGTACGGCTGCGACCAGGCGCAGGGTTTTTTTTATTCCCGGCCGCTGCCGGAAGGGGAGCTCGACGAGTGGCTGGGCTGGAAGCTGCGCGGGCAGTGCTGACGCCGGACGCGCAGGAACAGGCTACCGTGCTGAGGGAGGACTGCCCGGGAATTCGCCATGACCGCATCACGCATCAGCATGTCACAGGGGCAGGTTGTCTCCGGCATACTGCTGAGCCATTCCCAGCGCTCCTGCGGATCGAACTGGCCACCGGCACCGGCTACACCAAACCAGTCGGCATAATGCACGGCCATCAGCTGCGCCATTATCTGCCGGGCTGAAAACGGAATGGCTTCCCATTTCAGCGCATCGATGCCGGACTGCAGCGTGATTTTCTCCATGCGGGAGAGCGTCTTCGTGTCCAGCCACGCATCCTGCTCCAGCAGCTCGATAAAGTGATGGAATGCCTGGTTAGGTGAATTCTGCGCCCCCGTACCTGAAGCGGTCAGCATCGGATACGGCGCATAGTCCACGGCCCTGACAGGCTTAAGTATGCCGGCACAGCCAGCGAGAAACAGTTTATCGCCTGCCGGACGGCATGGCGGTAAAGCGGTTTTTCCGTGCCGGCAATCCAGGGCTGCATAACATCAAGGCAGACTGACTTACCGGTGATTTCCAGGCGGTTCTGGCACCATGAGAACATTGTGAAACTCCTCTTGTCGGTTGAAACGAAAAGAGGGCATCTCCCTGAGGAAGATGCCCTCAGGGAGATGATGGCGGCCGCAGCCGCCGGATCAGATTATGCCGCCTGTTCCGTATTACGTTTCAGGGGCGCAATTAAATATTCCGAAGCTTCCCGGGCGAACCGGCAGGCACGGAAAATTGCCCGTTTATCTTCCCGAAGTGCTCTCAGCCAGCCGGCAAGATAGCTTTCGTGCTGCACGTCGCCGGTAATACCGAGCTCCGCACAGAGAAAGGCGCTGCCGGTTTCCGCTATCAGCTCTTCGAACGCATAAACCGGGTCACCAAACTGCCGTGACGATGAGGTAATGCCTTCCCGGTTCAGGCGGCTGCCGTGCCCGGTGGCATGCACCAGTTCATGCAGCAGGGTGGACCAGTAGTCCGCCTCCGTCCGGAACTGCGATACCGTCGGCATGACTATGCGGTCAGCGCCCGGCCGGTAATAAGCGCGGTCCTGCCGGCGGTGATCGCACCCAACTCCCGTGGAGCTGAATATCTGCTGTACCTGATTCAGCTGTACCGCGCTGAGTTCAGACGGGGATTCTGCCGGAACAGAAACCACACCTTCACCGCTGACGAATTCAGGCAGGCCCTTACACTGTTCAACGTTGAACAGCTGCAGTTGCTTCAGCATGGTCAGTCGCTCCATAACCGGCTCACCGTCCCGGAACAGCAGATTATCATTGCTGTCCGTGGCCTGTTTCTCAAACGGTTTGTAGATAATGGCCAGCGCGCTGGTTTCATTCTTCCTGACGTGACCTCCCGCAGTTTTAGCCTGCAGGAAAGTCAGCCAGCGATCGGATATATAACCGTGTTCTTCTGCGGCCATCCATAGCAGGGGAACGTTAACCCCGCTGTAGGCACGGCCGGTTACGGCATTGACCGGCAGGCAGCTGCCGTGCACGTTCTGAGCCGAACGCCACGGGCGCCGCCAGGGCGGCACGCCATTTTCCAGCGCCACAATGATTTTATCGGTGACCTGCTGATACAGGTCGGTAGTCTGTACTGCTGCCGCTTTGGATCGCGCTGTTGTCTTTTTCATGAGATGCATCCTTTGAAAACGGGGCGCATCCCGGCCGGTGGCGGACGATGCGCCACCGGTGAGTGGAAAAATCAGTAAAAACGTAATGAGCCGTCGGCCATAACCGAACGAATACGGTCACGTACGCTCGCGACCGCACAGTCAAACATCTCCCGATCGGCGGGTTTCGCCCGCTTTGAATCAAGGCGAATGACCTGGTCGAGAACATGTAGTGCCTGCGAACGCCAGCTGAGAAGTTCAGCATTACCTACACAGGCATGAAAATGGCGCAGCGACTGATCGTAAAGCCAGCGGGTCCGGTCACGATATTCGCTCACCGGTACATACACCTTCAGCGGTGGATGCGTTTCCACATGAAGCGTCAGCGCATTGTTCAGGTTACTGATCACGGGTTTGATGAGCAGATCATGCTGGTCATTCAGCACAGCATCAAACATGCTCTGCGCAATAAAGGTCTGAAAGGAGAATTCCCGTTCGGGTATCAGTGAGTCAGCAAGTTCTGACCAGTCTGCATCCTCCGACGGATTACACCCTGCAGCCCAGGCTTTCAGCCACTCTCCGGGATGATTGTCATCAGGTACACGAAGATAAATCCCCAGGTTCTTTTCAAGTATCAGCGGGCCCTGCATACCCAGGTTCTGTGTGAAAAGCGGACGAAGTTCAGCAGAAGTAAAACGGATCATATTTCCTCCGGATAAAAGAAGGAGGAAACCTCCCCGGGAGGGAAGGTCCCTCCGGGAAGTGTTAATCAGTAAAAACAGATTCAGTCGAAACGGTAACGCAGTCCGGCCATTTGCTGCGCCATCTGCCGGCCCGCCCGTAAAGCCTTACGTGCGGATGCAAACTTACCTGCGCTGCCAAGTTGCTGATACTGCCAGTCACGCGAACTGTAGCCTGTTCTGCGTGAAATGATGGCGGTAAACCCCCCTTCAGACTGAACGACCTCGGCGCGGAAACTACTGTGTCCGCTGCGGTTGGTGAACCATTCAGCCTGCTGCTGACGCATTGCCTCTGCAAGGCAGCTGAGGGCGCGCGATGTGCGGGTGATAAGTAACAGCATTATACTGCTCATGGTTTTCTCCTTAATGAATGCGGAGAAAACCATCACCGCAGATGCAGGGAGGTTGTCCCCGCATGGGTTAACGCCTTTGTCATAAATGACACTGGCGTCTGGTTAATGACTAACCGAAGTGATGATATAAAGCGTTATCCGGATCGTCCGGATTAAAGGTTCGGCTGGCAGGAATGTTAACTGTCATGGCGCAACCGCAGGCTGGGTGATAACGATGACGGAAACGATGGATGTAGCGTTTTCCAAACCACAGAACGCTTTTTTCCACTGTCTCCATGTACTGCCAGACTTCACCGTCATTATCAGCAACAGCCGGGTCCTGAAGGGCGCGGTTGGACCTGTGCTTTGCCAGCCTGCTCCACATCCGGTGCCATTCGCTGCTGTTATGTTTAACGAGTAATAACGTATTAAATGCCAGTGTATTCACAGGTAAATCCTCTTCAGTAAAAATAAGAGGATTTATCTCCGTATGGAGAAAATCCCCATACGGGTTAAGTGCATCACCTCAGAAATCTGCATCGCTATTTTCCATAGACAGAAAGCATTTTTCGTCTTTGACTGCACTTTTGTAGAAATATGTCCAGGCCTCTTTATCAATACCTTCTGCCATGCGGCAAAGACCGTTAAAGAATGCCTCCCATGATTCAGGTATAAGCTTCCGGACATGCAGTTCAGCCAGGTCCCTGGCGACCGCAGCCATTTCCCAGACGTAAAACGGAAAGCCGTCGTCATTTGTCCCGGTATTCAGGCCAAGACGACGAAGCGCTGCGATACTCAGCAGCTTGCCCTCTGCTTTGGCCAGTGCGACTTTGTGAGCGGTACGCTCGCTGGCACGATGATAAAATCTGCAGTGAGAGTTAAATCGTTCATTGAGGATTCCCTGAAGCGTCGGGGAAATCTGTCCCTGACGGGGACAGAAGTCCCGTGAGGGTGAAAGATTGTTCGTTTAATAAGGCAGTCAGGCGCTGTCAGAAAAACCGGCGCTCTGATAAAACATTTTGCGCGCTTCTTCTGTAGCGTCGTCCAGTTCTTTTTCCTGGCGAGACAGGGTAACGCCCTGGTGAAAAGCGGTATTCCAGTGACGACTGTGAACATTTACCCCCAGGAGCGTAAGCTCGGTCACGGCCTCTTCGACAAAGGTGTGTCTTATGAAGCAATGCTCAGTTGCAAAACCTACGGTATGTGCGACATATCTGAGAAAAGTCAGGTAGTCAGGAAGGCCGTCAGCAGGAACCTGAGGATCGGCGTCAACCATGAGTTTGTAACCAAGACGTACGTTAAGCTGAGTTTTAACGTAATCCACCATGATTCTTGCAGAAGCGGGGGAATCACAATTCAGTAACGTGAGCGGATTGATCATTCTGGTGTAATGCATGGGTACGATTCCTTATGAAAAAAGGGAACCGTCCCAAAGGGAAAGTATCCCTCAGGGTGAGAATCAGGCCAAAAATGGCTGATGAGTAAATAAGATGTTCAGGAGAGTGAAGCGAAGTAAAAAAGGACCTTAACCACAGGGGTCTCTGTTTTCAAAGGTTAAACAGATTTGTAACCGCCCGAAAGCGCCATCTCTCAGGTTGTGATGGCATTGGCATGTGATTACCCGAAGGCGTTCCTCTCAAATCACCGGAACATTGGCAGTTGTCAGAGACAACGTTAGCAAAATAAGCGTACACAATTCCCGCACCTCAGGCAAGAGTGTCAACGCAAAGATCTCCCCGCATTATTTTTCTCTCAGCACAATCCTGAAAGTTTCAAACAGTGCGCCCTGAGTGAAGTACAGACAGGCATCAGTACGGGTGAACCTGTCACCATAATGGGCATAAGCCTCCTGTAAACAGGCTACCTCGCAATGTCCCCTGTCGATAATGCGTGAAATGTTTACTTTAAACCCTAAAAGCACGCGACAAATAATCGAAACCTCACCAGAAATAAAACCATGCTTAATCATGAAGCTCAACCTTGTTATAAATACGCGCCACATAATGCCCCCTGCCATCGCCATGTCCCAGATCCATTGATGCAAGAGCCTGTGCCTCTTCTTTAGTAAAACCTTTTTTCATATGGAGATTCATAACATCAACAGAGTACGCATAACGTAAACTATGGGGTGCATATTTACCGGTTAATCCTGATTCACGGACGACATTGCGATAGCGTTCAATGGCCGTGTGTAATGATGGTTTATCGATTAACTTTCCATTATTTTCACTCAGATGTTTAAGAGACGCATTGATTGCAGCCAGAGTCGCATCACGATCTAATACCGTGGTATCTCTTGGACGCCCTCCTTTTGTACCGAATACAATGCGTATTTTTTCGTCCCCATTCAGTAACGCTTTTTGCCAGGTACGCAATGATTTAGCAGACTGAACTGTTTCTTCCGTTCTTAAACCGAGTAATCGGGATAGCCTCATTGCGCAGGCAATGCCCTCATCCTTTTGCTCTACACTCGTTAATACCTGCCGAAAATAAGTATCGGGAATGGCAACCTTCGTTCCGTCCCGGCTCGTTTCCGAAATGCCCAGGGCCTGGTTGCTCAGTTTTTCATGAGAAGGATTAGCCATGAATGTCTTTCCTGCAACCCGCAGTAAAGCGCGGATCGCCGCCATTTCATTTTGAAGAGTGCGCCTGGAAATTTCTTCTGAAAGGCGACTTTTCATATACAGTTCGATATGCGACGTTTTAATTTTCTTGATATCTCTGATTTGAACATTAAGCCTTAATAAACGTTCGGCAAACCTGTCAGCAATTTTCATTCGGTCAGAAACAGTTTTAAAACTTCCCCCCGCCTGTCTGGCAAGCGTTTTAAGATTTTTATTCAGTTTTGCCATAATCCCCCCTCCACTTAAACAGGTGTCAGTGCTTTTCCGTCTGTGTGAACGGAAAAGCACTGACACCGACTGCACCACAGCTACAGACGATGAATTTCACCCCGACGGCACGGTTTATTGTTGCGCTTCCTGCGTCTCGACAGATATCTGTGCATCGGGGCGGCGAAATGTTGAGTTATTGCGAAGCTCCCCAGGTCTCTGACCTGTTCGCGGTTTGCACCGGGCTGAAATGAATCAGTCTGCTTCCACACACCAGTGTGTTGACTGGTGTCGCCATCGATATCGTGTCGATTTTCTCCTCTTTTAATGAAGTCCCTGGCCGTTTTTACGGTGAAGACGTTTGATTGATAAGTGAACAAACCGTGAATGAAGCACGTCTTTAAGGCGCTTAAAACCTTTGAGTACGTGTTGGTCAGTTGGTAAAGAAGTTGTTTAAACGGCAGTGCGTCAGCGCTGCCTGTTGTGCGCTGCGCGCGTCACTTGGTACTCGTTTCACTCGAACGCAAGTGACGCCGCGCTCCTCTGCTCTCAATGCAGTCGTGGAAGATGCCCAAATGTTCCAAATGGTCATACCCACGTCGCAAAGTTTGCAACCGGAATTCAGCGTCTGAACGAAAGAGTAAACGTTGGCGAAAAACGCCGTGGAGATGAAAAAGCCCTGAACAGGCATTGAAAGAAAAGGACCTTCGTCGTTGTGCGACCTCCGTTTTCAAAGGTTAAACGGAGTTACCGCCCTAAGGCACCGTCTCTCAGGTCATGACGGTTTTGGCATGCAATCACCCGAAGGCGTCCCTCTCAGATTGCCGGGACATTGGCATGTTGCTTTACGCAACGGTACAACGAGGGAGATGTTAGATCGAAGCATGATCCTTTTACAAGTTAAATGTCATAGCCTCATGTGAATCATATAAGATAACGAGTCTGAAGCAGGTAGCGAATAAAGGTTCAATAAATTATTAGAACTCTACGCCATTTCGAAACTAGTTAGAAAGAACGGAACAGTGGTAACCTCCCCCATGTTCTAGAATACTCCATGCTGAATAATTGCTGTGCAAAATCCAAAGTTAAATCCATATAGCTTTCCTTATAAAAGTCTCTTATTTTAGTATTTTCAATGATAATGCTAGAAGCAGGGATTTCAACTACACCTGTTGAGGACCTGTTCATTATTACCCACTCTTCTCCTTCCATTTGATCCGAAGGGAACATTAAGTATGAGTACAGGACATCCTCTGCAGGTATGCTTAACTCAATCGATATAGATCCATAGCCACCTTTATCATTGGTGTCAGTAAAAGAGTTAAGTACGTCCATATGTAGAGGTATTTTTTCTTTACCTAATAAATCAGCTGCGGATTTATACAGCATGAGTAAGTCACTATAATTAAGACGTTCAGAAAAATGAGATGATACTGTTACTTCTTTAATTTTTTGTCGAGGCAATTCTTTGGGGCCGATTTCTCGCCTTAATTTTATATGAGTAACTCCCGCATCATTAAAAATTCCTTGCAGGTGAAGATAAATATATTTCAACTCACCGGCGATTTCATTTAACTGTGGTTTACTCAGGGAAGCAATAAATGCATCAACCTCCTTGCTATACCTAGTGTATATTCTGTCATCATCAATTGGCACGTCATTCACATCAAAAGCCCTTGACATTAGCCGCAGTAAAATTGCATATCCATTTCTTTTTTTACCACTAAACCCAGTAATATATCCATATGGTTCAATATAGCTTCCATAACCAATGCATGCTGATAAAAGCTCACTTGTTAATTGAAACCTAGAATGACTAAAAAGCGAACTAAGTCTATGCGTTTTGGATGAGATCATTTTTCCACCATTATGTTTTAAAGATGAACTTCATTTTTACTATCGTACTATACCATCTCTGTGAGAATTTTGTTTTATAATAAATTAAAAATTCATATGATGAATAAGGGGTCTAAAGTCCAATGGAACGAAAACGTACGTTAGTGACGTGACTTTCTGATAAATTGAAACATAATGGAGATAATAAAACGCCCTCAAAATGGTGTCTTTTAAATCGAAAAATGGCATTTAACGGACAGTATTGTCTACTAATAGATTTTTTCAGACGTTCGTTTTTCGCTAACCGTACGTTTTCGTACGGTTAGCCCTCAAACCCTTGGATTTACTCGTCTTCCTCTGAATATGTTCTCCTGCAGATGACGAAATACTTACCCTCACTTTTGGCTGACCATGAGGTGATGAAGCCACTGCCCTGAAGTGCACCGAGTAAGGCTTCGGCCTCGGAACTGTTGTTAAGGGTGAGGGTCGCCGTTTTCTGGGAGAATACTTTTCTGTACTCCGTTTCACTGAGTACGTTCACGAGAGCTGAAATGTCTTTTCTGGCAGGGTTACCCGTTTTTAAAAGTCTCAGGATCAGGCTTATTTTAAGGTCGTCAGTGCCTGCGTTGCGAATCATCATTTTAATGACGTCATCGGATAATCCAAAAATATTCAGCACATCCTCGCTGTAATTTTCGTAGCCATTTAAGACAAGGCCGGCCTTCTCCGCTACGCTGAATTCAGCAGAACGACATACTGAAGCCAGCATACATTCATGGTAAGTCTCATCATTATCAGAATTCAGGTAGAATTCTGCATCAGTCAGAAATTCCTCCCTGAACTGCGTAAACCAGAACAGTAAAGTCTTGCATACGACGCCGTTAGTGAGTGTGCTTAACCGCTCTGTGACTTTTGAAAAAGACCCTGTCCCCAGAGTGAGTTTGTTGCTGAATATCATACGGCGGACATTTCCGGAACTCAGGTTCTGGTCCCATAAATCGGTATTTACAGGCAAGGCGTGCAGCACAGCCTTATACGCTGCATCGCTCAGATCGTCATCGCAGATGATTCGTTCGTATAACAGTTTTTCATCCCCGTCGCCGGTCAAAGCCACCTGCTGCATGCCGAGAGCTTCAGCGTGCCTCTCAACGTAGCCGGTCAGTACCGCCTGGTCACACTCCTGATGAAGATACTCAAGCAGAGACGTCCAGTGTGGCTCCACATGGTCATGAATGAAAAACAGGTCCCGCCAGGACCGCCCCTCATCCGTATTTAAAAAGTCATCGCCGAACGGTTTAAGGTCTGGCACGGTAAACTGCATCTGTTCCAAAATCTCCGTTTTTGCCTCATCGGACAGGGTGTCATGAAGGAGCATCTCGACAATCGCTGAGCTGCTCTCGTCTGAACCGATAAACATTTCCCTGACGAAAACATCACTGTTCGAATCAATACGGGATTTCACCTGCGATAAGTCATTGTCCGTTACGAGAGAGAGCGGGCGGGCATCCACATCCTCACAGGTTACGTTATCCTTTGCGAGCAGACCCGCGACCACGGTCCTGAAGTTGGCTTTATCAAAGCGGTACATACCATGTTCAGCGATATAATTCAAAGCCCGTGCCTCAGTATCGGTCCCCGGCAGTTTAACGTCGGTGTAAATTACGCCGAGTTTCCTGATGTTGTCCATAAAGGGCTGAAACGTATTTTCATCAAGGCGGGATAGCAGACCGTATTCCTGCTCTTCAACAAACTTTCTGTAATTTTTAGGATTATCTGAAGTTGCCGGCTTCACAAACGCAATCATATTTATGATAGTTTTTATCCGTACTGGTGCAGGCTCAGTGGCTTGAAGAACGGAAAGCATGCTGTCCAGATAGCCGTTTTTTTCCAGAGCATAAATAATGAAGTCCTTAAAGGATTCACCGTGAATAAACTTGGATGCCAGCACATCAAATACTGAAATAATTTCGTGAGGCTTCTTTTCAAATAATTTGGAAATCATAACTGAAAGATAACCTGAATTTATCGAAGTGGGTACCTTCATCAGGTAGGTTACAATCTGATGATGCAGCGCACCTTCACGGTAAATATAATGCTGCTCTGCCAGTTCGGTAATGACCTCTTTTTCACTGTCCAGAGAAAAACTGTCATTTATCTCTTTGCATCCGGTAAAGCGTCCCACGGCTTTGATATAGTCGTTATCGTTAACTGAAATGGTTCCTTCCTGAAAGATTGACCTGAACATCATGTAATCCTGCATGATGTAGCCGTTGGTCAGCAGGTAATACAGAACCTCAAATCCCCCGCGGAGGAAGCCCGTTCGCAGGGTTTCAAGCTGTTTCCCGTCAAGAATATCCGGACTGCTGCATTCATCTATGTAGCTTTCGGCTAACTGAGTAAACGTCTTCTCACCGATCAACGTGGTTAATTCGGCGAGCGATATGGAATTTCGTATACGTATTTTTTCATTGACATCGTTCAGATACGAAAGGGTTTCCTGGTATTCCTGCCTTCTGCCTGAAGAAACCAGCTCTGCTCTTTTATTGTATTCTTCTACAACATCACTTATATCTATCTGAAAAGCACGAAAACTATTTGAGTTTCGCTCATCATACCCGATAAAACAATAGCCACCCCTGCCAAAAAAATTCAGAAAATGCTCCTCACTCTTATATAATTGTTCGGCATCAGAATAGATGCCATTATTATAACGCGGATGTTGAGAAGTAGAAAAATAAACCCCTGACCACAGCGTTTCCGATATATATCTGCAGATAATTTCCTTTCTGACGTCGGCAGCTGACGATGCGGTTTCTTTTTCAAGCCGTTGAGCTTTCTTTTCCAGTTCGGCTTTTTTCTCATCCAGAGAGTTAAAATAGTGTTCATGGAGCTTTCTTAACCTGTAATCCTTTATATAGGAAAACAGTACCCCTGACTTCTTGTCGGTCAGGTTATAGTCCTGCGCGTAAACATTTTTGTAGAAAATGACGGAGAAAATTTTCGCTTCATTTTTATTTTCATCAACTACCTTCCTGAAAACGTTGTACTCGTTGGCTATGTTTTTCAGAGAGCGCATGTCGGAAATATACAGAGAAGTCTGCTTGAGAAGGACATTGTCTCTGGCAGGGAAGTCTTTCAGTTTGTTTCTGAGGTGGGTGTAAGCATTCCGGCTGTCTAGCACGGGAACGACGGGGAGAATGAAGTCAAAAAACTTGGTTCGCACATCAGAGCCAAGAAAAATATCATCACGGCATGCATAGATAAATCTGACCGGCTCATTTCTGACGTTATTATTTATTATCTGATTCATCTCCCTTAACTTCACAAAAATGTCCGAATTCCCCAGCCTGTCGAGGTCCTCAAACACGACCACTTTGCTTCTGGAACGGGAAAAAAAGTAGACGATTTCGTCCAAGCAGTTGTTCAGCAGTGAGGAGGATTCCTGCGCGGATACGTCAGCACTTGCCTGGAGAAAGGCTATTTTACTCAGCTTCAGCTTTTTATCGAAAAAGCCCGCTTTTGAGGCCACCCTGACAGTAAAAAAAAGGGAAATTAACGCCAGTATCACACTTATCAATAAACGTGCCGGAAACGCATTCTCGACATAAGCAAGCGTCTTCTCATCCGCACCGAAGTAAGACAGTATTTTTTTTGGCATGACTGACAGGCTGAATAAAAACAGCGGCATTACAATGCTGAGTGAGGAGAAAAAGATGCCTAAAATGTGTTTTATGTCTCTTTTCTGAATTCTGTCGATACGTGAATCGGAAAGAGTCGACTTGTCTTCCTTGTAAAGAATTTGCTGAAGGATACTCAGCTCAATTTCTGCATTCTTTGGCGGTTCCTGGTCCTTTCCTGAAAGGGAAAAATCGGCCAGGGACACACTGATAAAATCTTTTTCTTTCCGTTCATCAAGATAAGAAAGTATCACCGTACTTTTCCCCGCCCCGTAGGGGCCGGTAACGGCAATGTTTCTTACCTGATTTTTTGAAAAGGCGTAATCCAGGGCAGTAAAGTACTCTTCGGTACGGGCGTCTTTAATTATCACCGGGGTCAGTGCATCGTAGACCTGCTCAGTACTGATGTCAGTTAAAGCTTTATCTTTTCTGCCAGAGGTAATTTCTTTGTATTTCATTTTCAAATCCATAAAGAGTTTCATTTTTATCCTTCAGCGGGAAAATAACTGCCGGTTTGCAATAAACTTACAGCCTTTAGGAATACAACCTGAGATGTCCCGACATGGCATGGGAGCGGACCCGTTACATGGTAACATAATGAATTTTAAGCTTTATATGCTGTGTACCTGAACCCTTAGCTGGCTGAAATAATCGGTCCTTAGTAGAGAAAAACAGTTTTTATTAAGTTGTTCATTCGTTTCCATCACCTGCTTCCGCAAATCCGACCTGAGTTAACCTACGGATGACGGAAAGAAGATACCGCTGACAGTGACGACTGACAACCTGACGGTCAGTAAAGTAGGCCCGGCCATCACCTATGGCGGCTATGTGGTTCTGGATTCACCAACCATATTTCCTCACAAAATCTTTGCAGGGATTGACCTCATGGGGCTTGCAAACCTCATTACTTATATCGAGAACACGGAAGCCTACCGAAAAGATCTGCGTAGAAAAGAGTATGGGGATGAACAAATACCGTCTGTTCGGCGTTTTATGTCACAGACTGCTCCCGTCAACAACAGCACCAGAATCTACTCCTCTCTGCTGATTGTCTCTAGCGAGAATGATCCCAGTGTTCCTTTTACTGAAAGCCTGTCAATTTTATCAGGCTTTAACATCCGCAGGCCTTGATGCGGCTCTCATCAGGCTGTCCCAGGAGGGACATTTTATAAACGGAGCTGCAGATCGTACCAGCATCTGGTCTCCACAGGTCATACTCAGCTTTGCAGCTTCGGCGCCAGGTGCAGCCGCCCAGTTTTTCGCAGCCCCAGGTCTTCGTCACGCAGAGCGCGTCCTGCACGTTCACGAACATCACGTAATTCAGCACGATTTCGTCCGGCACCAGCCCGCCGTAGTGGCGGATAAGCAACCGATCGCAATGAAAGGCGCGGATGCAGTTGTCCGGATAGGCGCGCAGCACGCGCAGGATGTCGCCACGCTCCACGGGCTTCCTCCGCCAGCAGGTGGTGCAGCAGCGGGTCACCGCCCGCGGCGGGCTCACGTCGCCCGCCTGAACGGCTCAGCAGATTATACAGAGCCGCCAGGTCGCCCGTGATCCGGGCGGGCAGTGGCTGGGTCTGCCGTCCGCCTTCGTCGACCCCATGCTCCTGGCTGGTCAGGTTTAAGTACAGGCCCCATACGCCAAGGTTAAGGCGCAGCGCCCTACGCCCGTGCCACTCGCTGTCGCTCAGCGAGCGGTAAATCCAAGAGGTTGAGGGCCAACCGTACAAAAACGTACGGTAAGCAAAAAACGAATATCTGAAAAATCGATTAGTAGACAATACTGTCTGTTAAATGCCATTTTTCGATTAAAAAGTCACTATTTTAAGGGCGTTTTACTATGTCCATTATGTTTTGATATATCATAAGCTTACGTCACTAACGCACGTTTTCGTTCCATTGGGCTTCAGGCCCCGATAAGATAACTAGTTAGATTCAGTAATATGGTGACTGATGAACCGAGCCTGATTACTGTACAAAAATTTGCCAGCATTGCTATTTTTTAGTACTTTGATTCGACATGACAATTTTTGCTTTGTGTTGTTAATGAGGAAGTTCTGATGGCAAGTGACTGGAATGAAGAGTTAGATAAATACGAGAGTGGGCGTAGTTTCGGAGACGACTTGAGAGACTCTGTAAAGACAGCTTGCACAGCAGCTTCTTTGATTGTTTCAAAACTACCTGCTTCGACTAATAAGACCAAAAAACCTAAAGACGGGTTTCGTGATGGTGCTGAAGGTTATGGGTGGTATGTAGGCAATTTCAGGATAGATCGTGATTAGAGGCTGTCAGCGATGAATCTGCCAGCCTCAGCACTAGTTATAATGAGTATTAGACGAGTTTCTTCACCCCACCTTTAACAGCCTCTCCAGCCATCGCTCCCCCTTCTTGTCCAGCCTGTTGAGCTTGAGCGCCACCCTTAATGAATCCCTCAGCAATGCCACCAATTTTTACCCCTATCCAGCCAAGCATGCCCACCCAGAATGCCGGAAAAACTACGTACATCATTCCCAGCACAAGATTCATTATCCATCCATCACGAGGTGAACTAAGGAAATCCGCTATAGGTTGACCTGAAGCAAGCCCATTAGCCGCAAGACTCGAGTACAAAATAGTGATCAATCTGTCATCGAGCCATCCTGCCAGCTCCCACCAGAAGGTGATGAACTGCAATGCAAACATTGCAAATGATATGGTAACCACTGTTTTGGGCTCGTAAGCACTGAACATCATCAGCACCGGTATCACAGTGATAATCATCATCTGCAGAAGCGCCTGAATCATCGGAAGCGCCTGTTTCAGCGCATCGAAGCCAGGAAGTGCTTCTACCTGCTTCATACCTAAACCTACAGTAGATGCCAGCCGTGACAGATTTCCGCCAATACCGGAGGCGGTGTCATCTGCACCGGCCATGTAAGTAACACCGCCCCCCGAAAGTCCGGCATTTCGCGGGCTTACTATCCATCGCAGCACGACCTCTTCCCATTGCTGACCGGGAAATTGCCTCTGCACTTCTTTACGTGTGTAATCACTAAAGGTGGCCAGCACGCGAGTACGAAGCCCCGATGAGCCATCGGACCACCACGTTTTACAGGTGGGATAGCCGCCCTGACCGGTGTCCGGATAGCCGCTGTCGCGGGAGCTGCTATAGGGCCACTGGCTCCTCGGGGTGGTGGCGGTGTAGTAGTCGTAATAGCCCGACGTGTTCAGGAAGTAGTCGCTGCCAATCCAGCCTACCGAGTTAATGGTGGCATCGCTGAGCTGACTGTTGCTGTTCTTGAGCCGGAAATAGGCCCTTGAATAACACTGATCTGCAAAGTCCTGGACCTCCTGCAGCAATACCGGGTCACGTAGCTTCGTGTTCTGCACGTCAAAACGCATCTGGCGCAGCTGCGTGCCGCAGGGAATGGACGCAATCATGGCCTGGGTAGTGCCCTTAGACATCATATGCAGCAGATACCACCAGATGGGCACCTGGGCGGTACGACCGTCAAAGTCATTGACTAAACCGCTGTACCCCGAGTTCTGCGGCGTGGGTACGCTGATGCCACATTGCTTTGCCCGGGAACTGTCGAATTTGATGGTACTGATATCTACTGGCAGCAGCGGGATGCAGCAAAAAAGCATCACTACAAACGAAACATAAATGGCATGCTCAATGCGCGGGAGCGCTAGTAATCCTTTATTCCCTTCGTCTGCACCTTCCTCACGCACCTTGAGCCACACGCCCATGACCTTAAAAACCAGCGGCAGCGCGAAGAGCCCTGTGCTGCTGAGAATGGTCCACATGGCATTGTTCATCACCCAGCCAAAGAGGACCAGAAAATATTCCAGGTAACTGTTTGCTGTCATGATCTTCCCCTTATGCCGTGCCGGTCCAGGCCACGCATTCCGTGGCCAGAATAAACAGCACCCCGAGCAGCTCGGTGCGCGGCAGGCGGGCACGAGCCTCCGGCCACCGCTTCAGAAGCTGCGGGCGGATCTTCAGGCCCCAGGCTGCAGCGATGCCGGCATACATCACAAGTCGCCAGGCAAACAGCCCCCACCGGCTCTCATGCAGCCAGCGGCGTGTCAGCTGGCCGTCCGGGTCATACGCCATAAAGACCGAAGCCAGCGCAAACATGGCCACGGTTACCAGCAGTAAGGGGAGAAGCATGAGTAATATGCGGCCCGCACGGCCGCGAACAGAGGAGAGTGTCATATCAGTTTGCTCCGGAAGACTGCGTCTGGTTCATCTGGCTGAAGCCCTGATCCTGATTGCCGGCTTTCTGCTGCAGCTGGTTATCCTGGTTACGCTCTCCCTGACGCGCCAGCGTGGTCAGCAGGCTGTTGTTGCTGATGGATTTGCGCAACTCCATCTCGTTACGCAGGGCGCTGAGCTCGCGGTCAAGAGCATCAATGCGGCGGTCGCCTTCAGCAAGCGCCTCGGGTTGCTCAGCGGCGTTTGGCTCGGATTCTCCGGTGGTCAGCATGCGCCGCATGGTCAGTGCTGTTTCCACGGTGTCAGCCATCGCCAGCTCGCCGGCCAGGCGCTGAACCAGCGCGACCTTGTCCGGGTCATCGCGCAGTGACTGAATAACGCCGCGCGTTACAACAAGGCTGCCGGTTTTAAGCGCCGCCAGGTTATCGGCCGTTGGCTGCAGTTCACCGCCGACCAGTTTACCCAGCTGTTCCAGATTGGCTTTGGTAGCATCTTCAAGCACGGGCGAGAATCCCGTGCCGGCGACAGAACTGCCGGGCTGGTTTTCAGCCCCGCCGCTTGTGCATTCGCTGGTTTCTCTGCAGGTCCGGATCGAACGATCGCCAAGCACCTTAACCACCGCCGCTGCCGCATCATCCGAGGTTTTCCAGCGCTGGCAGACCGTGCCGTTGCAGCTGGCGGAGCCCACGCTGCTGTTGCTGGTCACCGGCAGGCTGTTCATCATGTTATAACCGGCTTTAGCCAGGTCACGGGTCGGCTGAATGGCCTGCTGGCCTTTGCCTCCGCGCTTCTGACCGCCAACCCAGGTTACGCCTTCTTCACCGGTGGCCTTCTGCAGCTGCTGGTCGCTGGAGACGGCGTCTCCGCCGCTGGACGCCACAATATCCTTATATTCTTCGGATACAGCAGCCTGCTGCCACTTGCTGCCCAGGGTATAGTCAGCAAGCTTTTTCGACATATTCTGGCAATTGAGTTGCGCTTTATCGAAGTTGAGCCCTGCCTGCAGCACCCCGTTGGTGAGCATTTCATACAGTCCAGGATTAGCACGCTGAATGGCCATTGCCGGCATGCTCATGACCGCGCCGGTCGCGCCCTGAATTACGTTGCCCATAAGGTCCTTGAATCCGCTGGTGATGCCGTTGAGCTGATTGCCTACGGTCGTTTTCAGGTCAAAGTTGCCGCACATGAGGTCACTGCTCCACCCACCGTTCAGCCCCAGTCGGGACATATTGCTGCGGCTCGGTGGCGGAGAGATCACTGAGCCGCCACCAATAGAGTAAAAAAGTCCATCATTAATCGCGCCGCTCACTGACGCACCGCCGGACGAAAGTGACGTGTCCACAGCCAGTGCCGGCAGGGAGAGAAAGGCGGAGAAGGCTAATGCCGCCAGAGGGCGGTAGAGCCGCTGAGAATACTGCTGTTTCATCTGCTTAGTCCTCAGGAGAAATCGGTGCTGTAAAGGAAGGTCTGGCCACGTCGTTTGCAGCAGCTGTAGGGCTGCCACAGCGCCCAGGCATAGTTGCCGTTTTCAGCTATCTGCCCGCCGGTGTCGGGGAACACTGCGCAGCTCTGCGAGAGCTGGGGAGAGAGACGCTGCCATTTGTGATTTTTTGTGCCGGTATTTTCCTGAACGGGGTCGGGTGGCCAGTAGCCCGGCGAACGCTGCCCGGTGAGTGGGCTGTAGACATGCAGCTGTCCCTGGCGGGTGATAATGTCAGCCACGCGCTGCACCACAACGGCCGCCGACTTGTAGCTGTCGGTCTGAGTGACAAAGCCGCTGCGGGGGTAGACATTCCCCCACATGTTGCCGCTGGCCGTGCTGCCAATCTCACGCTGTCCCGGGATTAACGCCTCCGGGTAGAGCGATTCCGGTACGCCAGTGCGCCAGGCAAGCGCATCGAGGCTGCTTGTGAAGTACGGCATAAAAGGCGTGGCGGCACTGTCACAGGAATACCCCGGCACCATTCCGCCGATGAGTCTGGTAGCTGGATGGCCATACGCATCGCCGTAGTAAAAGTGCAGGTTCTGCTTACGATTGCCGGGCGCCTTCATTTCCTGCCGTCCGCCACCGGTCGCCACACCTGCAGCGCCTCCCAGGAGCGCACTCTCGGCGCCATCAGCCAGGCTGCTGACGGCCGACATCTCCGTCCAGGGATTGGCTCCAGGGCTCAGGTAGGCTGAAACCACGGCTTCCGGAATGAAATGGGTGACCTTCACGGAGGTTTTAACGGAACAGCCGAAAGGCGTGCAGAATAGCCAGTAACAGATACCGCTGATGCGCCAACTGATACAGTCAGGACTGGCGGCGCTTGAGAGCAGACTCGCGGTATTGACGCTGGCCATCGTGCCGGTGCAGGCCATTAACGTGGCGAGTGCCAGCCGGCGCGGGCGGGAGAAAGACATTTTCACTGTGCAGACTCCTTCCGGGCGTTCAGCTGCTGCGTGGCCACGCCGACGTCCGTGGTGCCGTAGACCACCCACTTATCGTCAAACACCACCGCGGGGTATTTCTCAAGACCCAGCGACCAGGCGTGCGTGAGACCGGCATAGGTTCCGGCAAGGTCCTGCTGACGCTGCTTAAACGCGGGCGAACTGATGACAGCCCGCGCCTGCTGTTCAGCCTGCGCCGGGTCTGCCGGCAGCGGGCCGAAGAGATCTGCCTGCAGCCGGTCAGGCGCATCCAGCAGAATGACAGTCACGTCAGGCCCGGGGTTACCCGTTACCGGGTGGGCGCTGTCGGTATAAATGACGGTGCCGGCATGGGCGCCGGCGGTTAGGAACAGTGCTGCGAGGCAGCAAAATGAAAATTTCATGGAGAACACTCCCTGAGTGAGTAACCTGCTCAGGGTGCGTTCAATAACGGGGCCGGTCAGTAATTAACTCTGAGCCCGGCGCTGATAATTTCTCAGCGCGCAGGCTGGTTGAGAAAACCGTGATTCCGCATGATCAGGATGCCCCCCCGATGGTGCTGTCGCGGCGCCACTCCAGATAATCCATTTCACGGACAAAACCTGCTGCAGCTGCGTTACGCTCTATGCTCCATCGGGTTTCGCCCTCCACGATAAATGGAAGCCACTCTGCAGGAAGGCTTTGTTCAGGCGGGTGTCCAGCGTCCTGTTCATAGAGGTCTTCCGCCTCAATGCTGGCTGGAGTATTTCTGGCAAACCAGAGGTCGCTGTTTTCCCAGGCACGCATGGCCCACGCAGCACGTGCTTCCTCATCTGAATCGGTCGCAATGGCAAGGAACTCAACCACCCAGTCGTTCAAAGCCTCCTCAGTAGCGTCGGGTAAAAGGGACAGGTAATGTGTTTTACGGGAAGCCAGCCACATCTGCTCTTCAGCTTCAGCTGCCCTTTGCTCATCGTTCAGAATGTCGGATGCATCATCCTCTGCAGCGTACCAGTCCCCCAGAGCCTGCTGTTCCCGTAACCGTTCTGACTGATTCTTACGGGCCTGCTCAATGCCGGCGGCCACCGCGCTATCCCAGTCGGACCTGACAGGCGCCGCTGCACCGGTGCCCGTCAGTTGCTGGTTAAGAAAATCAAGCCGTGACATATCTTCTGGGTCCGGCTGTGCACTTACAGCATCACGAATTCCGGCATCACTGATAACGCCGGGGAGTCCTTTTTTCTCCCGGCCGGTGCTGGCACGCTCAGTCAGATAACGCTCTTTCCAGGCTGTTCCGGTTGCGCGTTTATCCTCTGCCTCCAGGCTGGACGTGTATTTCATCAGCCAGACGTGCATGTAACGCTGGCGATCGGGTGCGCACAGGGTGCTGATATCATGGAAACGCTGATAAAAAGTCTCGTCGTGGCCACAGTCCAGGCTGTCGCCCTGGTGTGCCACCTCGTGCTCAGTCAGGCTGAACAGCTGACTGGCAGTCTGCAGCGCATCGGATTTTAGCCGGCGGACGATATCGATGTTGTAGGCAATGTAGGTCTCTCCGTCCGTCCAGGCATCCGCCGAAGTGGACTCACCCAGCAAAATTTGAAAGCGCTTCCCCCCGTAAGAACGTGACTGATAACCCGCTTCGCCACCCGAGCAGACAGCAGCATACTGGGTAAGGCACCAGCGCAGCGCTGTCCACGCCCGTCGCGTTTCCTTATCAAGCTGTTTCTCGCTGACCATCTGCGTGCGGTCGATAAAGTTTGCGCTGAGGGTGTCGAAATCAATAAGTACCAGCTCAGACTGCCAGCCGGAACCCCATCGCCGGTGCCGGGGTAACTGTTCTCGGTACGCCATCAGGTTTGCGCGTACGCGGCTCAGACATTCCATAAACTCTTCCGGCTCGTAACAGCCGAAGCGGGACAGCGTGACAGGATGCAACACTGGCGCGATACCAGCCCGGGCAATGATTTCCCCGCGCGGAACATCGCGAGCATACCGCGCGAGGGTGAAGCAGTTTTTGTCGGTTGCCGCCGGGTAATAGCGGCACTTACGGATGAAGTGCTCAAGCGTGACGTGACGTTTGCCGGGCAGGAGCGTGATGACCTCTTCATCGTGCATCAGCTTCTGCAGGTCGCCTTCTCCGGAAAGCAAAGCGCGGGCGGTTTTCTCCCGACGCGCTTCAGTTTTACGATGTTTCCCCTGATTGTCAGAGAAGGCGGTGGCAAGCTGGCCAAACCGGGCGGCAATTGTTTTCCAGACAGGGCAGGTCTTGCGAAGGATTTCAGTACGCGAGACGTTAAGCGCGATGGGTTTTTTACTGACGATAAGGCCACCCACACCCCAGATGTGACCCGGATCATGACGCACCAGAACGCCCTGATTGTAAACCGACACGGCACCGTCTTCCCGGAGCCGATACCAGGCTTCATCGTCCTCCGCATCCCACTTCTCCAGTGCCGGCTGGCGGGTAATGATGGTGCCGTTGAGGTGCACCGTGACGGGCGTATAGCGCACCAAATCGCGGATTTCCTGAATACATGACATACGCTCCTGACTGGTGAGCGGCTCATACCACTCACCAGTGATATGGCAGCCTGGCTCAGCCTCCGCAATTTCTTCCAGGTCATAGTGATAACCCATTTCACGCGTATCAACCGACATCTGCCAGCGCTGCGAGCGCCAGAGTGTACGGGCGTGCGCCATGATTTGGCCCCGGCCCAGACGAAAGCGCCCGTAGGTTGCATCACCTTCCTGATGTGGCGTGCCGAAACGCCCGAAATAGCGCTTTACGTCATCGTATGAGGTAAAACCGCGTCCATCATCCCGGCAGGAGAAGCCCTCCGGGGTAATTTCGATGATCACCGCGCCGGCACCGGCGTCGACGCTGTTCATGATGAGTTCAATGACGGCCTTGCCGACAGAACCGGCCTGACTGTATATGATGTGGTGAATAATCTGCGGATCGAGTTCAAAGGGATAGCGCATCAACAGGCTCCTGTTTATAGACGGAAGTCCATTTTCTGGGAATGTGCGCTGGGTGAAATAAACAACTGTGATTACCATTATGAAAGAATAGATGGCACTGATGAGGTGGCAGTTACGCCTTTGGAGACATATGGAACTGAAAGACACTGTTGCAGAATCGCGGGAAAGAAGGGGCTTATGGCGACGCGCTGCACGCCGCTGGCTGACCGTGATGGATCAGATTACGGAAGATGCCGAACGCGAGGTCATAGCCCGCCGCAGAGAGCGATGTCTGGATATGGCGGCCAATCTCACGCCTGATGGTCGCAGAAGCGAAACACGGCGTCTGTATAAGATTCAGAGCCGTTTCAGTGATGGATATTGATGCAGGAAAAGTGGAGCTGCCGTAACGACAAAACAAAAGCCTCATCCGTTTGGATAAGGCTTTGACCCGGTGTGAGAGGAATGATTGGACGGGTATATAGATCACACCAGGCAAGTATTTAAATACAAAAACACGTTTGTTTTGTCAATTGTTTTTTTGCATTCACTTGACAACCCGTTTGCATTTTACTTGACCGCGTATTTGCATTTCACTTGGTCATCTCAAACAAAAAAGCAGTCAAAACCCGGCTAGATTAACTGGCAGCTAAGAGCGAAAAGCGGACGTCAAAAAGATAGCGGTAGGGAAGTTCTGCCATATTTGTCATAACAAATCTGTTGTGAACCTGTTGCCTGATGTATGTATGATGATTTTTTCCGTTATCATAGAGAGAACGAGTAATGTCTTATAGTCTTGGGGTGTTAGCCGGTATGGGGCCTCGTTCCACAGCGCCTTTTATCGATATGTTGGTAGATGAGTGCCAAAAGCAATACGGGGCAAGATTCGATATCGACTATCCCAAAATGCATATTATTTCCTTGCCGACACCTTTTTTCCCTGACCGGCCGGTTGACGATGCCGCAATGTCCGCGGCATTGCGCGAAGGCATTAGAAATCTGGTACAAGCTGGGGTTAATTTGATTGTGGTTCCCTGCAATGTGGCACACAGCTATTTTACTGAGATGCAGGACGCCAGTGCTGGCATTCCTGTCCTACATATTGCTGATTGCGCGCTTGAACGCCTCCCAGCCGAAACGGAAAACATCGCCGTGATTGCTACTGAGGCTACAATCGATGCGGGTTTTTATCAGCAACGTCTGCATTTGATAGGAAAGCACTGTGTATCTTCTGAACCATTGCGCACAATCACTACGCGTTTGATATCGCTGATTAAGCAACACGGATTTACCTATCCTGAAGTGATAACGCAGTGGCAAAACCTGATTTCTCTGGCGCAGGAAGCTGGTGCCCAGGCGCTACTTGTTGCCTGTACGGACATCAGCCCCTTAATTAAAAGCTATCCTCAGCAGCCCCTGTGGATTGTTGATACGGCATCAAGTCTGGCTGAAGCTGCCATTCTCAATTTTGCCCGGGCGAGGTCAAATAAGTAGCTGAAATTAAAGATGCTGGCCTGCCAGGCGGAACATTATGTCCTCCTGACAGGTTTATTCGCATTTCTGGCACCAGATACATTCTTACCCGGTGATTAGCAGTTTTAAATGACGACCACAGCAGAACAGGAGCCGCAATTTTCGGGTGGACCTGCCAGACATGAGTTTTCAACATAAGAGTTCTTCTCGCCCATCTACCGGGGCCTCAGCGCGGTCCTGCCGCGAGCGGCTCGTTTCCGGTACCTTTCTCTCTCCATTTCCCTGAAAAATGCCCCTGATGAATTCCGGCGAGTCTGCATGGCTATGCAGTAAGATCTGTTCTCCACTCGTTAGTGCATGCTGATGTTGTAAACGTCCGGTTCTGGCACGGAGCGGACTTGCTCGCAGCATGGTCCGCAATGAGCGATCAGCAGACGTTCGTAATGGAGTCGCCATGGATCTGGCTAACAACGCCGTGTATCAATTCGCTGGGAACAGGTCAACACTCGTTAGCAAATGCGGTCGTAGTCTTGCAAGCAGGTTCACTTAATTATATTGTCAAATGGCTCATGAACTAAATGGTGTTATAAAGTTAGCTCTGTTTTTCAATGATGGTATTGCTCGAACAGATCCAGAACTAGTGAGAAACCATTGATGAGGGGCGCTGCAAATGTCATACACTACAGAAAAAGGATCTACATGATTTTTAAAATTTTCATTGAAATAACTGTCAAATGAACCGATAACAGTATGATCACAGCAACAGATGTTTAAATGGGCCTAATGAGAATCATTAGATGGACTTAAACACATGTGGGAACCTGAAATGACCCCCATTCATGATGAAAGAATATTAACATTAGATGATATTGAAAATGTTATAGATAGGGCGCAGGAAGATGCCATTGTAAGATTTTCAGCAGAAGCAATTAGTAAACGCCATGGGGCTCTTCGTGATGCAGCTCGGCTTCAGGCTCTTGTAACTATCGCTAAGAAATCAAAAGACCAACAATTGCATCTGAATGCAACACAGAACCAAGAGTCTACCCTGAGTGAACTATGCACTTATGCTCCTGGGCTGACAGCATTAAGGATCAATGATGCAGGAGTCAACCTTGGGGGAAGGGTGATTTCGAGAAGAAATATCCTGCCTTATGCGACAAAAAAAATGGTTGAAACAGACAATCAGGATTTTGCTAAGGTCCTTAATGGAAGGACTATAGACATTTGCTGTATTAGTGGTGCAGAACGACAATATATGTCTCCCCTTTTTACTGCAAAAAAATCATTGGCTGTGAAATCACCAGCCGCAATGAGCAGAACAATTGTTGATATCTTAAAGTTGGTGACCACAAGCGATTTCAACCTCCTTGATTATGGTCTATTAGATGCATTTGGTGTATTTGCCAACGAATTGTTTAAAAATACTCAGGAACATGCTTGTCGAGACGAGTATGGTCAGGACTATATTAGTCACGTTGAGGGTATGATTACCTCCTTTATCGAAATGGATGCATCAGTTTACAAGAGGGATTATAGCGGACATAAGAGGCTACTTGATTACTGGGATTCTCGTTCAGAAAATAATGATGAAGGAACGCGTGAGAAATTTCGTTGTTTCCAAATTAGTTTTTTTGATACAGGTCCTGGCATAACGGGAAGGGCTTTTGGTGATAAATATAAAAATGCGTCATATCAGGAAGAGAGAAAAGGCCTTCTTAAATGTATAGAGAAGAATTTTTCATCTAAAAATCAAGTGGGTGCTGGGCATGGCTACCCCACAATATTAACTCAGCTTAGTAAAATTGGCGGGTTGATACGTATCCGTACGGGACGGCAATGCATATTCAACTGTTTCACTAAAGAAGATCAAGATAATTGGATGACAAATCCAACAGAACAAGTGGAGCTACTTGAAGAGAAGCTAATGAATTTTGATGATTGGTCAAACAGGGAGTTATCCCCAGCCGCTGGAACAGTCGTTTCTGTAATTGTGCCTTTAAGGAAAGAAAGTGATCAGTACAGTTTATTTTAACATCGCACATGCAAGCAGTGATCATGATCTAGATCTTCTTTGTATTTATCTTTCAGATAAGTCAATCCAAAATAATTCTGACTTTTATGAGCAGTTAACAGATTCAATAAGAGGTAGCAATACGCTACCTGACGCTATAATTGTTTTTTACTCTACAATTATTGAGTCGAAAGTGATTAATGCATGGAATGATTTATCTCAAAATAAAGCCTTTTTACCAAGACTAGGTCCAGGAACAGGTATATCTGCTAAATCAATATTTTTCATCTCAATGAGTCAGGATGGGCTTAAACTAGATGGCTCGATTGGATTTAATAAAGGATCAATTTATTTAAAGGAAAGTGATTATTATAAGTTATACCTTTTTGGTATGAATGGTCTTGCCGTAAAAAATAAGATATTACATGTTGCTCCCTCTGGTCATAGTTTTAGACATCCTTCAGGAACAACCAGTAAGTTATTCATTCAGGCAAAAGAAATTGCACGAAATGAAGCAGAGTTGCAATTCATTGCTAGAGGGATATGTCTTTCTTCAAAAGAGATAGCATGGAATGAGTTGAAAAGCGTGTTCATTGATTCGATGGGAATTTATGGAATAGTAAAAGAAGCTTTAAAATTTTCAGGATCAGATGCTAAAATTATTAACTTCCATTCGTATGAAAAAGTTGGAGAAATTAATGCTCCTGCAGATGACTATTTAGTGATCATTTCTGCATCTACTTCTGGTGGAATGGCGAAGTTACTCGTCAAATCTGGGTTTTCGCACAAAAGAATTATTACTCTTGTCGAGGTTAGTCTTCGCAACAAATTATGCTCCACACCAATTATAATCCCTCTTGAGAAAGATATTCAGAAAAAAACTGATTCTACTAAGAATCATGAAGCTGAAATTGAACTGGTTGGGGAACAATTCACATCCAAAGCAAAGCAGCCAAGAGAAATTATTCTAGGCATCCGGCATAAACCAGATGCGCTTGAAGATGTTTTAAATACTTTTGCTTTTAATGGTCTCAATGATCTTAATACTAAGTTAGATTCATTTTCATCATCCGCACCAGTACTAAGTTTGAAACCAGAAGCATTAATGGAATGTAAAGTATTTAATGAATGGCTTGAGGCTGAACTCAAATGGGAAGTTGCGGCTTCTATTTCTACCATTGTGTATAAAAAAGATGGTGCTTCAGAACTTCTTGCCGCGAAAGTTAAAAAATTGTTGGATGAATTGAGACAGAGCAAGAAAGGTCTATCACTAATTGAAGCAGATGATTTAAAACATGACTCATTAATGGACTGTTCTGGAGTGATGGTGGTTTCTGCGTTCACAGGAGATGGCGGTCAGTTAAGACAAATAAGCAGAAGCTTAAGAGAGTATGAACCTCGCGTCATTCCTCGTCATTTCCTGACCGGTGTTGTTATTTCGCAGACAATGGAAGAGTGGAGCCGGCTTAAAAGATTCTTGGTTCAGAGCGCAATGGATAGAAAATATGGATTTTCAGCTTGGAAAACCCTACCTATAGGGCCTGACATAATGTCTGACTCCTGGAGTGATTTAACAGGCCTCGTTGCATATTTAAACTCATTATCATTAAGTGAAGATGGTCCTGTACTGTCTGAAGAAGAAAGTGAATCCCTTGCCTTACTTCAAAAGGTTGTTAAAGAATCAAGGAGTAGACTTCTTCCTAATACAGCTAATACCCAATTAAAGCTAACGAGTGGTTTTGTGTTTTTTTCAGAAACGCTTGAAAATAGGCTTTCTGAAATAAATCAAAGTGTTGTTTTGCTGGCAATTGCATCTGTGTTACAAGCTGCTCGTGAGCACTCAGTAGCTGAATTATGCCTTAAGTCAGATAATTATCAATCTGTTGTGCTTTCACCTGAGAATTTCCTTCGCTTTAACGATGATATTCTTCAGGCTTGCATTTTAAGAGCCAGTCTTCCAAATGAAATTGACTATTCATTTGACTACGACCTGAGTTTAGTAATGAGTGAGTTTCTATTAAAGCTATTTAACCGACATAACCGTCCATACGGATATGCAGCGTTAGAGTTTGCCGCCGCATTAGCGACCGGAAAACTAAGGCTGAAAGAACAGCATTTGAAAAGTTTGATACATGATGTTTTATATGAAGGGAGGCTAGAAAAAGGCTGTTTGTATGCGTTACTAATAGCAGCTAAAATCAAAAACAAGTTATAGACCAGTTCTAAGTTCTTCGAAAATTAGGTGTGCGGAGTTTCGACATACCCGCACCCTCATTTAATCCGGGTTAATCGGATGATATGAGCCAGTCAACAATATTGACTCTGGAACCCTATGCCATTTAATAACTGAACGGATTACCGGGACTACGCTATCCGGCATGAACCGCCAGTTGCGGCGTTTCGGGCCTAACGGCAGGTGTCTGATGGCAATGTCCAACACTTGAAGCTAGCTCGCGCCGGTGCGCTCACTGCTCACTAGTCTCATCGGCCGTTAAGGACCGGACCGGCAAAAAGCTGCCGCCCGGGGCTGTGTTCTATCCATCACCTGCTGCTCTGTTATAAATCGAATAATTTTCCTAGCGTGCTCGTATGTTAAAAATCACAACTATTTTTGATCTGCAACCTTGTTTAAAATTTCGTTCTTTTGTTGCATTTTGCTCTTGTTTTCAACCATAAGAAACATT
Organism: Pantoea sp. WEP; assembly: GCF_041678305.1. Taxonomy (NCBI): domain Bacteria; kingdom Pseudomonadati; phylum Pseudomonadota; class Gammaproteobacteria; order Enterobacterales; family Erwiniaceae; genus Pantoea; species Pantoea sp. WEP. Next base: position 3,626,489 of record NZ_JBGNXB010000001.1, read on the forward strand.
GCAGCATTCTGCTCCCACGAAATCTTAGATAAAAATGATTTTTTTGAAAATGATTCTTCCAATTTACCTAAAAAGGAATCTAGCCACCAATAATACTCCCAGCCTTTAGTTGTTAGTAACGACCAAACATTAAAATCCACAGTAACCATCAGTCTCACGGAGTATGTTGACAATGAATGAAGTTCCTTACCTAAGTATAGCTTCTCAAAATTTCTTGGTAGGTTGTCACCCCATCCTTCGAACAAAGGTCGATAATTTATTTTAAATCTTTTAGTAATAACACTTATGCTGGAGTCTCTTTCTCTTATGATCGAACTGCTTTTGGGAAGAACCATTTCAAAATGGTCAAAAATCGCGCCTCCTTTTCCATGCGCATATACAATCTTACCTTTAGATGGTGAAGGACCATGGTCAATAAATTGCTCGCGTTCGTCCATGGGTCTTGAGAAAGTATCAATAAATCTGTTCTGCATAAGAACACCGGGGATACTCTTTCTATCTAACATTAATAAATAATCTTCAGAAACAGACTTATTGCCATTGAAATGACTACTTAAATGTAGTGCGAGCCTTTTCAATACATAGTATTCGATTGCTTCAATATATAGGTCATTTGCTTTGCTTTTTTTCATGGTTACCATGCCACCCTGAACATCATAACTGAAACCAATTGGGTTTTCAGTCCATAATTTATGGATGGCTTTATTTTCAGCACACAAACCTTTTAAGTAATGACTGACTTCCTCTGCGAAGTCATAACCTTCAATTGATATTAATTCTTTGCTTTCTAAATCTAAGCAGACCACTCCTTTAATGTCATACTTACCATTATTCCTTGGGTAAGCGTTGCGTAGGAAAATTACGGCACCTAAAGTCATTAGTAGAGAGCCAACTATAACCATTGTCAAAAATGAGAGCCCAAAATATTCAACAATCCCTGATGATAGTATGTTCACGCCCAAGGCAATTAAAACTGCCACAACGAAAACTTCAAGTATGTTTGTTTTAAAAGCCAATAAGTCCGCTATTTTTCTATACATGTTCCCTCCAACTTCAGCTTTAAATAAATTGGTTATCTATAACTTAACTAAAATTAGCAATTTCACTGCAATTCGACTCTTAATATTAAATCTTTTATATTATTTTTACAATCGGTTAAACATTTCTTAATGGTTTGGGTGCTATTATTTTACGTCGAGCAAGAAAGAAGAATAGAGTTAGATGTGCTGACCTCACCCAGGTTAACACCCTAACTCTGTAGCTATGTCTGCCTTTGGCACACTGCTGCCGTTTAGTTCGGGCTTCGTCATAAGATGTGAGCCATACGCCAACTTTAGTTGGCGATGGTCAGGTAATCTGCAAACGGTCGCCAAGTAAAATGCAAATGGGTAGTCAAGTCAGGTGTAATTACGCAGTCAATAAAGTAAGTTTGAAAAGGCTCAACCCGAATGAGTCAAAATAATCGCGGGCTCTATGCCGCCCGCACCCGCAGCCTCCCTGTTTGTCAGACAGCCTGAACCCGCTGCCTGACAAACAGGCAGGGCCGATTTAACTGAACACCTCGCCGTCTGTAACTCTGTCGATCTCCTTCAGCACCCATAACATATCGGTGGCATCAGGCACGCAGATATTCCAGCGCAGACTGCTTTCGAACTCAGCTTCACCAGGCCACAGCGTGTTACCGGTTACCGTGATGAGAATATCCAGTTTTTTCCCGCCGGCATCCGTCAGGTGTACCGCCACGCAGCTGCGGCGCCCAACGCGGTGAGGGAAGACTGAAATCAGAACCGGCTTATCAAGCCGACTTAAGATCTCGCGCTGCAGTATTTCCAGTGAGACACTGTCGGACTGACCAATTGATGCCGTCCCCTGCGGTGGCACGGTAAAAATGACAGACGCAATCAGCGCCTTATCCGTTACGACCACTGGCGGTGCCATAGTCAGTTTTTTCATGGGTTCCCCTGTCAGATACTCAGTCCGCGATTTTCATCAAGCCGGCGCGCAACGTGAAACGCAGCCTCAAGCTCACTGCAATTTAATTCGTTCATGATTTGTCGTCTTTCGGCTTTCTCTGGTTTTTCAGTCATCCCCAGCGCCAGGTAAAGGCTGGGTGGCACCGCACGAAAGAGCGCCTGAACCTTCTCTGAAATAATGACGCCTTCCGTATATTTCCGGGGGACCTTCGTCGCTGAAAGAAGCATTTCCCGTTGTTCAGCTGTCAGCGTCTTGAAGCGGGCAATCTGCTCGACTTCCTGCGGAGGCATTACCAGACAGATCCACCACTCCGCCATGTTCAGCATTTTTTTGGCAGTATCAGGGAAATCCTCGAGGTTCTGGGTGAAAATCCAGAGCCAGGTGCCCAGCTTACGCCACATTTTGGCAATTTTTGTCGCGTAAGGTCCGAGCAGCGGGTTAGTCGTTACGATATGTCCTTCATCAATGGGCACAATAATATCCCTGTCGCTGTACTGATCGCGCTCAGCGATATTGTTGATTGAGTTAAGCAGCGAAATGACCGCAACGGCCATCTGCGCCTCATAGCCCTCACGGGCCAGCGTACCCAGGTCAACGATCGTGACATCCGCCTCTGGCCACGGGGTGCCTGGACGGTTGAAGAGTTCGCCTTCGAAGCCTTCAGTGAACATCCGTAGCGCCTCGGACATTTCTTCCGCACGGGAACGACGTGCCGCAGTTCGCTTTTCCCGGCCGTCTTCTCCCTGGCTGCTGTCCCGGGCAATATTCTGCAACGCAAACATCAGGTCTTCAGGCAACATCTGCCGGCTTTCCTCAAAAGCCGTGTGGGCGGCGATCATGATGGCCTCACGGATCATGCCACGGTCTGCGCGTGTTAATCGTGATTCTTCTGCAGCTTCTCCGCCGGTGATCATCAGGCGGGCGGCAATTTCCATTTCACCGAGTACGTCACGCTCTTCATCCTTATCTTCATCGTCATCAATATCCGGAAGAGCGTCTTCACTGATGATCAGTTCATCCGGTTTTGCCTGCATCAGCAGATGTGAGTCACCGAACGGTGCGAGAGAAATAACTTTACCGGGCTTGATACTGACCCGATGTACGCTCAGTCCCAGGGAGGCGCAGTAATCACCAAACAGGCCGAAGCTGTTGCCAGCTTCTATCAGGAAAATACGGGGGCGATAGATGGCCATCATCTGGGCAAGCTTGACCAGCGCGGTGGCGGACTTGCCGGCACCGGTTGGCCCAAACAGCATTAGGTGCGCGTTCTGCGTGCGGTCATTTCTGTTAAGCGGATCGACCGAGAGCGGGCCACCGCCCCGGTTAAAGAAGGTGAAGCCCGGGTTGCCGGTGCCGGTATCACGACCATAGACCGGTGCCAGGCAGGAAAAATGCTGCACGAACATCAGGCGCGTATACCAGTTATGCCGGTCCTGTGCCGGATTAAAGCACATGGGTAATGCGCGCATATAGGTGCTGAGCGGACCGATATCATGCTCCGGGTTAACCGGCTCAAGGCCGCAGTTGAGCAGCTTGCTGCTGAGATCAAGATAGCGCTTATCCAGCGAAGGAAGGTCCCGGGCTTTAATCAGCAGGGTAATGGCAGCCCGATACAGTTTATGTTTATTACCCAGGTAAGTGCGGGCTGTGGCGGCATCCTCGCGCGCGCGCAGGGAGTCCACGTTTTCACCCATTGAATCGCGGCTCAGGCGGGCAAAGTTTTCCTCCAGCTTATCCTGAGGGTGAATGACCAGCGTCAGGGCAAGCACGGTGCCCTCAGGCAGCAGGTCCATAATGGCATTAATATGTTCACCGCGTTTCACCTCACCCGTCAGGTGACCTGTTGAAGGCGCATTGCGCAGACGCGCGACGGGAACAGCTTTATGCGCCACGTCATCAAACCACCATACACCTTTATCCCCGTCGCTGCGCGGGCGAGTGAACCACAGGCTTTCACTGAAATCGTTCAGCAGAGGTAAATCACCCGCCGCATCGTCAGTGTGTTTCGCACAACGATAAAGTGTCGATTTATCAACCCATTTCGGATCGGGATTGAACCAGCGCAGCAGCCAGCTGTGGATCTGCTCTCCGTTCTGACGCCGGCACTGGATACCCGCACCACTCATTGCAGAGGTCAGACGATCGCAAACCTGTTTGAGCAACACCTCGGGCGCCATCGGGTCGCGATACGGTGATTCAACCCAGCGGTAAATCACCATACGTGTACGTCTGATCTGGCCGCGCCAGGGCGCACCGGTAACAGCCTCATCCAGAAACAGGCCCTTTTCGCTGGCCACGTTCTGCAGATGCCGCTCCTGCTCTGTCAGCCAGGCTTCCGTAAAAGCCGTTCCCTGAGCATTGGGCTTCACATATCCCCTGATTCCGTCCATGTAGACGGTCAGATCTGACTCGTCCTGGCAGTAAAACTGCACCACCCACTGGTGTGCATCCAGTTCCGGGAAGCTGTCCTGCAGGGCGTTTTCCACCACGTCACGAATTTCATCGAGCCGTGTGTCAGGTCGTCCCTCGGTCCCAACCGGGATCACTTCGTAAACGGCGCCGACCGACACGCCATCATCAAGCAGAATGCACTGGTGCTCAGGTAGATACTCGCCCCACGGGATGTGGTCGATAATGGAAGGCGCAGTATCATACAGCTTAGCTTCATCACGGCGAGTAAGCCGCCCCTCCCGCGTCAGCGGTTCATGCCCGTTAATGGAAAACGGGCCATCTCCAAACTGATGCGGCGCCTGCGCGTCGGCCCGACGGCGAAAAAGAGAAAAAGCCATTACAGATCCTCCGTGCGCTCACCAGGCAGCGCATACTGCACCTGGCTGTAAAACGGGAAAACGGTGCTGTAGCCGGGCACCGGCGTATTGCCGTCGGCCAGGTGCGGGAACACGTACATGACCATGTCGGGATTAGGCAGGCGCGGAAACGTCTGCTGTATTTCATTTTCCTGCGTGCGGCTGTAGCTTTCGCGCGTCTGTTGAGAAATCACGCGTTCGCTGTCCGTAACCGGGCGGCGCAGTGTCGTGCGGCTTTCGCCGGTTGCATGTGTCGCAGAGGCGCCATCATTCCAGAGCTCAAGCATGCTGCTGTCTCCGGGCGGCAGCATCTCGTCTTTGGACGTGCTGCAGCCGGCCAGTGATAACGAAAGCATCAGTGTCAGAGGCAACACCAGGCGGGGTTTAACGCTGTGCATTCGCGTCCTCCATTGTTTCAGGGTCTGTAATGACTGCAGACACACGCATTACCCGACCGTCAGGCAGGGGAAACAGCATATCGGTCTCTTCCCGGGCCAGTTTCTGGCCAACCGCAAACATGGCCCAGTCGGTCACCTCATGGGGTGATCCCTCCCACTTTCCATTATCTTTCCGGACATAACCGGCATACAGGCGTCCACTGAGTGGGGTATACCCCACCCGATACTCAAGGTTGGTGTTTTGCATTGAAATCCCCGTCAGTCCATGCCTGTGCCATTGCCGGCCAGGCTGAAGTCATATTTAACCTTGCGGCCTTTTTCTTCGTAATCGATGGCCAGCTGTCGCGTGATATGCAGTGCCACCTTCTGACCCGGCGGTACATAAATGGCGTCGAATGTCTGTCCGTAGCGGGCTTTTACCCAGTCGATCGTTTCCCGCATGCCGCCGGAAAGCGCTTTGCCAAGTACGGCCTGACCGGCATCACCCGTGAGAGTTGAAGTCACGCCTCCGTAGGCGTTGGTCTGGCCGGTATTCTGATTTTCCGCCACGGCATCACCCGCCGCACCGGCGGCCGCAAGTGTGGTGATGGTCGGCAGATAGGTTGAGGCGTTGCTTTTACGCGTGCCTGAAATGCAGGGAATGCCGTTGTCGTCTGACAGCCAGCCAATGCTGCTGTTATTACCGTTCGCGTTGCCGCTGTTCTGGTTGCCGCCACCGTTCTGGCCATCGGGAGAGGGCAGCGTCCTGACGGTGCCGTCGGTAAAAACAAACGTGATGCTGGTAATTGACCCGCGCACGCACGACAGGGTCCAGTCCCCCGTCGCGGTACCGGACACGATTGCCCCCTGAACATCGGGAAGTTCGATTCCGTTAGCTGTCAGGTTATCCCTGCCGATCATGACCTTGAAAGGATAGGGATCAGTGACTTTACCATCCACGGGAATGCGCCCCAGTAAGGCGGTCATCGCCTGACTGCCTACGAGCGTGGAGTTTTCCGGAAGCGTAAATACCGGAACGGTCGCGTTCTGCGCATCCGTAAGCTGAGTCTGAACCATTGCGGTTGCTTTTCCTGCCGCCTGCTTTCCTGCTTCACCCGCTTCGGAGAACGAAGTAGCAAAGGAGAAACCGGTCGCGTTTTTTCTGTTGCTGTCGGTCACCGGCCGGCCGCTGGCATCAACGGATACCCCGTCTCTGGGCTCAACCCACTGCAGGCCATCAGAAGAAAACGATACGCCGGAAGCGCCGCTGTTCAGCCCGCTGTCGTAGCCCAGCCCGATCGGAATATCACTGCCGGGACTGCTGCTTTTTCCGGATTCTGTGCCGGCACCGCCATTCTGCAGCTGATCCATCAGCCGTTTGACCTGTGAGCTGAGATCCGTGACCTGAGCGCTGAGCTGCTGGCGTTTCTGCGCTTCCTCATTGCGGGCATTGCTCACCGCCTGGCTGATCTGTGCGTCCACGTTGCTGTTGGTGGTTTTCAGGGCTTTATTTTCGTCAGTGAGTTTTTTGTTATCGTCCGCGAGCGAATCGAGACGGTCCTGAACTTTGCGGAAATTTCCCACCACCGTGCGAAGCGTGTCCTGCGGCGTGTCACCCTCGATCCCCGCGGCCTTGAGGTCTTCCGGCGACAGGTCTTTCAGCGCAGAACTGGCTGCGTTGCCTGTCATCGCCGGATGATTTCCGCCCCCTGAGCAGGATTTCACGCCGACGACAATGGCACCGGCCAGCACCACCGGCACGGCAATTTTAACGATGAGATTAGAGGCAGGTGCTTTCATTATTTTACTCTCCGCTTACTGCTGTCAGCAGGCTGCTGAGACGGCGGTTCGGCAATGAATGCCCCCTCCGGGCGCCCGGACGTAACCAGATAAAGAACCGTTGTATCCTCAGGCGTACCTGCACGGCCGAGCCAGCGGTGCTGGAAGGTGGCCGTAATAAACTGCCCCTCCAGCGCGCGCGGATCGAGAATCACTTTGCCGGCTGAACGGTTACGGACCTGCAGCGCAACCACGCTGCTGCCCTGCAGGCTCCATGCTGCCATTGGTGTAACGCTGACGGGTTCTGAGGGCATCAGTGTGGTAACAGCGGACGGCAGCTTCAGTGAAACCGGACTGATACCCGGCACCGGCTCAACCGTACGCAGCGGGCCATACATGTTCTGAGCCGCATAGCGGGTCAGAACAACAGGCAGAGGGGCATTGAGTTTTGCGGGCTTACGATCCTGGTGAGGAGCATCCACATCCGGTTGCTTCGCCTGACGCCCGGTGCTGTCCCCGTCGCTGCTGACGGACTGCCTGTCACTGGCTGATACGGTGGCCACTTCACCGTCATAAACAATTTTCACGGGTTCACGCGTGGTTTTACCGGATGCCGCAGAGACATCCAGCAGGATAATCTCCCCGTTCTCTTTGTTCTGCAGCTCAAGTCGCGTCACCGGAAACGCTTCGCTGGCATTGAGATAGACCACGCCGCTATTGCTCTGTATACGCAGCTTGTTGTTGAGCGAGGGCGGAAAGCCAACGCGTACGTTTTTATTCACAAAAACGATACGCTCCTGGCCCACCGTCAGGGGGACCTGCAGCGGGATACGCTCCCATTTCATCAGCTCAACGGCGTTCGTCACCCAGGGAAAACACAGGCTGACGAGAAAAATGAGTGAATACTTTTTCATCCGGTTTGCCATCACTTTTTCTCCGGCTCAGGCAGGGTGACAGCTTCAAGCCGCTGAGGCGTAGCCGCATAGCAATCCAGCGCCAGCCCAAAGGGATTGCGCTCTGGATCGCCTTCCCAGCGCACCACTTTCAGGGGATACCGGACCAGCGCGCGCTTGACCGACTCGGTGTGGTAATACTCGTCTGCCACTAAATCCAGCCGTGCGATCCAGTTGTCCTGATCGAGAATGGTGACGCTGCGGCTGCTGTAGCCACGGCGGGGAATTTCATATACCACCCGCACGCGGTCCCGGAGTTCATCGCTGTTTTTACGCATCTCTGCGTCTTTATTCAGAAAGTCCTGGCAGAACGGCGTCAGATAAGGGCTCATCTGGGCAATTTTGGCCGGATAATCCACCTCACCATTTTTGGGCCATGAGTTCAGCTGCTGAAAGATATAGAACGCAAAGCTGTATACGGTGGACGGCGGAACCTCCCACCATTTTCGCGTGCTGCCCGATCGCAGGTCGGGTGGGTTATGGATGGTGAGTTCGGAAGGCGCGCGCATCCAGCCAATCCCCGTGACCAGCAGGCCGGCGAACAGCAGCACACAGGCGATGCGAAGCGAAATGATGTGATTATCACGCGCGGTCATACCGTTACGAAACCGGCTCATCGCTCACCTCTCTGCGGCATGGCCCGGGTTCGCTTCATCTCCCACGCCCGGCTGTCGAGTACCAGTGAACGTGAAAGGCGGGCCCTGCAGCGGATTTCCTCCAGCCGCTGCCAGATGTAATTTTCCGGCTTGCCACGTTTGTAGCCGGCAATCCAGCCGCCACCCAGAAAGATGACAATGAGCGGCATCAGCAGCATGCAGGTGGGAAAAGCCAGCCAGCCTATAAATGGCACCAGCGCCAGCGGCACGGCCAGGGGAATGCCGGCGACGACGCCAATGATGGCCGCCAGAAGAAACTCACCAGACGTGAAGCCTTTCCACACCACGGGCGGATTGTTCAGACGATCAGGAAGGAAGTCGATGACGGCCATGCTTGCTCCTTACAAAATGTCAGAGGCTTTGGTGGCCAGATAGATGACGGCGAGGATGAGAATGATGCCAACCACCCCGTAAAGCAGGAATTCCGTCCAGGAGCCTTTACCCTTACGGATGTCGTGGAAAGAGGTAATGACGGCATGGGCGACCGCGAGGAAGGCCCCAACGCTTATCAACAGCCCGAGTGCCAGCCCACCCATTTTGGCGTACCCCATCATGGTGTTATAGGTGCCGCCACCACCGCCGGTCGTGGGCTGCTCAACCGGCGGCAGATCAGCAAGCGCCTGACCACTGATGAGAAAACCCGTCAGCAGCAGCCCGGCGCGTGCGAATGCAGAGTGGTAAAGCCTGAGTAATGTGGATTTCATTGAGGTGTCCTTTTAGTGGAAAAACAGAAACAGCGTTGCCAGGTAAAGCACGATTAGCCTTACCGCAAGTTCATTGAACTGACGAAACGTCACGGATTTGGAGGCAATCCCGCGATAGGCCTGAACCAGCGCCCAGGCGCAGAACAGAAGAATGACGACGGCCAGCAACCCCAGAATGAGGGTGTTAAGTTGTCCGGGCGTTAGGCTGCTGCCGGTGCCAGCGCTCCACCCGTTCAGTTGCGCGCCGTTCATCGCCATGCCGGTTCCTCAGCACGATACTGGCCGGTAACAGCGGACTGCCGGGACGCGGGTTGTGCCCGGGAGGGTTCCAGATAGGCGGAAATACCCTGCTTCATGGTGGTGATATCGCGTGTCGCCTGCAGATAGTCGAAATAAAAGCGGGCATCCTGAGTCTGGTTTGCCGCGACACGGGCCCGGTTAAGCCCCGCCTGCACCTGATCCAGCTGACGCATGACAAGCGCCAGCTCGTCTTTCTCGGAGGCGTGACACTGCAGGACGGGAAGTGTGGCTATCAGCAGGGCAATGAGGTTTCTGGTGTGACGCATGAGGCTCTCCCGGTTATCTGGTCGTCGGGAGAGTGACGTAAAGGCGCAGGTCTTACAGCAGGAAATTATTTATGCATTCACGAAAATAACCTGTTACAGCAGTCGCTTTACCTGCGGGTGTTTCAGACTCTGCGGCTGGTATGTTATAAAAATGAACAATATGACTGAGAAAGGACGCGCTGGAAGGTGAATGTTTACAAGCTTGACGTAAAAAAGCAGGGATACTGGGCGCTCGATAAAGATGATTACGAACAGCGCACTGCCCGTCGTTCACCGTGGTACAAAGTGAGCGATTCAGGTTCTCCCCGTTATTTTGCCGTCTGCCCCGCCTGCAATAATCCCATCCAGATAATAGGCTTCTACAGGCTCCCCGCCAATGTGTCCGCTCCCTATGCAAAACACTATAATACCGCGCTGCCTGGTGTAGGGTTCTATGACAGGGAAGCATATGAACATTGTCCATACGCGGACAAAACGAAAAGTTCTGGCTCAGATAAAGGTAAAAGATCACCTGGCGCTCTTTCACGGCAGATACTTCAGTTGCTTATCGAACATTTTGATAAGGTGATCTGGCTTCTGAGCAAGACTATCGGCATCAGAATTGATGAAAAGCTGGCAGTGTCCATGCTTCGACAATATGCGCGTGAGGAAGGGTGGCTGTATTCCCGGGCGACGTTGATGAACATTCCATGGATATTTGCGTATATGGCAGACTGGCAGGATATTTTTTACAAAAAAATGGAAAACAAGGAAATGGCTGAGGCACTGATAAATGCTGAGCCGCGAAGGCTGTCTTTGAATGAGAATGGTTATCTTGTAAAAGCCCCCGCCTGCACTGAGTTTCTGACGGTTGGGGCTTATTACACCTGTCACACCGCATCGGTGACCAATGATATTCTTAGCGAGACAATGGATTTGGTGGTCACGATAAGGTGCGGTTATGAAAATCCGCGTGAGATTTACCGTCGTGAAATCGATTTTGACTTCAATTATTTTAATAATATTGTGAATTTTTCTGAGTGGAACAGCTCAGCCGCCGGTCAGAGGCTGCTGAAACATGCGGCTGAAATCCTCGGGCCGCACCTGCTCAATCAATGATTTCAGGGTATTTATGTTTCAGCAGGGACCACCATATTTCTGGAATGGCAGGCACCTCACCCAGTTTTTCCGCATCACGCAGGCATCTCAAGAGCGTCTCCAGAGGCATCAGCATAGTGTGGCACCTGTCCTGCAGAACAAAGTTCATCTCCTGCATCTCTGGTGATGGTCTGACAGCTGCCACTGGAAGCGCCTGATTCAGTTCAGACGGATTGCCAGAATTATATTTGTTCACCATATTTCCTCACAGATATTCCCAGATACAGCCCTCACTCAGCATGAGGGCGCTATAAATACTTTTTAAAGCTTGCTGTCGTGACGGCAAGAACTGCACCCACCAGTAGCGCAGATGGCAGCAGCAGAAGATTTGGCCAGACCGCTGTGGGCCATGCCAGGTAGAGCATGCAGGGACCATACAGAGCGGGTTTAATAAAGCGCTTGGCGTGGTGATAGACAAAGCTTGATTCATAGCCGGCGCCGTATCGCCGTAAGTCACGCCTGACCAGCCCGTCCACCACGCCCATGATGACTACCAGCGCAAACAGCGGCAGGCTGAGAAAAAGGATCATTACCCGGATGAAGAAAATCAGCGTGACCCAGAATGTGGCCTGAAGGTACACACCCAGCCAGCTCACCAGTGAAGCACCCAGCCCATTGAGCGCCGGAATAAGCCCGCCGCCTTTTTTGCTCAGGGATTTAAATGACTGCAGCCAGCCGCTGAATCCGCTGTCCACGAACAGCCACTGCCACGCTACATGCACCCAACGGCTGACCGTCTCAACCGGAGCGGCCATCAGCAGGCTGCGCGTATACCCCTCCGACAGCCAGTGACTTTCAGCCACCATCACCCGGTAGCTGTGGGCGGCGCCTTCCTCCGGCCACAACAGCGCGATACAGGCATATTCAATCAGCAGGCTGACGAGCAGTGATCCGAGCAGCACGCCGATAAGTCCCACAGGAAAATCCCACAGAAGCAGCCCAATCGGTCCTGACTGCCGCTGGCGCGCAGGGGCGCTTCGTTGTCTGCTGTCACCATCATGCTGGGACATCCGGACCTCCTGCCAACGGCATGTCACCACCCGTCCACCATGTCTCACCGGTGTGGTAGTTTTTTTCCATATTGTCAGCCAGTTGCTTCAGACTGGCTGGCATATGTGGATCGTCATTATCTGCCGGCAGCGGCATGCGTACTTTCCACAACCGCCCCCCTTCAAGTAACGCAAAGGCCTGACCCTTTGGCAGGTTGATGATATCTGCAGGGCTTATCATCGGGACTTTTACCAGACTCACCTGGTCATTAACGTTGCTGTTAAAGTCTGTTCCTTCCCCGGGACGGGAAACATCCGTGACGCCGGAAGTCAGCGTTTTCTGGTAAACATCCACTTCAGGGAGCTGATCGGTGAGCAGCATGGCGGTGTTTTTCTCGCGCACGCGGAGCATGACCAGCGTGTTGAAGTTCCCCACCACCTGATTCGCTTTAGCCGAGCTGCCGATCCGTGCCTCAATATCGGACAGGGTCTGGGTGTACGCGGTCACCTGAAAGCCGGCGCCGCCCCCTTTGTTGATGAGCGGAATGAACTCATCCCCCATCAGCTCGTTGAACTCATCGCAGTGCAGGTTGATGGCCACCTTTGCGGATTTACCTTCCTCCTCATCGCCAAGACCGAACTTGTAGATATGACCGCCCTCAGAGACCAGATCGGCAAACATGCTGTTGCCAACGGCCGCGGCCACCACCGGATCAGAGAGCGCATCGAGGCCGACATACACCACGCCGCGTGACTTGATAATATTGTGCCAGTCGAGAATAGGGCGCGGATCGTCAAGGTCTGTGTAATCAGGCGCAAGAAGCGCAGCCGTCTTACCGGTAGTGAGTTTCTCCAGCAGCGGCAACAGGGAGGCCACAATTTTATCGAAGTAGGTGCGATCGTACTGGACTGCGCTGCGCAGACCATCAAGCACCGGGTCCCAGAGCTTCTTCCCCTCCGGACTGCCCAGCACCTGCTCCGATACCCAGATTTTCGCGCCGTTAGGCCTGCCCTGAAGATGACGCGGCAGGTCCTTATCGCTGATCCCGCTCTGCATCATGGCCTCTGCGGTATTCAGCAGCTGCGGCGCTTTTTCACTCAGCAGGTTATCAACGTAGGTTTCGTACAGCTCGCCGATATTAGTGACATAGCGGAGAATGAGGCCGTAATCCGGTCGCTGACCGAGGGCGACCAGCGCGCGCGTGATGATATTGACGAAGCGCCAGGCAAATTCCCGGAATGCGGCGGAATTACCTTCACCGGAGAGCTGTCCAGCCACGCGTGACGCCACCTCCGAAATACGGCTGAAGCGTCCGACGGCGTTGTACCGTGCGCTGATATCGGGCCAGCCAAGATGAAAGACCCAGAAATTATCCTGACGACCCGCGCGGTGCGACTCCGCGTACATCCGGCGCAGCAGGTCAGCATCCCCTTTGGGGTCAAACACGATGACCACCTCATGGTCGCCGGCGGCGTTCTTACGTCGGATATCCTGGGTGATGAGCAGCTCCGCCAGACGGGTCTTGCCCACGCGGGTGGTGCCGATAACGAGCATATGTCCGACGCGCTCGCCGAGATCGTAGGTCACCGTCGTCTCATCTGGCTCGACGCCGTGATAAATCGGGCTGCCGCCGACCGGCGGCAATGGTCGAAAAGGGTTGAGCGCCATATCTGCACGCGTCAGCCGGCACAGCCAGGGGAGGCTGTATTCCATCCTTTTTTCCATTTCGCGTGCCATGCGGTAGAGCACGGAGGGCTGCACGTAGATTTCGCATTCAGGACGACGCGCCTCCATCAGTCGCTGGGTATGACGTGCCGACCACTGGAACCCTTTGCCCAGAAAAAGATGGCGCCGGCTGACCGGGATCTGATCGCTGGTCAGCACGTAACGGGGGAGACGGCGGATATTCTGCCGGTAGCGCAAAATTTTCATGCCCTGACGGGTCCGCTTCAGGGCAATGACGCCGAAGCCGGCAGCCGTAACCCAGCTTACGGAAGGCGCGAGTGCCACCGCCCAGGGGGCGGTCAGGCATATGCAGGTCGCACTGGCCGCAACCGTAGCGGAATAGAGCTCTACCGCCGGGCGCAGCAGGGACTCCATAACATAGCGAGCGCTCATCTGCGTCCCCTGCCAGTCAGCCAGCTGAAAAATCCGGGGCGTTTCGCCGCGACAACCAGCCCGCGATGCTGGCTGAACAGCTCCGGGAAAAGGGTTGCCGGCATCACTGTGAAATTCCTGTTGCGGTGATCAGCGCCGGATAATGTGTCAGCGCCAGCCGGCGGGCCAGATCTCCGCCGCTGACAGGCACCATTTCAACCTCCGGGGCTATCTGACGCAGCGATTTCAGGCCGCTTTCATCCTGCACGTTGATAATCATGCCGGTTGCCTGCATACGCATTAGCGCAGCGGCATTATGCTGTAGCCAGCTGCGGGATGAGGGATCGTCACCCAGCACAAATACCGGTGGCATCCCCGGCAGGTTTACTGGTCTGGCAGTCACGGTGCCTGGGGACATTTCTGGTGTGCTGACGGGCAGCATATCGGAAATGGATAGCGACACAGGAGGCGGAGGAAGCGCTGTTGCTGCCGGATCGCCCGCAGGAGCCGCGTTAATTGCGTCGAAGAAAGGTGCGGTACTTTCACCGCCAAGATCCCCTATAACGGTGAGCGCTGCAAATGCGCTAAACGTTGCCATCAGCATGACAGGGATGAGAGTCACCGGCAGGATGTTACGGATTTGAATTTTCATTGAGGTTCAATCCAGGTAAGTGTTGAACGGGCAAGGGTGACAGGCTGCTCACTGCGGGAGGGCATATCGGCTGGCGCAATCTGGCTGAGCTTGCGGCGCACTATCGCCATATAGGTTGCGGCGTGGCGCCCGCCCGCAGGGTGATGGTAGCAACCTGCAGCCTGCAGCCAGCTTCCGGGACGGGCGTCATAACAGGCCCGCAGAATACGGGCAGCAGCGCGAAGATTGGTGTAAGGGTCAAAAGCATCACGATAGGTGGCAAAGAAATGGCCATTCCATCCCAGATTCACCTGCGCCAGCCCGACATCGATATTTTTCAGTGGCCAGCGCTGCATAAATCCGAGCAACGCAGCAAAGGCTTCCTCCCGGGTATCATAGTGATATCCCCTGCCTGCCACGTTGATGGTCCAGGGCCACGGCTTTGCTCCCCATGCGGTACTGCGCGTACTTTCAGCCATAGCGAGCGAGTACAGCGATTCAGCAGGTACCCGCTCGGCTGCAGCAATTTCCCGGTAAGCATCCGGGATGACCTGGAGTGCCGGCGCACTGTGAGCTGCCGATGCCAGCAGCAGACCAGATACAACCATCAGAACGCGGCGAGCTGCCATCCGTTTTCCCCCTGCTGCAGAATCACAGGCATCTGCCCCTGTCCGTAACGCAGCCACAGGCCGCCGTCGTGGTTAAGTGTTATCTGGCGACTGCGAACCTTTTCCACCGGAATGTTATGCCGGATAGCCCAGGCTCGGATGGCCTCATCGCTGTTTCCACCGACCAGATAAATATCAACCGGGCGATTGTCTGCAAGCACAGCCGCAAGACGTGCATCGCAGCGGGAGCAGTTCTCTTTAACAAACAATGCAAGCCGTCCCTGCGTATCGTGTGCTATCCCGGCAGCATTGCTGCCCATATTTACGGCCAGCGTCTCGGGATACAGGCGGAGCCAGGCGGCATTAATTTCGCGCTGGAAGGCCAGTTCTTTTTCAGTTCGCTGGTATTCATGCCTGACCCAGAGTTCGGCCAGACGACGACGTTCTGCGCTGTTACTGCTTTCTACGCCCAGAGCAGTAAGAGGATCGAGACCGGGAGACATAATGCCGCGCTCGCCCCGCATGAGCGTCTGATAACGGCTCCAGTCACTGTCAGAAAGCCCCCACTGCTGCGCCTGCTGCTGTGAACTCAGCGTGCCCGAGGATGACTCCTGCAGCGGGGATACGCTGCTCTGCGCTGACGGCGTCTGAACCGTTGCCGCATCTGAAAGAAATGACATCAGAATCAGCACGGCAGGTAAGCTTTTTTTAATCACAGATCTATCTCCGTTCATTCAACATGTAGCCGTTGCTCGCTACCGTTAACCGTAAAGAGCGCGGTGCGACTTCCCTCTGTTGACCGGAGCGTCCAGCCCAGCAGGGAATCACCTGGTGAAAGCAGGCGCATGGCGGATATCTGTGAAGCACCGCGCGGAATGACAACGGCGAAGGTCTGCCCGCCACGGCGTTCAATGCCGGTCAGCACAAACGGTGCAGCCAGCGTCACCGTGCGCCTGGCTGACCGGTTAATCTTTTTTGCAGGTGTCGCCGCGCGGGTTTTCGCTGCTTCAGTGGCAGTCCGGCTCTTCTCAGGCTCAGCTGCTTTCTGCGCCAGCTGCCGGTTGAGCTCTTTCAGTGCGGAGGATGACTGCTGAACATCGTGCTCAAGAGAACTTAAGCGCGTCTGCAGCTGAGCAACCACCTGGCCGTTGCTGCTGCCGGCATCCTGCAGCTGACTGACGGCGTTTTTCAGGCTGGCCTGTTCATCACCGGCCGACTGCAGTTCCGCGGGGAGTGAGGCTAAGGAGGCTGTCTGATGCTCAAGTGTTTTCAGGCGCGCTTCCATCGATGAGATATTGGAGGCGAGCTGACCAATCTGGCCGCTGCGAAAGGCCGCATCGAGTGTGTTGACGCGTATCGTCAGGTCTGATACCTGACGCCCCATGACAACCAGCGCGATCAGGGAACCCGCCAGACTGACCGTAAGCAAAACGATGCTGCCACCTTTGATGATTTTTCGGTGGTTAAACGGAGGCCGGATTCGGGGCTTATCCGCCGCGGCGGGCTGCGCCTCGAACGCTCCGGCCTGATGTTCAGGAGCGTCAGGGAGCAGTTCCTCGGGCGAGGCATGACTGAGTGACATACAGGGTTTCCTTATGGCTGCACAGCAGAACGGCCATAAGGTGCAAAAATGCGCGACGAATAACGATGGTTAACTCATTAGCCGTTTGTAAAAATTTCCGGGCGGCGGATACATCGGTAAATTATACAGGGCCTAGAAGGCTCTGTTTCAGGCGTTAAAAAAAAACCGCGGCCAGTGTCCCGGTGCGCGGCATCAAAATGTCATTAGAGGTTCGTTGTTATAGGTGCATTGACAGGATCTATAAAACGCGTTCAGGCGTCAAGCACTGCGCCCTGAATGTTAACTGACACGCCACACACCAGTCTGGCCGTCAGTTTATGCTGCAGAAAACAGGCACGAGCCAGTTTTGGGTATATGTTCCACCACATCCCTCGCCAAGCGTATTCCATGAAGACCAGTCGCCGTCATGGTTTACGCGGCCAATTTCAAGCGGCCAGCGCCCGCCGCAGCGGTTAGCGCAGACGCGCACGGGAGATGAAGAGCCGCTCTGCCACACCCAGTCCTTACAGGAGAGTGTGGCGCCGCTCGAATCATGACTGATCGCGCCAATAATGCTGCAGCCTGCGCCTGGCGAGTTGACCTGGTCCTGGTATATAAGTCCTCCGGCAGACATGTCCCTCTCTGCCCGCACGCTTCCGCCACGAACCTGACCGCCGGTATAGATGTTTTTATTATTAACTGCGCGAACCCAGTCATTATCAGACATATAAAATCCACCGCCATATGTCTCGTTAAGCCAGCCCTTAGAGCCTCGCGTAATCATCCAGCCATTATTAGACCTGATGTCGTTATTCGCGGTAATCGCGTTACCTGCAGTGACGTTAGCGCCTGCTGAGACGCCGGACCCTGCGGTGACGTTCTGGCCTGTAACGGTTCCGTTAGCAGTGATGTTGCCGCGTGCAGTGACGTTACTGCTGAATGCACCGTTTACCGCGTTCACCGTAGCCGCGTTATTGAGATTGTTTCCTCCCATATCAATGCTGGTATGCATCGTATTCAGGTCTGGCTTACCGGTAACGGAGAAACGATACAGGCGATCGCTCTCACCCTGCGCGGCACCCAGTTCATCCGTGGTCAGCAGAACGGCGATATGGCCCTGCGTGGTGCTGACGCCAAATTGTGCGAGCGGTATGCTCCAGCTGCTCATCGCGCCGGTGGCGATCCCTGACGTCCAGATATAGCCTCCCATACCAGAGGTGATATCCATTGATATCTGTCGCAGCGCCAGAAAGGGCAGCGCGGAACCATTCTGTGTAAAAATCAGCCCCTGCAGCTGGTCCGTGTTAGTTGCATTCCGGACAAGCGCAGCGCGATATACCTGGCCATCGATAGTGTTCTCACTGAAACCCTGCTCCAGAAAACCGGTGTTTTTCAACATCACCGGCGTCACGATAACAGGGGACGTTGTCGTGGCGCTGGAGAGCAGCGTATCGTAATAACGTCCCGTATAGCTTTTGACGGCCTGCGTGAAACGGGAAACCTGCGCAGCGGTGTTCATCCAGGTCCGCTTATCCATCCAGTCACTGATAAGCGAATACCCCCAGACGCTGACGAGTAACAGAATAATCAGTGCGGCACCGGTGCTGATGATCGCCCAGCCCCTGTCGTTTTTTTCAGTCGATTTCACAGGCATCACCATGTAATGAGTGGATGATAAAGTTTGATAAGCGCGACCAGCATGGCGCCGGCGCACAGCCAGGGTCCCATAGGTCCTCCCTGCTGAACGCGGCGCACCAGAAGCTGCCAGAGCACAAATAAAAAGACGCCTGTGAGCAGTGCATAAAGACCCTCACAACCACCGAGCCAGGCCGCAACAGCGCCGGCCAGCCAGACGTCGCCAAGCCCCAGGCATTCGCGCGCCGAGACTTTTCCAGTGACGTAGCGCCAGAGCCCGAATAACCCCAGCGCCGTCGCGGCAGAGAATGCATGCCCCCAGAATCCGGGGGCTGACAGAGCAGCAGCCAGACCTGCAATCAGGCAGCTCACAGTCATATAACGGGGCAGAAATCCGGTGAGCGCATCGATGAGCGTCATCCTGAAGAGAAAAAGGCTGAGCAACAGCGCCATCAGCCTTTCCAGAGCCGGCGCCGGCGACAGTACGATGCTGGTCGCCGCTGCCGCAAAAAGCCAGGTAATGCCGGCGGGGGCGGGATTTAAAAAAATGGCCAGCCATTCTTTTTCATCATCGGTGGTCAGATAGCTGAGGCGTACCAGGTTTGTCATAAAACAGAACAGGCACAAGCCAAGCGGAAAAATGATGATAAGCATTGGCCACGGCATGCTCAGCGTCAGCAGCGTCACAATTTAACTCCCCGTTCTTTTAGTAAAATCTGGCGGTAAATGGCATATATGCGGTTGGCATAGGACTCGCGCGTTTCATGGCGGTCTTTTCTGAACCCGGCGTTATACGAGCCGAGACAGTTCCAGCTGTAGCCACAGACCTGAAAATGTCTGGCAAGTATCCAGGTGCCGATTTGTACATTAAGGCAGGGGCGCGTCAGCAAATCCTGTGGACCGCTGATGACCCCCTGCGCGATCAGTCCAGGAATATGTGAGGAATTGATCTGCATCAGCCCATAGTCCGTGCTGAGCGCCCGCCCGGTTTTTTTATCCCGGTTAATATTCGTTATTGCCGGCCGGAGGCTGCTCTCGCCCGTAGCGATGGCTTTAAGCAGGAGCGGATCGAGATGGTACTTCACACCCGCTGCGTCAAAGCAAAACGCCCCCGCACGGGGGCAAAGCAATATCAGGAACAGAACCGTGGACAGGCGCAGCATGTCATCAGCCGTTATGCGTAAAGACGAGCGTGTTATTCCCGGTCATGCCGCTGTCAGCCGTGCAGGACTTTCCTGCCGCTTCCGCGCTGACAATGCCGTCGCTGAAATCCGTGCTGTTGATGCTGATTGCGCTGAATGCACCGCCGGAACCGAGCTGGGTGGCAATAGAGATGCAGTCTGCCTGCGGTACTTTCTGGGTCGTAACAGAAAATCCGTTGTTGAACCCGTTGGTCGCCACCGGTGCTATCACGACCTGGCCACCATAGCTGTTCCACATCGTCGCCGTGCCGGAGCTCGCCGTTCCCTGAATGGTCCAGCCGGCTTTCGGCGCGCCACCCTGCTGGATCAGGGTGCCGGTCATCGTGGTGCTGCTGGTAAAGTTGTACCCTCCCTGAGTCTGCTTAAGCTGCTGAGCATTGGTCACGATAAACTGGAGATTGGATACCTCCACGCCTACGGACTTTTTACCCCACAGGCTCCAGATCCATGCACCCACGATACAGATAACAACGATGGTGAGTAGTGCAATGGCGCCATGTTCCATAATGCCCCAGCCGCGATCAGGCTGGCGATGATGTTGCGGGAATGCCTTTGATGACATGATGTTTCCTTAATGTGTGCTGAAGGTGTTCATATCCTGAATCTGCATCACCATCAGCAGTATGAGTAAGAAGAAACTCATAATCAGGACGAGAGAAAAGAGCTTGGTGACGTTCGCGCGGCGGGCAACGCGCGCCAGCGCCTGCTCCAGCCAGCGATCGGCATAGTTGGTGATCAGCGATGCTGCGCTGTTGCCTTTATCGAGAAGAGAGAGGTAGTTCACCGCCTCACGGCTGGGGAAGTCATAACCGCTGTTGCGCATTGCGCGACCCAGAGAATCGCCCTCGCTCATGCAGTCCATTGCGCCCTCGATGCGCTCCTGCAGCCAGGGCGGAGCGAATCCGTTAAGGATCTGCAGCGACTTAAGCTCCTGCACGCCAGCACCCAGCAGCGCCCCGATATTCATCAGAAACACCGCCCCCTGCAGGTCTTTGTAAACCGACCAGGGCAAAAGGTAATCAGCGAAGCGACGCAGTCGCCCCCGCCATCGGGGCAGGGACCAGAACGCCAGCGTCACAAGTGCCGCGACCGCGCCGGCAGCAGTCAGTCCCCAGCGGCTGCTCCACTGCGCAACCCCATTCATAAATCCGAGTGCGCCAGTCCAGCCTGCCGGATCGGACATTTTGCTCAGGGTGGGGACCAGCGCCAGGTTGTTGGCCAGCAGCAACCCCGTCCCCAGCAATACCAGCACGATCGGGAATACTGAGGCGAATACCACCTGGCCGAGAATGCGACGACGGGCCACAATGAGTTTATCCGCCTGCATCAGGGCACCGGGAATATTGCCGGTTTCCATGCCGGCGCTGATAAGTGCGGCCTCTTCGTAAGGTGCCCAGGCGGCCAGCACGTCCTGCAGCGCGCGACCGGGGCGGTTATCGTTCACCCCTTCAAGACAGTCCTGAACCAGCTCGTGGTAAGGATGCCAGCGGCTGCCAAAGTCGGTGTGCACCTCGCCAATCATGGTCAGGGCCTCTTTGAGTTGTTTACGGTTTTCCAGCAGAAAGCGTAGGGTCTCGTAAAACGGCTGGCGGTACTGGCCGGTGAATGTTGCCCTGACCAGGCGGTAGCGCAGGTTTTCTGCTATCGACATATGCCTGTCAGGCGTGAAGCGATCAGCGGATGCCATCGGGTACCTCGCACTCCATTACCGAATCTTCATCCAGCGGACAGATAAGATCGCCTTCCAGCGGGTCAACACGCCCCTCAGCCAGGTATCTCATCAGGTGCATGCGGCGGGTAATACCGCCCTGATTCACCCAGTACTGACGGGCAACGGCCGGGCCGTGTAACAGCCAGAGCTGCATCAGGCGGGCATCGGTCCGTATTACTTCGGCAATGGCCGTGCGCCCGGTCACCCCCCGGCTGATGATGCGTCCGGTCAGCGGCACCGTTTTCTGACAGTGGGGACAGCCTTCGTGATTGCGGAAAAAGAGTTTGCTGGTATCGCAGAAGCCCTCAACAGTGCAGTACCGTTCAAGACGTTCCCGCGTATCAGCGTCCAGCTCAGGGGCTTTTTTTTCCCACGGCACCCGGCAGTGTTCGCACAGCAGCGGCACGAGACGCTGGCCTATTAAGCCGGTGATGAGTGCGGCATCTGCCAGAAGATGGCGGTCAATACCGAAGTGCTCCATACGACGCAGGGAGCCAATGGGGCTCTGCGTGTGCAGGGTGGAGAACAGCGCGTGGCCGGTTTCACTGGCGTAAATGCCGGCGATAAGGGAGTGCAGGTCACGCATCTCGCCGTTCAGAATGGCATCCGGATCGAGACGCAGCGCGGAGGCATTGGCGTTAGTCCAGGCGCGACTGATGGCCTCCGGCGAGTTATCGGCAGGCATGACGGCCGTCTGTATGGCACCCGGAATCCGACCCTCAGGCGGATTTTCCAGCGTCAGCAGGCGCTTTTTACCGCCCGTCAGATCAAGCCAGATGTCACTGAACACGCGCAGCGTGGCGCTTTTGCCCGAGCCGGTTGGGCCGGTGAGCAGCACCATGCCTTCCGGAAGGCGAAGGATCTGCATAATGAGCTTTATCTGCTCCGGCAGAAAACCCAGCTGCGGCAGCGTCGGTATGTTGTCACCGTCGTCCGGAATAAGACGCATGACAACTATCAACCCGTCGGGCGTTGGACGATGCTCGTATCGCGCGCCATAAAGACCGGCGCGGCGGGCAAACTTTGCATCTATGCGCCCTGACTGCTCGCGACCGGCAAAAAATGACTGTTCGCGCACGTCGCACATGGAAAGATATGAGGTAGAGGCCAGTGTCATCCCCTCCACATCTTTCACTTCATCCACCACCTCCAGCTCGCCGTGAATACGCAGCTGGACGATGGAAATCCTGCGATCACTGCTGATTTCAATATGAATATCAGAGGCATTGAACTCGTGACCGAGCCTCATATAGTTAATGACCTTATCCTGCGATACGCTGATGTCGAGCTTGTCCAGATCGCCTTCGCTGACGCTCTGTGACAGGCTCAGGCCGCGCTGCTCTGCCACTTCACGCCGGCGGTTCAGCTCGCTCAGCGTCACAAACTCGGTTTTTGCCGTGGGATGCGTCCGGGTGACGTCCATCACCCAGCGTTGTATGGCCGCTTCTTTACGGCGGTTGCCGTCGATTAACAGTGTTACGCCACCGGTGGCATGCAGCTCGGCGAACACAAAATCCATTATCTCTTTATCAGGTGTCATCGTGGCCTCAGAAGGAGAGTTCAGAATTGTCGCTGAGGCGCACAAGCGTTGACGTTACCTCAGTGACGCGTTTAGCCGTGCCCGGGATTTGATCGCCTTTTACCACCTCCGTGACCCCGCCGTCAGGCAGGACAATGCGCGCGCGTAACTGATTACCCCGCCCGTAAATTTCCTGCAGGCGAACGCTGCCGGCGCGCTTCTCCGTGCCGGCAGACGCAGTCTGCTGAGAGGGGGCAGGCTGCGCCATAACCGGCATGGCCGGCTGGCTGGCGGTGGCCAGATAATTCCGGTCGGCACCCTGTCCGGACTGACTTTCCCGCAGCTGCTGCTCCAGCCGCGCCGTCTGCACTTTCTGCTCCAGAATCAGATTGCGGGCCTGCGCAGCTTCCAGCTCCCCGAGGGTGACATTCGGCGGCAGCACATCGCCGGTAGCGGCCGCGGGCGCGGGTCCGCAGAGCAGAGCGGACAGAAGCAGCCCAGGCAGGGCGGGATTAATTCTGCGCATAGATGCTCCCCTTCATGGTGTAGTCGAACTGCCCCTGCGGGCTCATGGTGATCGAAAGGCTGCTGAGGCGAAGCCCCGTGGCATCAAAATCCTGCAGCAGTCGCTCGGGCTGCAGACGTGAGCTGACAGAAAAGTTAAATTCCCGCCAGTCCTGTACAGGAGTAATTTTTTCCTCACCCGGCGCGACCGGCGGCGGCTTCACCTCGGTAAATTTGACGTCGAGATTGCGGCGCTGTAGATGGGATATAAAGCGCATAAGCTGAGCATCAGCACCGGGCAGTGCTTCGTCAGTGAACCCGGTCGGGGGGGTATGGTTAAAGGGAATGAAAACATCACCGTTTTTACCGCCTTCCTGAAGATTAAAGACGGCTGAGTGACCGAACAGCTCGCGGGCGCGGCGGGAGAAATCCTCGACCGTTGCACCCGGAGTGGCAACAAAGCGCAGGCGCAGGCCCTCCGGGACGCATTCCCCGTCGGTAAAGCGCCAGCCGGCAACGGATGCGAATACGGGCTCACGCGTGAGCCAGCAGTTGCTTAGCAGCACTGAAACTGGAGGCAGTGAGGCCCACGGGTGCGGTGCGCGTACGGGTTCAGCAGGCTGTTCTTTCGTCAATGCCATGCGGGCGCGAAACGCTGCCATTGCAGCGGCCTGTTCAGCCTTCTCTGATGCGGCATCGAACCAGTAAACGCCACAGGCCACCGCGAGGGTGACTGCGGCTGCCGGGATAATGACTGACAGGGCGGTCACGCGCTTATTAAGCCGGCAACGTTTTATCTGCGCCCGGCTGAGCCTGTCAGTCAGTGTGCCGGCGTGCAGGTTGTCGTCTGCCATTGCTGCACAGCGTAAACGCGGCGAATCAGCATCATTAAAACGCAGGAAGTTTGCCGCCGACTGTTCAATGATAGCGCGGGAGCCGGTCACATCGCCCATGACGGATAACTGCCCGCCGATAGCCGCGAAAAAGACCCACGAATCCTCAGTGTGACTCAGGCGGTAAATACCCCAGGCATTTCCGCCCTCGGCCAGCAGGAATGCCACGGCCAGCGCGTGCTGGCTGCGGCGCACGCGCCCCGGAGAAACCAGACCGCGCATGGAAGCATTTCCTCTTCCGGCAGCGGCATAATGCGTATCAGGCGACGCTTTACTGCGAAACCGGGTACTTAACGCATTACGCTGCGGCTCCCAGTGCAGACCTGCCATCCAGTCCCGCCGCTGATGCGTCAAACGGATGCCGGCCCGGAGGCTCATTTTTTTCAGTACTGACATGGTTTACCTCAGCAGAACAGGGGTGATCATGATGACGAGCGTCGTGCGGCCGCGGGAGCCTGTCTGGCCGCCGCCCAGAATGAAGTTGTTTGGCGTAAGGGTGCCCTGTTTGTCTGCAGAAAGGTTTTGCTGTTCCGAACCGGTCAGCACCAGCGTCTGACCAGAGCGCAGATTGACCTTGCGGGCCAGCGCTTCGGTTGACGTTGTGGGCAGATCGTTACGGGTATTGCCGTCAGCGCTGAGGAATTTCTCAATCTGCGGCGGGCTGGTATAGCTGAAGGCGAACTGCAGCTGCACGTCACCGTTTTCCTGAATGAACGGCAGCATGGTCATGAACAGGCCGGTGGTAATGGTCGTCGTCGTCATTGATGAGGTGACGCCCACGTTTGCCGTTGCGGTTGTGCTGGAACTGGACAGGATGCCTTTCTGGCCCGAGAGCTGATACGCCACCGGCGTCAGGTTGGCGGTAGGGTCAGTCTGGTTCAGCGCCATGCTGACATTACCCTGCTCGGAAAGGGCTTTGATAAGCAGGCTTGATCCGGAAACTTAGCCGCATTACCTGTGGCCGTATCGAGGATAGAGATACCGGCGCTGGCGGCTGACGTAGAGGCATTGGCCATTGAACCTGTCAGGCTGGCGCCAAAGTTATGCAGGGATTTATAAACCAGCCCCCAGTCAAGGCCCAGCTGCTCGTTGCGTGTCTGGCTGACGCTGACAATCTGAATATTGAGCTGTACCTGACGGCTCAGGACCTTGTTCTGATATTCGATATAGCGACCGACGCGGTTAAGCACGTCAGGCGTATCCGTCACGCTCAGCGTGCCGGTGGCGGCCGAAAGCCAGAATCGCCCGGATTTCGGGGTCAGCATCTGCTCAACCGTTTTACGAATATCATCGTAAAGGTCGCTGTTCATGCCGTAATCAGTTTTCTGATTAGAGCTGATATCGCCCGTTGTCCCGCCGGTCGTCCCGCCGCCGCTGCCCAGCTGATTGCCTGAACCGGAATTAATCGAGGCGCTGCTGTTAACCTTTGTATTCAGGATAACCAGCTGAAAAGTGCGGGTATCCTGAAGATAGAAATACACGCCGCTGCTGTCACTTCGCCAGGACAGGCCGTATCCGCTGGCTTCAATATCAAGGAGATCGCGGACGTCGCCCTGGAACTTAAGGCCACGCGCGATCATGGTGCTTTGCTGAACAGGCGCGGCCTGCCCTGCAGAAGCGCCGATCTGTGAAAGCGGCACACGACCGTTATCATCGGGTGCAGGTAACGGACCGCTCATCGGGGAGGTGACCACACCTCCGGTTGTGACACTGCTGAGCGCTGCATAAGCATCGGGGGTGATCGACACCCGGATACCACACAGCGCGGTGATGCGCTGACCCAGCTCCGGTAGTGAAATCCCTTCCGGCCGGTTAATCGTTATCTGACAGGAAGGCAGTTTTTTTTCATCCGGCGTGGACACGACCGGTGCAACCGGCTGCAGGTTCACCCAGGGTTTATCAGACCAGACAACGGTAGGCTGAGACAAAGCCTGGCGGCTCTGCAGCACCCGCTGTGCCGTTTCAGCCTGACCTGTGGCCTCCTTATCCATTTTGCTGATTTCACTCAGCGAACATGATGACAGCACAAACGCGGCGGCCAGCGCTGTCAGGCAGAAAGGTAAACGCGGCATCCGCAGCCCCCTGGTGTTGTTAGTTAAGGTAAACAATGCTGCCCTCCGATACGCCGGACGGCAGAGAGAGATTCATATCGGTGCCATCCGCCATGCGCAGACGGCCACCGCTGACGGTCAGGGACAGCGCCGAGGTCATTGACCTCGCACGCAGCGCGGCAAAAACACCGGCAGTTTCAGGCACCCATATCCAGAGGCGCCCCCCCTGGATAACGGTCTTAATGCGATTGTCCGGGAGCGGCACAATACCTGTCTGAGCAAGGGATACCGGACCATCAGCCACCGTTTTTCCGTAGCGCCAGTTATTTACCGCGTCCGCGGTGCGCAGCATGTCGCCGGCAAGCCGATCCGGCAGGGTCTGCTGCATTGAAAGCCGGATGTGTTCAGCAGAATGGCGCTGCGCATCACCCGCCATCAGCGAAATGACCAGACAGAACACGAGTATGGGCAGCGCAAACCCCATCTCAGTGACCTCCTCCCGCTGGCGTATCGCTCACGGAAATCAGGCACTGAATACGATTGGCTTCAGCGAAAAGGGGTTTTTCGGCTTTGCGATAGAGGTCAAAAACCTGAACCATGACCGACTCAAAGTTGCCGTGGAAAACCAGCGGCGCATCGATGCGGTAATCAAGCGTCACGGGCCAGATAACGACCCAGTTGCCGCCATTACTGCACTGTGCTTTCGAAGCCCAGCTGGTCAGCGTCTCTTTCAGGGTCGAACCCGGTTCCGCCCGCCAGGTCTGCCCGACGGGAAGCGCAGCAACTGGCGTACCCGGCGCATAAGAAGATGAGGCCTGGCTGCTGACGGGAGGCGCCGGCGGCAGCGTTGTAACGGGGCGGACCGGGGCCGACGGTGAGGTGCCGTTCACTGTAGTCTGCAGCGCGGCCGCCGGGCGCGCTGCGGCAACAGTTGGTTTCTGCGACAGCGCTGTTCTTTGATCAGGTGCATGAGTCGCAGCAGGGGATGACACCGGTTTGCTTTTTACCGGGGCCACCGAAGGGATTTTCTGTGGTGCCGACACGTTCGCCGCCGTCAGCACCGGAGACGGAACTGCGAGATTCTGCGGTTTGAGCGACGTTTCCGGCGCGGTGGCCGGGGCATTGGCGCTGATGGTGTCACTGGTAAAAGGATTGCGTGAGACGGTATTGCCTTTTCCCGTCACCACCGGGGGCTGAACAGGCTGCGTCACAACCGGACGATTCACATTTACAGCCTGTGGCGCACGCGAGATCGGCACCGTCTGGGGGGTAGCAAAACTACGAAACTGGTCACGCAACTCAAAGCAGATTTCACGGTTCACTTCATCCACCTTCAGGCGCCAGGCCGGACCGGCCAGCACCTGCAGGGCTTCGCTCAGTTTCACGGGACCGATATCGCGCTGCACGGCAGGAAGGGGGCGGCTGAGCAGTTCTGAAAATGCTGAAGAAGTGGCTGAGCATAGTGAATAGCCGGATTCCAGCAGGAGATAACGAAATCCTTCCCCCACAGAGTTAACCAGCTGAGCAGGCATCGTAATATCGATAATCTGGTTAAGCGGATCGCGCTGCGCATCATCGGGGCGTGTACTGACGAGCGTGTAACGGTCGTAGCGCACCACTTCAGGGGAACGATTTCGGTAAATGTCATCGAAGCGGGCAGGCTGCTGAAAACGGCCATTGATTAATGGCGCTGCGTCAGAGGCCGGGTTGCTGCAGCTGGCCAGCATGACAGAGCAGGCAAGCAGGCCGGCTCCCGTTGCCGCGCGTCTTGAAGGTACTGCCATCAGGATTCACCCCAGGAATAGTCTTAGTCAGGAGTGCTATTCTCGCGGTGAGGAAAAAGCAGGCAATGCGAAACTCTTTCCTGAAATTGAAGAAAAATACTGCAGAGTCGGTACGGGTTAATCAACGGACCTGGCTATTAACATTAATCAGAAAAGAAAACGCCGGAGAACCGGCGTTGAAAGTAATTTGAAGTCCATGAGTTCAGCAGTTGGATAACAGCATGAAACCATCATATTTTGTAGAATAACGTGTTAGCGGCAACCGGTGATTGCACAAAGCCAAAGTAGTCGTAGAACGCTTTAGCCTGCTCGTCTATTGCATGCACCATGATAGCCTTAATCCCGACTTGATCCGCCAGATTTGAAACGCGTATCACGGCATCATTCAACAACCATTTCCCGAATTTATTGCCCTGAGTAGTTACATCGACTGCAAGACGGCCCAGTAAAACAACCGGTACGGGATCGGGCATATTCTGTCTGAGACTACGACTCAAATCGACATGACTTACCGAGCCGGTCGCGATGGAATAATAACCCACTACACGCATGGTTCCTTCAAGACAGATGACGAATGTACGGGAGGCATTGAGATGCTGATTTTTCAATGCACGCCGGCGAAGCCAGTCATCAAGAACCACATTTCCGCTATCGAACGGCTCAAGATCATGCCCCTCTGTCAGTAAAGCAGGCGCAGTGACTTTTATTTCCATTCAGGTTTTACATCCATCAGACGCTGACGACCTTCAACATTTTGTACAGGGGCTTCGAGTTGCCTGATGAACTCCTGATAACGTTCGTCATCAAGAATGAACACGCGTTGATCAAGAATAATGTTCTGTGCCTCATGCACAGCCCTTTCAATGATAAAATCAGTACGGTTTTTATTCACCAGACTCGCAGCATAATCAATCACTGCGCGCTCTTCATCCGTGGCACGGATATTGATTTGCTTATCACGAACGGATTTACGGAAAGTTGTTTGCATAACTCCTCCTGTTGGTAACAAATTGCTATACGCATATGGTACCCCGAATGGTAGCAAATTGCTATACATGCCCATTCAGTAGATGCTGCAAAGAAAGCGCCAGACTGAGCTGGCGCATAAGAGGGTATAAGCCTATGATTCCGTTAAGAAATGGCGTAAATGGCTTTCCGGCATATGCCATAACCGTGTCCGAGGAACGGTATGTCATCGTCAAAATCCATTGGTGGCTCATTCGCCGGATTCTGTGGCGCTGACTGAGGCTGCTGAGGTTGCTGAGGCTGCCCCCATGCACTCTGCTGACCTGACTGCGCATTGTTTCCACTGGTGTTGGTGCCATTGTTACGACCTCCGCCCATCATCTTCATCGTTCCGTTTATTCCCACAACGACTTCGGTAGTCCAGCGATCGGTGCCGCTGTTATCCGTCCATTTACGGGTGCGTAGCTGACCTTCGATATACACCTGTGATCCCTTACGCAGGTATTCACCGGCAACTTCAGCCAGCTTGCCAAACAGCACGACGCGATGCCATTCGGTAATTTCCCGGTTTTCACCGGTCTGTTTATCACGCCAGGTTTCAGAAGTGGCCAGGCTTAAGCCGGTCACTGCTTTGCCATCTGGCATGTAACGAACTTCAGGGTCCTGACCGAGATGACCGACCAGAATAACTTTGTTGACGCCGCGTGCGGACATAATGTTTTCCTCTCAGAAATGTGGGGTGAGAAACACGACCACCGGGATGTTCCGGTGGTGTGTCCGTAACGCTTAGAACGAATTCGGATCGTACTCTTTCTGAGCCGACGAGCCGGATTCTGGCGTCTGGGAAGCATTGGGTGCCTGATAGACTACGTCCTGACCTTTCTTGATGAACTCCACCTTGATAAGGCGGGCCTTCAGGGAAGGGCGGCTTTCACCGGCATGATCACCCGACTGAAGGGTAAACACATCGGCTTTGAGTCCGCTTAGCACGAAGCCAATCAGCACTTTTTCCTCTTCATCAACGGCTTTCTGACAGCGGTTAATGAGTTTGGTGGTGTCCGCGCCAGCGACAGTGACATCGAAGCGGGTATAGGACGCATTATCAGTAGGGCCGGTCAGGGCATTAATAACGGCGCAGGTGACTTCGCCATTGGGTCCCTGAACACGACGAATCGAATTGAGATATCCGATACCGCTGACGTTGAGGTTGAAAAACTCTTTTTTCTGATTAGCAGAAGCAGAGCTGTTTGAAGCAGGGGTATTGGTAGTTGCAGTCATGATGATTTCTCCGGAGTAAAAACTAAACAGGTTGCGGAGAAACATCTGTCCCTTACGGGAAGTGTTTCCCGCAGGGATGTCAGCAAAATTTGCCGACTGGCTGAATTGGTGAAATGGACCTTAACCTGTATATCAGGTTCCTGTTTTCAAAGGTTAAACAGGTTTGAACCGCCCGAAAGCGCCATCTCTCAGGTTGTGATGGCATTGGCATGTGATTACCCGAAGGCGTTCCTCTCAAATCACCGGAACATTGGCAGTTGTCCGAACGACAACGATTAGCCACTTAATCATTCATTCAGACGCCGCGGATGTCAACGTTGCAGCGTGCAAAAAATCATCAGCACATAAAAATAAAAAAAGCGGCACCCTGCGGCACCGCCCTCTGAGGTCTGCACCATCGACCTGATGTTAATCTGCTTAAAGCAGTTGCTCCGCTGGCGTGTTCAGTTCCCGGCACGGGTTTCACGGAGTTTTCGTGCCTTACCGGCTCCCGTTCAGGTGTGGACAGGGCCGGTCAGACTGTATTCCGTCAGCATATGCATTAGATGCTGACGAAACCCGCAGTCACGGGGTGCGGCTTCAGAGCCGGTGCCACAATAGCAAAGCCCCTGACGGCCCGCAATCGGAGACGACGGATTAATTCTTCTTTGATTCAGCAGACTTAGGTTTCAGGGAACGCTTCTTTTTGCTGCCGCTGATGTTTATAACGCCTTTGCACCCAGGATAGCGCTGGCAGCTCCAGAACTCCCCCCTGTCCCCTTTGCGCAGGCGGGTTTTCCCTCCGCATATTGGGCAGGCAGGCGTGGGTGGAACCCGGATACGGACCTGCTGCTGAGCCCCCTGGCTGACCAGGTTACGCGTCCAGCCAGCCTGGCGCCGCAGAAAGTCGTCCAGCGACATACGGCCGGCGGCAACTTCATCCAGCGCCTGCTCCCAGAGCGCGGTCATGCCCGGCTCGGTCAGCTGGGGCGGCAGGGCATCGATCACGTCGGTTCCCAGTTCGGTCGCCATTATTTTGCTGCCTTTACGCACAATAAAGCGCCGGTTCAGCAGCTGCTCAACGATGCCTGCCCGGGTAGCTTCGGTGCCCAGCCCCGCATTGTCTTTAAGCACCTTACGCAGCGCAACGTCCGTAACAAAAGCGGCCGCATTCATCATGGCGCCAATCAGGGTGGCAAACGTATAGTGTGCCGGCGGACGGGTCATCAGCTGCGCCACCTCAGCACCGGTCACCGCGCAGCGGTCACTACGGCTGAGCGGCGGCAGGGCAGCGTCTGCTTCATCGTCCTCATCAACATCATTATCCCGGTCTTGTTCAAACAGGACCTTCCAGCCCTTTATCACCTCTGTTCGTCCGGTGCTGCGGAACAGCTGCCCGCCAATATCGAACTGCAGCCGGGTGATATCGGACTCATGTAGGGGCAGGAACTGCGCCAGGTAGTTACGGCGGATGAGCAGATAGACGTTACGTTCCGCCTCCGACAGCGCGGACAACTGAAACGCATTGCGCGTGGGGATAATGCCGTGGTGTGCCGTTATTTTTTTGTCGTTCCAGATGCGCGAGACAAATTCCCTGTCGAGGCCTGCCAGCACCGGTGCACATTCCGGATCGGTACGGCCAATGGCATCGAGCACACCGGAAATCTCTTCCCGCATGGATTCAGGCAGGTAACCGCAGTCGGTGCGGGGGTAAGTGGTTGCCTTGTGCTTTTCATACAGGCTCTGCGCGGTATCAAGCACCTGCTGGGGTGACATATCCCACATTCTGCCACAGGCCTGCTGCAGGGTGCCCAGCGAAAAAGCCAGCGGTGCGGCGGATTTTTCGCGCTTAGTGTCACATTCTGTCACCACTGCGTGCCCCGTCTGACGGCAGAGCTGAGCCACCTGCTGCGCGATGTTCTGGTGAACACAGCGCTTTTCTTCGTCGGTATACACCTTCGCCGGCACCCACTGCGCCGGAAAAGTGATGCCGCCGGCCGAAATAATCGCTTTAACCTGCCAGTAAGGCCTGGGCACGAAAGAGGCGATTTCCCGGTCCCGGCGAACAACCAGCGCCAGCGTCGGTGTCTGCACACGACCTACAGAGACAACGCCATCGAAGCCTGCCTCGGCTGCACGCAGGGTATAAAGACGGGAGAGGTTCATGCCTATCAGCCAGTCGGCCCGGGCTCGCCCGAGACCGGCGTGATACATCCCGAGCGTGGCGTGCCCGGGGCGAAGGTCCTTAAGTGCTGCGCGGATGCTGATTTCATCCAGAGCGGAGAGCCAGAGCCGCTGCACCGGGCCTTCCCAGCGGCAGTAATCCAGCAGCTCGCGCGCGATGACTTCACCCTCACGATCAGCATCAGTGGCAATCACCACGTCGTCAACCTGACGCAGCAGCCGCTCAATGACTTTAAACTGATCCTGCGTCTCCTTCTTAACAACGACCTGCCAGGGGGCCGGCAGGATGGGAAGCGCAGAGAGCGACCAGGGCTTACCATACTGCTGACCATAGGCCTCCGGCGGGGCGGTTTCCAGCAGGTGGCCTACAGCCCAGGTGACGGTGACGCCACTGCCTGACAGAAACCCATCGCCGCGACGGGTGGCGCCGACTACTTCTGCCAGGTCGCGCCCCTGAGAGGGCTTTTCACAGATATAAAGGCGCATAGCCAGCCTCCTGTGAGTCAGACTGCCTGATAACGCATGCGCAGCAAATTTACGCTCGCTTCATTCACCGGCGGTGAAAAGGCTGAGCGCTTTTCGCCGAGCAGAACGGCACGATCGGGCTCACCTGCATCCTGGCAGGCCTTCTGCCAGACAGCATTGTTTTCTGCTGCATCCAGGCGTGTTTCATCCACCCTACGGTAAGATAAAACCGTCCCGTAAATCTGACGCAGCAGCCGCCCTCCTTCACTGAGATAACTGTCCCGGTCATTTCGCGTGATCAGTCCATAATGCGATGCCTGAAGCACCTTTTTGGCAAATTGGTCAAATCCTACCAGCAGAAACACGCACCGGTATCCCAGCGGAGTACGCGTATAAACATGAATATCCAGTGGCTCTGCTGAAGAAACTTCCGTCAATGTTACGCCCTGTGGGAGCGCACTCATATCTTCATCCAGCTTACTGATAAGCCCGGACATCGTTTCAGATGCAGATTTCAGCTTTTCTTCCAGACGGTACATAGCTTCATCAGCCCAGGGATTGTTACTCAGCGAATCCTGGTTAATTTGTGTTGAGCGCGCGAAGAACTGAGGCATTCCGATAATGCCGTGTTTCGCAGGCGCGTCTCCCTCCGGCTTCTCCCGTTTGCGCCCCAGCCACAAACCAATTGCATAATTGGTATGGAGCGCAATTGTCATTTCAGACTGAAGAGAACCTGTCTTTGTTACCTGTTTATCTGCCATCGTTATCGTCACCTGTATTCAGTTAAGAAGAGCTGGCATAGTCCTGAATCAGATGTATTCCCAACAATGTGAAACTCATAATTACGATTAAGAAATTAACGGCGGGTTAGATATTGATTTGGTTGCGCCCCGCAACGCTGCTTGTTTTTTAGCCGCTGTTGCGCCCCGCAACACTGCTTACTTTTTAACCGCTGTTGCGCCCCGCAACACTGCTTGTTTTTTAGCCACTGTTGCACCCCGCAACACTGCTTGTTTTTTAGCCACCGTTGCATCCCGCAATACTGCTCGTTTATTACCGCAGGGTAGATTGTGTCAGTTGCAAGTGTCTTACCGGATGGAGGTAAGCTGAAGCTTCAACCGTCTAATTATTTGCTAACACTCTGGCGTATGCTTTCAATCATCGCCCTGACATCCTCCTTAGAAGGCCGGCTCGCAGGCTTTACAGGCAGACTGGCTGCTGGTACAGCACGCGGGACGGTTGTACTGGAATTATTGCTGCCGGAACTGCCATGTACTGCGGGTTCCTGCAAATTCAGCTCACCGCAACGGGCACGTCGCAGCATCGTGAACAACCAGCCAACCGGGTTATTAAGCCTGCCAAGTCGCAGTTGTTCGCGCAGCATGTCAGCCAACGCCTTCGCTAGCGCTTCCGGCAGTGAGGCCATCTGGGTGGTGAGCATCTGCCGATCCTCACTGTTCAGCCCGTTAACAAAGTCTTCAGGCAAAAAATGCTCTCCACCCGGTACGTACGTTTTTTTATTCACACTCTGTGTGAAAGAACGTACGTTACAGTCCGAATTTCGGACTCCGGTGTAAGTCATTGATTTAAGGCTGAGTCCGGATTCCGGACTCGGCGTTTTCTCCATTAATGAATTACTGAGTCCGTTTTCCGGACTCAGTGGATCTGGTTGATTTTTTGCGCTTTTCTGACTGAGTCCGGAATCCGGACTGCGGGTCACAGCTTGGCGATTGCAGACCATCTGCTGAGGCGTGGACGGCTCGCTCAGGCGACTTTCGATAAGGGCCAGGCGACTGTGACGATGACGCATCCCGGGGTCCTGCAGGATATCATTCACCACGGCCAGCGCGGTCATCCGGACCGCTTTATTACGATTCTGGCAGCTCTCTTCAAGAAGCGTCAGCCAGCCCGGGTCAAAGGTTTCGGCGTCACGGTAACCCAGCGGCTCATCATGCTGCGCGTAGATATTGCCCCTCACGCGGCCACGGTCATCACGCACCCGCTTACACAGACTGAGCCAGCCGGTCAGGCGCAGCATCAGCAGAACGCGGCTCACCGTATCGCGTGAGGATTTTTCGGAATGCGCGGAGGCCAGCTGAACCTGTAGCTCGTCATAGGTCGGAAAGATGGCTCCCTCATTCTGCTGCGCATAAAGCCTGATCATCACCCAGGCGGTTTTATCCAGCGGTGACAGGCGCGTATCAAGAAACAGCCTGCGCGGGAACGCATCGTGCACGTTTCCCATAAACAGCAGCCCGCTGCGTTCCTGGCTTACATCGCCGTTATCAGCGCGCCGCTCAAGATTCTGCTGCATTCTGCCAAGCGTATGCGCCACGATACTGTCGGCGGGAATGGTCATTTTATGCTCTCCTCTTCTGCCTGAGACAGCACTGTGCCGGGATAAACCCGGCACAGTGTGGTCATCAGCGGCAATCCGTTACCGGCGTATTTCACGGTTGTATGTCTCATGATCCATCAGCCACCACTGCCGGCCACCGTCCTTGCTCAGGATGCGCCAGAACGGTCCTACATCTATCTTGAGATATCCGTTCATGGTCAGCCGGCGGAACACTTTCTGGCCGCAGCAAAGTGCATGGAATAACTTTTGCGCCCGGCGGCGTACCGCCGGGGAAACCTGCTGACGAGGAGAAAAATCTTCCAGTTCCATCACGCCTCCTTACGTATTTGTGCGGGCGCAGTGCGGGCAGTGGTACCCGCCTCCCGGCACCACTGACATACGCGGCTCCAGACTGCTGTCAGGGAAAGACCCAACTGCTCCGCCGCGAGCATCATCGCCTCAAGCGCCTGATGGGAATCAGGAGATGTCAGACCTGAGGCTTTCCATTCGATCCAGAGCGCTGCGTCCTGAGGCTCTGTCAGGGCCTGAGTTCGCCCCTGCCGGGACTCGATGCCCATCAGACGGCGGCGTGCACTCACTTCTGAGGGTGACAGGCCAAAGTACCGGTCGATAAGCTCCATTGAGCCGCCGAGTTCAAGTGCACGGTCAATCATCATGAACCGCTTCTGCTCGTTCCGGGCCTGATTCAGCATTAGCCAGAAATTTTCATGATTGAGGGAGACATCTAGCACGGAAACGTGTGACTGGCTGAGGTAGTGCAGTTCGTCAAGACTAAGGTGACTTAGCGCACGGATCTCTTCAACGGACATACCCAGCGACTCGCAGCGGCGGATATTGCCGTTTTTGATGTCCATCAGCAGTGCGGAAAGAATGGCCGTGGTAGCCTGAGAGAGATTAGAAAAGTTATGCTGGCTCACAGGCCACCTCCTGAAATCGCCTGGTCGGCGACGAGCAGAACATCAAAAAGCCAGCCCGACAGGCAGGCACACCATAAAAAAACATCAGTCATGAGAACCTCCCCCTGCTGAAATCTGCCGGGGAGCCTGTTCACCACTGAGGCCATGATGAAGGTCGGCATCCCGGCCGGCGAGAAAACCGGCCATCCGGGCAGCGCTGTCACCGCGGCAGCTTCCCGCCTCACGAACAGTCACGTCGGCCAGTGCGTCTCCGGCATGGCGCTTTGTCAGCCAGCGCTGAAGTACGGTATTTTCCTCCTCAGAGGGCGCAAATGAACGCAGCACCTGCCAGACGCCGGATACCCAGCCCTCCCTGAACTGATCTGCACGACGACGGCGCGTACGCAGCAGCATTCGACGGGTACGATACTGTTCCATGTGCGTTTCAGACGCGGCGCGCAGCTGGCGCTGCAGAACGGTATAGATGTAGAGCGCCACCTCGGGTCGTTCGCTAAAGCCATAAAAGTGAAGTGAACGGCGAACGCTGCTGGTTCCCTGTGAACTGACATGAACATGCCAGCCAAACCAGCAGCGACATCCTGTGGCCATGCAGACCACTGTTGCCAGAGAGCTCAGCCAAGCTGGCACTTTATCTGCATTACTGGTCAGGCTCAGGCAAACTGACTCGGAGATGCCACTGAGAGAAAGCATGTCTGGCGTCATACCATGACGCTGCATAAGCCGCTGGGCCAGTGCAACCGCACGGGCGGCTTCATGAGGGTTACTGTTGCGCGTGCCCAGCGCCATCAGGCGGCGGATACGGGCTGTGACTTTTGCGTTATCCGACATAGCGCATCCCCCTGCTCCCGGTAGCTCGGTGACGGTCCTGTTTCTCTTTGACATCCTGACAGCCAGCACAGAATTCCACGCCCGGCACAGCCTTCTGACGAGCGACCGGTATATCTGCTCCGCAGCATTCACAGAACGCTTTTGACGGTTTTACAGAGTGCACCTGCGCCCGGATTGCATCTATGCCGCGCTGGGTGAACAGAGCCGTACTGGCTTGCGCCATTTCATCGTTCAGATCATCAGACATTTTCCCCTCCCTTTGCAGCAAGTCGCTGCAGCTCACGCAGACGGCGGATAATGCGGATAAGACGCATTGTTTTCACAACCGTAATATCGTCGAATACGGCCACGTCAGCCGGAGACTGAGTACCGAAGAAATTCAGGCAGAACATAAACATATTGAACTGTTTATTTGGGAGTGAGCCGGACAGACCCGCCAGGAAGAGGACAAATTCGCTGCCGGTTTCGGAGACGGCAAAGCCTGATGACTGAGGGTGTTTATCCTCCCGCACATTGTCCGCACAGCCCATCGCCTCAGCAATCTCGAAGACAAGCCGGTAGGCCATATCCTGCAGATGCTCGATATCATCTTGGAGTGCCGGGATGTGCCAGATATCGCTGACGGGCTCAAGGCCGGTAGCAGCGAAGGAGACTGAGCTGACTGACGCCGGCAGAGGGTCATTTTCCTCACCAATTGCTGATAACAGTGTGCCCTGACTGAAATCAGTAAGAGAAATGCTGTCCGTACCAGCCGTTTCACCGGTAATTACCGGCCGGCCGCCAAAAAGGTCATCCTGGACTTCGCGACGCGGTTCACTGCCGGCGTTTACCAGTGCGTTTACAGGCAGTTCAGCGCCTGCGGGCAGTTCCGGAGCTGGCTCGGGACGACCGCGTGTGATCAGGGTGCCGCTGCGCAGCCCCGTGACCGGGGTTTCGGAGTCTGTATCCGGAGGCAGAACAGTGACAATTGATGTCGGGGATTCCCGGCCTGCCGCTCTTTCCTGTGGTGGCGACATTGCCGGCAGCGGTGGCGGCTCACCAAACTGCTCACGGCGCTTCTGTTCACGGGGGTCAAGCTCAATCAGCCAACGATCATAATTGAGGCTCGGATGGGGCAGAGCTTTAACCAGAAGACCTATTAATTCATCGCGCAGGTGATCAAAGGAGAAGCTGTCAGGATCATTAAAATTCTTGCACGCTTCACCAAATACCCGCTCAAATTCATCTGTCGAATCATCGGATACGTCATATTTAGTCCATACTTTCTCAGCCAGAATTCTGAGGTTTAGGATGGGGAGGGCCTGCCCACGACTGAGTCCTCTTTCCAGAAGGTCAGGCATGTGCGGATGAAGATATTTGAGTGTATCCTCCATCCGGCTGATACTGGATGCGTGAACAGGATAGCCTTCCTCATTCAGGAGTTCAGACAACTCACGAAGTGAAACAGGCCTTCCCAGCTGCTCTTCCTGAATAATTCTCGCATTGTGAATCCCAAATGCTTTGTCAATGAAGCTCAGATCTCCCCTGACGTCGTTTTCAGCCAAATGTCCGACAAGACATTTCAGCCGCCCGGGCCACGGTTTAAAAATGGTGTGTATGCGATAGAAACGTTCATCGCCGGTTTCCTGCCATAACTCACAGAGAATCTGATATCGGGTGTTGCCGCCGTCGCTGAAGATGTAAACGTCTTCCCCCTGAGGATCGCGGGTCACTTTTGGAATGGAATCCAGTCCGCGAGCACGCACGGAGGCTTTGATTTCTTCATAACGCGGATTGCGGCCTTTACGGGGGTTGTCTGGATTCGGGCGCAGCTGGTCAAGTGACAGTACCATTGCCATTTCGCTGACCGGCAACGAAGCGGCATCCATTGGGTCAGTGATCTGAGAAGGCGATTTACCCCGTTGCAGCATGGCAGCACCGATGTTCAGGTTACGAACGTTACTCATGCTGCTGTCCTCCCTGCGCTGGCCGTCAGGTCAGAAAATCGGGTGAAACGACCTTCATATTGCAGGCGAATTGTGCCTGTAGGCCCCTGGCGTTGTTTGCTGATGATGATTTCAGCGACGCCCTTATCATCCGAGTTTTCGTGATAGACCTCATCGCGGTAGATAAAAACGATGACGTCAGCGTCCTGTTCAAGAGCCCCGGAATCGCGAAGATCACCATTATTCGGACGTTTATCTGCGCGGCTCTCAAGCTGTCGGTTCAGTTGTGACAGCGCGACAACAGGGCAGTCCATTTCTTTGGCCAGCGCTTTCAGAGAACGCGATATTTCTGCAATTTCCTGCGTGCGGTTTTCCTGATCCGGGCAGCGCATCAGCTGCAGGTAATCAAGTCCGATAATCGATGGATGACCATAGCGCCGTGCGTTGCGTCTGGCGCGAATACGAAGCATCGCGGGCGTCAGTGAACCGGTGTCATCAATGATGAGGCGATCTTTGAGGTCCCCTGTTAACAGCCCATAAGCGTTTGACACGCGCGCCCAGTCTTCATCATCCATCAACCCACTCTTGAGGTGGGTCAGGTCTATGCTGCCCAGTGAAGCAACCATGCGCATCAGGATCTGTTCTGTTGGCTGTTCAAGACTGTAAAACTGCCCGTTTGACTCCTTTTTTTTCATTAAGGAATTAATCAGCAAACTTATCAGCAATGCCGTTTTACCCATTGATGGACGTGCCGCTATAAGCACTAAGTCGCCAGCCTGAAGACCGCTGGTCATGGCATCGAAGTCTTCAAAACCTGTAGGCGTACCGGTAATACCGTCAGGGACATTGCATCGGCGCTCCAGCTCAACCAGCAGTTTTTCCATACCATCAATGAGAGTGACTGCCTGTTCAGGTTCAGTTCGCTCGGCAAGTCGGGTGATTTTCTGCTCGGCAATTTCCATTACCCTTTCAATATCAGCACCCGGTTGTTTTACCGATTCAGTGATTTCTGTACCAATTGCGGTTAACTGACGACCCTGACTGTATTTTGCCACTATGTCACAGTACGCAACGATGTTTGCCGCGCTGGGCGTATTCTTAGCGAGCTCTGCCAGGTAGGCAAAGCCACCGAGCTGGTCAAGGGCATCTTTACCACGGCTTTCAATACTTTCAGCCAGCGTCACGAGGTCTATTGGCTTACTGGCCGCCACCAGACGCGTCATTTCCTGAAAGATGGCTTTATGAACCTTATGGAAGAAATCATTGGCGCTGAGGCGGATTGCCACTTCATCCCAGCGATCGTTATCCAGCATCAGGCCACCGATGACAGACTGTTCAGCATCAAGAGAAAACAGACCGGGGATATTTCTGCGATTAGAGGTCATCTTTACGTTCCCCTTCTGCAGCAAGCTCGTCAAACTTCTCTTTCCATTCGGGGAAAAGTTCGCATGCAAGGTTGTGCATGGAATCAAAGGCCGAATCACTTTTACGGCTGGTTTTCTTCTCGAGCCTGTGAACTGGCTGCCCTGCTGCATGACCATGTTTATAGATATCCAGGTCATAGATTCTGGTCTGAAGCATCTCAATAACTATTTTGTCCGAATGCTGACTGTAATCCCCGCCTGAAATGATGGCTTCAGCATGCTCAACGGTGGTTTTCGCCAGCACCGTATAATCCATACAGTTAACCAGCATGCGTATCTGCGGGAGTTTGATACCAAAGGCCAGATAAGGAAGGAGTTCTTCCATAAGAGCAACTGTGCCGCGCATGAATTCGCGGACATCGGGCAGAACGGGCTTCACCATGCCGATCATTTCACCGGTAGCGGCAAGAATAATCAGTTCCGACATTACCGAACGTGAACCCTGTGAATCTATCAGGATGACGTCATACTGGCTGAACACTGGATTCGCCAGCGCATTCCGCAGGCGCACGCGTCCGTCAGCAACATTAAGCATGTAAGTAGGTAAAAGGTTGCGGGGATCATTGGAGACAATGACGTCCAGATTATCGATCTCGGTGCGGGAAATTATGTTTTCTGGCCGTGAGAGGTCTGCAGTCTGCATGAGCAGCTCATAGAGACCGCAAGGCGCTTCATATGCTAAGGGGTAGATACTGCTGGCAGTTGGCTGAGCGTGATCTCCGTCGATAATGAGGGTTTTGATACCCGCATCCGCGAGAAAACCGCCGAGATTTGCGGCCTGGGTTGATTTACCCTCGCCACCTTTAGTTGAAACAACTGGAATCACTTTCGGTCTGGCACCAAGTGATTTGTAATCATCTGATTTTAAATGCATTTATAACACCTGAAGTTTATTCAGGTGAGATAAGCAATTTCACAACAATCAAAGCGGAAAAATTAACACTTACACACGGGGATTGAAAATCCCCGTGTCCGTGGTTCGATTCCGCGTCCGGGCACCACTATTCAGAAAACCCAGCCTTATGGCTGGGTTTTTGCTTTTCTGCGTCGGCAGAATCGCTCACCCTGCGGCCTGGCAGAAACCCTTAAAGCTGGAAAATCCGCCCGTCACCGGCTGGCAGTTCAACGGTTACGCTCAATTTTCCGCCTAACGCCTCAACGTACTTTTTCAGGCTGGAGAGTTTCAGTTCGTCACCGCGCGCCTCGATGGCTGCAATAGCAGGTTGCGAAACCCCCATCTTTTCAGCCAGCTGTACCTGTGAAAGCGCCAGTTCTTCCCGCAGCTGGCGCAGGCGAATCTCGAGGATTTTTTCCGCCGCCTTATTTCTGATGCGCGCCTGTGATTCAGGCGAACGCTGAGCAATCAGGTCTTCAAGTTTTGGCATGATTCATCTCCTCCAGATGCTGTTGATACTCGCGGTCAGCCAGTTTAATCATCGCCTGATAAAAACGCCGCTGATGCGTTCCGGTTTTGTTTCCCGCGCAGAGCACAATGGCCCGTCTGACCGGATCGAAGGCAAAAAACGCACGAATCGCCCGGCCATTACTCTGAACACGGAGTTCTTTCATATTGGAATAACGCGACCCGACGAGGGTATCAACATCAGGTCGCCCTAACGTGGGCCCGAACTCCCTGAGAACCGCCAGGCTGGCCAACACATCCTCAATCATCGCGTCATCCTGCGCCTGCAGCCATGTGGCAAAGCGCGCGGTGGTTTCTACCTTCCAGCTGTTCAAAATCACCTCATATAACCTGTAGTTTATAGCGCTCTGATATAAACCGGAAGTTATATTGAAAAGATGACCTGTATCATGCCGGATGCCAGCATCGCTGGAGACGTGTTCAGCTTGTGCGGAGTACCTGAAAAAACTGCAATCCCATGCAATATCGATTAGCTCCATTACGACCCTGACTGCTTCGGCCCCATTTGCGCGACGCGTCGCACACTTTTGCGATTGCGCCCAAACCTTTCCAGCGAATTGCGCCACCGGTCACGCCGCGTGGCGCGTGTCGATGTTAAAAAACTGTTAATCGTAGTGCCTGCCTGCCGTCTTGGCGTTTGTCCTTAACTCAGCGTCTGCTGCATCTCATCGTGCCGGACGCATTTGATACACCGAATCGTGTCGCCAGAGGGAGTAATCGTGAACCTTCGTCGCCTTAAATATTTCATCAAAATCGTCGACGCGGGCAGCCTGACGCAGGCTGCTGAAAGTTTGCATATTGCGCAACCGGCGCTAAGCCAGCAGCTTGCCACGCTGGAGGGAGAAGTGAATCAGCAGTTACTGATCCGCACCAAACGCGGCGTAACACCTACCGAAGCGGGGAAAATGCTTTACCATCATGCCTTCACTATTTTGCACCAGTGCGAACAGGCACAGCGCGCCATCGATCAGATCGCCGCAGCGACTGCAGAAGGCATGCGCAGCGGCTCCCAATAAAGCACGGATGCCGCCCCGCTGCCTCGCATTCCGGTTAAATTTCGTCAGCCAGTCAGCACTCAACCCACACCGCACCGGCATCCGCCGATTTGACACACTGTTCCACCCAGCGTACCCCCATCAGCCCGGCGTGCACGTCCGGATACCAGAAGTCCTGCAGGAAGGCGTGATCGCCGCGGTCGGTGGCGTCCATCGCCAGCGCAAAACGGCGATAGAGATTCGACCAGGCTTCAAATAATCCTTCGGGATGGCCGCCACCAATACGGTCATCGGCCAGCGCGCTGGCATGCAGATAGCCCATGCCGCGCTCAAGAATCTGCACCGGCTCGCCCTGCACTTCATAGCGCAGCTGGTTTGGCTGTTCGTCCCACCACTCCAGACTGGCTCGGGCCCCCACCACGCGAATTTTCTGGCCGTGCATCGATCCGCAGTTCACCGCTGACGCCCACAGCGTACCGACCGCGCCGTTGTCGTATTCCATCATCACAAAGGCGTTATCTTCCAGCGGCGCACGCGAGGCCACAAAGCTCTGGCGGCTGCACAGCAGACGTTTTATTTGCAACTGCGGCAACAGGGTTTCAGCGATAAACAGCGGATGGGTGGCCAGATCGCCCAGCACATAGCTCGGGCCAACAAAACGCGGATCGACGCGCCATTTGGTGCTGGCATTCTGTAATTCGACCGCTTCGTGATGAAAGCCGTGAGCAAACTGCATGTTCACAATGCGGATTTCACCCAGCAGCCCGTCAGCAATCATGGTGCGCGCCTGCTGAATCAGCTGATGCCCGGCATAACCGTAGGTCACGCCGATGATCTTCTGCTGCGCTTTACACAGTTGCTGCAGTTCCTCAGCTTCAGCGGAGGTGAAACACAGCGGTTTTTCACATACCACGTGCAGCCCGGCGCTGAGCGCAGCGCGGCAGATAGCAAAGTGCGTATTGTTCGGCGTGGCGATGGAGACGGCTTCAATACCATCAGCACGCGCGGCTTCCGCTTTAAACAGGGTTTCGTAGTCGCTATAGCAGCGCTCCGCCGCCACGCCCAGCGCGCGACCAAACGCTTGTCCGCGCTCCGCATCAATATCAAACGCACCCGCCACTAAGGTGAAGTTGCCGTCGCGTAAAGCAGCGGAACGGTGGATGTAACCGATCTGGCTGGTGCCGCCGCCGCCCACCATGCCCCAGCGCAGCGCGCGATCCAGTACTTTGCTCCCGTTAATCATGTTGTTCTCCTCAGAATCCGATGGAATGCAGGTAATGCAGGCTGGCCGTGACGTCCTGCAGACTGGTGGCGGCGTTGCGCGGATCGCGCTCCTGCTCAATGGTGATCCAGCCCTGATAGTGACGTTCAGCGAGAAACGCCCGCAGCGCCGGGTAATCAATCGCGCCCTGGCCAAGCGGGCACATCACACCCT
The DNA here is from genome assembly GCF_041678305.1 of Pantoea sp. WEP. NCBI lineage: Bacteria > Pseudomonadati > Pseudomonadota > Gammaproteobacteria > Enterobacterales > Erwiniaceae > Pantoea > Pantoea sp. WEP. The sequence goes on from NZ_JBGNXB010000001.1 coordinate 3,670,806, forward strand.
CGGCACAGGCAGTGAAAAAGTCGACGCCGCGCGCAATCACATCGCGCCAGACGGCCGCATTGATGTCTTTGAAATGCAGATAGTCGATGCGCGACCAGTAGCGTTGCAGCCAGGTCTGCGGATCCATGCCGGAATAAAAAAGATGGCCGGTATCGAGACACAGTCCGGCGACCTCGTGCGGGATGTCCTGTACCAGCTGTTCCAGTTCATCAGCAAACTCAATACAGCCACCGGCATGAGGATGAACCACCGGTCGCACGCCGTAGTCGTGCCAGGCGATGTGACTGAGCTGAGTGATGTGCTGCATCATGCGCTGCCAGTCTGCGGGTGCCAGGCGCGGCGCTTTCTCTGTCTGGCCGGCAAATTGCGCCCGCTGCGGGTTGCCGAAATCGATAATCACCAGATAGGGCGCGGGTCGGTTATCACCGTGCGTGCGTGCCGCGCACGGCACCTGCGACAGGTTGCGGCAGATGTTGTGCGTCAGTTCAACCATCGCCGGGAAATTCGCCTCGCTGACCAAATCATCAAAAATGGTGCCGGCCACCAGTGACAGCTGATGCGCTTCCAGCTGCTGGCGCAGTTCGGCGGCATCGGTCGGCAGATAGCGCCACGGCCCGAGTTCAATGCTGCGGTAACCGGCCTGGGCCGCCTCGCGCAGCACCGTTTGCCATGGCGGCAGGAAAGGATTGTCAGGATCGTCTACGCCCCAGCTGCAGGGCGCATTGGCAATGTGTAGGGTCATGATGGTTCCTTATGATGAGGGCTGGCGTCAGTATCAAATAGATATTTCACCAACCTCAATCATGGAACTTTCATTCTTTGATAGCGATCATAAATTTAATTATCAAATTTTTGATAATTTTTTATCAAATACAATCGTCATGCGCGCTGGCGTGGCTGTCGCCCGGTGAGCAATCACAAAGGATGACGGCGCAACGCCTCAGACATTTTCCCGCATGACGATCTCAAACGGCAGGGTGACCTGAGAAAAATGGTCGCTGCGCTCAGCGTGACGTTGCAGCACGGTTTGTGCCAGCTGTCGTGCCATGTCAGCGATCTGATGGCGCAGCATCACCGTGATGGTGCCATCTATCAGCGCCAGGTCGCCGTCATTGACCGGGCCGTGACAAATCAGCGCCACCTTACGCTGCGGCTGCTCACGCAGCGCCTGAACGACCCCTTCAATGCCGCCGCACGGCGCGTAAATCAGCGCCAGATCGGCATGCTGCTCCAGCAGCTGGCGAGTCGCCTGATAACCACCGGCAATCGATTCGTGGGTTTTGAGCGGTTCCAGCACGCGCCGCGCACTGTCCTGCTCGCGCAGATACGAGCGAAAACCACTCTCGCAGTTCTCCTGACAGATAAAGCGGTGATCCCCCAGCAGCACGCCCGCCGGACCCGGCTGATGCAACAGATGGCTGGCGATCCAGCCCGCGCTGCGCCCGGCTTTCTGATTATCCAGGCCGAAATAGCCAGCATGCCCACAGGGCGAGAAGTCAGAAAACAGCGCGTAGACGCGCACGCCCTGACGCGAAACGTGCGCTATCGCGTGGCGGATCAGCGGATGATCCAGCGCCACCACGCCGATAGCCTCCACCTGCTCAGCCAGCCGGTAGAGCGAATCCACCACCGCTGCCACCTCATCAATCTCGTGCCAGACAAACAGCGGCTCGCTGCCGGCCGGATGAAATGGCTGCGTCTGCTGGCGCAGCGCATCGGTTAGCGTTTGATAAAAAGAGTACGAAGCCGACAGCAGGATAAACCCCATGTGCAGCGTCACGCCGTCGCTCTGCGCACTGAGCGGGGCGTGGCTACTGCGGTAACCCAGCCGATGCGCGGCTGCCAGTACTTTCTGTTCGGTTTGCGCCCGCACCGGCGCGCGGCGATTGAGCACCCGATCCACAGTGGCGATCCCCACCCCGGCAGCGGCGGCAATCGCGCTCATGGTAATTTTGCTCATCGTTAAGCCCTTTAATGATAATAAACTATCAAAAATAATGCCTGATGTTATGCTTTCACGCCATATAAGCCGGTCGTTATCCCTCAATTAATGAGTAAATCCTCTCATTCTTTTGATCGCTGTCGCACAAACACCATCATTCGTTTCATTTCTCACGCAAATAGAATAATTATTTGGCAAAAGATTGCCGCAGCGGGCCGCCGGCACTGATGGAAATGCATCAGCAAAGCATTAGAGCCGGTGCCGGGCTGTTTTTATAGTTGACGCGACACCAGCCGCCGATTGCGGTGGTGGGTAACGTAACGCGCAGGAGAACAACAATGAAAATCGCTTTTGATGTGGATGTTATCCGCGATCTCGGCATCACGCGTATGGTGCAACAGGTCGCGGAGTGGGGTTATAAATACATTGAACAGTCGCCGCATCCGCAGATCAATCCGTTCTATAAACACCCAAAAGCCAGCCGGGAGATCATGCGCGAGTACAAAAATGCGCTCAACGCTACCGGACTGGAAATCTCCTCGTTTATCACCGTCTATCGCTGGTCGGGACCGGATGAGCTGCGGCGCCAGGCGGCGGTGAAAAACTGGAAGCGAATGATTGAGATTGCCGTGGAGATGGGCGTGCAGGTGATCAATACCGAGCTCTCCGGTAACCCGAACGAGCCCGAAATCTGCGAAGAGATGTTCTATCGCTCAATGGACGAGCTGCTGCCGATTTTCGAGCGTGAAGGGATTCGCGTGGAAATTCAGGCGCATCCGTGGGATTTCTGTGAAGAGAGCAATGAAACGGCCGATATCGTCAAGTCGTTCCGCAGCGACAACGTCAAATACATCTACAGCGCACCGCATACGTTCTACTATGACAAGGGCAAAGGCGACGTGAAGAGTATGCTGCATTACGCTGGCGACGATCTGTCGCACATGCTGATTGCCGATACCATGAACCACACCAAACACTGTCGCTACATCGTTAACCCGCCGGGTGTCGATGCCACTATCCATCAGCACGTGGCCGTTGGCGAAGGTGAGGTGAATTTCGACGCGCTGTTCGAAGCGCTGCGCGAGATGGATTTCGCTAACCGCCACTATAAAGTGGGCGGCGAGTCGATTATCTCCGCCGCGCTGTTTGGCTATCCGGAGAAGATGAAGTTTCAGGCGGTGGAAACCCGCGAGCTGATTGAGCGCGAGCTGCTGAATCTGTAAGTTGCATGCACAATCAGCCCCCTCTCCCGCCTGCGGGAGAGGGTTGTGGTGAGGGTAAACGCCATCGCCCACTTCCCATCAAACCGTCACCCACTCCACCTCCACAAACTCGCCGCGCGTCAGCGACAGCTGCGCCGCTTCCGCGATGGCCTGCGCGCGCAGCCCATCAATCAGCCCCGGCAGACCAGCCACTTTCTCGCCGCCCAGATGGCGCACAAACGCATCGAGATGGCTGTAATAGGTCTCCTGTACCCGGCTGAACCAGTCCGCATACAGTCCCGGCTGGCGGATGTGCTGCCCCTGATAAAGGGTCGCACCGCGCACCGCCTGGCTTTCCGACGCCAGCATACCCAGACTGCCCATCACGCTGATGCGCTCGTCATAACCGTAAGCGGTACGACGGGCATTATCGAGCTGCGCCAGCGCGCCCTGCTGCAGGCGCATAATCAGCACCGAGGTATCGACGTCAATGTCGCGGATCGCCGGCATCGCCAGCGCGGCACCGAGCGCGCCCACGGTGACCACTTCATCCTCAGTTAGCCAGCGCAGCAGATCGAAAAAGTGGATGGCCTGGTCGCGCATCTGTCCGCCGGACGCCTGCAGATAGCTTAGCGGCGGCAGTTCAGAGGCGCGGCACACCATCTGGATGAGCTCGCTGCGTCCAATCACGCCCTGCTGCAGCTGGGCTTTCAGTTGTGCATGGCTGCGATCAAAACGCCGATTAAACCCTACCGTCACCGGCACCTGCAGCGGGGAGATGCTGGCTACTACTTCCCGGGCGCGTGACAGCGACAAATCGATCGGTTTTTCACAGTACACCGCTTTGCCCGCCAGCACCGCCTGCTCCAGTAGCGGAGCATGAGTCGGCGTCGCACTGGCAATCAGCACCGCATCAATGGCCTTACTGCTCAGCGCCTGCGGCACGCTGGCGGCCCGCGCCCCAAACTGCTCTGCCAGCGCAGCGGCGCGCGCGGCGTCGATATCGCACACCAGCGCCAGCTCAACGCCGGGATGGCGCGCCAGGTTTGCGGCATGCACCTGGCCAATAAATCCACAGCCAATCAAGGCAAAACGTTGCGCACTGCGCATGATAACGCTCCTGTTGCTCACACTTCGGCATCGTCGGTCTTGTCAAAATATCGCTTTCTGGCAGGCTGTCTGAACGCGGTTTTTGATGGAATTCACTCAGATGAAAACAATGACGCTGGCCGAACTGGCTAAGCGGGTGGGTGTGGGCGTCGCCACGGTAGATCGGGTGCTGAACGACCGGGGCGGCGTGTCGCCCGCGATGACGAAAAAGATTTTACTGGCGGCGCGCGAAGCGGGTTTGAAACGCATCCTGCCGGAGGAGCACCGCCACGCGTGGCAGATAGAGGTGCTGCTGAGCGGTAACGGTTCCTTCTTCTTTCAACAGCTGGCGCAGGATTTTGCCCGGCTGGCTGATGAGCTCGGCTATCGTCGCCTGCGGCTGCACCGCACGCTGATTCCGGAGCATGCGCCCGAAAAGCTGGCGGCGCATATCGAAGCCAGCAGCACAAAGATGGACGGGCTGATTGTTTTCGCCCATGAAAATCCGCTGATTTACGCGGCGCTTGAGGCCTGTAAAGCGCGTGGCGTACCGGTCATCACGCTGGTGGCCGATCTGCCTGATGCGCCGCGCCTGTGCCATGTCGGTATTGATCAGCTGAAGGCGGGACGCACCGCCGCGCTGATGCTCGGCAGCATGCTGCCCGTGGCGGGAGATGTGGTGCTGGTTAGCGGTCGCGCTGATTACGCCGCGCACCGTCTGCGCATCGAAGGGTTTCAGGCAGTGCTGGCGGAGCGTTTCCCGCATCTGCGGCTGCGGGAGATCATCGCAGGCCAGGACGAGCGCGAGCGCATCAGCCGGCTGCTGGAGAAAACGCTGGCCGCATCGCAGCAGATTGTCGGCTTGTACAATACCGGCATGGGCAACACGCAGATTCACGAAGCGCTGGCGCGCCACCGGCTGTGCGGCAAGGTGGTGTATGTGACGCACGAACTTTACCAAACCACCCGTGAGCTGCTGGCCAAACGCGTGCTGACGCTAACGCTCGACCAAAACACCCTGCGTCACGCACAACTGGCGCTAACGCTGCTGCTGCGACATCTGGAAGAGGGTGAGCAACCAGAGACCTATCAGCCCGGTAAAGTCGACTTTATGCTGTTTACGCAAGAGAATTTTGCCTGATTCGACTTTGTCTTTTATCGCCAGCGCGGTTAAATCGGCGTGATAGCGTGCTGCTACACTCAGTAGCAGCAAAAATCTTCTCACAACAAGGCGAACGCATTATGTCGGAAAATCAGTATCAGCCCGCGAAAGTCTGGACCTGGGACCCGGAAGCCAAAGGTAACGGGGCGAAGACTAACCGTCCAACCGCCGGGCCGACGCATGAGCAAACGCTGCCGGTCGGTAAGCATCCGCTGCAGCTCTATTCGCTGGGGACGCCAAACGGCCAGAAAGTGACCATTCTGCTGGAAGAGCTGCTGGCGCTCGGCGTGCAGGAAGCGGAGTATGACGCCTGGCTGATCCGCATCGGCGACGGCGATCAGTTCTCCAGCGGCTTCGTTGAGGTTAACCCCAACTCAAAAATTCCGGCGCTGCGCGACCACTCGATCACGCCGCCACTGCGCGTGTTTGAATCCGGCAATATCCTGCTCTATCTGGCAGATAAATTCGGCCACTTTATTCCCTCTGACGTGGCGGGCCGCACGGAAACCCTGAACTGGCTGTTCTGGCTGCAGGGATCCGCGCCCTACCTTGGCGGCGGTTTCGGCCACTTCTATCACTACGCGCCAGAAAAAATTGAATACGCCATTAACCGCTTCACGCTGGAAGCCAAACGTCAGCTTGATGTGCTGGATCGCCAGCTGGCGGACCACCGTTTCCTCGCCGGCGACGAATATACCATTGCCGATATCGCAACCTGGCCGTGGTACGGCAATCTGGTGCTGAATAACCAGTACGGCGGCGGCGAATTCCTCGATGTGCAGTCGTACAAAAATGTGGTGCGCTGGGCAAAAGAGATTGCCGACCGTCCGGCGGTGATCCGCGGACGTAAAGTAAACCGGGCATTTGGCGCCGAGCCGCAGGATCAGCTGCTGGAACGGCACGATGCGAGCGATTTTGATACCAATACTGAAGACAAGCGTCAGGCGCGAGGCGAACAATAATGACCGCATATGTCGTTATGATTAAAGACGAAACGCTGGATAAAGATGAGCTGGCCACCTATTCGCAGAAAGCCGGCGCGGCGCGTGGCGATCACCACATCACGCCACTGGCGTTTTACGGCGATCTGGAGGTACTGGAAGGGCGCGATGCTGAAGGCGTGGTGGTGCTGCAGTTTGAAGATGCCGAGGCCGCCAAAGCCTGGTACTTCAGCCCGGCCTACCAGGAAGCCAAAGCGCATCGCCTGAAAGGCGCCAACTACCGCGTAATGCTGGTGAACGGCGTGGCGTAATGGATGACGTAACCCGTGGCTAAGTACGGGTTATCTGCGGCGCGATCCCTCGCGCCGCGATTAAATCCAGCGCGGTTAATCCAGCGTAATCCGCACCACGCTATCCGGCCCTTGCGGCGAGCGATCTTTATTGAGTCCCTGCTTCACCGTCACGTATAGCGTCTGGCCATCTGGCGACACCAGCAGGCTGTTAGGGTGGGTCGGCAGCGCCCAGCTATTTTTCACTGCGTAGGTCGTCGCGTCCAGCTGCAGCACTTTGCCGCCGAGTCGCTGGCTGATGTAAATCTCGTTGCGCTTCGCATTGAATTTGATGCCAAGCGAATCGCCGACATCCAGGCGTTTGATCACCTTACCGCTGCGCTCATCGAACACCAGCGTGGTTTTGCCCTTAGAATTGTCAGTGACGTACAGGCGGCCATTGGCGGCATCTTCGGCCAGATTTAACAGCAGATACTCTTTGCCATCGCCTGGCGTCCAGCGCTGCTCAATTTTGTGGCTGCGTGGATTGATCACCAGCACTTCGCCACTGCCGTTCGCCGCGTAAATACGGTCGGTTGACGCCGAATAGAGCAACCCGGTCACCCACTTGCCGGCGTTTTTGATGGTGGTTTTCAGCCGCAGCGTATTCGCATCGACCACCCAAATCATCGCCGGATTCTCGATCGCACCGATGTACAGCAGGCCGTCATGCAGCAGGATTTCACGCGCGCCAACCGGATTGCCTTTGTCGTTTTTCAGGCCAAACAGCAGACGCTGCAGCACTTTACCGCTTCTGGCGTCCACTTTTGTCACGCCACCGTCCAGCGTGTTGGTAATGTACAGCACGCTGCCGTCCGGTGAAGCCGTCATGCCAAAGTTTTTCAGATCGGTGTGGGTTTCGCCCAGCGTCGCCAGCGTGCGGGCATCCAGGCGATACAGCACGCCACCGTTGACGGTTTTAAACGCCTGCGCGCTGGCCACATACAGCGCAGCCGGATCGCCCGGCACATAGGCCATTTCATACAGGCCGTCGCCCAGTTCACGCTGCTGTACCTTCTCCGCTGCCGCTGGCTTAGCCGCGGCGGCAGGCGCTACTGATTTTTTAGCCGGCGCCTGACAGGCGCTCAGGCTCATGGCTGCCAGCAGCGCCAGAGCCAGCGCGGTGGCGCGCGGGCGTAATGATGAAGTCATTGCTGTCTCCGGTAAGGACCGATGGGTTACCTGCGCGAGCAGGAAGCATAAAAAGGAATGAGAATCATACGCATTATTGTATCAGTCGTAAATGTGCCTGATCGGCGACAGCAGGCGCAGGGCTGCGCTGCGTCAATGCCCTCCCCTCAAATTGCCACTTGTAGTATGCTTGACGGCATTCCTGCCTCAGATGTTGACTTAAAAAATGATGGTTCCTGACTATTTAATCAGTGTGTTGCTAACGGCCCATAACAGTGAAAAATTTTTGCCTGACACGCTGGCGAGTTTAGAAAAGGCCTGTCATGGTGTTGAGCAGTATATTGAATTTATTCTTATCAATGACGCATCCGTCGACAACACAGCAGCGTTACTCGATGATTTTTCCCGGCGGCATCCGCAGGCGAAAGTATTTAATATTGATTACCGCAACATTGGCCGGGTGCGTAATTTTGGCGTTCAGCAGTGCAGCGGTGAATATATTACGATGCTGGATGGCGACGATCAGTTGCTGGCCGACGCCCTCGCCGATATTGTCCGCTACCTGAAAAGCCATCGTCCGGACGCACTGTTCACGGCGCTTAATGAGGTATATGAATCCCGGCCTGAGCACATCACGTGGCAGGGCCTGCAGGCGGAAACACTGTCACGGCATCAGGCCATTGAAAAATTCCTGATCCATCGCGATTTGCAGGCACACTTTATCGGTCAGTTTATTAAGCGCACCATGTTGCTGGCACATCCCTTCCCGGATTATACCTGCTACGAGGACGCCTGGCTTTTCCCGGAAATCCTGGTCAGCAGTGATGCAATCGCTTATAGCCGCCAGAGCCCTTATCTCTATTTTAAACGCGGCAACAGCTTATCCAGCCAGCTGGATAAACACAAAATTTCACTCTTAGTGAGCGCAACGCAGCATATGGATGAGGTGTTGCAGGAGCGCTATCGCAATCTGCTATCCTGCCACTGGATTAATATTGCACATAAACATCGGCAAGCCCTGGATAATCCTGACGACAGAAAGCAGGTTATTGAGGCGATCACTAAAATCAGGCCGCTGTCTTTTCTTTTCGATAGTAAAATCAGAACCAGCTTTAAAAAGAAATATCTGGCTCTGAAGTTAAACAAACCGCTGTAACTACCGGGCGCTATGGCAGCGCCGGTTTATCAGGACGATGCTTTCTCAGGCGGATGAATCATGGCATAGCTGATGATAATCGCCATCACCAGGATTAGCACCGAACCACTCTGAATTAACACCGTGTCGGTCAGCCCAAAGATGATAATTGACAGCGGCAGCAGCGTTAATCCGGCGACGCCGCGGCGTGCGGCTACTATCAGTAGCACCAGGTAAAAAATCAGCAGGGAAAGTGCGCCAGCGATCCCCTGCAGCGAAAGCGTTTCAAGGAGATCATCGTGCAGGTGATACATGACGTTTTTATACGCTTCGGGATTGTGGCGCTCATGCTGCGTGATGTATTCCCGCGCTTTTGCCGTGCGCTGATCCGGACTTTGCCCCAGCAGCGACCACGAAACGCTGTGCCAGCCGCCTTTCCAGATAGAGAAACGGGCACCAATCGAGGTGTTGTTGTTGGTTTGATAAGTATCGACTTCATTGTGGATGCTGTCTAAGCGCTGCCAGACGCTGCCCGGCATAAATAAAGCGCCCACGATAATAAACAGCGCTAACACCACCAGCGAAATTTTACCCGCCCAGCGATGGGTAAAATAAAACCAGGCCAGATAAATCAGTGGCAGGGTTAATACGCCGGCGCGTGACTCGGTCAGAATCATCAGCATCATATTCACGACAAAAACCGCACTGAATAAGATCATTTGTCCGCCGCGATGGGTGATGACCTGGTGGCCGGTATACAAAGTACAGAGCGCCAGCGCGGTAATCAGATAAGAGACGGTACCGGCGGAGTCGGTCAGCAATCTGATGCGGGTCAGCGTTTTTGCGTGTTCACTGATAGCGAAACCTAACGTCACCAGCAGCCCGACAAACAAGATGGCGCTGCAGGTTATCAGGAGTGGACGGCTAAGATAGTGGCGCCAGGCGACGATAAAATAGCTGAGAAAAGCCGCGATAATAAACAGCTTACCGCCCTGGAAGTAGTTATTCACCACATCACTGAATTCAGCGTGGGAAAACATCTTTGCCCAGATGAGCCTGACCAGCCCAATGAACAGCAGCGGAAGCGCTACCGTTATGGCCGTTTTATCTGTTAGCCACTGTTTTTTCACCGCCAGAATTACTAAATACAGAGCCACCAGATAACTGGAAAAATAGAATATTTTGCGCGGTAAGGCTTCAACCACCAGTGACGACGCCAGCGCGATACTCAGCAGCATAAAACAGAGCTGGTAAATATTTTTTCCCGTCATCAGCTGGCGAAAAGCGTGAGCTTGCACTTAACAATACCTCATCTTGATATGTTTCAGGCGCCACAGCATGGCCTGCCACCATCTTTTTTGACGAAAAAGCGACTTATACATTCTTTTTGCCTGCTGCGCATTGGCTGGCTGGTCAAACGCCATGGTGGACAGCGGTGAATCCTGATAAATATCGCGATAATGGTGAACCACAAACTGTTGATTCCATACCTGCCAGGGCTTATCCGCACCGGCATAATGAATCAGGCAGGTTTCCGCCGGCACGTCGAGCGTATAACCACGATCGTCATGGGCCAGCATGGTCAGGGTATTGAAGCGAGGAGAAATAAAGGTCACTTTATCTTCCAGTAAAATATTCAACGCATCCTGGTCGAGATACTGGAAGTTTCGCCCGTGTTCGGACAGTAAAGTAAACGCGCGTTCGCTAATATTGTCAGCGCGCCATTGCGCTACATCAATCAGCATCATGCCGGCGTTAAAATAGCGCTCGCCGCGCAAGCCGGCATTCTTCGCCAGCACCGGCTGCAGCGAGGCAATTTCACCGACCACCAGCGCAACCGCCCCGGGGCCGGTCGGGATCTGCCACAGTTCATTGAGCGGATTAATGCACACCATATCGGCATCAAGATAGAGCAGTTTTTCCGCCTGCGGCAAAATCAGCGGTGCCAGAAAGCGATAGTAGGTCGCACGGGTAAAAAGTTCGGTGACCGGCAGCGTGGCAAATAGTTGATCCGGCAGATGATGCAGCGTCACGCCGTGGCGCGATCCCTGAAACAGCCTGGCGAGTCGGGGGTTATCGGCCGGTGTCAGTTCTGACGAGATCAGATGGAAATGATACACGCGGTCTCCGGCGTGTTTCATGATCGACAGAATCGTGATTAGCGCATGCGCTTTAAACTTTCCGTCAACGCCAAAAACAATATGTTGATCGCTCTGTACCGGAAAAAGTGGTTCGGCGTTTATTTCCTGAAGAACATCATGATTCATTGCGCGCTTCTCTGCTGCGGAGCGCTACACTCCGTAACCACTTAATATGTAGACAATAAAATTGGATTTAGCATAAAACGGTAAAAGATTACCACTTTGGTAAACCCAAAGAAAGCGTAGCACGGTAAGCCAGGAGTTTTCGCAGACGAGACAAAAGCAGCCTCTCCCATCCTGTTATTTACGATGGGAGAAGCACGCTGGAGAATAAAGCTACAGCGACGCGCCGCCGCAAATTACCAGCTCCTGTCCGGTAATGGCAGCGGCAGCCGGCGACAGCACAAAACCAGCCAGCATGGCCACCTCTTCGGGATGGATATAGCGTCCGATAGGCGGCAGTTGCGGCGGCGAGCTGGCGCGGTCCGGCTGCAGCAGCATCGGCGTGGCGGTGGCACCGGGGGCGATCACATTGACCGTAATGCCCTGCGGAGCCAGTTCGGCGGCCCAGCTGCGCGCCATGCCCACCATCGCCGCCTTGGTGCTGACATACTGGCTGCGATTCGCCGCGCCGCGTGACGTGCGGCTGCCGAGCAGCAGGATACGATCGCCGTGGCCCATCTGCGGCAGCAAGGTGTTGGCCATGATTTGCGCCACCTGCACGTGCAGATACCACAGCCCCGCCCCCTGCTCTTCCTCCAGCTCACCCAGCGGCGCGGCCAGCATCATGCCTGCCGCGTGCACAAGTGCATCCACTTTCGCCAGCCCGGCCAAAGCCCGTTTCAGCTGACCGGCGTCAAACAGGTCGACGCTGACGGAGGTAAACGCCGGATGATCTTTCTCTACCGGCGTACGGCTAAAACCGGTGACCTGCCAGCCCTGCGTCAGCAGCTCATCGGCAATCGCCGCACCAATGCCGGAACTGACACCGGTGACCAGCGCATGGCGGCTCATGCTTTGTCCCTCACCCAGCTCTCCTCCACGCGCACGTACTTGATGGCCTGGCGAAAATAGGTGTAGGCAATGTGCAGTGCGCCGTCCGCGCTCTGCTTAATGCTGGGATAGGAGAACTCGCGGTTCAGTTTCTGCTGTGAATTGTTGGTCATGCAGTAGCCGTCCCCCTCATCCAGATTACGCTGCCACGGCCAGCTCACTCCGCCATCGGCAGAAATAGCCAGCGTCATCGGTGCGCGCGGAGCCCCCCAGAAGGCGGTGCGTGCGCCCTGAACCACCGGCTGCGCCGCCACGGCCACCGCGGCGTCATCTTCGTCTTCGATTTCGTCGTACAGTGACAGGCGACGCTCGCTGGCATCACGTGCGCTCATGGCGTTAAACACCAGCGCCAGATGGCCGTTGTGCAGCGTGGTCACCTGAATCGATGAGTTATTATTTGGCAGATCGGTCGCCTGCGGCGCGCTCCAGCTTTCACCGCCGTCGTCCGAACGACTCTGGTAGATATAATCAGCCCAGCGGCTGCGATACAGCGCCAGCAGGCTGCCATCCTGCAGCAGCGTAATGTTCATGTGCACGCAGCCGAGGCTGTCCGGCACCGTCACATCGCGCCAGCTCTGGCCTTTGTCACTGGAGATTTTTACCGCACTGATGTCATCGTTGCCCACCCATTTCACTCCCGGCTGGGTGCGACAATAGAACACTGGCAGCAGCCAGTTGCCGTTCGGCAGCACCACCAGCGGCTGGCGGATAAACGTGCCCGGCTGATCGAGCAGCGTATCGATGGCACTCCAGCTGTGACCCAAATCGTGTGACTGGCGATAGCGCACAATCGCCGTGTCCTGATTACCGGACTTCTGCGCGGTCCACAGCAGCCACAGCACGCCCTCGGGATCGAGGAACAGCACCGGATTCTGTTCCGATCGTGCCGGATCGTCGGATAACTGCAAGGGATCGCTCCACTGCTCGCTGCCCTGCGCCAGCCGCGAGCACCACACCGAAATATCCGCGATGCCTTCCTGCGTGCCGCCAAACCACACGCACAGCAGGTCGCCGTTCGGTAACGGCAGCAGATTAGCGGCGTGGTTCTGCGGACAGACCGAAGGCAGCATCGCCGTGAGCTGCTGCGCGTCCTGCGCGTGCGGATGAAGCTTACCGTTGCGTTCGACGGTAATGGTTGAGTCGGTCATGTCAGGCTCCACTGTTTTGCATTGATGAATCAGGTGCATTTTTGCGCTGCGGCTGGCGTGACGGGATCAGACGGTCAATCAGCATGATCACCGCCGGTGTGACCAGCGCGACGTACATATTGTTGATGCCGAACGGATCGCCCAGCAGATACCACAGCGAGGTCATGACGCAGGCACCAATCAGGCCGGCGTTCGCGCCGCGTGTACTTTTATAAAACGGCAGGTAGAAAGCGATGATCGCCACCACCGAAATCGACAAACGGATGGCGCGGGTAAAGAACGACAGCTTCAGCACTTCCGGTACAAACAGCACGAAGATCAGCGGCAGGAAACCGATCAGCAGTGACAGCCAGCGCGTCATGCGAAATTCGCGTTCCGGCGTCGGATTACGGTACGGCACATAAAAGTCCTTTACCACCAGCGAAGCGATGGCCAGCGCCACGGTGCTGACGCTGACAAAAATCGATGCCACCAGCGAGGTGGTGACAATCCCTGCCAGCCACGGGCTCATGTCCTGCAGGAACACCGGCAGCGCGTACAGGCTGTTAATCTCCGGATGCAGATACTTTGCCGCCACGCCAATCAGCGCAATGGCGATGGCAATCGGCATACAGAAGAAGAAGGCGACCCAGGTGGCGCGCTTCGCAGACGCCGCACTTTTGGTCGAGGCAATGGCCTGAATCACAAACTGGGTGCAGAAGATCGACCCGATGGTGCCAATCATCCAGGCAAAAATGGTGCTGGCGCCCACGTTACCGTCCCAGGTCCAGTAAAAGTGCGGCATCTCTTTGATCATCGGGCTGACGCCGCCGGTCATGTGCAGCGCCACGCCGAGAATGACCAGAATACCGATATATTTCAGGCCGCTGTGCAGCAGCGTCACCCAGGCGATGCCTTTCATGCCGCCGAACATAAAATAGAAGGTACTGACCAGCGCGGTGATCACCGCCGCCGTGGTGAGATCAAGGTTCAGTACCGTAGAGATCGCCGCCGCACCGCTGACATAGTTACCGACGTTCACCAGCAGCAGCGCGTAGATCATGATGATGGAAATAATATTTTTGGTGGAGTTGCCATAGCGCTCGGCAATCGCGCCGGAAATGGTAATTTTGCCGGTGTTGTAGATGCGTTTGACCAGCAGAATACCAAACAGCGGAAAGCCGATGGCGGCACCGATCACCGACCAGGACGCGGCAAAGCCATCCTCAAAAGCCGCCTGCGCCGTACCGATGGTTGACTTGGCGCCAATGTATTCAGACATCAGCATCACGCCGACCACAAACGCTGGCATCACGTTTGAACCCGCCATAAAGTCGCCGCTGTTTTTACTGCGCAACCGCCAGGTCAGCCAGGTAGTGAACAGGATGTAGGCAATGACAATCCCGACAATAATCACCATCCCTTCTGCAGAGAATTGTTTCATATTCGCCTCATTGATAACGTAGGGTCTTGGTGCGTGCCGGGCTTCACACGCACCGTTAATGAGGCGGCCATGATTATTGTTGTTGCGTCGCTGCGCTGGCTACCCCGCACCGTGCAAAATGATTTACTTCACTCAAAAATGAATAAATTTACGCACAGGCAGGGCAATTTATAGATTAACTGGCGCTTAATTAGTTTGATCATGCTCACAAACAGTCAAATGTGATTAATAATAATCAAACCTGGCTGTGTGAGATAGCGAGGCAGACTGCGTACCTGGTCACGGCCACCGCGCCGGGCAGCCGCTAACGTCAGGCGAGACTGTCGTTTTCCAGTTTCTGCCGTTTGCGCAGATGAGGGAACAGCGCCATCCACAGCGCCACGACCACCAGGGTGCCGACACCGCCAATCGCCGCTGCGGGCACCGCACCGAACCATGCGGCCAACAGGCCGGATTCGAACTCCCCCAGCTGGTTAGAGGTATTAATGAAGATGGCGTTGACCGCATTGACGCGCCCGCGCATCTCATCCGGCGTGTCCAGCTGTACCAGCGCGCCGCGAATCACCATGCTCACCATATCGAAGCCGCCGAGTGCCGCCAGCGCCAGCAGCGAGAGCCACAGCTGCGTCGACAGCGCAAATACCAGCGTAGCCAGACCAAAACCGGCGACCGAGCCAAACATGATCATGCCCACGTGCTTTTCCAGCTTGTGACGGCTGAGCCACACCCCAACCAGCAGCGCCCCGACCGAGGGGGCACCGCGCAGCATGCCCAGCCCCCACGGACCGGTATGCAGAATATCCTGGGCGAAGATCGGCAGCAGCGCCGTGGCGCCGCCCAGCAGCACGGCAAACAGATCGAGCGAGATCACCCCAAGCACATCTTTGCGCTCGCGGATGAAGCGGACACCGGCAAACATGGTGCTGAGGCTGGCCGGAATACGTGCCTGCGGCGGTCGTTCGTAGCGCAATCGGCTGACCAGCACAATCGACAACAGATAGAACAGCGCCGAAACACCGTACACCACCTCCGGCCCGGCCACATACAGTAAGCCGCCCAGCGTCGGACCGACAATCACCGCCGCCTGACCGCCCACCGAGCTGGCCGCCATGGCGCGCGCGAGAATGGGCGGCGGTACCAACGCTGGCAGCATTGAGGTGATTGCCGGCCACTCCAGCGCTTTGGCCAGCGAAATCAGGAATACCAGTCCCCAGATTTCAATCCGGCCCGCCCAGTGCAGCAGCGTCAGCGCCACCAGCCCGAGCAGCGCCAGCCACTCAATCAGCTGCCCCAGCAGCACGATGCGGCGACGGTCATACTGATCCGCAAGGTGGCCCGCCGGCAGCGCCAGCAATACTGAAGGTAAAAATTGCATCAGACCGATCATGCCCAGCGCCATAGCACTGTGGGTAAGCGCATAGATTTGCCAGCTGACGGCCACGGAG
Organism: Pantoea sp. WEP; assembly: GCF_041678305.1. Lineage (NCBI taxonomy): Bacteria > Pseudomonadati > Pseudomonadota > Gammaproteobacteria > Enterobacterales > Erwiniaceae > Pantoea > Pantoea sp. WEP. The sequence continues at coordinate 3,686,947 of NZ_JBGNXB010000001.1, forward strand.
AACATCTGAAAACCAAACGATGAACAGGTACGCGCCAGCCAGAAGGCGACGAACGACCTGTGTCGCAGCAGCGAATCTTCCGCTGCGGTGACCGGTGAACCCATAGTTTTATCCCATCCTGAAGCAGAACCGGCCGGCGTCATGGCACCTGCCTGGTGAAAAGCCACCATCGGCTTTCCTTATGTTTTTCACGTCATAGAGTGCGATAACTGACCGGGGCAGGCAATGGCTGGATGTGCGCTGTAAAAACAGGTGCTTATCCGGATTGACAGTTAAACATGGCGTTCTGAATATTAGCAGACTGATTGTTTTACTTTGAAAATAGCCGAATCATTCCAGATAATTCAGTAAAGCGTTAATTAATGCCTGGCCAATCCTTTTTATCTCTTTATCAGAAACAGCTAAAAAAGGTGATCTTTGCCGGCGAATCGATCTATATTGCCCCCTGTGATAATCACAGCAGTCTTCCCGTCCTTATAATAATTAAGACGCTATCGTTCATTAATTTATTCATAGAGATAAATGGAAAACAATTCATACCATCCTTATGTCACTGAGCGTGTCTGTCGCTTCGACGGCACACCTGTCGGCGCATGTTATTCAGCGTCCTTAATGCATTGCGTGCCGGAGCGTGATGCATTACTTCATGAAGGCGAGATAATTACCCAACATTATCAGTCAGCGGATGCTGCGGGATTAATAATTATTCCACTGGCGGGAAATAGTGTGATGTCCTTTTTGCATGACGTTGATAATTATTCCAGCCTGCAACATGAGAATGTAAGGCTGGCGATCAACTATGCCACTTTACGTCAGGCAGGATCCGCCTTACGCGCTGTGGCGTCTCGTTTTTCCTTCTGGCTTTACGATCTCGCGCCGCCGGGAACCGAGTGGAAAAATATTACCGATTTTCCCTTCAGCGGTATTGTTCTGAGCGATGACTTCTTCCGCGAAAATTATCTCAAGTTCAGCTTTCCTTTTCTGCTCGCTTCGCTGCGGGAAACACAAGCAGAGGTAATATTACGTACGCCCCAGCTCCAATTACCGGCCGAAGATTACCTGCATTTACAGCTAAGCGGCTGGCAAACGCAGCGGAGCTGTCATCCGCTCTTCCCGGGGTAAACGTTTACACAAAATTCTGCGCGTCGGCGTTATCACCCGATTACGCCGGACAGGATGGCGCAATATCCTCATAAAATGTCGTGTCACTGCCTGATAAAAAGAGCAAAGCGCTAAAAAAATCAAACCTGTTAACGTTTTTAAGATAAAATTTAACGCAAAGGGATCATCCTGCTTAACGGAAAAGCACTGACAGAACATCTTAAGTCACTTCGTACTCTATGTCGGGATACAGCCTAATCGGTTGTTTCCTTTGATTTTATGGCAAAGAAAGAGGTCAATATTATGGGGAAAGCTTCCTCATCTTTTGGCGTAATTCGCTTCCTGACGGTGCTGTTTGCACTGCTGACGGGCGCATTTATGCTGATTGGCGGCGTTTGGTTAGCCGCCATTGGAGGTTCCTGGTACTACGTTATTGGCGGTGTGATTATGCTGATCACCGCTGTTCTGCTGTGGCGCCGTAGCGGTTCCGCACTGCTGCTGTATGCCCTGTTGCTGCTGGCAACGCTTGTATGGGGCGTATGGGAAGTCGGCTTCGACTTCTGGGCGCTGGCCCCACGTACCGACGTGCTGGTGATCTTCGGTATCTGGCTGATTCTGCCGTTTGTGTATCGCGGCCTGAATCATGCAGGTAAAGGTGCGCTGGGTGCGATGGCCGTTGCGCTGGTAGCCAGCTTACTGGTGCTGGCGTGGGCAGTATTCCACGATCCGCAGGAGCTGAATGGCAATCTGCCGGAAGCCGCTAACGTTCCGCAGGCCCAGCCGCTGAGTAACATCAACGATGCTGACTGGCCAGCCTACGCGCGTGACCAGCAGGGCACTCGCTTCTCGCCGCTGAAGCAGATCAACACCAGCAACGTGAAAGAGTTGCAGGTTGCCTGGCAGTTCCAGACCGGCGATCTTAAAACCGCCAACGATCCGGGTGAAATCACTGACGAAGTGACGCCGATTAAAATCCGCGACACGCTGTACCTTTGCTCACCACACCAGATTCTGTTTGCGCTGGATGCGACGACCGGTAAGCAGAAGTGGAAATTCGATCCGGGCCTGAAGCCGAATCCTACCTTCCAGCACGTGACCTGCCGCGGTGTTTCATACCATGAAGTGCCTGCCGCTGCCGATGCCGCCAACAGCCAGCCTGCGCTGTGCTCACGCCGCATCTACCTGCCAGTGAACGACGGTCGTCTGTTCGCGCTGGATGCCGATACCGGTGCCCGTTGCCCATCCTTTGGCAACAACGGTGAGCTGGATCTGCAGCACAAGCAGCCGGTACAGACGCCAGGCCAGTATGAGCCTACGTCACCGCCAGTCATCACTGACACCACCATCGTCATTGCTGGTGCGGTCACCGATAACTACTCTACCCGTGAGCCGTCTGGTGCCATCCGTGGCTTCGACGTCAACACCGGTAAACTGCTGTGGGTGTTCGACCCGGGCGCGAAAGATCCTAACGCGATTCCGGCTGATGAACACACCTTCACCATGAACTCGCCGAACTCGTGGGCGCCGGCGGTATACGATCCAAAACTGGATACCGTTTACCTGCCAATGGGCGTTTCCACCCCGGATATCTGGGGCGGTAACCGCACACCAGAGCAGGAGCGCTACGCGAGCAGCGTTCTGGCGCTGAACGCCACCACCGGTAAGCTGGTGTGGTCGTATCAGACCGTGCACCACGATCTGTGGGATATGGACCTGCCGTCACAACCGACGCTGGCCGATATCACGGACAAAGACGGCAACACCGTACCGGTGATTTATGCCCCGGCGAAAACCGGTAACATCTTTGTGCTGGATCGTCGTACCGGTAAGCCGGTCGTGCCTGCGCCGGAAACTCCGGTACCGCAGGGCGCGGCGAAAGGTGACCACGTGGCACCGACCCAGCCGTACTCCGAACTGACCTTCCGTCCGAAGCAGAACCTGACGGACAAGGACATGTGGGGCGCGACGATGTATGACCAGCTGGTGTGCCGCGTGATCTTCAAGCGTCTGCGCTACGAAGGTCCGTTCACGCCGCCGTCTGAGCAGGGTACGCTGGTGTTCCCGGGCAACCTTGGTATGTTCGAGTGGGGCGGCATCGCGGTTGATCCCCATCGTCAGATCGCGATTGCTAACCCAATGGCGCTGCCGTTTGTGTCTAAGCTGATTCCGCGCGGTCCGGGCAACCCGATTGAACCACCGCAGGGCGCAGAAGGCGGTTCCGGTACCGAAACCGGCATTCAGCCGCAGTACGGTGTGCCGTTTGGCGTCGAGCTGAACCCGTTCCTGTCGCCGTTTGGTCTGCCGTGTAAACAGCCGGCCTGGGGTTACGTTTCAGCGATCGACCTGAAGACCAACGAAACCGTGTGGAAGAAACGTATCGGTACCGTTCGCGATAGCGCACCGGTTCCGCTGCCGTTCAAAATGGGTATGCCAATGCTGGGTGGCCCAATCACCACCGCCGGTAACGTGTTCTTCATCGGCGCGACCGCAGATAACTACCTGCGTGCGTTCGATACCAACACCGGTGAGATGCTGTGGCAGGCGCGTCTGCCAGCGGGTGGCCAGGCTACGCCGATGACCTATGAAGTGAATGGCAAGCAGTACGTTGTCATCGCGGCCGGTGGTCACGGTTCGTTTGGTACCAAGCTGGGCGATTACGTGATTGCCTATGCGCTGCCAGATGCGAAGTAATTTTTCGCACTGAAGTAAAAAAGCGGGCAATGCCCGCTTTTTTTTCACGCCGGTCGGCATTACGGTCGATCTGGCGATCAGGGTTTACGCAGCACCCGCGCATTCAATAGCGCGCACAGCGCCATAATCACGCAGGTGGCGAGAAACACCGGGCGCATACCAAACGCGCCGCCGATAAAGCCACCGAACAGCGGGCCGCTCACCTGGCCGACATACTGGGCTGAGGTCGCATAGCCCAGCATTTTCCCGACCTGCCGCTGCGGCACATTATGACGAATCAACGCCGTTACGCAGGGCATCAGGCCGCCCAGCGCCATCCCCATCAGGAAACGCAGCACCACCAGCTGCCACGCCGCGCTAATAAATGCCTGCGGAATCAGCAGCAGCGCGCAGACCAGCAGGCCATAAATCAGCACGCGCGCATGTCCGATGCGATCGGCCAGCCGGCCAAGGCGCGGCGCGGAGAGAATGCTGCCCAGCGCGGCGGCCGCCATCACCAGCCCGGCCATTACCGTCACCGCGTGATCGCCGTGAACAAACTGCGCGATATATAGCGTGATAATCGGCTCAATCGACATATTGGCAAAAATCAGCAGCATGCCCGACAGCCACATCAGCCGCACCACTGGCCGGTTGATCGACGCCTCCGGCTCATCACCCTCCCCGGCTGCGGCTTTCTTCGCCGCACGTGGCGCTTCTTTCAGCAGAAAAGTGGTGGCGAGAAACGCGAGAAAAATCACCGCACCGGTGAGCCAGAAAGTGTGGCGGATACCGATCAGCGGCGGCAGCACGCCGCCCAGCAGCGGGCCGACCACGTTACCGGCCATGATGCCGGAGGACAGCACGCCCAGCGCCCAGCCGGTCTGCGCTTTCGGCGTTTGCGCCGCCACCAGAATGGTGGAACCCGACGCATAGCCGCCGAGCAGGCCGGCCAGCAGGCGCAGCGCCACCAGTTGCCACGGCGCGGTGGCCATACCAATCAGCGACATGGCGACGGCCATTCCGAGGCTGGCGCGGATCAGCATCAGCTTGCGGCCATAGCGATCCGCCAGTTTGCCCCACAGCGGTGCCGTCAGCGCCGCGCTAAGAAAGGTGGCACCGTAGGCGGCGCCTGACCAGCGCGCAATCGCTGCCGGTTCCTGCACGCCCAGCTGCTGCACGTAGAGGGGCAGAAAGGGCAGCAGCAGGGTCATGGCGACGATAGTACTGAACGAGCCCAGCACGCAAACCCACAAATTGCGCCGCCAGTGTTGCTGCTCAGGCGCTAACGCGATAGAAGAATGCGACATAGTGATATCCCTGTTTTTGGCTTTTTTAGCAGGCTATCAGCGGTAGCACACAGAAAACAGGGAGAAGCGGATATTTGCCAGCCAGCGCGCTATTGTTGTCAGAAAACAACAATCACGGCGCACCCAGCGCAGTGATCAGCGCGTCGCAGAGCAAGGTGATCGGTGACGAGGGCTGCGGCTGCTCTTTCAGCAGCAGGTAACTGTGCAGGCGATCCATCTGCCATTCCGGCAGCACCTGCTGAATCTCGCCGCGCGCCAGCGCCTCCTGCGTCATATAGGCCGGCAGATACGCCACGCCGGTTCCGGCCAGGGCCGCATTGAGCAGCGCCATGCTGTTATTCGCGCGAAAGCGGCTGTGCACATCCAGCGCCAGGCGCTGCTTATCACGGCGAAACGGCAACGCCGCCGTGTGTGCCGGGCCGTGAAACAGCAGCAGATCGTGGCGCATCAGACGTTCAGGATGATCGATGGCCGGATGCGCGGCCAGATACGCTGGCGACGCATACAGTCCCCAGTCAATGCTGCTCAGCTCGCGGTAGTTCGCCACCTCCGGCGCACGTGCGCGGATCACAATCGCCACGTCCGCACTGGGCTGCGGATCGTCGCTGGTGGTCAGTTCGAGATCGACGTTGATGTGAATATGACGGCGGATAAAGGTGTTCAGCGTCGGCACCACGCACTGACAGCCGAAGGTGATCGGCGCCTGCAGCCGCACGTTGCCGGCAGGCTGCTGATGCACCTGCTGCACAAACGCGTCGGCGCGATGCATCTCTTCCAGCATGCGGGTGCAGAACGGATAGTAAGCCTGGCCCAGCTCGGTCAGCGCCACTTTGCGCGTGGTGCGCTGCAGCAGTTTGATACCCAGCCGCACCTCCAGCCGGGCGATTTCGCGGCTGACGTGCGATTTTGATACCCCCAGCGTACGGGCCGCTTCGCTGAAGCTTTGCCGCTCAACGACGCGTGCAAACAGCATCATGGCGGTGAGATTATCGCTGTTGTCCATGTTCTCTGGCTGATTCGAAAGAGTGAGAACCGCAGCTTAAAAGTAAACACGCGAATGCGCACCCGATTTCCCGTTACGCAGCGGCCACGGGAAATCGGGCGAGGGATGTCACACCGCCACCGCTAGCGGAAACAGCAGGCGGTCCGGCTCGACGCGACGCTGACGCCGCAACTGGCCTGGCGTGACGCGAAAATAATTTTTAAAGGTGCGGGTGTAAGCCTGCTGGGTATCAAAGCCGTAGCTCATCGCTACCTGCAGAATCGCCTCATCACTGTTGATCAGCGTGAGCGCTGACTCAGTCAGCCGGCGCTGGCGAATGTATTCTGCCAGTGAAAAACCGGTGTGCTGACGGAACAGACGTTGCAGATGCCAGCGGGAATATCCCGAGCGGCGTGCTACTTCATCCAGATGCAGATCGTGCCCTAAATTTTTTTCAATCCACTCCAGCAAACTACGGATAAATTCGCGCTGATTCATGACTTCCTCCGGCGTCGGTAAAATGTCCAGTGACGTCACTGTAGCGCGTTAAATTTATCCCTTAATTAGCAGAAAATTAGCGCAGAATTAGCAAGCAAAAAACGGCTTTCCCGACGAAACAGCGCGCCAGGTTAATTCTGCGCTAATTATCGGGCGCTACACTGCGACAAGTTATTCAGGAGGGCATCATGCGTGTGCTGCTGGTAGAAGATGATGAAATGATCGGCGCCAACCTGCAGCAGGCGCTGGAGGCCGCCGGCTGGTCGGTGGACTGGGTGCGTGACGGCGTATTTGCCAGCAACGCCTGGCAGGAAGGCGGTTACACCTGCGTCCTGCTCGATCTCGGTTTACCGCGTGAAGATGGCATCAATGTGCTGCGCCGTGCGCGCACGCGCGGTGACATGACGCCGGTGCTGGTGCTGACCGCGCGTGATACCGTGCAGCAGCGCATCCAGGGCCTGGACAGTGGCGCCGATGACTACTTACTCAAACCCTTTGATCTGCAAGAGGTTCTGGCGCGTATGCGAGCCATCACCCGACGCCGCCACGGTGCGGCGGACTCCCTGCTGGGCAACGGCGACGTGCAGCTCGATATGATGACGCGTGAAGTGCTGTACAAAGGCCAGCGCGAGCAGCTAACCGCACGTGAATACGCCCTGCTCTATGCGCTGCTGGAACGCCCGGGGGCGATCCTGTCGCGTGAGCAGTTAGAAAACCGCATCTACGGCTGGGGCGAAGAGGTCACCAGCAACGCCGTGGACGTGCTGATTCACGGCATGCGGCGCAAACTCGATAACGAAGTGATTCGCAACGTACGCGGTCTGGGCTGGCGGGTGCCGGCAATATGAGATCCTTTACGTTTATGCGGTCGCTGCGCAACAAACTGCTGGCCACGCTGGTGCTGCTGCATCTGGCGATGATCGGCGGTGTCACCTGGTATTTCTACCACTGCTATGGCGACATGATGGGCACCATGAAGGACGACCAGCTCGCCAAAATTGCCGATGCCTGGTCAAGCAGCCAGCGCATGCCGGCACTGATGCCAATGGTGATGCAGCAGGAGAAACTGAAAAGTACCTATATCGTTCAGCTCTGGGACACCAATAATCACCTGCGCGCCAGTTCCTGGCCGGCGCTGCATGCGCCCCTGCAGAGCAAAAAAGGCTGGTCAGATTTAAAAGTTGGCGACTGCGGCGATGACTGCCAGTGGCGCGTTTACACCCGACCCGGCGAGCTGGGCAGCGAGATCGGCAATATTCAGGTGCTGCACAACGTCGGCTACATGAAGAGCCTGATGGTGAAACGCGTACTTTCCGCCATTATTCCGCTGATCCTGATGATGCCGCTGTCGCTGCTGGTGATCTGGCTGGTGGTGCGGGCCATTACGCGCGATCTGCGCGTGGCGTCGCGCCAGATTGCGGCGCAGGAAACCCTGCATCCGCACAGCGTGTCGCCGGACGGTCTGCCGGACGAAGTGCTGCCGCTGGTCGAGGCTTACAATTCACTGCTGGATAAACTACGCGCGGCCTGGTCGTCACAGCGCCAGTTCCTTGAGGATGCCGCACATGAACTGCGCACGCCGGTCACCGCCGTCACGTTACAGCTGGAGAACCTGCGTCAACACATCCTGCCGGGCGAAGCCAGCCGCCAGTTTGATCAGCTGGAAGCGGGCGTCACGCGCACGCGCCATCTGGTGGCGCAGTTGCTGAATATTTCACGCCAGGAGGATCAGTCCGTGGTCGCCAGCGTCGAGACCATTGAGCTTGATGACCTGCTGAAGGAGAGCATTGAGCAGCTGATGGTGGTAGCGGACAAGCGCGGCATTGATATCGGCTTCAACGGCACCGCGCACTATCGTCTGCACGCCAGCCGCTCCGATCTGCGCAGCCTGTTTGATAACCTGATCGGCAACGCCATGCTGCACACGCCGGAGGGCAGCCTGGTGGATGTGCTGCTGCATCGCGTCGGTCATCATACGGTAGTGGATATTGTCGATAACGGCCCCGGCATGCCGGAGTCGTTTATCGAGCGCGCCTTCGATCGCTTTACCCGCTCGCCGGATGCCCAGGCGCAGGGCAGCGGCCTGGGATTATCGATCGTGCGCAGCGTGGCGCAAAAGCATCAGATGCAGGTGGCTCTGTCGAATTGCCTGAACCCGCAGGGTGAAGTGTGTGGCCTGCAGGTGCGCGTTACCCTTCCCTGACGTCTTTCCTCCTCCGGCGCGTTAATCCGCGCCGGCTATTTTCTTCTCCTGCCAGTTCTCTGCGTATCCCGACAACGTAAACGGTTGCGGGGTTCCGTTCGTTACACGACCTTTATGTGATCAAGCTCACATATTTACTGAATCGAAATGCAACACTTTTTGACAAACGTGATCAAAATCTATTTTCTATCGCTCTGTTACAGGCACATTACGCGGGCCTGAAAATCCGGCGCGTCAGACCGGCGACAACAGCACACTGCCCATCCCCTGGGATCGATTTCACCCGATCGCAGCATTTGCGCGGCGATCACGAGCAAGTGGTTAAAAAATAATGAAATTTAAAACGTTGATAGCAGGGGCCTTACTGGCCAGTAGCTGGACCGGCGCCGCACAGGCGGCGGAAAGCGATCCGCAGTACCTTTCTGACTGGTGGCATCAGAGCGTGAACGTGGTAGGCAGTTATCACACCCGCTTCGGACCCCAGTTCAACAATGATGTGTATCTCGAATACGAAGCCTTTACTAAAAAGGACTGGTTTGATTTCTACGGCTACCTTGACCTGACCAACTTCTTTGGTGTGGGTAATAGCAATGCCAACGGTATTTTTGACCACGGTTCGCCGATGTTCATGGAAATTGAGCCACGCTTCTCCATTGATAAGCTGACCGGCACCAGCCTGGCGTTCGGACCGTTCAAAGAGTGGTACTTCGCTAACAACTACATCTACGACATGGGTCGCAACAGCGACAGCCGGCAGAACACCTGGTATATGGGTCTGGGTACTGACATCGATACCCATAGCGATATCGGCCTGTCACTGAACGTGTACGCGAAATACCAGTGGGAAAACTACGGTGCGGCGAACGAAAACAGCTGGGATGGTTATCGCTTCAAGGTGAAATACTTTGTGCCGATCACTGACCTGTGGGGCGGCAAGCTGAGCTATATCGGCTTCACCAACTTTGACTGGGGCTCCGATCTGCGTGACAAGTCTGACCGCTCGCGCACCAGCAACTCAATTGCCTCCAGCCACATTCTGTCGCTGAACTACGATCACTGGCATGTCTCTACCGTGGCGCGTTACTTCCACAACGGCGGCCAGTGGGCTGATGGCCAGGAGCTGAACTTCGGCAACGGTCCGTTTGAAGTGAAATCAACCGGCTGGGGTTACTACCTGGTAGTGGGTTACAACTTCTAAACCGCTTCCGGCGTGGCCGCTCACCATCGCGGCCACGCCAGTCTGTTACGCCTGTGGCTTCACCACGTTGATGCGCCATGGGATGCCGAACTTATCGATAAACATCCCGAAGCCGTTCGACCAGAAAGTTTTCTGCCATTCAGTGGTCACTTTGCCGCCCGCAGAGAGCTTATCAAACCAGGCTTTACCCTCCGCTTCATCTGGCGTGGCCAGGCTCACCGCATAACCGGCATGTTCGGACGCCGGTGGCTGGGCGGTATTGCCATCACTCAGCATCAGCTCGCCCTGACCAATGCGCAGATGCGCATGCATAATCTTTTCCGGCGGCAGCGGCGGCGCCGACTGATCGCCCACCTGCTCGCCCTGCTCCGGCATATCGCCAAACGTCATTTTTTGCAGAATTTCGCCGCCGGTGGCCTCCAGATAGAAGGCAATGGCTTCTTCACAGCGGCCGTAGAGAAATAAATAAGGACTCACCTGCATCGTAACCTCCGTTGAGAGTGCGTTAACGCGTGTCGTACACCTAAAGTGTAGACGATGCAGTTTTTCACCCGTCACGGCTGGCAGTAGCGGCGGAACAGCTGCGCCATGTAAGCGCTCATCGGCGTCAGCGCAGTGTCTTTACGCTGAATCAGATAGAAGGTGGCTTTCGGCAGCGGATCGTCGAGATCCAGCGCGATCAGCTGCCCGCCGTGCGTAGGGTCTTCAATCACGTCGCGCGCAATGATGCTGACAAAATCACTCTTTGCCACCAGGCTGGTGCAGGCCATAAAGGTCTCGCAGGTCACCGCGATTTTGGGTGCCATGCCGCGCTCACCGAACAGATCATGCAGCAATCGGTAATAACTGCCCTGCGGCGTCGGCATGGTCCAGTCGCAATGTTGCAACTCGGCCAGCGAGCGCGCATGCGCCATCGGATGCCCTTTACGCATCACCACCTGATACTCGCGCTGCATCAGCCGCTCGAAAATCAGCTCCTGATCGAAGTGATGCCGGTCGTAGGTATTGATGGTGAAATCCAGCGCGCCCTGACGCAGTTCATGCACCATCGACACCAGCTGGCCCTCCACGATACGCACTTTCACTAGTGGATATTCGCGATGAAACTGGGTTATCACCTGCGGCATCACGGTACGCGCAATGCTGCCGCCCACCCCAATATTCACTTTGCCACCGGCCAGACCGAGCCGCTGCTGGATATCCTCCTGCGCCACGCGCAGTTCCTCCAGCACCAGACAGGCATGACGAAAAAAGGTTTCACCGACATCGGTCAGCATCACGCCCTGCTGACGACGCTCGAACAGGCGCGCGCCCAGCGCCAGCTCCAGTTCCTGAATCGCTTTGGTTAACGCCGGCTGTGACAGGCCCGACAGCCGGCTGGCGGCGCGAATACTGCCCTGGCGCGCCACGTCAACAAAGGCGCGCAGCTGATGAAGTTTAAGATTGGCCGCCATGATCAGGTGATAACCGTTGTCTATCGGTCACAAGATATTCGCATCTTATGCGCCCTAATACCATTGTGTAGATTCGGTTGAATGCATAAAAAACCAACACTAAGGAACAGCCGATGAACACCCTTTCCGACCTCGTCAACGCGCGGATACCGCAGATGCAGACATGGCGCCGCGACCTGCACCAGTATGCTGAATCCGGCTGGCTGGAGTTCCGCACCGCCACGCTGGTGGCGGAAGAGCTGCATCGTCTTGGTTATCAGCTACAGCTGGGCCGTGAGGTGATTGATGCCGATGCGCGCATGGGTCTGCCGTCTGCTGAAGTGCTGGCGCAGCAGGAAGCGCGTGCGCTGCAGCAGGGCGCGCTGCCACAGTGGCTGCCCCACTTCTCCGGCGGTTTCTGCGGCGTGGTGGCAACGCTGGACACCGGCCGTCCCGGTCCGGTGATGGGCTTTCGTGTTGATATGGACGCGCTCGACCAGACGGAAAGCGCCGCTGCCGATCACCTGCCGACGCGCGAAGGCTTCGCCTCGTGCAATCCCGGCATGATGCACGCCTGCGGCCACGACGGTCACACCACCATAGGTCTGGCGCTGGCGGGCGTGCTGATGGCGATGAAGCACCAGCTGAGCGGTCGCATAAAACTCATTTTTCAGCCGGCGGAAGAAGGCGTACGCGGTGCCAAAGCCATGGTGGCCGCGGGCGTGCTTGATGATGTCGATCTGTTCACCGCCATTCACCTCGGCACCGGCGTGCCGCCCGGCGAGATCGTCTGCGGCAGCGACAGCTTTCTCGCCACGACCAAGCTGGACGTGCGTTTCACCGGGGTCGGCGCGCATGCCGGTGGCAAACCGGAAGAGGGACGCAACGCGCTGCTGGCGGCGGCACAGGCCACGCTGGCGCTGCACACTCTGCCGCAGCACAGCGGCGGCGTGGCGCGCGTTAACGTTGGTGTCTTACAGGCCGGCAGCGGACGCAACGTAGTGCCGGATGTTGCGCTAATGAAGGTGGAAACGCGCGGCGCGAGTAATCAGGTCAACGACGATATTTATCAGCAGGCGCTGCGCGTGATTGCCGGTGCCGCGGCGATGTACGGCGTTGAGCACGAGGTCACGCTGATGGGCGGTGCACGCAGCTGCACGCCGAGCCCGGCGTGGGTCAGTTTTATCCATCAGCAGGCCGAAGCGCTGGGTCTGTTCAGTTCGGTGATAGACAGCAAACAGCAGGCGGCCGGTTCCGAAGATGCCACCTACATGATGGAGCGCGTGCAGCAGCGCGGCGGCCAGGCGTCTTACGTTATCTTCGGCTGCGAGCTGGCGGCGGGCCACCACAATGCGCGGTTCGATTTTGATGAAGCGGTGATGGCCACCGCCGTGCAGATGCTGGCTACGCTGGCGCTTAATCAGACGCAGTTCGGCGGTGCCCGATGAGCGCGCACGACTTTATCGATCGCTACATCGACCAGCATCAGGCGCGCTTCAGTGCCCTCAGCGATGCCATCTGGGACGTGCCGGAAACCCGTTTCGAAGAGACGCAATCGTCTGCGCTGCTGGCCGATGCGCTGGCCCAGGAGGGGTTTGAGGTCGAGCGCGGCGTCGGCGGTCTCGACACCGCGTTTATCGCCTCAATCGGCCACGGCCAGCCGGTGATCGCCATCCTCGGCGAGTTTGATGCGTTGGCCGGTCTGAGCCAGCAGGCGGGCTGCGCCACGCCCAGCCCGCTGGTGGAAAACGGCAACGGTCACGGCTGCGGCCACAACCTGCTCGGTACCGCCGGCCTGGCCGCCGCTTTCGCCATCAAAGCCTGGTGGGCAGAACAGGGCGGACGTGGCACGCTGCGCTTTTACGGCTGCCCTGGCGAGGAGGGCGGCTCGGGTAAAACCTTTATGGTGCGCGAGGGGCTATTTGATGATGTCGATGCTGCCGTGACCTGGCACCCGGAAGGCTTCAGCGGCATGTTCAACCTCAGCACCCTCGCCAATATTCAGGCGGCGTTTCACTTCAAAGGCGTGGCGGCGCATGCCGCTAACTCGCCGCATCTCGGGCGCAGCGCGCTGGACGCGGTGACGCTGATGAACACCGGCGCGAATTTTCTGCGCGAGCACATTGTGCAGGAGGCGCGCCTGCACTATGCGGTCACCCAAACCGGCGGCGTATCGCCCAACGTGGTGCAGGCCGATGCAGAAGTGCTGTACCTGATTCGCGCGCCGCAGCTCGACCAGGCCCAGGATATCTATCAGCGCGTGATTAACATCGCCAAAGGCGCGGCGCTGATGACCGATACGCAGATGACGGTACGTTTTGAAAAAGCCTGCTCCAACTATGTGCCCAACCGCGCGCTGGAAGCGGTGATGGAACGTAATTTGCACCATTTCGGTCTGCCGCACTACAGCGCGCAGGAACAAGCATTTGCGGCAGAGATCCGCGCCACGCTGAGCAAAGACGATCTGCGTAACGCGCGACTGAATGCGGCGCGCACCGGCGGCGAAGCGGGCATCGCCTGGGCTGAGGCGCTGGAGGATAAAGTACTGATGGATGAGGTAGCGCCGTATGCGGTCACGCGCGAGCTGCTGTACGGCTCAACCGACGTTGGGGATGTGAGCTGGGTAACGCCGACGGCGCAGTGTTTTGCCCCCTGCTTTGCCTTCGGCACGCCGCTGCACACCTGGCAGCTGGTGGCACAGGGCCGCACGCCGATTGCCCACAAAGGGATGTGCCTTGCCGCCAAAGTGCTGGCCGCCACCGCGCTGACGCTGTTGCACGATGATGGCGCGCTGGCGCGCTGTCGTGAAGAGTTTGACCGCGTGCGCCGCGAGCAGCCGTACGTGTGCCCGATTCCGGCCGGCGTGCAGCCATCGACATTAGCATCCTGAGTTCAGCAACGCATTACGCCAGGTGCGCATAAATGCGCACCCTACGAGGGCGTGACCGGTGGTCACCGCTCCTTACCGTGTAGGGTCGCCATTTATGGCGACCTGGTGCCAACGCATCACCATTAAAAAAATATAAGCAGTACGCAAACATAACTGACAAGACGACTCATGAGGATCTACCGATGGAAGTGATGACTGAAAATCGCAGCCCCGGCAAGCTGTTCAGCTGGATTGAGCGGGTCGGCAACAAAGTGCCGAACCCGTTCTTACTGTTTGTCTACCTGATCGTGGTGCTGATGATCGCCACCGCGCTTCTCAGCAGCCTTGATGTGGCCGTTAAAAATCCGGCCAATGGCGAACTGGTGCGGGTCAATAACCTGCTCAGCGTGGCGGGCATTCAGTGGATCCTGCCCAACATCATCAAAAACTTCAGCGGTTTCACCCCACTGGGCTCCATTCTGGCGCTGGTGATCGGGGCCGGGCTGGCGGAAAAAGTCGGGCTGCTGCAGTCGCTGATGGTGAAGATGGCGTCGCGTGTCAGCCGTCGCTACGCCAGCTATATGGTGCTGTTTATCGCGTTCTTCAGCCATATCTCTTCCGATGCCGCACTGGTGGTGATGCCGCCGCTCGGCGCGCTGATCTTCCTTGCCGTCGGGCGTCATCCGGTGGCGGGCCTGCTGGCGGCGATTGCCGGCGTCGCGTCGGGTTTTACCGCGAATCTGCTGATCGTCACCACCGACGTACTGCTCTCCGGCATCAGTACAGAGGCCGCCAAAGCGGTCAGCGACACGGTCCACGTCAGCGTGATCGATAACTGGTTCTTCATGGCCAGCTCGGTCATCGTACTGACCGTGGCCGGCGCGCTGCTGACCGATAAATTTGTCGAGCCGCGCCTGCCCGTCTGGAACAGCGGCCACCACGATCGCCTGCCACCACTGACGGCGCAGGAGAATCGCGGCCTGAAGGCGGCCGGTCTCGCCGCACTGGTGTTCATCGGCGTGATGGCGCTGCTGGTGGTGCCGGAGCATGCGCCGCTGCGCAACCCGAAAACCGGCGGCATCATCCCTTCGCCGTTTATTCAGGGCATCGTGCCGATCATCATCCTGTTCTTCTTTGTGGTGGCGATTGCCTATGGCGCGGTGACGCAGCAGATTCGCCGCGCTGACGACATCCCCCGACTGCTGGTGGATCCGATGAAGAGCATGGCCGGTTTTATCGTCATGGTGTTTCCGCTGTCGCAGTTCGTGGCGTTCTTCAACTGGAGCAACATGGGCAAGTTTATGGCCATCGGCCTGACCGATATGCTGGAGAGCGCCGGCATCAGCGGTGCGCCGGCCTTTCTCGGCCTGATGTTCCTCTCGGCATTTCTGTGCATGTTTATCGCCAGCGGCTCGGCGATCTGGTCGATCCTCGCGCCGGTGTTTGTGCCGATGTTTATGCTGCTCGGCTTTCACCCGGCGTTTGCCCAGATGATTTTCCGCATCGCCGATTCCGCCGTGCTGCCGCTGGCGCCGATGTCGCCGTTTCTGCCGCTGTTCCTCGGTTTCCTGCAGCGCTATCAAAAAGACGCGCAGCTCGGGACCTACTACGTGCTGATCTTTCCGTATCCGCTGGTGTTCTTTGTGACGTGGATCGCGCTGCTGCTGGTGTGGTATCTGCTGGGCCTGCCCATCGGTCCGGGCGTTTATCCGCATCTGCCCTGACCTGGCGCCATGGACGGCGTACCGCTTTCTGTGAACTGCAACGCACGTTGCCAAAATGTCATCGCTGCGCCTCTCGGCAACCCCGGACGAATTGATTATTCTGCTATTTCTTCGCTTGCTAACGGTTAATGATTTCTGACAAACCACCACCGGGCGGATCCTGCAAACACCGAGGTAACAATCATAATGACAACCACCTATTCGACAGGGGTGGCGACCGATCGCATCGCGACCGAACGCCAGACGCTGGCCGGGCGCATCGACGCTCTGCCCTCTTCCGCCGGGCTGTGGCGCTTTATTACGCTGCTGGCGCTCGGCGGCTTCTTCGAGCTGTACGATCTGTTTGAAACCGGCTACATCAGCGCCGGGCTGGTCGCCGCAGGCGTGTTCCACACCGGCGCCACGGGCGTGTTTGGTATCGCCGATCAGGCGGCGTTCGCCTCGGCGACCTTTCTCGGCCTGTTTGTCGGTGCCAGCCTGCTGACGCCCTATGCCGACCGCTTCGGCCGTCGCCTGACCTTTATGTGCGCGCTGGCGTGGTACGGTGCGTTCTCACTGCTGATGGCGTTCCAGCACAGCGCGGAGATGATTATTCTGTGCCGCTTCCTGGTCGGAATCGGTCTGGGCGTCGAGCTGGTGACCATTGATACCTATCTGTCGGAGTGGGTGCCGGCCCATCTGCGCAGCCGCGCGTTTGCCTTCTCTTTTTTCATTCAGTTCCTGTCGGTGCCGACGGTAGCGCTGATGTCATGGTGGCTGGTACCGCAAACCCTGCTTGGCCTCGAAGGCTGGCGCTGGGTCGTGATCGCCGGTGCGCTGTGCTCGCTGGTGATCTGGTTTATCCGTAAAAATCTGCCGGAGTCGGCGCGCTGGCTGGCACAGCAGGGGCGGCATCAGGACGCGCACCGGGTGCTGAGCGAGATGGAAAAACGCTGCGGCATTGCGCCGGGAGACGATTTCTCTCAGCGCGATGCGGCGACACAGCTGCCGAAAAAAGGGCACTTTAGCGAAATCTGGGCACCGGCTTATCGCCAGCGTACGCTGATGCTGGTGGTGATGAACTTCTTCCAGGCGATTGGCTTCTTCGGCTTCGGTAACTGGCTGCCGGCGCTGCTGTCCGGCAAGGGGGCCACCGTCACCCACAGCCTGCTGTACGCCTTTTTCATCACGCTGGCCTATCCGCTCGGCTCGCTGATCTGCAGCCGCTACGCCGACCGGCTGGAAAACAAATGGCAGATCGTTTTTTCATCGCTGATGACGGTGGTGTTCGGCACGCTGTTCGCGCTGACCAGCAACCCGCTGCTGATGGTGGTGTGCGGTTTCCTGATCACCTACAGCAACGCCTGGCTGACCTTCAGCTATCACGCTTATCAGACTGAGATCTTCCCGACGCACATTCGTGCGCGCGCCGTTGGCTTCTGCTATTCATTCAGTCGGCTGTCGACCGCTTTCAGCAGTATTCTGATTGGCCTGATTCTGCAGTATGCCGGCAGTCAGGGAGTGATCGTGTTTATCGTGCTGAGCATGCTGATGGTGATGCTGTCGGTCGGGATTTACGGGCCGAAGACGCGGGGACTGGATCTGGAAAACATTTAAACCGGACGGGCACAAGGTGGGCGGCGGCCGGTTCAGCCCGGCAATGCGCATCCTTTGGAGCGGCACGATTCATCGCGCGATAAATCGCGCCGCTACGTCCTGGTGCAAACCTTTGGGGGGCGTTTCCGCCCCCGCCGGATTTACACCAGTTCGGTTTTCACCCCTTCCTGGATCAGCACGTCGGCATCGACGCCGCTGTGGCTGTAAACCTGATACTTCACGCCAGCCACCGTGGTGCTGCCCTGCTGTTTCACCCAATCGCCCACGTCACCGCCGTCGCCGAGGATGTCATCCAGTTTCACCACGTCCTGCGCATCGCCTTTGATCAGCAGCTGGGTTTTGCCGTCAACAATAAACAGGTCTTTGCTGCCAGCACTGAGAACATCCGCCACGCTAACGCTAAGCGTATTTTTACCGTTGCCGAGCATGTCGATTACCGCGGCTTCTTCACCGCTGGCCAGGCTCTCTGCCAGCACACTTTCAGCTTCCGCTACGGTGATCGCACCGTTATGCGTCCGCGGCTGGATAAAAAGATTGTCCAGCAGGAAGTCATTACCGTAACCGTCAGCCGTGTCATTCACGACAGCTACTTTTACCACTTTGGTTTCAGTGGCAACATAAGTCCCTGTTTTGTGCTGCCAGGTGGTTGATAACGCCGAGGGCGCAATCACTGTCTTGCCATCCACTTCAATCCCGATGACCGGTGCTACCCAGCCCTGATTGAGGCGCTGACCATCGAAGCCCAGCGTATAACTCTTACCTGCTTCAACCTGGATATACTGGTAAACCACTTCGCCACTGTAATCGCGCCCCTGAACGTAGTCAGTCATTGTGCCCAATACGTTGGAGCCATCCTTGCCTTTCCAGTAAGTGGTGCGTAGCTGGTTAAATTTTTCGTACAGTCCGGCGGCCATCCAGCCCTGCAGCGTGCCGTCGTTGAAATTCCAGTCGAGACGCTGTTTATCCACCGGCGTTACGTTGACCGGCTTTATACCGAGGTTATCCAGCAGGAAATCGTTGCCGTAGCCATTGGCGGTGGCATTAGTAACCGCAACTTTGACTACTTTGGTCTCGGTTGCGACATAGATGCCACTTTTATGCTGCCATGACGATGTCAGCGCGCTCGGTGCAATCACCTTTTTGCCGTCTATCTCAATGCCGATCACCGGCACTGCCCAGCTCTGATTCAGGCTGCAGCCATCAAAACCAAATTCATAGGTTTTACCCGCTTCGACTTCGATGTAGCGATAAACTACGTCGCCACTGTAATCACGTCCCTCTACGTAGTCAGTCATTGTGCCGAGGACATGAGAACCGTCGGCACCTTTCCAGTAGGTGGTGCTCAGCTGGTTATATTTTTTGTACACCCCAGCAGCAAGCCACCCCTGCAAGGTGCCATCATCAAAGTTCCACACCAGTCCGTGATCGACCTTCGGCGGATCGACATTGATCTCCAGCAGAAAGGTTGGCGCATTCACATCACGAATGGCGCTATTACTGACCTGAAATTGCGTCAGTCCTTTCCACGGCGAGCGATCGTAAGACTGGTAGCTCCAGTTACCCGTAGCATCCGCTGTGACCGAGTCCATTAATACCCAGTGGCCCTCAATATGGCAGCCGAAGATGTACACCACCTTATTGGGTGCAGACGTGCCTTTCAGGGTTGGCGTCATATCATCGGTGATATCACCGCTTTTCAGCTGGCCCTGCTTTGGTCCACTATCATCCCACGCAGAAATAATCTCCGTCTTGCCGGAGATAATCGTCAGGTCGAAAACGTCGGCGGCGGCGTCACGCACCGGGCTGTCTGAGACCTGGAACTCATATTTGCCAAAGCCGCCGCGTAACGCGCGCACTTCGCTTTGCCAGTGACCATGGGCATCCGCAACGGCGCTGCCGAGCGTCACCCACACCCCGTTCACGTGGCGGGCATAGATATAAACCACGCTGTTTGCTGCAGCATGGCCTTTCAGCGTTGGTGTCAGGTCATCAGTGACATCGCCCTGATGCAGCACGCCGGTCTGCGCGCCAAAATTATCCCAGGCAGAAACGATGCCGGGTTTTTCCGGCACCATGTTGAGACTGAACACCTCGGCGCTGGTGTCGCGCTCAAAAGTTTTGGCAGCCTGAAACTCATAAGTGCCGTATCCCCCGCGCAGCGCGCGCACTTCCGTTATCCAGTTGCCCCAGGCATCGGCCTTAACACTGCCTAACACCACCCAGTGGCCATCAATATGCCGCGCATGGATATACACCATGCTGTTGGCTTCGGCTTTGCCCTGCAGCGTCGGCGCCATGTCATCGGTGGTGGCACCGTTGATTAATTTGCCCTGCTCGGGCCCGACATTATCGTGCGCCGCGTTGATGGTGGGCTTCAGGCGGGTGCCGTTGTCTGACACATACAGGTCGAACAGCGGCGCAGCGGGATCGCGCGTCGGGCTGTTACTGGCCTGGAAGTGATACGGGCCGGCACCGCCATCCAGTCGGGCGATTTCCACCTGCCAGTGGCCAAAGGCATCCGCCTGGGTGCTGCCTTTCAGCCACCAGCTGCCGTTTTCGCGCGTGGCATACACATAGACGATACTGTTGGCTTCCGCCGTGCCTTTGAGCGTGGGGGTGAAGTCATCGGTCATCGCGCCGTTTTCCAGTTTGCCCTGTGCCGGGCCAAAATTATCAAGCGCATACTCAATCTTCACCGGCGCGGTGGGCACCACCGTATAGGTAAACGGCTCGCTCGCATGGCTCAACTCACCACGGTTATTTTGCGCACGGGTGGTAATGGTGTTTTCACCGTAGCCCAGCAGATCAATGTTGCTCTCCCAGCGCCATTGCCCGTCAATCACCGGTGCCACGCCGACGCGTACCCCGTTGACGTAGATGATGACGTTTTCTGCATCCAGCGGCGCGTTGCCGCTCAGGCGCGGGCTGCGATCGTCGCTTGCGCTGCCGGCTTTGATCACACCGGTATTCACCCCTTCATTATCAAATACTTCCAGCAGCTGCGGCTTATCGATGCGCGGCGTATTGACGAACAGCGTATAGACCGGGGAATCGACACTCACCTGACCAAATTTGTCGGTGGCGGTGACGGACAGGCGCTGTTCACCGTCGCTCAGTGCCGGCGTAATGGTCCACTGACCATTTTTCGCTGCCTGCACGCTGCCAGTCAGCACGCCGTTGCTGTACAGGCGGACAATGCTGTCCGGCTCGGCATAACCGGAAATAGCTGGCGTTTTATCATCGGTAAAGCCTTTGTTGCCAACCGGGCCCAGCACCGGTCCAAAATCATCCAGTACGCGCATAATCGCCGGCATATCGGGCGGGCTGAGATCGACTTCCAGCCGCGTCTGGAACGGAATCCCGGCGTTGCCGGCCCGGTCGAAAAAGCGGATGGTGAGATTGTGGCTCCCCTCTTCCAGCCGCAGCGGCAGCTGATACTCCCAGCTGCCGTCCGCGTTTACCTGCGTAGTAAACAGCTGGCCGTTAATGGCAAATTCGATATAGCTGACGCTCTTATCCTCAATCACCCCTTTCCAGTACTGATAAGGTGAATTGACGTAGTTCTCCTGCCCCGGTTTGGTCGGGACGTAATAGCCTACAGACATATGGTCATCCTTTTCGCCAGAGTTAATATCGTTAAAGTAACGCTTAATAAGCGGCAGGGATTTTTAAACGCAGGGGAAGGAATCTCTTACAAGAAACGTCTGAAAGGAAAATCTAAGGTAATGAATTTAAGTGGGATTTTTCGCACTCTTCAGGCCATGAACCGCGTCATGACCTGAAGGAAATGCTTAAGACAGGCTTACTGCTTTTCCAGCACCCGGATATCCGCGCTGCCCTGTTTTGGCTGCACGCTGTCATCCTGGCGCAGTTTCGCCACCTGTTTCGCCGTGACTTTGGTCTGCACGCCGTTGCCCCAGTTGCTGCGGATAAAGTTCACCACATCCGCCACCTGACTGTCGTTCAGACGCCAGCCAAACGCCGGCATGGTGATCGCGGTCGGTGCGCCTTGCACGCCCGGCAGCGTGCCGCCGACCAGTACGATGTGAATCAGCGACGTCGGATCCTCTGCCATCACCACCGGATTCCCGCGCAGTGCCGGATAGAAGCGTTGATAGCCGCTGCCGTCGGTTTTATGACACGCCGCACAGCTGTCGACATACACGCCGGCACCCGGCTGGCTGTCATCACCTTTCCACAGCGCCCGGGCCACTGCGTCATCCTCATGGAACACCGCCTGAGACGGATCTTTCGCGCCGAGCGATTTCAGGTAACGGGCAATTGCGCTGATATCCGCATCGCTGAGATACTGCAGGCTGTGCTGCACCACCTCGGTCATGCCACCAAACGCTGCCGTGTGATCGTTACGGCCATAGCGCAGGAACTGCTGCAGATCCGCTTCGCTCCAGCGCCCCAGGCCATCGCGGTTGTCACCGCGCAGGTTGCTGGCGGTCCAGCCGTCAATCGGCGCGCTGCTGCCGGCAAGATAATCATTGCCCTGGCCGTTATTCAGCGCCTTCTCCTGCATGGTGAAGCTGCGCGGCGTGTGGCAGGCACCGCAGTGGCCCAGCCCTTCCACCAGGTAGCGACCGCGTGCCAGAGCCGGATCTTCCTGCGCTGCCGGCTGGAACGCCTTCACATCTGGCGCAAACAGGCCGCGCCAGATCGCCAGCGGCCAGCGCATCGACAGCGGCCACGGAATGTCACTCTCTTTGTTAGCCTGCGTCACCGGCGCCACGCCGTGCATGAAGTAGGCATACAGCGCCTTCATGTCGTCATCGCTGACCACCGCATAAGATGGATAGGGCATCGCCGGATAGAGCGTGTCGCCGTTTTTCGCCACGCCATGACGCACCGCTTTCTGGAAGTCGTCATAGCTGTAGTCACCAATGCCGGTTGCCTTATCCGGCGTGATATTGGTGGAGTAGATGGTGCCAATCGGCGTCGCCATCGGCAGGCCGCCGGCAAACGGTTTGCCGCCTGCGGTGCTGTGGCAGGCGACGCAGTCACCGGCGCGCGCCAGATACTCACCGCGCTGCACCAGCGCATCGGCGGCGGTGTCCTCCGCCAGCGCGGCGAACGACAGGGTGCCCAGCAACAGGGCTGTTAAACTTTTGATCATCGCCATGTTCCTTATGCCTGTACCAGCGGGCCGGGGTTCTTCAGATACTGTTCACGAATCGCTTTGGCGGACCAGTAGCTCAGCGCCGCCACCATGCCGGTGGGGTTGTAGCCCAGTCCCTGCGGGAAGGCAGAAGCGCCGGCGACAAATACGTTCGGCACATCCCAGCTCTGCAGATAGCGGTTCACCGCGCTGGTTTTAGGATCTTCGCCCATGATGGCGCCGCCACTCATGTGTGTGGTCTGGTACACGGTGGTATCGAAATGGGCACCCGGCCCTTTCGCGCCGCCAATGATCATCTTCGGATTCATCGCTTCGGTGATTTTGCGCATCTTGCCGATCATGAACTGCGCCATTTTGATGTCGTTGTCCTGCCAGTCAAAAGTCATACGCAGCAGCGGCTGGCCGTAAGCATCTTTGTAGTTGGGATCGAGATCGAGGTAGTTAGCGCGATACGACTGGTGCGCGCCGTGCGCATCCATCGACACGTGATGGTTATAGGTATCCGCCACCGCCGCTTTCCACTGGCTGCCCCAGTTCGGCGTGCCTGTTGGCGTCGGCAGGCCGGAGATCGGCTTGGTGCCCGCCTGGTTGACCCAGAACGGTGAACCGCCGACAAAGCCGTACGGACCATGGTCAAAGTTATCGGCGTTGTAATCATCCACCGCCACACCCGCGCCACCGGCACCGATGAACGGATTGGTGGTGGTGTTTTTATCAAACAGCGCCTTCAGCGTGGAGATGTTCTGGTAGGCAAAGTTACGGCCGACCACACCCTCGTTGCTGATAGGGTTGTACGGCTTGCCAATGCCGGACAGCAGCATCAGGTGCACGTTGTGGAACTGGAAGGCGGAGAGGATCACCAGATCCGCCGGCTGCTCCACTTCACGTCCCTGACCGTCCAGATAGGTGACGCCGGTCGCGCGTTTTTTATCGTCGGTCAGATTGACGCGCAGCACATACGCGTTGTTGCGCAGCTCAAACTTCGGCTCCTGGCGCAGCGCGGGCAGAATGTTAACGTTCGGCGACGCTTTGGAGTACATGTAGCAGGCGTAGCCGCTGCAGTAGCCGCAGAAGTTGCACGGCCCCATCTGCGCGCCGTAAGTATTAGTGTAAGGACCGGAGGTGTTAGCCGACGGCATATCGTAAGGGTGATAGCCCACCGATTCCGCCGCCTGGGCAAACAGCTGTGCCGACCAGGTGCGCTTCTGCGCGGGCAGCGGGAAGTCGCTGGAGCGATCCGGCGCATACGGGTTGCCGCCTTTCTCTTTGCCCACCACTTTGCCCTTGATTGACCAGGCGCTGCCGGAGGTGCCGAACACTTTTTCCGCCTGATCGAAGAACGGTTCCAGCTCGTCATAGCTGACGCCGAAATCCTGAATGGTCATGCCTTCCGGGATAAAGTTTTTGCCGTAACGCTGCTCGTAGTGACTGCGCAGGTTCAGCTCGACCGGGTCGACGCGGAAGTGCACGCCCGACCAGTGCAGCCCGGCGCCGCCGGTGCCGGTGCCCGGCAGGAATGCCGCCAGCTGACGATACGGTACGGCGGTTTGTGAGGCATCGTGACGGATAGTTACGGTGCTTTTTGACAGATCCTGGAACAGCTTTTTGCGGATGTTATAAGTCAGTTCATCAATCGACTGTGGATAGGATCCATCCGGATAGGTATCGCGATGCGGCCCGCGCTCCAGCGCCACCACATGCAGACCGGCCTCGGTCAGCTCTTTCGCCATGATCGCCCCGGCCCAGCCGAAACCGACGATCGCCACATCCACTTTTTTTAACGCATTTGCCACGGTTACGCCCTCTCGCCGCGAATATCAACTGACGGGAACGGATAACGTTCGCCGCGCTCTACCCAATCCATAAAGTCGGCGCGTGCGCCAGGGAAGCCGATCAGCTTCCAGCCCACCATGCCCTGATTGCCGCCGTGGATCGGATCGCTGAAGTAGCCCTCGCGGGTGTTTTGCAACAGAAAGGCGAAGAAGGTTTTGGCCGGCACCTGCGGGAATTGCGCGCTGCCGTTTTCGAAGGCGCTCAGCAGCGCGTCCTGCTGCGTGGGCGTCAGCTCAGCAAATACCTTGCCGTGCTGCTGTTTGCTCCAGCCATCGGCATCGGCCAGGCCGAGACGGTAGATCTGCTGCGGCACCAGCGGCAGCTGATAGCCGAGTTCTTTCGGCAGATCCGGATTGAACGGTCCCTGCATATACCAGTTGCTGCCGGTGG
Source organism: Pantoea sp. WEP (assembly GCF_041678305.1). NCBI lineage: Bacteria > Pseudomonadati > Pseudomonadota > Gammaproteobacteria > Enterobacterales > Erwiniaceae > Pantoea > Pantoea sp. WEP. The sequence goes on from NZ_JBGNXB010000001.1 coordinate 3,711,879, forward strand.
CATACGGCGTATTCATCTGGCGATCGATAAACTCCGGTACGCCGGCTTCCAGCGCGCCAGGACCGCGTTCATCGTTGGGGATCAGGCGCGCCACGGCGGCTTTGATGAAGGCAAACTCTTCGGCGGTAAACCACACCGGTTGATACTCGCGCGCCTGCTGCGGCGCCGCGGCCGACGACGCTGCCGCACCGGCGGCCATTGGCGCGACCAGTGCGCCCATCGCCGTACTGCCTACCGCCATTGCCGGCGCCAGGGTAATGGTTCTCAGCAGGAAATCCCGGCGAGTGTGACCCTTTTTTTCTTCTGACATGACATTGCCTCATTACCGCATATAATGCGGCATGAAAGTTAAGTAGTTGCGTTGTAATGATTTTTATTGGCGTTTTAAGGGATACAGCAAGACTGTTACCGGTAACAGTTGGCATAGTGTAACACCATCGCCGTTAATAATTTAGTTTCCCGAAACAAATGAGCACAAAAAACTTAACAACTAACTCTGCCGCTTTACATAAATGCGGCGATGCTGTCATCGTCGGATACAACCGACAACAGACAGATAAATGCCGGAAGCGGTATAAAGAGTACACACAACAGCGGAGTGCCTATGTTTAAGTCCTATTTTCCGCGGCCGGCGCTGTTTTTCAGCTCGGCCGCGATTTGGAGCCTGATTGCCATTTTTGCCTGGTTTGGCTTTTTCAATGATTTTCCGGCGCGCTTTCCCGCTTTGCAGGCGGCGATGCAGCAGCCGCTGCCGACCAACGCCAGCCGCTTTATCCACGCCAGCCAGCTGTGGTTTTATGCCTATTACTGGATCATGGGCGGCGCCTTTGCGCTGGTGTGGCGCATCATCGACAACCATCCGTGGCAGCGCTGGTCGGTATGGGGATCGTTACTGATTATCTTTGTCACCTGGTTTGGCGTGCAGGTAGGCGTCGGCGTTAACGCCTGGTATGGTCCGTTTTACGACATGATTCAGCAGGCGCTGACCAAAGCCGGCTCGGTGAGCATCAATCAGTTCTATGTGCAGGTGCTGGCGTTTCTCGGCATTGCGCTGATCGCGGTAGTGATCGGCGTGATGAACTCGTTTTTCGTCAGCCACTGGGTGTTCCGCTGGCGTACCGCGATGAACAACTACTACATGCATAACTGGCAGCGCCTGCGTCTGGTAGAAGGTGCCGCACAGCGTGTGCAGGAAGACACCATGCGCTTCGCCAGTACGCTGCAGGACTGGGGCATCAGCTTTATCCAGGCCATCATGACGCTGGTGGCGTTTCTGCCGGTACTGGTGACGCTATCGCATCATGTGAAAGAAGTGCCGATCCTCGGCAATATCCCTTATGCGCTGGTGATCGCCGCGCTGCTGTGGTCGCTGTTTGGTACCGCGCTGCTGGCGCTGGTGGGGATTAAACTGCCGGGGCTGGAGTTCCGCAATCAGCGGGTGGAAGCCGCGTACCGTAAAGAACTGGTGTACGGCGAGGACGATCCGCAGCGCGCCGCGCCGCCTACGGTGCAGGAGCTGTTCAGCCGCGTGCGTCACAACTATTTCCGCCTCTATTTCCACTATCTCTATTTCAACATCACGCGCATTCTCTATCTGCAGGTGGACAATGTGTTCGGGCTGTTCGTGCTGTTCCCCTCGATTGTTGCGGGCACCATCACGCTGGGGCTGCTTAACCAGATCACCAACGTGTTCGACCAGGTGCGCTCCTCATTCCAGTATCTGATCACCTCGTGGTCCACGCTGATTACGCTGATGTCTATCTATAAACGTCTGCGCAGCTTCGAGCAGATTCTGCAGGATATTCCGCACGACGAGATGCTGCGCGAAGCCTCGGAGTAAGCGGAAAAAGCTGGGCGGCAGGAGCGCGCGCTATACTCCGACATCACTCCGGACAGTCCCCTCTCCAGCCCGCGGGAGAGGATTAGGGTGAGGGCCGGGTGCAGAACCGCACTGTACTTCGACATCGCTCCGGACAGTCCCCTCTCCCGCCCGCGGGAGAGGGTTAGGGTGAGGGCAAACCCCGCACCCATCCGCCCCATCTTCAGCCCGCCAGCACCGCAAACACCTTCTCGATAGCGTACGCGCCCGGATCCTTCACGCCATCCAGGCTCTGCTGATTGAGATAAGCCGAACGACCTGCCTTCGCACTCTGCATCTGCGCCGTCGCGTCGGCACCCTGTTGCGCAGCGGCCGCCGCCGCAGCCAGCGACTCTCCGGCCGCTAACGCCTCCAGTGCCGGCTGTAGCGCATCCACCAGGGTGCGATGTCCCGGCTGCGCGCCGCCGTAGTGCTTCATCCGTTCCAGCCCGTGCATCAGCGCCTGCGGCAGCGTGCTGCCCTCCTCCAGCTGCTGTCCGGCCGAAGTAAACAGAATCGACATCAGCACGCCGCTCGATCCGCCCATCACCGTCGCCAGCTGTTCGCCTACCAGCGCCAGCAGCGTAGGCAGCTCATCCAGCGGTAGCTGCTGTTCACGCAGGCCGCGCTGGATTTTCTTCGCGCCGGCGGCAAAGGTCGAGCCGGTATCGCCATCGCCGACTTTGGCATCCAGCGCATTCAGCTCACTCTCCAGATCGATCAGCGTCTGCGTCACGCGCTCAACCACCTGCGCCACTTCAGCGTTATCAGAAGGATCGAAATCCAGCACGCTGCCGATGCGTTCAGCGCGCTGCAGGCTGATGGGCGCAAAGTCGTACATCGGCGTCCAGCCCAGCACCTGCACAGGCGCATGCAGCGCCTCGAAAAACGCCTCTTCCAGCGCCAGCAGCGTCAGCGAAAACCCTTTCATATCCAGCGCGCTGACCAGGGTTGCCGGGCCAATTAAATGGGTGATGCGTGCCGCCAGCGGCGACTGCAGTACCTCGCGCGTGAGCAGCGCCAGCTCCAGCTGGGAAAAGCCGCCGAGATTGTTGATCATCAACAGTGCCTGTTTGCCGTCGGGCAGCGCCTGCGCCAGCTGATCGGTCATGATGCTGGTAATTTTGCGGCTGTTTTGCGTATCCAGCGTGATCACGCCCGGCTCACCGTGAATGCCCATCCCCAGCTCGCTATGACCGGCTGCCACGCGATCGTCGCGCTTTTCACCCGGAATGTGACAGGTGGCAAACGCCAGGCCGATGGAGAACGTGGCGTCAATCGCCTGCTGCGCCAGCGCTTTAACCTCGTCGAGCGATTGGCCGTGCTCCGCGGCGAAGCCAGCGATTTTGTGCACCAGCACGGTGCCGGCAATGCCGCGCGGCTGCGGATTTTCCGGCAGCGCGATATCGTCCTGCACCATCACCAGCTCCACCTTGTAACCAAGATTTTTCGCCTTCTCCGCTGCGAGGCCAAAGTTGAGGCGGTCACCGGTGTAATTCTTCACAATCAGCAGACAGCCCGCCTCACCGGTGACGTTAACGATGGCGTTCAGCACCGCATCAACGCTCGGCGAGGCGAAGATATCGCCGCACACCGCAGCGGTCAGCATCCCTTTGCCGACAAAGCCCGCGTGCGCTGGTTCGTGGCCGGAGCCACCACCGGAAATCAGTGCGACTTTGCTTTTATCCCAGTCCGAACGCACCACTACGCGAATCTCATCGCCCAGATCGAGACGGGTCAGGTTGTGCCACGGTGTGCTGAGTAACACGCCTTCGATCGCTTCGTTCACCAGATCGTTTTTTTCATGCATAAAAAACTGGCTCATTGCACTCTCCCCTTAGGTGTTGTCGTCCTAAAGGTAGCGTAAGCCGGGCGGGAAAGGGGGGATCAAGGCCGGAAATGCAAAGGGCGACACACGTCGCCCCTGAGTTTCGGATAATTACGCCCTACAGCGCGATGCGTAACACGCTGTCCGGGTTTTTTGGCGGTTCCTTGCGTGAGCCCGGCTGCTTGATGCTGACGAACAGCGTATTGCCATCGGCGGAGAGCGCCAGGCTGTTCGGCAGGCCCGGCGCTTTCACCGTGCGTTTCACTTTATAGCTGCTGGCATCGATGATGCTGATCTCACCGGCTTTACGGTGCGTGACATACAGCTCGTCACGGTCAGCATTGAACAGCACCGCCAGCGATTCCGGTACCTCAATACGCTGAATCACCTGCTGTGTGCGGGTATCCAGTACCAGCACCTGCGGCTGCTTCGCATCGCTGAGGAAAGCGCGGTGGCCTTTGCTATCCAGCGCAATGTTCAGGAAAAAGTGCTCTTTATCACCGTCAATTTTCTGGCGCTTTTCAATCGCGTTCAGGCGGGTATTGATGGTGACCAGTTCGCCATCGGCATTGGTGACATACAGTTTCTGCGCGGCGGCATCCAGTGCCAGCCCGGTGCCCATTTTGCCGGTATTCGGGATAGTGCTGATGAGCTGCAGCGTTTTGCCATCCACCACCCACACCACGCTTTGCGCACCGAGACCGGTGATGTACACGCGATTGGTTAGCGCATCCGCGACCAGTTCACGCGGCTGCAGCGGACGAACCGTGTCACCGCGCTTGCGGCCATCCAGCACCAGCGTGTTGATCACCTCACCGCTGCTGGCATCCACTGCCGTCAGCGCGCCGTTAACCGTGTTGCCAAAGTACAGCACGTTGGTGTGCTGATTGATGGCGGCACCAAAGGTCTTCAGCTCAGTGCTGATGGTTTGTTTCACCGCCAGATTCTGCGGATCGAGACGGTACACGGTACCGCCCTGCGGATTGCCGGCGTTTTGCGCCGTGGCGAGGAACAGCGCGTTGTCGCTGTTACTGAAGGCCAGTTCGTAGGCACCTTTGGCGATCGGCTGATTGAGCGGCTGCGTTTCCGCCGCCTGCAGCGCGCTGCAGGACAGCAGCGCCGTGGCCACCAGTAGCGGACGCAGCGCCCACTGCATTGTTTTATTCGCTTTCATAACTTCTCCATAGCAAAACCACCGCCGTGCGGCAGTGAAATGAAAGCCCGACATTGCAACCAATAGGAAATTCAGCCCGAGGCGAGCCGATAAGGATGTTAGTTTTTGCGAATAATAATCATTTATGCGGAAAAGGGACAGGATTTTATGGCGTTAGCAACGCCGCCAGGGCGCCCGAAGGCACCCTGTCAGCACAGAGGGTAAGGCGAACTTATTGGGTCAGTTCTGCAGTCATGTGAACGCCGTTGTTGAAGTTGGCTTCAGTCACTTTGTAGGAAGCACCAAGTTCCTGCGCTTTAGCAGCGATTTGCGCTTCAGCACCGTCAAGCGTAGAGGCGGTAGCGGTCACGCTTTGCGCGAAGCTGGCAAATGGCAGAACAGAGAGAGCAATAACAGCAGCAAAAGTTTTGATGGTTTTCATGGTCATTTCCTTAATGATGTTTGATTAAATAAGGCGACATCGCCTTGATGAGAGATATAATAGGCTGGCAACCGATCAAAAAAAAGCGCAGAGATTTGCCTAAGTCATTCGAATATTTTGACTATAAAAAGCACGTTTAGCGCAACCTGTGCGCAAAGGGTTAAAAAACCAAGATTTGAATAAAAGGCAGGATTTATTGCTGTGATTGGTGAGACTAGGCGTACGCGGCAAAAGCGGCACCGCGACACACCCTGAAGCGTGTCGCGGCGCGCCTGATGGCGGTAAACGGATTTAACCGTGATGCCGCACGCGGGTAAAGATGGTGATGGCGGCCAGCAGCATCAGCACGCCGCTGGCAAGGAAGACGCCGCCCGCGCCCTGCAGATCGAACATCCAGCCACCGGCTGCCGCACCGGCGGTGATCGCCAGCTGAATAGTGGCCACCAGCAGTCCGCCACCCGATTCGGCGTCGTCCGGCACCGCGCGCGACAGCCAGGTTGACCAGCCAGTCGGCATTGAACCAAACGCCAGCCCCCACAGCGCGACGCCGCTCGCCACCAGCCAGGAGACGTGGCCAAAGCTCACCAGCAGCACCGCCGTCACGCTCATCACCAGCGCCATGCCGGTCAGCGTCAGCGACACGCTGCGCGTCACCAGCCACGCAGCCAGCGAGGTACCGAAGAAGTTCGCCACGCCGAACGCCAGCAGCACCAGCGACAGCTGATTCACATTCAGCTGCGCGCTGGTTTCCAGGAACGGGCGCAGATAGGTAAAGAAGGCGAAATGGCCGGTAAACATCATGATCACCGCCAGCATACCCCAGCGCATCACGCTCTGACGCAGCAGGTCCAGCACGCCGCCGCTGCGCGCTTTGTTCTCCGGCGGCATCGATGGCAGGGTGAAGAACTGCCAGAACAGCGCCAGCACGCCCAAAACACCGGTCAGCAGGAAGATGTTACGCCAGCCAATCAGCCCGCCAAGATAGCTGCCCAGCGGCGCGGCAATGATGGTGGCCAGCGAAATACCGCTGAACACAATCGACAGCGCGCGCGGCACCTGATCGGCGGGCACCAGCCGCATGGTAATGGCGGTCGACAGCGTCCAGAAGCCGCCAATCGCCATGCCGAGCAGCACGCGCGCCAGTAAAATCATCGGCAGATTTTCGGCAAACGCCACCAGTAGCGCCGAGGCGATGAGCAGCAACGTGAACGCCAGCATCACCAGGCGGCGGTCGAGGCGGCGCGTGACGTTACCAATCACCAGGCTGGTCAGCAGCGCCACCAGCGCGGTAACCGTGACCGTCTGGCCCGCCTGCCCTTCGCTGACGCGCAGCGAGTCGGCAATCGGTGTCAGCAAGCTCACCGGCAGAAATTCTGCGGTGATCAGGCCGAAGACGCCAAACGCCATGGCGAACACCGCGCCCCATGCGGGTTTCTCTACCGCAATGCTTGTTTCCACTACTTCAGTATCCAGACTCATCTGCGATCCCCATCACAAAATATCAGGCTGTAAGCATAGAGAGACGACGCAAGACGATCTATGATACAGAAACTTTGTTTTTTGATAATTCGTCTGGATTGTATGAGCCGCTATGAAGATTTGACCAGCGAACTGCTGATGGGCATGCGCCTGTACGGCGTCAAATATCAGCGCATCGCGCTGCATGCGCCGTTTGGCCTGCAATATGATGACGCGCCGGGCAAGGCACAGCTGCACTTTGTTGGCCGCGGCTCGCTGCTGATTCGCTCCGCTTCCGGCACCGTCTATCCGCTGCAGGCGGGCGATGCACTGCTGATTCCGCACGGTAAGCCACACGCGCTGATCTCCGGCGAAGATGCGGTGTGCGTGCCAATCGCCACGTTTAACAGCAAACCCATCTGTGACAGCGTGTGCGCGATTAACGATGCGCCGGACGCGGATGCCTGCCCGGACGACAGCGATGTGATTTTATTCAGCGCCTGCATGGCGTTTGAGCTGGGCGGCATGCAGCCGCTGGTGCACACCATGCCGGACGTGATGCTGGTCAGCACGCTACTGGCGCAATACCCGGAAATCCAGCCGATTCTGGATGCCATGGAGCGTGAAACGCGTCAGCGCAAGGCGGGCTTTGCCGGCATTTTGTCGCGGCTGGCCGATGTGGTGGCGGCGCAAATTGTACGGGGCTGGGTGGAGAATGGCTGTGGTCAGGGCAGCGGGCTGGTGCAGGCCCTGCGCGATCCGCGCCTCAGCCTGGCGATGGCGGCCATGCACCGCGCGCCCGGCGAAAACTGGACGGTGGAGCGGCTGGCGCGCGAATCCGGCAGCTCACGCTCGGTGTTTGCCGCGCGCTTTCAAAACGCCACCGGCATGACGCCGCTGCGCTACCTCACCGAACTGCGCATGCGTCTGGCAGTGGAGCGCATAGTTAACGATGGCGAAGCGGTGGAGAGCGTGGCGTTCCACCTCGGTTACGGTTCACTGGCCGCCTTCAGTCGCGCCTTCAAACGCATTGTCGGCACACCGCCCGGCGCACTGCGCGCCGGACGTGAAGCGTCGTGAAACTTAGCGAAACACGCTGATCGCTTCAACCAGCCGGTTGGCCTGATGCGCCATTCGGCCGGAGGCTTCCGCGCCTTCCGCCACGCGCGCCGCGTTCTGATGGGTGATGTCGTCGAGATCCTCCACCGCGCTACTGACTTCGCTCAGCGCGATGGATTGTTCGGCCGTCGCCGCGCTGATTTGCGCGATCAGGGCGGTGACATTCTGCACCTGATCGACAATCGCCTGCATCGTGTGGCCGGCCGCATCGGCGTGATCGCTGCCCGACTGCACGCGGCCGGCGCTGGTTTCCACCAGGTTTTTGATCTCGCTGGCGGCTTTGGCGCTGCGCTGTGCCAGACTGCGCACCTCGCCCGCCACCACCGCAAAGCCCTTGCCCTGCTCACCGGCACGTGCCGCTTCCACCGCCGCGTTCAGCGCCAGAATATTGGTCTGGAAAGCGATACCGTCAATCACGCTGGTGATGTTGGCGATACGCTTCGAGCTGTCGGCAATTTCCGCCATCATGCCGACCATCTCCTGCATCACTTCACCGCCTTTGATCGCCGCTGCGCTGGTGCTGGCCGACAGCGTATTCACTTCGCTGGCGGTTTCCGTGTTGCTTTTGACCGTGGCGGTCATTTCGTTCATGGTCGCCGCCGTTTGCTGCACGTTCGCCGCCGCCTGCTCGGTGCGACGGCTCAGTTCATCATTGCTGCGCGCGATGGCGTCGCTGGCACTCAGGACGTTGATCGCCTGGCCGCTGACGTCATCCACCAGCCAGCGGAACATCAGGCCCAGCTGGCCGATAGCGCGCTGCGTCATGCCGATCTCATCCACCCGATCGATGTGCTCGACTTTGTGGCTGGCGCCGGTGGCCACGCTCAGCGCCTGGCGGCACATGCGCTCCATCGGGCGCGAAATCTGCTGCTCCAGCCACAGACTGGCCAGCAGCAGCAGCCCGGCCATGCCGCCGCTGAAGCAGCCGATCGCCAGCGGTGCCATGCCCAGCAGCCAGACGCTCAGCACCGACAACGGCAGCAGCGCGATCAGCGTACTGCGGATGCGCCAGCGCAGCGGCAGCGTTTTCAGCACTGAGGTCAGCCGCCGCCAGCCGCTGCCAACAATCAGTCCCTTATGAAAGCGACGCCCTTTGGCACGTCCTTCACGAAAATCACGGTACAGCGCCTCGCACTGATGGACCTCCTCCGCCGACGGTTTGGTGCGTACCGACATATAGCCCTGCAGCTTGCCCTCGCGCACCACCGGAATGGCATTGGCGCGCACCCAGTAGTGATCGCCATTCTTGCGCCGGTTCTTGACCAGCGCGGTCCAGGGTTCGCCCTGCTTCAGCGTGCTCCACATATCGGCGAACGCTTCCGGCGGCATATCCGGATGACGCACCATGTTGTGTGGCTGGCCGTTGACCTCCTCCGGGCTGAATCCGCTGACCTCAATAAAGGCGTCGTTGGCGTAGGTAATGTGGCTGTTGAGATCGGTGGTCGACATCAGCGTGGCGCGATCGTCAAAGACGAATTCACGCTGGGTGATGGGCTGGTTATTACGCATGTGTGAGTCCTTGCAAAACGCAGGCTGAAGAGAAATCGATAATACTTTTTTACCTTTTCGGCAGCACAATGGCCTGGCTTTAGCGCGGCTATTTAATTTTTGTTCTTAATAAAGCCGGAGTGCGCGGCGCTTCACAGTTCTGGCCGCGGGCGGGATCGATAAAAAATCATTTAGGGTAAATGAGATCGAGCTTTGGCTGAGTACGATAAGTTTGTCAGTTGAACCTCAAACTGTTCGACAATCGTTGCACATTTGGTAGCGGCGCAATTTATTGCGCGATAAATCGCGCCGCTACAAATTTTGTGCGATTTGCGGCTGCCCTGACCGGTCGGCATTACACCGTTCACGGCGACCGCGTCATGCGCACATACTGTCAGAACTGCCAGCGCACGCCAAGGTTGTAACGCCAGCCTCTGGCGCCGTTGCCGTCGAACTCCTTGCGGTAATCCGCTTCGGCGTACAGCGACACATCCTGCTGCAGCGTCACCGTGCCGCCGGCACCCACTTCCCACATCTGGCCAAAATTACCGCTGCTGAAGCTGGCGCCGAGCGCCGGGTTATCGGCTGCCGACACCGATGTCTGCGCCGTACCGCCCCAGCCTTTGTAATAATTCGCGCGCAGATAAGGCGTGTACTGGCGGTTGCTGTCATCGGTCCAGCTGCGGTCGAGACGCGCGCCGAGACGGCCAATCGTCTGGTGATAATCGCCATAGCGCACCTGGTTATTGTCCTCGTCCGTGAAATCATTCATGTTCAGTTTCAGGTACATCAGCTGCGCCTGCGGCTCCAGCTTGTAGCCCTCGCCGAGTTCAAACGGATAACCGCTCTCCAGCGAGGCGCTCCAGCCGTGGCCCTTCAGCCTGGCCTCGCGCTGCTGGCGCGCAATGTCGGTTTCACCACGATGCCAGTCAAACGACAGCACGCCGTCAAGGTAAAAGCCGCTCTGGCGCTGCCAGGTGCCGTACAGCGCCAGGCTGTCGCTATCGAAGCTGGTGCTGCTGTAACCGTCTGCCGCCTGCGGACGAATGCGCGTATTGCCGCGGGTGTAGGCCACGCCGCCGCGCAGGCTGTCCTGCTCACCGTCGAGACGCAGCAGGTTGCCGCCAAGCTGCACCGCGCTGTAATCGAGATCAAACCCGTAGCCGTAATCGCTAAAGCTGCGGTCGCTTTTGTATTTCAGGTTTGAGCCGATGTAGCGCAGGAACATCTCACCGCCGTTACCCGCCGGGCGCGTCTGCTCGTGACGCAGTTCGCCGAGACGCTTGTGCAGGTCATCAATAATCGCGGCGGTGTAATAGGCGAGGCCAACCGGTGCCGAAATGTACGAGGGCACCTGCGGCACCACCGCCGGACGCGCATCGTAGCGCTGTGGCGTACCAAATCCGCTGGTCACCAGCGCCGGCTGGCAGCTGTCGCTGTCCTCGCACACGTAGTAGTTTGCCAGCCGGTAGTCCCAGTAATTGTTGCCGCTGCCGCTCAGCAGGCGCTGCGCCGGATCGCTGCTGCCCGGCGCGAAGCTGTACAGCCGGTACTGCCACGGTCCGGCGCCGAGATAGCCATCCCTGAGCGCAAAGCTGTTCTGGCCGGCGTTGCCGCCTACCTGCGCCAGCGAAATGCCTTCGTTGCCCTCAATGCCGCCGTTGCGGTTGCGATCGGTGAGCGCCGCGCTGCTTGCCGCATCGAGCCTGACGTTGAGCAGCGTGGTGCCGCTGGCATTACCGCTGACGTTGATGTGGTCGTTAAACTGGTTGCTCAGCGTGCCGCCCTCATTCAGGCGCGTCACCAGATTCGCCTGACCGCCCATCGACGCCAGCGAGCCGTTGATGTCCAGCGTATTGCCCGGCGAACCGCTGCCATTGGTGAGATCCAGCGTGCCGCTGTTATTTACCTGCAGCGAATCCGCTGTGCCGCCCGCCAGCGTGGGATGCACGTTGTCACCGGCATACAGCGTTGAGCGCCCATCAATGTTAATGGTGCTGTGCGCCAGCTGCAGATTGTCGGTCAGCGTCCAGCGGCTATCCGCGAAGTTAATGATGCTCCAGCCGCTGCCGAGGTTAACGCCTTTGCTCAGGTCATCCGCGCTGAAGCTGCCGCCGCGCGCCGTAATCTGGTCAAAGGTCAGGCTGTTACCGGTGCCGTTGCCGCTGGTGAGATGGTAAGTGGTGCTGAGATCGACGCCGCTGACGTCGGCAATATTGTTGTTGTCTGCGCCCATGGTCAGGCTGCCGTTGAGCGTGCCGCCGGTCCAGCGGAACGTGTCACTGCCGCCGCCAGGATTGATGTCGCCCAGCACGTCACCCTGGGTCAGCAAAATCACATCGTCGGCGTTACTGCCCGCCACCGCCACGCTTTGCGCCGTGGCCGTCACGATAGTACCGAGATTCTCAAACACCGTTTTGCCACCGCGCAGATCGACCACCGGTGCCGTCAGGCTGCTGGAGCGCAGCGTGCCGCGGTTGACGATGGTGCCGGCGGTGCTGGAGACCAGCGCCGAACCGCCTGCCGCATTAGTGATATTGACGCTGGCAGCGGTGACGATATTTCCCGTGGTGTTGGCGCGAATCCCGGTGCCGCCGGCGCCGGTAACATTGAAAACGTAACCCGAAGCCAGCGTCAGATCGCCGCCGGTGGTCGATCCATCGGCGTTGGCGATAGTCAGGCCGTTACCGCTGCCGGTTACATTGGTGGTCACGGTGGAGGCAGGATCGAACGCGACGGCAGTGCGGATGCCGTTGCCATCGCCGACGTTAAGCGTCAGGTTGCTCAGGCTAACGTTGTCCAGCTCCGCGCGGTTTTCGATGCCATTGCCGCTGCCCAGTACGTTGATGGTGGCGTCGCGCGCGCTGAGCGCCGCCGCGCCGCTGTCGAGCAAAATGCCATGCGCCGTGCCGCGCGTGGTGATCAGCGTATCGCTGCCAGTCAGCGCCAGCTGTGCGCCGTCGCTGATGCGCACGCCGGCCACGCCGTTATCAACATTGATGCTGCCGCCCTGCGCCAGCGTGGTGCCGCTGCCGCCGACGTCTAACCCGGTGCCGCTGCTGACGTTAACCACGCCATTGTTGGTCAGCGTGCTGCCGGCGCGCGATCGCATGCCGACGCTGTTGCTGCCGGTCAGCGTCAGTGCGCCATTGTTCTCCAGTGCCGCGCCGTTGGTCAGGTCAAAGCCAACGGCACCGTTGCCAGCGCCGCTGATGCGGGCGTTGCTGGTGACGCGGGTGGCGGCAGCGCTGCCGTCCAGCGCATTACTGAGATCGCTGCGCAGCGTATTCACCAGCACGCCCACCGCGTTGTTGCCGCTGAGCGTGATGGTGCTGCTGCCGTCGAGCGTCGCCGCTGCGCCGCCCTCGACGCGCACGGCGGTGCTCTCCTCGCCGCTGGCGGTCAGATTGAGGTTGGCGCTGTTGAGGTTACTGCCGCTGCCGGAAACAATCACGCCGGTGCTGCTGGCGGCGCTGGCGCTCAGGCTGTTCGGCGTGCTGAAGCTCAGTGCCGCGCCGTCGTCAAGGCGGTAGCCGGTGGAACCACGCGTGCTGACATCCAGCGCGCTGGTGGCGGCGCGGATGCGTGAACCGTTACCCGCAGCGTGATAGGCGATCTGGTCGCTATTGTTAAAGATCGGCGTCGATCCGGCGGCGATATTCACCAGCGCACCGTCCAGCGCTTCGGCGCCGATGGCACCACTGCCGTTGAGCGTGAGCGTACCGCCGTTGAGGTTCGCCACGGCCTGGCTACCGCTGGCGCTGACGCCGCGCGTACGGCGGGTGCTGCTGCCGCCATTGACGTCGATGTTGCCGCTGTTGCTGGCGGTGGTAGCGAAGGTGCTGCCCGCGCTGTTCACCGCGATTCCGGTGCCGCCGTCGCTGATGCTGATGTTGCCGCTGTTGCTGCCGGTCGCCCCGCTCTCCACGCGCAGGCCAGTGGTATTGGCCCCGCTGAAGTTGATGTTGCCGCTGTTGCTGAGCTGCGCGCGGTTGCGAGCCAGATAGCCGGTAATGCCGTTCTGCGCCGAATTGAGTTCTGCGGCGGAGGTCAGCCGCGTGCTGGCGACCGGCGCACGGCTGTTGGCACCGGTCAGCGTATGTTTCTGCCCGTCGGCAATCGCGCCCGTGGCGTTGCTGCCACTGAGGGTAATGGTGGTCGCCGCGTCAATGTTGCCCTGCGCACCGCCCTCGATATTGACGCCGGTGGCACCGGTGCCGCTAACGTTAATCGTGGCGTTGTTGGTCTTCACCAATGTTCCGCCACCGCCGGTGCCGTTCACCGCCACCGCACCCGCGCCGGAGGCGGTCAGCGTGGTATTAGTCCCGTCAAACGTCGCGCCCTGTTCGATGCGGAAGAGCGTCGAGTTAGTGGTGGTGACGTCAAACGCGTTGTTGTCGTCCACGTTGATCAGCGCATTCGGGCCATAGGCAAAAAAACCAATTTGATTGCTGCCGGTGCTGAAACGGGGAATGGCATTCTGCGTGACGTTAACCGTGGCGTTGCCGCGCGCGTGCACGCCAATCGCGCCGTTGCCGGTGAGGTTAATCGGCCCGTCCACGTTTGCTGCGGCAGTGCCGCTGCCCTGGCCTTCCACCCACACGCCAAAGTTGCGTGTGCCGCTGGCAGGATCGGCTCCGCCCGCCACATTGATGGTCCCGGTGGAGCTGGCGGCGGCGCTGTTACCACTGGTGGCCAGCACTTTCAGGCCGGTGCCGTTAACGCCGTTGAGGTTGATGGTGCCGCGATTCTCCAGCGTACCGTTGCTGTTAGTGACCAGCATCCCAACGTTCTCGCGCGGCACGCGCGCAGCGCTGCCATTGACGTCGATGGTGCCGCTGTTGATCAGCGTGGCATTGCTGGCACCGCTGACCGACATCCCGGCGGCGTTCTGTACGCGCGAGCCAATCACAATCGCCCCGTCGTTGGTGGCGCTGCCGTTGGCCAGCAGTGCAATGCCGCTGGTCAGCCCGCTCTGGTTCAGGGCGGTCTCCGCCACGTTGTCGCTCAGGCTGTTCTGCGCGCCTCGCCCGAGGTAAATCGTGCCGCCGCTGTTGTTGGTAAATCGGCTGCTGTCGCTGGTGAGCAGCACGCCGGAGGTGGTGCCGCGCGCGCTGGAACCGTTGACGCCCACGTTGATATTGCCGCTGTTGCTGGCCTGCGCATTGGCATCAAGGCGGATGCCCGCCACGCCGTTGGTCAGATTGCTGCCGGTGGTACCGAGGTTAAGCACGCCATTGTTGGTGAAATCACCGCCGTTTTGCACCGTTACCGCCGTGGCGTTGTTGCTGGCCGCGCCGACGCCGGTGCCATCAATACGGTTGAGGAAGCCGCCGTTGATAACGCCGCTGCTGCTGTTGGTAGCCGTCGCGCCATCCAGCGCCAGTGCAGTGCCGCGGCTCGCCAGTTTCCCATCGATGGTGGCATTGGCCCCATTGGCCACGCGTACCGCGCCATCGCTGGCCCCTACCACTTCCAGCGTTTTACCGGCGGCGATAGTGACCTGCGAACCGGCGCCTTCGGCATTGATCACCACGCGGCTACCTATCGGCTGCGTCACTTCATCCGGCGCAGTGGCGCTGACGTTATAGACAATATCGCCGTTGGTGATAGTGACCGCCTGATTGAACGCGCTGAGGTAGCTGGCCGGCGCGAGATTGCCGGCCTGCAGCTGGCTCACCAGCCAGTTATTGTAGCTTTGCAGCTGGCTGGCATTGGTGACGTTGAAGGCGGTGGTTTTGCCGTCCAGCGTCTGCACGCGAAAGCTGCCGTTATAGGTCGCAAGGTTTTGTACCGCCAGGCTGTCGGTCACCTGGCCGCCGGAAACGTTGGCCGCAGAACCATTGAAGGTGATGCGGTTGTTGTTGTTCCAGTTGAGGGTGCCGCCGTTACTGACCTGAAACAGCGTGGTGTTTTTGGCCGCCATGGTCCAGGCGTTGGTGCTGGCGCTGCTGTTGGCGTTAGCCTGACCAATGCTGACATCCAGCGAACTGCCACTGCCGCTGACGTCGGCGATGCGCGCGTCGATATACTGATTGTCATTCACGTTTTGCAGATCCGGCACCACCGTGCTGGCGGTAACCGGTGCCTGCGCCACCAGGCTGGCGGAATCAAACACCTGAAAGGTGGTGTTGCCGCCGGTAGTGGGATCCGGCACGGTGATGGCCAGGTTTTGCGGACCGGGATCGAGACGTGCCTGATTAAGGTATTGTGCGCCCGCCGCGATGGTCACCTGGCCGAGCGTGGTGTTGACCGCCCCGTCGATGCCCGGCTCAAACGCCTGATTACCGGTTAAGGTTGCGCTACCGCCGTTAACGATCAGCGCGCCGCTCTGCTGGTCGTTATCGCGCGGATTATACGTGCCCAGTGTTGCCGCTTCCCCCACGCCGGGGAAATAAAACACCGCCTGCGCAGCGACGATCCCTAACGCAATGGGATTCCGTGTGAATCTCATACAACCTCCAGTAACAAGCAATCAGCGACGCTGTGAAAGCACAGCGAAAAAAAGAACAAAGGGGCAGATGGGCGAACTCTATTTTCACAAAACGAATCAAGTGGTTAATTATGGGCACAGAGGGTGCCGCTGATGCGTGAAAATCAGGAGAAAGCTGTTGCTTATATAGACTTTATGGCTGCACAGATCAAAAGCGAGCCCGGAGATATTTATCAGGATGAAATAAGAATTTCGCAGGAAATGAAAGGCTATAACCCTGGTTTAAATAAGGCTTATAGTGATAACGCATTAATATCACGTGATTTATCTTCAGCCACTCCAGTAAAGTCTGGACGGGTGATAATTCTCACGCTCAATAATAAGCAGCGCTAACGAAATACTGCAATTGTGAGCCAGCCCACAATTGCAGCAAAATCATCCATTTAATGACATCAGACCTCTTGACGGTCTGCTCGCGCAGGCTTTTCTAGCTTAAATCGACGTTTTTGGTGCCGCCCCACCAGGTAAAGACGAAGCCGCCGATCCACGCCACGATCAGCCCCACCAGATAGACCGCCATACCGGCAAAGATGCCCTGCGAAGAGGTCATCAGCGGCAGCGTCACCAGTCCTGACGGGCCAAACACCGTGTTCATGCCCACCGGCAGACCGAGCCACGCCACCAGCCCGATAAAGAAGCCGCCCAGCGCACCGCCGAAGCAGGCGGTAATAAACGGTTTAAGACGCGGCAGCGTCACGCCATAGATGAGCGGCTCACCGACGCCCAGCAGACCCGGCACGATGGCGCCTTTAATCTGGCTGCGCAGCAGCGAGTGCTTGTCGGCTTTGCACCACAGCGCCAGCGAAGCGCCGACCTGACCGGCTCCGGCCATGGCGAGTATCGGGAACAGCGAATTGAAACCCTGGGTTTCCATCAGCGCAAAATAGACCGGAATAAAGCCCTGATGAATGCCGAACATCACCGCAATCAGGAATAAGCCGGCCAGAATGGCACAGCCGAACGGGTTATTGTTCAGGTGGATAAACAGCCACGACATGCCTTTAAACAGCTCGCCGCCAATCGGCATGATCACCAGGAACGCCACCGCGCCGGTAATTAATAGCGTCAGCAGCGAGGTGAGGATCATATCGAGATTATCCGGGATAATTTTGCGCAGCTGTTTCTCCAGCCAGGCACCAAATATCGCCGCCAGCAGCACGCCAATAATATTGCCGCGCGGATCGATGGTCAGGCCGAAGAAATCCTGCATGCCGCTGTAATAGCCGACGGTCGCGTTTGGCACATACCCCAGCACAAACAGTGAGGCGATGATCGCACCGTTCACGCCGGTGCCGCCAAACGCTTTCTGTGCGTTATAGCCGATTAAAATGCTGAGGAAAGTGAACAACCCTTTGCCGAACACCTTCATATAAGCCACGGTATCCAGCAACCAGCGGGCGTGTTCCCCGGGCTGATTAAGATGGCACACCTGCTCAATCAGCGTGGCAAACCCCAGCAGCAATCCGGCACCGATAAAACCCGGGATCAGCGGGGTAAAAATGGTGGCAAAGCAGGAGAGAAAACGGTGCAGCGCGCTGGTTTGCTTCGCTTTCATCTGCTGCTTCTGCGCGCTGGCAATGCTGTGCAGATCGCCCGACGCCTCTGGCGTGGCGCTGTTCAGCATCGCCTGCATTTTTTCCGCTGCGGTTTGCGCTTTGCCAGGGCCGAGCACAATCTGCAGCTGGGCATCGCTGTCAATCACGCCCAGCACGCCGGGCAGCGTTTTCAGCCGGGCGCTGTCGACCCGCGCGGCATCGGCCAGCGTCAGACGCAGACGCGTCATGCAGTTACCGCAGTGCACGACATTGCCTGCGCCGCCGACCGCCTGCAGGATATCGCGCAATAAGCTTTCAGTGATCGCCGCCATCATTGCGCTCCTGCGTGGTGTAATGCCTGGCGGATAAAGCCGTGGTTCTGTGCCAGCAGCGCCTGCGCTTCATCGGCGTTCAGGTCCGCCAGTATCATCACAATGGCGGTTTTACAGTGGCCGCCGCACGCTGCCAGCGCCTGCTGCGCGCGGGCATCGTCACATTCGGTGGCCTGCTTAACAATGTTGATTTGCCGCTGCACCAGTTTCTGATTGGTGGCTTCTACGTCGACCATCAGGTTGCCGTACACTTTGCCGCTGCGGATCATGGCGCCGGTGGTCAGCATATTGAGCACCAGCTTCTGCGCGGTGCCGGCTTTCATGCGTGACGAGCCGGTGACCACTTCCGGGCCCACCACCGGCGTCAGGGCGACGTCCGCCGTCTGCGACATGGCGCTGTTGGGATTACAGGTCAGCGCGGCGGTGAAGGCGCCCTGCTGCTTCGCCCAGGCCAGTGCGCCGAGCACATAAGGTGTGCGGCCGCTGGCAGCAATGCCGACCAGCACATCGCGCGCCGAAAAGTCGATATCTTTTAAATCCTGCGCGCCCTGCTCGCGGTTGTCCTCGGCGTTTTCCACCGCCTGCAGAATGGCGGTATGGCCGCCGGCGATCAGCCCGACCACCTGACTGCGCGGCGTACCGAACGTGGGCGGGCATTCGCTGGCATCGAGAATACCGAGCCGGCCAGAGGTCCCGGCACCGCAGTAAATCAGACGTCCGCCCTGGCTGAATGCCGCCGTGATGGCATCCACCACCTCAGCAATCTGCGGCACGATAGCTTCCACCGCCAGTGCCACCTTTTTGTCTTCATCGTTAATGACGCGCAGCATCGCTTCCGTGTTCAGCTCGTCAATGTTCTGGCTCGCCGGGTTGCGGCCCTCGGTGATCATCTGGCTCAGATCGATGTTCATGTTCGCTCCCTTCAGGAATAATTTATTCTTGAAACTATATATCATATAGAATTGTTAATTCCTCCTGCTCAGGTCAATTTTTTTGCCTTTTGCGGCAGCGGGCATAAAAAAACCCGCCAGAAGGCGGGTTGGATTAAGGAGAAGCGCTAGATGTTTGCCAGTTCTCTGCGTGCCAGCGCGGCGAGAAAGCCGCTACGGGAGCCGTATTCGCGGTGTGCTTCTACGTGGCTATCGATTTTGGTCAGTAAGTTTTGCGGCAGGGTGATGTTCAGCTTCACCGCTTTACCTTCGTAACGACTGAGATCAATCTCAACGAAAGCCCAGTAACCTCCCTGGCACTCTTCATCATTAATATGGGTTTCAACGCTGGCTGCTTTTGGAATGGCCTTGCCTGCGTCCGCTAACGATTCCACATGCGCATCGATTGCACCAAATGCATCGCTTAACGCCTCGTCAACGGTGTTGCCCGCAAAAAAACATCCCTGCACGTCAGGTACGAAACCTGACCAGCTGCCGTTTTCTGTTTTGTGCAAATAAACGGGGAATCTCATGGTGAGTCCTTATGTAAATTGCCTTCTTGATTATCTACGGCGGATGCGAGTGGTTATGGTGGGTATAAATTTAAACTTTCTTAAGCAGCTCACCACGACAGGACTTGTCTGCAAAATATAAAAAAACCCGCCAGAAGGCGGGTTCAGTCAGAGAGCGTGTCGCTTAGCTGGCGCTTTGCGTGCGCAACTGCAGCTCGTAGGCGGCGGCCTGTTTGGTATCAAACTGGTTTTCCCAGCGGGCGATAACCAGCACCGCCAGCGCGTTACCAATGACGTTGAGCGCGGTGCGCGCCATGTCCATAATACGGTCGACGCCGGCGATAAACGCCAGACCTTCCAGCGGAATACCGACGCTGCCCAGCGTGGCCAGCAGCACCACAAACGAGACGCCCGGCACACCCGCGATACCTTTCGACGTCACCATCAGGGTCAGCACCAGAATGATTTCATCGGTCAGCGACAGGTCAATGCCGTACAGCTGGGCGATAAAGATCGCCGCAATGCTCTGATACAGCGTTGAACCATCCAGATTGAACGAGTAGCCGGTTGGCACCACGAAGCTGGTGATCGCCTTCGGCGCGCCGTAGGCTTCCATCTTCTGCATGATGCGCGGCAGCACGGTCTCTGAGCTGGAGGTGGAATACGCCAGAATCAGCTCATCTTTCAGAATGCGCATCAGGGTCGTAATACGCAACTTGCAGAAGCGCGCCACCGCACCCAGCACCACGAACGCAAAGAACAGAATCGCCACGTACACCAGCAGCACCAGCTTGGCCAGGGGGTAGAGCGAGGCAAAACCGAAGTTAGCAATGGTGACGGCAATCAGTGCAAACACTCCGACCGGCGCATAGCGCATGATCATGTGCGTCACTTTAAACATGGTTTCGGAAATGGAACGGAATACGGTCACCAGCGGATCGCGATGCTCCGACGGCAGCGCCGACAGTCCCATGCCAAACAGTACCGAGAAGAAGATAATCGGCAGCATGTCGCCTTTGACCAGCGAGGCGAAAATATTCTGCGGGATCAGCGACAGAATGGTGGTCACCAGGCCATGTGGCGCACCCTGCACGGCTTCCGTTGTGGCTTCGTATTTAGAGATGTCCACCGTTGCCAGCGTTGACATATCAATGCCGCTGCCGGGTTGGAATACGTTGGCCAGCGTGATGCCGACCACAATGGCAATGGTGGTAATCACTTCAAAATAGATGATGGTTTTCACACCAATCCGCCCGAGCTTTTTCGCATCACCCACGCCGGCGATGCCGACAATCAGTGAGGAAATAACAATCGGCACCACAATCATCTTGATCAGATGAATAAAGATGTCGCCGGCAGGAGTAAGAATGTTAGTGATTAACCATTCACGATCGTCTGGCTGATTATGCAGCACGGTTCCGACGATAACGCCGAGAATCAGGGCAATCAGAATCTGCCACGCGAGGGTGAGTTTAAAACCTTTCATAACGCGTTATTTCCTCAGTTAAAACCCCTTTGCTCTGCTGCGAAGGTGCAGAAGACATTACACACAGGGAAGTGAGCAAAAGCCCGATAAAATAGAGGGTTATAATGGACTGCATCGGTTACCGCTGCGCCGGCATTATGCGCCCGCGCGATGATGCAGCCTGAGTTGATACCTGCTGAACAGGGCCGAGATAAGTACCATTTTCACTACGGTAAATGCAACCCCTGGGGCGATAGCTTAAATCCTGCACAGCCAGGCAGCATAAAATGCTGCTGACATGTGTCTGTCATAACTCGCTGTTATGAAAAGTGTTAATTCGATAATTTTCCGCATAGCTATTCAGGATTGCTGAAAAAATGCGCCGGTCTGTTTGCTGCTTATTTAACCGGCTGGTTCATAATTTTATTGATCCAGCCAGTGGTTTTGCCTCATTTCCTGCGCCGGTAAACAGATTGAATTGGGTGACTTTTCAGCCTTACACAAGGTCGTGATCCAGACTGCAAAACAGAAACAAAGCCCGGCCCCACTCTTCAATTAACCTTTGATTGACATATGATTAACATCTTCAAGGAGGTCAGCCATGAGCCAAATACACAAGCATCCCGTACCCGCTGCCATTGCAGCGAATGCCCTGATAAATGCCGATCAGTATGCGGCGCTGTATCAACAGTCGGTTGACGATCCTGAGGCCTTTTGGGGCGAACAGGGCAAAATCCTCGACTGGATGACGCCCTACAGCAAAGTGAAAAATACCTCGTTTGCCCCCGGCAATATTTCGATTCGCTGGTATGAAGATGGCGCGCTGAACCTTGCCGCCAACTGTCTCGATCGCCACCTGGCTACGCGCGGCGATCACCCGGCGATTATCTGGGAAGGCGATGACGCCAGCGAAAGCAAAACCCTGACCTTCCGTGAACTGCACGCCGACGTCTGCCGCTTCGCCAACGTGCTGACCGGCCTTGGCGTGAAGAAAGGCGATGTGGTGGCGATCTACATGCCGATGGTGCCGGAAGCCGCGGTCGCCATGCTGGCCTGCGCGCGCATCGGCGCCGTGCACTCGGTCATTTTTGGCGGCTTCTCACCTGAAGCGGTGGCCGGACGCGTAGTGGATTCCAGTGCAAAACTGGTGATTACCGCTGACGAAGGCGTACGTGCCGGACGCAGCATTCCGCTGAAGAAAAATGTGGATGATGCGCTGAACAATCCAAACGTCACCAGCGTGAAAAACGTGGTGGTGTTCCAGCGCACCGGCAAAGAGACCGGCTGGCGCGAAGGCCGCGATCTGTGGTGGCATGAACTGATGGCGAAAGCCAGCGATCAGCATCAGCCGGTAGCGGTCGAGGCCGAACATCCGCTGTTTATCCTTTATACCTCCGGCTCCACCGGCAAGCCGAAAGGCGTGCTGCACACCACCGGTGGTTACCTGGTGTATGCTGCCACCACCTTCAAATATGTTTTTGATTATCATGACGATGATGTGTACTGGTGCACCGCCGACGTGGGCTGGATTACCGGGCACAGCTATCTGATCTACGGTCCGCTGGCCTGCGGGGCCACCACGCTGATGTTCGAAGGCGTACCCAACTGGCCTCAGCCCAGCCGCATGGCGGAAGTGGTGGATAAACATAAGGTCACGCTGCTGTACACCGCGCCAACCGCTATCCGCGCGCTGATGGCTGAAGGTGATAAAGCGATTGCCGGCACCCAGCGCAGCAGCCTGCGCATCATGGGATCGGTCGGCGAGCCCATCAACCCGGAAGCCTGGGAGTGGTATTACAAAAAGATTGGCGACAGCCGTTGCCCGATCGTCGATACCTGGTGGCAGACCGAAACCGGCGGCTTTATGATTACGCCGCTGCCCGGTGCCACCGAGCTGAAGGCCGGCTCGGCCACCAAACCGTTCTTTGGCGTCCAGCCGGCGCTGGTGGATAACGAAGGTAATACGCTGGACGGTGCCACCGAGGGCAACCTGGTGATCGTTGACTCATGGCCCGGCCAGGCACGCACGCTGTTTGGCGATCACGATCGCTTTGAGCAAACCTACTTCTCGACGTTTAAAAATCGCTACTTCAGCGGCGACGGCGCGCGCCGTGACGACGATGGCTATTACTGGATCACCGGCCGCGTCGATGACGTGCTGAACGTCTCCGGCCACCGGCTTGGCACGGCGGAGATCGAGTCCGCGCTGGTCTCGCATCCGAAAATTGCCGAAGCCGCGGTGGTGGGGATTCCGCACAGCATTAAAGGCCAGGCGATCTATGCTTATATCACGCTGAATCACGGCGAAGAGCCGTCGCCAGAGCTGTACAGTGAGGTGCGCAACTGGGTGCGTAAAGAGATCGGCCCGATTGCCACGCCAGACGTGTTGCACTGGACCGATTCGCTGCCAAAAACCCGCTCCGGCAAAATCATGCGCCGCATTCTGCGCAAGATCGCCGCCGGCGATACCAGCAACTTTGGCGATACTTCAACGCTGGCCGATCCGGGCGTGGTGGAGAAATTGCTCGAGGAGAAACAGTCGATCACCATGCCATAACCGGCATTGACCCGGCGGAGAGTATCAGCCTGTCCCCGGCAGGCAGCTCTCCGCCCTTCCATCCTTACGCCGTATGCTTTTCACCATCGCACAACCTTTATAACTAGAATATTCAGCCAGTTAAATCACGTTGCCGTGAGTTTTCTGTCTGCCTTGCCTCTGGAGAAAATGTGATGAACGAAGCCCTGAACCAACAGGAAGCCGTCTGGCAACAAATCGAAAGCAATCCGCGTTTTCAGGAGCTGGTGCACAAACGTCAGTCGTTTGCGCTGCTGCTCAGCCTCATCATGCTGATACTGTACGTCGGCTTTATTCTGCTGATTGCCTTCGCGCCCGGCTGGCTCGGCACGCCCTTGCACGCCGGCACTAATGTGACGCGCGGCATCCCCATCGGCGTCGGCCTGATTGTGGTGTCGTTTCTGCTGACCGGCGTTTATGTCTGGCGCGCCAACGGCGAGTTTGATCGTCTGACCAAACAGATTGTCAGCGAGGTGAAATCATGAAGCGCCTGCTCTCCGCCTCGCTGGCTATCGTACCAGCCAGCGTATTTGCCGCCGATGCCATTACCGGCGCGGTGCAAAAACAGGCCACCAACTACGAAGCGATCATCATGTTCGTGGTCTTCGTGGCGGCCACGCTCGGCATCACTTACTGGGCCTCCAAACGCACCCGCTCGCGCAGCGATTACTACACTGCCGGCGGCAACATCACCGGTTTCCAGAATGGCCTGGCGATGGCCGGTGACTTTATGTCGGCCGCCTCGTTTCTCGGTATCTCCGCGCTGGTCTACACCTCCGGCTACGACGGGCTGATCTACTCGCTCGGCTTCCTCGTCGGCTGGCCTATGATTCTGTTCCTGATTGCCGAACGCCTGCGCAACCTGGGCCGCTATACCTTTGCCGATGTGGCGTCCTATCGCCTGCAGCAAAAGCCTATCCGCACCCTTTCCGCCTGCGGTTCGCTGGTGGTGGTGGCGCTGTATCTGATTGCGCAGATGGTGGGTGCCGGTAAGCTGATCCAGCTGCTGTTCGGTCTCGACTACCACATCGCGGTGGTGCTGGTCGGCATTCTGATGGTGTTGTACGTGCTGTTTGGCGGCATGCTCGCCACCACATGGGTGCAGATTATCAAAGCGGTGCTGTTGCTGTTTGGTGCCAGCTTCATGGCCATCATGGTGATGAAAGCCACCGGTTTCAGCTTTAATAGGCTGTTTACCGAGGCGATGGCGGTGCATCCGAAAGGAAGCGCGATCATGCAGCCGGGCGGTCTGGTGAAAGACCCGATCTCCGCGCTGTCGCTCGGTCTGGGCCTGATGTTTGGCACCGCCGGCCTGCCGCATATTCTGATGCGTTTCTTCACCGTCGCCGATGCGCGGGAAGCACGCAAAAGCGTGTTCTGGGCTACCGGCTTTATGGGCTACTTCTACTTCCTGACCTTTATTATCGGCTTCGGCGCGATTCTGCTGGTCGGCGCTAATCCGGCCTTCAAAGACGCCAGCGGCGCGCTGATTGGCGGCACTAACATGGCGGCAGTGCATCTCTCCAATGCGGTCGGCGGCAGCCTGTTCCTCGGTTTTATCTCGGCGGTAGCCTTCGCCACCATTCTGGCGGTGGTGGCCGGACTGACGCTGGCCGGCGCTTCGGCGGTGTCGCATGACCTGTATGCCAGCGTGATCCGCAAAGGTCAGGCCACCGAGCGAGAAGAGCTGCGTGTGTCGAAAATTACCGTGCTGGTGCTGGGCGTGGTGGCGATTGCGCTGGGCATTCTGTTTGAGAAACAGAACATTGCCTTCATGGTCGGCCTGGCGTTCTCGATTGCCGCCAGCTGTAACTTCCCGATTATTTTGCTGTCGATGTACTGGTCAAAGCTGACCACGCGCGGCGCCATGGTGGGAGGCTGGCTGGGCCTGCTGACGGCGGTGGTGCTGATGATTCTCGGCCCGACCATTTGGGTACAGGTACTGGGACACGCAACGCCAGTCTATCCGTATGAGTATCCGGCGCTGTTCTCAATGCTGGTCGCGTTTGTCGGCACCTGGCTGTTTTCCATTACCGATCATTCCCAGCAGGGGGCGCTGGAGCGGGCGAAATTCCGCGGACAGTTTATCCGTTCACAAACGGGCGTCGGCATTTCGCAGGGGAAAGCGCATTAAGATTGAAGCAGTGAGGTGATTGACCAGGTCGCCATTGAAGCGGTGCGGTAATTGACCAGGTCGCCATGAACGTAGTGCGGTGATTGACCAGGTCGCCATAAATGGCGACCCTACGGAATTTCGTAGGGTGCGCATTCATGCGCACCTGGTCCCGTCATCAGAAACGCAGCGATGCACCGACGTACGGGCCGTCGACCAGTACGTTATCTTTACGGTCGCCTTTGTTGTTCAGCTCAATGTACTGATAGCCAACACGCAGGTTCAGCAGCGAAATCGGCGTAAAGCTCAGGCCGCCTGAGGCTTCTTTATAGCTGTCCAGACGATCGGAGAACGCTTCCGGCGCATAGTAATATTCGCCGTACAGGCCCCACATGCTGTTGAAGTTATACTGCGCACCGGCACCCAGCGCCACGGTGAAGCCATCACGGCCATCTTCCGGATGGGTGAACAGCGCTTTCGCCGTTGGTGCCACGCGGAAATCACCCACATCCAGGTTATACCCCATACCAAGGCCGTAGGTGCTGCCGTCGTGATCGCTGCGCAGCCAGTTGCCTTTCAGAAACAGACCCGGTGAAGCGGTGCCGAGGCCAAGGTTCAGGTTGGTGCTGTGCTCACCCACGTCAACACTGCCCTCAATCGCCTGCGCGCCGCCGCTCAGCAGTGCCAGACCTAAAACGCTTCCCGTAACAAGTTGCTTAAACATAACAATCCACTCCATGAAGGACACATAATTCGGCGCAAAGGGTAAACAGCGCGGCGACGTGACACAACTTTATTTGGAAAGCTTTACGTAAAAATGGGTTACAGCGGGCAGAAACTGACCGCATCCGATAACACGCAGGACGATGCGGGCGCAGATTTGCTCGTCAGGCATGCCACAACAGCTGTCCCAGCAGCGGGGCCAGCAGCACCGTGAGCACGCCGGAGAGCATCATCACCAGGCTGGAGACCACGCCCTCCTGCTGGCCGAGCTGATAAGCGCGTGCCGTGCCGGCTCCGTGCGAGGCGGCGCCAAAGCCGGCGCCCTTCGCCACGCCCTGCTTAATCGCGATGCGTAAAAACAGCACGTCGCCCACCGCCATGCCAAACACGCCGGTAATCACCACGAACAGCGCGACCAAATCGGGCTGGCCGCCAATCGGCTGGGCCGCTGCCAGCGCAAAAGGCGTGGTGATGGAGCGCACCGCCAGGCTACGCTGGATGCTCTCCGGTAATGTCAGCAGCCGCGCCAGCCACACCGAACTGCACACGGCCACCAGCGTGGCGGTGATCACGCCCACGCTCAGCGACAGCCAGTGGCGACGGATAATGTGCAGGTTTTCGTAAACCGGCACCGCAAAAGCCAGCGTCGCCGGACCCAGCAGCCACAGCAGCCAGTGGCTTTCGGCGATGTAATCCTGCCAGCTGACGTGCGTCAGCAGCAGCAGCGCCACCAGCACCAGCGGCGTTAACACCAGCGGCATCAGCAGCAGCGTGGGCCTGCGCCGGTACAGGCGTTTGTTGAGGTAGTAAACCAGCAGCGTTAGCGCCAGACACAACAGGCTAATGATAAAGTCAGTCACGATTGCCCTGCTTACGCGCCGCGCGCGCCAGTTCGAAGCGGTATAAGCGATCGACCACCAGTGAGGTGGCCGCCAGCACCATCAGCGTACTGACGGCGATCACCACACAGATACGCCAGCCTTCACTGCGCAGCAGGTCGCTGTAATTCACCACCGCGACCACCGCCGGAATAAAAAACAGCAGCATTTCGGCCAGCAGCCAGTTGGCACCGGCTTTAACCCAGCGCAGCGGCACGATACCGCTGACGATCAACAGTAACAGCAACACCATACCCACGACGTTGGCCGGTAACGGCAGATGCAGCCAGCTCACCATCTGACCACTGGCAATGAACAGGGCGATATACAGCACCAGCTGCAGCGGCACCGTGACGCGTTGCAGGATATCCGTGGTGCGCGGACGAAGCGCGGACGCCATTTCTCTCTTCCCGTTAAAAATTCAGGGTTTCAGTATAAATCCGTGCCAGAGTGTGAAAGAAATGAATTAAAATTATTCAAACTATGCCAAAAAGGAATGTTTATGGACGTGCGTGCCCTGCGTTACTTCACCGAAGTGGTGCGTCAGCAGAGCTTTACCCGCGCGGCGGAGAAGCTGTTCGTGACGCAACCCACCATCAGCAAAATGCTGCGCCAGCTGGAAGAAGAGCTGGGCTGTACACTGCTGCTGCGCGAGGGACGCAAGCTGCATCTCACCGACAGCGGCCAGGCGGTGTATCAGCGTGGTCTGGCGATTTTGCAGGAGTTTCATCAGCTGGAGGCGCAAATCAGTGACATCAACCAGCTGAAAACCGGTGAGCTGCGGCTGGGCATTCCGCCGATGGTCGGCATGCAGATTGCCGGATCGATCTCCGCGTTCCGCCGCCGCTATCCCGGCGTACAGCTGAAAATCTCCGAATTTGGTGGCCTGACGGTGCAGCAGGCGGTGCTGAGCGGCGGGCTGGATATTGCGCTGACCGCCCTGCCGATTGATGCGGAGCTGCCGCTGAATACGCTGGAACTGATGCGCCATCCGCTGTGCGTGCTGCTGCCGCGCAGCGCGCGCTGGCTCAACCGCACCAGCCTGACGCTGGCCGAGCTGGCTCAGCATCCCCTGCTGATCCTCAACGAAGAGTTTTCGCTTAACCGCCAGCTGATGAAAGCGTTTCAGCGCCAGGGAGTGATGCCGGATATCGCGCTGCGCAGCGCGCAGTGGGATTTTCTTGCCGCGATGGTGCAGGCGGATATGGGGCTGGCGATCCTGCCGGAGCCGATTTGCCAGCGGCTGGATAAACAGGCCTTGCTGTGGCTGCCGCTGGAGTCGGAGCTGCAGTGGCGTCTGGGGCTAATCTGGCGCGAAGGCAGTTATCTGTCGCGCAGCGCGCAGGCGTGGATTGCCTGCTGCCGCGAACACTGGCCGGATAACGCGCCACGGCTATCGCTGTAGCAAAGCGGCCGCCCTGTAGGTCAGGCGGCCGCGGGATCGGAGAGCAGCAAAACGCGGCGGCTATTCCTCTTTCTCTATCAGCAACGCTTCCAGCAGGTCGAGATCGCGCAGCAGGCGCTGCATGGTCTCGTTGGAGATCTGCTGGGTGGCGCGCAGATGATAAACCTCGGCACGTTCGGCGCGCAGCGCGGTCAGACGGAAACGGCGCTCCAGATTTTCCGCAAACAGCGCCTGCTCCATATCATCTTTGCCATCGACGCGACGACGCAGATTACCAATCACCCGCAGGCTGACCTCTTTCAGCAGCTCAGGATCGATGTTCTCTTCAGCGTCGTTTTCCAGCCGCTGCTCCATTTTGTGCAGGCTCTCGATCGCCACGCCGGCCATCGCAGCACGCGCACTCTGGATTTCGCGACGGTGCCCCACTTTGTCGTGGCTCTCCATGCCGCGCAGCAGAATCGGCAGCAGAATCACGCCGACAAACAGCGAGAACAGAATCACGCCGGTGGCGATAAACACCAGTTCGTAGCGCGCCGGAAAAGGTTCGCCGTTGCTGAGGAACAGCGGGATCGACAGCACACCGGCCAGCGTGATAGCACCGCGCACGCCGGCAAAAGAGGCGATCAGCAGTTCACGTAGCGAGTAGCTGGAAAACTCCAGCGGCTTCTTCTTCAGCAGGCGCAGGCTGGTGCGCTTCATGATCCACAGCCAGCCGAAGCGCACGATCATCAGCGCCGCATAGACCAGCCCGACGTCGGCGAACAGCATCCACAGCTCGACGTTAGGATCGGCGTTCGCCTGAGCAATCGAGGTGGAGAGAATGTCCGGCAGCTGCAGGCCCAGCATCAGGAACACCATGCCGTTGAACACAAACTCCAGCATCTGCCATACGCTGTTGGCGCGCAGGCGCATTGCCAGCGGTGCCTGACGGATGATGCCGGAACGGGTGATGGTCATACCGGCCGCTACCGCCGCCAGAATGCCGGAGACGCCGAGATGTTCAGCAATCAGGTAAGAGGCGAACGGCAGCAGCAGCAGCAGTACGGTTTGTGTTGCCGGATCGTCACCGCTCCAGCGGCTGAGCAGGCGCAGCGAACGACCGTACAGCCAGCAAACGGCGACACCGGCCACCAGGCCGCCAATCGCCACTTTAAGGAATTCGACGCTGGCGCCGCCCCAGGTGAACACCATGGTGCCCATCGCCACCGCGACGGCAAACTTGAGTGACACCAGGCCCGACGCGTCATTCATCAGCGCCTCGCCCTGGACAATCGACATGATCTTTTTCGGGATGCGCCCTTCGCCGACGATGCCGGAGAGCGCCACCGCATCGGTCGGTGACAGCACCGCCGCCAGCGCGAACGCCGGAATCAGCGGAATGCCCGGCACCAGCCAGTAAATCAGGTAGCCGATACCGACCACGGTAATCAGCACCAGCACCAGCGCCAGGCCGATAATTTCACGGCCGTGATGCAGAAACTCGTTGATCGGCGTTTTCCAGCCATCGGCAAACAGCAGCGGCGGAATAAACAGCACGAGGAACAGTTCGGGGTCAAAATCGACGTGCAGACCAAAGGTTGGCCAGGCCAGCAGCGCGCCGGCCGCGATCTGTACCAGCGGTAGCGGGATCTGAAACGGCAGGATACGTGCCGCAACGCCGGACAGCGAAACCACCAGCGTCATGATGAGAATAGTAAAGAAGATTTCCATGCTTTCCTTAGGCGAATCATATTAATCGAAGCGATGTTGCGTCGGAAAGTGTAAAACAAAACGCCGCCCGGCGGGGCTACCCGATGTGCGGCGTGTGCGATAAAGAGAATAATCCGGACTGACGCCCGGATTGCGGTCAGATAGCCCAGCCGCCCGCGTAGAACGCCACCAGCGCCACAGCAATCACCACCGTGCCAGCGTTGAGCTTGCGCCACTCGCCGGCAAACAGGCGGCCAATCACCAGCGCGGCAAAGCCGAGCATGATGCCGGTGACGATGTTGCAGGTCAGTACGATGAATACCGCCGTCAGCAGGCCAGACATCGCATCGACGAAATCATTGAAGTCGATTTTGGCCACGTTGCTCAGCATCAGCAGGCCGACATACATCAGCGCGGGTGCGGTGGCATAGGCTGGAACCAGATAAGCCAGCGGCGACATAAACAGAATCAGCAGGAACAACAGACCCACGACAATCGCTGTCAGGCCGGTTTTACCGCCGGCGGCAGTACCCGCAGCGGACTCGATATACACTGCGGCGGGCGAGGCACCCACCAGTCCGGCAAACAGGCTGCTGATAGAGTCGGTGGTCAGCGCGCGACCGCCATTGATAATCTGGCCCTCTTTATCCAGCAGGTTCGCCTGCCCGGCCACCGCACGAATGGTGCCGGTGGCGTCAAACACCGCGGTCATCACCAGCGCCAGCACGCTCGGTAACACCACCGGCTGCAGCGCGCCCATGATATCCAGGCTAAACATTGCCGACTGGCCGCTGGCATCACGCAGGCTCGGCATGGCAAACAGCCCCTGCCACTTCACCGCCGGGTCGAAAATCAGCCCAAGCAGCGAAATCGCAATGATGGTCAGCAGAATGCCGCCCGGTACCCGCCGTTTTTCCAGACCAAAAATCGCCGCCAGCCCGATCAGCGCCATGATCACCGGGAAAGAGGTGAAGTGACCAAGCGCCACCGGCAGGCCTGCCGCCGGGTTTTTTACCACCAGACCAATGCCATCGGCGGCAATCAGCAGCAGAAACAGGCCGATACCGACGCCGGTGCCGTGCGCCACGCCCATCGGCAGGTTACGCAGAATCCACGCGCGAATGCCGGTCACGGAAATCAGCGTGAACAGCAGGCCCATCAGGAAGACCGCGCCCAGCGCCACCGGCACGCTAATGTGCTGGCCCAGTACCAGACTGAACGCGGTGAAGGCGGTCAGGGAGATGGCACAGCCAATCGCCATCGGCAGGTTGGCCCACAGTCCCATGATGAGGGAGCCAAAGCTGGCCACCAGACAGGTAGCGACAAACACCGCCGTCGGTGAGAAGCCCGCTTTACCGAGCATGCCAGGCACCACGATGACCGAATAGACCATCGCTAAAAAGGTGGTGAGGCCAGCCAGCACTTCCTGCCGCACGCTGCTGCCGCGTGCTGAAATGTGGAACCAGGCGTCCAGTTTTCCCCTGGCCGGGCGTGATTCGCCAGACATAGTTATTCCTCTGTGTTTTTTAAGATATAGGTCACCGCGCGGCTCGCGTTTGCGCATCATCCTGGTGAAGATGTCTCAGAGAGAAAAGCAGGCAAACGATTACGTGGCCGCGTATTCCAGGTCAAAAAGGGGTGACGCGGAAAAAAGGCAAACGATTATCTGGCGTTTGGGGTGGCGTTTTCAACTGCTAATCACCTGGCAGGCAGGATAATGCGCAGCTCAGGCGCAATTATGGCTGGCGTTACGCTAGCGGAAGCAGGAAATCATGGAGGAAAAAGGCTGGCATTTCAGGTGGTTTGCTGCGGTGCCGCGACAGCGCGTCGCGGCGTCCTGTTTCGTTGCGTTACCGCTGCGCCTCAGCCGTTATTGAACTGAATCGGGCCGCCCTGCTCCAGCGCGCGCTGCCACGCGGCCCGCTGCTGCATATTCTCCAGCCAGCGCGCCGTGGCGGGCATCTCACCCAGCGCGCCACGCATCTGCAACGCCAGCAGCGGAAAACTCATCTGCACATCGGCAATGCTGAAGCGTGAACCGGCAAAAAAGCGCTGCTGGCTCAGATGCTGCTCAATCACGCGCCCGTGGAGTGCCAGCTGCTTGTTCAGCCACGCTTTCTGAATGCCTTTACTCAGCGCCACGCCGGCCGGGCGCAGCAGCCATGGCACCGGCTTTTTGCCCAGTTGCGCAAATACCAGCTTCATCACCAGCAGCGGCATCAGCGAACCTTCAGCATAGTGCAGCCAGTAGCGCGCCTGAATTTGCTCCTCTTCCTCATGCAGCGCCAGCAGATGCTCACTGTCGTACTTCAGCTGCAGATATTCGAGGATGGCGCCCGATTCGGCGATCACCCGATTGCCATCGGTAATCACCGGCGATTTACCCAGCGGATGCACTTTCTTTAATTCGTCCGGCGCCAGCAGGGTATTTTCCCGCTGATAGCGTTTGATTTGATACGGCACCGCCAGCTCTTCCAGCAGCCACAGCACCCGATGAGAACGGGAGTTTTCCAGATGGTGAACGGTAATCATGCGCGATTCCTTGCTGCTAAGGGTTGGCATCTAGTATAGCGGATTAACGCTGCGGCTCGTCCTGTTGCGGATCGAGCAGGACCGCTCCGGAGCCCTGCTGCCCCAGGCGGTCACCCGGATTGCGCAGCGGGCAGTCGCGCATCGACAGGCAGCCGCAACCAATGCAGCCGTCAAGATCGTTGCGCAGACGCGTCAGGGTTTCGATGCGTTTATCCAGCTCTTCGCGCCAGTGCTGCGTCAGCGCGTCCCACTCCTGCGTCGACATGCGCTTATTCGCCGGCACATGCATCAGGCTGTCGCTGACCGTCGCCAGCGGAATCCCGATGCGCTGGGCAATTTTGATGATCGCCACGCGGCGCAGCACATCACGGCTGTAGCGGCGCTGATTACCGCCATTGCGCGTGCTGCTGATCAAGCCTTTGCTTTCATAAAAGTGCAGTGCCGATACCGCCACGCCGCTGCGTTTCGCCACTTCGCCCGGCGTCAGCACCGGTTTCGGGTAATTGCGTTCTTTTTTCATTTAGGGCCTTTACCTCAAGTTAACTTGAGGAATTATACTCGCACCCCAGCAAAACAGCGAATTTCAAACCAGGCGATAACCTTGCAGAAGGAACAGGCTATGATGCAACAGGAAATCATCCATTCACTGACTAACTGGATCGATCAGAATCTGGATAAAACATTGTCGATTGATGAAGTGGCGGCAAAATCGGGTTACTCGAAATGGCACCTGCAGCGTATGTTCCGTACGGTTACGAAACAAACGCTGGGTGGTTATATTCGTGAACGCCGTCTCACGCTGGCCGCCGAAGCCTTGCGTCAGACGCAGCGTCCGGTATTCGACATTGCGATGCAGTACGGCTACGACTCGCAGCAGACGTTTTCGCGCGTGTTCCGCCGTCAGCTTCTCGCAAACCCCTACCGCTTATCGTCACAGCATGCGTCGCCAGGCGATGGTGCAGCGTCCGCGTCTGGTCAACTTTGACTGCAGCGAAGGCATGAACAGCTTTGCCCAGCGCACCACCGGCGAGTGCTGCCCGGTACGCTGAAGTCAGTGCGCCCCACGCGGGCGCGCCTTTCCCCTCCTCCTCACCTTCCTCCAGCCCTTTCTTGGCCTGCCATACCAGGTCTAAATTTTGTTCAAATTTTCAAATCCAGTGATATAATGTGACCCAAGTCACAGATTCAAGCTGTATTAAGACGACAGAAGGGCTTCCCTGACCTCCCTTGTCTGCCGCCAGTGATGTCCGATGAATGTCAGGGATATTACTGATTTCAAGAGGTTTTCGCCGATGGCTACGTTAACTACCAGTCTGATCGTCATGCGTTGGGAACTGCTCAGCGCGGTAATGATGTTCTTCGCCAGCACCATGAAAATTAAATTGCGTCAGAACAGCCACCACGTGATGGCGCTGATGTGCGGCGGCGTGGGCGTAGCGATGTCATGCTGGTTCGTTACCGGTCTGCTCGGCATTACGCTGAGCATGGAAAACGTGCATAACTTTATGTCCATCACCAAAGAGGCGTTTATTCAGGTGATGAGCCAGACACCAGCCGACTGGCCAATGCCGTAAACGCGGCGCATAAAAAACCCCGCTAAGCGGGGTTTTTTATTTTGCTGTGTGATTTCAAATTTTCTTCAATACGGCTGGAAGTGGTACTTCCGGCACCGTGACGTCCGATCTCTGCGTATCGCGACGATCCTGAATCCACATATCACCCATCATCTGATTGAGCCCCCGATCCAACCCGGTGACCAGCCCGGCGCCTGGCGTGAACGTCAGCTCACCGAAGTAGATCTGTTCGCCATCGATATACCAGTCCACACGCACATAATCGAAGTCGCTGGCCAGCGTTTTACTCAGCGCCAGCGCGTGCTGCAATTGTGGCAGCAGCGGTGACACATCCAGCCCGGTGTCACGGATTTTGTGATACGCCTCGTTAAGATTGTTGACGTAAAAGTTCATCGACAGCAGCGGATTACAGCGGTTGTAGATTACCTGCAGCACATATTCAAAATTGCCGTCGCGCTTGTTGAACATGTGAAACTTGTAATCGATCGGCGCGGTTTTGCCATCGCCGATGTACTTCTCTACCAGAATGCGCGGCTTAATATAGCGATAGTGAATCTCGCGCGCCTCGTTGGCGAAGTCGGTCTTCAGCCAGCGCTGGCAATCGCTGATAATCTGCTGTTTTTTCAGCGCATCCGGTTCTTCCAGCAGGATCTCGACCATGTTGGAGCCGTGATTCGGCTTGATAACCGTGTTCTTCCAGCTCGGCAGCGTATGCAGTGAGTGCGGATCGCTGGTCTCATAAACCAGCGGAATCAGATACTCACTGCCCACCTTTTCGGCAATGTACTCACGCACCGAAAACTTGTCCGACAGGCGGCCATAGCACTGGTAGTCGCCGTAGACGAATTTGCGATACAGCACTTTCTCATTGAACACCTTCGGCTGACGCAGGTTCGGCAGCTTACGGAATTTGTGAAAGTAGTAAATGCGATCCTGGTACGCCCAGGGCATCTTTTTGATGAAATACTGTACGCTTCTTCTGAGTTCGTCTTTCAACCTGATCATATCTGACCTCATTTGTAGGTTTTGTAGTTGAGTGAGGAAACCTGAATTTTTTGGATGACGCCGTTTTTGAAGAAGTAATTCATTACGGTCAGGGACAGTAACTCCGTGATGAAGACGCTCCAGGCGGCACCCATGATGCCGTAGCCCTGGATCAGCCACCACGACAGCGGCAGGCTGATGACCATCAGACAAATGATCTTCTTCAACAGATAGTTAAACCCGCCCTCTTTCACCATGTAGCGATAAGCGACGGTCCCCATTGCCGAAAAGCAGGTTGCTAACGACAGTAACGTAATGAGACTTCCGGACTGTGTGTACTCGTGACCATATAAAGCGATGATGATTTTTTCGCCGTATAAGGCGATCACCGCTAATAGCAGCAATGAAACTCCCATGACATAGCCGTTCAGCCGCGCGGTGAGCTTGATCGCGGCTGCTCCACGCTCGCGGAAAATCTCCGAGAAGCAGGAAGTGATGATGGCAACCGGGATAAAAATCCAGGAAGCCGAAATGGTATTCGCAGCGGCGAACAGGCCAAGGTCGCGCGCTGAGGCGATGCCCGCGAGGAACATCTGTGCGGCTTTCACCTGCACCGAGATAAAGATGCTGGAGATGGCCAGCGGCAGGCCGGCATACATCAGGTAGCGCAGGTAGGTGGTGCGCTTGTCCTGCGGCGGCGCCAGATCCTGATGTTCGCGATAGAAATTGACGCGCTTGATGGCGTACGGCACCAGCGTGACGGCCACAATCGAGGCGGTGAGCCACAGTGGATTGAGGTGCAGCCAGGCGATGGTGAAGCTCATGGCAAAGCCCAGCAGCAAGCCGGCCGAGTTGGCAATGGTATTGAGCCGTGACGCCAGCCGCGCATTGTTATACACGCTGAACGTGTCCTGGGTAACAAACACCGACGAGATAAACGAGGCCAGTGCAAACGCAAGGAAGTTTTCCTGCATGTTGTACCAGACCCAAATCAACACCGGGATTGATGTCAGCAACAGCAGCACCAGGCGCATGGTCCGCGCCACGGCCATTAACCGCAGGCCTTTCGGCGCACTTTTGCTGATGCGCTTGAACAGGATGGTTTCGGTACCAAAAATCGCCACGGTTTGCACCATGGAGAACAGCGAGGTCGAAAATGCCATTTGGCCAAACACCGTTGGGCCAAAGGATTTTGCCACGTAGGAGGTCACAAATATGACGCCGAATACCGAGACGATCTTCTCAGACATCATCCAGGCGGCATTAGACATTACGCTCAATTTCATTGACTGGTCCTTAGTATTACGTACAGCAACTGCTTTTCGGTACAACGTCCTTGAAATGAATTAACAAGCGCTCAGTGGGCCTGACACAATTTAATAACTTCAAACCAGGCTGGTCCGAAAAATGAGACTCGCGTCAGAGTTTAGCGATTAAATTCAGGAAAATTCCGATTAAACCTGGTGCGAAGCCCGATGGATGTAAACGATTTCAACCCGAATTCAGGACAAAAGTTCACAGGCATATCCTGAGTTTTTTGCAAGCAGGCTATGCCGAATTTCCAATGATTGTCGTATTTTTCTGCATTTGGGATGGAATGAATCTATATCAAAAACCCAGCACCAGGAAGGCGTTCAATGGCATTCAGAATAAAATAAGATTTATCCCATGATGATATTTATTCTAAATAACTTAATTTAACCCTCGCAATTCTAATCGCGCACTTTAATACTGCATTAATACCGTTTTTGCAGTACCAGATATTAATACAGTAATTCTCATCCACTAATTGATAAGAAAGGTAAGAGCATTTATGAGAAAGTCACGATATAGCGAAGAGCAAATCACAAATGCCATTAAAGCTTCTGAAACGGGAGTGAAAGTCAGGGAGATTTGTGAGGAGCTGGGCATTTCCGAGGCCACCTTCTATAGCTGGAAGAAGAAGTTCTCCGGGCTTTCATCAGAGGAGGGGCGAAAAATCAAGGAGTTGGAAGATAAACTGCAGAACCTTACGCGCGAGCTGCAGACCCTGAGCTCCGACAAGGAGATGCTGCAAAGCGTGCTGAAAAACTTCTTCACTACGAATGAAAAGCGTCAGGCGGTCAACTTCCTGCAAACCACTTTCGACATCGGTACCCGTCGCAGCTGTCGTTTACTGGATATTAGCCGTAGCGTTTATCATTACCCTTCCGGTTCCGATAATCGCTAATACCATTGAGGCCGATGTTATATGACTTAATGCTGAGATTTGTTCTTACCAGAAGAGATGAAGATCATTAAATTCGGCATTCGCTACATAACAATTCGAACCACTTTTTCCTGATGAATGCCATCACGGAATCACTTCCTTTTTTGCGGTAAAATTGATTCACACCAGCAAAAGCCTCGCGTTTCAAGCCATTTAGACTTAGCCCAATCTCATTTTGGTGAGATTGGTGCTTAGTCTATTACTTCACGATTACTAATAATCAGACCTGATCACAGACAATTCTGTTAAGCGTTAATGAACAACACAGTGTAACCGCTCACACATTGGCTCAGTTTTAAACTGGATCTGGCCGCTGCGTTTATGATCGCTTTGGCGATCAGCGCTAGTCGGCTAACTCTTAAACCACACCAGGAATACTCCGGTTCAAAAACGTTATGATGTTTAAACTATAATGCCGAAAAACGGTTATCCACGGTAAATACTGTGCTTGAATCCATCGTCATCTTTAATCTTTTTTTCTGGCAGCTGTTGGGAATCATTCTTAACAATGCCGGTAACGCTTAAGGCTAAGGTGGCTTCTCACGCTGGTATTTCAGTGCCACAGCCGGGTAAAAATCCGACTGGCGAAGAGTTTTTTACGCGCTAAACCGGCGAATTGTTGCCCGATATGCGCTTTTTTTATCCCACCGGAACGCTATAAGGCAGCGAAAGTCGACCTTTTACCGTGCTGACGGCAGAGAGTTTTATAGCGGAAGAGAATGAAAACCGGGCGGCCGTAGCGCTGGTCGGTTATATAGCATGCGCGTGCCGGCCAGCATCAGGTCACTGAGGCGGAATTATCGGCTGGTCAAATTCCTAAAATATCAGGGGAAAGCGCTGCTGAGTGGATGACTCAGCAGCGAGGCAGAGTTAAGAAAGTGCGGTCAGCCGCTGCGGTTTAATGCGCATGGCATAGATCACGCCAACAATCAGACAGCCGATACCGATGCTGGTGAGCAGCGGTGGCCAGCTCTGGCGGTAAATAAAGGTCCACAGCAGGCCAGAGAGCGTTTCGAATACGATGAGCGGCCCCATCACTACCGTTGGCAAACGCTGACTGGCGGCATTCCAGCACAGCGCCGCCAGCCATGAGCAGAACAAACCAATCGCCAGCATCAGCCAGATAAAGCGCGCCGGCTGCGGGCCGAACGGTAAAGCGAAATCGGGCTGCTGCCAGTGAATCTGCAGGCTCACCAGCCCATAAAACACCAGCGCCAGCGGCAATGTCACCAGTCCCTGCGCGGTGGCCCAGCTCGACGGTTTGTGCTGAGGATGTTCGCGCAGCCAGCGCGCATTGCGCAACGGATACCAAGTCCAGCACACCACTGCCAGCACCGCCAGCAGCAGGCCACTCAGGTAGCCCCAGAGTTCAAATGCCGGCCCCTGCCCGTGCAGTTCCGCCGCGTTGACGCAGCCCAGACCGGCAGCAATGATGACCAGCGCGGGCATCAGCCGGCGCCATGGCAGGCGCCCTTCGAGATGGCCGTAACAGAGGTTAGCGGTGACGGTGATCACCACCGGCAGCGTGCCGATGATCATGGTGGAGACCGGTGCGCCGGTGCGCTGAATCGCGCTGGCGAGGCAGGCGTAATAGAGCAGATTGCCCACCAGCGACAGCTTCACCGCCTCCGTCCAGTCCGGGCGCGTCAGCTGTTTTAGCCGGCGCCGGCTGAGCCACGCCAGCGGCAGCACCACCAGACCAAAGGCAACATAGCGACCCGCCGATTGCAACGTGCCCGGATAATCGGGTATCAGCAGCGGCCCGACAAAAATCATGCCCCACATCAGCCCCGCCGCGAGGG
The DNA here is from genome assembly GCF_041678305.1 of Pantoea sp. WEP. Taxonomy (NCBI): domain Bacteria; kingdom Pseudomonadati; phylum Pseudomonadota; class Gammaproteobacteria; order Enterobacterales; family Erwiniaceae; genus Pantoea; species Pantoea sp. WEP. Next base: position 3,751,014 of record NZ_JBGNXB010000001.1, read on the forward strand.
CAAACACTATTCCTGCAAACATACACCTTTCCTTTATCTTTAATCCGCCACAGTGTGGCGCAGGAAAAGGTGAAAGGCTTGTAGCAGATTGCGGTTAACGTCCGCTGAACACCTGCTTTTGATAGCGTCCCGGCGTAATGCCGTAGCGATGGGCAAACGCCCGCGTCAGATGCGCCTGGTCGGTGAGGCCAACCGCCGCCGCCACGCTGGCGGCGCTCTCGCCCTGCGCCAGCCGCTGCTTGGCCTCGAACAGGCGGAAGGCCATCAGCATTTGATGGGGAGTGACGTGAAAGTGTTGTTTGAAACTGCGCAGAAAATGCCACGGCGACAGCGATACCAGCGCCGCCAGCTCCTCCAGCCGCACCGGCTCTGCCAGGTTATCGCGCAGCCAGGCTTTTACCACATCAAAGCGGTGGGCGCCTTCGCGCGGCCGCGCGACGCCCTGCTGCGCCAGCGGACGCAGCCACTCCAGCAGATCCAGCAGCGCGCCCTGCCGCTCCAGCGCACTTTGCGCCTGCCACATCTGTGCCAGCGCGTGAGAGAAAGGTTGTGCCAGACGCGCATCGGTGCGCAGCGCATCGCTAAACCACCAGTTGCGATCGCCGGTCAGCCGATCCATCTCCGCCGGATCGATATAGATCATGCGATAACGCCAGCCTTCAGCGCAGGCCGATTCACCAGTGTGCAGTTCATCGGGATTCATCATCACCAGCGAATGCACCGGCGCGACATAATTGGTGCCGCGGTAACGAAAGCGCTGCGCGCCGGATTCAATGGTGCCAATCCCGAAGGCTTCGTGGGTATGGGGCTCAAAAGCGTAGCGGGAGATGTGCGCCTGATAAAGCTCAATGCCCGGCAGCTCAGCAAAGTGCTGAAACTGCGCACGATCCTGCTCACAGGGAAAGACTTCGGGAACCACCGTCACCACACACCTCCATACGCTATCAGGCAGTAAGCATGCGCGGCGCGCACAAAAAAAGCAAAGCCCAATCGCTTTACGCGCCTGGCCCTTCAGCGCGACACTGGGGCCTGACCTATAAAGGAGGCGACAATGGCACAACGGGTGGTAATGGTAGTGGATATGCAAAATGGCGTGCTGGCAACGCCGCGTTACGACCGCGCCGGACGCTGCGCGCGCATTAATCAGCTGATGGCCGCCGCCGATCAGGTCATTTTTATTCAGCATAGCGGGCCGGATTTAGCCGCTGACTCCGCAGACTGGCAAATAGTCGCCGAACTGGAACAACCCGCCGGCGCGCTTTACATCACCAAAACCGCCTGCGACAGCTTCTGGCAAACCGGGCTCGCGGCGCAGCTTGAACAGCATCAGATTGAAAGCTTTGTCATTTGCGGCTGCGCCACCGATTATTGCGTCGATACCACCATCAAAGTCGGGGCCAGCCTTGGCTATCACGTCACCGTGGCGGCCGATGCCCACACCACCGCCGATCGCACACATGTGTCGGCGCAGCAGCTTATTAATCAGCACAACGAAGTGTGGGCGGATTTGATCATGCCGGGCAATCCGGTGCGGGTTAAAACCACGGAAGAATTACTGCGGGAGTGGCGCGCGCATTAAGGGTTGCGCTATTGAAATAATCTGACAAGTGTCAATAATAGAGCATGACACTTGTCTGTATGGAGTTTCTCACATGCGAGCTTATATTCCTCAGCCTGGAGCCAATGACAACACGCTGTGGCGGGTTGCAGGCCTGCCTCCACGTGGTATTGAGTTAACGCGTATGCTGGAAGCCGGTTTGCCGGTGGCCGTCATTGATGATATCCGTCACTGGTCGGCCATGACGCGCGCCGAAATCATGAAGGTCACAGGGATTAATGAACGCAACATTGCCCGTCGTAAAAGCACGGGTAAAAGTCTGTCACCCGACGAGAGTGAACGTGTCGCCCGCTTCGTCCGCGTGATGGATGCCGCCGTTCAGCTTTTTGCTGGTAATAAAGAAGAGGCCACCCAGTGGCTGAGCCGGCCGGTGAAAGGGTTAGGCAATGTTGCGCCCATCACCTTACTGACGACGGAGAGCGGTGCGCTGGATGTGCTCGATCTGATCGGCCGTCTGGAGCACGGTGTTTTCTCGTGATTTTTTATCGGCTGACGAAGAGCCAGTATGCGGCTGAAGCCTGGTCCGGTTATGGGGCAAAACAGTATGGTGGACGCTGGAATCATAAAGGCTATCCCACCGTTTATGTTGCCACGTCGGTGTCACTCGCAGCACTGGAAGTGCTGGTCCATATCGGAAGAGAGTCGGTGCTGGATGAGTACACCTTACTCAGTATCGACATCCCGGATGCAGAAGTTGCCTATCTTGCTGAAGCATTTTTGCCGCCGGACTGGCGTCATGATCCAGCGCCACTGTCGACAATGGATCTCGGCACCGGCTGGCTGCAATCCGCTGAAGGTGCCGCGCTGATGCTACCTTCCACGATTATCCCGATGGAAAACAACGCCATCCTGAACCCTCTCCATCCTGCATTTAGTGACTATCTGCCGGGTGTGAAAGCGTTACCGTTTATGTTTGATCGCCGGCTTATCAGGACATAAAAAAACCCTCGCAGAAGCGAGGGCTGGATAATGCGTGGATCGGTACGCCAATCAGAACGGGATATCGTCGTCGAAATCCATTGGTGGTTCGTTGTTCGCCGGTGCGCTCTGCTGCTGTGGACGCTGCTGCGCGCCGCCGCTGAACTGGTTGCCCCCACCCTGTGGCTGCTGCGGCTGGCCCCAGCCGTTATTGTTGCCGCCGCCCTGGCCGCCCATCGGTGCGCCACCGCCGTTGCCGCCCTGCTGACGACCACCCAGCATCTGCATGGTGCCGCCCACGTTCACGACCACTTCGGTGGTGTATTTGTCCTGACCGCTCTGGTCCTGCCATTTACGGGTGCGCAGCTGGCCTTCAATGTAGACCTGCGAACCTTTACGCAGATATTCGCCGGCGACTTCAGCCAGCTTGCCGAACAGCACGACGCGGTGCCACTCGGTGATCTCTTTGTTTTCACCGGTTTGCTTGTCGCGCCAGCTCTCTGACGTGGCCAGCGTAATGTTGGCTACCGCGCCACCATTCGGCATGTAGCGCACTTCCGGATCCTGACCCAGATTCCCGACAAGAATCACTTTGTTTACGCCACGACTGGCCATGTTGCTGTCTCCCGATGAGTTAATGCTAAAAGTCTAAGCGAAAAATTGTATCACGTCACAATGACGCTTCCCACTTTCGAGCGGGATTCCAGTTTTTCGACCGTGACAGGATAGCAAAAACACTGGATATTTATTCAGTTTATTTTTTGTGCCATAATGATGCGTTTCTGCTGGTCGTGCTGGCAAGGCATGGCGAGCGTTGCCTAATCCGGGAAAGGTGAATGGATAAGATTGAAGTCCGCGGTGCTCGCACCCATAATTTGAAGAATATCAACCTGATCATCCCACGCGACAAGCTCATTGTAGTGACCGGTCTGTCGGGTTCCGGTAAGTCTTCGCTGGCGTTTGATACGCTGTATGCCGAAGGCCAGCGCCGCTATGTTGAATCGCTTTCTGCCTATGCGCGCCAGTTTCTTTCCTTAATGGAGAAACCGGACGTAGACCACATCGAGGGGCTGTCGCCTGCCATTTCCATTGAGCAGAAATCGACGTCACACAACCCGCGCTCGACCGTCGGCACCATCACTGAAATTCATGACTACCTGCGTCTGCTGTTTGCCCGCGTGGGTGAACCGCGCTGTCCGGATCACAACGTCACGCTGGCGGCACAAACCGTCAGCCAAATGGTCGATCAGGTCCTGGCGCAGGAAGAGGGTCGGCGCCTGATGCTGCTGGCGCCGGTGGTAAAAGACCGCAAAGGCGAGCACACCAAAACGCTGGAAAATCTGGCGGCGCAGGGCTACATCCGCGCACGTATTGATGGCGAAGTGTGCGATCTGTCGGATCCACCCAAGCTGGAGCTGCAGAAGAAACACACCATTGAGGTGGTGATCGATCGTTTCCGCGTGCGTGACGATCTGGCGACGCGTCTGGCCGAATCCTTTGAAACGACGCTGGAACTGAGTGGCGGCACGGCGATCGTCGCGGATATGGACGATCCCGATACCGAAGAGATGCTGTTCTCAGCTAACTTTGCCTGCCCGGTATGCGGTTACAGCATGCGCGAGCTGGAGCCGCGCCTGTTCTCGTTCAATAACCCGGCCGGTGCCTGCCCGACCTGTGACGGCCTCGGCGTTCAGCAATATTTCGATCCCGATCGCGTGGTACAAAATCCGGAGCTGTCGCTGGCCGGTGGCGCCATTCGCGGCTGGGATCGCCGTAACTTCTACTATTTCCAGATGCTGCGCTCGCTGGCGGAACATCTGGATTTCGATGTCGAAGCGCCGTTCAATAGCCTGAGCGAGAAAGCGCGCGAAGTGATTCTGTACGGCTCCGGCAAAGAGAACATTGAGTTCAAATATATCAACGATCGCGGCGATACCTCGGTGCGTCGTCATCCGTTCGAAGGCGTGCTGCATAACATGGAGCGCCGCTACAAAGAGACGGAATCCAACGCGGTGCGCGAAGAGCTGGCGAAGTTTATCAGCAACCGCGCCTGCGCCAGCTGCGAAGGGACGCGCCTGCGTCGTGAAGCGCGCCATGTGTTCGTGGAAGACACCAACCTGCCGACCATCTCGGATATGAGCATCGGCCACGCTATGGACTTCTTCCGCAATCTGAAGCTGAGCGGCCAGCGCGCCAAAATCGCCGAGAAAGTGCTGAAGGAAATTGGCGACCGTCTGAGCTTCCTGGTCAACGTCGGCCTGAATTATCTGTCGATGTCGCGTTCAGCGGAAACACTGTCCGGCGGTGAAGCACAGCGTATTCGTCTGGCGAGCCAGATTGGTGCCGGTCTGGTTGGCGTCATGTACGTACTGGATGAACCGTCCATCGGTCTGCATCAGCGCGACAACGAACGCCTGCTATCGACGCTGATTCACCTGCGCGATCTCGGTAATACCGTGATCGTGGTTGAGCATGATGAAGACGCGATTCGCGCCGCTGACCATATTATTGATATCGGTCCGGGCGCTGGCGTGCACGGCGGCCAGGTGGTAGCCGAGGGCGATGTGCATGCCATCATGGCGCACGAAGATTCTCTCACCGGTCAGTTCCTCAGTGGCAAGCGTGAAATCGCGGTGCCGGCAGAGCGGGTGAAAGGCGATCCGTCCAAAGTACTGAAACTGAGCGGCGCACGCGGTAATAACCTGAAGGATGTCACGCTGACGGTTCCGGTTGGGCTGTTTACCTGTATCACCGGCGTGTCCGGTTCCGGCAAATCAACGCTGATTAACGATACGCTGTTCCCGATTGCGCAGCGCCAGTTGAATGGTGCTACCAGCGGTGAAGCTGCGCCGTATCGCGAGATCGCCGGGCTGGAGCACTTCGATAAAGTGATCGACATCGATCAGAGCCCGATCGGCCGGACGCCGCGCTCAAACCCGGCCACTTACACCGGGATTTTTACCCCGGTGCGTGAACTGTTTGCCGGCGTGCCGGAAGCGCGTTCGCGCGGCTACAATCCGGGCCGCTTCAGCTTTAACGTGCGCGGCGGGCGCTGTGAAGCCTGTCAGGGCGACGGCGTAATCAAGGTCGAAATGCACTTCCTGCCGGACATTTATGTGCCGTGCGATCAGTGCAAAGGCAAACGCTATAACCGCGAAACGCTGGAGATTAAGTACAAAGGCAAGAGCATTCACGAAGTGCTGGAGATGACCATCGAAGAGGCGCGTGAGTTCTTTGATGCGGTACCTGCACTGGCGCGTAAGCTGCAGACGCTGATTGATGTCGGCCTGTCGTATATTCGTCTTGGCCAGTCGGCAACCACGCTGTCCGGCGGTGAAGCGCAGCGCGTTAAACTGGCGCGTGAGCTGTCGAAGCGCGGTACCGGTCAGACGCTGTACATTCTCGATGAACCGACCACCGGCCTGCATTTTGCCGACATCCAGCAGCTGCTGGAAGTGCTGCATCAGCTGCGCGATCAGGGCAATACCATCGTGGTGATTGAGCACAACCTCGACGTGATCAAAACCGCTGACTGGATTGTCGATCTCGGTCCGGAAGGCGGCAGCGGCGGTGGTGAAATCCTGGTGGCCGGCACGCCGGAAACCGTTGCACAGTGCGAAAAATCGCATACTGCACGCTTCCTCAAGCCGATGCTGAAAAAGTAGGTTTAACGCGCCGCACCCGCTGTTGCGGCGCGTTTTTTCTGATCTCGCCACGGCTCACCGCTCCGGTTGCTCGCCATTTGGTGCCATTGTCTGAATGCCTTAGCAAATGCAGAAACAGGCAAGAAACAGACAACTTCAGGCATATACGCATCGCGTCCCGCTGACTATTCTTACTGCGTTCCTTTTGGCGCCGCTGACGCGCCTCTGTCCTTCAGTGTCATCACTGAACGGACCCCTCGCAAAAAATACTCACGACACATCTGACTGGAGACACCATGAATATTACGCATGCCTATGCCGCACAGGACGCGAAAGCCAAACTCGCCCCGTTCGATTATAAGCCGCGCGAACTGCGCGCTCATGATGTGCAGATTGAAGTGTTGTACTGTGGCGTCTGCCACTCGGACCTGCACCAGGCGCGCAACGAATGGCGCAACACCGTATTCCCGGTGGTGCCAGGCCATGAAATCGTGGGTCGCGTTACCGCCGTTGGCGCGCACACGCACAAATATAAAGTGGGCGATTTAGTCGGCGTCGGCTGTATGGTCGACTCCTGCCGCAGCTGCCCAAGCTGTCAGGAAGGACTCGAGCAGTACTGTGAAAACGGCTTTGTTGGCACTTACAACGGCCAGGATCGTGAAACCGGCGCCATCACCTACGGCGGCTACTCCACCAGCATGGTGGTTGATGAAAGCTTTGTGCTGCGCGTACCGGAAAACCTCGATCTGGCGGGCGTTGCGCCGCTGCTGTGCGCCGGTATCACCACCTATTCCCCGCTGCGTCACTGGAATGTCGGTCCCGGCAAAAAAGTCGGTATCGTTGGTCTGGGCGGCCTCGGCCATATGGGCGTGAAAATCGCGCATGCGATGGGCGCGCACGTGGTGCTGTTCACCACGTCACCGTCAAAAATTGAAGATGGCAAACGCCTCGGCGCTGACGAAGTGGTGATTTCGAAAGAGGCTGACCAGATGGCACAACATACCAACAGCTTCGACTTCATCTTAAATACCGTCGCCGCGCAGCACGATCTCAACCCGTTTATCGCCCTGCTGAAGCGCGACGGCAACATGACGCTGGTCGGCGCGCCGGAGCACGATCACCCGGCGCCACAGGTATTTAACCTGATCCTCAAGCGTCGCAGCATTGCCGGTTCACTAATTGGCGGTATCGCCGAAACCCAGGAGATGCTGGATTTCTGCGGCAAGCACGGCATCACTTCGGATATCGAGCTGATCGCCATGAACCAAATCAACGACGCCTACGAGCGCATGCTGAAAAGCGACGTGAAGTATCGCTTCGTGATTGATATCAACACCCTGCGTGAAGAGTCTGCGGCTTAATCAGCGCGTCTCATCATCATGGCTGACGCCCGCCGCGCGCGTGGCGTCAGCCTGTTGCCATGACGCATCAACCAGATAGTAAATCTGCGAATCCTTCAGCGATCCATCCAGCCACAGCGTGCTCCAGTACGACTTATTGAGATGTTCACTGGGAAACACATCGTGGTGTTCATCGCGCAATAACTCCGCCAGCGCGGGCGAGGTCTTCAGCGACAACGCCGGTCGCCCTTCAACGTCATGCACCATGGCAAACAGCACGCCATCGCTCTTCACCTGGGTTGCGTCCCACTCATCTTTATAACTTTGTGAAGCGCCCGGTTTGCTCATGCAGTAGGTCAGTAAATCCGACGTGTTCATGTTTTATTCCCCTTGTAAGGTGGCGACGATGCGCCGCGCGCCGCCGTGTACCCGATGTTCGCCCAGCCAGATCCCCTGCCAGGTGCCGAGCAGCAGTTTGCCGCGGCTGACCGGGATCAGCAGCGATACGCCAAGCAGTGACGATTTGATGTGCGCCGGCATGTCGTCAGCGCCTTCATAGTCGTGCTGATAGGGCGCGTCCTCTGGAACGTGCCGCAGAAAGTGCTGCTCCATGTCGCTGCGCACCGTAGGATCGCAATTTTCATTGAGCGTCAGCGACGCTGAGGTGTGCTGCAACAGCAGATGCAGCTGGCCGATGCGCAGGTCCGTTAAGCCCTTAAGCTGGCCGACAATTTCGTCGGTGATCAGATGAAAGCCGCGCGCCTTCGCGCTCAGCGTGAGAGTTTGTTGCTGCCACATGCCACATTCCTGGGTTAAACCGTTTACTTAAGTGTGCAGCATGTCGGCGAAAGGTAAACCCTTCAGCGGGAAAAAGCGGCAGAGCGCTTGCTCTGCCGCCGGCACATCAGTCGCTCAGCTTGTCAGCCAGCGCTTTTACCGTGGTGATATCGTCCTGCGTTACCGCCGCCAGACGCGTGCCGTACTCGCTATCGGCCTTATAAAAGAACGAGAGCATCGCCAGCCGGCTTTGCGCGTCGGCGCTTTTCAGCGCGCTACCGAGCGAGGTGATCAGAGCGCCCCGCTCTTTCGCGTTAAAGGAACGATACAGCTCCCCTGCCTGGCGGAAATTTTGCGGTTTGGCGATCATCGCCTGCTGCGTACTGCCGTTAAGCGGCGTATGGCTGTAACGTGCGCTTTGCAGCTCTTCACGCGGATAGATGCGGCTTGGCTGGTAATTAACGCCCTTGTCATCGGCGTTACCGCTGTCCATCAGGCCATCCTGATTGCCATTGCTGACCGGTACGCGCGGCGCATTCACCGGCAGGCTGAGGCCGTTAGCGCCCACGCGGTACAGCTGGGTATCAGCATAGGAGAACAGGCGGCCCTGCAGCAGGCGATCTTCAGACGGCTCAATGCCCGGCACCAGATTGGACGGCGCCATCGCCACCTGCTCGGTTTGCTGGAAGAAGTTGTCGACGTTGCGATTCAGCACCATCTGCCCCACTTTCACCTCTGGCACATTCGGCCAGATTTTGGTGGAGTCGAGCGGATTGAAATCGAACTTATCCAGTTCGCTGGCTTTAATGGTCTGAATGTAGAGATCCCACTTCGGAAACGCTTTGCGGTTAATCGCCGCCACCAGATCTTCAGTCATGTGGCTGTAGCTGCGGCCCTGGATCGCTGCCGATTCAGTAGGATCGAGGTTGCGTTCGCCCTGCAGCGTCTTCCAGTGAAACTTCACGTAGTGCACTTCGCCTTTGCTGTTCACAAACTTGTAGGCGTGCACGCTGTTACCGTCCATTTCGCGATAGCTCGCCGGCGTGCCCATGTTGGAGAACAGCATGGTGAGCGCGTGCGTGGCTTCCGGTACGTGGGAGAAGAAATCGAAGGTGCGCGCATCGTTATCGAGGTTAGTGCGCGGATCCGGTTTAAACGCGTGCACCATATCAGGGAACTTGATCGCATCGCGGATGAAGAACACCGGCAGGTTGTTGCCCACCAGATCCCAGTTGCCCTGGCTGGTATAGAATTTGGTGGCAAAACCACGCGGGTCGCGCAGCGTTTCCGGCGAATGCTTGCTGTGCACCACGCTGGAGAAGCGCACAAAGACCGGCGTCACCGTTCCCGGTTTAAACACCTCAGCGATAGTCAGATCGCTGATATCTTTGCTGGCGCGAAATTCACCGTGCGCGCCGGTGCCACGTGCGTGCACCACACGTTCCGGAATACGTTCACGATCAAAACGCTGCAGCTTTTGAATCAGCTGCACGTCCTGTAACAGCACCGGGCCATTGGCGCCGGCAGTTTGTGAATTCTGGTTATCGCCGACCGGCGCGCCGTTATCACGCGTCAGCTCAACGGCTGCAGCAGGCAGTGCGAGCGCCAGCGTCATGGCAATGCAGAGGGGTTTCAGTGCGGAAGGGAAATAGCTCATGGGCGGTTCCTTATTGTGATTGGCGAGCGCTCTGGCAGTGCGCCAAAGCGCGCCGGCAAAAAATAGCGCCCTCACTAACAGGAACACACAAGACCCGTCCCGATTACCCGGGGTTAAGGTGTTATAGCCATGCGGAATGCGGCCGCCAGCCAGCATGGCTGGCAAAGAGAAGCGTGGAAAAGCGGGGGGCGGCAGAAGGTACAGCGGGAACAGACAATGTGTGGATGGCTGAAACGGGTGCCTGCCAGCCGCGGGCTGACAGGCATCGCGTCGGTTACATTACGGCAGCAAACGCCTCAGCTACCTGATTGACGTTGCGGCTGTTGAGACCGGCGACACACATGCGACCGCTGGCGATCAGGTACACACCGAACTCTTCGCGCAGGCGGTCCACCTGCTGTGCGCTCAGCCCGGTATAGCTGAACATGCCACGCTGCTTCAGCAGATAATCAAAGTTTTTGCCGGGCAGTTTACTGTTCAGCACATTGACCAGCACCTGGCGCATTTCGATGATACGCAGGCGCATCGCTTCCACTTCCGCCAGCCAGTTGTTGAGCAGCGCTTCGTCGTTCAGCACGCAGGAAACCACCTGAGCACCGAAGTTCGGCGGGCTGGAGTAGTTGCGACGTACGGTCGCTTTCAGCTGACCCAGCACGCGTGCCGACTCTTCTGCGCTGTCGCAGACAATCGACAGGCCGCCAACGCGCTCACCGTACAGCGAGAAGATTTTCGAGAAGGAGTTGCTCACCAGCGCCGGCAGGCCCGCCGCGGCAATCACGCGAATCGCGTAAGCGTCCTCTTCCATACCGGCACCAAAGCCCTGGTAGGCGATGTCGAGGAACGGAATCAGCTCCTGCGCTTTCAGGACCTCAACGGTTTGATCCCACTGCGCGTTGGTCAGATCCGCACCGGTCGGGTTGTGGCAGCACGGATGCAGCAACACGATGGATTGCTTCGGCAGCGTTTTCAGTTTGGCGATGAAGGCATCGAACTTCACGCCGTTGGTGGCGTCGTCGTACCACGGGTAGGTGTTAACGTTAAAACCGGCACCGTTAAAGATCGCCACATGGTTTTCCCATGTCGGATCGCTGACCCATACGCTGGCGTCCGGGAAGTAACGCTTCAGGAAATCTGCGCCCACTTTCAGCGCGCCGGAGCCGCCCAGCGTCTGGATGGAAGCAATGCGCCCCGCCTGCAGCATCGGATGCTCTTTACCAAACAGCAGCGGCGCAATGGCGTTACGATACGGACCCAGCCCTTCCATTGGCAGATAGAGCGAAGCCTGATGTGGCTGCGCCTGCAAACGCTCTTCCGCGGCGGCCACCGCCTGCAGCTGAGGAATGATGCCGGCTTCGTTGTAATAGAGGCCGATGCTCAGATTCACCTTGTGGTCACGCGGGTCCTGTTTGAAGGTTTCCATCAGCGACAGAATCGGATCGCCAGCATAGGCATCAACGTTTTGAAACACGGTGCAGATCTCCATGATTATTCATAAATGTGTGGGTCGACGTCATCAAACAAAATAGCGGCCGGGACGGTGATTCATGGCGATGATGAGATTGAGCATCACCGCGCCGGCGATGGAGGCCAGCAGCATCGGCAGCGATACCACAAAAAGCGAGGCCAGTACCACACAGGTATCCAGCGCCATTTGCAGTTTGCCGGCGCGCAGACCAGAGCGATCCTGCAGCCAGAGCGCCAGAATATTGATACCACCGAGGCTGGCTTTGTGACGAAACAACACTATAAACCCAATCCCCATCACCACGTTACCGAACAATGTCGCATAAAACGGATTTAGCGCAGAAAAATGGATAAACAGCGGGTGCAAATGGGTGAACAGCGATACCAGCCCCACCGCACAGAAGGTTTTCAGGGTAAATTCCCAGCCCATGCGACGAATGGCCAGCCAGTAAAACGGCAGGTTAATCAGAAAGAAGGCGCTGCCGAACGAGAGCGGCGACAGGTAGCTAATGAGAAAAGCCACGCCCGCCGTACCGCCGGTCAGCGCGCCCGCCTGTTTCAGCATAATGACGCCAAACGACACCATCAGCGTGCCAAGCACGATAGCCAGCGCATCTTCTGTACGGGTGTGGGGAATGCGGGAAGATTGTACAGCGTTATCCATGGCGCGATCTCTTTGCAAATGATGGCGTTCATTTGCAAAAAACGCACCACATCGGCGGCTTCCTGTCGCCGCCGATGGGTGCCAGCGATTATCCAATTGATAACTAAGGCGCTTTATTGCAGGTTTATGTGCATCAATCTGCCGTAAAATAATCGATTCATGCACAAATTCGGTTTCTGGTGCGCGCTTTACGCGAAAAATGGCAGAAATCTGCACCACACTGGCACATCATGCACTCTTTTGGCGCACTTTGTGCTCGGGGATCATCATCAAACCGTTCTCTTTTAAACGATTGAGTACCACCGAGGTTTTCACGTGCGCCACGCTTTGATGGCCAGCGACGAGCTGACTGATCAGCGCGCTCAGCGCCGCTAAATCGGCCACCGCGACTTTTAACAGATAGTCGGCGTCGCCGGTGGTTTTGAACGCGTCGACAATCGCCGCTTCCTGCTCCACCATGCGGTGAAAACTCTCTTCGTAATCGGGCGTGTGATTTTTCAGTCGCACCTCGATCAAGCCGACCATGCCCAGCCCTACCGCGTCCGGCGAGAGCCGTGCGTGATAGCCGAGAATGAGATTTGCCTGTTCGAGATTAATGCGCCGGCGTGAACATTGCGACGCCGAAAGTCCGACTAAATCACTGAGATTCCTGGTTGGTAAGGCGGCCGTTAGATTGTAGTAGTGTCAGTATCTTAAGGTCGTAATCGTCTACCTGAGTCATTCTGTGTCCACAGCGTTATAGGATTCGCTTTGCTACAGATAACCTGATAATTGACGAGGTTGTCCAACACTATTTTCTGATGACGTGAAATGCATGCACAAATCGTGCATGCAACTGTGGAAGCGCGATTATTCGTCGTCGTATTGCGGTCCGGCGTAGTTATCAAAGCGTGACCACTGGCCGTTGAACGTCAGACGTACTGTGCCGATCGGGCCGTTACGCTGTTTACCGATGATGATCTCGGCGATGCCTTTCAGATCGCTGTTTTCGTGATACACCTCGTCACGATAGATGAACATGATCAGGTCCGCATCCTGCTCGATCGACCCCGATTCACGCAGATCCGAGTTAACCGGACGCTTATCGGCGCGCTGCTCCAGCGAGCGGTTAAGCTGCGACAGCGCCACCACCGGTACATTGAGCTCTTTCGCCAGCGCTTTAAGCGAGCGTGAGATCTCGGCGATCTCCAGCGTACGGTTGTCGGAGAGCGCCGGTACGCGCATCAGCTGCAGGTAGTCGATCATGATCATGCTCAGGCCGCCGTTTTCACGGAACACGCGGCGCGCGCGTGAACGCACTTCGGTAGGCGTCAGGCCGGACGAGTCATCGATGAACATGTTCTTCTTTTCTAACAGGATGCCCATGGTGGCCGAGATGCGCGCCCAGTCTTCATCCTCCAGCTGACCGGTACGGATACGCGTCTGATCAACGCGCGACAGCGAGGCCAGCATACGCATCATCAGCTGTTCGCTGGGCATCTCGAGACTGAAAATCAGCACCGGTTTGTCTGTCAGCATGGCGGCGTTTTCGCACAGGTTCATGGCGAAAGTGGTTTTACCCATCGACGGACGCGCCGCGACAATGATCAGATCTGAACCCTGCAGACCGGCGGTTTTCTTGTTGAGATCCTGATAGCCGGTATCGACGCCGGTCACGCCATCGTGCGGCGTTGACACCAGCGCTTCAATGCGCGATACCGTCGCTTCGAGGATCTGTTCGATATTTTGCGGGCCTTCATCCTTATTGGCGCGCTGTTCGGCAATTTTAAAAACGTTGGATTCAGCGAAATCCAGCAGCTCTTCGCTGCTGCGGCCCTGCGGATCGTAACCGGCATCAGCGATCTGGTTAGCCACCGAAATCATCTCACGCACCACCGCACGTTCACGCACGATGTCGGCATAAGCACCGAGGTTTGCCGCACTTGGGGTATTTTTTGCCAGCTCGGCCAGATAGGCAAAGCCGCCCGCCATCTCCAGCTCACCGCGCGTTTCCAGCGACTCTGACAGGGTGATCAGATCAATGGGCTGACCGGCTTCCAGCAGGCGCTGCATTTCAGAGAAAATCATGCGGTGCGAGCGGTTGAAGAAATCTTCCGCAACCACGCGCTCGGAGACGTTATCCCAGCGTTCGTTATCCAGCATCAACCCACCGAGCACCGACTGCTCCGCTTCGAGAGAGTGCGGCGGCATTTTCACGCCTTCGAGCTGCCGATCGCGGGGTTCGTTCGATTTGTTGGTGGGTTTATTTCCTGCCATAGTGAATGCATTACCGATCGTGAAAGGGACGCGCAAGTATACCGTCCCAGGATGAACAATCACAGGAGTCAGAATGGCAAAGCGAATTCAGTTCAACCAGCACGGCGGCCCGGAAGTATTGCAATGGGTCGATTTCACACCAGCCGATCCCACCGACCATGAAGTTCAGGTGGAGAACAAGGCGATTGGTATTAACTACATCGATACCTACGTGCGCAGCGGATTGTATCCGGTCTCCTCGCTGCCGTCCGGCCTGGGCACTGAAGCGGCAGGCATCGTGAAAAAAGTGGGCAGCGCGGTTTCGCGTTTCAAGCCGGGCGATCGCGTGGTGTATTGCCAGGCCGCGCTGGGTGCCTATAGTGAGCTGCACAATGTGGCGGAAGATCGGCTGGTGATTCTGCCGGACAGCATCAGCTTTGAGCAGGCTGCGGCCTCTTTCCTCAAGGGCCTGACGGTGCAGTATCTGCTGCGTCAGACGTACAAAGTAAAAGCCGATGAAATTTTCCTGTTTCATGCCGCCGCGGGCGGCGTGGGCCTGATTGCCTGCCAGTGGGCGAAAGCGCTGGGCGCGCATTTGATTGGCACCGTCGGGTCTGCGGAGAAAGCGCAGATCGCCAAAGATGCCGGCGCCTGGGCCACCATCAATTATCGCGAAGAGGATATCGCCCAGCGCGTCAGCGAACTGACCAACGGTGAAAAAGTGGCGGTAGTGTACGACTCAGTGGGCAAAGATACCTGGGAACCCTCCCTCGACAGCCTGCGCCGCCACGGCCTGATGGTGAGCTTTGGTAATGCCTCCGGCCCGGTGACCGGCGTTGACCTCGGCATTCTTAACAAGAAAGGCTCACTGTTTGTCACCCGCCCTTCCCTGTTTGGCTATATCACCAACCGTGAAGAGCTCGATCGCGCCAGCGGCGAACTGTTTTCGCTTATCGCCAGCCGCGCTATACAGCTTAACGTGCCGGAGCAGCAGAAATTTGCTCTGAGCGATGCAGTGCGTGCGCATCAGGTGCTGGAGAGTCGTGCCACTCAGGGTTCCAGCCTGTTAATTCCCTGATAGCAGAAATGATGAAGGGCTTCCCGAAGGAAGCCCTTTTCTTTCTTTTTTATAGTTCGCGCTGGTGTAGGGACAGCGGCGATGAATTCGTCTGAATTTCTTTACCTATCCTGACAGAAAACATAAGTAAAAAATATGTTTAATTGCGAATTCGTACTAAGCAATCACCAACTCTGTGATCGTAACCGCATTTAGCGCCAGCTTCTCTTCTCTAAGTTGCTGATTTTCCTTTTCAGCCGGTTAAGTTTCACCTCTCCCTGCGGCGTGGTAAATGCGCGATAAAGCCACACGGCGACCACCGCCAGCACCAGCCACGGCAACAATTTTATAACAAGCGCAAACAGCCCGCCGAGAAACATCACCACGGTGGCCACCACCAGCGCGGCGATCACGCCCAGCAGTGATACGCCTGTCAGCAGCAGCATCATAAAAAAGCCGATAACGAATAATATTTCCACGAGCGCTCTCCTGTATCTGTAATGCAGAAGGTATTACAAGATACGTGCCAGGTCGTAACGATCGCTAAGCCATTGAATTATCGCTTTGATGCAGGACAGAGGGGACGTTGATTTGGTGAAATTGACTAACTGGTGGTGAATTAAAAACCGCACGATGAAACCGTGCGGTTTAAACCGGTCTGCCAGCCTGACCAGGCCGGCTCGCGGGATCAGGCTTCCTGCACGATGCGGTCGGCCACCAGCGCCAGCGCCGCTTCCAGCACGCGGACGTCGGCGCCCGGTTTGTGGGCATTTTCGCTCAGATGACGGCGCCACTGGCGCGCGCCGGGAATGCCCTGGAACAGGCCCAGCATGTGGCGCGTAATGTGTCCCAGATAAGTGCCCTGGGCCAGTTCGGCTTCGATGTAAGAGTACATGGAACGCACCACGGCGACCGGATCGGCCACCGGTGTCTCACGGCCAAACAGCTGGCGATCAACCTGCGCCAGAATGCCGGGATTTTGATAGGCCTCGCGCCCCATCATCACGCCGTCCAGGTGCTGCAGATGCGCTTTGGCCTCTTCAAGCGTCTTAACGCCGCCGTTGATCGCTATGGTCAGCGCCGGGAAATCCCGCTTCAGCTGGTAAACACGCGGATAATCGAGCGGTGGAATTTCACGGTTCTCTTTCGGGCTGAGCCCCGAAAGCCACGCTTTACGCGCATGAATAATGAACGTATCACAACCGCCCTGCTGCGCCACGGTGCCGACAAAATCGCACAGGAAGGCGTAGCTGTCCTGGTCGTCAATACCGATGCGGGTTTTCACCGTGACCGGAATGCTGACCACATCGCGCATCGCTTTGATACAGTCCGCGACCAGCGCCGCCTCACCCATCAGGCACGCGCCAAAACGGCCGTTCTGTACCCGATCGGACGGACAACCAACGTTCAGGTTGATCTCATCGTATCCGCGCGCTTCTGCCAGCTTTGCACAGGTTGCCAGCGCGGCCGGATCGCTACCGCCCAGCTGCAGCGCCAGCGGATGCTCCGCCTCGCTATAGGCCAGATAGTCGCCTTTGCCGTGGATGATGGCGCCGGTGGTCACCATTTCGGTGTACAGCAGCGTGTCGCCGCTCAGCTGACGGTGAAAATAGCGACAGTGACGGTCGGTCCAGTCCAGCATGGGGGCGATGGAGAAACGTTGCGAAGAGAATGTATCGGTCATGAAACGCAGTAAATCCGCAGTTAAGTGATGAGAAACTGCGCAATGATATCACAGCTGTGACGGGCGACACAGCCGCCCGTCATCGTGTGGTCAGAAGTTAAACCCGAGCTGCACCATGGCGCCCCAGGTATTGTCTTTGCCGACCGAACCGGCCAGGTCCAGATGCACCGCATTGTTGAACGGCGACACGCCGAGACCGGCCGTAAACACATCGGTGTCATTCGACTTCATATCCGCGCGATAGCCGGCACGCAGCGCCAGCCAGTCCAGCACGCGATATTCACCACCCACGCCAGCGTACTGACTGCTCTCCTGCGATTTAAAACGTTTGGTTTCCGTCAGATCGACATCGCCGGTCAGAGTAAAGGGTCCGCGATTCCACGCCAGTCCGGTGGTAACCAGCGGGCGAATCTGATACGTATCGCGATAGCCGTTAACCTCTTTGGTGTCGATATCGCGCGAGACCAGGTTCTGCCCGGTCACGCCGAAGGTCCAGTTCTCCGCGAAGTCGGTAGCGATACCGGCATCGACGTTGAAACCGGTTTCGGTGCTGCGATAGCGGCTGTCGTTAATATCATTCTTGTCGTAGTTATAAACGCTGGCGGTGTAGTTATACAGCCAGGTTTTCTGCAGCTTCGGCGTGACGCCAACGGAGACCGGGTGACCGGCGATGGTGAACTCATGTGCCATTGCGACGCCGTAATCGGTGATCAGCGCAGCCAGGCCGTTGGCGCTGGAGCGCAGATTATTTTGGTCGCCCGGCAAGGGAATGCGTCCATTTGCGACCTGATCCAGATAATCAATATCGCTCTGTACCACGTTAGCGCGGATGTGTGCCGTGCCGTAGGCTTTGGTGATGAAGGCGAAAGGAAGGGTCTCGTTGGGAATGCTGACGGCTAACGCCACGCCTGCGGTGCCATTCGCTTTATCACCGCGCAGATCGCGCAGCTGATTGGCCATATCACCTGCCGCGGCTCTGACCTGAGGCGCGCCATTGATGATCTCCGGCAGCGTGATGTTGTTGATCACGTCACGATAGCGGTCCACCGTATCAGTAATTTCGTCTACGCGATCCACTAATTTGTCTTTGTCAGTAATCTGCACACCGGCTGAAGGAAAAATGATGCTGACGTTATCTTCAGGCTGCGCTTTGGTCATCAATGCCGGGTTAGCCAGCACTGCCGAGCTCCAGGTTGAGGAAGCGACACCGGTTCCCCCCATGGCATCGTTACGCGCATCGTACCAGGTGCCAGCAGCAAATGCTGATGTGGTAACAAATACCGCATTAAAACCAACAACATAAGCAATTTTCTTGCGTCTGAATAATGTCTTCACCATGAGTCTGCCATCACCTTTTAATTGTCGTGGACTGTCTCTACGACTGAATAGTTTATTAGCCCTATTCTGAACGCTGGCTAACGCTTTATTGCTGTGAATTGAAAGGAATTAGCATTGCTATTCGCAGAATTGGTCACGCCCGCACCATTCTGCTGTTGTTTTATGCAGAAATATGAACGTCAGCTAAATTGATGCCAGAAATTACTTAAAACCTTTTGAACCATAGCCACTAAGTCAGTGAGTTGCAAAGCAAAAAGATGGGTTAACCTGTGAGAAAAAACTCAGGAAGGAAAAACATGGCTTAACAGAAGGAGGTACCAGGACGTAACGCGGCAGATAAGTGGCTGAAAGCCGGACATTTCCTGGATGATATAAGGTAAAAAAGCAATGGCAGCAGCGTAAAAGTTTGTGTGATAAAATAACATCACCCATCACCTGGAGAATGCTTATGCCAAACCTCACGCCCGAACAACTGCTCACGCAGGCTGAATCTCTGTGCCTTGACCGTGGCGTGCGCCTCACTACGCAGCGCGCAGAAGTGCTGCGCCTGATGGCGGAGCAGAACGGTTCCATTAGCGCTTACGATTTGCTGGACCAGCTGCGCATCAGTGAACCCCAGGCGAAACCACCGACTATTTATCGCGCGCTGGATTTCCTGCTGGAGCAGGGATTTATTCATCGGGTGGAGTCAAATAACAGTTATGTGGTGTGCCACCATTTCGACGAGCCGGCGCACACATCGGTGATGCTGGTGTGCGACAACTGTGCCGCCGTCAGTGAGAAGCACGCGCACGGCGTGGAAAAGATCATTGCCGGGTTGGCCGATCAGGCAGGTTTTACCTTACGTCATAGCGTTATTGAGGCGCACGGCCTGTGTGAAAACTGTGCCGAAGTGGCGGCCTGCACACAGCCGGGTAGCTGTCAGCACGATCATGAAGTGGAAAGTAAGAAGAAGGGGCGTAAAGGGTAACTGGCACGTCCGTGTGCCAGGCCGATCGTAACGATCAGCGGGTAGGAGCATCATCCTTAAAGCGGGAGACTTACCAGCGGTAATCTTTGTTTTGACTTTCCCAGTCTTTCAATTCACGTTCAGCTTCATCTTTGGCGTAACCGTAACGTTCCTGGATTTTACCTACCAGCTGATCGCGTTTCCCTTCGATCACAGTCAAATCGTCATCGGTTAACTTGCCCCATTTCTCTTTAAACTTCCCTTTAAACTGCTTCCAGTTTCCGCTCGCTTCGTCTTTGTTCATAACAATCCTCCACGTCTTCCTGAGTGAGATGGTGTATTTCTCATGTAATGCCGGAAATAACCATATAACGCGCTACTTATCTGCGCCGTTTGAGATAATTATAGTAGCCGCTTCGGATTGTGCACGGAATTACAGATTATTCTGGTGCCTGCGCTGCGCTTATGGCTGGCTGAACCAGCTGTCACGCTGCCAGTGGCGGCGCCACATCCACCCCAGCGTCAGGCCACGCAGCGCCAGAAACACCGTGATCGCCAGCCATAAACCGTGATTCCCTAACCACGGCAGCGTCAGCAAAGTGATACCGAAACCGGCTGCTGCCATGATCATGCTGTTACGCATTTCGCGGCCGCGTGTCGCGCCGATGAACATACCGTCCAGCAGATAACACCAGACGCCGATCAGCGGTAAAATTACCTGCCACAGCAGAAAGCGATCGGCCATCTCACGCAACGGTTGCAGCGAGGTAAGCAGCGCAACAATGTGCGGGCCGCTGAGCGCATAAATAAGCGCAAACAGCAGCGCAACGATACCCGCCTGACGACAGGCGGCATGCCAGATCAGCAGCAGCCGGCTGCGATCTTTTGCCCCTACCGCTTCACCCGAGCAGGCTTCCACCGCGTAAGCAAAGCCGTCCAGCGCATAGGCAGTAAACGTCAGGAACATCAACAGCACCGCATTAACCGCGACCACATCCGGTCCGATGCGTGCACCCAGCAGGGTCAGCGAGGCGAAGCAGATCTGCAGCATGAGCGAGCGCAGCATGATGTCACGATTAAGGCGAAATAACCGTGCCGCGTCACCGCGCCAGCTGTTTTTCAGCAGTTTGAAATCGATACCGCGCAGTTTCAGCACGCGCGCCACCATCCATAATCCCACTGCCAGCGTCACGTATTCGGCCAGCGCCGTGGCGGCGGCAGCACCGGCAACGCCCCAGTGCAGTTTCAGCACCAGCAGCAGATCGAGCAGGATGTTGACCAGGTTTCCGACAATCAGCAGAACCATCGGCGCACGCGCATACTGCACGCCCAGCAGCCAGCCGAGAATCACCAGGTTAGCCAGCGTAGCCGGTGCGCTCAGCCAGCGGATTTCAATGAAGATTTGCGCCTGCTGCTGGACTTCCGCGCTGCCGCCCATCAGCGTTGCCGCCAGGCTACTGACAGGAGAACGCAGCAGCGCCAGCAGCAACCCGGCGGCGAGGGCGATCAGCAGCGGCTGCATAAGTGCGCGCGCCAGTGCCTGTTTATCGCCGGCCCCGAAGGCCTGCGCGGTTAAACCGGTGGTGCTCATACGCAGAAACAGCAGCAGCATAAAGATGAAGCTGGTTGCCGTGGTGCCTACGGCCACGCCGCCGAGGTAGATCGGGCTATCAAGATGGCCAATCACGGCGGTATCGACCACGCCGAGCAGCGGCACGGTGATATTGGAGAGGATCATTGGCAACGCCAGTCGCCACAGCGCTTTATCAGAAGAGGAAAATAGCTGCATCAGCCCCATCCCGAGGGTTACGGTAGTCGGCCTGAGCGAGCGCCTTACGGGCCGGGAACAAAAGTATGATTAAAGCAGACTGCGGCCAGCGCGCGTGCGCCGCCGCAGCGGGGGAGATCAACCGGGTTTCAGAGCCACTCGCCGTTGCGCACGATGCCTACGGCCAGCCCTTCCACGGTCAGCGACTGTTCACGGGTATCCACGACAATCGGCTGGAAATCATTGTTTTCCGGCAGCAGCTGGACAATCGCGCCCTGCTTCTTCCAGCGTTTCACCGTGACTTCATCATCAATACGCGCAACCACCACCTGGCCATTGCGCACTTCCTGTGTTTTATGCACCGCGAGCAGATCACCGTCCATAATGCCGATATCTTTCATCGACATACCGCTGACGCGCAGCAGGAAATCGGCAGAGGGTTTGAACAGGTTGGCGTCAACCTGATAGTGGGCTTCGATATGTTCCTGCGCCAGCAGCGGTTCACCGGCGGCGACGCGACCGATCAGTGGCAGCCCTTCACTCGCCTCTTCTTCCATCAGCAGGCGGATACCGCGCGATGCACCGGAGACGATTTCAATGACACCTTTACGCGCCAGCGCTTTCAGGTGCTCTTCAGCAGCGTTAGGCGAGCGGAAGCCCAGTTGCGAAGCAATTTCAGCACGCGTTGGCGGCATGCCGGTCTGATTAATATGGTCGCGAATCAGGTCATAGACCTGTTGCTGCCTGCTAGTTAACGCTTTCATCCCGCCCCCTGGTTGTTTATACAGTCGCTGTGAGTATATACAGGTATTGGCGAAATGAAAACCGAAACAGAGGGAAAAATCAGCGGCTTGATGAATGTGGAATGTTTATCGCAAATGCGACCAAAGCAGCGCGATCCAGACAAACAGAGCCAGTAAGATAGCCAGCAGTACCGCCGCCGAGCCCATGTCTTTGGCGCGTCCCGCCAGCGGATGGCGCTCCTGACCAATACGGTCCACCACGGCTTCGATGGCACTATTAAGGATCTCAACAATGACCACCAGCACCACCGAGCCAATCAGCAACACACGCGTGATGGCATCGACATCCAGCCAGCAGGCGATGGCAACCGCGACCAGTGCGGCAATCGCTTCCTGGCGAAAAGCGGCTTCATGCTGCCAGGCAGCGCGCAGCCCCTGCCAGGAATAACCGGCGGCTTTAATGATTCTCAGGAAACCGGTGACGTTATTTGCCATGTTGTGGAACCCTTAACTGTTTTTGACGTCAATGTCTGGGCGCGCGAGGTGGCACAGCCACAGATCTTCGCCGCACTTTCTGGTATGCTTGCCGCGCTTTGCTAACAAGAGGCTTCAAGTTGTCTATGTCAGGTTGGCGTAAACTCTATTACAAATTGTTGAATTTACCACTCTCTATTTTGGTAAAAAGTAAGGTCATTCCGACCGATCCGATCTCGGAACACGGTATCGATCCGACCCGTCCGGTGATGTATGTTTTGCCTTATGATTCAAAGGCGGACCTGCTCACGCTACGCGCACAGTGCCTGAAGCACGACCTACCGGATCCGTTGGCGCCGCTGGAGATTGACGGCACCCTGCTGCCGCGCCACGTATTTATTCACGATGGGCCGCGCGTCTTCCCCTATTTCGTGGCGAACCCGGAGTCGGTCAAGCTGTTCCATGACTATCTCGATCTGCACCGCAACAATGCGGCGCTGGACGTACAGATGCTGCCGGTTTCCGTGATGTTTGGCCGGGCGCCAGGCCGTGAAATTCAGGGCGAACCGACGCCACATCTGCGTATTCTTAACGGTATACAGAAGTTCTTTGCCATCCTGTGGCACGGTCGCGACAGCTTTGTCCGCTTCTCGCCCACGGTTTCGCTGCGTCAGATGGCCACCGAACACGGTACCGATCAGTCGATCGCGCAGAAGCTGGCACGTGTCGCGCGCATTCATTTTGCCCGCCAGCGGCTGGCAGCCGTCGGCCCGCGTCTGCCGGCACGCCAGGATCTGTTCAACAAGCTGCTGCAGTCCAAAGCGATTGAGAAAGCGGTTGAAGACGAAGCGCGAAGCAAGAAGATTTCGCATGAAAAAGCGCAGCAGAACGCCATCGAAATGATGGAAGAAGTGGCGGCGGATTTCTCGTACGAAGCGATCCGCGTGACTGACCGTGTGATGGGCTGGCTGTGGAGTCGGCTCTATCAGGGCATTAACGTGCACGGCGGCGAACGCGTGCGCCAGCTGGCGCAGGATGGTCACGAAATTGTTTACGTGCCCTGCCACCGCAGCCACATGGATTATTTGCTGCTGTCCTACGTGCTCTATCATCAGGGCCTGGTGCCGCCGCACATTGCTGCCGGTATCAATCTCAATTTCTGGCCAGCCGGACCGATTTTCCGTCGCCTCGGTGCCTTCTTTATTCGTCGTACCTTCAAAGGCAACAAGCTCTACTCCACGGTGTTCCGCGAGTATCTGGGCGAGCTGTTCAGCCGCGGCTATTCAGTTGAGTATTTTGTTGAAGGCGGGCGCTCGCGTACTGGCCGTCTGCTCGACCCGAAAACCGGCACGCTTTCGATGACGTTACAGGCGCTGCTGCGCGGCGGCAGCCGTCCTATCACCTTTGTGCCGATCTACATCGGTTATGAGCACGTGATGGAAGTCGGCACTTATGCCAAAGAGCTGCGCGGTGCCGCAAAAGAGAAAGAGGGCTTCATGCAGATGGTGCGCGGCCTGCGCAAGCTGCGTAACCTCGGCCAGGGCTATGTGAACTTCGGTGAGCCGCTGTCGCTGGTTAACTATCTCAACAAACAGGTACCGGAGTGGCGCGACGCGATTGACCCTATCGATCCCCAGCGTCCGGCGTGGATGACGCCGGTGGTGAATGATATCGCGGCACGTCTGATGGTACGCATCAACGAAGCCGGCGCGGCCAACGCCATGAACCTGTGCGTGACCGCGCTGCTGGCATCGCGCCAGCGTTCGCTGACGCGTGAACAGCTGACGGAACAGCTGGAGTGCTACACCCAGCTGCTGCGCAATGTGCCGTACTCACCCGAGTCAACCGTGCCGGATCTCAGCGCTGAAGCGCTGCTCGATCACGCCATGGGCATGAACAAGTTCGAGACCGAGCAGGACAGTATTGGCGAGATCATCATTCTGCCGCGCGAGCAGGCGGTGCTGATGACCTACTACCGCAACAACATCCACCATATGCTGGTGATGCCGTCGCTGATTGCCGCTATCGTGCAGCAGCATCGGGAGATCAGCGAGGCGGAACTGCTGCGTCAGGTCAGCCTGGTCTATCCAATGCTGAAGAGCGAACTGTTCCTGCGCTGGGACAGTGTTGAACTGCCGGCCCTGCTGAATGCGCTCTGCGCCGAAATGGCGCGGCAGGGGCTGATCACCGTACAGGAAGGCCAGCTGAAAATGAGTGCGGCACGTTATCGTACGCTGCAGCTGCTGGCGGCCGGGATTCGTGAAACGCTGCAGCGTTTCGCCATCACCTTCGCCATTCTCAGCGCCAAGCCGACCATTAACCGTGGCACGCTGGAGAAAGAGAGCCGCACGCTGGCTCAGCGTCTGTCAGTGCTGCACGGTATCAATGCGCCGGAGTTCTTCGACAAGGCGGTCTTTACCGCGCTGGTGCTGTCGCTGCGTGATGAAGGCTATATCAGTGATTCCGGTGATGCGGATGCTGAACGTACCAATATGATGTGGCAGATGCTGGCCGAACTGGTCACCAGCGATGTCCGTCTGACCATTGAGAGTGCCGTGGCGCACGACTAATGGGCGACTGAAAACCGCGGCGCATCTGTCACACGCCAGATTGCGTCGCGGTTTTCGTTGTCAGAATTCAGACGCGGAAAGAACGCGCTTCCCACTGCGGCGACCGACGCACCGCCGGGGTTAATCACCCCACCATCAGAACAGCGCAACAAACGGCTGGGTATTGAGCAGCACGCCAATAAACAGCACCAGGCCAACGTAGTTGTTGTTGAGGAATGCCTGGAAGCACAGCTCACGTTCACGCCCGGCAATCAGTTTCTGCTGATGCACAAACAGCCCGCCCGCCAGCAGCAGCGACCAGTAAAACGCACCGTTCAGATGCAGTAAAATGCCCACCAGCGCCATCAGGCCCAGCGCGGCCAGCTGTAACAGCCCGATAATCAGCTTGTCGTAACGCCCAAACAGAATCGCCGTCGATTTCACGCCAATCTTCAGATCGTCGTCGCGGTCAACCATGGCGTACTGGGTGTCATAAGCCACCGTCCAGCAAATATTGGCGAGAAACACCAGCCAGCAGACAAAGGGTAAGGACTCACTAACCGCCGCCCAGCCCATCGGAATCGCCCAGCCAAACGCTGCGCCCAGCACCACCTGCGGCAGATGGGTATAGCGCTTCATAAAGGGATAAACCCACGCCAGCGCCAGCCCGCCAAATGACAGCAGAATGGTCATGCGGTTCATGGTCAGCACCAGCAGGAACGCCAGCAGACCGAGGCCGGCGAACAGCAGCTTCGCCTCTTTCTCCGTTACCGCGCCGCTGGCTAACGGTCGCGCGGCGGTGCGTTTCACGTGGCCGTCGACGTTACGGTCGGCATAATCGTTGATCACGCAGCCCGCCGCACGCATCACAAACACGCCGAGGACGAACACCACCAGCACCGACAGCGGCGGAATCGCCATGCCGGATAGCCACAGCGCCCACAGTGTCGGCCACAGCAGCAGCAGCGTGCCAATCGGTTTATCAATACGCATCAGGCGACTATAGGCCTGCCATTTGCTCATGGTTAAAGTCTTTTGCACGGGGCGTTATCCTTGCTTCAGCGCGCGGTACAGCGGCGACGCCGGTAAAAACAGTTCAGTTAACAGCAGCGGTTTGCCGGACAGGCGCAGCCGCGAGCGACGTCCCCACAGGTCATCAATCTGGCCCGGATCGATAAAATCGCGGCTCAGCGTCGAGGAGGAAAACAGGTAGCGTCCCAGCGGTCGCGTGCCGAGATTTTGCAGCATCTGTTCCGGGCCGTTCAGTGTGCTCTCAGGCACCACGGTACGGCCAATCAGCCAGGGTTCATTGTCACCGCACAGCACGATTTCACGCAGCCAGAAGCGCGTGTCGGCAGGCAGAAACGCCGCTTCCTGCGGCATCTCATCGGCGGTAATGAACGCTTCCCGCAGCAGTTGTACGGTAACCTGCTGGCAGTGCTGCTCAAAGCGGCGCGTCATTGAGTCTTCTTCCAGCAGCCAGTCAAGCAGCGGCGGTGAAAGTAACGGGGAAGAGGCTGGCAGCCAGTGCAGTGCGCGTAACTGGCGCAGCGCGTCATGCGACATCAGGACATCTCCGGTAAAAAAGTTGCCCTAGTGTAGCGCACCGCGCTCAGCGTGACACATCTGCTTGTGCCACGCTGGCGTCGCGGGAGGAATTACTCGCGTTTCAGGCGGTTACTGTTGGCCAGCCACAGCGTCACCACCAGAATCAAAATGGCCGCCGAGTAGCACAACGTATCGAAAGGATTTTTATGGTCGACAATGATTAGACGAATAATCGCCGTGATCCCGATATAGACGAAGTAGCGCAGCGGAAAGTGAAAGCCGGACTGAAAATACTTCACAATCAGCGCGATAAACTCGAAATAGAGAAAGTAGATCACAATGCCTTCGATCAGCAGATACGAGGACGCCTGCTCACCGGTGCTGAACAGCACATTCGCCAGGTGAATGGTCTCTTTACCAAGAAACACCACCAGAATAACGGCCAGAATCACCAGGCCAATGTTCAGTACCCACTGTAATACCGAAGCAATAAGCTGCCCCGCCGCTGGTTTTGTTGTCATTATTTTGCGCCTCAGATGACGAGATTCTTCTGGCGCTATCATGCTGTAATGTGATCTAAATCACAATACATCACACCTCAACATCAACACACAGCGCGTCATAACGCCAGTACTCGCAGTCGCAGTCAATCACCCGCTTATGCTGGTCACGGTTGATACGCGTGATCAGCAGGCCGGGCGTACCGCTCGCCACGTTCAGTGCGGGCGCCGCCCGCGCCGGTAGCGGGCCGGGTACAATAGTAAATCGCGCACCGCCGTAGTGAATGCCGTAGCGCTGGTCATACAAATCGGTCAGCGAGCGGGTGAGATCTTCACGCAGCAGGCCAGGAAAGAAGGCCGGATTGAGGTAGTGCTCGACGTACAGCACCGCGCGGCCATCAATGCGGCGCAAGCGGCGAATGCGGTACACCTGATCGCCTTCCAGCAGTTGCAGATGACGCGCAATTGCCAGCTGCGCCGGCACCTCGCGCGCCTCCATCACCTCAGTGCTGGCAATGCGCCCCTGCTGCAGCGCCATGGCGTGAAAGTGGCTGTGATGTGCCGGGTTATAGATGAGGCGCGGCGGCGCAATAAACCAGCCGCGCCGCAGTTCGCGGTAGATGACGCCCTGCGCTTCCAGCAGGCCAAGCGCTTCACGCAGCGTGATGCGCGTGGTGGAATATTGTTCGCTCAACGCGCGCTCGGCCGGCAATCGTCTGGTGACAAACTCTCCGTTTTCAATCCGTTCGCATAGTGCGGCGGCGATCACATCTGCGGTTTTCGACGACATTTTTTTAGCCTCATTTTGGGGCAAATCTGCACTATGACAGTTCGATGACTACAATGTGACAAGGCACATCCCACGCTTTAGCGCGCTGTAACCGCATGTGGAACGACGCGCCACATCCCATTTCAACACCCCGGTCATAAAACCTTCATCTATCCGGGCTACATTGGCTCGGTTCTTGCTGGACTAGACCACGACGACCCACAACTTACACCCGGAGCAACCGAGATGAAAGCGTTTATCTCTTCTGTAGTAGCCAGTGCCGTTCTGCTTGCGCTGCCCGCCGCGCAGGCCGCCGATAACGATCTTGCCGCGCTGGAAAAAGCCGCGCGCGCCGAAGGCCAGGTTAACAGCGTCGGTATGCCTGACACCTGGGCCAACTGGAAAGATACCTGGAACGATCTCAGCACCAAATACGGTCTCAAGCACAGCGATACCGATATGTCTTCGGCGCAGGAGCTGGCGAAGTTTGCCGCCGAGCAGGATAACGCCAGCGCCGATATCGGCGACGTGGGCGCCGCTTTCGGTCCGATTGCCGTCACCAAAGGCGTGGCGCAACCTTACAAACCGACGCACTGGGATCAGATTCCGGCATGGGCGAAAGACGCCGATGGCAACTGGATGCTGGCCTACACCGGCACCATCGCTTTCCTGATCGACAAGCAGCAGGTGAAAGACGCACCGCACAGCTGGGCCGATCTGAAAAAAGGTAAGTATGTGGTCACTATCGGCGACGTCGGCACGGCTGCTCAGGCGGCAAACGGCGTCCTCGCCGCCAGCTATGCGCTGGGCGGTGACGAGAAGAACATCAAGCCGGCGCTGGCGCTCTTTGGCGAGCTGGCGAAACAGGGCCGCCTTGGCGTGACCGACCCGGTGATCGCCAACATCGAAAAAGGTGAGATTCAGGTCGCCGTGGTGTGGGACTTCAACGGCCTGAACTACCGCGATCAGATTGATAAAAATCGCTACGAAGTGGTGATTCCGTCGGACGGGTCCGTGACTTCTGGCTACACCACCATTATCAACAAATACGCCCGCCACCCGAACGCGGCGAAGCTGGCGCGTGAATACATTCTGTCGGATGAGGGCCAGATCAACCTGGCGAAAGGTTATGCGCGCCCGATTCGCGCCGAGCATTTAACGCTGCCGGCAGACGTGCAGGCCAAACTGCTGCCGCAGTCGGAATATAAAAATGCCCGTCCGATCAAAGATCAGGCTGCCTGGGATAAGACCTCAAAACTGCTGCCGCGCCTGTGGCAGGAGAATGTGGTTATTAACATGAAGCAGTAACGCAGACGTTTTGCCAGTCGCACATACCGTAGCGGCGCGATGTATCGCGCATCCGTTTTCCGGCAATGCGCAATACATTGCGCCGCTACCTATCACCAATTTTTACAGGGTGCGCATTCATGCGCACCTGAGGGAGCGGGGATGAAAACAATCCTGGTGGTACTCGATGGGCTGAGTAATCAGGTGGCGCAGCACGCCATGGGCTATCTGTTTGCCGAATGCAAACAGGGCAACGGCCACTATTACACGCTGACCTGCGAACTGCCGTCGCTGTCGCGTCCGCTGTACGAATGCATTCTGACCGGCATTCCGCCGGTGCGCAGCGGCATCATTCACAACGGCGTCAATCGCCTGAGCAATCAGCGCAGCATCTTCCACTACGCGCGCGACGCCGGACTCACTACCGCCGCTGCCGCTTATCACTGGGTGAGCGAACTGTATAACCGCTCGCCGTTCAACGCTGCGCGCGATCGCCACACTAACGCGCCCGACCTGCCGATCCAGTACGGCCATTTCTACTGGGACGACGGTTACCCCGACTCGCATCTGTTCGAGGATGCCGAAAGCCTGCGCCTGCAGCACGATCCCGATTTCCTGCTGATTCACCCAATGAACATCGACGATGCCGGGCACAAGCACAGCCTGTCTTCTCCGCAGTACCGTAACCGGGCACGAATGGCGGATGGCTATCTGTCGCAGTGGATGCCCGGCTGGCTGGCCGCCGGTTATCAGGTGATTGTCACTGCCGACCACGGCATGAACGACGATCGCTCGCACGGCGGTATTCTGCCGGAAGAGACGCAGGTGCCGCTGTTTGTTTTTGGCCGCGGCTTCTCGCTGCAGCCCGACCTGGAACCGCAGCAAACCGACCTGTGCGGCACCGTCTGCACCCTGCTCGGCGTCCCGCACGACAAACCGCTGTGTCGCGGTCTGCTGGCGGAGC
The DNA here is from genome assembly GCF_041678305.1 of Pantoea sp. WEP. Taxonomy (NCBI): domain Bacteria; kingdom Pseudomonadati; phylum Pseudomonadota; class Gammaproteobacteria; order Enterobacterales; family Erwiniaceae; genus Pantoea; species Pantoea sp. WEP. Next base: position 3,780,961 of record NZ_JBGNXB010000001.1, read on the forward strand.
CGCGCTGATGAAGGGCAAAACCCTGGCCTCGCTGTTGCTGCTGCCGTTCGTGCTGTTCTGGATCGCCTTCCAGCTCGCGCCGCTGCTGTGGATTGCCATCAACAGCTTCTGGAGCGATATCAATGAGCGCTGGGGCATCGATAACTACAGCGATATCCTCACTTCACCGTTCTACCTGCAGGCCTTTCGCCTGTCGCTGGATATTTCGCTGCGGTCGAGCGTTTACGGCCTGCTGATCGCGCTGCTTGCCGGTTATTCGCTGCACAAGCTCGGCACCGGGCGTTTTCAGCGCTTTTTGCTGTCGTTCACCAATATGACCAGCAACTTCGCCGGCGTGCCGCTGGCCTTCGCCTTTGTCATCCTGCTCGGACTGAACGGCTGCCTGACGCTGCTGCTGCGCCACTACGGCTGGCTGGACAGCTTTAAGCTGTTTTCGCGCGACGGCATGGTGCTGGTTTACACCTGGTTCCAGATTCCGCTCGGTATTCTGCTGCTCTACCCGGCGTTTGACGGGCTGCGTAAAGACTGGGAAGAGTCGGCGGCACTGCTCGGTGCCAGCCGCTGGCGCTACTGGTGGCACATCGGCCTGCCGATTCTGTTTCCGGCACTGCTCGGCACCTTTGTAATTTTGCTGGCCAACGCGCTGGGCGCCTACGCCACCATTTACGCGCTGACCACCGGCAACTTCAACGTGGTGCCGGTGCGCATCGCCGCGCTGGTGTCAGGCGATATCTCGCTCGATCCCAATACCGGCGGCGCGCTGGCGATGCTGCTGGTGCTGATTATGGCGCTGATTACCGTGGTGCAGCAGTATCTGGTGCGTCGCAGCTATCTGCATGCCCGCGTACAGGAGTCCTGACATGTCTCGCGTCGAAAAACTCTACCATCGCCTGATTGTCTGGCTGCTGCTGATTGTGCTCGCCGCACCGCTGCTGGCGACGCTGCTGTACGGCATCTCCAGCGAGTGGAGCGATACCATTCTGCCGCAGGGCTTTACCCTGAAGTGGCTGACGCAGCTGTGGAGCGATCCGCGCTTCCTCACCGCGCTCGGTCATTCACTGCTGATCTGCGTGGGTGCGCTGCTGTTCTCCCTTCTGCTGGTGCTGCCTGCGATGTTTGTAATCGCTTACTACTATCCAAAACTGGACGCGGTGATGAACGTGCTGATTCTGATGCCGTTTGCCGTGCCGCCGGTGGTCTCGTCGGTCGGGCTGCTGCAGCTCTACTCCTCAGGCCCGCTGATGCTGACCGGCACGCCATGGATTCTCATCGGCTGTTACTTCACCATTGCGTTGCCGTTTATCTACCGCGCCATTGCCAACAACATGCAGGCCATCAACCTGAAAGAGCTGATTGACGCGGCTCATCTGCTGGGCGCCAGCACCTGGCAGGCAGCTCTGTTTGTGGTGCTGCCAAATCTGCGCAAAGGGGTGTTCATTGCCGTGTTGCTCTCCTTCTCCTTTCTGATAGGTGAGTTTGTCTTTGCTAACCTGCTGGTCGGCACCCGCTATGAAACGCTGCAGGTTTATCTCTACAACATGCGCAACGGCAGCGGGCATTTCACCAGCGCGCTGGTGATCTCTTATTTTGCGGTTGTCCTGCTGGTCACCTGGCTGGCCAATGCCCTCAATCCTGAACGAGGCTGACCATGAGTTACCTGAACGTTACCCAACTGAATAAAAGTTATGGCCCCACCACCATTTTTGAAAACATCGATTTCAGCGCCGACGAAGGTGAGTTTGTCACCCTGCTCGGCCCGAGCGGCTGCGGCAAGTCAACGCTGCTGCGCTGCATCGCCGGCCTGACCGATGTCGACAGCGGCACCATTCTGCTGCAGGGCCAGGATCTGGTGCCGTTGCCGCCGCAGAAACGTACCATTGGCATGGTGTTCCAGAGCTATGCGCTGTTTCCCAATATGACGGTAGAGAAGAACGTCGCGTTTGGCCTGAAGATGCAGAAACTGGCCGCCGGCGAGATTCAGCAACGCGTGATGGAAGCGCTGGCGCTGGTGGAGCTGACCGACTTCGCGCGCCGCTATCCGCACCAGCTGTCGGGCGGTCAGTGTCAGCGCGTGGCGCTGGCGCGTTCGCTGGTGACGCGGCCGCGCCTGCTGCTGCTGGATGAACCGCTGTCGGCGCTGGACGCCCGCATTCGCCGCCATCTGCGCGAGCAGATTCGCCACATTCAGCAGGAGCTGAAGCTGACCACCATTTTTGTCACCCACGATCAGGAAGAGGCGCTGACGCTGTCGGACCGTATTGTGCTGATGAATCGCGGTCGCATTGTGCAAAACGGCAACGCGGAAACGCTCTATACCCAGCCGGTGGATCTGTTCGCCGCGGGCTTTATTGGTAACTACAACCTGCTGAGCGCCGAACAGGCAACGCAGCTGACCGGCCAGCCGTTCAGCGGCCAGGTGGCGATTCGTCCGGAATCCATCCAGCTGTGCGCACCGCAGGCAGGCATCGCGGCCACCATTCTCAGCCATAGCCTGCTCGGGAACGTGATCCGCTATCGCGTGCTGGCGAATCAGGTCGAGTTGTCGGTGGATGTGCTCAACCGCAGCGTGGCAGATTTACACCCCGCCGGCATGCAGATTGGACTACAGTTAGAGATGTCGACGTTGCGCCAGGTCGCTTAAATTAAACGAAAAATTGGCAACGCAGCGCGACGCAGGTATTTATCGGCTGTGCTTATCGCCAGGCAGGCAGCCGCCTGTTTTCTGCCTGGCGCATAGGAGCCTTTATTCGTGCTAACCCTGCTTAACCTTCTCTCCGCCGTCGCCCTGCTGGTATGGGGCACCCACATTGTCCGCACCGGCGTGATGCGCGTATACGGTGCCGATCTGCGTCGCGTGTTAAGCCGCAGCGTGGAAAAAAAACCGATGGCGTTTCTTGCCGGGATTGGCGTTACCGCGCTGGTGCAGAGCAGTAACGCCACCACGTTATTAGTCACCTCGTTTGTGGCGCAGAATCTGGTCAGCCTGACGCCCGCGCTGGTGGTGGTGCTGGGAGCCGACGTCGGTACCGCCATCATGGCGCGCATCCTGACCTTCGATCTCTCCTGGCTGTCGCCGCTGTTTATCTTTTTTGGCGTGGTATTTTTCCTCAGCCGCAAACAGACGCGCGCCGGCCAGATCGGACGCGCGGCCATCGGCCTCGGGCTGATTCTGCTGGCGCTGCAGCTGATTGTCGCCGCCGCCAAACCCATTACGCAGGCCGCTGGCGTACAGGTGCTGTTCTCGACGCTGACCGGCGATATCATGCTGGATGCGCTGATTGGCGCGGTATTCGCCATCATCAGCTACTCAAGCCTGGCTGCGGTGCTGATTACCGCCACGCTGACCGCCACCGGCGTTATCTCGTTCAAAGTGGCGCTGTGTCTGGTGATTGGCGCTAACCTCGGCAGCGGCTTGCTGGCGATGATCAACGCCAGCGGATCGAATGCTGCCGGCAAGCGGGTGGCGCTCGGCAGCCTGTTGTTCAAGCTGATTGGCAGCATCGTTATTTTGCCGTTTGTCGATTACATCGCCGATCTGCTGGATAAGCTGCCGGTTAACGATGAAGAGATGGTGATCTTCTTCCACGTGTTCTACAACCTGGTGCGCTGTCTGGTAATGGTGCCGTTTGCCGAACCGATGGCGCGCCTGTGCCGCCGCATGATCGCCGACGATGCGGAAAACCAGACCCATCTCAAACCTAAGCACCTCGACAGCAGCGCGCTGGATACCCCGGCGCTGGCGCTGGCCAACGCGGCGCGGGAGACACTGCGCATTGGCGATGTGGTGGAGCAGATGCTGGAGAGCTTCAACAAGGTGGTGATGGGCGAACTGCGCGAGGAGCGCGCAGTGCGGCGGCTGGATGATGATGTGGATGTGCTGTACACCGCCATTAAGCTCTATCTGGCGCGCATGCCGAAGGAGGACCTGGCGGAAGAGGATTCACGCCGCTGGGCCGAGGTGATTGAGATGGCGCTGAATCTGGAGCAGGCAGGCGACATTATCGAACGCATGAGCGCCGACGTGGCGGACAAATCGCTGCAGGCGCGCCGGGCGTTTTCGCCGGAAGGGCTGGAAGAGCTGAATTCGCTGCAGGAGCAGGTGTTAAGCAACCTGCGCCTGAGCCTGTCGGTGTTTCTGTCGCACGACGTCACCAGCGCGAAGCGCCTGCGCCGTGCCAAGCACCGTTTCCGCATCCTGATTCGCCGTTATTCCCACGCCCACGTCGAGCGCCTGCATCGGCAGAATGTGCAAAGCATCGAAACCAGTTCGCTGCATTTAGGTTTGCTGGGAGATATGAAGCGCCTGAATTCGCTGTTCTGTGCGGTGGCGTACACCGTGCTGGACCAGCCGGACGATGAGCGCGAGGTGGATTAATCATTTTTACAACGCGCGATAAATCGCGCCGCTACAGGCTGTGCATTAATCTGTAACGGCGCAATTTATTGCGCATTGCCATTACGACAACAAACTAAACGCGATCATCCCGACGATGGCGCCGGTGGTGCCGAGAATCGTCTCCATCAGCGTCCAGGTCTTCAGCGTCTCGCCTTCGGTGGCACCGGTGAAGCGACCGAACAGCCAGAAACCGGCATCGTTGACGTGGCTGATAATAATCGAGCCGCCGCCGATGCAGATCGACAGCGCCGCCAGCTGCGCACCGCTGTAATGCAACGGTTCAATCACCGGCATCACCAGCCCGACGGTGGTTAAACAGGCCACCGTGGCCGAGCCCTGAATCACCCGAATCGCGCCGGAGAGAATAAAACAGGCCAGCGCAATCGGCATGCCGGCACCGGTCAGCGCGTGGCCCAGCACCGGGCCAACGCCGGAATCCACCAGCACCTGCTTGAACACGCCGCCCGCGCCAATCACCAGCAGGATAATCCCCGCCGGCTGCAGCGCACTGCCGCATACCTGCATCACCTTCTCTTTATCCATGCCCTGACGGTAAGCCAGGCCGTAAATCGCCACCAGCAGCGCCAGCAGGATGGCGGTAAACGGATGGCCGATAAACTCCAGCCACGCATACAGACGTGTATCCGGTGTGGTAAAGCGCGCGCCGATGGTTTTCAGCCCGACCAGCAGCAGCGGGAACAGAATCAGCGACAGGCTAAAGCCAAACGACGGCAGCTGGCCCTCGCTGACGTCCGGCTGATGATCTTCCGGCGGCGCGCTGAACGTCACATGGCGCGCAATCAGGTTGCCGAACAGCGGACCGGCAATCAGCATGCCGGGAATCGCCGCGCACAGCCCCAGCAGGATCATCCAGCCAAAGTCAGCGTGCATCTGCGCCGCCAGCAGCATCGGTGCCGGTCCGGGTAGCAAAAAGGCCGCCGCGGCGGCGACGCCGGCAAACAGCGGGATCACCAGTTTAACCAGATTATCGTGGGTACGACGTGCCACCGCGAAGGCGATGCTGATCAACAACACTACGGCCACTTCAAAGAACAGCGGCAGCGCACAGATCAGCCCGGCAATGCCCATCGCATAGTGCGCGCGCCGTTCGCCAAAGGTTTTCAGCATGCGAATGGCGATCTGATCGACCGCACCGGTTTCGTGCAGAATTTTGCCGAACATGGCGCCCAGCGCCACCACAATGGCGAGAAAGCCGAGCGTGCCGCCCATGCCCTTTTGCATGGTCTCAGCAATTTTATCCAGCGGCATACCGGAGAACAAACCGGCCCCCATCGACACTAACATCAGAGCGACAAAGGCGTGCATACGCGCTTTCATCACCAAAAACAGCAGCAGCAGGACAGAGCCTGCTGCGGTTAACACCAGCGTTGCGGTACTCATGACTAGCCCTTGTTGATTGCGCCCTCGATGGTCGCAACCGTGGCCGCAACTACCTCATCCAGTGAGTGATTGATATCGACAACCAGCACATCCGGCTCGTCGGCACCCGGTTCCTGCAGGGTTTCAAACTGTGTCACCAGCATCTGCGGTTTGAAGAAGTGGCCTTTGCGTGCCTTGAGACGAGACTCAATGGTGGCAAAATCGCCCTTCAGATAGATGAATTTCAGGTTGTGATTGCCCTGACGCAGGATGTCGCGATAGGACTTTTTCAGTGCCGAACAGACGATAATCGAGATCGCCTGGGTGCGCTGCATCGCGAACGCCGCATCATTCAGCGCCTGCAGCCACGGCTGGCGATCGTCGTCGTTCAGCGGATGGCCTTCCGCCATTTTGGTGATGTTGCTGCGCGGATGCAGGAAATCACCATCCAGAAATGCGGTGCTGAGCTGATGAGACACCTGATTGGCGACGGCAGACTTTCCGCTGCCGGAAACACCCATCAGGATAAAGACGTGGTGCGATGGAGATGGCGTGGTCATGGTTTTGCGCTCCGGCAGTTGGTGCTGCCAATGTTACCGATAACAATTTTGATTGCCATTGTCCGAGCGCGCTCAGACGCTGGCAACCCTTGTCAGGCGGAAAAGCACGAAAGTGTGAACTGACTCAAAAAATCGCCAAAATCAGATGCTGCCACCTTCGGCAATCTCAAAACCGACATCCAGCGGTGCGGTCACGCTGCGATCGCCGCCAATCCGCGCCAGCAGCATGGCGGCTGATTCACGCCCCATGCGTTCGCGTGGCGTCAGCACCGTAGCCAGCCGCGGATTGACCACCTGCGTGATGTCGTGGCCGTGAAAGCCGGCGATGGCCATCTGCTCCGGCACGCGCAACCCCTGGCGCTGGCACTCAAACATCGCGCCTACCGCCAGGTCATCATTGGTACAGAACAGGCTGTCAGTGTGCGGATAACGCTTCTGCGCCTCGCGCAGCAGCTGGGCACCGGCGCTGAAGGAGGAGGCATCTTCCATCATGACGCTGTGTGGCGTCAGCCCGGCTTCGCGCATCGCCTGTTCGTAGCCCTGCTGCTTTTGCAGCGTACGCTCATCGAGGCGCGCGCCCAGATAGACGGTGTGACGATGGCCTTTCCTGAGGATAGCATGCGTCATCTGCCGCGCCGCCTCGACGTTGTCGAAGCCCACGGCCATATCAAGACACGGCGTGACGCAATCCATCATTTCGATCACCGGAATGCCCGCCACTTCCAGCATGCGCAGCGTGCCCGGCGTGTGGGAACGTTCGGTAAGGATCACGCCATCAATATTCCAGCCCAGCAGCGAACGCAGCTGCAGCTCCTCTTTGTGCGGGTTATAGCCGAAGTGCGCCACCAGCGTCTGATAGCCCGCTTCATCAGTCACGGTTTCAATGCCGCGCAGCACGTCGGCAAATACCTGGTTGGTGAGCGAGGGTAGCAACACGCCAATCGCGCGGCTGGTGGCGTTAGAGAGCATGTCGGGCGCACGGTTGGGGATATAGCCGAGTTCATCCAGCGCCACGGCGATTTTATCGCGCAACGCCGCAGAGACCTGATCGGGGTTCCGCAAATAGCGGCTGACGGTCATTTTTGTGATGCCGACGCGATCGGCAACATCCTGTAATACCGGTCTTTTCTTCTTCATCGTGTGCGCCTGAGGTCAGAGATACGCTGAGTTTATCATTTTTTTGTCATGTTATGCCGTTGCGGCCACGGAAGGAGAAGAGGGATAAAGTGCCGGGGACGGCGGGCGCCTGAGGCGCAGGCAAAAAAAAAGCCAGCACCCGAGCTGGCTAAGAAACACTGGAAGCAATGTGAGCAATGTCGTGCTTACCCGGTTTGTCAGGAGACGCTGCCGGATTCGCGTTGACAATAATAATCATTATCATTCGCATCTGTAAAGCCCTTTCCCGATTTTTTTGCCGTTGACGTTGCGCGCGAATTCCCTGATGTTAAAGGGGATTTGCACTATCTGATGCCGGTGCGCATGAATGCGCACCCTACAAAAAAACGTCTCCACTCGTTGTAGGGGCGCCATTTATGGCGACCGGAGAAATATGCCGGTGCGCATGAATCCGCCCCTACAAAAAACGTCTCCACTCGTTGTAGGGGCGCCATTTATGGCGACCGGAAAAATATGCCGGTGCGCATGAATCCGCCCCTACAAAAAACGTCTCAATTTCGTTGTAGGGTCGCCATTTATGGCGACCGGAAATGTATGCATCAGGCAGGGTAACCGCTCTTAAGGCTGCTCTTTTTAAAAGCCTGGATTAATACCCGGCACTCAAATCATCCACCGAGCGCGGGTCGGACGCGCCGTAGCGCATGCCGTCCGGGCCAATCATGATGCTCTGCGTGCTGCCCATCGCCGGCAGCACTTTGACATGCTGACCTTTTGCTTCCAGCAGACGCAGCGTATCCGGGCTAAAGCCCTTCTCGACGCGCAGCTGATCCGGCAGCCACTGATGGTGGAAGCGCGGCGCATTGGTGGCTTCCGCCACGTTCATACCGAAATCGATACTGTTCACCACCATTTGCAGCACGGTAGTGATAATCCGACTGCCGCCCGGGCTGCCGGTCACCAGCCAGGTTTTACCGTCTTTCGCCACAATGGTTGGCGACATCGATGACAGCGGACGTTTGGCCGGCTGGATCGCGTTCGCCTCACCGCCCACCAGGCCATAGACGTTTGGCGTGCCCGGCTTGGCAGAGAAATCATCCATTTCATTGTTCATCAGAATGCCGCTGTTACCGGCCACCACGCCGCTGCCAAAGTAGGTATTCAGCGTATAGGTCACCGCCACCGCGTTGCCGTCTTTATCCACCACCGAGAAGTGGGTGGTTTGATTGCTCTCGTACGGTGCCAGCTTGCCGGGCTTGATGTCGGCTGAGGGGCGCGCCTTGTTGACATCAATCTGCTGGGCCAGCGTTTTGGCGTAGGCTTTGCTGGTCAGCGCCTGCTGCGGCACTCTAACGAAGTCGGGATCGCCGAGATACTCGGAGCGGTCGGCGTAGGCATATTTTTCCGCTTCGGCCATAACCTGCATCGCGTCCGCGCTGCCGAAGCCCCATTTCGCCAGGTCGAAGTTTTCCAGGATATTGAGGATCTGCACGATATGAATGCCGCCGGACGACGGTGGCGGCATGGAGAACACCTCGTAACCACGGTAGCTGCCGCTTACCGGCTTGCGTTCCACTGCGCGGTAGGCCGCCAGATCCGCCTTGCCAATCAGTCCGCCGTGCTGCGCCATTTCGGCAGCGATCTCATCGGCAATTTTGCCTTTGTAGAAAGCATCCGGCCCCTGCTGAGCAATCAGCTGCAGGCTGTGCGCGAGGTTTTTCTGCACCAGGCGATCGCCCTTCTGGTAAGGCTGACCGTCGGCTTTATAGAAAATGGCGCGACTGTTGTCGTGGTTGATCAGGTTCTCTTTACCGTAGGTAGCAAGATCGTCAGCCAGCGCATCGTTAACGATGATGCCGTCGCGCGCCAGCTTGATCGCCGGCGCCAGCAGCGTGCTGAGCGGCAGCGTGCCATACTTTTGCGCCGCCAGGGCAAAACCGGCTACGGTTCCCGGCGTGCCGGAAGCCAGATGAGAAGTGAGTGATAACTTACTATCCGCATTGCCCTGCTTATCCAGGAACATATCGCGCGAGGCACGCGCCGGCGCCATCTCGCGGAAATCGATGGCGGTGGTGCGGCCGGCAGCGGTGCGCAGCAGCATAAAGCCGCCACCGCCCAGGTTGCCCGCCTGCGGGTGGGTGACCGCCAGCGCAAAGCCCACCGCAATCGCTGCATCTACCGCGTTACCCCCCTGTTTGAGGATATCGACGCCCACCCGGGTTGCCATGGCGTCCACTGATGCAACCATCCCGTGCTGCGCTTTCACCGGATGAAAGGTGTCGCTGTCGACGCCATATGACACCGGCGGTGCGCTGGCTGGCGCCGCCTGCGCCCCCTGCACCACGGTAAAACTCATTAACAGCGCCCAGCCGAACTGGCGCACACCGTTATGTATCCTCATCCCGCCACCATCCTTTCAGTTGTTTACATTTGTTATTGATTGCTGCAAGTGTTTGCAAATACTGTAAAAAAGATAGCAGTTAAGCCAAATTAGGTGCACTCCTGGTTTTGGGGTTTGTGATATCGCATAAACTTATGGTTGCGGCGGTTGCTGCCGGGTGGCGAGCAACCTCACACAGCAGGCCGCACTGATGGAGGAACACCATGAAAAAATGGCTGATTGTTATCGCGGCACTGATGCCGCTGAGCGGCATGGCGAACATGCTGAACAACACTAACCAACCGAATCAACCCGGCTATAACCCAAGCCAGCAGAGGATGCAGACGCGCATGCAGGTCCAGCAGCAGCAACAGCAGCAGCAGTTGCGTCAGGATCAGCAGCAGCAAAATCAGGAGATGCAGCGTAAGCTGCAGGAGCGGCGCGATAGCGCCCGGCAGCGCGTGATTCAGTCGCAGCCGGGCCAGCAGAACAGCAATACACAAACGCAGTACGGCAATTAACGGAAGTCCGGGCCGATAGCATCAATGCGATCGGTACAGATGGCATCCACGCCCCAGCTCAGCAGCTCGCGCGCCCGCGCGGGCTGATTCACGGTATACACCAGAATACGCAGACCGGCGGCTTTAAGCGCGGCGGTGCGTCCGACGTCCAGCAAGCGATGATTTAAATGGATGGAGACGCAGTCGAGCGCGGCGGTCAGCGCCTGCCAGTCGTCGTGCCACTCATCCAGCAGCAGGCCGCGCGGCAGCTCCGGCGCGGCCTGCATCGCCGCTTCCAGCGCCGCGTACGAGAACGAGGACAGCAGCGGTGCCGTTTGTCCCTGCCACAGCGTTCGTGCGGCCAGCGCCACATCACGTCCGGTTTCCACCTCGGTACCACTGCTGGGTTTGATCTCAATGTTGGCCATCATCTGATGCTGGCGGCAGCGCGCGGCCACCTCGCTCAGCAATGCCAGCGGTTCACCGTCAAATTCAGGGCTAAACCAGCTGCCGGCATCCAGCTGCGCCAGCTGCTGCCACGGCAGATCGCCCGCCACGCCCCAGCCGTTGCTGGTGCGGTCCAGCGTGTCATCGTGCAGCAGGAAAATCTGCTTATCCTGTGACAGTTTGGCGTCGAATTCGATCATGGTATGACCGTAGTGCGCGCCAACATCAATCGCCGCCAGGGTGTTTTCCGGGGCCAGCTTGCCGCCGCCGCGATGCGCAACAATGTGCGGATAGGGCCAGTTTTTTACACTCATTCCAGACGCTTTCCATGGGTAGAATCGAAGAAGTGTAACGCATCTGGCGGCAGTTGTAGCCACAGGCTGCTGCCAGCCTGCGGCCGCTCGCTATGCGGCAAACGCACCACCAGCCGCGTGTTGCCAATGTGGCCATGCGCAAGATTGTCCGCGCCGAGGATCTCCAGCGTATCCACCACCAGCGGCACACCGCCGGCCTCACGGCTGCTGAGCTGAATATGCTCGGGACGAATGCCGAGCGTCAGCGGACGGTTGGCCCATCGCGCTTTGCCTGCGCCGAGCGGCAGGCTGTTGAGCGCGTCGAGCGTAAAGCGCGAGCCATCGCTGTTAATCTGACCGGGTAGCAGGTTCATCGCCGGCGCGCCGATGAATGACGCAACAAACTGACTGGCCGGACGCTCATACACCTCCACCGGGGTGCCCACCTGCTCCACCACGCCTTTATTCATCACCATCACGCGCTGCGCCAGCGTCATGGCTTCAACCTGATCGTGCGTGACGTACAGGCTGGTGGTTTTCAGCCGGCGGTGCAGTTGCTGCAGCTCCAGACGCATCTGCACGCGCAGGCGCGCATCCAGGTTCGACAGCGGCTCATCAAACAGAAACACCGCCGGTTCCCGCACGATGGCGCGGCCCATGGCCACGCGCTGCCGCTGGCCGCCGGAGAGCTCGCGCGGACGGCGCTGCAACAGGTGATCAAGCTCCAGACTGCGCGCCGCATCCATCACCCGCTGGGTAATCTGTTCCTTGCCCATGCCGCGGATTTTCAGGCCGTAAGCCATGTTTTCTCCCACCGTCATGTGCGGGTAGAGCGCGTAATTCTGGAATACCATGGCGATGCCGCGATCTTTCGGCTCCATGTCGGTGACGCGCCGATCATCGATGTAGATATCGCCCGACGTGACGCGCTCCAGCCCGGCCACCATGCGCAGCAGCGTCGATTTTCCACAGCCGGATGGGCCGACCATCACCATAAATTCACCGTCATTGATGGTGATGTTCAGCGGCTGAATGATTTGGTTTTTGCCGTCATACGATTTCGTCACGGTCTGAAGGGTTACCGCTGCCATCTATTTCTCACTCTCCACCAGGCCACGCACAAAAGCGCGCTGCATCACAAGCACCACCACCACCGGTGGGATCAGGGTTAATAACATCGCCGCCATCACTTCGTTCCACTGCGTCGGACCGCCGCTGGTGTTGATCATACTTTTCACCCCCGCCACGGCAGTGCTCAGGCCGGCATCGTTGATGATCAGCAGCGGCCACAGATACTGGTTCCAGCCGTAAATAAAGGTGATGACAAACAGCGCGGCGAGATTGGTTTTTGACAGCGGCAGCACGATATCCCAGAAAAAACGCATCGGACTGGCGCCGTCAATGCGCGCCGCTTCAATCAGCTCATCCGGCAGCGACATAAAAAACTGGCGGAACAGGAACGTGGCGGTCGCGGAGGCCATCAGCGGCAATGTCAGACCGCTGTAACTGTCCAGCATGTGCAGCGTGGAGATCACCTCCACCGTCGGGAAAATACGCACTTCTACCGGCAGCATCAGGGTGATAAAGATCAGCCAGAAAAACAGCGTGCGCAGCGGAAAGCGAAACCACACCAGCGCAAACGCCGAGAGCATCGACACCGTGATTTTGCCCACGGTGATGCCCAGCGCCATGATCAGGCTGTTCAGCATCATCAGGCCAAACGCCGCGCTGCCGTTGACGCCATCGCGCCAGATGTGGGTGATGTTGTCGATGAGATGCGGGCCCGGCACCAGCGTCATCGGCACCTGATACACCGCGTTGTTATCCAGCGTCGCGGCGACAAACGCCACGTACAGCGGGAACAGAATGGTCAGCACCCCCAGCGCCAGCAGCGTGTGGGCGAAGATATCCAGCCCGCGTCGGTTTTCAATCATTGGTATTGCACCTTACGCTCGACAAAGCGGAATTGCAGAATGGTCAGGCCGATAACCAGCAACATCAGCACCACCGACTGCGCGGCGGACGACGAGAGATCGAGTCCGGTGAAGCCTTCGCGGTAGATTTTGTAGATCAGCGTGGTGGTGGCCTGTACCGGCCCGCCGCCGGTGGCGGCATCGATCACCGGGAAGGTGTCGAAAAAGGCGTAAACCAGATTCACCACCAGCAGGAAAAAGCTGACCGGCGTAATCAGCGGCAGCGACAGATTAAAGAAACGGCGCACCGGTCCGGCACCGTCAATCGCCGCGGCTTCCACCAGCGATTTAGGAATGGACTGCAGCGCGGCAAAGAAAAACAGGAAGTTGTAGCTCATTTGCTGCCAGATCGACGCAAGTACAATCAGGAACATCGCCTGATCGCTGTTCTGCGCATAGTTCCAGTTGTAGCCAAGCTGGTTCAGCAGATGGCTGAACAGCCCCAGCCCCGGATTGAACAGGAACATCCATAGCACCGCCGCAACTACCGGCGCCACCGCATAGGGCAGCAGCAGCAGCGTCTGATAAAGCTTTTTCAGCCGGATAACGTAATCCACCAGTGCCGCCAGCAGCAGCGAGAATGTCATGCCGCATACCGTCACCAGCGCGCTAAACACGAGGGTGGTCCAGAACGAATCAAGGTAGTAGTCGTCACTGAACAGGCGGCGGAAGTTATCAAGGCCAACAAAGGTGCTGGAGATGCCAAACGGATCGATGCTTTGCAGCGAGTACCACAGCGCCTCTCCGGCGGGCCAGAGAAAAAAGATCGCGGTGATCGCCAGCTGCGGGGCCACCAGCAGATACGGCAACAAACGGGCACGGAAAACCGGACGTGATGATGAAGACATAGCAGGCTCGTCAGAAAGAGACAGCGGGACGGACTTACCCGTCCATCCCGCCATTACGGAATTACTTCACTTGCTGTTCAAAGCGACGCAGCAGTTCGTTGCCGCGTTTCACCGCGTTGTCCAGCGCTGCCTGTGGCGACTGTTTGCCGGTCCACACGCCTTCCAGCTCTTCGTCGACGATGGTACGAATCTGCGGCATGTTGCCCAGACGCATCCCTTTGGTGAACGGCAGCGGATCTTTATTCAGCATCTGCCGCGTGGCGATGTCGGCGCCCGGGTTTTTGTCATAAAAGCCCTGCTGTTTGGTCAGCTCATAAGCCGCGGTGGTGATCGGCAGATAACCGGTTTTCTGGTGCCATTCTGCCGCAATATCCGGCTGGGCGAGGAACTTCATGAACTCCGCCGCACCTTTGTACGTCGCTGCATCTTTGCCTTTCATCACCCACAAGCTGGCGCCACCGATAATGGCGTTCTGCGGTGCGTTCGGCACGGTGTCATCGTACGGCATCATGCCCACGCCAAAGTTGAATTTGGCGTAATGCTTAATGTCGGCCAGCGAACCGGATGAGGCGGTGGTGATACCGCAGTCGCCGTTATAGAACTTGGACGTCGACTCGTCTTTACGGCCAAAGTAGGTGAAATCACCTTTCTTATTCATCTCTTCCAGCAGCTGGATGTGGCGCACCTGCACGGGTTTGTTGAACTCCAGCACCGCGTCGGTACCGTCAAAGCCGTTGTTTTTGGTGGCAACCGGCAGGCCATGCCAGGCGCTGAAGTTTTCGATCTGAATCCAGCCCTGCCAGCCGCTGGCATAGCCGCAGCTCATGCCGGCTTTACGCAGCGCGGCGGCATCCTGCGCCAGCGCCTGCCAGGTTTTCGGTGGCTGATCCGGGTTGAGACCGGCTTTTTTGAACGCGTCTTTGTTGTAGTACAGCACCGGCGTGGAGCTGTTGAACGGCTGCGAGATCAGCTGGCCGTTGCTGTCGCTGTAGTAACCGGCAACCGCAGGAACAAACTGTTTCGGATCCATCGGCACGCCGGCGTCTTTAAACACTTCATGCACCGGCACGATGGCTTTAGAGGCCATCATGGTGGCGGTGCCCACTTCGTAAACCTGCAGAATGGCCGGTGCCTTACCGCTGCGCACCGCAGCGATACCCGCGGCCAGGCTCTGCTCATAGTTGCCTTTGTAGGTCGGAACGATTTTGTAATCCGGGTGAGCCTGGTTAAAACGCTGTGCCAGAGAATCGACTTCTTTGCCTAACTCGCCTTCCATTGAGTGCCAGAAAGGGATTTCGGTAGCAGCCAGCGCATTACCGCTGATCGCCAGACCGAGCAGCAGACTCATCAGGCGGGGACGAAGCGTAAAAGCGGACATAAGGGTTTCCTGTGCTTGTGGCGCGCGCGATATCACGCATTTTTTGTTCGCGAAGTAACATGACACGGGGAAATGACGGAAAAATAACAGGATTATGACGGGAATATGACGGGGTTAGTGCGCGCTGATGCCCTCACCCCGGCCCTCTCCCACGGGGAGAGGGGGATAAAAGGCGGTGCGCTGATGCCTTCTTCTGCAGGGCGAGAGAAGTCCGGGAGGATGCCAGGATAGCAACCTGGCCTGAAAAACGCTGCCGTACGGTTCCCTCTCCCGCGTGCGGGAGAGGGTTAGGGTGAGGGCAAAACCGCACCAACGTCATGACCAAAGCCAGGTCAGGCGCCTAAATACGCGCTTCTCACCGCTTCATTGGATAACAACGCTTCACCGCTATCCTCCAGCACCACGTGACCGTTCTCCAGCACGTAGCCGCGATCGGCCAGCTTCAGCGCCTGGTTGGCGTTCTGCTCGACGAGGAAGATGGTCATGCCCTCTTTACGCAGCTGTTCGATGGTGTCGAAAATCTGCTGGATAATGATCGGCGCCAGACCCAGCGATGGCTCGTCCAGCAGCAGCAGGCGCGGCTGGCTCATGAGCGCGCGGCCAATCGCCAGCATCTGCTGCTCACCGCCGGACATGGTGCCGGCGCGCTGCACTTTGCGCTCCGCCAGCCGGGGGAACAGCTGATAAACGCGCTCAATGCGCTCCTGATACTGCTGACGCGTCGCGAAGAAACCGCCCATCGCCAGGTTCTCTTCCACCGTCATGCGCGAAAACACGCGCCGGCCTTCCGGTACGATGGCAATCGCTTCACGCATGATTTTTGCCGTCTGCCAGTCGGTAATGGTTTTGCCATCAAAGGTGATGGTGCCACTGGTGGCGCGCGGTTCGCCACACAGCGTACCGAGCAGCGTGGTTTTGCCTGCGCCGTTAGCGCCAATCAGCGTCACGATTTCGCCCTGGCTGATGTGCAGATTAATGTTATGCAGTGCCTGAATCGGGCCATAGTGCGCACTGACGCCCTGTAAAGTTAAAATCGGGTTCGCCATGTTACGCCTCACCTAAATAAGCACGGATCACATCCGGGTTGTTACGCACTTCTTCCGGCGTACCGTTGGCCAGCGGCGTTCCCTGATTCACCACATAAATGCGGTCAGAAATGCCCATCACCAGTTTCATATCGTGTTCAATCAGCAACACCGTCACCTTGTGTTCGCCGCGCAGTTCAGCGATCAGCTCATCCAGCTCGTGCGTTTCGCGCGGGTTGAGGCCGGCCGCCGGTTCGTCGAGCATCAGGATTTCCGGACGCGTCACCATGCAGCGGGCGATCTCCAGCCGGCGCTGCTGGCCGTAAGCCAGATTGCCGGCCTGGCGGTTAGCCAGCTCCAGCAGGCCAATGCGCTCCAGCCAGCTGGCCGCACGGTCCAGCGCTTCGCTCTCGCCGCGCCGGAACGCCGGGGTTTTAAACAGCCCGGAGAACACGCCGCTTTTCAGATGCTGATGCTGCGCCACCAGCAGGTTTTCAATCACCGTCATCTCACGGAACAGGCGCACGTGCTGAAAGGTCCGCACCACGCCCATGCGCGCGATCTTCTGCCCCGGCAGGCCCTGCAATGGCTGATCGCGCAGTTTGATGGTACCGCCCGTTGGCTTATAGAAACCGGTCAGGCAGTTGAATACCGTGGTTTTCCCCGCCCCGTTCGGGCCAATCAGCGAGACGATCTCCTGCGGATGCAGTTCCAGCGCCACGTTGTTGACGGCCAGCAGGCCGCCGAAGCGCATCATCAGGCCTTCAACGGCTAATAAAGGCTGACTCATGCCTGCTCTCCTTGTTTTGCCTGTTTCAGCTTCAGGTGCGGACGCTTCATCGGCAGCAGCCCCTGCGGACGCCAGATCATCATCAGCACCATCAACCCACCGAGTACCAGCATGCTGTACTCGTTCAAATCACGCATCAGCTCGCGCGACACCACCAGCAGAATCGCGGCCAGGATCACCGCCAGCTGCGAACCCATGCCGCCCAGCACCACAATCGCCAGCACAAACGCGGACTCGACAAAGGTGAAAGATTCCGGGCTGACAAAGCCCTGACGCGCGGCAAACAGCGTACCGGCGAAACCGGCGAACACCGCGCTGATGGTAAAGGCCGTCAGCTTGATGCGCGTTGGGCTGAGACCGAGCGAACGGCAGGCGATCTCATCTTCACGCAGCGCTTCCCACGCACGCCCCAGCGGCATGCGCAGCAGACGATTGATGACGAACAGCGTCAGCACCACCAGCAACAGCGCCACCAGATAAAGGAAAATCACGCGGTGATTGGGATCGTACGCCAGGCCCGTCAGATCGTGGAAGGTGGTCCAGCCGCCTTCACTGACGCGCCGGCCAAATTCAATACCAAACAGGCTCGGCTTGGGAATCTGCGCGATTCCGTTGGGACCGCCAGTGATTGATGTGCTGTTCAGCAGCAGAATACGCACGATCTCACCAAAGCCGAGCGTCACAATCGCCAGATAGTCACCGCGCAGCCGCAGCACCGGGAAGCCCAGCAGCAGGCCAAAGGCACCGGCGACAATGCCGGCCAGCGGCAGACTTTCCCAGAAGCCAAAGCCGTAATAGTGATTCAGCAGCGCAAAGGTGTAAGCACCGATGGCGTAAAAGCCGCCGTAGCCCAGCACCAGCAGGCCGGACAGGCCCACTACCACATTCAGGCCGAGGCCGAGCATCACGTAGATCAGCGTCAGGGTGGCGATATCCACGCTGCCGCGCGAAACTAAGAAGGGCCAGGCGACGGCGGCCACAATCACCAGCAGCATCAGCAGCTTTTGTTTTGGTGTCGAACCGTCAAAACCCGGCAGCACCAGCCCTTTGCCACTGCGTTTGAGCTTGCCCTGCAACAGCGGACGCAGCAGCTGGAACACAAACACCACTGCGCAGCCGAGGAAGATCCAGTTCCAGCGCACGGCGCCCGCATTCGCCACCACCAGTTTGGTGCCGTCGAGATCGAGGCGCATACCCATAAAGAAGCTGGCGAGTACCAGCAGCATCACCGTGGAGACCACGGCGTTAACCAGACCGAGGCGTTTCATACTTTCTCCACCTCCGGACGGCCAAGGATACCGGTTGGCATCACCAGCAGCACCACGATCAGCAGCGCGAACGACACCACGTCTTTATATTCGGTCGACAGATAGGCTGATGTCAGCGCTTCCGCAATGCCCAGCACCAGGCCGCCAATCATCGCGCCCGGAATGCTGCCGATGCCGCCCAGTACCGCCGCGGTAAAGGCTTTCATGCCGGCCATAAAGCCGATGAACGGGTTGATGGAGCCGTAAAACTGCCCCAGCAGCACGCCAGCCACGGCCGCCATCGCTGCGCCGATCACAAAGGTCAGTGAGATGACGCGGTCGGTGTTGATGCCCAGCAGGCTGGCCATTTTCAGATCTTCAGCGCAGGCACGGCAGGCGCGGCCCATGCGCGAATAGCGGATGAACAGCGTCAGCGCCAGCATCGCGAGGAAGGTGACGACCCAGATAACCAGCTGCATGGTGGTGAGCGTGGCGGCAAAGCCGTTGCTCTCACCCAGCGTCCACTGGCCGGTGATCAGGCTGGGCAGCGCCAGATCGCGCGAGCCCTGCGTCAGGCTGACGTAGTTCTGCAGAAAGATCGACATACCAATCGCCGAGATCAGCGCGATCAGGCGTTTGGAGGAGCGCACCGGCTTATACGCCACGCGCTCGATGCTCCAGCCGTAGGCGCTGGAGATAATCACCGCCATCACGAACCCGGCGGCAATCATCAGCCACGAGGTGTCGATACCCATCATCATCAGGGCGGCAATCACGATAAAGGAGACATAGCTGCCGATCATGTATACCTCGCCGTGGGCGAAGTTGATCATGCCGATGATGCCGTAAACCATGGTGTAACCGATGGCGATCAGCGCGTAGGTGCTCCCGAGGGTGACCCCGTTGAACATCTGCTGAATGAAATAGAGAAACTGCTCGGACATAGTGAGGACCTGCATGTAAACGGGAAATCCCCGGTGCGTTCGGCACCGGGTTAGGGTGAGAGCACCGCGTCGCAGCGCCTCATTCAGCGCGCGTGCGCGGTGCCGCACCCTGCCCTCGCCCATCAGGAGAGGGACAATTAAGGAGCGTGCTTACTTAACTGCGGTAGAAGAACCGTCTTTGTGCCATTTGAAGACGCCAAATTCGAAGCCCTTCAGATCGCCCTTCTGGTCCCAGCTCAGGTTACCCATCACGGTGGGTACCGGCGCACCCTCTTTCAGGTTTTTAGCAATCGCATCAGGCTCATCGCTTTTACTGCGCTCAATGCCCGCCACCAGTGACTGAATAGCCGCATAGGTGGTCCAGACGAACGGGCCGGTTGGATCTTTGCGGTTTGATGCGCTGTTGGCTTTGATCGCGTCCACAATCGCTTTGTTGTCTGGCAGCTGGTCGTAGCGCTTCGGCAGCGTCACGTACAGGCCTTCAGAGGCGTCACCCGCGATGTTAGACAGGGAAGCGTTGCCGACCCCTTCTGGTCCCATAAAGCCGGCTTTCAGACCGGCGGTTTTGGCCTGACGCAGAATCTGGCCCAGCTCCGGGTAGTAACCGCCGTAGTAAACGAAGTCGACGTTCTCTTTCTTCAGGCGCGCAATCAGCGTGGAGAAGTCTTTATCGCCAGCGGTGATCCCTTCGAACAGCACCACGTTGCCGCCTTTCGCCTTCAGGGTTTTCTGCACGGATTCCGCCAGGCCCTGACCGTACTGCTGCTTGTCATGTACCACGGCAATACGTTTTGGTTTGATCTGATCGAGGATGTAGTTGGCCGCGGTCGGGCCCTGATCGGAATCCAGACCGGTGGTACGCATCACGTCGGCATAGCCGCGCGCGGTCAGTTCAGGCGCGGTAGCCGCCGGGGTGATCATCAGAATGCCTTCATCGTTATAAATGTCTGATGCGGGCTGAGTGGAGGAGGAGCACAGGTGGCCGATAACGTATTTGATGCCGTCATTGACCACTTTGTTGGCCACCGCAACCGCCTGTTTCGGGTCACAGGCGTCGTCATATTCTACGCCGACCAGCTTGTCGCCGTTTACGCCGCCTTTGGCGTTGATGTCCTTGATCGCCTGGGCCGCACCGGTGAACTGCATATCACCGTACTGCGCCACCGGGCCGGTTGCCGCACCGACAATCGCAATTTTGATGTCTTTCGCCAGTACCGCATGGCTCATCGCCAGCGCTACGCAACCCGCCAGTAATGCGCGTCCTTTACTCATTTTCATGCGAACTTCCCCATCTGTTGTGTCGTGTCTGTTGTGATTGGTTATTTATCTGTCAGTCAAAGAGCAAAACTGATTTGAGAATAATGAGTTAGCGCTCTTTTCTGGCATTTTTTGTTAAGAAGGCTTTATTTTTCAGGTTATTAAACAGGAACTTTCTTCTGTAAATCAACTGACATATTCAGTAAAAGCTGACAGGAACAGCAGATTACTCTGGTTTTTATGGCCGGTTTTTCACCACCTGGCCAGCGCGTTATGCTGGCTTTTTCAGCGATCGATGCGGGCTTACTCCACAATCCTGGCAAAGTGGCTGGCATTTGACCTCTTTTCATCGCAAAAAAGTGACAGCGCTCTGACTGTCTAAATTCGCTACACTAAGGCCTTTCTGCCAGTACAGGTAAGGGTTATGAAGCTCACTATTCAGCGCATCAGTACGCTGACGCCGCAGGATCGACTGGACTTAGCCAAAGTCTGGCCGCAGCAGGATATCGCGCAGCTGGAAGCCAGCCTCAGTGAAGCGCAGCGGCTGTATGCAGCGCGCTTTAACGATCGCCTGCTCGGCGCGCTGCGGCTGGAGATTCGCGGCACGCTGGGCAAGATTACGCAGCTGGAAGTGCGTGAAGTCACGCGGCGGCGCGGCGTAGGGCAGTATCTGCTGGAAGAGACAATAGCGCAGAACAGCGCGCTGGATCACTGGTGGGTTGCCGATGACGGCGAAGACGATCAGCGCGTACGCGCGGCGTTTATGCAGGCGTGTGGTTTCCGCGCGCAGAGCGACGGGTGGGGGCGTTAAGCGGCGATTTTACGCCGTGCAGAGCGGTGCGCATGGATGCGCGCCCTACGGGGATTGCGAACGAGCGTACAGATTGCGTGGGGTCGTGATTAACGATGCCTATGCATGCGCGTCCTGTAGGGTCGCCATTCATGGCGACCGTGCTGCAATCCGCACAGGTCATGCGTCGTCGCCGGTTATTGCGCGCATAAAAAAGGGCGACCCGCTGGTCGCCCCCTTTATCTGTCAGCCGTTAATCAGGCTTCAATCGCCATACGCAGTTTCTTCATGGCGTTCTTTTCCAGCTGACGCACGCGCTCGGCAGACACACCGTACTGGTCGGCCAGCTCCTGCAGCGTGGTTTTGTTGTCATCATCCAGCCAGCGGGCGCGGATAATGTGCTGGCTACGCTCATCGAGGCTCAGCATTGCATCGCTCAGCTTGTCAGCGGCATGCGCATCCCAGTTATCTTCTTCAATGCCGTCGGCAAAGTCAGAGGTTTTATCCTGCAGATACAGCACCGGTGCCATCGGCTTGCCTTCGCCCGCATCGTCATCAGACGACATGTCGAAGGTCATATCCTGGGCCGCCATGCGCGACTCCATTTCCAGCACGTCTTTGCTGCTGACACCCAGCTCGCGCGCCACCATTTCGACTTCATCCTGATTGAACCAGCCGAGACGCTGCTTGGTTTTACGCAGGTTAAAGAACAGTTTGCGCTGTGCTTTGGTGGTGGCAACTTTCACGATACGCCAGTTACGCAGCACGTACTCGTGAATCTCCGCTTTGATCCAGTGCACGGCAAACGACACCAGACGCACCCCGACTTCCGGGTTGAAGCGACGCACCGCCTTCATCAGGCCGATGTTACCTTCCTGGATCAGGTCCGCCTGCGGCAGGCCGTAACCGGAATAGTTACGAGCGATATGAACAACAAAGCGCAGGTGAGACAGGATCAGCGTCTTAGCTGCATCCAGATCGCCCTGGTAATGCAGCCGCTCAGCCAGTGCTTTTTCCTCTTCTGCCGTTAATACCGGCCAGTTGTTAGCAGCCCGGACGTAAGATTCCAGGTTGCCCAGAGGAGCAATCGCTAAAGTTTGCATTTCTTTGGTCATTCAAACCCTCACAAATTCAATGGACTTGCTGCTCGTTTCCCTGCGCAGCCGTTACATTATGTCAACGACGCGTGAAAACCAAAAGCAATCTGTGCTACTTGGACGTCAAGGTTATCCACAAGTTCAATTATAGCAGTGAATATTTTACACACAGATGACGGCGGGGGAAATCGGAGAAATCCTCTGCTCCCAGGTCGTCGGCAGCAGAGGAAGAGTATATCAAAAAATCGTTGCTATGGGTTACTGCGGCGTAAAACGACGTAAATGTTGCACCGTCGCCAGCCAGGCGGCAATCCAGCCGATGATGGCCGCGATTAACAGCAGCAGCAGACCTTCATCCCACGAAAAGCCCTCCAGCGCGAAGCTGGTACCGAAGACGGAGGCGACCTGCGCCACCACCGACTGCAGGCGCAGCACCAGCACTTCCGACAGAATCAGCGACAGCACCGCACCGCTGAAACCGAGCAGCGCGCCGCCGTAGAGGAAGGGCCGCAGAATAAAGCCATCGGTCGCGCCAATCAGCTTTTGCACGTTGATGGTGTCGCGCCGGGCAAAAATGCTCAGACGCACGCTGTTGCCAATCACCAGGAACACCGCCACCACCATCAGCAGGCCGATCATTGACGCCACCTGCCCCACCAGCCCGGTGAGCGCGGCTAAACGCGCAAACCAGCTGTCATCCATGCGCACCTCATCCACGCCCTGCACTTTCGCCACGCGATCGCGCAGATTGGCCATGGTATCGGAGTTCTGGAAGTTCAGCTTCGGCGTGATGATCGCCACCGCCGGCAGTGGGTTCTGCTCCAGCATATCCATCGCACCACCAAAGCCGGACCAGTTGCGGAACTCGCTTTGCGCCTCTTCACGCGTCAGGTAGTTCACCTTGTCCACGCCATCAAGCTTTTTCAGCTCGGCGGTCACGTTCTCTGCCGCCGTGTCATCCAGCGCTTTGTCGAGGTAAACCGTCAGCTGCGGGGCCGGGTACCACTGCGCGGCGGCCTGGCTGACGTTTTTCCACACCATGTAGCACACGCTGGGCAGCGTCAGCGAAATCGCGATCACCATTACCGTCAGCAGCGTCGCCAGCGGCTGACGATACATGTCGGACAGCGTACCGCGCCACGCGTAGCGCCACTGCTCCTGCCAGCCGCCCTTCAGCGCTTTGCTCTTTGACGGCTGCTTCGCCGCTTTCGGCGCAGCCGGACGCTTGTTACGTTTATTGACCATCGTGGCCTCCGTGCAGACGTCCCTGATTAAGCGTCATCACGCGATAATTGCGGCGTGCGATCAGCCCGATGTCGTGCGTCGCCATCAGTACCGTAACGCCCACGCGGTTGAACTCTTCAAACAGGCGCAAAATATCTTCTGACAGCGCGTTATCGAGGTTACCGGTCGGTTCATCCGCCAGCAGCACCGCCGGTTTATTCACTACCGCGCGGGCAATGCCGACGCGCTGCTGTTCACCGCCAGAGAGCTGAATCGGATAACTTTTTGCTTTGTCGAGCAGGCCGACTTTGTCCAGCGCCGCCGATACGCGACGGCGAATATCCTCGCCGCTGGCGCCGGAAATAATCAGCGGGATCGCCACGTTGTCGTAGACCGAACGATCCATCAGCAGGTGGTGATCCTGGAAAATCATGCCGATCTGGCGGCGCAGGAAAGGCACTTCGCTGTGACGCAGCCGGGAAATATCGTGACCGCTGAACCAGATTTGCCCGGCGCTCGGGCGCTCAATGCCACAAATCAGCTTCAGTAAGGTACTTTTCCCCGCGCCTGAGTGGCCGGTCAGAAACGCCATCTCACCGGGACGCAAATGGAAATCCACGCCCTGCAGCGCCTGGCGTCCTCCCAGATAAGCCTTACTGACCTCTTCAAAGCGAATCATGCCAATTATTCCTCTCGGGCAAACAGTGCCTCAATAAAGTCGGCGGCCTTAAACGGCCGTAAATCTTCGATGCCTTCCCCGACACCGATATAACGAATCGGAATGCCAAACTGATCGGCCACCGAGAAGATCACGCCACCTTTTGCGGTGCCGTCGAGCTTGGTCAGGGTGATGCCGGTCAGGCCGACCGCTTCGTGGAACAGCTTCGCCTGGCTGATGGCGTTCTGGCCGGTGCTGGCGTCAATCGTCAGCATCACCTCATGCGGTGCCTCTTCGTCCAGCTTCTTCATCACGCGGGTGATTTTTTTCAGCTCTTCCATCAGGTGCGCTTTGTTCTGCAGGCGGCCGGCGGTATCGGCGATCAGCACGTCAACGTGGCGCGATTTCGCCGCCTGGATGGCGTCAAAAATGACCGACGCAGAATCCGCGCCCGTATGCTGCGCGACCACCGGAATATTGTTGCGCTGGCCCCAGACCTGCAGCTGCTCTACCGCCGCCGCGCGGAAGGTGTCCCCCGCCGCCAGCATGACGGACTTGCCCTGCGCCTGATACTGACGCGCCAGCTTACCGATGGTGGTGGTTTTACCCACGCCGTTAACGCCGACCATCAGGATAACGAACGGCGTTTTGCCCGCCACGTCCAGCGGAGCATCGACCTTTTCCAGAATGCCGGCCATTTCAGCCTTCAGCAGGCCATACAGCGCTTCGGCATCGCGCAGCTGCTTACGGCTGGCCTGCTGCGTCAGGCTGGTGATGATGCGGCGCGTGGTTTCCACGCCGACATCGGCAATCAGCAGCTGCTCTTCCAGCTCTTCAAACAGCTCGTCATCGATTTTTTTGCCGCGGAACAGGCTGATAAAGCCGGATCCGAGGTTTTCACGCGTTTTGACCAGGCTGCGTTTCAGGCGGGCAAAGAAGCCCTCTTTGGTGGGGCGCTCCTGCTCCTGAGCCACAATCGGCGCGGCCGCCAGCGGCAGATTGCTCACGGTGTCTGTCGCCACAAGCTCTTCTGCCGCGTCTTCGGCATAGGTTTCCGCTAACGCCAGCGCTTCCAGCTCTTCATCGCTCAGCGGTGCGTCTGCGTCCTCTGGCTGAGGCTCCTCAGATAAAACCGGTGCTTCAATAATCAGTTCTTCAGCCTGCGGTTCCTCCTCAACCGGCATCAGCTCCGGCTGCGGATGATCTTCCGGCAGTACCTCTTCTTCAATCGCGCTGACGACAGCGGTTTCTGCGTCATCAGCGTTAGCGTCGGATTCGGCTGCGGTTTCTGCTTCCGCAACGGGATGCGTTTCAGCGTCGGCGTGAACCGACGATTCGGCCTGCTGTTCTGCCACCTGTTCAGTGACGATCACGGTTTCGGCGGCCTGCGCTTCGGCGCTTGCTAACGCGCTCTCTTCAGCGGCGGGTGCCGGTTGATCGGTCGGCTGCTGCTGCGCCTGCTCTTCCGCTGGCTGCTGCTCTTCTTTGCCAAAGCCCAGCCAGGAAAAAAAGCCGCGTTTTTTCTCTTTTGCCATTGTGTGACCACACTCCTCGATGGCTTATTCCCGGTAGCACGCTGTTCCCAGGGGATAAAAAATTCACTTTTTCGCGCGTGAGCGGCGTAAAAATCAGGCAATTACGTCCGCTTTATCAACTTAGTAGTCTAACACTTTCCTGCCAGCGCACCACAGCACCCTTTTTTAACGTTTCTTCTGCCTGCTACGCCCGTTAAACTACGCAACAAATTATGACGAGTTGTGAGCGAAATGAGTAAATCCCCCCGCAACAGCGGCGCGGCAGGCCAGATTCGCCTGATTGGCGGACAGTGGCGCGGCCGCAAATTGCCGGTGCCGGACAGCGCCGGCCTGCGCCCGACCACCGATCGCGTGCGTGAAACGCTATTCAACTGGCTGGCGCCGGATATCCAGCAGGCGCGCTGCCTCGATTGCTATGCCGGCAGCGGCGCGCTGGGTTTAGAAGCGCTGTCGCGCTATGCCGCCTCCGCGACCCTGCTGGAACTGGAACGTCACGTGGCGCAGCAGCTGACGCAAAACCTGCACACGCTGCGTGCCACCAACGCCAGCGTCGTCCAGACCAATACGCTGCAGTGGCTAAGCCAGCCCGGCGAACCGTTCGACGTGGTGTTTGTTGATCCGCCGTTCCGCAAAGGCCTGCTGCAGGAGACACTAACGCTGCTGGAGAACAATGGCTGGCTCGCCGCCCACGCGCTGATTTATGTTGAGAGCGAAGTGGAACACGGCACCCCGCTGGCACCGGCTAACTGGGACCTGTATCGCGAGAAGATTGCCGGTCAGGTGGCCTATCGCCTCTATCAACGCCAACAGGAGACCGATGATGTGGCTTAATCTGGGACGTTTGCTGATGATTTGCGTCTGGGCATTTCTGCTGCTTAACCTGGTGCATCCCTTCCCGACGCCGCTGCGCTACTTTGTCCACGTTGCGCTGTTCTTTATGGTGGTGATGCACGGCCTGCAGTTGGTGCTGCTGCGTGCCACGCAGCCGAAGGAAGCGCCAAAGCTGAGCCGCGCCACGCAGGCGAAAATCTTCTTCTTTGGTGTATTTGAGCTGCTGGCGTGGCAGAAAAAGCACTATCCGTCGTAACGTAAGACAGCGCGCGCGGCTTCAGCCCCGTGCGCTTTAGTGCCTATTGCGCCGGGGTAAAGCTGACAAAGCGCGTGCCCTGCATTTTCAGCTCGCCCTTCACGCCTTTGTCCATCTGGTGATAATCGCTGGCGCTGACGTTGACCTTAAAATCACCGGCGCCGTTCAGCGGATGGAACCAGGCTTCATATTTCATCTCTTCCGCCACAATCTCCTCGCGCTGACGCGAACGGCGATTGGGGGCCGGAAACTCTCGCTTGGTTTTCACTTCCACACTCATTGAGCGCACCGGTGAAGCGTCGTTGACCGCGGCTTCGCGGCGCTGCTTGATAAACTGACGGGTTGCCAGGATGGCAATTACAGCCAGGACGATAAAAAAGATTAGCGGTGGTTTGCTCATGTTTTCTCTCGCACTTTACGTCGGCGGTTAACAGATAAAAGACGCCAAAGCATACAACCAGAGTTGCCCGATTGTCACATTTGCCGCCAGTAACTTAAACTGAGATCGCGATTTTGGGAAAATTCATCAATGTGGGCGACACGTTCACAAAAGGGAGAAAAAATGCTTTGGTCTTTCCTTGCAGTCCTTTTTTCCGGTTGGCTGTATGTCGATGCCTCCTACCGCGGCCCGCAGTGGCAGCGCTGGCTGTTCAAACCCGTTACGCTGCTGTTGCTGGTTGCCTGGGCGTGGCAGGCTCCCACGCTTAACACCACCGACTACCTGATTCTGGCTGGCCTGGTCGCTACGCTGGTGGGCGATGCGTTAACCCTGCTGCCGCGTCAGCAGATGCTATATGCGCTCGGCGCCTTTTTCCTTTCGCATCTGCTGTACACCATCAGCTTTGCCGCGCACATGACCATGAGCTTCTTCTGGCCGATTCCGCTCACCTTCCTGGTGATTGGTATCATCGTGATCGCCATTATCTGGTCAAAACTGGATACGCTGCGCTGGCCGATCTGTACGCTGATTGGCATGACGCTGGTGATGAACTGGATGGCGGCGGAAAACTACTTCTTCCGTCCGACCGATTACAGTTTCTCGCTGCTGGTGGGTGCCGTGCTGCTGTTGCTGGCTAACATCGTGTGGTTTATCTCGCACTATCGCCGCCGCTTCAGTGCTGACAGCGCCATCGTTGCCGCCTGCTACTTCGCCGGTCACTTCATGATTGTGCGTTCACTGTGGCTGTACTGAAAAAAGTGACCTCACCGCTTGACTCTGGAGTCCACTCCAGAGTGTAGCATGCAGACCGCGGGCATCGGCCCGCTTCTGCAACCGGAGGTCACATGCATCAACATGCCCACTCTTGCCGCTGTGGCAAATCACACCGTCAGCCAAAACCGCTATGCGCGGTACGCAGCGTTCAGCCTGCATCCCTGAAGATTTCCGCCGCGCAGCCGGTGGCCGCGTCCAGTGATTGCGGCTGCTGCACCAGCGATGACGACAGTCCCGGCGGCGGCGACGCCGACAGCGACAGGCGCGCGTCCGCGCCCTATCAGTTCCGCTGGCAGATTGCCGGCATGGACTGCCCGAGCTGCGCCCGCAAAATCGAAACCGCCGTGCAAAAGCTGCCGCAGGTCGCCAGCGCGCGGGTGATATTCGCCAGTGAAAATCTGCTGGTTGAGGCGCACAGCGATATTCGTCCGGCTATCGAACAGGCCGTTAACCACGCCGGCTTTAGCCTGAAATCCACTGAGAACCCCGCACCGGCGGCGCGCCGCTGGCGCGATAATGCCTCGCTCATACTGCTCACGCTGTTGATGATCGCCAGCTGGCTGCTGAGCCAGCTCACGCCGCTGTGGGGCGATCGCCTGTTTGTGCTTACCACGCTGGTCGGTCTTGTGCCGGTAGCCCGCAGCGCGTGGCAGGCCATACGCAGCGGCTCACCGTTCAGCATTGAAACCCTGATGACCCTCGCCGCCGCGGGCGCGCTGGTGATTGGCGCCCACGCCGAAGCTGCCATGGTGTTGCTGCTGTTTCAGCTGGGAGAACGGCTGGAAGCCTATGCCGCCGCGCGGGCGCGCCGTGGCGTCACCGCGCTGATGGCGCTGCGTCCGGACACCGCCATGCGCGTCAATGGCACACAGCGTGAGCAGGTGGCACTGGCGGCGCTGCAGCCCGGTGATGTGATTGAAGTAGCGGCAGGCGGTCGTCTGCCCGCCGATGCCGAGCTGCTGCACGCCAGCGCCAGCTTTGATGAAAGTGCGCTGACCGGCGAATCGCTACCGGTGGCCCATCAGCCGGGCGATGCCGTGATGGCAGGTGCCACCAGCGTGGATCGGCTGGTGACGCTGCGCGTGACCTCACAGCCGGGCCACAGCGCTATCGACCGCATTCTGCAGCTGATAGAAGAAGCTGAAAGTCACCGCGCGCCGGTGGAGCGTTTTATCGATCGCTTCAGCCGCCTCTACACGCCGGCCATCATGCTGCTGGCACTGCTGGTGATGGTGCTGCCGCCGCTGCTCGGATTAGGCGCCTGGCTGCCGTGGATCTACAAAGGGCTGACGCTGCTGCTGATTGGCTGTCCGTGCGCGCTGGTGATCTCCACGCCTGCCGCTATCACTTCCGGCCTGGCGGCGGCGGCTCGCCAGGGCGCGCTGATTAAAGGCGGCGCGGCGCTCGAACGCCTCAGCCGGGTGCAGGCGCTGGCGTTTGATAAAACCGGCACCCTGACCGCCGGTAAACCGCAGGTTACCGACGTGCAGCCGTTTGGCGCGGATGCACAGCAACAGCTGCTCAGCCTCGCGGCCGCTATTGAGCAGGGCTCCGGCCATCCGCTGGCGCGGGCGATAGTCGCGGAAGCGCAGCGCCAGCAGCAGGTGATTCCACCGGCGCAGCATCAGCAAACACTGGCCGGCAGCGGCATTCGCGCGCAGATCAACGGCGTGATGCACCAGCTGCTGGCACCGCGCGATGTGGCGGCGCTGAGTGACGCGCAGCAGCAGCAGATTGCGCAGCTGGAGGCACAGGGCAAAACCGTGGTGGTGCTGTTGCGCGAAGCACAGCCGCTCGGGCTGCTGGCGCTGCAGGATTTGCTGCGCGAGGAGGCGCGCAGTGCGCTGGCGGCGCTGCAGGCGCTGGGGATTCGCAGCGTGATGCTGACCGGCGATAATCCGCGCGCCGCCGCCGCGATTGCCGCCGAACTCGGCATCAGCTATCGCGCCGGTCTGTTGCCTGCGGATAAGGTAGCCGCCGTGCGTGAACTGGGCGAACAGCAGCCGCTGGCGATGGTCGGCGATGGCATCAACGATGCGCCAGCCATGAAGGCCGCGACGCTGGGGATTGCCATGGGCAGCGGCACTGATGTGGCGCTGGAAGCGGCCGATGCGGCTCTGACGCAGAATAACCTGGCGATTCTGCCGCGCACCGTGCAGCTGGCACGCCGCACGCGCGCCATTATCCGTCAGAATATTGCGCTGGCGCTGGGGCTGAAGGCGATTTTCCTCGTCACCACGCTGCTCGGCTTTACCGGCCTGTGGCTGGCGGTGCTGGCCGATTCCGGTGCCACCGCGCTGGTCACCGCCAACGCGCTGCGCCTGCTGCGTCAGCGCTGAGGCGGGCGGATGCCGCGATCAGGCATCCGCGCCTTTCTGGATCAGATACTGGTACGGCAGGCTCTCGGTCTGCTGTGCCAGCAGCTGATGCTCCATAAAGCGGCAGAAGCCGGGAATATCACGCGTGGTCGCCGGATCGTCGGCGATGATCAGCAACGTTTCGCCCGCCTGCATGGTACGCACGGTTTTGCGCACCATCATCACCGGCTCCGGGCAGCGCAGCCCAAGCGCATCAAGCGTATGGTCCGCAGCGGAAAAAGGATCGCTCATGATTCTCTGTCTTTATTCAGGGTGGGCGCTCATTCTAACGCGCTACAGCGCGCGCGCAAGGCGAGAACGATTGCGTTAAAATTAACCATTGCATTTGTTGCGCAACACGCTAAGATGCCGTCCGATTTTTTAATGTTATTGCCAATTCCTCAAAATAATTCAGGTTTTAGGAAGGCGGCAAGCCTGCTCACCCCAGGAGCTTACTGAAGTAAGTGACTGGGGTGAGCAGGCGCAGCCAACGCACATAAAACCTGAAGTATGAAGAGGATGGGTTCCCTCACCCCATTACTAAAAAGGCCTTTATGATCAACTTCTCTGCTCGTCAGCGTATGCATGCGCTATTCTGGCTGTCGCTGTTTCACCTGCTGGTGATTACCTCCAGTAACTATCTGGTGCAGCTGCCGGTCGCGATTTTCGGTTTCCACACCACCTGGGGTGCGTTTAGCTTCCCGTTTATTTTTCTCGCCACCGATCTCACCGTACGTATTTTTGGCGCACCGCTGGCACGGCGCATTATCCTTGCGGTGATGATTCCGGCGCTGTTTATCTCCTACATCGTGTCGTGCGTGTTTTATCAGGGCGCGTGGCAGGGCTGGGCCTCGCTGCAGGAGGTCAATCTGTTCGTGGCGCGTATCGCCTGCGCCAGCTTTATGGCCTATGCGCTGGGGCAGATCCTTGATGTGCACGTGTTTAACCGCCTGCGTAAACTGCCGCAGTGGTGGATTGCGCCTGCCTGTGCCATGTTCCTCGGCAATATCAGCGATACGCTGGCCTTCTTCTTTATCGCCTTTTATAAGAGTCCGGACCCGTTCATGGCCAGCCACTGGGTGGAGATCGCACTGGTGGATTACAGCTTCAAAGTGCTGATCTGCATGGTTTTCTTCCTGCCTGCTTACGGTGTTTTGCTCAATGCGGCACTTAAGCGCCTGGCGGAACGTTCGGCTCAGCGCCAGATGAATTTCGGCTAATTGAACGTAGACGAAACGCCACGGCACGCTAAGATTTCCTGACAAAGCGCTGATTGCTTTTAAGCACCGATTCCGTTTTGATAACGGCTGATGGAAACCTTACGAAGGGATAAGAATGCGTAACTTAGTGAAATATGCGGGCATCGGCCTGCTGGTGTTAGGCCTGGCGGCGTGTGATCAGAAGAAAGACGACACGGCGGCAAACAGCAACGGCACCAGCGCCAGTCAGTCAGCACAGACAGTAAACCTGATGGACGGTAAGCTGAGTTTCAGCCTGCCAGCAGGCATGTCAGATAAGAGCGGCAAGCTGGGTTCGGAATCCACCAATATGCACGTGTATGCCGATGAAACCGGCCAGCGCGCAATTATCGTGATTGCGGGCGATCCGACCAGTGAAGCACTGGATGCGCTGGCTCAGCGTCTGGAGCAGCAGCAGCGCAACCGCGATCCGCAGCTGCAGGTGGTGTCGAACAAAGCGGTGACGCTGAAAGATCAGCCGGCACAGCAGCTGGATACGGTGATTTCCGCCAATAACCAGACCTCCTGGTCCTCGGTTATTCTGGCGAAGGTGGACGGTAAACTGCTGACGCTGCAGATCACCCTGCCCGCCGACAATCAGCAGCAGGCGCAGAGCGATGCCGATGCGATTGTGAAGAGTATTACTCTGAAGTAAGTTTGCACCAACGGTAGCGGCGCGATTTATCGCGCGTTGTTAAAAACCGCGCAATAAATTGCGCCGCTACAGAATGTGCCTCGTTTACAACCTCACCGGCGAAATATGCCAGATCTCATCCGCGTACTCCTGAATGGTACGGTCGGCGGAGAAATACCCCATATTGGCGATGTTCAGCGCCGCACGCCGCTGCCACTCTTCCGGTTGGCGATAAAGCTTATCCACCTTATCCTGGGTATCCACGTAACTGCGGTAATCCGCCAGCAGCTGATAATGATCGCCAAAGTTGACCAGCGCGTCGAACAGGTTACGGTAGCGCCCCGGCTCCTGCGGGCTGAAGACGCCGCTGGCGATTTGCGTCAGCGCCTGGTGCAGTTCCGCATCCTCTTCATAGTATTTGCGCGGGTTATAGCCCTCAGTGCGCAGCTTCTCCACCTGCGGCGTGGTGTTGCCGAAGATAAAGATATTCTCTGCGCCGACGTGCTCGCGCATCTCCACGTTGGCCCCGTCCAGCGTACCGATGGTCAGCGCGCCGTTTAGCGCAAATTTCATGTTACTGGTGCCGGAGGCTTCGGTGCCGGCGGTAGAGATCTGCTCGGAGAGATCCGCCGCCGGAATGATGATCTGCGCCAGGCTGACGCCGTAGTTAGGGATAAACACCACCTTCAGCTTGTTCTTCACCTGCGGATCGTTATTGATCACGTTGGCAACATCGTTGATCAGGTGAATGATGTGCTTGGCGACGTAATAGGCCGACGCCGCTTTCCCGGCGAAGATATTGACGCGCGGCACCCACTCTGCGGTCGGATCGGCTTTGATGCGGTTGTAACGCGTGATGACGTGCAGCACGTTCAGCAGCTGACGTTTGTATTCGTGAATACGCTTGATCTGCACGTCGAACAGCGCCTGCGGATCCAGCACGATATCCATATTCTTCGCCACCCACTCCGCGAGGCGCTTCTTGTTGGCGAACTTGGCATCGGCGATCTGTTCAATAAACGCCGGATAGTCAATGTGCGGCACCAGCTCGCTCAGCTGAGCCAGATCGGTACGCCAGGTGCGGCCAATGGCGTCATCCAGCACCTCAGACAAGGCCGGGTTGGCCAGCGCCAGCCAGCGGCGCGGCGTCACGCCGTTGGTTTTATTGCAGAAGCGACCCGGGAACAGGCGGGCAAAATCGGCGAACAGCGACTGCACCATCAGATTAGAGTGCAGCTCCGACACGCCGTTGACCTTGTGGCTAACCACCACCGCCAGCCACGCCATGCGGATGCGGCGACCATCGTTTTCGTCGATGATCGAGATGCGCGCCATCAGATCCCAGTCGTCCGGATAGTAGTCCTGAATGGTCTTCAGGAAGTAGTCATTGATTTCGAAGATGATGCTGAGGTGACGCGGCAGGATCTTACCGATCATGTCCACCGGCCAGGTCTCCAGCGCTTCGCTCATCAGCGTATGGTTGGTGTACGAGAACACCTGGCAGGTGACTTCAAAGGCGTCGTCCCAGGTAAACTTGTGCTCATCAATCAGCAGACGCATCAGCTCGGGAATCGCCAGCACCGGATGGGTATCGTTGAGGTGGATGGCAATTTTGTCGGCCAGGTTGTCCCAGGTTTCATGCATCTGCCAGTGGCGATTGAGGATATCCTGCACCGTGGCGGAGACGAGAAAATACTCCTGGCGCAGACGCAGCTCGCGCCCGGAGTAGGTCGAGTCGTCGGGATAGAGCACGCGCGACACGTTCTCCGAGTGGTTTTTATCTTCCACCGCCGCGAAGTAGTCGCCCTGATTAAACTTGCCGAGGTTGATTTCGTTACTGGCCTGCGCGCCCCACAGCCGCAGCGTGTTGGTGGCATCGGTATCGAAGCCAGGGATGATCTGATCGTAGGCCATCGCCACGATCTCTTCGGTCTCAACCCAGCGCACCCGGCTGCCTTCATGTTGCAATCGCCCGCCAAAACGCACTTTGTAGCGGGTGTTAAAGCGCTGAAACTCCCACGGATTGCCGTACTCCAGCCAGTAATCCGGCGATTCACGCTGCTGGCCGTCAACGATGTTCTGTTTGAACATGCCGTAATCGTAGCGAATGCCGTAGCCGCGCCCGGGCAGGCCCAGCGTGGCCAGCGAGTCGAGGAAGCAGGCCGCCAGCCGGCCAAGACCGCCGTTGCCGAGCCCGGGGTCGTTCTCTTCTTCCATCAGCTCGCTGAGGTCGAGTCCCATCTCATCCAGCGCCTGGTTGAGGTCGTCATAGATACCCATCGCCAGCAAGGCATTGCCCAGCGTGCGCCCCATCAGAAACTCCATAGACAGGTAATAAACCTGGCGCACATCCTGCGACAGTTGCGCACGGCTGGAGCGCAGCCAGCGCTCCACCATGCGATCGCGTACCGCCAGCAGCGCGGCGTTCAGCCACTCATGCTTGTTGGCGATCGACGGATCTTTACCAATGGTAAACATCAGCTTATAGGCGATTGAGTGCTTGAGGGCGTCAACCGTCAGCGTGGGTGAGGCATAGGTGAAAGGTGCGTTCATATGCGGTATCCCAATCTCTCATTACAGCAAGCGTTGATAAAGATCGCGGTAGGCTTGTGCTGCCACCTGCCAACTAAAATCCATCCCCATCGCCTGGCGCTGAACATAACGCCAGAGTGAAGGACGGGACCATAAAACAAAAGCACGACGAATCGCGCGCAGCAGTGACCAGGCATTGCTGTCTTCGAAGCTGAAGCCGCTGGCTACGCCGTCGGCGAGGTTTTCCAGCGAGCTGTCCTGTACGGTATCCGCCAGTCCACCGGTGCGCCTGACCAGCGGCAGCGTGCCATATTTCAGGCCGTACAACTGCGTCAGACCGCACGGTTCGAAACGGCTGGGCACCATAATGACGTCCGCGCCACCGACAATGCGGTGCGAGAACGCTTCGTGATAACCAATTTGCACGCCGACGCTGCCCGGATGCTCAGCGGCTGCGGCGAGGAAGCCCTGCTGCAGTTCCGCATCGCCCTGACCCAGCAGCACCAGTTGCCCGCCCTGCGCCAGCAGTCCCGGCAGCGCTTCCAGCACCAGATCCAGCCCTTTCTGTTTGGTTAAACGGCTGATAACGCAGAACACCGGCACTTTGTCATCAACCTTCAGCCCCATGGCAATCTGCAGCTGACGTTTATTCTCCGCTTTGCTCTCCAGCGTGTCGCGGTCGTAGCGGGCGGTCAGCAACAGGTCATGTGCCGGATCCCAGATGCCGGGATCGACGCCGTTGAGAATCCCGCTCAGCCGTCCTTCGCGCAGCCGCTGCTCCAGCAGCGCTTCCATGCCGTAGCCGAACTCCGGCCGGGTGATCTCCAGCGCATAGGTCGGGCTGACCGCAGTTATGTGATCGGCATAAAACAGGCCGGCCTTTAGGTAAGAAATCTGGCCGTAGAATTCCAGCCCGTGCATTTCAAAATAGGCGCGCGGGATCTGGATTTCGTCCAGATGCCGCGCGGAAAACAGCCCCTGATACGCCAGGTTATGCACGGTAAACACCGTTTTCGCCGGACGTCCGCGTGCGGCGATATAGGCCGGTGCCAGACCGGCGTGCCAGTCGTGCGCGTGCACGATGTCCGGCTGCCAGTAAGTATCCAGCCCGCTGGCCAGCTCGGCCGCCATCCAGCCGAGCAGCGCAAAGCGCAGGTAGTTATCGACATAGGCAAACTGCGACGTATCGTGGTACGGGCTGCCGGGACGATCGTACAGTCCCGGCGCATCAATCAAATATATCCCCACGCCGTTGAAGGGCCCAAACAGCAAGCGGACCGGCCCGGCAAAGGTTTGCAGCTCCGCCACCACTTCGGTATCAGGAATCCCTTTACGCAGATCCGGAAACGCCGGAATCAGCACCCGCGTGTCCATACCTTCGGCAATTTGTGCCTGAGGCAATGCGCCGACGACATCAGCCAGTCCGCCGGTTTTTAGCAGCGGGAAAAGCTCTGAACAGACATGTAAAACCTGCATCCTGAACCCCTATTGTGTTATCGCCCGCGTTCCACGCGGCAATGTTCTTTGCCTTTCGTCACTTACTGACCCGCAGCGGCCAATTTGGCCAGCATGGCGCGCGTCACCAGTACGATGCCCTCTTCTGAACGGTAAAAACGGCGACTATCCTCATCCGGATTTTCGCCAATCACCATGCCTTCCGGAATGACGCAGGCACGGTCTATG
The DNA here is from genome assembly GCF_041678305.1 of Pantoea sp. WEP. Classification (NCBI taxonomy): domain Bacteria; kingdom Pseudomonadati; phylum Pseudomonadota; class Gammaproteobacteria; order Enterobacterales; family Erwiniaceae; genus Pantoea; species Pantoea sp. WEP. The sequence goes on from NZ_JBGNXB010000001.1 coordinate 3,817,540, forward strand.
ACGCAGCGACGCAAACGGCACGATCGCCCGATAACCACATCGGGCAGCAGCACCGCCGAATCAATATTGCAAAACGAGTTAACGCGCACGCGCGGGAACAGCACCGAATTCACCACCACCGAGCCGGAGATAATGCAGCCGCCGGAGACCAGCGAGTTCATGGTCATGCCGTGACTGCCGGATCGATCCTGGACAAATTTGGCCGGCGGCAGCGGTTCCATGTGAGTACGAATCGGCCATTCGTGGTCATACATATCGAGTTCGGGCGTCACCGAGGCCAGATCGAGGTTGGCGCGCCAGTAAGCTTCCAGCGTACCGACGTCGCGCCAGTAAGGTTCCGCGTTTTCGTCGTTCTGTACGCACGACAGCGTGAAGGAGTGCGCGTAGGCTTCGCCGCTGGCGACGATCTTCGGCAGCAGATCTTTACCGAAATCGTGGCTCGAGTCGGCGATCTGCAAATCCTCCTCCAGCAGTTCATAGAGGTAATCGGCGTTGAACACGTAGATGCCCATGCTGGCCAGCGCTTTGCTGTCGTCGCCCGGCATGGACGGCGGCTGCGCCGGTTTCTCAACGAAATCGATTACATTGTTGTCCGCATCGACTGCCATCACGCCAAACGCGGTGGCCTCATGCAGCGGTACGGGCAGACAGGCGATGGTGCACTTAGCGCCACGATCGGCGTGGTCGAGCAGCATGCGCGAGTAATCCATTTTGTAGATGTGATCCCCGGCGAGAATCACGATGTACTGCGCGTTATAGCGGCGAATGATGTCGAGATTCTGCGTGACCGCATCGGCGGTACCGCGATACCAGTGTTCGGTCGAGGCGCGCTGCTGCGCCGGCAGCAGATCGACAAACTCATTCATCTCTTCGTTGAACAATGACCAGCCGCGCTGAATGTGCTGCGTCAGCGTATGTGACTGATATTGGGTGATGACGCCGATGCGCCGAATCCCGGAGTTGATACAGTTGGAGAGCGCAAAGTCGATGATGCGGAACTTGCCGCCGAAGTGCACGGCAGGCTTGGCGCGTTTGGCGGTAAGATCTTTCAGGCGCGTACCGCGCCCGCCAGCAAGGATCAGGGCAACCGTCTGTGTAGGGAGCTGGCGCGCCAGCATCAGGGGGTCGTTTCTATCTAATTTCACCATGTCTGACTCCTTATGATTGCTTTAGGAACACACACACGCCGTGTGCGGGCCCGTGCCAGACAGTTGTCAGGATGGGGTTATCTTCCCCGGCGAAAGGAGGAATGGCTCGCCATTCTCCGTCTGGTAAGGCAAGGTCACTCACCGAATCCGTGGCGTTTATCGTTAGTAACCAGCGGCCGGAGAGCAGGATCTGCAGTCTGTGCATCCCCTGTTCCCACTCATCCCTTTCCAGTGGTTTGCCGCTGGCATTCAACCACTGCACGTTGCCATCGCCCTCCTGCCACCAGCTGTCCTGCGTCAGCGCGGGAATATGCTGACGCAGCCGGATTAACGCGGCAGTGAAGTCGACCAGTCCAAAATCATCCTGTTGCCAGTTCAGCCAGGTGAGTGGGTTATCCTGACAGTACGCATTATTGTTGCCGTGCTGACTGTGACCGCGTTCGTCACCGGCCAGCAGCATCGGCGTGCCCTGCGCCAGCAGCAGCGTGGTCAGCAATGCGTGCACGCTGCGCCGCCGCCGCTCGACCACATCGAAGTTGCCCTGCAGCCCTTCAAAACCATGGTTATGGCTGAAATTACTGCTGCTGCCGTCGCGATTATCTTCGCCGTTGGCCTGATTATGCTTCTGGTTATAACTCACCACGTCACGCAGCGTGAAGCCGTCGTGCGCGGTGATCAAATTAATGCTGGCGTGCGGCAGACGCGCCGCGCGCTGAAATACATCGCTGGAGCCGGCAAAGCGGCGGGCAAAATCACCATTACTCAACTCACCGTGCAGCCAGTAGCGGCGCGCCGTATCGCGAAAGTGGTCGTTCCATTCGGCGAAGCCCGGCGGAAAGTTGCCCACCTGATAGCCGCCGGGGCCGATATCCCAGGGTTCAGCGATCAGTTTCACCTGCGACAGCACCGGGCAGGCCTGCATGGCCACAAATAGCGGCGCATCCTGGCGATAATCCGGCGTGCGCCCGAGCACGCTGGCCAGATCGAAACGAAAGCCGTCAACGTGGCAGGTTTGCACCCAGTAACGCAGCGCGCCCAGCGCCCAGTCAAGCACCTGCGGATCGCTGAGGTTCAGCGTATTACCGCAGCCGGTCCAGTTGTGATATTCACCGTTATCGCCCAGCCAGTAATAGCTGGCGTTGTCGACGCCGCGCAGCGACAGTGTCGGGCCAATCTCTTCCAGCTCGGCGCTGTGGTTGAACACCACGTCCAGAATCACTTCAATGCCCGCCGCGTGCAGCGCTTTTACCGCCTGCTGAAACTCCTGCAGCGGCGTCTGGCCCGCTTCACCCGCCGTGTAATGCGGATGCAGCGCCCACAGCGCAAACGGGTTGTAGCCCCAGTAGTTGCTCAGGCCGAGCCGTTGCAGGCGCGGCTCGCTGGCAAATGCGGCTATCGGCAGCAGCTCCAGCGCGGTGATACCCAGCCGGCGCAGATAGCTCACCATAGCAGGATGCCCCAGCGCCGCATATGTCCCGCGTAGCCTTTCCGGAATTTCCGGATGCTGCTGCGTCAGGCCGCGAACGTGCGCCTCGTAAATCACCGTCTTGCCCCACGGCGTGCGCGGCGCACAATCGTCCTGCCAGTCAAAATCGTCGGCGATCACCAGAGATTTGGGCGCAACGCCAGCGCTGTCGGCATCATCCTGCTGCCACTCTCCACCCAGCAGGCGCGCGTCGTCTGGCACCGCGCCGCATACCGCTTTGGCACAGGGATCGACCAGCAGTTTGGCCGGATTGAAACGATGACCGCGCTCTGGCTGCCACGGCCCATGCACGCGGTAGCCATAGCGCTGGCCCGGCTTTAGCGCTGGAACATAGCCATGCCAGATGTCACCGCTGCGCGCCGGCAGAGGAAAACGCTGCTCACTCCCCTGTTCATCAAACAGGCACAGCTCCACCCGCTCCGCGTGGCGCGAGAACAGCGTAAAGTTGACGCCGCGCCCGTCATAATGGGCACCCGGCGGTACCGGCTGGCCCGGCTGGAGCATCAATCGCCCTCCCGCACCAGCCACAGCGTGGCGAGCGGCGGCAGCGTCAGGCTTAGCGACTGCGCGCGCCCGTGGCTGGCGATGTCATCGGTATGGACGATACCGTGATTACGCAGATCGCTGCCGTGATAATCATGCTGATCGGTGTTCAGCACTTCGCGCCAGCCGCCACGCTGATTCACGCCGAAGCGATAGTTGTGGCGCGGCACCGGCGTGAAGTTACTGGCGACAATCAGTTCATTGCCCTCGCGGTCGCGGCGCACAAACACAAAGACCGAGTTTTCGTGATCGTCGACCACCAGCCACTCGAAGCCGCTGGCATCGAAATCGAGCTGATAGAGCGGCGAAAAGTGGCGATAGCTGTGGTTCAGGTCACGTACCAGACGCTGCACGCCGTGGTGCCAGTTATCCAGCCCCTCCAGCAGATGCCAGTCGAGGCTGGTATCATGGTTCCACTCGCGTCCCTGAGCGAATTCATTGCCCATGAACTGCAGTTTTTTGCCGGGAAAGCCCCACATCCAGCCGTAATAGGCGCGCAGGTTGGCAAACTTCTGCCAGGTATCACCCGGCATGCGGTCGAGGATCGACTTTTTGCCGTGTACCACTTCGTCGTGCGACAGCGGCAGCACGAAGTTTTCCGTGTAGTTGTACAGCATGCCGAAGGTCATCAGCTGATGATGGTAGCGGCGATGCACCGGATCGAGCTTCATGTAGTCGAGGGTGTCGTGCATCCAGCCGAGGTTCCATTTGAACCAGAAGCCCAGGCCGCCATCTTCGGATGGCCGCGTCACGCCGGGATAATCGGTAGACTCTTCCGCCACGCTGATGCTGCCGGGTGCGGCGCGGCCCAGCGTGCGGTTGGTGTGGCGCAGGAAGGCGATGGCTTCGAGGTTTTCACGGCCGCCAAACTGGTTAGGTACCCACTCACCCTCTTTGCGGCTGTAGTCGCGATAGATCATTGACGCCACCGCATCGACGCGCAGGCCATCAATGCCGAAGCGCTCCATCCAGTACAGCGCATTGCCGGAGAGATAGTTGCTGACTTCGCGCCGGCCAAAGTTGTAGATCAGCGTATTCCAGTCCTGATGGTAGCCTTCGCGCGGATCGCTGTGCTCGTACAGCTCGGTACCGTCGAATTTGGCGAGGCCAAAATCGTCACTGGGGAAGTGGCCCGGCACCCAGTCGAGCAGCACGTTGAGGCCCGCTTCGTGCGCGGCGGCGATGAAATGCCGAAACTCATCGCGCGTGCCGAAGCGGCGCGTAGGCGCGTACATGCCGAGTGGCTGATAGCCCCAGCTGCCGTCGAACGGATGCTCGTTGATCGGTAACAGTTCGATATGGGTAAACCCCATCTCTTTGACATAGGGCACCAGCTGTTCGGCCAGCTCTTTGTAACTCAGCCAGAAATTGTTGTCGGTGTGGCGACGCCACGAACCGAGATGCACCTCGTAAATGGAGATCGGCTGGTCAAAGCCGTTGGCGATTTTGCGCTGTGGCTGCATCTCCAGCTTCGGCGGCAGGCCGCAGATCATCGAGGCGGTCTGCGGGCGCATTTGCGCCTCGAAGGCGAACGGATCGGCTTTGATGCGCATCTGACCGTGCGCATCAATGATCTCGAATTTGTACAGCTGGCCGTTAACCGCGCCGGGGACAAACAGCTCCCAGATGCCGAGCTCGCGGCGGAAACGCATCGGATGGCGGCGGCCATCCCAAAAGTTAAACTCGCCTACCACCGAAACGCGCTGCGCGTTCGGGGCCCAGACGGCGAAGCGCGTGCCGGCGACGCCATCAATGGTGGTACCGTGCGCGCCGAGCGTTTCATACGGTCGCAGGTGCGTGCCTTCGGCCAGCAGCCAGGCATCCATCTCCGCCAGCAGCGGGCCAAAGCGGTAGGCATCGTCGATCAGGTTTTGCTGGCCGTGCCAGTTGACTGCCAGCTGGTAGCGAAACAGGTTTTTACGGCGCGGGATCACGCCGCTGAAGAAGCCGCGCGAATCAAGACATTTAAGCTGGGCGCATTTGCGGCCGGTGTTGGTTTCAATCACCCAGACTTCGGATGCATCCGGTAACAGCGCACGCACTTCGAGACCTTGTGTGGTCTGGTGCATCCCCAGTACTGAGAAGGGGTCGGCATAATTCCCGGCGAAAAGGGCATTGATCGCATGGCGATCGGGAAGCTCTGACATGACTTTCTTCCTATGATTTTTTGCGCAGGCGACCGGAGAGACAGGATTGTCGCTATAGGTGCGCTGCTTTTCATGAGCCATACATACAGCAGCAAGGAAGGACACCCTCCGTGGGAAAGATCCTGGCCGTGTACAACAACTATTCCATTCGCAAAGTAAAAACAGTTAACAACCGGCACATCACTGTTAAATCATAGCTTGGGGTTGGCAGAAGCCAGGGTGGAACGCAAAAAATTGTTATCGGGCGAGCAAAAAGGGGAAGCTGATCACTTGTCGGGCGCAATTTGGGTTAAGTTTTGCACTCCCGTGGAAAGAAAAAAGGCCGGGAAACCCCGGCCTGTCTGGATTCGCGCTGCGCTTAGTCGATCAGCAAACGCAGCATGCGACGCAGCGGTTCGGCAGCGCCCCACAGTAACTGATCGCCGACGGTGAAGGCCGACAGATACTCCGGTCCCATGTTCAGCTTACGCAGACGGCCCACCGGCGTGGTCAGCGTACCGGTCACCGCAGCAGGCGTCAGTTCACGCATGGTGATGTCGCGATCGTTCGGCACCACTTTCACCCACTCGTTGTGCGCGGCCAGCAGCTGTTCGATTTCGTTCAGCGGCACATCTTTCTTCAGCTTCAACGTGAACGCCTGGCTGTGGCAGCGCAACGCGCCGACGCGCACGCACAGGCCATCGACCGGAATGGTGTGACGGGTCGAGAGAATTTTGTTGGTCTCCGCCTGGCCTTTCCATTCTTCGCGGCTCTGGCCGTTGTCCAGCTGCTTGTCGATCCACGGGATCAGGCTGCCGGCCAGCGGTACGCCGAAGTTGTCGGTCGGCAGCGTGCCGGAACGGGTAAAGTCAGTCACGCTGCGCTCAATGTCGAGAATGGCGGAGGCCGGATTTTGCAGCGAAGTCGCAACGTGGTCGTGCAGCATGCCCATCTGGGTCAACAGTTCGCGCATATGGCGCGCGCCGCCGCCGGAGGCCGCCTGATACGTCGCGACGGAGGCCCATTCGACCAGGTCGTTAGCGAACAGTCCGCCCAGCGACATCAGCATCAGGCTGACGGTGCAGTTACCGCCGACAAAGGTTTTGATGCCACTGTCGAGGCCCTGACGAATCACCTGATGGTTGACCGGATCAAGAATAATGATGGCGTCATCTTTCATGCGCAGCGTGGAGGCCGCATCAATCCAGTAGCCCTGCCAGCCGCTCTCGCGCAGCTTCGGGTAGACTTCACTGGTATAATCGCCGCCCTGGCAGGTGATGATGATATCCAGCGCCTTCAGCGCCTCAATATCAAACGCATCCTGCAGCGCACCGGTCGACTTACCGCCAAACGTCGGCGCAGCCTGACCCAGTTGCGAAGTGGAGAAGAAGACCGGATTGATCACATCGAAATCGCGTTCTTCGCTCATACGTGACATCAGCACAGAGCCGACCATGCCACGCCAACCAACAAAACCTACATTCTTCATTTTCTGTCCGTCTCAGGAACTCGGGCCGGGGCCTGGGTGGTGCGAAAAAAGACCAGCGCCAGCAATGCGCCAGTCTGCGTAATAATCAGGTTTACCTATGACCCACAACTCTACAAAATGCAGCACTTCTGGCAAGTGAATTAATTCGATTGCGCTAACTTTTTCAGCAGTACAACTTATAACGGCTGTGGCCGACCTGAAGGGATGGTTTACCTCTGATGACTGAAATGATATCCGCGACCATATTGTTGCTGTTGATTATGGACCCGCTGGGCAACCTGCCGATTTTCATGTCGGTGCTGAAGCACCTGGAGCCGAAGCGCCGCCGCGTGGTGCTGATGCGCGAGATGCTGATCGCCTTGATTCTGATGCTGCTGTTCCTGTTCGCCGGTGAACGCATTCTGGCGTTTCTTAATCTGCGCACCGAAACGGTATCGATTTCCGGCGGCATCATTCTGTTTCTGATCGCCATTCGCATGATTTTTCCGTCCGGCGAGACCAGCACCAGCGGCCTGCCCGCCGGTGAAGAGCCGTTCCTGGTGCCGCTGGCGATCCCGCTGGTCGCCGGGCCCTCACTGCTCGCCACCCTGATGCTGCTGTCACACCAGTATCCCAATCAGATGACGCACCTGGTCGGCGCCCTGCTGATTGCCTGGGGCGTCACGGTAGTGATTCTGCTGATGTCCGGCCTGTTCCTGCGCCTGCTGGGGGATAAAGGCGTTAATGCGCTGGAGCGATTAATGGGTTTGATCCTGATTATGCTGGCGACGCAGATGTTCCTGGACGGGATTCGGGTTTACCTGAAGCTGTAATGTTTCGCATGCTGGCGGCGCTAATTAATAATACCAGTAATAGCATGATTCAACACATGTTATTGCCTGGTATTTAATAGACAACATTCAGGTTCACAACACGCGTTATCCGGTTTATCGTAAAATCTCTACTTTACGTGTTTTTCGACGGTGAACAGCTTGCTGTCTCTCATCATTTTTGTGGTGGTTAGAATAAAATGGCGCTGACCCTCTTACTAACATCCATAAAGAATGGATTGATTAAGACGTTTGATTATAGTGGCAAAGATAGCCGCTTATGCTACATCATTTTTATGATGTTCCAGATTATCTGGTTTTGTTGTTATCTCAGTGTGTTCGCTTCATTCACGAATGAAATAGCATGGATTCCTTTACTGCTTTTCGTTCTGCCATCGCTGGCTTGTGGCAGCAGAAGAATAAACGATGCGGGATATTCACGGGGAGTGTTTATTCTTTTGATCGTTGCGCCTTATTTACTGTTTCCCTTTCTGGCTTTTCCTGCATCAGTAAAAAAAGAATAAATCGGGCTGGCCCGTGTAGGGGTTCTTAATGCTTGCATATTTATATGAGGTGAGGATTAGTGCGCCTGTGGAATATTTTGAATGACGATTGATGACGCCACGCTGTCCGTTGCGTGTTTGCGGTCGCCATGAATGGCGACCCTACAAGATTATTGCGCGTTTTTACAGAGGGCGCATTTATGGGGGAACCCTTGACCGTTGAGCGTTTACGGTCGCCATGAATGGCGCCCCTACAAAGTTATCGCACGTTTTGCAGAGGGCGCATTTATTGCCCCTCTGCAAGGTTATCGCGTGTTTTTTGTAGGGTGCGCATTTATGCGCACCGGTATCAACAGGACGATGGTGCGTAACCGATCGTCATTGATGACCACCGGTACGCATGCCCCGTTATTTCTGCTTCTTCTCAATCGTTTTACCCGACCAGTAACCCGCCAGCAGCGAACCGGAGAGGTTGTGCCACACCGAGAACAGTGCGCCGGGCAGTGCGGCCAGCGGTGAGAAGTACAGTTTGCCCAGCGTGGCCGCCAGTCCGGAGTTCTGCATACCGACTTCCAGCGCCAGCGTGCGACAGGTGGATTCGTCAAAGCCAAACAGCTTGCCACCCCAGTAGCCGCCGAGCAGCCCAATGGCGTTGTGCAGGATCACCGCCGCGATCACCATCAGCCCTACCGAGCCGATAAAGCCCTGGCTACCGGCGACCACCGCGCTAATGATCAGCAGAATACACACCATCGAAAACGCCGGCAGATACGGCTCAACGCGGCGCACCACGCTGTTCATGGAGTGGTGAATAATCAGGCCAAGCCCAATCGGGATCACCACGATTTTGACGATGCTGAGCAGCATGCCCACCACATCGACCTGAATGTGGGTATCTACGTAGAAGCGCGTCAGCAGCGGCGTCGCGAACACGCCCACCAGCGCCGAAACCGACGAGATGGTCACCGACAGCGCCACGTCGCCCTTCGCCAGATAAATCATCACGTTCGAGGCTGTCCCGCTGGCCACGCTGCCGACCAGAATCATCCCGGCGGCCAGATCCGGCGGCATCTGGAACAGTTTCGCCAGCGCCCAGGCCGCCAGCGGCATCACCAGATAGTGCAGGAACGTGCCGGCAACCACCGGCGCCGGACGCACCAGCACGCGTTTAAAATCATCAATGTTGAGCGTCACGCCCATGCCGAACATGATCAGCATCAGCAGGTAGGTTACCCACGGCCCGATGCCGAGGAAGGTGGACGGCGAATAATAGGCTGCAACGGACAGCAGTACGGCCCAGAGCGGAAACAGGCGGGTGAGTTTGGCGAGCATGAAGAAATGTCCTTAGCGTTTTACTTAATTGGTTTTTTGCCACAGATGAAACGGCGCGCGGGGAACGACCGCAGCGACCTGCGCCGGATCATAACATTTCATTATCATAAGCGTGGCCGACGACAGAAAATGCCTATCGGCTGCTAAAGATCGCCGGGCAGACACGGGCATTCCGCTGGCATTTGTCCGAAATAGCGTCAGGCTGAACGGCAGAGATAAAAAAAGCCGGACATTGTCCGGCTTCGGGTGACTTACGCGTCAATTAAGATTCGAACAGATTCTTATGCAGCGCGCGCACCACTTCTTCCGCGTCCGGCGTTGGTACCAGGAAGCACAGGTTGTAGCTGCTTGCGCCGTAGCAAATCATGCGCAGGTTAAACGGCTCCAGCGCGCCGAATACCTCTTTGCCGACGCCGCAGGCTTTCGACAGGTTGTTGCCGATGATCGCCACCAGCGCCAGATTCTCTTCCACTTCTACCCGGCACAGGGAAGAGAGCTCGGTCAGCAGCGCCTGGGTCAGCAGACTGTCGGCGGTGCTGGTTGAACCGGTGGTATCCAGCGTCAGCGCCACGCTCACTTCCGAGGTGGTAACCAGATCAACCGAAATACTGTGGCGCGCCAGGATAGCAAACACTTCCGCCAGGAAGCCGTGCGCGTGCAGCATGTTCAGGCTGTGCAGCGTCAGCAGCGTCTGTTTGCGCCGCAGTGCCAGCGCACGGAACAGCGGCGGATTTTTAGTCTCGTTGCAGACGCGCGTGCCGCCCGCCGCCGGATCTTTACTGGAGCCGACAAACACCGGAATATCACTGCGCACCGCCGGCAGCAGCGTCGCCGGATGCAGCACTTTCGCGCCGAAGATTGCCATCTCCGCCGCTTCTTCAAAAGTGATCTCTTCGATGCGTTTCGCCTGCGGCACCACACGCGGGTCGGTGGTGTAGATGCCCGCCACGTCGGTCCAGATATCCACACGCGTCGCCTGCAGCGCTTCGCCGAGCAGCGCAGCGGTGTAATCGCTGCCGCCACGGCCCAGCGTGGTGGTGCGGCCTTTGCCTTCGCTGCCGATGAAGCCCTGCGTGATCACCAGCGCTTCTGCGGTGCGCGGCTGCAGCTGAGCCGCTGCCAGCGTTTTCAGCTCGGCCACATCCGGCTCGGCGCGGCCAAAACGGTCGCTGGTGCGCATCACTTTGCGTACGTCAAACCACTCGGCATTCACCTGGCGCTCGCGCAGAATCTCCACAAACAGCAGGCTCGACATCAGTTCGCCGTGGCTCACCAGCTCATCGGTCAGCGCGGTCGAACGGGCTAATGCCGCCGCTTCCGCCAGCATGATGATGTTCTCCAGCATGCGATCAATCTCCTGACGGATGACGTCCGGCGACTGCAGGCGATCGATGATGGCATATTGAATGGTGCGGATTTGATCCAGCAGATAAGCGCGCTGCTCGAGTTCCTGGCCTTCAGCCAGCGAAACCAGCAGGTTAGTCACGCCCGCCGAGGCAGAGAGCACCACCAGACGGGTATTGGCATCAGACAGCACGACGTCCGCGCTGCGGTTCATGGCATCGAAATCGGCAACGCTGGTGCCGCCAAATTTTGCCACGATCAACGATTGAGACATGTAACAAAACCTCGTGTCAGGTTATCTCCTCCCATTCGCGGAAGAGAAGATCGGGTAACAGCCTTGGCACAAGAGAAGAGCAGAATTGGACAGACAAGATCAGGAGATGAGTCACCAAAAGCACTTCACCTTGCGAAACGTCCGACTGCGGACGCTTCTGGTGACAACCCAGAGGATTCAGCCCCTGCAGCCGACAGCACAACACTCCGCGTGTTGCACCACCTCGGCGTCGCACCCCCTGATGTGTTCTCGCTGGATACGGATCCTCAAACACACTGCCTGGGCGACGCGCCTCTTCTGGCTTGCACCCGGAGGTGCAAGTCGCGCGCACAAAATACTGATTAATTGTTCCGCTGTCCAGCCTTGCGGCGCCGGGAAAATTCATTTTTACACTTATGCAGCGCATTGCTAAACAAACCCGGAAGCCGCCAGCCGCCTAAAGTAGTCAGCGGTGCGAAAAAACCGGTGTTTTGCTGATGCCGCGCAGAGTAATGCGCGGCGAACCGGCCGACAATCGCCGCCGGATTTACCTGAAACGCTGCGGCTGGCGTCACAAATTTTTTCCTTTCAGTTGCAACTGTGGTCATACTGAAACGCGTGCAAGCCGTAACAAATGCTCAGCATGCCGGGCCAGACAGGATGCGCCCGGATGGAATGACGGTTCTTATATCAACAAGAGTGTTGCCATGAAAAATATCAATCCGACACAAACCGCAGCCTGGAAAGCGCTGCAGCAGCATTTTGATCAGATGAAATCGGTAGAGATTGCCGACCTGTTTGCGCAGGATGCCGATCGTTTTGCGAAATTCTCTGCCACCTTTGATGATCAGATGCTGGTGGATTTCTCAAAAAACCGCATCACCCAGGAAACCCTCGACAAACTCCAGGCGCTGGCGAAAGAGACCGATCTGGCGGGCGCCATCAAATCCATGTTCTCCGGTGAGAAGATTAACCGCACCGAAGATCGCGCCGTGCTGCACGTGGCCCTGCGCAACCGCAGCAATACGCCGATCCTCGTGGATGGCAAAGATGTAATGCCGGAAGTGAACGCGGTGCTGGCGAAGATGAAAGCCTTCTCAGAGCGCATCATCAGCGGCGAGTGGAAAGGCTACACCGGCAAGCCGATTACTGACGTGGTGAACATCGGTATCGGCGGTTCAGACCTCGGCCCGTTCATGGTGACCGAAGCGCTGCGTCCGTATAAAAACCACCTCAACATGCATTTTGTCTCCAACGTTGATGGCACGCACATTGCCGAAACGCTGAAACCGCTTAGCCCGGAAACCACGCTGTTCCTCGTGGCGTCGAAAACCTTTACCACGCAGGAAACCATGACCAACGCCCACAGCGCGCGCGACTGGTTCCTGAACACCGCCGGCGATCAGCAGCACGTGGCGAAGCACTTTGCCGCGCTCTCAACCAACGCGAAAGCGGTCGGCGAATTTGGTATTGATACCGCCAACATGTTCGAGTTCTGGGACTGGGTCGGCGGCCGCTACTCACTGTGGTCCGCCATCGGTCTGTCGATCATCCTGTCCATCGGCTTCGAAAACTTCGAACAGCTGCTGAGCGGCGCGCATGCCATGGACCAGCACTTCGCGAACACGCCGGCGGAGCAAAACCTGCCGGTGCTGCTGGCGCTGATCGGTATCTGGTACAACAACTTCTTCGGTGCCGAAACCGAAGCGATTCTGCCGTACGACCAGTACATGCACCGTTTTGCCGCTTACTTCCAGCAGGGCAACATGGAGTCCAACGGTAAGTACGTCGACCGCGACGGCAACCCGGTGGATTACCAGACTGGCCCAATTATCTGGGGTGAACCCGGCACCAACGGGCAGCACGCGTTTTATCAGCTGATCCATCAGGGTACCAAGCTGATTCCATGCGACTTCATTGCGCCGGCGCAGACCCACAACGCGCTGGCCGATCACCACCAGAAGCTGCTTTCCAACTTCTTTGCTCAGACCGAAGCGCTGGCGTTTGGTAAAGCCCGCGAGGTGGTAGAGAAAGAGTTTACCGATGCCGGTAAATCGGCGGAGTCCGTCGCGCATATCGTGCCGTTCAAGGTGTTTGAAGGTAACCGCCCGACCAACTCGATTCTGCTGCGTGAAATTACTCCGTTCAGCCTCGGCGCGCTGATTGCGCTGTACGAGCACAAGATCTTCACTCAGGGCGCGATTCTCAACATCTTCACCTTCGATCAGTGGGGCGTTGAGCTGGGCAAACAGCTGGCTAACCGCATTCTGCCGGAGCTGGAAAACGATGCGCAGATTAACAGTCACGATAGCTCCACCAATGGCTTAATTAATCGCTACAAATCCTGGCGTTAATTTCACCCCCAGGCTCATCAGGCGGCAGCACATGCCGCCTTTTTTTTGCTCCGATCAACTGCCCCGCGGCAAATAAGCGGATTTTGCTACCACGCTGCGGTTAGATAATTCTTAAAATGCCCTAAGGAAAATCGGAAGATGCCATCATGCGTGGCGGGCTTATCTGATAAAAAATGGATCTGATTTGTCCACCTCACCCACCTAAGCAACTGATTAAATTTGTCTTTCTATTTTAACCCTTTCAGGAAAATCTGATTATTCCTATTCCGTGCCATTTTTTAATGCAAAAGTGAAAAATGCTGCTGTGCCATAACGTCCTGCGCAAATATTCCAGCCAGCGAAAAAAGCGCAATTAAAAAAAGCAGCTAACGCCAATTCGCCTTATTTATCACCAGAAATGTCCTGCTTAATCCCCCTCTTTTTCTGGCGCTGAACTCTGGTAATTTGTTGCCCTATACTGAACGCGCCTTCAAGGCTGCCCTGAATACTTCCCCGCTGTCGCCCGGCGGCCCGGGAAACATTATTGCGCGCTGACCACGGTTAGCCAGCTGCATGCGGCCCAGCGGCCATCGGACGGCAGCGTACGGTATGACGGGTAATATCCTTCATTCACGTTTTATCAAGATGCAGGAAACGTTGTTATGAAAAAACTGATGGTTGCCGGTGCAGCCTTACTTTACGTTGCCGTTTCTTCCGCTGCGATTGCCGCACCGGAAGAAGCCGGTGCTGCAGCAGGCGCGCAGGCGGGAGCAATCTCGACCGGTGCGACCACCGCTGTGGGTATCGGCGCACTCGGTGCGTTAGTGGGTCTCGGCGTTGCCGCTGCTGGCGGTGGCGACGGTGCAAATACCGGTACAACAACCACTACCACAACGAGCACCACTCGTTGATGTAGCACCTTTAAACATAACCACACAGTCGTGTGGTTATTTTTTGTTTTTTTGCCTCTATTGAGACAGGGATACACAGTGCGCCGACTCTCTTTGCTGCTTCTTTGCCTGTTGCTGCAGGCTTGCACACAAACGCAAAAAGGCCTCGAACAGACCGTGATGCTCGCCATCAGCGGTCCGGACGATGTCACCGTCAGCGATGAACAAATCGCTACTCTGCCCTATGCCAGCCTGTATGCGCGCGTCGACAACGGTCCGCGCATCTTTGTGGTGCTGGGCTACCTGGAAAACGGCCAGCAGAAATGGGTAACCCAGGATAAAGCCATGCTGGTGATGCAGCACGGCCGCCTGGTGAAAACCCTCGGCCTGCGCGACAACCTGCAGGCCGTCAGTAACCTGGCGCAGGATCCGCTGGCCGATGCGCTGCGGCTGCAAAATGGCGCGCAGTGGACGCGCGTCGTGCAGTGGCGCGAGCAGGACAACGTGCGCGCCGCCACCGCTCACTCCACCTTTCAGCGCGGCGACGATGAAGTGCTGAACCTCGCCGGCGAGCGGGTGCCCTGCCGCGTCTGGCACGAAACGGTAGAGATGGAGAGCCCCGGCGTCAGCTGGCAGAACACCTTCTGGATCGATAACCGCGACGGTACGGTGCTGCAGGCGCAGCAGATGCTGGCGGCTGACCAGTTCCCGATTGCAACCACCCTTCTGAAGCCGGCGAAATCATGAAAAAAATCAATTCTTTGCTGGCGGCACTCGCCCTCGCGGCGGCCAGCCACGCGCTGGCGGATAGCCAGGTGACGGTACACCCTGCGCACGATCAGCGCAGTTTCCAAATCGATCATGCCAGCACCCTGAGCGAACTGGTAACGAACCCGGCGCTGCACAGCTGGTGGCCGGGCACGGTGATTGCCGAACGCGGTGCGACCGCCGTGGCGCAGCAGCAGCACGCTCAGTTGCTGGCGGATCTGCGCGCCTGGCAGGCCGACAGCGGTACTTCACTGGCCGCAACCATCGGCAGCGTAATCCAGCAGCTCAGCGCCCTGCAGGTTACCGGGCGCCAGTTTACTTCGCTCGATCCCGACTGGGTGCGGCTGCGTCCGGAAGCCAACCGTAAACTGCAGGGCAGCTACGACCTGTACATCGTGGCAGCGCCGACGCAGGTACGGGTGATGGGCGCACTCAGCCATCCCGGCAGTGAGAGCTGGCAGCCAGGACGCACGGTGCGTGACTACCTCGCGCCGCATGCGCGTTTATCGGGTGCCGAACGCAGCGTGGCCACGGTGATTGCGCCGTCAGGTGAGACGCAGCAGGTGCCGATCGCTTACTGGAATCAGCGGCATGTTGAAGTCGAGCCTGGCAGCATCATCTGGCTGGGCTTTTCCACATGGAGCCTGCCCTGGGGCCAGCCTGATTTGAATGCGCGCATGCTTTCCGTTCTGACTCACCGGATGCCAGACTGATGAAAAAACAATTACTCCTCAGCCTGTTGGCTGCTTCTGTCGCCGCCGCATGCCAGGTGCAGGCGGAAACCTGGCCGGAACCGGTCGGTCCTTCACAATCTGATTTTGGCGGCGTGGGCCTGATGCAAACGCCGACCGCGCGCATGGCAAAAGAGGGCGAATTTAGCCTGAACTTCCGCGATAACGATCAATATCGTTACTATTCTGCGTCATTGCAGCTGTTCCCGTGGCTGGAAACCACGGTGCGCTATACCGACGTACGCACCCGCCGCTACAGTGCGGTGGAAGGCTTCAGCGGCAACCAGAGCTATAAAGACAAAGCCTTCGACCTGAAGCTGCGACTGTGGCAGGAGAGCTTCTGGCTGCCGGAAGTGGCGGTGGGTTCGCGCGATTTGGGCGGTACCGGCCTGTTCGACAGTGAATATCTGGTGGCGAGTAAAGCCTGGGGGCCGTTTGATTTTAGCCTCGGCCTGGGCTGGGGCTATCTCGGCAACAGCGGCACCATCAAAAACCCGTTCTGCTCCTACAGCGATAGCTTCTGCAGCCGCACCGGCGGCGGTTCGGCGGGTTCCATTAACGGCTCGCAGATGTTCCACGGTCCGGCGGCACTGTTTGGTGGCATCGAATACCAGACGCCGTGGCAGCCGCTGCGTCTCAAGCTGGAGTATGAAGGCAACGATTATCAGGACGATTTTGCCGGCCGGCTGGAGCAGCGCAGTAAGGTCAACGTTGGCGCAATCTATCGCCTTACCGACTGGGCGGATATCAACGCCAGCTACGAGCGCGGCAATACTTTTATGTTTGGCGTGACCGTGCGTACCAACTTTAATTCGTTACACCAGTCGCACCTTGATAGCGCAAAACCGGCTTATCAGCCACAGCCGCAGGGCGATCTGCTGCAGCCGACGGTGGTCGCTAATCAGCTTACCGATCTGAAATACAATGCCGGACTGGATGGTCCGCGCATCCAGACCAAAGGCCGCACGCTATACGTTTCCGGTGAGCAGACCAAATATCGCGACACGCGCGAAGGCGTTGACCGCGCTAACCGCATCATCATGAACAATCTGCCGGCGGGCATTGATACGATTGAAGTCACCGAGTCGCGCTTTAACATGCCGCAGGTCACCACGCGCACCGATGTGGTCAGCCTGAATAACGAACTGCGCGGCTATCCGCTCGGCCATGAGCAGCCGCTGCAGCAGACGCGTGAAGAACCGATCGATCCGGGCACCACCGAACAGGGCTATTTCATCCGTAAGGATCGCCTCAACTACAGCCTGTCGCCGGTGCTGAACCAGTCGGTCGGCGGTCCGGAAAGCTTCTACATGTATCAGCTCGGCGTAATGGGCAATGTCGATTACTGGCTGACCGATCACTGGCTGATTGGCGGCAGCCTGTTTGGCAACATCGCCAACAACTATGACAAGTTCAACTACAACGGCGCGCCAGCCGACTCGACGCTGCCGCGCGTGCGCACCCACATTCGCGACTACGTGGAGAACAACGTTTACGTGAATGATCTGCAGGCCAACTACATGCGCTATCTCGGCAATGGCTTCTACGGCCAGGTGTACGGTGGCTATCTGGAAACCATGTATGGCGGCGTGGGCGGCGAGCTGTTGTATCGCCCGGTGGACAGCAACTGGGCTTTCGGTCTCGATGCGAACTACGTGAAGCAGCGTGACTGGGACAACATGATGCAGTTCACCGATTACAAGGCGCCGACCGGGCACCTTACCGCTTACTGGCGTCCGTGGTTCATGCAGGATGTGCTGGTGAAAGCCAGCGTCGGTGAATATCTGGCGAAGGATAAAGGGGTCACGCTGGATGTGTCGAAGCGCTTTGACAGCGGCGTGATGGTCGGCTTCTACGCCACCAAAACCAACGTGTCAGCCGAAGCGTATGGCGAAGGGGATTTCACCAAAGGTTTCTATATTTCGATTCCGATGGATCTGTTTACCGTCTCGCCAACCCGTGGCCGTGCGCAGGTGAACTGGGTGCCGCTGACGCGTGACGGTGGTCAGATGCTGGGCCGTAAGTACCAGCTGTACGATCTGACCGCCGATCGCGATGCGCGTTTTAATTAAATTGCAGCGCGGGTAGAACCCGCGCCGGTTTTAAAAAAACGCGCGATGAATCGCGCCGCTACAGAGTGTGCACGTATTTGTAGCGGCGCAATTTATTGCGCAAACAATAGGGCACATTTGATTGCGCGCGCTCTGCGCCGGCAATTCATCAATCCGCGTCGTAGCCTAAATTCGGTGCCAGCCAGCGTTCCACGTCGCTGACGCTCATGCCTTTACGCGCCGCGTAATCTTCCACCTGGTCGCGCTGAATCTGCGCCACGGCGAAATATTTACTCTCCGGATGACTAAAATACCAGCCGGACACCGCGGCACCGGGCCACATGGCAAAAGATTCGGTCAGTTTCATGCCGGTGTGATGCTCCACATCCAGCAGCTGCCAGATTTGTGCCTTCTCAGTGTGTTCCGGACAGGCCGGATAGCCCGGCGCCGGACGAATGCCCTGGTAATTTTCGCGAATCAGCTCGTCGTTGCTGAGATTTTCATGGGCGGCATAGCCCCAGATCACCTTACGCACGCGCTCATGCAGGTATTCGGCAAACGCCTCCGCCAGGCGATCCGCCACCGCTTTCACCATGATTTTGTTGTAATCATCGTGCTGCTGGTCGAACGCCGCCGCCAGCGCATCCTCCTCCAGCCCGCCGGTGACGGCAAACGCGCCGAGATAATCCGCTTTACCACTGGATTTCGGCGCCACGAAGTCCGCCAGACAGTAGTTGGCGAAGTCGGTTTTTTCCGTTTGCTGACGTAAATGATGGCTGACGCACAGCACTTCGTGCCGGGTCTCGTCACGGTAGATTTCAATGTCGTCGCCAACCCGGTTAGCCGGGAAAATACCGACCACGCCGCGCGGCCTGAGCGTACTCTGCGCGCTGAGGTTATCCAGCATCGCATTGGCATCGGCAAACAGCCGCGTGGCTTCTTCGCCCACCACCTCATCTTCCAGGATGCGCGGATATTTGCCGGCCAGCGACCAGGTCATAAAAAACGGCGTCCAGTCAATGTAGTTGCGCAGCGTATCGATACTGGCCTCCACTACGCTGACGCCGGTACGATGCGCCACCGGTGGCGTGTAACGTTGCCAGTCAATGACGTAATGATTATCGCGCGCGGCCTGCAGCGTGACCGGCGGCGTGCGCGGCTTTTTACGCGCGTGCTGAATCCGCACGGTCTCGTACTCCTTACGCGTGCGCGCCACGAACGCCTCTTTCAGCGTGGGCGACAGCAGCGAAGAGACCACGCCGACGGTACGCGAGGCGTTCTGCACATAAACCGTCGGGCCGCTGTAATTCTGCTCAATCTTCACCGCCGTGTGCGCTTTCGAGGTGGTGGCCCCGCCAATCAGTAGCGGCAGCGTAAAGCCCTGGCGCTCCATCTCTTTCGCCACGTTCACCATCTCGTCGAGCGACGGGGTAATCAGGCCGGAAAGTCCGATGATGTCGGCGTTTTCCTCACGCGCGGTTTTCAGGATTTTGTCGCCCGGCACCATCACGCCCAGGTCGATGATTTCGTAGTTGTTACACTGCAACACCACGCCAACAATATTTTTGCCGATGTCGTGCACGTCGCCTTTTACCGTCGCCAGCACGATTTTACCGTTGCTGCGGCCGGCCTCTTTGCTCGCCTGGATAAAGGGTTCGAGGTAGGCCACCGCCTGCTTCATCACGCGCGCCGATTTCACCACCTGCGGCAGGAACATTTTGCCCTCGCCAAACAGATCGCCGACCACATTCATGCCGGACATCAGCGGCCCTTCAATGACTTCAATCGGCCGTGCCGCGGCCTGGCGCGCCTCTTCGGTGTCCTGCTCGATAAACTCGGTGATGCCTTTCACCAGCGAATATTCCAGCCGCTTCACCACGTCCCAGCTGCGCCATTCGGCCTGCTGCTTGTCCTGCTCACCCTCGCCTTTGTTGCCGCGATACTTCTCCGCCAGCGCCAGCAGTCGCTCGGTGCCATCGTCGCGCCGGTTGAGGATCACGTCCTCAACCGCATCGCGCAGCTCCGCCGGCAGATCGTCATAAATCGCCAGCTGACCGGCGTTGACGATGCCCATGTCCATGCCGTTGCGGATGGCGTAGTAGAGGAACACCGCGTGAATCGCCTCGCGCACCGGTTCGTTACCGCGGAACGAGAACGACACGTTGGAGACGCCGCCGGAGATCATCGCATGCGGCAGTTCGCGTTTGATGTCTTCACAGGCACCGATGAAATCCATCGCGTAGTTGTTGTGCTCTTCGATGCCGGTGCCCACGGCAAAGATATTGGGGTCGAAAATAATGTCTTCCGGCGGGAAACCGACCTCTTCAGTGAGGATTTGGTAGGCGCGGCGGCAGATCTCAATTTTGCGCGCGCGGGTGTCCGCCTGGCCCACTTCGTCGAACGCCATCACCACCACCGCCGCGCCGTAGCGCCGCACTTTGCGCGCGTGCGCAATAAACGGCTCGACGCCCTCTTTCATCGAGATGGAGTTGACGATGCCTTTGCCCTGAATGCACTGCAGGCCTTTTTCAATCACCTCCCATTTCGAGGAGTCGATCATGATCGGCACACGCGCGATATCCGGCTCACCGGCAATCAGGTTGAGAAAGCGCACCATGGCCGCTTCCGCGTCCAGCATGCCTTCATCCATATTGATATCGATAATCTGCGCGCCGTTTTCCACCTGCTGGCGCGCCACGTCCAGCGCTTCGTTGTACTTCTCTTCTTTAATCAGGCGCTTAAATTTGGCCGAGCCGGTCACGTTAGTGCGCTCACCCACGTTGACGAACAGTGAATCGGCCTGAATATTGAGCGGTTCGAGGCCAGACAAACGGCAGGCGACGGCTATTTCCGGTAGCGGCCGCGGTGGCACGCCCTCGACCGCTGCCGCCATCGCCGCAATGTGTTGCGGCGTGGTGCCACAGCAGCCACCGATAATGTTGAGGAAACCGGCGCGCGCCCACTCGCCAATCTGCGCCGCCATCGTCGCCGCATCAAGGTCATATTCGCCGAAGGCATTCGGCAGACCGGCGTTGGGGTGGGCGCTGACATAGCCTTCGGCAATGCGCGACAGCTCCTGCACATACTGGCGCAGTTCGTCCGGGCCAAGCGCGCAGTTGAGGCCGAACGACAGCGGCTCCGCGTGGCGCAGTGAGTTGTAGAATCCTTCCGTGGTCTGGCCGGAGAGCGTACGGCCTGACGCATCGGTAATGGTGCCGGAGATCATCAGCGGCAGCGTCACGCCCATCGCTTCCATCTCACTCTGTACCGCATAGATCGCCGCTTTGGCATTCAGGGTATCGAACACCGTTTCGATCATGATGATGTCAGCACCGCCGCTAATCAGCGCATGGGTCGATTCGCGGTAGGCGTCCACCAGCTGATTGAAGGTGATGTTACGAAACGCGGGATCGTTGACGTCAGGCGAGATCGAGCAGGTGCGGTTGGTCGGGCCGAGCACGCCAGCAACGTAGCGCGGGCGATCGGGCGTTTTTGCCGTCCACGCGTCGGCGCAGGCGCGCGCCAGTTTCGCCGCTTCGAAGTTGATCTCCGCCGACAGCGCGGCCATTTCATAGTCGGCCATGGCAATCGGGGTGGCGTTGAAGGTGTTGGTTTCGAGAATATCCGCACCAGCCGCCAGGTAAGCATCGTGGATTTCGCGAATGACGTCCGGCTTACTCAGCACCAGCAGGTCATTATTGCCTTTCACATCGCACGGCCAGTCAGCGAAGCGGCTGCCGCGAAAATCCTGCTCATCCAGTTTGTAACTCTGGATCATGGTGCCCATGCCACCGTCCAGAATCATGATGCGTTGTGCCAGCTGCTGCTGTAGCGTTGCGGTTTTATTGCTCACTCTTGCCCCATCCACGTCATTACGCTGGCTAAATGCCAGCCAGTCATACTGGCACAACTTTCAAATGAGCAAAAGTCACCCGTTTGCGGCCACCGGCGGCAAAATGACCAGCAGATCCGACCAGTCAGCCAGCGTTTGCATTCATACCATTAAAAACGAAAATGGTTTCCATACCTGCAATGACTGTGGAGATGTTATGGCAACCCCTGCGCCCGCGAAACGCGGCAAAAAACCCCGTACGGCTCCGGCGGCCAGTGCCCCTGCCGGCGGCCAGGTACAATCTCTGACGCGCGGGCTGCGTTTGCTGGAGCTGATTGCCGAATCACACGGTAGCGTGGCGCTGACCGAGCTGGCGCAACAGGCCGGGCTTCCCAACTCCACCACTCATCGCCTGCTGACCACCATGCAGCTGCAGGGATTTGTGCATCAGGTGGGCGACCTCGGTTTATGGACCATTGGCGCTCATGCCTTTGTGGTCGGCAGCAGTTTTCTGCAGAGCCGCAATCTGCTGGCGATTGTGCACCCGATTCTGCGCCGGCTGATGGAAGAAGCTGGCGAAACCGTGAATCTGGCGGTGCTGGATCTCAGTGATTATCAGGCGGTGATTATTGACCAGGTACAGTGCACCCAGCTGATGCGCATGTCAGCGCCGATTGGCGGCAAGTTGCCGATGCATGCGTCCGGTGCCGGCAAAGCGTTTCTCGCTCACCTTAGCGATGATCAGGTCACCGCCCTGCTGCATCAGAAGGGATTACATCATTACACGCCGAAAACCCTGATGTCGCCGCATAGCCTGAAGGAGAATCTGGCGCTGATCCGTAAGATGGGTTTTTCGCACGACGACGAGGAGCACGCGCTCGGCCTGCGCTGTGTGGCGGCACCGATTTATGATGAACACGGCGAACCGTTTGCCGCCATCTCCATCTCCGGCCCGCTGGCGCGTATGACCGACGACCGCATTACCGAGCTCGGGGCGCTGGTGATCCGCGCGGCGAAACAGGTGACGCTGAGCTATGCAGGCCGCTAGGCGGCCACTGACGCGTAGCGCGCGCTGAAACGCTGTCCGGCGCGCCACGCCATCACCTCTTCAATATGCCCGGCACGGATCCGCGCCTGCAGTGCGCGCCACCAGCCGGGATCGAACAACTGCGGATGCAGCGCCTGCAGCAATTTTCCGGTCGCCGGTTCGCTGCACAGCGCGTAGCGGAAAGTTTCCGGAAACACATCATCCGGCCCGACGCTGTACCACGGCTCGGCCTGCAGCTCATCCTCTTCGTAACGCGCCGCCGGAACATCGCGGAACACCAACTCGGTCATCGGGCGGATTTCATCATAGTCGTAAAACACCACGCGGCCATGGCGCGTCATGCCGAAGTTTTTAAACAGCATATCGCCGGGGAAGATATTGGCCGCCGCCAGCTGACAAATCGCATCACCGTATTCCTCAATGGCGTGCTGGCGCTGTTCCGGCGTCGCCTGCATCAGCCACAGGTTAAGCGGCTGCATGCGACGCTCCAGCCATAAGTGGCGGATGATCACTACGTCATCGCGCAGCTCGATTTTTTCCGGAATCTCGCGCTCAAATTCCGCCATCAGCGCCGCCGGAATGCGCGCGAGTGGGATGGCGAAATGCTCAAACTCCTGGGTGTCAGCCATGCGCCCGACGCGGTCATGCTCTTTGACCAGCCGGTAACAGGCGCGCACCTGCGCATCCGTCACCTCTTTTTGCGGCGCGAAGCGATCTTTAATCACCTTAAATACCCGATCAAAACCAGGCAGCGTAAATACCAGCATCACCATACCGCGCACGCCGGGCGCGATGGTGAATGCTTCCTGACTGTGCGCCAGGTAATCTAAATATTCGCGATAGCATTCGGTTTTACCGTGTTTCTGACAGCCAATCGCCATATAGCGCTCGGCGAGGGTTTTGCCCGGCAAAATCGGCTGCAGCCAGGCCACCAGCGCGGCTGGCACCGGCGCGTACACCATGAAATAGGCGCGGGCAAAGCCAAACACGATGCTGGCGTCATTGCTGTCGGTGAGGCAGGTATCGATCCACAACCGGCCGGCGTCATCGCGCTGAATCGGCAGCAGACACGGCACGATCTCGCCCGCGCTCAGCTGCAGCCGCGCCACAATCCAGGCGGTTTTGTTGCGATAAAACAGCTCGCTGGCGACGTCCAGTGTGGCATTGGCCAGCTGTGCCGCGCTGAACTGCTCGTGCAGATGGCGCACAATCCAGCCGATGTCGCGCGTCTGATCCTGCCACGTCAGCCGCAAGGGAATGTCATTCAATACCTGACGCAGCGTCTCATGCCAGCTGTGCTGCGGCCGGTACAGGCGCGACAGCGGTCGCTGCGCCGGCGGCGCGGGCGCGTACGGCTGTGACGGCAGGATAAATAGCCGCTCAGGCAGTAAGTGGCTGTGCCCCAGCAAGCGACAATAGACAGAATTAAAAAAGCTTTCGGCGATTTCATGACGCGGATAGCCCGGCAGCAGCGTGGCATAGTGGCTTTTTACCCGCAGCCAGAAAGCGTCATCCCAGTCGGCCATCTCGTTGAGGATGCGCAACTGATTGGCGACCAGCCCGACGTGATGGTCGTACAAATGGATACGCGCTTTCATCGCCTGCTGCACCGCCTGCCAGTCCGCCTGTTCAAAGCGCTGCTGCGCGCCTGCGGTAATATCGAGAAAGCGGCCGTACTGCGCATCAAAACCCTGCAGAATCGTGTGGGCGATAAGGGATTCTCTCGGTGACATCGGCAATCTCCGGCAAGCGTGAGCCAGTGAAACGGTGCGCCATGCTGCGCACCGCGAGTACGCTGATCAGAACTGTGCGGCTTCGGTGGAGCCGGTCAGCGCGGTGACCGACGAGCTGCCGCCCTGAATCACCGTGGTGATGCGGTCAAAATAACCGGTGCCCACTTCCTGCTGATGCGCAGAGAAGGTGTAGCCGCGTTCGCGTGCGGCAAATTCCGGCTGCTGCACCTTTTCCACGTAGTGGCGCATGCCTTCGCCCTGCGCATAAGCGTGTGCGAGGTCGAACATGTTGAACCACATGCTGTGAATGCCGGCCAGAGTGATGAACTGAAAGCGGTAGCCCATCTCGCTCAGCGCCTGCTGGAAGCGGGCAATGGTGCGATCGTCGAGATTCTTCTTCCAGTTAAACGAAGGCGAGCAGTTGTAAGCCAGCAGCTTGCCGGGATACTGCGCGTGAATCGCCTCGGCGAAGCGCTGCGCCAGCGCCAGATCCGGCGTGGAAGTTTCGCACCACAGCACATCGGCATACGGCGCATACGCCAGGCCACGGGCTATCGCCTGTTCGATACCGGCATGGGTGCGGAAGAAGCCTTCAGCGGTCCGTTCCCCGGAAATAAACGGCGCATCGCGCTCGTCGCAATCGGAGGTAATCAGATCGGCAGCGTCGGCATCGGTGCGTGCAATCAGCACCGTGGGCACATCCATCACATCGGCCGCCAGCCGCGCCGCCACCAGTTTCTGAATCGCTTCCTGCGTCGGCACCAGCACCTTGCCGCCCATGTGCCCGCACTTCTTCACCGCCGCCAGCTGATCTTCAAAGTGCACCGCGCCGGCACCGGCCTGAATCATCGCTTTCATCAGCTCAAAAGCATTGAGCACCCCACCAAATCCGGCTTCCGCATCGGCGACAATCGGCAGGTAGTAATCGATAAAGCCGTCATCGTCCGGCGACAGTCCGCTCGCCCACTGGATTTGATCGGCGCGCTGAAAACTTTGGTTGATACGTTCCACCACGTCTGGCACCGAATTGACCGGATACAGCGACTGGTCCGGATACATCTGCCCGGCCAGGTTTGCATCGGCCGCCACCTGCCAGCCAGAGAGATAAATCGCCTCAATGCCGGCTTTCGCCTGCTGCACCGCCTGTCCGCCGGTCAGGGCACCGAGGCTGTTGATATAGCCTTTGCGCGCGTCACCGTTCAGGAGTGCCCACAGCTTTCTCGCGCCGCGATCCGCCAGCGTGCAGGCGGGATTAACGGAGCCGCGCAGGTTAATGACCTCTTCGGCGCTGTAAGGACGGGTAATGCCCTGCCAGCGTGATGCCAGCCAGCTATTTTCCAGTTGAGCGATCTGTTGGGTACGATTTGACATAGCAGTATCTCCAGAGTCATGGCAGCAGGCGGTAGCCCGGCAGGGTGAGGAAAGGAACCAGTTGTTCGTCGGTGGTGATTTGCGCCATCAGCGCAGCCGCATCTTCATAGCGACCGGCGTCAAAGCGCGAGTCACCCAGGCTGTGGCGCAGGGCCGCCAGCTCTTCATCAAGAAACTGTTCGAACAGCGCGGCGGTCACCAGCTGACCATCGCTGAGGATTTGCTTGTGGTGAATCCACTGCCAGATGGAGGTGCGGGCAATCTCCGCGGTAGCGGCATCCTCCATCAGCCCATCAATAGGCACGCAGCCATTGCCGCTGATCCACGCTTCCAGATACTGCAGCGCAACACGGATGTTGGCGCGCATTCCGGCTTCGGTGCGCTGACCACGGCACGGGCGCAGCAGGCGCTCGGCGGTGATCGGCGTATCCTGTTCACGACTGACGTGCAGCTGATTGGGGCGATCGCCCAGCTGACGGTCAAACTCCGCCATGGCGATATCCGCCAGACCGGGATGTGCGACCCAGGTACCGTCATGGCCGTTGCCCGCTTCACGCGCTTTGTCCTCCTGCACTTTCTGCATCACCCAGGCGTTGCGTTCAGCGTCTTTGGCTGGGATGAGCGCCGACATGCCGCCCATCGCCAGCGCACCGCGCCGGTGGCAGGTTTTGATCAGCAGGCGCGAATAAGCCTCGAGGAACGGCTGGTCCATGCTGATCTGCTGACGATCCGGCAGAATGCGGTCACCATGCTGGCCCAGCGTTTTGATGTAGCTGAAGATGTAATCCCAGCGACCACAGTTGAGGCCAACCACGTGATCGCGCAGTTCCCACAGGATCTCATCCATCTGGAATACCGCGGGTAGCGTCTCGATCAGTACCGTGGCTTTGATGGTGCCGCGCGGCAGATCGAAACGATCTTCACTGAAGCGGAAGATTTCCCGCCACCATGCCACTTCCGCCGCATGCTCGGTTTTCGGCAGATAGAACCACGGACCGTGACCCTTCTCCAGCAGCGCGGTGACGTTATGAAACAGATAGAGCGCAAAGTCGAATAACCCACCGGGAATGGCCCGATCGCGCCACTCAACATGCTTCTCATCCAGATGTAAGCCGCGAACCCGGCACATCAGCAGCGCCGGATCGGATCGTAACTGGTAGATCTTGCCGTTTTCGCTGGTGAAGCTCAGCGTGCCGTTAACCGCATCGCGCAGCGCCAGCTGACCATCAAGCAGTTTTTGCCAGGTCGGTGCCAGCGAATCCTCAAAATCGGCCATGAACACTTTGACGTTAGCGTTCAGCGCGTTGATCACCATTTTGCGATCTGGCGGACCGGTAATTTCGACGCGGCGATCGCGCAACAGCTGAGGAATGGGTCTCACCTGCCAGTCACTTTGCCGAATGGAAGCGGTTTCCGAATCAAAGTCTGGCAACGCCCCCTGATCGTAGCGCTGCTGGCGCTGCTGACGCGCTTTCAGCAGACGCTCGCGCTCGGGTGCAAAGCGCACTACCAGCGAGTGCAGGAAATCAATGGCTTCGGGCGTGAGCAGCTGCTTTTCCGCGTGGGTAAAGGGCTGGCTAAAGGTCAGTGTCGGGCTGATAACCGTGTCTGTCATGCGGGCTGCCTCCTGGTTTGATCCTTTTTCTAACGACAGGATCGGGCTGTAGGGTGTTTTTTAACCGGCAAGATCAGAGCATAATCATTTTTATTTTAATTTCAAAAACTATTTCCATTTTAGTGTTTATTTGATTTTATTTGCCTGATTTAACTGTAATTTAATCTCACGAAATAAAGGCAATACGTTCCATCATAGAAAAAAGGCAAAAAAAAGCCGCGACAACACGCGGCTGTCACGGCAGGTTTAAACGCGTTGTTAGCAGGCGTTTTACTCGAGCGTTGGATTCATGTGGCGCAGATCGAATGGCGTAATCTGGTAGACGTAGTAGTTGAGCCAGTTGGAGAACAGCAGGTTGCCGTGGCTACGCCATGTGGCGCGCGGCGGCAATTCCGGGTTGTCCTGCGGGAAGTAATTGAACGGTACCTCAGGGTGCAGGCCGGCCTCGTAGTCCCGATGGTACTCCCCCGACAGCGTGAGAGCGTCATATTCCGGATGGCCGGTGACAAACGCCAGTCGTTTGTCTTTACTCGCCATCAGATAGGCACCGGTGCTCTCTGATTCGGCAAACAGCTCGAGATCGGTGTAGTCACGAATCAGCTGGCTGGGAAAATCAGCATAGCGTGAATGCGGTGCCAGGAAGTTGTCATCAAAACCGCGCGTCAGCAGCGCGTGCGGATGAAGGATCTGATGCTCATAGACGCCTGACAGCTTGTTCTGTCGCGTCTGTTTAGGAATGCCATACAGGATGTTAAGCGCCGCCTGCACCGCCCAGCAAACGAACAGGGTAGAAGTGACGTGCTCTTTCGCCCAGTGCAGCACGCGCTGAATCTGTGGCCAGTAGGCAACATCATTGAAATCAACCAGCCCCAGCGGCGCGCCGGTGACAATCAGGCCGTCAAAGTTATCGTTAGCGATATCGTCGAAGTTGCAGTAGAAGTTGTTCAGATGCTCGCTTGGTGTGTTGCGCGACTCGCGACTGTCGATGCGTAACAGCTGGACATCGATCTGCAGCGGCGAGTTAGAGAGCAGGCGCAGAAACTGGTTTTCCGTTTCAATTTTTTTAGGCATCAGGTTAAGGATCAACACTTTAAGCGGACGAATCTCCTGAACACTGGCGCGCGATGAGGTCATGACAAAGACATTCTCATTACGCAAAAAATTCACTGCCGGTAATTCGTCGGGGATCCTGATTGGCATAACCTGCTGACCTCTTGCTGATAACCATATAAACGTTTAGACATCCAGATGCCCGAGATTAGCCTGGCTGCCGCTGGATGTCGAGTCTTCATGCGGTTTATGAAAATGTTTCAGCATTGAACGGCAATAGCCGCGAGCGCCGCGCGGTGAGCAGCAGCAATAAGGTCGGGAAAAGAGCGCGTTAGAATTTTTTCAGGGTTAAATAAGTCGTTATGGAGGAGGTTTTTGGCGGGAAATTTGCCGGAGTACGGACGTAAAAAAGCCCCGGACTCTCGTCCGGGGCTTCTTTACGGGTTTGATGCCTGGCAGTTCCCTACTCTCGCATGGGGAGGCCCCACACTACCATCGGCGCTACGGCGTTTCACTTCTGAGTTCGGCATGGGGTCAGGTGGGACCACCGCGCTGTTGCCGCCAGGCAAATTCTGGTGCGCGAAACGAATCTTTTTCACTGATGCCGCGTTGGCCGCCCTCGCAAAGTCAGTCACATACTCGTGTATGCTCCTTCCTTTCCTCCTGCCTGCCGCCTCGCCTCAGCGTAAAATCTTTCGTTTCCGCTAATTTTTCCGTCACAAGCTGAAAATTCTCCGGTCTCTCAGACCAAAACGCCTCTGGCGTTGTAAGGTTAAGCCTCACGGGTCATTAGTACCGGTTAGCTCAACGCATCGCTGCGCTTACACACCCGGCCTATCAACGTCGTCGTCTTCAACGTCCCTTCAGGACCCTTAAAGGGTCAGGGAGAACTCATCTCGGGGCAAGTTTCGTGCTTAGATGCTTTCAGCACTTATCTCTTCCGCACTTAGCTACCGGGCAGTGCCATTGGCATGACAACCCGAACACCAGCGGTGCGTTCACTCCGGTCCTCTCGTACTAGGAGCAACCCCCCTCAATTCTCCAGCGCCCACGGCAGATAGGGACCGAACTGTCTCACGACGTTCTAAACCCAGCTCGCGTACCACTTTAAACGGCGAACAGCCGTACCCTTGGGACCTACTTCAGCCCCAGGATGTGATGAGCCGACATCGAGGTGCCAAACACCGCCGTCGATATGAACTCTTGGGCGGTATCAGCCTGTTATCCCCGGAGTACCTTTTATCCGTTGAGCGATGGCCCTTCCATTCAGAACCACCGGATCACTATGACCTGCTTTCGCACCTGCTCGAGCCGTCACTCTCGCAGTCAAGCTGGCTTATGCCATTGCACTAACCTCCTGATGTCCGACCAGGATTAGCCAACCTTCGTGCTCCTCCGTTACGCTTTGGGAGGAGACCGCCCCAGTCAAACTACCCACCAGACACTGTCCGCAGCCCGGATTACGGGCCTACGTTAGAACATCAAACATTAAAGGGTGGTATTTCAAGGTTGGCTCCACGCAGACTGGCGTCCGCGCTTCAAAGCCTCCCACCTATCCTACACATCAAGGCTCAATGTTCAGTGTCAAGCTATAGTAAAGGTTCACGGGGTCTTTCCGTCTTGCCGCGGGTACACTGCATCTTCACAGCGATTTCAATTTCACTGAGTCTCGGGTGGAGACAGCCTGGCCATCATTACGCCATTCGTGCAGGTCGGAACTTACCCGACAAGGAATTTCGCTACCTTAGGACCGTTATAGTTACGGCCGCCGTTTACCGGGGCTTCGATCAAGAGCTTCTCCTTGCGGATAACCCCATCAATTAACCTTCCGGCACCGGGCAGGCGTCACACCGTATACGTCCACTTTCGTGTTTGCACAGTGCTGTGTTTTTAATAAACAGTTGCAGCCAGCTGGTATCTTCGACTGGCCTCGGCTCCGGGAGCAAGTCCCTTCACCTACGCGCCAGCGTGCCTTCTCCCGAAGTTACGGCACCATTTTGCCTAGTTCCTTCACCCGAGTTCTCTCAAGCGCCTTGGTATTCTCTACCTGACCACCTGTGTCGGTTTGGGGTACGATTTCGTGTTACCTGGAGCTTAGAGGCTTTTCCTGGAAGCAGGGCATCAGTTACTTCACCGCCGTGGCGGCTCGTCATCACGCCTCAGTGTTAAAGAAGACCGGATTTGCCTGGTCTTCACACCTGCACGCTTAAACCGGGACAACCGTCGCCCGGATAACCTAGCCTTCTCCGTCCCCCCTTCGCAGTAACACCAAGTACAGGAATATTAACCTGTTTCCCATCGACTACGCTTTTCAGCCTCGCCTTAGGGGTCGACTCACCCTGCCCCGATTAACGTTGGACAGGAACCCTTGGTCTTCCGGCGAGCGGGCTTTTCACCCGCTTTATCGTTACTTATGTCAGCATTCGCACTTCTGATACCTCCAGCGTGCCTCACAGCACACCTTCAGCGGCTTACAGAACGCTCCCCTACCCAACAACACATAGTGTCGCTGCCGCAGCTTCGGTGCATGGTTTAGCCCCGTTACATCTTCCGCGCAGGCCGACTCGACCAGTGAGCTATTACGCTTTCTTTAAATGATGGCTGCTTCTAAGCCAACATCCTGGCTGTCTGTGCCTTCCCACATCGTTTCCCACTTAACCATGACTTTGGGACCTTAGCTGGCGGTCTGGGTTGTTTCCCTCTTCACGACGGACGTTAGCACCCGCCGTGTGTCTCCCGTGATAACATTCTCCGGTATTCGCAGTTTGCATCGGGTTGGTAAGCCGGGATGGCCCCCTAGCCGAAACAGTGCTCTACCCCCGGAGATGAATTCACGAGGCGCTACCTAAATAGCTTTCGGGGAGAACCAGCTATCTCCCGGTTTGATTGGCCTTTCACCCCCAGCCACAAGTCATCCGCTAATTTTTCAACATTAGTCGGTTCGGTCCTCCAGTTAGTGTTACCCAACCTTCAACCTGCCCATGGCTAGATCACCGGGTTTCGGGTCTATACCCTGCAACTTAACGCCCAATTAAGACTCGGTTTCCCTTCGGCTCCCCTATGCGGTTAACCTTGCTACAGAATATAAGTCGCTGACCCATTATACAAAAGGTACGCAGTCACCTAACAAGTAGGCTCCCACTGCTTGTACGTACACGGTTTCAGGTTCTGTTTCACTCCCCTCGCCGGGGTTCTTTTCGCCTTTCCCTCACGGTACTGGTTCACTATCGGTCAGTCAGGAGTATTTAGCCTTGGAGGATGGTCCCCCCATATTCAGACAGGATACCACGTGTCCCGCCCTACTCGTCGGACTCACAACTCATGCATCTTCGTGTACGGGGCTGTCACCCGGTATCGCGCGACTTTCCAGACGCTTCCACTGATGCACAAGCTGATTCAGGTCCTGGGCTGCTCCCCGTTCGCTCGCCGCTACTGGGGGAATCTCGGTTGATTTCTTTTCCTCGGGGTACTTAGATGTTTCAGTTCCCCCGGTTCGCCTCGTTAACCTATGTATTCAGTTAACGATGATGCACAGAGTGCACCGGGTTTCCCCATTCGGACATCGACGGCTGTAGCGGTTCATATCACCTTACCGTCGCTTTTCGCAGATTAGCACGTCCTTCATCGCCTCTGACTGCCAGGGCATCCACCGTGTACGCTTAGTCGCTTAACCTCACAACCCACAGGCGTTTATCTGTCTGCCGTAACGGCTGCGCGTAAAGAATGCGTCGTTGCGCGGTGCCCGCCATGCTCACGTACTTCAGTACGCTCCGCTGGCTGTGCGCCGTCGCGCCTTGCCTTCTTTACTGCTCGCTCGCTACTGCATCACAGTTGCTTGTAAGCTGTAAGCTTTTGAGAGACTCGAACGCATCGTCATTTCATTCTTATTACGGAGAATGAATACGACGCGTCGTTTCAAATTTTCAGCTTGTTCCGGATTGTTAAAGAGCAAATACTTCGCAGCATGCTTAATCAGCACACTCTGAAGTATTATCGGTAACGCCTTTCACTCATTACCAGCAAGTGGCGTCCCCTAGGGGATTCGAACCCCTGTTACCGCCGTGAAAGGGCGGTGTCCTAGGCCTCTAGACGAAGGGGACACTGAAGTCTCTTTCGTAAGACGCTTTGCTCATTACTTTTTCATCAGACAATCTGTGTGAGCACTTCGCGGGAAGGTATCTTCAGGTAAGGAGGTGATCCAACCGCAGGTTCCCCTACGGTTACCTTGTTACGACTTCACCCCAGTCATGAATCACAAAGTGGTAAGCGCCCTCCCGAAGGTTAAGCTACCTACTTCTTTTGCAACCCACTCCCATGGTGTGACGGGCGGTGTGTACAAGGCCCGGGAACGTATTCACCGTAGCATTCTGATCTACGATTACTAGCGATTCCGACTTCATGGAGTCGAGTTGCAGACTCCAATCCGGACTACGACGCACTTTATGAGGTCCGCTTGCTCTCGCGAGGTCGCTTCTCTTTGTATGCGCCATTGTAGCACGTGTGTAGCCCTGGCCGTAAGGGCCATGATGACTTGACGTCATCCCCACCTTCCTCCGGTTTATCACCGGCAGTCTCCTTTGAGTTCCCGGCCGAACCGCTGGCAACAAAGGATAAGGGTTGCGCTCGTTGCGGGACTTAACCCAACATTTCACAACACGAGCTGACGACAGCCATGCAGCACCTGTCTCAGAGTTCCCGAAGGCACCAAAGCATCTCTGCTAAGTTCTCTGGATGTCAAGGCCAGGTAAGGTTCTTCGCGTTGCATCGAATTAAACCACATGCTCCACCGCTTGTGCGGGCCCCCGTCAATTCATTTGAGTTTTAACCTTGCGGCCGTACTCCCCAGGCGGTCGACTTAACGCGTTAGCTCCGGAAGCCACGCCTCAAGGGCACAACCTCCAAGTCGACATCGTTTACGGCGTGGACTACCAGGGTATCTAATCCTGTTTGCTCCCCACGCTTTCGCACCTGAGCGTCAGTCTTCGTCCAGGGGGCCGCCTTCGCCACCGGTATTCCTCCAGATCTCTACGCATTTCACCGCTACACCTGGAATTCTACCCCCCTCTACGAGACTCAAGCCTGCCAGTTTCAAATGCAGTTCCCAGGTTAAGCCCGGGGATTTCACATCTGACTTAACAGACCGCCTGCGTGCGCTTTACGCCCAGTAATTCCGATTAACGCTTGCACCCTCCGTATTACCGCGGCTGCTGGCACGGAGTTAGCCGGTGCTTCTTCTGCGGGTAACGTCAATCGGCAAGGTTATTAACCTCACCGCCTTCCTCCCCGCTGAAAGTACTTTACAACCCGAAGGCCTTCTTCATACACGCGGCATGGCTGCATCAGGCTTGCGCCCATTGTGCAATATTCCCCACTGCTGCCTCCCGTAGGAGTCTGGACCGTGTCTCAGTTCCAGTGTGGCTGGTCATCCTCTCAGACCAGCTAGGGATCGTCGCCTAGGTGAGCCATTACCCCACCTACTAGCTAATCCCATCTGGGCACATCCGATGGTGTGAGGCCCGAAGGTCCCCCACTTTGGTCTTGCGACGTTATGCGGTATTAGCTACCGTTTCCAGTAGTTATCCCCCTCCATCGGGCAGTTTCCCAGACATTACTCACCCGTCCGCCACTCGCCACCCAAAGAGCAAGCTCTTCTGTGCTGCCGTTCGACTTGCATGTGTTAGGCCTGCCGCCAGCGTTCAATCTGAGCCATGATCAAACTCTTCAATTTAAGTTTGATTTGCTGCAACGAGTGCAGCGATGCTCTGTGAATTAAACTTCGTAATGAATTACGTGTTCACTCAGCAAAGACTTGATATTTTTTACGTCCGGAGACGCTGATATCAATCCTGCGAGTGCCCACACAGATTGTCTGATAAATTGTTAAAGAGCGGTGCGACGCGGCGTTCGGCCTGCTGTCGCGAGGTGGCGTATATTACGCTTTCCTCCTTCAGAGTCAAACACTTTTTTCAGCGTTTTTCTCCGGCGGAAGTTCTTAACGAAGCTTCCTCTCTACACCGCATTCCGTAAGTCGTTGTGCCGTGTCGATGGAGGCGCATTATAGGGAGTTGTTCGGCACGCGCAACCGCTAAATTCAATAAAAACAATCGTTCGCTGCATTCCACAGCAAAACCCCGCCTTATACCCGGTTACACACAAAGTTATCCACATCTGCAGCCGGTAATAAATTTAGGCGAGCATCGCGCAAACGTTTTCGCTACAATGCCCCGCGACGTCAAGGATGCCCCTTTTGGGGCGTTACCTGAGGTAAATGTTCTCTTCTATATATAGAGAGAGAAAGTTAAGCCTGATGTAACGCTCTTATTTACGCGAAACAAAGCCAAGGGATAAAACCACCATGCAACAACGTCGTCCTGTACGCCGCGCTCTGCTCAGTGTCTCTGACAAAGCCGGTATCCTCGAATTTGCTCAGGCCCTCTCCCATCGTGGTGTTGAGCTGCTCTCCACAGGTGGCACCGCGCGCCTGCTGGCAGATGCCGGCCTGCCCGTCACGGAAGTTTCTGACTACACCGGTTTCCCGGAAATGATGGATGGACGCGTCAAAACGCTGCACCCCAAAGTGCACGGTGGCATTCTGGGCCGTCGCGGTACCGATGATGCCATCATGGCCGAGCACGCCATCAATCCTATCGACATGGTGGTGGTGAACCTCTATCCCTTTGCCCAGACCGTGGCGAAAGCCGACTGCAGCCTGGAAGATGCCGTTGAGAACATTGATATCGGCGGTCCCACCATGGTGCGCTCGGCAGCCAAGAACCACAAAGACGTGGCGATCGTGGTGAAGAGCAGTGACTACGACGCGATCATCGCGGAGCTCGATGCCAACGAAAACTCCCTGACGCTGGAAACCCGTTTCGATCTGGCCATCAAAGCCTTTGAACACACCGCCGCTTACGACAGCATGATTGCCAACTACTTTGGCAGCCTGGTACCGGCCTATCACGGCGAAAGCACCGCGCCGGCCGGCCGCTTCCCGCGCACCCTGAACCTCAACTTTATTAAAAAGCAGGATATGCGTTACGGCGAGAACAGCCATCAGGACGCTGCTTTCTATATTGAAGAGCAAGTCAGCGAAGCGTCGGTCGCCACCGCACAGCAGCTGCAGGGCAAAGCGCTGTCCTACAACAATATTGCCGATACCGATGCGGCACTGGAGTGCGTCAAGGAGTTCAGCGAGCCAGCCTGCGTTATCGTCAAGCACGCTAACCCATGCGGCGTCGCCGCAGGCGATTCAATTCTTGCCGCCTACGAGCGCGCTTATAAAACCGATCCGACCTCGGCGTTCGGCGGCATCATCGCCTTTAACCGCGAGCTGGATGAAGCGACCGCCCAGGCGATCATCAGCCGTCAGTTCGTGGAAGTCATTATTGCGCCATCGGCCAGTGAAGCGGCACTGCGCGTAACCGCAGCCAAACAGAACGTCCGCGTTCTGGTGTGCGGTCAGTGGCAGAGCCGCGTGGCCGGTCTCGACTTCAAACGCGTCAACGGTGGACTGCTGGTTCAGGATCGCGATCTCGGTATGGTCGATGCCAGCCAGCTGCGCGTTGTCAGCCAACGTCAGCCGACCGAACAGGAACTGCGTGACGCGTTGTTCTGCTGGAAAGTGGCGAAATTCGTTAAATCCAACGCCATTGTGTATGCACGCGACAACATGACGATCGGTATTGGCGCGGGCCAGATGAGCCGCGTTTACTCTGCCAAAATTGCCGGCATCAAAGCCGCTGACGAAGGACTGGAGGTGAAGGGTTCCGCCATGGCTTCCGACGCCTTCTTCCCGTTCCGCGATGGCATTGATGCTGCGGCGGCAGTGGGCATCACCTGTGTGATCCAGCCGGGCGGTTCCATCCGCGATGATGAAGTGATTGCTGCCGCCGACGAGCACGGCATCGCAATGATCTTCACCGACATGCGTCATTTCCGCCATTAATAGCCTGGAGCCGTAACGATGAAAATTTTAGTGATTGGTAATGGTGGACGTGAACACGCGCTGGCGTGGAAAGCAGCACAGTCGCCGCTGGCAGAAACCGTATTTGTTGCGCCAGGCAACGCCGGTACCGCGCTGGAGCCGGCCCTGCAGAACGTGGCCATCAGCGCCACCGATATTCCGGCACTGCTGGCGTTTGCGCAGCAGGAAAACATCGACCTGACCATCGTCGGACCGGAAGCGCCGCTGGTGATTGGCGTAGTCGATGCGTTTCGCGCTGCCGGCCTGAAAATCTTTGGCCCGACGCAGGCTGCCGCGCAGCTGGAGGGCTCAAAAGCCTTCACCAAAGATTTCCTTGCCCGCCAGCAGATCCCGACGGCGGAATACCAGAACTTCACCGAGGTGGAACCGGCGCTGGCTTACCTGCGTGAGAAAGGCGCGCCGATCGTCATCAAAGCGGACGGTCTGGCCGCGGGTAAAGGCGTCATCGTCGCCATGACGCTGGCCGAAGCGGAAGCGGCGGTGCAGGACATGCTGGCCGGCAATGCATTTGGCGACGCAGGTCACCGCATCGTCATCGAAGAGTTTCTTGATGGTGAAGAAGCCAGCTTCATCGTGATGGTGGACGGCGATAACGTCCTGCCGATGGCCACCAGCCAGGATCACAAACGTGTTGGCGACGGCGACACCGGCCCGAACACCGGTGGCATGGGCGCTTACTCACCGGCACCGGTAGTGACCGATGAGATCCACCAGCGCGTGATGGATCAGATCATCTGGCCAACCGTCAACGGCATGAAAGCGGAAGGTAATACCTACACCGGTTTCCTGTATGCCGGTCTGATGATCGACAAAGCCGGTCAGCCGAAGGTGATCGAATTCAACTGCCGCTTCGGCGATCCGGAAACGCAACCGATCATGCTGCGCCTGCAGTCGGATCTGGTCGCGCTGTGCCTCGCCGCCGTCGACGGCACGCTCGATCAGCAGCAGTCACAGTGGGATCCGCGCCCGTCGCTCGGCGTGGTGCTGGCCGCAGGCGGTTATCCGGGCGACTACAACACGGGCGATCAGATCCACGGTCTGCCGCTGGAAGACGTACCGGACGGGAAGGTATTCCATGCCGGCACCACCCTGAAAGATGATCTGGTGGTGACCAGCGGCGGTCGCGTACTGTGCGTGACTGCGCTGGGTGAAGATGTGGCGGCAGCGCAGAAGAATGCCTACGCGCTGGCGCAGCACATCTCATGGAACGGCAGCTTCTGCCGTAATGATATTGGTTACCGCGCGATTAACCGCAAGTAAGCCCCCGGCGGCGGCCAGCCGGTCGCCGCTAAAAATCGGCCTCTTTCGGCTGCCAGCGGCACTCATCTTCCGGCGTGGCACGCAGCAGCTGAATCCCCTCTGGCGCTTCCAGCCACGACAGGGTAATCGGCTGTTGCTGCCCCTGCTGCTGTCGATACAGCGTCGCCAGCGTGTCGCGATCGAACGCCACATTCACCTGCTGCCCCTCACAGTCACGAACCCGCGTACC
The DNA here is from genome assembly GCF_041678305.1 of Pantoea sp. WEP. Taxonomy (NCBI): domain Bacteria; kingdom Pseudomonadati; phylum Pseudomonadota; class Gammaproteobacteria; order Enterobacterales; family Erwiniaceae; genus Pantoea; species Pantoea sp. WEP. The sequence goes on from NZ_JBGNXB010000001.1 coordinate 3,855,468, forward strand.
GCCCTGCCAGTGCCCCTGCCGCAACAGTACCCGCCCACTCAGCAGTGCATTGCTCTGCGCCAGCATGCGCTGCGCGTCAAACCGGTACAGCTCGACGCTGTCGGCGCTGACGGCTTCACGCCGGCCAGCCAGCTGTCGCTGCATAAAGTTAAGGTTGCCCTGATGGTCGAAACGCAGGGTTACGTCGTCCGGCTGCTGGCCAGTGACGTGCCGTTCCACGCTCAGCAGTTTATCCGCCTGCCAGATATAGTCGGTGGTTTCCCGGCTATCGCCATTGAAAGGGGTATAGACAGTACGCAGATGGACGGCTTCGTGGTCGCTGTTTTTACGCCAGATTCGCACCGTGCCACGGTCAGACAGATAGCCGCTGGCGGTGAAAGCCGGAAGATCGGGAGTGGCACTGCAGCCGGTGAGTAATACCCCGAGGAGGATGGCGCAGAGGCGCTGAGGAGAGATGTTCAGCATAGCAGGCCCCGGTAACAAAAAGGGGCGAAATCGCCCCTCTTTTAAAGCTAAACCGCGATGCGGAAAACTTACTTAACAGCGTCTTTCAGTGCTTTACCAGAGACGAACGCTGGCACGTTAGCTGCAGCGATTTTGATCTCTTTGCCAGTCTGCGGGTTGCGACCGGTACGCTCAGCGCGGTGGTTCACTTTAAAAGTACCAAAACCAACCAGTTGTACAGCATCACCTTCTTTCAGAGACTCAGTGATCGCAGCCAGGGTAGATTCCAGCGCAGCTTTAGCCTGGGTTTTAGACAGGTCCGCTTTCTCTGCGATCACATCAATCAGTTGAGTCTTGTTCATAAGTTATCCTTAAAGTGTATTTATCGCTTGCTAAGCAACGAGTGCGAGGGAAAAGCCATATTCTGGCACTCTTCAGCCTGCACGCACCGATAGCCACAATTTTCAGCCCCCCAAATGTAGACCAGACAGGGGGCTGATGTGAAGCCTCCAGGCGCGGTAATTCGGGCCTGAAGTCACGTTTTCTCGCCTTATTGCTGAAAATTTATACCGATGTTACTGATTCCGGCTTCACGCAGGTCTGCACGTAGTCCTTTGATTAGCTCCAGGTCCCGTTCTTCGCACTCTGCCAGCAGGCGAAAAATCTCCCACTGCAGGTCCCATTCGTCAATTACCGCCTGGTTGTCACGCAGCTCTTCGTCGCTCATTTCGCGACCGGCCTGGGTCATTTCAAGGATGGCCACGGTGGTGATCGACGTGCGGCTGACTTCGATGGCGTGCTCCAGCGTTTCACCGCTCAGCTGCGCGTGCAGGAGTTCACTTAGCGCCACGCAGGCGTCAATCGCCGGGTGCACGCCATAAACGTCAAAGTCGTCACCGTTTGGGATCGCCGCTTCCAGTTTCTCGAGCTGGCTGTCGAAATTGATTTTGGCATCCTTCACCGTCAGGCTTTCCCACACCAGGTCGAGAATGCGGCGATAGAGCTGCGGATCGGCAAACTCGGTCTGCTGACAGAAGGCCCAGTAATTGGGGAACATCCGCTCGCACAGACAGGCCATAAAGGTCATGTGCTGCCAGCTTTCCAGCTTCGCCAGACGCAAATGGACGGGGTTCTGTAACATCAAACTTACTCTCGGTAGATTAGCTGGCGGCAGTGTACCGCAAAAGCCGCGCACAAACAGCGTTAGCGCGCATTTTGCCACTTCACAAAAGCGGGACGGCCAGATGCCACGGCATCAGCCCAGCGCGTTGGCTCCGGCAAGCGGTAGCCGGCCATGCAGGCTTCAACCCAGTACAGGGCGCTGTCGAGGCTGACGCGGTGGCCGGTTGAGACAAACAGCGGGTTGCAGCGCGTCTTGCTGCGCCACACCCAGGCAATCTGCTCGCCTTTATCCATCAGCGGCTGACGACTGCCCGGTGCCGCATCCAGCTCAGCGAAACGGCCGCACAGGCGCTTTTTCGCTACGCCGATAGTCGGCACATCCAGCAGCGAGCCGAAATGCGCGGCAACGCCCAGCCGGCGCGGATGAGAGATGCCATGGCCGTCGACGAACAGCAGATCGGGCCGCTGCGACAATTGCTGCCACGCCGCCTGCAGCGCTGGAATTTCGCGAAACGAGAGAAAACCGGGGATGTAAGGCATGGTGGTCGCGACACGCGCGATGCGATGCTCCACCAGCGTTAATGAAGGATATTCGAGGATCACCAGAGCGGCGCGCGTTACCTCGCCGCCCTGTTCAAAACCAACATCGGCGCCGCCAATGAAGCGCGGCGGCAGTACGTCAAAATCATCCTGCCGCACCACGCTGGCGGCGAGCTGTACCTGTTGCTGTCGTAGTGCGGCTAAATCCATGCTTATCCCTGGTGATATGGTCGTGATAGCCGATGCACCGCCTCCACAAACGCGCCAGCGTGCTCTGGCGGAACATCCTGATGAATCCCGTGACCGAGGTTGAAGACGTGGCCTTCGCCTGCGCCAAAGGCTTCCAGAATCCCCGCCACTTCCTGCTCAATTCGTGCAGGGGGTGCATACAGCATAGACGGATCCATGTTGCCCTGCAGCGCGACTTTATCGCCCACGCGGCGCCGCGCTTCGCCAATATCGGTGGTCCAGTCAAGACCCAGCGCATCACAGCCGGTGGCCGCCATCTCTTCCAGCCACTGGCCGCCGCCCTTGGTAAACAGGGTAATGGGCACGCGTCGTCCTTCGTTCTCATGCAGCACGCTGTCGACGATTTTGTGCATGTAATAGAGCGAGAACTCGCGATAGTCGCGCCCGGTCAGCACGCCGCCCCACGTATCAAACACCATCACCGACTGCGCACCCGCTTTAATCTGCGCGTTGAGGTAAAGGATCACGCTCTCTGCCAGCTTATCCAGCAGTGCGTGCAGCGTCTGCGGCTCGGCGTACATCATCTTCTTGATTTTGGTGAAAGCCTTGCTGCTGCCGCCTTCTACCATGTAGGTTGCCAGCGTCCACGGGCTGCCGGAGAAACCGATCAGCGGCACTTCGCCTTTAAGGTTGTGACGGATGGTGCGCACCGCATTCATCACGTAACCCAGCTCCTGCTCTGGATCCGGCACCGGCAGTTTATCCACATCGGCACGACAGGTGATTGGATGGGAGAAACGCGGGCCTTCGCCGGTCTCAAAGTAAAGTCCCAGGCCCATCGCATCCGGAATGGTGAGGATGTCGCTGAAGAGGATCGCGGCATCCAGCGCATAGCGGCGCAGCGGCTGCAGGGTGACTTCGCACGCCAGCTCCGCGTTCTTACACAGCGACATAAAATCACCGGCCTCAGCGCGCGTGGCTTTGTATTCCGGCAGGTAACGCCCGGCTTGTCGCATCATCCATACCGGGGTGATATCCACCGGCTGGCGTAACAGGGCGCGCAGATAACGATCGTTCTTCAGTTCACTCATAATGGGCTCTCTCATGCTAAGGCCGGCAGTGTAGCATTTTCACGCCGCGCTGGCGCGACACAGCGCAACCGTATCTTCAATCAGCCGGCGCGCCACGGTGCCCGGCGGCGGCAACAGGGGCAGATCGTCGTAGCGATACCAGCCAGCATCCAGCAGCTCTTTACCATCGTGCTGCAGCTCGCCACCATCGTACTCCGCCATGAACGCCATCATCAGCGAGTGCGGGAACGGCCACGGCTGCGAGGTCACGTAACGCACATTTTTTACCCGCACGTTACTCTCTTCCATCACCTCGCGGGCCACCGCCTGCTCCAGCGTTTCGCCGACTTCGACAAAACCGGCCAGCACGGTGTAGATGCTGTTGCGATGGCGCGCATGGTTTGCCAGCAGGATCTCCTCACCGCGACGAATCGCCACAATGATGCAGGGGGCGATTTGCGGATAGTAGCGCTCGCGGCAATGGCTGCACAGGCAGGCAAATTCGCGCTTGCTGTGCTGCATTTCATGGCCGCAATAGCCGCACCAGCGATGCGAACGGTAGAACTCTGCCAGCTGCACGCCGCGCCCGGCGAGCTGAAACAGACCGACATCTTCGTCAATCAGCTGGCGCACCGAGGCCATATTGTCCGGACGCGCTTCGCATACCAACCAGACGTTTTCGCCCTGCCACTCGCCAATCACTCTGCCGCTGCTGCCGGTCAGGCCAAACTCGCCGGATAAGCCATGCGGCAACTCGCCTTTCGGCAACCAAAGTTTCTGCGCGGAGCTGACAATCCACCAGCCAGCGTCTACGCTTGAGATCTCACGTTGCATCTTAATCGTTGTCCTTAGCGTCAAATGGCACGCTGAAATCCTGATGTTAAGTGTGTAATAAACAACTATAACTCACCTGGAGCCCCGTATGCTTACCCAGTTAGATAACCTGACCGAGCGTGTAGGTGGCGGTAATGAATTAGTCGACTCATGGTTGCGCGCCCGTCGACAGCTGCTCGTCACCTATTACGAGTTAATTGGCATGAAGCCGAACAAAGAAGCGCTGACCGCGCTGGATGAACAGGCGCTGGATGCGTTTTGCCATCGTCTGGTGGACTATCTCTCTACCGGCCACTTCAGCGTTTACGAGCGCATTATCAGCGAGATGTCAGGCGACAGCCCGATGATTGCTGCGGCGCAGATCTATCCGGCGCTGGAAGGCAATACTGAACGGCTGATGCAACTGTATGACAGCCATCTGCAGCAGGCCATCAATGACGACAACTGCGTGGATTTCCAGCAGGCGCTGTCAGAAGTGGGCGAAGCGCTGGAGTCACGCTTTACGCTGGAAGACAAACTGATTCAGCTCGCCTGGGATAACCAGCTGGCGCGCCCGCCGGTAGCCAATGACAGCACCATTGCTCGTCCGGCCTGAACCGCTGCAGTTGTAAAAGACTTGTTATTCAGGAAAAGCCCTTTTATGCTGAATGGGCTTTTTTATTGTCTTTTTTAACGACAATCCACAATCAAACTTTGCGATATAAGCGCAGCGTGCAGCAGTCAGTAAAGTCGCTTATCGCGTAAAACGTAAACTTGTCGGAGTGCCCTTAGGGGCTGAGACCGTTAATTCGGGATCCGCGGAACCTGATCAGGTTAGTACCTGCGAAGGGAACAAGAGTAGATGTGATCAGCACGGTGCAGTCAGGCGCCCGGCACCGTTTCTGTTACTCCTTCCGGACTCCGGACAAGCAGCTTCCCCTTGTTTTCAGGAAACTTGCTATGTCTGATGCTAAAACCTCACGTCGTGAACAACGCGCGCAGGCGCAAAAATTTATCGATTCGCTCCAGGGAACCGCCTTCCCTAACTCAAAACGGATCTGGATCAGCGGCAGCCGCGCGGATATCCGCGTCCCGATGCGCGAAATTCAGCTCAGCCCGACGCACACCGGCGGCAGCAAAGATCATCCGCAATACGCAGACAATGAACCGGTGCCGGTGTATGACACCGCCGGTGCCTATGGTGATCCCCACGCGACCATCAACGTGCATCAGGGTCTGGCAAAATTGCGCGCCGGCTGGATCGCCGAACGCAACGACAGCGAAACCATCAGCGCACTCAGCTCAAGCTACAGTCAGCAGCGGCTGGCGGATGACGGGCTGGATCATCTGCGTTTTGAACATCTGCCGCTGCCGCGCCGGGCCAAAGCGGGTCGCCGCGTCACGCAGCTGCATTATGCGCGTCAGGGCATCATCACGCCGGAGATGGAGTTTATCGCGCTGCGCGAAAACATGGGACGTGAGCGTATCCGCAGTGCAACGCTGTTGCAGCAGCACGCCGGTCACGGCTTTGGCGCGCAGCTGCCAGAAAATATCAGCGCCGAATTCGTGCGCGCTGAAGTGGCCAGCGGCCGCGCCATCATTCCTGCCAACATCAATCACCCGGAATCGGAGCCGATGATCATCGGCCGCAATTTTCTGGTGAAGGTCAACGCCAACATCGGCAACTCGGCGGTAAGTTCGTCGATTGAAGAGGAAGTGGAAAAACTGGTGTGGGCCACGCGCTGGGGGGCAGATACCGTGATGGATCTGTCGACCGGCCGCTATATCCATGAAACGCGCGAGTGGATTTTGCGCAACAGTCCGGTGCCGATCGGCACGGTGCCAGTCTATCAGGCGCTGGAAAAGGTCAACGGCATCGCAGAAGATCTTAACTGGGACATTTTCCGCGATACCCTACTGGAACAGGCTGAGCAGGGCGTTGATTACTTCACCATTCACGCGGGCGTGCTGCTGCGCTATGTGCCGATGACCGCACAACGACTGACCGGCATCGTGTCGCGCGGCGGCTCCATCATGGCGAAGTGGTGCCTGTCACATCATCAGGAAAACTTCCTCTACCAGCATTTCCGCGAAATCTGTGAAATCTGCGCAGCCTATGATGTGGCGCTGTCTCTCGGTGATGGTTTACGTCCCGGCTCGATTCAGGACGCCAACGACGAAGCCCAGTTTGCCGAACTGCGTACCTTAGGCGAGCTGACGCAAATCGCCTGGCAATATGATGTGCAGGTCATGATTGAAGGCCCCGGTCACGTGCCGATGCAGATGATCCGCCGCAATATGACCGAGCAGCTGGAACACTGCCATGAAGCGCCGTTTTATACGCTGGGCCCGCTGACGACCGATATCGCGCCGGGCTACGATCATTTTACCTCCGGGATTGGCGCCGCCATGATCGGCTGGTTTGGCTGCGCGATGCTGTGCTACGTCACGCCGAAAGAGCACCTTGGCCTGCCGAATAAAGAGGATGTTAAGCAGGGGCTGATTACCTACAAGATTGCGGCGCACGCAGCCGATCTGGCTAAAGGCCATCCCGGCGCGCAGATCCGCGACAACGCCATGTCGAAAGCTCGCTTCGAGTTCCGCTGGGAAGATCAGTTTAATCTGGCGCTCGATCCGCATACCGCGCGGGCCTATCACGACGAAACCCTGCCGCAGGAATCCGGCAAAGTGGCCCACTTCTGTTCCATGTGCGGCCCCAAATTCTGTTCAATGAAAATCACCCAGGAAGTGCGCGAATTTGCCGCCCGCCAGCAGGCTGAAGCCCAGCCGATAGCGCTGGGGATGGCGCAAATGTCCGATGCCTTCCGTAGCCGTGGCGGCGAGCTGTATCATGCCGCCGATGCCCTTAAAGAGGAAAAATGATGACTGAAGCCTTCCCTGCCACCGCGCCAAAACTGGGGCTCTATCCGGTTGTCGACAGCGTGTTGTGGATTGAACGCCTGCTGACAGCCGGCGTGCGCACCCTCCAGCTGCGCATCAAAGATGGCGATGATCGCCAGATTGAAGCCGCGGTACGCGATGCCATCGCCCTGGGCAAACAGTACGGCGCGCGGCTGTTTATCAACGATTACTGGCGTTTAGCGATTAAGTACAACGCCTATGGTGTGCATCTTGGTCAGGAGGATCTGGATGTGGCCGATCTGGACGCTATCCGCCACGCCGGCTTACGCCTGGGTCTGTCGACACACGATGACGCCGAGCTGGATCGCGCGCTGGCGCTGCGTCCGTCCTATATTGCGCTCGGCCACATCTTTCCGACACAAACCAAAGAGATGCCCTCTGCGCCACAGGGCATTGCCGAGCTGAAGCGCCATCTGGCGCGGCTGCAGCACATTCCCACCGTAGCGATTGGCGGCATTTCGCTGGCACGCGTGCCGGAGGTGCTGGCGACCGGCGTCGGCAGCATTGCCGTGGTCAGCGCGATTACCCAGGCGGAAGACTGGCAGGCGGCGACCCGCCAGCTGCTGGCGCTGGTAGAATCCCCAGAGCATGTCGCAAAAGCGTTGTAACTGACTGCAACGGCGCTAAAAATCCGCGAATACGGCGCGCAAACGGCAGCAGTCAGGGCTGGCGCGACCGGGGACAATCGCTAAAGTGAGCCTGCCCGCTGTCGCTTGCAGCGGGCCAGGGCTGGCTTCCCCGACTCTCTGTCCGGCCCTGCCTTTCCACCGTTATTCTGTCAGGGAGGTGATATGGCGCGTTTCCGCACTGCAGGCCTGCATGGCACGCTCCACAGCTGCGCCGAGGCTGGCAATCGCCTGCTCGGTTTGCTCATTCATTGGCAGACCATAATTGAGGCGCAGACAGTTGCGATATTTACCCGCCGCCGAAAACAGCGAACCGACCGCCACCTGGATTTTCAGCTCCCGCAGCTCCGCATTCAGCCGCACCGCATCGAAGGCTTCCGGCAGCTCAATCCACATCAGGAAACTGCCCTGCGGCCGCGAGACGCAAATGCCGCAGGGAAAATAGTGGCGCACCCAGCAGCTAAACGTCTCATAGTTACGCTGATACACCTGCCGCATGCGGCGCAAATGCGGCAGGTAATGGCCCTGACGAATAAACTCTGCGACCGCATACTGCGGCTGCGTTGCCGTCGAACCGGTGCCAATATATTTCATGTGCAGTACGCGATCGCGATAGCGTCCCGGCGCGACCCAGCCCACGCGCAAGCCGGGCGCCAGGGTTTTGGAAAACGAGCTGCACAGCAGCACGCGGCCATCCATATCCAGCGATTTGATGGTGATCGGACGCGGATACTCCCACGCCAGCTCGCCGTAAACATCATCTTCAATGATCGCCGCATCAAAGCGCTGCGCCAGCGTCAGCAGCGCCCGCTTACGCGTTTCGGGCATGATAAATCCGAGCGGATTATTGCAGTTGGGTACCACCACCACCGCTTTGATTGGCCACTGCTCAAACGCCAGCTCCAGCGCCTCAAGACTGATCCCGCTGACCGCATCGGTCGGGATTTCAATGGCGCGGATGCCCAGACCGCGCAGTGTCTGCATGGTGCCGTGAAACGCCGGCGACTCAACGGCAATGATATCGCCTGGCTCGCACACGGCGCGAATCGACACCGACAGCGCTTCATGGCAACCGGTAGTGATGACAATATCTTCCGCCGTCAGCTGACAGCCGCTGTCAATTGTCAGCCGCGCAATCTGCTCGCGCAGCGCTGCCACGCCGAGCAGGCTGTCATAGTTGAGCTGATCAATGTCCTGCTTCTGCGCCATGCGGCCCATGATTTTCCACAGCGGCTTGAGTGTCGGCTGGGTCAGGTCCGGCATGCCGCTGCCCAGCTGCAGCACGTCGCCATTAATGCGGCTGCTCAGCAGCTCCAGCACCGATTCCCACTGGGTGATCTCAACCGGACGCTGTACGGGTCGGGTCATCGCCGGCACCGGCGGCGTGGCTTTACGGGTAGCGACAAAATAGCCGGAACGCGGCTGCGGCACGATAAGCTGCTTCTCTTCCAGCAGATGATAAGCCTTCTGCACAGTACTGATGCTGACGCCGTGCTCAATGCTGAGCGTACGCACCGAGGGCAAGCGTTCGCCGCTGCGATACAGCCCCTGCTCAATACGGTCTGAAAGCAGACAAGCCAGATGTTGATAGCGCGTCATTGTGTGCCTCGCTGCGTTAACGGTGATCAAAAATCAGTACAGATGATGCCTATTTCTACCATTCAGATCGGTACGGGCGCAATCTGTATGTTAAAGATAAGTGATTTTTGAATCTGTATTGAATTCGCCATCAGAGGGAAAATGTTGTTCAGACATCATACTGAGGGCTGGGATTATGGAATTCGATCAGAACCGGGCGGCAAAACCGTTCAGCGTGACCTTACTCGATATCTTTCGTGGCGGCGTGCGCGCGATAAAACGCTGGCATGCCAGACGGGAAACGCGGGAGATTCTTTCGCACCTGAGTGATGCGCAGTTGCGTGACATCGGGCTGACGCGTCAGGATATCAATCAGAAATAACGCGGATTTCAGACGAAAAAAACCCTGCCGAGGCAGGGTTTTTTCATGGTCAGCAGAGCAGACGATTATTCGTCGTCGCTACCGCCCAGACCGGCGTTCAACAGCTCAGCGAGGCTGGCAGAGGCTTCATCCGCAGTCACCTGCGGTGCAACCGGTGCTTCACCCGCCTGACGGCGACGCATACGATCCTGGTGGTAAGCATAACCGGTACCGGCCGGGATCAGACGACCCACGATAACGTTCTCTTTCAGGCCGCGCAGTTCGTCGCGCTTGCCGGCTACCGCTGCTTCGGTCAGGACACGGGTGGTCTCCTGGAACGATGCCGCAGAGATGAACGATTCGGTTGCCAGCGAGGCTTTGGTGATACCCAGCAGGTCACGCATGTACGTCGCGCCGATTTTGCCGTTCGCTTCCAGATCGCGGTTGGAGATCTTGATACGAGAGACTTCCGCCTGCTCGCCTTCCAGGAACTCCGAGCTACCCGCGCTCAGGATGGTTGCTTTACGCAGCATCTGACGCACGATGACTTCGATGTGCTTATCGTTAATCTTAACGCCCTGCAGGCGGTAAACTTCCTGCACTTCGTTAGTGATGTAACGGGTCACAGCATGGACGCCACGCAGACGCAGGATGTCGTGCGGAGACTCTGGGCCGTCGGATACGACGTCACCACGTTCTACACGTTCACCTTCGAATACGTTGAGCTGACGCCATTTCGGAATCATCTCTTCATACGGATCGCTACCGTCAACCGGGGTGATCACCAGACGACGCTTGCCTTTGGTCTCTTTACCGAAGGAGATGATACCGCTGATCTCCGCCAGGATAGCTGGCTCTTTCGGACGACGCGCTTCGAACAGGTCGGCAACGCGTGGCAGACCACCGGTGATGTCCTTGGTACCGCCAGATTCCTGCGGAACACGCGCCAGGGTATCACCCGAGCTGATCTTCACGCCATCTTCCAGCTGCACAATCGCTTTACCTGGCAGGAAGTACTGTGCCGGCATGTCGGTGCCCGGGATCAATACGTCGTTGCCGTTGGCATCAACGATTTTCAGTGCCGGACGCAGGTCTTTACCGCCCGCAGTACGCTCTGCAGAATCCAGTACCACCAGCGATGACAGACCAGTGAGGTCGTCAGTCTGACGGGTAATGGTCTGACCGTCGATCATGTCGGTGAAGCGGATGAAACCGCCCACTTCGGTGATAACCGGCATGGTGTGTGGATCCCAGTTTGCAACGGTTTCGCCCGCGGCAACCTGCTCGCCATCACCTTTCGCCATGACCGCACCGTAAGGCACTTTATAGCTCTCTTTGGTACGACCGAACTCGTCGATCATCTTCAGCTCAACGTTACGCGAGACGATAACCAGTTTCCCGGAGGAGTTGGTTACTGACTTGGCGTTGGTCAGCTTGATAGTACCTTTGTTCTTCACCTGAATGCTGGATTCAGCTGCCGCACGCGATGCCGCACCACCGATGTGGAAGGTACGCATGGTCAGCTGGGTACCCGGCTCACCGATGGACTGTGCTGCGATAACGCCGATGGCCTCACCTTTGTTGATGATGTGACCACGTGCCAGATCGCGACCGTAGCAGTGTGCACACACACCGAAGTCGGTTTCACAGCTCACCACGGAACGCACTTTAATTGCGTCCACGGAGTTCAGTTCAACCACGTCACACCAGTGCTCATCGATCAGGGTGTTACGCGGGATCAGGATGTCCGCAGTGCCCGGCTTCAGCACGTCTTCTGCCGTCACACGACCCAGTACACGCTCACGCAGCGGCTCTTTAACGTCGCCACCTTCGATGACCGGAGTCATCATGATGCCTTCGAATGTGCCACAGTCGTCTTCGGTGACTACCAGGTCCTGCGCCACGTCAACCAGACGACGGGTCAGGTAACCGGAGTTCGCCGTTTTCAGTGCGGTATCGGCCAGACCTTTACGCGCACCGTGGGTCGAGATGAAGTACTGGAGTACGTTCAGACCTTCACGGAAGTTCGCGGTGATCGGCGTCTCAATGATGGAGCCATCTGGCTTCGCCATCAGACCACGCATACCTGCCAGCTGACGAATCTGTGCCGCAGAACCACGCGCACCGGAGTCGGCCATCATGTAGATGCTGTTGAACGAAACCTGCTGCTCTTCTTCGCCGTGACGGTTGATCACGGTTTCGGTCTGCAGGTTATCCATCATCGCTTTGGATACGCGTTCGTTAGCCGCAGCCCAGATATCGATGACTTTGTTGTAACGTTCGCCTGCGGTAACCAGACCAGACTGGAACTGCTCCTGGATCTCGGCCACTTCCGCTTCGGCTTCTGCAATGATTTCTGCTTTCTTGGCAGGAATCACCATGTCGTCGATACCGACTGAGGCACCTGAACGGGCTGCATAGGCAAAGCCGGTGTACATGGTCTGGTCAGCAAAGATAACGGTCGGCTTCAGGCCCAGGATGCGGTAACAGGTGTTCAGCATCTTAGAGATCGCTTTCTTACCCAGCGCCTGGTTGACGATGGAGTAAGGCAGACCTTTCGGTACGATCATCCACAGGATCGCACGACCAATGGTGGTGTCGATCAGGCTGGTTTTCGCAACGAGCTCTTCCTGCTCATTTTTGCTGTATTCAGTGATACGCACTTTAACGCGTGCATGCAGCTCGGCCTGGCCAGCGCGGTAAACACGCTCAGCTTCTTTCGGGCCGGTCAGCACCATGCCTTCGCCTTTGGCGTTCACTTTGTCGCGGGTCATGTAGTACAGACCCAGAACAACGTCCTGTGAAGGAACGATGATTGGCTCGCCGTTCGCTGGAGACAGAATGTTGTTGGTAGACATCATCAGCGCACGCGCTTCCAGCTGGGCTTCCAGCGTCAGCGGTACGTGAACAGCCATCTGGTCACCATCGAAGTCGGCGTTATACGCCGCACACACCAACGGGTGCAGCTGGATCGCTTTACCTTCGATCAGTACCGGTTCAAACGCCTGGATACCCAGACGGTGCAGGGTTGGTGCACGGTTCAGCAGTACCGGGTGTTCGCGAATCACTTCATCCAGGATATCCCAGACGACCGCTTCTTCGCGCTCAACCATTTTCTTGGCCGCTTTAATGGTGGTCGCGAGGCCACGCAGTTCCAGCTTGCCGTAGATGAACGGTTTGAACAGCTCCAGTGCCATTTTCTTCGGCAGACCGCACTGATGCAGACGCAGGTATGGACCTACGGTGATAACCGAACGACCGGAGTAGTCAACACGTTTACCCAGCAGGTTCTGACGGAAACGACCCTGCTTACCTTTGATCATGTCGGCCAAAGATTTCAGAGGACGTTTGTTAGAGCCGGTGATGGCACGACCGCGACGGCCGTTATCCAGCAGGGCATCTACCGCTTCCTGCAGCATACGTTTTTCGTTACGTACGATGATATCTGGCGCAGCCAGATCCAGCAGACGCTTCAGACGGTTGTTACGGTTGATCACGCGACGATACAGATCGTTCAGATCCGACGTAGCGAAACGACCGCCGTCCAGCGGTACCAGCGGACGCAGATCTGGCGGCAGCACCGGCAGAACGGTCAGGATCATCCACTCTGGCTTGTTGCCAGACTGCACGAACGCTTCCAGCAGCTTAATACGCTTGGTCAGCTTTTTACGTTTGGTCTCAGAGTTGGTTTCGTTCAGCTCTTCACGCAGCTGCTCGCACTCCTGCTCCAGATCCATATTTTTCAGCAGCGCCTGGATAGCTTCCGCACCCATCTTCGCGTCGAATTCGTCACCGAACTCTTCCAGCGCGTCAAGGTACTGCTCTTCGGTCAGAATCTGACGTTTTTCCAGGTTGGTCATGCCGCCTTCGACCACAACATAAGATTCGAAGTACAGCACGCGCTCGATGTCACGCAGCGGCATATCCAGCAGCAAACCGATGCGGGACGGCAGTGATTTCAGGAACCAGATGTGCGCGGTCGGCGAAGCCAGCTCGATGTGGCCCATACGCTCACGACGCACTTTGGTCTGCGTGACTTCAACGCCACACTTCTCACAGATCACGCCACGGTGTTTCAGACGCTTGTACTTACCGCACAGGCATTCGTAATCTTTTACTGGTCCGAAAATACGGGCACAGAAAAGACCGTCACGCTCCGGCTTGAAGGTACGGTAGTTAATGGTTTCCGGCTTTTTAACTTCACCGAAAGACCAGGAACGGATCATGTCTGGCGAGGCCAGCGCAATTTTGATCGCATCAAACTCTTCGGTTTTAGTTTGCGCTTTCAGAAACTTAAGTAAGTCTTTCACGGATTAGCTCCCGTCGGAGTGGAACTCTCAGGGACGCGCCAGGCGCGTCCCATAACCAGTACTTGCGAGTGCTTACTCGTCTTCCAGCTCGATGTTGATACCCAGCGAGCGAATCTCTTTCAACAGTACGTTGAAGGATTCCGGCATGCCCGGTTCCATCTGATGGTTGCCGTCAACGATGTTTTTATACATCTTGGTACGGCCGTTGACGTCATCAGACTTAACGGTAAGCATTTCCTGCAGGGTATACGCGGCACCGTATGCTTCCAGTGCCCACACTTCCATCTCACCGAAGCGCTGACCACCGAACTGCGCCTTACCACCCAGCGGCTGCTGCGTAACCAGGCTGTAAGAGCCGGTAGAACGGGCGTGCATCTTGTCGTCGACCAGGTGGTTCAGTTTCAGCATGTACATGTAACCTACGGTTACCTGACGCTCAAACTGCTCACCGGTACGGCCGTCGAACAGGGTGATCTGACCGGAAGAAGGCAGACCGCCGAGCTGCAGCAGCTCTTTGATTTCGCTCTCTTTCGCACCGTCGAACACTGGCGTCGCGATTGGCATACCTTTTTTCAGGTTCTCTGCCAGACGCAGCACTTCGTCGTCCGAGAAGGTGTTCAGGTCAACTTTCTGACGCACATCGGTGCCCAGATCGTAAGCACGCTGGATAAACTCACGCAGTTTGGCGACTTCTTCCTGCTTCTTCAGCATCGCATTGATCTTCTCACCAATGCCTTTCGCCGCCATACCCAGGTGGGTTTCCAGAATCTGACCGATGTTCATACGCGATGGTACGCCCAGCGGGTTCAGTACGATGTCGACCGGCGTACCGTTCTCATCGTATGGCATGTCTTCGATTGGGTTGATCTTCGAGATAACACCTTTGTTACCGTGACGACCCGCCATTTTGTCACCAGGCTGAATCTGACGCTTAACGGCCAGATACACCTTGACGATTTTCAGCACGCCCGGTGCCAGATCGTCGCCCTGGGTGATCTTGCGACGCTTCGCTTCGAGTTTCTTCTCAAACTCGTGCTTCAGCTCGTCATACTGCTCAGCCAGCTGCTCCAGCGCGTTCTGCTTCTCTTCGTCGGTCAGACCGAGTTCCAGCCAGCGCTCACGTGGCAGCTTGTCCAGTTTCTCCGCTTCCACGCCACCTGAAATCAGGACGGCCTGGATACGGCTGAACAGGCCCGCTTCGAGGATCTGCAGTTCTTCAGACAGGTCTTTTTTCGCCTGCTTCAGCTGCATCTCTTCGATTTCCAGCGCGCGCTTGTCTTTTTCCACGCCATCGCGGGTGAAGACCTGTACGTCGATAACCGTACCGGAAACGCCGTTTGGCACGCGCAGTGACGAGTCTTTCACGTCAGAGGCTTTTTCACCGAAGATCGCACGTAGCAGTTTCTCTTCTGGCGTCAGCTGGGTTTCACCTTTCGGCGTCACCTTGCCTACCAGAATGTCGCCACCGGTCACTTCCGCACCGATATACACGATGCCGGATTCATCCAGTTTGGAGAGCGCAGCTTCACCCACGTTCGGGATGTCAGCGGTGATCTCTTCCGGCCCCAGTTTGGTGTCACGCGACACGCAAGCCAGTTCCTGAATGTGGATGGTGGTGAAACGGTCTTCCTGTACTACACGCTCAGAAACGAGGATGGAGTCTTCGAAGTTGTAACCGTTCCATGGCATGAACGCCACGCGCATGTTCTGACCCAGCGCCAGCTCACCGAGGTCGGTAGACGGGCCGTCAGCCAGCACGTCGCCACGCTCGATAGGTTCACCCAGAGAAACACACGGCATCTGGTTGATGCAGGTGTTCTGGTTAGAACGGGTGTACTTGGTCAGGTTGTAGATGTCGATACCTGCTTCGCCCGGATACATCTCGTCTTCGTTAACTTTGATAACGATACGTGACGCATCGACGTACTGCACGGTACCACCACGTTTCGCGACAGCAGTTACACCGGAGTCGACTGCAACAGCACGTTCCATACCGGTACCAACCAGCGGCTTGTCAGCACGCAGGGTAGGTACAGCCTGACGTTGCATGTTCGCACCCATCAGGGCGCGGTTAGCATCATCGTGCTCCAGGAACGGGATCAGTGACGCACCGACAGAAACCACCTGCTGGGTGGAAACGTCCATGTAGTCAACCTGATCGCGGCTGAACAGGCTCGATTCACCTTTGCTACGGCACGTGACGAGATCGTCAACAAAGCTGCCGTCATCGGCGAGGTTGGTGTTCGCCTGAGCGATAACGTAGTTACCCTCTTCGATAGCAGAGAGGTAATGAATTTCATCACTCACTTTACCGTCAACCACGCGGCGGTACGGCGTTTCGAGGAAGCCGTATTCGTTAGTCTGCGCGTAAACAGAGAGTGAGTTGATCAGACCGATGTTCGGACCTTCCGGGGTTTCGATTGGACATACGCGACCGTAGTGAGTCGGGTGTACGTCACGCACTTCGAAGCCGGCGCGTTCACGGGTCAGACCGCCTGGGCCCAGAGCAGAGATACGACGTTTGTGCGTAATCTCAGACAGCGGGTTGTTCTGGTCCATAAACTGGGACAGCTGGCTGGAACCAAAGAACTCTTTCACCGCGGCCGAAATTGGCTTGGCGTTGATCATGTCCTGTGGCATCAGCGTGTCGAGGTCGCCCAGAGACAGACGCTCTTTCACGGCGCGCTCTACACGCACCAGGCCAACGCGGAACTGGTTTTCCGCCATTTCGCCGACCGAACGGATACGACGGTTGCCGAGGTGGTCGATATCATCCACTTCGCCAATACCGTTACGGATACCGATGAGCTTCTTCATCACTTCGATGATGTCGTCTTTGCTCAGGATACCGGAACCTTCGATCTCGTCACGCAGCAGAGAACGGTTAAACTTCATGCGGCCAACGGCCGACAGATCGTAACGATCTTCAGAGAAGAACAGGTTCTCGAACAGGTTTTCTGCGGCTTCACGCGTTGGCGGCTCGCCAGGACGCATCATGCGGTAGATCTCAACCAGCGCGCTCAGGCGATCGTTGGTTGGGTCAACGCGCAGCGTCTCAGAAATGTACGGGCCGTGATCCAGGTCGTTGGTGAACAGGGTTTCAATGCGCTTGTGACCGGACTGGCTCAGTTTCGCCAGCAGATCCAGTGACAGCTCCATGTTCGCCGGTACGATCAGCTCACCGGTGTTCAGATCGATGTAATCTTTCGCGACCACTTTGCCCGCGATGTACTCGACCGGCACTTCGATGTGCTGAATGTTGTCTTTTTCCAGCTGACGGATGTGGCGCGCAGTGATGCGACGACCTTTCTCAACGTAGACCGTGCCGTTGGCTTCGATATCGAAGGAGGCGGTTTCACCACGCAGGCGCTCAGGCACCAGTTCCATCTGCAGCTTGTTGTCGCGGATTTCAAACACCACTTTTTCGAAGAACAGATCGAGAATCTGCTCAGTGGTGTAATCCAGCGCGCGCAGGATGATACTGGCCGGCAGCTTACGACGACGGTCAATACGGACGAACAGGTTGTCTTTCGGGTCAAACTCGAAGTCGAGCCATGAACCGCGGTAAGGGATAATACGTGCGTTATACAGCACTTTACCGGAAGAGTGCGTTTTACCCTTATCGCTGTCAAAGAATACGCCAGGACTACGATGCAGCTGAGAAACGATAACACGCTCAGTACCGTTGATGACAAAGGTACCGTTGTCGGTCATGAGCGGAATTTCGCCCATGTACACTTCTTGTTCTTTGATGTCTTTGACGGTGCCTTCCGGCGCTTCGCGCTCGTAGATCACCAGACGCAGTTTAACGCGCAGCGGTGCGGAATACGTCACGCCACGGATCTGACATTCTGTCACGTCAAACACCGGCTCACCCAGACGGTAGCTGACATACTGCAACTCAGAGTTGCCGCTGTAGCTCGCGATTGGGAACACGGAACGGAAGGCTGCTTCCAGACCGTACTGGCCTTCTGGATCTTGCTCGATAAACTTCTGGAACGAGTCAAGCTGGATAGAAAGGAGATAAGGCACATCCAGTACTTGTGGACGTTTACCAAAATCCTTACGAATACGTTTTTTCTCGGTATAGGAGTAAACCATAGGGTTCCTCAGCTAGCTGACAAGTCGACCCACGCTGTCCGTCCTGAAGGGACAGTTCATGCAACACTATTTTGTTTTTCATGCGATGCGCGGCACCCCATGCAATACATCTTTCTATCACTCTTAAATCATTTCATCGCCGTTGCGCAGGCAGGGAACCCTCACAGGAAAGCGGTATATTAAGTCGTCGATAGAAAAAGATATTGAAGAGGAACAATGGACAAACAGTGCGAAACGCCATCATTCCCCTGTAGCGCAAAAAGGCTGGTGACCAAAAAGTCACCAGCCATCAGTCTGTTTACGCAGACTGCAACCCGAGGGTTGTCTTACTTAACTTCAACTTCAGCGCCAGCTTCTTTCAGAGCAGCTTCAAGTGCAGCTGCGTCGTCTTTGCTGATGCCTTCTTTGATTGCAGCTGGAGCAGCTTCAACCAGGTCTTTAGCTTCTTTCAGGCCCAGACCAGTTGCGCCACGAACGGCTTTGATTACAGCAACTTTGTTCGCGCCAGCAGCTTTCAGGATAACGTCGAATTCAGTTTTCTCTTCAACAGCTTCAGCCGGGCCAGCAGCAACAGCGACAGCAGCAGCAGCAGAAACGCCGAATTTTTCTTCCATAGCAGAAACCAGCTCAACTACTTCCATTACGGACATAGCTGCAACGGCTTCCAGGATTTGATCTTTAGTGATAGACATGACAATTGTTCCTAAGAATCAGTAAAAGTTTATACGTTAGCAAGTACGAAGAAAAAGAATCTGGCCTTAAGCCGCTTCTTTCGCGTCGCGAACAGCAGCCAGAGTGCGGACCAGCTTGCCAGCAGCAGCTTCTTTCATGGTCGACATCAGACGTGCCAGTGCTTCTTCGTAAGTCGGCAGCGTTGCCAGACGGTCAATTTGTGCCGCCGGGATCAGCTCACCTTCAAAGGCTGCAGCTTTGACCTCAAAGTTTGCATTCGCTTTCGCGAACTCTTTGAACAGACGAGCAGCAGCGCCCGGGTGTTCCATAGAGTATGCAATCAGGGTCGGACCAACAAACGTGTCTTTCAGGCACTCGAATGGAGTACCTTCAACGACGCGGCGCAGCAGGGTGTTACGAACAACACGCATGTAGACGCCAGCTTCACGACCTGCTTTACGCAGTTCAGTCATTTTATCAACGGTAACGCCACGGGAATCCGCAACAACCGCTGAAAGCGCGCCTTTGGCTACTTCGCTAACTTCAGCAACAATTGCTTGTTTGCCTTGAAGATTTAATGCCATTAGCTTTGCTCCTGGATTTGACCGGGAAAATTTCCCGGAACTCACTTCACTTACACACCCGAAGGCCGTAAGCGCGTTACACGGTGAGCAGAATCCAGTGAAGAAAAAATTCTTTTTGGTTCTGTCACCGTCTACGCAGGATATTAAGCATCACTTCCGAAGAGGTTCTGCTCCTGCGGTCTTGGACGGAGGCCAGGATCAGGCCTGGCTCCAACCTTAATCGCTGAATGACAAGGTGTTTAGACCTGTGCACTCCGCGACTATGAATTTGGGTTCTGAATTGACGGATCAACCAGAACAACGGGCGTAAGATTCTAGATGAATTTTTCGCCCGTTACAAGCAGCAATTAGTTTGCTGCTGCGTTCAGACCAGCCTGGTCAACGGCAACGCCGGCGCCCATGGTGGTAGAGATGCTGACTTTCTTGATGTACACGCCTTTCGCCTGAGCAGGTTTAGCTTTTTTCAGCGCAACCAGCAGAGATTCCAGGTTTTCTTTCAGTTTGTCAGCATCGAAGTCCACTTTACCGATGGTGGTGTGGATGATGCCGTTTTTGTCGTTACGGTAACGAACCTGACCCGCTTTAGCGTTTTTCACAGCTTCAGCAACGTTAGGAGTTACGGTACCAACTTTCGGGTTTGGCATCAGACCACGTGGGCCCAGAACCTGGCCCAGCTGGCCAACAACGCGCATTGCATCCGGAGAAGCAATAACAACGTCAAAGTTCATTTCGCCTTTCTTGATCTGATCAGCCAGGTCTTCCATACCTACCAGCTCAGCGCCAGCTGCTTTAGCAGCTTCAGCGTTTGCGCCCTGGGTAAAGACGGCAACACGTACTGAACGACCAGTACCGTGTGGCAGAACGGTCGCGCCGCGCACGTTCTGGTCAGATTTACGTGCATCGATGCCGAGGTTAACAGCAACGTCCACGCTCTCTACGAATTTAGCGGTAGCCAGTTCTTTCAGCAGAGCAACAGCTTCGTTGATGTCATACTGTTTAGTCGCATCAACCTTGTCACGGATCACGCGCATGCGCTTGGTCAGCTTAGCCATTTCTTAGTCCTCCACTACCAGGCCCATGGAACGAGCAGTACCTTCGATAGAGCGAGTCATCGCTTCTACGTCAGCACCAGTCATGTCCGCAGCTTTGGTTTCTGCGATTTCACGTACCTGAGCACGAGTTACTTTACCGACTTTATCTTTGTTCGGCTTACCAGAACCAGACTTGATGCCTGCTGCTTTTTTCAGCAGAACGGCAGCCGGAGGCGTTTTGGTAACGAAGGTGAAAGAACGGTCGCTGTATACGGTGATAACTACTGGAGTCGGCAGACCCTTTTCCAGTGATTCTGTTTTGGCGTTGAACGCTTTACAGAATTCCATGATGTTAACACCCTGCTGACCCAGAGCCGGACCAACTGGTGGGCTCGGGTTAGCCATACCAGCTGCAACCTGCAGCTTGACGTAGGCTTGTACTTTCTTGGCCATGATATTTCCTCTATTGGGTATAGCGCCTGGCGAACAGGCTCCCCGTGATAACGATTTACACGCTGTTGCCAGCGCATAAAAACAAAAGGCGCGAAATTATAGGTAAATTTCGCGCCTTCCGCAAGAGCTAAAAAGTGAACAAACGGCTTAGCCTTTCTCCACCTGAGCAAAGTCGAGTTCTACCGGCGTTGCACGGCCGAAGATAGAAACAGAAACCTTCAGGCGGCTCTTCTCGTAATCCACTTCTTCGACCACACCGTTGAAGTCGGCAAACGGGCCGTCGTTGACACGCACCATCTCGCCTGGCTCGAACAGCGTTTTCGGACGCGGCTTATCACCCACCTGCTGCAGGCGGTTCATGATCGCATCCACTTCTTTATCACTGATCGGTGCCGGACGGTCAGAGGTACCACCAATGAAGCCCATTACACGCGGTACACTGCGCACTAAGTGCCAGCTGGCGTCATTCATCACCATCTGGACCAGTACGTAACCAGGGAAGAATTTGCGTTCACTTTTGCGACGCTGGCCGCCACGGATTTCCACGACTTCTTCAGTCGGCACCATGACTTCGCCAAACAGTTCTTCCATGTTGTGCAGTTTGATATGCTCTTGCAGCGACTTGGCTACGCGGGCTTCAAAACCGGAAAACGCCTGAACGACGTACCAGCGTTTTTTTGGAGCTTCAGACATCTCAGAACCTCAGGCCAGTGATAAACGATACCAGACGGACCAGAATACCATCCAGCCCCCACAAAATCAGTGACATCACGGCAGTGACCGCGGCAACGATTAACGTGGTGTGCAATGTTTCCTGGCGAGTTGGCCAGATGACCTTACGCATTTCGGTTCTTGCTTCACGTGCAAAAGCCACGGTTGCTTTGCCTTTGGTGGTCAGCAACGCAATGCCGCCCGCCGCAGCGATCAACACCACGACAGCCAGCGCGCGTAAAGGCAGTGTCACATCGCGATACAGGTAGTTACCGACGATTGCTACCAGCAGCAATGCGATCACAACTACCCACTTTACCGCTTCCAGGCCGCGCCCGCTCCCTTGAGCTTCGGTATTCGCACTCATAAACCAACCTGCCACAATAATTCAGAAACTATTCTGCCCCGCAGAGCGAGGCATCCAAACCGAATGCGCTTTTGGGCATAACTCGGTATCCAGCGCCGTAATACAGAGCCTGTCTCAGCAATGATTATGATCGAAAATCACTGATGAGCCAGGTTCTGGTTAACAGCGTACAAAAGGGCATCAAATGATGCCCTTTCCGTGTGCATTGCGTCAAATATTATCGCTATTACGCGATAACTTTAGCAACAACGCCCGCGCCAACGGTACGGCCGCCTTCGCGGATTGCGAAGCGCAGACCTTCGTCCATTGCGATTGGATGGATCAGGGTAACAACCATTTTGATGTTGTCGCCTGGCATTACCATCTCAACGCCTTCTGGCAGCTCTACTGAACCGGTTACGTCAGTGGTACGGAAGTAGAACTGTGGACGGTAGCCTTTGAAGAACGGAGTATGACGGCCGCCTTCGTCTTTAGACAGAACGTAAACTTCTGACTCGAACTGGGTGTGTGGCTTGATAGTGCCTGGCTTAGCCAGAACCTGACCACGCTGGATCTCTTCACGCTTGATACCGCGCAGCAGAACACCACAGTTCTCGCCTGCCTGACCCTGGTCCAGCAGTTTGCGGAACATTTCAACACCGGTACAGGTAGACTTGGCAGTCGCTTTGATACCAACGATTTCTACTTCGTCGCCCACTTTCACGATGCCGCGCTCAACACGACCGGTAACAACGGTACCACGGCCAGAGATTGAGAATACGTCTTCGATTGGCAGCAGGAACGGCAGGTCGATAGCACGGACTGGATCGGGGATGTAGCTATCCAGGTGCTCAGCCAGCTCAACGATTTTCGCTTCCCACTCAGCTTCGCCTTCCAGCGCTTTCAGCGCAGAACCGCGTACGATTGGGGTATCGTCGCCAGGGAAGTCGTAAGCAGACAGCAGGTCACGCACTTCCATCTCAACCAGTTCCAGCAGCTCTTCGTCATCAACCATGTCGCACTTGTTCAGGAACACGATGATGTAAGGAACGCCAACCTGACGACCCAGCAGGATGTGCTCACGGGTCTGTGGCATTGGGCCATCAGTCGCAGCAACAACCAGGATCGCGCCGTCCATCTGCGCAGCACCGGTGATCATGTTTTTCACATAGTCGGCGTGGCCTGGGCAGTCAACGTGTGCGTAGTGACGGGTCGGGGTTTCATATTCAACGTGAGAGGTGTTGATGGTGATACCACGAGCCTTCTCTTCTGGCGCGTTATCGATCTGATCGAATGCACGCGCCTGGCCGCCGTAGGTTTTAGCCAGAACGGTGGTGATTGCCGCAGTCAGAGTGGTTTTACCGTGGTCGACGTGACCGATGGTGCCCACGTTTACGTGCAGTTTGTTACGTTGAAATTGCTCTTTAGCCATCGCTTGTCCCTCTAAGACACGGATATATCAAAGATATCGTCACATTAACCAGGCAAAACCTGATGTTAGTTTTACAGAGAGAGAATCAGGAGAGAGATAAAGGAAGTGGTGCTGATACCCAGAGTCGAACTGGGGACCTCACCCTTACCAAGGGTGCGCTCTACCAACTGAGCCATATCAGCACATCTGGAGCGGGCAGCGGGAATCGAACCCGCATCATCAGCTTGGAAGGCTGAGGTAATAGCCATTATACGATGCCCGCATCCTGGAACTCGGCTACCTGTTCTTTCTGTAGCTTATGAATAATAAAAGAAGACCTTCTATTATTCGAGCCAGTCAGAGTTTCCGACTGACGGTGATCACGCTACTGCGCAATCTGAATTCGAAGGTGAGAGAGTTGAACTCACCCATCAGATAAGCCTTTATCTGACGCTCAACCGAGAGGTTGAGATGGTGGTGGGAGAAGGATTCGAACCTTCGAAGTCTGTGACGGCAGATTTACAGTCTGCTCCCTTTGGCCGCTCGGGAATCCCACCTACTTGATGGTGCCGGCTACCGGAATCGAACTGGTGACCTACTGATTACAAGTCAGTTGCTCTACCAACTGAGCTAAGCCGGCATCAAGTGACGCGCATTCTAGGAAGACCGGGTTCAGGATGCAACAAAAAAATTGCTAAATTTGCACTACCGCTTACTATTTGTGCAAATCCTCGCAAAACGCCCCGCCAGCGCAGCAAAAAGCAGCAAACATGGTGTGTTTTTCCGCCAGCCCACAGCCTGATTATTCTTTGATACCGCGTTAGCCTCATACTGTGATCATAAAAATGCGGGCCTGCTTACGAAAGCGTGCTCAGGTTTATCATTTTACTTCTTTTTAAAGTCACACTGGTGTTACCCTCCTGCCCATTGTTCTCGTTAAATTACCCCTGTGACGTGCAACTGAGTTCGACACATCGCTGTATGCCTGTTGCTGCAAGGTGTTGATGAGCCAGAATTTGCGGTCAGATGCATGCTTATGAGTAAAAAAACGACGCCACTGACGACGCCCTACCTGCAGTTTGATCGCCAGCAATGGGCTGCGCTGCGAGATTCCGTACCGATGACGCTGGCCGCCAGCGAAATTGAACGGCTGCGCGGTATCAATGAAGATCTTTCGCTGGAAGAAGTCGCTGAGATCTATCTGCCGCTATCACGTCTGCTGAACTTCTATATCAGTTCAAATCTGCGCCGTCAGGCGGTGCTGGAGCAGTTCCTTGGCACCAATGGCCAGAAGATCCCTTACATTATCAGTATTGCCGGCAGTGTCGCCGTCGGTAAAAGCACCACCGCGCGCGTGTTACAGGCGCTGCTTAGCCGCTGGCCCGAGCACCGCAAGGTGGAACTCATCACCACCGATGGCTTTTTGCACCCTAATGCGGTGCTGAAAGAGCGCGGCCTGATGAAGAAGAAAGGCTTCCCGCAGTCGTATGATATGCATCGACTGGTGAAGTTCGTATCGGATTTGAAATCGGGCGCCAGTCAGGTCACCGCACCGGTGTATTCACACCTGATATACGATGTCATCCCGGATGGCGATAAGATGGTGCAGCAGCCGGACATCCTGATTCTGGAAGGGCTGAACGTCCTGCAGAGCGGTATGGATTATCCGCACGATCCGCATCATGTATTTGTCTCAGATTTCGTCGACTTTTCAATATATGTCGATGCGCCAGAAAACTTATTAGAGCGCTGGTACGTTAATCGCTTTCTTAAATTCCGCGAAGGTGCCTTCAGCGATCCGGACTCTTATTTCCACCACTATTCTCAGCTGCCTGAAGAGGAAGCAGAGAGTATTGCACGTGGGTTATGGAAAGAAATTAACTGGCTGAATTTAAAAGAAAACATCTTACCTACGCGTGAGCGGGCCAGCCTGATTATGACCAAGTCTGCGGATCATGCCGTGCAAAGTGTGCGGTTGCGAAAATAGTATTAAAAACGCCCTGCTTTATCAGGGCGTTTAATGCGTCACTGTTTACTGTGTTAATTAGCGGGACGTAATGAGATTTCCCCACCGACCCAGGACTTAATCTCACCATCCTGTTCCAGCAATAAACCGCCCTGCTTATCAATTCCGCGCGCAATGCCATGCACTTCACGATCGCCAATCAGCAGTTTTACCGGGCGATGGATAAAGTTATCCAGCGCTTCCCAGCGGCCGACAAACGGCGCCAGCCCATCGCGTTCAAACAGCGGTAAAGCTTCACGCAGACGGTTTATCAGCCTGGCGGCGAGTTCGTTACGATTGATCTCGATGCCGGCTTCCTGCAGATTGATCCAACCCTGATTGATTTCCGTCGTGCCTTCGCCCCGCATCACCAGGTTGATCCCCGCGCCCATGACAATTTGCGCCGCATCGCCGGTTTTACCGGTGAGCTCAACCAGAATACCCGCCAGTTTACGATCCTGCAGATAGAGGTCATTTGGCCACTTAACGCGTACGTCTGCCGCGCCCAGCGACTGGATAACCTCTGCCATCACGATACCAATCACCAGACTCAGACCCATTGCCGCAGCTGGCCCCTGCTCCAGTCGCCAGTACATGGACATGTAGAGATTGGCGCCAAACGGCGAGAACCATTTCCGTCCGCGCCGGCCGCGCCCGGCCTGTTGATATTCCGCGATGCACGCATAGCCGGAGTTCAGCTGGTCCATGCGATCGAGTAAATACTGATTCGTGGAGTCAATAACCGGAATCACCGCCAGATCCGGCTGATGCAGATGCGCCAGGATCGCCTCTTCATTCAGCAGCTGAATGGGCGCTGGCAGGCTGTAACCTTTCCCTGTCACGGTGTAGACATCCAGGCCCCAGCTTTTCAGCGTCTGAATATGTTTATTCACGGCAGCGCGGCTCATACCGAGCGCTTCACCCAGCTGTTCACCAGAGTGAAATTCGCCATCGGCCAGCAGGGCGACCAGTTTTAATGGAACGCTATGATCTTTCATGAAATCACCTCGACGGCGTTACGCTCGCCCTGCGCGCCAATAAACCGCACCTCTGGCTCCAGCCACACGGCAAATTTTTTCCCCACCTCCTGACGCACATGATGTGCCAGGGCGACAATATCCTGCGGTGTGGCATTGTCTTCATTGATCAGTACCAGTGCCTGCTGACGATGCACCGCAGCACCGCCAAGACGATAGCCTTTCAACGCACACTGATCGATCAGCCAGCCCGCGGCCAGCTTGACCTCACCACTGTGCTGTGGATAGTGCGGCATAGCAGGATAGTGCGTGAGCAATGCCTCTGCCTGCTGAGCGGAAATCAGGGGGTTTTTAAAGAAACTGCCTACATTGCCTGTTATGCGCGGATCGGGCAGCTTACTTTGCCGCATATGGCACACCGCATTGAATACGTCCCACGCGCATACGGTGGCGGGATTGAGCTTCGCCAGATCGCCATAGCTCAGTACCGGTTTCCACTGCTTAGCCAGACGCAGCCCGACGGCCACAATCACATAGTCGTGCTTCATCGCGTGTTTGAAGATGCTGTCGCGATAGCCAAACTGGCACTCATCACGGTGCAGACGCGTGACTGTGCTATCCGGCAGGTGTAACACCTCGACGTACTGGCAAATATCTTTAAATTCAACACCGTAAGCGCCAATGTTCTGGATTGGTGCCGATCCCGTCACGCCTGGAATCAGCGCCAGATTTTCCAGCCCGGTGAGGCCTTTCTTTAGAGTGTGCTCAACCAACTGATGCCAGTTTTCGCCAGCACCAACGTGCAGATGCCAGGCTTCGTCGTGCTCTTCCAGGGTGATGCCTTTAATCGCGTTTATCACCACGCAGCCGGCAAAATCTTCGAGGAACAGGACGTTACTGCCCTCGCCAAGCACCATAAACGGCTGATTATTTTGCTGGCTGGCGTGCCAGGCAGAGGAAATGGCTTCTGCGCTATCCGCAACAACAAGCTTTTCAGCCGCGATTGCAAGACCCAGTGTGTTGAACGCTTTCAGGGAAGTCTGAGGGCTGGACATGTTACGGCCTTTACTGATTAATCTGGCCGTAGTTTACCCGATTGCACGGTTTTACAGTGGGGAGTTTTCGCGTTTTTAGCGGTAAATTTGCCGCAGTACGGACGTAAAAAAGCCCCGGACTCTCGTCCGGGGCTTCTTTACGGGTTTGATGCCTGGCAGTTCCCTACTCTCGCATGGGGAGGCCCCACACTACCATCGGCGCTACGGCGTTTCACTTCTGAGTTCGGCATGGGGTCAGGTGGGACCACCGCGCTGTTGCCGCCAGGCAAATTCTGGTGCGCGAAACGAATCTTTTTCACTGATGCCGCGTTGGCCGCCCTCGCAAAGTCAGTCACATACTCGTGTATGCTCCTTCCTTTCCTCCTGCCTGCCGCCTCGCCTCAGCGTAAAATCTTTCGTTTCCGCTAATTTTTCCGTCACAAGCTGAAAATTCTCCGGTCTCTCAGACCAAAACGCCTCTGGCGTTGTAAGGTTAAGCCTCACGGGTCATTAGTACCGGTTAGCTCAACGCATCGCTGCGCTTACACACCCGGCCTATCAACGTCGTCGTCTTCAACGTCCCTTCAGGACCCTTAAAGGGTCAGGGAGAACTCATCTCGGGGCAAGTTTCGTGCTTAGATGCTTTCAGCACTTATCTCTTCCGCACTTAGCTACCGGGCAGTGCCATTGGCATGACAACCCGAACACCAGCGGTGCGTTCACTCCGGTCCTCTCGTACTAGGAGCAACCCCCCTCAATTCTCCAGCGCCCACGGCAGATAGGGACCGAACTGTCTCACGACGTTCTAAACCCAGCTCGCGTACCACTTTAAACGGCGAACAGCCGTACCCTTGGGACCTACTTCAGCCCCAGGATGTGATGAGCCGACATCGAGGTGCCAAACACCGCCGTCGATATGAACTCTTGGGCGGTATCAGCCTGTTATCCCCGGAGTACCTTTTATCCGTTGAGCGATGGCCCTTCCATTCAGAACCACCGGATCACTATGACCTGCTTTCGCACCTGCTCGAGCCGTCACTCTCGCAGTCAAGCTGGCTTATGCCATTGCACTAACCTCCTGATGTCCGACCAGGATTAGCCAACCTTCGTGCTCCTCCGTTACGCTTTGGGAGGAGACCGCCCCAGTCAAACTACCCACCAGACACTGTCCGCAGCCCGGATTACGGGCCTACGTTAGAACATCAAACATTAAAGGGTGGTATTTCAAGGTTGGCTCCACGCAGACTGGCGTCCGCGCTTCAAAGCCTCCCACCTATCCTACACATCAAGGCTCAATGTTCAGTGTCAAGCTATAGTAAAGGTTCACGGGGTCTTTCCGTCTTGCCGCGGGTACACTGCATCTTCACAGCGATTTCAATTTCACTGAGTCTCGGGTGGAGACAGCCTGGCCATCATTACGCCATTCGTGCAGGTCGGAACTTACCCGACAAGGAATTTCGCTACCTTAGGACCGTTATAGTTACGGCCGCCGTTTACCGGGGCTTCGATCAAGAGCTTCTCCTTGCGGATAACCCCATCAATTAACCTTCCGGCACCGGGCAGGCGTCACACCGTATACGTCCACTTTCGTGTTTGCACAGTGCTGTGTTTTTAATAAACAGTTGCAGCCAGCTGGTATCTTCGACTGGCCTCGGCTCCGGGAGCAAGTCCCTTCACCTACGCGCCAGCGTGCCTTCTCCCGAAGTTACGGCACCATTTTGCCTAGTTCCTTCACCCGAGTTCTCTCAAGCGCCTTGGTATTCTCTACCTGACCACCTGTGTCGGTTTGGGGTACGATTTCGTGTTACCTGGAGCTTAGAGGCTTTTCCTGGAAGCAGGGCATCAGTTACTTCACCGCCGTAGCGGCTCGTCATCACGCCTCAGTGTTAAAGAAGACCGGATTTGCCTGGTCTTCACACCTGCACGCTTAAACCGGGACAACCGTCGCCCGGATAACCTAGCCTTCTCCGTCCCCCCTTCGCAGTAACACCAAGTACAGGAATATTAACCTGTTTCCCATCGACTACGCTTTTCAGCCTCGCCTTAGGGGTCGACTCACCCTGCCCCGATTAACGTTGGACAGGAACCCTTGGTCTTCCGGCGAGCGGGCTTTTCACCCGCTTTATCGTTACTTATGTCAGCATTCGCACTTCTGATACCTCCAGCGTGCCTCACAGCACACCTTCAGCGGCTTACAGAACGCTCCCCTACCCAACAACACATAGTGTCGCTGCCGCAGCTTCGGTGCATGGTTTAGCCCCGTTACATCTTCCGCGCAGGCCGACTCGACCAGTGAGCTATTACGCTTTCTTTAAATGATGGCTGCTTCTAAGCCAACATCCTGGCTGTCTGTGCCTTCCCACATCGTTTCCCACTTAACCATGACTTTGGGACCTTAGCTGGCGGTCTGGGTTGTTTCCCTCTTCACGACGGACGTTAGCACCCGCCGTGTGTCTCCCGTGATAACATTCTCCGGTATTCGCAGTTTGCATCGGGTTGGTAAGCCGGGATGGCCCCCTAGCCGAAACAGTGCTCTACCCCCGGAGATGAATTCACGAGGCGCTACCTAAATAGCTTTCGGGGAGAACCAGCTATCTCCCGGTTTGATTGGCCTTTCACCCCCAGCCACAAGTCATCCGCTAATTTTTCAACATTAGTCGGTTCGGTCCTCCAGTTAGTGTTACCCAACCTTCAACCTGCCCATGGCTAGATCACCGGGTTTCGGGTCTATACCCTGCAACTTAACGCCCAATTAAGACTCGGTTTCCCTTCGGCTCCCCTATGCGGTTAACCTTGCTACAGAATATAAGTCGCTGACCCATTATACAAAAGGTACGCAGTCACCTAACAAGTAGGCTCCCACTGCTTGTACGTACACGGTTTCAGGTTCTGTTTCACTCCCCTCGCCGGGGTTCTTTTCGCCTTTCCCTCACGGTACTGGTTCACTATCGGTCAGTCAGGAGTATTTAGCCTTGGAGGATGGTCCCCCCATATTCAGACAGGATACCACGTGTCCCGCCCTACTCGTCGGACTCACAACTCATGCATCTTCGTGTACGGGGCTGTCACCCGGTATCGCGCGACTTTCCAGACGCTTCCACTGATGCACAAGCTGATTCAGGTCCTGGGCTGCTCCCCGTTCGCTCGCCGCTACTGGGGGAATCTCGGTTGATTTCTTTTCCTCGGGGTACTTAGATGTTTCAGTTCCCCCGGTTCGCCTCGTTAACCTATGTATTCAGTTAACGATGATGCACAGAGTGCACCGGGTTTCCCCATTCGGACATCGACGGCTGTAGCGGTTCATATCACCTTACCGTCGCTTTTCGCAGATTAGCACGTCCTTCATCGCCTCTGACTGCCAGGGCATCCACCGTGTACGCTTAGTCGCTTAACCTCACAACCCACAGGCGTTTTGCAACGCTGCAGACTGCAAGCATTTGAGAGACCCGAACGCATCGTGATTCATTTCTTATTACGGAGAAATGAAGCGACGCGTCGTTTCAATTTTCAGCTTGTTCCGGATTGTTAAAGAGCAATATCTCAAACACGACGTTACCGTCAGTTTTGAGATATTCTGTGGAGACACCTTTCACCTGTCACCAAGCAGTGGCGTCCCCTAGGGGATTCGAACCCCTGTTGCCGCCGTGAAAGGGCGGAGTCCTAACCGCTAGACGAAGGGGACACAAAGTGTCACGACTTCGCAGCCGTCCTGCTCGTTACTTTTCTATCAGACAATCTGTGTGAGCACTTCGCGGGAAGGTATCTTCAGGTAAGGAGGTGATCCAACCGCAGGTTCCCCTACGGTTACCTTGTTACGACTTCACCCCAGTCATGAATCACAAAGTGGTAAGCGCCCTCCCGAAGGTTAAGCTACCTACTTCTTTTGCAACCCACTCCCATGGTGTGACGGGCGGTGTGTACAAGGCCCGGGAACGTATTCACCGTAGCATTCTGATCTACGATTACTAGCGATTCCGACTTCATGGAGTCGAGTTGCAGACTCCAATCCGGACTACGACGCACTTTATGAGGTCCGCTTGCTCTCGCGAGGTCGCTTCTCTTTGTATGCGCCATTGTAGCACGTGTGTAGCCCTGGCCGTAAGGGCCATGATGACTTGACGTCATCCCCACCTTCCTCCGGTTTATCACCGGCAGTCTCCTTTGAGTTCCCGACCGAATCGCTGGCAACAAAGGATAAGGGTTGCGCTCGTTGCGGGACTTAACCCAACATTTCACAACACGAGCTGACGACAGCCATGCAGCACCTGTCTCAGAGTTCCCGAAGGCACCAAAGCATCTCTGCTAAGTTCTCTGGATGTCAAGGCCAGGTAAGGTTCTTCGCGTTGCATCGAATTAAACCACATGCTCCACCGCTTGTGCGGGCCCCCGTCAATTCATTTGAGTTTTAACCTTGCGGCCGTACTCCCCAGGCGGTCGACTTAACGCGTTAGCTCCGGAAGCCACGCCTCAAGGGCACAACCTCCAAGTCGACATCGTTTACGGCGTGGACTACCAGGGTATCTAATCCTGTTTGCTCCCCACGCTTTCGCACCTGAGCGTCAGTCTTCGTCCAGGGGGCCGCCTTCGCCACCGGTATTCCTCCAGATCTCTACGCATTTCACCGCTACACCTGGAATTCTACCCCCCTCTACGAGACTCAAGCCTGCCAGTTTCAAATGCAGTTCCCAGGTTAAGCCCGGGGATTTCACATCTGACTTAACAGACCGCCTGCGTGCGCTTTACGCCCAGTAATTCCGATTAACGCTTGCACCCTCCGTATTACCGCGGCTGCTGGCACGGAGTTAGCCGGTGCTTCTTCTGCGGGTAACGTCAATCGGCAAGGTTATTAACCTCACCGCCTTCCTCCCCGCTGAAAGTACTTTACAACCCGAAGGCCTTCTTCATACACGCGGCATGGCTGCATCAGGCTTGCGCCCATTGTGCAATATTCCCCACTGCTGCCTCCCGTAGGAGTCTGGACCGTGTCTCAGTTCCAGTGTGGCTGGTCATCCTCTCAGACCAGCTAGGGATCGTCGCCTAGGTGAGCCATTACCCCACCTACTAGCTAATCCCATCTGGGCACATCCGATGGTGTGAGGCCCGAAGGTCCCCCACTTTGGTCTTGCGACGTTATGCGGTATTAGCTACCGTTTCCAGTAGTTATCCCCCTCCATCGGGCAGTTTCCCAGACATTACTCACCCGTCCGCCACTCGCCACCCAAAGAGCAAGCTCTTCTGTGCTGCCGTTCGACTTGCATGTGTTAGGCCTGCCGCCAGCGTTCAATCTGAGCCATGATCAAACTCTTCAATTTAAGTTTGATTTGCTGCAACGAGTGCAGCGATGCTCTGTGAATTAAACTTCGTAATGAATTACGTGTTCACTCAGCAAAGACTTGATATTTTTTACGTCCGGAGACGCTGATATCAATCCTGCGAGTGCCCACACAGATTGTCTGATAAATTGTTAAAGAGCGGTGCGACGCGGCGTTCGGCCTGCTGTCGCGAGGTGGCGTATATTACGCTTTCCTCCTTCAGAGTCAAACACTTTTTTCAGCGTTTTTCTCCGGCGGGGTGAATCGCTTCACGCCCTGCTGAGCCGTCTGCGTTGCCGCTTTGCCGTCTCAGTGGTGGCGCATTATAGGGAGTTAATTCTGGCTGACAAGGGTTTATTGCAAAAAAATGATCGTTCGGCCTAAATTTCACCACTACGCGTTATTTTGCGGCAATTTACCTGGTAACTGTGCGAAATCCTGGGCAAAACGCGTGACTTTCTCCCAGTCGGTGTATTCAACTTCCTTCGATGTATCCGTTTCGCCGCCGGTCATACGCATAATGAACTGAATCATGATGCGATCGAACCAGCGATAGCGTGGATAGCGTAGCGCACCGGCAAACACCGCACAGCGATCCGGTTGCCACGGTGACTGCGCCAGGAATTTACGCGTATAGGCATTGGTTTCCGGCGTGCACTTATCGGCTTTGCGCGCAGTAAGATTGACGCTGAAAAAGCCGCTGACGCGCTGCTGCAGTGCCGCCTTATGTTGCGTGACGAATTTCATCAGCTCGGGCTGGAAATGACCATAGCGGATCGAGGCGCCAATCAGCACGCGATCATACTGTGCCCACTCCACCTGCGGCGCCTGTGTCAGATCCAGCACATCGCACAGCTGCTGCGGTGTCAGCGTGCGGGCAATACGCGCCGCGATTTCACGGGTTTGCCCGTCACGGCTGGAATAAAGAATTAACGCTTTCATCACTCATTCCTGTTTTATTATTCGCGCCAGAAGGTGGGCGTGAACAGCACCAGCAGCGTGAACACTTCAAGGCGTCCAAACAGCATGGTGGAGATTAAAATCCACTTGGCGACATCATTCATCGACGTGAAGTTATCTGCCACCACACCCAGACCCGGGCCAAGGTTATTCAGCGTCGCCGCCACTGCGGCGAAGGCCGAGAAGTCATCCACGCCGGTGGCGATAATCGCCAGCATGCTGACCAGAAACACCAGCGCGTAAGCCGAGAAAAAGCCCCACACCGCTTCGAGAATACGTTCCGGCAGCGCACGGTTCCCCAGCTTAATGGTATAGACCGCATTGGGATGCACCAGGCGTTTCAGTTCGCGCGACCCTTGCTTGCACAGCAGCAGAATGCGAATCACCTTCAGGCCACCGCCGGTCGAACCCGCCATACCGCCGATAAAGGCTGAACACAGCAGCAGCACCGGCAGGAACAGCGGCCAGCGCGCAATACTGTCGGTGGTAAAGCCCGCCGTCGTCGCCATCGATACCACCTGGAAAAACGCCTGATTGAGGGTTTGCCAGCCGCTGGAATAGACATTATGGAACCACAGCACCAGGGTACAAATCAGCACCAGCGTCAGCTGCACGCCAATGAACATGCGGAATTCCGGGTCGCGCCAGTAGACTTTCAGGTTTCGCCCGCTGAGCAATGAGAAGTGCAGGCCGTAGTTACAGCCGGAGATCAGCAGGAAAATCGCCACGATGGTATTAATGGTCGGGCTATTGAAGTAGCCGATGCTGGCATCATGGGTAGAAAAACCGCCGATGGCGATGGTCGAGAAGCTGTGGCCGATAGCATCAAACATCGGCATGCCCGCCAGCCACAGCGCCAGCGCACAGGCCACCGTCAGCAGCACATAAATCAGCCACAGGGTTTTAGCCGTTTCGGCAATGCGCGGGCGCATTTTGTTATCTTTCAGCGGTCCCGGCATCTCGGCGCGGTACAGCTGCATGCCGCCGACGCCAAGAATCGGCAGAATGGCCACCGCCAGCACGATGATCCCCATGCCGCCAAGCCACTGCAGCATCTGGCGATAGAACAGAATCGCTTTGGGCAGCGAGTCGAGCCCTACTAACGTAGTGGCACCGGTGGTGGTTAAGCCAGAGAACGATTCGAAGAAGGCGTCGGTCACCGACAGATGTGGCTGCTCGGCGAAGATAAACGGCATTGCCCCCACGCTGCCCAGCACGGTCCAGAACAGCACCACAATCAGAAAGCCTTCACGCGGTTTCAGCTCACTTTTTTGTTTGCGGTTGGGCCACCACAGCAGCGAACCGATGACGATCGCCATCATAAACGTCTGACTGAACGCGCGCCCGGCACCGTCGCGATAAATCAGGGCCACTAAGCCAGGCAGGATCATGGTTACCGAGAAAAGAATCACCAGCAGGCCCACGATGCGGGTAATGGCGCGAAAATGCATTCAGCCGTTTCCTTTAAACAGATGCGGTTAGTTGTCCAGCGGGATCAGCGCCAAAGCGCCCCGGCTGTAATCAGAGAGGTTTTGCCTGAAGCCATCAATCTGCGGATGGGGCAACGCCAGACGTAGCGTAATGCGATCCTGATAATGGCTCTGTTCAATGCTGCCGTCAAAACGCTGCAGCAGGCGCTCTATATCGCTCAGTTGCGCATAGTCACACTGCAGGGTGAAACATTGCATCGGCACTTTGCGCTGGCGCGCCAGCAGCTTCAGCCCCTGCTGCACGCCGCCACCGTAGGCTTTCACCAGCCCGCCGGTGCCCAGCATGATTCCGCCATAATAGCGCACCACCACGGCGGTGATCTCGCCCACGCCGCTGCCCATCAGCTGCGCCAGCATCGGCTTACCGGCCGTGCCGGAGGGTTCGCCATCGTCAGAAAATCCCAGCTGTTGTGAATCATCGGGCGCGCCCGCCACCCAGGCCCAGCAGTGATGCCGCGCGGTCGGGTGTTCGTGCTTCACCTGCTGCACAAAGGCGCGCGCAGCGGCCACCCCATCGGTATGCGCCAGCAGGGTAATAAAGCGGCTCTTTTTGATGGTCTCCTCGCTGAGACTGACGGCCTCAGCGGGAATGTCGTAAGCGTCCATCAGGCCAGATGCAAGTCACGCGTCATGTTTTCGATGCGGCTGGCGTGAATCACCACATTATCCTCAATACGAATGCCTCCGTACGGCTTCAGAGCATCAATCGCCTGCCAGTCAAAGTGCTGACTGAACTTACCGCTGCGCAGCGGCGCCAGCAGTGAATCGATAATATAGAAGCCCGGTTCAATGGTCAGCACCATGCCCGGCTGCAGTACCCGTGTACAGCGCAGATAAGGATATTGCGATGGCGCCGCCAGATGCGTGCCGCTGTCGTCCTGCATAAACCCGGCAACGTCGTGCACCTGCAGGCCCAGCGGATGGCCGAGACCGTGCGGCATGAAGGGGCCGGTGAGGTTTTCCGCCACCAGCGTCTCTTCGCTCAGCCCCTGCACCAGTTCAAACTTCAGCAGCAGACGCGCGATACGCTGATGCATTTGCAGATGGTAATCGGTATAGCGCACGCCGGCTTTCAGCGTGGCGATCAGCGCCAGCTCTTCTTTATTCATCGCGGCAACCATTTCCGCGTAGCGCGTTTTGCTCTGCGCCGCGTAGCTGCGCGTCAGGTCTGCCGCATAGCCAAGATACTCTGCGCCGGCATCAATCAGGAAGCTGTGACGTTTCGCCGGCGGCTGATGGTCAAGCCGGGTGTAGTGCAACACCGCAGCATGTTCATTCAGCGCGATGATATTGCCATACGGTACATCAATGTCACGGTGGCCGGTGGCAGTCAGATAGGCAAGATTGATATCAAACTCGCTCATGCCGGAGAAGAACGCCTCTTTCGCTGCGCGATGGCCTGCCACCGCCAGCTTCTGCGCTTCGCGCATACAGGCCAGCTCGTAATCGGTTTTGATGCTGCGATGATAATGCAGGAAGTCGATGACGCCCTGGGGATTGATCCCCTCGCTGCGGATGCCCAGCTGGGTGGCGCGGGACGGTACCGGCCCGATATAGGCCACATTGTCGCGCTGTGCCGGCAACAGCTGAGCGATATCGTCAGCGTTTTTCAGGCCGATGACCTCAACATCCTGGGTCCAGAAGCTGTCCGGCAATGGCTCGACGTTGTGCCAGTAATCGACCGGCGAGTAGAACCACAGTTTGGGTTTATTCACGCCATCGATCCACAGCCAGCAGTTGGGCACCTGCGTCACTGGTACCCAGGCTTTAAACTGGGGATTCACCTTAAACGGATAGTCATGATCGTCAAGAAATACGGTCAGCAACTCGCCTGAATGAATCAGCATGGCGTCCAGCTTAAAGCGCGCCAGCACCTGTTGCGCACGCTGCTGCAGCGTTGAGATATGCGCGTGATACAGGGTTTTCAGTGAATCCATGGACTTGTCTCCGATGTCGCGAAAGTGGCGGCAGTGTAGCACAGCCGCGCGGGGGATGCCGTGCTGCGCGCGCTGTGATCGCCGTATCAAATAAGCAAACTCTTGTTTGCAAAAAATTAACATGACACCCACACTCCTGATCATCTGGTATGACCAGATCACCTTTCGCGTTTCAGGAGACGGACATGCTCTACCAAGGCGATACCCTTTCAGTGCACTGGCTTGACGATGGCATCGCCGAGCTGGTTTTTGATGCGCCCGGTTCGGTGAACAAACTTGATACCAAAACCGTCGCCGCCTTAGGCGAGGCGCTGAGCGTACTGGAGCAGCAAAGCACGCTGCGCGGCCTGCTGCTCTCTTCCGCCAAACCGGCGTTTATTGTCGGGGCGGATATCACAGAATTCCTGTCGCTGTTTGATGCGCCCGCTGAGCAGCTCAGCCAGTGGCTGACATTTGCCAACAGCATCTTTAATCGTCTGGAAGATTTGCCGGTGCCAACCATCGCCGCCATCGACGGCTACGCACTGGGCGGGGGCTGCGAGTGTGTGCTGGCGACCGACTTCCGCGTGACCACGCCCACCGCGCGCATTGGCCTGCCGGAAACCAAACTCGGCATTATGCCGGGCTTCGGCGGCAGCGTGCGTCTGCCGCGCCTGCTCGGTGCCGACAGCGCGCTGGAGATCATCGCCGCCGGTAAAGATATTGATGGCCCGGGCGCGCTGAAGCTCGGTCTGGTGGATGCGGTGGTCAGCAGCGAGAAGCTGCGCAGCGCGGCGCTGACCATGCTGCAGGATGCCATAGCCCAGGGCAGCTGGCAGGCGCGTCGTGCGCCGAAGCTGGCACCGCTTAAGCTCAGTCCGATTGAAGCTGCGATGAGTTTTACCCTCGCCAAAAGCATGGTGCAGCAAACCGCCGGTAAACACTATCCAGCGCCGATCGCCGTGGTGCGAACCATCGAAGCGGCAGCGGGCTTAGGTCGTGATGATGCGCTGAAGCTGGAAACCGCTGCCTTTGTGCCGCTGGCGCAGAGCGATGTGGCACGCGCGCTGGTCGGCATCTTCCTCAATGACCAGTACGTAAAAGGCCTGGCGAAGAAACACAGCAGCGCGGCCGGCACGCCAGAGCAGGCGGCGGTACTGGGCGCAGGCATCATGGGCGGCGGGATCGCCTGGCAGTCGGCCTGGAAAGGCGTGCCGGTGAAGATGAAAGATATTAATCCGCAGGCGCTGACGCTGGGCATGAATGAAGCCAGCAAGCTGCTTAATAAGCAGCTGGAGCGCGGCAAAATTGACGGTACCAGGCTGGCGAGCGTGCTGGCGAGCATTCAGCCGACGCTGGATTACAGCGGCTTTGATCGCGCCGATGTGGTGGTCGAAGCGGTGGTCGAGAACCCGCAAATCAAAGCCAAAGTGCTGGCTGAAACCGAGCAGCAGCTGCGGGATGATGCCGTGCTGGCCTCGAATACCTCCACCATTCCAATCAGCCAGCTGGCGCAGGCACTGCAGCGTCCGCAAAATTTCTGCGGCATGCACTTCTTCAATCCGGTGCCGCGTATGCCGCTGGTCGAAGTGATTCGCGGTGCGCAAACCTCTGAAGCCACCATCAGTAAAGTGGTGGCGTGGGCCAGCAAGATGGGCAAAACGCCAATTGTAGTGAATGACTGCCCCGGCTTCTTTGTGAACCGTGTGCTGTTCCCCTACTTTGCCGCCTTCAGCCTGCTACTGCGCGACGGCGCGGACTTCCGCCAGATCGATAAAGTGATGGAGAAGCAGTTTGGCTGGCCGATGGGGCCGGCGTGGCTGCTGGACGTGGTGGGCATTGATACCGCGCATCATGCGCAACAGGTGATGGCCCAGGGCTTCCCGTCGCGGATGCAGAAAGATTACCGCGATGCCATTGATGTGCTGTTTGAAGCCAAACGCTACGGCCAGAAAAACGGCCAGGGCTTTTACCGCTGGGAACAGGACAAAAAAGGCAAAGCGCAGAAGCGCGCCGATGCAGATGTCGATGCGCTGCTGGAGCCGGTATGTGAACCGAAGCGGGTATTCAGCGATGAAGAGATCGCCAACCGCATGACGCTGCCGATGCTCAACGAAGTGGTGCGCTGCCTCGAAGAAAACATCATCGCTTCCCCCGCCGAGGCGGATATGGCGCTGGTGTATGGCTTAGGCTTCCCGCCGTTCCGCGGTGGCGCGTTCCGCTATATGGACACGCTGGGCATCAGCAATGTCGTCGATCAGGCTAAACGCTACCTCGCGCTCGGCCCGCTGTACGCGCTACCTGAGCTGCTGGTTCAGAAAGCCCACCAGCATCAGAGCTGGTATCCCGTCGCTCAACCGATTGACGCAGCGGCGCTGCAAACTGCCTGAGGTAATGAACATGGAAAACGTAGTGATTGTTGATGCCGTGCGCACGCCGATGGGCCGTTCCAAAGGCGGCGCCTTTCGCCAGGTGCGCGCCGAGGATCTCTCCGCCCATCTGATGCGCGAACTCCTCAGCCGCAATCCGGCCGTCGATGCCGCCGCGCTGGATGACATTATCTGGGGCTGCGTGCAGCAGACGCTGGAACAGGGCTTTAATATCGCCCGCAACGCCGCGCTGCTGGCGGAGATCCCGCATCGCGTGCCGGCCAGCACCGTCAATCGCCTGTGCGGCTCGTCCATGCAGGCGCTGCACGATGCGGCGCGCGCGATTATGGTCGGCGATGCCCACAGCTGTCTGATTGGCGGCGTGGAACATATGGGCCACGTACCGATGAACCACGGCGTGGATTTTCATCCCGGCCTGGGGCGCACCGTGGCGAAAGCGGCTGGCATGATGGGGCTGACCGCCGAGATGCTGGCGCGCATGCACCACATCAGCCGTGAACAGCAGGACGCCTTCGCGCTGCGTTCACACCAGCGCGCTGCGGCCGCCACTCAGCGCGGTGATTTCAGACGCGAAATCGTGCCGACCTACGGCCACGATGCCGATGGCGTGCTGAAACGCTATGACAGCGACGAAGTGATTCGCGAGGACACCAGCCTTGAAGGCTTAGCCGCGCTGCGTCCGGCGTTCGATCCGGTCAACGGCACGGTTACCGCCGGCAGTTCGTCGGCGCTGTCCGACGGCGCGGCCGCCATGCTGATCATGAGCGAAAGCCGGGCGCGCGAACTGGGGCTGTCGCCGCGCGCACGCATCCGCAGCATGGCGGTGGTTGGCTGCGATCCGTCGATCATGGGTTACGGCCCGGTACCGGCCAGTAAGCTGGCGCTGAAGCGCGCCGGGCTGAGCGTGCAGGATATCGATCTGTTCGAACTCAACGAAGCCTTCGCCGCGCAGACGCTGCCGTGCCTGAAAGATTTAGGGCTGCTGGAGCAGCTGGATGAGAAAGTGAACCTTAACGGCGGCGCAATCGCACTCGGGCATCCGCTGGGATGTTCCGGAGCTCGTATCAGCACCACGTTGCTGAATCTGATGGAGCGTCGCGATGCACAGTTTGGTCTGGCAACCATGTGCATTGGCTTAGGCCAGGGCATCGCGACGGTATTCGAACGGGTTTAATACGTTGACCACTACACTTGCACGTGTTCCCGCCCAACCGGGCGGGCTTTTTTTTTTGCAGCGGCACGTGCATGCGCACCGCATCACACATCAGATAAAGGCAAACGCATCGCCATACATCTGCGCTTCTAACGCACCACGTTCGGCACAGAAGCGCTCGCGGGCAATTTTTGCCATCTCAAACCGGCCAGCAATATAGATATCGTGTCCGCTCAGGCTGGCATAATCCTGCATCACCGCGGTCAGCACCGTGCCGCTGCGCCCCTGCCAGTCCTCCGCCGGCTGCTCCACCACCGGAATCACTTTCAGGTTCGGATGCTTCACCGCCAGCGCATTGA
This sequence comes from Pantoea sp. WEP, assembly GCF_041678305.1. Lineage (NCBI taxonomy): Bacteria > Pseudomonadati > Pseudomonadota > Gammaproteobacteria > Enterobacterales > Erwiniaceae > Pantoea > Pantoea sp. WEP. The sequence continues at coordinate 3,896,348 of NZ_JBGNXB010000001.1, forward strand.
GCTCATCCAGATCGTACAGATGTCTCAGCTCGCGGCCGCCCCAGTAGATAGCGATATCGCGATCCGGCTGCTGCGCCAGCGCGGTCAGCAGAATCGAACGCGCATAGGAGAAGCCGGTGCCGCCGGCAATCAGCACAATCGGCCGCGCGCTGTCTTCACGCAGCCAGGCGTCGCCGTGCGGCATATCCACGGTGATCTGCCGATCGTTTTTGATGCGATCCATCACCGCCATGGCGTACAGGTTCAGCTCTGAGGCACCAATGTGCAGCTCAATGATGTCCTTTTCCATTGGCGTCGATGCCAGCGAAAATGGGCGCTTGTCGCGCTCATCCATCACCACCATCAGATACTGGCCGGCGCGGAAGCTAAAATCCGCCGCCGGAATTAACCGCACGCGGTAAACCGTGTCCGTAATTGCTTCAACCGAAGTCACTTTGCAGCTTAACGTCGTCATAGGTGCCCTTTTTTATGGTTCTCAGCCGCCATCAGCGCTGCGGCGGCTCGGCAAAGATCGCTAACTCATCCCAGATTGCATCAATACGCGCCGTAACCGCAGGATCTTTCACAATCGGCGTCCCCCATTCACGCTGGGTTTCACCCGGCCACTTGTTGGTGGCATCCAGTCCCATCTTCGAGCCAAGTCCGGAAACCGGCGAAGCGAAGTCGAGATAGTCAATCGGCGTGTTTTCTACCAGTACCGTATCGCGCGCCGGATCCATCCGCGTGGTGATGGCCCAAATCACGTCGTTCCAGTCACGCGCGTTGACGTCATCGTCACACACAATCACAAACTTGGTGTACATAAACTGGCGCAGGAACGACCACACGCCGAACATCACGCGCTTGGCGTGACCGGCATACTGTTTTTTAATCGTCACTACCGCGAGGCGATAAGAGCAGCCTTCCGGCGGCAGATAGAAATCCACAATCTCCGGGAACTGTTTGATCAGAATCGGCACCAGCACTTCGTTCAGCGCCACGCCCAGTACCGCGGGCTCATCCGGCGGACGGCCGGTGTAGGTGGAGTGGTAAATCGGGTTGCGCCGCTGGGTCACGTGCGTCACGGTAAACACCGGGAAGCTGTCTACTTCATTGTAGTAGCCGGTGTGATCGCCGTACGGCCCTTCCGGCGCCATGTCACCCGGTTCGATGTAGCCTTCCAGCACGATTTCGGCGCTGGCCGGCACTTCCAGATCGTTCGAGACGCACTTCACCACCTCGGTTTTGTTGCCGCGCAGCAGACCGGCAAACGCATATTCCGATAGCGTATCCGGCACCGGCGTGACTGCGCCAAGAATGGTGGCCGGATCGGCGCCCAGCGCCACCGCCACTGGGAAGCGTTCACCGGGATGCGCTTTGCACCACTCCTGGAAATCCAGCGCGCCACCGCGATGCGACAGCCAGCGCATAATCACCCGGTTTTTACCAATCACCTGCTGACGATAAATGCCGAGGTTCTGCCGCTCTTTATGCGGTCCACGTGAGACGGTTAAACCCCAGGTGATCAGTGGGGCCGCATCGCCCGGCCAGCATTTCATGACCGGGATGCGTGCCAGGTCGACCTCGTCACCGCTGAAAATCTCTTCCTGACACGGCGCATTACGCAGCCGTTTGGTCGGCATGTTCAGCACCTGTTTGAACTGCGGCATCTTATCGAACAGATCGCGGAACCCTTTCGGCGGCTCCGGCTCTTTCAGAAACGCCAGCAGCTTACCCACTTCGCGCAGCGCGCTGACCTCTTCCTGGCCCATACCCATCGCCACGCGCTTCGGCGTGCCAAACAGGTTGCACAGCACCGGCATGCTGTAGCCCTTCGGGTTTTCGAACAGCAGCGCCGGGCCACCGGCCCGCAGCGTGCGGTCGGCGATTTCGGTCATCTCGAGGACAGGATCGATCTCCTGAGTGATGCGCTTTAACTCGCCGCGCTGTTCCAGCAGCGCGAGAAAGTCTCGTAAATCCTGATATTTCATGCGGCGTTAGTCTTCCGGCCAGAGTGAAGCGTCATTATAAGTTTGTTCACGCCAGCGTGTTTGAGTTTCTGCGTCAGGCGGGCTGACAGGAAAACGGCACCAGCGACTGCAGGGCCAGCACATCATGATAAGCGGCAATCGCTTCACCGTGACGGAACACTTTGAAATCTTCACCGCGCGCGCTGTAGTAGCGCAGACGGTTCTCACTGACGTGCAGGAAGCTGGCTTCCCGCAGCGCAATCACCGACTCCTGCGGATTCACCGCGCAGAATTCGGCCAGACGCTCATCACGGGTTTCGCCCATATGGCCGCTGACGTGCGCATCAAGATAGTGAGGATTGATTTGCACCGGGAACAGCCCCAGCGCAGGCAGCACCACGCTGCTGCGTACCGGCATATCATTGGTGGTGCGAATCGACGGTGTCGCCACGTTACAGCCCGCGCTCCAGCCAACGTAAGGGACGTCGCGCTCGCGCACTGCGCGCTGAATCGCCACGATCAGCCCCTGCTCGTGCAGCATCTGGTTCAGCAGCCAGGTATTGCCGCCGCTCACCAGAATCAGCTCCGCCTGCTCAATGGCCGCAACCGGTGTCTCGAACTCGTGTACCGTGCGCACCGGAATGCCCAGTGACTGAGACAACGCCTGCGCACGCTGGGCGTGATCGTCACGAATAATGGCGTAGGGCACCAGCACCGCCGAGGTGATGCCGCGCTGGGCAATCATCGCGTGCAGCTGCGGATGCGCATAGCTCAGCAGCGGCGCATCGTCGGCCACTTTGCCATTGCTCAGTAAAAACAGTTCCATCAGCCTGTCCTTTTTCTTCGTCTAATGGGTTGGCAGTCTGATACAGATGATCGCCAGACGTCAATTTTCTTGCTGAAAAGCGTTAGTTCGTCGCACCAATCGGAAAATTCGTAGAGATTTTTCTTGTGTGACCGGGTTTCCGGCCGCCGATGCGCTATAACTCTGACAACAGGTTTGTTATTCTTAGCGTCCATTATTTGGGAGCAGTTATGGAATCCTGGTACTTACTCTATTGCAAACGTGGTCAGCTGTTGCGCGCGAAGGAGCATCTTGAGCGGCAGGAGGTGAATTGCCTCAGCCCGATGATCGCTCTGGAGAAGATTGTGCGCGGCAAACGCACCACCGTGAGTGAGCCGCTGTTTCCCAACTATCTGTTTATCGAATTCGATCCGGAAGCGATTCACACCACCACCATCAGCAGCACGCGCGGCGTCAGCCACTTTGTGCGCTTTGGTGCCATGCCCGCGACGGTGCCGTATGAAGTGATCGAAGCGCTGCAAACTGATGCGCCGCAGATCCTGCTGGATCCGGAAACGCCGCAGGTCGGTGATGAAGTGCTGATCACCGACGGCACCTTTGAAGGGCTGCGCGCTATTTTTGCCGAGCCCGATGGTGAAACCCGCTCAATCCTGCTGCTTAACCTGCTGAATAAACAGGTGATGCGCAGCGTGGACAACAAGCAGTTCCGTAAGGTTTAAGCCAGCCTGAATAGCTGACGTGCGTTGTGGTCGACGCGTGCCGCCAGTGCGTCTGGCTGTTCACCACGCCAGTGCGCCACCTGCTGAACGATATGCGGCAGAAAGCAGGGTTCGTTACGGCGCGAGGTCGGACGCGGACGCATATCGCGCGGCAGCAGATAGGGCGCATCGGTCTCCAGCAGCAGACGATCTGCCGGAATCAGCGGCAGCATGTCACGCAGCGCCATTCCGCGCCGTTCATCGCACACCCAGCCGGTAATGCCCACCGATAACCCCAGCGCCAGGCAGGCTTCCAGCTCGTCACGCGTGCCGGTAAAACAGTGCACCACCGCGCCCACCAGTTTCGGCAGCCACGGCTGCAGCACCGCCAGAAAACGTTCATGTGCCTCACGACAGTGTAAAAACACCGGCAGCTGCAATTCCGCCGCCAGCTGGAGCTGCGCATCAAACGCGTACTCCTGCTGCTCGTGCGCGGAAAGGTTCCGGTTGAAGTCGAGCCCGCATTCACCAATCGCGACCACCTGCTCGCTGTCAGCCAGGCGGCGCAGCGTACTGGCGGTTTCCGCCGACCACTCGCTGGCATGATGCGGGTGCACGCCGGCGGTCGACCAGCAGTAGCCCGCGTGCCGGGTCGCCAGCTGACGCGCCTGCTGGCTCTCCAGGGCATTGGTGCCGGTAATTAACAGGCCGGTGACGCCTGCTTCGCGCGCGCGTTTTACCACCTGATCGCGATCTTTTGCGAATTGCGTGCTGGTCAGGTTTACACCGATATCAAACATGTTTGCTCCCCATTCCGTCTTAAAGCGACGGATAGAAAAACCGCCCGGCAGGCGGGCGGTTAAGATTCATCATCACCCCATCAGCGGGATGCCCTGCATAAAAGACATCAGGCGTCGGGGTTCTGTTCCTCATCGTCTGCCGCCTGACGTCCTTTACCCACATAGTAGCGGGAGAAGAATACGCCGACTTCAAACAGGCAGTACATCGGAATAGCGAGCAAAGTTTGCGAGAAAACGTCCGGCGGTGTGAGCAACATCCCAACCACAAACGCGCCGACCAGAATATACGGCCGTTTCTTTTTCAGATCGTCCGGGCTGGTAATGCCGGTCCAGCACAGCAGCACGATGGCAATCGGCACCTCAAACGCCACGCCAAACGCCATGAACAGCGTCATGACAAAGTCGAGGTAGTTAGTGATGTCCGTGGCGATGGTGACGCCCTGCGGCGCGGTTTTGGCGAAGAAGCCAAATGCCAGCGGGAACACAATGAAGTAGGCAAAGGCCACGCCGACATAAAACAGCAGCGTACTGGAGAACAGCAGCGGCATCACCAGACGGCGCTCATGGCGATACAGCGCGGGGGCGACAAACGCCCAGACCTGATAAAGAATCACCGGCACCGCAAGAAACACCGACACAATGATGGTCAGTTTGATCGGCGTAAAGAACGGTGAGGCCACGTCGGTGGCGATCATGCTGGCGCCGGCGGGCATCTGGCTAATCAGCGGTGCTGCCACCGCGTGATAGATGTCGTTGGCGAAGTAAACCAGACACAGGAAGATAACAAACACCGCGATGATGCAGTTCAGCAGACGCTTGCGCAGCTCAATCAGGTGGCTGATGAGCGGTTGGGTATCTTCAACGGCCATGTTTATCGTTCATCTTTTACGGGAGGAGTGGTCGCAGGCGCGACGGAATCGGTGTGGCTGGTGGCTGGTGCAGGCTGCGGCGCCTGCGCCGGGGCGCTGGCCTGATGCGCCGCGCTGGCCGGCGTCACAACGCTGTGCGGCTCAGCGGGCTGCGGTGCGGCAGCGGGCTGTGGCGCAGCAGCGGGCGGCTGATGAATGGTGTTGGCTTCATCTTCCGCTTTTTCGATATCGATGCTCTGCTGCACCGAGCGCTTCATGGAGTCCGCGGTTTTACGCAGCTCTTCCATGGATTGTTTCAGCTCCGGCGACAGCGTGCCGCGTCCTGCCTCTTCGACCTTTTTCAGGCTGTCCTGCAGCTCCTGCAGTTTCAGCTCCTGGGCCAGTTCGTTCTGCACATTAGCAGCCAGCGAGCGAATGGCCCGGATCCAGCCAACAACGGTTTTCACCGCAACCGGTAAGCGCTGCGGGCCCAGTACAATCAGCCCGATCACGAACACCAATACCAGTTCACTAAAACCAATATCGAACACAGTTTTACCTTACTTGTCCCGGGCGTCGTCTTTGCTCGCCGGGGTGTGCTGTTTGTCTGCCAGTTTGGCGTTGAAGTCAGCGTCCTGCTCTTTCGGTTGATCCTTTTTCTCGTCTTCATCGCTCATGGCTTTTTTGAAGCCGCGAATGGAAGAGCCTAAATCCGAACCCAGGTTACGAAGCTTATTGGTACCGAACAGAAGTACAACAATGACGGCAATGATTAACAATTGCCAAATACTGATACCGCCCATGAGATATGCCTCTAATATTCTGTGAAAAACGGTTAACTGTAACGCACAGAAAGTCCGTTTTTACCCGGACTTAAGCCTGCGACATTACGCGATTTGCACCAGGCAGACAATCAGTTTGTCTTGCGCCAGCCGATGAGCCAGGTGACGATGCCGGCGGCCATTAACAGCGCCGGGAAGAAGTCCCAGTCAGGCCGGCTCAACAGCACGGCGGTGCCACTTAATAACAGTGTAGCCCCGACGCCAAACAGATAACGTGCCTGATGATGACGGGTGCGCTGCGCGTTCAAATCGGTGACGAGTTTATCGACACTGTGCTGCAATAACTTGTGCTGGCGCATACTGTCGTAAAAAAGCTCCGGCAGCTCCGGCAGTTTCTCCGCCCAGAACGGCGCCTTCTCTTTCACCGCCCGCAGGATGGCCGGAATGCCGATCTGATCCTTAATCCAGTCCTCCAGGAACGGCTTGGCGGTTTTCCACAGATCGAGCTGCGGATAGAGCTGACGGCCGATGCCCTCGATGTACAACAGGGTTTTCTGCAGCAGCACCAGCTGCGGCTGCACTTCCATATTGAAACGGCGCGCGGTGTTGAACAGATTGAGCAGCACGTGACCAAAGGAGATTTCCGCCAGCGGCTTTTCGAAAATCGGCTCGCACACGGTACGGATCGCGAACTCAAAATCTTCCACGTTGGTATCCGGCGGTACCCAGCCCGAGTCGACGTGCAGCTCGGCCACTTTGCGGTAGTCGCGGTTGAAGAAGGCGATGAAGTTTTCCGCCAGGTAGCGCTTATCTTCTTTGTTCAGCGAGCCAACGATGCCGCAGTCAATGCCGATGTACTGCGGATCTTCCGGATGCTCGTAGCTCACGAAGATGTTGCCGGGATGCATATCGGCGTGGAAGAAGCTGTCGCGGAACACCTGTGTGAAGAACACCTGCACGCCGCGTTCGGCCAGCAGCTTCATGTTGACGCCGTGCTGCTCCAGCGTGGCGACGTCGGAGATAGGAATGCCGTAAATGCGCTCCATTACCAGCATGGTTTCGCTGCAGTAGTCGGAAAACACTTCCGGCACGTACAGCATGCGGCTCTGGTCGAAGTTGCGGCGCAGCTGAATCGCATTGGCAGCTTCACGCAGCAGATTGAGTTCATCAATCAGCGTTTTTTCGTAGTCGCGCACCACTTCCATCGGGCGCAGACGGCGACCGTCCGGCAGCAGACGTGGCACCCAGCGCGCCAGGCGGTAAATCAGCTTCATGTCAGCTTTGATCACCGGCAGGATATCCGGGCGAATCACTTTGATCACCACTTCGCGGCCGTTGGATTTCAGCGTCGCGGTATGCACCTGGGCAATCGAAGCGGATGCCAGCGGTTTGATATCGAAGTCGTCGAACCAGGTTTCCACCGGGCCGCCAATCGAACGCTCAATCTGCGCTTTGGCTTTCACGCCGTCGAACGGCGCCACACGGTCCTGCAGAATCGCCAGCTCATCGGCAATTTTCGGCGGGAACAGGTCGCGGCGCGTCGAGAGCATCTGACCGAACTTGATCCAAACCGGACCGAGCTGCTCCATGGCCAGACGCAGACGGATGCCCATCTCGGCTTCTTTGTGCCGGTTGGGGATCCAGAAAACACAGCGCCGCCACAGCCGCAGCGGCAGCGTAATGCGCATATGCGGAATCAGTTCATCCAGCCCGTAGGTCAGAAAAACTTTGATAATGAAGTATAAGCGCCGAATTTCTCCCAGCGTCATTTCGCCTCCAACTGTGCCAAACGCGCCTCAAACGCATTAAGCGCACGTTCCATCGCTTCTACCTCCTCACAAAACCACGCCTGCTCCAGCGCCCCCGGTGCCACGCGCCACTCTTCGGTCAGCACCTGCCCCAGATAATCCTGACGGCGGGTGACCTGCTGTCTGAGCTGGGCCAGCGCACGCTGAGCGGCCTGGCTGATGCCCTGTGCCGCAATGTCGCCCACCCACGGCGCGAGATATTCGGCCGGGTCGAGTTCAGCCAGATCCATCAGCGCGGAGAATTGCTGTACCACCTGCAGATCGCCTTCCACGTCCAGCTCACCGCTGCGAATCAGGCTGGTCAGCTGCTGACGATCGCGCAGCTTAGGCAGCGTGCTGAAACGCAGGCTGACGCTGCAGTCGCTGCGGTCCTGCCAGTCACTCAGCACATCCAGCTGGTTTTCACTGAACACCAGCACCAGCGGAAAATCCAGCTCCTGCAGGCGCAGCAGCAGGACTTTGCCGGCCAGACGCTGGCGTGCGGTTTTCAGGCTGCGATCGCGGTACAACACACGGTTCAGGGCGGTCTCAAGACCGCCGGTGATGAGAGGGGTAAAAGTCATGATTAATCAGAACTTAAAGCCACGATGCAGCGCCACAATGCCGCCGGTCATGTTGTAGTAGCTGGTATTTTCAAAGCCCGCGTCGTTCATCATCGCCTTCAGGGTTTCCTGATCCGGATGCATACGAATCGACTCCGCCAGATAGCGATAGCTCTCCGCGTCTTTTGCCACCAGCTGGCCGATGCGCGGCAGAATGTGGAAAGAGTAAGTGTCGTAGGCTTTGCTCAGCGGATCGAAAACCGGTTTAGAGAACTCCAGCACCAGCAGACGACCGCCTGGCTTGAGCACGCGGAACATCGACGCCAGCGCCTTCTCTTTTTCGGTCACGTTACGCAGGCCGAAGGAGATGGTGATGCAGTCGAAATAGTTATCCGGGAACGGCAGCGCTTCTGCGTTAGCCTGCACGTAGCTGACGTTGCCGGTTACGCCGAGATTGCGCAGCTTTTCGCGTCCCATCTTCAGCATTGAGCTGTTGATGTCCGCCAGCACCACCTGACCGGTTTCACCGACCAGGCGCGAGAATTTTGCCGTCAGATCGCCGGTACCGCCGGCCAGATCCAGGACGCGCTGACCGCGGCGCACGCCGCTGCTGTCGATGGTAAAACGCTTCCAGACGCGATGGATGCCGAACGACATCAGATCGTTCATCAGGTCATATTTCGCCGCGACGGAGTGAAACACGTCCGCGACTTTATCGGCCTTTTCACTTTTGGCGACGGTCTGAAAGCCAAAATGGGTAGTTTCCTGCTGTGATTCATCTGCCATCGGTTTTACCTGTTCCACAAACAATACTTCCCGAAGTGTATCAGAGTCGGGCGATCCGAGCACGCCACCGGCGTGTTATTCGTTGATGCGGCGCAGGGAAGCGGCGGAAGAATCTGCCGCATTTTCAGCGGGCTCGCTGTCATCGGCCCATGTATCATCCGCCGCGTCGGGCTGCGCCTGCTCTGCCAGCTGCGGGTTGATGGGCCGTTTGATCTCCACGCCAAGCGCACGAAACGACTCGCTCTGGGCGATCAGGTTGCCACGCCCCTGCGCCAGCTTTTTCATCGCCAGCTGATAACTCTGCTGCGCTTTGTCGAGGCTATGCCCGATGCCACTCATGTCATCAACAAACAGCCGCATCTTGTCGTACAAGCGCGCAGCGCGGTCGGCGATGCGCTGCGCGTTGCGGCTCTGATGCTCATAGCGCCACAGATTATTGATGGTGCGCAGCGCCACCAGCAGCGTGGTCGGGCTGACCAGCATAATGTTTTGCTGCAGCGCTTCGCTGATCAGCTCCGGCTGACGATCGATCGCCAGCAGAAACGCCGGTTCGACCGGAATAAACATCAGCACATAATCCAGCGAGCGTAAACCGGGCAATTGTTGATAATCTTTACGCCCCAGCAGCCGGATATGGCCGCGCACCGCGTTGATGTGCTCCTGAATCGCCTGCTCGCGCGTCAGCTCATCGTCGGCGTTGAAGTAGCGCTCATAGGCAATCAGCGTCATTTTGGCGTCAATCACCACATCTTTACCCTGCGGCAGACGCACAATCACATCCGGTTGCATACGGCCCTGCTGCTCCAGCTGCACACTGACCTGGGTCTGGTACTCGTAGCCTTCGCGCAGGCCTGAGGCCTCCAGCACCCGGCTGAGCACCACTTCGCCCCAGTTGCCCTGAATTTTGTTGTCGCCCTTCAGCGCTTTGGTGAGGTTGATCGCTTCCTGCGCCATCTGCGCGTTGAGCTGCTGCAGCTGACGAATCTCATGCGCCAGCGTGTGGCGTTCACGCGCTTCCTGGCCGAAGCTATCGTTGACCTGGCGGCGGAAGCCGTCCAGCTGTTCGCGCAGCGGGCCGATCAGGCTGTTGAGGCTCTGCCGGTTCTGCTCGTCGACGCGTTTTCCGCTGTTTTCGAAGATTCGGTTGGCGAGGTTTTCAAACTGCGCACTCAGGCGCTGTTCGCTGTTGGTCAGCAGACGCTGCTTCTCCTCAGCGGCGAAACGCGTCTCTTCTAATCGAATGGTGACTTCCCGCAGTTCGGCTTCCTGCGCGCTGTTAACTTCCAGCTGATTACGCAGCTCGCGGCTGAGCTGTTCACTCTCGGCCCGCCAGTAATCCAGCTGCTGCAGGCGCTCCTGCGCGCCGCTGAGCGTGCCGTGAAGCTGGCGCAGCTCCTGTTCGCGCTGCTGCAGTTGCTGTTGCAGCTGTTCCAGCTGCTGCTGCTGACGCTGCTGCGCCTGTTCCAGCAGGCGGCGTTCGGTGGTGAAGCTGGCGTGCTGATGGCCGGCGCGCAGCTGGGCAATAATCCAGCCAATGCCCAAACCGGCCAGCGCCAGCGCGCCGCTGATGATAAGTTGCTGATCCATAATCCCCCCGCGGATCGTCTCGCTGAGGAGAAGGTAGAGCGCCACTGTATGAATGTCCAGAACATTCATGGCAACCCGCGGATTTTATCGCGGGCGCGATGGGCACCGTCCGGGCAACTACAGGGCGCGTACGGTCAGGTCGCCGGCTTTCCAGGCGTCAATCAGGAAAAACGGCATCGGCAGCACCCATTCACTGTCGCTTTTCACCTTCGCCGGATAGCACCAGCTGTTGCCGCCGTAGGTCAGCTCTACCTGCTGCTGGCCATTTTCGGCGTTGGCCACTTTGCCGGCCATGCTGGCGAAACCGGCGTTGCTGCCGACGTGGAAGCTGTCGGTCTGCCAGCGAATCGGCGCATGCGCCGGCCACGGCTGCGCGTGGTGGAAGTGAAAGATATCGTCGTGATTGAGGATGCTGTCGCGCACCGTCGGCCACAGCGCTACCTTGAGGAAGTACTGGTCAGTAAAGCGCTCGCTGCCGTCATACTGCGCGATAAAGTCGCGCATCTGCTGCTCCACATTGTGAAACACGCCGTGACAGCCGCCCCACATGCCGGCCAGTAACAGCTCGGTGTGCGAATAATAATCGCGCATGTGGTGGAACCAGAATGGCGAAGCCAGCCAGGCGTCGACGGCCGCCACTTCGCGCTCTGACAGCAGCGAATCCGCATCCCGCACGATGTAGCGTTTTACGCTGGCATCGTCCATCACCAGAAAGCGCCACAGCGTAGGGAAAATGGTTTTCTCCTGCGACATATCCACCAGCTGGGTGTTTGGCTGGGTCAGGCGCTGCCACACGTGCTGCGGCACGCTGTCGTCGAGATAGATGCGGCACATCCAGTCCGGATAGAGCTCGCGCGCCACCTCAACGTTTTTAATCAGGGTTTCGCAGTAGCGCGGCTGACCGCCGTACAGGCTGAAGGAGATGATATTTTCTGCCGGATTGCTGCGGTTAATCGGCGCAGGCGCCGGTGCGGGAAAAGTCGCTTTCGCGCCCTGACTGAAACGCATGTCGGATTGGGTGAGCGATTCCAGGCCATAACGCGCCACTTCATCTGTCTTATCCAGCCAGCCACACACTTCCGTCAGGCCATCCAGCCAGGTTTCCGACGCCTGCGCGCGCTGCGCCGCCGGTGCCTGATAGATTTTCTGGTAAATCTTGTAGGATTTTTTATGTTCGCCGACGCGCATCAGCGTCAGCGCGTAGTCGCTGAGCACCTGCATCTGGTTAGGCATGACGCGCAGCACTTCTTCGCAGCACTGGCGCGCCAGAGGATAATCTGACGCGGCCATTGCCTGACGAAACCGCGCGGCGGCACTCTCAACGCGGGCCTGCATTGCAGCAGGGCGGCTGGTAAAACCCGGACGTGGGACAGAGATCGTTTTGCGCATAGGAAATTTCTCAGAATCGGCTGAAATTGCGCGCATTCTAATCAGGCAATTGCTGAGCTTCCTATAAGCCTGGTCTCGAAATCATTCCCTGACTGGCGCGCTAAAGTAAGCGACGCGCGGCATCCACCACAATTTTCACCGCATCACTTTCTGTCTGCTTCATAGTGGCCGCATCCGGGATCTCTTTTTGCGTGCGATTCACGATGACGCCAGCCACCATGCCGGCACGCAGTCCCTGACTGGCGCACATGGTTAACAGTGTAGCGGATTCCATCTCATAGTTAAGCACGCCCATTTGCTGCCACTCTTTCATCGAGCCCTGGAAGCGGCTCACCACGCGTCCGGAGAAGGTGTCGTAGCGCTCCTGGCCAGGATAGAAGGTGTCTGACGAGGCAGTGACACCAATATGCGTGGTCGCGCCGCAGGCTTCTGCCGCGGCCACCAGCGCGGTGGTGCAGGCGAAATCAGCCACCGCCGGGAATTCCATCGGCGCAAAGTGCAGGCTGGCACCGTCCAGACGGACCGAGGCGGTGGTCACCAGCACATCGCCCACGTTGATGTGTGGCTGAATCGCGCCGGTGGTACCCACACGCAGGAAGGTACGCACGCCCAGCTGCGCCAGCTCTTCAACGGCGATAGAGGTGGACGGACCGCCGATGCCGGTGGAACAGACAACCACCGGTTTGCCGTCGATCTCCGCCAGCCAGGTGGTGAATTCACGATGCGACGCGAGGTGCTGTGGATTCTCCATCAGCGCCGCGATTTTCTTCACGCGCTCCGGATCGCCAGGAACAATCGCCAGCGTGGCTCCTTTCAAATCGGCTTTGGTGATGCCAAGGTGGAAAACGTCAGACTGGGCCATATCAGACTCCTGGAAGATAAGGGGAATAAGCGCGCCACTTTACGTCAGCGGCCCGGATAAATATGTGACTGAATTCACTATCAATAATGAAAGTTACATTGAACTAAAGATATTGTGTGACTCTAATCACATATTAGCGGTCTGCTGCGCTGAATTGCTACAAGCGGTGCTGTGTAACCATAAAAGGCAGTGTTAATAGAGAAGCAGACCAGGTTAACCATCCCCCGTACCCTACGCCAGCCTTGCCGTAAGGCCAGGCTATAGTTACGTGATTGCGCACTTGCTAGCACGGAGAGAACCATGAAAACCGAAGACAATATGGCACAAAAATCCGCTACCGACGGCTTTGCGCCAGCGGTGCAGCCCACCGCAGCCAGCACCATCATTACCGCCAGCGATGCCATTCACGCGGGCGAGACGTCCGTGCCGAGCCAGGGTGAGAACCTGCCGGCTTATTATGCTCGTCCGCAACAGTTTAGCGGCACGCTGCCGGTCGTGCTGGTGGTGCAGGAAATTTTCGGCGTGCACGAGCACATCCGCGATCTGTGCCGCCGTCTGGCACTGGAAGGCTATCTCGCCGTGGCGCCGGAGCTCTATTTCCGCGAAGGCGATCCCAACGATTACAACGATATCCCCACCCTGTTCAAAGAGCTGGTGAGCAAAGTGCCGGATTCGCAGGTACTGTCGGATCTCGACCACGTGGCCAACTGGGCGGCGCGCCACGGCGGCGATATCCGTCGTCTGGCGATCACCGGTTTCTGCTGGGGCGGTCGCATCAGCTGGCTGTTTGCCGCCCATAATCCGCAGGTGCGCGCCGCCGCCGCCTGGTACGGTCGCCTGGAGGGCGAGAAAACGCTGAAGCAGCAGAAACATCCAATTGATATTGCAGTGGATTTGAATGCACCGGTGCTGGGCCTGTATGGCGGCCAGGATGAAAGCATTCCTCTGGAAAGTATCGATAAGATGCGCCAGGCCCTGCACGCGGCTAATGCCAAAGCCGAGATTGTGGTGTATCCGGAAGCTGGCCACGCCTTCAACGCCGACTATCGTCCGAGCTACCACGCCGATTCCGCGCAGGATGGCTGGCAGCGCATGCTGGCGTGGTTTAAGCAGTATGGCGTCGCGCCGAACGCGGAATAAAAAAGGGGCGCCAGCGCGCCCCAACTCAACAACACAACGTATTATCCTGTCATCCAACGATTTCGGCGCGCAGCTTCTGCGCCGCTTTTACCATGTTGGCCAGCGCCTGACGCGTTTCACTCCAGCCGCGCGTTTTCAGGCCACAGTCCGGGTTCACCCACAGGCGCTGCTGCGGAATACTCTGCGCCGCTTTGCGCAGCAGATCTTCCATCCACTCCACGCTCGGTACGTTGGGTGAGTGGATGTCATATACGCCCGGCCCGATTTCATTGGGATATTCGAACGCTTTAAACGCATCAAGCAGATCCATATCAGAACGTGAGGTTTCGATAGTGATCACGTCGGCGTCCAGCGCGGCGATCGAATCCATGATGTCGTTGAACTCGCAATAACACATGTGGGTGTGAATCTGCGTCTCGTCCTGCGCCACCGCAGCGTTGAGGCGGAACGCGTCCACCGCCCAGCGCAGGTAGGCTGCCCAGTCAGACTGATGCAGCGGCAAGCCTTCACGCAGCGCCGGTTCGTCAATCTGAATGATGCCGATACCGGCTTTTTCCAGGTCCTGCACTTCGTCGCGCAGCGCCAGCGCAATCTGTTTTGCGATGGTTTCGCGCGTCACGTCTTCCCGCGGGAACGACCAGCACAGGATGGTGACCGGTCCGGTCAGCATGCCCTTCACCGGTTTGTCGGTCAGCGACTGCGCATACTTTGCCCACTCGACGGTAATCGGCTGCGGGCGGCTGACGTCCCCGATGATCACCGGCGGCTTAACACAGCGCGAGCCGTAGCTCTGTACCCAGCCGTTCTGCGTGAAAACAAAGCCGTCGAGGTTTTCGCCGAAGTACTCCACCATGTCGTTACGCTCGGCTTCGCCATGCACCAGCACGTCGAGCCCCAGACGCTCCTGCTCCGCAATCGCCTGCCGGATGTGTTCCGCGATACCGGTGCGGTAGTGGCCGCCGTCAATGTTGCCTTTTTTGAAGTCAAGGCGCAGGCCGCGGATCTCGGTGGTCTGCGGGAAAGAACCGATGGTGGTGGTAGGCCACGCCGGCAGGTTAAAGCGCTGACGCTGCGCCTGAGCACGCACGGTGTAGCTGCTGTTGCGCTCAGTGTCTCTGGCCTGGATTTGCGCCAGACGCTGCGCCACGGCGGGGTTATGCACGCGAGCAGAGTTTGCCCGGGCACGAATCGGCGCGCTCCAGGCGTGCAGCGCAGCGGCATCGTGCTGGTTCAGCGCCTGACTCAGCAGCGACAGCTCCGTACACTTCTGTAACGCAAAGGCGAACCAGCTTTTTACCTCGTCGTCGAGACGGGTTTCCACGCTCAGGTCAATGGGGCTGTGCAGTAGTGAACAGGAAGATCCAATCCACAGTTGCTGACGCTGGCCGATCAGCGGCTGCAGGCGCTCAAACCAGCGGGTGAGATCGGCGCGCCAGACGTTACGGCCATTGATCACCCCCAGCGACAGCAGCCAGTCCGCCGGGATCTGCTGGTTGAGTTGCTCAAGGTCATCTTTGCCGTGCACCAGGTCCACGTGCAGGCCCTGCACCGGCAGCGTTTTGATGACATCAAGATTCTGACCAATGCTGTCAAAGTAGGTGGTCAGCAGCAGTTTCACTTCGCCCTGTAGCGCGTCGTACGCCGGTTTAAACGCCTCGCGCCACACCTGCGGCAGTTCCAGCGCCAGCGCCGGCTCATCAATCTGCACCCATTCGATGCCGCGTTGATGCAGTTCAGCCAGCACCTGACGGTACACCGGCAGAATGGCCTGCAGCAGCGACAGGCGGTCAAAGGCGTCACCTTTCACCTTACCCAGCCACAAATAGGTCACCGGCCCCAGCAGCACCGGTTTGATGGCGTGGCCGAGCGCCAGCGCTTCATCCACCTCGTCCAGCAGCTGCGTCCAGCTGAGACGGAACTGCTGACCCTGGGTAAATTCCGGCACGATATAGTGATAGTTGGTGTTAAACCATTTGGTCATCTCTGCCGCCGCCGCAGGCTCACCGCTGGGCGCCCGACCGCGGCCGATGCGGAACAGGGTATCGAGGTCAATTGAGCCGTCTTTATTCTGGTGCCGTGCCGGTACGTTACCGAGCAGCAGGCTGGTAGTCAGTACGTGATCGTACCAGGCAAAATCGCCGACCGGCAGCAGATCAACACCGGCGTCTTTCTGCTGCTGCCAGTGACGGGCGCGCAGTTCACGACCCACCGCCAGCAGTTCGTCCTGTGAGCTGTTCCCGGCCCAGTAGCTTTCCTGCGCTTTTTTCAGTTCGCGGCGCAGTCCGACGCGAGGGAAACCGAGAGTATGGTTCAGAATGGTCATGTGAGATTCTCCAGAAGTTATTCGCTGTGCGACAGTCGCAGCAACCGATTTACGTTCATCCAGCGGGCAATCCTGCCGTGCGCTGAGCGTATTAGCTGGACAAAGGTAAAGTGGCCGTCGCGTCTGACTGAGATGTTTAGCCGTCCAGATGTTTACACCGCTATAATCTGCGGGTACTGTATGTGTCTCAAGCGCAATTTGTTCAATCTCGATGTGAAGGACTCTCATGATCGAACTCAAACACCTGCGGACGCTGCAGGCGTTACGGCACACCGGCTCGCTGGCTGCCGCCGCCGCCCAGCTTCATCAGACGCAATCGGCGTTGTCTCACCAGTTCAGCGACCTGGAACAGCGGCTGGGCTTCCGGCTGTTCGTGCGTAAGAGCCAGCCGCTCCGTTTTACGCCGCAGGGAGAGATTCTGTTACAGCTGGCGGAGCAGATTCTGCCGCAGATCCAGCAGGCGCTGCAGGCCTGTCATGAGCCGCATCAGACCACGTTGCGCATCGCTATCGAATGCCACAGCTGCATCCAGTGGCTGACGCCGGCCCTGAACAATTTCCGTCAGAGCTGGCCGCAGGTAGTGATGGACTTCAAATCCGGCGTGACCTTTGATCCGCAACCGGCGCTGCAGCAGGGCGAACTGGACGTGGTGCTGACGTCCGATATTCTGCCGCGCAGCGGTTTGTTCTATGCGCCGATGTTTGATTTTGAGGTGCGGCTGGTGCTGGCGCCGGATCACCGTCTGGCGCAACTGGCTCACATCACGCCGGAAGATTTGGCCGATGAGGTGCTGATGATCTATCCGGTACAGCGTCAGCGGCTGGACGTGTGGCGTAACTTTTTACAGCCAGCCGGCGTCAGCCCGGCGCTGAAGAGCGTGGATAATACGCTGCTGCTGATCCAGATGGTGTCGGCCGGCATGGGCATTGCCGCGCTGCCGCACTGGGTGGTAGAGAGCTTTGAGCACCAGGGGCTGGTGGTGACACGCACGCTGGGCGACGGATTGTGGAGCCGTTTATACGCGGCGATGCGCGACGGCGAGCAGCGGCAGCCGGTGCTGGAGGCCTTTGTGCGCTTTGCCCGTCAGCACGCCTGCGAGCACCTGCCTTACGTGCGCGATGCCTCGCGCCCCGGCTCCCTGCAGCCGGTCTCGTCCTGATGCCGCGGGCGGCCAATGTCGCCCGTGCTGTTATCCCCGCCCTGCCTGCTCTATAATGCGCCGCCTTAACCGCTACCGGAGAGTTTCACCATGACCAATAACGATGTGCTGCGCAGCGTGCGCTATATGCTGGATTTGAGCGACAGCAAAGTGGTGGAGATTTTTGCGCTGGCGGGCAGTGAAGTACCGCGTGAAGATGTGCAGGCGTGGCTGAAGAAAGATGACGATGAGACGTTTCGTAAACTGCCGGATGTGCTGATGGGCTACTTCCTCAACGGTCTGATTTTCTACCGTCGCGGCAAAAGCGAAGACGCGCCGGCCCCGTCGGTTGAGCGCCGCATGAACAATAATATCTTTCTCAAAAAGTTACGCATCGCCTTCGCGCTGAAAACCACCGATATCCCGGATATCTTACTGAAGGCTAACTTCAAGGTGTCACAGGCCGAGATCGGCGCGATTTTCCGCAACCCGGATCATAAAAATTATCGCGAGTGCGGTGACCAGATTCTGCGTAACTTCCTGAAAGGCTTAACGCTGATTCAGCGGCCATCGACACCCGCGAAAAAAAGCTAAGCGCCTGAGCTGCCGCTTTTGGCCGTGTGTCCCAGTACCCAGCGTTTATGCACGTACAGGGACGCAAAAATCACTATCGCCCCGGCGATAAAGCTCGGCCAGTGCGGCTTCTCCTGCCAGATCGCCAAATTCACCAGTAATCCTGCCGGCACGTGCATGTTGTTCATAATGCCCAGCGTCCCGGCATCGACCTGGGTCGCGCCGTAGTTCCACATGAAGTAACCCAGCCCGGACGCGGCCACGCCCAGCCACACCAGCACGCTCCACTGCAGCGTGGTGGTCGGCAGCTTGTGCGGATTGCCCCAGATGCACCAGGCGATCACCGCGATCAGCACTGCGCCGAGATAGAACCACGAGAACGCGGTGTGCTGCGGCATCGGGCGGACTTCCTGCAGGCGCTTATAGCCCACCATGCCAATCGCAAAGCAGATGTTGGCCGCCTGCACCAGCAGCAGTCCGAACCAGAAATCATCGCTGACTTTGTCGTAGCGGATAATGGCCGCACCGAGCACCGCCAGCAGCGCGCTGAAGGCATAGCCAATGCGCAGCGGGCGCTTGCTGAGCAGGTCATAAATCAGTGTGACATACAGCGGCGTCATCACCGTAAACAGCAGGAATTCCGGCACGCTGAGATAGAGATAAGCCTCGAAGCTGATCAGATACATGATGCCTAATTGCAGCATGCCCACCAGCATATAGAGCAGCAACGTTGAAGCGCGGTAACCGCGCCAGCGCAGAAACGGCAGAAAGACCAGCGCCGCCAGGCCTAAACGCATCAGCACCGAGAACCAGGTATCCACCTGCCCCGCCAGATACTCCCCGATTAAACTAAAAGAAAAAGCCCACAGAATGGTGGTAACGATCAGCAACAGCACGGTTATGCATCCTAAAGTTCAACACTGGCGCTAGTGTAAACAAACTACAGCGCGCTGGCGGGATAATCTGGTTGACATGTGATGAAATTAAACACGATCGCATCTTCGCTGCCCGGTCAGCAGGCACGTGTTCGCATGGCGGGTTGACCGACGGGCGGCGATTTTTATGAGGCAACGTGCCGTTTTCTCTGGCAGAAATGCGCGAAATCCAACATTTACTGGTTTATATCGCTCTTTAGTGTCATAAAACTGTAACATATGTGTCACACGTCACAGTAACTGCGCGTAACCATCACTATTCTGTGCGCGAAATGGAAAGGTTGCTTTCTGTTCGCTGTCGTACTTTTTTTGCCCCAACCTGCTGGGAATCGATAACTATATTGCGCCCTGGAGGGCCATTCTGATGTTGAGTATTTTTAAACCTGCACCACACCAGCCCCAGGTGGCGGACGATCGCGTCGATCCGCTCTATCGTCGTCTGCGCTGGCAGATCTTCTTCGGCATTTTCTTTGGCTACGCCGCCTATTATCTGGTGCGCAAAAACTTTGCGCTGGCGATGCCTTACCTGGTCGAACAGGGCTTTTCCCGCGGCGACCTTGGCTTTGCCCTCTCCGGCATCTCCATCGCCTACGGTTTTTCCAAATTCATCATGGGATCGGTCTCGGATCGCTCCAACCCGCGGGTCTTTTTGCCCGCCGGCCTGATTCTCGCCGCCGCCGTGATGCTGGTAATGGGCTTCGTGCCGTGGGCAACCTCGAGCATCATGGTGATGTTCGTGCTGCTGTTTCTGTGTGGCTGGTTCCAGGGCATGGGCTGGCCACCGTGTGGACGCACCATGGTGCACTGGTGGTCGCAGAAAGAGCGCGGCGGCATTGTGTCGGTATGGAACTGCGCGCACAACGTGGGTGGCGGCATTCCTCCGCTGCTGTTCCTGCTCGGCATGGCGTGGTTTAACGACTGGAAAGCCGCGCTCTATATGCCGGCGTTTGGTGCCATCCTCGTCGCCATCATCGCTTTTGCGCTGATGCGCGATACGCCGCAGTCGTGCGGGCTGCCGCCGATTGAGGCATGGAAGAATGACTATCCGCCGGATTACAGCGAGAACCACGAACAGGAGCTGACGGCGAAGCAGATTTTCATGCAGTACGTGCTGCCGAATAAGCTGCTGTGGTACATCGCACTGGCCAACGTGTTCGTTTATCTGCTGCGCTACGGCATCCTCGACTGGTCACCGACCTATCTGAAAGAGGTGAAGCACTTCACGCTGGATAAATCCTCGTGGGCCTATTTCCTGTACGAATACGCCGGGATTCCGGGCACGCTGCTGTGCGGCTGGATGTCGGACAAGGTATTCCGCGGCAATCGCGGTGCCACCGGGGTGTTTTTCATGACGCTGGTGACCATCGCTACCATCATTTACTGGCTGAACCCGCCGGGCAATCCGGGCGTGGATATGATCTGCATGATCGTCATTGGCTTCCTGATCTACGGTCCGGTGATGCTGATTGGTCTGCACGCGCTGGAGCTGGCACCGAAAAAAGCGGCCGGCACTGCAGCAGGCTTTACCGGTCTGTTCGGCTATCTCGGTGGATCGGTAGCAGCCAGTGCGATTGTCGGTTACACCGTGGATTTCTTCGGCTGGGACGGCGGTTTCTTAGTGATGATTGTCGGATCGGTGCTGGCGGTGGTGTTACTGCTGCTGACCATGGTCAGCGAGCATCGCCATAAGCAGCAGCAGGCATAATCTGAGCGGGCCGGTGAATACCGGCCCGTTTTATTCAGGCGAGGAATAATTTACGCAGCGTCTGCGGCACCGCATCGTCGGCGTTGCTGCCAATCACTTCCAGCGTCGGCAGGGTATCTTTCAGTCGCTGATGGGCGTTACGCATGATGCAGCCTTTGCCCGCCATACTCAGCATCTCGACATCATTCATGCCGTCGCCAAACGCGATGCACTCTTTCAGCGAATAGCCAAGCTGTTTCGCCACCGCTTCCAGCGCGTGCCCTTTCGAGACGCCGCCAGCCATCACTTCCAGACAGGTGGGCAGCGAGAAACTGACGTTAACCCGGTCACCCCAGCGCGCTTCAATCGCCTGTTCCAGCGGAACCAGATGCTCCGGATCGTCGCAGGTGAAGAACACTTTGCTGATGCCGTCGGTGGCCAGCATGCCGGGCTGATACACCTGATAGGTAAACACCGATTCCTGGAAAAACTCCGCTTCCTGCGGATTATGGCGGCTGATGTGCCACTCATCGTCGCGGTAAACGTGCGTCAGGATTTTCTCATCGTGATACTTCAGGCCATACAACTCGCTGGCGATATCGCTGTCCAGATTGTGGCTGAACACCAGTTCGCCGTCGGCGTTGTGCACGCGCGCGCCGTTTGAGGTGATCATATACGCCGGAATGCCGAGCTTATCGCGCATCTGACCGACGTCAATGTAGTGGCGTCCGGTGGCAAAGATAAAATGCACATCGCGCGCCACCAGTTCCTGCAGCGTGGTGCGGGCAAACGGCGTCAGACGATGTTGCGGAGAAAGCAGCGTGCCATCCAGGTCGGATGCAACGATGTGGTACATGTAGGCCTCTGGTATTGATGTCTAAGAATACATTAGTCACGGTGGCGCTGATAAAAGTCGACCACCGCATTGAGCGCTTCGGCGCGCATGGCGTCTGTTTCAAACAGGATCTCGTGACGCGCGCCCTGAATGATGTAAGGCGTGGTGCCTTCCACCGCATGTCCCGCTGCCGCCATGGCCTCACAGAACAGATCCTGCGCGCGGTTATCCACCACATCGTCTTCACTGGCCTGCAGCAGCAGAATCGGTGTCGTAATCTGCGCCACCTGATTAAGGATATGGCGTCCGGCCTGAATCCCTTCCCGCACCCAGTGATAGGTAGGGCCGCCGACGCGAATCGCCGGATCGTCGGCGTAAAAGCGCAGATTGCGACGATAGCGTTCGCGACTGTGCGTCAGCCGGTTAATGCCAAACGGGCTGGCGCGCCAGCGTCCGGTGCCCAGCGCGTAGCCGTCGCGCAGCGCGGGCAGCTTTTCCGCCCAGTCGAGAATGCGGTGCGCCAGAAACGGCGGCAGCGGCAGCACGATACCAAACATCGGCGCGCAAAACACCGCCGCGTGGAAGGCCTGCGGCTGACGCGCCAGAAACAGCGCCACAATTGCGCCGCCCATCGAGTGCGCCAGCACGTAGCGCTGCTGATAGTGATGGCTGACGATCTCTTTCAGATACAGCGTTTCCAGATCGTCGACATAATCGCTGAACTCCACCACGTGACCGCGATGCGAATCGGCCAGCAGCCGGTCTGAACGCCCCTGACCGCGATGGTCGATAATCACCACATCGTAGCCGCAGTGGAACAGGTCATAGGCCAGCTCGGGGTATTTGATGTAGCTTTCAATGCGTCCGGGCACAATCAGGATGACACGGCGGTGTTGCGGTGAGGTGAAGCGCACATAGCGAATGGTCAGATTGCCCACGCCGCTGAATTCACACTCTTCACGCTGACGCCAGAAGTCGAGCAGCGGACCGGTAGCAAAGGCTGAAAAAGCGTGCTCACGTCCGAGCCAACTCTGTTTATGCTGCTGCATCCGTCCCCCTGAAAAAACGTCAAACGCGGCTCTGCACTTAATAGCGCAGCGCGATTTTCTGGCGTATTGTGTCACACTTCACTCTCTTCAGGGAATGTCACCCATGACCATTGAATGGTGGTTAACCTACCTGTTAACCACGACCATCCTCAGCCTCTCGCCCGGTTCCGGCGCGATCAACACCATGAGCACCGGCATCAGCCACGGCTATCGCGGTGCGGCAGCCTCAATTACCGGATTACAGCTGGGTCTCGCCGTGCATATTGTGCTGGTGGGCGCCGGTCTGGGCGCGCTGTTTTCGCAGTCGGTGCTGGCGTTTGAGGTACTGAAATGGGCGGGCGCGGCCTATCTGGTGTGGCTTGGCATTCAGCAGTGGCGCTCAGCGGGCGGAATCGATCTCAATGCGGTGGCCAAAGCGATGCCGCGTCGTCGTCTGTTTCAGCGCGCGCTGCTGGTGAATCTCACCAATCCGAAGAGCATTGTGTTTCTCGCCGCGCTGTTTCCGCAGTTTATCGTGCCGCACCAGCCGCAGCTGATGCAGTATCTGGTGCTCGGCGTGACTACCATCGTGGTCGACATCATTGTGATGATTGGTTACGCCACGCTGGCGACGCGCATTGCCGGCTGGATCAAAGGTCCGAAGCAGATGAAGCTGCTGAACCGGGTGTTTGGTGGCTTGTTTATGGCGGTCGGCGCACTGCTGGCCAGCGCACGTAAAATGGCGTAACGATTGGCACTGATCGTAGCGGCACGCTTTATCGCGCCCAGTTGAAACGCGCTATAAATTGCGCCGCTACGGTTCGGGATCTTATCGGGAGATGATGAGGTGAATACCAAACCCGGCAAACAGCACGCCCGCCATACCGTCCACCCACTTCGCCATCCGCTGATACTTATCGCGCATCCACGGCAGGGCAAAAATCGCCGCCACCAGGGTAAACCAGGCAAAGGTTTCACCGACGATCAACAGGAACAGGCCCCAGCGCTCAATCGCGCCCACATCGTTACCCACGAACAGTGAAAACACACTGCCGAAGTAGATGATGGCTTTCGGGTTAGACAGGTTGGTGAGAAACCCTTTGAGGAAGCTCATGCCACGCTTTGGCAGCTCAACCACCGGCGCTTCCGTATGAGGTTGCTTGTGACGCTGACGCGCTGAGCGCAGCAGCTGCCAGCCCATCCACAGCAGATACAGCCCGCCACCGACCATGATGATTTCATGCAGCCACGCCATTTTCTCCAGAATCAGATGCAGGCCCATCAGCGCGACACCGGCCCAAATCACAATCCCCAGCGTAATGCCGAGCACGCCCATCATCGCCTCTTTGCGCGAGCGGCTGGCGGCGGTCTGTGAGACAAAAAAGAAGTCCGGTCCCGGACTCATCAGCGCAACCAGATGCACCAGCGCGACGGTGGCAAATAACATCAGCATGGTTTATTTCCCTTATTCTTCATCAAGATGTTCTTTGATCATCAGCAGGAACGGCTTACCGAAGCGCTCCAGTTTGCGATGACCGACCCCGTTCACGCTCAGCATCTCTGAAGCGCTGACCGGCATTTGTTCTGCCATTTCAATCAGCGTGGCGTCGTTAAACACCACGTAAGGCGGAATATTCTCTTCGTCGGCGATGGCTTTACGCAGCTTACGCAACTTGGCGAACAGCTTGCGATCGTAATTGCCGCCGTAGACTTTTGGCGCGCTGCTGCGGCTTTTCACCGTCACGGTACGCGGTACCGCCAGCATCAGCGGCACTTCAGCGCGCAGCACCGGGCGCGCGGCCTCGGTGAGCTGCAGCGCCGAGTGCATGGCGATGTTTTGCGTCACCATGCCCAGATGGATCAGCTGGCGCAGCACGCTGACCCAGTGCTCCTGACTCTGCTCGCGCCCGAGGCCGTACACCGGCAGTTTATCGTGGCCGTTATCACGGATGCGCTGGTTGGTTGAGCCGCGCAAAACTTCAACAATATAGCTCATCCCAAAACGCTGCCCGGTACGGTAAATGCCCGACAGCGCTTTTTGCGCTTCGACCAGACCGTCATAGCGACGCGGCGGATCGAGGCAGATATCGCAGTTGCCGCACGGCTGCTGACGACCTTCACCAAAGTAGTTAAGCAAGACCAGACGACGGCAGGTTTGCGCCTCGGCAAACGCGCCCATGGCGTTGAGTTTGTGGCGTTCAATATCCTGCAGCGGCCCGGGCGCTTTCTCTTCCAGACACTTACGCAGCCACGCCATGTCGGCCGGGTCGTACAACATCATCGCTTCCGCCGGCAGGCCATCACGCCCGGCGCGGCCGGTCTCCTGATAGTAGGATTCGATATTACGCGGAATGTCGAAGTGCACCACAAAACGCACGTTGGGTTTGTTGATGCCCATGCCGAACGCCACGGTCGCGACCACGATTTGCAAATCGTCACGCTGAAACGCTTCCTGCACGCGTGCGCGCTGCTCGCTGTCGATGCCGGCATGATAAGCGCCAACGCTGATGCCGCGACTCTGCAGACGCGCAGCGGTGTCTTCCACTTTGGCGCGGCTGTTACAGTAGATGATGCCGCTTTTGCCGCGCTGATCCTGCACATAGCGCAGCAGCTGCTCGGTAGGCTTGAACTTCTCCACCAGCGTGTAGCGAATGTTGGGACGGTCAAAACTGCTGATCTGAATCAGCGGATCGTGCATCTGCAGCAGATGCACGATGTCGTTACGCGTGGCTTCATCGGCGGTGGCGGTCAGCGCCATCACCGGCAGCTGCGGAATGCGCTGGCGCAGCTGACCGAGCGCGCCATATTCCGGACGGAAATCGTGGCCCCACTGCGAAATGCAGTGTGCTTCATCAACGGCCAGCATAACCGGATTCCAGTGCTGCAGGGTGTCGAGGAAGTTATCCATCATCAGACGTTCCGGCGCGATGTACAGCAGCCGCAGTTTGCCGCTGCGGCAGTCCGCAAACACCTGCTGCTGCTGCTCACGCGTCTGCGTCGAGTTAAGGCACGCCGCCGCCACGCCGTTCGCCAGCAGCTGATCAACCTGATCTTTCATCAGTGAAATCAGCGGCGAAACCACCAGCGTCAGCCCTTCGCGCACCAGCGCCGGGATTTGATAGCACAGCGATTTGCCGCCGCCGGTCGGCATCACCACCAGGCAGTCGCGCCCTGACAGCGCGGTTTCGATGATGGTTTGCTGACCCGGACGGAACTGCTGATAGCCGAAGGTATCCTGTAATACCTGCTGCGCCAGCATTTCCTGATTAAGCACTGCCGATGTTGCCACGGTAATCCTGTTTTGACTGGTTAGAACAGATCGTTAAGCGTTACGCCGACGCCAAGACGCGTCTGGCGATGGTTATAGTCAATAAGGGATTCACCATAACCGCTGAACAGCTGCGTGTAAAAGCGCACGTGTTCAGAAATCGGATAGCTCCACGCGAAGGTTGCACCGCCGTAGCCGCTATTCCAGTTGTAGTTGCCTTCCACGCTGAAAATGCTGTCGCCGAGCATATAGCCCAGCTTCGCCCGGTAGTAGCCCATGTATTTGGTGATGTCCGGGTTATCATCGTTGCTGGCACTTTCCGGCAGACGATACCAGGGTTTGATTTCCGCCAGGAAGTTGCCGTTCTCCGCCATCAGACGGGCGTAAGCGCGGTTCCAGCTGCGTGACGTGGGATCGCTGCGGCCATTTGACTGATGATTCAGACCCAGCTCGACGTCGCGTAATGTCCAGCCGCCCAGCGAATAGTCGGTGGCCCAGCCGAGAAAAATCTGCGGCTCATAGTTGGTTTCACGAAACGGTGATGAAGCCCCCCGGTTCGACAACTGCCACCAGGAGCGCTGAGTATACGACGCGGCCAGCACCGAGTTGTCACCCAAAATGCCGCGCCACAGCGGAAACGCCAGGCTGAGCTGGAATTTTACTTCATCCTTTTTCGCTTTGTCTGCCCAGTTGTAAGAGGAAATCGCCTCTTTATTCATGTCGCTGGTGTAGGTGTAAAGCAGATAGTTATTTTCATAGGGATAAAGCACGAATGGGTTATCGTGTTTTTCCAGCAGGTTAGCGATAATACTGCCCTTCACCGCTGGTGCGTCATGAACCTCTTTCACGGTGGCTTCATCGGCCTGCGCCAGCGCAGGAACCATAAATGCCGCGGCCAGCAAGGCGTACTGCTTACGCATAGAATTCTCCAGAGCGCTGCAAAAGTTATCGTCGGGCGACGGTTCAAAAAGCACGCCATTCTACACGCAAACCCGGTGGTTGATTAGCGCGGATTTCTGAAACTGGAAAGCGGCGCGAACGCGGCATAATATACACAATTCTTTAACATCTTAAGGCAGGAAAAATGTCATCCCCGATGCTGACACAGCAGGAAGCGCGCCGGCTGATTGGCGAAATTTTTGTCTATCACATGCCGTTTAATCAGGCACTGGGCCTTGAGCTGGATCGCCTTGAAACCGATTACGCCGAACTCGGCTTTGCCAATAAAACCATGCTGGTGGGTAACGCCGCGCAGCAGATTCTGCACGGTGGCGTGATTGCCTCAGTGCTGGATGTTGCCGCCGGGCTGGTGTGCGTCAGCCATGCGCTGTCGCGCCAGCAGAGCATCAGCGAAGAGGAGCTGCGTCAGCGCCTGTCACGCATGGGCACCATTGATATGCGCGTCGACTACCTGCGCCCGGGACGCGGCGAGCGCTTTGTCGCCACCAGCAGCCTGCTGCGCGCCGGGAATAAAGTCGCGGTTGCGCGCGTCGAATTGCACAATCAGCAGGGCGATTACATCGCCACTGCGACTGCGACCTATCTTATTGGTTAACTTCGTGCGGCCTGCGACACTCGCCGCTTTTCTGGAATAGATGATGGATACGCAACAAACGCGTCAGGGCATTTTTTATGCGCTGGGCGCTTACTTTATCTGGGGCATCGCACCGGCCTATTTCAAGCTGGTCAAAGAAGTGCCACCGACGGAAATTATGACCCACCGTGTGATTTGGTCGGCCCTGTTTATGCTGGGACTGATTACCCTGAGCCGCAGCTGGCGTCAGGTACGCAGCGTGCTGGCCCAGCCGAAAAAAGTGCTGCTGCTGGCGCTGACCGCACTGACTATTGGCGGCAACTGGCTGCTGTTTATCTGGGCGGTGAATAATCAGCATATGCTGGAGGCCAGCCTCGGCTACTTTATCAACCCACTGATTAACGTGGTGTTTGGCATGCTGTTTCTGCGCGAGCGCTTCCGCCGTCTGCAGTGGCTGGCGGTGCTGCTGGCGGCCACCGGCGTGCTGGTGCAGCTGTGGCAGTTCGGTTCGCTGCCAATCATCGGCCTCGGCCTGGCGCTGAGCTTCGCGCTGTACGGGCTGGTGCGCAAGAAGATTCAGGTTGATGCACAGAGCGGTATGCTGATTGAAACCGCGTGGCTGTTCCCGCTGGCGGCCATCTATCTGTTTGGCTTTGCTGACAGCGCCACCAGCCACCTCAGCGCTAATCCACTCAGCCTGAACCTCAAGCTGATCGCCGCCGGCATCATTACCACCATTCCGCTGATGCTGTTCGCCGCCGCCTGCGCGCGCCTGCGCCTGTCGACGGTCGGTTTCTTTCAGTACCTCGGGCCGACGCTGATGTTCCTGCTGGCGGTGCTGTTTTACGGTGAGAGCCTGACGCCGGATAAAATGGTGACCTTCGGCTTCATCTGGCTGGCGCTGGCGATCTTCATTCTGGACGCGCTGCTGTTTTCAGCCCGCACGCGCGTGCGCATAGCGTGAGATAAAACGGGCCATCGCCGGGCCGGTAAGCAGAATGGTAAACAGACGCAGCGTCTGCAGCGCCATGACAAACGCAATATCGACCCGGCTGCCAGCAGCAATAATCGCCACCGTATCCAGCCCGCCCGGGCTGGTTGCCAGATAAGCGGTCATCAGATCGACGTGCAGCACGCGCGTCAGCATCCACGCCAGCCCCCCGCACAACAGCATCAGACCGATAATCGAGGCGATCATTTGCGGCAGCGTGCGCAGCGCCAGCAAAAAGATCGGCCGGGTAAAGCGCAGGCCAACGCTCCAGCCGATCAGCGCATAGGCCAGTGCCAGCAGCCACTCCGGCACCTGCAGCGTCGCGACCCCCGTTCCGTGCAGCGTGGCACCCATCAGCGCCGGCAGCAGCAGCGCGCCGGACGGGATACGCAGTTTCTGCCCCAGCCACGCACCCGCCACCATCACCAGCAGCGTCAGCACGAAGCCACTGTGCAGCGGCGGCAGCCAGACAATGTGGGCCGCAGCACCGCTACTGCCGAGGCCGATGCGAGCCACCACGGCCGCGGCAGTAGCAACAAACAGCACGCGCAGATATTGCATAAACGCCACCAGCCGCACGTCGGCGCCAAAATCGCCCGCCATCGCCACCATTGCGGACGCGCCGCCCGGCGACGATCCCCACGCGCCGGTCGGTCCCGGCAGCGAGCTAAAGCGCACCAGCAGAAAACCGGACAGCCCGCTGGCCGCCAGCGTCAGCAGCAGCACCGCCAGCACCACCGGCCAGTCATCGAGCAGCGGCGAGAGGATCGCAGGCGACAGGCTCTGGCCGATCATGCAGCCCAGCACCGCCTGCGCCAGTACGAACAGCCGTTTGTCGATGCGCACGGTTGCGCCGCTCAGCCCCATAATGGTACCGACAATCATCGGACCGAGCAGCAGTGCAGCCGGCAGGTGCAATAGCTGCAGCAGGCAGCCCAGCACCAGCGAAGCCGTCAGCAGCAGCGCCCACTGCTGCCGCAAAGAGAAACGCGCCATAAGGAGGAAATCAGAAAGTGAGTTGAGGCAACAGGTTAGCAGATTAGCGCTGGCGCGTCAGGGGTAAGGCGCCAGCAAAAGACCGCACGCTGTTGTAGCGGCGCAATTTATTGCGCTCAGGTTTGCGTATTAATAACGCGAATGCCACGACGCAATATGCTGAGCATCCGTTAGACAAAGCGCGATGAATCGCGCCGCTACGGTTCTGTGCGATGATGCAATGCTGTACGATTACAGCCAGTTCTTCCGTTTGAAATAGAGATACGGCGCCAGCCCGGCGAGAATCATCAGGCCAATCGCGCCGGGATAACCAAAGCTCCACTTCAGCTCCGGCATAAACTCAAAGTTCATGCCGTAGCTGGAGGCCACCAGCGTCGGCGGCAGGAACACCACGGACACCACCGAGAAGATTTTGATGATGCGGTTCTGCTCGATGTTAATAAAGCCCATCGCCGCCTGCATCAGGAAGTTAACCTTCTGGAACAGCGATTCGTTGTGCGGCAGCAGCGATTCGATGTCGCGCAGGATCTCGCGCGCCTGCTCCAGCTGATTGCCCGGCAGCCGCGCTTTACGCACCAGGAAGTTCAGCGCACGCTGGGTATCCATCAGGCAAAGACGCACTTTCCAGCCGATATCTTCCAGCTCCGCCAGGCGCGACAGCGCGTCGTCGTACTCTTCGCCCTGTTGCCCTTCCATAATCACGCGGCTGAGTTTTTCCAGCGCGCTATAGATGTTCTCGATCTCATCCGCCAGCTGCTCGATTTTGGTTTCGAACAGATCGAGCAGCAGTTCGTAGGCGTTGCCGTCAGTCAGCTGCTGATTGCGCGCGCGCATGCGGTACAGGCGGAACGCCGGCAGCTCACGCTCGCGCAGTGTGTACAGGCGATCTTCGCGGATGGTAAACGCCACGGTGGAGTTGCCGGCGTGATCTTCAGCATCTTCAAAAAAGAAAAAGGAGTGGATGTGCAGGCCGTCTTCGTCCTCGAAGAAACGCGCCGAGGCCTCAATGTCCTCCAGCTCGGGGCGCGTTGCCAGGCTCTGCCCCAGTTCCGACTGCACGCGCTCACGCTCGCTGTCGTCCGGCTCGATCAGATCGACCCACACCGAGGTGTTGAGTTTGTCGTTGTTGTCTTCCAGCTCGATGCGCGTCAGGCGATCGCGCTCCAGTTTAAATGCGCTCAGCATAGCAATACTCCCCATTGCAGACGACATGGGACAAGGCGGTGAACCGCAGTGCTGCTGGCACCACGGGCACGGCAAAGCCTGAACGCGGAAACTTTCGCTTCAAGGGTAAATCAGTGCTGACTCGTGCGACGGGATCAAAAAGGGAGGTCGCTGATAACCGCTAAGGCTACCCGCGTTAAAGAGGTAGCCTTAGAAATTGTCCCTGTTAACCAGGGTATAGAGCCAGCATCGACTGGGCGCGTCCAAGGCATTGTCCTCTCATGATAATAGTGCGCGCATGTTACGCTGAGACGAAAAAGTCGTCAAGGTAGCGCAACCGCGCTACACGGTTTCCAGCCGGGCGTAAGCCGCCACCAGCCACTTAATGCCCTGACCCTGAAAGGCCACCTGCAGACGGCTGTGCTCGCCGCTGCCTTCCAGATTGATAATGGTGCCTTCGCCGAACTTAGCGTGGCGCACGCGCTGCCCGAGCGCGAAGCCGCTGTCGCTCTTCGCCACCGGTGTGCCCATGCGCTGATGGCTCACCGGCCGGCTCACGCTGGCGCGCAGCCGCACCTCTTCCACGCACTCTTCCGGCAGTTCACCAATGAAACGCGATGGCCGGTGATACACTTCCTTACCATAAAGGCGACGGGTTTCGGCGTAGGTGAGCGTCAGCTTCTCCATCGCGCGCGTCACGCCGACATACGCCAGGCGACGCTCCTCCTCCAGCCGGCCGCCTTCGTCCAGCGACATCTGGCTCGGGAACATGCCCTCTTCCATGCCGACGATAAACACCTGGCTGAACTCCAGCCCTTTCGCCGAGTGCAGCGTCATCAGCTGCACCGCATCCTGCCACTTGTCCGCCTGGCCTTCACCGGCTTCCAGCGCCGCGTGCGACAGAAACGCCTGCAGCGGCATCAGATCTTCGTCTTCGTCCTGATAGCTGAACTGGCGCGTGGCGGTGACCAATTCCTCTAAGTTTTCGATACGCGCCTGGCCTTTTTCGCCCTTTTCCTGCTCGTACATCAGCCACAGGCCGGAGTCTTTAATCACCCGATCGGTCTGTACGTGCAGCGGCAGCTCAGCGGTTTCCGTCGCCAGCGCATCCACCAGCTCGCAGAAGCGCTGCAGCGCCGAGGCGGCACGGCCAGCCAGCGCTTTGGATTGCAGCAGTGCGCGCGTGGCCTGCCACAACGTCAGCTGCTGCTCACGCGCGGTCTGGCGCACCACATCGAGCGTGCGATCGCCAACGCCGCGCACCGGCGTGTTGACCACGCGCTCGAATGCCGCATCGTCATTGCGGTTGGCCAGCAGCCGCAAATAGGCCAGCGCATCTTTGATCTCCTGGCGCTCGAAGAAGCGCATGCCGCCATAAATGCGGTACGGCATGCTGCCCTGCAGCAGCGCCTCTTCCAGCACGCGCGACTGGGCGTTGCTGCGGTAGAGAATGGCGCAATCCTGCAGCGCGTTGCCGTTTTCATGCCAGGTTTTGATGCGATTGACGACAAAGCGCGCTTCATCCAGCTCGTTGAACGCGCAATACAGTGAAATCTTTTCACCGTCGCTGCCGTCGGTCCACAGCTCTTTCCCCAGACGGCCATTGTTATTGGCAATCAGGGCGTTGGCTGCTTTCAGAATGTTATTGGTGGAGCGATAGTTCTGCTCAAGACGGATGGTTTCCGCGCCTGGGAAATCCTGCAGGAAACGCTGGATGTTCTCCACCTGCGCGCCGCGCCAGCCGTAAATGGACTGATCGTCATCACCAACGATGATGACCCGGCCGCTGTCGCCAGCCAGCATGCGAATCCACGCGTACTGAATGTTGTTGGTGTCCTGGAATTCGTCTACCAGAATATTGCTGAAGCGCTCGCGGTAGTGATTGAGAATCTGCGGCTTGTTGAGCCACAGCTCATGCGCCCGCAGCAGCAGTTCGGCGAAGTCGACCAGCCCGGCGCGATCGCAGGCTTCCTGGTACGCCTGATAGATACGCAGCCACGTCTGCTCCACCGGATTGCCGTAGCTTTCAATGTGCTTAGGCCGCAGCCCTTCGTCCTTTTTGCCGTTGATGTACCACATGCCCTGACGCGCCGGCCACTGTTTCTCGTCGAGGTTCATGGCTTTGATCAGGCGCTTGAGCAGACGCAGCTGATCTTCGCTGTCGAGGATCTGGAAATCCTGCGGCAGCCCGGCATCCAGGTGGTGCGCGCGCAGTAAACGGTGCGCCAGGCCGTGGAAGGTGCCAATCCACATGCCGCCCTGGCTGGTACCGATCAGCTGGTCGATACGGTGGCGCATCTCCGCTGCCGCCTTGTTGGTGAAGGTCACCGCCATGATTGAGTAAGGCGAGCAGTTCTCTACCGACAAAAGCCAGGCGATGCGATGCACCAGCACGCGGGTTTTACCGCTGCCTGCTCCGGCCAGCACCAGCAGATTGCTGCGCGGCGCGGCGACCGCTTCGCGCTGTTTGTCATTCAAGCCGTTAAGCAGATCGGAAACGTCCATAAGCACCGTTTTAAGCAAGTAGGATGCGTATCCTGCACCGTTCGCGTTGCCGCCAGGCGGCAAGGG
The DNA here is from genome assembly GCF_041678305.1 of Pantoea sp. WEP. Taxonomy (NCBI): domain Bacteria; kingdom Pseudomonadati; phylum Pseudomonadota; class Gammaproteobacteria; order Enterobacterales; family Erwiniaceae; genus Pantoea; species Pantoea sp. WEP. Next base: position 3,929,384 of record NZ_JBGNXB010000001.1, read on the forward strand.
CAGACATCTGCGAGGGCGTAATCAGCTATGCGATCAGGCTGGTGACGCACAGCCTGCACGGCCGCGCGTTGCAGAATACAGAATACGACTGGATAAATTTACAGCCATTATAGCAGCGAGGTCAGCGATGCCAACTGATGAATTTCCACGTGTGGCAGCAGGCGCGCGTCATCAATCTTCATCAGATTGCCGTCACGCAGGTTGATCCAGCACGCCTGCAGACCGGCGCGCAGCGCACCGGCGACGTCGGTGGTCAGGTCATCGCCGACGTGCAGAATATGCTGCGGCGCAATGCCCAACCGTTCGGCGGCCAGATGGTACATATCCTGCCACGGCTTGGCGCGCCCGTGCGGACCGGCGCGCAGCGCGAACTGGAAGTAGTGATCGATGCCGAGCTTTTGCGGGTCGGCGTTGCCATTGGTGATCGCCACCAGCGGCACGCGCTCGCCGAGCCAGGCCAGCGTCTGATGGGTCTCTTCTGGCATCTCCACCGCACTGCGCCACTGATGAAACACGCTCATCACGTCGCGGGCACCTGCGCTGGCTTGCGCGGCCGGCAGTCCGGCGTTGAGCAGCGCCAGCTCTACCGAGCGGCGACGCCACTCAGAGACATCGTGATAAATTTCCGGCTCACGCAGCAGCAGTTCATCGCGCAACGCCTGATAATCTTCCGGCGTAAACTCGCGCAGCGCCGGGTGATACGCCTGCAGTGCAGCGTGCGATTCCGCCGTGGTTTTACGGATCACCGGATAGTTGTCATACAGCGTATCGTCGAGATCGAAGGTGATGGCTTTGATCGGGCCCAGCGGGCGATAAAACTTCATTCAGACTTTCCTCGTTTAGCACGCGGGTGTGCCGCATCGTATACCGACGCCAGATGCTGGAAATCCAGGTGGGTATAGATTTGCGTGGTCGAGAGGTTGGCGTGGCCGAGCAACTCCTGCACCGCGCGCAGATCGCCGCTCGATTCCAGCAGATGGGTAGCAAACGAGTGGCGCAGCTTATGCGGGTGGATATGGCTGGCGACGCCCTGCTTAATGCCCCATTCGGCGAAGCGTTTCTGCACATTGCGCGCCGAAATACGGCTGCCGCGCGTCGATACAAAAACCGCATCATCCTGCGGCGCGAAGCTGTTGCGTAACGGCAGCCAGTGCTGCAGCCAGGTGACGGCGGTGCCGCCAATCGGCACGCGGCGCTCTTTGCTGCCTTTGCCCCGCACCCAGACTTCACCGCTCTCCAGGTCAAGATGACGACAGTCGATGCCCACCAGCTCAGCGAGACGTAAACCGCCGCCGTACATGGTTTCCAGCATGGCGCGGTCGCGCACCGCCAGCGGATCGTCGAGGTCGATCTCCAGCAGCTGGCTGACTTCATCGACATCCATATTTTTTGGCAGATGCCGTGCGTTGCGCGGCGTGGCGATGCCTTTCGCCGGATTGGCGCTCAGCATGCCCTGACTGACCTGCCAGTCGAGAAAGCTGCGCAGCGCCGACATGCGCAGGGCCAGGCTGCTAGCCCCGAGACCGCCGCGCCGGCTGCGCGACGCCAGACTGCGCACCTGTGCCGGTTCCAGCTGCGACCACGCGGTAATGTGCATGTCATCCGCCATGGCGATAAGCGCCTGCAGCTGGCGCTGGTAATTCTTTTGCGTCAGCGGGCTGAGCTGGCGTTCGACTTTCAGATAGCGCAGAAAGCCCTCAACGGCCGGCAACAGCGGGCTGGCGCTGCTCATGCGCGCTCCACCCAGCGAGACAGCAGGTCGGGCAGCATTTGTGCCAGATGCTGCAGCAGCAGCGTGCCCATGCCCGCCTGATAGTGCTGGTTGTCGCGGCTGCTGAAGATCAGTACGCCGAGATCGCCCTGCTCGCCCATCAGCGACATCGCCACCGATCCGACGGCTTTTGCCTGCGGCAGCAGCAGCAGCAGCTCCGGTCCGTTCAGGCTGCCAAGGTAGTGATGCTGCTGACCAAAGCGCTGGATGCGCAGCGGCTCAAACGCCTGGCGTGACAGACCAAGCTGGGTGAAATCGGAGGGTGCGCCGATGCGCCAGCGGTCGCTGAACAGCCGCACATTAGCGCCCGCCAGGCCAAGCTCGCGCGCCCAGCGATGCAGGCGCGTCAGCATCTCCTGCAGGCTATCGGCCGCCGCGAGATGGCTCTGCAACGCCAGCAGGCGATCGAACAGCTGATGATTGGCGGTTGCCTGCTCCATCAGCAGCGTGATCTCCTCTTCCAGCTGCTGGATGTGGTTGCGCTGACGCGCCATATGCCACTCCACCAGCGATACGCTGCCGCGCACCGGATGCGGCACCATCATTTGCTCAACCTGGCGCGCATTGCGAATAAAGAAATCGGGGTTGTGACGCAGCCAGGCGCTCACCGCCTGATCGTCCAGCAAAACCGCGCTGTCGGTCTGCTCTTCGATATTTTTCATAGATGAATAAACCCATCATAGACGTGTGTGGCTGGCCCGGTCATAAACAGCGGCTGACCGGCCCCTTTCCAGGCGATATGCAGCGTGCCGCCGGGCAGATCGACGCGCACTTTCTCCGCCAGAATGCCCTGCTGAATGCCGCAGGCCACTGCGGCGCAGGCGCCGCTGCCGCACGCCTGGGTTTCGCCTGCGCCGCGTTCATACACGCGCAGACGGATGTGTTCCGGATTGACCACTTCCATAAAGCCGACGTTCACGCGCTCGGGAAAGCGCTCATGGCTCTCCAGTGCCGGACCGAGCGTCTCCACCGCGGCGGTTTTCACGCTTTCAACCTGAATCACGCAGTGTGGATTGCCCATTGATACCGCGCCAAACATCACGGTCTGCTCGGCCACGCGCTGCAGATAGAGGTTTTCCGCCTTGTTAGCGCGCAGCGGCACCTGCTGCGGGTCAAAGTTGGGCTCGCCCATGTTAACGCGTACCAGCTCATCGCTGGTGACGCTCAGTACCATGCGGCCGGTCTGAGTGCTGACGCGAATGTCGCTTTTATTGGTCAGCCCTTTGAGGCGAACAAAGCGGGCAAAACAGCGCGCGCCGTTGCCGCACTGCGCCACTTCGCTGCCGTCAGCGTTGAAGATGCGGTAGTGGAAATCGAGATCCGGATCGTAAGGTGGCTCGACGATCAGCAACTGATCGAAGCCGATCCCCAGATGCCGATCCGCCAGGCGGCGAATCAGTTCCGGCGAAAAAAAGACGTTTTGCGTCACGGCATCGACGACCATAAAGTCGTTACCGAGACCGTGCATTTTCGAGAACTGCATTTTCTGCTCCGCCGGATGACTCATCGGGTTTAATTCGCCTGCACGCCAGCCGGTTTGCTGGTGACCAGGCCGCTGGTATCCGCATCCTGTGCCGCTTTTTGCTGCTGCTCAGTCACCGGCTGATTTTTCTGTTGCGGCCGATCGTTGGGCGGGAAATACAGCGGTCCTTTCAGGCCACAGCCTACCAGGCTGACCAGCGCCAGCGCCATACCCAGCTGGCTCATCACTCGTATCATTCTGTCTGCTCTTTTTATCCAAATCCCAGCTGCTTATCATCGCAGTTGACGTTGTAAAAGCAACAGGAAATATCCGGCAGAAGGTTCAGAAACGGGTGCAGGCCACTGCGTACAGCGCAGCGGCTTTAGTGCATCTGGTAGCGCGGCTGGAAGTCGCCGTTGTCGTTGTCCGGCTGGGTGGCGCACAGCTGCGTCAGCGTCTGGCTGCGGAACGGAATCACCTGGAAGCGATCGCCAGCGTGCACAATCTGATAGAACTGCGGCAGGTTGAAATTGATAAAGCTTGAGCCGTAGGTAAAGCGATCGTGCGACGACGAATAGAAGCGGCTGACGTCACGTACCAGCTCCTCTTTGCTGCCTTCGCAATGGTGATACACCTCAACCCGGTTGCTTTCATCGAGGATATAGATATTGAAGCCGCGATCGTCACTGGTGTCTTCAAAGAAGAACTGAATGATGCCTTCGCTGGCGTAGCCGTTGACCACCGGCGGCAGCGGCGTCTGGTTCGATTCAACTTTGATCGACAAACCGTGCAGCTTGTTGTTGGAAATCGCGCCGTAAAACTCGACCGCGTTTTCCAGTTTCTGCACCGAGACGCTCATGCGTTCGAAAAACAGGCCCCAGGTCTGACCGGCCATGCGCAGCGCTTTAAAGCGGCCCGGCTCCTGACGCGTGCTCGACAGACGCAGCTCAATGCATTCCGACACCAGCTGCTGCACGCGGGTACGAATCAGGCCGCGCAGATGCTGGCTGTAGCAGAATACTTCTACCGTGTCCGGCGGTGCGGCGTCCTGATGCATTTTGCCCAGAATGGTTTTCAGCGCTTCAATCATCGCCTGCTCGCCGCTGAAGTGCAGCGTACGCACTTCGTTCCACGAGTTGCGGTACAGCAGATCGATGCTGCCGATCAGGCACTGCTGCTGCTGGCCAAAGCTAAATACATCCAGCTTACGGAAGTCGAAGTGCACTACCTGATTGCGGAACGCCGAGGTCGGATCGTGTTCGAGGTTAACGATGATCGCCAGATGCCGGATTTCGCACGGGCTGTAGAGCGCTTTCGGCGTCGGCGCCGGCAGACGCAGCGGGAAGTGGCTGGAGACATCGTTGACCAGCTCCTGCAGGCGCGGCAGATCGCAGAACTCGTTGCCCTTAATGTGCAGACGGGTTTTGCGCGTCAGCAGTCCGTTGAACCACGCCCATGCCACTAACTTGTTGAGATAGCGGTTATATTCCAGCGGCTGATGGCTGATGATTGAGCTCATGTCCGGCGACTGGTTATACAGATACCAGCCGGCACGGTTGGCGCGCCCGGCCGGCACATGAATAAAGGTCAGGTTCTCTTCCGACAGATCGGGCGAGATTTGCGGGTTCACCAGCGTGACTTTGCCCGGCAGCGCTTCAAACGCGGCGTACAATTTACGCGTCAGCACGCCGATGTCCTGCGGGCTGGCGCTGACGCTTAAATTGTTGCGACGGGCAAAACGGATCAGGTTGCGATAGCTCTGCATCATCGCATCCAGCAGCTCGTTGTGCGCCTCGCGCACCCGTTCGATTTTCCACTGCGCGCGATTATCCAGCACCGCCAGCTTCTCATCGTCCCAGCCCCACTCTTTCACCAGCTGCGACAGAATTTCACGCCGCCAGCCCGCGCGCGGATGCTGCTCCTCGCTGGAGAGTTTTTCGCACACTTTGAGGTAAAAACAGCGGCGCACCAAATCAAGGCGCGCGGTGTCATCGACGCTGGTCAGATAGCGCGTCACGCGCTCCAGCATCATGCAGTAGGGATCGAGACCGAAGCAGACAATTTCGCCATCGTGCAGTCGCTGTTTGATATCCATCGCCAGCAGCTGCGTGTCTGGGTATTCCCAGCTGTAAGCTTCCAGCAGCAGGGTTTTCAGCACCGCTTTGTACGGCGAATCGATACTTTTATACAGCTGCCACAGGCTGGCACCGAAATACTCTTCCGCCGACAGCGTGCCGAGACCGCCGAGATCCAGCCACTCATTCGGCGTCAGCACGCCCTGTGAATAGAGCGACATCACGTAATCGTCGTAGTGATGTTCTTCTTCGCCAGGCACCATGTTCCACAGAATGCGTTTGCCCGCCATGCGCACGGCGGTACGGTAGAACTCATCCAGCAGTAAAATATGTTGGGTAGAACCGCAGTCTTCACCGCCGAGGCTGCCGCTCTCATTATGGCGGAAACGGTTTTCGTCGATCAGGAAGAAGCTGACTTCCACACCCAGCGACACACACCATTTTTGCAGGAGCGTACACTTGCGCTGCAGATTGAGACGCTCTTCGTTATCCAGCCATGACTGATGGCATACCCAGATGTCGAGGTCGGAGACGCTGTTCTGGCCGACTGACGAGGTGCTGCCCATTGAGTAGATGCCGGTGATAGGCAGTTCGCCCTTCACCGCGCTGCTGAGGTCGAGCGGATGGTCGCCCGCTAACTGTTGCAACAGCTGCTGCTGGTTTTCATCAGGCGCAAAGAAGCTGACGCCATGGGGAACGCTACCTTCAAGGTAACCCGGCATCAGCGGATGATGATAATGCAGTAATGTTGGCAGCAGACTGTAGACGTGCTGGAAAGCAGGTCCCATGGCAGCCAGTGCGCGATCTACACGCAGCTGGTTAATCGCATCCAGTCTCTGTTTCAGTGTCTCAATGTAGAGGTACAAGACGTTTCGCCTGATTGTCCCAGTGTTAAGCACCCTGTTTCCAAAATCTGCCGCTTAATAATAAAGATGTCGGGCAAATTATTGCTGGAAACGTGATCAATCTAACACCTGGAAGATTGACCGTAAAGAAAGTTGCGCTACCTGACAGTTTAGCACGTTCCAAACGTAGCCCTGCATTTTCGGACTCCAGCCTCAGAATCTGACGCCGTAAAAAGCGGGCTCCGGTCTGAGATTGCAGCCTGGTCAATCCGTTGAAACTGACAGCATTCCCCTATCAATGATAGGATAATCGATGAACGATCAAAATGGTTAACAGCATGTTAAACAAAATTTTCAGAATTGCTACCAGGCAAAGCCCGCTTGCCTTGTGGCAGGCACAATATGTCCAACAGCGCCTGATGGCTGCGCATCCCGGCTTGCAGGTTGAGCTGGTGCCGATGGTCACCAAAGGTGATGTCATCCTTGATACGCCGCTGGCGAAAGTGGGTGGCAAGGGACTGTTTGTCAAAGAGCTTGAGCTGGCGATGCTGGAAAACCGTGCCGATATGGCGGTGCACTCCATGAAAGATGTGCCGGTCGATTTTCCCGACGGTCTGGGACTGGTGACCATCTGCGAGCGCGAGGATCCGCGCGACGCGTTCGTCTCGAATCATTATTCCTCGATCGACGCGCTGCCGCAGGGCGCGGTGGTCGGCACGTCCAGCCTGCGTCGCCAGTGCCAGATTAGCGCACGGCGCCCGGACCTGGTGATTCGCTCGCTGCGCGGTAACGTTGGTACGCGTCTCAGCAAACTGGACGCCGGCGAGTATGACGCCATCATTCTTGCTGCCGCCGGGCTGAAACGCCTTGGACTGGAAGATCGCATTCGTCAGGCGCTGCCGGCGGAGTTTTCCCTGCCGGCGGTGGGCCAGGGCGCGGTCGGCATTGAGTGCCGCCTCGACGATCAGCCGTTAATTACGCTGCTGCAGGCGCTGAACCACAGCGACACAGCCGTCTGCGTGCGCGCCGAGCGCGCCATGAATACCCGTCTCGAAGGCGGCTGTCAGGTACCGATCGGCAGTTTTGCCGTGCTGGAAGACGATCAGCTGTGGCTGCGCGGCCTGGTCGGTGCGCCGGACGGCAGCCAGATGGTGGTGGGCGAACGCCGCGGCCCGCGTGAACAGGCCGAACAGATGGGGATCTCGCTGGCCGAAGAGCTGCTGGACGGCGGTGCGCGTGACATTCTGCGTGAAGTTTATCAGGGACAGCCGCCCGCATGACTATCCTCGTGACCCGTCCGGAACCCGCCGCCAGCGAACTGGTTGCGCGCCTGCGCAGCCAGGGCAAACTGGCGTGGTCGTTTCCGCTGATTGAATTCACGCCGGGTCGCGATCTCCCCCAACTGCCGCTAAAACTGGCCGCTCTGCAGCCCGGTGACCTGGTATTTCTGCTGTCGCAGCAGGTGGTGCACTTTGCCCAGCCCGCTTTACAGCAGCAGCGCAGCGCGTGGCCGGCATTTCTCGACTATTATGCCATTGGTCGCAGCACCGCGCTGGCGCTGCACACCGTCAGTAATCTGAACGTTGACTATCCGCATGCGCGGGAAACCAGCGAAGAGCTGGTGCGGCTGAATCGCCTGCAGCAGGTCAGCGGCAAGCGTGCGCTGATTCTGCGCGGCAGTCCGGGCCGTGAACTGCTGGCGGAGACGCTGATCGCCCGCGGCGCGGACGTGCAATACTGTGAATGCTATCAGCGCTGTGAAAAGCAGTACGACGGCGCGATTGAAGGCCGTCGCTGGCGCGATCGCGGTATTACCACGCTGGTGGTGACCAGCGGTGAAATGTTACAACAACTGTTTGCGCTGTTTCCGCCAATCGATCGGCGGGAATGGCTGCTGCACTGTCGGCTACTGGTCGTCAGTGAACGTTTGGCTACCCAGGCCGCCGAATTAGGCTGGCAGGAGATTGAGGTAGCCGATGGTGCGGATAACGACGCGCTGCTGCGTGCGTTACGCTGAACTTAACATTGGGATGAGCCACAATGACGGAACAAAAAGACTCCTCCGCCATGGTTGAAGAAACCACCCCTGCGGACACTTCCCCGACGCCAGCCAGCCAGCCGCCTCGCGCGAAAAAGAGCGACGGCAAGGTGCTGAGCGCGGTGGCAATTGTCATTGCACTGGCGATTGGCGCGGGACTTTACCTGAATGGGAAACACCAGGCCGACTTACAGGCTCAGACTAACCAGAACCTGAGCGAGCAGCTGAGCGCCCTGCAGCAGCAACTGGGCAGCGATAAACAACAGCTCTCGCAGCAGCTGGCGGACGCCAACACCGCGCTGCAGGAAGCGCGCAGCCAGCAGGATAACAGCGCCAAAGAGCTGGAGACGCTGCGTGAAAAAGTGGCCACTATTTCCGGCAACGATACCCGCACCTGGCTGCTGGCGCAGGCCGACTACCTCGTTAAACTGGCGGGTCGCAAACTGTGGAGCGATCAGGACGTCACCACCGCGGCAGCGCTGCTGAAAAGCGCGGACACCAGCCTGGCGGAGATGAACGATCCCAGCATCATGAACGTGCGCCGCGCGCTGACCCAGGATATCAGTTCACTGGCGGCGGTCAGCCAGGTGGACTACGACGGCATCATCCTCAAGCTGAACCAGTTGTCGAACGGCGTGGATAATCTGCGTCTGGCCGATAACGACAGCGATGAATCGCCGATGGATGCCGACAGCGGTGAGCTCTCCAGCTCGCTGCACGAATGGCGTCAGAATCTGGTGAAGAGCTGGCACAACTTCATGGATGATTTCATCACCATCCGCCGCCGCGATAACACCGCGCAGCCGCTGCTGGCACCGAATCAGGATGTTTATCTGCGCGAAAACATCCGTTCACGTCTGCTGATTGCCGCGCAGGCGGTGCCGCGCCATCAGGATGAGATCTACAAACAGTCCATCGATGCGGTATCCACCTGGGTGCGAGCCTGGTACGACACTAACGATGCGGCGACCAAAGCCTTCCTCGCCCAGCTCGACGAGCTGAGTCAGCAAAGTATTTCGATGGACGTGCCGGACACGCTGGAGAGCCAGGCGCTGCTGGAAAAACTGATGCAAACACGCGTGCGCAATCTGCTGGCGCAGCCATCGGCTGCGGCTGATCAACAGGGAGGCTAACCATGCTGAAAGTATTGGTGCTTTTCCTGCTGCTGATTGCCGGCATTGTGCTGGGGCCGATGGTTGCCGGCCATCAGGGCTACGTGCTGATCCAGACCGATAACTGGAACATTGAGACCAGCGTCACCGGTCTGGCCATCATCCTGATTCTCAGCCTGCTGGTGATTCTGCTGGTCGAATGGATTCTGCGTCGCCTGTTCCGCACCGGCGCCCGCACCCGCGGCTGGTTCACCGGGCGGAAACGTCGTAGCGCCCAGCGTCACACGCAAAGCGCGCTGATGAAGCTGGCGGAAGGCGATTATCGTCAGGTAGAAAAGCTGCTGTCAAAGAATGCCGATCACGCCGATCAGCCGGTGGCGAACTATCTGCTGGCGGCGGAAGCAGCGCAGCAGCGCGGCGATGAAATCCGTGCTAACCAGCACCTGGAGCGCGCCTCTGAGCTCTCCGAGAACGATACCATTCCGGTTGAGATCACCCGCGTGCGACTGCAGCTGGCGCGTAACGAAGATCACGCCGCACGTCACGGTATTGATCGCCTGCTGGAAGTGGCGCCGCGCCATCCGGAAGTGCTGCGTCTGGCCGAGCAGGCTTATATCCGCACCGGCGCCTGGGGCGCACTGCTGGATATCCTGCCCTCTATGCAGAAGGCGCAGATTAACGATGAGAACCAGCGTAACGCGCTGCAGCAGCAGGCGTGGCTGGGTCTGATGAATCAGGCTATGGCCGATCAGGGCAGCGAAGGCCTGAAAAAATGGTGGCAGAACCAGAGTCGTAAAACCCGCCAGGAGACTGCCCTGCAGGTGGCGATGGCTGAGCATTTGATCGAGTGCGACGATCCGGACACAGCGCAAAGCATCGTGCTGGAAGGGCTGAAGCGTCAGTATGACGATCGGCTGGTGCTGCTGATGCCGCGTATCAAAAGCGGTGACCCGCAGGCGCTGGAAAAAGCGCTGCGTCAGCAGATCAAGCAGCACGGCGCCACGCCGCTGTTGCACAGCACGCTCGGCCAGCTGCTGATGCGCCATGGTGAATGGCAGCAGGCCGCAGAAGCCTTCCAGCAGGCGCTGGCACAGCGTCCCGATGGCTTTGACTACGCCTGGCTGGCGGACGTTTACGATCGCCTGCATCGCCCGGAAGACGCGGCTAAAATGCGTCGCGAAGGTCTGTTACTGACGCTGAAGAACAATCCTGGCGCCTGATTTTACTGTTGTTATTTTTGTGCACGCCGGGCCAGTCCCGGCTTTTTTTTGCCTCAAAGAGCGTGCAGGGAATACGGCATCAATCCGTGAACGGCAGATAAAAAAACACCTGCCAGAAGCAGGTGTAAGATCAGGTCGGTAAGACAACTGATGGTATCCGACTCAACGTAATGTCCTTCTTACTGCAGTAGCGCGTGCACGTTACTGCCAGCTGGACAACGGATACCGTAAGGGGCTCTGCATCATTCCCAGGTTTATGTTGCATCCGCAAACATAAGAGGTGGAATGAGCATCTACGCAGAGATTATTGCACAAAGCGTGCCAGAATGGCATGAGTCACGGGAAGTTATTTTATATCAGTGAGTTAGGCAATCTCTGCCCGCTGACAGCGGTTGCGATGTCGCGAAAACGCGACAGACCGGTTTAAAGCTGTCTCCGCTGAGCGACAGGCTGTGCAAGGAAAGGTAAGGCTGTTGAAAATCAGCAGGTTAGGTGTCGCGTAATAGCGACAATCGCTGCGCCCGGCGCAAACCTCCTTCGGAGGTTCTCATCCTCTTTTACTACAGACGAAAAAAAACCTGCTTTTTGCAAAGCAGGTTTCTTAAATGATGGTCGGCGAGAGAGGATTACGCTTCTCTGCGAGAAGCGCCCTGCGGGCCGTTGCTGACGCAACGTTGTCTCGCTGCGCTCGGCTCAAACCTCCTTCGGAGGTTCTCATCCTCTTTTGCTACGAACGAAAAAAGCCCGCTTTTTGCAAAGCAGGCTTTTCGAATATGGTCGGCGAGAGAGGATTCGAACCTCCGACCCACTGGTCCCAAACCAGTTGCGCTACCAAGCTGCGCTACTCGCCGATTTTGTACTGCCTGTTACTGCTTACTTGTTTTGCCTGGTGCGAAGAGAGGGACTTGAACCCTCACGTCCGTAAGAACACTAACACCTGAAGCTAGCGCGTCTACCAATTCCGCCACCTTCGCATGTCCCAGCAAAATCTGGGGTGGCTAATGGGACTCGAACCCACGACAACTGGAATCACAATCCAGGGCTCTACCAACTGAGCTATAGCCACCATAATTCTGGTGCGTAAGCGTAACCGCTTACTTAATGCACTGCATAACGCGGTTAAACCAACCACCGAAGCTCTTGCGCACAAACTAAATGGCGCGCCCGACAGGATTCGAACCTGAGACCTCTGCCTCCGGAGGGCAGCGCTCTATCCAGCTGAGCTACGGGCGCGTAGCGCCGTTGCGGATGGGCATACTACGTATTTGACTCCAGGCTGTCCAGTGCTTTTTCATAAAAAAATCGCGTTTGCTTACGCTTTGTGCATTCCGTCGATAAATAACGCAATTTGCCTGCTTAACCTGCCGGAATTACAGCACTATTCCTGCCGCGTTACAGATCGCCGCGCCAGTGATAGCGTAAATATTTCAGCAGTTTTAACTGGCGGCGCCAGCGTGATGGCTGGCGTATCAGGCGATACAGCCACTCCAGCCCTAATTGCTGCCAGATGCGCGGCGCACGCGTGACGTGGCCGGTAAAGACGTCATAGGTGCCGCCGACGCCCATATACAGCGCGTGCGGCCAGTGTTCGCGGCAGTCGCGCATCAGCAGCTCCTGGCGCGGCGATCCCTGCGCCACGGTCACAATCTGCGCCCCGCTGGCGGCAATGCGCGCAAATAGCGCCTCGCGTTCGGCTGGAGCGAAGTAGCCGTTCTGGCTGCCCACGATGTTGACATTCCACTGACGGCGTAATTTATCGCAAGTTTCCTGCAGCACCTGCTCACGCCCGCCGATTAAAAACACCGGAATACCGCTGCGGCCCGCCTGTTCCATCAGCGCTTCCCACAGATCGGCGCCGGCGATGCGGTTCACCGTCAGCTGCGGGTATTTTTTTCGCAGCGAACGCACAATGCTGATGCCGTCCGGGTATTTGATCTCCGCGGCGGCGATCAGCGCGCGCAGCTGGGCATCCTCTTCCAGCGTCAGCATCTTTTCGGCGTTGATCGCCACCAGCGTGCCGCTGCGCGGCTTGCCGTCCGGCAGCAAAAAGTGAAGAAAGCTCGCCATATCGGCGAAAGCGTGTAAATCGATGCCGCGCAGGGTATAACGCGGATGATCGGTTTCCATGGTCGGTATTTCCCGTCAGGCCCGGAGGTTAAGCAGAGCGCGATAAAACTGGCTCCGCGCGCGGGCGAATCAGCCCGGCACGCGCTAACAGCCAGAAAAGTAACTTCGCCAGCCCAACGCAGGCGGCGAAAATCAGGCAAAAGAACACCACGCGCGAGCCGAAGGCATCCAGCCCTTCGCGCGCCAGCACGATCATATTGAACACCGCGCCAAAGCAGAAGCTTTGCAAAATGGCACCGCTGTAGCGGTTGCCAGCTTCGCGCCCCTGCTGGTAGAGAGAATCAAACCCTTTCATCAACAGCCCGACCGCTATCGCCCCAAGGGGAATAAAGCCTGCACCGCCCATGATCAGCAGCGACCCGAGCAACGTGGGTGAAATCGCCAGCCCGGAGTGGTTATTCAGCACTTCCCAGGTGAAATAGTTGGCGCTGTTGAGCACCATCGATGGCCGATCCGGCCACAGCCAGCCTGGGATAAACACGTAGAAATCACGCCAGATCGGGGCCAGCCCCTGAAAATCGATTTTGTCGTAATTCTGCAGCAGCAGCGCAAGGTTTTCCCACGGCGAAAAGGTGTCGCGCGTTAGATAGAGAAACGTGTAAAACGCTTCATCACCCACCACGTCGAGATTGTAACGACGCAGCGCCAGCCAGAACATGCCGCCAATCGCCATCACGCCGGCCCCCACCAGCATCCACAGCGTAATCCAGCCGCGCGTAATGCCGATGAACAGGAACAGCGCAAAGGCGATGATGATATTGGCGCGCGTCCCGCCCACCAGCGCATAGGTCAGCAGACCAAACGCCACCGTGATCAGCAAAAACAGCAGCCACTGGCGCTGGGTAGGATTAAGGAAATAGCGGATCAGCATCGCCGGAATGAAGAAGTAGAAGAAACGCTTGAGCGCCACGCCGGACACTTCGCTGGAGAAGATCTGGTTATAGGCCGACAGCCGGAACAGCAGCAGGCCGTTATGCATAAAGAACACCGTGACGGTTCCCACCGCCACCAGCGCCAGCAGCAGGCAGGTCAGATGGGTTTCCACCCGGTTCATCGTCAGCCAGGGTTTGCGCGGCACCGCCTGCGCAGGCCGCAGCCGCACTTTGTAGCTGACGTAATAGATGGCGTAGAAACTGGTGGCGGCCAGCAGCGCCTGCAGCAGATAGTCTGCCGGCACCACGCTGACGTTAAAGCGGAACACCAGCACGCTGGTCAGCGGAAAGCCAAAGTAAAAGGTCAGTAAAAACAGCAGGGTAAAGAACAGGTGGAAATTAAAACGCACCCGTTTAAATTCGCGCCAGGTCAGCGTCAGAATGAAGCCCAGCGAAAACAGATACACCACCAGCAGACCACTAAACTGCAGCAGGCTCATGTTGACTCCCTTTCACTCTCCGCCAGCGCGTGGCGCCATCCCGCCAGATAGCCCGGGGCAAAAAAGGCGATAGCGGAACGATCGCACTGCGCCAGCTGACGCTGCGCCTCCGCCACGCGCGTGCGATCCAGCGCATCAGCGCTAAATAACACCGGCAGCCCCTGCTCGCTCAGGTCACGCCAGAACGGATTCTTACGGTTGACCACAAACGGAATGCCGGCCTGAATCAGCAGGCACAGCGTACCGATGCCCTGCTGACGCTCGAACATAAAATAACCGAGCTGACAGCGACTCAGCAATTGCAGATAGGCTGTGAAGTCGATTTTGTCGCGCAGCAGCGTCACCTGGCCGCGCGGAAACAGGCGCTGCGCGGCAGCATCAATCTCATCGATGTACTCATAGTTGCTGGCCGGATAACCGAGCGGGATCACCACGTTAACCTGCTCACCAAACTGGCGGCGAATCGCCTGCAATCCTTCAATGTGCCGGTTGCTGCGATCGCCCGAGTTGCCGAGCAGAATGGTAAAGCTGTCGCTGGCGGCAGGTGCGGGTATCGCGGCCTCCGGCATACGCGTTGGAAAATAGAGCAGCGAAGTGGGCACGCGCGGATGGCGCTGCTGGAAAAAGTGCAGATCGCCGCGCGTGGCAAACACCTGCGCCATGCGCCCCTGGGCGATACGCCGCAGCAGATAAAACAGGCGGTACTTCAGCCCGGCGCCCTCTTCGTAGAGATCGGCGCCCCAGATGTGCCAGAACGCCTGCTGTCGCCGCAGCTTGCCGCTGAGCAGCGCCAGCCACAGGCGCGGATTGAACTGGCCGTGAAAGAAGAAGCGCTGACGGCGATCGGCGGCGCGTGCGATCACCGCCTGCGCCAGCGCGCGCTTGCTGGGATACACGTCGATCTGCAGCTGAGGATAGGCCATCAGGGTATCCGGCGCGGCCGATACCACCATAAACTGACGCGGCGCGTCGGCTGGCGATTCAACGCTCATGACGTCGTTAAAGAAGCGCAGCAGCGTGTGATTGTGATGCGGGATATCGGAGCCCAGCACGTGAAATAGCGTCATTTTTTCCGGCAATAAATCAAGAAAGCGCCACAGCAAAGGGCAAAGTAGAGCACGTAGGTCGCCATATAAGCCTGCGCCGCGCCCGCCGTTCCGTGCAGTGGGATCAGCCAGTGCGCAAAGGCTGTCAGCAGCACAAACTGGCTGATTTCCGTGAGAATATAAAAGCGCAGTGAGGCTTTGGCGATCACCAGGTATCCGAAAACATAGGCGCCTACTTTAAAGACGTCACCGCACAACTGCCAGACAAAAAGATCGCGCATGGCGCTGAACTGCGGGGAAAACAGCAGCCAGATGGCGACATCGCGCAGCAGCCAGACGCAAAAGCTGGCCGCCGCCACCGCCGGCAACACAAAGCGCAGCGCACGGCCAATTTCGCGCGCGATGTCAGCTTTATGCTCCAGCCGCGCCAGCGTTGGCAGCAGCCAGACGCTGAACGTGGCGGTGATAAATTGCAGATACGCATCGGAGATGCTGGTGACGCCCTGCCACAGCCCGACCTGCGCCCAGCCCTGCTGCTGCGCCAGCAGATTACGCATCATCACCCAGGCTACCGGCAGGGTCACGGCCGTCATCAGCGCCATCAGGGTAAATTTGGCCAGATTACGCGCCAGCGCCGGCTGCCACTGCGGCATCAGCCAGCGCAGCGGCAGTTCCTCGCGGTGGCGTCGCAGCATCCACAGCGCCGGCCCGACCAGCAGCGCCGGCACCAGCGCCAGCCCGACCAGCGCACCGGCATAGCCACCCAGCCACCAGCACAGCACATAACCCACCACGCCGATCAGGCTGCCGGCGATCAGCGCCAGCGCGTTACCGCGCGCATCGCGAAAACCTTTCAGCAACGCCAGTGTCAGGTTGGCCCAGGCAATGCCCAGCTGCAAAAAGGCGACGATACGCACCACGTTTTGCCAGGCGGCGTGACCAAACAGCGCCCGGCTGATGGGCTCCGCCGCCAGCAGGAACAGCAGCGCCAGCAGCGTGGAAAACCCCAGCACCATTGCTGACGCAGTGCCGGTCACTGCACGCAGCTGCGCCGGCTGCTGGCGGAACTGCGCGACATAGGTGGTTACGCCGTTAAAGATACCCGCGCCGGCCAGCACGCCGAGCACGGTAATCAGCTGGCGAAAGTTACCCGCCTGGCCGACGCCCTCGGGGCCGAAGCTCACCGCCAGCAGTTTCACCACCAGCAGGCCAGCGACAATTTTTACCAGCGTGGACGAGGCGGTCCACACTGAGGCTCTGGCTAACGACATCAGGCAAAGAAGCTCAGCAGCGAACTGATTACCGTACGCTGGTTGTTGTCCGACAGGTTGTAGAACAGCGGCAGCCGCAGCAGGCGCTCGCTCTCGCGCGTAGTGAACGCATCCGTGCCGTGGAAGCGGCCAAAACGCGCGCCGGCCGGTGAGGAGTGCAGCGGGATATAGTGGAACACGGTGAGGATCTCCGCTTCCTTCATCCAGTTAATCAGTGCCTGGCGATCCTCGCTGTCGCGCAATTTGAGATAGAACATGTGGGCGTTGTGACGGCAACTGGCCGGCACCGCCGGTAACGCAATGCGCCCGCTGGCCGCCAGCGGCTGCAGCGCGTCGTAATAGTTCTGCCACAGGCGCAGACGCTGCTGGTTGATGCGTTCCGCCGCTTCCAGCTGCGCCCATAGATAAGCCGCCTGCAAATCCGCCATCAGGTAGCTGGAACCAATGTCGCGCCAGGTATATTTATCCACCTGTCCGCGGAAGAACTGGCTGCGGTTGGTGCCTTTTTCGCGGATGATCTCCGCACGCTCGATCAGTTTCGCCTCGTTGATCAGCGTAGCGCCGCCTTCACCGCCGGCGGTGTAGTTTTTCGTCTCATGGAAGCTAAAGCAGCCAATATGGCCGATGGTGCCCAGCGCGCGCCCTTTGTACTGCGACATCACGCCCTGCGCCGCATCTTCAATCACATACAGCTGGTGCTTCGCCGCCAGCGCCATGATGGTATCCATCTCGCACGCCACGCCCGCGTAATGTACCGGCACGATGGCGCGCGTTTTCGGCGTGATTGCTGCTTCAATCTGCGTTTCGTCGATATTCAGCGTATCCGGGCGCACGTCGACGAACACAATGGTGGCGCCGCGCAGCACGAAGGCGTTGGCGGTGGAGACAAAGGTGTAGCTCGGCATGATCACTTCATCGCCGGGCTGGATATCGATCAGCAGCGCGGCCATCTCCAGCGAAGCGGTGCACGAGGGCGTCAGCAGCACTTTTTTGCTGCCAAAATGCTGCTCCATCCACTGCTGACAGCGCCGGGTAAAGCCGCCGTCGCCGCACAGCTTGCCGCTGGCCATCGCCGACTGCATATAGTCAACTTCGGTGCCCACAACCGGGGGCGCATTAAATGGGATCATCAGGCTTTCCTGTAAAACCAGTAGGCGGTGCTTTCCAGCCGGGCACCGCTGCGTAAATAGAGGCGCATCGCCGTAAGATTGCTGAGCTGGGTTGCGACCCGCAGACGTTCGAGCTGGCGCACCCGGCCCCAGTCGGCTGCCGCCAGCAGCAAACGCTGCCCGACGCCGTTGCCCTGCGCCGCCGGCAGCACCGCCAGCAGACCGATACGCGCGTCACCAGCGACTTCGCGCATGGAGACGAACCCCTGCAGCGCGCCCTGCTCGTCGCAGGCGATCAGACACTGGTGATCAAATGTGCCGCGCACCGCGTTCTCAATCCACTGTGCGTAGAAGCGGCCGCTGTCTTCAGCGTCAAACCAGGGAGCACGAAAACGGCTCTGGCTAAACGCCTGGGCCGCTGCCGCGCGCAGCTGCGGGATCTGCGCTTCGCGCGCGATACGTACGCCGGTCTGCCGTTCGGTGCGTTTGATATTGATCGCCAGATCCGCTTCGCCTTCCACCAGCTGAAAACCGTGCTGGCTCAGCGCATCTATCGCCGCGCTGTCCTGCGCCGGCACCTTAACCTGCCACAGCGTGTAAGGCTGCTGCAGCGCCTCGGCCAGCGGCACATCGCCGTCCAGCGTCAGCCGCGCCGTGGCGCAGCGGAAGAAGTCGCTCTCCCACGCAAGGGGATCAATACTGACGCGGACGGGCATGCAGAATATCCAGCAGATACTGGCCGTAGCCGGTTTTGGTCAACGCCTGTGCCGCTGCCAGCAGCTGCTCATCGCTCAGCCAGCCGTTGCGCCAGGCAATCTCTTCGAGGCAGGCAATTTTAAAGCCCTGGCGTTTCTCAACCGTTTGCACGAACACGCTGGCCTCAATCAGGCTGTCGTGGGTGCCGGTGTCCAGCCAGGCAAAGCCGCGCCCCAGCAGCTCCACCGCCAGTTCGCCCTGCTCCAGATACATCTGGTTGATGGCGGTAATTTCCAGCTCGCCGCGTGCCGAAGGCTGCACCTGCTTCGCAAAATCCACCACGCGGTTGTCGTAAAAGTAGAGGCCGGTGACTGCCCAGCGCGATTTCGGCTGCTGCGGCTTCTCTTCAATCGACAGCGCGTTGAAGTCGTCATCAAACTCCACCACGCCAAAACGTTCCGGATCCATGACCTGATAGGCAAAGACCGTGGCACCGTGGCTGCGCGCGGCCACCTTTTTCAGTTTCGGACTGAAGCCCTGGCCGAAGTAGAGATTGTCGCCCAGCACCAGACAACAGCTGTCGTCGCCAATGAAGGATTCACCGATGATAAAGGCCTGCGCCAGGCCATCCGGACTCGGCTGCTCGGCATACTGCAGCTGCAGGCCAAATTCACTGCCATCCCCCAGCAGCCGCTCAAAATGGGCGCGATCGTCCGGCGTGGTAATAATAAGAATGTCGCGAATCCCCGCCAGCATCAGCACCGACAGCGGATAGTAGATCATCGGTTTGTCGTACACCGGCAGCAGCTGCTTGGATATCGCCCGGGTTATCGGGTGCAGGCGCGTGCCCGAGCCACCGGCTAAGATGATACCTTTCATCGTTGCTCCTCCTGCATGCGCGCTTAACGCGGGGTGGCTAAGCCCAGACGCTCGCCGCGATAACTGCCGTTGAGAATCGCCTGCCACCACTGCGGATTGGCCAGATACCACTGCACGGTTTTGCGGATGCCGCTGTCGAATGTTTCCTGCGGCGTCCAGCCCAGTTCACGGGCGATTTTACTGGCATCAATGGCATAGCGCAGGTCGTGGCCGGGACGATCGTGAACAAAGGTGATCAGTTCCCGGTAGCTGCTCAGCCCGGCAGCGCGCTGTTGCGGTGCCAGCTCATCCAGCAAATCACACAGCGTCTCCACCACCTCAATATTGCGCCGCTCATTGTGGCCGCCAATGTTGTAGGTCTCGCCCACTTTGCCGCTGCTGACTACGGTGTACAGCGCGCGGGCGTGATCTTCCACATACAGCCAGTCACGAATCTGGCTGCCGTTGCCGTACACCGGCAGCGGCTTACCGGCCAGCGCATTGATAATGGTGAGGGGAATCAGTTTTTCCGGGAAATGGTAAGGCCCATAGTTGTTGGAACAGTTGGTGACCACCACAGGCAGTCCGTAGGTGCGCAGCCATGCGCGCACCAGATGGTCGCTGCTGGCTTTGGTCGCCGAATAGGGGCTGCTCGGGGCGTACGGCGTGGTTTCGGTAAAGAAATCTTCCGTGCCGTGCAGATCGCCAAACACTTCGTCAGTGGAGATGTGGTGCAGGATGAAGCCTTTCTTGCGCTCATCCGTCATGCCGTTCCAGTAATGGCGCGTCGCCTCCAGCAGCTGGTAGGTGCCGACAATGTTGGTTTCGACAAAGGCGATTGGCCCGTCAATCGAGCGGTCCACGTGACTCTCTGCCGCCAGATGCATGATGCAGTCCGGCTGGTACTGCGCCAGCACGCGATCCAGCGCGGCGCGGTCGCAGATATCGACCTGCTCAAAAGCAAAGCGCGCATCCTGCTCAACCGGTGCCAGCGACGCCAGATTGCCGGCATAGCTCAGCTTATCCACCACCACCACCCGGTGGTCGGTATTGGCAATCAGGAAGCGCACCAGCGCGGAGCCAATAAAACCGGCGCCGCCGGTGACTAAAAACTGTTTCATCGCCAGACTCCTTTGGTATCCACAATCCACGGCTGCGTCACCTGTTCAGGGGTAACGGCGCGGAACTGTGCATGATCGACCAGCATCACCAGGATGTCAGCGTGTTGCAGGGCATCAGCCAGCGGCACCAGCGTAGCGCGTTCGGCGAGCTGCGGCGGAATATCCGCCACATGCGGCTCGACCACCCAGGTGCGGCCGCTGTGCCAGCCCGCAATACGCTGCGCCACCGACATCGCCGGGCTTTCACGCAGGTCATCGATATTAGGTTTGAATGCCAGACCGAAGCAGGCGATGGTCACGTCCGTGGCACGCTTGCCGCTGGCCGTCAGGCACTCGGCCAGCGCCTGTTTAACCTGATCCAGCACCCAGCCCGGCTTGGCATCGTTAACCTCACGCGCGGTCCGGATCAGCCGTGCCTGCTGCGGGTTTTGCGCCACGATAAACCATGGGTCGACCGCAATGCAGTGGCCGCCAACGCCCGGTCCCGGCTGCAGGATATTGACGCGCGGATGGCGGTTCGCCAGCGCAATCAGTTCCCACACGTTGATCCCCTGTTCGGCGCAGATCAGCGACAGTTCATTGGCAAAGGCGATGTTCACATCGCGGAAACTGTTTTCCGTCAGCTTGCACATCTCTGCGGTGCGCGCGTTAGTTTCCACACACTCGCCGCGCAGGAAAATGCGATACAGCTCGCTGGCGCGCGCCGAACAGGCCGGCGTCATGCCGCCAATCACGCGGTCATTTTCCAGCAGCTCGACCATCACTTTCCCCGGCAGCACGCGCTCCGGGCAGTAAGCGATAAACACGTCAGGTTGCTCGCCGTGCTGCGGGAAGCGCAGATCCGGGCGCGCCGCCGCCAGCCATTGCGCCATCTGTTCAGTAGCGCCCACTGGCGAAGTTGATTCGAGGATCACCAGATCGCCGGCCTTCAGCACCGGCGCAATCGACAGCGCAGCCGCCTGCACGTAGCTGAGATCCGGCTGATGATCGCCGACAAACGGCGTCGGCACGGCAATCAGAAAGGCGTCGGCGGCTTCAGGCTGGGTGGTGGCGCGCAGGTTGCCGTTGTGCACCGCTGCACGTACTACGTCGCCCAGTTCAGGCTCGACGATATGAATTTCGCCGCGATTAATGGTTTCCACCGCGCGCGCATTGATATCCACGCCGATGACCTGTTTCCCGTGCGACGCAAAAACGGCTGCCGTCGGCAGCCCAATGTAGCCCAGTCCGATAACGGAAATGGTTGAAAAACGCATAGTTAAACTCTGTGTTGTTTAAGTGCCTGCAGGATGCGCGCGCAGGCATGGCCGTCGCCATACGGATTGTGCGCACGGCTCATCGCCTGCCACGCCTCGTCGTCCTGCAATAGCAGGCTGACTTCAGCAACAATTTTATTCACGTCGGTGCCGACCAGCTTCACCGTACCGGCCGCGACCGCTTCCGGCCGCTCGGTGGTTTCGCGCATCACCAGCACCGGTTTGCCCAGCGACGGCGCCTCTTCCTGGATGCCACCGGAATCGGTAAGAATCAGCCAGGCGCGATTCATCAGCCAGACAAACGGCAGGTACTCCTGCGGCTCAATCAGAATGATGTTGTTGATACCGCTCAGAATACGGTTCACCGGCTCGCTGACGTTAGGGTTGAGGTGCACCGGATAGACGATTTGCAGCTGCGGATGCTGACGCGCCAGCTGCGCCAGCGCGCTGCAGATGCGTTCAAAGCCTTCGCCAAAGCTTTCGCGCCGATGGCCGGTAACCAGAATCAGCTTTTTGTCGGCCTCAAGGAACGGGTAACGCGCCGCCAGGCGGGCATTGAGATCGGCATCATCCAGCACGCGATCGCGTACCCACAGCAACGCGTCGATCACCGTATTGCCGGTGACGAAAATGCGCGCATCGGGCAGATTTTCGCGCAGCAGGTTTTGCCGCGAATTTTCTGTCGGCGTGAAGTGATAGCTGGCGAGATGACCGGTCAGGGTGCGGTTGGCCTCCTCCGGCCACGGTGACATCAGGTTACCGGTCCGCAGACCCGCCTCAACGTGGCCCACCGGAATCTGATGGTAAAACGCGGCCAGGCTGGCGGCAAAAGTGGTGGTGGTATCGCCGTGCACCAGCACGACATCCGGCTGGAAGTCTGCCAGCACGGTCTTCATACCCTGCAAAATGCGGCTGGTGATCTCGGTCAGCCCCTGCTCGGGCCGCATAATATTGAGGTCATAGTCGGGCTGCAGCCGGAACAGGCGCAGGACCTGGTCAAGCATTTCACGATGCTGTGCCGTCACGCACAGGCGCGATTCGAAGGCAGCATCCTGCGCCAGTGCCTGCACCAGCGGAGCCATTTTGATCGCTTCAGGGCGCGTGCCAAATACAGTCAGAACTTTCACGCGGATTCTCTTAGTGACGGTTGGCGAATGTTGCACGCGGACGACGCACCAGCGCTACGCCGGCACCCACCAGCGCACCGATCGCGCCCCACATCACCATCATAAACAGACGACGTGGGCTATCGCGGCTGACCGGCTCTTCCGGCGTGCGCAGGTAACGGTAGGTCTGGAACGGTTTATCCAGACGCGGTCCGGCCTGCAGTGTGTTGAGCATCGCCCTGTTTTGATCATAGCTTAAATCGTAAGCAGGTCCGCTGGCTTGCAGGGTATCCAGCTGCGCCTGCAGCATCTGCTGCCCCAGCAGGAAGCGATCGCTGTCCGGCAGCGCTTCACCGCTGACCGGCGCGCGGTTTTCTTTAATGCCCTGCTGGCTGGCTACTTTCAGCGCCTGCTCGATGCGCTGGCGACGGCGATCAAACACCGCCTGTGCCACTTCCTGCTGACGACTGACCTGCGCCTGCAGCTGCACGCTGCGCGCCTGCCACGCACCTTTGAGCTCATCGTTGAGATGGCGCGCGGCGCGTTCGCTGGCATAGGCAATGTACTGCCGCAGCAGATTGTTGGCGTCGCCGGCGGTCTCCGCGATCAGCTTAATGTTATCCAGCGTATTGTGAGTGGTATCAGCCGGGGTGAACTGAATGTTGGTGATCAGATCGTCGAGCAGCGCGGCATCATTGTGCGCATTACCGCTTTTGCGGCTCTTATAGTAATCAGTCTGCAGCCAGAAATCGCGACGCGTATCCCACGACGCCAGCTGCATGGTGAACTCCTGATAGACCTCATCCATCACCGTCGGTGCTGGCGTGTTGAGGCTGACGGTCTCGTTGCGCACATCCAGATTATTGAGGAACTGCTGCTGCACAAAGAATGCGCCCAGCATATTCACCGTCGGCCGATCGGTCACCGCCGTGGCGCTCCAGGATTGCTTCATTAGCATGGAAGCCAGCCACGCCAGCAGCGCAAACAGCAGCGCCAGGCCAATAATCCAGCCTTTGCCGCGCCACAGCGTGCAGCCGAGGCCGCGTACATCCAGTTCGTTCTCCACAACGACAGAGGTCATAACAAAAGTGTCCTTATCCGGGTACTTATCTGGGTAATTATTTTTTCTCTTCGCCGCTGCTTTGCCAGCGACGTTTGATACGACGGATTTTGCGCGCGACGCGCCATGCATGTTTCAGGCAATAACCGTAAAGGAGGAAAGCAGCGAGGAACAGCGCCAGCATGACCCACTCGGGAATAAATGCCAGATATTCGCCCAGCACGCCGATCCCGGCCAGCAGCGCGGCGGCCACGGTAATCAATAAAAAGGCCTGGCGGGAGGTAAAACCGGCCCGCATGATCAGGTGATGGATATGCTGACGATCGGCCGAGAACGGGCTCATGCCCTTGCGCAGGCGACGATACATGATCGCCACCATGTCCATCAGCGGAATAGCAATCAGCCACAGGGCGGTAACTGGCGTGATGGGATGGCTGAGGCCCTGCGTCGTTTCCAGCAGAATCCAGATGATGGTGAAGCCGATCATGGTACTGCCGGCATCACCCATAAAGACTTTATAACGCCGGCCTAAAAAGCCGAGATTAAGCAGAATGTAGGGAATGGTGGCGGCGATCATCGCGAAGCACCACATCGCCAGGCTGGTCTGTCCGTCAAAGTAGAGGATGATGCCCATCGCAGCGAAGGTGACGCAGGATAAGCCACCCAGCAGACCATCAATACCGTCCACCATATTGAAAGCATTGATCGCTGCCCATACCGCGAACAGCGTCAGCACATAGCCGAAAGGCCCGACGATCAGCTCGACCGGACCAATGATAAACCCCAGGCTCAGTAAATAGAGTTTTGCCCCGACCATCATCACGATGGCAATCGCCGCCTGAACCACGGCACGGATTTTGACGCTGATATCAAAGCGGTCATCGAGCGCGCCGACCAGCACCAGTACCCCGGCGCAGAAAAGGTACAATACGGCGTGCGGCAGATAATAATTTGAGATGGCAAAGGCGAAGCAAATCCCCGCATACACGGAGATACCGCCGACTAACGGAATGGCGCCATGGTGTCGTTTTCTGGAATTCGGCGTGTCCACAAGCCCAATTTTTTTAGCCGCTTTACGAGCAAAAAACAGGAACGCTAAAGAAAAAAGAAATACTAAACCAAGCTCAGTACTCATAGTGAGTAAATTCACGTTAACGCTCTCAGCTAAAATCATGGGCAACAATAAGCAATTTTCCCGCCATTGCTGTATATCCCTGGTCTGAATTCTGTCGCAGCGCGTGCGTTTGCTGAAAAAACCGCCGCTTTGCTGCCTCAGTCAATATGTCTGCTTCCTGACAGGCATAATCCTAATGCCCACAAATGAAAAACGCCACGTTAAGACGTGGCGTTAGTCATAAATCCTGGCAATTTGTGCCGTTAGCCGGCTGGCTCAGGCCGTTACCGGCGGCAACAGATTACGAGCGTTTCATCATATCGAAGAATTCGTCGTTGGTTTTGGTCATTGCCAGTTTATTGATGAGGAACTCCATCGCATCAATTTCACCCATCGGATGGATGATTTTGCGCAGGATCCACATCTTCTGCAGCTCTTCCTGAGAGGTGAGCAGCTCTTCTTTACGCGTACCGGAACGGTTGTAATCGATAGCCGGGAACACGCGCTTCTCAGCGATTTTACGTGACAGGTGCAGTTCCATGTTACCTGTACCTTTAAACTCTTCGTAAATCACTTCGTCCATCTTCGAACCGGTATCAACCAGCGCGGTGGCGATGATGGTCAGGCTGCCGCCCTCTTCCACGTTACGTGCCGCACCGAAGAAACGCTTCGGACGATGCAGGGCGTTGGCGTCAACACCACCGGTCAGGACTTTACCCGACGCCGGTACCACGGTGTTGTAGGCGCGCGCCAGACGGGTGATGGAGTCCAGCAGGATGATAACGTCTTTTTTGTGCTCGACCAGGCGCTTAGCCTTCTCGATCACCATCTCTGCAACCTGCACGTGACGCGAGGCCGGTTCGTCAAAGGTAGACGCGATAACTTCGCCTTTCACCAGACGCTGCATTTCGGTTACTTCTTCCGGACGCTCGTCAATCAGCAGCACCATCAGCACGCAGTCAGGATAGTTGTACGCGATGCTCTGCGCGATGTTCTGCAGCAGCATGGTTTTACCGGCTTTCGGCGGTGCGACGATCAGACCACGCTGACCACGACCGATTGGCGATGCCAGATCCAGCACGCGCGCCGTCAGGTCTTCGGTCGAACCGTTACCACGCTCCATGCGCAGACGGTTGTTCGCGTGCAGCGGCGTCAGGTTTTCAAACAGAATCTTGCTACGGGCGTTTTCTGGCTTGTCGTAGTTAACTTCGTTAACTTTCAGCAGCGCAAAATAGCGTTCACCTTCTTTCGGTGGGCGGATTTTGCCAGAAATGGTGTCACCAGTGCGGAGGTTGAAGCGGCGGATTTGGCTGGGAGAAACGTAGATATCATCGGGACCGGCGAGGTAGGAGCTGTCTCCGGAGCGGAGGAAACCAAATCCATCCTGCAGTATCTCCAGCACACCATCACCGAAGATGTCTTCGCCGCTCTTCGCGTGTTGTTTCAGGATGGCGAAAATAATGTCCTGTTTGCGCATACGCGCCAGGTTTTCCAGCCCCATATTTTCGCCGAGAGTAATCAGCTCAGAAACCGGCGTATTCTTTAATTCGGTAAGATTCATAGTGATGGGTTCTTAAACTCGGGGTAATTCTCGAAATGTTTGTCGTGAATGGTATGGCAAAAATTCCATGCCTGTTAATGGCTCTTTTTCAACGCTGCTCGACGGTTATCGTCAGATGTGGCGATAGGAAGCGAGGAGACGGTCGAAAGGTGATGCCGAATGTGCTAGCCGTCAGATTGCCAAACCACGAAAACGTTCAATGCGAGCTGGGTCTGACAAGGGAAAACTTTAGATGCAAACTACAAGGTAAGTGCGTAATGCAGTGAGGTCAACTTAACACGCCTGAAGGGAGACGTCCAGCAGTGGCGAAAAAATTCACCACTGCCGAACAAACACCGCGCCGGGCTTAGGCCAGGTTAGCGTTCAGGAACTCTTTCAGCTGACCTTTAGACAGCGCACCCACTTTGGTCGCCGCCACTTCGCCGTTCTTGAACAGCAGCAGGGTCGGGATACCGCGAATACCGTATTTTGGCGCAGTACCTGGGTTTTCATCAATGTTCAGCTTGGCGATGGTAAGCTTACCGTCGTACTCTTCTGCGACTTCGTCGAGAATCGGGGCGATCATTTTGCAAGGACCACACCATTCAGCCCAGAAATCTACCAGCGTCACACCGTCGGCTTTCAGCACGTCAGTGTCGAAACTGTCATCGGTCAGGTGAACGATTTTATCGCTGCTCATGTTTAACTCCAAAGATTATGCCTGGCGAATTGGCGTAAAATATACCAACGTAGGTTGACTTTATTTCATCGGATACGCTTTCGTAAAGCGATAGTAAGCTGATATTCTACCACACTATGAGCAAAACACACTTAACAGAACAGAAGTTTTCCGACTTCGCCCTGCACCCACAGGTAGTGGAAGCCCTTGATAAGAAAGGCTTTCATAACTGCACGCCGATTCAGGCGCTCGCGTTGCCTTTTGCGCTTTCAGGGCGTGATGTCGCGGGTCAGGCGCAAACCGGTACCGGCAAAACGATGGCGTTCCTGACGTCAACGTTTCATTATCTTCTTTCTCATCCTGCTGCTGAAGGCCGCCAGGTTAATCAGCCACGCGCGTTGATCATGGCACCGACGCGTGAGCTTGCGGTGCAGATTCATGCCGATGCCGAGCCGCTGGCGCAGGCCACCGGTCTGAAGCTGGGCCTCGCCTATGGCGGCGATGGCTATGACAAGCAGCTGAAAGTGCTGGCAGACGGCGTCGATATTCTGGTGGGCACCACCGGACGCCTGATTGACTACGCCAAACAAAATCACATCAACCTCGGCGCCATTCAGGTCGTGGTACTGGATGAAGCAGATCGCATGTTCGATCTCGGCTTCATTAAAGACATTCGCTGGCTGTTCCGCCGCATGCCGCCGGCCACCCAGCGCCTGAGTATGCTGTTCTCGGCCACGCTTTCTTATCGCGTACGTGAACTGGCGTTCGAGCACATGAACAACGCCGAATACGTTGAAGTTGAGCCCGAGCAGAAAACCGGCCACCGCATTAAAGAAGAGCTGTTCTACCCTTCGAACGAAGAGAAGATGCGTCTGCTGCAGACCCTGCTGGAAGAAGAGTGGCCGGATCGCGCCATCGTCTTCGCCAACACCAAGCACCGCTGTGAAGATATCTGGGGCCACCTGGCTGCCGATGGTCACCGCGTGGGCCTGCTGACCGGCGACGTGGCGCAGAAAAAACGCCTGCGCATTCTGGACGACTTCACCAAAGGTGATGTGGATATCCTCGTTGCCACCGACGTCGCCGCGCGCGGCCTGCACATCCCGGCAGTTACGCACGTCTTCAACTACGACCTGCCGGACGATCGCGAAGATTACGTGCACCGCATTGGCCGTACCGGTCGTGCTGGCGCCAGCGGTCACTCCATCAGCCTGGCCTGTGAAGAGTACGCGCTCAACCTGCCGGCGATTGAAGAGTACATCGGTCACGGTATTCCGGTGAGCAAGTACAACAGCGACGCCCTGCTGAGCGACCTGCCGCCACCGAAACGCCTGCAGCGTAACCGCTCGGGCAACGGTCCACGTCGCGGTGGCAACAACAGCAACCGTCGCGGCGGTGCCCCGCGCAACAACAACCGTAAACGTTCGGGTTAAGCACACATGCTAAGCGCATCGTCACTTTATGCTGCGATTGATTTAGGTTCTAACAGCTTTCATATGTTGGTGGTGCGCGAAGTGTCCGGCAGTATTCAGACCGTCGCGCGAATTAAACGCAAGGTGCGTCTGGCGGCAGGTCTTGATGCGGCCAACCATCTCTCGGCTGAGGCGATGCAGCGCGGCTGGCAGTGCCTGCGTCTGTTCTCCGAGCAGTTGCAGGACATTCCCCCGGAACAAATCCGCGTGGTGGCAACCGCCACGCTGCGCATTGCCAGCAACGCGCAGGATTTCCTGACTCAGGCGGAACAGATTCTCGGCTGTGCGGTGAACGTCATCAGCGGCGAGGAAGAAGCACGCCTGATCTATCAGGGTGTTGCGCACACCACCGGCGGCTCTGATCAGCGGCTGGTGGTCGATATCGGCGGCGGCAGCACCGAGCTGGTGACCGGCGAAGGTGCGCACGCCACGACGCTGTTTAGCCTGTCGATGGGCTGTGTGACCTGGCTGGAGCGCTTCTTCAGCGATCGTCATCTCGCCAAAGAGAACTTTGCCCAGGCCGAACAGGCTGCACGTGAAATGATCCGTCCGATTGCGCCAGCATTGCGTGAGAAAGGCTGGCAGATTTGCGTGGGCGCGTCCGGCACCGTCCAGGCGCTGCAGGAGATCATGGTGGCGCAGGGCATGGATGAGCGCATCACCCTGAGCAAACTGCAGCAGCTTAAGCAGCGTGCCATTCAGTGCGGCAAGCTGGAGGAGCTGGAGATTGAAGGGCTGACGCTGGAGCGTGCGCTGGTGTTTCCCAGCGGCCTGTCGATTCTGATCGCCATTTTCCACGAGCTGAGCATTGAGAGCATGACGCTGGCCGGCGGCGCACTGCGCGAAGGGCTGGTGTACGGCATGCTGCATCTGCCGATTGACCGCGATATTCGCAGCCGCACGCTGCAGAACGTTCAGCGTCGTTTCGCCATTGATGTTGAGCAGGCGGGCCGCGTGCGCCAGCTGGCAGAGAGCTTTTTCCGTCAGGTGAGCAGCAGCTGGAAGCTGGATCAGCGATGTCGCGATTTACTCCTCAGCGCCTGTTCAATCCACGAAATTGGCCTGAGCGTCGATTTCCGCCAGGCACCACAGCACGCCGCGTATCTGATTCGCCATCTCGATCTTCCTGGTTTCACCCCCGCACAGAAAAAAATGCTGGCCTGCCTGCTGCAGAACCAGAGCGGCAGCATTGATCTGGCGCTGCTGACGCAGCAAAACGCCGTGCCGCCGCGCATGGCAGAGCGGCTGAGCCGTCTGCTGCGGCTGGCAATTATCTTCTCCAGCCGGCGGCGCGACGACACGCTGCCGGCGGTGCGTCTGCAGGCGGATGATGATGCGCTGCACCTGACGCTGCCGGCAGGCTGGCTGGCTGCGCATCCGCTGCGCGCCGAGCTGCTGGAGCAGGAGAGCCATTACCAGTCGTATGTGCACTGGCTGCTGACGATTTCCTGATCGAACCTGCTGCTGCTGCGTTGGAAAACGCCCGGCAACTGCGCCTTTACGCGAGTGAAGTTTGCTTTGCCGGGCGCTTTGCCTCTGCGGCGCGCGCAACAGATTTCGCCAGAGGCCAGTCTTGCGGCTGTGACGAAACCATTACCCCTTCTTCGCGTTCTCCAGCATCGCACGTAAGCCGGCGACACGCGTTTGCCCGGTTTTCACCCGCTCTTCGGCGCTGATCACCTTTTTCTCACGCTCCCACGCCACATCATCCTGCGGCAATTCCAGCAGGAAGCGGCTTGGTTCCGGACGCACCAGCTCGCCGTACTGACGGCGCTCGCGGCACAGGGTAAAAGTCAGCTCTTTCTGCGCGCGAGTGATGCCCACGTAGGCCAGGCGACGCTCCTCTTCGATATTGTCCTCATCGATACTGCTCTGATGCGGCAGCAGCCCCTCTTCCATGCCCACCAGATAGACATAGGGGAACTCCAGCCCTTTCGAGGCGTGCAGCGTCATCAACTGGACCTGATCGAGCTCTTCGTCACTCTCACCGCGCTCCATCATGTCGCGCAGGGTAAAGCGCGTCACCACCTGCGCCAGCGTCATCGGCTCGTTAAGTTCGTCGCCCTCCAGCATTTCGGTCATCCACTGAAACAGCGTATTGACGTTCTTCATGCGCATTTCCGCCGCTTTCGGGCTGGGGGAGGTTTCGAACAGCCAGCTTTCATAGTCGATGCCGCGAATCAGGTCGCGCACCGCATTCACCGGTTCACGCTCGGTGAGCTGAACGATTTCATTCAGCCAGTGGGTAAAGCGCTGCAGATGCTCCAGCCCGCGCCCGGAAAGCGTCTGTTCAAGCCCCATATCAAAGCTGGCGTTAAACAGGCTTTTGTTGCGCAGATTGGCCCACTCACCCAGCTTCTGCAGCGTCGCCGGGCCGATCTCGCGGCGTGGCGTGTTTACGATGCGCAGAAACGCGCTGTCATCTTCCGGATTGGTCAGCACGCGCAGATAGGCCAGCAAGTCTTTGATTTCCGGCCGCGAGAAAAACGACGTGCCACCGGAGATGCGATAAGGAATACGGTTCTGCATCAGCAGCTTTTCAAACACGCGCGACTGATGGTTACCGCGATAAAGAATCGCGTAATCTTTGTACTGGGTTTTATTGATAAAGTGATGGGCAATCAGCTCGCCCGCCACGCGCTCGGCTTCGTGATCTTCGTTGTTGGCGCTCAGCACTTTCAGCTCGCTGCCCTCGCCCAGCTCAGAGAACAGCCGCTTTTCAAACACGTGCGGATTGTTGGCGATGAGGATATTGGCGCATTTAAGAATACGCTGCGTCGAGCGGTAGTTCTGCTCCAGCTTCACCACTTCCAGCGCCGGGAAATCCTCTTTCAGTAGCACCAGGTTCTGCGGCCGCGCGCCGCGCCACGAGTAGATAGACTGATCGTCATCACCGACCACGGTAAAGCGCGCCCGGGCGCCGACCAGCAACTTCACCAGCTCATACTGGCTGGTGTTGGTGTCCTGATACTCATCCACCAGCAGATAGCGGATGCGCTGTTGCCAGCGTTCGCGCACCTCCTGATTCCGCTGTAGCAGCAGGGTCGGCAGCAGAATCAGATCGTCGAAATCCAGCACGTTACAGGCTTTCAGATGCTGATCGTACAGCGCGTAGCAGTGGGCAAAAATCTGGTCGCGCTGCGATTTGGCGAGGCCGGCCGCGCCCTGCGGGTCGACCAGGTCATTTTTCCAGTTGGAGATGGTGGAAATCAGCTGCTGCAACAGGGTCTTATCTTCTTCCAGCCACTGTTTGGTCAGGTCCTTAAGCAGCGCCAGCTGATCCTGATCGTCGAACAACGAGAAGGTCGATTTCATGCCGAGCGCCTTGTACTCGCGCTTGATGATCTCCAGGCCCAGCGTGTGGAAGGTTGAGATCATCAGGCCGCGCGCCTCTTTGCGTCCCAGCGTTTGCGCCACACGTTCTTTCATCTCGCGCGACGCCTTGTTGGTGAAGGTCACCGCCGCGATATGGCGCGCCTGATAGCCGCATTCACGGATCAGATGGGCGATTTTATTGGTGATCACGCGGGTTTTACCGGAACCCGCACCGGCCAGCACCAGACAGGGACCGGTGACAAATTCGACAGCACGTTGTTGGCCGGGATTAAGACGCATAGAAAAACATCACTCAATTTAATCAGACAGGAAGATTTACATCGCGCCGTCGGGTGCGCATTGATGCGCACCTGAGCGCAAAGGTCGCCATCAATGGCGACCCTACAACTGACGCGCACTACGCTATAATGCGTCGAATATTATACATACATAACGGAACACCATCATGGCGAAAACCGCGGCGGCTTTACATATCCTGGTGAAACAGGAAGCGCAGGCAAAAGCGCTGCTGGCGCAGCTGGAAAAAGGCGCGAATTTTCAGCAACTGGCAAAAAAACATTCGACCTGCCCGTCCGGGCGTAACGGGGGCGATCTGGGGGAGTTTCGCAAAGGGCAGATGGTGCTGGCATTTGATAAAGCGGTGTTCACCTGCCCGCTGCTGCAACCTTACGGACCGGTGAAAACCGCTTTTGGCTACCACATCATCAAAGTGCTGTGGCGTAACTGATCACTTTTTGCTTTTCATCTGCTGGAGCACGTTGCTGCACTGATTATCATCGGTGTCGCTTGGTGAAATCAACGCCAGCAGTGCGGCCGCCGGCGCGACCACTGCCCCCAGCGCGACGGCTGCGGCACCACGCGCCAGCAGCGGACCGGCTTTGACTCCGGCATCCGGGTTTTTGAAGGTGCCGCGCACATACAGCGGCGAACGCAGCGTAATGATACGAATGCCCTTGCTCTCCGGATTGATCGACAGATCCAAGCGCTCATTAGCAAAGTTAGCGTTGCCGGTAACGTTGATCACCGCGTTCTCGGTATCGAACACGAACAGCCGCGGCGTCGCCAGTCCCTGACGGATATTCAGGTCGGTCGCGGCACAGTTGATGCGCACCTCATCGTCGCCAAACAGTTTACCCACCACATAGTTACCAACGTTCAGCCCGGCAATCTCCATCAGGCTGCGGCTGATCAGGCCATCGTTCATCAACAGTTTCAGCTCGCCATTGCTGGTGCCCAGCAGGTCGGCCACCGAATTGCCGGTGCCGGTCAGACTGGCATCCCCGTTGAGCTGGCCGAGACTACGCTGCATGGCGGTGACATCCGGGAACAGCTGACGCAGTTGCAGCTTGCGCGCATGCAGGTCGGCGCGGCCGCGCATCGGTGAGCGATCGCCCTCCAGATGGATGGTCGAATTAATGCTGCCGCCGGCCATGCCGAAGCGCAGCGGATCCAGCAGCAGGTCGCCATTTTTCAGCTGCAGATGGGTATAGAGATCGCTGAGCGGCAGCTTGCTGCTGTGCTCGATACGCTTGCCGCTGAACTTCACGTCAGCGTCCATCACATCCCAGTTTTTGGTATCGAACTTGTCATGTGGCAACACGCGATCCGCCGGCTGGGTGCTGGCCTCACCGCGCTGTGCTTTGGCCTGCGCCGTTTTTTCACTGCCCTTGCCGGAGTTAACCCCAATCAGCGGCCCAAGGTCCGCCATACGCAGCTGGTTCGACGTCAGCTCGCCGCTCAGCGTCGGACGCGGTTTGCCCTGGCGATAGCTGAGCGAACCGTGAATATCGCTGTCACCAATATGACCGTTGAATTTTTCGTAGCGGAACAGCGGCCCTTTCTCTTCGTTGAAACGCGCAATCAGGTGGCCGTCAGTTTCATACGGTGGCGTGTCCGGCAGCAGCACGCCGGTTAAGCCGTACAGATTTGCCAGCGTGTCGCCGGAGAAGCGCAGCCGCACATCCAGCCCGCCGAGATTGAGCGGATCCTGCAGGGTGCCATCCACGCGCACACGTGTGGTGCCATTGCGTACGTCGAGCTGCAACGGGAACGGCGTGGTTTTGCTGCGCAGCGACAACATACCGCCAATCTTACCGTCGCCATCGAGTTTCTGGTTGTTGTAGGTCCCGCTCGCCTGCCAGCCAAACACAAAATCGCCGGCCCCTTTCTGCTGGTCGTTACCGCCCGCGACCTGCGCGTAAGGCACCGGTTTGCCCAGCGGATTGATCTTTACCGAGACATCGGCTTTGTTGATGGCGTCGCGATAGCGCAGCTGTCCCTGATCGAACAGGATATTATCAAGGCGGAATGACCATGCCGAAGGCGGCGCGTTGGGGTCGCTGTTTTCGCTGCTGGCGAGGTTGAAGGTCCAGTTATTTTTCTTATCGGCGGTCTGCACCAGTCGCGCATCCGGCTGCTGCATCTTAATCCACGGCAGGTAAATCTCTTTGTGCAGCAGCGCCAGCGGCGCCAGCGTGGCTTCCACCCGCTGCAAATGCACCATTGTCACTTCCGGCACGCTGGGCGGATTACCGAGCATAACATCGTCAGCGTGCACCTGCGGCCACGGCACCCAGCTGCGCCAGCCTGGCTCTTCGCGATTGCGCACCCAGGCAACGCCAAGATCGCCGCGAATAGCGAAAGGTCGGTTCAGTTCTGCCGAGACTTTCTGGTTGATGGTTGGCTTCAGGCGGTTCCAGTCAAAGGTGGCGATAATCACCACGACCACCACAACCAGCAACAATAAAATCCCGACCACCCAGCTAATTATTTTTCCTGTACGCGACATTTTGCCTCCTCCTTGCCCTTCCACGTCTCCTTAAAGATAGTCGAGACGCGGCAGAGCGGAATTACGGAAGCTCAAGTACCAGGTTTTCCAGCTGGTTAAACGGCAGCGGACGTGAAAAATAATAGCCCTGTGCGGCCATGGCGGGCGAGTTGCGTACCTGCTGCCACTCCTCCTCGTTTTCCACCCCTTCGACGATCACGCCGTTACAGTAACGGTTGATCAGCGCCAGCAGCATGGAGAACAGCGAGCGCCCTTCATCACTGGCGCGCAGCAGCATAAACAGCTCGCGCGAAAGCTTGATGTAGTCGTAGCGCAGTTCGGTCAGCGCGGAGAAGTTCGCCATGCCGGACCCAAAGTCATCCAGCCACAGCGGGCCCAGCTCCGGCATCTGCGCCACCATCTCTTCCTGCGGCAGCGCGTGGTGCTCGGTCAGTTCGAAGCGCACCCACGGCAGCTGAACGATCAGCGCGCGCACGGGCGCATGCTGCTGAATGGCCAGTAACGTGGGTCCATCAATATTGACGGAGGCCACCAGCTGACGCTGGCTGAAGAAGGAAGCCCACTGTAATAACAGTTCAAGCTGCTCCTGGACGATGTCGAGACGCTGGGCAATGGTCAGCGCCTCGAAATAGTCTTCGGGTGACACGTTTTGCTCAGGTGCGGCGGGATGCACCACGGCGGTAAGCAGTTCAATAGCCAGTAAGCGGCCAGAAACCTGGTAAATCGGCTGGAAAGTGTAGCACCGTTGGCACTGCTGCCAGTAGAGACGGGTTTCCTGTTGTTGCTCAAGTTCGGGAGAAAAAGGCAGCCGATGACTCAAATTCTTCATCACCATGGTGTTTTCCTGGTTGGTATTGAGTGCCTGCAAATAGCATCTCAGTGGCAAGTATCGGCTCTCCCCTGGATAACTTTATTGGTCTGCGCAGCCACACGAGCTGTTGAGTCTAGCAGCGTGTCTGCGGCTTAATCGGCAAAACAACCCCCGGTTTGGCCGCTAAATCGGTGCAGAAGCGCGATTTTACGCCTTAAGGCAAATTAAAACAGTGTTTTAAAAAGCATTGACGACTGCCATACCAGACGCGAGACTAGAGCGCAGCATTCACTACAGGCCAAACACCATGACGCAGAAAACCATCGCCATTATTGGCGAATGCATGATTGAGCTGTCCGAAAAAGGTGAGAACATCAAACGCGGCTTTGGCGGCGATACGCTGAATACCGCGGTCTATCTGGCACGGCAGAGCGATCCCAGCCAGCTGCGCGTGGAATATGTCACCGCGCTTGGCACCGACAGCTTCAGCGACCAGATGATCGCGGCCTGGCAGCAGGAGCAGGTGCACACGCAGCTGGTGCAGCGCCTGCCGGACAAAATGCCCGGGCTTTACTTCATCGAAACCGATGCCCACGGCGAGCGCACCTTTTGGTACTGGCGCAGCGATGCAGCCGCGCGCTTCTGGCTGGATAGTCCGCAGGCCGGGGCCATCTGTCAGCAGCTGGCGCATTACGACTATCTCTACCTGAGCGGCATCAGCCTGGCGATCCTGCCTCAGGCCAGCCGCGAAAAGCTGATGGCGCTGCTCAGTACCTGCCGGCAAAACGGTGGCACCGTGATTTTTGACAACAACTACCGGCCGCGTCTGTGGGCGGATAGCGCCAGTGCGCAGCAGGCGTATG
This sequence comes from Pantoea sp. WEP, assembly GCF_041678305.1. Lineage (NCBI taxonomy): Bacteria > Pseudomonadati > Pseudomonadota > Gammaproteobacteria > Enterobacterales > Erwiniaceae > Pantoea > Pantoea sp. WEP. The sequence goes on from NZ_JBGNXB010000001.1 coordinate 3,965,532, forward strand.
CGGCGATGCTACGCCACACCGATATCACCTTCCTAACGCTGGATGATGAACACCTGCTATGGGGCGAACAGCCGCTGGCGGACGTGATTGCGCGCACGCGCGCCGCCGGCGTGCAGGAGATTGTGATCAAACGTGGTGCTGACTCCTGCCTGGTGGCGCGCGGCGACGAGCCGCTGCGGGACGTTGCGGCCATCAAACTGGCTCCGGCGCAGATTGTCGATACCACCGCGGCAGGTGACTCCTTCAGCGCCGGTTATCTGGCGGTGCGCCTCGCGGGTGGCAGCGTGGAGCAGGCCGCAGCGCGCGGCCATCTCACCGCCAGTACGGTGATCCAGCATCGCGGCGCGATTATTCCGCACAGCGCGATGCCAAAAACCGTTTAACACCGCACACGATTGTCGCGTCGCGTCGCGTCGCGCTGCCTGCTACGCGTCGCGACAATTTTCCCTCTGCCCTGACGGCAAATTGATTATTACGTTGAAAAATATCACCGCGAAAATTTGGCTTAATGACGCAGATTCACCGGGCAATTTTTACTAATGACGCACGCCATCCAGCCTCCTCTCTGCCTGACGCTCACCACTTAAATGCCGCTAATCAGACTGATTTAAATTCAATGCATTACGACGATAAACCCGACCGCCAGGCATAGTCCGAAACTGGCGACGCCGGCGGTTTTCGGCTGGACGATCGCGCGAAAAAAGACCATGTTTTAATCAACCACAGCAGGAAGCTGTCAGGTCGACCGCGAACACAATAACGACAACATGACTCGCTCAGGACAGATTTATGCACACAGAAATTATCAATATCTGGCCGCACGGCGACGCGCCAGGCGCGAGTGACTCGCGCGCTCAGCCGCAGATCGTCGATTTGGCCAGAGAGTTCGAACCTTACGACCGCGCCGCCACCGGCGTGCGCTGCCCGGAGATGGCGATCTGGCACCCGGAAACCTCAAACGGTATCACCCTGCTGGTGGCACCGGGCGGCGGTTATCAGCGCGTACTGATCGACCGCGAAGGCAGCGCCCTCGCCACCTTTTTTACCTCGATGGGCTACACGCTGGCGGTAATGACCTATCGCCTGCCGTACGACGGCCATCATGAAGGGCCGGATGCGCCGCTGGCCGATGCCCAGCGTGCGGTGCGCGTGCTGCGCGAGCGCTCACAGCGCGGCCTGAACGGAAAATACATCGTGATGATGGGCTTTTCCGCCGGCGGGCACGTGGCCGCCAGTCTCGGCACCCGCTTTGGCGAAAAAATCTATCCACTGCAGGATCAGGCCGACAGCCTGTCACCGCGGCCTGATGCGATGGTGCTGCTCTATCCGGTCATCAGCATGCGCGACGGTCTGGCGCATGAAAGTTCACGCACCCGCCTGCTGGGCGCATGGCCGGATCAAAAAAGCATTGATGCTTATTCGCTGGAGACGCGCGTGCACGGCCAGACGCCGCCGACGCTGCTGATCCACGCTGCTGACGATGAGACGGTTTCCGTTAATAACAGCATGGTGTTTTTTAGTGCCCTGCGGGAGCACAAGGTGCCGGCGGAAATTCATTTTTATCAGAAAGGCGGCCACGGCTTTGGGATTCGTGGCGTGGCGGATCTGCCGCTGGCCAGCTGGCCGATGCTGGTGACCGAATGGCTGCGCGCAAAGACCTGATGCCCCTGCTACGTTGAACCGCAGCGGCGCTGGCGGCGCGCGTTCATCCCGGTCGCTTACGTAAGCTTCTGAGGATGAACATCCGTGCCGCCTTGCTGTAGCGCACCTTATTGCGGGGATTCATGCGCCCTGTGTCATGACGAGGGTTGAGCCGCATCAGTCGCGCTCGCGCTGCCATTATTTTCGGGTTTAGCCTCATCCGGGGTAGCGGCGGCGGCAGGCGCATCCGGAACCTTCATCACCTTGTCCCAGCTGTCCTGCAGCATCCTGACGTTGGTTTCGGGCTCACCCTGCGGCTGAATCAGCACCATGGTCAGCTCCTGCGTTAACTGCTGGCGCAGCTCCTGGTTGAGCTGGTCGCGCGTTAACTCGCTGAGAAACGCCTGACGCAGTTTCTGGTACTGCTCCGGCGCGATATCCACCACGGAATTCTGCTGCGAGCGCAGACGTTGCCCCATCAGAATATCGGTGTCGGTGCGCGCGTAGGTGGCAAACAGTTTGTTCAGTTCCAGCAGCTTTTGCGCCATCAGCGCATCAAACTCCTCCTGCGGCAGACCTTTGTCACGTACGGTGGCCAGCTCACGCGCCACCTGGTTCAGGTTCTGCGCCAGCGACGCGTTAGGCGAATCCATGTTAATGGCGCACTGCGCACGCTGATACAGCACGCGACAGTCGAAGCCAACCTGCACGTTTTGCGCTTTGCTGTCGGCCAGCGCGCGCTGGACGTGCCAGAACAGCGCTTCGCGCGCCAGATCGCTCTGCCAGTAGCGCTGCAGATTCTGCGAGTCGCGGATCGGCTGCCATGGCGTATCCCACACCAGCGACAGGCGATCCTGCATCATGCCGCCGTTAACCAGGTTGATTGGCTGATGCGGCAGCGGCGACAGCGTGGGCAGCGCCGCGGGCGCCACCCGTTTGCCTTGCAGTGGCGAGAACGCTTTGTTGATCTGCTCCGCCATGCTGCGGCTATCCACGTTGCCCACCACGTACAGCGTCATGCCGTCCGGCGTGTACCACTGCTGGTAAAACGCATTAAGCTGCGCGATATCCACCGGCGCACGCGGCTGTTCGCCCGGATCATGCGCCAGCATGGTCGACCCTTTCAGGCGATAGCGCCACCACACATCCTGCGTATTGGGCGGCCAGGTCGCGATGGGATCGGTGGCGGTCAGCGCGGTCGACACCACCTGCTCATTGATGGTCATTTTACCGGCGGTGGCCGCCAGCCAGCTGAGCGCCTCTTTCAGCAGCTCCGGCCGGTTGTTCGGCAGGCTAAGATTGTATTGGGTGAAATCATAAGATGAGATGGCCGGCGGCAGCGGTCGCTGCGGATCCATCGCCTGTTGCCACAGTGCGCGCTGCTGATTGGTATCCAGCGCGGTGTTATGCACCATCGCCAGACGCGGTAAAAGATGGCTGAACCCGGTTTGCTGGGCGCTTTCCACCAGCGAACCGGTATTAACTATCAGGCGCAGCTCGATGCGATCGCTCGGACGTTGTGGTGTGGTCAGCAGCTGCCAGCTGAAACCATTGTCCAGTTTGCCTTCCTGCCAGGCGGGATCAGGCTGAAGTGTTTCGGCGTGGACGCCGAAGCCAGATGCCGCAAGCAGCCATCCGCCAACCAAAAGCCGAATTCTGGTGCCCTGCATGTGAACCCCTACTCAAACAGATAAACGCTCGTGCGCGCCATAGGCGGCCGCTTTTCAGCGAACCACGGCGGCAGGCTGCCGCCACGTTTATACAACGACAGACTCTTTGACCACAGGAAGGTCAGGATGTCGCGCGACGAGGAAAAAAATCGGGAAAAAAATCAATGGGGTTATTATGCAAATGCCCGCTGTCAGGGCAAGCGACAGCGGGCATTTCACGACAAATTAACGCAAATAGAGGATTACGCGCTGGTCTGTGAAGCGTTATTGACCTTTTTCGCTGAAGAAAGCGTCGCTTTCATCTGCGCTTCATCCAGCTGGCCGACCCACTTCGCCACCACCACAGTCGCCACACCGTTACCCACCAGGTTGGTGAGCGCACGGGCTTCCGACATGAAGCGGTCAATCCCGAGAATCAGCGCCAGACCGGCCACCGGCAGATGTCCCACCGCCGACAGCGTAGCCGCCAGCACGATAAAGCCACTGCCGGTCACCCCTGCCGCGCCTTTGGAGGAAAGCAGCAGCACCACTAACAGCGTGATCTGGTGGAAGACATCCATGTGGGCGTTGGTCGCCTGAGCGATAAACACCGCCGCCATGGTCAGGTAAATCGACGTGCCATCGAGGTTGAACGAGTAGCCAGTTGGAATCACCAGCCCGACCACCGATTTCTTACAGCCCAGCTTCTCCATCTTGTCCAGCATACGCGGCAGCGCCGACTCGGACGAAGACGTTCCCAGTACAATCAGCAGCTCTTCTTTGATGTAGGCAACAAACTTAAAGATGTTGAAGCCGGCCCAGCGGGCAATAATGCCCAGCACAATCACCACGAACAGTACGCAGGTGATGTAGAAGCAGATAATCAGCTGACCGAGCTGCACCAGCGATCCGACACCATATTTACCGATGGTGAACGCCATGGCGCCGAACGCACCAATCGGCGCCAGACGCATGATCATGTTGATCACGCCAAAAATCACCTTCGAGAAGCTCTCGATGACGTTGAACATCACGGTGCCGGCGTTACCGAGGCGATGCAGCGCAAAGCCAAACAGGATAGCGAACAGCAACACCTGCAGGATGTTACCGCTGGCGAAGGCACCGACTACGCTGTTCGGGATCACGTCCAGCAGGAAGGCAATCACGCCCTGCTGCTCAGCCTGCTGCGCGTAGACTGCAACCGCTTTGGCATCCAGCGTCGCCGGATCGACGTTCATTCCTGCGCCCGGCTGGATCACGTTGACCACCACCAGACCGATAATCAGCGCGATGGTGCTGACAATTTCGAAATAGAGCAGCGCTACTGCGCCGGTCCGTCCAACTGCTTTCATGCTCTCCATGCCGGCAATACCGGTCACCACCGTACAGAAAATCACGGGGGCGATGATCATCTTGATCAGCTTAACGAAGCCATCGCCAAGCGGCTTCATTTGCGCGCCTAACTCAGGGTAGTAGTGGCCTAACAGGACGCCGATGCCGATGGCAACCAGTACCTGAAAGTAGAGGCTTTTGAACAGTTTCATAACAGGTGTCCAGGTATAGACGGCATTCACCGCCATTGTTATGGAGAAACGCATGCGGCAAGCCGCCTGGAAGCGTATGACCTTACCGATGGCGAGGAAAATAACACTCTGTTAACAGGATTAGTATACCCTTACATTCCTTACAAAAGTTACAAAACTCTAACTATGAACTGAAACGCTTCAGCACCCCATAACGGTGCAATTCTGCAAGGAAAATCAATAAATAAGGTGATTATTCAGACGGTGACGAGCTGGCCAGCCAGCGCTGGTTAAACACCGATAACGGCAGGGCTTCAGCATATAAGTAGCCCTGCCCAATGGTAATTCCGCGCGCCAGCAGCCAGTCGCGCTGCTCGGCGGTTTCGACGCCTTCGGCAATCACGTCGAGGTGAATGATATCGGCAATTGCCGCCACGATGCGCACCATGGTGTCATCATCCGGCAGCGCGGCGACAAAACTGCGATCCATTTTTAGCTTATTGACCGGCAGCGCTTTGAACTGATGCAGGTAGTTGAGGTTGGAGTAGCCCATGCCGAAATCATCCAGCGCGACCGCCACCCCGGTTTGCTGCAGCGAGCGCAGCAGCGCCATCGCCTGTTCAGCATCGCCAATCTGCGCGGTTTCGGTGATCTCCAGCACGAAGTTACCCGGCGCAATGCGGTGGCGCTCCAGCAGCCCCTGCAGATGGCTCACCACGCTGGCATCGCGCAGCTGTACTGCGGAGATATTCACGCTGAGCGGCAGATTGATGCCGTGGCGCTGCCAGCCAGCGATGATGCGGCACGCCTCTTCAAATACCCAGCGGCCGAGCGCAGAGATGACGCCAATCTCTTCGGCGCTGGCGATGAACTCTTCGGATAACCCGTAGCTGCCGTCCGGCATTCGCATGCGCAGCAGCGCTTCTGCGCCGGCCAGCTCGCCGGTGGCCATATTGATTTGCGGCTGCAGATAGAGCGCAAACTGGCCATCCTGCAGGCCCTGCAGGATGTCGTGCTCCTGAGTTAAGCGCTTCTGCGCCCGCTCGGTCAGCGCCGGGTCAAAGAACAGAATCTGGTTTTTACCCTGATGGCGCGCCGACATCATCGCCGACGTGGCGCGCGCCAGCTGTTCGCCAGCGGACACGGTGTTGTCGTCATGCAGCGCCAGACCAATGCTGGCGTTGGGGCGCAGCTGCAGCTGATACAGGTTCACCGGCTGGTTGATGCGTAGCATCAGGTTGCGCGCCAGCCGCATGGCGCGAAACGGATTGTGCGCACGCTTCATCAGTAGCGCAAAGTCGCTCGGTCCGGTCTGTGCCAGCAGCGTATGGTCATCAATGGTACTGCGGATTTTTTCCACCAGCGTCAGCATCAGCGTATCGCGTTGCTCATCGCTCAGGACGCCATTGGCTTCCTGCAGGGTTTCGATGCGGATCACCATCAGCCCCCACGGCTGCTGGCTGTGGCGATGGCGGATGTGCTGATCAAGCAGCGCCAGAAACAGCGCGCGGTTGGGCAAATCGGTCACCGCGAAATGGGTGGTCAGCCGGCTCATCTCATCGTGAATCGACTCCAGCACCTGCTGATTGCGGTTGTAGCTACGAATCAGCATGCCGATCTCATCGTCGCGATGATTGTGCGGCAGCGCCAGCTTATGGGTGAGAATGGCGGGCGGCGGCAGCTCCTGCAGCTCACGCGAAATATTACGCAGCGGATGCACGATCAGCCGGTTGATACACCAGCTGATCGCCACGGACAGAATCAGCGCCAGCAGCAGATAGGTGGTGATCATGGTGGACAGCGTGCTGAGCAGGAACTGATAAACGCGCGACGAATCAGCCTGCAGCACCAGATAGGCAATCGGCTTCGGCAGCCCGCTGCGCTCGACCGAATAGAGCGGCAGCGTAATCTGCACCGGCAGTTCGAACAGCCGGGCGACAAAGCGTGGCACCGGTTTCTCCGGCGCGAAGTCGGCGTGCAGCGCCTGGAAGGCGTTCGGCAGCACCACATCGGCGCGCGACAGAATGCCCGCCGGCTTAAGGGTATTCAGAATGCGTTCGGCCTGCGGGATATCGGCTTTGAGCACCGCTTCGGACAGCGGCTGACGCACGGTATGCGCGACGTTCTCCATCTGCTGGGCGTAATCCACCCTGCGCTGCTGCACAAAATGGAATAACTGGATGACGATAAAAATACAGATGGTGACCAGCGCCACGGCGGACACGGTGGCCATCTGCTTTATCGTTAACGAACGACTGACGCGCAACAAAACCTCTCCTGGCCGCCGGGGGCCGTGACAGTTGCCGGAATGCGCAGCAAGTATATCCCAGGTCAGCATTTTTTTGCGCCGGGATAAAGGCGAAAATCACGCAACTGCCCCGCTTTGCGCGCGGTTTCAGCATTTTGTCAGCCTTTAGCGGCGCAGAGACAAAACGGTGCGCGCCAGCCCGCACCGTTTGCCGCTCAGGTTTTACTGCGGATAGGCTACCCAGTCGCCGCCGTTAAGGCGAATCCACGGTTTGCCCTGATACATCATCACCACGGCGTTATCATTTTCCGACACCACCGGCGTCTGCGGCAGGTTATCCGCCAGCACCGACATGTTGACGTTCGGTGCGTTAAACACCTGACCGTCCACCACCCGCGACACCAGCTCGGAAATTGCCAGCAGGCTGACAGGCGTATCGATGGTCAGCGGCTGGCCCTGATGTGGCGCTTTCATGCCAACAAATTTAATGCCAACCGGCACGTGGGTGATGCCCGGGCTCGGAATGTCGCGCAGCCCGGACATCTGCATTTTATCCCCCTGCAGTGCCGCACCGTGCTCTGGCACCACCAGCACCATCACCCGGCGTCCCGACTTCTCCAGATTGGTCAGGAAGGTATCGAGCTGGTCGAACAGCACCCGTGCGCGCGGCTGCCACTCGGCGGTGCGGGTGCTGCCCAGCTCGCGCGTACCGTCGTGCAGCGGAATCAGGTTGTAGAAGGTGGCGCTGCGCGCATCGCTGCTTTTGCTGCGGTCATCAAGCCAGCGCTGCATCAGCTGCCCGTCGTTGTACACCGGCGAACCATCAAAAGACGTCAGCTCCGGCGCAATCCCGGCCTGCGACATCAGCGGCGCCTGCATGTTGCCGTCCTCGCGCAGCTCTTTCAGGTAGTTACCAAACACGCCGGTATGGTCCATCATCAGCTGCTGCTTAAAGCCCAGCTTCGCCAGATTATCAAACAGATAGCAGCGCTGGTCGGTGGCTTTATACAGGTTACTGTGTGAGGTCTGGCCGCAGCTGGCGCGCAGCAGGCGAATACCGGCCGGACCGCTGTAGCCGGTGGCGGAGTTGTAGTTGTTCAGCACGATATCAAAGTGCTTCCACAGCGGATGGTCACGCAGCTGCGCCACATCAATGTCCGACCACGCCAGCGAACAGATGTTGATCACCAGAATATCGAACGGCTGCGAATCGGCGGGCAGCGCATCCGGGAAGTGCGTGACGCGCTGGCGTTCGCTGTCGTAAAAGCGATTCAGCCACGCGGTGAGGTTGGCGCTGGTGGGCGGCGCGCTTTGATCGAGTCCCGCCGCGGCCGGGCTGGCGGCCGGTTTGTCATTCAGCGCCACCGGCGGTGCGGCGGCTTTGCTGGGCAGCAGGCTGACCGCCGGGCCGGCGAGCGTCAGCACGTTCAGCCAGATCAGCGCCAGTGACACCAGCACGGTGACGCGAATCCACTGCGCCACGAACAGGTAAATCACCAGCAGCACAAAGGCCGCGCCGATCATCTCCCAGTTAATAAAGCGCTGCAGCAAATCCAGCAGATAGGCCGGCGAGAATCCCGCCACCTGGCTGCCCTGGCTGAGCAGCGAGTTCAGACCCGGCAGCCAGGTATCGTGCCAGAACAGCGCGAAGCCAATCGGCAGCGACACCCACTGGCGCAGACGATGCAGCCGCGCTGACGGCAGCGGAAACAGCAGCCACGCCAGAAACACCAGATTACTCAGTGCATGGAAGTTGAGATAGCCGTACCACAACAGACCAAATTTGATCAGAAAGTAAAAGTTCCAGCCGCCGAGGCCGCGCCAGCGCGCCGCGTGCAGCGTCGAAGGTGTGTTATCCATGTTTATCCGTTTTGGTCGATTGGCGTTGCCACTGCCCTTCCGATTTGAGGGCGCGGGCAGGTAACAGGCGCATCAGCAGGCTGGTGCTGCGCTGCGGCAGCCAGCGTCGCCACAGCGATTTCAGGAACAGCAAAATCAGTAACAGCAGGATCGCCACCTGCACACCATCCATCAGCGTCATACGTGCGGCTCCCCGAGGTCGATGATGATCGGCTGCGGCGCCTGAGGGCCGCGCGGCGCGGCCGCTGCCGGCGCGGCAGGTTGCGCAGCGGCCGGTACCCTGAGCGGTTCGAACTGCGCCACCGGCGTCAGCTGCCGCACTTTATTCACCTCCGACAAAATCTGGTTGTCGGCAAACCACACCATGCGGTTACTAAACAGCTCGTCGTGCGGCAGGGAAAATATCGATTTCAGGGCAATGTCCAGGTCGTTAAAGCGGCAGGAAGAGAGGAATAAATAGAGCCGATCGTCAACCAGCGTCACCAGGTCGCCAAAACGACGCGGTTTACACAGCGTCAGCACCTGCGGCGGCGACAGCTGCGGCACCGGGCGCAGCGCCACCATCAGCCCTTTGTCGTTTTCCGGCAGCAGCGTATTGTTCATCAACTGCTGTACCGCCGCACAGAATCGCTCCAGCGGCAAATAGCCTTTCTGCTGCAGCGGCTGTAGCGCCTGCACCAGCGCCGGCAGATCGGCCGGCACGTGGCGGGTAAACTGCTGGCCCTGCACCCCTTCCAGTGCGGTCAGCAAGCGCGACAGCGGCGCCGCCGTCGGAACAATGCTGTTAACGCCGCACGCCAGCAGCAAACGTTCATCGCTGTAGCGCAGGCTGGTGCCAAGTTCCCGCACCACGATTTTCAGCGCGTTGCCGCGCGATCGCCGCAAACCATGGACCATGCTCGCCAGAGTCGGCACATCCTGATTATGGGCCAGGCTAAAGATGACCGTGGCGGCGTTGGCCTGCTGCGCGCGCGCATACACGCTCTCGTTATCGCTGAACAGTTGCCACTGCGCGGAAAGCGGCGGCGCCCCTTCCAGCACATCCTGCTGGGCCAGAAACTGGTTTTCATCATTGAGGCTCAGCGGCTGCGACGCGGCGGCTTCAGCCTGCGCAATAAACTGATTATCAATACAGTTCAGGCGGATAGCGCGGTCGGCCAGCAATTTATCGGCGGAATACCACCAGTTAATTCGATATTGCCAGCTATCCTGCTGAAATTCTAAATGAGCGACACCATCAAGCTGACGAAAATAACGCTGCAGATGATTTCGCAGGGGAATAATTGCGGTTCCGCAGGTGATCATTAGCAGCGTCATTTGTTTTTTTAACAGAACCCGGCGCAAGCCTTTTATCCACACGGTCAGTTCATCCGGGGATAATTTGCTCCACAGCGCCGCCTGACTATAAAACATGACCAGACCGCTACGTTTATTCATTACGCGCGCCATATCGCTGGCCAGATGTTGCAGGCTGGCTTTATTGGCAGGCAGCGAAAATAAGGGAATACGTGCCGGACCGCCGGGCGGATCGGGCGTTAACAGCGCCTGCGGGGGTCCATCCGCGCTCACCAGCGTGGCCGCCTTTTGCTGGCTAACCACCTGACGTAACAGCGTTCGTGCGTCTTCGGGCCGCTGGCAGGTTATCCAGTAAAATCCCGGCGACTGCAGGGCGATTAATTCCTGTTGTACCTGCTGCAGGCCAAGCGTATAAAGATTTTTCATATTAGCGTCGCGATCTGTACAATCCAGGCTAGTTTAATATAGACGGCAACGATTGGAACTGCTGAAATAAAAAAAGCTGCGCACGCGCCAGACTGTTTGACTTTGCCGGGCCAGAAATCGCTGGCTGCGGTTTTATACGCGACAAGAAAATATCACCCCTCTTTATCCGTTGTCGTTTCTTTGGTGGCAAAAAAGTAATGAAAACTGAAAATGCTTTTTCACTGATCGCTGTCGGCAGCGAAGATCAGGATGATATTAACGCCCTGAGTGACGCCTTTTCACTGAAGGCGTTTCGCTATATTGATATTGCCCGTGAAGCGCGTCTGCAACAGTTGCTGTCGCGCTGGCCGTTGTTGCAGGAATGCACGCAGGGACCGGAGTCACCACGCTAATGCCGGTTCTCGCCTTACAGGGGCTGCGTGGCGGGTGTGGCGCGACGGCACTCAGTGCTGCGCTGGGCTGGGCGCTAAACGCGCTGCAGCAGTCGGTGCTGCTTATTGACCTTTCGCCAGCCAACCAACTGGCGGCCCACTTTAATCTGCCGCTCGACACGCCGTACGGCTGGCTGCGTGCGCAGCTGGATAACCAGCCGTGGCAGCACAGCGCGCTGCGCTATCAGCCGGGGCTGGATTTCCTGCCGTCTGGCACGCTCACGCATCAGCAGACCTTATCCTTAAACGCAGCGACAGCGGAAATTGCACAACCGCTGCTTAAGGCTTTGCCGGCCCTGAAACAGCGCTATCAGTGGATTATTTTCGACCTTCCGGCGGATCTGCTGCCGTGGCAGCAGGCGTTCATCCCGGCCGCCGATCGGCTGCTTCAGCTGTTAACGCTGGATGCCAACTGCCAGCTGCGCCTGCACCGCGCGCACTTTTCGCCGCAGACGCTGTTTCTGATTAACCAGTTCAACGCCAACAGCCAGCTGCAGCAGGATCTGCATCAGCTGTGGCTGCGCTCGCTTAAAAACCTGATTCCACAGGTAATTCATCGCGATGAAGCGCTGGCGGAAGCGCTGATGATGAAACAGCCAGTGGGCGCCTGGCGTCCGCATGCGCTGGCCAGCGAAGAGATCAATACGCTGGCCAACTGGCTGCTGCTGCATGTCGCCGGAGGTGGCGCATGAATGCGCTGCGCTGGCTGCTGGTGCCGCAGGCCTCGCAGGCATTGCAGCAGCGCGCGCACCTGGCGCGTCAGCACGGTGCCGGGCGGTTAACGGTCGCGCTGCATCTTCTGTGGTGCGTGCTCGCCTGGTCGCTGCTGCGGCTGGAAACGCCGGCGTGGCGGCGCGTGCTGCAGCAGCGTCAGCGCTACTTCCCGCATATCTCTCCGCTGCGCCCGCGTCCGCTCGATATTGTGCGCTATGCACTCCAGAGCCTGTGGCTGCTTATCATGCTGCCGCTGGACGGCAGCGCGCGCAGCGAGCGTAAACGTTTTAACGCCTTTGGCTCGCTGTTCCGCTGGCGCCAGCAGCTGTATCAATGGCTGGCGCAGCTGCCGGCGCGGCTGGAACACAGCGGCGTGCCGCAGCGCAGCGAACGCTGGCTGCAGCGCCTGCCACGGCGCGTGCGTCAGTTGCTGTTCATCGTAGTGGCGATCGCCGCCAGCCTGCTGGCGCTGCTGTGCATCTCGCAGCCGTTTGATATCACCACCCAGTTTGTGTTTGTGCTGCTGCTGTGGGCGCTGGCCATGCTGGTGCGCCGTATGCCGGGCCGGCTGGTGACCATCATGCTGATTGTGCTGTCGCTCACCATCTCCTGCCGCTATCTGTGGTGGCGCTATACGGAAACCCTTAACTGGGACGATCCGCTCAGCCTGACGTTTGGCCTGCTGCTGATTGGCGCGGAAACCTACGCGTGGACAGTACTGGTGCTGGGCTATTTCCAGACGCTGTGGCCGCTCAACCGCCAGCCGGTCTCTATGCCGCCGGAGATCGCCAGCTGGCCCAGCGTCGATATTCTGGTGCCGACCTACAACGAGCCGCTCAGCGTGGTCAAACCCACCATCTATGCTGCGCTGGGCATCGACTGGCCGCAGGATAAACTCAACATCTATATTCTTGATGACGGCACGCGCGAGGAGTTCCGCGAGTTTGCCGCCAGCGTGGGCGTCAATTACGTGGTGCGCCCCAGCCACGAACACGCCAAGGCCGGCAACATCAACCATGCGCTGAAAACCACCTGCCGCAGCGAATACGTGGCGATTTTTGACTGCGACCATGTGCCGACACGCTCATTCCTGCAGCTCACCATGGGCTGGTTCCTGAAAGATCACCGGCTGGGCATGCTGCAGACGCCGCACCACTTCTTCTCACCGGACCCGTTTGAGCGCAACCTCGGCCGCTTCCGCCAGACGCCGAATGAAGGCTCGCTGTTTTACGGTCTGGTGCAGGATGGTAACGACACCTGGGATGCCGCCTTTTTCTGCGGCTCCTGCGCAGTGCTGCGCCGCAGCGCACTGGATGAGATTGGCGGTATCGCGGTAGAGACCGTTACCGAAGATGCGCACACCTCGCTGCGACTGCACCGCCGCGGATACACCTCAGCCTACATCCGCATTCCACAGGCCGCCGGGCTGGCGACCGAAAGTCTGTCAGCGCATATTGGCCAGCGCATCCGCTGGGCACGCGGCATGGTGCAGATCTTCCGTCTCGATAATCCGCTGTTTGGCAAAGGGCTGAAGCTGGTACAGCGGCTGTGTTACGCCAACGCCATGCTGCACTTTCTTGCCGGTATTCCCCGGCTGATCTTTCTGCTGGCGCCGCTGGCGTTCCTGCTGTGCCATGCCTACATCATCTATGCGCCCGCGCTGGCCATCGCCATCTACGTGCTGCCGCACATGGTGCATACCAGCCTGACCAACTCGCGCATCCAGGGGCGCTGGCGCCACTCGTTCTGGAGCGAGGTGTATGAAACCGTGCTCGCCTGGTATATCGCCCGCCCCACCACCGTCGCGCTGTTTAATCCGCACAAAGGCAAATTCAACGTGACCGCCAAAGGGGGCCTGGTAGAAGAGCGCCATCTCGACTGGGTGATCACCAAACCCTACATGCTGTTGGTGCTGCTGAACATTGCCGGTATCGGCATGGGCTTCTGGCGCATGGCGCACGGCCCGGCCAATGAGCTGCTCACCATCTGGGTCAGTCTGGTGTGGGTGGTTTACAACATGATTATTCTCGGCGGCGCGGTGGCGGTGTCGGTGGAAGCGCGTCAAATCCGTGAAGCGCACCGCGTGGAGATCGCCATGCCGGCGGCGCTGGCACGCGCCGATGGTCATATGCTGCCGTGCACGCTGCGCGACTACTCTGACGGCGGCGTGGGCGTCGAACTGCGCGAGCCGGATGCACTGCGCGAGAACGAAAGCGTCTCGCTGCTGCTGCGGCGCGGACAGCAGGAGTTCAGCTTCCCGTGCCAGGTACAGCGCGTATTTGGCCGCCGCGCGGGTATCCGCCTGCACCAGCTCTCCACCCGCCAGCACATCGAATTTATTCAGTGCACCTTTGCGCGCGCCGATACCTGGGCGCTGTGGCAGGACGGTTTTCCGGAGGATAAACCGGTGCAGAGCCTGGCGGACATTATGCTGCTCGGCTTCAAAGGCTATTTGCGGCTGGCGGAGTATGGTCCGGCACCGCTGCGCCGCCTGTTCCGTGGCCTGACCGCCGGACTGCACTGGCTGGCAACGCTGTTGCCGCACAACGTCCGTCCGCGACCGGCAACGCTCAACACTGATTTTACCTAAGCTGATGATATGACCATGACGAGAAAACTGAGTTGGTTCACCGCCCTGCTGCTGGGCACGGCGTCTCTGGCGCAGGCGGCACTTCCGGCGGCGCTTCCTGCTGCACCGCCTGCGGCAACCTCTGCGCCGCTGTCCGACGTGAACCAACCGCTCGATACCAGCGCCCCGCTGCGCGATAGCCAGCTGCTGTTTACCCAGGTGGCACCGCCGCCGGGTAGCATGACGCTGCGCGGCACTGTCCCCACCAGCCAGATTGAGTTCGGCGTGCGCAGCGACGAAGTGGTCACGCGCGCGCTGCTGACGCTCAACTACCGGCCTTCGCCGGCGCTGCTGCCGACGCAGTCGCAGCTCAAGGTGTATCTCAACGATGAACTGGTGGGACTGGTCACCGTCACCGCCGATCAGCTCGGCAAAGAGAACCAGACGCAACTGGCGATCGACCCGCGCTACATTAGCGATTTCAACCGCATCCGTCTGGAACTGGTCGGCCACTACGCCAACGTGTGCGAAAACCCGGCCAACAGCACCATCTGGCTGGATATCGGTAAAGCGAGCAAACTGGACCTGACGCTGCAGAAGCTGCCGCTGAAAAACGATCTCTCCCATTTCCCGGAGCCATTCTTTGACGCGCGCGACAACCGGCCGCTGCAGCTGCCTATGGTGTTCAGCGGCCAGCCGGATGTGCAGCAACAGCGTGCGGCAGGCCTGCTGGCCTCGTGGTTCGGTAGCCAGGCGCAGTGGCGCGGCCAGTCCTTCCCGGTGCTGTATAACCAGCTGCCGGAAGGGCAGCATGCGGTGGTGTTCGCCACCAATGATCGCCGGCCTGACTTCCTGCAAACGCTGCCGCCGGTGGACAAACCCACCGTGGAAATAGTCAGCCAGCCGGACAATCCCTATCAGAAGATGCTGCTGATTCTCGGCCGCGACGATAACGATCTGATCACCGCAGTAGAGGGCATTGCGCAGGGTGAACTGCTGCTGCGCGGCGAGCGCGCCACCATCGACAGCGTGAAACTGCTGGCCCCGCGCCAGCCGTACGATGCGCCAAACTGGGTACGCACCGATCGCCGCACCACCTTTGGTGAACTGACGCAGTATCAGAACCAGCTGCAGGCCGATGGCCTGCAACCCAACCCGATTAGCCTGACGCTCAACCTGCCGCCGGATCTGTTCCTGGTGCGTGCACGCGGCATTGATATGGACCTGATCTATCGCTACACCTCACCGGTGCAGCAGGACGGCTCACGGCTGGCGGTGCATCTCAATAACCAGTTCATGCAGGATTATCCGCTGACCAGTAAAGATGGCGCGGGTCAGCAGCTTATGCGCATTCCGCTGATGCAGGGCCTGCAGGACAACAGCCGTCAGCTGACCATTCCGGCACTGCGTCTCGGTGTGGTAAACCAGCTGCGCTTTGATTTTGACTACGCCAATACCTTTATCGGCGGCACTGCCGATGGCCGCTGTGAAACCGTCACCCCCGTCGCGCATCATGCGGTGATCGACGATCGCTCCAGCATCGATTTCTCCGGCTATCGTCACTACATCGAAATGCCCTCGCTCGGCGCGTTTGCCAGCGCTGGCTTCCCGTTCAGCCGCTTCGCCGATCTGGCGCAAACCCTGGTGCTGGTGCCGGCAAAACCGGAGAGCGGCGAAGTCAGTACGCTGCTTGACGCGCTGGGGGCGATCGGCGCCCAGACCGGCTATCCGGCACTGCGCGTGCAGATGAGCGATGACTGGCGCAACGCCAAAGACCACGATGCCGATCTGCTGTTGATCGGCAGCATTCCGCCGGATCTGCAGGCGGACACGGCGATCAATCTGCTGGTGGATCGCACGCGCAGCACCCTCAACATGCCATCGCGCCCGGGCAGCGCGCCCAACGTGCCACTGTCAGCCAGCGAGCGCACTGCCGAAAGCCAGACCGGCATCAGTTCACGCGGTCCGATCGGCGCCCTGGTTGGCTTCCAGTCGCCGTTCCACGATCAGCGCAGCGTGGTCGCGCTGCTGGCTGACAGCCCGCGCGGCTGGGATTTGCTGAATGCAGCGCTGCGCGACAGCGGCAAACGCGCGGCGATGTTCGGTTCCGTCAGCATCGTCCGGGAGTCCGGCGTCAACAGCGTGCGCGTGGGTGATACCTACTTTGTCGGGCATCTGCCGTGGTGGGAGCGGCTGTGGAATCTGCTGGCCACCCATCCGGTATGGCTGGCGATATGTGCCGTGCTGGTGGTGATCCTGTTCGCCCTGATGGCCTGGCGCCTGATGCGCATGGTGAGCCGTCGTCGCCTGGCTGAGCTGGATGACGATGAATAAGTTACCGCTTGCGCTGCTGATCGCCAGTGCGCTGGCCGGCAGCGTGGCGGCCGCACCCGGTCCGCAGGTGGCGCCGGTGGCGTGGCTGCTGATGCAGATTCGTACCGGCGAATCCACCAACAAATACGATTTGGTGCAGCAGTCGCTGTACCGGCTGGAAAAAATCGATCCGGATAACCCGCAGGTGCTGGCGGCACGCATTCGTATGGCGCTGCGTCAGGGCGATCAGGCCAAAGCGCAGCAGCTGTTCGATGCGCTGCAAAAGGCTGCGCCGGATGACGCAGCCACACGCGAATCTGCGGCAGGTTTGCGCCTGATGAGCCCCGAAGGACGTCAGCAGCTGCAGCAGGCGCGGCTGCTGGCCACCGCAGGACGGCTGCCGGAGGCCAAAGCAGCGTGGGATGCGCTGTTTCACGGCGTCTTTCCCGATGTAAACACCGAACTGGAGTACTGGCGACTGGTGGCGCGCCTGCCGGGCCAGCAGCCGCTCGCCTGGCGTCAGTTACAGGCGCTGGAGCAGCGTTATCCGGGCAATATCGGCGTCGAGCTACAGCTGGCGCGCATGGCGTTTGATAATAATCAGCCGGATCAGGCGATGACCCAGCTGCGTCAGCTGGCCAACCGCGACGGCGGCCGCGATGCCGCGTCCGAACTGTGGCTGCAGCAGATCCAGAACCAGCCGGTAAGCGAGCGCAGCGTTGCCAGCCTGCAGCAGTATCTGCAGGTGTTCACCAGCGGCGATGCGCAACAGCGCGGAGCGGATGAGCTGGCGCGTCAGCAAAAAATGCTGGCCGATCCGGCCTTCCGCCAGCGCATGCGCGGCCTGGCGCTGGTCGAGGCTGGCGGCGGCGCGGCGGCAATCGGCGCATTACAGGCGGCGCTGAAGGCCAATCCGGACGACGCCGAACTGCTCGGTGCCATGGGCCAGGCGCAGGCGCGTGCCGGTCACCGCGCCGCCGCCATCAGCTGGCTACAGAAAGCGATTCAGGCGGGCCAGGCCAGCACGCAAATCGGCAAGTGGCAGTCCCTGTTACAGACCAATCGTTACTGGCTGGCTATCGACAGCGGCGACGCGGCGCTGAAGCAGGGGGATTTGTCCGGCGCTGAGCGGCAGTACCGCAGCGCGCAGGCCATCGACAGCAATGACAGCTGGGCGCTCATCGGCCTCGGTGATGTGGCGCAGGCGCGTAAAAACAGCGCGTTAGCCCGACAGTACTGGCAGCAGGCGCTGCGCCTTGACCGCAGTAACGGCACGGCGCAGCAGCGCCTGAGCAATTTACGTATTGAGAGCCTGCTGGCCGACGCAGATACGCTGGCGCAGCAGCAGCAATGGCCGCAGGCGGTAGCGAAATACCGTGAGGCGGCTCAGGCGCGACCGGATGATGTCTGGCTGGCCTGGCGGCTGGCCAGTGCGCTACGCAGCAGCGGTGACAACCAGGCAGGCGCGGCGGTAATGGCCGCGATGGTGCGCCAGCAGCCGCAGCAGCCAGCCGCGCTGTATGCCACGGCACTGTGGCAGTCATCCGGCGACGACGATGCCGCCGCGCTGGCCACGCTGCACCGTTTACCCACCGCCCGCTGGGACAGCAACATGCATGAACTGGCGGATCGCCTGGCGCAAAACCAGGCGTTCGGGCGTGCCGGGGAGCTACGCGCCCGCGGTGATGAAGCCGCCGCCATCCGCTTGCTGCAACAGCAGCCGGCCTCGCCGCGCCGCGACATTACGCTGGCCGACTGGGCGCTGGAGCGGGGCGATGCCACAACAGCGCTGGCCGGGTATCAGCAGGTGCTGCAGCAGGACGCCAGCAACAACGATGCCGCGCTCGGCCGCATCGAGGCGCTGCTGGCGCTGCAGCGCACCACTGAAGCGCGCGCAGCGTTGCACAGCCTGCCGGACAGCGTGGCACAGCAGAGCCTGAACAGCGGCCGGCGCGTGGCGCTCGCCTGGCAAAACAGCGGCGATCTCCTCAAAGCGCAGCAGCTGTTCAGCGCGCTGAAAACCCGCGCCGCCGCTGTCGCGCCGTCACAGGAAAAAGCGCTGGTGCTGCGTGATGCCGCGCGGCTGGAGAGACAGCAGCGCCAGCCCGCGCTGGCACAGCAGGATTACCGCGCGGCGATGGTCGCCAGCGGCATTACCCCTGCGCTGCCAGACGATAACGCCCGCTATACCCGGCTGACGCGCACGCAGGCCCAGGACGACTGGCTTAAGCGCAGCATCCGCAGCGACGCCGCTGACCTGTATCGCCAGCAGGACACCACTGTGACGCTGGAACAGGACTACTCGCGCGATAAGGGCAACGGTGGCACCTCTGACTTTACCGCCCATACCACCATGCTGCAGGCGGAAACCCCGCTGGCCGATGGCCGCAGCTTTGTGCGCGTCGATCACGTACAGGTGTCTGCCGGAACATTTTCCACCACTGATGGCAGCCACAGTGAACAGTTCGGCAGCTGTAACGATGCCAACGCCGGGGGCTGCCGGCGCGATTTCACCCAGCGGGACGAAGGCACCGCGCTGGGCGTCGGCTGGCACAACGATCGCTGGTCAGCCGATATCGGCACCACGCCGCTCGGTTTCACCGTCACTAACTGGGTCGGCGGCGTAAGCTGGAAGACCGACATCGACGATCTCGGGGTGACCTTTACTGCTTCACGTCGCCCGATCTCCAGTTCGCTGCTGGCTTACGCCGGCGCGCGCGATCCGGCCACTAACGGCGGCAAAAACTGGGGCGGCGTCGTCGCGACTGGCGGCGGCATCGGCCTGAGTTACGATCGGGGCGGCGCGCACGGGATGTGGGCCGATCTCAGCGCCCATCAAATCAGCGGTGAAAACGTGGCGGATAACAGCCGCGAACGGCTGATGGCAGGCTATTACTACAAGCTGATCAATAGCGACAACCAGCGCGCCACCATCGGCCTGAACAGTATGCTGTGGCACTATCAGAAAGATTTGAGCGACTACACCTTTGGCCAGGGCGGCTATTACAGCCCGCAGCACTACTTCTCGCTGGCGGTGCCGCTGACCTGGCGTCAGCGCACGGAAAACTGGTCGTATGAACTCGGCGGCTCGGTGTCGTGGTCACAGTCAACCACCGACGCTCAGGCGCGCTACCCGGTGAATCCAGGCTTTACGCTGGCCAGCAATCCGTCATCGGACAGCAGTTCCGGACGCGGTTTCGGCTATACCGTGCAGGCGTTGATAGAGCGGCGCATCACGCCGCACTGGTCGCTGGGTTTGGCCATGGATATTCAGCAGGCGAAAGATTACACCCCAAGCCACGGGCTGCTGTATGTGCGCTACTCAATGGCCGGCTGGAACGGCGACATGGATATGCCACCACAGCCACTGGAACCGTATGCGGATTTTAAATAAGCATACTATTTACCCTGCAGTTCTCTTAGCATCGCGGCTCGCAGGATCGCGTTGAGGCGCGTCTGATAACCTTTGCCAGGCGCCTTCAACCACTCAAGAATATCCGCATCGATTCTGATCGAAGCCTGGGTTTTTACCGGGCGGTAAAAACGCCCCCGTTCGGCAGCCTGCCAGAAACTGTCGTCTAACGGCGCAATATCATCACACTGGATGTCGCTGTCCTGTTTCCGGCTCAAAGCATCCAGCTCCGCCTGTTGCTTATCGGTGAGCGGCGGTAATTCACTGCGTTTAAACCTGACTTTGCTCATAGCGCCTCCTCTCAATACGCGTTGCATGGCGTGCGCTGATAACCCTTATTCGCGCGATTTATTTTGATCGGGCGCAATAGCTGCGCGGTCAGTACAGGAATGAAATGAAATACAGACAGGTCTGGAATCGAGTGAAACGCTGGAACAGCGGTTTGAAGCCAGGCGGGCGGGCCTGATGGTGATCGGCTGGACGGAAGGTTAATCCCGTCCGGCACAGAGAGGCTATCGCTTCTCCTGATAAGCCAGCCAGGTCAGCAGTTGCAGGCTGGCGGAGAAATAGTTTTGCTCCGGCGCTAAGCGGTCGCTGAGGTAGCCGGTTTGGTTGAGCGTCAGGTCGCGCACCGCGGTCAGGCCACCTTCCATATTGTAAGGTGCCGGGGTGTTGGCCAGCACATCAAACCACGCTGGCGTGGTGTCGCGCGCGTAGCCCTGCCAGACGCGCTGGAAGGGCACCAGCCGCAGGCTTTGCGGATCGTACCACCAGATATTCAGCGGAATACGAATCGCGTCATAGCTGAAGCGGTTGGAATAGCCGACCGCCGGCGCGACGGAGCCATCGGCGTTCAGCGCCACCCAGTCCAGCGGCAGGCCGGTTTTGCCAAACTGCATGTCGCCCAGCAGCGCAAGGCCATCATCAATCAGCGTGTTCCACACGCGCAGATGGCTGTGCTGCGCAAACTCCTGCCATGCGGCGAACAGGAAATAGGAAGGGTTAAGCACCACATAGCTGGTTTTATTGAAGCCCTGCGCGCCCGGCAGCATGACCTTGCGGCCGGCGTAGTCGATCACCGTTAGCTTGATGACCGCGCGCTGAATGCGATCCGACGCCTGCTGATAATCACCGCCCCACTTCTGTGCCGCGCGCTGCAGCGCCCAGGCGATCAGCACATCCCCGTCCGAGGCATCATTCTTATCGGCGATGGGATCGGCTGCGCCCGGCGTATAGCGCCAGTAGAACAGGTCATTCTGCGGATTGCGCAGATGGGTACGCGTCCACTGCCACAGCAAATCAAAGGTGGCGCGATCGTTATACGCCACCGCCAGCAGCATGCCGTAGCCCTGACCTTCGGTGTGGCTGACGTTGTTGTTGGCCGTATCGCTGATGCGGCCGTCGCTGCTCATAAAGCGGCTTTTGTAACTGCTCCAGCCATCGGCGGCCGCCTGAGCACTGAAAAATATCACCATGAAACACAGCATCCACTGACGCCAGAACCGCATCACTCTCATCACAGCTTCCTATTGGTATCGATAATGCAGCGTGCCGCCGTCGATTTTTTCCAGCGTCAGCGGTACCGCCGCGCTACCACCCTGCGCACGTAGCCACTGCGCGTACACGCCGGCCAGCACTGCGCTCAGCGCCAGCTGCCAGCGTTCTGCATCAAGCTGGCTGTCGCCCTGCGGCAGGGCATGGTGCTCAAGCATAATCGCGTTCTGCTGCGGCTGCAGCTGAACAAAGCCCCAGTTAAAGCGCGCCAGCTGAAGATTAATTTCGCGCTCCAGATCCTGCACGGTGCGCGCCTCCGGCAAAGGATAGCGCGTTGCCAGCAATTCGCCCACGCCGTTGAGGAAGGCTTCCGCCTCCGCGCCAGCGTTATCCAGCATGCTCTCAATCATCACGCTGACCAGATCAAACCAGCCCGGCTGATACGGATGGCTGATGCGTGCGCCCGGTTGCTCACTCATTAGTTGTCTCCAAACAGATAACGGAAGTACAGATTGGCTGTGCTTTCGTTGTAATCGCCAAAGGTGTCATAGCCGAGCTGGCCGCCGATGGTGACATCTTTATTAATCTTATAATCGGCACCGGCGTGCAGGTTATAGCCAATGCCGTTTTTGCTCTCACCGCTATAGTAGGCGCTTTTGACAAAGCCCTGATCGGCGAGGCTTTGCAGCTGGGACTGCAGCGACGGATCGTTGGGGAAATACGCGCTCTTGTCCTGGCTGTACGACTGATAGCCGACCGAACCGCCAACGTTGACTTTCAGGTCATCAAACTTGCGGCTGAAGTCGACAGGGAACGACACCGCGGCATAATTCTGCGGACTGAAATAGCCGCCCTGACCGTAGCTGAAGTAACTCAGGTTTTTGGAGAAATCCATCCACGACAGGCTCATGCCGACCTTTAGCTCGCGGTCGTCGTAGTGGAAAGGCCGCACGTAAGCGCCAGCCGTGGCCTGCACGCTGTTGTTGCTCGCCACGTTCTCGCCCAGATAGCTGTAAGCACCGCCGCCGACGTAGAAACCCGCGTCGCCGTTATCGAAGCTCAGCATGGCGTTGCCGCCGTTTTTGGTGACGCGCCCCCAGCGCTTGCCGCTGGTCTTGTCCTCTACGCCAACGTACGACAGCAGACTGTCGGTCATGGCGCGGCGTTCACCGGTGAGGATCAGCGTCAGGAAATCGGTCAGCTTCGGTGACCACTGCACGCCGCCCACCAGCGTACTGAGATCCTGGCCGAGCGGCGTGCTGCCGAGATCGATCTTATAGCTGTCGCCCTTCAGCGCCATATTCAGTTCCACGCCGGTGGCCTTTTGCGAATCGGTCGACGAAGACGGCGTGTCGTCTATTTTGGCCGCGCCGGATGCCACCACATTGCCCTGCACCAGCGCGTTGCTGCCGAAGCGACGCCACGCATCACCGGCCGCACTGCCAGCGGTGAGCGACACCGGCGTCATCGTAAAGTCGAAGCGCGACTCGCCGAACGGCACGGTCGAGAAGGTCAGTGGCGCTTTGGCTTCGGTCAGCTTGCTGAGCCCCGATTCGCCGTCGCGTCCGCGCACCTGCATCTGCCCCTGTACCCAGGTGCCGGTTTTCTCCTGCAGATTGTCCATCATCTCGTCAATCTGGCGCAGCGTCTGGCTCTGCCGGACCGCCGGCGTGGTGCTCGCCAGCGTGACGTCCTGCGCGCTGCTGCTGGTCGCCGGGGCCGTTTGCCACGGCATTACCGTGCCATAGCTGGAAGGCGAACCGGACACCGGCGAGGTGCTGCGGTTGATAAACGGATTGTCCGCCAGCGCCAGACCGCCAACGGTCGGCACGCTGCCGCTCTGTGCGCCCTGCAGACCAATCAGCTGGCCGCGCGCGCTGCGCAGGTAGCTCATCGCCTGGCTGTGCTCGCCGTTAGCTTCCGCCACGCGCGCCAGCAGTAACAGGCGATCCGGCGTCTGCTCATTGCGCAGGCCGCGGGTTAAGGTGTTCGCTTTGTCGACGTCGTTCTGCGCCAGCGCCACATCAATAGCACCGGTGCGCGCATCCTGAGTGGGCGTATCCTGCGTCAGCAGATAGTCATACACCACGCCCGCTTCTTTGTTCATCTTGCCGGACTGATACAGACGCGCCATGGCAAACATCAGATCGCGGTTCTGCGGATCGTGCTGCAGCGCGCCCACCAGCTTGTCATAGGCGGCGGCGTACTGCTTCTGCTCGCGCAGGCGATCGACTTCATTGATGAGATAACCGTTGCGGATGCCGGCCAGCTGCGTGGGCGTACTGCGCGCCTGCAGCTCCGGACTGCTGAGGAAGCTCTGCGCTTCTGTCGTCAGTCCCGCCTGATTCAGTACCGCCACCTGCGCGGCGTAATCACCGGCGTTGCCCTGCACGCCGCGCTGCATGTTGCCGCGCACCACCGTCACCGCCGTGGTGAGATCGCCGGCTTTGGCCAGTTTCTGTGCCAGATTACCGGCATCGACCGGATTGGCGGGCGGCGTGGCGGCCAGCGCGCGCAGCGTATTGGCCGCTGCCGCGTCAGAGCCCTGCGCCAGATAGCGATCGGCGGTGGCCATTTGCAGATTGAAATTCACGCGCTGCGCCAGTTCGCGCATCTCGCTGTTCTTGCTGCCGTTGGGAATGCGCGCCAGCAGCTGGCTGGCCTGCTGCCAGGCACCGCTCTCGCTGGCGTTGAGCGCACCGGCATACAGCTCGCTGGTGCTGGCACCGCTGCGCAGGGTCGGCTGCATGACGTTGGCAGCCAGTAAACTATCGCCCTGCGCGCGGTAGATGCGCGCCAGATCGAGTCGCAGCCAGCCGTCGCTGGGATAGCGCTGAATGGCGCTGTTCAGCGTGGCGATGGCCGCACTGCGGTTGCCTGCCGCCAGCTCGCGTTTTGCCTGCGCACGCAGCGGATCGCTGCTGTTACCGCGCGGTGCCACGCTCTGGCGCACGCTGTCGGGCAATGATGCCAGCAGGCTGTTGGCTTCGGCGCTGCGGTTTTGCTGGCGCAGCACGTAAAACAGTCCCTCTTTGGCGCTGCGGTTATCGGCATCGCTCTGCAGAATGGCCCGGTAGGTTTGCTCCGCCTGCTGCAGCTGATTGCTGCGGCGCAGCACATCAGCGCGGAACAGCTTCGCCGATATGCCTTTTTCGCCCTCGGCCTGCGTCAGCGGCTCACTCAGCGCCAGCGCCTGCGCGCTGTCACCGTTTTTCAGCGCCTGCTGGGCATTCGCCAGCTGCGCGTAAAAGCGGGCGTCGGCCGCCTGCTGCTGACGCTGCTGGCTCTGATCGCCGCCCAGCTGTGCGGCGCGCGTCAGATAATCGGCGGCTTCGGCGTAGCGTCCGGCGCGCTGCGCCACGTAGCCCATACCGGCCAGCGCATCGGCGTCCTGCGGGTTGGCCTGCAGCACTTTTTCAAAGTTGTTCTGCGCACCGCTGACGTCGCCGCTGTTCAGCGCGCTAAAGCCCGCGCCCTTCTCCGCGCCGCCGACATTTTTGCGGTAGTAATCCACCACTGCACTGTCCTGCGGATGGCGCTGCTGCCAGGTCTGATACAGCGTGGCGTCTGACGCCTGGGGCGCCAGCCACAGCAGCGCCTGACGCAGCGAGCGATCGGCCTCTTTATTACCGTCCGCCATGCTGGCCAGCACATCAATGCCCTGGCGGCGCGTCGCTTCCTGATAGGTCAGCGCTTTGCCCAGCGCCAGCTGAGCGCCGGTATCCTGCGGATGATCAGCGGCAAACTGCCGCAGCGCCTCCACCGCCTGGGGCAGCAGCGTGCGGTCGCCGGCCATGGTCAGATAATATTCTGCCGCCACGCTCGGTGGCGGCTCGTTGCCGCTGAAGGTGTTGCGCCAGGTTTGCAGCGCGGCGGCGATGTTACCGCTGCGCGCCTGCTGACGCGCCAGCGACAGCTGCGCCTGCGGAATGCTCTGCAGCTGCCGCGCATTGTCCAGTTCCGTCAGATGCGGATCGTTAGGCGAAACCGCACTCAGGCGGGCGCGCCACTGTGCCGCATCGGCCGCGCTGCCGCTTTGCTGTGAATAGAGCGCCAGCAGATACAGCGCCTGGGTATTGTTCGGCTCCACCATCAGGATTTTTTGCAGCGAGGCTTTCGCCAGATCGTCATGCGCTTTCTGATGCCAGTAGGCCGCCTGGTCGAACAGTGCCTGTAACGCCGGATTGGTGCTCTCCGCCGCCAGCAGCGGCTGTGAGAACGTCAGCGCGCCGCCCAGCAGGAACGCCTGACGAATACCGGCACTTATCAGCTGTTTTTTCATTATTTTTATCCTTACTTCCGGCCGGAGTGGCTATCGTCTTGCGGGTGGAGACGGCGCCACGCGTGGCGCTTCAGCATCACCCAGGCCGCACTGCCGATCAGCGCCGACAGCAGCAGCGCTGCCAGCGCCATCAGTACCGAGTGCTGGTTGGCATACCACACCACCATCATGTACCACGGCATTTCACCGCTCGGGAACTGCGGCCCGACGCGGAAGCTGCGGATGCCGTTCTCATCGGTGATGATGGCGGTATCACCGCGAATGCCGGCGTTGATGCGCGCCGAATTCAAATCATCGTGCAAACGCAGCAGCTGCTGATCGCTGGTGGCGACCGTCATCACCACCAGACGATCGGCGCTCCACGGTGAGCGATAGCTGACAAAGCCGCGCCACGCTTCATTTGAGGAGAAGTAGCGATCGGCATCCAGCTGCTGGCGAGACCAGTCACCGGTCAGCCAGCCGCGCAGCTTATCGACGCTGGTCGGCTCTTTAACGCCCAGCGTGTTGCCGCTGGTCTGGTAAGCGGTGCCGGCCAGCATCTGCTGCGTGAAGGCGCTGTGCTGCATGGTGCTCACCGCCAGTACATCGCTGTGCTGCAGGCGCGTCAGATTGGTGCCGCCATTCGGCAGGCCGAACAATACCTGGTTCTGCAGCAGCGGCACGCCGGTGGCGTTACCGGCGCGCGCGGCCATGTCCAGCAGCGTGGCGATCTCGGCATCACCCGGCGCCTCCGGCAGCAGCAGCGTGGTTTGCGAAAAATCCGCCAGCCGCGAGAACGGGAACGAAGCACCGACGAAGTACGACAGGTTCGGCAGCATGGTGAAGTGGCGCGTGTGGCTCAGATCGATCCACGAATCCTCTTCGATACGGCTCTTGATGTTGTTGTTGAGCAGCACGCCGCACGGCGCATCCGCCTTTGGCTTGATGTTGAAGTAGAGCGCCAGCTGGTTGTCGCCGTAAATCAGGTATGGCTCCAGCTTCAGCGTGTACTGCTCCTGACGTGCATCGCCGCCCAGCCGGTGCCAGGCGCTCTCCAGCAGCCCGACTTTATTCACCGTCAGGTTGCGCAGGAAAGTGCCGTTCAGCGTGACGTTGAGGAACGAATTGTTTTCATCAATCCAGCTTTCGGACGGGAAACGGTAGTGCAGATTGACCGGAATCGCGTCGCCGTCCCACAGGAACAGATCCGGCGCCGCGCGGAAGTTAACCCGCAGCGCATCGTGCCAGATACCGGTGGTGGTCAGGCTCTGATCTTTACGCAGCAGCTCGCTGAGGCGCACCGGGCGGCTGGTGTTGATCCAGCGCGGTGCGTCGTACGGTTTGCGCGTGCTAATCGGCTGCGGCGGTACGTTCAGGCTGCTGGCATCGGTGGCCAGCGGCTGCGTGGTCAGGCGGTTGGCCGCCTGGCGCAGCTGGGCATCATCTGCACCGACCACCAGCAGCAGTTTGTACACCGGATTGTTAGGGTTATCGATCACCTGCAGCAGCGGACCACGGGCTGCGGGCAGCGTCACGCTGCCGATTTTGTCACCCGGGTGGCCGATCAGGATACCGTTGTGCTCGGGCAGATCGCCGCGCACCACCGGGAAACGGATGCCACGGTAATCCGACTGAATGCCGAGCCAGGAAGCCACCAGCGCGGCGGCGCTGACGCTATCCGGCGAAACGTTAGCGGCAAAACCAAAGGTCACGCTGGCGGGCGTCATGCGCTGCACATCAATAAACGGACGCGGGAAGTTGCGCAGGCTGGTGCCGATGTTGAGCTGCTGGCCTTCAAGGCTGAGCGTGGTTTTCGGCAGAATGGTGACCTGATACTGCTGCGCGCTCTCTTTTTCGCACAGCAGCTTGTCGGCATCGTTGATTTTAAAGCTGAGGTTATTACTGGAAACCACCATCGCCGCCGGAATATCCAGCTGATAGTCGCTGACATCGCTGTCGCTGGCACCCAGCGGCAGCGTGCCGAGCGGCTGGCCGTTGAGCATCAGCTGCAGCGACGTGTTGCGCGCCGCCAGCGCGGCAGAGACGCGCAGCGACAGGTTGAGCCGCGCATTAGTGATCACCTCATCGCCCGGCAGGGTAAACAGAATACCGGACTGCAGCTGGCCGCCGGTCAGGGTGATGCCGCGCGGCTGCCCCATCTGCGCCACCGAAATGGTGCTGCTCACCGGCTGGTTTAACAGCGCGCCAGCGGGCTCAGCGGCAGCCGGTGCCTCCGCAGCCACCTGCGGTATGACGATGTCAGGCGCAGCCGATGCTGCTGGCGTTGCTGACTCTGCCGACTGTGCGGGTGCTGTATTTTCCTGCACCGGCGCTGCATCGCCCGGCGTGTACGGCGCGTCGCCCGCGGCCTGCTTCAGCTGCGGATCGGCACTGCCATCCAGCCCCTGCGGCGGCGGTACGTCAGAGAGCGCGGCACTGTCCTGGGTTACCGCCGGCGTCTCTGCCCAGGCAGGGGCGAGCAGCAGCGTGGTGGTCAGCGCGCTGGCCAGCAGCGTGTACGTCAATGTTTTCATGCTGCGCTGTCCTCTTTGGCCGTTGCCTGGCCATCACGCTTGCGCGCCTCACGGCGATCTTTCCAGCTCAGCCAGAACAGCTCAAAGACGGTACGGATGATGGTGCCGAGCGACACCAGCGGATTGTCCTGCTTATATTCCGGCTGGATCCACGCATCGGCCCGCGCCAGCACCACGCGCACCAGTTCACGGCGGCGCGCCAGCGGCATCGCGCCAAAGCGCAGGCGAATGGTCTCCTCATCACCGGAGATCTTGCTCACCGGAATGGTGATGGCACCCGATTTCAGCAGCAGATCGATCTCTTCGATTTCATCGTGCTCATGCCGGTTGTCCGGCGCATCCAGCTGCGCGCCGCCCATCGACAGATCGCTGGTTTGCGTGCGCGAAGAGATGCCGCTGGCATAGTGAATCACCGCCGGGATCTGCACCTCGATACGAATGGTTTTACGCACCTGTTTGGTTTCACGCGCCACGGCAATCGCTGCCATCAGGATGATCAGGCTGAACACCGCCCAGCCGACGTTGAGCGCAATCACGTACGGGTCCACCCCGAAGTAATCATGCGCCACGGCGCGCACCACGCCGGCCACGATACCAATCGACAGCAGCGCGGCAACGATGACGTGAGGCCGCACGATGTGGAAGTCAAAGAAGCCCTGGTCCAGCAGACCGCCTTTATCCGTCACGTTGAATTTGCCGTGCTTTGGCGACAGCAGGGTCAGCAGCGTCGGAATCACCAGGTGGAAGCACATCACGGTTTCGTAGATTTCACCCCAGAAGGTGTAGCGGAATTTGCCGTTCATGCGCGAGTTGACGTACAGCGACATCACCAGATGCGGCAGTACGTAAGCGAAAATGAGTGACGCCGACGAGTGGATAATATTCAGGTTAAACAGCAGGTAAGCCAGCGGCGCAGTGAGGAACGCCACGCGCGGCAGGCCAAACTGGAAGTGCAGCATGGCGTTGAGGTAGCACAGACGCTGCTGCCACTTGAGCCCACGGCCCAGCAGCGGATTGTCGACGCGGAAAATCTGCGTCATGCCGCGCGCCCAGCGGGTACGCTGAATCACGTGCAGGCCCAGACGTTCGGTCGCCAGTCCCGCCGCCAGCGGAATTGCCAGGAACGCCGAGCCCCAGCCGAGACGCTGCATTTTCAGCGCGGTATGCGCATCCTCGGTGACGGTTTCCACCGCGAAGCCGCCAATCTGTTCCAGCGCGCTGCGGCGGATCACCGCACAGGAGCCGCAGAAGAACGTGGCGTTCCAGTTGTCGTTGCCCTGCTGCACCGGGCCGTAAAACAGCGAGCCCTCATTCGGGATGCTGCGCGCGGCGCGCAGGTTACGTTCGAACGGATCCGGCGAATAAAAGTAGTGCGGCGTCTGCAGCAGCGCCAGCTTCGGATCTTTCAGGAACGGACCGACGGTGGCCTGCAGGAACGTGCGCGTTGCCACGTGGTCGCAGTCAAACACGCAAATCAGCTCGCCTTTGGTGATTTTCATGGCGTGATTGAGGTTGCCGGCTTTGGCGTGGCGGTTATCGTCACGCGTGATATAGCCGACGCCAACGTCGGCGGCAAATACCGCGAACTCGCTGCGTTTGCCATCATCCAGCAGGTAAACTTTGATCTTATCGCGCGGGTAGTCGATACACTGCGCCGCCAGCACGGTATCCCGCACCACGTCGAGGCTTTCGTTATAGGTCGGCACGTAGACATCGACCGTCGGCCACAAGCGGGTATCATCCGGCAGCGGTTCGATGGTGCGTTTTAATGGCCAGCTGGTTTGCAGGAAGCCGAGAATTAAGATCAGCCAGACGTACAGCTCGGCCAGATATAAGCCGATACCGAGAATCGCTTCAATCTCGGAATTAAACTGCAGCGTTTCCGTGGTGCGCCACCAGATATATCGGGTCGACATCAGCGCGGAAAGAAAAACCATCACAATGGTTATTTTACGGCTTTTACTGAAGCCCAGTAAAAACATCATGCCAATACTGATCAAACCAAAAATATACTGTTTCTGGCTGTCCATAGGCGTGATGACGATTACCGCAGCGACCGGTGCAAGCACCAGCAGCAGCAGGTAAAACCCGAGTTTACTCATGATTCACCCTGAAAAAGCTGTGTTGTTATTATTTGAACCAG
This sequence comes from Pantoea sp. WEP, assembly GCF_041678305.1. Classification (NCBI taxonomy): domain Bacteria; kingdom Pseudomonadati; phylum Pseudomonadota; class Gammaproteobacteria; order Enterobacterales; family Erwiniaceae; genus Pantoea; species Pantoea sp. WEP. Next base: position 3,996,046 of record NZ_JBGNXB010000001.1, read on the forward strand.
GCCGCTGGCGGCCGGGCTTGTTAATAATGACTGCGGATCGGTGCCTGAACTTCGCCGTTGCCTACGTTGATATTCAGGATATTCGCTACCCGTTTTGCCACCAGTTCAATATCAAACGCCGCTGCCGAAGCCGGGCTGAAATCATAGATTGACTGCTGCGAGGCATTGGCCTCAGCCACGCTTTCATCGCGGTGCACCACGCCGAGTAAATTATCGCCCAGCCGCTGCTGCATAAATGCGGTCACTTCACGGCTGATATTCCGGCGATTATCACTTTGGTTGAGCACGAAATAATGACCGTGCTGATTATTTAATGGCTGGCCAATCATGCGATGGTTTTCAATTTGCGGCAGCAGCGCCACCGAGGCGGTATCCGCCAGCATCACCACTAAATGCATATCGGCCAGCGCCTGCATGGCTTTCAGCGCCGGACCGGGTCCCGGCGGAAAATCTGCAATAATCACCAGACCCGGATAATTCAGAACGGTATCCAGGCCGCGTTTTAAGAAATGGGCATCGTGCGCCAGGTTGTGTTCGAAGCGCTCACGCTGCGCTTCAGTCACTTCACCGTAAGGCATGACAAAGATGTTGCTGCCGGTGGTAAGGATCGACTGACTCCAGTCAGCCTGCTCTTCCGAGCGCGCCACAAAGCCGCGGCTGTCGTGCAGCGGTACGCCAAAATGCAGGCGCAGCGCATTTTGTACGTCAAAATCGATCGCCAGCACTTTGCTGCCGGCACGCGCCAGACTCCAGGCCAGGTTGGCCGCCATGGTGGTTTTTCCTACTCCCCCTTTTGGCGAGCACACACAAACTAATGGCATAGCGCGATCTTCTCCAGTAACGGTTTGAGCAGTGTTTCTTTAGATAAATGAACCGGTTCCGCCGCACGCGAGCGGAACAGTGCGCCAAAGCGCGAGGGCGTAGCAGGCTCCGGCTGCATCACGGCGGGCGCAGTGGCCGGTGCTGCGGCAGCAGGGGCGACCGCCTGTTCAGCGACCGGCGCGCTGACCGGCGGCGGTGGGAACAGTGAAGTGGCCGCCTGACGCGCTACGTGCGTGGCTGCCGGTGCCAGCGACGACACGGGCGCGGCAGTGGGCGCGCTGCTTGCTGGCGGGAATAACGCGCTGCGCGGTGTTTCTGTGTCGGGTGCCGGCGCGCTGGCGGCGAGGCTCTGCAGCAGCGATGCCTTTTCACTGCGGGCGACGGGCGCCGGATTGAGAGCCTGCGGCGGCGCGACAAACTCATCGCCGCGAATCGGCTGCGGCTGCGGCAGATCGACGCGCTGGCCGCTACCCAGCTCCGGCTCATCATCCGTCGCCAGCTGACGGATGATCGCCCACTGGCTGTGATCGGCTTCCAGCGATTGCCCGGACATATCCTTAAAAGCAATGTCCAGCGTTTGCGTTTTTTCCTGGAAACGCTGCAGATCGTCGTAGTTCTTCATGATCAGAGCCTGTTAAAGCGGAGGGGTAATTTCCGCGAATATAACACACACGTTAAGACACGGTGAGAGAATTCTGATTATTAAAACCGCAGATTCGACAAAAGAGTTTTATCTGAAAGATTGAAAATATGCAGATGCAAAAAGCATGCACTGATTAATTGAGCAGGATTAATAAAAATCGATTAACGGAAATAGCAGCCGGAAGATAATTAGGGTAATTAACTGATAGTAAACAACATATCATTGAGATGTGCAGTTATCTCTGGCCGTGACGGCGCTCACACAATGCGGCACGGATTCAGAATTTGCCTTAACCTTTTCGCTGTGGTTCAGGACCAGTGTTTTAAAGATTCAGTCGCGTAATACATTTCTGCCATCGCAGGCGATTAAGACACGTCAGGTTAATTTTACTCATGTATCAGGCCACCAATAACAAAGGCTCCCGCAGGAGCCTTTCGCACTGGCTGGCCGTAATTACGGCGTCGCCACCGGCTGATTCTCATCCTGGTCGACGGCGAAGCAGGCGATTTGCTGCTCACCATACTGCTTCAGTTTCGGCTGCAGTTGCACGCAGGTACCGAAACGACGGCGGCAGCGTGCGTTGAAAGCGCAGCCCGGCGGCGGATTCAGCGGGCTCGGCAGCTCACCGGTCAGTTTGATGCGCTCGCGGCGTTCGTCCGGATTGAGGCGTGGCGTGGCTGACAGCAGCGCCTGGGTATACGGATGGCGCGGGTTGCTGAAGATCGCCTCTTTGCTGCCCTTCTCCACACAGCGTCCGAGGTACATCACCATGACTTCGTCGGCGATGTGCTCCACCACCGACAGGTCATGCGAGATGAACACATAGGACAGGCCGAGATCCTGCTGTAAATCCATCATCAGGTTGAGCACCTGAGCGCGCACCGAGACGTCGAGCGCCGAGACCGGCTCATCGGCAATCAGCACGTCGGGATCGAGCATCAGGCCGCGCGCAATAGCGATACGCTGGCGCTGACCGCCGGAGAACATGTGCGGATAGCGATCGTAGTGCTCGGTTTTCAGGCCCACTTTGGCCATCATCTCCAGCGTTTTTTCCCGCCGTTCCGCTTTGCTCAGCGCGGTATTGATCACCAGCGGCTCTTCCAGAATCTGGCTGATTTTCTTACGCGGATTGAGCGAGCCATACGGGTTCTGGAACACAATCTGGATTTTCTGCCGGCGCAGCTTTTGCGCCTGCGGATCGTGTTTCAGCAGATCCTGCCCGTGCCAGTACAACTCGCCGGCGGTCGGCGTTTCAATCATCGTCAGCAGGCGACCCAGCGTGGATTTACCGCAGCCGGATTCGCCCACCACCGCCAGCGTTTTGCCACGCTCGAGGTTAAAGGAGACGCCGTCCAGCGCCTTCACCAGGCGCTCCTGGCCGAACAGGCCCTTTTTCACCGGATAGTGTTTTTTCAGGTCAATCGCCTGCAGCAGGTAATCCTGCTTCGTGTTATCAAGACTCATAAGTCGGTCTCCCGGCATCATCCAGTGGGAAGTGACATTTGGACTGGCGGCCCGGAATATCGCGCAGCTCAGGTTCTTCAGTACGGCAGCGGTCGGTCACGTACGGGCAGCGCGGATTGAGCAGACAGCCGTTAGGGCGGTCATACTTGCCCGGCACCACGCCCGGCAGCGACGCCAGCCGCGCTTTGTCGGCGGCAAACTCCGGCAGCGCACGCAGCAGCGCCTGCGTATACGGGTGACGCGGCGCTTTAAAGATATCCACCGCTTTGCCGCTCTCCACCACCTGACCGGCGTACATCACGATGATGTGCTGCGCCGCTTCGGCCACCAGCGCCAGATCGTGCGTGATCAGGATCAGCGCCATGTTCTCCTGCTTCTGTAACTCCAGCAGCAGTTCGATGATTTGCGCCTGAATAGTTACGTCGAGCGCCGTGGTTGGCTCATCGGCAATCAGCAGCTTCGGCTTACAGGCAATGGCCATGGCGATCATCACGCGCTGGCTCATGCCGCCAGACAGCTGATGCGGATAGACATCAAGTCGCGACGCCGGATCGGGAATGCCCACCTGCTCCAGCAGGTCGATGGCACGCTGACGCCGTGTGCGCTTGCTGCCGCCCTGATGCACCTTCAGCGCTTCCATGATCTGGTAGCCCACTGTATAGCACGGGTTGAGGCTGGTCATCGGGTCCTGGAAGATCATCGCCACTTCTGCGCCCACCAGCTGGCGGCGCTCTTTTTCGGAGATGCGCTGCAGGTCGCGCTGATTGAACTCCAGCTTCTCCGCTTTCACGCGGCCGGGATAGTCAATCAGCCCCATGATCGCCAGCGAGCTGACCGATTTACCGGAGCCGGACTCGCCGACAATCCCGACGACCTGGCCCTGTTCTACCTGGTAGCTGATGCGGTCAACCGCACGGAACGGGTGCCTTTTCGTCGCCGAAATGCACCGACAGTTTTTCTACATTTAATAACGCCATCTCGGTGCCTCTTTACTGCTTGAGTTTCGGGTCGAGTGCATCACGCAAACCATCGCCCATGAGGTTAAAGGCCAGAACCGTCAGCAGGATGACCACTCCGGGGAAGGTCACGACCCACCAGGCACTCTGCGCATACTGCAACACGTCGGAGAGCATGGTGCCCCACTCCGGCGTCGGCGGCTGCGCCCCCATACCGAGAAAGCCCAACGCGGCCATATCCAGGATGGCGTTGGAGAAACCTAACGACGCCTGCACGATCAGCGGTGCCAGGCAGTTAGGCAGAATATTGATGAACATCTGGCGCAGCGTACCGGCACCGGCCACGCTGGAGGCGGTTACGTAGTCGCGATTGACTTCCACCAGCACCGCCGCGCGCGTCAGGCGAATGTAGTGCGGCAGCGCAACGAAGGTGATCGCCAGTGAGGCGTTGACAATCGACGGGCCAAAGATGGCCACCAGCACCAGCGCCAGCAGCAGGCTTGGCAGCGCCAGCATGATGTCGACGAGGCGCATGATCACTGCATCCACCACGCCGCCGAGATAACCGGCCATCAGACCGAAAATCACCCCCAGAATCAGCGACAGTACCACCACCATGCAGCCCACCAGCAGCGACAGGCGCGCACCAAACATCAGGCGCGACAGGATGTCACGGCCGACGTCATCGGTGCCCAGAATAAATTTCCAGCTGCCGCCTTCCTGCCACACCGGCGGGTGCAACAGCGCATCGCGGAACTGCTCAGCCGGGGCATGCGGTGCCAGCACATCGGCGAAGATGGCGATCAGCAGCATCAGAATGATGTAAACCAGGCCGATAACCGCGCCTTTGTTACGTTTAAAATAGTGCCAGAATTCCTGAATCGGGGTCATCGGCTTCGGTGCAGCGGTGACGCTTGCGGGATCAACAGCAGACATGATTCCCCCTTATTTCTTATGACGGATGCGCGGATTCACCACGCCGTACAACAGATCAACCAGCAGGTTGACCAGAATGATCAGGATTGCCACCAGCAGCACGCCGCCCTGCACCACCGGATAATCACGGCGCTGCAGTGCTTCGATCAGCCAGCGGCCGAGTCCCGGCCAGGAGAAGATGGTTTCGGTGAGGATGGCGCCCGCCAGCAGCGTGCCCACCTGCAGCCCGATCACCGTGACCACCGGCAGCATGGCGTTACGCAGCGCGTGCACCACGATCACGCGCATGCGCGTCAGGCCTTTGGCGCGCGCGGTGCGGATGTAATCTTCACCCAGCACTTCCAGCATCGAGGAGCGCGTCATACGCACAATCACCGCCAGCGGAATGGTACCCAGCACGATGGCCGGCAGGATCATGTGCATCACCGCATCTTTGAAATCGCCCTCTTCGCCCCACAGCAGCGTATCAATCAGCATAAAGCCGGTGAGCGGATGGCTGTCGTCAAGGAAGATGGTGTCGCTGACGCGGCCGGAGACCGGCGTCAGGTTGAGCTGCACCGACACCAGCATGATCAGCATGATGCCCCACCAGAAGATCGGCATTGAGTAGCCGGTCAGCGAGATGCCCACGGCGGTGTGATCGAAAATTGAGCCGCGTTTCACCGCCGCCAGCACGCCGACCGGAATACCCACGGCAACGGCGAAGATCATGGCGCAGATGCCCAGCTCAAGCGTGGCTTTAAAGCGCGGCACGAACTCATCCCACACCGGGATGCGGCTTTTCAGCGAGATGCCGAGGTCGCCATGCAGCACGCCGTTGATGTAAGTGATGTACTGTTTCCACATCGGCTGATCGAGACCAAACTGGGCCATCAGCTGCGCATGACGTTCGGGGGAGATACCGCGTTCACCGGCCATGATCAGCACCGGGTCGCCGGGGATCAGGTGAACGAAGGCAAAGGTCAATAATGTAATACCGATGAACGTCGGGATGACAAGGCCCAGACGTCGGAGTATGAATTGCAGCATAAGCCGGATTCTCAGTCATTTTCCGTGGCGCTAACGCCATGGACTACATTGCTCACAATCCGCAGCCGGCATAGCCGGACGCGACGCAAGAAGCGCTTCAAAATCCCCGTCATACTTCACGCTGCATCAGCGCAAGGTATTGAGGGTTTATAAGAAATTAGCCGGAAATAAAGTGCGGAGTACGGGCGGCGAAGGTGCCGCCCGAGGGCCAGCCATGCTGGCCCTGACCGCGATAATCCGAAAGGTTATTCCTGGATGTCGACGTTTTCGAAGTGATGTTTACCTAATGGATCAACCACATAGCCACTCACTTTCTTGCTCACTGGCTCGTACACGGTTGAGTGCGCGATGATCAGTGCTGGCGCCTGGTCGTGCATTACCACCTGCGCCTGCTTGTAGAGCTCAATACGTTTGTTGTGATCGGCTTCAGCACGTGCTGGCTGAATCAGATCTTCAAACGGCTTGTAGCACCAGCGTGAGTAGTTGGAACCGTCTTTCGCTGCCGCGCAGCTGAACAGGGTGGCGAAGAAGTTATCCGGATCCCCGTTATCACCGGTCCAGCCCATCATCACGGTCTGGTGTTCACCGGCTTTAGCACGCTTCAGGTACTCGCCCCACTCGAAAGTAACGATTTTGGCTTTCACGCCGATTTTCGCCCAGTCAGCCTGAACCATTTCCGCCATACGACGGGCGTTCGGGTTGTACGGACGCTGTACCGGCATCGCCCACAGGTCAATGCTGAAGCCATCCGGCATGCCCGCTTCTTTCAGCAGCTCTTTGGCTTTGGCCGGATCGTAAGCGTAGTCTTTGACGTCATTGTTGTAGCCCCACATGGTTGGTGGGATCAGGTTTTTCGCTGCCTGACCGGCGCCCTGATAGACCGCATCAATGATCGCTTGCTTGTTCACCGCCATGGTCAGAGCCTGACGCACTTTGACGTTATCCAGCGGTTTTTTCTCGGTGTTGAAAGACAGGTAACCGACGTTCAGCCCTGGCTGTTCCATCAGGTTGATTTTGGTGTCTTTCTTCATGCTGGCGATATCAGCCGGGTTGGGATACGGCATCACCTGACACTCGCCTTTCTGCAGTTTGGCGTAGCGCACTGAAGCATCTGGCGTGATGGAGAACACCAAGCGATCGATTTTTGGCTTGGTGCCCCAGAAGTCCGGGTTGGCTTTGTACAGAATACGTGAGTCTTTCTGGTACTGCTGCAGCACGAACGGACCGGTACCCACCGGGTTGAGGTCCAGTTTTTCTGGCGTGCCGGCTTTCAGCATGTTGTCGGCGTACTCTTTCGACAGGATTGACGCGAAGTCCATGCCAAGGTCGGCGAGGAACGGCGCTTCCGGACGGGTCAGCGTGAAGCGTACGGTGTAGTCATCCACTTTTTCGATTTTGGCGATCAGCTTCGGCATGTCCATGCCTTCGAAGTATTCGTAGCTGCCGCCGGAGACACCGTGGTACTTGTTGTTTTTATCGAGCTGGCGCTCGAAGGAGAACACGACGTCATCAGCGTTGAAGGTGCGGGTCGGCTTGAAGTCTTTGGTGGTTTGCCACTTCACGCCCTGACGCAGATGGAAGGTATAGGTTTTACCATCTTCGCTGACGTCCCATTTTTCTGCCAGGCCCGGCTGCAGCTCAGTGGTACCGGTTTTGAACTCAACCAGACGGTTGTAGATCGGTACTGAGCTGGCATCGTAAGTGGTGCCGGATGTGAACAGCTGCGGGTTGAAGCCTTCCGGCGAACCTTCTGAACAGTAAACGAGGGTTTTCGCCTGAACGCCCGCGGCCACGGTCATAGCAATCAGGCTAAGACCGACCTTCAGCATCCTGGATTTGGCCAGGGAGTTGATCATGTTTTGCTCCATTGTGATGTGATGTTGTGTGCGTCGCCCGACCTCTGATTTTTTTATGCGGTTCGGGCAGGTCAGTTATGTAATGACCAAAATGCGAGCGGTTATTGTTGTAGCGCTGACGCCGTGGAACCTGCCAGCGCTGGCCGTCTCTGCATCTTATTGACGCATCAATTTGTCAACAGTTGCAATGAACGTCAATACAACGTGGGGTTATTTACACAGAGTGTGAGTAAGTGCAAGCAACGATAAAAAACAGTGTTTGCACGCTAAGCCAAAATTTAAAAAGGTGATAAAGCGCGCAATGCCGTGTGATTCTCTGGCAATAGCGCCTGATGACAGTGATTATCACCGTTAAAAAACGTCTTAAAGTTGTCGGTAAATGTTGAATATCTGAACGATTCCCCGTGCGTTATGACGTTCAGGCAGCGAAATATGCTGGCGTAATGGCATAAGAAATCAGCAAAAAGCAAAAGCCGGTCATAAGCAGAATGTGTCGCGAATTAAGAGAGGTGCTTTGATGCAGCAAGGGATGAAGAGCGGTGTTGAAGGATAATACGGTTTATCCCGGTGATGATTAATGGAACGCGTAAATTGATGACTTTGCTTAATTGCTGCCGGGATGTGAGTCTGGTTCAGGGAAAGCCCCATCAGATCGCCATTAATGATGGGCGTGGGTTCCGGCATGGTCATCCGGTCGCCATGAATGGCGACCCTACAGGGAATATGCCGCTGAATGATGAGCGTGGATTCCGGCGCGGCCATCCGGTCGCCATGAATGGCGGCCCTACAGGATTATGCACTTTTGTAGGGTGCGTATTTATACGCACCTGGGGGATGTGCACGGCAGCCAATAAACCTTCAGCCATCACCGAAGCCGGATAAAGGGTGGAATGCGGGGCCGCGGAGTAAAGCGTCACACGCCAGGGATGGCGTGTGCCGAGCGATCAGGGACGAGACAGCGTCTTTACGGAGCGGTCCCGTATTTCACCCTGAAACTGCAAAAACGACAGACGAAAAAAAACCTGCTTTTTGCAAAGCAGGTTTCTTAAATGATGGTCGGCGAGAGAGGATTACGCTTCTCTGCGAGAAGCGCCCTGCGGGCCGTTGCTGGCGCAACGTTGTCTCGCTGCGCTCGGCTCAAACCTCCTTCGGAGGTTCTCATCCTCTATTTGCTAAAGACGAAAAAAAACCTGCTTTTTGCAAAGCAGGTTTCTTGAATGATGGTCGGCGAGAGAGGATTACGCTTCTCTGCGAGAAGCGCCCTGCGGGCCGTTGCTGACGCAACGTTGTCTCGCTGCGCTCGGCTCAAACCTCCTTCGGAGGTTCTCATCCTCTATTTGCCACAGACGAAAAAAAACCTGCTTTTTGCAAAGCAGGTTTCTTGAATGATGGTCGGCGAGAGAGGATTCGAACCTCCGACCCACTGGTCCCAAACCAGTTGCGCTACCAAGCTGCGCTACTCGCCGATGGGGGCGAATATTACTGCCGTGACTTTAGAGCGTCAATCCCTTTTCCCGAAAATCCGCCTGATTGCCTGGAAAGCAAGCAGTGCCTTAAACACCTGCCTGCTCAATAAGATCCAGGCACGAATTACAGCGCTTTCGCACTGCTGGCAGTGGCAGGTGCCTGGCACCAGTTATTCGCTGCTTTAATACCGCCATCCGGCGAGGTATAACCCAGACACCCTAAAATGGTGTCGAACAGCTCAACATGACGATGGGTTTTGCCGACGCGCTGCTGCGCCTGTAACCGCTCAAAGTTGCTGCGGTTAGTCGGGTCCTGCAAATACTTATCAGACGCCCAGACAATCATAGGCACGCGGAACTGCTCCGGCGGCGCCATCTCGCGCGGCGTACCGTGCAGGTGCATATTTTCGCTGATCGACTCACCGTGGTCCGCGGCATAGAACACAATCGCCTTCTTATCACGCAGCTGATCCAGCACGCTGTCCAGCATGGTATCAACATACAGAATCGAGTTGTCGTAGGCGTTAATCAGCTGAGCTTTGCTGCACTTATCGTCCACGCCGATACACTCAGGCTGATAGCGGGCAAACTCGCGCGGATAACGCTGCGAATAGAGATAGTGTGAACCTTTCGTGTGCAACACCACCAGATGCTTGCCTTTCGGGAAGCGCTGCAGCGAAGCCTGCAGCTCCGGCACCAGCAGCATATCGTCCACCGCTTTGCCCTGATTGCGCTTCTCAGAACCAATCTGCTCGCGGAACGAGAAGTTATTCACATCGGCGTTGTCGTAGAACCACACTTCGCTCTGCATGGCGAACAGCTCGGAGGTGAAGCCCAGCTCTTTCATCACCGCAAAAATGTTCTGCTCTTTCAACGTACGGCCAGGGTTATCCATGGTGCCGCCCTCGCGCACAAACATGCAGCGCAGCGACAGCTTGGTGGCGGTATCACAGGATTCACCGCGGAATGCCACCAGATTCTTCTCTTTCGACAGCTTCGGCGTGGTATCGCGGTTATAGCCCAGCATGCCCATGTGATCCCAGCGCGTGGTCTCGCCAATCACAAACACCACATAGGTATCGTCAATGCCAGGCGGCGCTATATAGGTAAACTTCTTCGCCGGATCGAGCAACTCCTGGCTGTCCAGCTTCTCATCCACCTTGGTCCAGGCGAACAGGCCCAGCGCCGCAATCCAGTTCGAAGGCAGATAAGAGTGCGCCACTACGCCACCATAGCTTGGCAGGTCGATATTGGTGATCTCTTCATTGGCTTTTTGCAGTTTGTCGAAGTAGCGAATCGGCAGCCATACCAGCGCTACGCTCAGCAGCAGGATCACTGTAGGTTTCAGGCGCTGACCGGGAGTTTTCAGCTGTTCAATCAGCGTCAGGCTCAGGTTATTGCGCCAGATCAGCAGCAGCGGCAGTGCGCTCACCAGCACCATCCACAGCACAAAGTGCAGCCCGATAACCTCTTTAGAGAGATCGACATCGGTGGTCATGACCGACGCCACGATGCCGTAACCGATCACCACGTTAAAGAACGCCATGTAATAGGCGGCGGCCACCGAAATCACCACCAGCAGGCTGGCGATCACGCGATAAAACCATTTGCCACCCAGCGACAGCAGTCGCATCAGGAAGAAGGTCAGCAGTACGGCAGCGGTCACTTCCGCCGCGGCGGATAACCAGTTGGTGACGGTAGATTTCGTTAAGAAGCCGTCAAAACGGCGATAAAAGATTGGCAAATTCAATAAGATGCCAAGATAGAGCGCCAGCAAAAGCGACAACTTTTGCTGCGTTAAACTTTTAATGTAATTCATATAAATTTCTGTTCCCGACCTGGTGTCGATGCTTCAACCGTAAATGTGACTGTGCAAAGAGCGTAAGGTTCGCTTGCGTAGCAGAAAAGCGTGACCTGGCGAGTAGGATCGGGACGAATCTGAACCCAAATAATTACGATGATGCACGGAGCGCAGCAGTAGAACATTTAACCAATGGTAAGACCAGAAAATTCTTTAGTTCGATGGGATGCGGGATGTTGTTCGTGATAAAAAAGGCTCCCGCAGGAGCCTTTTATGCAGGCATCAACTTAGTTGATGATATTCAGCGTCACGTCGATGTTGCCGCGCGTCGCGTTTGAGTACGGACAAACAATGTGTGCCGCATCAACCAGCTTCTGCGCTTCCGCCGCGTCCATCTCTGGCAGATGGATATTCAGTTTTGCTTCAATGCCAAAACCGGTGGGGATAGGGCCAATCCCTACTTCGCCCTCAATCCACGCGTCTTTTGGCATGGCGATTTTGTCGCGGCCGGCAACAAACTTCATCGCGCCGAGGAAGCAGGCAGAGTAGCCGGCAGCAAACAGCTGCTCCGGGTTCGTCACCTCGCCGCCCGCGCCGCCCATCTCTTTTGGCACGCCCAGCTTCACGTCCAGCACGTTATCAGACGAGGTGGCGCGGCCATCGCGGCCACCGGTTGCTTTGGCTTTGGCGGTGTAAATCACTTTTTCTAAAGACATCATAACCTCACTATTCGCTATATAATCGCGTGCTATTTATAAGGCACAGGGGAAAACTTCACTCTCAGAATGCCGCCGCAGCGACATCCCTGATGCTCAGGTGGCGCGATTCAGGTTGCCGCGCAGATCGTCCAGCTGCTGTTTCAGCGCCGCCATGGTGTCGGTATCGCAGGCGGTCGCGCACTGTACCGCTTCCGGAATGCTGGCGGCTTTTTCCTGCAGCGCGCGTCCCTGGTCGGTCAGCGTAACCACGACCTGACGCTCATCCTGACGCGAACGCTGGCGGCGCAGCAGACCAGCGCTCTCCAGTCGTTTCAGCAGTGGCGTCAGGGTGGCCGAATCGAGAAACAGCTTTTCACCAATCTCCGATACCGTCAGATCATCCTGATGCCACAGCACCAGCATCACCAGATATTGCGGATAGGTGATCTCCAGCGCCGCCAGCAGCTGGCGATAGACTTTATGCATCGCCAGGTTCGCCGAATAGAGCGCGAAACACAGATGCTGATCAAGCTGGAGTGGCGCAGGCTTCACTTTTTTGTCATCTTGATTACTGTTCATGCGACTCAATATAGATAGCGCGCTAGATAATTGCAAGCAACTTTTTCCTGGAGTGTGAAGATGCGTGATTCACTGGAAGAGCAGGCGCGCCGTTATGCCACGCAGGCACATGCCGATGCGGGCCAGCGTCGTAAATACACCGACGAACCCTATATTGTGCATCCGGCTGCCGTCGCGGAGCTGGTGCGCAGCGTCAGCGATGACGAAGCGATGATCGCTGCCGCCTGGCTGCACGACACGGTGGAGGACACCGCCAGTACTTTACAGGATATTGAAGAACACTTTGGTGCGCGCGTTGCACATCTGGTGGACATGCTCACCGACAGCGCCCAGCCGCAGGCGAAAAATCGTACCGCCCGTAAGCTGGCACACTTTCGCCACACTGCCGAAGCCTCGCCCGAAGCGCAAACCATCAAGCTGGCCGATATCATCGATAACACCCGTGCCATCGTGCAGTTCGATCCCAACTTTGCCCGGGTTTACCTGGTGGAGAAACAGATTCAGATTCAGCTGTTACAGCAGGGCGATCGGCGTTTGTGGCAGCAGGCGAATCACATCATTGAACAGGGCATCGCGCAGCTGGCAAAACCGCCGTACAGCGTGCCGGAGAGCTGGTTTGTCAAACAGGCGGCGAAATACGGTGGCTTAAGCTAAAAAAACCCGCCGTGCAGGCGGGTCACAGAGAACCGATAGTCGGCGTTATTCCAGCAGCTGTCGGCCCAGATACGGATTGGCCTGCAGCAGTTTCATCAGTTTGCGAGCCGTGGCGGATGGGCGCGTACGTTGCGCTTCCCAGCTTTTTACTGACGAGACGCTCACCCCCATCACGCGGGCGAATTCATCCACCTGCATGCCGGTCATCTCGCGTAAACGCTGCGGTTCGGGAACGGAAACGGTATTGAGTGCAATTTCTGATACGGGAGTCTGTGCATCACGTGTCAAAACAATTTGCTCAAGACTGCTGAGTAATTCGACCATTGGATCTTTTATTTCCATAGAGAACTCCTTAAAACTCACTATGAAGCACGTGAAAGTAGAGAGGTAAGCGCCACCAGGCGCTGAAACCGGCCTTATCAGGCTGTATCCCGAAACAGTTTTCCCTTATCAGGGCGAAAATAGTGTTTTAATGAAACCGTTACGGGACACAGCCTGTTGCACACTGCGAAAAGATGTCAGGGCAATGCAACATTGAACCGGGTCTCTAAGTATGGGTCAGATCCCCGGTTTTGCTGCCTGTTTCCTGATTATTTTTTCTTCTTTCTTATACTGCAAACGGATCGATCACCATAAGTAACTGACCCGCCTGCACTTGCTGCCCGGCCTGGCGTTGCAGGCTGTGGATTTTGCCACTGACCGGCGCCACGATCGGGATTTCCATCTTCATGGATTCGAGAATGCCTACCGTGGCACCCGCGGTCACATCACTGCCTTCCGCCACCAGCCATTGCCACACGCTGCCCGCCACCTGGCTCTCCACGCTGTGGCAGCCCGCCGGCACCACCACTTCCTCGCTGCTCTGCGCCTGCAGCTGGCTGTCGAAGGTGAACTGGCCATCGGCGCGCCAGCGTGCCAGCTCGGCGTCAAACGCCTGCTGACGCTGCTGCTGGAATGCGTCGATCTCCGTCGCCTGGGCAGTCAGCAGCCCCTGATAGTCGGCGAGGCGAAATTCCCCGGCTTCCACGCGCAGCGGGTAATCGCCCCACGGGAAACGTTCGCGGATTTGCAGCAGTTCGTCGGCACTGACCGGATAAAAACGGATTTGGTCGAAGAAGCGCAGCAGCCACGGCTGGGTAAAGGCGCTGGTGCGGCGATCGCGATTCCACATCTGCAACGTACGTCCGACGAACTGATAGCCGCCCGGCCCTTCCATGCCATAAACACACAGATACGCGCCGCCGATGCCCACCGAGTTTTCCGCCGTCCAGGTACGCGCCGGATTGTATTTGGTGGTCACCAGGCGGTGACGCGGATCGAGTGGCGTTGCCACCGGCGCGCCGAGATAGACATCGCCCAGCCCCATCACCAGATACGAGGCGCTGAACACAATCTGTTTCACCGCCTCCACGCTATCGAGCCCGTTGATGCGCCGGATAAACTCAATGTTGCTCGGGCACCAGGGCGCATTCGAACGCACCGACTGGCTATAGCGTGTTACGGCTTCACGGCAGGCGGCATCATCCCAGCTGAGCGGCAGCCACACGGTGCGCGACGGCACAGCCGCGTCGGCGAGGTCGCCCAGCAGATTATCAGCGTGCAAAATTTGCGCCAACAGCTCACTTCTTGCGCACTGCTGCGCATCATAATGCACCTGTAACGAGCGGATGCCGGGCGTCAGCTCCAGCTGACCCGCCAGCGGATGCGCCTCCAGCCACTGCATCAGGGCGTGAACGCGGAAACGCAGCGCAATGTCCAGTGTCAGCGCGCCATACTCCACCAGCAGAAAACGGTCACCCGCGGCGCGCACGCACAGTGCAGGCCGCCCGGCGGTTGCTGCATGCTGGTGCAATATTGGATCGATCAGCGGCAGCGCTGGCACCACGCGCACCGCATCCGGTTGCAGATGCGCGATCTCACGACGCTGCGCCTGCGCCAGACGATCGGCATCAGCAAGGGCGATCGGCACAAAGCGCAGTCGATCGCCCGCTTTGAGCTGACCCAGCTTCCACAGATCGGCGTCGATCACCGTCGCCGGACAGACAAAGCCGCCCAGCGAAGGGCCGTCCGGACCAAGGATCACCGGCATATCACCGGTAAAATCTACCGTGCCAAAGGCATAGGCGTTGTCGTGAATATTGGACGGATGCATGCCCGCCTCGCCGCCGTCGCTGCGTGCCCAGTCAGGTTTCGGGCCGATCAGCCGAATCCCGGTGCGGCTGGAGTTGTAGTGCACCTGCCACTCAGCAGCGAAAAATTCGTCGATATCGTCATCGGTAAAGAAGGCAGGTGCGCCGTGCGGACCATAAATAACGCGCAGCTGCCATTCACCGTTAAGCGGCGGCAGCAGCGTCTCAGGCAGGCGCGCCGCCGCAGCCTGACGCGGCGCGGCCAGCTGCAGCACGTCGCCGGCGCGCAGCGCCCGCCCGGCGTGACCGCCAAACTTACCCAGCGTAAAGGTACTGCGGCTGCCCAGATAGCGCGGTGTATCCAGCCCGCCCGCCAGCAGCAGATAGCTGCGGCAGCCGTCGCGCACGTCGCCCAGCGTCAGGGTTTGCCCGGCCTGCGCATGCAGCACCTGATGCATCGCCAGCGGCTGGCTGTCGAGGGTGGCTGCCAGCGGCGCGCCGCTCAGCACAAAGCTGCACGCCTGATTAAAGCGCAGCGTCGGACCGCGCAGCGTGATTTCCAGCCCGGCCGCCTGGGCCTCATTACCCAGCAGGCGATTGCCGAGCTGGAAGGCGCGGCTGTCGAACGGCCCGGAAGGCGGTACGCCGACGTGCCAGTAGCCGACGCGGCCCGGCGCATCCTGCACCGTGGTGAGGGTACCGCCGCTGAGGATATCCAGCGTCGGCGGCTGCCACGCCACGCTGCCGAGCGTGGCGGTAATGATGCGCCCCTGCTGCACGTCCGGCAGCGTACAGAGCTGACGCAGCCAGCGCAGGTTGGTCTCGATGCCATACAGCTCACTCTGCGCCAGCGCCGCGATCATGCCGTCGAGCGCGCGCTGGCGATCGGCCGCGTGCACGAGGATCTTCGCCAGCATCGGATCGTAAAACGGTGAAACCTCCATGCCGCTCTCTACGCTGCTGTCGATGCGCAGCGTGGCGTGATCGAGCGCCGTCGGGAACTGCACGTGGCTGAGCAGCCCGGCGCTCGGCTGAAACTGCTTCGCCGGATCCTCAGCGTACAGCCGCACCTGAATAGCATGGCCCTGCGCCACCGGTTGCAGCGTCGCCAGCGGCGGCAGGCGCTGCTGCGCCAGTTCGACCATCCAGCGCACCAGATCCACGCCGTACACCAGTTCAGTGACGCCATGCTCGACCTGCAGGCGGGTATTCACTTCGAGGAACCAGAATTGCTGGCTGACCTCATCGTAGACATACTCCACCGTGCCAGCGCTGCGATAGTTAACCGCACGCGCCAGCCGTACGGCGGTGGCCTGCAACTGCGCGCGCACCGCATCGCTGAGCCGCGGCGCGGGGGTCTCCTCCAGCACCTTCTGATTACGGCGCTGCGCCGAGCAATCGCGTTCGCCCAGCGCAATCACGTTGCCGTGGCCATCGCCAAAAATCTGTACTTCGATATGGCGCGCCCGGGCGATAAATTTCTCTAAAAACACGCCATCGTCGGCGAAATTGTTACCTGCCAGACGTTTTACGCGGGTAAAGGCTTCCTCCAGCTCGTCCGCGCTGTTGCAGCGCTGCATCCCAATGCCGCCACCGCCGGCGGTGCTTTTCAGCATCACCGGATAGCCAATCTGTTGCGCGGCGGCCTGTGCCTGCTGCAGGGAGGTCAGCAGCCCGCTGCCCGGCAGCAGTGGCACCGCGTTCTGCTGCGCCAGCTCACGCGCGCGATGTTTCAGGCCAAACGCCCGCATCTGCGCCGCATCCGGCCCGAGAAAATGCAGGCCCGCCGCTTCGCAGCGCGTGACGAACTCCGGTTTTTCACTGAGAAAGCCATAGCCCGGATGCAGCGCCTGCGCGCCGCTCTGCGCGGCAATCGCCAGCAGTTTGTCCTGGTTGAGATAGGTGTCGCGCACCTGGCCCTCGCCCAGCGACCAGGCTTCATCGGCCAGCCGCACGTGGCGCGCATGGCGATCGGCTTCGGCATAGACGGCAATCGCCCGGATATTCATGGCCTGCAGGGTACGGATGATACGCACGGCAATCGCGCCACGGTTGGCAATCAATACGCGATCAATCATGACTGAATACTCTTATTGCGGCAGGTCGTCCTGCACCAGCTGTGACGGCGTAAAACGGGTCGTCCCGTTGCGTCAGAGAATCACCACACGCTGACGGCAATCGGCGTCGGGTTGTAACCGTTACAGGGATTGTTGAGCTGCGGACAGTTGGAGATCAGCACCAGAATGTTCATCTGCGCCACCATCTCAACATACTTACCCGGCGCGGAGATGCCATCGGCAAACGTCAGGCCGCCGTCGTGGGTCACCGGCACATTCATAAAGAAGTTAATGTTGTGCGTGATATCGCGGCGCGTCAGGCCAGACTCCGGATGCGCGGCGACCGCCAGCATCCAGCTGTCGCGGCAGGAGTGCATGTGGCGCTTTTCGAGGTCATAACGCACCGTATTACTCTCGCACGAGCAGGCGCCGCCGAGCGTATCGTGACGGCCACAGGTATCGGCGGTGATGGTCAGCATCGGCCGATCAAGATTAGAACGCAGCACGCTGCCGGCCGTGAGAAACACGTTGTGCTGGCCGCGCAGCGTCTCGCTCATGCTGTAGCGCTCGGCGGTATCGTCGGCATTAAAAAACAGCGTGTCCGCCGCCTGATTGCCTTCCAGATCGGTAATGCGCAGCGTTTCTCCGGCGGCAATGCGCTGCAGCCAGTAATCACCGGCGTCGATCTGCTGCTGCAGACGCGCCTGCGCCGGGTTTCGTTCACTCTCTTTAATCATCACACTTCTCCCTGCAGTTGATAGAGGGCGTTATTGCGCAGGCCGCGCTGGTTTTCCGCGCGCTGCAGACAGATTTCCGGCAGCGGAGCGCGCTGCGCATCCAGCGTCAGCTGCAGCGGCTGGCGCGGATAATCGCTCGCCGGGCTGAGCGGGTGCGGACAGGTGTGCAGCAGCACCAGCGTGTCCATGGCGAAACGCAGCCGAACCTGCGCGCCGGCTTCGCCCTGCCGCTCCAGCGTTAAGCGCCCGCTGTCATCGGCGCGTACCTGCGCAAACAGATTGAGGCAGGCCGCCATGTCGCGCTGGCCAAGGCCATATTTCGCCAGCTCGACCAGGAAGCTGTCGTAGCCGTTTTGATGGCGCAGGTTACGCGCCTGCTGATAGTCGCTGACCCCATAGCGCGCAGCCGTTTGTGCCGCGTTCAGCGTGCCGCACACGCTCTCGTGCCAGCCGAAACTGTCGTATTCAATGCCGCAGAAAATGCGCCCCATGTCCGAGTAGAGACAGTGGCCGGCGGTGAGCCGGAAAGTGTGCTGGCACTTGAGCGTGTCCGGCGCGTTATAGCGCTCCAGCAGGTTTTCCGGGTTATAAAACAGCAGGCTGGCGCTGGCGCCGCCCTCCACATCGGTCAGCGTCAGCGCGCTGCCGCTGCGCATGACAAATGACCAGTGCGCCCCGGCGGGCAGCAGGGTTTGGTATGGCTGCATCGTGCTCTCCTTTAAGCCACCTGCGTTGCGGACAGCACTTCAGCGGCGGGCTGAGTGCGATCCAGCGGCAGGTCGTAAGTGATAGTGGCGCCCCAGGCTTGCGGCGCGTGCGGATCGTGGCGCAGTTTGTCGAACACCAGCAGGCGTGACGCGAGGCTGAAGCCCTCTTTCAGATCGTGGGTGATCATGAAAATGGTCAGCTGATGCTGCTGCCACAGCTGGGTGATCAGCTGATGCATCTCGCTGCGAATACCGGGATCGAGCGCGCCAAAAGGTTCATCCAGCAGCAGAATGCGCGGCTGTTTCATCAGCGCCTGCGCCAGGGCCAGACGTTGCTGCATGCCGCCCGACAGCTGATGCGGATATTTGCTCTGCGCCTGTTCCAGTCCGACCTGCGCCAGCATTGCCTGCGCGCGCTGGCGAATCGCCTGACGTTTGCGTCCCCAGACGCGTCCCAGCCAGCGTGCGCTGCTGAACTCGTCAGCCAGCATCACGTTGCCGAGCACCGTCAGATGCGGAAACACCGAGTAGCGCTGAAACACCACGCCGCGATGGGCATCCGGCTCGTCGGGAATCGGTGCGCCATCCAGCAGCAGCTCGCCTTTGGTCGGCGCTTCGGTGCCGAGCAGCATATTCAGAAACGTGGTTTTGCCGCAGCCGGAGGCGCCGACAATCGCCACGAATTCGCCGCGCTCGACCTGCATATTCAGCCGCTCCAGCACCACCTGATCGCCGTAGTGTTTTTCCAGATTTTTCAGTTGCAGTAAGGGCATCGCGCGCTCCTTATTTGGCGTGATACCACGGCCAGCAGCGTCGGCTGACGAGCCGCAGCAGCAGGTCGAGGGCAAAGGCCAGCAGGGTAATCCATGCCACGTACGGCAGAATCACATCCATGGCCAGATAGCGGCGCATCAGGAAGATGCGATAACCGAGACCTTCCGTGGCCGCAATCGCTTCGGCAGCAATCAGGAACAGCCACGCCGAACAGAGCGACAGCCGCACCGCATCGCACAGGCGCGGCATCAGCTGCGGCAGAATCACCCGCCACAGAATCTGCGCGCTATGCGCACCCAGCGTCTGCGCTTTGACCAGCTGCTCCTGCGGGATTTTCTGCACCTGCAGCTGCAGATCGCGGGCGATCAGCGGCGTGATGCCGATAACGATCAGCACCACTTTGGAGACTTCGCCAAGGCCAAAGCAGATAAACAGAATGGGCAGAATCGCCAGCGGCGGCACCAGCGCAAACAGCGTCACCAGCGGTGCCAGCACCGCGCGCACCACCGGCAGCGCGCCGGTGAACAGGCCGATTGCCAGCGCCAGCAGCGCGCTGATAGCAACGCCGCTCAGCAAACGCAGCAGGCTGGCGGCGGTATCGCTCCACAGCAGATACTCGCCGGTGCGCGGGCTGGGCTGAAACGCCATCCGGCTGATGGCCTCGCCCATAGCGTTAAATCCCGGCAGCAGTTTGTCTGCCGCGTTCAGGCTGAGACGCGCATCCGACGCGAACAGATAGACCAGCAGCACCGCCAGCAGCGGCAGAATGCCAAGCAGCAGGCGGCCGAGCGGCAGCGGTTGGTAGTTGATCAATTTACGCATCGGCAGCGCCTCGCTTACAGCTGACCGGCGGCGGCCAGTTTGGTGAAGGTGTCGGTAAAGCGCAGTTTGATGTTGCCGGCATCGCCCCAGTTACCGGCCGGGGTAGCGACCCCTACCGCATCGGCCCCCGGCGCGCCTTCGCCCAGCAGACCGTGTTTAAAGGAGAATTCGGCCACCAGCTGCATCGTGGCTTTTAACTGCGGGCTATCGACAAAATCCAGCGTGGTTTTGGCATCGCTGAACAGGTGTGTCGCGGCAAGCTGCTGATCAAAACCGGCCAGATCGGTACCGGATGCCTGCGCCATCTGCGTGCGCGCCGCTTTGGCACTGTCGCTCTGTCCGGCCATGCTGTGCAGCGTCTCGTACCAGGCACCGGTCAGCGCTTTGCCGAGCTGAGGATATTTGTTGAGCGTGGCGGTGTTGACTACCAGCAGGTCAAGGATTTCGCCCGGGATCTGCGCCGAGGAGAACACCAGATGGCTGTCCGGCTGCTTCTCTGCTTCCGCCAGCAGCGGATTCCACGTGACGATGGCGTTAACGTCAGCAGTGCCAAACGCCGCCACCAGATCGGCATCGGCGGTGTTAACCACCCTGACGTCTTTCTCGCTCATGCCGGATTTCTCCAGCGCGCGCGCCAGCAGATAGTGTGAGACCGAGAGTTCGACGAGGTTGATGGGTTTGCCTTTCAGCGCGCTGACGCTGTCCGCGCCTTTAAGCAGAATGCCGTCGTTGCCGTTGGAGTAGTCGCCGACAATCAGCGCGGTGCTGTCGACGCCGCCAGTGGCCGGAATGGTCAGCGCATCCATATTGGTCATGGTGCAGCCGTCAAAGCCACCCGCGGTGTACTGATTGACCGACTCGATATAGTCGTTAACCTGCACAAACTGAATATCGATGCCGTACTTATCGGCCCACTTTTTCACGATGCCGCTTTGCTGGGCGTAATCCCACGGCATCCAGCCAGCGTAGATGGACCAGCAAAGTTTAAAGGATGGTTTAGCGGCGGCCAGCGACGGAACGCTGAACAGGGCGACGCTGCAAATCAGCAGCAGGCGCAGACAGGCTTTAATCATGATGATTCCTCTGGCGTTAACGGACGAAAATCAGGCAGGAGGCGGCGAGCAACGTTCTCGCTTTCCTCCCGGGCTTTTTTCCCGCCGTGTAACCGTCAGAGGACGGTCGGTCACTCTCGGACCAGCATCTCGCGATCGGAACCCTAGTGACCCATTGCAAATTGTGTGGCGACGTCGGTTGCCCGCGATCGCTCCTGCATCTGCCAGAAAGCAGGCAATATCAATGCCAGGTTGCTATCAGCCTGAATTACATATGTTATTGCACAGCGCTGCGCTCGCAGGCAGGCTGCGCTGCACAGTTGTGCAGCAGGCACGCACCAGCGTGAAGCACTGCAGACCAGCCGTTGTACAGCCGGGGCCATTGCACTATTCTTTAGGACCTTTCCCAGCGAATCGAATTTAGCCATCGTCACAACAGGAGTTGAATTATGGCGTCAGGAATTTCCCGCATCTGGATGCGTAGCGGCATGCTGCTGACCGGCGTGCTACTTGTGCTGCAGCTTACCGCCTGCGGCGATAAAGAGGGCGATCAGCGCAAAGCCTTTACTGATTTTCTGCAAAACACCGTGATGCGCAGCGGTGAACATCTGCCCAGCCTGAGCGAAAACCAGAAGCAAACCTTCGGTAACTACGCCAGTGATTACGCCATCCTGTATGGCTTCTCGCAGCAGGTGAATCAGGCGGTGGACCAGGGCATGCGCCCGGTGGTTGATGAGCTGGCGGCCATCCGCGTGCCGCAGGATTATCTGACACGCCGCGACAGCCTGCGCCAGGCGAGCGGCAATCTGAGCGTGCTGACGCAGCAGATTCAGAGCGCCAAAATGCAGGCCGACAGCAGCAAAGCCACGCTGAAGCAGCCGGACGATCTGAAGAAAGTGTACGACAGCGTGTACGCCAAAGTGGTGACTCAGCCAGCCAGCACGCTGATCCCGCTGCTGCCGCAGCTGCAGGCGCTGAGCCAGTCGGCAGTTCAGGCCGGCGATTATCTGCAGTCGCAGGGCGCGCGCGTCAGCTTCAATGACGGCGGCGTTCAGTTCCCGACGCAGGAGCAGGCCACGCAATACAACACGCTGATGAGTAATCTCGCCAGCAATACGCAGGCGCTGACCCAGGCACAAAATGCCGTACAGGGTGGTTTGCAGTAAGCCGCTCAGCGGGCAGTTCTCCACTGCCCGCTTTTTCAGATTTTCGTCACTTCCTTACATCGCCTTTTTCTGTCAGCACAGAGTGTGATCTGGCGCATTTTCAACCAAAAATAGTTTGTGATCTCAATCACATTTGTGAAACAAAACGGCCCAGGTGAAAGGTGATTTTTGTCACATTTCTACCGCTGTTGCGCGCATTTTTTCGCCGGCGTTGCTTTCTTACAGGGTATTTTTGTGATCAAAGTCACCTTTAATCCCCCTGCCCACCCCAACTTAGCGTGATATATATCACACTTTTTCCTGACGCTACGCAGCGTAATCAACTAGTGCTAGAGTCCGCGTGCATACAGTAATGCCACGGCCCCCGCCGTAACGTCTTAACAAAAACAAACGCGCTCTCTTATTGCAGCGCGTCTCAATAAGGGGTGGGTTTATGTCCTCATCAGTCAAGGTCAAGGTTCAGAGCTTTGGTCGCTTTCTGAGTAATATGGTGATGCCAAACATCGGTGCGTTTATCGCCTGGGGTATCATCACAGCACTGTTCATTCCAACCGGATGGATTCCTAACGAAACGCTGGCCAAGCTGGTCGGCCCGATGATTACCTACCTGCTGCCGTTGCTCATCGGCTTCACCGGTGGTCGTCTGGTGGGTGGCGATCGCGGCGGCGTGGTCGGTGCCATCACCACCATGGGCGTGATCGTCGGTGCCGATATGCCGATGTTCCTTGGCTCGATGATTGCCGGTCCGCTGGGCGGCTGGGCGATCAAGTCGTTTGACCGCGCGGTTGACGGCAAAATCAAAAGCGGCTTCGAGATGCTGGTCAACAACTTCTCGGCCGGTATTATCGGTATGCTGCTGGCGCTGCTGGCCTTCCTCGCTATCGGTCCGCTGGTAGAAGGTCTGTCACACATTCTCGCCGCCGGCGTAAACCTGATGGTGCAGAACAACCTGCTGCCGCTGACCTCAATCTTTGTTGAACCGGCGAAAATCCTGTTCCTCAATAATGCCATCAACCACGGTATCTTCTCGCCGCTGGGTATCCAGCAGGCCAGCGAAGCGGGCAAATCGATCTTCTTCCTGATTGAAGCGAACCCGGGTCCGGGTATGGGCGTGCTGGTTGCTTATATGATCTTCGGCCGCGGCAGCGCCAAGCAGTCGGCGGGCGGTGCAGCGATCATCCACTTCCTTGGCGGTATCCACGAAATCTACTTCCCGTACGTGCTGATGGCGCCGCGCCTGCTGCTGGCAGTGATCCTCGGCGGTATGACCGGCGTGTTCACCCTGACGCTGCTGAATGGCGGTCTGGTATCACCGGCCTCACCAGGTTCGATTCTGGCCGTGCTGGCGATGACGCCAAAAGGCGCTTACTTCGCTAACATCGCGGCTATCGTTGCGGCTTTCGCCGTCTCCTTCGTGGTCTCCTCGATTCTGCTGAAAACCAGCAAAGTAAAAGAAGAAGACGACATTGAAGCGGCGACCCAGCGCATGAAAGACATGAAAGCGCAGTCAAAAGGCCAGGCCGTTGCCGGTTCACCGGTGGTTGCCGATGCCAGCAGCGTTGACGTCAGCCACGTGCGCAAAATCATCGTCGCCTGTGATGCCGGTATGGGCTCCAGCGCGATGGGTGCAGGCGTGCTGCGCAAGAAAGTGCAGGATGCGGGCCTGAGCAATATCTCGGTGACCAACAGCGCGATTAACTCGCTGCCGGGCGATGTCGATCTGGTGATTACTCACCGCGATCTGACCGAACGTGCGATGCGTCAGGCGCCACAGGCGCAGCACATCTCGCTGAACAACTTCCTCGACAGCGCGCTGTACACCAACCTGACTGAGCGTCTGGTGGCGGCGAACCGCAGCGAAGCCCACCGTGAAACAGTGCAGACCGCGCTGGCAGACAGCTATGACGACGGCAGCGCGCACCTGTTCAAACTGGGCGCTGATAACGTGTTCCTCGGCCTGAGCGCCAGCAATAAAGAGCAGGCGATTCGCTTCGCCGGCGAGCAGCTGGTGAAAGGCGGCTACGTGCAGCCGGAATACGTTGAAGCGATGCTGGCGCGCGAGCAGCTGACGCCAACCTACCTCGGTGAATCCATCGCCGTGCCGCACGGCACCGTTGAAGCCAAAGACCGCGTGCTGAAAACCGGCGTGGTATTCTGCCAGTATCCGGCCGGCGTGCAGTTTGGCGATGAGCCGGACGAAGTCGCGCGACTGGTGATTGGTATTGCCGCACGCAATAACGAACACATTCAGGTGATCACCAGCCTGACCAATGCGCTCGATGACGACAGCGTAATTGAGAAGCTGGCGAACACCACCAGCGTGCAGGACGTGCTGGATCTGCTGTCTGGCAGCACTGCCAACGCGTAATTCGCGGTTTAACTTCCCTGGGGCGGGCAAGCCCGTCCCCACTTTCCGGGGCGGACATGCCCGCCCTTTCGTCATTTGATATGGGTCAAATTTATGAAAGCGTTACATTTTGGAGCAGGTAACATCGGCCGTGGATTTATCGGTAAGCTGCTGGCGGATGCCGGTATCGAACTGGTGTTTGCTGATGTGAATCAGGTGGTGCTTGATGCCCTTAACGCCCGTCATGAGTATCCGGTTCACGTGGTGGGCGAGCAGGCGCAGGTTGAAATCGTTACCGGCGTCAGCGCGGTGAACAGCACCAGCGACGACATCGTCACGCTGATTGCTGAGGTTGATATCGTTACCACGGCGGTTGGTCCGCAGATCCTTGAGCGCATCGCGGGCAGCGTGGCGCAGGGTCTGGCCAAACGCAGTGACAACGGTAATGTCCGTCCGCTGAATATCATCGCCTGTGAAAACATGGTGCGCGGCACCAGCCAGCTGAAGCAGCACGTACTGAAGGCGCTGCCGCCGCAGTATCATGCGTGGGTTGAAGAGCATGTTGGCTTTGTTGATTCGGCAGTTGACCGCATCGTGCCGCCATCTGAAGCCGGCAGCACCGATCCGCTGGAAGTTACCGTAGAAACCTTCAGCGAGTGGATCGTCGACAAAACCCAGTTTAAAGGCGCGCTGCCGGACATTCCTGGCATGGAGCTGACTGATAACCTGATGGCGTTCGTCGAGCGCAAGCTGTTTACCCTCAACACCGGTCACGCCATTACCGCTTATCTCGGCCAGCTCGCCGGTCACGCCACCATTCGCGAAGCCATTCTCGACCAGAAAGTGCGTGCCGTGGTGCAGGGCGCGATGCAGGAGAGCGGCGCGGTGCTGATCAAGCGTTATGGTTTCGATGCGGAGAAACATGCCGCGTATATCCAGAAAATCCTGACGCGTTTCGAAAACCCGTACCTGAAAGATGACGTCGAGCGCGTCGGCCGTCAGCCGCTGCGTAAGCTGAGCGCCGGCGATCGCCTGATCAAGC
This sequence comes from Pantoea sp. WEP, assembly GCF_041678305.1. Lineage (NCBI taxonomy): Bacteria > Pseudomonadati > Pseudomonadota > Gammaproteobacteria > Enterobacterales > Erwiniaceae > Pantoea > Pantoea sp. WEP. The sequence continues at coordinate 4,021,783 of NZ_JBGNXB010000001.1, forward strand.
CGACGCTGGGCACGCTGGAGTATCAGCTGCCGCACGCCAGCCTGGTGCAGGGCATTGCCGCCGCGATGCACTATCGCAGCGAAGCCGATCCGCAGGCGCAGGAGCTGGCGTCACTGATCGCGCAGAAAGGCCCACAGGCGGCGCTGGCGGAGATTTCTGGCCTTGATGCCAATAGCGAAGTGGTGAGCTCAGTGGTGAGCGCTTACCACGCTATGGCATAATGCGCGCCCTTTAGTGGTCAATTCGGGCACGGCAGCCGCGTGCCCGTCGACGGTAGCTGAATGATGCAGGCAATAATGGAAGAGAAGCAGGCTTTTGAAAACCGGGTGCTTGAGCGGCTGAACGCCGGTCGTTCGGTGAGAAGCTTCCTGATCGCCGCTGTCGAACTGTTGGCGGAAGCAGTCAATCTGCTGGTGCTGCAGGTCTTTCGCAAAGACGACTACGCGGTGAAATATGCGGTGGAACCGCTGCTGCTGGGCGACGGCCCGCTGGGCGAGCTCTCGGTACGCCTGAAGCTTATCTACGGCCTGGGGGTGATCAATCGCCACGAATACGAAGACTGCGAGCTGCTGCTGGCGCTGCGTGAGGAGCTGAATCACGACACCAGCGACTACCGCTTTACCGACGATGAAATACTCGGCCCGTTCGGCGAACTGCACTGCGTGCTGGCCTGGCCGCCGCAACCCGATTTCACCCGCGACGACGCCGCGCTGCGCGCCATGCAGCAGCAGCGCTACCTGCAGATGGTGCGATCCACCATGGTGCTGTCGCTGACCGAGCTGATTTCCCGTATCTCGCACAAGCAGGCCTTCAAGAAGCCCGCCGTGTAACGCTTCCCCTGCGGCGCTGTCGCCACGCGCCGCTGTTCTCTCCGCCGCAGACAAAATATTACGCAGGATATTGATGCAGCGCTTTTTTTGGCGGTTGATGATTTTGCCAACAATCGTCAGATAGCGATATACTTACCGCTCCTGTGGCAAACAGACGACATCCCTATGAAATACGATACATCTGAACTCTGCGACATCTACCATGAAGAAGTGAACGTTGTTGAACCGCTTTTTTCGAACTTTGGTGGGCGCACCTCATTCGGTGGTCAAATTACCACAGTGAAATGTTTCGAAGACAACGGCCTGCTGTATGACCTGCTCGAAGAGAACGGTCGCGGTCGCGTGCTGCTGGTCGATGGCGGCGGCTCGGTGCGGCGCGCGCTGGTTGACGCTCAGTTAGCAAGACTGGCGGCGCAAAACGAGTGGGAAGGCATCGTGGTGTACGGCTCGGTTCGCCAGGTCGATGAACTGGAAGAGCTGGAGATCGGCATTCAGGCGATTGCGGCCATTCCGGCTGGCGCCGCAGGCGAAGGCATCGGCGAGAGCGACGTGCGGGTTAACTTCGGCGGCGTCACCTTCTTCTCCGGCGATCATCTCTACGCCGACAACACCGGCATGATCCTGTCTGAAGACGCACTCGACATCGAGTAAGCGACAAACAAAAACGGGTGCCGCGGCACCCGTTGGTTTAAGCGCTGAGGCTTAAACTTCTTCCATTTTTCCCAGCAGTGCACGCAGGCGCTCCTGCCATACATGCTGCTCTTCTTTCAGATGCTGATTTTCACGCGCCAGCGCTTCGTGATTGCCGGATGCCTGGCTCATTTCATTTTTCAGGTTATTGTTCTGCTCTTTCAGCTCTTCAATTTCCATCTGCAGCAGGGTGATGGTATCAATCGCCTGCTGTACTTTCGCTTCCAGTTTCTCGAATACTTCAAATGACATCTTTCTGACCTCTCCTAAATCGTGCAAGGCGTTGATAGACCGGGCGTGCCTTAAAATAGTGCGTCCAGCCACGATGTCCCGATTGTATGTAGCCACACCCGGCAAGTCCAGCAGCACAAGGCCTGCGAGGGAAGTCTGTAACACTTTTCAGTTTATACCTGGAAAACGCGCAACTTCGCGCATTTTGCGCGCGGTCACACGCGCAGGGTGCAGCGCAGCGGGGGTTTTTGGCCCTAAACACAGGCAAAAGACGCGAAAACGCGCATTTTTATGACACGGCACACAAAATTCGATTTCGCTATTTCTCGTTTATGCTCGTTAACGATAAATTCACATCAACCCTACATTAGAGCTGGGCGACTCAAGGATTGAGAACAAAAACTGATAAAATTTAACCTCGCTTCAGGAATTCCATTATGAGTCAGACAACGAACACACTCAAAGGTCAGTGCATCGCCGAGTTTCTCGGTACCGGTTTGATCATCTTTTTTGGTGCCGGCTGTGTGGCGGCGCTGAAGCTGGCCGGTGCCGCATTCGGCCAGTGGGAAATTTGTATCATCTGGGGTCTTGCTGTCTCCATGGCGGTTTATCTGAGCGCAGGCGTATCCGGCGCTCACCTCAATCCGGCAGTCACGGTTGCCCTGTGCCTATTCGCCAACTTCGAAGGCCGCAAAGTTTTACCTTATATTGTGTCGCAAATCGCTGGCGCGTTCTGTGCGGCGGCGCTGGTCTACGGTCTTTACTACAATCTGTTCTTTGATTACGAAGCCAGCCACCAGATGGTACGCGGCAGCGTGCAAAGCCTCGATCTGGCCGGTATCTTCTCCACCTATCCGAACCCGCACATCACCGTGGCGCAGGCGTTCCTGGTGGAAATGGTAATTACCGCCGTGCTGATGGCGGTGATCATGGCGCTGACCGACGACGGCAACGGCGTACCGCGTGGCCCGCTGGCGCCGCTGCTGATTGGTCTGCTGGTGGCGGTGATTGGCGGTTCCATGGGTCCGCTGACCGGCTTCGCCCTGAACCCGGCGCGTGACTTCGGTCCGAAGCTGTTCGCCTTCTTCGCTGGCTGGGGTAACGTGGCGTTCACCGGTGGTAAAGATATTCCTTACTTCCTGGTGCCAATTTTTGGCCCGCTGGTCGGCGCCTGCCTCGGTGCCTTCGGTTACCGTGCGCTGATTGGCCGTCACCTGCCGGGCAACCTTGCAGAAACCAGTAAAACAGAAAAACCGGTCGCGCGCGCTGAGCAGCGTAAAGCGTAAGTTTCATCGTTAATCATCAGGAAACCATAATGACTACGACTGATAAAAAATATATTGTCGCGCTCGATCAGGGCACAACCAGCTCACGTGCCGTGGTGCTCGATCATGACGCCAACATCGTCGCCGTCTCACAGCGCGAATTCACCCAGATCTACCCGAAAGCCGGCTGGGTTGAACACGATCCGATGGACATCTGGGCCTCACAGAGCTCCACGCTAGTGGAAGTGCTGGCACACGCTGATATCCGTTCTGACCAGATCGCCGCCATCGGTATCACCAACCAGCGTGAAACCGCGATTGTCTGGGACAAAGAGACCGGCAAACCAATTTACAACGCCATCGTCTGGCAGGATCCGCGTACCGCCGACTACTGTAACAAGCTGAAGAAAGAGGGTCTGGAAGAGTACATCCAGCACACCACCGGTCTGGTGATTAACCCGTACTTCTCCGGCACCAAGGTGAAGTGGATTCTCGACCATGTGGAAGGCGCGCGCGAGCGGGCAAAACGCGGCGAACTGCTGTTTGGCACCGTCGACACCTGGCTGGTGTGGAAAATGACCCAGGGCCGCGTGCACATCACCGATCACACCAACGCATCGCGTACCATGATGTACAACATCCACAAGCTGGAGTGGGATGCGCGCATGCTGGAGATTCTGGATATTCCGCGTGAAATGCTGCCGGAAGTGAAAGGATCGTCCGAAATCTACGGCCAGACCAACATTGGCGGTAAGGGCGGCACGCGTATTCCTATCGCCGGTATCGCCGGTGACCAGCAGGCTGCGCTGTATGGCCAGCTGTGTGTGCAGCCTGGCATGGCGAAAAACACTTACGGCACCGGCTGCTTTATGCTGATGAACACCGGTACCGAAGCGGTTACTTCGACTCACGGTCTGCTGACCACCATCGCCTGCGGTCCACGCGGCGAGGTGAACTACGCGCTGGAAGGTGCCGTGTTCATCGGTGGTGCGTCCATTCAGTGGCTGCGCGATGAGATGAAGCTGATCAGCGATGCGGGCGACTCCGAATACTTCGCGATGAAAGTCAAAGACACCAATGGCGTGTACATGGTGCCGGCCTTTACCGGTCTCGGCGCACCGTACTGGGACCCGTATGCGCGCGGCGCAATCTTCGGCCTGACCCGTGGTGCCAATGCCAACCACATCATTCGCGCCACGCTGGAGTCCATCGCTTACCAGACGCGTGATGTGCTGGAAGCGATGCAGAACGATGCCGATACCCGCCTGCAGTCGCTGCGTGTAGATGGCGGTGCGGTGGCCAACAACTTCCTGATGCAGTTCCAGTCCGATATTCTCGGCACGCGCGTGGAGCGTCCGGAAGTGCGCGAAGTAACCGCGCTGGGTGCAGCTTACCTCGCCGGTCTGGCGGTCGGCTTCTGGAACGATCTGGAGGAAGTTCGTGCTAAAGCCGTGGTGGAACGCGAATTCCGTCCAAGCATTGAAACCACCGAACGCAACGTGCGCTATGCCGGCTGGAAAAAAGCCGTGGCGCGCGCCCAGGCGTGGGAAGAAGAAGAGTAACACTGTGCTGACCCGCGGCGCCCTGCCGCGGGTTTTTCCCGTCCCCCTGCCCCGCTGTGCTACACTGCCCGCCTGTTTTTTGTCAGGTGCAGACCATGAAACGAGAACTCGCGATTGAATTTTCCCGTGTGACCGAAGCCGCTGCGTTAGCGGGCTATCACTGGTTAGGACGCGGCGACAAGAATGCCGCCGACGGCGCCGCCGTCAACGCCATGCGCATTATGCTCAACACCATCAATATCGACGGCCAGATCGTGATTGGCGAAGGCGAAATCGACGAAGCACCGATGCTCTACATTGGTGAAAAAGTCGGTACCGGCCACGGCGATGCGGTGGACATTGCAGTTGATCCTATCGAAGGCACGCGTATGACTGCGATGGGCCAGGCCAACGCGCTGGCGGTGCTGGCGGTGGGCGATAAAGGCAGCTTCCTGCACGCACCTGATATGTATATGGAAAAGCTGATTGTCGGTCCGGGCGCGCGCGGCGCTATCGATCTCAACCAGCCGCTCGCCACCAATCTGCAGGCGATTGCGCAGGCACTCAATAAACCGCTTAGCCAGCTGACGGTGTCGATTCTCGCCAAACCGCGTCACGATGCGGTCATCGCGCAGCTGCAGCAGCTGGGCGTGCGCGTGTTTGCTTTCCCGGACGGCGACGTGGCGGCCTCGATTCTTACCTGTATGCCGGACAGCGAAGTGGACGTGCTGTATGGCATCGGCGGTGCGCCAGAAGGCGTGGTGTCGGCGGCGGTGATCCGCGCCATGGATGGCGACATGCAGGCGCGCCTGCTGGCTCGTCATCAGGTCAAAGGGGATTCGGCCGAAAACCGCCGTCTGGGTGAGCAGGAGCTGGCGCGCTGTGCCGAAATGGGCATCAACGCCGGGGAAGTGCTGACGCTGCAACAGATGGCGCGTAACGATAATGTAATTTTCGCGGCGACCGGCATCACCACGGGCGATCTGCTAAAGGGCATCACGCGCCAGGGCAATATCGCCACCAGCGAAACGCTGCTGGTGCGCGGTAAATCGCGCACCATTCGCCGCATTCAGTCAATCCACTATCTGGACCGCAAAGACGCAGCGCTGCACCCTTTTATCCTGTAACCGTCTGTTTGCCGCTCTCCGGATGACGCGAGAGCGGCCACCAGCACAGCAGCATCACCAGCGACGTCACAAACATCAGCATACCGAGGCTCGACTGATCGTGCTGCGGCAGCAGCGCTGAGAGCCACGCAACCACACCGGAACCCAGATTCTGCAGGCCTCCGATCAGCGCACCGGCGCTGCCGGCCAGCCACGCGTAGGGCTCCATCGCGCCAGAAGTTGCCAGCGGAAACAGCATGCCCGCGCCGAAGAAGAACAGCGCGGCCGGCACCAGCAGCGTCCAGATAGTCATCACGCCAAACCACGCCGGCAGCCACATCAGCAGGCCCGCCAGCAGGCAGCTGTTCACGCCGTACCACATCAGCGTATGCCAGGATTTCTGCTCGCGGCCGGCAAACCAGGCACCAAAAAAGGCCGCCGGAATCGGCAGGATGAACAAAATACTCACCGTCAGCCCGTCCAGCCCCAGCACGCCCGCCATCAGTACGCCGCAGCTGGCCTCAAATACCGCAATGCCCGCCAGCGCGCCGATCAGCAGTAGCAGATAACGCACAAAGTTGCCGTCGCTGAGCAGCGTGATGTAGCGGCGCAGAAACGGTGTCGCGGGCGCATCCACCGGACGGGTCTCCGGGAGCCAGCGTGCCATCGCCGCCGTTACGCCAACACACAGCAGCAGCAGGAAAGCAAAGCAGGCGTGCCAGCCAAACAGATGGGTCAGCAGCGCGCCGATTACCGGCGCCAGCAGCGGGCTGACCAGAATGCCCATGTTGAGCAGGCTGTTGGCCTGGCGCAGCGCAATGCCGGAGTAGAGATCGCGCGGCATGGTGCGCGCCATCACGCCAGCCACGCCGGTACCCAGTCCCTGCACCGCACTGCCCAGCACCAGCACACTCAGCGACGGCGCAAACAGGGCGATCAGCGCGCCCGCCGCGAAGATCGTCATGCCCGCGAGGATCACCGGACGCCGGCCAATACTGTCCGACAACGGGCCGTAGATCAGCTGCGATCCGCCGTAGGTCATCAGATAGGCCGCCATCACCTGCTGCATGGCGCCGCTGCGTACGTTAAGCGCCTCTGCCATGTTCGCCATGGCGGGCACATAGATGGTCTGCGCCATCTGCCCGACCGCCACCAGCACAATCAGCATGAACAGCAGGAAGCGGTTTTGCGTATTACTCATCATCATGGAACAAAATGTCTGCCTGAGAAACAAAGTAATGACAGCACTAAACAGGGCTGCCGGAGAGTTATGGCGGCAAAAATATCAGGAATTGCGCACAAAGCGAGAGGCGGGCGTAAAGCGGCAGCACAGGCACCGTCAAGCTTCTGTACCAGGCTGTAACGTGGCCGCTACAGTTGCTGATGTGTGCGGACGATTTGTCGCAGAGAGCCCTTTGACCGCTGCGGGGCTGGAAATCTGGTGCCGGGCTGACGAAGATAGAAAGAGACCAATTATCAATCATCAGGAGCGAACATGGCAGAGTGGGTCAATGCAGAAGTAAAAGAAGTGAAAAACTGGACCGACGCACTGTTCAGCCTGCGCGTCACGGCGCCCATCGACCCTTTTACCGCCGGCCAGTTTGCCAAGCTGGCGCTGGAAGTCGACGGCGAGCGCGTGCAGCGCGCCTACTCCTACGTCAACGCGCCGCACGATCCGCTGCTGGAGTTCTATCTGGTAACGGTGCCGGAAGGGAAGCTCAGCCCGCGTTTACAGGCGCTGCAGCCCGGCGATCAGGTGATGGTGACCAAAGAGGCGGCCGGTTTCTTTGTGCTGGATGAGCTCCCCGACTGCCAGACGCTGTGGATGCTGGCGACCGGCACGGCGATCGGCCCGTATCTGTCGATTTTGCAACAGGGCGAAGGGCTGGAGCGCTTCGATAACATTGTGCTGGTGCACGCTGCGCGCTATGCCGCCGACCTGAGTTTTCTGCCGCTGATGCAGCAACTGCAGCAGCGTTATCAGGGCAAGCTGCACATTCAGACGGTGGTCAGCCGCGAGCAGATGCCCGGTTCACTGCATGGCCGCGTACCGCAGCTGATCGAGAGCGGAGAACTGGAAAACGCCGTGGGCCTGCCAATGCACGCCGACACCAGCCACGTGATGCTGTGCGGTAACCCGCAGATGGTGCGCGATACCCAGCAATTGCTGAAAGAGACCCGCGATATGCGCAAGCATTTCAAGCGTAAACCCGGTCACATGACCAGCGAGCATTACTGGTAATCGCGCCGGCAGCAAAATGTCAGATTTTTCCCGGCGCGGGTTTTGACTTTCAGCGGTAAAAACCGTTCTAATCGTGGGCTAAGTGAATGATTTAGGGCCGAAGCAATGAAGAATCTGCCAGTCGCGCTGTTGCTCAGCGTCGCACTGACATTTCCCGCCTGGGCAGAGGACGCGCCCGCGCAGGATCGCAACGATCACCTGCCTGCGGCGCCGTATCTGCTGGCGGGTGCGCCCACCTTTGATATGACCATCGCGCAGTTCCGCGAAAAGTACAACGCCGCCAATCCTGACCTGCCGCTGCAGGAGTATCGCGCCATCGATAACCGCGATGACAAGAGCCACCTGACACGTGCCGCCAGCAAAATCAGCGAAACGCTGTATGCCTCCACCGCGCTGGAACAGGGCACCGGCAAGATTAAAACGCTGCAGATTACCTGGCTGCCGGTGCCGGGCCCGGATATGAAAGCGGCACAGACACGCGCCATGGATTACATGACTGCGCTACTGCGCTTTTTTGTGCCCGGTTTGTCAGCGGAAGAGGGACACAAGAAGCTCGATGGCCTGCTCAGCGCCGGCAAGGGCGCACGCTATTTTTCCCGCACCGAAGGTGCGCTGCGCTTTGTGGTCGCAGACAACGGCGACAAGGGACTGACCTTCGCCGTTGAGCCCATCAAACTGGCGCTCGCTAGCCCCTGATCTCCCCGGCAAAAATGACGAAAAGCAAAGCCAGCGCCCCATTTGATCTCTATACTGTCTGGCAGACATCGCTGCCCCGATGGCAGCGCTATTTCATGAATCGCGTTATGCGGAGGAAAGAATGCGACATCCACTGGTTATGGGTAACTGGAAACTGAATGGCAGCAAGCACATGGCGGGCGAGCTGATTGAAGGCCTGCGCAAAGAGCTGTCAGGTGTGGAAGGCTGCGGTGTGGCGATTGCTCCGCCGGCGATCTATCTGGATCAGGCCAAACACGCCATTTCCGGCAGCCACATTGCGCTGGGTGCGCAGAACGTTGACGTGAACCTGTCTGGCGCTTTCACCGGTGAAACCTCTGCCGAGATGCTGAAAGACATCGGCGCGAAATACATCATCATCGGCCACTCTGAGCGCCGCACCTACCATAAAGAGAGCGACGAGTTCATCGCGAAGAAATTCGCCGTGCTGAAGGCCGCAGGCCTGGTACCAGTGCTGTGCATCGGTGAGACCGAAGCCGAGAATGAAGCCGGCAAAACTGAAGAAGTGTGCGCACGTCAGATCGACGCCGTGCTGGAAACCCAGGGTGCAGCGGCCTTCGAAGGCGCGGTTATCGCCTATGAGCCAGTCTGGGCCATCGGTACCGGTAAATCAGCGACCCCAGCGCAGGCGCAGGCAGTACACAAATTCATTCGCGACCACATCGCGAAGAAAGATGCCGCTATCGCTGAGCAGGTAATCATTCAGTACGGCGGTTCGGTTAACGACAAAAACGCCGCAGAACTGTTCACCCAGCCGGACATCGACGGCGCGCTGGTGGGCGGTGCATCTCTGAAAGCCGACGCTTTCGCGGTGATCGTCAAAGCCGCTGCAGCAGCGAAAAACGCGTAAGTTTCTCACGCAGAGAAAGGCGGCTGATGAGCCGCCTTTTTTATTGCCTTAATCGGTCGCGGTGCCACTCACTCCAGCAAACGGCACTGGTGATCCTGCAGTTCTTCCGCCGAACCGCGATTCAGCTTGAGCCAGTTGCGCTCCAGCGCCAGCAGCGCCAGGCGTCCATCCGGCAGTTGGGCCAGCGCCAGCCCGTATTTTCCCATCTCACCGCGCGCATGCGGCACCTCCTCTGCAAGCCGGATAAACACGCTCTGCTGCGCCAGTTCGGCGGTGCTCAGCGTGCGAATCAGCCAGGTATGCCGCAGCAGCGTTACCGTCTGCCACTGCGCATTCAGCTTCGGCGCCAGCGTATCCAGCTGCTGACGCACATCCGGTTGCAGGCAGGAGATATGAATGTGCAGCTGATTCTGCGTACGACCATACTGCGCGTTGATGGCCAGCGACAGCACGCGGTCGTCGACAGGCGCACCGCGCTTCTGCGCCAGCAGGCGGCGCTGCTGCCAGGCGGCAGCAAACAGGTTCGGCGTGGTGGGTTCGAGGAGGATTGGGCTCTCCATGCCGGTGATTTTTGCTATCGGCATCAGCAGATATTGCAGCGGGCCATTCAGATCTTTGAGCGTGACGTAACCCTGCGCCAGATTGACCTGCTGACAGGGGGCAGGATTACCGCGTTGCGTCATGTCCGGTACGCACTTTTCGCTGACAATCTGCCACAGCGCGTCGGCGTTTTTATGCAAATGCACCGCGCCGGCGATCAGCCCGGCAATCAGAAGGATGAACGCGATAATCAGCAACGTGAGACTACGGCGGCGCGCCTGCATGGCCAGATCCTCAGTGATGAGCTGTCAGCATCCTCACCTGTCGCCAGCGGAAAGTCACGGCTTTTTCCGCGCCGCAAAGCAAAACGGCCAGCGCAGGGCTGACCGTTTCGTCATGATGAAAACGCGGTTACGGTTTCATGACCTGATCGTAGCTGCCGCCGTCGGCAAAGTGTGCTTTCTGCGCTTTGCTCCAGCCGCCAAACTTGTCATCGATGGTGAACAGCTTAACCGGCGCGAAGCTGCTGGCAAACTTCTTCGCCACCTCAGGATCGCGCGGGCGATAGAAGTTTTGCGCCGCGATGGTCTGGCCTTCCGGTGAGTAGAGATATTTCAGATACTCTTCCGCCACCTTACGCGTGCCCTGCTCATCCACCACTTTATCGACCACGGAGACCGTCGGTTCGGCGAGGATCGATTCGCTCGGCGTAACGATTTCAAACTTGTCTTTGCCCAGCTTATCAACGGCCAGATAGGCTTCGTTTTCCCATGCAATCAGCACATCACCGATACCGCGCTCAACGAAGGTATTAGTCGCGCCACGTGCACCGGAATCCTGCACTTCAACGTTTTTGAACAGCGCCCGGACGTAAGCCAGCGCTTTGGCCTGGTCACCGTGGTTCTGGTCCAGCGCCCAGCCCCAGGCCGCCAGATAGTTCCAGCGTGCGCCGCCGGAAGTTTTCGGGTTTGGCGTGATCACAGAAACGCCTGGCTTAATCAGATCCGGCCAGTCATGAATGCCTTTAGGATTGCCTTTGCGCACCAGGAACACGATGGTGGAAGTATAAGGTGCCGAGTTATCCGGCAGACGCTTGATCCAGTTTTTATCGATACGACCACGGTCAGCAATAGCATCCACGTCGGACTGCAGCGCCAGCGTCACCACATCTGCGCGGATGCCATTGATCACGGACGTCGCCTGCTTACCCGAACCGCCGTGCGACTGGCGGATCACCACGTTATCGCCGGTTTCCTGCTTATAGTGCGCACTAAACGCTTTGTTGTACTGCTCGTACAGCTCACGGGTTGGATCGTAAGAGACGTTTAACAGCTGAATATCCTTTGCCAGAACACTGGTTGAAGCCAGTAACAGGGTGACACCAATACTCCACTTGTTCATTGCTTGCTCTCCCGAGGTCGTTATAGAACAAGACTGACACAAAGCAATCCATGGATTAAAGAATTAAAAATAAGCTGTTATAACTATGGAGAATATAGCAAGGCATAAAAAAGGGCGCGAAAGCGATCGCGCCCGATTTATCGTTGATTAGTAGAGTTTTTTCGCGGTATCCAGCCAGTCGCGCTTGAACGGACGCTTCATGTTTTCGATAGCGTCGATGATGTCATGATGCACCATCTTCTCGTTCTGAATACCCACGCAGCGACCGCCGTAGCCCTGCAGCAGCAGCTCAATTGAATAAGCGCCCATGCGTGATGCCAGAATGCGGTCGTAAGCGCATGGCGCACCGCCGCGCTGGATGTGGCCGAGCACGGTGGCACGGGTTTCACGCTTGGTTTCCGCTTCAATAAAGTGCGCCAGATCGTCGATGTCACAGATGTGTTCGGTGATCGCCACGATGGCGTGTTTTTTACCTTTCGCAATGCCCGCCTGGATTTCTGCTACCAGCTCTTCGCGCGTGTAAGGGATTTCAGGCAGCACGATGAACTCACAGCCACCGGCGATGGCCGCCGCTAAGGTCAGGTCACCGCAGTAGCGGCCCATCACTTCTACGATAGAGATACGCTGATGCGAAGAAGAGGTATCGCGCAGACGGTCAATCGCTTCAACCACGGTTTCCAGCGCGGTGAAATAACCGATGGTGTAATCGGTACCGGCGACGTCATTGTCGATGGTGCCCGGCAGGCCGATGCACGGGAAGCCCATTTCGGTCAGGCGTTTGGCACCCATGTAAGAACCGTCACCGCCGATCACTACCAGCGCATCAATGCCGCGCTTTTTCATGTTTTCGATCGCGACCTGACGCACTTCTTCGTTGCGGAACTCCGGGAAACGCGCCGAGCCGAGGAAGGTGCCGCCACGGTTAATCATGTCCGACACGCTGTAGCGGTCGAGGTTGATCATGCGGTCTTCGTACAAACCCAGATAGCCGTCATAAATACCAAAAACTTCAAGGCCTTCACTCAGCGCGGAACGGACAACTCCGCGAATGGCTGCGTTCATGCCTGGGGCGTCGCCGCCGCTGGTCAGTACTCCGATTTTTTTGATCATGACAACCTCTGGATTGTTCAAAACTAAGGATTATTCCTGCCTGTCGATCGGTGTGGACCAGCTCGCGATCGCACGGCTTAATAGTTGCAGATAGTATATCAAAGGCTTGATGCTGAATTGATTCAGGTCAGACAAGTTTTCGCTAATTTTTTACAGAGTTGTTAGCGTTACGTCATTTTTTTCACGCAATGCTATGTTTTATAACGGCTAAAACTGAAAAAAACCCTGCTGATTTTGCGGCACGACAGAACAGGGGTCCTGATGAATAATCACATCTGAGCCGGGAAATTTTTGCCGTAATGCCTGCTCAATTTGATCGGCCACCTGATGCGCCTGCACCAGCGGGAGATGATCGTCCATCTCCAGATGAAGCTGAATAAACCGCGTCGGGCCGGACTGCCGCGTACGTAACGCATGGGCGCCGCGTACGCCGGGCCAGTGGCTTACCAGCGCGATAATCGCCTGTTTTTCCTGCTCCGGCAGCGCACGATCCAGCAGCGACTGCACCGCTTCATAGCCCATGCGCAGCGCGTTATAGAGGATATATACGCCGATGCCGAGCGCAAACAGCGCATCCGCACGCTTAAAACCATAACTGCTTAAGCCCAGCGCCACCAGAATGGCGCCGTTCATCACCACATCCGACTGATAATGCAGCATGTCCGCGCGAATTGCCTGGCTGCGGGTACGCCGCACCACCCAGCGCTGAAAAGCGACCAGTACCAGCGTGGAGCTGAGGGCGATCAGCGTCACAACTACGCCAACCAGCGGCGCGCGCAGCGTTTCCGGCGTGGCCAGATGCTGCAGCCCGGTAAGAAACAGAAACAGCGCCGATCCGGAGATAAACATGCTTTGCGCCAGTGCCGCCAGCGATTCCGCTTTGCCATGACCAAAGGTGTGATCGTCATCAGCAGGCTGCAATGAATAGCGCACCACCAGCAGATTGGTCAGTGACGCGGCGATATCGACCAGCGAATCCACCAGCGCCGCCAGCAAGCTGACCGAACCGGTGTACCACCAGGCGAAAATTTTCACGATCAGCAACAGCGTTGCCAGCGTGGTCGCCGCCAGCGCCGCGCGGTTTACCAGTTTTGCGTAGGAAGGTTCCATACCTTGCCTCGTCAGGCGCTGCAGCACGCCATGCAGTGGAAAATGGCTCAAGTTTATCACCGTCCCGTGCAGACTGCGTGACAGGATGGCGAAACGGATGCAATTTGCCCGCGAATTCAGGGCAAAAAAAACCCCGCCATCATGGCGGGGAAGACAGGGATGGTGTCTATGGCAAGGAAAACAGGGATACTATGTTACTGGTTACTGCTGGTACTACTCACTGCTTGCAGCGGTGATGATGGCTGCAATCCGGAGAGCCGACGCGCTTCGTTCAGACGCCGCTCAAAATTCTTCTGCAATGTCGCTTGCTGTGCAGGCGTTAGCAGGTGATACATCTGATTACGAACCCGGGCCATCTCGATTTGCAGTTCTACCTGCTCACGGGCCTGTTTCTCTGCCTGCTGGCGGATAGCCGATTCGTTAAATTTGTCTGCAATGACAAGGTCATGCATAGTTTCTATGTCCTGAACGCTTAACACCGGGCGTTCATGGCGCGCTTGCTGCATCAGGTCACGCATCTGTTGCCGCTGTTGTTCAGTCAGCTCAATGCCATCGAACATGTGGCTTTGCGGATTTTGCGTCATACTGCCTGTCGTCAATCCGCCGTTATGATGCATCTCGTCAATCGTCGTCGTGTCTGCTGCTTCTGCGCTGGCGTGACTGAGAACCATCGCTGAGGCAAAGACGACGGCGGTTAAGTAGCGCATCGTTTACTCCCGGTTCGTTCCGTTTTGCGATTCAACGAGAGCTAGTGTACGGCGACAGCTGCAAACATCCGTCAGGGGGTGTAAAACTACGTAAAGCGTTGGATTGCCACTATAGGAACACGGTATTTTGCCTGCGGAGGGCAACAAAAAATGAATAAAATCCTGTTGGTTGATGACGACCGCGAATTGACTTCGCTGCTTAAAGAACTGCTTGAAATGGAAGGTTTTGAGGTGATTGTCGCCAGCGATGGCGAGCAGGCGCTCAATCTGCTGGACAACACCGTCGACCTGCTTTTGCTCGATGTCATGATGCCGAAGAAGAACGGTATCGACACGTTAAAAGAGCTACGCCAGCAACATCAAACCCCTGTCATCATGCTGACCGCCCGCGGTAGCGAGCTGGACCGCGCTCTGGGCCTGGAACTGGGCGCGGATGACTATCTGCCAAAGCCGTTCAACGATCGCGAACTGGTGGCGCGTATCCGTGCGATTCTGCGCCGTTCCAACTGGAGCGAACAGCAGCAACAGCACGATAACAGCTCACCGACGCTGGAAGTGGATTGCCTGCGCCTGAATCCGGGCCGTCAGGAAGCCAGCTTCGACAGCGAAACGCTGGATCTCACCGGCACCGAGTTCACCCTGCTCTACTTACTGGCGCAGCATCTTGGCCAGGTAGTGTCACGTGAGCATCTCAGCCAGGAAGTGCTGGGCAAGCGCCTGACGCCGTTTGACCGCGCCATCGATATGCACATCTCCAACCTGCGTCGTAAGCTGCCGGAACGTCGTGATGGTCATCCGTGGTTCAAAACTCTGCGCGGACGCGGCTATCTGATGGTTTCGGCATCATGATTGGAAGTTTGACCACCCGCATCTTCGCCATCTTCTGGCTCACCCTGGCGCTGGTGTTGATGCTGGTACTGATGGTGCCCAAACTCGATTCGCGCCAGATGACCTCGCTGATGGAGAGCGAACAGCGCCAGGGCACCATGATTGAGCAACACGTTGAGGCGGAGCTGTCACAGGATCCGCCCAACGACCTGATGTGG
Source organism: Pantoea sp. WEP (assembly GCF_041678305.1). Taxonomy (NCBI): domain Bacteria; kingdom Pseudomonadati; phylum Pseudomonadota; class Gammaproteobacteria; order Enterobacterales; family Erwiniaceae; genus Pantoea; species Pantoea sp. WEP. Next base: position 4,037,187 of record NZ_JBGNXB010000001.1, read on the forward strand.
TGGCGCCGGCTGTTTCGCGCCATCGACAAATGGGCACCGCCCGGTCAGCGCCTGCTGCTGGTGACCAGCGAAGGACGGGTGATCGGTGCGCAGCACAATGAAATGCAGGTGATCCGCAACTTTATCGGCCAGTCCGATAATGCCGATCATCCGCAGAAGAAAAAGTATGGTCGCGTCGAGATGGTCGGCCCCTTCGCGGTGCGCGACGGCGAAGACAATTACCAGCTCTATCTGATCCGTCCCGCCACCAGTTCCCAGCTCGATTTCGTCAACCTGCTGTTTGACCGTCCTCTGCTGCTGCTCATCGTCACGATGTTAATCAGCTCACCGCTGCTGCTGTGGCTGGCGTGGAGCCTGGCGCGTCCGGCACGCAAACTAAAACATGCCGCGGATGAAGTGGCGAGCGGAAATCTGCGTCAGCATCCGGAACTGGAATCGGGCCCGCAGGAATTTCTCGCTGCCGGCTCCAGTTTCAACCAGATGGTGAGCGCGCTCGAACGCATGATGACGGCACAGCAGCGTCTGCTGTCGGATATCAGCCATGAATTACGCACGCCGCTGACGCGTCTGCAGCTGGCGACGGCGCTACTGCGCCGGCGTCATGGCGAAGGCAAAGAGCTGGAGCGCATTGAGACCGAAGCGCAGCGTCTGGACGGCATGATCAACGACTTGCTGGTACTGTCGCGCACCCAGCACAAGAACGCGCTGGTGAGCGAAGCGATGAAGGCCAACCAGCTGTGGAATGGCGTGCTGGAAGATGCCAAATTCGAAGCGGAGCAGATGGGTAAAACCATGGACGTGCCGTATCCGCCCGGTCCATGGCCGCTGTACGGCAACCCGCATGCGCTGGAAAGCGCGCTGGAGAACATTGTGCGTAACGCGCTGCGCTATTCACACACGCACATCAGCGTTAGCTTTGCGGTGGATATTCAGGGCATTACCGTGCACGTGGACGACGACGGTCCTGGCGTCAGCCCGGAAGATCGCGAGCAGATTTTCCGTCCGTTCTACCGCACCGATGAAGCGCGTGACCGTGAATCCGGCGGCACCGGGCTCGGGCTGGCGATTGTCGAAACCGCCGTGCAACAGCACCGCGGCTGGGTGAAAGCCGATGACAGCCCGTTAGGCGGTCTGCGCCTGACGCTGTGGCTGCCGCTGTACTCCGCCCGGCAATAATTTGCTATGCTGCGGCCCTCGTTTCCGGGGGCCTTATGCTAAACATCGTCTTATTTGAACCTGAAATCCCGCCAAATACCGGCAATATCATCCGCCTGTGCGCCAATACCGGCTTTCAGCTGCACCTGATTGAGCCGTTAGGCTTCGCCTGGGATGATAAACGCCTGCGCCGCGCCGGACTGGATTACCATGAATATACCGCGCTGAAAAAGCACGCCAGCTACGCTGCTTTTCTGGCGGCAGAAGCGCCACAGCGCTTATTCGCGCTGACCACCAAAGGCACACCGGCGCACAGCGCCGTCAGCTATCAGCCGGGCGACTATCTGCTGTTTGGCCCGGAGAGCCGTGGCTTACCACCAGAAATTCTTAATGCGTTGCCGGCAGAACAGAAGATCCGCATTCCGATGCGCGCGGAGAGCCGCAGCATGAACCTGTCGAATGCGGTTTCAGTGGTGGTGTATGAGGCGTGGCGCCAGCTGGATTATGCGGGCGCGCTGATCAAAGGCTAGATGCCGTCGCCGTACTCAAACCCGGCGCCGGTGAAGTGCTGATCCATATCCATCGACGGTTTGTCGCTGGCTGGTTTGCCGACAATGCGCGCCGGCACGCCGGCCGCCGTGGTATGGGGCGGCACCGGCTGCAAGACCACCGAACCGGCACCGATTTTGGCACCGCGCCCGACTTCAATATTGCCAAGGATTTTGGCCCCTGCGCCAATCATCACCCCTTCACGGATCTTCGGATGGCGATCGCCGCTGGTTTTACCGGTACCGCCCAGCGTGACCGACTGCAGAATGGAGACGTCATTTTCCACCACAGCCGTTTCACCAATCACGATGCCGGTGGCGTGATCCAGCATGATGCCGCGCCCGATGCGCGCCGCCGGATGAATATCCACGGCGAATGAGACCGAGATTTCGTTTTGCAGATACACCGCCAGCGCGCGCCGTCCCTCTTTCCACAGCCAGTGGCCAATACGGTACGCCTGCAGCGCGTGGAAGCCTTTCAGATAGAGTAACGGCGTGGAATATTTGTCGACCGCCGGATCGCGCTGACGCACCGCCTGAATATCGTACGCGGCCGAGACAATCATCTCAGGATCCTGACGATAGGCTTCTTCAACAATTTCGCGGATGGCGATAGCGGGCATGATCGGGTTAGCGAGCTTGTTAGCCAGCATGTAGCTGAGCGCGCTGCCGAGATTTTCGTGCTTGAGCAAGGTCGCGTGGTAAAAACTGGCCAGCATCGGTTCACAATCGGCCAGCGCTCTGGCTTCGGCTTTGATATGGTTCCAGACCAGTTCTAACTCTTCAGACGACATTGCTGTTTGCTCCCGATAAAAAAGCGCCCGATTAGGCGCTACAGGTGATAATGCTTAAGCGTCCTGCTTTAGCTTTGGCTGTTCTCGTCCTTCCTTGTACGACCAAGCAGGCTCAATGCTGCCTCTCGCGCCGATTTTTCGCAATATAATACCTGATAAATTTGCTCGGTTATTGGCATTTCCACGCCCATACGCGCAGCTAACGCTTTGACTTCTTTAGTGTTTCTGTAGCCTTCTACAACTTGTCCGATAATGCGTTGCGCCTCATCCACGCTTTCGCCCTGCCCCAGCATCATGCCGAAACGGCGGTTGCGCGACTGATTATCGGTACAGGTCAGCACCAGATCGCCAAGACCCGCCATGCCCATAAAGGTCGTTGGATCGGCACCCAGCGCAGCACCGAGACGGCTCATCTCCGCCAGACCGCGGGTGATGAGTGCCGTACGCGCGTTGGCGCCAAAGCCAATGCCGTCGGAGATCCCGGCACCAATCGCAATGACGTTTTTCACTGCGCCGCCCAGCTGCACGCCGATGAAGTCCGGATTGTTGTAAACGCGGAAGCTTTTGCCGCAGTGCAGCTTTTGCTGCAGATCGTCGGCAAACTGCGCGTCAGTGGCCGCCAGCGCAATCGCCGTCGGCAAACCGGCCGCCAGCTCTTTGGCAAAGGTCGGGCCGGAAATCACCGCCAGCGGAATGCTGTCGCCGAGGATTTCGCGCGCCACATCCTGCAGCAGCCGTCCGGTCTCTTTTTCCAGTCCTTTGGTCGCCCAGACAATGCGTGAGTCGGCACGCAGCAGCGGTTTGAGCTGCATCAGCACGTCGCCGAACACATGGCTTGGCACCACCACCAGCAGATCGCGGCTGGCGCTGACGACGCGGGCCAGATCGGCTTCAGGAACGAGATTATCGGGGAAAGGAACATCGGGCAGGAAAGCGGTATTGCATCGGTCAGCCTGCAGCTGCGCCACGTTTTGCGGATTGTGGCCCCACAGCAGCACCGGATGGCCATTACGGGCCAGCGTAATGGCCAGTGCGGTGCCGTACGAGCCGGCACCGATGACGCTAATCGAAGCGTTGAGTGTAGTCATCAGGCATCCTGACGTGGCGCTTCGCCTTCACCCTGCTGCTGCAGATAATTCATGAACAGCGCATCAAAGTTGACCGGCGCCAGATTGAGCTGAGGGAAGGTACCGCGTGACACCAGGCTGGTGACACATTCACGCGCATACGGGAACAGAATGTTCGGGCAGTAAGCGCCGAGGCAATGTGCCATCTGCGTGCCTTCGATACCGCTGATGGTGAAGATACCGGCCTGCTGTACTTCGCACAGGAACGCGGTGTCTTCGCCCACGGTGGCGGTGACAGTAACGCGCAGCACGACTTCATACACTTCATCCGCCAGCTGAGAAGAGGCGGTGTCCAGATCCAGCTTCACTTCCGGTTCCCACTCTTTCTGGAAAACCTGAGGAGCGTTTGGCGCTTCAAATGAAACGTCTTTGGTGTAAACGCGTTGAATCTGGAACTGCATTTCGTTGCTGCTATGCTCTGACATGTTACTGAATCCTTTAAGTGAAAATTGTCGGTCGAAAATATTATGCGCGGAGTAAGGGATCGAGTCCCTGACGCCCGTCCAGCGCGTAGAGATCGTCACAGCCGCCAATGTGCTGCGCGTCAATAAAGATCTGTGGCACCGTGGTGCGGCCGCTGCGTTTGATCATCTCTTCGCGCTTTACCGCGTCCCCATCAATGGGAATCTCCTGGTATGACACGCCTTTTTGATCCAGCAACGCCTTCGCCCGGTGGCAGTAAGGACAGGTCACTTTGGTGTAAATCTCAACATTAGCCATGCGGTGATACCTCAGGAAGTTATTTACCGCGAACCAGCGGCAGGTTTTCGCCACTCCAGCCGCTCACACCATCTTTCAGCACGGTCACTTTGTCAAAACCCGCTGCGCTAAGGGTGGCTGCCGGTTCTGCGGCGCTCTGGCCGGTGGCACATACCACAATTATGGGCTGCGACTTGTGCTTTTCCAGCTCGCCGAAGCTGCCTTTTTTGATATCGGCTGCGGCGATGTTAATAGCCCCTGAAATGTGTCCTTTGCGATAGTCGTCGCGTGAACGAACGTCTACCACCACCGCGTCCTCTTTGTTGATCAGGTGGGTTGCTTCACCACGGCTGATGGTTTTTACCTTAGAGAACATGCCTTTAACGGTGGTTACAATCACCAGAATAAGTAAAGCGACCCATGCCAGACTAAGGATGGGGTGATTGCTTGCAAACTGCATAATTTCTTGCATGAGGGGTAACGACTCCAGACCGGGGCTAATAAGCTAAAACAAGGGTTCTGAGTATACCTGCGCCACTTCGCATGTACAGTCGCGAAGCGGGCAGAGTTACGATTTGTGCGTCATTTTCCAAAAAAAGTGTTCTAATCGCAAAATTGAGACAATCTTTATCCCGGTAAGCTGTGGCCGACATCTTTCGTAAAGCAAAACCCGGCCGGGATAACTGGTAAGCGGCTGTTCATCGTGGAATAATTATCGACTATGAAGGGAAAAGCGACCGTTACACACACAAGGACCCGTTACAACGACCCGGCATCTCCGTTGTCATTTCGCTGGTCCGATATCTCCCTCAGCCTGCTTTGTGCGGGTGCGTTGCTGTTGCCCGTCGCCGCGCATAGCGCCGATGACAGCAAAACGCAGCTAAAGTCCATTCAGCAGGACATCGCTGAAAAAGAGAAAAGCGTAAAAGCGCAGAAGCTGCAGCGCAGTAAGCTGCTCGATCAGCTGCAGAGTCAGGAAAAAGTGATTGCCCAGGCCAGTCGCCAGTTGCGTGAAACCCGCAATAGCCTGAGCGCGCTGAACGGCGAAATCGCCCAAACCACCGCCGCCATTGCCCGGCTGGAAAAGCAGCAGGCGCAGCAGGAAAAACTGCTGGCGCAGCAGCTGGATGCCGCGTTTCGTCAGGGCCAGCACAACGGCGTGCAACTTCTGCTCGGCGGTGAAGAAGCACAGCGCAGCGAACGCATTCTGGCCTATTTTGGCTACCTCAATGCCGCACGGCAGAAAAACATCGATGAGCTTAAGCAGACTCAGCAGGAGCTGGCGCAGCAGCGTCAGGCGCTGCAGGGCAAGCAGGAGCAGCAAAAGTCGCTGTTAGCGCAGCAGCAGACGCAACAGAACAAGCTGGAAACCGCCAGCGCCGCGCGTAAGAAAACACTGTCCGCACTGGAGAGCGCGCTGGAGAAAGACCAGGCCGATCTGGTCGAGATGCGCCAGAACGAAAGCCGCCTGCAGGACAAAATCGCCAAAGCCGAACGTGAGGCGCGCGAACGGGCGCAACGCGAAGCGCGTGAGGCGGAAAAAGTGCGCCAGCGTCAGGCTCAGGCAAAAGCCAAAGGCTCCAGCTATTCCCCTACACAAAGCGAGCGCGAGCTGATGGCGCGCACCGGCGGCCTTGGCCGGCCGGGCGGACAGGCCATCTGGCCAGTGCGCGGTCGCATTGAACATCGCTTTGGTGAAGCAATGCAGGGCGAACTGCGCTGGAAAGGTCTGGTGATTGATGCCCCGGAAGGCACTGAAGTCAAAGCCGTTGCTGATGGTCGCGTGCTGATGGCCGACTGGCTGCAAGGCTACGGCCTGGTTGTGGTCGTCGAACACGGTAAAGGCGATATGAGCCTTTATGGCTACAATCAGAGCGCGTTGGTGAGCGTCGGTGCGCAGGTGAAGGCAGGACAGCCTATCGCCCTCGTGGGCACCAGCGGCGGCCGCGGCACGCCCTCGCTCTACTTTGAAATTCGTCGTCAGGGACAGGCCGTCAATCCACTGCCGTGGTTAGGAAGATAAGTGTTGTTTCAGTCCCAAAAGCTTAGCGCCGCCCTGTGCGGGCTGTTTTTCACCTTTGCCGCCCATGCGGGAAAACTGGCTATCGTCATTGACGACTTCGGCTACCGCCCGACTGAAGAGAATAAAGTGCTGCAGATGCCTGCCGCGATTTCTGTGGCGGTGCTGCCCAATGCGCCTCATGCGCGTGATATGGCAACCAAAGCGCATCAGGGCGGTCATGAGGTGCTGATTCACCTGCCGATGGCACCGCTGAGCAAGCAGCCGCTGGAGAAGGATACGTTAACGCCGGAGATGAGCAGCGAAGAGATCGCGCGCATCGTGCGTGACGCCAGCAACAAAGTGCCGTATGCGGTTGGCCTGAATAACCACATGGGCAGCAAAATGACCTCCAGCCTGCCCGGCATGCAGAAAGTGATGCAGGTGCTCAATCACTACAATTACTACTTCCTCGATAGCATGACCATTGGCAACAGCCAGTCGGTTCCGGCCGCGCAGGGCACGCAGGTTAAGGTGCTGAAGCGGCGCGTATTCCTCGACGACAGCCAGAATGAAGCGGCGATTCGCACCCAGTTCACCCGCGCAGTGAAGCTGGCACAGCGTGATGGCTACGCTATCGCCATTGGCCATCCGCATCCCACCACGGTACGGGTGTTGCAGCAGATGTTGCCGACGCTACCGGGCGATATCACTCTCGTCCGCCCCAGCCAGTTGCTCAACGAACCGCTGCGCCAGGGCGCTACGCCGCCGGCCAGCACGCCGGTGCAACCGCGTACCCCGGTATTCCGCGCGCCTGGCGTGTGTAAGCCGGGCCAGCCGCTGCCTGCCGTACCGCAGAGTCGTGCGGTGGAGGTGGTGACAGAGAGCATTACCGGCAGTCCACTCGTGCAGTCGCTTAAACAGCTATTCTGATTATCAGGCGCAGCGTGCTGCGCCTTATTTAACGCCACACCTTTTCCGCGCAAGGATATCGGAACAGATGACGTCAACCAGAAAGAAAATTCTGCTGCTGGATACCGGGCGCGAATGGGGCGGCGGCACCAACAGCATGCTGGAATTACTCAAACGCATCGATCGCCAGCGTTTCGCTATCACCTGCTGTTTTTATCAGAATTACGCGCGTGGCAATCAGGAGACCATTGCCTCGATATTAGACGCGATCGGCATTCCGGTGATATTTATTGCGCAGCGCCGCCAGCCGCTCTGGGCAAAAACCACCAAAGAGTTATTGCGCACCCTGCTGTTTTTTAACCGCGCGGTGAAAAAAAGCGCCATCGACCGCATCGATCGCCAGTGGCGCATGCAGCCTAACGCCCGCCAAATCGCGACGATTTTACGCGACGGTGGCTATGATGCGCTGTACATGAATAATCAGCCCAGCACCAACGTTGAAGGCTATCTCGCCGCTGAACAGACTCACGTGGCGTTAATTCAGCACTGCCGCATTGACCCGTTACTCAATAATGCGCTGGTAAAGATGATTAATCGGCATTGTGATGCGGTGATTGCTGTGTCACAGGGCGTACACCGCACCTTAAGCGAAAGCGGTGTTGATGCGCAGCGCTGCTTTACCGTATCCAACGCTATCGATATTCATCAGCCGCTGCCGGAGCGTGAGGCGGTGCGTCAGCGCTTTGATTATCCCGCAGATACCTTTATTTTCGGCTCCATCGGTTCCCTGATTGCGCGTAAATCTAACCATCATATTTTGCAGGCGCTGGGTGCATTCAGCCGCGCGCATCCTGCCGCTAAATGGAAAATGGTGATCGTCGGTGCCGGCCCGGAGCAGCAGCACTTACAGCAGCTGGCACAAAAAGAAGGGATTGCCGCGCAGGTTATTTTTACCGGCTTTCAAAATAACGCACTGGATTATCTGGCGGCATTCGATACGTTTATTCTCGCCTCAGCCAGTGAAGGGCTGCCGCGCGTGGTGCTGGAAGCGATGCTGGTGAATACGGCGGTGATAGGTTCGAATGTCGTCGGTACGTCGGAATTAATTCAACACGGCGAGACCGGTTTACTGTTTGACTATGGCAATACGCAACAGCTTAGCCAGCATCTTAGCGCGCTGTGGCAGGATACTGCACTGCGCCAGCGTTTAATCGCCGCCGCCGCCGCCCGGGTGCGCGAGCGCTACAGCATTGAACATTACGTGTCGGGCGTGGAAAACATTCTGGAAAACGTCATGGAGAGAAAAAAGCATGTTTGATTTTTTAAATAAACACCGTCGCTATATTCTCTCGCGCCACAACATTCCCGCCACGCAGGCGGATGCGCAGGGCACCATTGCCGTCAGTTCCGTGGTCATTCCCTGTACCGGCGCTGATTACATTGAAGAAGCGGTGCTCAGCGCTTATTTTGCCAGCCGCTGCGCCGACACCATCAGCGAAATTGTCATCGTCAGCGATCAGCCTTCCAGCGCTTTTCCGCCGCTGCCGGCACGTGTGCGCGTGGTGACGCTGGAAGTGCCGTTTCGAGAAGAAAACTACCGTTATAAACAGATCTACCGCAGCCGCCTGATAAAACTTCAGGCCCCCTTGCAGGCGACCGGTGAAGGTATATTGATGATCGATTCCGATCTCAATTTATTGAAAACGCCGGATATTGCGATGCGTGAGCATCATCTGTATAGCAGCTTCCGTCAGGGCAAGATGATCGCCAAACTGGCCGGCGCACCGGAAGAACATATTCCGGCCTATTACCACCACACCGTTCGCCCTTATTTGCAGGATCACGTGAATGGCGCCTATCTGGCGGCCTCCCGTCGCACATGGCAGCGTATTTGTCCGCTGTGGCTGACGTTATTTAATGATACCTGGGAATTGATGAACGACGACCAGCCGCCAACCGATCAGCTACCGCTCGCGGCCCTGCTCGACCTGCTGGATGTCCGCACGGTCAATCTGGGCGAATGGGCTAACTGGCCGGTGTCGAAACGCATTGGTGGTCAGTCGGCCGTGATTCCACCGCAGGTGATTGGCGCGCATGGCGGCTTTCCCTTAAGTGAATGGCAAAAATATTTGCAGGATCCGCACCAGCCGCTGAGCTTCAAAGGCCAGGACTACACGCGTAAGGTGCGTTATCTGACTGATGCGGAAAAACAGCAATCCTGAGCGTCACCGGCCCGCAGGCCGGTGTGTCGTTTAATCCCAGCTCAGCACCACTTTGCCTGAACGCCCGGAACGCATCTCGTCGAAGCCCTGCTGGAAGTCGTCGATGTGATAGCGATGCGTGATGATCGGCGTCAGATCGAGGCCGGACTGAATCAGCGCGGCCATTTTGTACCAGGTTTCAAACATCTCACGGCCGTAAATACCTTTGATAAACAGCCCTTTGAAGATGACCTGGTTCCAGTCTATCGACATCTCTCCCGGCGGAATGCCCAGCAGCGCAATGCGTCCGCCGTGATTCATGGTCTCCAGCAGGGTACGAAACGCCGGCGGCGCGCCGGACATCTCCAGTCCGACATCAAAGCCTTCGGTCATCCCCAGTTCCGTCATCACCTCGCGCAGATTCTGCTGCGCCACGTTGACCGCACGCGTCACGCCCATTTCACGCGCCAGCCCGAGGCGGTACTCATTGATGTCAGTGATCACCACGTTTCGTGCGCCGACGTGCTTACACACCGCTGCCGCCATAATGCCAATCGGTCCGGCACCGGAGATCAGCACGTCTTCACCTACCAAATCAAACGAGAGCGCGGTATGCACCGCGTTACCGAACGGATCGAAAATCGCCGCCAGCTCGTCGGAAATATTGTCGGGAATTTTGAAGGCGTTAAACGCCGGGATCACCAGATATTCGGCGAAGCAGCCCTGACGATTGACCCCGACACCCACGGTATTACGGCATAAATGGGTACGGCCGGCGCGACAGTTGCGGCAGTGGCCACAGGTGATGTGACCTTCACCCGATACGCGATCGCCAATGGCGAAACCCTTCACTTCCTGACCGATACCGACCACTTCGCCCACGTATTCGTGGCCGGTGATCATCGGCACCGGAATGGTTTTGCGCGACCAGTCGTCCCAGTTATAGATATGCACATCGGTGCCACAGATGGCGGTTTTGCGGATTTTAATCAGCAGATCGTTATGACCGGGCTCCGGCACCGGCGCGTCGAGCACCATCCAGATCCCCTCTTCCGCTTTCAGTTTAGCCAGTGCTTTCATCCGTTGGCTCCTGCAGTAATAACCCCTAACTGTTGTCCGATGCGCGTGAAGGCCGCCACTGCGTGCTCCAGCTGCGCCTGAGTGTGGCCGGCAGAAATCTGCGTGCGAATGCGCGCCTGGCCCTGCGGCACCACCGGATAGAAGAAGCCGGTAACGTAGATGCCTTCCTGCTGAAGCAGGCTGGCAAACTGCTGCGCCACTTTGGCATCGCCCAGCATCACCGGAATGATGGCGTGATCGGCACCGGCCAGCGTAAAGCCCGCGGCGGTCATTTTTTCCCGGAAGAAGCGGGCGTTTTCCCACAGCCGCTGCCGCAGCCCATCGCCTTCGTTCAGCAGATCCAGCACGCGCAGCGACGCGGCCACAATCGCCGGTGCCAGCGAGTTGGAGAACAGATAGGGGCGCGAGCGCTGACGCAGCCATTCAACCACCTCGCGTTTTGCCGCCACGTAACCGCCGGACGCGCCACCCAGCGCTTTACCCAGCGTACCGGTCAGAATATCCACGCGATCCATCACGCCGCAGTATTCATGCGTGCCGCGTCCGCTTGCGCCGACAAAGCCCACCGCGTGCGAGTCATCCACCATCACCAGCGCATTAAACTCATCGGCCAGGTCGCAAATGCCCTGCAGGTTAGCGATCACGCCATCCATGGAGAACACGCCGTCGGTGGCAATCAGCAGGTGCCGCGCGCCCTTGTCGCGGGCCTCCTGCAGGCGCGCGCGCAGCTCAGCCATATCATTGTTGGCGTAACGATAGCGCTGAGCTTTGCACAGGCGGATGCCGTCGATGATCGACGCATGGTTGAGCGCATCCGAGATAATCGCATCTTCCGCGCCCAGCAAGGTCTCAAACAGCCCGCCGTTGGCGTCGAAGCATGAGGAGAACAGGATAGCCTCTTCCATGCCGAGGAACTCCGCCAGCCGGCGCTCCAGCAGCTGATGGCTGTCCTGCGTGCCGCAGATAAAACGCACCGACGCCATGCCAAAACCATGCGTATCCATACCGTCTTTGGCGGCCTGAATCAGCGCCGGATGGTTCGCAAGGCCGAGATAGTTATTGGCGCAGAAGTTGATCACCGGCGGGCTATTGGCGACGTTGATTTCCGCCTGCTGCGCCGAGGTCAGGGTGCGCTCCTGTTTGAACAATCCGTCCTGCCGCGTTGTCTCAAGCTGTTGCCGGATTTGTGAATAGAACTGATCGGACATGATTCTGCTCCTCAGATAGCAAAATTTTGGCACATATTACTGATCGAAAAGCGAATGGACGACAATTCAGCCAGGGAAATCTCCGTTTTGCAGCATAGTTCACGCGGCGCGCAGGATTTGTGCAGCGCGATCGGCGTCATCTGGCTGTCCGCATCGGGCTGAAATGTTATGATGTTAGGTATTCGTGCGTGAAACCTCCTGTTTCACCCCAACTGTTTAAAGGCAAAGCATATGATTATCGTAACCGGCGGCGCGGGCATGATTGGCAGCAACATTGTGAAAGCGCTCAACGATCGCGGTCATACCGATATCCTGGTGGTGGATAATCTGAAAGATGGCACCAAATTCGTGAATCTCGCGGATCTGGACATCGCGGATTACATGGATAAAGAGGAGTTCCTCACCTACATCATGTCGGGTGAAGATCTGGGTCCGATTGAAGCGGTGTTCCATGAAGGTGCCTGTTCAGCCACCACCGAGTGGGACGGTAAGTACATGATGGATAACAACTATCAGTACTCAAAAGATCTGCTGCACTTCTGCCTCGAACGTGAAATCCCGTTCCTGTATGCCTCATCGGCCGCCACCTATGGCGGGCGTAACGAGAACTTCATTGAAGAGCGCCAGTACGAGCAGCCGCTCAACGTGTACGGCTACTCAAAAATGCTGTTCGACCACTATGTCCGCCAGATTCTGCCGGAAGCAGATTCGCCAGTGTGCGGCTTCCGCTATTTCAACGTGTACGGGCCGCGTGAAGGCCATAAAGGCAGCATGGCGAGCGTCGCGTTCCACCTCAATACGCAAATCAGCAACGGTGAAAATCCTAAGCTGTTCGAGGGCAGCGACAGCTTCCGTCGTGACTTCATCCACGTTGATGATGTAGTGGCAGTCAATCTGTGGTGCTGGGAAAACGGCGTTTCCGGCATCTATAACTGTGGTACCGGCCGCGCCGAATCTTTCCAGGAAGTGGCGGATGCGGTGCTGAAGTTCCACCAGCAAGGCCAGATCGAATACATCCCGTTCCCGGACAAACTGAAAGGGCGCTACCAGGCCTTTACGCAGGCGGATCTCAGCAAACTGCGCGCCGCGGGCTATGACAAACCGTTTAAAACCGTTGCGCAGGGCGTGGGCGAATACATGGCCTGGCTGAACCGTCACGCATAAGGAAACCGGCACCGGCGATGAAAATTCTGGTTATTGGCCCCTCCTGGGTCGGCGATATGATGATGTCGCAAAGTCTCTATCGCACGCTGAAACAGGCGCACCCTGAGGCGGTAATTGATGTGATGGCGCCGGCCTGGTGCCGGCCGCTGCTGTCACGCATGCCGGAAGTGAATCAGGCGCTGGCGATGCCGCTTGGCCACGGTGCGCTGGCGCTGGGTGAGCGCCGTCGCCTGGGCAAAGCGCTGCGGGCCAGCGGTTACGATCGCGCCTATGTGCTGCCAAACTCGTTTAAATCGGCGCTGGTGCCGTTTTTTGCCGGCATCAAACGCCGCATCGGCTGGCGCGGTGAAATGCGCTATGGCGTGCTGAATGACGTGCGTGTGCTGGACAAAGCCGCGTTTCCCTTAATGGTGGAGCGCTATGTGGCGCTGGGCTATGACCAGCCGGTTGCGGCGGCAGCACAGTTGCCGCAGCCGCTGCTGTGGCCGCAGCTGCGCGTCGACGACGATGAAAAACGCATGACCGCAGCGCAGTTTGCGCTGTCGGCCGATCGCCCGGCTATCGGCTTCTGCCCCGGTGCCGAGTTTGGTCCCGCGAAGCGCTGGCCGCACTATCACTACGCCGCGCTGGCGGCACAGCTGATTGCTGAAGGCTATCAGGTACTGCTGTTCGGCTCGGCTAAAGATCGGGAAACCGGCGAGGCGATCCTGCAGGCGCTGCCGGACACGGCACGCGCGCACTGCCGCAATCTGGCGGGCGAAACGCAGCTGGAGCAGGCGGTGATTCTGATCGCCCACTGTGCTGCGGTTGTCAGCAATGATTCCGGACTGATGCACATTGCCGCCGCGCTCAACCGGCCGCTGGTGGCGCTGTATGGCCCGAGCAGCCCGGATTTCACGCCGCCGCTATCCCATCAGGCGCGCATCATTCGCCTGATTACCGGCTACCACAAAGTGCGCAAAGGCGATGCCGCAGAGGGCTATCACCAGAGCCTGATTGATATTCAACCGGCACGCGTGCATCAGGAACTCAATGAGTTACTGCATCCGGTGCAGGAGTAACCATGCACGTTTTGATTGTTAAAACCTCGTCGATGGGTGATGTGCTGCACACGTTGCCGGCACTGACCGACGCGATGCAGGCGATTCCCGGCATTCGCTTCGACTGGGTGGTGGAAGAGAATTTTGCGCAAATTCCTGGCTGGCATCCGGCCGTTGACAAAGTCCTGCCGGTGGCGATTCGTCGCTGGCGCAAACACTGGTTTGGCAGCCAGCAGCGCGAGGAGCGCGTGCAATTCAAACGCGAGCTGCAGTCACGTCAGTACGACGTGGTGATTGATGCCCAGGGGCTGATTAAAAGCGCCGCGCTGGTGACGCGCCTCGCCAAAGGCATTAAACATGGCCAGGACAGCCGCAGCGCACGCGAACCGTTCGCCAGCTGGTGGTATGACAAGCGTCATGAGATTGGCAAGCAGCAGCACGCCGTGGAACGCACGCGCGAACTGTTCGCGAAAAGTCTGGGCTATGAAAAACCGGCCACGCAGGGCGACTATGCCATTGCCGGTCATTTTCTCGCGGCGCAACCGCAGGATAGCCAACCGTACCTGGTGTTTCTGCACGCCACAACGCGCGACAACAAACACTGGCCGGAAGATCACTGGCGCCAGCTCATCGCGCGGGTTCAGCCCACTGGCCTGCGCGTCAGGCTGCCGTGGGGCGCCGAACACGAGCACCAGCGCGCGCAGCGGCTGGCAGCAGGGTTTGATCACGCAGAGGTGTTGCCGAAGCTAACGCTGGAGCAGGTGGCGCAGCAGCTGGCGGGCGCCCGTGCGGTGGTCTCGGTGGATACCGGTTTGAGCCATCTGACCGCCGCGCTGGATCGCCCCAACATCACCCTGTTCGGCCCGACTGACCCGGGTCTGATTGGTGGCTACGGCAGGAATCAGCATGCGTTACGGCCCGCTCAGGGCAGCAGCATGGCAGACATTCAGCCTGACGACGTGATGGCCATGCTGGCTGAGATCGCGCTATAACGCGATTGGGCGGCTTAGCGCTGCTGTTGCTTCAGCCGGGCAAACTCCGTGAGCGTCATCCCCTGCGTCCGGGTCGCCAGCCAGCTGAACAGGCCTTCCAGATCGTCATACAGGCGTTCAATATCAGCCTCCGTTTTAAACGTGGGGCTGCCATCTGGCATAAACTCGGATGAATGCAGCATGAACTCCACATAGTCGTTGCCCTGTGCGAGCGTCTGTTCAGCCACCTGTTTCATCTGGGCCAGATTCCCCCCCACCGGACGCAGCCAGTTCACTGAAGGTCCACGCTGCCTGCCGCGGATGCCATTCCACACTTGTTTGAGCTGATTAGTGAACGTGCCATAGCGATACTGAATGCTCATTGGCAGTTCCAGCAGCGGGCTGCCGCCAGGCCTGGAAATATCCTGTTCATCGAGGAAATAAGCGCGATCGGGGAAATGGCTGTAATCCGTTCCGCCCTGTCCCTGCGGTGCACCCTGCGCATTACGCCAGCTCACACGCGGCGTAACCGAGCAGTCAACCAGATAGCCCTGATCGATCAAGGCGCGGGCGTACACTTCATTAAATGCCCAGCGGCCGGCGCGGTGGCTGGTCATTTTACGCTGAAAAGCGTTCTCCAGCAGATCGGTCATATAGGCGACTTTATCGCGCAGGACGTTTTCCGGATATTCGATCAGATAAGGTTGATAACGCCACTCATCGTCGGTCAGCGCATATTCAGGTGGACTGTACCAGGCATGTAAATGCATACCGATTTCGCCCTGACCGCGCGCCAGCAGATCGCGCCCGAACTCGACATAAGCCGGGTCACTGGCCATCTCATAGTTGGTTAGCCAGGTCGGTTTAAAACCGTATTTCTCACACAGCGCCTGGAAGCGCGGTAAAAACCGGACGTTATGGGTAGTGACCTTGCCGCTGCGATTGCGCCACAGGTTATCCCCTTCGGTATCAAGGGTAATTAAAAAGGCAGGTTTTTCCATAACTTATCCGGTGAATTACAGTGTTATAATCGCTATGGTACGCAACGCTCCTGACGGGCGCAAACTTTTCCCATGCGGGTTCAGGGGGAAGTCGATAGCGGTATAAGATTAGTTAAACTAGAATAATTTAAACTCTTCACTGGCCTGAATTTTAGCAATTAACCGAGCGCACGTTCGTGTAAAATTACCTGGCCATAAAAATAATTAATTGAATTTTCTTATATTAAGTCCTGATAGCACCGGGAATGATAGCAGCTAAGTCTTTACAGCAGACTGGCATGTAGGGGTAAAAAATTTTGTCGAAACGCATTTTAATGGTGATTGATGGCCTGCCGGGCGGCGGTGCCGAAAAAGTCGTACTGACTCTGGCGGGGGGCTTCCTCAGTCAGGGACACCAGGTTTCGATCTTCTCATTGCGGAAGGTATGTGATTACCCTATTCCGGCTGGCGTGGATTACCAGGTGATTCTTGATCGCTGTAACCACCCGTGGCGCAAGCTGACAGAAACATGGCGCCGCGCGCGCCTGCTGGATCGTGCGGTGCGCGACAGTGAAGCGCGGCACGGCAAATTTGATCTGATCCTCTCTCATCTGCATAAAACTGACCGCATTGTCAGGCAAACGCCTGCGCTCGATGGAGACAGAACCTGGTTTTGTCTGCACGGCGTGTTTTCTGCTTCGTATCTGGCACGTAAAACCGGCTTCTCGCTGTGGCTGAAGCGTCTGAAAATCCGTCACGTTTATCAGGATCGCCAAATCGTCGGGGTTTCGCAGTACGTCATCGACGATATGGTGCAAAACATTGGCGTACAGCCCCGCCAGGCCAAAGTGATCGCCAATCCTTTCGATTTTGACAGCCTCGCCCGACTGGCCGCTGAACCCTGCCCGTTAGCCGGCACCGATTTCCTGGTGCATGTGGGACGCTTCCATGAAACCAAACGCCATGACCGCCTGCTTGAAGCCTATGCCCTGAGTGGCATCACCGCGCCGCTGGTTTTGCTGGGACAGGGAAGCGAAAAAATAACGCAAAAATTGCGTGAGCAGGCGCAGAATTCAGGCATTGCGGAGCGCGTGCGCTTCGAAGGTTTTCAGCGCAACCCGTATCCCTGGATACGTCACGCGCGCCTGCTGGTGGTCAGCTCCGACAGTGAAGGTTTTGGTAATGTGCTGGTCGAAGCCCTGAGCTGCGGCACCGCGGTGGTCAGTACGCGCTGTCCGGGCGGTCCTGTTTCGATCCTCACCGGCGAACTGTCACGCGGTCTGGCAGAGATGAATGCAACATCGCTGGCAGAAAAAATGCGAGAAATTTATACAACTCCCCCCAGGTTGCAACATCTGGACTTAAGCATTTATAGTTTGAGCGTTGTTTGCCAGCAATACCTGCAGCTTATTCAGGTGGCGGAGACGTCATTTTCAACCACGCAGCACGTTTCAGGTTAACAGGTCCCCCATGACGGTGTGACCGAATCATGGGGATGACTACTTGACGTACGTACTACTGTTTATTCTTTTTTCGCCGGTCAAATGGGTGATGAAGTTTGTTCATGGCCGTACCGGTAAAAATCTGGTGATACAGACCGCTAAAATTGGCGACTATATTAATATCACGCCGTTATTATCCCACCTGGGAAAAAGCGATGCCCTGCTGAGCTATAGTGTCGCCCCGCTGGCTGAACGTGACGCCACGCTGGAGCACATCTGGTATATCGAAGATCATCGCTCCGGTTTGATGAAAAAAATAAAACTGGTGTGGCAGCTGCTCAATCGCTACGACAATATTTATTTGCTGCATCCCACCAATCTCAATTTATTTATTGCCGCCTGCTGCAATGCCAGCAACAAACAATTTCTTTCCAGCTATCGTCGCAAAGGCTATCAGGGCCTGTTTTATTTAACGGCCAGCGGCGTGGTTCATCACGAGAAAAATACCTTAACGCTGGAAAATTACCTGAAACTGGCCGACCGCTCTTTTACCAAAGAGAGTTATCCCAAACATGCCACCCTGCCACTGTGGCAACCGGAAACGCTGCCAGCGGAAATTACGCAGGCGCCGGGCATCCGCATTGGTATTAGCGTAACGGCAGGAAATCAGGCCAAAACCATTCCGCCGTTAATCTGGTGTCGGCTTTTCGACCACCTGAGCGATCTCCCCTGCACTTTTTTTGCTTTCGGCGCACCGAATGAACAATCACGCGTTCAGGAGTTGTTTAAAGTTGCCGGTCAGCGAAACAATCTGGTGAGTCTGGTGGGTAAAATCCCGCTCGAGGCGCTGCCTGCCGCCATTAACGAGATGGATTTCTATATCGCCTCGGATTCCGGCAATGTGTATATTGCCGACGCGCAACAGGTACCGGTGATTTTAATTTATGGTCCCTGCTGCGTAGAGGAGCAAAGGCCGCTGGGTGACGTGCTCTTAATTGGCCCGAACCACATCGCGCCCTCTTCGTTTGTGTTCGCTGCACAATACAAATTTGCCCATCCGGTTGAACAGCTGTTTGAGCTGGATGAACGCAAGCTAAATGATATCCATGATTTTATCCGCACCCGGCAGCAGCAGCGCCTGGCGCGACGGAACAACGAAGAACATGACAGCGCAGCCCGATAGCTCATCCCCGCTACTCAGTCTCATTATCCCGATGTTTAACGCTGGTGCTGATTTTACTGGCTGTATCAATGCATTGCTGGCGCAAACCCTGACGTCGCTGGAGATCATCATTGTTGACGATGGCTCCACCGACGGTTCCGGCGAGCGCGCCGACGCGCTGGCGCAGCAGTACCAGCATATTCAGGTGATTCATCAGCCGAACGGTGGCGTGTCGCGTGCGCGTAATGCCGGGCTGGCCGTGGCGCGGGGTAAATACGTCAGCTTTCCCGACGCTGACGACACCATGGACCCGGCGATGTACCAGACGCTGGTCGACATGGCGGAGCGCGATCGGCTGGACGCTGCGCAGTGCAACGCCGAGTGGTTTTTCAAGGCCAGCCAGACAATTAAGCCGATGATTCCGCGGGATCGCCTCACCAGCACTGGCGTATTAAGCGGGCCGGAGTGGCTCGACAAGGCGCTGAAAACCCGGCGTTACCTGCACGTCGTGTGGCTCGGTATCTACCGCCGTGAGCTGATCGAACAGCTTAATCTGCAGTTTGAACCCGGTCTGCATCATCAGGACATCCCGTGGACCACCGAGTTCATGCTCAACGTTAAGCGCGTGCGCTACACCGATCGGGTGCTGTATCGCTACTACATGCACGATGCGTCGATCAGCAACCGCAAGCGCACCGGCCAGCACAACGTCGACTATCAGCGTCACTACCTGAAAATCGCGCGCATGCTGGAAGAGATCAACACGCGCTATCGTCACAAGGTGAAGATTTACCCGAGCTTCCACGCGCAGATTACCCGCGAAGCGCTCAGCGTGTGCCACGCTATCCGGCGCGAACCGGACGCCGCAGCGCGCCAGGCAATGATCGCCGATCTGTTTAGCAGTCAGACGCACAAACGCATGCTGCGCAATGCGCGCGGCGCGCGTCAGTGGTATCAGCTGCTGCTGTGGCTGAGCCGCATTTATCGCTGGCGCAATAAATAAGCGCCCGCCGCGGCTTTAACCCCTCCAGGGTTTGCCCTACAATCAGCTCACTGAATTTTGAGATGATTTGAGTATGGCAAGCCCGATTCCAGCCCACTTTGCACCGCAAAATATTTTGCTGATAAAGCTGCGTCATCATGGCGATATGCTGCTGACCACGCCTGCCATCAATGCGCTGCGCCAGCGCTATCAGCAGGCCAACATTGATGTGCTGCTGTATAAAGAGACGCGCCCGATGCTGGAAGCGCATCCGGCGATCCGTCAGCTGCATATCATCGATCGCAACTGGAAAAAGGAAGGCGGCTGGCAGAAGTTTCGCCATGAGGTCGCGCTGGTGCGGGCGGTGCGCGCCTGCCATTACGATGTGGTGATCAATCTGGCCGACCAGTGGCGCAGCGCCATTATTACCGGCCTGTCCGGTGCGCCGGTTCGCATTGGCTTTGCCTACCGCAAGCGCGACAACGCGTTCTGGCGCTGGTGCCATAACCAGCTGGTTTCCACCGACCGTCACCATCAGCTGCACACCGTGGAACAAAACATGACGGCGCTGCAGCCGCTCGGCATTCCCACCGCCGGGGCGACAGCCTCCATGCATTTCAGCACCGCCGACCAGCAAAAAGTGCAGGATGTCCTCGCTCAGCAGTCGATTACCGGCCCGTTTGTGGTGCTGCAGCCCACCTCGCGCTGGGTTTTTAAGTGCTGGGAAGATGAAAAGGTGGCGCAGCTGATTGATGCGCTGGCCGCTGATGGTCGCAGCGTGGTGCTGACCGCCGCGCCCGATCAGAAAGAGCTGGCGATGATCGCCCATATCCAGTCGCTGTGCCGCACGCCGAACGTGGTGTCGCTGGCGGGCCAGCTCTCGCTGCCGCAGCTGGCGGCGCTGATCGACGCCGCACAGCTGTTTATTGGCGTCGATTCCGCACCGATGCACATGGCTGCGGCGCTGCAGACGCCGTGCCTGGCGCTGTTCGGCCCGACCAAGCTGCAGCACTGGCGCCCGTGGGGCGACAATAACCGCGTTATCTGGGCGGGCGACTATGCGCCGCTGCCGTCACCGGATTCGATCAATACCAATACCGAGCAGCGCTATCTGTCTGCCATCCCGGTTGAGGATGTGCTTGCCGCCGCCAGGAGCCTTTTGCATGACTAAGTTACGGCTGGCGATTGTCCGGCAGAAATACCGGCCGGACGGCGGTGCCGAGCGCTTTATCTCACGTGCGCTGGAAGCGCTGGACGGCGAGCAGCTCGATCTCAACATTATTACCCGCAGCTGGCAGGGCACGCCGAACCCGGCCTGGCACCTGCACATCTGCAATCCGGCAAAATTCGGCCGCATTTCGCGTGAACGCGGCTTTGCCCGCGCGGCGCGCGCCTGCTGGGAGCGGGAAAAGTTCGATATCGTACAGAGCCACGAGCGCATCGCTGGCTGCGATATTTTCCGCGCCGGCGACGGTGTGCATCGCGTATGGCTGGAGCAGCGCGCGCGCATTGTTTCGCCGTGGCAGCGGCTGAGCGCCAGCCTGAGCCCGTACCATCGCTATGTGCTGCAGGCGGAAGCGGAGATGTTCAACGCGCCCTCGCTGAAAGCGGTGATCTGTAATTCGCACATGGTGAAGCAGGATATTTTGCGCCACTTCGCGCTGGATGCCAGCAAAATCCACGTGATTCACAACGCCATTGATAGCCAGCGTTTTCAGCCTGCCAGCGATACGCTGCGTCACGCCGCGCGTCAGCGACTCAACCTGCCGCAGGACGCCACGGTGATGATCTACGTCGGCTCCGGCTTCGAACGCAAAGGGCTAAAGGCCGCTATCGAAGCGGTCGCTAATAGCGATCGCTACCTGGTGGTGGTCGGCCAGGACAAACAGCTGGCGCGCTATCAGCAGCTGGCGAACCAGCTTAACTGTCTTGACCGCCTGCGCTTCGCGGGCGTGCAGCAGGACGTTCAGCCGTTTTATCACGCTGCCGATGCGCTGCTGTTGCCAACGCTGTACGATCCGTTCCCCAATGTGGTGCTGGAGGCGATGGCCTGCGGGCTGGCAATCATTACCAGCACCGGCTGCGGCGGCGCAGAATTTATCACCAACGGTGAAGAGGGTTTTGTCTGCGATGCGTTGGATATCAAAGCGTTAAACGAAGCGGTAATGGCAACGCCTGCACTTTCGCACAATCCGGCGCTGGGCGAAGCCGCACGTCGCAAAATTGAACCTTATGGTCCGCAAAGACTGGCGCAGGCGCTGACTTCGCTTTATCAGCACGTCCTGCAAACCCGTTGACGAAGTGGTATGAGCAGGCGGTCAGTTTCTGTTAACATGCCGCCTTTACTGTGTTTTTTGACGCGAACTGGTCGTAACCTTAACTATGACGACTCTCTATACAGCCCTGCTTTATCTGATTCAGCCACTGATCTGGCTGCGCCTGTGGCTGCGCGGTCGAAAAGCACCGGCCTATCGCAAACGCTGGGCGGAGCGCTACGGCTACTGCAGCGGTAAAGTAGCGCCGCACGGCATCGTGCTGCACTCGGTTTCGGTCGGTGAAACGCTCGCCGCCGTGCCGCTGGTGCGCGCGTTGCGTCATCGCTATCCGACGCTGCCCATAACCGTGACCACCATGACGCCCACCGGCTCCGAGCGCGCCCAGTCGGCGTTTGGCAAAGACGTGCACCATGTCTATCTGCCGTACGATTTGCCCGGCTCAATCAACCGTTTCCTCGATACCGTTGACCCGCGGCTGGTGATTATCATGGAAACCGAGCTGTGGCCGAACATCATTCGCATTCTGCATCAGCGCCAGATTCCGCTGGTGATTGCCAATGCGCGCCTGTCTGAACGCTCCGCCAGAGGTTATAAAAAGCTCGGCGGTTTCATGCGCGACCTGCTGCAGCGCATTACGCTAATCGCCGCGCAGAACGTTGAGGACGGCGATCGTTTCCTCAGCCTCGGCCTGAAGCGCTCGCATCTGGCCGTGACCGGCAGTCTCAAGTTTGATATCTCCGTTACGCCGGAACTGGCAGCACGCGCGGTGACGCTGCGCCGCCAGTGGGCGTCGCGCCGGCCGGTGTGGATCGCCACCAGCACGCACGAAGGCGAAGAGGCCATCGTGCTCGACGCCCATCGTCGCCTGCTGCAACAGTTCCCGGATCTGCTGCTGATTCTGGTGCCGCGCCATCCGGAACGCTTTAAAGATGCCTGCAACCTGACGCAAAAACGCGGCTTCAGCTTTACCCTGCGCAGCAGCGGCGAGATCCCCTCCAGCGCCACGCAGGTGGTGATTGGCGATACCATGGGCGAACTGATGCTGCTGTACGGCATCGCCGATCTGGCCTTTGTCGGCGGCAGCCTGGTGGAGCGCGGCGGCCATAATCCGCTCGAGCCCGCTGCGCATGCCATTCCGGTGCTGATGGGCCCGCACATCTGGAACTTCAAAGATATCTGCGCCCGTCTGCAGCAGGCGGAAGGGCTGATTACCGTTACTGATGTGGTGTCGCTGGAAAAAGAAGTGGCGAACCTGCTGCAGGATGACGATTATCGCCGCTACTACGGCCGCCACGCGGTAGACGTGCTGCACCAGAATCAGGGCGCACTGCAGCGTCTGCTACAGTTACTCGAACCGCATCTGCCTCCACGAGCTCATTAACGCATGTCGCAACGCCAACGTCTCTCCGTGGTGATGATCGCCAAAAACGAAGCTGAACTCCTTCCGGAGGCGCTGGCTTCCGTCAGCTGGGCAGATGAAATCATTCTGCTGGATTCGGGCAGCAGCGATGCGACCATCGAGGTGGCACGCGCGCGCGGTGCGCAGGTCTATCAGGCGGACGGCTGGGCCGGCTTTGGTAAGCAGCGTCAGCGCGCCCAGGCCTTTGCCAGCGGCGATATGATTCTGATGCTGGATGCCGATGAACGGGTTACGCCAGAACTGCGCCGCGCCATTGAGCAGGTGCTGACACAGCCACCCAGCGATAAGGTTTATAGCCTCGGCCGCAGTAATCTGTTTCTCGGCCGCTTTATGCGCCACAGCGGCTGGTATCCCGACCGCGTGCTGCGCCTCTATCCGCGCCATCTGCGCTATAACGACAATCTGGTGCACGAATCGCTGGAGACGCAGGGCACGCCGGTGGTGGCGCTGCCGGGTGATTTGCAACACCTGACCTGCCGCGACCTGATCGCCTTCCAGCGCAAGCAGATGAACTATGCCGAAGCCTGGGCGCAGGAGCGCTTTCAGCGCGGCAAGCGCTGCAGTATTCTCTCTGTTTTCAGCCACACCGCGGGCGCGTTTATTAAGACGCTGCTGCTGCGCGCCGGTTTTCTCGATGGTAAACAGGGCTGGATTCTGGCGGTGGTCAACGCACAATACACCTTTAACAAATACTCGGCGCTCTGGGCGCTGCATCACACCTCAACACAGGGCCGCGTATGAGCACTAAAGCGATTTATCCCGGCACGTTTGACCCGATGACGCTGGGCCATCTGGATATCGTCACGCGCGCCGCGCAGATGTTTGATCGCATCGTGCTGGCGATTGCCGCCAGCCCGAGTAAGAAGCCGCTGTTTAGCCTTGATGAACGTGTCGATCTGGCGCGCCAGGTTACGGCCCATCTGCCAAATGTTGAGGTGGTTGGCTTTAGCGATTTGATGGCGAACTTTGCCCAGGCGCAGAACGCGAACGTGCTGGTGCGCGGTCTGCGTGCGGTATCGGACTTTGAGTATGAGCTGCAGCTGGCGCACATGAACCGTCATCTGCTGCCCACGCTGGAGAGCGTGTTTCTGATGCCGTCCGAAGGCTTCTCATTTGTCTCGTCGTCGCTGGTCAAGGAAGTGGCGCGTCATCAGGGTGACGTGCAGGCATTTCTGCCTGCCGTGGTGCATCAGGCGCTGCTGGCGAAGCTGGCGCAGCCGTAATCAGTGCTGGCAGCGTGGACACCAGAAGGTGCTGCGCTGACCGTGTTTACCGCTGAGGATCGGCGTACCGCAGGCGCGACAGGGCTCGCCGGCGCGGCCATATACCTGCAGCTGCTGCGCAAAATAGCCTGGCTTACCGTCGGTCTGCAGGAAATCACGCAGCGTGGTGCCGCCCTGCTCAATTGAA
Organism: Pantoea sp. WEP; assembly: GCF_041678305.1. NCBI lineage: Bacteria > Pseudomonadati > Pseudomonadota > Gammaproteobacteria > Enterobacterales > Erwiniaceae > Pantoea > Pantoea sp. WEP. The sequence continues at coordinate 4,061,757 of NZ_JBGNXB010000001.1, forward strand.
CGCAGCAGTACGGCTTTGATGGTGTTCGCCAGCAGTTCCGCTTCCGCTTCACTCAGGCTCATCGCCGGACGATCGGGTAAGATCCCGGCGGTAAACAGCGATTCGCTGGCATAGATGTTCCCCACGCCCACCACCACTTTGTTATCCATCAGCCACTGCTTGATCACCGTGCGTTTGCCGCGCGACTTTTCATACAGATACCCGCCGCTGAAGGCATCGCTCAGCGGTTCCGGACCAAGGTGCGCAAGCACGCTGCTGCCTTCCGGATCGGTAGTCCACAGCCAGGCGCCAAAACGCCGCGGATCGGTGTAGCGCAGCACTTTGCCATTGCTCATCACCAAATCGACGTGGTCGTGCTTCGCAGCCGGCAGTTCGCCGGGCAGAACGCGCAGGCTGCCGGACATGCCAAGATGAATGATAATCCAGCCGTGCGGCAGCTCCAGCAGCAGATACTTGGCGCGGCGCTGTACGCTGAGCACCGGCTGGTCACTCAGCGCGTGGATTTCATGGGAAACCGGCCAGCGCAGACGCGGATTGCGCACAATGGCATGCAGAATGGTTTCTCCCACCAGGTGAGGTTCTATACCGCGTCGGCTGGTTTCTACCTCAGGTAATTCAGGCATCTCATCTCCTCAACGTAGCGCAGAAACAAAAAACCCGGCCGGAGCCGGGTTTTTCGCAAGAACACCAAAATTACTTAATTTTGGCTTCTTTGTAGATCACGTGCTGACGTACAACCGGATCGAACTTTTTCAGTTCCAGTTTCTCAGGTTTAGTACGTTTGTTCTTCGTGGTGGTATAGAAGTGACCTGTACCAGCAGAGGAAACCAGCTTGATCTTCTCACGAATACCTTTAGCCATGATTCAGTTCCTTAGTACTTCTCACCACGGGCGCGGATTTCGGCCAGAACCGTATCGATGCCCTTTTTATCAATAACACGCATACCTTTAGCAGATACACGCAGAGTAACGAAGCGCTTCTCGCTCTCAACCCAGAAACGGTGAGAGTGCAGGTTCGGCAGGAAACGGCGTTTCGTCGCGTTCATTGCGTGGGAACGGTTGTTACCGGTCACCGGACGCTTTCCAGTTACCTGGCAGACTCGTGACATTTCTATTCTCCAAAAATCAAATCAGCTCGAGCTTTAAAAACTAGGTTTTGGCCGCCTCGTCAGGCCTTAGCCCGCCCAGGCGAGTTCCATGTGAACCCGCTAAGCTGGCCCAAACGCCAAACCCGAGATTCTCAAAGGTGGCGTAGTATACGCCGCTAAGCCGAAGTGCTCAAGTCCCGAACAGATAAAGATCCCTCCGGATCGCGCAAAAACGCCGGATTTCTGCCCAGTTGACGCCGCGAATTACAGCCAGCCGCGCTCAGCGAAAGAGGTAAACTCGCCGTGACCAATCACCAGATGATCTAATAAGCGGATATTCAGCAGCGCGCAGGCCTGCGCCACCTTGCTGGTAATCTCGCGATCGGCACGGCTCGGTTCCGCCATGCCGGACGGATGATTGTGCGCCAGTATCACCGCCGCCGCGTTGAGCTTTAGCGCCTCACGCACGATTTCACGCGGATGCACTTCCACGCTGGCAATGGAGCCGGAAAACATCTTCTGCGCCTGCAGAACGCGGTGCTGGTTATCCAGAAACAGCGCCATAAAGATTTCACGCTCCTGATGTGCCAGCACGCTTTGCAGGTAGTGGCGCGTGACCTGCGGATTCTCCATCACATTTTCGCGCGCCAGCTGGCTGGCAAAAAAGCGCCGACCCAGTTCCGCAATGGCATGCAGTTGCGTCATTTTGGCGCTGCCGACGCCCTTTATCTGCCCCAGCTCCTCTTTACTGGCGGTCATGATGCGATACAGCGAACCGAATTCATTCAGCATCAGCCGCGCCAGCCCCATCACGCTGTTGCCGCGCGTGCCGGTACGTAAAAAGATCGCCAGCAGCTCGGCATCGCTTAGCGCCTCGGCGCCCAGCAGCGTCAGTTTTTCCCGTGGTGCCAGTTCCGTCATCGTTCCGCCCTCCCTGCAATGCCGCCATTCTGCGCCGGTGCATTGCAGGCCACCAGCGGCGCGTGACAAATTCCAGAGCCGGCTCGCAAAGGGCGCAGGCAGTGAAAAGGCGGGTCGCCGATTTTGTGATAAAGTTGCCTGCATCTGTCGCGCCAGGCGCGGCACTCTGCGTTGAAGTGAGGCAAACAACATGATGGGATTAGCCGGAAAAAAAATTCTGCTGGGCGTCAGCGGCGGCATCGCGGCCTATAAAGCACCGGAACTGGTGCGCCGTCTGCGCGATCGCGGCGCGGATGTCCGCGTGATGATGACCGATGCGGCCAAAGCCTTTATTACGCCGCTCAGCCTGCAGGCGGTTTCCGGCTATCCGGTGTTTGATGACCTGCTCGACCCGGCGGCCGAAGCGGCAATGGGCCATATCGAACTGGCAAAATGGGCCGATTTGATTGTGCTTGCGCCCGCAACCGCCGATCTGATTGCGCGCATTACCGCTGGCATGGCAAACGACCTGGTCACCACCGCCTGCCTGGCCAGCGCGGCACCGGTCGCCATCGTGCCGGCCATGAACCAGCAGATGTACCGCGCGGCAGTCACGCAGGAGAATCTGCAGCGTCTGGCGCAGCGCGGCGTGCTGATCTGGGGACCGGACAGCGGCAGCCAGGCGTGCGGTGATATCGGCCCGGGCCGCATGCTGGACCCGCTGGCCATCGTTGCGCATGCGCTGGAGTGGGCCGCGCCCGTCAACGATCTGCAACATCTCAACATTATGATCACCGCCGGTCCGACGCGTGAAGCGCTGGATCCGGTGCGCTATATCAGTAATCACAGCTCCGGCAAGATGGGCTATGCGGTTGCCGCGGCTGCGGCGAAGCGCGGCGCAAACGTGACGCTGGTTTCCGGTCCGGTGAACTTAGCCACGCCCGCCGGCGTGACGCGTATTGATGTCAACAGCGCACTGGAGATGGAAGCGGCGGTGATGGCGCAAATCAGCCAACAAGATATTTTCATTGCCAGCGCAGCCGTGGCAGACTACCGGGCGGCAAACATTGCCGCAGAGAAAATTAAAAAACAGGGTGGCGATGATAACGTCACGCTGCAGCTGGTGAAGAACCCGGATATTGTCGCAGGCGTCGCGGCGCTCAAAGTGCAGCGCCCTTTCGTGGTGGGATTTGCTGCCGAAACCCAGAATGTGGAAGAATACGCGCGGCAAAAACGGGTGCGGAAAAACCTGGACCTGATTTGCGCCAATGATGTGGCGCAGGCCGGGCAGGGCTTCAATAGCGACACCAATGCTCTTCACCTTTTTTGGCAGGAGGGAGAGAAAGTCTTACCGCTCAGTGATAAGACGCTCCTTGGCCAACAATTAATAGACGAGATTGTCAGCCGTTATGATGAAAAAAATCGACGTAAAAATACTTGATGCGCGCGTAGGCAAGGAATTCCCACTACCCACCTATGCGACCTCTGGCTCCGCGGGTCTCGATCTGCGCGCCTGCCTTGATGACGCACTGGAAATCGCACCGGGCATGACCACGCTGGTGCCGACCGGCCTGGCGATTCACATTGCCGATCCGTCACTGGCTGCCGTCATCCTGCCGCGCTCCGGTCTCGGTCACAAACACGGCATCGTACTGGGTAACCTGGTAGGGCTGATTGACTCCGACTATCAGGGCCAGCTAATGGTTTCAGTGTGGAATCGTGGCCAGGATAGCTTCACGCTGCAGCCTGGCGATCGCCTGGCCCAGCTGGTGTTTGTACCGGTGGTGCAGGCCGAATTTAACCTGGTGGAAGATTTTGACGCCAGCGATCGCGGCGCAGGCGGTTTCGGTCACTCTGGCCGTCAGTAATACGCTCACTTTTCGCATAGCCATCTTTTTATTTCTTGTCGCCACAGGCCGCTTTATCTGTGGCAGATAAGGCAGTATTGCCTGTTTTTGGTGAATTTCAGGGGTGTTGAAGGTCATGGCAGAAAAAAAAGTCGCGAAACGGAATCGTCGCGAAGAGATTTTGCAGGCGCTGGCGCAAATGCTGGAGTCGGGCGATGGCAGTCAGCGTATCACCACCGCCAAGCTGGCCGCCAATGTCGGCGTTTCGGAAGCGGCGTTATATCGCCACTTTCCCAGCAAAACGCGCATGTTTGATAGCCTGATTGAGTTTATTGAAGACAGTCTGATTACCCGCATCAATCTGATCCTGAAAGATGAAAAAGAGACGATGGCGCGTCTGCGCCTGATCGTGCAATTGCTGCTGGGATTTGGTGAGCGTAATCCAGGGCTGACGCGGATCCTGACCGGCCACGCGCTGATGTTTGAACAGGATCGCCTGCAGGGGCGCATTAATCAGCTGTTTGAACGTATCGAAGTTCAGCTGCGCCAGGTGATGAAAGAGAAGAAGATGCGCGACGGTGAAGGTTTCCAGACCGATGAGACGCTGCTCGCCAGCCAGCTGCTGGCGTTCTGCGAAGGTTTGCTGTCACGCTATGTACGCTCGGAGTTCCGCTATCGCCCGACCGCCGATTTCGACAGCCGCTGGCCGTTGATTGCCGCACAGCTGGTTTAATACGCACAGCGGATTTGTAGCGGCGCGATCCATCGCGCAATAAATTGCGCCGCTACGCTATCGTGCGGCGCTGACTACCGCAGCAAACCTTAAATACCGTACTCTTTGCGATACGCCTTCACCTTCGCCAGATGGTCGGCCATCTCTGGCTTCTCCGCCAGGTAATCAATCAGCTCGCTCAGTGTAATGATCGCGGTGACCTTGCACTGATAATCGCGCTCCACTTCCTGAATCGCGGACATCTCGCCACGGCCGCGCTCCTGGCGGTCGAGTGAAATCAGCACGCCGGCCAGCGTGGCGTTGTGGGCATTGATGATATCCATCGATTCACGAATTGCCGTGCCGGCGGTAATCACATCATCGACCAGCATCACTTTGCCCTGCAACGGGCTGCCCACCAGTAAACCGCCTTCGCCGTGATCTTTGGCCTCTTTACGGTTAAAACAGTACGGCACATCGCGGTCATGATGATCGGCCAGCGCCACGGCAGTAGTGGTCGCAATCGGAATGCCTTTGTAGGCCGGGCCAAACAGCAGGTCGAAATCGACGCCGCCATCCACCAGCGCCTGCGCATAGAAACGGCCCAGCAGCGCTAAATCGCGCCCGGTGTTGAACAGACCGGCATTAAAGAAATAGGGACTTTTACGGCCAGACTTCAGGGTAAACTCACCAAACTTCAGCACCCCTTTGTTCAGGGCGAACTCAATAAACTGACGCTGCCAGGCTTTCATTTCTCACTCCTCAAATAAAGAAAAGGCGACTCTGTGGTCGCCTGTTACATCAATCAATTAACGCCGCTTTCTGCGCCTGAATCAGCTGCTCAATGCCGCCGCGCGCCAGCGCCAGCAGCTGCAACAATTCGTCATGGCTGAACGGCTCGCCTTCTGCGGTGCCCTGCACCTCAATCATGCGGCCATCTTCGGTCATCACCACATTCATATCCGTTTCTGCGGCGGAGTCTTCGACATACTCTAAATCGCACACCGCTTCACCGGCTACGATGCCGACCGAGATCGCCGCCACCATACCTTTCAGCGGACTGGCTTTCAGTTTACCGGCTGCCACCAGCGCGTTCAGCGCATCCGCCAGCGCCACGCAGGCACCGGTGATCGCCGCGGTGCGCGTGCCGCCGTCGGCCTGAATCACGTCGCAGTCCAGCGTGATGGTGAATTCACCCAGCGCCTGCAGATCAACCGCCGCACGCAGCGAGCGGGCGATAAGGCGCTGGATTTCCAGCGTACGTCCGCCCTGCTTGCCTTTGGCGGCTTCACGCGCCATACGGCTGTGCGTCGAACGCGGCAGCATGCCATATTCTGCGGTTACCCAGCCCTGGCCTTTGCCTTTGAGAAAACGCGGCACGCCCTCTTCAACGGTCGCGGTGCACAGGACTTTGGTTTCGCCGAACTCGACAAGAACCGAGCCTTCCGCATGTTTGGTAAAGTGACGAGTGAGGGTGACGGGACGCACTTCAGAAGTGCTACGGCCTGCTGGACGCATGGTTTCTCTCCGGCTTGCTTGGGTTTGGCTGCGCATTATACGGACTTCACAGGCGGCTGTCCTGCCCGCGTGCAGGCAGCGCGTGTTACAGCGCCGCGCACACCAGCGCGTCGATGCGCGTCACCGGTTGTGTCGCAAAACGATTTTTAAACTTGTCGCGCAGCGCGTTAATGCTTTCGGAGCTGGCCCGATCCGCCGGATGAAGCAGTACCAGTACCTTGCGATTGCCCTGCGGGCCGCGGGCATCGTAAATCGTCAGCGGCGAGGGAAAGTGCGGCGTGATGTCGCGTTCAGCAAACTGCGACCAGCCCGCTGCGCCAGCGGAGGACGGCAGATCAAACCACAGCGTGGTTTGCATCATCATCTCGCCGGCCCCGCACACGGCCACGGGCGCGGTGTGCGGCGGAATAACCTGCGGGGTGGGCGGAGAAGTCTGACATCCGCTTAACATCATGGTGAAGCCCAGCGGCCTCATCCATTTATTCAACATCTTAGCCTCAGAAGTTGCCTGTCTCATCTGTCACAGCATAGGCCGCCGATGACCATTCCGTCATCATTTTTGCTTTCAGCTGCAGCAGACTTTCATCTGTCGGATAGAGGGTCAGCGCCTGACGCAGCAGCCTGCGCGAGCGCTGATAGTGACGCAGATGCCACTCAATCATCACCGCATTCCGGAATACGTTGAGGTCGTTATGGCGCTCCAGCCACAGCGATGACTGCTGCACAAAGCGCGCCAGCAGGCGCTCATCCCGCGTCTGGTTGTAGCGCATCAGGCAATGCACCATTTCGCCGAACTCATAGCGCTCGCCCTGAATCCACGGATTCCACAGCTGATCGCGTGAAGGGTACGAGAGGAACTGACCGCGCTCCGCCTGGGTGAGCAGCGCGTTGGTCTGCAGGCCGCTGAAGAAAAAACCGGAAACGCCCAGAGTCAATATGGCCAGTGTCAGCCGCAACGAAAAATGTCTCCGCTTTTCTTTACAAGCGGAAAGAGTGGCATCGTCTTCTGATGAGCGCAGCGCCAGATGACCTAATAATAATAGCAACCATAAATGTGGCAAAGATTGATAGAGGGGAAACTCAAGCATGGTATGCAAAACGACAGGAAGGGTAAGACTCCACAAAAGCTGTCGCTCAACATTATTTCTCAGCTTCCACAATGGCAAAAACCATGAAATTAAAATGGCCATCAGTCCTGTAAAGGCCAACACCCCACCTTCAATCCAGTAATAAAGAATCTCGTTATGAGGATGAACAACATCGAAAGAATTTTTATAGGCGTGCGCATCCATGCGTATTCTGGCAAAGTCATGCTCGAATGAACCAAAACCCCAACCACTAAATGGCTTTGCCATAATCATTTCTACAGAATGTAACCACAGCTCAAAGCGTGCCACATTTGAGCCAGTATACTCTCTGGTTCCCAAAGATATTTGATAGCGCACAATGCTTGCAATGGCAGCACCTAACACGATGACAAATATGATTTTTATCAGTTTGATACGAACCTGCGGCGCGCTGATTATTAAAATAATCGACAATGCTAGCAAAAAGCCTAACATACCTGTCCGTGACTGCGTGAGAAACAATGCCACGCTAATAACTAATGCGGACATAGAAATTATTAATGGGAAATTTTTATCGTTTTTAATCCATAGCCAGACCGAACAAATAAGCCCGGTGGCGAGGAAACTTGCTAAAACGTTAACCTGCTGAAAAATACCGTAGGGCCTGATTGCTGAAGGTTCAAACTTGAACTCCAGCATAGAATGTAACAATGAGGGGAAAGTTATCTGAAGAATAGAAAGAACAGACTGTAAAACCGCGAATAAAACGATTCCGGTTAACAAAGTGATTTGTTGATTACGAAGCTGGGGAACCTGATTAAGCACCAGCCATAATATAAAAATAAAGCCGAGATTTAAAAAGCGAAAAACCCCAGAAATAAGCGCATGATCACTTTCCTGCAAAAGAACGGCCAGAGCTATGCAAAATAACATGAATAACTGTGCATGCGTCATATCATTATCATCAAGGAGCGTCGCAAGGCGGAACTTTCGCGTTAACAAAATGCCCGTTACAAATAATGCCAGAAGCCCAGCCGTCATTAAGTTTAAAGGAAGATCATAGGATGATCCTCCATTGTTAGGTATATAAATCAAGGTTGGAGCAAAAACCGCCAGGCAGGCTATTGACGCTACAGGAACATGGTTTGATGCAGCGCTAAAAATGTCATGGGTATAATTTTTTATATCGCTAAAAAAAGACATCAGACCAGCACCTCTACGCGCCTCAGATAAATACCATGAGAGAAAGCAACAAAGCAACATCTTTACTCATTATCCGGACATCCTCCGGCATTAATAAATAACAGCTAAAATTTCGACTAAACAGACTATAACATCTGGGATATGTGAATTTTGTGAAAAAATCAAAAATTAATTGTCAAAGTCTGAATTTAATGTGATTAGTTCTGAATGGCCAACATTCAGGATTGCCTGTAAGTCAACGCATGCCTGAAAGATGGGGATAAATTTGTGAGATTCACCCATCATTTCATGCAGATGATTGTGGGATTGAAATTATTGCCCAGAACATACTTTTTATTCTGCAGTCGATATATCCATCCATAATTGATATGCCCTAACGACAAACCGGCGGAGGTATAGCGGGCAATACTTTCATCATCGGCACGATTACCAAGATTATAGGAAAGTGATGTCGTTTCACTACGCAAGACTGAACCTGTGAAACCATATTTTAATTCGAATGAAACATCCACAGGTTCACGTGAAAGAAGCTTATGATCCAGTCCATAATAGCTTATAATACCGTTGTAATTTCCTGTAGCATGTAAAAAACGATTCTGGACTTTCCAGACACCGCGTGACACAACGAGTCTCTCCGCCTCATGTGTAATAATCATGGAATCAGATTCACAATCAGGCAAACGTCTATTAACGATTAACCATAGCGTTAAGGCCAATACAAACAATAGCGTTAACAGTCCGCCTAAAATAATGAACATCACTCTGCGACGTAGGACATAACTGAACGACATAGCGCATTCTCCTTTTCAATGGGACGCTGACAAATAAACCAGCTAAATCGATCAATCATCTTATCGCTATGGATATAAATATGATTTTCATTATCTTCAAGACTGATTAAGTGCAAAATCTCCTTTTTAATAACAGGCAAAGAATGCTCAATTTTATCCATATGAGCTTTCGTTAAGTCCTGCTGAATATACCAATGAAGAGAGTTTTCCACCCGATACTCTTGATATCGAATATCAACCACCCCTTTAACATCGAAAATCTTAATCCCCATTAACGAAAAGATAAGGAGAACGATACCGCTACTTATTACGCCGATAAAGGTAAACAAAACGTGTCTTATGGCGCTGTGGCTTCCTGGCTTTCTTCGTTTGAATAAATGCCAATAGCTTCTGGCCTTTACATTCGAAAGTTTATTAGCATCCAGAACGCCCAATGGTTTTTCATCATGAGGCTCAATGACAGGGATAAGTGATTTAACAATAATGTCATCATTTAGCCTGTAACCTTTCCTGTGCATCGTAACAAACAAATCACCTTCAATATTAAAATGTGAAAATTGTTTGCGTAATGTTGACAGAACCTGGCGCAGCGAATTATCCGTGACAAGTACCCCCTGATTTCCCCATCCTTCTCTCAACAGCGCTTCACGGCTAATAACATCTCCGGGATTATGCATGAATAATGACAAACAGCGCGATGCACTCGCGTTGAGTTGTAAAGTCACCTTTCCTTTATTTTCAAGCGTCCTGCTTTCCGGATTGAATAATATCTCATTATTAATCAGCCACATAATAACCTCAAAACAAATCGAACTGACTAAACACACTCAGTAACAGCGTAACAGGCGACACAAAAAACAATTATCTTAAATATATTATTCTTAATTATTAATCTATTCCTGCCTGGTGATAATTAATGAAGAGTAAATTAATCATGTATAAATTAAGATTTTTATTATTAATACAGCCCAAATATCCCCATGAATTTATCTACCATGCACAAGCCACCCTCGCTATAATTCGAAGAACATTTCCTGAATGAGTAGAAGCTTATGATCCGCAGTATGACCGCATACGCCCGCCGTGAAGCCAAAGGCAGCTGGGGCAGCGCCGCCTGGGAACTGCGTTCCGTCAACCAGCGTTACCTCGAAACCTATATCCGCCTGCCGGAGCAGTTTCGCAGCCTGGAGCCGGTGATTCGCGAACGCATCCGCAACCGCCTGACGCGCGGCAAAATCGAGTGCAACCTGCGATTCGACGCCGATGCCAGCGCCCAGGGTGAGCTGCAGCTGAATGAGTCGCTGGCTAAACAGCTGGTGCAGGCGGCGAACTGGGTGAAGATGCAGAGCGATGAAGGCGCAATTAACCCGCTGGATATTCTGCGCTGGCCGGGCGTGATGACCGCGCAGGAGCAGGATCTGGACGCCATTAATGCTGAACTGCTGGCGGCGCTGGATGGCGCGCTGGACGATTTCATCATTGCGCGTGAAAGTGAAGGCAACGCGCTGAAAGCGCTCATCGAACAGCGGCTGCAGGGCGTGACTGAGCAGGTCAGCAAAGTGCGTGCACAGATGCCAGAAGTGCTGAAATGGCAGCGCGAGCGTCTGGTGAGCAAGCTGGAAGAAGCCGAGGTTCAGCTGGAGAACAATCGCCTTGAGCAGGAACTGGTGATGATGGCCCAGCGTATTGATGTAGCCGAAGAGCTGGATCGCCTCGATGCGCACGTGAAAGAGACTTACAACATTCTGAAGAAGAAAGAAGCCGTCGGCCGCCGCCTCGACTTTATGATGCAGGAGTTCAACCGCGAGTCGAACACGCTGGCATCGAAATCGATTAATGCGTATATCACCGCCTCAGCAATTGAGCTCAAGGTGCTGATCGAGCAGATGCGCGAGCAGATTCAGAACATCGAGTAACGCTTATCTCTGTAAAGCCCTGCTCAGGGCTTTATCTTTCCTTGCTAACAGCAGCCATTACGCCGGTTTGTATAGCGCCTAATGGCTGGATCGCACGGTTTTACGGCCTGCCCACAGGTATGCGGCAACATTATGCTGCACATCGTAGCCATACGGTAAGCCTGTTTGATCTATAACGCTTCCACCCAGACACAATAGTGTCTGATCATGGCTTTTTTAGCGCCAAATGGACATTACTGTGTCTGAAACTGGCTTATAGAAGCTGCCAGCCGATGCAGTAGACCAATATTAAATTTTCGCAATGTAAGGATTATTGCCTGAATGATGAGCAACTGTGTCTGTTACTGACCGAAAATGACATATAAATTTGGCCAGCCAATCCAACAACCTGTTGTTTTTACGCAGTTTAAACCCAATCCGATTTCATTCTCACGCCAGTTAGTGCACGATCTATCAATCATCTGAATCCTGAAGATTGCAGAGTTTACATATCTTATACGGCACTATTTGCTAAAGTGGCGGTCGTAATAACTACAGTTGTACCGCACCGGGAACCATGGACCGACTTCTTCGCGCGTTACATTCACTCCTGACATGAAGGCGCTATGAAGAAAACCGGGCAGTTCTGTTCCAAACTTTTGCATCCCCGCTATTGGTTTACCTGGTTCGGGCTGGCAGTGCTCTGGCTGCTGGTGCAGCTCCCCTATCCTTTATTAATCCGGCTGGGTGCGACGACGGGCCGGCTATCACGCCACTTCCTGAAGCGGCGCGAACGCATCACGCGGCGTAACATCGAACTCTGCTTCCCGCACATTAATGAAGACGAGAAAGAGGTGATGATTGCCGGCAATTTTGAGTCGCTGGGCATGGCACTGGCGGAAACCGGCATCGCCTGGTTCTGGTCCGATGCGCGCGTGCGACAGCTGTTTCAGGTGCACGGCATCGCCAATCTTCAGCTGGCGCAGAGCCAGCAGCGCGGCGTGATGGTGATTGGCGTGCACTTTATGTCGCTGGAGCTGGGTGGCCGTATCACCGGACTGTGCCAGCCGATGATGGCGATGTATCGCCCGCACAATAATCAGGCGATGGAGTGGGCGCAGACCAAAGGGCGCATGCGATCCAATAAAGCAATGATTGATCGACGCGATCTGCGCGGCATGGTTCAGGCGCTGAAACAGGGCGAAGCCGTCTGGTTCGCGCCGGATCAGGACTACGGCCCGAAAGGCAGCGTGTTTGCTCCGCTGTTCGCAGTCGAGAAAGCGGCCACCACCAATGGCACCTTTGTCCTGTCGCGGCTGGCGAAACCGGCGATGCTGACCATCGTGCTGATTCGTAATGCGCGCAAAGACGGCTATCAGCTGATCATTCAGCCGCAGCTGGAAAACTACCCGCATGATGATGAAGCGGCCGCCGCGGCGTACATGAATCGGGTGATTGAGAAAGAAATTCTGCGCGCGCCTGAGCAATATCTGTGGCTGCATCGCCGCTTTAAAACCCGTCCGCCAGGCGAAGCTTCACTTTACGTCTAACCGGCGCTCGTGAATGATAGTCCGCACCAAGACATAACCTGCGGACTATTATAATGGAACACTCTGAGACAGCAGGCTGGCTGCGACCGCTGCACGCCGACCGGCTTACGCCCTACCTGGAAGTTGATGCTGCGCGCCTGCAGCGTAACCTGCAACTGATGCAACAGAAAGCCGATGCCGCCGGCGTCGCGCTGCGTCCCCACATCAAAACCCATAAAAGCGTCTGGATCGCTGAACAGCAGCGCCAGCTGGGTGCGCGCGGCATTACTGTGTCGAAACCGAGCGAAGGCGTGGCTTTTGTGCACGGCGGGGCACGCGATGTACTGCTGGCTTATCCCGTAGTGCACGCCGCCGCGCTGACCGAACTGCTGCAGCTGGCGGCACAGCATCAGGCGCGCATTACCTGCATCGCAGACTGCGCGGCGGGCGTAAGCGCCATCGCCGCCGCCCATCAGCAGCAGCCGGACTGCGCGCTGGCGATCGCCATTAAAGTGGATGTGGGTTTGCATCGCGTTGGCGTCGATCCGCATAGCGATAGCGCGCTGACGCTGGCGCAGCAGATTGTCGCCAGCGGATTGCCCTTCGCCGGGCTGATCTCGCATGCGGGTCATGCGTACGCTGCGGGTCATGCCACGGCGATAGCTGAGGTGGCGCAGCAGGAGATCGCGCTGATGCGTGACCTGCAACGGCGACTGCTGGATGCCGGTTTTGCCCCTTGTCCCATCTCGGTTGGCTCCACGCCCACGGCGCTGGCGGCACCGGTAGCCGCCCGCAGCGATGAAATTCGTCCCGGCAATTATGCCCTGCTGGATCTCACTGCCTGGCGTCTGGGCTTGTGTGAGGCGGATGCGCTGGCGTTAACGGTCGTGACGCGCGTGGTGGCCGTTAATCCTTATTACGCCATCATTGATGCCGGCTCCAAAATGCTGAGCTCGGACAAAGGCCCGCACGGCACCAATGCCAGCAGTTTCGGCATCGCGGTGGACGAGCATGGCCATCAGTATGAAGTGCAGAAGTTGTCGGAAGAGCACGGCTTTTTAACCTATGGCGAACATGCGCCTGCGGTTGGTGCCCTGCTGCGCATCTTCCCTAATCACAGCTGCGCGGTGGTGGCGCAATCCGATCGCTTCGTGCTGCGTCAGGCCGACGGCAGCGCCGGACTGCATGACATTCAGGGGCGTGGCCGTTTTATCTGACAAAAAACGCTGTTGCAGCACACTTCCGTCACCGGGCCGTTTGCAGTCCGGTGCCCTTCAGTTAAGGTGACAGGCGATGTTTCAGGTTTAATTTGTCGTTTACCTGCCCCGCGGAGGCTCCATGCTGCCATCTCAGACAGTGACGCTCACCATTCCCCGTAACTGGTTAGATCTGTACGAAACCATCTGGAAACCCGAATGTTTTGCGAAGTGGGCCAGCGGCCTGAGCAGCAGCACGCTGACGCAGGAAGGCCAGTACTGGAAAGCGAAAGGCCCGGAAGGCACAGTGAAGATTCGTTTCACTCCCTATAACCCGTTTGGCGTGATGGATCACTGGATTGACACCGGCAGCGGTAAAGAGATTTATATGCCGATGCGGGTCATTGCCAACGAGCAGGGTGCCGAAGTCGTCATGGTGGTTTATCGCCAGCCGCTGATGTCTGACGAGAAGTTCGCCGGGGATGTTGCCTGGGTAAAACGCGATCTTGAGCGCCTCCTTCATCTGTTAACCCATTAGAATCAATGCATTATCCCACCAGCCACCCTTTATCCTCCGCTGGACGCAATCGCTAAAAAGCGGCATTTTTTTCGCGCAGCGGTGTTTAACTGTTTCACCGCGCGCAAAGCGCATTTTCGCACCATTCACCAGTCTGGCTAAAGCGTCGTAACCGGGAAAATTCCTGGACGTGCCGGACTGGCGAGAGCTGAGTGCTTCTGATTTAACTCTGTTTTTTCCTGTGCGCTGACTTGTTCAACTTTGCAGCGCCATAAAAGGTGGAAAAGGACTAATAAATTGTAAAGACCAGAACTTATATATTCACATCCATATTCTGAAACCATTTATTCCTGCAGTCGATTTATAGGAGTTTTCTTATGGTGTTAATTTAAATAAAACACGGTATAACTCCTTCACACACAGCAGTACTTAATAATAAAAACAGCAGGGACATAACATGGATCGCTCAACCTATCCTTTGTTATCTGAAAAAGAATTTGTTGAGATTGCCAGACGGATACTGGCCGGGAAATATAATAATGCAAAAGGATTTTATAACGATCTCGCGGATTTCCTCCTGACCGGAGGAGATACCGCGCAGACGCCACAACAATTACGCGCCAGGGGCATCATTTTATCATCAGAGCATCACTTAATTAACAGCATCGCGACGTGGCCGGCACTGAAAGGTATCTCAGGACTGCGACAGGAAGCGCTGCATTGATGTGATCTGTACTCTGGGCCGCCGCCCGGGTGAACCCTTAATTGCACTGGTACATGTACCATAATGAGCAGAGTATGGCGATACGCGAAAGAAATCTGGCCAGCGCCAAATGGTCAGTGTTGTCATCAATAAAAATCGTTGGCATTGGGGTATTACAGCTTTCACTGCTGGCGCAAATCCTGCAGGCAAATGAGCTCAATTTGCTCGCGATTGCCGTAGTGATCTTATTAGTGATTGATACACTAGCCGATCGCGGCTTCGGTAACGCACTTATTCGCTATCAAAGTTTAAATAACAGCGAACTCTCGACGCTTTACTGGGGTAATGTATTAAGCGGTCTATTTATTTTTGCCGCGCTGTTTATCGGCAGTGACATTTACAGCCGAGTAATGGGACAGCCGGAACTGGCAATTATGCTGGAGATGATTTCCGTCATCTTTATTATTATTCCGCAGGGGCAGCACTATCGCGCCATCCTGCAACGGGAAAAACAATTTACGCGCATTGCCTTTACGGAGACGTCTTCCGTGCTGGCAGGGCTGGCGGTCACGCTGTTTACCGTGTGGCTGACGCCGTCAGTGCTGTGCGCCATCTGGGGTTACCTGGCGATGGTTTCCATCAGAATGCTGATCTACTGCTACTACGGACGTCCCTGGTTCCAGCCGGAGTACCGTTTTAGCCTGAAAGCTTTCGCCGCAGTGCGAGCAAGAAACGGATAATAACAACAAGTCTGTATGGTGGGCTCTGGGCATCTGCAAGATGCGTTCGCGTGCTGGTTACCAGCACGCTTTTTTCTTTTTATGCTTCCAGTAACTCTTCCAGCGAATGATAAGCCAGCTCGCTCAGCTTGCCATTGCGGTGCAGGCGCAGCCATCCCACCAGCATGCGCAGCTCATCAATCACCATAAACAGATCGGCCATGTCGTTTTTGCTTTTCACCTGCAGGCGGGTTAGCGCATTCAGCTTGTGTGCATTCACCGTTTTATGGCTGATACCGAGCCGGTTACCAATCTGCTCCGTGTTGTAGCCCCACGCCATCATCAGCAGCACCCGCAGCTGCCGGTCCGGTAGCAGAATGTCAGCCCCCTCCTGCAACTGCGGTATCCCGCCAGCGATACAGGCCAGCAGGCAACGACACAGCGCGGTGTGTGAGGACTTTAAATCGAGGACGCTGAGTCCGGGCAGATAACGACTGAGAGCGTGCATCATCGGCAACAGGCGTCGCGTCAGTACCAGCACCTGCATAGCCGGAAACTGCTGCTGCAGCGCATACAGCACTTTGAAGGTGCCACTCAGCGGCATATTCTCGTGAAAGATAAACACCAGCAAGCGGGGTCGCAGCTTTTCACACTGCGAGATGACGGTACTGAGCGACCAGAGCTCATGCACCCGGCAGCCTACCGGTAATGCCGTCAGCAGGCTTTCCAGCCCGAGTGCCGCCAGCTTATCGGAGGAGTAATAGAGGATGTCTTCGCTGTGTTTTTTCATGCCTGTCCAGAGTTGCTGCACGTCGCGCCCGTAAATGATGAGCCTGAATGAGCAGGCATTAATCAGGTACGACACATCATCGGCGAAACTTAAATCAGGGCCGATCCGCCGTCTCGCATCATTTTTATTGATGCGAAAACACCGGCCGATAACCGCGCTTCCTCTGTAACAAGCTCATTAGCAGGCTCGCCATTAAGATGGCTAATCCGAAAACATTTTTTTAGAAAATCTCAGTGGTCTACACTCTGGGAAATCTTTAGCCTTGCCGCCAGTTTACTGGAGTGCTCTATGTTATTAACCGTCCTGTACATCATTGGTATTACCGCCGAAGCAATGACCGGTGCGCTGGCGGCAGGCCGACGCAAAATGGATCTGTTCGGCGTCATTATTATTGCGTCAGTCACGGCGATTGGCGGCGGCTCGGTGCGCGATATTCTGCTGGGCCACTATCCGCTCGGCTGGGTGAAACACCCGGAATACATCATGATCGTCGCGGCGGCGGCCGTGGTCACCACCTTTGTCGCGCCGCTGATGAATCATCTGCGTAAAGTGTTTCTGGTGCTGGATGCGCTCGGTCTGGTGGTGTTCTCGATTATCGGCGCACAGGTTGCGCTGGATTCCGGCCATGCGGCGATCATCGCCGCCATCGCCGCAGTCATCACCGGCGTTTTTGGCGGCGTGCTGCGCGATATGTTCTGCAACCGCATTCCGCTGGTTTTCCAGAAAGAGCTGTACGCCGGTATCGCTTTTGCCTCCGGCTGGATGTATATCCTGCTGCTGAAAACGCCGCTGGCACATGAAGTGGTGGTGATCATCACGCTACTGTTCGGCTTCTTCGCCCGCCTGCTGGCGCTGCGCTTCCGCCTCGGTCTGCCGATTTTCAACTACCCCCACCCCGAGCACTGACGGCTGCGCCGGGATATTCTGCTGCTGCAGAAAGTGAATCAGCGACTGCAGGCGCGCATCCTGCAGCATCGTCACCAGCCGCTGTGCCAGGGCGTTGCCGATACCCGGCAGCTGCTGCCAGCTGTCGGCTGAACGCGCCAGCAGCTGCGACCACTGCGTATCGGGCAACGCCTGGAGCGCCGTGCGCGGCAGCGGTAAGCCCAGCGCGCTGATCCAGCGGCGCAGCGGCTGCTGGCGCGTCAGGTTAAAGCGATGCCAGATCTGCCGGGCGCGTACGGTCGAGATGCCCTGCGCCTGCGCAATCTGCTCTGGCGTGAGCGTCAGCCAGGAGAACAGGTGGCTGATGCTGCCACCGTCCAGCAGGCGCTGCCAGCTACTGCGCTGCATGCCAGCAATATCCAGCACCGACTTATGACTCAGCCAGCTGAGGCGCGACAGAAACTGCGCGCGACACCCTGTGCTGAAGTGCAGGCAGCTCAGCGGATTGAATACGTCGTCCTGTGGCGGCTGGGGATAGTCGCGCTGCGCCACGCGCCAGATCACCCGTTCCAGCCGCGGAATACCCAGCCCGGCCAGCGACAGCGTGACCTGATCGCCGGCGATCACATCCCACTGCTTCCAGCGACGCAACGAGCCCAGATTGACCCGCCGGACGGTTTTATCCTCCAGCTGCACCGGCTGCAGGTTCAGCACCACGGCAATTTTGCCGGTGCGTCCGACGTTGAAATCCACCGACAGCACCTCGCTGCTGACTTCGGCAGGCTGATATTTCCACGCGGCCGACCAGCTGCCCTGCCCGGGCTGCCAGTCGCGCCCGACGCGCTGCGGTGACTGATGAATCACCACACCATCGGTGACAAAAGGCAGCGGCTGGCGATACCAGCGCTCACGCCAGGCTGCGACCTCCTCTTCATTGCTGACCTGGCGACTCCACTGCTGCGTCAGGGCGAAGCCCCACTTCGTAAGCTGCGCCAGCCGCGCCTGCATCATCGGCGGCCCATCCGGCCATGCCCAGATAAACACGCCAATGCGCGACAGCAGCGGACTGGCTTCGCGCCGCATCATGGCGCCCGCCACCTGGGCGCGCGCATTCTGACCGCCATCGCGCGCCTGCTGGTGATCGGTCATCGTCAGGAACAGTTCACCCTGCAACACCACTTCCGCACGGTCGGTCGCGATATGCTGCGGGATCGCCGCAATGTGCGGTGCTTTCGCCAGCCACTGTTCACCGCGCAGTCCGTCGCCCCGGCTGATCAGGCCAGCCAGTTCGCCGTGGCGATACACCAGCGTCACCGCCACGCCATCGACTTTCGGCTGCACCCACAGTGCCGGTTTATCCTGCATCCAGTAGGCCACCGCCAGCTTGTCACGCAGCTTGCGCACGCCAGTATGCGCCACCGGGTGCAGCGTGCTGCCGTCGGTGCTGAGCTGTGCCGCATAGCCGGGCAACGCCGGCGTGAAGCAGCGCTGCCACTGCTGTAAGCGCTGCTGCAGGCTGTCGTAGTCGGCATCGCTTACCGGGCTTTGCCCCTGACGGTAGTAGGCATCATCCCAGTGGCGCAGCTGGTTGTGCAGCACGCCCATCTCCTGTTCAGCGCGCACCGGTGACCAGTTGGGACAGACCGCCATCCCATTCGCACATCCCGCCAGCAACATCGCACCCAGCCATCTCCATCCTTTCATCGTCACCTCCTTTTTTGCTGATTGCAGCGTGCCGCAGCGAGTGACACCAGCGTTAAAAAGCCGATTGTGGAGCGAGGCTGACGGGTTTTTGTGCGAATTGCAGAAAGTTGCGCTGCCGCTGGAGGGCGCGCACAGAAAAAGAATTGCCGCGTGCGGGCGGCAAACGCTGCGTGCTGCGCTTAAGCCGTGTATACTGTGCAGGAAATCGACTCCGCTCTTTACTCAATTCAAGATAACCATGGCTCAAGGCACGCTCTATATTGTTTCCGCCCCCAGCGGCGCAGGTAAATCCAGCCTGATTCAGGCGCTGTTAAAGACACAACCGCTGTACGATACGCAGGTGTCTGTTTCTCATACCACCCGCGGCGTGCGCCCCGGCGAAGCGCATGGTGAACACTACTTTTTCGTCTCAAAGCCTGAATTCGAACGCATGATCGCCGAGGATGCTTTCCTTGAGCATGCGGAAGTGTTTGGCAATTATTACGGCACCTCACGCGCGGCGATTGAGCAGGTGCTGGCGACCGGCGTTGACGTGTTTCTCGACATTGACTGGCAGGGCGCGCAGCAGATTCGCCAGAGAATGCCGGCCGCACGCAGCATCTTTGTTCTGCCGCCGTCCACCGAAGAGCTGGATCGCCGCCTGCGCGGCCGCGGTCAGGACAGCGAAGAGGTGATCGCCCGCCGCATGGCGCAGGCAGTGGCAGAAATGAGCCACTATGCCGAATACGATTATTTGATTGTTAATGATGATTTCGATCTGGCGCTGTCGGATCTGAAAACCATTATTCGCGCAGAACGTCTGCGTATGGGTCGCCAGAAAGCGCGACATGATGCTTTAATCAGCAAACTATTGGCAGTCTGAAGTCACTTTCAGTATTATGCCCAGTCATTTCTTCATCATCTGTGGAGTAGCACACCTATGGCACGCGTAACCGTTCAGGACGCAGTAGAGAAAGTTGGTAACCGTTTTGACCTGGTGTTGGTCGCTGCACGTCGTGCACGTCAGATGCAGGTAGGCGGCAAAGATCCGCTGGTTCCGGAAGAGAACGATAAAGCCACCGTTATCGCCCTGCGCGAAATCGAAGAAGGCCTGATCACCAACCAGATTCTGGATGTCCGTGATCGTCAGGAACAGCAAGAGCAGGAAGCCGCTGAGTTACAAGCCGTTACCGCTATCGCTGAAGGTCGTCGTTAACAGCACTCTGCAGGTCAACCTTGTATCTGTTTGAAAGCCTCAATCAGCTGATTGAAAAATACTTGCCTGAGGAGCAAATCAAGCGCCTCAAGCAAGCTTACCTTGTCGCACGTGATGCCCACGAGGGCCAGACACGCTCCAGCGGCGAACCCTATATCACCCATCCCGTTGCGGTTGCCTGCATTCTGGCCGAGATGAAGCTCGACCACGAAACGCTGATGGCGGCGCTGCTGCATGATGTGATTGAGGATACGCCCGCCACCTATCAGGACATGGAACAGCTGTTCGGAAAAAGCGTGGCCGAGCTGGTGGAAGGCGTTTCCAAGCTCGATAAGCTGAAATTCCGCGACAAGAAAGAAGCGCAGGCTGAAAACTTCCGCAAAATGATCATGGCGATGGTGCAGGACATTCGCGTCATCCTGATCAAACTGGCTGACCGCACGCACAACATGCGCACGCTGGGCGCGCTGCGTCCGGATAAAAAACGGCGCATCGCGCTGGAAACGCTGGAGATTTACAGTCCTCTGGCGCACCGCCTTGGTATTCATCACCTGAAAACGGAACTGGAAGAGCTCGGCTTTGAAGCGCTCTACCCAAACCGTTTCCGCGTGATTAAAGAGGTGGTGAAAGCGGCGCGCGGTAACCGTAAAGAGATGATTCAGAAGATCCTGTCGGAAATCGACGGGCGTCTGCAGGAAGCCGGCATTCCGTGCCGCGTCAGCGGACGGGAAAAGCATCTCTATTCGATCTACCGCAAAATGCACCTGAAAGAGCAGCGATTTCACTCGATCATGGATATCTATGCCTTTCGCGTCATCGTGAAAGACCTTGATACCTGCTATCGCGTGCTCGGTCAGATGCACAGCCTGTACAAACCGCGTCCCGGACGCGTGAAAGATTACATCGCCATTCCCAAAGCCAACGGCTATCAGTCACTGCACACTTCGATGATCGGCCCGCACGGCGTGCCGGTTGAGGTGCAAATCCGTACCGAAGATATGGATCAGATGGCGGAGATGGGGGTGGCGGCCCACTGGGCTTATAAAGAAGCTGGCGAAAGCGGTACCACCGCGCAAATTCGCGCCCAGCGCTGGCTGCAAAGCCTGCTGGAGCTGCAGCAGAGCGCTGGCAGCTCGTTTGAATTCATCGAAAGCGTAAAATCCGATCTGTTCCCGGATGAGATCTACGTGTTTACGCCGGAAGGCCGCATCGTCGAACTGCCCGCGGGCGCCACGCCGGTGGATTTCGCCTATGCGGTGCACACCGATATCGGCCACGCCTGCGTCGGTGCGCGCGTCGATCGCCAGCCGTATCCGCTGTCGCAGGCGCTGACCAGCGGCCAGACGATTGAAATCATTACCGCACCTGGCGCCCGGCCAAATGCCGCGTGGCTCAACTTTGTGGTGAGCTCAAAAGCGCGTGCCAAAATTCGCCAGCTGCTGAAAAACCTCAAGCGCGAAGATTCCGTTAACCTCGGCCGTCGTCTGCTGAGCCACGCGCTCGGCGGGAGTAAAAAGCTGGCCGAAATTCCGGCGGAGAATATTCAGCAGGAGCTGGAGCGTATGAGGCTCTCCAGCATCGACGATCTGCTGGCGGAGATTGGCCTCGGCAATGCCATGAGCGTGGTGGTGGCGAAGAACCTGCTGCAATCCGATAGCGAACCGTCATCTGGCAGCAGTAAGCGCAGCAAAAAGCTGCCAATCAAGGGCGCTGATGGCGTGCTGATTACCTTCGCCAAGTGCTGCCGTCCCATCCCTGGCGACCCGATTGTCGCGCACGTCAGCCCCGGTAAAGGTCTGGTGGTGCATCACGAATCCTGCCGCAACATTCGCGGCTACCAGAAAGAACCGGAAAAATTCATGCCGGTTGAATGGGATAAAGTGACCGATCAGGAGTTTGTCGCCGAGATTAAGGTGGATATGTTTAATCACCAGGGCGCGCTGGCCAACCTGACCGCGGCAATCAATACCGCAGGTTCGAATATTCAAAGCCTCAATACCGAAGAGCGTGACGGCCGCGTTTACAGCGCCTTCATCCGCCTCACCGCGAACGATCGCGTCCATCTGGCCAATATCATGCGTAAAATCCGCGTGATGCCGGACGTGATTAAAGTTCACCGTAACCGTAATTAGTGCATGAACGCTCAACGTTTTGCTCGTATCCAGGAGATGCTGGCCATGCGCCAGCACGATCTCACCGTCTGCATGGAGCAGGTGCATAAGCCGCACAATGTCTCTGCGGTGATCCGCACCGCCGACGCCGTCGGCATCCACGAAGTGCACGCCGTATGGCCCAGCGTGCGTATGCGCACCATGGTGTCCGCGTCGGCGGGCAGTAACAGTTGGGTGAAGGTGAAAACCCATCGCCACATTGCTGATGCGGTGCGCCATCTGAAAGATCGCGGCATGCAGGTGCTGGCGACCCATCTGTCAGACAAAGCGGTCGATTTCCGCGAGATCGATTACACCAAACCGACCTGTATTTTGATGGGCCAGGAGAAAACCGGCATCACCGCTGAAGCGCTGGTGCTGGCCGACCGCGATATCATCATTCCGATGGTCGGTATGGTGCAGTCGCTGAATGTCTCCGTGGCCTCCGCGCTGATTCTGTATGAAGCCCAGCGCCAGCGGCAAAACGCCGGCATGTATCGCCGCCAGCATAGCCTGCTGGACGAGGATGAGCAGCAGCGCCTGCTGTTTGAGGGCGGTTATCCGGTGCTGGCGCGCGTAGCGAAGCAGAAAGGCCTGCCCTATCCGCACATCAACGCGCAGGGCGAAGTCGAAGCCGATGCCGCCTGGTGGGCCACCATGCAAGCGACGGGTAAAAAATGAAAGGCCGTCTGCTGGATGCCATTCCGCTCAGTACCCTGACCGGCGTCGGCGCCAGCCAGGCGGGTAAGCTGGCGAAACTCGGCCTGTTTACTATTCAGGATCTGCTGCTGCATCTGCCGCTGCGCTACGAAGACCGCACCCAGCTGTACAAAATTAACGATCTGCTGCCCGGCATCTGGGCGACAGTGGAAGGTGAAGTGCTGCACAGCGAAATCACCTTTGGCCGCCGTCGCATGCTGGTATGCCAGATCAGCGACGGCAGTGGCGTGCTGACGATGCGCTTCTTCAATTTCAACGCTGGCATGAAAAACAGCCTGGCGCCGGGCCGTCGCGTCACCGCTTATGGCGAGATCAAACGCGGTCAGCGCGGCGCCGAAATCATTCATCCGGAGTATCGCGTCCAGGGCGAGCTGGGTGGCGTTGAGCTGCAGGAAACCCTGACGCCGGTCTATCCCACCACCGAAGGTATTCGCCAGGCCACGCTGCGCAATCTCACCGATCAGGCACTGACGCTGCTGGAGAGCTGCCCGATTGCCGAGCTGCTGCCGCCGGAATTGAGCGGCGGTCTGATCAGCCTGCCGGAGGCGCTGCGCACCCTGCACCGGCCGCCGCCGGACCTGCGCCTGAGCGAGCTGGAAACCGGCCGTCATCCGGCGCAGAAGCGTCTGATCCTCGAAGAGCTGCTGGCGCACAATCTCAGCATGCTGGCGGTACGCGCCGGCGCGCAGCGCCATCACGCCCTGCCCATGCCGGCACGCCACGAACTGGTGGATAAACTGCTGGCCGCGCTGCCATTCTCCCCCACCGCGGCGCAGCGGCGCGTGGTTGCAGAGATTGAGCGCGATCTGGCGCACGACTTCCCGATGATGCGCCTGGTGCAGGGTGATGTCGGCTCCGGTAAAACGCTGGTGGCTGCGCTGGCGGCGCTGAATGTGATCGCCCACGGCAAGCAGGTAGCGCTGATGGCGCCGACCGAACTGCTGGCAGAACAGCACGCCAGTAATTTCCGCCAGTGGTTTGCGCCGCTTGGCGTGGAAGTTGGCTGGCTGGCAGGAAAGCAGAAAGGGAAAGCGCGCGAAGCGCAACAGGAGGCGATTGCCAGCGGTCAGGTGGCGATGGTGGTGGGCACGCACGCGCTGTTCCAGGAACAGGTGAAGTTCAACGGCATGGCGCTGGTGATCATTGATGAGCAGCACCGTTTCGGCGTGCATCAGCGGCTGGCGCTGTGGGAAAAAGGCGAAGAGCAGGGTTTCCATCCACATCAGCTGATCATGACCGCCACCCCGATTCCGCGCACCCTGGCGATGACGGCCTACGCCGATCTCGATACCTCAACCATTGACGAGCTGCCGCCGGGCCGTACGCCGGTGACCACGGTGGCAATTCCCGATACCCGCCGCAGCGACATCATCACCCGGGTGCAAAGCGCCTGCCACGAGGGCCGTCAGGCCTATTGGGTGTGTACGCTGATCGATGAATCCGACGTGCTGGAAGCGCAGGCGGCGGAAGCCACCTGGCAGGAGCTGAAAGTGGCGCTGCCGGACCTGCAGGTTGGTCTGGTACACGGGCGTATGAAGCCAGCGGAGAAACAGGCGGTAATGGCGGCATTCAAGGCCAACGAAATCCAGCTGCTGGTGGCCACCACGGTGATTGAGGTTGGCGTGGATGTGCCCAACGCCAGCCTGATGATCATCGAAAACCCGGAACGACTTGGTCTGGCGCAGCTGCATCAGCTGCGCGGACGCGTTGGCCGCGGTGCCGTCGCCTCACACTGCGTGCTGCTGTACAAAGCGCCGCTGAGTAAAACCGCGCAGAAACGCCTGCAGGTGCTGCGCGACAGCAACGACGGTTTTGTCATCGCCCAGCACGATCTGGAGATTCGCGGTCCGGGTGAATTGCTCGGCACGCGCCAGACCGGCAACGCCGAGTTTAAAGTTGCCGATTTACTGCGCGATCAAAGCATGATTCCGGAAGTTCAGCGCGTGGCGCGCCATATCCACCAGCATTATCCTGAACAGGCTCAGGCGCTGATCGAGCGCTGGCTGCCGGAAACCGAGCGCTACAGCCACGCTTAATCCAGCTGCGGCTGTCGATCCACCGCCATAAAATCGCCGACGAAGCGCTGTAACAGGCGCGTTAACTCAGCGCGTTCTTCGGCTGGCCAGCCAGCGAACAGCTGCTGATAGATCTGGGTGCGCGCCGCGTCGATTTTATCCGTCATCGCTTTTCCCGTCGCCGTGATCACCGCCTCATTAACCCGCTTGTCTCTGGCATTTTTCTGCCGCTGCGCCAGCCCCAGCTCTTCCAGCTTCGCCACCTGGCGGCTGACGGTGGTGTAATCGCGCCCGGCGCGATCCGCCAGCTCGACCACGCCGAGAGGACCAAAACGGCCAATCTGGATCAGCAGCGGAAACAGGGCGCGATCCAGCTGGACACCGGACTCTTTTATTAATAATTCATCGCGTTGCGGACGATTAAAGGTGCCGACGATCATCAGCAGCGCGTTATGCAAATCATCGAAGCCGGCATTATTATGTGTATTTTGCACGCTTTTCATTGACGTCATCCCAGAGCAGGCCTAATGTGTGCATATTACACATATTATCCGATGAACTGAAGGTGAAACATGAAAGCAGCCATTGTCAGTGCCGCAGGTGAGAAACCGGTATGGGGCGATTTCCCGCCACCGCAGGCCGATGAACAGCATGTGGTGGTGACGGTGAAGGCCGCCGCCATCAGCCAACTGGCGAAAGCGCGGGCCGCCGGCGCCCATTACAGCGCCGGTAGCCACTATCCGTTTATCGCCGGTATTGATGGCACCGGCACGCTGAGCAACGGCGATCCGGTCTATTTTCTCGCCTTTAGCGCACCGTGGGGCAGTATGGCGCAGCAGACCCGGGTGCCGGCTGCAGCGGTGGTTGCGCTGCCGCCGGCGCTTGATCCGCTGCTGGCTGCAGCAATCGCCAATCCCGGCATGTCCTCATGGGCCGCACTGACGCGTCGCGCGCAGTTTCAGGCGGGTGAAACCGTGCTGATCAACGGCGCAACCGGCACCTCCGGCGGGCTGGCGGTGCGTATTGCGCGTCACCTCGGTGCCGGGAAAATCATCGCCACCGGCCGTAACCGCGCGGTGCTCGAGCAGCTGCGCACGCAGGGCGCGGATATCATCCTGACGCTGGATGAACTGCCCGGCGCGCTGCCAGCGCTGATGCAGCAAGGCATTGATGTGGTGCTGGATTATCTGTGGGGCCAGAGTGCGCTCGACATCATGCATGCGGCCGTGGCCGGCGGTGAGAAAACGGTGCGCTTTGTGCAGATTGGCTCGCTCAGCGGGCAGGAGATCGCGCTGCACAGTAAACTGCTGCGCTCATCCGGGCTGACGCTGATGGGCAGCGGACTGGGCAGCGTCTCTGACAGCGAACTGATCGCCTGCATTGGTGAGATGCTGAACGCCGCCGCTGAAAGTGACTTCTCCATCGCTTTTCAGCAGCGTCCGCTGAGTGAGGTAGAGCAGGCGTGGCAGCAGGATGACAGCCGCTGCCGCACGGTGTTTACGCTCTAGATCAATCGCAACTAAAAGGGGCATTGCAAACGATTGCTTTCACAACGCAACCGTTTAAAATCGCCCCTTTGTTGTTATTGAGAAGCCACCATGTCCGTCAATACTGCTGAATCCCGCCAGCCTGCCACTGCGCCAGGCGAGAGCAAAAGTGAACTGATTTACCGTCTTGAAGATCGTCCGCCGCTGCCGCAAACGCTGTTTGCTGCCTGCCAGCATCTGCTGGCGATGTTTGTGGCGGTGATTACCCCGGCACTGCTGATCTGCCAGGCGCTCGGCTTGCCGGCACAGGATACGCAGCACATCATCAGCATGTCGCTGTTTGCTTCGGGCGTGGCGTCCATTCTGCAAATTAAAACCTGGGGACCGGTGGGTTCTGGCCTGCTGTCGATTCAGGGCACCAGCTTTAACTTTGTCACGCCGCTGATCATGGGCGGTATGGCGCTGAAAAACGGCGGTGCCGATGTGCCGACCATGATGGCAGCGCTGTTTGGTACCCTGATGGTGGCTTCCTGTACTGAGATGTTGCTGTCACGCGTGCTGCACCTCGCGCGCCGCATCATCACGCCGCTGGTGTCCGGCATTGTGGTGATGATTATCGGTCTGTCGCTGATTCAGGTCGGCCTGACCTCGATTGGCGGTGGCTTCGCCGCCATGAACGATCACAGCTTTGGGGCGCCGAAAAATCTGCTGCTGGCCGGTGCCGTGCTGGTGGTTATCATCCTGCTCAATCGCCAGCGCAACCCTTATCTGCGCGTCGCGTCGCTGGTGATCGCCATGGCGGTGGGTTATGCGCTGGCCTGGGCGCTGGATATGCTGCCCGCTACCTCAGCACCAACCAACCAGGGGCTGCTGGCCGTGCCGTCGCCGCTCTATTACGGCCTGGGTTTTGACTGGAATCTGCTGATCCCGCTGATGCTGGTGTTTATGGTGACCTCGCTGGAAACCATCGGCGATATTACCGCCACCTCCGATGTCTCCGAACAGCCGGTCAGCGGTCCGCTGTATATGAAGCGTCTGAAAGGCGGCGTACTGGCCAATGGTCTCAACTCGTTTGTGTCGGCGCTGTTCAACACCTTCCCTAACTCCTGCTTTGGTCAGAACAACGGGGTGATTCAGCTGACCGGCGTGGCCAGCCGCTACGTGGGCTTTGTGGTGGCGCTGATGCTGATCGTACTCGGCCTGTTCCCGGCGGTGAGCGGCTTTGTGCAGCATATTCCGGAACCGGTACTGGGCGGCGCCACCATCGTGATGTTTGGTACCATTGCCGCTTCTGGCGTGCGCATCGTGTCGCGCGAGCCGCTCAATCGCCGCGCCATTATGATCATCGCGCTGTCGCTGGCGGTGGGCCTCGGCGTATCGCAACAGCCGCTGATTCTGCAATTTGCCCCGGACTGGCTGAAAACCCTGCTGTCATCCGGCATCGCCGCCGGGGGTATCACCGCTATCGTGCTTAACCTCGTCTTTCCGCAGGAAAAGTAATGCTGCTGGCAGGCTACGGCCTGCCTGTTATTTATCCGCTTTTTCATCCAGGCTGTTGAGCTGTAACGGTAATTCAGGCATAACAACCACTCACCGGATAAATATCGGGATGGATGGATGCGATGAAATTTTTAGGCAAGTTTTTCCTTACCTTGTTACTGCTGATTCTGCTGGCGCTGGTGGTTCTCTATGTGCTGCTGCAAACCCAGTGGGGCGCAGGCTGGTTTAGCCGTTGGGTAAGCGATAAAACCGCCTGGCATCTGTCACTGAGTAAGATTGAGCACAACTTCTCCTCGCCTTCCCACATCATCCTGGATGACTTCAGCTTCGGCCACGACGGCCAGCCGGCGGTGCTGGTGGCGAAGCGCGTCGATCTCGGTCTGGCACTGGTGCAGTTCAGCGATCCGCTGCATTTCGACAGCATTGAAGTGCGCGACGGCGACATCAACCTCGCTAACCAGTCACCACAAACCACGCTGCCGATTCAGGCCAACCGGCTGCAGCTCAATAATGTGCAGATCGAAAGCCCGCACAGCGCCCTGCCGCTGGCGGCGCAGCGGGTCAACGGCGGCATTGTGCCGTGGAAGCCCACGCCAGACGATATGCTGGGCAGCGATGCGCAGTTCCAGATGAGCGCAGGTGCCATGACGCTGGACGGCGTCGCCGGTAATAACGTGCTGCTGCAGGGCAATATCGCCAAACGCCGGCTGGTGCTGAGCAATATCGGCGCCGATCTGGCGCGCGGCTCAATGACCGGACGTGCCGAGCGCGACGCGCAGGGTAACTGGCAAATCAACCAGCTGCGTCTTAACGATATCCGCCTGCAAACTCAGCAGAGCCTGAGCGAGTTCCTCAGTCCGCTGCGTGACGTGCCTTCGGTGAGCATCAACCGGCTGGATATGACCGATGCGCGCCTGCAGGGCCCGGACTGGGCGGTGACCGATCTCGATCTGACCCTGAAGAACATTACGCTGCGCGGCGATGACTGGCAGAGCGACGACGGTTCGCTGGCCATGAACGCCGGCAACTTTATTAACGGCAGCTTTGAACTCAACGATCCGATCGTCAACGCCGAATTCTCACCGCAGGGCATTCAGCTGACGCAGTTCAGCTCACGCTGGGTCAACGGCGTGATTCGCGCCAGCGGCAGCTGGACGCGCAGCGATAAGCGCCTGACGCTTGACGATTTAGCCATTGCCGGCCTGGAATACACGCTGCCGCAAAACTGGCGCGATCGCTGGCAGCAGACGCTGCCGGGCTGGCTGGATAGCGTGCTGGTGAAGCGTGCGACGGCTAACCGTAACCTGGTGATTGATATCAATCCGGCCTTCCCGTTCCAGATGACCGCGCTCGACGGTAATGCAGAAAATCTGCTGCTGGCGCGCCAGCATCAATGGGGCATCTGGGCGGGCAAAGCCAGCTTTAACGCGGCGGAAGCCACCTTTAACCGCACCGATTTGCGCCATCCGTCGATTAGCCTGAACGCCAGCGATCGGCAGATTGAGGTCAGCGAGATGAGCGCCTTTAACGGTAGCGGATTACTGGAAGGCACGGCAACCGCAGGACAGGAAGCACAGCGTCCGTTTACGCTGAACCTGAAAGGCCAGGCGGTACCGGCAAACGTGCTGCAAAACTGGGGCTGGCCTGCGCTGCCGCTGAGCGGTAGCAGTAATTTGCAGCTGCAGCTGAAGGGTTCGCTCAGCGCTGGCGCCCCGCTGCGTACCAGCGCAGAAGGCAGTTTGTCGGTGACGACGGATACGCAGTCGCTGCAGCAGACGATGCGTGGCGGGCAGGTGCAGTGATGATTGCATGACCGATCGCGCCGAAAAAGCGCGATGCGGGTCAGTTGCGCTTTTTTGGTCGCCATTAATGGCGCCCCTACAAAATCAATGCACCGTTTTTCCAGGGTGCGCATTCATGCGCACCGGGGTAATCGGATTAATTTTGTGGCTGCGCGCTGCGTGGTTAATTAATACGCGCGCCTGAACCGCCCTCTTCCAGCGGTCCGTCGGGATCGGCGGGTAACACGATGTAGACACCTTCAAACACCGCGCCCAGCTCATCATCCCCAAACAGCTCCACCTCCATCTGTACGCGTGCTTTTCGTCCGCGCGCCAGCCGGTCGAGATCGCCGCTCAGCGAGCCGAGATCGGCGATGGCGCCGGGCCGTCCGCTGATGGGTTTGCTGTAGCGAATATGTGCATCGGCCAGAATGATGGTGCCACCGAGATGGCGTTCGCGCAGCAGCAGCCAGATCAATCCCCAGCCGGTGAGCGTGGCGAGTGAAAACAGGCTGCCGGCAAACAGCGTGTGGTGCGGGTTCTGGTTGCCGGCTTCCGGCATGGTGGTAACAAACTTCTGCCCGGTATACTGCAGAATGCGCACGCCCATCTTTTCGCTCAGCGGGATGTGTTCGTACCACGCCTGCTGCAGCTGTCCACACCAGTCGGCACGATGCAGAATATCATCCAGCGTCACCACCGGTTTAATCATCAGGAAGTGACGCACCGGCGTGGTTTGCGGTGCAGTAATTTCGCCCTGATTGACAAAGCCGAGCTTGGCAAAGAACTCCACCGCATCCTCGCGCGCGCTACAGGTGACGCGTTTGGCCCCTTCCTGGCGCGCCACCGACTCCAGCGTCATCGCCACCAGCGTACCCAGCCCTTTGCCCTGCACCGACGGATGCACCGCCAGAAAGCGGATCGCCGCTTCATTTTCCGCATTGATATACAGCCGGCCTACCGCTACCGGTTTGCCGTGCTCATCCACCACCATCTGGTGATGCGCCAGCGCATCCCAGGCATCACGTTCTGAGCCCTGCGGCTGGCGCAGCGGCTTTCGTAACATTTCCCAGCGGAACTGGTAATACATATCCAGCTCTTCCGCCGTTTGCGGTACGCGAAGATGATACATAAAGTGATTCTCTCGTTCGGAGCTTGCGTGGCTGATCCCTTGCCGCTCGGCTAAAAATCTCACACCTGTAACCAGAAGGTCACCGGACCATCGTTAATCAGCGAAACCTGCATATTGGCGGCGAAGCGCCCGTTGGCGGTGGTGACGCCCAGCGCCCGGCAGCGATCGCTGAAGTCGTGATAGAGGCGCTCCGCTTCCGCCGGATGCGCGCCGCCAGAGAAAGAGGGACGCATGCCTTTTTGCGTGTCGGCCGCCAGGGTGAATTGCGAAACCACCAGCACGCTACCGCCTGTCTGCTGTACGCTGAGATTCATTTTGTCGTTCTCATCGCCAAAGATGCGGTAGCCCAGCACTTTCTCCGCCAGGCGCTGTGATTTCTGCTCGTCATCGCCCTTTTCTACCCCCAGCAGCACCAGCAGACCGGCGCCAATTTCGCCCACCGTGGCGTTATCCACGCTGACGCTGGCGCGCGTCACACGCTGAATCAAAGCAATCATGTTTCCTCTCGTTCTTTATCGCGTTCCTGCTGTTTTAACTGGCGATAGTCATCCAGCGTGACGGTCACTTCCGCGCCTAACAACACAATACACCAGGTCCAGTAAACCCACAGAAACAGGATGGGGATCACCGCCAGCACGCCGTAAATTAACTGATACGAAGGAAACATCGTAACATAGAGCGCGAAGCCTTTTTTGCCCAGCTCGAACAGCAGACCCGCGACCACCGCACCTATCAACGCATCGCGTCCCGGCACGCGCCGCGTCGGCACAATGCTGTACAGCAGCCAGAAGGCGAGAATGGAGAGAACCAGCGGGAAGATGCGCAGCGCCTGATCGATCAGGCTGGTGACGCCGGTCACGTTCACCCAGCGCAGCGACAGCAGATAGGAGCTGATAGCCAGACTGGCACCGGCCAGCAGCGGTCCCAGCGTCAGGATCATCCAGTAGACCGCAAAGGAGTAAACCATCGGGCGCGGCTTATCGCTGCGCCAGATGGCGTTGAGCGCGCTGTCGACCGAGTGCATTAGCAGCAGCGCCGTGACAATCAGCCCGACCGCCCCCACCGCCGTCATTTTGTTGACGTTGGCGACAAACTGATCGAGATAGCGCTGAATCACATCCCCGGCGGCTGGCATGAAGTTAGTGAAGATGAAGTTCTTCAGCTGCACGCTGATGTCCGAGAACACCGGGAAGGCGGCAAACAGCGCGAATACCACGGCAATCAGCGGCACCAGCGCCAGCAGCGACACGTAGGCCAGATTACCGGCCTGCGTGGTCATGTTGTCTTCATCAATGCGGCGCCACAGCAGTTTGATCCACAGGAAAAACGCATGCGCCGAGTGGCGCAGATGAGTTCGCATGGTCACTCAGCGACGGCTCGCAAACCAGTCAGGCACGGTTTTCGCATCTTCGACCAGCACGCTCTCAATGCCCAGCGCGCGCGCCGCATCAACATTGGCCTGGTTGTCATCAAAGAATACCGCCTGATCGGCGGTGAAGCCTTCATGCTCCAGTACGTAGTGCCAGATGCGCGCTTCTGGTTTGCGCATGCCGATATCCTGCGACATATAGATGTGGTCAGCAGCCTGCTGCACTTCCGGATACTGCGTTGGCCAGAACTCGAAATGCAGCTGGTTGGTGTTAGACAGAATCACCACGCGCTCGCCGCTGGCGCGCAGCTGGTTCATGATCGCCAGCGTTTCCGGACGCACGCCGACAAACACCGCCTGCCAGCCAGCGGTGAACTGCGGATAGCTCAGGGCAATATCGAGCTGGTCACACAGCCGGGCGGCAAACTCCGGGTCGCTGATTTCGCCCCGCTCGTGCTGCTCGAAGGTCTCGTCCATGCGAAAACGGCTCTGCAGCGTGGCAAGCGGCACGCGTCCCAGATCGCTCCAGACGCCGAGTACCCGATTGAAATCGATATCAACAATCACATTGCCTAAATCAAAGATGTACAGCATGACACCTCTCCTCTACGTTCCCTGGATCATTCACTCTAGCGGTAAAAGGCAAGCCTGAACAGGTACGCTTAGGGGAAATCCGCATTCCGCAAGCGGGGTCTGATTTCGTGCGGGTCGCGCTGCCTCAGACGGCAGGCAAAAAAAAGCCCCGCGGGTGCGGGGCTCATTATCAGACGATTTCGCTTACTCTTTGCTGCCGCGAGACGCGCGTTTGCGATCGTTCTCGGTCAGGTGGCGTTTACGAATACGTACTGACTGCGGCGTCACTTCTACCAGTTCGTCATCATCGATGAACTCGATAGCCTGCTCCAGCGTCATTTTCTGCGGTGGTACCAGGGTGGTCGCTTCGTCAGTACCTGACGCACGCATGTTGGTCAGTTTCTTACCGGTCAGGCAGTTTACGGTCAGGTCGTTAGAACGGCTGTGAATACCGATGATCTGGCCTTCATACACTTCCGCACCGTGACCGAGGAACAGCTTACCGCGATCCTGCAGGCCGAACAGGGCGAAGGCAACCGCTTTACCCTGACCGTTGGAGATCAGCACGCCGTTCTGACGCTGGCCCACTTCGCCCGGACGCACGTCGTCGTAGTGGCTGAAGGTGGAGTACAGCAGACCGGTACCGGAAGTCATGGTCATGAATTCGTTACGGAAGCCGATCAGACCACGGCTTGGGATCACGTAGTCGAGACGTACGCGGCCTTTACCATCCGGATCCATGTTTTTCAGGTCGCCTTTACGCTCACCCATCGCCTGCATCACTGAACCCTGATGGGTTTCTTCGATGTCGAGGGTAACGTTTTCGAATGGCTCCTGCTTGCGGCCTTCGAATTCACGGTAGATAACTTTCGGACGGGATACCGCCAGCTCGTAGCCTTCACGACGCATATTCTCGATCAGAACTGACAGGTGCAGCTCACCACGACCGGATACGCGGAATGCATCAGCATCTTCAGTTTCTTCTACGCGCAGCGCTACGTTGTGCACCAGCTCTTTGTTCAGACGCTCAAGGATCTGACGCGACGTCACAAACTTACCTTCTTTACCACAGAACGGTGAGGTGTTGACGTTGAAGAACATGGTTACGGTTGGCTCATCCACGCTCAGCGCTGGCAGCGCTTCCACATTCTGCGTGTCGCAGATGGTGTCGGAGATGTTCAGCTCGCCCAGACCGGTGATAGCGATGATGTCGCCCGCTTCAGCCAGGTCGGATTCAATACGCTCCAGACCCAGATGGCCCAGCACTTTACCGACTTTCGCGTTACGGGTTTTCCCTTCGCTGTCGATCACAGTAACCTGCTGGTTTGGCTTCACTTTACCGCGCTTGATGCGGCCGATACCGATTACGCCGAGGTAGTTGTTGTAGTCCAGCTGCGAGATCTGCATCTGCAGTGGGGCTTCAATTTCAACCTGCGGTGGAGAAACGTGGTCGACGATGGCCTGATACAGCGGGGTCATGTCGTCAGCCATGTCGGTGTGATCCAGACCGGCGATACCATTCAGCGCAGACGCATAAATGATCGGGAAATCGAGCTGCTCGTCAGTCGCGTCGAGGTTGACGAACAGGTCAAATACCTGGTCAACAACCCAGTCCGGACGCGCGCCGGGACGGTCAACTTTGTTGATGACTACAATCGGCTTCAAACCGTGGGCAAAGGCTTTCTTGGTTACGAAGCGGGTTTGCGGCATAGGGCCATCCATCGCGTCTACAACCAGCAGCACCGAATCCACCATGGACATGACGCGCTCAACTTCACCACCGAAGTCGGCGTGTCCCGGGGTATCAACGATGTTGATACGGTAGTCGTTCCATTTGATGGCGGTGTTTTTCGCGAGGATGGTAATCCCACGCTCTTTCTCCAAATCGTTGGAGTCCATCACGCGCTCAGTCGCTTCGGTACGGGCATCAAAAGTACCGGACTGTTGCAGCAGTTTGTCAACCAGGGTGGTCTTACCATGGTCAACGTGCGCGATGATGGCGATGTTACGCAAATTTTCGATCACAGCTTTGCCTCAGGCATTATAGAAATAACGCGGTATTGTACACGGATTAAGCGAAAGACTGAACATGATCACAGTTTTCGCCGAAAGATTCTCGCAGTGCGCGTTTTTAGCACCAATAACGGTGCATTAAGCTGCACTTTGATGGCGCTTTGCACCATTTGAGTGCTTACCCCTAAACTGACGGCACTATTTTGGTGCATTCCATCCACGCTGGTGCAGCCGTCGTCTCACCGCAGGGCGCATCACAGCGCCATTTTCACCATTGTAATAAAGTTGGCACAGAATTCGCTTTATATCTTTTAAGCGAAAACGACAGTTGCACAACGGTTGAAGAGCTTGCCGAGATCTTGGTCAGGGGTGGTCAGTAGTCGTGACACATTCCCGGCAACAGAAGTTCTCTCACCACGACGACAAAATGACCATTTCCAGGAGAGTTGAGTATGTCCGCTGAACACGTTCTCTCGATGATGAACGAGCACGAAGTTAAGTTTGTTGACCTGCGTTTTACCGATACCAAAGGTAAAGAACAGCACGTTACTATCCCTGCTCACCAGGTTAACGCTGACTTCTTCGAAGAAGGCAAAATGTTCGATGGCTCTTCCATCGGAGGCTGGAAAGGCATTAACGAATCAGACATGGTGCTGATGCCGGATGCAACAACTGCCGTAATGGATCCGTTCTTCGAAGATCCGACGCTCATCATCCGCTGTGACATTCTCGAGCCAGGCACGCTGCAGGGCTACGATCGCGACCCGCGCTCCATTGCCAAGCGCGCAGAAGAGTTCCTGCGTTCTTCCGGCATCGCCGACACCGTACTGTTCGGACCTGAGCCAGAGTTCTTCCTGTTTGACGACATCCGTTTCGGCTCTTCAACTTCCGGCTCACACGTGGCTATCGACGACATCGAAGCAGCCTGGAACACCGGTAAAGAGTACGAAGGCGGTAACAAAGGTCACCGTCCAGGTCTGAAAGGCGGCTACTTCCCGGTGCCACCGGTTGACTCTTCACAGGACATCCGTTCTGCCATGTGTCTGACCATGGAGCAGATGGGTCTGGTGGTTGAAGCGCATCACCACGAAGTGGCAACCGCGGGTCAGAACGAAGTGGCTACCCGCTTCAACACCATGACCAAGAAAGCTGACGAAATTCAGATCTACAAATATGTCGTGCACAACGTCGCGCACGCCTACGGCAAAACGGCGACCTTTATGCCGAAGCCGATGTTTGGCGACAACGGTTCCGGTATGCACTGCCACATGTCACTGTCTAAAGGCGGCGTAAACCTGTTCTCTGGCGACAAATACGGCGGCCTGTCTGAAACTGCCCTGTTCTACATCGGCGGTATCATCAAGCACGCTAAAGCCATCAACGCCCTGGCAAACCCGACCACCAACTCATACAAGCGTCTGGTCCCAGGCTACGAAGCACCGGTAATGCTGGCTTACTCAGCACGTAACCGTTCTGCCTCTATCCGTATCCCGGTGGTGGCCAGCCCGAAAGCACGTCGTATCGAAGCGCGCTTCCCGGATCCAGCGGCTAACCCATACCTGGCGTTCACCGCACTGCTGATGGCCGGCCTCGACGGCGTGATCAACAAGATCCACCCTGGCGATGCGATGGACAAAAACCTGTACGACCTGCCGCCGGAAGAAGAAGCTGAGATTCCAAAAGTGGCCGGTTCACTGGAAGAAGCGCTGAATGCACTGAACGAAGACCGCGAGTTCCTGACCCGTGGCGGCGTGTTCACCGACGACGCTATCGATGCTTACATCGAACTGCGTAAAGCTGACAACGACCGCGTACGCATGACGCCGCACCCGGTTGAGTTCGAACTGTACTACAGCGTTTAATCCTTAAAAGATTCGCGCAGATGCACCGTAGCCGCCATCGCCGCGACGGTGCTAATCCTGGCGCTGAAGATTTTTTGTTGCCGTGGAAACTTTAGCCCATCTCCGGATGGGCTTTTTTCACCGCGAATTCATCGTTCGACGGATAGATTTGCGTCCCCAAAGGCTATAATGCACTAATTTAGTGCAGAGGAACGCTGTATGGCAACTGGCACGCTGCCCGACGCGGGGCAGATTCTCAACTCCCTGATCAACAGTATTTTGCTGGTCGATAACGATCTGGTTATCCACTACGCCAACCCGGCGGCCCAGCAGTTACTGGCGCAAAGCTCACGAAAATTGTTCGGCACGCCCTTACCGGAACTTACCGGCTATTTTTCGCTGAACATTGAGGTAATGAGCGAGAGTTTAGGGGCAGGCCAGGGCTTTACCGATAGCGAAGTCACGTTAGTGGTGGATGGCCGCGCGCACATTATGTCGCTCACGGCACAGCGTCTACCCGACGGATTTATTCTGCTGGAAATGGCGCCGATGGATAATCAGCGCCGTCTCAGCCAGGAGCAGATTCAGCACGCCCAGCAGGTTGCCGCGCGCGATCTGGTTCGTGGCCTGGCGCACGAAATTAAAAACCCGCTCGGCGGATTGCGCGGCGCGGCGCAGCTGTTATCGCGCGCCCTGCCCGATCCGGCGCTGAATGAATATACCAAAGTGATTATTGAGCAGGCCGACCGGCTGCGTAACCTGGTCGACCGCCTGCTGGGTCCGCAGCAGCCCGGACTGCACGTGACCCAGAGCATCCATCAGGTGGCTGAACGTGTGGTTAACCTGGTGTCGATGGAGCTGCCGGAAAACGTCTCGCTGGTGCGTGATTATGACCCCAGCCTGCCGGAGCTGCCGCACGACCCGGACCAGATTGAGCAGGTGCTGCTCAACGTGGTGCGTAACGCGCTGCAGGCGCTGGGCGAAGCGGGCGGCACCATTGTCATCCGCACCCGTACCGCGTTTCAGCTGACGTTACACGGCACGCGTTACCGGCTGGTGGCGCGTATCGACATTGAAGATGATGGCCCGGGCATTCCGGCCCAGCTGCAGGATACGCTGTTCTATCCGATGGTCAGCGGACGCGAAGGCGGCACCGGTTTAGGTCTCTCTATCGCCCGCAGCCTGATTGATCAGCATTCGGGAAAAATTGAATTTAACAGTTGGCCAGGCCACACCGAATTCTCGGTTTACCTGCCTATTCGCCAGTGAGGTTTCTATGCAACGAGGGATAGTCTGGATCGTCGATGACGATAGCTCCATCCGCTGGGTGCTTGAACGTGCGCTCACTGGAGCCGGTTTAAGCTGCGCCACCTTTGACAGCGGCAACGAGGTGCTGGATGCGCTCTCGACCAAAACCCCGGACGTATTATTGTCGGATATTCGTATGCCAGGCATGGATGGTCTGGCGCTGCTGAAGCAGATCAAACAGCGTCATCCGATGCTGCCGGTCATCATTATGACCGCGCATTCGGACCTCGACGCGGCGGTCAGCGCTTATCAGCAGGGCGCGTTTGATTACCTGCCAAAGCCGTTTGATATTGATGAAGCGGTCGCACTGGTAGAGCGCGCCATCAGTCACTATCAGGAGCAGCAACAGCCGCGCAATCAGCCGGTAAGCGGCCCGACCACCGACATCATCGGCGAAGCGCCGGCGATGCAGGATGTCTTCCGCATCATCGGGCGCCTGTCGCGTTCGTCGATCAGCGTGCTGATCAACGGCGAGTCCGGTACCGGTAAAGAGCTGGTCGCGCATGCGCTGCATCGCCACAGCCCGCGCGCCAAATCCCCGTTTATCGCGCTGAATATGGCGGCGATCCCGAAGGATTTGATCGAATCGGAGCTGTTTGGCCACGAGAAAGGCGCGTTTACCGGCGCGAACCAGATTCGTCAGGGCCGCTTTGAGCAGGCCGATGGCGGCACGCTGTTTCTCGACGAAATCGGCGATATGCCGCTTGATGTACAGACGCGCCTGCTGCGCGTGCTGGCCGATGGTCAGTTCTATCGTGTTGGTGGCTATGCGCCGGTCAAAGTGGATGTGCGCATCATCGCCGCTACCCACCAGAATCTGGAGCTGCGCGTGCAGGAGGGCAAGTTCCGTGAGGACCTGTTCCATCGCCTCAACGTGATTCGCGTGCATCTGCCGCCGCTGCGTGAACGTCGCGAGGATATTCCGCGTCTGGCGCGCTACTTCCTGCAGGTCGCAGCGCGTGAGCTGGGCGTGGAAGCGAAAATTCTGCACCCAGAGACCGAAGCCGCGCTGACGCGACTGCACTGGTCGGGTAACGTGCGTCAGCTGGAGAACACCTGCCGCTGGCTGACGGTGATGGCCGCGGGCCAGGAAGTGCTGATTCAGGATCTGCCGCCGGAGCTGTTTGAGTCGAGTACGCCGGAAAATCCGGTGCAGTCGCTGCCGGACAGCTGGGCAACGCTGCTGGCGCAGTGGGCAGACCGCGCGCTGCGTTCCGGTCATCAAAACCTGCTGTCAGAAGCACAGCCGGAGATGGAGCGTACGCTGCTGACCACTGCGCTGCGTCATACGCAGGGCCACAAGCAGGAAGCGGCACGTTTACTGGGCTGGGGCCGCAATACGCTCACGCGTAAACTGAAAGAACTGGGCATGGAATAACGCGGAAAAGTGTAAAAGGGTTATTTATTGCACACTTTCTGCGCGTAACATCTGTACAGACCGGTGCCGTTCAGTATCATACGGGCGGCAATCGGGAGAGGCTAACATGTTGCAATCTGTCATCCAGCTGATCGCGCATAACGTGGCGGCAATCGGTAATGCTGTGACTCACTCACCGCAAACCGCGCTGGCCGCCGTGGTCTGCGCCATCAGCGTCAGTCTGTTCAGTTAACATAAAGGGAGCGCTGGCTCCCTTTATGCTTAAATCACCCGCGAAAATTGCTGCATGCGCGCTTTCTGCCGCAGATAGCGGTCAAAGCACATGCAGATGTTGCGAATCAGCAGACGGCCAATGCCGGTGACCTGCAGCCGGCGCTCACCGATCTCAAGCAAGCCGTCCGCCACCAGCGGCGCCAGCAGCGCTAAATCCTCAGCAAAATAGCGTTCAAACACCACTGGCCACCGGGCTTCGATGTCGGCAAAATCCAGCGCAAAGTTACAGATCAGCGCTTTAATTACATCCCGCCGCAGACAATCATCCTCGCTCAGGGTTAAACCGCGCCACAGCGCATGGCCCTGCTGCTCAACGCTGGCATACCAGGCTTTTAACTCTTTCTGATTCTGCGCATAGCTGTCGCCCAGCATGCTGATGGCCGAAACGCCCAGCCCGAGCAGTTCGGTTTCGCCCTGCGTGGTGTAACCCTGGAAGTTGCGATGCAGTACGCCGGCGCGCTGCGCCACCGCCAGTTCATCATCCGGTTTGGCAAAGTGGTCCATGCCAATAAACTGGTAACCCGCACCGGTCAGCGTCGCGATGGTTTGCTGCAGGATTTGCAGCTTCTGCGCCGCCGTCGGCAGCTCCTCATCTTTGATTTTGCGCTGAGCGGCAAACAGCGCAGGCATGTGCGCATAGTTGAAGACGCTGAGACGATCCGGATTGAGCGCAATCACCCGCTGCAGCGTAAAGGCAAAGCTCTCTGGCGTCTGCAGCGGCAGGCCGTAGATTAAATCCAGACTGACTGAGCGGAATCCCTGCGCGCGGGCACGCTGCACCAGGACGAAAATGGTCTCTTCATCCTGAACGCGGTTGACCCGCTCCTGCACCGCCTTGTTGAAATCCTGCACGCCCATGCTCAGGCGATTGAAGCCCTCTGCGCGCAGATGATCGATCATCTCCAGCTCAATTTCACGCGGATCGACTTCGATCGACATCTCCACATCGTCAGCGATGTCGAAATGGCTGCGCAGCAGCGCCACCAGCCGGCTGACCTGCTGCTGATTAAGGAAGGTGGGCGTGCCGCCGCCCCAGTGCAGCTGCGTAACGCGACGGCCGGCAAACAGCGGAGCGCGCTGACGAATCTCCTGCGCCAGAACCTCCAGATAGCGATCGGCCTTGTGCAGCTGGCGCGTCACGATTTTATTGCAGCCGCAGAAGTAACACAGACGATGGCAGAACGGGATATGCACATACAGCGATAGCGCGCGCTCGGGATAGCGCTCAACCGCGCGCTGAAAATCGCTCGCGCCAAAGCTTTCACTGAATTCCAGCGCGGTGGGATAGGAGGTGTAGCGTGGACCGGCGTAATTGTATTTTTCGATGAGCCGCTGATCCCACTCAATCTGCTGCGATGACATGCTCACTCCTTACGGTGACGTCGTCTGAGGGCGTGTCGCGTGGCAGAAGAGGAGACGAAGCGCTGGGCGGAACGCCGCCGTAAGCGCGATTTCAGCCGCGACAGGCGGCGTAGTTTAAACAATAACCACAGCAGATAACATGTCAGCAGCAGCGCTAAAATTGATCCAGGCCAAAACATAGGTGAATACCTGTTTAGCGCGGCATGCGCAAAGCCGCATGCCGATCAAAAATGGCGGTTAGTGGCCCTTAAGCAGGCGCATCATATCCTCTTCTGCCTGCTCATCTTCGGCGTCGTCGTCCAGCGCAATGCCCAGCGTTTCCATCAGCTCGTCGATGCGATCCAGCGTCTCATCCAGCCACGCCTGATCTTCTGCGCTCAGGGTTTCGCCGCTCTCAAGGCGATCGAGCAGCGTGTCGAGACGCTCATCGTTCTCCAGCTTCGCCAGCTCTTCCTGCGGCGTCAGACGCACTTTTTCGGCTTTGGGCTTTGGCTTCGCCACTTTCTTCTCGGGCAGGGTTTTGCCGTCCGCCACCAGCGCGACCGGCTTTTTGCTGCCCACGCGCGGATCGGCGCTCTTTTTGCTGTGCCCTTTACCGGCGCTTTGCGTTTCCGGGTTGGCGCGGCTGCCGGATTTGTGGCCGCTGTGCTTTTTATCGCGCTTGCGATCGCGGGCTTCCTGGTTCAGTTCTTCACGCGATTTGCGTTTCGCTTTAGCAGCAGGTTTGCCACGCTGGGCTGGTGCAGGTTGCTTCATGTGTTCGGTCTCGGCGATGCCTGGTGAGTTCAGTATAGAATTGCGGCGAAATCTAGCAGAAAGATGACAAAGAAAAAAGGCGATAGCCTGTGCTATCGCCTTATTTCGCACCTTCATACGAAGGAAACACGCGTCAAATCCTTTACGGCTCACAACGTCCCGGTTGCTCCATCGCCACATCGCTCCTGCGAGTAATCCCTGTCCCTGTCCGATTCCTGCCTGAATCGCTCTCCTGCCATGCTCGCGGTCATCCCCGACGCTCCTGAGCTCATCATCCTGATGGGTGCTGCCGTGCACTGACAACAAATGTAGACCAAACAGTAAATTGAACAAGTGAGACTTGTCTCTAATTTAGAGCGGTCTTTTTCATATTTAGCGTAAGACCATGAAAATAAACAGTAATATAAAGAATGAATGTTGCATGAATCCGTCATCACTGGTAGCAGTTAGCGGCGATCTCTTACAAAATGGCGCGTTAAGACGCCTGTCGGGCACTTTTGCGCCATAACAGGTATAATCAGCGCCATTGCCCGATCATTCTGCTGGAGTTTTACATTGTCTGCTTTGAACTATCACGTCACCCATTTCATGCTCAGCGCGCCGGATATTCGTCATCTACCGGCGGATACGGGCATTGAAGTTGCCTTTGCCGGGCGCTCAAATGCAGGCAAATCCAGCGCGCTGAATACCCTGACCAACCAGAAAAGCCTGGCGCGTACCAGTAAAACACCAGGCCGCACGCAGCTGATTAACCTGTTTGAAGTGGTGGAAGGCAAACGCCTGGTGGATTTACCAGGTTACGGTTATGCGGAAGTCCCGGAAGAGATGAAGCGTAAATGGCAGCGCGCGCTGGGTGAATATTTGCAGAAACGTCAGGCCCTGAAAGGACTGGTGGTGCTGATGGATATCCGCCATCCGCTTAAAGATCTCGATCAGCAAATGGTTGAGTGGGCGGTGCAGAGCGGTATTCCGGTTATGATTCTGCTGACCAAAGCCGACAAGCTGGCTTCCGGTGCCCGTAAAGCGCAGCTGAACATGGTGCGTGAAGCATCGCTGGCATTTATGGGCGATGTCCAGGTCGAGATGTTCTCATCGCTGAAAAAACTGGGCGTCGATAAGCTGCGTCAGAAACTCGATACCTGGTTTAGCGAGCTGACCCCGGCGCAGGAAGGCGACGGTGAAGCGCTGTCAGAATAGCGCCAGAGCGGGCCTTTGCGTCCGCTTTTTTTCAGAAAAAGCCCAATAAAAAACGCCCCAGTCATAAATGACTGGGGCGGCTAATATTCAGCCAAATCCGATTACGTGAAGTAAAAGGTCTGAAAGATAGAACATCTTACCTCTGTACCCTACGCGATGAACTTTACCCGATTTTTTCTGACCAACAAAGGGTTTTTTGTTGTTAAGTTTCAGAATTCGACATCTTTTTTACCAGCTTCGTCACATTTTCGCGCAGGG
The DNA here is from genome assembly GCF_041678305.1 of Pantoea sp. WEP. Taxonomy (NCBI): domain Bacteria; kingdom Pseudomonadati; phylum Pseudomonadota; class Gammaproteobacteria; order Enterobacterales; family Erwiniaceae; genus Pantoea; species Pantoea sp. WEP. Next base: position 4,105,129 of record NZ_JBGNXB010000001.1, read on the forward strand.
CATGTAGTTTAATTACCAAAAAAATGCTTAGCCGATAAGCAGTTACTTAACCTGTATTTTACCGGCAGTTTTGATGACCGGCTGAACCGATTAAGTAAACTTTTTTCTTATGACGTTACCCGCCGCCTGCATCTGCGGCGGGCAGCGGGCCCTTAGTGCGCCTGATCCCAGTTATCACCGGTTCCCACTTCAACCTGCAGCGGTACATCCAGCTTCATGCTGTTCTCCATCAGTTCGCGGATCGTCTGGCTGGCACCTGCGACGGCATCTTTGTGGATCTCAAATACCAGTTCATCGTGTACCTGCATGATCATTTTCACCTCGTCACTGTTCTGCTGCAGCAGCCAGCCGTCAACGGCGATCATGGCACGTTTGATGATGTCCGCTGCGGTGCCCTGCATCGGTGCGTTGATCGCCGCACGTTCGGCAGCTTTACGGCGAATGGCATTGCTGGAGTTGATGTCCGGCAGCCACAGACGACGACCATCCAGCGTCTCGACGTATCCCTTATCCGCGGCTTGCGCGCGCGTCGCTTCCATATAACGCAGCACGCCCGGATAGCGCTCAAAGTAGAGATCCATGTACTTCTTCGCTTCGCCGGCACCAATGTTCAGCTGACGCGACAAACCAAATGCGCTCATGCCATAAATCAGTCCGAAGTTGATTGCTTTCGCACTGCGGCGCTGCTCACCGGAAACCTTGCTCAGCGCCACACCAAACACTTCAGACGCCGTGGCGCGGTGGATATCCTCACCCTGCGCAAACGCATCCAGCAGGCCTTTGTCCTGCGACAGGTGCGCCATAATTCGCAGCTCAATCTGCGAATAGTCGGCAGCCACGATGCGCTTATCCGCGCCCGCAATAAACGCCTGACGGATGCGCCGTCCCTCTTCGTTGCGCACCGGAATGTTTTGCAGGTTCGGGTCGGTCGAGGAGAGTCGTCCGGTGGCCGTCACCGCCTGGTGATAAGAGGTGTGTACCCGGCCGGTGATCGGATTGATCATCTGCGGCAGCTTATCGGTGTAAGTGGATTTCAGCTTCGACAGGCCGCGATGCTCAAGAATCACTTTCGGCAGCGGATAGTCGAGCGCCAGCTCAGCCAGCACTTCTTCACTGGTCGATGGCGCGCCGCCCGGCGTTTTCTTCGTCGGCTTAATCCCCTGCTTCTCAAACAGAATGGTTTGCAGCTGTTTGGTGGAGGAGAGGTTGAAAGGCTCGCCGGCCAGCTCGTGCGCCTTCTGCTCCAGCTCGGCCAGACGCGTGGTCAGCTCCTGCGAATGTTTCGCGAGGATGTTCTGATCGATCAGCACACCGTTGCGCTCTACGCGGGAAATGACCGTCACCAGCGGCATCTCAATCGCCTCGAATACCTGCTTTGGACCAGCTTCCTGCTCCAGCTTCGGCCACATTTGCAGGTGCAGCTGCAGCGTGACGTCAGCGTCTTCTGCCGCATAGTGCGCCGCCTGCTCAAGCGCGATCTGATTGAAGGTGAGCTGATTTTTACCTTTACCGGCGATTTCTTCGAAAGTGACGGTTTTGTGGTTAAGCCAGCGGGCCGCCAGGCTGTCCATATCATGCTTGCCGCCGACGCTGTTCAGGCAGTAAGACTCCAGCATGGTGTCGAATTTGATGCCGTTCAGCTCAATATCGTAATTTTTCAGCACGCCACGATCGTACTTCAGATTCTGCCCGACCTTCGCTGCTTTACTGTCCTCCAGCAGCGGTTTCAGCTGCTTCAGCACCGCGGCGCGATCCAGCTGCGGTGGCGCGTCAAGATAGTCATGCGCCACCGGCAGGTAAGCGGCCTCGCCCGGTGCCACGGCGAAGGCAATGCCGACAATATTGGCGCTCAGGGTATCCAGCGAATCGGTTTCCAGGTCAAAAGCAAACACGTCGGCGCTTTGCAGTTTTTTCAGCCAGTCGGCAAAGGTCGCCTCGTCGAGGATGGTGACATAGCCGTCGGATGACAGCACGCTGACCGTTTCCGCTGCGGCCACGACGGGTTCATCCGGCAGCGATTTCTGCGCCTGGCTATTGCTCTTTTTACCCTGCAGCCATTTTCCTTCCTGCAGATCGGCTAGCCAGCGTTTGAATTCATAGCGGCTGAACAGCGTCTGCAATGCTTCAACGTCAGGCTCGTTAACCGTCAGCTGCTCGCAGGCCAGCTCCAGTTCCACATCGGTTTTGATGGTCGCCAGCTGGTAGGAGAGAAACGCCACATCGCGATTCTGCTCCAGCTTCGCCGCCATGGTTTTTGCTCCACGGAAGGAGAGCCCGGCCACTTTATCAAGGTTGTCGTAGATGGATTGCATGCCGCCCAGCCCCTGCAGCAGCGCCTGTGCGGTTTTCTCGCCCACGCCCGGTACGCCCGGGATGTTGTCCGAGCTGTCGCCCATCATGGCGAGGAAATCGATAATCAGCGAAGGCGGTACTCCGTATTTCTGCTCGACTTCTTCCGGACCGAGCACGGTGTTGGTCATGGTGTTAATCAGAGTAATGCCCGGCGTCACCAGCTGCGCCATGTCTTTATCGCCGGTGCTGATCAGCACCGCACGCCCCTGCTTTTCCGCTTCCAGCGCCAGCGTGCCAATCACGTCATCGGCTTCCACGCCGGACACCGCCAGCAGCGGCAGCCCCATGGCTTTTACCATTTCATGCAGCGGCGCGATTTGCGCGCGTAAATCGTCCGGCATCGGTGGACGATGCGATTTGTAATTTTCAAACAGCTCATCGCGGAACGTTTTGCCTTTGGCATCGAAGACCACAGCCACATGGCTGGGTTGATACTGCATCAGCAGGCTTTTCAGCATGTTGAGCACACCATACATGGCGCCGGTTGGCTCACCCGCACTGTTGGTCAGCGGCGGAAAGGCATGATATGCACGGTAGAGGTAGGAAGAGCCATCTACCAGAATCAGGGGATTTTCTGCAATTTGCGCCATAGGTTTGTATTTTCTTCGTTGCGATAATCAGGGTTATAAGGATGCCACAACCAGCGAACAATGTTGAAGTAACAGCAGAAAGTGAGGATCTTTTTCGCGGTTACGCGGCGCGGATCGCAAGGATCATCTTGTGGATAACTTTGTGCGTAAAATTCATAACGTATTGTTATTTACGTTAATTGCAATCATTTTACGGTTAAAATGCTTTTACAATCAGTCAGTTATAATCTTGCCGTGATACGAAACACCTTTTTAAAAAGGCGATCGTCTATGTGGATATTAAGCGAAAGGGTAATCAAAAAACGCTGGCGGTAAGGGATGAATGGCTTAGTGAATTAAGGATATGGTGTGGGTTGGTTTCACTGTAGCGGCGGGTGATAACCGCGCCGCTACAGCATAAGCCATCGCGTTGTCAGCGCTTAATTACTTTTTCTCAACCAGGAATTTCACGACGTTGGCATAATCCGCCACGAAGTTATCCATTGAGCTGGTGTCCAGGCCGCCGTTGTTAACCATGTATTTGCCGTTAACGAAAATCGCCGGTACGCCCTGCAGATTAACATCCGAGGCCGCTTTCTGCTGCTGTGCGACCAGCGCCTTCACGGCGAAGCTGTTCCACGCTGCATCGTAATCTTCAGAGGTGATACCCGCTGCTTTAATAAAGGTTTCTTTCAGGCTGGCTGCGTCGGTAATGGTCTGGGTCTTCTGGATGCCGTCGAAAATCGGTGCGGTCACTTTATCTTCCACACCCAGCGCCATTGCCACTGCCCACGCATGCGTGACCACCGGACCGAAGTCGCCGCCGAGAAAATCAACGTGATATTTGGTCACTTTGGTATCCGCTGGCAGATTCTTTCTCACCGCATCGCTGACGTGGTAAATGCGTTCAAACTGGTAGCAGTGCGGGCAGAAGAAGGAGAAGAATTCCATAACCTGCGGCTCACCGGCGACCGGTTTTGGCAGCGTAACGTACTGTTTGCCGTCGTTGAACTGTGCCGCTGAGGCGCTAAATGCCAGCATCAAACCTACCAGCGCAAACCAAATCTTTTTCATCGTGAGAACATCTCCTGAGTACTTCATTAAAATTGCGGGCTAAGCTGTAACGGCGGTTCGTGTAACAACTTTTCCTGCTCGATAAATAGTGCAATCTGCCGGCGCCAGAAGTCCTCATCGGTCATCCAGGGGAAGGCGCGCGGAAAAGCGGGATCCTGCCAGCGGCGTACCACCCAGGCCAGATAATAAACCATGCGCATGGCGCGTAAAGACTCAATCAGTGTCAATTCGTGTAAATCGAAATCACCAAATTCGTTATACGCTTCCAGCAAAATATCCCACTGGATCAATTGCTCCTGACGGCTGCCGTTCACCAGCATCCACAAATCCTGCACTGCCGGGCCGGTGCGCGCGTCATCGAGATCGACAAACATCGGCCCATCGCGCCACAGAATATTGCCGGGATGGCAGTCACCGTGCAGCCGGAGCGGTTGCCACTGGCTATGCCAGCTCTGCTGCAGCGTGGCGCTGAGTTTATCTAACGCCTTCAGTAGCGCATCCTTCAGCGAGGCGGGCACCAGCGTGCTCTGTTCCAGCTGCAGACGTGGCTCAACCACATACTCCTGCAGGCCCAGAGTGGGCCGCTGGCGGAACGGGCTGTGGCGTCCGGTTTGATGGATACGGCCAAGGAAACGACCTACCCACTCCATCTGCTCTTCATTGTCGGTTTCATACTGCCGGCCACCGAGGCTGGGAAACACCGCGAACATAAAGCCAGCGTGCTGATTGAGCGTATTGCCCTGCAGCGCCAGCGGTGCGGCAACCGGCACTTCATCGTCCAGCAGATCCTGAGCAAACCGATGCTCTTCAGCGATCTGTGCGGCGCTCCAGCGCTGCGGACGATAGAACTTAGCGACATAGCGTCGCTTATCCTCATCGCTGAACTGATAGACGCGGTTTTCGTAGCTGTTCAGGGCGGTTAAGCCGGACTCGACCCGCAGACCGGCATCCCAGAGCGCATCAAGGATGACGTCGGGATTCAGCGTCTGAAAATTAAAAGCGGCTTCGCTCATCATTGTGCCTGTGTGTTACCTGTGCGTTGAACGCGCAAGGATAACACTACTCATCATCCTTGATCACACCGCGCGCACGTAATAGCGCGCTTTTGAAGTCCACTTCATAATCTTTCTTCAGACCCGGGATCACAGCCTGACTACCGGCATCACGCATTTTGAGATGGTAAATCAATACGTCATCGCTTAATTCACTTAATGGGCCACTGAAACCTGATTCCTGCGCCAGTTTTTGTAAAAATGCCAGCAGGTTGAGATCGGGTTCTTGCTGCCAGGCAGGCTGCAGCAGTTCGAGCAGTTCATTGAGTCGGTGATATTTCATCATTGATTCCTTTGCGCAGGTGGTTCGCTACCGCGAGTTAAGTATCGTCCAGAATAAACAGGGAGACGAAGATGACCGCATTTACCGGTGTGATCCTCGCAGGCGGGCAAGGCAGCCGTATGGGAGGTCAGGATAAGGGCTTGCTGCCATTACAGGGCAAACCGCTTTATCAGCACGTTCTGCAGCGTTTACAGCCGCAGGTCAATATTGTGTTGATTAGCGCCAACCGTAACATTGATCGTTATCAGGCAAGTGGTTGTCAGGTGATTCGTGATTCGCTGCCTGATTATCCCGGTCCGCTGGCAGGAATGCTCAGCGGCCTGCGGCACAGCCAGACCGAATGGGTGGCGTTTTGCGCCTGCGATACGCCGTGGCTACCGCAGGATTTTGTTGCACGGCTGTGGCAGCAGCGTGGTGCAGCCGCCGCCGTGTGGGTGACATCGGGTCAGCGTGATCATCCGGCGCTGGCCCTGGTGCATCGTGCGCTGGCCGATGATCTGGAAGCGTGGCTGCTGCGCGGAGAATGTCGTCTGATGCAGTTTATGCGAGAACATGGCGGACACGGCGTACTGTTTGATGATGATGAAGCCGCCTTCCGCAATATCAATACGCCTGACGATTTGGTTAATGAGGAAAGTGCGTGATGAGTGTGCCGTTACTGGCGGTGGTGGGCTGGAGTGGCACCGGCAAAACCACCCTGTTACAACAGGTGATTCCGCTACTGAGAGCGCAGGGCATTCGCCCCGGGCTGATCAAGCATACCCATCATCAGATGGACATCGATACGCCGGGAAAAGACAGTTATCTGCTGCGCAAAGCGGGAGCCGATCAGGTGATCGTCGCCAGCGAACAACGCTGGGCGTTAATGTGTGAAACGCCACAACAGCCGCTTAGTTTAGCGCAGCTGGCAAGCCGTATGGACGCTGCAACGCTGGATCTGGTGCTGGTCGAGGGGTTTAAACAGGAACCCGTACCCAGGATGGTGCTATGGCGGCGCGGCGTTAAGGGAGAAATTGATGAATTGCTGGACGACTGGGTGATTGCCGTAGCGACGGATGAAGCGTTAGCGCTTCAGGTACCGGTGCTGGATATCAATCAGCCTGAGCAGGTTGCAGAGTATATTGTTCAATGGCTAAAAAACCGCTAATCACACGGTTTTAGCGATCGCCAGA